>CAWHKZ010000001.1:0-39687 GCA_963830165.1 uncultured Acidimicrobiaceae bacterium
TGCCGCCGCGACGGTGCATGACCTGCCGCTGCCGTGATCCTGGACCCCCGGCGGTCGCCCCCCGAGGGTTGGCGGGCGGTGGCGGCGCGCGGGTTCGGCCCCTTCACGACCAAGCTGACGCTGGTCGGTCGGGACGGATCTCGGCCGTGCGGGACTCGCGCCACCACCACAAGCCGCCGCCTTGGCCGGCGAGTCGACCTGGTGGGCGCCGCGGGCCATCGGCTGGTGGATGGGCGTCCTGTTCGCCATCGGGTCGGCCTGCTTCGCACTGGCCGCCGTCCCGACGCTGGCCACCGCGGTCGGCGCCACCACCGACAACGCCATCTACTTCGTCGGCTCGCTCTTCTTCACGACGGCCGGGTTCCTCCAGTACGGACAGGTGGTGGGGGCCGACGGCCCAGCGCTCCACGGGCCGGGCGCCCGGCTGCGCCGTCTGGCCACCTGGTCGCCCCACCGCATCGACTGGGTGGCGGCCGGGGTCCAGAGCGTGGGCACGCTGTTCTTCAACGTGAGCACGGCGCACGCGCTCACCGTGTCGGCGACGGGCACCGCGGCCCTCAACCACGCCATCTGGCGGCCCGACGCCCTGGGGTCGATCTGCTTCCTGGTCTCGAGCTACCTGTCGTGGGCCGAGGTCTGCCACGGAGCGGCCCGCTGGCAGCCCCGGGACCTGTCGTGGTGGATCGTGGTGGGCAACCTGGTCGGGTCGGTGGCGTTCGGCGTGTCCGCCGTGGCGGCCAAGTACGTGGGTCCCGACGACGTGCGCAGCGCGGCGTGGACGACCCTCGGGACCTTCGTCGGCGGCCTGTGCTTCCTCGGGGCGTCGATCCTGCTCCTGCCCGAGCGCACCCAGGGCCGCGACCCGGCCGAGGACGTCGCCGCCGGCATGCTCACCGCCACCCCGGCTCCCGCTCACACCCCCTGAGCGCCCCCGAGGCCCCTCAGAGGTGGCGGACCAGCAGGGCGACGGCGTAGGCCAGCATCGCTACGGGGACGACGAGGAGCACGAGCCACACGGCGGTGCGCCCGCCGCGACGCCGGCCGTGGACCCGCTCGATCGGCAGCTCGCCGTCGGGCGCGGCGTCACCGGTCCCCACCCCCGTGGCTCAGTCCGACGGGTCGGACTGGACGGACGGCGAGTCGAGGAACAGCTCCCAGGGCTCGACCACCGACCACCCCGTGGACTCGTAGAGCGGTCGACCCTCCGGGGTGGCCCCGAGCAGACCCGTGGTGGCGCCGGCCCGGGTGGCCTCGAGCAGCACATGGCCGAGGAGCGACCGGCCGAAGCCCCGGCGGCCGAAGGCGCTTGGGCGTCCCCATGCACCAGATGCAGACGGCGTCGCCGACGATCGAGGACAGCACCACCGACCTCGCCTCCGACCCTTCCTCGAGCAGCCAGAAGTGCAGACCGGGCACGGCCCCGCCCGCCACCGCCGTGAACCTGTCCGCCACGGACCGGTCCATGTCGTACGCCTCGGCGAGGATGGCCCCGAGGTCGCCCCGGTCGCCCGCCCCGGCCGTTCGGACCCACGCGTCGACGGCCAGCGGGATCGCGCCGAGGTCGGCCGCCATGAGCGGCATGGACCCGACGTGGGTCCACCCGTCACCGGGGGCCGCACCGGCGGCCGACGGGGCGACCATGACCATGACGGAGAGCTCGCTGGCCCGGGTCACGCCGAGGGCCGGCCCGAGGGCCTCGGGCTCCAGCACGAGCACGATGTTGGCGTCCGGGCTCGGTGCCCCCGACAGGAAGTACCAGTAGCCGTCCTCGACCCCGCCGGAGGCGCCTGGGCCGGCCGCGGCGACGAGGGGCTGGACGCTCCGCCCCATCTGCACCCGGCGTACGGACCGCTCCGGCTCGTCCATCGGCCTGTCTCCCGTCCCCGCCCCGCCCGCGGCGGCCACGCGGTCAGACTACCGGCCCGTCACGGGCCCTCGTCGAAGCCGCCGGCCGGCGACCCGCCGAGCAGGGTCGCCGCCTTCTCGACCGCCCGCCGGGCCCGGGTGATCCGCTTCTCCTCGGCCACCAGCCCCGGGTCGGGCTCGCCGCCGGCCCGCAGCGTGTCGGCGTTCTGGCGCAACCGGTCGAGCGCGGCGTCGGCCAGGTCCTCGGCGATGGCCCCGAGGCGGCCGGCCAGCTCGTCGAGCTCCGGCATCCTCAGCGGCCCGGGGCGGTGTCGACCTCGATGACCTCGAACTCGCCGTCGGCGTGGCGGGCCCGGAGGACCTTCTTGTCGAACTTGCCCACGCTCGTCTTGGGCACCTCGTCGATGATCACCCAGCGCTCGGGCAGCCACCACCTCGACACCCGCGGCCCGAGGAAGTCGAGCAGGTCGTCGGGCGAGGTGTCCGCCCCCTCCTCCAGGACCACGGCGACGAGCGGGCGCTCGCTCCACCGGTCGTCGGGCACGGCGATGACGGCCGCCTCGACCACCTGGGGGTGGGCCATGACCTCGTTCTCGAGCTCGACCGAGGAGATCCACTCGCCTCCGGACTTGATCACGTCCTTGGTGCGGTCGCTGATCTGCATGTAGCCCCGGCCGTCGAGCGACCCGATGTCGCCGGTCCGCAGCCAGCCGTCGTGGAAGCGGTCGGGCGAGGGGTCGCCGTAGTAGGAACCGGTGATCCACGGCCCCCGGACCTCGAACTCGCCGACGGACACGCCGTCGTTCGCCAGCACGCTGCCGTCCTCGGCACAGACGCGCACCTCGACGCCGGGCACGATCCGGCCCGTCTTGGCCCGCCACTCGATCTCCTCGTCCGGGCCGGCCTGGCGCGGCGGTGTGGCGAGCGCGCACAACGGGCTCGTCTCGGTCATGCCCCAGCCCTGGACCATCTCCACGCCGAGCTCGTCGCGGAACCGCTCGATCAGCTGCCGGGGCACCGCCGCGCCGCCGGCGGTGATCATCCGCAGGCTGGACATGTCCACGGGCGTGGTCTGGGTGTAGCGCAGGAGGTCGCTCCAGATGGTCGGTACCCGGCCGAGATCGTGGGCCGGAAGCGCTCGATGATGGCCGCCAGCGGGGCGGCCTGGAGGAACTGCTGGGGCATGATCAGGTCGGCCCCGGTCATGAAGGCGCCGTAGGGGGTGCCCCAGGCGTTGGCGTGGAACATCGGCACGATGGACAGCACGCTGTCCCGCTCGCTGATCCCGAGCGAGCTGCCGGCGGTGATGGCCATGCTGTGGAGGAACGTCGAGCGGTGGCTGTAGACGACCCCCTTCGGGTTGCCGGTGGTCCCGGACGTGTAACACATGGCCGCGGCCTGGCGTTCGTCGAGCCGGGGCCAGTCGTAACCGGGCTCCTCGGCCCCCACCAGCGCCCCGTAGTCCAGGACCTCGCCCAGCGCGGAGGTGTCGCCCTCCCCCACCACCACGATGTGGCGGACGGTGGGGATCTGGTCGCGCACCCGGGCCAGCAGGCCGGCGATCAAGGCGTCGCAGAGGATCACCTGGTCCTCGGCGTGGTTGATGACGTAGGCCAGCTGCTCGGGGAAGAGCCGGAGATTGAGCGTGTGCAGCACCGCCCCCATGGCCGGCACGGCCAGGTAGGCCTCGAGGTGCGTCTGGTTGTTCCACAGGAAGGTGCCCACCCGGTCCGAGTCGCCGATGCCGAGCCGGCCGAGGGCGACGGCCAGCTGCTCGGCCCGCCGGGCCACGTCGGCGAAGCTGGCCTCGGTGGCCTCCGCCTCGGGGCCGGTGACCGTGGTCACCCGGCTCTCGCCGTAGACCTCCTGACCGTGGCGGAGGATGCCGCTGATCAGGAGTGGTCCGTCCTGCATGGTGCTGAGCATGGTGCTGCCTCCCCGCCCGCCGCCCGGGGCGGACGTCCGAGTGTACCGACCGGTGGGGCGAGGGGCGCCCTGGTCCCCCCCGGGGGCGCCCTGCGACCTCTGCCTGGTCGGCGACCTCGTCCGGGCAGCCGGAGCCACGGCCGGCCCCGTCTGCTGACCGGCCGGACGCCTGCCGATCCGGGCCTCGTGGCCGGATGCCGCGCCGATCCGGGCCTTGTGGCCGGAGGGTGGGCATGGTGGACTGGGGCGACCGGTCGGACCACCGTCGCGGTCCGCCGACGCCTCCGGGCGTACCCTCTGAGCCCCCGCTCACCTCGACCGCCTCGTTCCCGAGGAGTCCCCGTGGGCAAGCTGGTGGGCGTCGTCGCCCTGATCATGATCCTCGTCCTGTTGGCCGTGGCCGTCCTCGCCTCGGCCGTGGGTGCCGGAGCCGGGTCGATGCCGTCGGCGGGCCCGACGGCGGGCCCCGACGGACCCTCCGGCCCGGCCCTGCCGGCCGGGTGGGCGGCCATGGAGCAGGGCGCGGCGGCCACGTGCCCCGGCCTGTCGTGGTCCGTGCTGGCCGCCATCGGCACCGTCGAGTCCGACAGTGGTCGGTCGACGGCCCCCGGGGTGGCCTCGGGGGCCAACGCCGCCGGCGCCGAGGGCCCGTTCCAGTTCGAGCCGGCCACCTTCGCCGCCTACGCCACGGTGGGCCCGGGCGGTGCCCGGCCGGCCTCCCCCTACGACCCGGTGGACGCCGCCTACACCGCGGCCGCCATGCTGTCGCGGACGGGGGCGGCACGGCGTCGGGCCTGCGGGCGGCGATCTTCGCCTACAACCACGACCAGACCTACGTGGCCACGGTGCTCGTCCTCTCCCTCGCCTTCGCCGACGATCCCACGGTCGACACCACGGTCGTGGCTGCGCTGGACTTCGCCGCCGGGCAGCTCGGCGAGCCCTACCTGTGGGGCGGCACCGGCGACGGCGGGTTCGACTGCTCCGGGTTGTCCCAGGCCGCCTACGCCCACGCCGGGGTCCACATCCCCCGCGTGGCCCAGGACCAGTTCGACGCCGGCCCGCCCGTCGCCACGGGCACGGTGGTGCCCGGTGACCTGCTGTTCTTCGGCACCGGCCCGACCGGTGTCGACCACGTCGGCATCTACGCCGGCGACGGCCTCATGGTCGACGCCCCCCACACCGGGGCCGTGGTCCGGGTGGAGACCGCCGACTGGTCGGACCTGGTCGGGGCCACCCGGCCGGGGTGACGGAGGATGGCGGGCCGACGGCCCGCCTAGGCGGATCGCCTCCGGCGAACCTCGTCGTCCATCACCAGCAGGTACGGCGCGACCAGGTCCCCGCAGTCGGACTTCTGCGCGTCGGTCAGGTCCTTCCAGCCGGTCACCGACCCACGGCACCGTTCCCGCGCCACACAGGCAGACGTCGGGGAAGTGGTCGATGGTGAAGTTCCGCACGGCGTAGTCGAACGTCAGCTCCTGCCCGGCGTCGATGTGCTCGCGGGCCACGAAGTCGAAGGCCTGGGCGTCGTTCAGGCGGACACCGCAGTTCGGATCGCACGAGTGGTTGACCTTCGTGCCCAGGCCGCCGTGGCGGACCCAGCGACGGGGACCGACCTGGGTGGCGTGGGAGTCGTTCCCGTCGAGGGACCCGACCAGGCATCCGACCATCACGGTCTCGCCCGACTCGAACGATCGCGTGGTGACGACACCCTCACCCATGTCGTCCGAGGCGCAGCGCAACTCGACGCCTTCCTCGACCGGAGCGCCTCGCGCGGCCCGTGGGGCGCTCGCCACGACGGCTGGCGACGCGCCTGCGGCAGGTGGCGGGGACAGGAACGGGGACGGGGACAGACGGGTATCGAACAAACGGCCTCTTCCGGTAGATGCCCTCGGAAGGTGGTCCAGTCCCTGATGCAGGGACCCGCCGCTGACAGTTCGATTGTACGCCACCCGTCGAACTCCGCACGACGCGTCGGCCTCCGATCGCCCACGGTGACCCACGACGGGGTCGGTCCGACCTCCGGGCTCCCGACCAGGAGGTCGCCCGAGTGCAGCTCAGCCCGCCGCTCGGGGCTCCCGCCACATGGTTGTCACCACCGGCCCGCCCTCGGTCAGGGCGAACGTGTCCAGGTCGACGAAGCCCACCGACCGGTACCGGTCGAGGTTGGCCGGGTTGGTGGACTCCAGGTAGGCGGGCATCCCCTCGGCGTCGACCCGGGCCAGGTTGTCGGCCAGCAGCGCCATCCCGAGCCCTTCGCCCCGCCGCTCCGGACGGGTCCCGAGGAGGCTCAGGTAGTAGTGGTCGGGACCGTCGGGCCGGGCCGCGGCGAAGCGCTCGAAGAGGAGGGTCGACCGCCAGACGTCGTCGCCGAGGAGCCCACCCATGAGGCGCCCGAGGTCGGCCTCCTGGTCGGGGGTGAACTCGGCCACCCCCGGCGGGACCCACTGGGTGGCCGCACCCGCCCCCGGGGTCGTCCAGATCCAGCCGTGGTCCACGGCCGCGTCGAGCAGCGCGGCCCAGGTGGCCCGCAACTGCCCCTGTCGCCGGGCCGGGTCGTCGAACACCCAGCTCCAGACCGGGTCGGCGTCGAAGGCGAGGGCCAGGGTGTCGGTCACCAGGGCGAGGTCGTCGGGTCGGGCGGGGCGGGCGTCCACGCCCCGCATCATGCCCGAGCCACCGGGTCCGGGTCCGCTCAGCGCAGCGCGACCTGGCCCGGCCGGAGCGGGGCCGGCAGCGCCGTCGTGCCCATGAGGTGGCGGTCCACGGCTGCGGCGGCCGACCGCCCCTCGGCGATGGCCCACACGATGAGGCTCTGGCCCCGGGTCATGTCGCCGCAGACGAAGACACCCTCGACGTTCGTCGACCAGCGGTCGTCGGCGGCCACGCTGCCCCGGGCGTCGAGCTCCAGGCCGAGGTCGGCCACCACGCCGTCGGGCTCGGCGCCGAGGAAGCCCATGGCCAGCAGCACGAGCTGGCACGGCAGCTCGAACTCGCTGCCGGGCACGGCGTCGAAGGAGGGGCGGCCGTCGGGCCCCGTGGTCAGCTCGACCTCGTGGCCCCGCAGGCCGGCGACCGCACCGGAGCCGTCGTCGACGAACTCGTCGGTGGTCACCGAGAACAGGCGCTCGCCGCCCTCCTCCAGGGCCGAGGACGTGCGCAGGATCAGCGGCCAGGTGGGCCACGGGTTGTCGTCGGGGCGCTGGTCGGGCGGTTCGGGCAGGATCTCGAGCTGGTGGACGCTGAGGGCGCCCTGGCGGTGGGCGGTGCCGAGGCAGTCGGCTCCGGTGTCGCCGCCGCCGATGATGACCACGTGGCGACCGGCGGCGCTGATCGGCGATGCGGGAATCGCCCCCTCCCGGACCAGGTTGGAGGGCTTCAGGTAGTCCATGGCCCGGTGGATGCCGTCCAGCTGGCGGCCGGGCACGGGCAGGTCCCGGGGCAGCGTGGCCCCGCCGGCCAGCACCACGGCGTCGTAGCCGGCCACGAGGTCGGCGGTCGGCAGGACGGCGGCCCCCTCGGCCACGGCCCGCGTCACGGTCGGCGACGGCCGGCCCACCGACACGCCGCAGCGGAACTCCACGCCCTCGGCCTCGAGCTGCTCGAGTCGACGGTCGAGGACGGCCTTCTCCATCTTGAACTCGGGGATGCCGTAGCGCAGCAGCCCGCCGGGGCGCTCCGCCCGCTCGTAGACCACGACGGCGTGCCCGGCCCGGCGCAGCTGCTGGGCCGCGGCCAGCCCGGACGGTCCCGAACCGACCACGGCCACCCGCTTGTCCGTCGGGGTGCTCGGGTGGACCGGCGCCACCCAGCCCTCGGACCAGGCCCGCTCGATGATCTCGTACTCGATGCGCTCGATGGTCACCGGGTCGTCGTTGATCCCGAGGACGCAGGCCCCCTCGCACGGCGCCGGGCAGAGCCGCCCGGTGAACTCGGGGAAGTTGTTCGTGGCGTGCAGGCGCTCGATGGCCTCCGACCAGTCGTCGCGGTAGACCAGGTCGTTCCACTCGGGGATCAGGTTGCCCAGCGGGCAGCCCTCGTGGCAGAAGGGGATGCCGCAGTCCATGCAGCGCGCCCCCTGCTGCTCGGCGGCCTCGGCGCGGGAAGGGATCGTAGACCTCCTTCCAGTCACGCAGGCGCACCGGCACCGGCCGCCGGGACGGCAGCTGCCGGTCGTACTTCAGGAATCCGAACACCTCACCCACGGGACGCCTCCATGACCGCCTCGTCGACCGAGCGACCCTCGGCCACGGCCCGCTCGGTGGCCTCCAGGACCCGCCGGTAGTCCTTGGGCATCACCGTCACGAACTGCTCCGACTCGATGGTCCAGTCGGCCAGGAGGCGGGCGGCCACCTCCGAGCCGGTCTCCTGGTGGTGCAGGTGGATCCGGTCCCGCAGCCAGATCCGGTCGTCGTGGCTGAGCGGCTCGAGATCGACCATCTCGTGGTTGTAGACCCGGGCGAGCTCGCCGTGCGGGTCGTGGACGTAGGCGATCCCACCGGACATGCCGGCCCCGAAGTTGCGCCCCGTCGGCCCGAGGACGACCACCCGCCCGCCGGTCATGTACTCGCAGGCGTGGTCGCCGACCCCCTCGACCACGGCGACGGCTCCCGAGTTGCGCACGCAGAACCGCTCCCCCACCTGGCCCCGCAGGTAGACCTCACCGGCCGTCGCCCCGTAGAGGATGACGTTGCCGGCGATGATGTTCTCCTCGGCGGCGAAGGGGGCGTCCTCGGCCGGGCGCACCACGATGCGGCCGCCCGAGAGGCCCTTGCCCAGGTAGTCGTTGGTGTCACCGAACAGCCGCATGGTCACGCCCTTCGGCACGAAGGCCCCGAAGCTCTGGCCGGCCGAACCCCGGAAGGTGAGGTCGATGGTCCCCTCGGGAAGGCCGGCACCGCCGTGGCGGCGGGTGATCTCGTAGCCGAGCAGCGTGCCCACCGTCCGGTCCACGTTGCGCACGGCCACCTCGGCGCTCACCCGGGTCCCGTTCTCGAACGCCGGCCGGCACGCCTCCAGGAACTGGTGGTCGAGCGCCTTGTCGAGGCCGTGGTCCTGTTCGGCCACGCAGTGGCGCACCGCGCCCTCGGGGGCGTCGGGCGCCTGGAGGATGGGTGACAGGTCGAGGCCCGACGCCTTCCAGTGGTCGACGGCGGTGGCGGTGTCGAGCAGGTCGACGCGGCCCACCGCCTCCTCGAGCGAGCGCAGGCCGAGGGCGGCGAGGTACTCCCGCACCTCCTCGGCGATGTACTCGAAGAACGTCTCCACGAACTCCGGGGTACCCGAGAAGCGCTCCCGCAGCACCGGGTTCTGCGTGGCGATGCCCACCGGGCACGAGTCCAGGTGGCACACGCGCATCATGATGCAGCCCGACACCACCAGCGGGGCGGTGGCGAAGCCGTACTCCTCGGCCCCGAGCAGCGCGCCGACCACCACGTCCCGGCCGGTCTTCATCTGCCCGTCCACCTGGACCACGATCCGGTCGCGCAGGTCGTTGGCCATCAGCGTCTGCTGGGTCTCGGCCAGCCCGAGCTCCCAGGGGATGCCGGCGTGCTTCTGCGAGGTCAGCGGGGTGGCGCCGGTCCCCCCGTCGTGCCCCGAGATGAGCACCACGTCCGAATGGGCCTTGGCCACGCCGGCCGCCACCGTGCCCACGCCGACCTCGGCCACCAGCTTCACGTGGACGCGGGCCCGTGGGTTGGCCGACTTCAGGTCGTGGATGAGCTGGGCGATGTCCTCGATCGAGTAGATGTCGTGGTGGGGAGGGGGCGAGATGAGCCCGACGCCCGGCGTCGAGTACCGGATGCTGGCGATCCACGGGTAGACCTTGGACCCGGGCAGCTGGCCGCCCTCGCCGGGCTTGGCCCCCTGGGCGATCTTGATCTGGATGTCGTCGGCGTTGACCAGGTACTCCGAGGTCACGCCGAAGCGCCCCGAGGCCACCTGCTTGATGGCGCTGCGCCGCAGCGTGCCGTCGGCGTCGGGGGTGAAGCGGTCCGGGTCCTCGCCGCCCTCGCCGGTATTGGACTTGCCGCCGATGCGGTTCATGGCGATGGCCAGGGTCTCGTGGGCCTCGGCCGAGATCGAGCCGTAGGACATGGCGCCGGTCGAGAACCGGGCCACGATGGCCGACACGGGCTCGACCTCGTCGAGGGGGACGGGCGGGAGCAGCCCGGTGCGCAGCGACATCAGGCCGCGCAGCGTGGCGAGCGCCGACGACTGGTCGTCGACGGCCCGGGTGTACTCCTTGTAGACGTCGTAGCGCTTGGCGCGGGTCGCGTGCTGGAGCTTGAAGACGGTGCGGGGGTTGAAGAGATGGACCTCCCCCTCGCGACGCCACTGGTACTCCCCGCCGACCTCCCGCTCGCGGTGGGCCCGCTCGCTCTGGCGGTCGAGGTGGGCCAGGCGGTGGCGCCGGGCGACCTCGCCGGCCAGCACGTCGAGGCCGACGCCGCCGATGCGCGACACCGTGCCGGTGAAGTACTCGTCGACCACGTCGGCGGCGAGCCCCACGGCCTCGAAGACCTGGGCACCGGTGTAGGAGGCGACGGTCGAGATGCCCATCTTGGACATGACCTTCACGATGCCCTTGGAGGCGGCCTTGATGTAGTTGCGCTGGGCCTGACGGGGGGTGACCCCGGTGAGCAGGCCCGAGGCGATCATGTCGTCGATGCTCTCGAAGGCCAGGTAGGGGTTGATGGCGGCCGCGCCGAATCCCTTCAGCAGGGCCATGTGGTGGACCTCGCGGGCGTCGCCCGACTCGACCACCAGCCCGACCCGGGTGCGGGCCTTGGTGCGCACCAGGTGGTGGTGGACGGCGGAGACGAGCAGCAGCGACGGAATGGGCGCCCACGCGTCCGTCGAGTTCCGGTCCGACAGCACGATGACGTCGGCCCCCTCCTCGATGGCCGCGCCGACCCGGGCCCGGATGTCCTCGATGGCGTCGCGCAGCGCCGGCCCACCCCCGGCCACCTCGAACAGGCCGTCGATGGCGAAGGCCCGGAAGCCGGGGGTCGTGCCGTCCTCGTTGACGTAGAGCAGTTTGGCCAGGTCGTCGTTGTCGATGACCGGCATGGGGAGGATGATCTGGCGGCACGACTCGGCCGTGGGCTCGAGCAGGTTCGCCTCCGGCCCGAGCGTCGACTGCAGCGACGTGACCAGCTCCTCGCGGATGGCGTCGAGCGGCGGGTTCGTGACCTGGGCGAAGAGCTGGGTGAAGTAGTCGTAGAGGAGGCGCGAGCGCTCGGACAGGACGGCGATGGCCGTGTCGGAGCCCATCGAACCGATCGGTTCGGCCCCCGTCCTGGCCATCGGGCCCACGATCAGGCGCAACTCCTCGTTGGTGTAGCCGAACAGCTGCTGGCGACCGATCACCGAGGCGTGCTGGGGGGTGAGCATGCTGCGGGGCGGCAGGTCGTCCAGGTCGATCTGGCCCTCCTCCAGCCACGTGCCGTAGGGGTGCTCGGCGGCCAGGGTGTCCTTGATCTCGTCGTCGTCCACGATCCGGCCGGCCTCGGTGTCGACCAGGAACATGCGGCCGGGTTGCAGGCGTCCCTTGCGGACCACCGTGGAGGACGGCACGTCGAGCACACCGACCTCGCTGGCCAGCACCACCAGGCCGTCGTCGGTGACCCAGTAGCGGGCGGGGCGCAGGCCGTTGCGGTCGAGGACGGCACCGATCACCGACCCATCGGTGAAGGCCACGGCGGCCGGGCCGTCCCACGGTTCCATGAGCGAGGCGTGGAAGCGGTAGAAGGCGCGCCGGGCGGGGTCCATCGTGCGGTGGTTCTCCCACGCCTCGGGGATCATCATCAGCACGGCGTGGTGGATGGGCCGGCCACCGAGGTGGAGCAGCTCCAGGACCTCGTCGAACGACGCCGAGTCGCTGGCGCCGGGGGTGACCACGGGAAAGGCCCGGTCGAGCCCGGGAATGAGGTCGGTGGCGCACAGCGCCTCGCGGGCCCGCATCCAGTTCCGGTTCCCGGCCAGCGTGTTGATCTCGCCGTTGTGGGCCATGTACCGGTAGGGGTGGGCGAGCGGCCACGACGGGAAGGTGTTGGTCGAGAACCGCGAGTGCACGAGGGCCAGGCCGCTGACCAGCCGCTCGTCGTTGAGGTCGGGGTAGAACCCGGCGAGCTGATGGGAGGTGAGCATCCCCTTGTAGGTGACCGTCCGGGCCGAGAGCGAGGCGAAGTAGCACGTGTCGACCTCGTGCTCGGCCCGCTTGCGCAGGACGAAGGCCAGCCGGTCGAGGGCCAGGGCCGGCTCGCCCGCGCCGAGGACCACCCCGGCGGCCGGGGCGACGAACAGCTGGTGCATCGACGGCCGGGCCGACTCGGCGATGGAGCCGAGGGTGGACGGGTCGACGGGCAGCGGGCGCCAGCCCAGGACCTGGAGGCCCTCCTCGGCGGCGATCCGACCGACCTCGTCGCGGGACTTGGCCGCCACCGACTCGTCGGACGAGAGGAAGGCGATCCCGGTGGCGTACCGGCCCCGCCCGGGCAGGGCGAAGTCGACGACCTGGCGGTAGAAGTCGTCCGGGACCTGGATGAGGATGCCGGCGCCGTCGCCGCTGTCCTCCTCGCTGCCCGTGGCACCCCGGTGGGCCAGGTGCTCGAGGGCGCTGACTGCCTGGAGGACGAGCCGGTGGGACGGGCGTCCCCCGAGGTCGGCCACCAGGGCGACACCGCACGCGTCGTGCTCGAAACGCGGGTCGTAGAGTCCGGAAGTGGGAGGCTGCGGGGCGGCGGGGCGGACGGCCACGGGGACACGGGTCACGGGCGTCGTCCTACCGCCGTCGGCTGTGGGTGCTCCGGTCGTCATCGGTTCGCTCCAGAAGAGAAGTGGATCTCCCCCGCGGGACGACGTTGGCCCTTGCGTGGTCAGAGAAGCTTACACGGCCGCCGCAGGGGCCCTCCACCGCCCTGCGGACCCGCATCCATCCCTCCCTCCACCCGCATCCATCCCTCCCTCCACCTGCATCCATCCCTCCCTCCACCGGCGGCCCGCCGCCGCACGGCGGCCGTAGCATGACCCCATGACGAGCCCGGGACAGTGGGGGGACGCACGGTGACACCCCGTGGCCGCGACGACGTCGTGGTGGTGGGCGGCGGGGTCATCGGACTGTCGGTGGCCTGGCGGGCCGCGGCATCCGGCCGGTCGGTCACCGTCGTCGACCCCGAACCGGGACGGGGGGCCACCTGGGCGGCCGCCGGCATGCTGGCCCCGGTCGCCGAGGCCCAATTCGGCGAACAGGACCTGGCCGCCCTCAACCTGGCCGCCTCCCGCGCCTGGCCCGACTTCGCCCGCGACCTCGAGATCGCCTCCGGCCTCCCCGTCCACTACCGGGACGACGGGACCCTGGTGGTGGCCGGCGGGCCCTCGGACGTGGCCGCCACCGACCGGGTGCTCGCCTTCCACCTGGCCGTGGGGCTGCCCGCGGCGCGGCTCGGAGCCCGGGCCTGCCGCGAGTCCGAGCCGCTGCTCGCCCCCGGCGTCAGCGGCGGCGTCGACCTGCCCGGCGACCACCAGGTCGACAACCGGGCCGTGGCGACCGCCCTCGAGGCCGCCTGCCGCGCCGCCGGCGTGGCCTTCGTGCCCGACCGGGTCGTGGCGCTCGACGCGGCCGGCGGCCGGGTGGCGGGCGTGGTGCTGGAGCGGGGCGGGCCTCGCCCGGCCGACGTCGCCGTGATCGCCGCCGGCTGCCGCTCGGGCGACCTCCCGGGCCTGCCCGACGGCTGGCGGCCCCCCGTCCGCCCGGTGCGCGGGGTGACCGTCCGCCTGGCGGCGCCCGACGGCGTGCCCCGCCTGCGTCGGACGGTGCGGGCCCTCGTCCACGGGCGCTCGTGCTACCTCGTGCCCCGGGACGACGGGGGTCTCGTGCTCGGTGCCACCGTCGAGGAGCGTGGGTTCGCCCTCGACGTGCCGCTCGGCGGCGTGGCCGACCTGGTCGAGGACGCCCGTCGGGTGGTGCCGGCGCTCGACGAGTACACGCTGGTCGACGTGACCCCGGGCCTGCGGCCGGGCTCGCCCGACAACGGACCGATCGTGGGGACGACCCCGGTCGACGGGCTCGTGGTGGCCACCGGCCACTACCGCAACGGCATCCTGCTGGCACCGCTCACCGCGGCCGAGGTGGTCCGCCTGCTGGACGTCCGGTCGGCCGGCGAGGTGCCGGCGCCCGGACCCTTCGACGCCTTCCGCCCCGACCGCTTCGCCGTGCCGGTGGTGGCCCGGTGAGATCCACGGTCAACGGGGCCCCGGCCGACCTCGATCCGGGGACCACGGTGGCCGACCTGGTGGCGTCGTGGTGCCCGTCCCCGAAGGGGGTGGCCGTGGCCGTGAACGGCGAGGTGGTGCCGCGCAGCTCGTGGGGGGCGACGTCGGTCGGGCCCGGCGACGCCGTCGAGATCGTCACCGCGGCGGCCGGGGGCTGACCGGAGCCCGGGCAGGGGTACCGTGGCGGGCGATGCCCGCGCCCGCCACCCCCGACTGCGCCGATCCCTTCGTGGTCGCCGGCACCCGCATCGGGTCGCGCCTGGTGCTCGGCACCGGGGGGATGACGAGCCCCGAGTCGCTGGCCGCCGCCCTGGCCGCCTCGGGCGCGACGCTGGCCACGGTGGCCGTCCGGCGGGTCGACCCGGCCACCCGCCATTCGCTCGTCGACCTCCTGGAGGGACTCGGCATCCGCATCCTCCCCAATACGGCGGGATGCTTCACGGCGGCGGACGCCGTCCTCACCGCCCGGCTGGCCCGCGAGGCGTTCGCCACCGACTGGATCAAGCTCGAGGTCATCGGGGACGACCGGACCCTGTTGCCCGACCCCCTGGAGCTGGTGGACGCGGCCGAGCAGCTGGTCACCGACGGCTTCGTCGTCCTCCCCTACTGCGGCGACGACCCGATCGTGGCCCGGCGGCTCGAGCAGGTGGGCTGCGCTGCGGTGATGCCGCTCGGGGCGCCCATCGGCAGCGGGCTCGGCATCCGCAACCCGCACAACATCGAGCTCATCGTCGAGCAGGCCGGCGTGCCCGTCGTGCTCGACGCCGGCATCGGCACGGCGTCCGACGCCTGCCTGGCCATGGAACTCGGCTGCAGCGCCGTGCTGGTGGCCTCGGCCGTCACCCGGGCCGAGGACCCGGCCCTGATGGCCGGAGCCATGCGCGACGCGGTGGCCGCCGGGCGGGCGGCAAGGCTGGCCGGGCGGATCACCCGGCGGTTCGTGGCCGAGGCCTCGTCCGGCTTCGAGGGCATGGTGGACGGGGCGTGACCACGCCTCCGGTCGCCCTCACCATCGCCGGGTCGGACTCGGGGGCCGGGGCGGGCATCCAGGCCGACCTCAAGGCCATGAGCGCGCTCGGCGTCTTCGCCACCACCGTGGTCACCGCTGTCACCGCCCAGAACAGCGCCGAGGTGACCGCCGTCCACCCGGTCCCGACGGCGGTGGTCGACGCCCAGCTGGCCGCCGTCCTCGACGACTTCGACGTGGCCGCGGTCAAGACCGGCATGCTGGCCACCGCCGCCACCGTCCGCCTGGTGGCCGAGCGGGCCGCCGCGGGCCTGCTCCCCTCCCTCGTCGTCGACCCGGTGATGGTGGCCTCGACCGGTCGCCGACTGCTCGACGACGACGCCGTGGCCACCTACCGCGACGCCCTCGTGCCCCGGGCGCTGGTGGTGACGCCCAACCTCTTCGAGGCCGCCATCCTGGCCGGGGTGGAGCTCTCGGGGGCCACCGACGTGGACACCATGGTCGACCTGGCCGCCCGGGTCCACCGCCTCGGGCCCACCTGGGTCCTGGTCAAGGGGGGGCACCTGCCCGGCGTCCACGGAGCCGACGCCGGCCCGGCGCCCGACCGGGTGGCCGACGTGCTCTTCGACGGCCACGAGGTGACGGTCCTCGACGGCACGAGGGTGGCCACCCGCAACAACCACGGCACCGGGTGCAGCCTGGCCTCGGCCACCGCGGCGCGGCTCGCCGCCGGTGACGACGTGCCCACCGCCGTCTCCCGGGCCAAGGCGTTCGTCCATGCCGCACTGAGCGGCGCTGCCGGTTGGGACCTCGGGCGGGGGCACGGACCGCTCGACCCGTTCGGCTGGTCCTCCGCCTGAACGGGGCCGGTCCCACCGGGCCCCACGGTCCGGACGCGCCGGAGGCCGGGTCTTGCGACCCGACCTCCGTCCCCCCCCCGGAATCCCCCGTTGCTTCGGTGCGACTCGGTCCAGCGGACCGGTGCGCCCTCCCCCCGGGATGACGACTCTTCGTCACCGACCGTCGCATTGTGAGGGATCGGACCGGCAATGTAAACAGCTGGTGAACAGTTATCCCTCCGAGTGTCTGCACTACCACTTTCTGTGGCAATGTGGCCGTCACCGGGAGCTCCGGCTCGTCCCCGGACCTGGTCGGGGGACCGGGGGACCCCCGTGCTCCCGGTACCGATCTCCCGCTACCGTTGGCCCATGACGTCACCGGTTCCCCGGCGGCTGGCCCGGATCGTCGCCCTCGGGAGGGTGGGCATCGGTGCCGCCGCGCTGGTCACCCCCACCGTCATGGTGCGCCCGTGGATCGGCGACGCCGCCGGCACCGCCGAGGCCCGTCTGTTGGCCCGCGCCATGGGCGGCCGGGACCTGGCCCTCGGACTGGGCACCCTGCGGGCGCTCGGGACGGACGGCGCCGAGGCCCGCCCGTGGGTGGGCCTCGCCGGCCTGGCCGATGCGGTGGACGCCACCGTCACCCTGGCCGCCTTCCGGCACCTGCCGCCGACCACCCGGTGGGTGGTCCTGGCCGCCACGGTGGGCGCGGCCGTGGTGTCGTTCCGGGTGGCCCTCGCACTCGAGCCCGAGCCGTCCGGGCCCGCCTCGACCGGCCGGGATGCAACGGCCCTCCCGCCCGGCTGACGGCCCGGCCGGCCTGACGGCCGGACGGCCCCGCCGGGGTCGCAGTCCCCGCCGCCGGTAGCATGGTCGCCATGGTCACGACGTCGCAGCCGCCCGCCGCGGACGCCGACGAGGAGCCGCCGGTCCCCCGCTACCAGCCCATGTCCGTGAAGGGCCCGGCCCTCATCGTCCTCGGGCTGGCCGTGTTCATCCTGTTGGGCGGGGTGCTGGCCGAGGCCCTCACCTCCTCGTCGCCGCCACCCGTCGCCCACGTGGCCTCCGTGACGCTGTCCGACGGCACCCACGTGAACCTCTCCCCCGCCACGGTCCGCCTCCGGTCCATCGAGGCGAGCGGGCAGCCGCCGTCGGACATCCTCGGGAACCTCGGGATCATGACCCAGTCCACGATCATCGGCACGATCGACGGTGACCAGGGCACGGCCCAGTTCGACCGCACGGTCGACCTGCGCACCGAGCAGCTGGCCCAGTCCCAGGTGGCCGAGGCCTACCGCCGCATGCTGCAGGCCAACGGGTGGCACGTCATCTACCAGGGGGACGCTCCCCAGGGGGTGGCCGGGTCGACCGAGGTGCTGGCCAACAAGGGCAGCAGCGACGGGTTCTACTGGGAGACGGGCGTCGTCGTCTCCCCCACCACCCCGACGGGCTTCACGTCGTACTCGATCGAGGTGTTCGAGACCCCTGACGGCAACTGATCGGCGCCGGAGCCGCCTCCCGGCTGGGCGTCGAGGGCGTCGGCCGGGTCCTCGGAGCGGCGGAACATCCACGCCCACAGGAAGAGGTTGATCGGGTAGAGCAGGTAGCCGACCCGGGTGGCGGGCGCGAGCAGGATGGCCACCAGCATCACCCAGCCGGTGACCCGGGCCACGGCCGCGGCGTCCCGGGGCGTGTGCCGGTAGAGGTAGCGCCCGAGGACGGCCAGTCCCACCACCCCCACGACGATCACGTAGGCCCGGTGGAGGTGGGGCAGCAGCGACACGAGGATGTGCCCGGGCAGCGGGCTGGCCGCCGGTGACGCCACCCCGGCCAGGCCGAGGGGGAACCGGACCACGTTGTCGATGAATGCCGACGGGTTGTGCAGGGCCACCGGGAACACCACCGGCACCACCAGCGCGGCCACGGCCAGCGCGTAGCGGCCGGTGGCCCGGCGCCGCTGCAGGTCGGTGGCCGCGAACAGGGCCAGCAGCACCACCGGCCAGGACGTGAACTTGAGGGTGCTGGCCGCCCCGAGCGCGAGCCCGGCCAACACCGGGCGGCGGCGTTGCAGGGCGACGAGGCCGAGCAGCATCAGGGCGGCCACGGGCATGTCGTCGCCCCCCGTGGACAGCGGTAGGGCCGCGGTGGGCAGGGCGGTGAGCGCCATGAAGGCCCGGTTGCGGGCGTCGGTCCGTGGTCGCATCCGGGTGAGGGCGACGACCGCCACCAGGACGGTGAACAGGAGGAACTGGATGCGCGCGTCGGTGAGGCGGGCCTCCACCTTGCTCCCGCTCGAGAATCCGAAGACGACCATGCCCGGCAGGTACGGGTAGTACAGCTCGTAGACGGGCACGGCGCTCTGTCGGATCAGGATGTGGCCGTTGCGGTCGACCACCTGGTACGGGTCCTCGCCGTGGGCGGCCCGGATCCCGGCCCGCTCGACCACCAGCACCTCGGGCTGCACGTGGAGGGCGGCGTTGCCCTCGGCCGCCCACGTGACCTCGAGGGCGAGCGGGACCACGGTGGCCCCGAGCAGGACGATCAGGAAGGCGGCCAGGCGGGCGGCCTTCCAGGGCCGGCCGTTGACCAGCTGCCCCGCCGTCCGGCTGGCCCGGTCCCGTCGTCGGGCCACCACCAGCATCCACACGGTGCCGACCACGTAGGGCCCGACGGCCAGGCGGCCCCACTCCCGGTAGAGGGGGATGCTCATGACCACCGCGGTGATCCCGGCGAAGGCGGCCGACATCCCGTAGAGCAGGGCGTCCCGCCGGTCGGCCGACAGGGCGCGCAGCCACGCCATCGCCGCCCGGACCCCGGCGGACCGGGACAGCGCGTCAGGCACCGCTGCCCCTGGCCGGCGGGGTCGGTCCGGGCGGACCGGCCCCGAGTGTGTCCTCGCACGTCATGGAATCTGTACGGTACCCGTAATGACCCCAGGCCCCTCGTCTCCCCCCGCCGGCGGCGCAGAACCCCTGCCCGTGCCGCCCGACGGTCCCTTCCCCGCCTTCCTGGTCACCGCCGCCGACGGCGACGTGGTGGCCGGCGTGGGCCGTCTCACCCCCGAGGACCTCCCCCCCGGCGAGGTCCTCGTCGCCGTGGAGTGGTCCGCCGTCAACTACAAGGACGGCATGGTCTCCCGGCCCGGCAACCGGGTGGCCCGGATCTCGCCGCTCGTGCCCGGCGTCGACCTGGTCGGGACCGTCGTCGCCTCCGAGGATCCCGGGGTGGCGGTCGGCACCTCCGTGATCGCCCACGGCTACGACCTCGGCGTGTCCCGCCACGGCGGGTTCGCCCGCTACGCCCGGGTCCCCTCGGCCTGGGTGGTGCCCCTGCCCGACGGGCTGAGTCCCCGGCGGGCGGCCACCCTGGGCACGGCCGGGTTCACCGCCGCGCTGTCGCTGCACCGCCTCGAGCACCACGGCCTCCGGCCGGGGTCCGGTCCGCTGCTCGTCACCGGCGCCTCCGGTGGCGTGGGCGGCATGGCCGTCGTCCTGGCCGCGGCCAAGGGCTACGAGGTGGTGGCCAGCACGGGACGCACGGCCGAGCGCGACTACCTCGTCGGCCTCGGCGCGGCGGACGTCATCGGGCGCGACGACCTGGTGGTCGATCCCGAGCGCACGCTCGGCCCCGAGCGGTGGGCCGGCTCGGTCGACTGCGTCGGCGGTGCCACGCTGGCCGCGGTGCTGCGCACGCTGCGCTACGGGGCGGCGGTGGCGGCCAGCGGGCTGACCGGCGGCGCCGGGCTCGAGACGTCCGTCTACCCCTTCATCGTGCGCAACGTCGCACTGCTGGGCGTCGACACGGTGCTGACCCCGATCGAAGAGCGCCGTGCGGTCTGGGACGAGCTGGCCGCCCGGGCGCCCGGTCCGGTGGTCGACGCCCTCGTCGACGGCGAGATCGGGCTCGACGGCGTGGCCGACGCCCAGGCGGCCATCCTGGACGGGCGGATCCGCGGGCGGATGCTGGTACGTCCGGGGGTCTGACCGGGGCCCGGCGGGCTCAGGCCGGCGTCGCCGCCCCGCCCGACCCGGCCAGGATCGGCGACACCTCGAGCGTCCCCCGGCGCACGCGGTGAGGGCGACCGCCACGGACAGGTGGTCGTAGTTGGAGGGCGGGACGACCTCGAGCGAGCTCCCGACGGAGCACGCACGTCCGCCGCCGGCCACCGCCGAGGAGCCGATGTGGAACGAGGCCGCCCCACCCGGGGCGAGCGTCACGAGCGAGGCCGGCAGCGCCGTGTACGGGAACGACCCACCGTCCACCGTCCGGGTGCGGACCCTCGCTCCGTGGGTGCCGACCAGTTGCAGCGACGGGTAGCCGGCCAGCACGCACGTCGTCGACGAGGTGTTGCGCAGCACCACGGTGGTGTCGACGCGGTGCGGATCGGCGTCCCCGGGCGACGAGGCGGCGAGCTGACCGGTGGCGCATGCCACCATCGGGGCGCCGCCGGCGGGGTCCGGCGCCGTGGCCACGGTCGGCGTCGGGGCCGGGGCGGCCGACCGACGGGGCGGGACGGGCAGGGCCGCGGATGTCGACGGCGAGGAGCAGGCCGCCACGAGGAGGCCGGAGACCGCGGTGGCGGCGAGGGCCCCCGCCACCGGGCGCAGACGGGCGCGGCACCCCGAACGGTTCCGGCCCGGGTGCACCATGGGCCGAGCGTAGCTAGGAGGAGAAATCCTCCGGGCGGATGCTGTCGAGGAAGCTGCGGAACTCCCCGACGATCTCCTCGGGGTTGCCCACCTCTTCGGGCTCGTCGTCACCCTCCGGCTCGTCCTCGTCCTCGTCCTCGTCGACGGCGAGCATGATCCCCTCGGCGTCCATCAGGTCGTCGGCCACGAACAGCGGCGCACCGGTGCGCACGGCCACGGCCACGGCGTCGGACGGGCGGGACGACACCGGGACCTCGCGGCCGCCGTGGGTGAGGATGATCTCGGCGTAGTAGGTGCTCGAGCGCAGCTCGGTGACGACCACCCGGACCACGTCGGCGTCGACGGCCTCGAGCAGATCGCGGATCAGGTCGTGGGTCATGGGTCGGGGCGTGTCCAACCCCTGCAGGGCGAAGGCGATGGCCGTGGCCTCGGGGGCGCCGATGAAGATGGGCAACGTCCGCCCGAGTCCCTCCGACTCCTGGAGCAGCAGCACCGGCGTGTTCGACTGGAGGTCCACTCGAACTGCACGGAGCCGTACTTCGACCATGCCTCAAACCTACTCGGCACCGCCCCGACTTGCGACGCGAGACCACGGCACCCAGGTGGCGCCCCGGGAGCCGGCAGGTCAGGGGGCGAGCAGCTCGCGCAGCGCGGTGCGCAACAGGGAGCCCCGCAGCTGCTGACCCAGTCGGGCCAGGTCCTCGGCCGTCTGGGTGGCCCGGGCCCGGGCCTCGGGGTTACGCTGGCGGACGAGCGGGATGACGATCTGCTCGACGAACCCGGCCTCACGGTCGGCCGCGTTCTTGTAGAGGCGCAGGTGGCGGGCCTCGATCCCGAATGCGGCGAATTTGGCGGCCAGGCTGGCCACGGTCAGCGCGTCCTCGTCGAAGAACTCGACCCCGGCGGCCACGGTGGCCGACAGCAGCCCGTACTCCTGCAGCTCGACGACCTCCTCGACGGTCAAGCCGCTGGCCGCGCACAGGTCCTCCATGGTGAGGGATGCCCCGCCGAGCGAGCCCAGGGCCACGGCCGGCGGGTCGTCGGGGCCGCCACCGCTCGCCACCGGCGGGGGGGTGGCCGGTGCGACGGGCGCGGCGGGGGGCGTCGCCTTGGCCGGCTTGTCGTGCTTGGCCGCGGAGGCGGTGGGCTCGATCCTCCCGCCCGACCCGTTGGCGACCCCGTTGCCCACCTGCACGTCGCCCCGTGCCGCCGTGGTCCGGGGGGCCCGGCCGGAGGGCCCCGACTGGGCGCTGGCGGCGGTACCGGGCGCCACGGTGGCACCGACCGTGGCCCGGGCCCGGTGGCGGGCGGCGGGCTCGCGGGTCGCCGGACCGGGCTCGTCCTCGACGACCACGGTCCGGTCGGGGACGGTCACCAGGCGCGGGGGCCCGGCGACGGCCGGGTCGGCCGCGACCGTCGGAAGGGCGTGGACCTCGGACACCGGCGGATCCGGTGCGGCGGGTGCGTCGGCGTCGGCCCCGCCGTCCTCGTCCAGGCGGTCCTTGATGACCTTGAGGGGCAGGAAGTGCTCGCGCTGCTGGCGGAGCACCCAGCGCAGCCGCTCGACGTCGTGCTCGTAGAACTTGCGGTATCCCGACGGGGTGCGCTCGGGGTTGACCAGGCCCTGGCTCTCGAGGAACCGGATCTTCGAGATGGTCACGTCGGGGAACTCCTGGCGCAGGAGCGTGAGGACGTCGCCGATGGACAGGTACGAGCGGGAGCTCACTCGGCCGCTCCCCGCAGGTAGACGAGCTTGAACTTGCCGATCTGCACCTCGTCGCCACTGGCCAGGGTGACCTCGTCGATGCGGGCCCGGTTGACGTAGGTGCCGTTGAGGGACCCGGCGTCGCGCACCGTCGTGACCTGGCCCTCGGTCACGAACACCGCGTGCTTGCGCGACACGGTGATGTCGTCCAGGAAGACGTCGGAGTCGGGGTGGCGCCCGACCGTGGTCTCCCGCTGCTCGAGCGGGAAGCGGGCACCTTCGTCGGAGCCCCGCCGCACGACCAGGAGCCCGACCCCGCGGGGCAGCTCGAGCTGCTGGCCGACCGGCGTGCCGGCGTCCGACGGCTCGGACAGGTCCTCGACCGGGCTGACCGAGACCGACGTGTCGGGGGCCGACGTCACCATGGAAGCGCCACAGGCCGAACAGAAGTTCACGCCCTCGGGATTGCGGTGACCGCACTGGTGACAGAACACGTCACCAAACGTAGCCGTTCCGCACGGAGCACTCCCGGGCAGAGTGCCAGCGGCCGGGCTCAAGCTTCCGTCAGCTGCCGGTAGCCGGCCGCGTCGAGCAGGGCGTCCACCGCGGACGGGTCGCTCGGGGCGATCTCGCAGATCCAGCCCTCGCCGTACGGGTCGGCGTTGAGCTGCTCGGGAGCGTCGGTCAGCGCCGCATTGACGGCCACGACCTGGCCGGCCACCGGGGCGTAGATCTCCGAGACCGACTTGGTCGATTCGACCTCGCCGATCAGCCCGCCCGCCTCCACCGTCGCGTCCTGCACCGGCAGGTCGACGAAGACGACGTCGCCCAGGGCGTCCTGGGCGTAGTCGGTGATCCCCACCCTGACGCGGTCACCGGACGACCGGGCCCACTCGTGGTCGCTCGAATAGCGCAGTTCGTCAGGCACGTTCATGGTTTCGGACCCTACCCGACCCTCGACGGGGGTGCCTGCGCCCGAGGGTGCCGTGGGCCGGACGCCGGTCAGTGCATGAGCTGCTCGAGCCGGGTGGCGTACTCGCCGACCCGCGCCTCGGCCCGGGCCGCGCTGGGCGCCTCGGCCCACACGTGGGTCACCGGCTCCTCGGGGTCGGGGAGCACCAGTGCCCACCCGTCGTCCTCGATCACCTTGACGCCGTCGACGAGCACCAGCTCGCGGCCCTGGGACCGCTCCACCAGGGTCCTCATCAGCATCCCCTTCTGGTCCCACGGGGTGTGGACCGCCTGGTGGGCGATGCGCACCGGGGGCATCTGGGCCACCAGCCCCGACAGCGTGCGGCCGGTGGCGGTCAGCAGCGCCACCAGGTTGACCAGGGTGGCCGCCCCGTCGAAGGCCGGCAGGAACGACGGGAAGATGAAGCCCCCCGACTGGCTGGCGGCCAAGGTGACCTTCTCCGACCGGGCGACCTCCATGAGGTGGGAGGCCGACAGCTTGGTCCACACGATCTCGGCGCCGTTGTCCCGGCAGATCTGCTCGGCGGCCCCGCTGGCCGCCACCGGCAGGGCGATCCTGGCCCCGGGGACCGACTCGGTGATGAGGGTGACCAGCACCAGGAGGGCCTCGTCGTGGCTCAGCATGTGCCCGGCGTCGTCCACGATGTCGACGAACTCGCCCCCGGGGTCGAGGACGGCGCCGAGGTGGGCCCCGGACGCCCGCACCAGCTCGGCCACCCGGGCCGCCGACGCCGACCGGTCGAAGCCGACGGCGTGCGCGGTGTTGGCGTACGGGTTGACCACGAGCACCTCGGCGTCCAACTTGGCCAGCAGGTTGGGCATCACGAAGCTCGACGTCCCGAACGAGTAGTCGAGCACCAGCTTGAGACCGACGGCCCGGACCGACGACAGGTCGACCGAGTCGATGAGGGCCTGGGTGTAGTGCTCGAGCGTGCGCGGGGGGAATCCGATGTCACCGATCTCCCGGGCCAGTACCCGGCGGAAGTCCTCGCGGTGGTAGAGACGCTCGATCTTGCGCTGGGTGGTCTCGTCGACGTCGATCCCGTCCTTGTCGAAGAACCGGAGCACCACCGACTGGGGGTCGAGGGGGTCGAGGCGGACCGACACCCCGGCCATGCTCGTGGAGGACGTGACCTGGAACCGGGTGACGGGCACGGTGGCCGCCTCGAGGTCGTCGACGTTGACCCCGGCGGCGTTGCAGCCGACCATGATGGCCCGCTTGAGGACGCGGGCGGCCCGGCTGGTGTCCCGGGAGCTCGTGACCGTGGCGCCCTTCTCGAGCGTCGAGGCCCAGGCCATCGAGAGGCGTACGGCCAGCTCGGGGCTGATGTCCACGTTGGCCAGCCCACGGACCCCGTCGCGACCGAACAGCGAGCGGGCCCCCCGGGACTCCCACACGATCGACGAGTTGACGATGGCCCCGGCCTCGACGGTCTTGAACGGGTAGATCTTCACGCCGGCGCTGATCTCGGCGTGGGCGCCGACGAAGCACTCGTCGCCCAGGACCACGCCCTCCTCGCAGCGCACGCCCTGGCGGAGGTCGGAGCCGCGGCCGAGGACGCTGCCTTCGACGCGGACGCCCGAGCCGAGGTACGTGTTGTCGTGGACCACCGACCGCTCGACCACGGCGTTGTCGCCGATGCGGACGTTGCGCCCGAGGGTGCAGAAGGCACCGAGGCGGGCACCCGGGCCGACCACGCAGTTGTCGCCGATGACGGCGGGACCGACCAGCTCGACGGTGGGGTCGATCTCGGCGCCCTTGCCCACCCACACCCCCGGTCTCAGCGGGAAACCGTCGATGTCGACGTGGACCTTGCCCTCCAGGATGTCCTGGTGGGAGTTGAGGTAGGCCTCGAGGGTGCCCACGTCCTCCCAGTAACCGTCGGCCACGTAGCCGTACAGGCCCTTGCCGTCGGCCAGGGCGGCCGGGAACGACTCGCCCGAGAAGTCCACGACCTGCCCGTCGGGGATGTACTCGAAGATCTCCGGCTCGAGCACGTAGATGCCGGTGTTGATGGTGTCGCTGAAGACCTGGCCCCAGGTCGGCTTCTCGAGGAAGCGCTCGATCGCCCCGTCCTCGTCGGTGATGACGATGCCGAACTCGAGCGGGTTCTCGACCGCCTTGAGGGCGAGGGTGGCCAGCCCCCCGTGGGCGTCGTGGAAGTCGACGACGGCGCCCAGGTCGATGTCGGTCAGGACGTCGCCGCTGATGACCAGGAAGCGCTCGTCGAGCTCGTCCTTGGCGTTGCGCACCGAGCCGGCCGTGCCGAGCGGCGTCGACTCGGTGGCGTAGACCATGCGCACGCCGAACTCGGAGCCGTCACCGAAGTACGTGCGGATGGCGTTGGCCATGAACGCCACCGTCACCACGATGTCCTCGAACCCGTGCGTCCGGAGCAGGTTCACGACGTGCTCCATCATCGGGATGTTGACCATGGGCAGCATCGGCTTCGGCTGGTTGGAGGTCAGCGGCCGGAGCCGCGTCCCCTCGCCACCGGCCATGATCACTGCCTTCATCGTTCCACCCTCATTTCGTCGTCCGCACTGACGTCATAGCCGCACCGCCGCACCGCCGCTCATCCTCCACCCGTCGGCGCGGCGTCGCGGCGACGCCCGGCAGCCAGCGCCCGTCGGGCCACGGGGATGTACGAGGCCGCCGCCACCCAGGCCAGGGTCAGGCCGAGCCCGCCCACGACCCACGCGGCGACCCGCAGCACCTGCTGCCAGCCGGCCGTGCCGTCCGAGAGCAGGAAGGCCGGGTACGCGGTCATCAGCGCGAACGTCCCGGCCTTGCCCACCCAGAGCACGTCGATCCGGGCCGCACCGAGCGATGCCAGCAGCAGCACGGCACCGGACACGACCAGCTCGCGGGCGATGGTGGCCACACCGAACCAGATCGGCACCGCACCGTGGATCATGATCGTGATCACCGCGGTCGCCACCAGCACCCGGTCGGCTATCGGGTCGAGGACCTTGCCCAGCGTGGTGACCTGGTGGAACCGCCGGGCCACGTAGCCGTCCACCCAGTCGGTGGCGCCGAGGACGCCGAGCAGGACGGCGGCCCCCGTCTGGCGGTCGGCTCCGAAGAGCAGCCACACGTAGAGGGGGATGCAGGCCAGACGGACCAGGGTCACGAGGTTGGGGACGGTCAGTATCCGGTCCAGGCCGGGATCGTCGACGCCGCCCGATTCCACCCCGGGCCGTTCGTCGACGCCGTCCACGGGGCCGAGTCTACGAGTACCGCCGCAGCTCCCGGGACACCGGTTGCCCGGGCCGGCGGGCCCGGTCCCGGGGCGGCTCCCGGACGCCCCCGGCCTGCCAGTTCCCCCGCGAGGGCGGTCGATGGGAGAGACTGGGCGGCGTGTCGGGAATCCGCGGTGTCGACCGGGCCATCGGGTCGGTGCTGCTCCTGGCGCTGGCCGGCCTGGTCGGCCTCGGCGTGGCCGACAACCACGGCGCGTCCCCGACCCCCCGCCCGCCGGCCGGGCTCACCGCCCTGACGGCGTCGCCGACGGCGACGCCGGCGACCACCGTCCCGGCGGTGCCCACCACGACCGTCCCGGCGGTGCCCACCACGACCACCCTCCCGGGGTCGATGGCCGGTCCGGTGACCGCCGTGGGCGACTCGATCATGATCGACATCCAGCCCTACCTCACCGCCGACATCCCCGGCGTGGCCGTCGACGGGCTGGTGAGCCGGCAGTTCGAGGCGGGCATCGCCGTGGTCCAGGCCGACCGGGCGGCGGGCACCCTGGGCAACGTCCTGGTGGTCGAACTCGGCACCAACGGCACCGTCACCTCGACCGACGTGGCCGCCATGATGCAGGCCGCGGCCGGCGTGTCCCGCGTGGTCTTCGTCAACGTCTGCGTCCCCCGACCCTGGGAGGCGGGCGACAACGCCGTGCTGGCCGCCGCCCCGGCCCAGTACCCGGGCGTGGCCGTGCTGGCCGACTGGTACACGCTGGCGTCACCCAACCCGCAGTGGTTCACCGCGGACCAGGTCCACCTCGACCCGACCGGCGCCGCCGCGCTGGCCGCACTCATCGCCAGCTACGCCTGAGCGGGTCGGCGGCGCCGGGGCCGCGTGCCGGCGGCCCTCAGATGAGCGGACCGCGCACCGCCGCGCCCCCCGGAGCCGGGCCGAGGCCGCTGTGCTCGCGCACCACGGCCTCGAACGTGTCCGGGGCGTCGGGCGTCAGGAAGGGCCGCACCCTGCGGCCGAGGTCGAGGACCAGCGCCGTCTTCTTGTGCGGCCGCCCGGGGTCCAGGCTGGCCCAGTAGCCCGGGTTGGCCGTGCCCCAGATGCGGGCCCGGCCCCGGGCCGCCGAGAGGTCGACCGGCTCGATCCCGCGGATCGCGGTGTACGGGATGTGCTTGGTGCCCCACGGGAAGTAGTAGCCCCGCACGGCGATCCCGCTGTCCGTGCACCGGATCCACCTGTCCGCGTAGGCGCCGTCCGCGCCCTGCCCCGTCGGCTCGTCGGCGACCACGGCACGAGCGTACGTCACCGGTCCGACGGGCGGTGTGCTAGTCAGTCCCCATGCCGCGCTTCGCACCATTCGCAGGCCTGCGGTACGACCCCTCCCGGGTCGATCTCACCGACGTGGTCGCCCCGCCCTACGACGTGGTGGGTCCCGAGGAGCGGGCGGCGTTGGCGGCGCGCCACAGCGCAAACGCGATTCTCGTCGAGCTGCCCGAGCCGGACCCCCGGTACGGCGACCGCTACGCCACGGCCGCCGCCCTGCAGTCCGCCTGGCGGTCCGGCGGGATCCTCGTCCGCGACCCGGCGCCCGCCTTCTACCCCTACCGGATGACGGCCGGCGACGGCTCGGTGACTCTCGGCGTGCTGGGCGAGCTGGGCATCGAGCCGGGCAGCATCGAGGACGTCCTACCCAACGAGGAGACCCTGGCGAAGGCCAGGAGCGACCGGCTCGAGCTGCTGGAGGCCACCCGGGTCAACCTGTCCCCCGTCTGGGGCCTGTCGCTGGCGCCGGGACTGACCGGGCTCCTGGCCACCGACCGCCCCCCACTGGTCACCGCCGTCGACGACGACGGGGTCCGCCACGAGCTCTGGACCGTCGACGACCCGGCGACGGTCGACGCCATCGCCGCCCTGGTGGGCTCGGCCCCGGTCGTGGTGGCCGACGGGCACCACCGCCTGGCCACCGCCGTCACCTACCGCGAGGGGGCCGGCGCCGGCACCCCCGGCGTCGACGGGATCCTGGCCCTGGTGGTCGAGCTGTCCGGCGACGCCCTCACCGTCGGTCCCATCCACCGGGTCCTGTCGGGACTCCCCGACGGCCTCGACCTGGTCGACGCCTTCGCCTCGTGGTTCGACGTGGCCCGGGCCGGCGACTGCACCGAGCGCACGACGGCGGCGTTGGGCCGGGCGTCGGCCCTCGCCCTGATCACCCCGGCGGGCTGCTGGCTGTTGACCCCCCGGGACGGCACACCCGAGGCGGCCGGCTCCGACCTGTACTCCGCGATGGTGGCGATGGTCCTGGCCGAACTGTCCGACCACGAACTGACCTTCGCCCACAGCTGGACGGAGGCGGTGGCGGCCGTCACCTCCGAGGCGGCCCAGGCCGCCGTGCTGCTGCCCCCGGTCGCGGTGTCCCAGATCGACGCCTGGGCCCGGGCCCGCCGGCGGATGCCCCCGAAGAGCACCTACTTCCACCCCAAGCCCCGCACGGGCATGGTCTTCCGACCGCTCGATCCCGGCTGAGCCGGTCCGGGCTGGTGGCGCAGCCGGGCCGCGGGCCCGGGCGCCCCGGGGCACCACTAGCCTGAGCGGTCGGCACGCGGGCGCGACCACTCGGAGGGTCAGGTGACACCAGGACGACGAGCGGCGGCGGCCGCGGCCGTGGTCATGGTCCTGCTCGCCGCGGCCTGCGGGTCCACGCAGGCGTCCCGGTCCGTGCGGACGACGACCACGACGACGGTGGCGCCGCCTACGACGACCGCGCCGACCCCGGTGCCACCCTCGGCCGTGCCCACCACCGTGCCCACCCCGGTGGTGCCGGTCGCCGGCTGGTCCGCACCGGCCACCGCCCTCCCCCCGGCCGGCGGCTACACCGGCGTGTCCTGCATCTCGGGTGTGTTCTGCGTGGCCGCCGGTGGCGGGGCCAACGAGGCCGACGTGTCGGACTCGACCGGGCCCGGGGTGGCCACGGCCTGGGACGGCGCCGCCTGGGGGACGCCGGTCGACTACTTCGCCGCGCCGGCCGGTGGCCAGGCCACCGCCCCCGAGCAGGCCGCCGTCTCCTGCACCTCGGGGCCCCTGTGCGCGCTGGTCGACGGGTCGGGCCACACCTCCCTCGGCAACGGGACGACGTGGTCGACCCCGGCCCCCCTGGCACCGGGCGCGCCGGCGGCGGCCAGTCCGGACGATCCCGGGCCCGGCCACGAGGGCGCCCGCTCGGCCGCCGTGTCCTGCCCCTCCAGCCAGTTCTGCGCCTACGTCGACAACACCGGTCACGTGGCGACCCTGAGCGGGACGGCCTGGTCGGCGCCCCGGACGTTCACCACCGGCGCGGGCTCCTCCACCGTCGAGCTCTTCCAGTCCGGACGGGTGGGCGTGTCCTGCGCCGATGCCTCGACGTGCACGGCCGTGGTCGGCGACACCGTCCTCACCTGGGACGGCACCTCCTGGTCGGCGTCGGGGGCACCCTGGTCGGCGGGTACGACAGGCGACTCCGCCGTCTCGTGTCCTGCAGCGGGGATCTGCGTCGCCGTCCGCGGCACCGACATGTCCGTCGAGTCCGCCGGGGCGTGGTCGGCGCCCCGGGAGATCGACCCCGACGGCCGCCTGGACGCGGTCTCGTGCCCGTCCGTCACGTCCTGCGTGGCCGTCGACGCCTACGGGGACGTGGTGCAGCTGACGGGGGGCACCTGGTCGGCGCCCACCAAGGTCGTACCGACGCCGGTCGAGTACCCGGGCGACGGCACCAGCCTGGCCTGCCCCAGCACCCAGTTCTGCATGGTCCTCACCGGCGACGGCGACTACGCCACGTACCAGGGCTCCGACCCGACGGCCGCCGTCACCACGACCACGCTGGCCGGCGGGACCTGACCCGGTACCGGCACCGACCGGACGGGCACCCGACCCGTCGGAGGGGCCGTCAGGATCCGGCGGCCATCGCGCCGAGGGCCAGCACCGTCCGCCAGTTGCGGGTGGTGGCCACCCGCCCGAGGCGCCTCTCGAGGAAGGCGTTCGAGAGCTTCGCCTCGTGGTAGCCCGAGGGGATGTGGAGGAAGACGTCGGCGCCCGCCACCTCGAGGCGCTCCGGGGCGAACCCCGCCGCGCCGGCGACCACGGCATCGACCGCCCCGGGGTCCGGGATCCCGTCGAGGAAGGTCACGTGCAGCCGCTTCGGATCGTCGTCCAGGTGGACCAGCGGATTGGCGGCCACCGTCCGCGCCCACTGCTCGCCGGTGCGGCCCACCACGGGCACGGCCAGTCCGACGTCCGCGGCGATGGCCGCGGCCAGGGCGGCGGCCAGATCTTCGGGTGTGTCGTCCGACCGGCAGACGACGTTGCCGCTCTGCACGTAGGTGGCGACGTCCTCGCAGCCGAGCGCCGCCGAGCAGGCCGCGCAGCCCGTCCATGGGCAGCCGGTTGCGCCCGCCGACGTTGATCCCCCGCAACAGGAGGATGCGGGTGTCCACCGCCCGCGTCCGCGCCGGTGTGCCCGCTAGTCGACGGTCCAGGACGAGCCTGAGCGCAGCAGGGCGGCGAAGTCGCCCGTCCCCCGACGCTCGGTCGCCGTGGCGATCTGGTCGGCCATCTGGGCGCCGTACTCCTCGTGGTCCACGTCCCGGAAGACGCCGATCGGGGTCGGCTCGAAGGGACCACGCGACAGCCGGCTCAGCTGGAAGGCCAGGCCCGGGTTCTCCTTGTGCTCGTCGTGCACGAGGATGGCGCTCTCCCCCACCGTCGCCACCTCGACGACCTCGACCGAGCCGTCGGGGTCCATGACCACGCCGAACTGGCCGTCGGCCCCGAAGCGGATGGGCTCGCCGTGGACCAGCGGGATCAGCATGTCGGCCCGGTGGTCCTTGCCGGTGATCTGTTCGAAGGCGCCGTCGTTGAAGACGTTGCAGTTCTGGTAGATCTCGACGAACGACGCGCCCCGGTGGGCGTGGGCCCGGCGGAACGTCTCCATCATGTGCTTGCGGTCCATGTCGTGGGTCCGGGCCACGAACGTGGCCTCGGCGCCGAGGGCCAGGCTGAGCGGATTGAAGGGATGCTCGAGCGAGCCGAAGGGCGTCGACTTGGTGACCTTGGCCATCTCCGAGGTGGGCGAGTACTGCCCCTTGGTCAGCCCGTAGATCTGGTTGTTGAACAGCAGGATGGTGATGTTCACGTTGCGCCGCAGGGCGTGGATCAGGTGGTTGCCACCGATCGACAGGGCGTCACCGTCGCCGGTCACCACCCAGACGTCGAGGTCGGGACGCGTGGTGGCGAGCCCGGTGGCGATGGCCGGGGCCCGGCCGTGGATGGAGTGCATCCCGTAGGTGCTCATGTAGTACGGGAAGCGGGCCGCACAGCCGATCCCGGACAGGAAGACGGTCGACTCCCGTCGCACCCCGAGGTCGGGCATCAGCATCTGGACGGCGGCCAGGATGGAGTAGTCGCCGCACCCCGGGCACCAGCGGACCTCCTGGTCGGAGGACCAGTCCTTGCGGGTGGTGAGCGGCACGGGCACCGCCTCGGTCACGTCGGTCATCGGTTCGACCCCTCTCCGTCGTCCTCGTTCTTCTGTTCCGCGGCCAGCTCGTCGACCAGCTGCAGGATGGCCGTCTCCATGGCCGCCGCCCGGAACGGGATGCCCGAGACCTGGGTGAGCGGCAACGCGTCGACCAGGTACTCGGCCCGCAGCAGGCGGCTGAGCTGGCCCAGGTTGACCTCGGGCACGAGCACCCGCCGGTAGCGACCCAACACCTCGCCGAGATCGGCCGGGAACGGGTTGAGGTGCACCAGGTGGGCCTGGTCGACCTTGTGGCCACGGGCCCGCACCCGCTGCACGCCGGCGGCGATGGCACCGTAGGTGGAGCCCCAGCCGATGACCAGTACCTCGGCCCCGTCCTCGTGGTCGACGTCGGTCGGCGGGATGTCGGCGGCGATGCCGGCCACCTTGGCGGCCCGCAGCCGGGTCATGCGCTCGTGGTTGGCGCCGTCGTAGGCGACGTTGCCGGCGCCGTCGGACTTCTCGAGGCCGCCGATCCGGTGTTCGAGGCCGGCGAGGCCCGGCGGGGCCCAGGGACGGGCCAGCGTCTCCTCGTCGCGCAGGTACGGCCAGAAGTCCTCGGTGCCGTCCTCGGCCACGTGGTTCGGGCCGGTGGCGAAGGCGGGGTCGATGGTCGGCAGGTCCTCGAGTTCGGGCAGCCGCCACGGCTCGGTCCCGTTGGCCAGGTAGCCGTCGGACAGGAGGAGGACCGGGGTCCGGTAGGTCACGGCGATGCGGACGGCCTCGAGCGTGGCCTCGAAGCAGTGCGACGGCGTCTTGGCCGCCACGATCGGCATCGGGGCCTCGCCGTGGCGTCCGTACATGGCGTGGAGGAGGTCGGCCTGCTCGGTCTTGGTCGGGAGGCCGGTCGACGGTCCGCCGCGCTGGATGTCGATGATCAGGAGGGGCAGCTCGAGGCTGATGGCCAGGCCCATCATCTCCGACTTGAGGTCGATGCCCGGGCCCGAGGTGGTGGTCACGCCCAGCGCACCACCGAACGCCGCGCCGAGGGCGGCGCCGATGCCCGAGATCTCGTCCTCGGCCTGGAACGTGCGCACCCCGAAGTGCTTGTGCTTGGAGAGCTCGTGGAGGATGTCCGAGGCCGGGGTGATCGGGTAGGTGCCGAGGAAGAGCGGCAGGCCGCTGCGCAGCGACGCGGCGATCAGGCCCCAGGCCGTCGCCGTGTTGCCGGTGACGTTGGCGTACTCGCCCGGAGCGAGCACGGCCGGCTTGACCTCGTAGGACGACTCGAACAGTTCGGCGGTCTCGCCGAAGTGGTAGCCGGCCTTGAAGGCCCGCAGGTTGGCCTCCTTGACCAGCTCCTTGCCCGCGTACTTCTCGGCGATCCAGTCGATGGTGGGCTCGACCGGCCGGGTGTACAGCCAGCTGATGAGGCCGAGGGCGAAGAAGTTCTTGGAGCGTTCGGCGTCCCGGGGCTTGACCCCCAGATCCTTGGAGGACTCCGTGGTGATGGAGGTCATGGGGACCTCGTAGACGGTGAAGGCCGACAGCGAGCCGTCGGACAGCGGGTCGGCCCCGTAGCCCGCCTTGGTCAGGTTGCGCTCGTCGAAGGCGTCCGAGTTGACGATGATGGTGGCGCCCTGGGGAAGGGCACCCACGTTGGCCCGCAGGGCGGCCGGGTTCATGGCGACGAGCACGTTGGGCGAGTCGCCCGGGGTCGAGATGTCGTGGTCGGAGATGTGCACCTGGAAGGCCGACACACCGGCCAGGGTGCCTGCCGGGGCCCGGATCTCGGCGGGGAAGTCGGGGAACGTGGCCAGGTCGTTGCCGAACAGCGCCGACGATGTGGTGAAGCGGTCCCCGGCGAGCTGCATCCCGTCGCCCGAGTCTCCGGCGAACCGGATGACCACCCGGTCGATCAGGTGGGGGTGGTTCGGGTCGATGGTGGTGTCGGACACCTTGCTCCTGTTCGTACTGCTCTACCGCGCTCGGGGCGCCGGACCGGCCGGCGCCGTTACCGTGCCCCCGACCCTCCACCTGGTCCCGGTCACACGGACGCGCCACGGACACGCGGGACGTCTGCCTTGACACTACCGCCGCCCGACGTCAGGGGTAGACGACCGCGCTCGGACTCAGGCCACCGTCACCTGGGCGTCGAGGTAGACGTCCTGGACGGCGTGGATGAGGGCGGCGCCCTCGTCGGTCGGTCGCTGGAAGGACTTGCGTCCCACGATCAGGCCGGAACCGCCGGCCCGCTTGTTGATGACCGCGGTGCGGACGGCCTGGGCCAGGTCGTCGGCCCCCGTGGACTCGCCACCGGAGTTGATGAGCGGGATCCGTCCGGTGTAGCAGTTCACCACCTGCCAGCGGGTCAGGTCGATCGGGTGGTCGGTCGTCAGCGTGCTGTAGACGAGAGGGTCGGTCCGGCCGAACTCGAGGGCGTTGTAGCCCCCGTTGTTCTCGGGCTGCTTCTGCTTGATGAGGTCGGCCTCGATGGTCACGCCGAGGTGGTTGGCCTGGCCGGTCAGGTCGGCCGACACGTGGTAGTCCGTGTCACCCTGCTTGAAGGCGGGGTTGCGCAGGTAGCACCACAACACGGTGAACATGCCCAGTCGGTGGGCCTCGGCGAACGCCTCGGAGACCTCCACGATCTGGCGGTCGGCATCCTCGGACCCGAAGTAGATGGTGGCGCCCACGCCCACCGCACCCAGGTCGGCGGCCTGGCGCACCGACCCGAACATGATCTGGTTGTAGGTGTTGGGGTAGTTGAGGAAGTCGTTGTGGTTCAGCTTCACGATGAACGGGATCCGGTCCACGTAGCGCCGGGACACGACCCCCAGGCCGCCCAGGGTGGTGGCGATGGCGTTGCAGTCGCCGGCGATGGCCAGGTCGCACAGCCTGGCCGGATCGAAGTACGGGGGGAACCGGGAGAAGCTGGCCGCCGCCGAGTGCTCGATGCCCTGGTCGACGGGGAGGATCGACAGGTAGCCGGTGCCGGCCAGGCGCCCCGTGTTGTAGAGGGTGCCGAGGTTGCGGAGGACGGTGGGCGATCGGTCCGAGTCACGGAAGACGTCGTGGACGACGCCGGGGCCGGGCACGGTCAGGTGCTCGGCGGGGAAGGCGGTGGCGGTGTGGTTCAGCAGGGAGTCGGCTTCGTCGCCCAACAGCTGTTCGAGGTTCATAGCGGCAGAGCCTAACGGGAGCCGCGAGGTCGGTTCGTCGTCCGCCGGGCCCTTGGCGGCGGCCCGAGTGATTCGAGTCGCTCGGCCACGTCGTAGGCCTCGGGATCGACGGCCCGCACCCGCAGGAAGAGCTCGCGCGCCCTGGCCAGGTCGCCCGAACGCTCCATCAGGTCGCCCAGCACGTACCACTGGCGGAGGTGCCGCTCGGCCGGGTTCCGGACGAGGCGCCCGGCGCCGGCGTCGACCAGCAGCCGGACGGCGCCGTCGAGGTCGCCGAGATCGGCGCGCGTGCCGGCCAGGACCAGTCGGCCCTCGGACAGCACCTCGGGATCGGGCGAGCCCTTGCGCAGCTCGTCGAACAGCGCCTCCACCCGCTTCGGGCGGCCGAGGGCCCGGTGGCAGTCCATGCGCACCGGGTGCTGGTCGACCGAGCCGGTCAGGGTGGTGAAGACCTCGAGGTTGGGCAGGGCGGCCTTCCAGTTTCCCTGGTGGTACTGGCACAGGCCGAGGAGCTCCCGCGGGGAGGGGGCGTTGGGCACGGCGTCGACCACGGTGCGCAGGATCCGGGCCGCGTCGCGGTAGCGCTCGCGCTCGTAGGCGCCGATGCCGGCGGCCATGCGCTCGCTGATGCGGTCCCGCAGGAAGTTCCAGTCGGGGCCCGCCGCGGTGGCCAGCTCCTGGGCGATGTCGGCCGGGAGCTCGTCGGGCTCGCGCACGGCCCGGTGGGCCGGTGGGCGCAGGCGGTCGCCGTCCGGACCGGACCGGTCGTCGACCCGGACGAACTGCTCGGGGACGAACTCGTCGGTCCGCGTCCGCCGACGGCGCCGGCCCTCCGGGGTGTCGTCGTCGGGACCGTGGTCGACGCCGTCGCGGACGGTGCTGGCGCCCCGGCGGGCCACACTCCCCCAGTCCTTGCGGACCACCTGGCCATGCGGCGGGCGCCTGTCGGTCCGATCGCGGTCGGGGCTGTCGGTGGCGCCGCGTCGGGCCGGCGTCCGACCGGTCGGACGTCCGGACCCGGCACCCGCGCCGCGGTCCGTCCGGGCCCCCGGCGCCCCGTCACGACGCGGGGGCCGTGCCGCGCCGGAACCGGAGGGGCGATCGGAGCCCGGGGGCCCGTCACGACGGGGGGGCCGTGCCGCGCCGGAACCGGAGGGACGACCGGAACCGGTGGATCGTCCGGCGCCCGAGCCGGAGGGGCGACCCGAGCTGGTGGATCGTCCGGCGCCCGAGCCCCCCGAGCGCTTGGCCGGGCCTCCCTTGGCGCCCGGGCGGCCGGAGGACCCACCCGGCGTACGCGGGCGCGGCTGACCAGAGGGAGAGTTCGGCGACATGACCCCAGTCTACCTGGGCCGGTGTCGACCTCCACGGCGATCCGGCCGCCACCCCTCCCCCGGTGACGTCCCGTACCCTGGTCACGGGCTGTGTGACCACGGACCCGACCACCCCATGACCCGACCCCCACCCACCGTCCGCACCCGGCTCATCGCCCCGGCGGCCGTCGTCGCCGTGGCGCTCGTGGCCGGCGCCTGCGGTGGCGCCGTCGCCGTCCGTCCGACGGGCACCACCGCTCCCCGGGTCGGACCCGAGGCCGGGGTCACGTCCCACTACGGAGCCGACACCAGCGTCGGCGACCGGGCCACCTCGCTGGCCGCCCAGGCCGCCACCCGCTCCTACGCCACTCAAGTCGGCGTATGGACCTCGGACTTCGTCGCCTCCGTCGACACCCTCCAGACCGACGTGGCCGAGGGTGACACCCCGGCCGCCGAGTCCGACGAGGTGGCCGCCCAGGCCGACTTCGACGCCTTCCGGGTGCTCGAGACCGACAACTACAACTCGATCAACGCCTCGACCCTCGACGAGCTCGAGACCGACGTCGTGCCCGGCGAGACCTTCGGCGGCCTGCACGCCGTCGAGCGGGACCTGTGGGCCGGGGGGCCCGCGGCGACCGACGTGGCCGGTCTGGCCGCCCAGGCACCGGTGGCCCAATTCCTCCTCTCCCGGATGCGGCTCGGACCCGAGGCCGTGGGCTCGGAGGCCGTCGGCGAGCTCAACTGGGTGGTCGACACCGCCCTCACCCGGTCCCAGGAGCCCGTCTCCCACCTCGGCCTCGTCGACGTGGACGCCACCGAGGCCGCGGCAGCCCAGGCCTTCGGCGACATCGAGCCGCTGGCCCGGTTGGTCGACCCCACGCTGACGGCGACGGTGGCCGCCCAGTTCACCACCCTCGACGGTGCGGTGGCGGCCCTCGGCCCGCCCGACACCACCCCCGACACCACCGTCGCCCCGGCCGGCCGGCTGGCCGTGTCCCAGCAGCTCGACGCCACGGCGACCACCCTGGCCCGGCTCGTCGCCCGGCTCACCCCCTACGGCACGCAGGGGTCGCCGTCGTGACCCCGGATCGGCCGGGCGCCATCTCGCGCCGCCAGATGCTGGCCGGCTCCGGCCTGGCCACGGCCGCGGTGGTGACCGCGGCCGGCCTCGCACCCGGTGACGCCGGCGCCGCGGCCCCCGGTGCGACGTCGGCGACCGAGCCCTTCCACGGCGAGCACCAGGGTGGCATCGCCACCTCCGAACAGGCCCGACTGGTCTTCGCCGCCTACGACGTGTCCGGGGTCGGCCGGGCCGGGCTGGCCGCCCTGCTCGCCGAGTGGACGGCGGCCGCCGGGCGCATGACCGCCGGGCAGACCGTCGCCGGGCCCACCGGCTCGTACTCCCCGCCGGCCGACACCGGGGAGGCCCTCGGCCTGCCGCCCGCCCGCCTCACCCTCACCGTCGGCTACGGGCCGACCCTGTTCGACGACCGGTTCGGACTCTCCGACCGTCGGCCGGCGGCCCTCGTCGACCTGCCGGCCTTCGCCGGGGACGCCCTCGACCCGGCACGGTCCGGCGGCGACCTGTGCGTCCAGGCCTGCGCCGACGACCCCCAGGTCGCCTTCCACGCCATCCACAACCTGACCCGGATCGGCCTCGGCGCGGTCACCTTGCGTTACCTGCAGATCGGCTTCGGTCGGGCGACCTCGGCCGGCGACGCGTCCACCACGCCGCGGAATCTCCTCGGGTTCAAGGACGGCACCGCCAACCTCGACCCGAGCGACCCCGCGTCCATGGACGCCTACGTGTGGGTCGACGGCTCGACCGACCAGTCGTGGATGCAGGGCGGCTCGTACCTGGTGGCACGCCGCATCCGGGTCCACCTCGAGGCGTGGGACCGCACCACCCTCGGCGGCCAGGAGCGCACCATCGGCCGGGTCAAGGACAGCGGGGCGCCGCTGGGCCGCACCCGCGAGCACGACCCCCTCGACCTCTCGGCCCTCGACAGCTTCGGCGAACCCCTCATCCCCGAGAACGCCCACGTACGGGTGGCCGCCCCGGGCATCAACGGCGGCACCGCCCTGCTGCGGCGCAGCTACAGCTTCGCCGACGGGGTCGAGCCCTCTTCGGGCGAGCTCGACGCCGGGCTCTTCTTCGTCTGCTTCCAGCAGGACCCGTCCCGGCAGTTCGTCCGGATCCAGCAGCGCCTGTCCGAGCAGGACGCCCTCGCCGACTACCTGGTCCACACCGGCAGTGGCGTCTTCGCCTGCCCGCCGGGGCCGGGGCCGGGGCGGCCCTGGGGGCACGGACTGCTCTGACACCGAAGGAGGATTCCATGGATACGCCCGACCGCACCGAGTTCCGCCTCGTGACCTCCGTCCGGACCACGCCGGAGCGCCTGTGGCAGGCGCTCCGGGAGCCCACCCTGACCACCCGGTGGTGGCAGGGCGTGGTCCTCGACAGCGACTGGACGCCCGGGGCCCCCGTGACCTGGTACCTCCAGGGCACGCCCATCGTCCACCCGGACCAGGTGGTCCTGGAGGCCGATCCACCGCGGCACCTGGCGTTCACGTGGCACACCTTCACCCCGGAGTGGGCGGCCATCGTCGGCTTCGACGAGGAGCAACGGGCCGAGCTCGCCGCCGAGCCCCGTTCGACGGTGACGTTCGACCTCGAACCCCGGGGCGACCTCGTCGAGCTGACCGTGATCCACGGCGACCTCCTGGCCGACGGGCGCATCCTCCCCCTGGTCAGCGTGGGCTGGCCCCGCTTGGTGGCCGACCTCGCGTCGTTGGTGGAGGCCGGGGGCGTGGGGGGAGCCCCGACCCCCTGACGACGGCAGCGGACCGCCCGGCGTCACGCGCCGGCGGCTGACCGCCGACCGGTCCCCGGACGCGAAGAAGCCCCCCGCAGAGCGGGGGGCTTCTTCAGAGAAATCCCGGCGGCGTCCTACTCTCCCAGGGGGCTACCCCCCAAGTACCATCGGCGCTGACAGGCTTAACTGCCGTGTTCGGAATGGGAACGGGTGTATCTCTGTCGCCATGGCCACCGGAAACTGTGCGCCCTCGGGCCGAGGTGCCGGACCCCGACAGGGTCGACCTCGAGGCCCGGTGTGACCCCGTGAGGGTCACCCTGAGCGTTCCATAGCGAGCACGAGCAAGTTCCCAAGCCCTCGGCCGATTAGTACCGGTCAGCTGAATGCGTTACCGCACGTACACTTCCGGCCTATCAACGTGGTCGTCTGGCCACGGGCCTTACCAGGTTTACCCTGTGGGAGATTTCATCTTGGAACGAGCTTCGCG
>CAWHKZ010000002.1:0-129497 GCA_963830165.1 uncultured Acidimicrobiaceae bacterium
TCTGATGCGCACGTGGTGGGGCGCCTCAGCTCACGCACCTGAGAATTACTGCCGCGCGTCAGGCGGCGATCGATCCCGAGACGCCGCTACCCGTTCGCCGGGTCAGCCAACGTCTGCGCCACACCTGAGTCCGGCACGTTCTCGGCGTGGCACTCGCCCGGAGCCATGGGGAATCCGCCACTTGCGATGCCGGTCACGTGGGAGCATACGAAGGTGCCGGATCGACCTTGCCCGTCTCGTGGATGACCGACATGGACGGGGTGCTCGTCCACGAAGGTCGCCTGATCCCGGGTGCCGACACTTTCCTCGGGGCACTGACTGCCGGGGGGCACCCGTTTCTGGTGTTGACCAACAATTCGATCTACAGCGCCCGAGACCTCTCGGCACGGCTCCGCAACCTGGGACTCGACGTACCGGCAGAATCCCTCTGGACATCGGCCGAGGCCACAGCTGCCTTCCTCGACTCCCAGCGACCCAACGGCACTGCGTTCGTCGTAGGGGAGGCGGGGCTCACCTCTGCCCTCCACGAGGCCGGCTACGTCCTGACGGATCAGCGGCCTGACTACGTGGTCCTGGGTGAGACCCGGACGTACAGCTTCGAAGCCATCACCCGGGCCATCCGACTCGTCGATGCCGGTGCCCGATTCATCGCCACCAATCCTGACGCCGACCGGACCCTCTCTCGACGGGATCCTCCCGGCCACGGGATCGGTGGCCGCCCTGATCGAACGGGCCACCGGAGTCTCGCCATACTTCATAGGAAAGCCGAATCCGCTGATGATCCGCGAGGCTCTCAACTCCCTGGGAGCACATTCGGAAACCACCGTGATGATCGGAGACCGCATGGATACCGACATCGTGGCCGGGATCGAGGCGGGTTTGTCCACCATCCTGGTGCTGAGTGGCGTAACCGACGAATCCGACGTCGATCGGTTCCCCTACCGGCCGGGAAGGATCGTGGCTTCGGTGGCCGACCTCGTCGACGAGGTCACCGGCGGTGGATCGACCCAGCCATCCTGACCCTGGCCTGGCCCACCCGGTCGGACATCTCCCGGTGCGTCAGCGGCGGATGACTCAGCCCACGCAGCTGAGGACGTCCGCAGAGCAAGCCGCAGCTCGTCAGCCCCCGCAGTCGACGGCGACCTCCAGCGCTACGCAGACTTCCCTCATCCTCGGTTGTGCAAGTTGCCCAATTCGCTCCACCAGAACGGCGATGGCAACACTCTCGACCGAATCGAGGTTGACCGCGGATGGCCGCGGGATCGGGTCCTCGCTCGGATCGAGGATCACTTCGCTCGGCTGGCTGCGGATGGTCGTTGTGCATGGAGCGACTAGACCGCGACGCAAGCGTGAAATTGCGGCATTGCGCGACAGAATGACAACTGGTCTCCTGCGAACTCCCGGTCGAAGCGGCACGATCTCTTGAAGCTGACATCCTTCCCCGGGATGATCCAGACGGCTCCGAAGCGGACGTCATCGATGGCGTCCTGGGGAGTTCAGCCCATTCGACGAGCAGTTCGGAATCCACGCTGATGGCGTTTCGGAGACAACGTCACCGGGTTGTGTCTCGAGCGCCACGACCTGTGCATCGCCAAATTGGCCGCTGGAAGAGAGAAGGAACTGGATTTCGTGGGTGCCCTCCTGCGGGAGGGATCGTCGATACGAAAGTGCTGATCCAACGCATAGGTCTGTCGGCCACACCGGAAGCCCAGCGAGAGGCCATCGAGCACCTCGTGCGTCGGTTCACGCCCGAGGTGCCGCAGAAGGGATCATGATCATCGCCAAACCGGGCCCACGCCGAGGCATGGGCCACCAGGGGCGTGCGAGGTCGGTACGCAGCGACCGGCTGCGGAAACGGAACTCCCCGAAGATGCTCAGCTTCTGAAGGTTGAGGACGAACCAGTTGGACGGGCACTCGAACCGATGACCGGCCATCGCCCTGTCGTCGGCTCCGCAACAGATCCGGTGACGATTGACACAATTTTGAATTGCGAACAGGATTGACCCCGGTGAGGTGGGAGGTGCAGGGGTGGATAAGCGAGCGGCGGGTGGAGACGAGTCGTCGTTGGCAACCGGGCCGGCCGAATCGATCACGGCAAGACGCAGGGTCGTCCGCTGGGCCATCATTGGCACAGTCGTTTCGACAGTTCTGACGTTGGTTGGCGGCTCGCCTGCCTATGGATCAAAGGTTCCGAAGCCGCAGAAGCCCGGTGCTCCGACAGCAGTTCAAGCGGTCGGGATAATACGGCCATCGGCATCACATGGACCGCTCCGGCAACCACTGGCAGTTCACCGATCACCAGTTATACGGTGACGGCAGAGCCTCATGGCGAGACGTGCACGACCGCCGCCGCGCTCTCTTGCACAATAACGGGGCTCGTCAATGGGCGCAGGTACAAACTCAAGGTCCGAGCGACCAACGCAATTGGGGCGAGTCGCCCCTCTATCGCTGTCCTCGCCACACCGTCGACGGCCCAAGCCTGCTCCTATCCGGGGCCAGATGCCAATCTCCAGGGGTGTGACCTCGATGGCGCAGATCTCGCCGGTGCCAACCTGGCCGACGCCAATCTGACCGGTGCCAACTTGACCGATGCCACTCTGAACGACGCCAATCTGACCGACGCACACTTGAGCATCGCCGATCTGGCCGGAGCACTGTTGACCGGGGCGGAGATGAGCGGCCTGTCATCTGGGGGAGTCACCGGGACGCCGGCCGGACTCCCCATGAACTGGATCCTTGTCAGGAGGTACGGATACCTGGTCGGCCCTGGCGTCCAACTGGCCAGCGCTTACTTCACCGGAAACGATCTGGTCGGCGCTGACATGGCCGGTGACCAACTGGCGGGCGCCGATCTGTCTGGCTGTGACCTGAGCGGTGCGGACCTCAGCGACGCCAACTTGTTCGGGGTCACCACGGGTGGTGTCACCGGGATTCCGGCCGGACTCCCCACTGGTTGGATGCTCATCGCTGGCTACTTGATCGGCAACTCCGCCAACTTGACCGATGCCAGCCTCGCCGGAGCGGATCTGACCGGGACGGATCTGACGAACTCTGACCTAGCTGGAGCTGACCTGACCGGCGCCACGCTGACCGGTGTGTCCTCGGGGAGCATCTCGGGCACACCCGCCGGGTTGCCCGTGGACTGGGTCATCGTCGATGGTTACCTGATCGGCCCCGGCGCCAATCTGACGTCTTCGGACTTGTTCGAAGCGGACCTCACTCAGGCAGACCTTGATGGTGCCGACCTGACGAATGCCGACTTGTATCAATCGAACCTCAACGGCTCGACATTGGTAGGGGCTGATCTCACGGATGCCCTACTCAGGTACGCCTCCATAGCCGACGTCGACTTCACGGATGCAAATCTGGAGAACGCGGACCTTGGACTCACCAACCTGTCTCAATCGATCTTGGCGGGTACCGACCTCACCGGTACCTCACTGGACGGAGTGTCCTCCGGATTCATCACGGGAACACCATCCGCCTTGCCGTCCGGATGGAGCCTCGTGAGCGGTTACCTGGTAGGTCCCCAAGCCAACTTGAGGGACGCAAGTCTTGTCGATGCCGGTCTTGCTGGTGCCGACCTCTTCGAGGCAGACATGACGAGTGCAGATCTGACCGGCGCCAATCTGACCGGCGCGAATCTGGACGACGCCAACTTGACGAACGTCACCTGGTCGAACACAGCCTGTCCCGACGGGACGAATAGCGATGCCGATGGGGACACGTGTGTCAATGACCTCGGCTGAAGTCGTCACACCCTGGTAGCGAAGGCGGCGATGCGCCGGTCCTGCGTCGACGGCTACGGCCCGTCCTTCCGTAGCTGCTCGAGAGCATGGCGGAGCATGGGTAGGGCCCGGTCGGGAAGCTCGTCCTCGGGGAAATACTCCTCGTACCCCTCTGTGTCAACCTTCAGTGAGGCAGATCGAGCTGCTGATTCATTGAACTGAGGGCGGGGAAACGAGCCCCGAAATGACCACGACAATCAACCACCTTGACGACACGCGCCATCATGCTGGTGGGATGGACGACACCACTGACCCGGACCCCGAGGTCCCCGAACGGGCCCGAGGACCACGGCGGTTCCCCGCCGCCTACAAGGCGAGGATCCTCGCCGAGTACGACACCCTCGGGAAGGCCGAGAAGGGAGCGCTCCTCCGTCGGGAGGGTCTCTACTCGTCGCTCCTCACCGAGTGGCGCCGCCAGCGCGACCGGGGAGCCGAGGAGGCGCTGGCCCGACCGGCCGGTCGCCAGTCCGCCGATCCCCGGGACAAGGAGATCGCCCGACTCAAGCAACGGACGGAGCGGCTCGAGTCCGAGCTGGGCAAGGCCCGCAAGGTCATCGAGGTCCAGGGAAAACTCTCGGCGTTGTTGGAGGAGTTCGCCACCGACAGCGCGCAGGACGAGAGAGGCGAGACCAGGTGATCGACGAGGCCATCGACGAACTGACCCCCGTGGTCGGGGTTCGGGCCGCGTGTCACGCCCTCGGTGAGAGCCGGGCCCGCCACTACCGCCGGCATCGCAAGAGCCCGGCACCGCCCCGCCCCGAACGGGTGGCGACACCCCAGCCCCGGGCGCTGACCGACGTCGAGCGCAAGGAGATCCGCACGGTTCTGAACAGCCCCGACCACGTCGACGAGGCGCCGGCGACGGTCTATGCCAAGCTCCTCGACGAAGGCGTCTACCTGGCGTCGGTGCCCACCATGTACCGGATCCTGCGCGAGCACGACGAAGTCGGCGACCGACGACGCCATGCCACCCATCCGGCCCGGATGAAGCCCGAGTTGGTGGCCACCCGGCCCAACGAGATCTACTCGTGGGACATCACCAAGCTGCACGGACCAGCCAAGTGGACCTACTACTACCTGTACACGATCATCGACATCTACAGCCGCTACGTGCCCGGGTGGATGCTGGCCCGAGCCGAGCGGGCCAGCCTGGCCGAGGCCCTGATGGCCGAGACCATCGAGAAGCAGGGCATCGGTGCGGGCGAGCTGACCATCCACTCCGACCGGGGGTCACCGATGATCGCCAAGCCGGTCGCCCACTTGTTGGCCGACCTGGGCGTCACCAAGTCCCACAGCCGACCCCACGTGAGTAACGACAACCCCTACTCGGAGAGCCACTTCCGGACCCTCAAGTACCGGCCGGACTTCCCGAAGACCTTCGGGTCGTTCGAGGATGCCCATGCCCACTGTGGGCGGTTCTTCGACTGGTACAACGACGAGCACCGGCACTCGGGCATCGGATTCCACACCCCGGCCGACGTCCACTACGGCCGAGCCGAGGAGGTCCGCGAACGGCGCGGCCAGGTATTGAATGCCGCCTACGCCGCCCACCCCGAGCGGTTCGTCCGCAAAGCGCCCACGCCTCCGGAACTACCGACGGTGGCGTGGATCAACCGACCCGAGGAGGCGACCACGACGGCACAGTGATTTCCCAAACTTTCTGTCTCTCAAAGGTTGACAGGCGCCGTACAGAGCGAGTGCCTCGCCTACCGAGCTGATTCCGCACTTGTCGAGTAGGAACTTGATGTCGACCTCGTCCCGTCGTCCTCTACTGGCCCGCATCTTCATGGCCAGTAGCGTTCGTTCGTCGGCGACGACCACCTCCACCGTCCCCACCTTGAACACGGGTCGCCAGTCGGGCTCCTTGAAGGTCGGGAAGTACACCTTGACGGAATCATGGAGCCACTCGGAAGACAGGCCCCGACGTTCGGCGATTTCGCCTGCTGCGGCCAGGACGGCGTCCGTCGGATAGCCAGAACCATCGACATCATCGGTGGAGAACCTCGACTCGTAGGCCAACACCATGGCGGCCCCGCCCACCAGATAGATCCGAGCGACGACTCCCCTGCCGTCCAGCTCCTCGGAGAGCTCTCGAAGTGCACCCTCGATCTCCATCCGGTCCATCAGACGCCCTCCAGTTCCGCTCTGGCCGCCAGGACCCCGTGCCGGACGAATGCTCCTGGTGCTGTGGCCAGTTCCCAGGCATGCAGTGCCTTGTTGTCGGACAGATACCAGAGCGGCCGGGCGAACCGGCTCTCCTCGTTCGTCCAGTAGGGGGGTGGGACGTCCCGAGTCGCCGATTCGTCTTCGACGACCGCGGCGATGAGCGCGTCCCACCGCGTCTCGCCCGTCATACCGGGGGGCGTCTTCACAAGCCCGGCAAAGTCCTCGGCAGAGGCGGAGCCGAGAGCGTTCTTGAAGTCGATCACCGCGCGCAGGGCACCGTCCTGTCGCAATTCGGTCGACCAACCCTCGCCCGCCGAACCGCTGAGTCGGTCACGGACGCGGTTGGCAGTAGCCACAGCGCTGCGGGGGTGGATCGGCTCCAGTCCGACCGTCACCACCTGACCCGCCGCCTCGGCCAGTCTGCTCAGGAGCGAGAGTGAGGGCTCCCGTCGCCCACGTTCGATCTCGGCGATCGTCGGTTGAGGGACGCCGGCGGCCGAAGCAAGCGCTCGCTGAGACCATCCGGCCCTGCGCCGGAGATCTCGCACCAGTTTGCTTGCCGCTGACCTCCCGTCCATGCCTCTATGATACTGAAAGTAGTATCATCTGCAAAGCGCGCATCCGTCAGCGGCCGCTCGAGCGTGAAGTTGCTGGAAGCGGACGGCGCATACGCCGCGGTTGCGTCCTGATCCAAAAGGTCCGCCGTGCGGCTACACCCTCAGCTCAGGCAGCTGAGCTGTCGTGGTCCTCTCTCTCCTCGGCTTCAATCTGAGGTCACGATTCCCGAGCTCGCGGCGGTCGCAAGATCGCTCATGAGCCCCTCCACGAATCCCTCACCCAGCGCGCCCCCCATCATGATGGCGAGCCGGTTCAGCGGAAATGACCCCAGCATCATCACGGTGTCCTCGTCAGCGAGCAGCAGGGAGAGGTCGCCCCCGGGAGCGGTGCGCAGACCCTCCACCAACAGGTCGCGTCCCACCGGGTGGGCGAGCCACTCCGCCATGGTGCTCGACCTGTCGATGAGCAGGGCGGGCGGTTCGCCCACCACCTCCACCGTCCCGTGGACTCGGATGTCGCGGGACGAGGCCCCGATGGCGACATCGAAGCTCCCGGGGTGGAGCACCCATCCGTCGTTCCGCACCGACCAGCGGGACAGGTCGCGCTCGGTCAGTTCGAACGTGACGGTCGTCGATGCACCGGGGGCCAGCTGCACCTTGTGGAAGCCCTGCAGCACCCGCACCGGGCGGGGCGATGGTGCGTCGAGCTCGGACACGTAGAGCTGTACGACCTCCTTGCCCTCCCGCTCACCCGTGTTGGTGATCTCCACGGTGGCCCGCAGGCGCACCGGGCCACGCCAGTCCGATGTCGGGGCCACTGGGTCGACGACGGCCACGTCGAGGTCCGAATAGTCGAACGTCGTGTACGACAGACCGTGCCCGAACGGAAAGGCCACGTCTCGATCGACCAGGTCGTAGTGCCGGTAGCCGACGAAGATCCGCTCGCCGTAGAGGACTTCGCCGTCCTCGCCCGGGAAGTTGGCGAACGCCGGAGTGTCCTCCAACCGGTGCGGCACCGTCTCCGCCAGGCGCCCCGACGGGTTCACGTTCCCGACCAGCACATCGGCGACCGCCGAGCCACCCGCCTGGCCCCCGAGCCAGCCCTCGACGATGGCGCCGGCGTGGTGCTGCCACGGCGCCGTGGACACCACCCCGCCGTTGGCCAGGACCACGACGATCCGGTCGTTGACCGCAGCGACCGCCTCGAGCAGCCGGACCTGTTCGGCGGGCAGGTCGATGTGAGTCCGGTCGAACCCCTCGGACTCGAAGCTCGGCGGCAGACCCAGGAAGAGGACGGCCACGTCGGCACCGCTCGCCACCTCCATGGCCTCGACGGCCAACGCGTCGAGGTCGGCCGCGGGGTCGTCGACACCGAACCCCGGGGCGAAGTCGACCGTCGCCGACGGGCCGAGCTGTGCTCGCAGGGCACCCAACGCATCGTCCACCCGGGTCGGATTCACCTTCGAGCTACCCGCCCCCTGGAACCGGGGGCTGCGGGCGAACTCGCCGATGATCGCCACTCTCCCGAGGTCGTCGCCCAATGGCAGGAGTGAGTCCTCGTTGGTAAGGAGAACGACGCACTCGGCAGCGGCCCGGCGCGCCAGGTCGTGATCCGCGTCGGCGTCGAAGGCCTCGGCACTCCCGATGGCCGGCAACGCCCGGTCGAGCAGACTCAGGAGCCGACCGACCGCCTGATCGAGCACCGACTCGTCGAGTGCCCTCGCCCGGACCGCGGCGAGCACCGCCCGGGGACCGGCCCCGCGCGAGGACGGCATCTCGAGGTCGAGGCCGGCGGCCACCGCCGCCACCGGGTCGTCGACGGCACCCCAGTCCGACACCACCAGGCCGTCGAAACCCCACTCGTCCCGGAGTACCCCGGTGAGCAGCCACGGATCCTCGGACGCGTAGACACCGTTGACCCGGTTGTAGCTGCACATGACCGTCCACGGAGCCGCCGTGCGCACCACGCGCTCGAAGGCGGACAGGTAGAGCTCCCGGAGGGTCCGATCGTCGACCCGCGCGCTGATCCGGAGTCGCTCCGTCTCCTGATTGTTGACGGCGAAGTGCTTGAGCGACGCCCCCACACCCTGGCCCTGGATGCCGTCGACCAGCGCCGCGCCCAGGACGCCCGAGACCAGCGGATCCTCCGACAGGTACTCGAAGTTCCGCCCGCACAGTGGCGTCCGCTTGAGGTTGATCCCCGGGCCGAGCACCACCGACACACCCTGCGCCCGGGCCTCGCGGCCGATCGCCGCCCCGACGCTTCGGACCAGATCGACGTCGAAGGACGCCCCCAGCGCGGATGCCGTCGGAAAGCAGGTGGCCGGGATGCTGTCCCCCAAGCCGACGTGGTCGCCGTCACCGGGCTGGACCCGGAGCCCGTGAGGGCCATCGCTGACCAGGATCGACGGGAGCCCGACCCGGTCGATGGACCGGGTGTGCCAGAACCCCGATCCCGAGACGAGCGAGGCCTTCTCCTCGAGGGTGAGGTCGGCAAGCAGCTGACTGTGGTCCGGACCTGGCATCGCCCCATCCTCCTGAGATGTCGTGCACGTGCAATCGGGCAGAGTAACCCGCAGCCGTGCGCACGCTCAGCCGTCGTCGGGCGAAAGGTGAATGGCGACTGACTCCTCACCGTCCCCACGACCCTTCTGCGAAGATGCGGGCATGACCACCCGGTTGACACAGGTCCGGCGTCTGGCGACCTACGAGGCGCTCGTCGCGCACCTCTCGTCGATCGGCGTCACGATCCCGGTCGACCAGGTCGTCGAGTCCGACAGCCCGCTCGTCCGACCCCTGGACGTCGGTCGGGCGGGCGCCCTCACCAACCGCTGGGCGATCCTCCCGATGGAGGGTTGGGACGGCACGGCCGACGGCCGGCCCACCGACCTCGTGCTCCGGCGGTGGCGGCGCTTCGGTGCGAGCGGGGCGTCGCTGGTCTGGGGTGGCGAGGCCTTCGCCGTGGTGCCCGAGGGGCGGGCCAACCCGCGTCAGCTGTGCCTGGGGCCGGACTCGGTGGCCGACCTCGTGGCCCTCCGTACCGCGGTCGAAGCGGGCCGCCGGGCGTCGACCGGCAGCGCCGACGGACTGGTCCTCGGGCTCCAGCTCACCCACTCGGGGCGGTGGTCCCGTCCCGACGGGCCTCCCGAGCCGCTGATCGCCTACCGTCACCCCGTCCTCGACGCCCGGGTGGGGGCGACGGACGACCATGTGCTGTCCGACACGCAGCTCGACGACCTGGTCGGCGCCTTCGTGGCCGCGGCCCGGGCGGCCCGGGAGGCCGGGTTCGCCTTCGTCGACGTCAAGCAGTGCCACGGCTACCTCGGCCACGAACTGCTCAGCGCCATGGACCGGCCGGGCCCGTACGGCGGCGACCTCACCGGCCGCTCCCGGTTCGTGACGTCGGTGGTCCGTGCCATCCGCCAGGAGCTGCCCGACCTCGGGATCGGCACCCGGCTCTCGGTGGTCGACAGCGCCCCCTACGTCGCCGGACCCGACGGCGTCGGCACCCTCGACCCGCTGGTGACCATCCCCTACCCGTACGCCTTCGGGGGCGACGGCACCGGCTCGGGGTTCGACCTGACCGAGCCCCACACGCTCCTCGACGAGCTGGACCTACTGGGGGTCGACATGGTGTGCGTGACCGTGGGGAGTCCCTATGCCAACCCGCACACCCAGCGGCCCGCCTACTTCCCTCCCTCCGACGGCTACCAGCCACCGCGGGACCCGCTCGTCGACGTGGCCAACATCGTGGAGGTCACGAGGCAGGTCACCCGGGCCCACCCCGGGATGGCCGTGGTGGGATCCGGGATGACCTATCTGCAGGAGTGGCTGCCCCATGTGGCCCAGGCCGTGGTCCGCGAGGGCTGGACCGACGTGGCCGGCATCGGACGGATGACCCTCAGCTACCCGACCCTCCCCCTGGACGTCCTCCAGGGTCGGGATCTCACGCGGCCGTCGCTGTGCCGGACCTTCAGCGACTGCACCACCGCTCCGCGCAACGGCCTCGTCTCCGGCTGCTATCCGATCGACGAGGCCTACAAGCACACCCCGCAGCGGGTCGAACTGGCCCGCGTCAAGCGGGAGGCGGAGCGGGCCCGCAAGGCGGTGCGCCCGTGAGCCGGCCGACCATCGCCCTGGCCATGATGGACGGGCTCCTCGCCCATGCCTTCGACCCCGAGCACCTGGCGCGGCTCGAACAGGCCGGCGAGCTGCTCGACCCGATCCCGATGTCCCGCTTCGACGACGATCGGGCGGCCGCGCTGCTCGGCCGGGCCGAGGTGCTGGTCGGCCACTGGGGCTGCCCCACCCTGACCGACGAGGTCATGGCGGCGGCCCCCCGGCTCCGGCTCTTCGCCTACGCCGCCGGCACGGTCAAGTGGCAGGTGACCGACGCCGTCTGGCGCCAGGGCGTGGTCGTCACGTCGGCGGCCGTGGCCAACGCCGTCCCGGTAGCCGAGTACGCCGCCGGGGCCATCCTCCTGGCCGGCAAGGGCGTCTTCCTCTTCGCCGCCAAGGAGCGCCAACCGGACGCCCGGGTCCCGCTCGACCCGTTCCGGATCGGGAACTTCCGCCGCCGGGTGGGCCTCGTCGGGGCGTCGTTCGTCGGCCGCCAGGTGGTCGAGCTGCTCGGTCCGACCGACCTCGACCTGGCCATCGCCGATCCCTACCTGAGCGAGGAGGACGCGGCGGCGCTCGGAGTCCGGCGGATGGAGCTCGACGAGCTCTGCGCCTGGTGCGACATCCTCAGCCTCCATGCTCCGGACATCCCCGCCACCCGCCACATGATCGGGGCCACCCAGCTGGCCGCGCTGCACGACGGGGTCACCATCGTCAACACGGCGCGCGGCGGGCTCGTCGACCACGAGGCGATGCGCTCCGAGCTCCGGGCGGGCCGGTTGGCGGCCGTGCTCGACGTCACCGATCCCGAGCCCCTGCCGGCCGACGACGAACTGCGCACCCTCCCCAACGTGCTCCTCACCCCGCACGTGGCCGGTGCCGTCAACAGTGAGCTCTGGCGACTGGCCGATCTCGCCGTGGTCGAGGTGGAGCGCTACGCGGCGGGCCTGCCACCGCTCCATCCGGTGCACGAGGCCGACCTCGAGCGCCTGGCATGACCGCCGTGCCAGGTCCGCTGTCCCCCGGCCTCTGCTCGGTGACCTTCCGCCAGCTCGACGTCGGGGCGATCGTCGAGCTGGCGACCTCGGCCGGGCTGCAGGGCATCGAGTGGGGTGGGGACGTCCACGTGCCGCCGGACGACCTGGCCGCAGCCCGTGCCGCCCGCCGGCGCTGTGCCGACGCCGGTCTGGCCGTCGCCTCCTACGGCAGCTACCTCTTCGCCGACGGAGCATCGGCCGGCCTCCTCGACCCGGTGCTGGCCACGGCGGTCGAGCTGGGCACCGACCTGGTCCGGGTGTGGTGCCCGTTCGGCGTGGAGCCGGGCGCCCCGCCGTCGGAGCGCTCAGCGGTGGCCGGGGTGCTGGCCGGTTGGGTGGGGCGCGCCGCGTCGGCCGGGATCTCGCTGTACCTGGAGTTCCACGGCGGCACCCTCACCGCCTCCGCCCCCTCGGCCCGGGCCCTGCTCGAAGAGGTCGGGGACGAACGGCTGTGCTGCGCGTGGCAGCCGCGCTACTGGGACGTGCCCGCGGCCGACCAGCTCGACGCGGCCGACGAGCTGGACCTGCTTGCGCCGTGGCTGGCTCACGTCCACGTCTACGAGTGCGAGGACGCGGCAACCCGCCTACCGCTCGAAGCCGGCCACGCCCACTGGCCCCGGGTCCTCGAGCACGCGGCGCAAGCCGATCCTGGGCCGATGCGCCGCTTCGCACTGTTGGAGTTCGTGGCCGGGGACGATCCGGCGGCGCTGGCCGCCGACGCCGCCACGCTGACCCGCTGGCTGGCCGGGCCCCCGTCGGGCGAGGTGGCGTCGTGACCGCGGCGGGGGGCCCACGGCGGACGATCACCGGGATGACCGCCGTGCTGCTGCCCTATCACCTCGACGGCGCCATCGACTGGGACGGATTCGAGGGTCTGCTGGCCCGGACGGTCACGGCCGGGCTGATCCCGGCCGTCAACATGGACACCGGCTACGGCCCGTCCCTCGGGCCCGCTGAGCGAGCCGAGGTCCTCTCCCGGACCCGGCAACTGGTCGAAGGCATGTTCGTGGCCGGCGCCCTGATCGACGACGGGCCCGGGGACGGGTTCGACGCCCGGGCAACGTCCGGCGCCATCGAGGTGGTGGCCGATGCCGGCGGTCTGCCCATTATCTTCCCCTCCTACGGCCTGGCCGCCGTGGCCGAGGAGGAGCTGCCCGGCATCTACGCCGGCTTCGCCGACGCGTGTGACCGGTTCCTGGGCTTCGAGCTGGGCCCGATGTTCCACCCGGCCGGGCGGATCTGGGCGCTCGACACCTTTGCGGCCATGCTCGAGATCCCGGCCCTGGTCGGGGCCAAGCACTCGTCGCTCAGCCGCCGCCTGGAGCTCGACCGGCTGGCTGTCCGCGACGAATTGCGCCCCGGGTTCCTGGTCCTGACCGGCAACGACCTGGCCATCGACCTGGTGACGGAGGGCTCGGACTACCTGCTCGGGCTCTCGACCTTCGCCCCCGACGCCTTCGCGGCGCGCGATCGGGCCTGGACGGCCGGCGACGACGTGGCCTTCCTGGAGCTCAACGATCTGCTCCAGTACCTGGGGCAGTTCTCGTTCCGTCGCCCCGTCCCCGGTTACCGCCACGATGCGGCGATGTTCCTGGAGCTCCGGGGCTGGGTCACGGCCGGCGCCACCCACCCGGACTCGCCGCAGCGGCCGGCGTCGGACCGGGAGGTCCTGGCCGACATCGTCGAACGGCTCGAGGCCCTGTTGACCTAGAGAGCCCGGCTCAGTCCCTAGCGTGGGTCCGGGCCACCGCTTCGTAGAGCTCCCTCGTCTGGGCACCCACGACGTCCCACCCGTGGGCGGCCCGCAGTCGGGCGCTGGCCTCCCTGGCCCGGGTCACCGCCGTGGCATCCAGGGCGTCGAGGGCGGCGGTCATCTCCTCGACGGTCGAGCCCAGGGGAATGCCGGCGTCCCCGAAGATCTCCGTCAGGTACGGCCAGTCGGTCACCAGGGCACCGAGCCCCATGCCGATCACGTCGGCGGCCACGCCGGTGGCCAGCATCTCGCCTTCCGGGTCGAAGGGCAGGGCGATGAGGTCGCAGACGGCGAGCCGCTGGGCGTACAGGACGGCGTCGACCGGCCGGTAGTGCTCGACGGCGACGATGCGCGGGTCCTCGGGCGCCTGCTCGTCGTCGCGCAGCGAGAAGCAGAGCACCTGGAGGTCCTGGCGGCCCGAGGCCACCACGGCGTCGAGGAACCCCAGCACGTCCTTCTCGGCCCGGGGTGCCCCGAACAGCCCGATCCGGCACGACGTCGGGGTGAGTCCGAGGGCGGTCTCGAGCTCGTCGCGTGGAGCGGCCGCCGCGGTGGCTTCATACAGGGGGCCGAAGTGGCCGTGGGGGATCACGACATGGATGGACTGGGGCCGGAAGCGGTAGCGCTGCTGCATGGCCCGCAGCCCGAAGTCCGAGTGGTGGATGACGCCGTCGGCCGCCTCGGCCCACAGCTGGTAGACGGTGTCGAAGACCTCGGGCCGCTTCTGGTGGGGGGTCAGGTTGTGGGCCGTCCAGACGATCGGGATCGAGCGCTCCTGCAACTCGGCGATGAACCGGCGGTGGAGCTCGACGTCGTCGAAGGCCAGCCACTCGGGCCAGTGCAGGTGCAGGAGGTCGATGCCGTCGAGCGAGGAGTCCGGCAGGGCCAGCCGCCCGAACGGTGGCGGCACCACCTCCACGCCACCGCCGACTGCGCCGGCCAGCAGGCGGTCGTAGTGGTGGCCATAGGCCGTCGAGCCCACGAGCAGCTTCGGGGTGACCTCGATCGTCACCTCGACGTGGTGGTCCACGTCGAGGTCGACCTGGTGGACGACCGGCAGCTCGGACCAGAAGCTCCGCCATTCGGCGATGCCGCTCACGTCGACGGTGTCGAGCACGGCCGTCGTGCCGGGAGGACCGACCACCTCCACGTGGAGGGGCCGGCCCCGGGTCTCGGGGACGAGCACCGTCACGGCGTCGGGTACCTCGTCGAGGTCGAGCTCGACGGCGAACCGGACAGTCCGGCCCACGACCGTCAGCGTGGTCGTGCAGCGGCCGGACAGCCGGCGCGCATCCGCCCGGGGGTCGAGCTCGCCGACCTCGAGCAGGCCCCGCCAGGTGGCCCTGACCGATCCCGGTGTGGCCTCGACCACATTCGGGACCCCGGCGGCCGTCCAGCGGCGCCCCCGGGCGATGACCAGGGGGACCCAGCACGGGATCGGCTGGTCGACGGGAACCTCGAATACCCCGGGGCGTCGAGGGGCCGCCAGATAGTCGCTCCGGGTGGGTCCGACGAAGGGCACCACCAGCTCGGCCGCCGCGCTCCGGTGCGCCCACACCGCGGCGGGCCCGGCGTCGTCGAAGGAGAGGAGCCGTTCGGTCGGTCGGTAGGTGTCGGCCAGTGCCGCCGCCGGGAGATCGTCGGCCCGGCGCAGCTGCACCGCGGACCAGGCCAGCTTGCCCAGCACGTCGAGGGTCATCTGGAGGCGACGGAAAGGGCCGCGGTAGCTGTAGGGCGAGCGGTACTTGTGGGCCGTGATCACGCCGCCATCGAACCACGCCGGAAGCTGGTGTGCCGCGTCGTCCGCCCGGCGCAACAACCGGTCGGGGTCGGCCTCCGGCAGGTGGGCCGTGGCCATGGCGGCCAGCTCGATGGTGAGGGCGATCCCGAGCACGCCGGTCGAGCGCCCCCACGGGACGGCCGCGCCGTCGTCGCCGGCCACGGCGTCGACCAGTTCGAGGGCGCGGCCCGCGCCCTGCGCCCACATCGCACCCAGGTGACCGGCCAGCGGCTCGGTGAAGAGCCAGACGTCGGCGGCGTAGATGTCGTAGCGGCCGATGCCGTGGGTGGAGTCGTCCAGGTAGCCGAGCGGGTTGGCCCGGAGCATGGCGGCGGTCCGCTCGACGAGCGAATCGACGACCCCGGGGTCGGCGTCGAGCCCCAGGCGCTGACGGCCCACCTCGCAGCGGGCCAGGACGGCGGCGTAGTTGCGGGGCAGACCCTGGTCGAGCAGCGGGATCCAGTCGGTCGTGTCGCAGGCCCGGGCCAGGTTCGCCCGCCGGTCCTCCGTCCAGTCCTCCATGATCGGGTTGTCGGCGAAGGCGCCGTAGCGGGCGAGGGTCTCGGCCACTCGGTAGGAGAAGAAGGTGTGGGTCTTCGGCCCGTCGATGGCGCCGAGCACGGTGCGGATCGATTCGGTCACGCTGCGGCCCCCGATCTGCCCGACACCGAGATCGTGGAGCCAGCCCAGGGTGTAGACGAGGTCGGCCGGCACGTCGGGCTCGACCGGGTGTCCGCCGAAGGTTCCCGGGATCCTGAGCCCACGCAGGTGTCGGTCGAGGAGGTCCTCCACGGTGTCGACGACCAGGGCCTGGAGCCGGTCGGCCAGCTGGTGGCGCGTGGCGGGGGAGGTCACGCCGGCTCCGTCAACCAGGCCCCGTAGGCCCGTGCCGCGCCGTCGTGGCCCCACGGGCCGTCGTAGGTGACGACGCCGTACCGCAAGTGCAGCTCCTGGCCGGCGGCGAGCGCCAGCGGCTCGTCCCAGAGCAGGGCGGCGTTCAGGAAGTTGGACCAGCCTTCGTCGCCGTAGGTGGCCGACCGGGTGCTGGCGTACCAGGTGACCGGGCTGCGGGGGTTGGAGGGATGGTCGAAGACGGCGGTCCCGGCGACGGCGTCATCGGCGCCGACCACGCCCTCCAGCGAGCACCAGGCCGAGCGCTCGCCGCGCAGGATCGCGTGGTCCGCTCCGTCGTCGATCCGCAGGGTCGTGTCGTGCCAGTCCGGACGGCCCCTCAGGGTCAGGCCGCCGTAGCCGCCCCAGGTCGTGAACGGCGTGCGGTCGAGGACGACGTCGGTGCGGGGGCGCCGCGTGACCCCGATGTCGAGCAGACGGGCATCGGGGACGTGGCGGTCGGTGAGGACGAGCTGCTCGTCGATGACCACCGTGCCGTCGGTCGAGGTCCAGGCCAGCTCGTTGCGCCGCACGGTCCGGGTGGGCGAGACCTCGGTGGACGGAGCCACCGACTGCCGGAGCGTGCCGAAGGGCGCCAGCTCCTCCCAGAAGTTCTCGCCGTTGACGTACTTGAAGGTGAACCACAGTCCGTGGTGCCACGGGTGGTCGTCGGGGGCATCGACGGAGAGCACCGTGCCCCGGGGCGTCGTGACCGGGTGCAGGAACGGCCGGGGCGCCCCGTCGAAGACGTAGGGCCAGATCTCGAGTTCGGTCGGGCCGCGCACCATGGCGTGGAGGCTACCGAGCCGCGGGGCGGCGGACCCGGCTGGGCCGGAACAGTGCGTACTCGCACCGGCGACGGGCGCCTCTAGCTTCTGCACACCTTCGCCTTGAGCTCGGCGAACTCTTCGTCCGTGATGGAACTCGCACCGTGCAGATCGGCCAACTTCTTGATCTCGTCGGCCCTCGAGTCCCTCTGGGCTCGATTCGGTTCGACGGACAGGTTGCTCTTCGGTTCCCTGGCGATGAGAGGAATCTTGGTGAGGAAGAGGAACGCGCCCGCACTCAGGACGAACACGTCGGCCAGCTCCTGGGCGATCACGATCTGCCGGGCTCCTCGCGATATCGGGGCATAACTGGACCCCACCGTCGACAGCACCCCCACCGAGATGTAGTACGCGCCGAGGCGGTCGACGGAGGTTCCCGGGCAGGTGGCAATCGCCTTGCACGTGATCCCGTTCGCAAAGCTCGGTCTGCCCACGTCGGCGTAGTAGTTGACGGCGAACACCGTCGTCAGCACCGCTACGGTTCCCACGAATCCGAGCAGTCCGATGAGACCTCGTGACCAACCTTTGTCGGTCCGGATCGCCGCACCATATCCGACGTAGAAGAAGCAGAAAATCAGTAACGCGAGGGCGACGAGCGAAGGAAGCAGGAGGTGCAGTGAGGGGTGAGAGCGGCTCTGGCTGGCATACTCGCCGCCGATCGGACGGGAGAAATAGTGGAACGACGCCATCGCAACGACGATCAGAACGCCGGCTCCGACGACCGTGCAGGCGCACATCAATCTGGACCAATGAGGCCAATTGGGTTGTGTCTTGTCGGTGAGGGACTTCGTCATCGGTATTCCGCCCACTGTTCTCCTTCTCCCGTCTCACGCTCGGTGGCAGCTGTTACCAGAAATGCGGCCTCATGCCACTGGATCCCTAATGGATAGTCGGTCTACCGAGATCGGGCTCGGGAGTGTGGATGGACCGGGAATGGGCATGCCCGGGACGATGGCCAGCTGTGGGGGATCTTCGTCGTCGCCGCTGCCGCATTGGCCAATCACTGTCGGCCGTTGGTCGGCTCCCGATGCGTGCGCGAGACTCGTCCCGTGTCTCCCGTCGATCGCTCGCGAACGCCATCCTCCGCGCCCGCGTTGACCTGGGCGAACGTACCGTGCCTCTGGTTCCGGGCCCCCGGATCGTCATGCCCGCGGTAAGCGTCGCCCACCTGGCCAAGTCCTATGGGGACGTGCAGGCGGTCAACGACGTGACCTTCGAGGTCGAGAAGGGCGAAGTGTTCGCCCTCCTCGGCCCCAACGGCGCGGGCAAGACGACGACCATCGAGATCCTCGAGGGATTCCGCCACCGCAGCGGTGGCGAGGTGCGGACGCTCGGGGTCGATCCCTCCGACCGGTCGACCCAGCGCTGGCTGCGCAACCGGATCGGCGTGGTGCTCCAGGAGCTGGCCGTGGAGCCCTTCTATACCGTGCGCCAGGTGCTCACCCGGAATGCGGGGTACTACCCCTCGCCGCGGCCGGTCGACGAAGTGATCGAACTCATCGGGTTGAAGGACAAGTCCGATCAGAAGGTCAAGAAGCTGTCGGGCGGGCAGCAGCGCCGGCTCGACGTCGGACTCGGGATCATCGGGAATCCGGAGCTGTTGTTCCTCGACGAGCCCACGACCGGGCTCGATCCCTCCGGTCGACGCACCTCGTGGGAGCTGATCCGCGAGCTGGCGTCGGCCGGGACCACCGTGATGCTGACCACCCACTACATGGACGAAGTGGAGGCACTGGCCGACCAGGTGGCCGTCCTCTACAACGCCGAGATCGTCGCCAGCGGCACACCTACCTCCATCGGCGGTCGTGACTCGAGCACCGTCACGATCCGATTCGGCCTGCCGGACGGTGTGTCGCTCTCGGACATCCCGGGGCCGACCCCGAAAGTCGAGAACGGCACCGTGCAGATCTCTACGGACGACGAGCTCAGCGTCCTGCACCAGCTCACCGGTTGGGCGATCGACCACCAGTACGTCCTGCCGGGGCTGGCCGTGACCCGGGTGTCATTGGAGGACATCTACCTGGGTCTGACCACGGCGGAGCCATGAGCGCTCCCCCGACCACACCGACGACCGGGTCCTTCCAGGGGCTGAGCGATCTCAAGCTCATCGGCTGGCAGGTGCGCTTCGAACAGCTGTCCTTCTGGCTCAACCCGATCGGGGCCGTCTTCACCATCGGATTCTCGACGGTCTTCCTGCTGATCTTCGAATCGACGGCCGGCAAGGCGACCGTCAAATCCCTCGGTGGGATCAAGCTGATCCAGTACTACGTCCCCGGTTTCATCGCCTACGGGATCATGTCCTCGTGCTTCTCCGTCCTGTCGATCGTGATCGTGAACCGGCGGGAGATGGGCCTGCTCAAGCGCCTGCGCCTGAGTCCCGCCCCCACGTGGATCCTCATGTCGGCCATCTTCGTCAACACGATGATCGTGTGCGTCATCCAGATCGTGTTGATGCTGGCGGTGGGCCGGGCCTTCGGTGTCCACGGACCGGCCAACTGGTTGCCGTTCCTGCTCGCACTGGTCGTGGGGATGTTCGGCTTCGTCGCGCTCGGCATGGGGGTGAGCACGCTCCTGCCCAATGCCGATGCGGCCGGGCCGGTGGTCAACATCGTCTTCTTCATCGTGCTCGCGTTCTCGGGGCTCTACTTCCCGTTGACGCCCGGATCGACCCTGGCCAACATCACCGACTACCTGCCGGTGCGCAGGCTGATCGTCAGCCTGCAGGACTCGTTCAACCACATCCCGGGGACGTCGCCCTGGGCCTGGAACGACCTCGCGGTGATCGCCATCTGGGGGGCGGTCGGCGTGTACCTCACCCTGCGGCGGTGGCAGTGGGCTCCTCGCCGCGGCTGAGATGAACCCCCGGGGTGCCTGACCACGCCGGGGGAGGCGCCGGATCGCTGCCCTTCGTGGCGTCACCAGAATTTCGCTTGAGCCCCGGCGTGTGTCGTGTCACCGTTGACACGAGGGGTTACGAGGACCGCAAGGCCCAGGAGCAGCGGCGGTGACGTCCACCGCCGGGACGATCGGAGCACGATGTCACGACCCGCCACCCTCGGAGCGGCCCTGGCGGCCGGCACCATCGCCCTCACCGGACTCCTGGCCGGACCGGTCCAGGCGGCAGTCCCGGCCGGCGGCGCCAAGATCATCGGCCAGCTCGGCATCGAGGGCGGCGCCTACCCCGGTACGTTCCGGCCCACCGCCGGCACCGTCGTCGTCGACTTGGACCTCCACCCCCTCGTACTCGTGAAGAGCGTCGGCAAGTCCGGGAAGTTCGACCTCCACCTCTCCCCCGGCACGTACACCCTGACCGGCTGCGGGCCGGCCACGTCGACCTCCCCGGTCGGCCAGTGCGGCCAGGCCCAGACCGCGACCTTGACCCCCCACGAGAGGGATCACGTCCGGCTCGTCTGGCTGATGGCGCCCTGAGGCCGGGAGCATCGGCGCTGCGGGCCACCGGTGTCCGTCGCTTGCCAAAAGGCACCGGTCGCCACCCATGTGTCGATCCGGCCACCGGCCTCGTCCTTCGACTCGCACCTCCAGCCGACGGCGCTGGAGCCGGTCGCACCCTGGCGGTACCGCCCCGTCAACGGCCCGATCGTCTCCGTGACGGGATCAGGACGCCCGGAGGTCTGCAACGCCTGTTCAGCGGTGTCAGGATTGTGTATCGGGAACCGTCCCGACGAGCAGGTCACATGCGAGGAGCCACCACGTTGCCCACCATCCATGTCATCACCGACAGCTCGAGCGACCTCGCTGAGGATGACATCGACCGGTTGAATGTCGCGGTCGTGCCTCTGAGCATCAGATTCGGGAATGAGGAGTTCACGGACGGTCTGGATCTGACCGTCGGCGAGTTCTACAGCCGCATGGCCCGGTCCGACGAGCTCCCCCAGACGGCCTGTCCGTCGCCCGGGGCCTTCGAGCAGGCGTTCATCGGGGCGAAGCAGGCCGGAGCCGATGCGGTGATCTGCCTCAACATCTCCAGTGACCTCTCGAACACGCTCCAATCGGCCCAGACCGCGGCGGACAGCGTGAAGAGCGACATCCCGGTACACGTGATCGACAGCAGGTCGGTGTCGAGCGGACTCGGGACCCTCGTGCTCGAAGCCGCCCGGGCCGCCCGCGAGAGTGCCGACGTGGCCTCGGTGGTCGCCCGGATCCGCTCACTCATCCCGAAGACGCACGTGTTCGCCGCCCTCAACACGTTGGAGAACCTGAAGAAGGGTGGACGGATCGGTGGAGCGACGGCCATGGTCGGATCGCTGCTGTCGATCAAGCCGGTGGTCGACATCAGCAGCGGTGTCGTCGAGGAGGCCGGCAAGCCCCGGACCCGGAAGCGGGCGCTCAACCTGCTCTACGAGCGGATGATCAAGGCACTGCCCATCGAGTCGGTTGCCGTCATGCACGGGGGAGCGCCCGACATCGACGACTTCCTCGACCTCATCGCCCCCCACTTCCCCCGGACGTCGATCCGGCTGGGTCAGCTCGGCGCCGTCGTCGGCGCCCACGGAGGCGGCGAGATCATCGGCGTCAGCTGGATCGCGCTCAGCTAGCGCTCCCGACCGTGGGGTCGGCCCGTCATCGGCGGGGGTCGACACCACCATGGCGATCGCTCGCACCCGGCCGCCGGCCCTCCGGTGACGCCGCCCGCTCGGGGGAGAGCGGCTGGCTCAGTCCGTCCAGGGCGGTCCGGAGCATCGGCTCGATGTAGTCGGACTCGCCCCGGATCTGGGTGATAGCGACGATCATGTCGAGGATCTGTTCGAGCGCCAGGTCGTCACGGACTTCACCGGAGTCCTGTGCAGCGGCAAGGAGCGGCCGGCCGGCGGCGAGTACGCGGTTCCGGCTCTCGCTGAAGTCGGGGCTGCTCCCGACCGACTGCGCAAGCAGTTCCGCTACGACGTGGTGCTTGGTGATGGCAAAGGCGTAGAACCGGTGCAGCCAGTGGTTCAGTGCGGCGTCGGGCGTTTCCCCGTCGACCGTCTCGGCGGCATCGCAGATGGCGTCGACCTCGTCGGTGAAGAGTGCCTCGAGGAGTTCGCGACGGCCGGGGAAGTTGCGGTACAGCGTCGCCATCCCGACCCCGGCACGTCGCGAGATTTCGGCCATCGACACCTCGGAATCCGGGTCGGCGAAGGCGCTGCGGGCCGCACCCAGGATCTTGTCGCGGTTGCGCTCCGCGTCGGCACGTCTCACGGGCGATGGGACCTCGTTCGAAGGGACGGAATGATCGTACTGGACAGGCTATCCGTTAACCGGTATACCTTGAAGTGGACAGGCTGTCCGTCTATTGGGGGATCCGACCATCCCCACCCGCCGCATCCAGATCACCTCCGACGAAGCACGAAGGAGACCTTCCATGGACTACCGACCACTGGGACGCACCGGCATGACCGTCAGCCAGCAGTGCCTGGGCGCGATGATGTTCGGCGCCTTCGGCAACACCGATCACGACGATGCGATCCGTATCATCCACAAGGCACTGGACGCCGGAATCAACTTCGTCGACACCGCGGACGGCTACTCCGCCGGCGAGTCCGAAGAGATCCTGGGGAAAGCACTGGCGGGTGGGCGACGCGACGGTGTCGTGCTCGCCGTGAAGTTCGGCGTGCCATTCGACGAAGACCCCAACCATCGTGGCGCCGGGCGCCGGTGGATCACCGAGGCGGTCGAGGGCTCGCTGCGCCGGTTGCAGACCGACTGGATCGACCTGTACCAGGCAGGTGTTCCCGATCCGCAGACCGACATCGACGAGACACTCGGCGCCCTGTCCGATCTCGTCCGTGCAGGCAAGATCCGTTCCTTCGGAGCGTCGAAGGTACCCGCCTCGGAGATCGTCGAGGCCCAGTGGACCGCGGAACGGCGGGGCTTCGGTCGGTTCCGTACCGAGCAGCCTCCCTACTCGATGCTGACCCGCGCCGTCGAGTACGACTTGCTGCCGACCTGCCTGCGCCACGGCATGGGCGTGATGACCTACAGCCCGCTGGCCGGGGGCTGGCTGTCGGGAAAGTACCGCAAGGGCCGAGAGGTCAGTGGCCCGGGCACCGTCGCCCGTGCCCGGCGCTTCCCCGGGGCCTATGACGCCACCAACCCGTCCAATGCGGCGAAGCTCGACGCCGCCGACGCTCTCGGTGCGCTCGCCGACGAGGCCGGCTTGACCCTCATCCAGATGGCGGTCGCATTTGCCACGTGCCATCCGGCAGTCACCTCGGCGATCATCGGACCGCGCACCATGGATCACCTGGACGCCTACCTCGCCGCCGACGGGGTCGAGCTGACCGAGGACATGCTGGATCGCATCGACGAGATCGTTCCCCCCGGGGTCACGATCAATGTCGCCGACAACATGTGGTACGTCGGTACGACGGCGCTCGGTGCCGATTTCCGCCGCGGCTAATTTCCGCCGCGGCTAGGAGGGTTCCCGCTACCGGATTCAGCTGAGCGTGGCGCTGGCCATCTGCAGCTGACGGAGTGACTGGCGGGCGAGTTCGCCGAGTTCCTGCCCGTTGGCCGGGTCGGACCACCGGGCGTGGGCCAACTTCAGGGCGAGCATTCCGATCTCGGCGGCGAGGCTCGCGGTCGGGTCCGACACTCCCCGGTGCTTCAGCGCGTCGGTCATGGCCGTGGCCATTCCGACGCGCTTGAGCGCGTCACGCTCCTGGAGCTCGCTGCTGGCCGCTATGGCGTCGCGCAGCCTCTCGCCTAGGTCGCGACGCTCGGGCGTGAACGCCTCCGAAGCGGCGTCGAGACCCGCGGCGACCGCCTCGAGCGGAGTGGCCGACGCAGGGGCGGCAGCGATGCCGTCGGTGAGGAGCTGGCAGAGCGTGTCCTGACCGGCGGCCAACACATCCCGCTTGTCGGGAAAGTAGCGGAAGAAGGTGCTCTTGGTCAGGCCGGCCCGCTCGGCGATCTGGGCCACGGTGGTGGTGTCGTATCCCCGTTCGGCGAACAGGTCCAACGCCACGCGTACCAGTCGCTCGCGTGCCTCCGGTTCCCAGCGGGCCATGTGTGGATCATAGGCAGTGATGCGACCGTGGTCCCATCACAGGGTATTGTGACGGGACAACGGTCTTATCACTTCGGCCGCCGGCAAGGCGGCGGATCCAACAGGAGGGTTGCGCATGCGTGTATTCGTCACCGGTGCCACGGGCGGAATCGGTTCCGCGGTCGTGCCCGAGCTGATGGCCGCCGGCCATGAGGTCCTCGGCCTGGCCCGGTCCGAGGCTTCGGCGGACGCCCTCACCGCGGCCGGAGCTTCTTTCCTGCGCGGCGATCTCGACGATCCAGGAAGCCTGCATGACGGTGCCGTCCAGTCCGACGGGGTCATCCACCTCGCGTTCGGCGCCGACTTCGACGACTTCGCCAAGTCCGTGGCGAGGGAAGCACTCGCCGTCGAGACCTTCGCCACCGCCCTCGAAGGGAGCGGCAAGCCGCTCGTCATCGCGTCCGGCACGCCCGCCCTGCCGGGGCGCCTCTCGACCGAGCTGGACCCGTTCCCCACCGACGGCCCGGTGGGCGGTCGCGGTCGCAATGCCCAGACCGTCGTCGGCCTGGCCGAGCGCGGCGTGCGTTCCGCGGTCGTCCGCCTCCCGCGTTCGGTCCACTCCGAGGGCGGGCCCTACGGATTCGCCGGGGTGCTGGTCACTGCCGCCCAGCGCACCGGGGTCTCCGGCTACGTGGGCGACGGCACCCAGCGCTGGCCGGCCGTACACCGCCTCGACGCTGCCCGGCTCTTCCGGCTCGTCCTCGACCAAGCCGCTCCCGGCACCGTCGCTCACGCCGTCGCCGACGAGGGCGACACCATGCGCTCCATCGCCGAAGCCATCGGCCACGAGCTCCATCTGCCCGTCGAGGTCGTATCCGCGGAGGGTTTCGGATTCCTCAGCACCATCTTCGCCGTCGACCAGCCGTCATCCAGCGAGGTGACCCAGAAGGTGTTCGGTTGGCGGCCCACCCATCCGAGCCTGCTCGACGACCTCGAGGCCGGGAACTACCCGGCCTGATCCGGGTGTGGGCGGGATCAGGAGGCGCTCCCGTAGAGCTGGACGAAGTTGTCCAACACCGCCGTGCAGAGGGCCTGGTCGGACGAGGGAAGCGTGCACGTGTCCAGGTAGCTGGTCGTCTCGCCGCCCGACTGGAAGGTCGCCACACCGTTGGCCGGGTAATTCCCACCGGACGGGACTCCGTCGCCCGCCACTCCGGGTGGGTCGAGGAATCCGACGACGCCGGGTTCGATCGGCTCCGTCGACTCGCCTGCGGGTAGGGACGGACACGCCCCCGAGTCGAATGGGAACTGCGATTCGCACTGGCTCTGGGCGGACGCGAACAGCGGGCTGGCCTGGGTGACGGCGCAACCGAGGCAGCCACCGTTCTGCGTCCCCACGATTCCTTCAGCCGAGGCCGGCGGATCCTGTTCGTTCGGGTCGGCCTGTCCTGGCGGATAGACCTGCACTCCGCCGGATCCGTCGGCACCGTAATCGGCGGAGCACGACCAACCCGTCGGGCCGAGGAGCTGCATCGTCCCCTCCTGGTCGGTGTAGACGGCGAGTCGGCTCTCCAGGTCGGACGGCACGGACTCGGAAGCCGTCGACGGCAACGTCGTAGGTGAACCTTGCGTCGCCCCGTAGGACGTGGGGCACACGACCATCGGGAGCACTGCGGAGACCAGCGACCCGGGCGAGCTCGGGGTGGTGGTCGTCGTCGAGGTCGTCGATGCCGGCGGCGGCGCCGAGGTTGCCGTGACGCCCCTTCCCGCGGTCGACGGCGTCGGCTTGCCCGCGGCACTGGGCTTTCCCTCCAGCCGGCTCACGAGCGCGATCCCACCCCCGATCAGCAGTAGGACCAGGACGGACACTCCGACGGCAACCAGTCCCGCCTTCGATCCCGCCTTCGCATCCGCCTGGGTGGGGTGCTGAGGGTCGGGGTGCGAAGGACCTTGAGGCCAGGTCCTGCCCAGGACCGCTTCCGTGACGGCGATCGATCCGCCCGGTGGGAGTGCCCCCGCCATGGCGGTTCTCAACTCGGCGAGCAGTTGATCCGCGGTCGGTCGGAGTGCGGGGTCCTTCTGGAGCGCTCGGGTGACGAGGCCGAGGAGCCTCGGGTCCAGGCCGGCCAGGTCCGGCGCCTCGTGGACGACGCGATAGACCACGGCATCGGGACGGCCTGCCCCGAACGGCGATCTTCCGGTCGCCGCGAATGCCACCGTGGCCCCCCATGCGAACACATCGACCGCCGGGGTGGCGCCGTAGCCGACAGCCTGTTCGGGTGCCATCCATCCCGGTGAACCGAAGACGAAGCCGGTCTGGGTGAGGGCCGTGCCGTCGGCGCCCTGGGAGAGCCCGAAATCGACGACCTTCGGACCCGTCGCCGCCATCAGGACGTTGGAGGGCTTGAGGTCCCTGTGGATGACCCCGGCGGCGTTCATCGCCACCAGCGCCTCGGCCAGACCGACGGCCAGTCCGACGAGTTGATCGCCGACAAGTGGCCCGTGGGCACCCACGTAGTCGAGGAGGTTCCCACCCTCGACGTACTCGGTCACGAAGTACGGGTGCTCCGAGCCGAGGTCGGCATCGAGATAACAGGCGTTGCACACGCCACCGACCCTGCGAGCTGCCTCCACCTCGCGTCCGAACCGCGCCCGGAAGCTCGGGTCATCGGCCAGGTCGGAGCGGAGGAGCTTGAGCGCGACCCTCCTCCCCCAGCCGTCCTCGGCCAGGTAGACCACACCCATCCCGCCCGTGCCGATTCGGCTCAGCGTCCGGTACGGACCGATCGCCCTGGGATCCGCCGCATGGAGTGCCTCCATGCTTCGGACCTTAACTGCGCGGAGGCTGGAGCGGGTCGGGTCGCTGGCCGGAGCCAGGCTGCGAGCTCACCGGTCTACATCGAGGTCAGAGCCACGTTCCGGTGTCGTTCCTTCGAAGCGACGGGGCCGCATATGCGCCCGGGCGCGGCGGTTCCGCCCAAACATGTTCAAGGCACTTCGGCCTGGCGTTCGTCCTCAGCCTGCAAAGCTGAAGACGTCGGCCTGAGCGCCCACCAGCCCGCCCGTCAAGGCAGATCCCCCGGAACCGCCCCATTCACCGTCAGATCGCTGTACGTCATGCTCGACCCCGGTTTGAGGTGTCCGGCGAACCATCCGCCCCGGCCTGAGGTGGGCGCTCCTGGTGGGATCGTGGCCTGACCGCCCTGGCTCGTACTGCCCCACCCCGGCCTGGTCTGGCCGGCCGTCCACACGACGAACTGCACGATGTTCGAGGCGGCGACCGTTCGGGCACACAGGTGCAGCGGATAGACGGCCGGCGCGACCGGAAGCTCCCGGATGATGGTCGATCCGAACTGGGTGAACGGGCTCTCGGGGTCGGCCAGGGTGTTCCAGACGTGGTAGTTGAACACGTCGAACGCGGACAGCCAGATGTTGCGGGTCACGGTGATGCCCGACACGGTGCCGTGGGCCAAGAGGTTCAGGCGGAGGACGACGCCCTGCTGGTCGATCCCCTGCCCGCTCGCGAACGTCGCACACACGGTCAGGTCGGCACGACTCGGTCCCGTCGGGCTCCAGAAGAACTCGCGGTTGTTCGGTGCACCCGACGTCGGAGCCGTGACGACGACGGTCCCTGATCGAGGACTGGTGTACGTGTACTCGGCACAGTCGGGCGTGACCCGGCTGATGCACGTCGACGGTCCGGACTGTGCCGAGGCGGTCTCGATCCGCGGAGCAGAGGAACACCCGGCCAAGGTGAGGGCCAGGGTCGCTGCCGTGGCGGACGCGACACTCCTGCGGGCACGTCGCATCGTCCTCGTGATGGCGCAGATGGTACCTGTGCCCGGAATGTCGGGGACGGACGACGGACACGGCGACGTGGTGACCGCTCCGACCCACCAGCCTGCATCCGCACCTCGAGGAATCGACCGGGACGACGCCGGTCGTCAATTTCGCGAACCACCAGGTCCGGCCCCGGTTCCGCACACCGGTCGATGCCTAGTATTGCGCCATGGCTGGAACCTCTGCGACGGACCGGGACTTCGATCCCGAGGCCGTCCGTGCCAAGTACCTGGCCGAGCGCGACAAGCGGCTGGTGCCCCACCGTGCCGACATCCGCGACCTCCGGACCGACGAGTACTTCGCCAGCTACCGCGACGACCCGTTCACACCGTTCCTCGACCGCTCACCCGTCGCCGACGAGGTGGACGCCGTGATCGTGGGCGGGGGGATCGCCGGCCTCCTCGCCGGGGCCCGCCTCCGCGAGGCCGGCGTCGAGCGGATCCGCATCATCGACCAGGCCGGTGGCGTCGGCGGCACCTGGTACTGGAATCGCTATCCGGGCGTGATGTGCGACGTCGAGTCGTACATCTACCTCCCCATGCTCGAGGAGCTCGGCTACGTCCCCATGCACCGCTACGCGTTCGGCGAGGAGATCCTGCACCACCTCGAGGCGGTCGCCGACAGGTTCGACCTCGAGGACGACGCCCTGTTCCACACCGGGGTGGACCGCGCCGAGTGGCAGGAGGACACCAGCCGCTGGCGGGTCCGCACCGACCGGGGCGACGAGGTCACCTGCCGCTGGTACGTCCTGGCCGTCGGGATCCTCAACCTCATGAAGCTGCCCACCATCGCGGGCATGGAGGACTTCGCCGGGCACTCGTTCCACACGGCCCGGTGGGACTACGCCTACACCGGCGGTGGCCCGGGCCGGCCCCTGACCGGGCTGGCCGACAAGTCCGTCGCCCTCATCGGCACCGGGGCGAGCGGCATCCAGTGCGTGCCCCCGCTGGCCGAGGCCGCGGACCGGCTCTACGTGTTCCAGCGCACGCCCTCGGCCATCGGCGAGCGGGGCAACCGGCCCACCGACCCCGACTTCGGCCGCGACCACGGGCCGGGCTGGCAGCGGGACCGGACGGACAACTTCCAGGGGATCATCATGGGCCGACCGGTCGAGGCCGACCTGGTCGACGACGGCTGGACCCACGACTACGCCGGCGCCCGCAACGCCCCGCGCCACAAGGGCATGACGACGCAGGAGTACCTGGCGGTCGCCGAGGAGGTCGACTTCCGGATCATGGAGGCGCACCGGCGTCGGGTCGAGGAGCTGGTGGCCGATCCGGCCACCGCCGAGGTCCTCAAGCCGTACTACCGCTACATGTGCAAGCGCCCCTGCTTCCACGACGAGTACCTGCCCGCCCTCAACAGACCCAACGTCACGGTCGTGGACTGCCCCGGCGGGATCGAGCGGATCACCGAGCGGGGCCCGGTCGTCGACGGGCACCAGTACGACGTCGACTGCATCGTCTACGGCACCGGCTTCGAGGCCGAACTCACCCCGATCTTCCGGCGTGTCGGCCACGAGATCGTCGGCCGGGGCGGGGTCACCCTGGCCGGCAAGTGGGCCGGCGGGGCGGCCAGCCTGTTCGGCATGATGACCCGGGGGTTCCCCAACATGTTCATCATGCCGGCGCCGGGCCAGCAGGCCGTGGTGACGGTCAACTACACCCAGCTGGCCGTGCTCGGCGCCGAGTTCCTCGGCGCCACCGTCGGACAGCTCGAGCAGAAGGGCGTCGGGGCGTTCGACGTGAGCGCCGACGCCGAGGAGGCGTGGACGGAGAAGATCGTCGACTCCTTCATCGACGCCAGCGCCATCATGTCGGCCTGCACGCCGTCGCGCCTCAACAACGAGGGCCATCCCGAGGAGATGAATCCCCGCAACGGCAACTACGGGCGGGGACTGGGCGACTGGTTCGCCTACCGCGAGCTGCTCGAGCAGTGGCTCGAGGCCGGCAATCTCGAAGGCCTGGAGCTCGACGTCACCTCGGTCGAACCGTGAGCGGGCGACAGCGGGTCGCCGTCGTCACCGGCGGCGGGGGTGGGATCGGGGCGGGCATCGCCGAGGAGCTCGGCCGGACCGGTTGGTTCGTCGTGACCCTCGACCCGCTCGTGACCCTCGACGGATCGACCCAGCTACCGGCGCCCGAGGAGACCACGGCTGATCGCATCGTGGCCGCCGGCGGCTCGGCCCGGGCCTCGTCGGCCTCGGTCACCGACGCCGCCGCGGTCCGCAGCCTGTTCCAGGGGCTGGTCGAGGAGCACGGCGGTCTGGATGCCGTGGTCAACGTCGCCGGCATCACCCGCCAGACGTACTTCGGTCGGGGCACCGAGGAGGACTGGCTGGCCGTGCTGGCCGTGCACCTCTCCGGCTACCTCAACGTGCTGGAGGCCGCCCTGCCGCTCATGGCCGCCGCCGGCTACGGGCGCATCCTCGGCGTCACCTCGGGGTCGGGATGGCGGGCCGCCGACGCCGGTGCGTACAGCTGCGCCAAGCGGGCCATCGCCGCCCTCACCTGGCAGCTGGGCCGCCAGGCGCCGCCCGGGGTCACTGTCAACGCCATGTCGCCCATCGCCGCCACCCGGATGATGGCCTCGGCCCTGGAGCGCGCCCGGAAGGCGGGCCAGTCGGGCGGTGGCGGCATCTCCTTCCTCTCGGTGTCGCAGCCCGAGGACCTGGGCCCGTTCGGCGCCTACCTCCTCGGCGAGGAGATCGGGTGGTGCTCCGGACAGGTGCTCTTCGCCGGCGGGCCGGAGGTGGCCGTGGTCGACGAGCCCCGCCTCATCGAGGTGGTGCGCACCGATCCCGTGCGCTCCCTCGACCGGGTGCTCGAAGAGGTCGTGCCGGCCGCCTTCGCCAAGGCCGAGGCCGACCAGGTGAGTGCCGGTGGCAGCAACCCCCGCTTCGGGCCGATCTTCGACCAGGAGGCTGAGCCCGAATCCGAGCCGGCGACGGCGACGGCGCTGTCCCGCTCGTGCCTCGTGGTGTCCGACCGCCCGGGCCTGGCCGCGTCGCTCGTCGCCGCCCTCGAGGTCCGCTCCTTCCGGTGCCGGCAGGTCGAGCCCGTGCGCGGCTTCGACGCCGCCGCTGTTGCCCTGCGCGACGCGGCAGAGGCGGGCGGGCCGATCGACGCGGTCGTCGTCGCCCCCGCCACCCACCGGCCGGCGGCCCCGTCGGCCGGCGGGTGGAGCCAGGTGCTCGCCGACCACCGGGACATCGTCGAGGGCATCCACACCGACGCCGGATGGGCCCGGGCGGTGGCCGACTACTCAGCGGACACCGCCCGCCCGGTCCGGCTGGTGACCCTGACCGACGCGGTGACCACCGGAGGGCGCAGCCGGGCCCAGGCCGCGGTCCAGCACGCCCGCGTCGCCGCCGGCGCCACCGACGGCCGGGTCACCGCGTTCGCCGCCGGCCTCGAGGCCCGGGAGGACGCCGCAGGAGGGACGGCGGTCGGGCTCGTCACCCACCTGCTCGACCATCCCGAGGCGGCGGCGCTGGCCGGTGCCGAGCTGGTGGTGGGCGACGGATGGCTCGGCCTGCGCAGCCACCCCCGCCCGATCGGCAGCGTGACCTTCGGCGGCCCCGCGCTCCCCGACTGGCTGGACGGGACGCTCCGCGAGATCGTGGGCGCCACCGGACGAGCGCCGGGCACGGTGGTCGGATGACCGATCGCCCGACCCGCGTCGTCGACGCCCACGTGCACATCTGGGACCCCGCCCGGACCGACTGGTATCCGTACCTGTCCCACCCCCAGGCACCGGCCTCCGCCGACGCGTCGCGGATGTTCCGCCGCTACGCGGTCGACACCTACCGCACGGAGACGGCCGGGTGGAACGTCGAGAAGTTCGTCAACGTGGCCGCCGCCACCGGTCCCTCCTCGATCGAGGAGACCATCGAGCTCGACCGCGAGTCGGCGATCAGGGGTGGTCCCGACGCCATCGTCGGCGGCATCCCTCCGACGGAAACGGTCGCCGAGGCCGTCGGGCTCCTGGACCGCCAGATGGCGGCGCCGCGCTTCCGGGGGGTCCGACCCATGGGCCGGACCGAGGGTCCGCTGCCCCACATCGGGGTGCTCCGGGCCCTGCAGGAGCGGGAGCTGGTGTTCGACCTCATGGCCCACCCCGACCAGCTCCGCACGGCGGCGGAGGGTCTGGCGGGCCTCGACGGCCTGACGGTCGTGGTGGAGCACACCGGATGGCCCCGCTCGAGCTCCGACGAGGAACGGGCGCTCTGGCGGGACGGCATCGACGCGCTGGCCGACCTCGGCGACCGGGTCGTGTGCAAGCTCTCGGGTCTGGCCATGCCGTTGGAGACCATCAGCGTCGACGCGTTCGCCCCCTGGCTCGGGTACGCCATCGGGGCGTTCGGCGTCGACCGCTGCATGTTCGCCAGCAACTTCCCGGTGGACTCCATGTACGGCACCTTCGACGATCTCTACACGGTGTTCAGCGAGGTCACGGCCGGCCTCGACGCCGCATCCCGGGCGAAGCTCTTCGCCGACAACGCCGAGCGCGTCTACAGCTGCTAGCCGGGTCTCCACCTGGCCGGCGACGGCCGGCGGCACCACCCGACCGCTCAGGCCGGCGTCGACTTCAGCTTCCCGGCGGCCTGCTTCGGCATCTTCTGCTTGGTGGGCACCGGGTAGGCCCCGTCGTTCGGGTCGAGCTCGATGACCTGGTCGGCGGTGCACTCGTTGCTGATGGGCGGCGCCGACTGGTCGTCGGACACCGCGGCGATCTTCGGCACCTTGTAGTCCGGCTTGGAGAGCACGGGCAGCGTCGACATGAGGTTGCCGACCGTGGACCTGCGCCACGCCGACACGTTCGGGACGTCGACGTTGAAGAGCGTGCCCAGGAACTGCAGCTGCGAGGTGTGGTCGAAGATGTCGGAGCACACCCACCCCCCGGCGGAGAAGGGCGAGACCACGAGCATCGGCACGCGTACGCCGAGGCCGAGGGGGCCGGCGATGCCGCCTGACTGGGACAGCGTCGTCGCCGACTGGTTCTCCAGGTACTCCCCGGCGGTCCCGGCCGGGGCGGTCAGGGGCGGGACGTGGTCGAAGAACCCGTCGTTCTCGTCGTACATGATGAACAGCACCGTGCTCTCCCACACGTCGGGATTGGACGTGAGGGTGTCGAGGATCTGCTGGGTGTACCACTCACCCAGCTGGGCGGGCGCCGGCGGGTGCTCGTCGTAGCTGTCGGGGGAGATGATCCACGACACCTGGGGCAAAGTGCCGTTGGCCACGTCGGCGGTGAAGTCGTCGATGGCCGGATTGGTCGACGTGAGCCCGCCGACCACGTTGGGCCCGTAGTAGCTGAAGGCGTTCTGGTAGGCCGCCGACGTGGGGTCGGCGTTGGCGTACTGGTCGAAGTACAGCAGCATGTTCTTGGAGATGAACAGCGACGACCCGGGCTGGTAGAACGAGCCGTACGGGTTGTAGCACTTCCACGACACCCCGGCCTCCGACAGCACGTCGGGCATGGTCTGCCACGTGCACGTCCCCTGGAACGGCGTCTGGGTGTCGTTGGTCACGATGACCGGTCCCCCGGCCACGCCGGCCGGGTCGACCGTCCCCGAGATGGCCATCAACCGGTTGGGGTGGGTGGGCCCGAGCACCGAGCAGAAGTAGTTGTCGCAGATGGTGAACTTGTCGGCGAGCTCGTAGTAGAACGGGATGTCGTCCTTCGTGAAGTAGCCCATGGTGTTGGTGCCGAGGGCCCCCTCGTACTCGCTCGAGGTGTGGGTCGACACGAAGGCGTCCATGGCGCCGTCGTTCCACGACGCGTGCTCGGCCGGCCACGAGTGCGACAGGTCGTAGGTGCACTCCGCCTGCCCGGTCGAGGTGTCCATGTGGAACGGGAGGAGCACCCCGGACGGGTTGGTGCCGGACGGGGCCCCGGGCCAGGACTGCCGGAACGCACCCGAGTTGTTCGTGTCAGCGAAGCCGGTGACACCCTTCATGGAGCCGAAGTAGTGGTCGAACGAGCGGTTCTCCTGCATGAGGAACACCACGTGCTTGATCGTCCCCGCGCCCTTCGGCTTCAGGTCCACGGCTCGCTTCACGGACTCCGCCGCCGAGACCTCGGGCCGCCCGATCGAGGCGAGGCCGAGGGCGGCCGCCCCCGCCACGCCACCGGCCAACACCTGACGTCGACTGAAGGTCCTTTTTGTCATGGCGTGGTTCTAACATGGGCGATCTTCTGGTACCAGCACCGAGGGGCGATTCGTCGGAATTTCGGCGGCCCGGTCGGCCCGGGGCCGCCGGAACCCTGCGATGGGTGCCCGTGCCCTCGCCGGGAGTGGCGGCTCCAGCGTTCCGTCCGCCCGACGCCGCCCCGGCCGGGTCACTGCATGTGACACCGTTCATGTGGCGTACATGTTCAATGCCACACTGTGTCATTGAGGTGAATGAATGCACCCCGACGTACCCGAATAGGCGCCTATCGTCGACCGGACCGGTCGTCCGCGGCCCGGCCGGAGTCGGTCACACCACCCCCGCCGGCGGCGGGGGTGGTGCTCACATGATCTCGGCGATCATCGTCTCGTTCTCGGCGTCGAACTCGCCGTCGGTCGCCGGTACCTCGGCGTTGCTCTTGATGATGAAGATGCCGAGCACGATGGCCACCAGGACACTGGCCAGGGCGACGATGAAGGCCAGGCGGTACCCGCCGTCGAGGGCGTCGAGGGCCGAACTCCCGGAGGCGAGCAACGAGGCCGTGTGACTGGCCGAGATGGTCCCGAGGACGGCCACCGAGAGCGCGCCCGACACCTGCTGGCTCACGTTGACGATGCCCGAACCGATGCCCGCATCCTTGGCCTCCACCCCGGCCAGGGCGATGGTGAGCAGCGGTGTGAACGAGGCCGCCGCCCCGAACCCGACCAGCAGGACCGCCGCGAAGATCTGGGGGAAGTAGGCGGTCTGGGTACCGGATCCCACGAACAGGGCGAGCCCGACCGCCACCACCACCAGGCCCCCGAGGGCGGTCGGCTTGGGCCCCAGCTTGGCCATGATGCGCGCCGTGATCCCGGTGGACATCACCGCCACCATGAGCGTCTGGGGCAGGAACGCGAGCCCCGTCATGACGGGATCGAAGCCCAGCACGTGCTGGAAGTAGAGCACCCCGATGAAGAACGTGCTGTACATCCCCACGACCATCAGGCCCCGCACCAGGCTCGAGGTCAGCAGGCCCGGGGACTTGAGGACCCGCAGCGGCATCATCGGCTGGCGCAGTCGGCTCTCGAGCAGGACGAACGCGGCGAGCACCACGACCGCCGCCCCGCCGAAGATCAGGGTGTGGGCCGAGCTCCACCCGTACTGGCTCGAGCTCACGATGGCGTAGACGGCCAGCATCAGGCCCCCGGTGCTGAGCACGGCGCCGCCGACGTCGAGTCCGGCCCGGACCCCGAGCCCGACGTTCTCGTCGATGAGCACGGCGCCCAGCACGAACGTGGCGATGCCGATGGGGACGTTGATGAAGAAGATCCAGTGCCAGCTCAGCGCCTGGGTCACGTAGCCCCCGACCAGGAGGCCCAGCGACCCGCCACCCACGGCCACGATGATGTACGAGCTCATCGCCTTGGCCCGCTCCGCCGGGATGGGGAAGTCGGCGACGATGATCGCCAGGATGACCGAGGACGACAGCGCGGCCCCCAGGCCCTGGACGAACCTGGCCCCGATGAGGAGGGCCTGGCTGTCGGCCGCGCCACAGGCGGCCGAGGCCAGCGTGAACAGCGCCAGTCCGACCAGGAAGACCTTCTTGCGGCCGATGAGGTCGCCGAGTCGACCGGCCAGCAGGAGGGCCCCGGCGAAGGTGATCAGGTAGGCGTCGATCACCCAGGCGAGCGCCGCCTGGGTGAAGTGGAGATCGCGCTGGATGGTGGGCAGTGCGACGTTGACGATCGTCTGGTCGAGCGTGTTCATCAACATCGCGAAGCAGACGACGATCAGTGCGACCCAACGGCGGCGCTCGTGAACGAAGCCGCGGATGGACGACGGCATGGAAGCTTCCTCGGTCTCTGGGGGGGTACAGGCTGGGGGATACAGATTCCCTTACTATTGATAGTCACTGATGTAGTGAGTGTCAAGCTGAGGGGGTAATCGCATGTTCAGGGAGGATTCAGGTATACTGCCGCCGATGTCGAAGAGCACCACACCTGGGGTGACGGTCCTGGTGACACAGCTGTCGAGGCTGATCTACCGGCGCACCTCCGAGGACCTGCTGGGCATGCGCGTGAAGGAGTTCGCCGCCCTGGCCATGCTGCGCGACCACAGCCCCATCCCCCAGCAGGAGCTGAGCGAGGTGATGTGCATCGATGCCAACAACCTGGTCCTGCTGCTGAACGAGCTGGAGGCACGAGAGTTCGCGCTCCGCCGCCGTGACCCGACCGACCGCCGCCGGCACCTGGTCGAGATCACCGACGAGGGATTGCGCGCCTTCGACAACGCCGAGAAGGGGATCGAGAGCGTCGAAGACGAGGTCCTGGCCCGGCTGACCGACCAGGAGCGGTCCCGGCTCCAGGAACTGCTGGCCAAGACGCTCGACTGACCGGTCCCGGGGGTCAGTCCCCGAGGCCGTGCCGGAGGGCGTCGAACTCCTCACGGAGCACGGACAGGGCCTCGCGCAGGGCCGTCACTTCCCCACGCAGCTCCTCGAGTTCGTCCCGGGGGGCCGGGGTGGCGCCGCCGGCCGAGCGATCGGGACCGCTCTCGCCATGGCCGCCGTTCGCGGCCTGGCCGTCGGAGGTGGCGTCGGTCGTCCTGTCGGTCTCGGGAGGACGTGCCACCCCGTCACCTCCGCCCGACCCGGGATCAGGGCTCCACGGTGCCGCGACGATCTGCTGCCAGCGGTCCTCCTTCTGGCCCGGCCGACGGGGTAGCAGTCGGGCCAGCCCTTCGGGGTGCTCGTCCAGGACCGCCAGCTCGTCCTGGACGGCGGCGACGGAGGGCAGGTCGACCATCCGCTCGGTGCGCGCCCGCAGCTCGCCGACCGTCTGGGGTCCGCGCAGCAGCAGGGTGGCCAGCAGGCCGGAGCGGGACGCGTCGAGCCCGTAGACCTCGTCGAGGACGTGGCGGTACCGGTTGACCGAGCGTCCGTGCGAGGGCAGCACCACCCGCACCAGACGGTGGCCCCGCAGTTCGTCCAGGGCGGCCAGAACCGCGTCGTCGCCCAGGCTGACCACCGGGTCGCGGTTGGTGGCCTGGTTGGTCGCCGCCACCAGCGCGTTCAGGGTCAGCGGGTACTGCTGGGGCGTGGTGAGCTGCTTCTCCACCAGGCACCCGAGCACTCGTCCCGCTTCGGGGGAAAGGGGCACGCCCGGACAGTAGCGCCTGGGACCCGTGCCCCGGTCGGCGACGTCAGTCGGGCATCAGCCACTGCGGTCCGGGGCCCGTGGTGCCCGCCACGTCATCGGGGTTGGTCAGGGCACACGTCTTGAGGGACAGGCAGCCGCACCCGATGCAGTTCGACAGACCGCTCTGCAGCGCCTCCAGCAGTGTGATGCGCTGGTCGATGCGGTCCTGCCATCCGGCGGTCAGGCGCTGCCAGTCCCGCTGGGTGGGGGCCCGGTCGACCGGGAGCACGGCCAGGGCGGCGACGATCTCCTCGAGGGTCAGGCCCACCCGCTGGGCGATCCGGATGAAGGCGATCCGGCGCAGCACGTCCCGGCGGAACCGCCGCTGCCCGCTCGGGGTCCGTTGCGCGTGCACGAGCCCCCGGCGCTCGTAGAAGCGCACGGCCGACGCGGCCAGTCCGCTGCGCTCCGACACCTCGCCGATGGTGAGCAGGTGCTCCATGCCGAGCCTCCCGGGAGAAATCGCTTGACTTAAACATTACTTCAAGTTTTACGGTGCACCTACGGCGCATGGTGCGCCGGCCACAGAGGAGGTGCTCGGATGCCGGTAGCAGTCATCACGGGTGGGTCGCGAGGGTTCGGGCGGGCCCTGGCCACGGGCCTGGCCGAGGACGGATGGAGCGTGGTGCTCGACGGGCGCGACGAGGGCCCGCTGGAGGAGGTGGGCGCGATCCTCGACGACCTGGGTGCCCGGTCGACGATCGTCCCCGGCGACGTGACCGTTCCGGCCCATCGGCGGGCGCTCGTCGATGCGGCCCGGCGGTACGGCTCGCTCGACCTGCTGGTCAACAACGCCAGCACCCTCGGACCGAGCCCCCTGCCGAGGCTCGAGCACGTCTCCCCCGTCGACCTGCGCCAGGTGTTCGAGGTGAACGTGATCGCCCCGCTGGCCCTGGTGCGCGAGGCGCTGCCCGAGCTCCGTCGCTCCCGGGGCACCGTCGTCTCGCTCTCCTCCGACGCCGCCGTCGAAGGGTACGAGGGGTGGGGTGGCTACGGGTCGTCCAAGGCCGCCCTCGACCAGGCCCACCGGACGCTCGCCACCGAGGAGCCGGAGCTGCGGGTCTTCCAGTTCGATCCGGGGGACATGCGGACGGCGATGCACCAGGCGGCGTTCCCTGGCGAGGACATCTCGGACCGACCGGAGCCGGAGTCGGTGGTGCCGGCGTTGCGGGCGCTGCTCTGCTCCGACGCCCCCGCTGGTCGCTACCGGGCCGACGAGTGGGCGGCCCGGCCATGACGGCGGGCACGGCGGTCCCGGAGCGCTACACCTACGACCTGCCCGAATCCCTGGAGGCCTCCGAGCCGCCCGAGGCGCGGGGCCTCACCCGTGACGCCGTCCGGATGCTCGTCGCCTACCGGGGGACGGGGGCGATCGCGCCCAGCTCCTTCGTCTTCCTGCCGGGCTTCCTCGATCCGGGCGACCTGGTGGTCATCAACACGTCGGGCACAATGCCGGCGGCCCTCGATGCGACGGGCGACGACGGCACGCAGCTCGTCGTCCACCTCTCCACCCAGTTGGACGAGGGGAGCTGGGTCGTCGAGCCGCGCCGGATCACCGGACGCACCACCGGGCGGTGGACCGGCCCCCCGCCGCCCCGGCACCTGCAGCTGGGCGGTGGGGCGTCGGCCATGCTCGAGGAGCCCTACGGCCAGGCGGGGCGTCTGTGGATCGCCTCGCTGGACGTGGGCATGCGCACCCTCAGCTGGCTGGCGGCCAACGGCCGTCCCATCCGCTACGGCTACGTCGACCGCCCCTGGCCCATCGGGATGTACCAGAACGTCTACGCCAAGACGCCGGGCAGCGCCGAGATGCCGAGTGCGGGCCGACCGTTCACCGCCGACACCATCATGTCCCTCGTGTCCAAGGGGATCGGCGTCGCGCCGCTGGTGCTCCACACCGGCGTCGCCTCGCTCGAGGCCGACGAGCTCCCCTATCCGGAGCGGATGGTCGTGCCCGAGCCGACGGCCGAGCGGGTGAACGCCACCCATCGCCGCAACCACCGGGTGATCGCCGTCGGGACGACCGTCGTGCGCGCCCTGGAGACGGCGGGTGGGGCCGACGGCCGGGTCGCCGCCTACGACGGCTGGACCGACCTGGTGATCTCGCCCGACCGGGGCGTGCGGGTGGTCGACGGCATGATCACCGGCTGGCACGAGCCCGCGTCGTCCCATCTGATGATGCTCGAGGCCGTGGCCGGCCGCGAGCTGCTGCGGGCCTCCTACGAGGCCGCACTCGACCTGGGCTTCCGGTGGCACGAGTTCGGCGACTCGCACCTGATCCTGCCGTGACGGGTGGCAGCCCCGGTCGCCCTCCTCCGAGCGGCAACCTCCCCCGGGAGGAGGCGGCCGTCGGTCACCTGCCGGGTGCGGCCAACCCCCGCAGGCGCGCCACGCGGTCATCGTCCTCACCGAGGTAGCGGACCAGTACGCCGAGGGTCTGGTCCACGTTGAGCGCCCCGATGGCCAGCATCTCCTCGAGGTCGGCCCAGTCCTTCGTCCGGTTGTAGAACGCCTTGAATACGGCCAGGTCCGAGCAGGCCAGGAAGGGGATCCGCCGGCCGGCGAACTCGTGGACCTGGCGGCGCGGCGCGGCCTCGACGTGGAACTCCGTGGTGTCGAGGAAGACGTCGACCGGCGTCCGGTCCCACCACAGCCGGGTCTGGCCGTCGCGCTCGAGGGCCCGGCGGTCGGCGTCGTCGTGGCTGACCTGGCCGGCCAACGAGTCCAGCACGAGGGTGGTCCCGTCCACGCCGACGAACACGTTGACGTCGATGTCGACGGTGCCCCGGGCCCGCTCGGTGCAGAAGGCCAGTGCCAGCGCGCCGCCGAAGGCGTGGGGCAGGCGCCGCTCGTCCAGGGCCGCGCTGATGGCCAGGATCTTGTCGACGATCGAGGTCATGCCGGACCGAAGACGGGGAACGCCAGGGTGGGCGCGTGGCGCGCCGGGAACTGCTCGGCCAGCTCCAGGACGGCGATCAGCTCCTCGCCCCGCGGCATCCCCGCCAGATCCGGGGGACCCCCGAGCAGCGTCGCCTCGAGCGAGCATCCCGCCGCGGCGATGATCCGGGTGAGCACGGCCGTCGTCGGGTCGACGCGGCCGTTCTCGTACGCCGAGAGGGTGGCGTGCGAGGTCCCGGCCCGGGCCGCCAGGGCCCGGAGGCTCAGGTGCGACCGCCCCCTGACCGTCCGGATCAGCAGTCCCGCGTCCATGGATCTATGGTATCAGTTCCGATACCATCGGCGAGGGTCAAGGGGGTCAGCGGGGGCCAGAGGGCCGTCAGCAGAGGAAGCCAGAGGGTCTCGAATCCCGACCCGGACCACCGTCCGGGCCGATGCCGGCCCCTCCGGACGGCGCCCTGTCCACCACTACGCTGAGGTGGTGCCGGAATCCGATCCGAGCACCGCAGACGACAAGGAATCCACGTGCCGCCACCCCCCGACGGAGTCCGCCTCATCGGCCACCAGCGCCGCTTCGCGGAGGCGATCGCCCAGATCGACACAGAGTTGGAGTACGCCCTGGGCCCGGTCGTGGCGGCCCGGCGCGACGAGGTGGTGGCCGCCGCCCGCGCCGCCTACGGGCCCAGCGAGGACTACCGCGGCGTGCGCGATGCCTGGGACGCCGTCTTTCCCGACGGTGTCTACAGTGCCGCCGGCCTGGCCGAGGCCAAGCGCCTGGCCTAGGTTCGGCGACCCCCTCTCCCCTGGGCCGTTACCCGGCCCGGCCCGGTTTGGGCGTCCTCAGTCGAGGACGTCGAGGGCCGCCACGATGTCGGCGACCTCGGTGCGCACGGTGTAGTCGGCCTGGATGTCCACGAACCGGACAGTACGGTCCCCATCCACCACGAGGACGGTCGGGCGGGGCAGCCGGGTCGAACCCCGGGCGTTGACCTGGGCCAGTTCGAGGCCGAGCGTCCGCTGGGCCTCGATCACCCGATCGGGCTGCTGGAACGCGATGCCGAGGCTGCCGGCGAGCCCGCTGTCCGGGTCGGACAGCACGGTGAACTCCAGTTCGGCCTTCTCGGCGGTCGTGAGCGACTCGTCGGGCGACTGGGGGCTGACGGCGACGAGTCGGGCCCCGAAGCGGGCCAGTTCGGGCACCAGTTCCTTCTGGTAGGTCCGCAGGGCGATGTTGCAGTAGGGGCACCAGCCTCCCCGGTAGAAGACGACGACCGCGGGACCGTCGGCGACGAGCTGGTCGAGGCTGACCGGAGTACCGGTGGCGTCGTCCAGCGTGAACGGCTCCAGGCGGTCGCCCACGGCGACGGCGCCCGAGGGGACACCCTGGTCGAGCAACGCCCGGATGCTGTCGCCGAACACCGCGACGACCTCGGGCGGGAGCCGATCGGCTGCGGCCGCCTGCACGTCGCTGGACTGCTCCTGGATGGATGGGGACACGGGACCTCCCGGACGAACGTCGATGGCAGTACTGGACTATCTGGTCCACTGTTATCGAACCACGCCCGTACTGGACTGTCAAGTCCAGTTACGGGATACTCGGGGCATGGGAACACAGCCGACCACCGAGCGGGGGCGCCGGACCCGTGAGCGGATCGTCGCGGCGGCCACCGAGGTGGTGTCCGAGAAGGGTGCCCTCGAGGCCAGCCTCGACGAGGTCGGCGCCCGCGCCTCCGCCTCCCGGAGCCAGCTCTACCACTACTTCGACGACAAGGCCGACCTGCTGCGCGCCGTGGCCGAGGCCACGAACGACGCCGTCCTCGACGGTCAGCGCGAACTGTTCGCCGGGCTCGACTCCCGGGACGGCTTCCGGCAGTGGGCCGACGCCCTCGTCGCGGTACAGGAAGGGAGCGGCGGGCGGGGCGGCTGTCCATCGCCAACCTGGTCGGTCAACTGGGCGAGCGTGACGACGACACCCGCATCGTGCTCGCCTCCGGCTTCGACCGCTGGGAGGCCGGCATCGGTGCCGGGCTCCGGTCGATGGTCGCCTCGGGTGAGCTCGACGCCGACACCGACGTCGAGTCGCTGGCCACCTCCACCCTGGCCAGCCTCCAGGGCGGGCTGGTCCTCACCCAGGCACCGGCGCGATCCACGCGCGCTCCGCCGGGCGCTCGACGGCGCCCTCGCCCTCATCGACACCCACCGCACCCGGCGCTGAACCCCACGGGAGTCCGTCGGCGGACCGGTCGGCACCGTCCGTGGCTGCCATCCGTGACCCGTCCACGACGGGTCCGCCGTGGTCGCCCCCGTCACCGCCCCACGCAGTTCGATACGGTGCCATCGCAATGGCCACCACGTTCCCGAGCCCGGACCTGCGATGCGGACGTGGCCGCGATGACCGCCCGGGACGTGCGGGGGCGGGCCGATGAGCGAGGTCCGGATCGACGACCTCCGCGACCCGCGACGCCAGGGGTCGGAGCAGTCCCTCTACGACTACTCGCTGACCATGGACATCGACCTCGACGTCGGCCGGCTGATCGCCGACGCCCGGTCGGCCACCGGGCTGTCGGACTTCGGCGACACCGGCGTGCTCGACCGCCTCGCGGTCCAGGTCCGCGCCGTCGAGGCCGACGCCGGGCTGTCGGGCCTGGGACGCTACATCGTGCGGGAAAGGCTGCTCGGGCTGCTGGCCGCCCGGCTGCGCTTCGAGGACTTCCTGACCCGCCATCCCGACGCGCTCGACGTCGAGCTCGAGCCACCGGTGATCGTGGTCGGGCTCCCGAGGTCGGGCACGACGCACCTGGTCAACCTCCTGGCCACCGACGCCCGGTTCCGGTCGATGCCGTGGTGGGAGGTGGGCGAGCCGACCCCCGTCCTCGGCGACGGCCCGGGCCGCGACGGCGTAGACCCCCGCTACCTGCGGTGCCTGGCCACCTACGAGACGTCGCGCGCGGTGGCCCCGCTGACCTCGCTCATGCACGACCGGTCCCCCTCCACCATCGAGGAGGAGTGCGAGCTCATCGACCTCGACCTGTGCGCCTACGTGCTCGAGTGGCACGCCCGGGTGCCGGCCTGGCGGGACCACTACCTGGGACTCGACCACCGCGCCCACTACGCCTTCCTCCGCCGCGAGCTGCAGGTGCTCTCGTACCTGCGCGGCCCCGACCGCTGGGTTCTCAAGACGCCGCAGCACCTCGAGCAGCTGGGCCCGCTGCTCGACACCTTCCCGGACGCCACCATCGCCTTCACCCTGCGCGACCCGGTCGCCGTGCTGCAGTCGGCAATCACCATGCTCGCCTACGGGGACCGCCTGCGCCGGGTCAGCATCGACGCCGACGGGCTGGCCGCCTACTGGGTCGACCGGATCGAGCGGCTGCTCCGCGCCGCGGTGCGCGATGCCCACCTCATCCCGGCGGACCGGCGGGTTGACGTCGAGTTCACCTCCTTCATGGCCGACGACCTGGGCACGGTGGCCGGCATCCTCGGCGCCGCCGGCCTGGAGGTCACCGAGGAGAGCCGGTCCGCGCTGACGGGCTACCTGGCCGGCAACCCGCGGGGCCGGGACGGCCGCGTCGTCTACGACCTCCGGGGCGACTTCGGGATCGACCCCGCCGACCTCTACCAGCGGTTCGCCTTCTACTTCGACGCCTTCCCCGAGATCACCAAGGAGCTGTCCTGACCATGAGCGGAATCCACAGGGAACGGCCCGGTGCCGACGCCATCGCGCCGGCCACCGGCGAGCCGGCGACCGACCTGGGCGACGGCATCTGGCTGTCGCAGGGGCTGTCCAACAGCTACCTGTTGGCCACCGACGACGGCCGGGTGGTGGTCAACACCGGCATGGGCTTCGAGGGACCGCTGCACCGCCTGGCCTACGACGCCGTCCACCAGGCCCCGACCCGGGCCATCGTGTTCACCCAGGGCCACTACGACCACGTGGGCGGCGCCGACAGCCTGCGCGACGCCGACACCGAGCTCATCGCCCAGGCGAACTTCCTGGCGTGGCGGGACGACAACGAGCGGCTCGCCCTGTTCCGGTCGCGCAACGCCGCCTTCGCCTGGATGCGGGCCATCCTGGCCGCCATGGAGCACGCCACCGCGATGGGGGCCGGCGAGTCGGCCCAGGCCCGGCCCGAGCCCACCCGGACCTTCGACGAGCGGTTGGAGCTGACCGTCGGCGGACGCGAGCTCGTCCTCCTGTCGGTCCCGGGGGGCGAGACGACCGACTCGCTCGTGATCTGGCTCCCCGAGAGCCGGACCGCACTGGTCGGCAACCTGTTCGGGGCGCTCTTCGGGCACGTCCCGAACCTCGTCACCATGCGGGGCGACCGCTACCGCGACACGCTGACCTACCTCGACTCGCTCGGGCTGATCCTGGAGCTGGCACCGGACCGGTTGCTGACCGGGCACTTCGGCCCGATCGAGGGCGCCGACCGCATCGCCGCCGAGGTCACGGCCATGGGCGACGCCACCCGGTGGGTGCACGACCGGACCGTCGACGGCATGAACGAGGGCAAGGACGTCCATACCCTCATGCGCGAGGTCCGCCCTCCCGTGCACCTCGACGTCGGCGAGGGCTACGGCCGCACGTCGTGGAACGTGCGGGCCATCTGGGAGAACTACGCCGGCTGGTTCCACCACCGCTCGACCACCGAGCTCTACGACGTGCCGGCGTCGGAGGTGGCGACCGACCTGGTGGGCATCGCCGGGGCGGATGCGCTCGTCGGGGCGGCCCGGGCCCGGCTCGTGGCCGGCGAGCCGGTGGCGGCACTCCACCTGACCGACATCGTCCTCGCCGCCGATCCCGGCGACCCCGGGGCCCGGGCGGTGGCCGCCGATGCCAGCCGGGCCCTGCTCGACGTCAGCGACAACTTCTGGGAGCGGGCGTGGCTGGCCCGGTCCCTCGACCGACTGGAGCGTGCATGACCAACCGGATCAGCTTCGACTTCTCGGGTGCGACGGTGCTCGTCACCGGCGGCACCAGCGGGATCGGCCACGCCGTGGCCTCCGCGTTCGCCGACGGCGGTGCCGAGGTCACCGTCACCGGGACCCGGGCCGAGGCCGGCGGGTACGACACCGACCTCGACCGGTTCGCGTACCACCAGCTGGAGATGACCGACCCCGACTCGATCGACCGGCTGCTCGCCTCGCTCGGACCGCTCGACGTGCTGGTCAACAACGCCGGCGCCAACTTCCCCGGTGGGAGGGACGAGTGGGAGCCGGACACCTTCGCCGCCGCCCTGGCCCTCAACCTGGTCGGGCCCATGCGCCTCACCGTGGGGTGCCGGGACCGCCTGGCGGCCAGCACGCTGGAGGGAGGGGCCAGCGTGGTCTCCATGGCCTCCCTGGCCGCCTTCCGGGCCATCCCGATCGTCCCGGGCTACGGGTCGGCCAAGGCCGGCCTGGTCGCCCTGACCCGCAACCTGGCCCGCCACTGGGTGGGGCTCGGGATCCGGGTCAACGCGGTGGCCCCCGGTGTCATCGACAGCCCGATGACGGCACCGATGGCCCACTTCCCCGAGCTCCTCGACGCCGAGCTCGCCCACATCCCGATGGGCCGGCTCGGCACGCCGGCCGAGGTCGCCGGTGCGGTGCAGTTCCTGGCCAGCTCGGCCGCCGGCTACATCACCGGCCACGTGCTCGTGGCCGACGGGGGGTACCTTCTGCCATGACCACACGACCGTTGGCTCCCTACTACCACGTCGGCATCGTCGTGCCCGACCTGGCGGCAGCCCGTACGACCTTCACCGAGCAGCTCGGCGTCGTCTGGGGGCCGGTGCTCCACTTCGACGAGGTCGAGTACCGCGACGGCACTGGCGCGGACGTCCTCCTGCCGACGACCATGTGCTACTCCGCGGACGGGCCCCACCTCGAGCTCATCCAGGAGGTGCCCGGCTCCGTGTGGTCCTGCAACGAGCACTCCAACCTCCACCACATCGGCTTCTGGAGCGACGACCTGGCCGCCGACGGCGCCGCCCTGGCCGGGAGCGCCTGCCCGCTCCAGCTGTGCGGCCGGAGCGGCACCCAGGCGCCCGCGTCCTTCGCCTACCACCGCAACGAGTTCGGCGTCCGCATCGAGCTGGTGGACGCCGCGCTGCGCGAGACGATGGGCTTCCTGTTCGAGCCCGACGCGGGCTGAGGGCCGGCCGTGCTCCAGGTGAGGGTCCACGGGCCCGGTGACGTGCGGGTCGACGACGTCCCCGCGCCCGCGCCCGGTCCCCGCGACGTCGTGGTCCGGGTGGCCGCGTGCGGCCTCTGCGGGAGCGACCTGTCCTACATCCGCATGGGAGGGCTCGCCGGCCCGACCGGCACGCCGATGTGTCTCGGCCACGAGATGGCCGGTGTCGTCGACTGGGTCGGGTCCGAGGTGTCGGGCTCCCGGGTCGGCGACCGGGTGGTCGTCCAGCCGGGGACCGACGAGCTCGGACGCATCGGCAACGGCGCACCGGAGGGTGGGCTCACCCCCCTGCTGCTCGTCACCGAGGCCGACCGTGGCCGGCTCCACCCGGTCCCCGATCACCTGTCCCTCGACGTGGCCGCCTTCGCCGAGCCCCTGGCCGTGGGCATGCACGCCGCCGACCAGGCCGACGTCCGGCCGGGCGACGGCGTCGCCGTGTTCGGCTGCGGCCCGGTCGGGCTGGCCGCCGTCGCCACCCTCGTCGACCGGGGCCACGAGCGGGTGGTGGCCATCGACCCCAGCCCCACGCGCCGCAGCCTCGCCCTCGGCATCGGCGCGCAGGCCGCGCTGGACCCCACCGCCACCGACGTCTGGGAGGCCCTGGCCGAGGCGCACGGGACGTCGCCGTTCCTGTTCGGACCGACCCCGGCGACCGCCGCCTTCATCGAGGCCTCCGGCTCGGCGGGGGTCATCGGCGAGGTACTGGACCGCGGCGCGGTCGGGGCCCGGCTGTCGGTGGTGGCGCTGCACTACGCGCCGGTCCCGACCAACTTCCTGATGGTGCTCATGAAGCAGTTCACCATCCGCGGCTCGATGGAGTACCCCACCCGGTTCGCCGACGCCGTCGACCTGCTCGCCCGCCGCGACCTGTCGCCGATCATCACCCACCGCTACCCCCTGGAACGGTTCGACGAGGCCCTGGCCGTGGTCGACGGGACGAAGGACTGCGGCAAGGTCCTCGTGACCGTGGGCGACGCAGCCGAGCGCTGACGGGCGGGGCCGGCCGCCGCGTTCGACGGGGCCGGCCCCGGCGGGGTAGACCGGGGTCAACCCGGGTTGACGACGGACGTCCCGGGGGCGGGAGGGCCACATGGCTGCGTACACGCTGCCCAGCGTGCTGCCCATCATCCAGGCGCCGATGGCGGGAGGACCCTCGACACCCGGGTTGACCGCGGCGGTCAGCCGGGCCGGTGGGTTCGGGTTCCTGGCCGCCGGCTACCTCTCACCCGACCAGCTGCGGACCTCGATCGCCGCCGTCAGGGGACTGACCGTCGCTCCCTTCGGGGTCAACATCTTCTGTCCGACCGCACCGTCGGACCCCGGCCCGGTCCTCGCCTACGCCGAAGCGCTCCGACCCGAGTCCGAACGCCTCGGCGTGGCCCTCGGCCAGCCCCGTTGGGACGACGACGCCTACGGCGACAAGCTGGAGATCGTGGCCGCCGAGCGCGTCCTCATGGTGAGCTTCACCTTCGGCTGCCCGGGCGAGGAGGAGATCGAGGCCTTGCAACTGGCCGGCAGCATCGTGGTCGTCACCGTGACCTCGGCGGCCGAGGCCCGCGTCGCCGAGCGGGCCGGTGCCGACCTCCTCGCCGTGCAGGGCACCGAGGCCGGCGGTCATCAGGCCTCCTTCCTCGACCACGAGCCCAACCTGGTGCCGCTCGCCACGCTGCTCGCCGAGGTGCGCGACACGACCGACCTCCCGCTCGTCGCCACCGGGGGGATCATGTCGGGGGCCGGGGTGGCCGACGTGCTGCGGGCCGGGGCCGTCGGCGCCCAGTTGGGGACGGCCTTCGTGTGCTGCACGGAGGCCGGCACGTCCGCCACCTACCGGCGGGCCCTGACCGGGGGGACGTACCCGGAGACGATGCTCACCCGGGCCTTCAGCGGGCGCTATGCGAGGGGGCTGGCCAACGAGTTCGCCGTCGCCTACTCCGACGCCGCGCCGGACGCCTATCCGGAGATCCACCACCTCACCCGGCCGCTCCGCGCCGCGGCCGCCGGACGCGGCGACCCGAGCGTGCCCAACCTGTGGGCGGGCCGGGGATGGCGGGCTGTCACCGGGGGCCGGGCGGAGACCGTGGTGCGTCGCCTGGCCGCCGATCTGGGGCGGGTGGTGGCCGGAGGCTGACCGGTGCCGGCCGCCGGTCGGTCCGCCCCGTGGGCCCGGAATCCGCCAGAGCCCTCAGCTCACCAGGCAAGAGCCCTCAGCTCACCAGGACGGCGGGCCGGGGCAGCCCCTCGGCCTCGCACAGGGCGTAGTACGCCTCGAGGGTGCCGGGGCCGTCGAACACGCTCTCGATGGAGCCGTCGTCGGCCAGGTTGAGGTTCGCCCCGTACATCTGGAACCACACCCGCGTGTCGTCCTCGACGCACTCGAGGGTGTGCACCGATCCGGCCGGCTCGAACAGGAACGAGCCGGCCCGGTTGACGTAGTCGTACTCGCGGTACTTCCAGGCTCCGGACGTCGTGTAGCCGTAGACGGGACCGGTGTGGCGGTGCGTCTGGACGGCGTAGCCGGTCTGGAAGATGTTCTCGACGATCCAGAGGCCCTCGGCCACGTCCACCTGGATCACCTTGAGCTTGTTGCCCCCGCCGATCTCCACGAAGGGGAGGTCGTCAGCTCCTCGGTGCTGGGCTTCGGTGGCTTCGGCGATGCTCATGTCGTCTCCTGGGGTGTCCGTCGGACCGGTGCGCCGCGACAGCTGGCCTGCCGGCGTCCGATCCGGTTGTCGGCATCCACAGTGGCACAGGTCGCCCGTCGGTTCCACGACGCGGGCCGCACCGGGGAGGTCCCTGCCCCCTCATCCCCCCACCCCCACCGGCTCCTGCTGCTGCACGACGGCGCGCACCGCGGTGGCCACGGCCACGGCGACCAGGACGACGAACACCACCATCACGTCCCGCGCCGGCGCGTAGGTGGTGGCCACCCCGAGACCGATGACCGGGACGGACAGCCCGACGTAGGCGCCGAGGAAGAACCCGGCCAGGACCTCGGCCCGGGCCCCCGGCGGCGCCGTGCTCCCCGCGGCGACCATCGCGCCCCGGAACACCATCCCGGCCCCCGCGCCGGTCACCACGCCACCGACGACGAACACCGCGAGGTCGGGCACCCACATGCCGGCGGCGAACAGGGCGAGGCCGACGAGCAGGACCGGAACACTGCGTCGGAGGAGCGGCACCATGGGCACGGAGGCGAATGCGATCTGGGTCAGTGCCCCGGCCGCGAACGCCGAGAACGCCACCGCGCCGGCGACGGCGTGGGAGGTCACGTGCAGCGTGTTGGCGAGGAAGCTGGGCACCAGCGAGTTGAACACCCCGTAGACGGCGAACGCGGCCATGCCGGCGAACGTGGCGGCGAAGAACGTGCGGCGAGTTCTGGCCGGTACCACGATCCGCTGGGGACGCCAGGCGGGGCGCACCTCGAGTTCCGCGGTCGTCTCCGGTGCCATCGCCACGAGCACCGCCAGCACGGCGAGTGCCCCACCGACCACGACGTAGGGCAGCCGGAGCGGATCCGGCGCGAACTCGGCCAGCAGGCCGGCGATCAGCGGGCCCAGTCCGATGCCCCCGAGGTTCGACGCGGTGGCGACGACCTGCGGTCTCGACGGCGGGGCCTCGGGATGCGCACCGGCGTGGAGCTCGGCCAGGTACGCGGTCGCCGTGGCGGTCGTCATGCCCACCGAGACGCCGCTCACCACCCGGGCCACGAGCAGCCCGGCCAACCCGGTGAACCAGATGAACACGAGGGCGCTGCCGACGTTCACGAGGAGGGCCACGAACAGCACGGGCCGCCGTCCGATCCAGTCCGACACGTGCCCGGCCAGGAACAGGCTGGCGATCACACCGATCGCGTACACCGCGTAGATGACGGTCACCATGATGTTCGAGAGGTGGTCCCGTTCCTGGTAGATCACGTACAGCGGTGTCGGGACGGCCGAGAAGGCCATGTTCAGGAGGAACGCCGCCGCCACCACCCAGTACGCGATCCCGTGGGGGGCGCTGGGTATGCCCCACACCCCTCGCCGCCGGTCACCCGGCACGCATCCGAGCCCGCAGGCGCCGACATCGGTGGTCGGGTCCGACGTCAGGGTCGAGCCGGGTCGCTGCGCCATCCGGCCGTCCACCCCCTCCGGCTACTCCATGGCGGGGAACGTCGAGGCGCGGTCCCGATGGGCGTCGCCGTCCGGCCGCTCGCACAGGGCGGACGGGTGGCCCAGCCCGGCGGCTCCGACGTCCAGCGGACCCCAGCCGAGCGACGCCAGGTCCGCCCAGCGGTCGGCGATGGCCCCGGCCACGGGTACCGTCCGCTCGCCGCCGGCGTCGACGGCGGCCCGGAGGCCGCCGAGCGCCCAGGAGAGCGTCAGGTCCGGGGTGATGTCACCGTGCCGCGCCCAGGCGAAGGTGGCCAACGCCAGCGACGACGCCGGGAAGCCCTCCACCACGGCCTCGGCGAACGACGCCGGCGGTACCTCGAGGCGGTCGGCCAGCGCCGCCGCCTCGGCCGCCCCTTCGATCACGAAGCCGAGCCAGGTGGACACCACCAGGCCCAGTCGGCTGGCCGCCCCCACCGGACCGACCTGGACCGTATAGCGCCCGACCTCGGCGAAGACCGGCTCGAGCCGGGCAACCGCCTCGCTCTTGCCGGCGGCGAGGATCAGGAGCTGACCGCACTCGGCCGCCCGGCGTCCCCCGGACGCGGCCACGTCGACGAATCCGACGTCCGGCCGACGGAACGCCATCGTCATCGCCAACTCGTCGACGGCGGGTGGCCCGATGGATCCCAGTTGGGCCCATACCGCACCGGGTCGCAGCGCATCGACCACGCAGCCGTCGAACATGACCGAGCGGACGGCGTCGGCGGTGGGGAGCACGGTGAGCACGACGTCGGCCGCGGCGACCGCGTCCTCCGGGTCGGCATACGCGGTGGCCCCGTGCTCGACGAGGGCCATCGCCGGGCCCGAGCTCCGGTTCCAGACGTCGAGGGTGACCCCGGCCCCGAGCAATCGGAAGGCCAGGGCGGCACCGATGGTCCCGGTTCCCAGGACCGCCACCCGCGGCGCGTCGGTAAAGGTCGTGGTCGTCATGGCATCCCTTCGGGCGACGGTCCGGACACGGGTACGGCACTGGCCATGATCTGGTCGATGCGGGCCAGCGCATCCTGGTCGAGGCGCAGGTCGGCAGCGGCGATCGCCTCGTCGATGTGGCCGGGGCTGCGGGTCCCCACGATGGCGACGTCCACCGCGGGATGGGCCAGGACCCACGCGATGGCCAGTTGGCTGACAGTGGCTCCCCACTGCTCGGAGGCGAAGTCCTGCAGCTCGGCCACCGCCTTGAGGTTCTGGGCGAACGCCTTCCCCGTGAACAGGCTGCTGGCGCGCCTCCAGTCGCCGGAGTCGAAGACGTGATCCTTCTCCATCCGGCCGCTGAGCAGGCCGTGGGCCAACGGACCGTAGACGAGGACGCCGATGCGGTGGTCCGACGTGAACGGCAGGATCTCGGCTTCGATGTCCCGTCGGAACAGGCTGTAGGGGGGCTGCAGGGTCTCGACGGGGAGGACCGAACCGAAGGCCTCCATCTCCTTGGTGTCGTAGTTCGACACCCCGACGTGCCGGATCTTGCCCTCCACGACCAGGTCGGCCAACGTCGCCGCGGTCTCCTCGATCGGCGTGTTCGGGTCGGGCCAGTGGATCTGGTAGAGGTCGATGGCCTCCCTGCCCAGGGCGATGAGGCTCTGTTCCACTCCGGACCGGATGGCCCCGGGGCTGGCATCCCGGGCCACACCGCCACCCTCCGATCGGAGCCCGCCCTTGGTGGCCACCACCAGGTCGTCCTGCTTCCGCGTGGCGAGTGCCGCTGCCAGCAGCCGCTCGGATGCGCCGAAGCCGTAGGCCTGGGCGGTGTCGAAGAGCGTCACCCCGCCGTCGGCGGCACGCCGGATGGCGGCCACCGCCTCGGCCTCGTCGGTCGGGCCCCAGTCACCCCCCAGCTGCCAGGCGCCATAGGCGATCTCGGAGACCCGAAGGCCGCTTCGGCCCAACGTGATCTGTTCCATCGTTCCTCCTCGTGTTGCCCTGTTCGTTCCTGCGGTCGGCTGCGCCTCCAGCGGGCGTCCAAGGGACAGGACCCGCATGCGGACGCCCAGAGCGCGCTCCGCCGCACTCCTGAAGCGAATTGTCGAACTCCCCGGCCTGGACAGCACACTCAGGGATGCCCTCGATGACGAGGGCGGGTCAGATGTGGAACACCGGCATCAGCCGGACTCCCCGCCCGGTATCGGTCAGCCGGAATGTCCGGCTGACCGATACCGTCATCACAGGGGCCCCTGCAGTGTGCATGTCCAGCCCTCTCTCGTCGGGATCAACTTGGGATGTCGCCGCCACCATCCGCATGCTCGCGCCCGGTCGGGGCCCATGCCTTAGCGCAGGCCGGAATTCAGCGTTTCCTGCTAGCAGGCATTGACCGCGTGTTCCGACGTCCAATCGTGCTGCGGAATCGTGCTGCGCGCGGAAGCCGGGCCCGGCCCGCCGTCCCCCGGTCCCGTCGTCCTCACCTGGAGGCGACGGCACGCCGGAGAGCTGTGCCGCCGCCCCTACGCGCCTGCGGGAAGCGTCTGCACCGTCGCCCCGGCCGGTGGGGCGAACGTCGAGGCGGAGGGAGTGGCGGAGTACGACTGGAGCGTGACCGTGTTGCCGCCGGCGTCCACGTAGGTGAGCACGCCGTTCGCGGTCGAGCCGCAGTAGGTGACCGGCGTCGGCTGGGCCGTCCCCTTGGCCGTAACGCACGTCGAGGCGAGTCCGCCGTAGGTGGCCGAGGACGTGCTGATGACGTAGCCGGCACTGTGGGCCGCGGCCTGGGCCTGCACCCCCTTGAGATCGCTGACGATGACCGACGGGCTGTACAGGTCGGTCAGGCTGCTCACCACACCCGACATGGACGAGGGGATGGTGGTGCACGTGGCGCCGCTACCCGACCCCTGGCACTCGGTGACCGTCGTGCCGTCGATGTAGAAGCTCCCACTCGGGGTGATGATCGCCGACTTCGGCGGCGACTGGGCGAAGGTGACGGTCTGGCTCTTGCCCGTCGATGCCTGGGCCGTCAGATAGGTGGCGCTGAAGGTCGCACCCGAGTTCTTCGTCACGGAGTTCACCAGCGAGTCGATGCTCGGCCCGGAGCCACCGCCCGCTGCGGCGGTCGTGGTCGTCGAGCCGCCGCCGGGCGCGGCGGTCGTCGCCGTGCTCGACGGTCCCGAACTGCACGCCGCGGCCAGCAGACCGGCGGTCAGCACCGAGGCCACCACGCCCGCCCTCCGTCCGGCACCGCGCCGGTCCGTCGCCCGCTGTCCACCGGCCTGTCGCATCGTTCCGCCGCCTTCGCTCGTCGTGACGACGCGAGTCTTCCACCGAGGCCGCCACGCGCCGCGGACGTGCCGTCGCTCGACCATCGGGGACCTGGATGACCGGCGCCCGTCGGGACGCCTCCCCGGCCCCGCCGAGGCGTCGCCTACCTGACCGCTTCGATGTCCTCCGGATCGGGGATGATCGCCCCGTCCGCGTCCAGGATCGGTGCGAGCAGGTGGAGATCGGGATTGTCGACATCCGGGCTGTTCGGGTCGATGCCCTTTTCCGCACAGAACCGGAGCAGTCGGCGCTCCTGGGCCATACGCAACAGATGTCCTGTCAGTGGTTCAGGATCAGTCATCGTCAGTTCCTCTCAGAGCTCTCCGGACAGGCTACCCAGCCCGCCTCCGGGATCACCTTCGCCGGGCGATGCCGCGACCGACCTGTGGTCGGCGTGCCACACCTCTCGTACGTCGGGGCTCCTGTCCGGAGGTGCGGGAATCCGGCGCTACGGGGGCGGGGCGGGCTCGACGCCGCGCCCTGGGGCACCGGACGCAGTCAGCTCTGCGGATGGCTGACGACGGAGGCGTCCGGCCCCGGGAAGAAGAGGTCCTCCTGGCCGGTATCGCCCCAGCGCACGACGTATGGCGGCTCTCCGTTCTCGTGGCGAACCTCCAGGACTTCACAGTCACGATCGTGCTCGCCCACGTGATGTCCCTTGATGACGATCCTGTCCCCGACGTTCGCGTGCATCTGGGCTCCCTTCGCTGCGTAGAGGATTCACAGCCATGATCGACCCCCTGGCGCGCCGCCGCCAGAGTCCGAGGTCACTGCTCCCCACCTGAGGATCCGGGGCGCCCCGGCTCCGTCGTCGACCTCCGGCGGGATCCGACCTGCTCAGCGCAGGAGCGAGCGGCACAGGGACTGACCCTGGTCGAATGCGCTGGGAGTCGGCGGCGTGGCCGTTGCCGCCGTGCCGGGCACGACGAGCTCGCGCCCGAGCCTCTGCAGCGCTGTATTGCCGTAACGTTGCAACGCGAGGGCCAACGAGGGCGGGACATCGTAGAAGGCGGCCCATCCCGGTTGCGCAGGGGCATGCTCCGGGGACTGCCGATCCAGCTGGGCACACGCGGTCAGCAGCGGCTTCGGTATCGACCTCGGCGACGCCGCATCGCACGACGAGGATCCGCAGGCACTCATCACGGTTGCCGTGAGGAGTACGCCGGCGACGGTCGGCATCAGTCGCCGGAGCTCCATCCGGGAAATCCACCCTGGTCGTGGAGTCACGAGGTCGTGGAGTCACGGGACCCGTGAACTTGACCGTTCCGTCCGGGACCTTCATGGTCTGTGCCACCTCCTGTACCGACAACCCGGCGCCGTCGTGCAGCACGAGCGGCATCATCTGGTTCTCGGGCAGGGAGCGGAGTGCCGCAGCCAACATGAGGTGTGTCTCGTTCGGGGGGGACACGTCCCGGGCCTGATCCTCGAACCTGGTCCGTCTCCGTGCGTCGCTCCGGCCCTTGCTGACGATGAGGTTGCGGAGGACTCTGCGGGTCCAGGCCCGAGGATCGTCGTACGTACGCACTCGGCCCCGCCGACTCCATGCTCGGAGCAGCGCTTCCTGCGTCAGATCCTGGGCGACCTGCAGATCCCCCGTGAGGACGTAGGCCATGGAGACCAGGGGCCTCTTCGAGTTGCGGAAGAAGTCGTCGAAGGAGGCCGCGTCGTCATCCGCTGCTGCAGCCACGAGGAACTCCGCTCGTCGGGCCGTGAGGTGTGATCACATCTACTACACGCCTGGGGGCACCCATCGGTTGCAGCCGGATCAGAGGTATCGGAGGACGGGCCGGTGATCCGGGTCTCCCGAAGGCGCCGCTCCCGCGGCCGGAGTCACCAGGGGGTTGGCGCCGGTGACGGCGCCGGCACGATCTCCCCTCAGTTCACGTCGTCGCGATCGCCGGCTCCGCTGAAGCGGAGGATCAACAGGCCCACCAGCAGGAAGACCACCACTCCGACACCGACGCCCAGCGAGATCAGGGTGTTGTACAACGCTCGCTGGGTCAGCGTGCCGGTCAACGTCAAGTGGGCCGACGCACTCAGGATCTCCCGCACTCCGGCCAGGATGCCGATCACGATGAACGGCTTCACCGGGAAGATCGAGGTCCTCATATGGCCGAAGACCGTGTGGGCGATGTCGAGGATGATGATGACGGCGAGGATGCCGTCGATGGCCACGACGACGGCATTGGCGAAGTTCCGGCCGTACCTGAGGAAGGCGTCGACCGAGTGGACCAGGACGACGGCCGCCAGCACCAGGAGGCTGACCACGATTGCGTACTCGACGCCGATGATGACCCATCTCACGATCGAGTCCGCCCGAAGGGCCTGGACGTCCCGGATTTCTGGCTCGCCGGCCACAATTCGGACGTTAGTCGGCGGAAGCGGCCAGATCGGCCCCGACCAGTCACACGGGCAGGACTTCGCCACGAGGGCGTGAGGGCGTTTCCGCCCGCGGACCGGCGCCACGCGTGGTGGTGCGGGAGGTTCAACCCGCTCCGAGGAACGGGGCCCCGAAGCTGAACACTCCACCGTCGGACGCGACCAGCCAGTAGCCGCCGGTTGCGTCGTCGGCCGCCATCCCGACGATCGGCGCGTTGAGCGGCCGGCCGCCCATGGAGCCCCGGAAGGCGGCATCTCCGTATGCGAACACCCCACCGTCACTCGCCGACAACCAGTAGCCCTGCCCGTCGGAGGTCGAGGCCATCGACACGACCGGCCGGTCGAGGACGACGGCCCCCGCTGATCCGAGGAACGGGGCGGCGAAGCTGAACGCCCCACCGTCGGAGGCCACCAGCCAGTAGCCACCGGTTGCGTCGTCGGCCGCCATCCCGACGATCGGCGCGTTCAGATGACGTCCGCCCATCGACCCCGTGAAGACGGCGTCGCCGAAGCTGAGCACGCCGCCGTCGGACGCGACCAGCCAGTAGCCTTCGCCATCCGGGGTCGGGGCAATGTCCACCACCGGTGCGTTCAGGCGCCGGCCCCCCATGGAACCGTAGAACCGGGCGTCGCACCGACCCGCATGGATCAACCCTCGGCGATCGCGCCCCGCGGCGGCAGTGTCAAAGGGCCTCTCTCACCCGGTGGTGCCGGAGCGGGTCGTCGGACGTCGGGGGCGGCTCTCCACGACGGCGTCCCGTGAGGACCGCAGGTGCCACCCGATGGGGCCCGGCTACTTGATGTGGACGCCCGAGATGGCCCGGGCGATGATCAGACGCTGGATCTCGCTGGTCCCCTCGAAGATGGTGAAGATCTTCGAGTCGCGGTGCCACCGCTCCACCGGGTACTCGCGCACGTAGCCGTAGCCGCCCAGGATCTGGATGGCCTCCTCGGTGACGTGCACGGCGGTCTCGCCGGCGAAGAGCTTCGACATCGAACCCTGGGCGGCGTCGAACTCCTTGCCCGTGGCGCCCATCCAGGAGGCCTGCCACACCAGCAGGCGGGAGGCCTCGATGCGGGTCCGCATGTCGGCCAGCTTGAAGGCGATGCCCTGGTTCTCGATGATGGCCCGGCCGAAGGCCTTGCGCTCCTTGGCGTAGTCGAGCGAGTACTCGAAGGCGGCCCGGGCGATGCCGAGCGCCTGGGCGCCGACCGTGGGGCGGGTGCCCTCGAAGGTCTTCATCGCCGCCTGGCCGCCGCTGCGCTTGCCCTCGCGGGCACGGGCCAGCTTGGCGTCGAGCTTCTCCTTGCCACCCAGCAGGCAGTGGCCGGGCACCCGCACGTCGTCGAAGACGACCTCGGCGGTGTGGGAGGCCCGGATGCCCATCTTGGAGAACTTCTGGCCCTGCGAGAGCCCGGGGGTGCCGGGGGGGCACACGAAGCTGGCCTGGCCCCGGGAGCCGAGCTCGGGGTCGACCGCGGCCACCACGACGTGGATGTCGGCCATCCCGCCGTTGGTGATCCACGTCTTGGTGCCGTTGATCACCCACTCGTCCTTGGCCTCGTCGTAGACGGCGCGGGTGCGGAGCGACGACACGTCGGAGCCGGCGTCGGGCTCGGACACGCAGAAGGCCGCCGTCTGGATCTTCTCGGGGGTGCCGTAGCACTGGGGACCCCACTCCATCAGCTGCTCGGGGGTCCCGTTCCCGGCGATGCCGGCCAGCCCCAGCGAGCTGCCGAGCAGCGCCAGGGCGATGCCGGCGTCACCCCAGGAGAGCTCCTCGGCGGCCACCGGCATGGTCAGGCCGGTCGGGTCGGCGAAGCACTGGGCGATGAAGTCGAAGGAGTACAGGCCGATCCGGGCCGCCTCCTCGATGATCGGCCAGGGCGTCTCCTCGCGCTCGTCCCACTCGTGGGCCGCGGGCCGCATCACGGTCTCCGCGAAGTCGTGGACCCACTTCTGGAGTGTCAGCTGGTCCTCGTTGAGCTCCATCGAGAAATCCGGCATTGCGCACCTCTCCGTTCTGACCCAGGGGGCCCCTCGTGCACCGGTCGGACCGCGGCCTGCGCCGCACACACCGTCCGCCCGGTGGGTCCTTGCTAGTTACTCAATAGTAACCAAGGTGGGGCGACAATGGCAACCACCCCCTGGCGGGGTCGGGCGCGTGCCAGGTCGGGCCGCCGCCGGGGCGGTCTCGACCGGAGGGTCGGGGCGCCCGGCCGGGGCCGGGCGGACGAAAGGGGGTTCGCCTACGCCTGGACGGGCCGCACGTCGACCGCCTGGAGTCCCTTCGGGCCCTCCTGCAGGTCGAACTCGACGGCCTGACCCTCCTCGAGGGATCGGAATCCGTTCATCTGGATGGCGGTGTGGTGCACGAACACGTCGGCACCCCCGTCGGGCTGGGAGATGAAGCCGAAGCCCTTCTCGGCGTTGAACCACTTGACTGTTCCGGAAGCCACGGCGGCGTTCCCCTTTCCTTCAACTGCTAGTGCTCGCAGAGCACCTCCGGCGAGGGGGCCACCACCCACGGGCGGGCCGACCTCCACCCACCGGCGGGGACTCTCCGACGATGAAAACGCTAGCAGTACCGAATCGCCGTTCGACCCGGGAACGGGCCGGAAACCGGGGTGTTCACACGGCGTTCATGACCCGGCCGGCGCAGCCCCCTGGCCGGGACCGGCGCACCCGACCGGTGGCCGGCCGCCCCTATCGGCGGCGGATGCGGGTGCCGCCGGCGCTGTCCTCGACCAGCCACCCGGCCGCGTCGAGCTCGTCGCGCAGGGCGTCGGCCCGGGCCCAGTCCCGCGCCGCCCGGGCCTCGTCGCGGGCCGCCACCAGTGCGGCCGCCGCCTCGTCGATCTCGTCGCCGGCGTCGGCCACCAGGCGCAGGCCGAGCGCCCCGGCCAGCACGGACGCCGTGCGGGCGGCGCGGGCGGCGTCGGCCCCGTCGTCGGCATCGGCCGCGGCATTGGCCCGCCGGGCCAGCTCGAACACGGTGGCGAGGGCCCCGGGGGTGTCGAGGTCCGCGTCCATGGCCGCCACGAACGCGGCCACGGCCGCCTCGTCGAGGTCGCCCGCAGGGGAGACGGGCCCGGTCAGCGGCCCGTCGGCCAGCGGGTCGGCCAGGCCGAAGCGCCGGGCCAGTTCGTCGAGCCGGGCCAGGCCGGCCTCGGCCTGGGCGATGGTGTCGGGGGTCACCTCGATGGGCGACCGGTAGTGGGAGCGCAGGACCAGCACCCGGTAGGCGCGGGCGTCGCTGCGCTCCAGCAGGTCGGCGAGCGAGGTGAAGTTGCCCAGCGACTTGGACATCTTCTCGCCGCCGACGGTGACCCAGCCGTTGTGCATCCAGTGGCGGGCGAACTCCTTGCCGTCGGCCACCGCCTGGGCCCGCTCGTTCTCGTGGTGGGGGAACATCAGGTCCTGGCCGCCGCCGTGCAGCTCGAAGCCCTCGCCCAGGAGGTCGAGCGACATGACCACGCACTCGGTGTGCCAGCCAGGGCGGCCGGCGCCCCACGGCGCCTCCCAACTGGGCTCCCCCGGCTTGGCCTTCTTCCACAGCACGAAGTCGAGCGGGGACCGCTTCTCCTCGTCGGCCTCGATGCGGGCCCCGGCCCGCAGCGAGTCGAGCGGCTGGCGGGCCAGCAGTCCGTAGCCGGGCACGTCGAGCACCGACAGGTACACCCCGGTGGCCGTCTCGTAGGCCACCCCCCGGTCGACGAGATCGCCGATCAGGTCGATCATGCGGTCGACGTAGGCCGTGGCGTGGGGCGCCTCGTCGGGTCGCAGCACGCCGAGGGCGTCCATGATCTCCCACCACTGCGTCTCGTTGGCCGCCGTGAACTCGTCGATGGCCACGCCGCGCTCGGCCGCCCGCTCGATGATCTTGTCCTCGATGTCGGTGATGTTGGAGACGTAGGTCACGTCGAGGCCGCTGAACAGCAGGTAGCGACGGAGCACGTCGAACACCAGGGAGAACCGGCCGTGCCCGAGGTGGGGCACGCCGTCCACCGTCGGACCGCACACGTAGAGGCCGATCCGCCCGGGCCGGCGGGGCCGGAGCGGGACCACCCGGCCGGTGGCGGTGTCGTGGAGCGCGAGCACGCAGGGTACGGTAACCCGATCATGCCGGAGCAGACGAACGGACCCGACCACGAACCGTCCTCCGGGCGCGGCATCCCCGACAAGCCGGGTCTCGAGGGCCTGGAGGCCACGTGGTCGGCCCGTTGGGAGGCGGAGGGCGTGTACGCCTTCGACCGGTCGGCCACCCGCGACGCGGTCTTCGCCATCGACACGCCGCCGCCCACCGTCTCGGGCTCGCTCCACATCGGCCACGTGTTCTCGTACACCCACACCGACACGGTGGCCCGCTTCCAGCGCATGCGGGGCCGCATGGTCTTCTACCCCATGGGCTGGGACGACAACGGCCTGCCCACCGAGCGACGGGTGCAGAACTACTACGGGGTGCGCTGCGACCCGGGGCTCCCCTACGACCCCGACTACGTGCCGCCGGCCGACCCGCCGAAGGACCCGGTCGCCATCTCGCGGCCCAACTTCGTGGCCCTGTGCCACCAGCTCACCCTCGAGGACGAACAGGTCTTCGAGCACCTCTGGCGCACCCTCGGGCTGTCGGTCGACTGGTCCCACACCTACGCCACCATCGGCGAGCGGGCCCGCCGGGTGTCCCAGCGCGGCTTCCTGCGCCTGGCCCAGCGCGGCCAGGTCGTCCAGCGCACCGCCCCCACCCTGTGGGACGTCGACTTCCGCACGGCGGTCAGCCAGGCCGAGCTCGAGGACCGCGAGCGACCCGGCGCCTACCACCGGCTCCGCTTCCCGCGCCTCGACGCCGAGGGCGACGTCGAGATCGAGACCACCCGGCCCGAGCTGCTGCCGGCCTGCGTGGCCCTCGTGGCCCACCCCGACGACGCCCGCTACCGGCCCCTGTTCGGCACGTCGGTGACCACGCCGCTGTTCGGTGTCCGGGTGCCGGTCGTGGCCCACGAGCTGGCCGACCCCGACAAGGGCTCCGGCATCGCCATGGTCTGCACCTTCGGCGACACCACCGACGTCGTGTGGTGGCGCGAGCTCGACCTGCCCACCCGCACCGTCGTCGGCCGCGACGGCCGCCTGCTGCCGGTGGCGTTCGGCACCGAGGGCTGGGCCTCCGACGACCCGGCCGCGGCGGACGCCGCCTACGCGGAGCTTTCCGGGAAGACGGTCAAGCAGGCCCAGACCCGCATCGTGGAGCTGCTCGCCGCGTCGGGCGACCTGCTGGGCGAGCCGCGGCCCATCACCCATCCGGTCAAGTTCTTCGAGAAGGGCGACCGCCCGCTCGAGATCGTCTCGTCCCGCCAGTGGTTCGTGACCACCCTGCCCCACCGCGAGGCCCTGCTGGCCCGGGGCGAGCAGCTGGCCTGGCACCCCCACTACATGTCCCACCGGTACCGGGCGTGGGTCGAGGGGCTCAGCGGCGACTGGAACATCAGCCGCCAGCGGTTCTTCGGGGTGCCCCTGCCCGTCTGGTACCCGGTCGACGCCGACGGCGAGGTCGCCTACGACACCCCCCTCCTCGCCGGCGAGGACCGGCTGCCCGTCGACCCTTCGACCGACGTGCCCGACGGCTACCGCGCCGACCAGCGGGGGGAGCCGGGCGGCTTCGTCGGCGACCCGGACGTGATGGACACGTGGGCCACGTCGTCGCTCACACCGCAGATCGCCGGTGGCTGGGAGGACGACCCCGACCTGTACGCCCGGGTCTTCCCCATGGACCTGCGGCCGCAGGCCCACGACATCATCCGCACCTGGCTCTTCTCCACCGTGGTCCGCTCCGAGCTCGAGCACGGGACCCTGCCGTGGACCGACGCCGCCATCAGCGGCTGGGTCCTCGACCCCGACCGCAAGAAGATGTCGAAGTCGAAGGGGAATGTGGTCACGCCGCTGCCCCTGCTCGAGCAGCACGGCGCCGACGCCGTGCGGTACTGGGCGGCCAGTGGCCGGCCCGGCACCGACACCGCCGTCGACGAGGGCCAGATGAAGGTGGGCCGGCGGCTGGCCATGAAGGTCCTCAACGCCTCGCGCTTCGCCCTCGGCCGCCTGACCGGCGAGGACGGGACGCTGTCGGTGCCCCCCGTCGACGCGGTCACCGCCCCCATCGACCGGGCCATGCTCGGCCGTCTGGCCGTGGTGGTCGACGAGGCGACGGCCGCCTTCGACGGGTACGACTACGCCCGGGCCCTCGAGCGCACCGAGGCCTTCTTCTGGTCCTTCTGCGACGACTACCTCGAGCTGGTCAAGTCCCGCGCCTACGGTGACGCCGACGACCCCGGCACGGCCTCGGCCCGGGCCGCCCTGGCCGCCGCCCTGTCGGTCCTGCTCCGCCTGCTGGCCCCGATCCTCCCCTTCGTGACCGAGGAGGTCTGGTCGTGGTGGCGGGCCGGGTCGATCCACGGCGCCACCTGGCCCACCGTCGACGAGCTCGGTCCGGGCGCGGCCGGTGTCGACCCCGGCACCGATGCCGTCCTCGAGGTGTCGGCCGAGGTGCTCGGCCTGGTGCGCCGGGCCAAGACCACGGCCAAGCGCTCGATGCGCGCCCCGGTGGCCCGGCTGACGGTGACCGACACGGCGGAACGCCTGGAGGCCCTGGCCGCCGCCGAGCGGGACCTGCGCGACGCCGGCGGGGTGGTGGAGCTGGTGACCACGCCCGGTGACCAGCCGGACGTCTCCGTCGAGCTGGCCGACGAGTAGCACCCGGCCACGGCGCGGGCGGGTGGCCGGCCGGGCCCCTAGGCCAGGTAGACGCTGAGGGCCGCTTCGGCCATCTCGTCGGGCGTGCCCTGCTGCTCGATCCGACCGTGGACCATGATGGCGGCGTGGTCGGCCACGGCCAGCGCCGTGGTCACGAACTGCTCTACCAGGACGATGGTCATCCCCTGGCGGGCGAACTTGGCGACGAGCTCGTACAGCTCGGCCACGATGAGCGGCGCGAGCCCCATGGACAGCTCGTCGAGGTAGAGCACCCGCGGCTTGGTGACGAGTGCCCGCGAGATGGCCAGCATCTGCTGCTCGCCGCCGGACATCGTCCCGGCCAGCTGGCGGCGGCGCTCCTTCAGGACGGGGAACGCCTCGTAGGTGTGCTCCTCGACCTCCCTCATGGTGATCCCGCCCCGGTAGGTCCAGATCCGCAGGTTCTCGCGCACGGTCAGGTTGGGGAAGATCCCCCGGCCCTCGGGCACCGCGCACACGCCCTGGCGGGCGAGCTTCTCCGCCGGGGTCTTGCCGACCACGGTGTCACCGATCCGCACCTCGCCGGACGTGGGCCGCATGCGGCCGCTCAACACCTTGAGCAGCGTCGACTTGCCGGCTCCGTTGGGACCGAGCAGGGCGAAGACGCTGCCCGCCGGTACCTCGAGGTCGACCCCGTGGAGGACCTCGATGCGCCCGTAGGAGGCGTGCACGTCCCGCACGCTGACCGTGGGCGGCAGGACGGTGGTCGTCGCCCCGTCGGGCGTGGTGGCCTGGTCGCTCACGCCTGTGCCGTCCGATCGGGGGACAGGCCGTCGCCGGTGCCGGCGGCCGGCTCCGCGTCGGTGACCGTGCCGAGGTAGGCGGCCTGGACCATCGGGTCCTTGCGGATCTCCTCGGGCGTGCCGGCGGCGATGATGTCGCCGAAGTCCAGCACGTAGATGTAGTCGCACACCCGCATCACGAGCTCCATGTCGTGCTCGACGAGGAGTACGCCCATGCCGCCCCCGGCGAGCGTGGTGAGGAGCTCGCCCAGCGCGTGGGACTCGGCGTCGTCGAGACCCGAGCCGGGCTCGTCGAGGAGCAGGACCTTGGGGGCCATGGCCAACGCCCGGGCCAGCTCCACCATGCGGGCCAGACCGGTCGGCATGGCGCTCGCCTGGTGACCGGCCATGCCGCCGAGGCCCACCCCCTCGAGCAGCCGGTCCGAGGTGACCACGGCGAGCGACCCGGGCCCGCTCGGCAGGGTCGCGGCGTCGGCCGCGCCGGAGCGCACCCACGGGAAGGCCTTCTTCATGTGGCGCCACTGCCACCACTTGACCGACGACTCGAGTCCGACCTGCACGTTCTCACCGGCGCTCAGCGTGCCGAAGAGCTCGAGCCGCTGGAAGGTGCGGGCCAGACCGAGCCGGGCCCGGCGGTGGGGGCGCATCTTCGTGATGTCGGTGTCATAGAGGTGGACCGAGCCCCGGTCGGGGGTCTGCAGCCCGCTGATCACGTTGAACAGCGTGGTCTTGCCGGCGCCGTTCGGTCCGATGAGGCCGGTCACCGTGCCCTCGCGCACGACGAGGTTGGCGTCGCTGAGGGCGGCCACGCCGCCGAAACGCACGGCCACTCCCGAGACGGTCAGGACGGCGGTGGCCGTCACGGGGTCGGCGGCGACCTCCTGGTCAACCGGCGGCACGGGAGCCCTCCCCCCGAGCGCCAGCTCGGCGAAGGCCGGGGCCGGCTCGGCGGTCGCCCCGCCGCCGCGCTTGACCCACGGCAGCCGGACGTGGACCGCCTCGATGCCGAGGATGCCGTTGGCGGCCCGCCCGACGAGGATGATGCCGATGCCGGCGAAGATGCCGATGCTCGACGGCCACACCTGGTTGAGGACGACGTAGGTGACGGCCGCCAGGAAGGCGCCCGTGACGGTGCGGATGCTCCAGATGGTCACGAACAGCACGAAGATGATGCCGGGGAAGATGTCGAAGTCGGTCGTGCCGACGACCTGCTGCACGGTGCCGTAGAGGGCTCCGGCCAGGCCGGCCATGGCGGCGGCGATGGCGAAGACGGCGACCTTGGTGAAGCCGATGTCGAGGCCGACGGTGGCATAGGCGGCCGGCGAGTCGTTGACGGCCACCAGCCGGCGTCCGAACAGGCTCCGCCGTATGGCCAGCACCAGGAGCGCCGACAGCACGAAGAACACGGTCACGAGCAGGAACTCGGCGGTGTCGCCCCCGAAGGACAGGCCGGGCAGGGTGATGCGGCCGATCTGCAGCCCGCCGGAGCCGTAGATGCGGCCGTCGGCGAAGAAACCCGTGGCCACGGCGTCGGCGAAGGCGAAGGTGGCCAGGGCCAGGTAGAGGTCGGACAGCCGGATGGTCGGCAGGGCGACGAGGGCCCCGATTCCGGCGCAGATGGCCGTGGCCGCCAGCAGGCCGAGCACCGAGCCACCGCCGGCCACCTTGCCCATGACGAACGCTCCGATCCCCATGAAGGAGAACTGGCAGAGCGACACCTGGCCCGAGTAGCCGGTGAGGAGGACGAGCGACAGGCCGACGATGCCCAGGCACATGACCAGGCCACCGAGGTCGAGCAGGGTGGTGCCGTTGACGTTGGTGTTGGCGAAGGCGACGCCCACGACGACGGCGACGACCATGAAGGCGCCGGCGGCGATGAGCGACTCGGTGCCGCTGGCCACCCGCGGCGCCCGCATCGAGGTGAGTCGGCCGACGGCCCGGAGCCGCACCGACGGCAGCGTGACCAGGGCGATGAACAGGAAGACCATGGGCAGGGCGCTGGTCACGTCGGCCTGCAGCTGCGAGGAGAGGTGGGGCTCGACGTAGTTGAGGATGTAGTTCTCGGCGAGGCCGATGGCGATGGCGGCGGCGAACGTCACCGGGATGTTCTTGAGCCGGCCGACGATGGCCGCCGCGTAGCCGCTGACCACCAGCAGGGTCATGGCCTCGATGCTGATCCCGGTGGTCTGAGTCGGCGCCAGCAGCACGCCGGACAGGGCGGCCATGAAGAAGCCGAGGATCCACCCGTACTGGCTCATGCGGTTGGGCGAGACCCCGGACATGGCGAGCAGCTCGGGGTCGTCGACCACGGCGCGCAGGGCGAAGCCGGTCCGGGTCGAGTGGAAGACGGCCCGCAGCCCCACGGCCACGGCGACGGCCACGCCGATGATGAGGACGTACTGGTCCTGGATGTTGATGCCGACCAGGCGGAACTGGCCGTTCACCATGGGTTCGACGGTGCGCTCCACGGTGGGCGACCAGATGACGGAGGCGGCTCCGGTGAGGATCACCATGAGGCCCAGGGTGACCATGACCGGTCGCTCGGCCGAGGCTCCGTGGAGCCGCCGCATGAGGACCCGTTCGACGAACGCGCCGGCGATCGACGCGCCCAGGATCAGCACGATCAGGAGGGCAACCAGCGTCGGCTGGTGGTGGGCGGAGACCAGCTCCCAGTACCCGAAGGCGGCGATCATGCCCACCGCGCCCTGGGCGAAGTTGAACACGCCCGAGGTCGTGTACGTCACCACCAGGCCGGTGGCCGCGATGGCATAGCCGGCGCCGAGCATGACCCCGAACACCGTGAATTGGAGGAAATCGCTCATGCCGTCGCCTTCAGGTCCTGCATGTCCCCCCCCGGGAGCATCTGGTCATCCCTCGTGGTCGTGTCCGTTCCTCAGGTCCCGGGCTCGGTGACGTACTTGCCGTCACACCGGAAGCCCTGGGTCGAGCCCGTGATCGGCGGATCGTCGGGCGACCGGACGTACTGCCCGTTGGTCACCGTGGCGATCAGGTAGCAGTTCGGCGGCGTCTTGGTCGCCGGGTCGGACGGTGCGTTGAATCCGCCCCCGTTGAACGAGGTGATCTTGCTCAGCGCCTGGAGCAGCGAGCCCCGGCTGGGGTCGCTGCCGGCGTTCTTCAGCGCCTGGACGAACAGGTCGGCGGACAGCCAGCCGTAGGCGGTGAAGAGGTCGGGGTCGAACCCGGGCGAGGCCACCTGGACCCAGTGCAGGAAGTTGCCCACCGCCGGCACCGACGACTCGTCGGTGCCGAGGTAGAGGGCGAGGTTCTGCGACAGGTAGGCGCCGTCCACGTTGGCGGCGCCGCCCGACGAGGGGATCAGCTGGCTCGAGTAGGTGGCCGCGCCGAGCAGGACCTGGGGGTGGTAGTTCTGCTGGGCCAGGGCCTTCAGGACCGACGAGGCGTAGTTGGCGGGCATCTGGTCCATGAAGATGATCTTCACCCCGGCGTTCTTCATGGCGATCACCTGCTGGGTGAAGTCCGTCTGCGTCGTGGTGTAGGTCTGCTCGGACACGAACTTGAAGCCGGCCTGCTCGGCGACGTACTGCTCGCCGTCCCACGTCTGGGTGGCCGAGGGCGAATCGGCCAGGAAGGCCCCGGCCTTGTCGGCGTCGGACTTGAACTTGTTGTAGTAGTAGTCCATCGGCCCCGAGGCCCAGCCGTCGGCCAGGGGGATCGGGCTGTACACGTTGGGCAGCTTGTTGGTGGCGTCGTCGAGGACCTGGGACACGTCGGGGAACCCGGGGTTCTCCTTCAGCACCGCGCCGCCGAAGCTGTCCTCGAGGGAGAAGTCGCCGACCAGGGCGAAGTCGTTCTGGAGGGCGTTCTCGGTGGCCTGCTTGTTACCGGCGCCCGTGAAGCCGTCGTCGGCGCCGTTCAGCACGAGCTTGCGACCGTTCACCCCGCCCGTCGAGTTGACGTAGTCGAAGTAGGCCTGGGTGCCGACCTGGGCGCCCTTGAAGAGCCCCAGCGAGAGGGTGGAGACGTTGGCCACCTGGATCGAGGTCGCGCTCGACACCGGTGTGATCGGAGAAGGCGCTCGACGGGATCTTGCTCGAGCCCGACGACCCCGACGTGGTGGCCGTCGCGGACGAGTTGGTGGAGCTGCAGGCCGCGGCTCCCAGGCCCACCACCAGCACCATCGTCAGCGCGGCGGTACGACTCTTCCAGAATCCTGAGCGCAAGGCTCCCCCTTTGAACGATTCCCTTGTGTCCGGACAGACGACCGTGTCCCACACCGGCGTTCGACCGGCCCGACACGAATAGTTGACTCTACGTCAGAAACTCAGGCCCGTGTCCAGCTTCGGGCGGCATTTCTGCGACCCTGCCGGTGTCCGGTCCCACGCGCGAATCTAGGGCACCCGGAACGCCTGTGGTCAGCGGGCCACCCGGGCGCGGACGCCCTCGAGGAAGCGCACCGCCCCGAGCGTCGTCCTGCGGGACCGGATGGACAGGAGCACGTCGAAGGCGTGCTGGGAACGGGGCAGTTCGAGGTAGGCGACCGGCGACGACGAGGTCTCCCGCAGCCGGGCGGCGAAGCGCCGCCCGACCTGGGGAGGCACCAGCGTGTCGTTCCTCCCCTGGACCACGAAGAACGGTGGCGCCCCCGGGGTGATCCTCTGGTCGGGCGATGCCCGGTCGTAGACCGGGGTGTGGTCGACGTAGGGCAGCTTCATGACCCGCTTCTCCAGGAGCTCCATGATCCCGTGCCCATAGGCTCCCTCGGCCTCGGGTGAGCCCGTCATGTCGTGGACCCCGTAGAACGGGAGGCAGGCGTCGACCGACGTGTCGGCGTCCTCGAACCCGGGCTGCCACTCGGGATCGTTGGCGGTCAGGGCGGCGAGCGCCGACAGGTGCCCGCCGGCCGACCCCCCCGACACGGCCAGGAAGGACGCGTCCCCCCCGTAGTCCGCGATGTGCTCCCTCACCCAGGCCAGGGCCCGCTTGCAGTCGACGATGTGGTCCGGCCAGGTGGCCTTGGGGCTGAGGCGGTAGTTGATGGCGACGCAGACCCAGCCCGCGCTGGGCCAGCTCGTGCATCATCGGGATCCCCTGCTCCCGCTTGTCCCCGATCACCCAGGCGCCGCCGTGGATGTAGAGGAGCACCGGGGCGCCCGACGGCGGGTCGGTGCGGCGCACCAGGACGTCAAGCTTGTGGCGGTAGATCCCGTCGCCCACGTAATCGACGTTGCGGAAGCGGCGGATCCGCCCGAACCGGAAGGGGACGGCCACCACCAGGCGCCACCAGGTCGCCCAGGCCGGTGACAGGTCGACGCCCTCGGCCCGGATCGGACCGCCCGAGGCCGTGTCGAGGGCCGCGTCCACCAGGCCGGCGGAGCGGTGGGCGGTGACGGCCAGGCCGGAATAGGCGACCACGGCCGCCAGCCCGAGCACCAGCGCCAGCCACCACACCGGCCCGTGGGCCGGGACCTCGGTGCCGAGCGCCGCGGTGCCGGCCAGGACCACCACCGCGGCGTGGACGGGGAGCTCGCCCACGAGGAACGCGGCGACGAACGTCACCACACCGAACGGCTCCTTGCGGATCGGCGCATAGGTCAGCAGGGCCAACGCCGCCGCCACCACCGTGAAGGCCAGGAATGCCCAGAGCACCCCTCCATCAAACACCGTCGGTGGCCACGCCGGGGAACCGGTGGTGGATCGGGCGGGCCCGGTGGGGCATCATCGGTGCCACCGGCCCCGGCCGGGCGGCGGCGGTCGGTGCGCCGCGGCGAGCGAGCGACCGACGAGGAGGGAGGGAGGGACGGATGGAACCACTGAGCGGCCTCGACGCCAGCTTCCTCTACCTCGAGACGCCCACCCTCCACATGCACGTGGAGATGATCACCGTCTTCGACCCGTCCACCGTGCCCGGTGGCTACTCCTTCGCCAAGATGCAGGCCCAGATCGCCTCGCGCACCCACCAGGCCCCGGTGTTCCGCCGCCTGCTGGTCGAGGTCCCGCTCCGCCTCGGGCACCCCGTGTGGGTCGACGACCCCAACTTCGACATCGACTTCCACGTCCGACGGACGGCCGTCCCCTCACCCGGGGGCCTGCTCGAGCTGGCCGACCTGGCCGCCGACATCGCCAGCCGTCAGCTCGACCGCTCGAAGCCGCTGTGGGAGATCTGGGTGGTCGAGGGCATCGAGGACGGGCGCATCGCCGTCATCGCCAAGATGCACCATTCCACGGTCGACGGCATGTCCGGCGCCGCCCTGCTGTCGGTGCTGTTCGACCTCGAGGTCGACCCGGGTCCGGAGCCCGAGCCGCCCGAGGTCGTGGGGGACACCCATATCCCCTCGAACGCGGAGCTCATCAGCGAGGCGATCGCCGCCCGGGTCTTCCGCCCCTTCGAGCTCACCCGCGACATCCTGCGCACGGGCCAGCGACTGCTCAACGTGCGCCGGGTCCGCAACGAACCCGAGCACCGGGCCCCCCAGTCCCGGGCCGCCCTCCCCCTGTCGGCACCGCGCACCTCGTTCAACAGCACGCTGTCCGGACGGCGCCAGGTGGCCCTGACGGCCATCGGACTGGCCGACGTCAAGCGCCTGAAGAACGCCACCGGGACGACCGTCAACGACGTGGTCCTGGCCGTGTGCACCGGCGCCCTCCGCCGGTTCCTGCTCGACGGCGACGAGCTCCCCGACAAGCCGCTGGTCGCGGTGGTGCCCGTGTCGGTGCACCCCGACGACGACGCCCCCTACGGCTCCAACAAGGTGTCGTCGATGTTCGTCCAGCTGCCGGCGCACCTCGACGACCCGCTCGAGCGCCTGATGGCCATCCGCGAGGGGACGAAGGGGGCCAAGGAGGAGCACAACGCCCTCGGCGCCGACATGCTCGTCAACTGGGCCCAGCACGCCTCCCCCAACACCTTCGCCGCCGCGGCCCGGCTGTACAGCCGGATGCGCCTGGCCGACCGCCACCGGCCGGTGGCCAACCTCATCGTCTCCAACGTCCCGGGTCCGGACTTCCCGCTGTACCTGGCCGGCGCCGAGATGGTCGCCGGGTTCCCCCTCGGCCCGGTGATGGACGGCCTCTGCCTCAACATCACGATCATGAGCTACCGCGGCACCCTCTACTGGGGCCTCATCTCATGCCCCGAGGACGATGCCCAGGGTGTGGCAGCTGGCCGCCGACATCCCCGCGGCACTCGACGAGCTGCTCGACGTGGCCGGGCTCCCTCCGGCCGAGTTCCGGTCGCGCCAGGCGTCCGAGGCGGTGGCCGCCGCGGCCGACGTGGCACCGGGCGGCTGAGGGCCCGTCCCGCCCGACCCGTCCCGCCGGTCCGCCTACGCCGGGGCGGCCACCGTCATCGACGTCGCCCCCTGGCACACCGGGACCGGTCGGCCGAACGACCCGAGCACGGGGTCGTAGGGGAACACGGTGCCGAGGCCGCTCACGACGAAGGCCCCCACCCCGTCAGGCCCGACCACGATGTCGGTCGGGTGGTCCGCGCCCGTCGCCGAGGCCGTGCCGCTGCCGGTCGGCAACCGGACCGGCTGGAGCGGCTGGGCGGGGAACGCCGTCAGTACCGTGTCGACCCAGTTGTCCGCCGAGTCGGCCACCAGCAGGCGGCTCCCGTCCGCGGTGACGGCCAGGGCGGCCGGGTCGGTGATGCCGAACGCGTCGAAGCTGGTCGCCGGGCCCACCAGCCCCGTGGCGGTGGCGACGGGCACCACCCGGCCGCCGAAGTCCGGCGAGCCCTGGCCGGCGACGTAGAGGGTGGCGCCGTCGGGTGAGACCACCAGGCCGTGGGGCGAGGAGACGGACGACACCGCGAGCCCGGTCACGATCGGTGGCCCGGCGGTGGCCGTGTCGGTGTCCACCGGGATCACGCCGTCGGGCACGAGGACGTAGAGGATGGCGGTCGTCGGGCTGAGGGCCATGCCGGACACCGTCCGTCCGGTCCCGAGGTCGAGGGGCTGGCCGACCGCGTGGGTGGCGATGTCGACGGGCACCACGGTGGTCCCGCTGGCCGCCAGCACGGTGCGGTCGTCGTGCATGACGGCCACCGCGCCCGTGGGCCCGTGGCCGGGCAGCACGATCGGCGCCTCGGCCCGCTGGGTGGCCAGGTCGACGGGGATCAGCACGTTGCTGGTGGGCCGGCCCGGGGGCGTCGTCTGGGTGACCACGAAGGCCCACCGCCCGTCGGGGGACATGGCCACCGCGTAGTCGCCCAACGACGGCGTGCCGTCGACCGGGAGCGGAATCGGCGCCTCGGGGATCCGGGACCGCAGCTCGACCGGGGTCAGCGCGTCGGGGCAGACGACGTACCCCACCGGTCCGGCGGTGGCGGCCGGGGTGCCCGCCACGGTCGGCGAGTCGGGCGTGGCCACGATCGAGCACCCGGCCAGCAGGAGGGCGACGCCGGCCACCGGCGCGGCACGGAGGTGCCGCGTCCGCACCGCGGGCACGGTCCGGCTGCGTCGGGGGGCCTCCATAGGTGGGCCCGACCCTAGCGACGGCGCCCGGGCACCGTAAGAGCGCCGGGCCCGCGGGCAGTGCCGGGCGCCGGGCCCGGCCCGGCTCAGGCGGTGGCCGCCATCGATCCGTGCCGGGCGGCGTCGGCCACCGCGGCCAGCGCCTCGTCGAGCGGCGTGGCCTCGATCCCGAAGGTGGCCGTGCAGGCCGACGAGTCGAGGACGAAGGGCAGGTCGAACTGGTAGCGGGTCTCCTTTAGCTCGCGCATCTGGGCCGACACCACCCCGGCCACGGCCAGGGTGCCGGCCGAGTAGGTCCCGACGGTGGGCACCGGCCCGCCGGCGACCGCACAGAAGCGGGCGGCCAGCTCGCGCTGGGTCAGCGGCGGGACGGTGGGCACGTGCCACGGCCGCCCCCACGCCCGCTCGTCGGTCCCGAGGACGGCGAGGGTGCGGCCGACGTCGGGCACGTACGTCCACGAGTGGGGGACGTCGGGGTCGCCCAGCACCCGCACCTTGCGGCCGGCGAGCAACCGGTCGACGTTGCGGAAGAAGACGCTGGTCTCGACCACCCCGGGACCGAAGAAGTCCGACGCCCGGGCCGCGGTCACCCGGACCCGGCCGGCCCGGTGGGCCTCCAGCGCCACCTCCCACATGGCCGCCCGGACCCGCCCCTTCGTGCCCGTCGACGCCAGGGCGTCGCCCTCGGTCATCGGGTGGTCCACCGGCCCGTAGGCGTAGAGGTTGTCCATGATCACGAGCACCGTGCCGGCCCGGGCCGCCACTTCGAGCATCGAGGCGGCCATGGGCGGCCAGAGCTCCGGCCACCGGTGGTACGGCGGGTTGGCGCAGTTGTACAGGGCGTCGGCCGCCCCCACGGCCCCGGCCAGGGCGGACGGGTCGGAGGCGTCGGCCGCCACCCGCGTGAGCCCCGGACCCTCGGGCCCCGATCCCGACCGGGTCACCAGGGTCACCTCGTGCCCGGCCCCGATCAGGGCGTGCGCCGTGGCCGTGCCCACGGACCCTGCTCCGACGATGACGTGACGTCCCATGTTGCTTCCTCCTTGTTGTGAGCACTGCTCTCGTTATTGACCAGTATTCACAGTTTCCTCCCCAATTGCAAGAGCAGTGCTCTTCTATTGATCTGATGCTCTCGTCGTGGCAGGCTGAAGGCATGCCCCCCGCCACCGGACTGCGGGCCCGCCTGCGGGCCGAGCTCACGATCGAGATCAAGGACGAGGCGCGCCGCCAGCTCGCCGCCGAGGGCGCCCCGGGCCTGTCCCTGCGGGCCGTGGCCCGTGCCCTCGACATGGCCTCGTCGGCCATCTACCGCTACTTCCCGAGCCGCGACGCCCTGCTGACCGCGCTCATCGTCGACGCCTACGACGCCGTGGGCGAGGCGGCCGAGGTGGCCGACGCCGGCTGTCGACGGGACGACTACTGGGGCCGGTGGCGGGCGGTCGGCCGGGCCATCCGCCGGTGGGCGCTCGACAACCCCCACGAGTACGCGCTCGTCTACGGCTCGCCCGTGCCCGGGTACCGCGCGCCCGAGGACACGGTCGGGCCGGCCAGCCGGGTCATGCTCGTGATGGCCCGCCTGGTCGAGGACGCCTCCCGGGCCGGCGCACTGGCGCGGTCGTCGTCCCCCGACCCGCTGCCCCCGATGGACGCCGACACGGTGGCCGCCGTGCGGGACCTCGTCGACCTCGCCTTCCCCGCCGCCTCCGACGACGTCGCCGTGCGGGCCGTGGCGGCATGGACCCAGCTGTTCGGCATGATCTCCTTCGAGCTGTTCGGCCACTTCCACAAGGTCGTCGGCGACGTGGACCCGGTCTACGACCGCACGCTGCTCGAGATGGGCCGGCTCATCGGCTTCGCCCCGCCCCGGGTGCCGCCACACCACGACACCAACGCCGACGCCGACCCACCGGACGGCGAGGAGGAGGTCTGGTACCTCGTGTGACCGGCGGCGCATCGTTGCGACCGATGGCCGTCATCGTCTTCTGCGCCTGACGACATCAGGACCTTCGGCCCTAGGTGACCTGGGGGTTCCGCTGGTTTCATCATCGGTGATGACACTTCTCCTCTCCCGGTGGCAGTTCGGCATCACGACCGTCTTCCACTTCATCTTCGTCCCGCTCACCATCGGCCTCGCCCTGCTGCTGGCCATCATGCAGACGGCCGCGTACCGCTCCGCGGGGACGCCGCCAAGCAGGCCAAGTGGGAGCAGATGGCGGTCTTCTGGCGCCGCCTGTTCCTCATCAACTTCGCCATCGGCGTGGTGACCGGCATCGTCCAGGAGTTCCAGTTCGGGATGAACTGGTCCGAGTACTCGCGCTACGTGGGCAGCGTGTTCGGCGCCCCGCTGGCCGTCGAGGCCCTGCTCGCCTTCTTCCTCGAGTCGACCTTCCTCGGGATCTGGATCTTCGGCAAGGACCGGGTGTCGGCCCGCATCCACCTGGCCTCCATCTGGCTGGTCAGCATCGGCACGATGCTCTCGGCGTACTTCATCCTCGCCGCCAACGCCTGGATGCAGCACCCCGTCGGCTACAAGGTCGTGGGCAACCGGGCGGTGATGACCGACTTCTGGGCGGTCATGACCAACAGCACCCTGGTCAGCTCGTTCCTCCACGTCTTCACGGCGGCGCTGGTCACCGCGGCCATGCTCATGCTCGGCATCAGCGCCTGGCACCTGCGCCGGTCGCAGAAGGCGGGCGACGGGCCGCACCCGGTGTTCGCGGCGTCGGCCAAACTGGCACTCGTCGTGGGCGTCATCGCCGTCGTCGCCACCATGTTCTTCGGCGACAACCAGGCCCGGCTGATGGAGAAGCAGCAGCCGATGAAGATGGCCGCCGCCGAGGCCGTCTACAACACCCAGGACGGCGCCAGCTTCTCGCTGCTGACCATCGGCAACCTGTCCGGTGACCCCATCTTCCAGATCCGGATCCCCCATGCCCTGTCCGTGCTGGCCGACAACAGCTGGGACGGGCCCGTCCAGGGCATCAACCAGATCCAGGCCGACGAGACCGCCAAGTACGGCACGGGCAGCTACGTGCCGGTGCTGTGGGTGACGTACTGGACCTTCCGGATCATGGTGGGCTGCGGGATCCTGATGTTCCTCGGTCTGCTCTGGGGCGTGTGGCTGCTCTACCGGAGGAAGCTCGACACGTCGAAGTGGTTCCTCCGACTGGCCGTGCCGGGCCTGGCGCTCCCCTTCATCGCCAACGCCACCGGGTGGATCTTCACCGAGGTCGGTCGCCAGCCCTGGGTGGTCTACGGGTTGCTGCGGACGGCCAAGGGCGTGTCCCCCATCGGCACCGGCTACGTCGTCGCCACCCTCGTCGGCTTCACCGCCATCTACACGCTGCTGGCCGGCATCGACTTCGGGCTGATGGCCCGCTACGCCAGGTTGGACCCGGACGGCGTCGACGAGCACGGCCGGCCGACATCGGATGACGACGGCGCCGGTGGCCCCGGAGGCGACACCGACGACGACGGCCAGTCCGAGCTCCCCGGCACGCACGACGACCGGGTCCCGGCCCTCATCTACTGAGCGAGAGAGAGAACCGACCATGCTGACGACCGCCGCGGTCGCCCCCGCCTACACCGGACTCGAGATCTTCTGGTTCCTGATCATCGCCGTCCTCTGGTCCGGATACTTCGTGCTCGAGGGATTCGACTTCGGGGTGGGGATGCTCCTCCCCGTGATCGGGAAGTCGGACGTGGACCGGCGGGTGATGATCAACACCATCGGTCCGGTGTGGGACGGCAACGAGGTGTGGCTGCTGGTCGCCGGGGGCGCCACCTTCGCCGCCTTCCCGAACTGGTACGCCACGCTCTTCAGCGGCTTCTACCTCCCGCTGTTCCTCATCCTGGCCGCCCTCATCTTCCGCGGCGTGGCCTTCGAGTTCCGCTCGAAGCGGGTGCTCCCCACGTGGCGGCTCGCCTGGGACCACGCCATCTTCTGGGGCAGCCTCGTCCCGTCGCTGCTGTGGGGTGTGGCCTTCGCCAACATCCTGCGCGGCACACCGATCGGCCCGAACGGCCGCTACCTGGGATCGTTCTTCAACCTGCTCAACATCTACAGCCTCCTCGGCGGCGTGACCACGCTCCTGCTGTTCGCCCTCCACGGCAGCGTGTTCCTCAACCTGAAGACGACCGGCGTGATCCACGAGCGCGCCAGAAGGTGGCACGCCGGTTGGCGCCGGCGGCCGCCGTCGCCCTGCTGGCCTTCCTCGCCTGGACCTACGTCAACGCCCGCAACGCCCACGACACGGGCGTCGTGCCCCCGTTCGTGCCCATCCTCGGCATCGCCGCGGTGGCCGTCGTCGGCTGGCTGCTGCGGGAGAAGCTCAAGGGCTGGGCCTTCGTGGCGAACGCCGTCGCCCTGGTCTGCCTGGTGGCCACCATCTTCCTCAACCTGTACCCGCGGGTCATGGTGTCGAGCATCTCGCCGGCGTTCGACCTGACCATCGGCAACGCCTCCTCGGCGCCGTACACGCTGAAGGTGATGACCATCGTCGCCCTGATCTTCACACCGCTGGTGCTCGTCTACCAGGGCTGGTCCTACTGGGTCTTCCGGGCCCGGGTACGCCGGCCCGGTGACCCGGTCGAGGTCACGGGCGTCGGGCCCACCACGAACGGGACGTCCAACGGGGCCGGCGCGGTCACCGGCCCGCTGGCCACCGTCGACGAGGGCGGCACCCCCTGAGCGCCACCGGACCGGTCGACCGCCGGCCGGTCGACCCCCGCCTGCTCGGACGCGCCCGGGCGACCCGCCGCTACCTGGGCGGCGCCGTGGTCGTGGGACTGGTGGGGACGGCCGCCCTGGTGGCCCAAGCCGTGCTGCTCGGTGCCGATCGTCCAGGAGGTCCTCATCGACCACGACGGACCGGACCGCACCGTCCCGGCGCTGGTCGGGCTCGGCGCGGCCTTCGCCGTCCGGGCCGTCGCCGCCTGGGCCGGCGAGGTGGCCGCCCACCGCACGTCGGCCAAGGTCACGTCCACCCTGCGCCGCCAGCTGCTCACCCGGGCGGTGACCCTCGGCCCGTCGTGGCTGGCCGGCGAGCGCACCGGCGAACTGGCGGCCTCGGCCACCCGGGCGTCGACGCCCTCGACGGCTACTTCGCCCGCTACCTCCCGACGCTGATCCTGTCCGCGCTGACGCCGGTGGTGCTGCTCGTCTGCATCGTGACCCGGGACTGGTTCTCGGCGGTCATCCTGGTCGTGACGGTGGCGGTCATCCCCCTGTTCATGGTCCTGCTCGGCCTCGAGGCCACCCGCAACGCCGACCGCCAGTGGGCCCGGCTGTCCGGACTGGCCGCCACGTTCTACGACCTCCTCCAGGGAATGCCCACCCTGCGCGCCTTCGGACGGACCGAAGACGGGCGCCACACCCTGGAGCGGGCCAACCGCGAGCTCCACGAGGAGACCATGTCCACCCTCAAGGTGGCCTTCCTGTCGTCACTGGCGCTCGAGACGATGGCCTCGGTGGGGACGGCCCTGGTGGCCCTCTTCCTCGGCCTGCGCCTCCTGGACGGGACGCTGCCGCTCGGCACCGCCCTCGCCATCCTGGTGCTCGCCCCCGAGGTGTACCTGCCGCTGCGGCGGGCCGGGAGCGAGTTCCACGCCGCCGCCGAGGGTCGGGCGGCGGCGGCCCGCATCCTCGACGTGCTGCGACGACGCCGACCAGCGGCGACCCCGGCGGACCCGGTGGACCGGCGCCCGCTCCCCGACCCCCGCCGCCACCCGGTGCGGCTGGTCGACGTGACGCTGCACCACCCCGGACGGACCGAGCCCGTGCTCGACGGCGTCGACCTCTCCCTCGCACCCGGCGAGCACGTGGCGGTGGTGGGCGAGTCCGGCGCGGGCAAGTCGACCCTGCTGGCCGTGCTCCTCGGCTTCGTGGTGCCCGAGCGGGGCGGCGTGTGGCTCGGGGACGAGCTCCTCGCCGCATGCTCATGGCGCGAGTGGCGCCGCCAGGTCGCCTGGGTGCCCCAGCGGCCGGCACTGGTGCGCGGGACCATCGAGGACAATCTCCGGCTCGGCAACCCGGACGCCACCGACGCCGAGGTGACCGCGGCCCTGGTGCGCTCGGGCCTCGACGGCCTGGTGGGGCGCCTGCCCGACGGTCAGGCCACCCCGGTCGGCGAGGGTGGCCTGACCCTCAGCGCCGGCGAGCGCCAGCGCATCGCCATCGGCCGGGCCGTGCTGCGCGACGTCCCCGTCGTGCTGCTCGACGAGCCGACCGCCCACCTCGACGCCGCCCGCGAGGACGGACTCGCGCGAAGCGCTCGCCCCCTGGCTCGAAGGCCGGACCGTCGTGATGGCCGCCCACCGGGGCGGACTCGTCGGCCGGGTCGACCGGACCGTCACCCTGGTGGGCGGACGGGCCCTGTCCGAGCCCCGGTCGCCCGTCGGCGCGGCGCTCGCCACCACGGCCGCTCTCGTCGGGTCGTCGGGGTCGTCCCGTGCGTCCGGGACGACGCGGTGACCGGCGACCGGGCGGTCCTGTCCCGGGTCCTGCGCATCGGCGCGCCCGACGGGCCCCGCTTCCTGCTCAGCACCGTGCTCGGGACGGCGGCGGCCCTCTGCACGGTCGGTCTGCTGGCCTGCTCCGGTGCCCTCATCGACAAGGCGGCGCTGCGGCCGCCGCTCTACACGCTCACCGTCCTGATGGCCGCCGTCCAGCTCCTCGCCCTGTCGCGCGGACCGCTGCGGTACGCCGAGCGGCTGGTATCCCACGACGCGGCCCTCGGCGCCCTCGGCCGGGTGCGGCTGTGGCTCTACGACCAGATCGCCCCGCGGTCACCGGCCGGCGTCGCCGGTTGGCGGGACGGCGACCTGCTGGCCCGGGCCACGGCCGATGTCGACCTGTTGCAGGACGTCTACCTGCGGGGGGTCGCCCCGCTGGTGGTGGCGGGCGCCACCACGGTCACCACCGTGGCCGTGGTGACCGTGGTGGCGCCAGCCGGCGGGGCGGTGCTGGCCGTCTTCCTGCTCGGCGGGTGCGCGGCGGCCTCGGGGCTGGCCTGGGCCCGCCGGCGCCACCTCGGCAGCGGCGAGGGCGCGCTTCGCGGTGAGCTCGGCGCCGATGTGGTCGAACTGCTGCAGGCGGCACCCGACCTGGTGGCCATGGGCCGCGACGAGGAGTACCTGGAACGGGCGCTCGCCTCCGACGCCGCCCTCGAGCGCCGGTCCCGCCACCGGTCGTGGTCCGACGGGGCCGTGTCCGCCCTGGTGATGCTGTGCACCGGTGGCGCGGTCATCGGCCTGCTTGCCGTGTCCACGGCGGCCATCGCCGCCCACCGGATGCCGGGCTTCATGGCCGCCGTGCTGCCGCTGGCGCGCTCGGGGCCTTCGAGGTGGTGGCCCCGGCGGCCGATGCCGTGGCCCGCATGGCTGACCACCGCGAGGCGGCGACCCGCCTGGTGGCCGTGGCCGACCTGCCGGTACCCGTGCGCGACCCGGACGTGACGGCGCCGCTGCCCGACGGGTCCGACGTCGCCCTGGAGGAGGCCGTCCTGCGCTACATCCCCGGCGGGCGACGGGTGCTCGACGGGCTGTCCCTGGCCGTGCCCGAAGGCCACCACCTGGCCGTGGTCGGGCCCAGCGGAGCGGGCAAGAGCAGCATCGTCAACGTGCTCCTGCGCTTCTGGCCCCTGGAGTCGGGAACGGCCCGCCTCGGCGGCGCTTCCCTGGCCGGGCTGGCCCAGGACGGGGTGCGGAGCCGGATCGGCTGGGTCGGCCAGGACGCCCACCTGTTCCCCACCACCATCGCCGGGAACATCGCCGTGGCCCGGCCCGACGCCGGCCCGGCCGAGATCGCCGAAGCTGCCCGGCGGGCCCAGCTCGGCCCCTGGATCGACTCGCTGCCCGAGGGCATGGAGACACCCGTCGGCGAACGGGGGGCGCGCCTGTCCGGTGGCCAGCGTCAGCGGGTGGCCCTGGCCCGCGCCCTGCTGGCCGGGGCGCCGGTGCTGGTGCTCGACGAGCCCACCTCCGGACTCGACCGTCCGACGGCCCGCCGCCTGCTCGACGACGTGGTGACGGCCTCCGAGGGGACGACGGTGGTCTACATCACCCACCGGGACGAGGAGCTCGCCCGGTTCGACGACGTGGCCGTCGTCGACGCCGGCCGGGTGGTGGCCCGAACGGGCGGCGGGGGTCAGTGCGCGGCGGGCACGATGGGGAAGCGGACGGTGACGGTGCCGCCCTCCGACGCCGTCGTGACCGGGTAGCCCGACGACAGGAACACGGCCAGCATGGCTCTGTTCTCGCTCAGGGTCTGCGCCTGGAAGGACGTGATGCCGCGGGGCCGGGCGGCATCGGCCAGGTGGACGAGCAGCCGCGAGCCGATCCCCCGGTGCTGGTAGGCGTCGGTGACCACGAAGGCCACCTCGGCCTCGTCGGTGCCGCCCAGCCGCTCGTACCGGCCCACGCCGACGATCCGGCCGTCGTCCACCACCACGAAGGCCATCCGGTCCGCGTAGTCGACGTGGGTGAACCGCTCGAGCTCGCCGTCGGACAGGTGCGGGTGGGCGAAGAAGAACCGGCGGTAGACCGACCGGGGCGACAGGCTCTCGTGGAAGGCCGTCATGGCCGGGCCGTCGCTGTCCCGGATGGGGCGGAAGACGACCTCGGTGCCGTCCCGCAGCTGCTCGGTGCACTCGAGCCCCGACGGGTACGCGGGGGAGGCGTGCGCCGCTCCGGCGCCGGTTCCGTCGGCCATCGCCCGATGCTAGGTCCGCGGGGCCGGACCCGCCCCGGGATGCGAGGCGTGTGGGCTCAGCGTACGGGGTGCGAGGGGCGCAACGGCTTGCCCGGACGGGTGAAGGGGCCACTCGTCGGGGCGATCCGCTGCAGGGTGCCCCCGGCGGTGCGGATCTGTCGTTCGATGTCGGCCAGCGCGCCGATGGCCGAGGCGTCGATCACCCGGAGCCCGTCGGTACACAGCTCGATGTCGCGGCTGCCGTCGGCCAGCAGTTCACGGACGACCTCGTCCAGCGTGGCCGCGGTGGTGCCGTCCAACCGGCCGGCCATGCGGATGCGCACCGGCTCGGCGCCGGCCTCGACCCACAACTCGAGGGCCACGTCGCCCCTCCAGTCGGCCAGTCCGAGGGGCTCGGCCAGTCCGACGGACGGTGTCCCGGGCTGGTCGGGCACGCCCGACCTCCTCCGCACCACCGCCACCGCCTGGTCCGGCTCCACCGCCGGGGTCTCCTCGACCATCATGGACTCCACCTCCGCTCGGGCGCTGCCGCCACTCCATCTTGGCCCAGTGGGCCCGCCGACGCTTGCTGCCGCCGGACCCCGATCTGGTCCACCCATGATGGTAGAGGGTCTTCCCGGGTTCCAGATGCCGAAGGTCCCGATCCGGTTGCGACTCCGACCCGGAAACAGGTGTCCACCAGCATGTTCGCCGGGCCCCGGGTGGTCCCCCCGCAGAGGACGTTCGGCCCTACCGGGTCCGCCCCGCACCCGCCACTCTGGCCGTACGGATGTTCCAGAACACCCCCGACGAACTGGGACTCCCCGACCGAGGAGGTATCTCATGACGACGAGCGACGACCGACAGGCGACGGAACCGGGGTCCACCATCGAGCGGCTCGAGCGCGTGCTCGAGGAGTGGAGGGGCCGGATCGACGAGCTCCTCGTCCGGATCGACCTGGGCTCGAAGGACGGCTCCGAGGCCGTCCGTGCCCGGGCGACGGCGGCGCAGAACGCCTACCTGGCGGCCAAGAACCAGCTCCAGCAGATCCCCAAGGACACCGGAGCCAACATCGGGTCGATGCGCGCCGGCGTGGAGAAGTTGATCGACGACCTCCGCCAGGCCTACGACTCGGCCGAGAGCGCTGCTCCGGCGGGGTCGCGGGTAGCGGGTGCGTGTGGACGGGGCCCGCGAGAGCACGGATGGAGCCGACACCGGTGGGATGCCCGGGAACCGGGACGCGATGACCAACGCGATGTACTCCGAACTGCTCGAGGCGGTGCTCGCCTACGAGGCCGATCCCGAGGCGAGACCGCTTTCGCAGGGACCGCTGGCCGACGTGCTGCGCCTGCGCCGCGCACTGGACCGCCGGTCCTCGCGCGACGACCCCGGGTGGGCGCTGCAGGCCGTGGCCGACCAGCTGGCCTACGACGCGGCCCTCGTCCGCCTGGCCCGGCGCCGGGGGATCGGCGCCGAACTGGCCCGGTTCGACCATCCCGAGCAGGGCCGGGCGGAACTAGAGGAGGCGCTGCTGGCCAGAGGCGTCAACCTGTCCCGGCGCACCGCGCCGAGTGCGGAGGCCGCGGACAGCGGCTGATCGGGCCGTCGGCCGGTCGTCAGGTTCCGGAGGCGTCGGTGCGGCGCTCGCGCTCGGTCCGCTCGTGGATCCGGGTGGCGTATGCGGCGGCCTGGGTGCGGCGCTCCATGCCCAGTTTGGTCAGCAGGTTGGAGACGTAGTTCTTGACGGTCTTCTCGGCCAGGAACATGGCCTCGGCGATCTGGCGGTTGGTCTTGCCCTCGGCGATCAGGTCGAGGATCCGGCGCTCCTGGTGGGTGAGGGTGGCGAGCAGCGGCTCCTCCTCCGGACCCTCCCGCAGGCGCCGCAGCACCCGGTCGGTCAGGGCCGGGTCGAGCAGCGACTCGCCGGCCGCCACCCGTCGGACGTCGTCGATGAGGCTGTTGCCGCCCACCTGCTTGAGCACGTACCCCGACGAGCCCGCCATGATCGAGGCGAACAGCGCCTCGTCGTCGGCGTACGACGTGAGCATGATGCACGCGACGGTCGGGGACTGGGCGCGGATGTCGCGGCAGACCTCGACCCCGCTGCCGTCGGGCAGGCGGACGTCCAGGATGGCGACGTCGGGCTGGAGGGCGGGGATCCGGCTGAGAGCCTCCGCCACCGTGCCCGCCTCCCCCACCACCTCGAGATCGTCGGTCGACTCGAGCAGGGAGCGCAGTCCGGTGCGGACGATCTCGTGGTCATCGAGGAGGAATACTCGGATGGTCATGAACGTCCATTTGAGCACGTCAGCAGGCCGCTCGTCATGGGAAACGGCGACCGCAGGGCCTACGCTGGCCGGGTGACCGGCGAAATGGAGCGGATCGATGCGGCGTACGACGCCATCGAGGACCCGACCAGGTTGCGCCGGGTCCTCGAGGCCACCCTGCTCCTCGAGTCCAACCTCGATCTCGGCGAGCTGCTCCACCACATCGTGGCCGAGGCCCGATCGCTGGCCAACGCCCGGTACGGCGCGCTGGGCGTGCTGGACGAGGCGGGCACCGCGACCACCGAATTCCTGGTCTCCGGACTCGACCCCGACGACGAACGCCACCTCCTCGAGGGGCCGCTCCCGACGGGCCAGGGCGTCCTCGGGCTGCTGATCAGGGACCCCCGGCCGATCCGCATCCGGGTCATCGCCGACCACCCCGCCAGCGCCGGGTTCCCGCCCGGGCACCCGCCCATGACGTCGTTCCTCGGATCGCCGATCCGGGTCCAGGAGCGCGTCTACGGGAACCTCTACCTCACGGACAAGTTCGACGCCGACGAGTTCACCTCCGACGACGAGGCGGTCATCGAGGCGCTGGCCGTGGCGGCGGGCATCGCCGTGGAGAACGCCCGGCTGCACCAGCGGGCGGGCGAGATCGCCGTCTACCAGGACCGGGACCGGATGGCCCGGGACCTCCACGACGGCGTCATCCAGCGGCTGTTCGCCATCGGGCTGTCGTTGCAGGGGCTGGCGACCATGCCCGGGGCGCGGGCCGTCGGTCCCCACATCCAGTCGGTCATCGCCGACATCGACGAGACCATCACCCAGGTGCGGGCCACCATCTTCGAGCTGGGCGGATCCGAGGGGGGCCGGGGCATCCGCGCCCAGGTCACCGCCCTCGCCGGGGAGCTCCGGCCGGTGGTCGGCTTCGACGTGCCCGTCGAGTTCCACGGGGCCGTCGACACCTGGGTGTCCGGCGCGATGTCCGACCAGCTGCTGCCGACGCTGCGCGAGGCGCTGACCAACGTGGGCCGCCACTCGGGGGCGACCCGGGCCCGGGTGCGGCTGTCCGCGGTCGGCCGGCTCCTGCGCCTCGAGGTCACCGACAACGGCACCGGCTTCGGCGTGTCACCCTCCCCCGGAGGCGGGATGGGGCTCCGCAACATGCGGCACCGGGCCGAGTCCCTCGGCGGCAGCTTCGAGGTGACCCACCCGGCGATCGGAGGCACCACCCTCCTGTGGGAGGTCCCCCTCGTCCCCGACCGCATGTCCGGCACCGCCCGCGGGACCAAATCCTCTACTTGACCGCCGGGGCGCTCCCTAGCGTTCGAGGTAGGGCCGGGAGGGCGACGGAGGCACCGTCACCACGCCGACAGAGGTCGTGCCCACGGGAAACGTGCCCGCAGGAGAGGAGGTCGACGTGACGCAGCAGAGCAACGGCAGCGGGCACCGGTTGGTGGTGGGCGTGGACGGGTCGTCGTCGTCGCTGGCCGCGCTCGACTGGATCGCCACCATGGCCGAGGCCACGGCCACGACGGTCGAAGTCGTCGCCACCTGGGAGTGGCCCCAGAGCTACGGCGCGGGAGTGGTGTACCCCTCCGGGTACGACCCCCGCGGCGACGCCGAGGCCCTCGTGAACGAGGCCGTGCGGACCGCCCGTCAACACCACCCCCGCGTCGAGATCGTCCCCCTCGTGATCGAGGGCCGCGCCGCCACCGTGCTCGTCGACGTGTCCCGGGGTGCCGACATGCTCGCCCTCGGGAGCCGGGGCCACGGCGAGCTGTCAGGCGCACTGCTCGGTTCGGTGACCGAGCACTGCGCGGGGCGGGCCCACTGCCCGGTCCTGGTCGTCCGGGACGGGTACTGAGCCGGTGGCCGGAACCCCGGTCGTCCGCACCGTCGGGCTGACCAAGCGCTACCGCGACACGGATGCCCTGGTCGACCTCGACCTCGAGGTGTCGGCCGGCGAGGTCGTCGGGTACCTCGGCCCCAACGGGGCGGGCAAGACGACCACCATCCGTCTGCTGCTCGGCCTCATCCAGCCGACCTCGGGCACGGCCGAGCTGTTCGGGCTCGACTGCTGGCGCGACGTCGTCGCCGCCCACCGCCGCCTGGCCTACGTCGGCGGGGAGGCCTCGCTGTGGCCGGGCCTCACCGGCGCCGAGACGCTCCACCTGCTGGGCCAGGTCCAGGGCCGGGTGGACACGGCCTACCGCGACGATCTGGTCGAGCGCTTCGCCCTCGACCCGTCGAAGAAGGTGCGGGCGTACTCCAAGGGCAACCGCCAGAAGGTCGGGCTCGTCGCCGCACTGGCATCCCGGCCCGACCTGCTCGTGCTCGACGAGCCGACGGCCGGGCTCGACCCCCTCGCCGCCCACGAGTTCCGCCGCTGTGTCGACGAGGCCCGAGACCGCGGCCAGACCGTCCTCCTCTCCTCCCACGTGCTGAGCGAGGTCGAGGCGCTCTGCGACCGGGTCGGCGTGCTCCGGGACGGCCGGCTCATCGAGATGGGCACCCTGGCCGAGCTGCGCCACCTGTCCGCCGTCACCGTGGAGGCCACCTTCGAGGGACCGGTCCCCGAACTGGCCGGGGTGGCGGGGGTCCGCTCGGTGACGACCAGTGGTCGGACGGCCAACCTCCAGGTGAGCGGCAGCATGGAGCCCCTGCTCCAGGTGCTGGCGGCGGCGGGCGTCCGCCAGCTGCGCAGTCGCGAACCGTCGCTCGAGGAGCTCTTCCTCACCCTCTACGGCGACGTCGACGAGCAGCCCCGTGACCACTGAGGGCGCGGTCGTCGCCGGGCCGCTCGAGCCGGGCCCGGCGTCCCTTCCACCACCGGGCCCGGTCCCCGCCGGCCGGTCGCCGGGGACCGTGGTGCTCCGCCGCACGATGACCCGCTGCGCCCGCTCCGGGGCGCTGTGGGGACTGGCCTTCGGCATCTACACCGCGGCGACGGCCTCGAGCTACTCGACCATCTACCGCACCCCCGCCGAGCGGCACGCCCTGGCCGCCGCGTTCGGGACGAACCGGACGACCATCGCCCTGTTCGGGCCGGCCCCTCAGCTCCAGACCGTGCACGGGTTCACCGTGTTCAAGATCTCCCTCACCCTGACCGTCATCGGGGCGATCTGGGGGCTCCTGACCAGTACCCGCCTGCTGCGGGGCGAGGAGGACGCGGGGCGGTGGGAGCTGCTGGTCGCCGGGGCCACGACCCGCGGCCGGGCCACGGCCCAGACGATCGCCGGCGTGGCCGTCGGTGTCGTCGCGCTGTGGGCGACGACGGCACTGGTGGTGGTGGTGGCCGGACGATCGGCGAAGGTGGGGATCGGCCCCGGGGCCGGGCTGTTCCTCGCCCTGGCCCTGGTGTGCGGCGCGCTGGTGTTCGCTGCCGTCGGGGCCCTGACCAGCCAGCTCGCCCCCACCCGGCGCCAGGCCGCCGGCTACGCGGGGGTGCTCCTCGGCGTGAGCTACGCCCTGCGGCTGGTGGCCGACTCGGGCACGGGGCTCCACTGGCTCGTCTGGGTCAGCCCGCTCGGGTGGATCGAGAGCCTCCAGCCCCTGACCTCGCCCCGGCCGCTGCCGCTCCTGCCCGTCGGCCTCGCCGTCGTCGCACTCGGCGCCGGGTCGGTGGCGCTGGCCGCCCGGCGGGACGTCGGGTCGAGCACCGTCCCCGACCGCGACCGGGCCCGGCCGCGGCTCGGCCTGCTGGCGGGCCCCCTCGGCCTGACCGTCCGCCTGGTCCGCCCCACGGTGGTGGCCTGGGCCGCGGCGATCGCCACCGCCGGCCTGCTCTTCGGCCTCATCTCCCACGACGCCGCCGCCTCCGTCACCGGATCCTCGGTCCGCCAGATCTTCGCCCGCCTGGGCGCGCCCGGAGCGGGGGCCTCCACCTACCTCGGCGTGACCTTCCTGCTCGTGGCCGTACTGCTCGCCTTCGTGGCGGCCGCCCTGGTGTCGGCAGCCCGCACCGAGGAGCTGGACGGCCGGCTCGACCCGCTGCTCACCCGGCCGGTGCCCCGCACCCGCTGGCTCGGCGGTCGACTGCTCGCGGCCGTCGGCGCCCTGACCGCCTGCGCCCTCCTCGCCGGACTGGCCGCACTGGCCGGGGCGGTCGCCGGCGGGGCCCACGTCGGTGCGGCGTCCGTGGTCGGCGCCGGACTGAACACCCTGCCCCCGGCCGTGTGCATCCTGGGGCTCGGGATCCTGGCCTACGGCATCGCCCCCCGGGCGGCCGGCCCGGTCGTCTACGCCATCGTGACGTGGTCGGTCCTCGTCGACCTGGTGGGCGGCATCGGGTCGCTCAACCACTGGGTGGCCGACACGTCGGTGTTCCGGCAGATGGCCGACGCCCCGGCGGTACCGCCCGACTGGCGGTCCACGGGGGCCCTCCTCGCCCTCGGCCTGGCGGCGGCCGGGCTCGGGTGCCTCGCCTTCGTCCGCCGCGACGTGCAGTCGGCGTGACGCCGGGCCCCGGGGACGGAGCCATGCGACAGTAGGCTCGACCCATGGCCGACCTCGTCGTCGACGGGACCTCGCTGACCCTCGCCCTGTCCGGGGTCGAACACCTGGAGGGCTTCAGGGGCGACCTGAGCGCGCCCCTCGATGCGGTCACCTCGGTGCGGGCCGTCGACGATCCCTGGTCCGAGTTGCGGGGCATGCGGGCCCCGGGCACGGGGCTGCCCGGCGTCATCGCCGTCGGGACCCGGCGGGGGTCGTTCGGCAAGGACTTCGCCGCCGTGCACGGGAAGGGCCCGGCCGTCGTCGTCGACTTCGCCGACCAGGAGTTCCAGCGGTGGATCCTCACGGTGGACGACCCGGACGCGGTGGTGGCCCGGGTGCAGGAGGCGGCCCGCAGCTGAGCGGTCCGGCCGGCGGCGGCTCAGGCGCTGGAGCGCTCCGGCCACAGCCCCCGGCGCTCGGGGCCGAGCAGCTGCTGGGTGTAGGTGCCGCCCAAGTGGTTCGACCGCCACGTCAGCATCGACTGGGCCAGGGGCAGTACCACCGAGGGGTCGGTGGTCGTGGTGTGCCACCCCGGGTCGGCGGCCAGGTCGAAGCAGAGCCACGTCCCGTCGCCGAACTGCACGTAGGCGTGCGTGGAGTTCCGCTCGACGGCCAGGTTGGCCCGCTCCAGGTGCCGGTCGGGCCCGCCCACCGTCCGGTGCGGGCCCATGACCATGTCCCGCCAGTCCCACTCCCAGTGGGCGGACGTCCGCCACCTGCGGGGCGCGCCCCCGTCGAGGAAGGGGACGAGGGACACCCCGTCGCACTGGGCCGGCACCTCCCGGCCCAGCAGCTCGGCGAGGGTCGGGAGCACGTCGACGGCTTCGGTGAACTCGCCGACCACCCGTCCCGCCGAGCCGGACCGGCCCGGGGCCCGGACGATGCACGGTATGGCGTAGCTCGACTCGTAGAAGCCGAGCTTCTGGACCAGCCCGTGGTCGCCGAGCTGCTCGCCGTGGTCGGCGGTGAGCACCACCACGGTCTCCTGCTCCTGGCCGGTGGACGCCAGGTGGTCGAGCACCCGGCCGAATTGGTCGTCGACCTCGGACACCATGCCGAAGTACTGGGCCCGCAGCTGGGCCATCGCCGCCGGGTCCTCGGGAGCCGAGCACAGTGGCACGGTGCGGGCCGCGTCGACCAGCCCGTGGATGCCCGGGTCGGTGGCGAGCGGGGTGCCCACATCGGCCGGGTCGTACCGGGTGGCCCACCGGCCGGCGGCCGCATAGGGCGGATGGGGCCGGAGGTAGCTGGCGTGGGCGAACCATGGGCCGTCCTGGCGGTCGATCCAGGCCAGGAGCTGCTTGGTCAGGAACGCCGAGGCGCTGTGCCCGGCCGGTCGATCGGGCTCGGTCTCGAGGGCCCGGTCGGCCGGCAACGTGCCGTACCCGAGGGACTCGAGCCAGGCCAGCCACGGCGCCATCCGCCCGTCGAGCGGCAGCACGGCGTCGAAGCCGGGCAGGACGCCCTCGTAGGTGTCGAGGCGGGGATCGGCGGCGTCGGCCACCGTCGACGGGTCGACGCCCTGGTCGGTGTAGCCGAACAGCGCCGGCGCGTAGCCGGCCCGCCGCCCCAGTCGGGCCACGTTGTCGAAGCGCTCCTCCAGGGGTGTGCCATTGGCCACCACCCGGTGGTTCATCTGGTACATGCCGGTGTAGAGCGAGGCCCGCCCCGGGGCGCAGGGTGCGGCCTGGCCGAAGTGCGAGGCGAAGCGCACCCCTGATGCCGCCAGCCGGTCGAGGTTCGGGGTCTCGACGAGGGGATGTCCGGCGATGGACAGGCAGTCGGCCCGGAACTGGTCGAGAGTGACGAACAGCACGTTCACACCGCCCACTCTTGCAGTCCCGGGTGCCGGACCGCGACCACCGGGTCGAGGGGTCACCCGGCCACCCGGCCCATCCCGGCCACCTGGCCCACCCCGGTCCACCCGGGGCCACCCGGGGCCCCCGGGCCGGCGATGCCTAGACTCGGCCGATGGAGCACGTCGACGTCCTCATCGTGGGCGCCGGGCTGTCCGGGGTGGGGGCGGCCTGCCACCTCGAGGCGAAGCGGCCCGGCACCTCGTACGCCATCGTGGAGGCCCGCGGCGCCATCGGGGGCACGTGGGACCTGTTCCGCTACCCCGGCGTCCGCTCCGACTCGGACATGTTCACCCTCGGCTACTCCTTCGAGCCGTGGGTCGGGGAGAAGGCCATCGCCGACGGCCCCTCCATCCTCGACTACATCCGCACCACGGCCCGGACCCACGGGATCGAGGACCGCATCCGGTTCCACCGGCGGGTGGTGGGTGCCTCGTGGTCGACGCCGGACGCCCGCTGGACCGTCGACGTCGAGGACACCGAGACCGGTGGGCGCGACCAGCTCACCTGCGGCTTCCTGTGGGGGAACACGGGGTACTACCGCTACGACCGCGGGCACCGGCCCGCCTTCCCGGGGGAGGCCGACTTCGGGGGCACCATCGTCCACCCCCAGCACTGGCCCGGGGACCTGGACTGGCGCGGCAAGCGGATCGTCGTCATCGGCAGCGGGGCCACCGCGGTGACCCTGGTGCCGGCCCTGGCCGACGGCGGGGCCGCCCACGTGACCATGCTGCAGCGGTCCCCCACCTACATCGTCGCCCGGCCGGGCGAGGACCGGGTGGCCGACGCCCTGCGCCGCCACCTGCCCGCCCGCACGGCCCATGCCGTCGTCCGTTGGAAGAACGTGGCGCTGACCCAGTTCAGCTTCCAGCTGAGCCGACGGGCACCCGAGGTCGTGAAGAAGGGGATCCGCAAGGGCGTGGTCGGGGCACTGCCCGAGGGGTACGACGTCGACACCGACTTCACCCCGCGCTACAACCCGTGGGACCAGCGCCTGTGCCTCGTGCCCGACGGCGACCTCTTCGCCGCCATCAGCGCCGGACGGGCGAGCGTGGTGACCGACACCATCGACACCTTCACGCCGACCGGCATCCGTCTCGCGTCGGGCCGCGAGCTCGAGGCCGACGTCGTCGTCACGGCGACCGGACTGTCGATGCAGCTGCTGGGCGGCATCGATCTCGAGGTCGACGACACCAAGGTCGTGCCCGGCGACTCCGTGGCCTACAAGGGCATCATGCTCTGCGGCGTGCCCAACATGGCCCTGACCTTCGGCTACACCAACGCCTCGTGGACGCTGAAGGCCGACCTGACGGCCGAGTACGTGTGCCGGCTGCTCGACGAGCTCGACGCCCGTGGCCTGCGCCAGGCCACGCCCCTCGCCCCCGACCCGGCCCTGCCCACCGAGCCGTTCATCGACTTCTCGTCCGGGTACGTCACCCGGGCCGCGCCGACCTGCCCAGGCAGGGGGCGACCACCCCGTGGCGCCTCCACCAGAACTACCTGCGGGACACGTGGATGCTGCGCTTCGCCAAGGTCGACGACGCCATGGTGCTGTCCAACCCCGGTCGGCGGTCCCGGGGGTCGGACGCCGCCTGAGCGGAGCGGCCCGTCCCCGGACCCGCGGGCCCCGGTCGCGCTACTTTGTCATCAACTGATGACTTCAGACCGCCGTACCACGCTGCTCGTCCCGACCCTGGTCTTCGTCGGCCTGCTCGTGGCCATCGTGAGCAGCCTCGGCGCCCCCCTGGTCCCGACCATCGCCCAGACCTACCGGGTCTCGCTGTCGACGTCCCAGTGGGTGCTCACGGCCACGCTGCTGACCGGGGCGCTGGCCACCCCGGTGCTGGGCAAGCTGGCCGACGGCTCCCGTCAGCGCGCCCTCATCGTGGCCATCCTCGGCGTCGTGCTGGCCGGGTGCGTGGTGTCCGCCCTGTCGACGTCGTTCGTGGTGCTGGTGCTCGGCCGCGCCCTGCAGGGCGTGGGCCTCGGCCTGCTGCCCGTGAACATGGCCATCGCCCGGCGCAATCTGGACCGGGAGCGGGCCGGCCGGGCCATCGCCACCCTGTCCGTGTCGACGGCCATCGGCGCCGGGCTGGGCTACCCGCTCACGGCCGTGGTGGCCCAGCTGCTGGGACTCCATGCCGCCTACTGGTTCGGCGCCCTGATGGTCGCCTCCGCCCTCGCCACCGCGGCCGCGGTGCTCCCGCCCCCCACCCGCGCCGGGCGCACGCCCTTCGACGTGTCCGGTGCGGTGCTACTCAGCCTGGCCGTGTCGGGCGCGTCGGTCGTGCTGAGCGAGGGCGGCACCTGGGGCTGGACGTCGGTGCGCAGCCTCGGACTGGTGGTGGCCAGCGCCGCCGTCCTGGCCGTGTGGGTCCCCCACGAGCTGCGGACGTCCCACCCCCTGGTCAACTTGCACCACCTGGCCAACCGGTCGGTGCTCATGGCCGACATCGCCGGCTTCCTCATGAGCATGTCCCTCTACCTGGTGCTGCCCATCGTGGTGGAGTTCATCCAGATCCCCCCGTCGAACGGGTTCGGCTTCGGGGCCTCCCTCATCGTGTCGGGCTTCGTGCTCACGCCGCTCTCCACCGGCACGTTCCTGGCCAGCCGGCTCCTCGTCCCCTACGAGCGGCGGTTCGGGGTGCGCAGCATGATCCCGCTCGGGGCGCTCGTGTTCGCCGCGGCCTCGGCCTACTTCGCCCTCGACCACGGGTCGCTGTGGCAGGCCTTCGTCACCCTCGGCGTCGTCGGCCTCGGGATGGGCTTCACCTTCGCGGCCATGCCCGGCTTCATCGTCCGGGCCGTGACGCCGGCCGAGACGGGGAGCGCCACCGGCTTCTACCAGGTGCTGCGCAACATCGGGCTCTCCGTCGGGAGCGCCTTCGGCGCGGCCGTGCTGCTGGCCTACACGCCCCACGGCCACGTGCTGCCCGACGTCGGGGGTTTCCGGGTGGCCCTGCTCATCTCGGCCGGCCTGGGGGTGGCCACCGCGTTGCTCAGCTTCCTGCTGTCCGGCGCCCCCCGACAGGACGCCCGCGGAGCACCGTCCGCCGCCGGGCCCGACGCGGTGGAGCGGCGCATGGAGACCGAGGCGCTGCTCGACGGGACCGGAGCCATGCTGGGCGACGAGCTCGACCTCGACGCCGAAGGCCGGCCGTGACCCCGCCCCGCCCCGCCTCCGGGCCGGCCACACCGCCCGGCCCGCGGCGACCGCGCAATGCCGCGGCCACGCGCCAGGCGCTGCTCGAGGCCGCCCGCGAGCTGTTCGGCCACAAGGGCTACGAGCGCACCACGACCCGCGAGATCGGCGAGGCCGCCGGCGCCGACCCGTCCCTCATCGCCCGCTACTTCGGGTCCAAGGCCGGCCTCCACCTGGCCGTCATGATCACCGATCAGCTCGACGACGAGGACGTCGCCGGACCCCGCCGCCTGGGCGCCCCGCTCGACGACCTGGCCCACGTGGTCGAGGCGGTGCTGCGGCGCACGGCCCGCCGGGGACCCGGGCCCGTCCTCCAGGCCCTGGTACGCGACGACACGACCGGGGAGATCCGGGCCGCGGCCACCGCCCAGCTCGTGCGGCACCTGGTCGAGCCGGTGGCCGACCAGTACGCGGCGGCCGGCCTCGACCGGCCCACCCTGCGGGCCCAGGTGGCCGTGGCCGCCGTGATCGGTGTCGGCCTCGGCCGGTCGCAGGGGTGGTTCGAGGAACTGCACACCGCCGACCCCGACGACCTGGCCGGCCTGGTGGCCGACGCCTTCGCCCCGCCGGGGTGATGCGACCCCCGGCGGAGGGCGTCAGTGGGACCCGGACGGAGCGAGGTACTGCTCGACGGCCTTGGCCAGTCCCCTGGCGATGACCTCCTGGTCGGCGGGGTCGGCGGCCAGGGTGCCCTCGAACGGGTCGGTCACGAAGAGGGGCTCGATGAGCGCCCCCGGCATGTCGGACGGGGTCGTGAAGTAGCCGGCCTCGGCCGGCCCCAGCAGCAGGACGTGCCCGTAGGTGGCGGCGGCCTCGGCCAGCGAGCTGTCCGTCGAGGTCTGCACGAGGGAGCCCTCCTGCGAGTCGGGCTGCACCCCGTCGTCGGGGATCTGCCAGCCCTTGGCGTTCATGGCCGCCAGCACGTCCTGCTGGACCAGCGTGGCCAGTCGGAGGTTGTCGGCGCTGAACGGCCGCGCCGTGTCGTAGGTGGTGACGCTCCCGGCGTCGGACGGGCTGCCCCCGCTGTCGAAGTAGATGCCCACCAGGACGGCGGCCCCGGCCGCGTTGGCGCACACGTCGCGGGCGGCCACGTCGTCGTGGGCGCCCTGCAGGCTGAGCACCCCGTCGGACAGGTCGGCGGGCGTCAGGCGCACCACGCTCGAGTCGGTGGTCCGTGACACCACCACCCGGTAGCCGTCGGCCCGCAGGAGCTGGGCCGCGTCGAGCTCGACGGGCAGGGTGGCGGAGGCCTCGTCGATGGTGGCCCCGGACGACGTGGTGCCCACCGCGCCGGGGTCGATGCCGCCGTGGCCGGCGTCCAGGAACACGGTCGTGTGGCGGTCGCCGGCCGTCGGGGCGAAGGCCACGCACGCCGTCGGCGAGAAGGCCGACGGGTCGAGCTGGACCCCGGCGGCGGTCGAGCCGGCCAGGGGCCGGCTCCTCACGACCACGACGGTCACGGCGACCACGAGGGCGAACAGGACGACCACCAGGCTGCGCCGCCGGCGGCGGCGCCGGATCCTCCGGTTCCGCTCGCCGGCGAGCTCCCGCGCGGTCAACGGTCGGTTGGCGGACATCGTCCGTACAGTGAATCAGCCCCGGCGCGGCCGGCGGGGTCGCCCCGGCGCCGCAGGGGGAAGCGCCGGACGGCGTCCACCTTTGGGCGGACGGGGCCGCAGGGTGGCGCCGTGTGGTCTCTGTGGCCTCTCACGCGGAGGCGGTGTCCGGGTCCCCCACCCAACGGGCGAGGTACCGGCCGATGGCGTTCCCCTCCACGGTACGGACGCCGTTCGAGGCGAACCCGCAGCCGCCGAGGTCGACGGACACCTCCACCCCGGGACCGGACGGATAGGCGAACCGCACCAGGTCGAGGGCGCCGTCCCAGTTGGGACAGCTGTACCTGACGGACCCGTCGATCACCCGCCACGTCGTCGCATCGAGCTCGGACACGAGTCGGTGGAGATCGGCACCGGTCACCGTGGCCCTCGCCACCGCCGCGCCGGCGCCCTCCGACGTCGTCCCCAGTCCGCCGTAGCGGCAGACGGTGGCGACCGATGGGCCCGTCGGGACCAGGACGGCGTCCAGTCCGGGACGGACCGGGGTCTCGGGAGAGGTCGGGCCCGGCCCGCCGGCCTGGGCGTCGGGGCACGCCGGCGCGTCCACGGCGACGGCGACCGTGGTGGCCGTCTGCGCCGTCGGCGGCACGGTCGAACCGCAGGCCTTCACCAGCAGCGCCGCCGCCCCGACGGTGGCCGCCGCCCGACCGGCTGTCCGGCCGGAGCCGGCGGGTCTCGCCATACCCCGACCCTACGACCCGCGCCGGACGGCGCGAGGTCGCCGTCAGCCGAGCGTGGCCAGGGCCTCGTTGAAGGTGGCCGACGGCCGCATCACGGCCGAAGCCTTGGTGTCGTCGGGCCGGTAGTACCCGCCGACGTCGGTGGGCGACCCCTGGACGGCCAGCAGTTCGCCCACGATGGCCTCCTCGTCGGCCGACAGCCGCTCGGCGAGCGGTGCGAAGGCGGCGGCCAGGCCGGGGTCGTCGGTCTGGGCGGCCAGCTCGCGGGCCCAGTAGAGGGCCAGGTAGAAGTGGCTGCCCCGGTTGTCGATGCCACCGAGCGCACGGCTGGGCGAGCGGTTCTCGTCGAGCACCGTGCCCGTGGCCCGGTCGAGGGTGTCGGCCAGGACCTGGGCCCGGGCGTTGCCCGTGCGCTGGGCCAGGTGCTCGAAGCTGACGGCGAGGGCCAGGAACTCACCCAAGCTGTCCCAGCGCAGGTAGTTCTCGGCCAGCAGCTGCTGCACGTGCTTGGGGGCCGATCCTCCGGCCCCGGTCTCGAACAGCCCCCCACCGTGGATGAGCGGCACGACCGACAGCATCTTGGCGCTGGTGCCCAGCTCGAGGATGGGGAAGAGGTCGGTCAGGTAGTCGCGGAGCACGTTGCCGGTCACCGAGATGGTGTTCTCCCCCCGCCGGATGCGCTCGAGCGAGAAGGCGGTGGCCTCGGCCGGGCGCCAGGATCTCGATGTGCAGGCCCCCGGTGTCGTGCTCGGGGAGGTACTCGCGCACCTTGGCGATGAGGTTGGCGTCGTGGGCCCGGCCCTCGTCGAGCCAGAAGACCGCCGGGTCGCCGGTGGCCCGCGCCCGTGACACGGCCAGCTTCACCCAGTCGCGGATGGGTACGTCCTTGGTCTGGCACATGCGGAAGATGTCGCCGGCGGCGACCGGTATTCGAAGACCACGTCGCCGTGGTCGTCGGCCACGCGGACGGCGCCGTCGGCGGGGATCTCGAAGGTCTTGTCGTGGCTGCCGTACTCCTCGGCGGCCTGGGCCATGAGGCCCACGTTGGGCACCGAGCCCATGGTGGACGGGTCGAAGGCGCCGTGGGCCCGGCAGTCGTCGATGACGACCTGGTAGACCCCGGCGTAGCTGCCGTCGGGGATGACGGCCAGGGTGTCGGCCTCGACCCCGTCGGGGCCCCACATGTGGCCCGAGGTGCGGATCATGGCCGGCATCGAGGCGTCGACGATCACGTCGCTCGGCACGTGCAGGTTGGTGATGCCCCGGTCGGAGTCGACCATGGCCAGGGGTGGGCCGGCGGCCAGCTCGGCGGCGAACGATTCGGCGATGGCGTCGCCGTCGGGGAGGGCGGGCAGCCCGTCCAGGATGGCCCCCCACCCGTCGTTCGGGCTGAGGCCGGCGGCGGCCAGCGTGTCGCCCCAGGCGGCGAACGTGGCCGGGAAGAAGGCCCGGACGACGTGCCCGAAGATGATGGGGTCGGAGACCTTCATCATGGTGGCCTTGAGGTGCACCGAGAAGAGGACGCCCTCCTCCCCGGCCCGCGCGATCTGGCGGTCGAGGAAGGCCCGCAGGTCGGCGACGCGCAGCACGGCGGCGTCGACCACCTCGCCGGCCAGCACCGGGATGGGCGCCCGCAGCTCGGTGACGGTCCCGTCGGCCGCCACCAGCTCGACGGAGAGTCGGCCGTCGGCCTTCACCACCGCGGACTGCTCGGTGGAGCGGAAGTCGCCCGAGGTCATGTGGGCCACGTTGGTGCGCGACGTCGGCGACCAGGCACCCATCCGGTGGGGGTGGGTCCGGGCGTAGTGCTTGACCGAAGCCGGCGCCCGGCGATCGGAGTTGCCCTGGCGGAGCACCGGGTTGACGGCGCTGCCCAGCACCTTGCGGTACCGGGCGAGGGTGTCGCGGTCGTCGTCGGTCCGGGGGTCCTCGGGGAAGTCCGGCACGGCGAAGCCCTTGGCCTGGAGCTCGGCGACGGCCGCCTTCAGCTGAGGGATGGAGGCCGAGATGTTGGGCAGCTTGATGATGTTGGCCTCGGGCGTGAGCACGTCGATGGCCAGCTCGGCGAGGGCGTCCTCGACCCGGCGGCCCTCCACCAGGCGGTCCGGGAACGAGGCCAGGATGCGGCCGGCCAACGAGATGTCCCGGGTCACCACCGAGACGCCGGCCTGGGCGGCGTAGGCCTGCACCACGGGGAGCAGGGAGTACGTGGCCAGCAGCGGGGCCTCGTCCGTGTGCGTGTAGATGATGGTCGGTTCGGTCACGCCGTGCTCCGTCGTCAAGGGGTTGGGTCGGGTCGTCCCAACGATAGACGCACCCCATCGGGCCCCCGGAGGCCGGAGCCGGCGGGTCAGGCCCCCGAGAGGCGGGCGAGGGCCACGGCCGCCGCGGTGGCCACGTTGAGCGAGTCCACTCCCGGGGCCATCGGGATGGTGGCCACGGCATCGGCGGCGGCCAGGGCCCCCTCCGACAGGCCCGGGCCCTCGGCACCGAGCAGGAGGGCCACCGGATCGCGCCGGGAGGCCAGGGTCCGCAGGGTCACGTTCCCGGGTCCGCCATCCGGCCCCGGCCCGGGGTGGGGCGCCAGGGCGCACACCGCGAACCCGGCATCGCGCACCCGGTCGAGGCCGGCCGGCCACGGGTCGAGGCGGGCCCACGGCATGCGGAGGGCGTGCCCCACCGAGACCCGCACGGCGCGCCGGTAGAGGGGGTCGCCGCTCGTGGGATCGAGGAGGACGGCGCCGGCCCCGAAGGCGGCCGCGTTGCGGAAGACGGCGCCGATGTTCTCGGGGTCGTTGAGCCCCTCGAGCACGACGGCCAGCGGCGGTCCGCCGCCCACGCTCGGCGTGGCGGCCGCGGTGGCCAGTACCGACGTGGCATCGGCGCCGGCCGGCCGGGTGGCCGTCGCCACGACCCCGCGGTGGAACCGGAAGCCGACCAGGTCGGCCATGCCGTCCCGGGGCACGACGAAGACGGGGGCGCCCCGCGCCCGCACGGCGGCGACCAGGTCGCCGACCAGGGACACCTGGTGGCCGTCGACCAGCAGCGACCGGACGGCGAGGGTGGTGTCGAGCAGCTGGCGGACGGCCACCCGGCCCTCCACCACCACGATGCCCAGTTCGAACTCGATCCGCCGGCGGTAGGCCGGGTCGTTGAGGTCGCGGTACTCCTCGAGGCGCTCGTCGCCCAGCCCGTCGACGGTGACGAGGGGGCCGGGGGGCGCGTCGTCCATCCCGCCACCTTACGGACGGGCGCCCGGTCGGGCAGGCGGCCACCGCCCCGGCTTCGCTGGGCAGCCCCGCTCAGCAGCACCTGGGCCCGGCCGTGGTGGCCAGGTGGCGGTGCGGTGCAGGGTCCACCTTCTCCACGTCGGCCAGGAACGCCCGCACATCGACCTTCCGGCCGGCGACCCAGGTCCCCCGCACCTTCACATGGGTGGTGAGCGTGCGCGGGTCGACGGCCGTCGGATCGGCACTGAGCTCGACCAGGTCGGCCAGCTTGCCCACCTCGATCGTGCCCAGGTCGTGGTCGCGCCCGAGCTGTCGGGCGCCGTGGATCGTGTGGGCCCGCAGCGCCTGGTCCATGGTCAGCGCCTGGTTCGCCCCGTGCACCGCACCGCTCGGTGTGGCCCGGGTGACCGCGGCCTGGATGTTGAGCAGCGGGATGGGTGGCGACACGGCGCCGTCGTTGTGCAGGGAGGGCTGCACACCGGCCGCCCAGGCGTCGGCGAAGCGCTGCCACTGCGACCCGATCTCGGGGGTGAACAGCTGCCCGTCGAGCAGGTCACCCCAGTAGATGAACTGGAACGGCGCCAACGAGATCGTCACCCCGAGACGCGCCGCACGGTCGAACTGGTCGCCGCGCCCCGCCCCGCAGTGCTCGACCCGCCAGCGGTGGTCGGTGCCCGCCAGCCCGTGGCGGGCCAGGCCGGCCTCGTAGCAGTCGAGCACGACGTCGAGGCCGACGTCGCCGTTGCAGTGGAAGGAGAACTGCCAGCCCTGGCCGGCGAACCGGTCGAGGATGGCGTCGAGCTCCGCCCGGGTGTAGTTCATGTTCCCCTCACCGGAGGGGCCGATCGGGATCTGGCCCGCCCGGACCGCCTCGCTGTCGGCGTAGGGGAAGCTGAGGGCGGCGGTGCCCACCCACGGGGACCCGTCGGCCCACAGCTTGATGCCCTGCTTCCAGAGCATGTCGGGCACGGTCGACTCCACGACCGCACCCGGGTCGTCGGCGACGGACATGTGGTAGAGCCCGATGCGGATCGGGCACCCCGGCTGCGTGGCCAGGGCCTCGTAGCCCTGCAGGAAGGGAGTGTCGTACGCGTGCTCGGACGTCATGGTCACGCCGTTGCGGCTCATCAGGGCGTACCACTTGGCGGCCGAGTGCAGCGGATGGGGGACGACGTCGGCGAGGACGGCGTCGGCGGCGCCGAACACGGCGGGCGTCTCGAAGGCCAGGCCCGTCACGTTGCCCTCGTCGTCACGGGAGTACGAGCCGCCCACCGGGTCGGCCGGCGGCGACGCGTCCCAGCCGTTGGCGGCGATCACCGCCGAGTTGAAGTACGCGAGGTGGCCCGAGTTGTCGAGCACCACGGCCGGCCGGGTCGGGAAGTACCGGTCGAGCACGTCGGCGGTCAGGATCGGTGCACCCTGCAGCATGCGATCGACCCCGTTGAAGAACACGGGCGCGCCGTCGGGGGTGGCTCCGTTCACCCGGGTGAACTCGTCGGTGACGTCCTTCCACGTCGGGAAGCCCACATAGGGGGCGATCCAGTGGGCCGGCTCCTGGGTCACGACACCCGACAGGAAGGGGTGGCTGTGGGCGTCGACGAACCCGGGCAGGAGGACGTGGGTGCCGAGGTCGGTGACGGTGGCGTCGGGTGCGGCCCTCCGGCACTCCTCCGGCGAGCCGACGGCCAGGATCCTGCCGGTGGCGTCGTCCACGGCCAGGGCCGTGGCCCGGGTGTCGTCGGCGTCCAGGGTCAGGACCGCGGCGGCCGTCAGGATGGTGGTGGTCTCGTCCGTCATCGGTCCCTCCCCATGGCTGCGCCGCCGACACGCGCAACGTAGCAACCGGGTTCGGGCAGCGTTGCGATGCGGGGGCACCACCCGGTGCCGGCCCGAGGGTTACGAGACCGCGGCGGCGTCCACCCGCGCGAGGATCCCGGCCAGGGTCTCGAGCTCGGTCGGGGTCAGGTCGCGGAGCACCTCGGGCGGCTGGTCCATGATGCGGTTGGCCCGGTCGGCGACCCGCGCCCCCTCCGGGGTGGCTGTCACCAGCTTGCTCCGCCGGTCGGTCGGGTGCGGGCGCCGCTCCACCAGGCCACGGGCCTCGAGGTCGTCGACGACGGGCGTGCAGTTGGCCGCGTCGATGCCGATGGCCGCGGCCAGCTCGCCCATGGTCATCGGCGCGACGGCCACCCGGCGCAGCGCCCGCAGGCGCCCGAAGGGCAGGTCCACGGCCTCGCTCACCCGCTGCCGGCGCCGGCTGTCGAGCACGAGCTCGCACATGATCGACCAGGCGGCCTGCGCCGCGTCCGTCCCGTTCTTCCCGCCGGTCATGGCGCAGAGCTTGCCAGAAACTCGGGGTTCAACAGGCGGGCCGTCCGGTCCGCCGAGGCCCGGGCACGGGCCGATGTCACGGCCAGACCGAGGACCAGGACCGCCACCCCGCAGCCGCACAGCACCCACCAGCCGGCGTGGCTGGCCGCGGCCAGGGCGTCCGGGTGGGCGCCGCCGGTCGATCCGAGAAGCAGGCCGACCGAGCCGGCGAGGAGCGCGCCGACCAGGGCCACACCGAGGGTCTGACCCACCTGGCGGGACGTGGAGGCGATGGCCGACGCCACGCCGGCCTGGGCCCGGGGCATGCCGGAGACGGCGGCGTTGGTGATCGGCGCGTTCACGAAGCCGAAGCCGATCCCGAACACCACGTAGGCCACGATCAGCCACCAGAACGAGGTCGTCGCCCCGATCTGGGCCAGCATGGCGCAGCTGACGGTGAGCCCCGCTCCGGCGATCACGAGGGGTACCCGGGGTCCCCGGGTGCCCACGATGCGACCGGAGATCGGCGGCAGCACCATGGTCATGGCCGCCATCGGCAGCGTGGCCAGTCCGGCCATGAGTGGCGACAGCCCCCGCACCTCCTGCAGGTAGAGCGTGTTGAGGAACAGGAATCCGCCGAGCGCGGCGAAGGAGGCCACGGCGATGGCCGCCGCTCCCGAGAACGGGATCGAGCGGAAGAACCGGAGGTCGATGAGGGGTTCCTCGCGCCGTTGTTCCCACAGGACCAGGCCCACCAGCGAGACGACGGTGACGAGGAAGGCGCCCACGATCAACGGCGATCCCCAGCCGCGCTCGGGGGCCTCGATGATGCCGAAGGTGAGCGAGGAGAACAGGGTGATCACGAGCACCTGGCCGACCGGGTCGAGCCGACGGGCCTTCGGGGCACGGGACTCGGGGACGAACCGGAGGGTCAGGACGATGGCGGCGATGACGACCGGGATGTTGATCCAGAAGATCGACCGCCATCCGAGGGTCGACACCAGCAGACCGCCGACGACCGGACCGAGCGCCATGGAGACCCCGACCACGGCCGCCCACACCCCGATGGCCTGGGCCCGTTCGCGGGGTTCGACGAAGGTGTTGGTGATGATGGACATCGCCACCGGGTTCAGCATCGACGCGCCGACGCCCTGGACCATCCGGAACACCACCAGCGCGTCGAGGCTCGGGGCCAGGCTGCACAGCAGCGAACCGGCGCCGAACATCGCCAGTCCGACGAGGAAGGTGCGCTTGCGGCCCAGCCGGTCGGCCGTCGAACCCGAGAGCATGAGCAGGCTGGCGAGGACCAGCGTGTACGCGTCGACCGTCCACTGCAGCCCGGAGACCGACGCGTGGAACGCCCGCCCGATCGACGGCAGGGCGACGTTGACGATGGTGACGTCGAGCCCGACGATGAGGAGGCTCATCGAGCAGATCAGGAGGATGCCGACGCGCCGACGCCGGCTGAGGTCGGCGGGTGCGGCCCCCGATGCCGCCGACCCGGCTTCTACTTGTCGTGACACGATAGTTATGATGCTATAGGTATTGTCGGGCGGACCGGACGGGCGCGGTCACGGATGCCTGCCGGCGCCTTCGCCTCCGGCGATGACCGCACGCAGCACCGTGCGGGCCGCCTCCAGGTCGTCGGATGCCACCCGCTCGCCGAGGTCGCGGTGCAGCGCCTCGATGACCTCGACCACGGCAGCCGCATAACGCTCGCCGAGCGGTGTCAGGACGACGTTGGTCTGGCGGGCGTCCCGCCCGTCCCGCTCGGTGGTGGCGTAGCCCCGTTGTTCGATCCCGTCCACGACCTTGCGCCCGGCCTGGCGGGTGGTGCCCAGCACGGCGCCGAGCCGGCCGACGGCCAGCGGTCCCCGCTGCAGCACCCGGAACACCAGGGCGTCGGAGCGTCGGTAGTCGTCGTAGCCGCGGCCCGCCAGCCCGTCCGCCATCTGCCGGATCCAGGAGCGTCGGGCCAGGGCCAGGAGGTCGCCCAGCTTGTCGGTGTCGGTCGGCTCCACTCCCGGAGCCTAGCCATTGTGCAACCTAGTTGCATAACCGGGACATCCGTGCCAGCCTGGTTCCCGACGGAGGTCGACAGGACCAGGAGGGAGACGGGCGATGCACGAGGGCCGGGGAACCGTGGCCATGCGATCGGGGGCACTGGCGGCGTTGCTGGTGGTGGCCGCGGTGGCCACGGCGTGTGGAGGGGCGACCGCCTCGCCACCCACCACGACGACCGGCCCGTCGGCCGGCGCGGCCGGTCCGTCGACCACCGTCTGGCTCTGTCGGCCCGGCGCGTCGGGCGACCCGTGCGCCACTCCCCTCCATGCCACGGTGGTGCCCGGCACCGGCGCCCGCACCTCGGAGGACCCGGCCGACGCCGCCGGGCCCCCGGTGGACTGCTTCTACGTCTACCCGACGGTCAGCACCCAGCGCACCGACAACGCCAACCTGCAGATCCAGCCGGCCGAGATCGCCGCGGCCGTGTCCCAGGCGTCCCCGTTCTCGCAGGTCTGCCGGGTGTGGGCGCCGATGTACCGCCAGCGCACCGAGGCCTCCCTGGCCAAGGGGCTCGGCAACGACCCGACCGCCGACTCGGTGGCCTACCACAGCCTGCTGGCGGGGTGGACCGACTACCTCGAGCACGACAACGACGGTCGGCCGGTCGTCTTCATCGGGCACTCGCAGGGTGCGGCCATGCTCATCCGGCTGCTCGAGTCGCAGGTCGACGACGACGCGGGGCTGCGGGCCCGGATGGTGTCGGCCATCATCGCCGGTGGCAACGTGGCCGTGCCCACGGGCAAGGTGGTCGGCGGCACGTTCCAGCATCTCCCCCTCTGCACCTCGGCGGACGAGACCGGCTGTGTCATCGCCTACTCGAGCTTCCCCGGCGAGCCTCCGGCCGACAGCCTCTTCGGCCGCCCCGGACAGGGGGTCAGCCTGCAGTCGGACCAGACCGCCACCGCCGGCCTCCAGGTGGCCTGCGTGAACCCGGCGTCCCTCGCCGGCGGCACCGCCCCGTTGGCCCCGTGGTTCCTGACGGCCACGTCGACCCCGCCCCCGCCGCCGGTGACGACCCCGTGGGTCACCTACCCGGACCTCTACTCGGCCACCTGCACCAGCTCGGGAGGCGCCACGTGGCTGCAGGTGGACGACGTCGCCGCCCCCGGCGACCGGCGGCCCGTGGTCACCGAGGCGCTGGGTCCCGAGTGGGGCTACCACGTCGACGACATCAACCTGGCCTCGGGCAACCTGGTGGACGACGTCCGCGTCGAGGTGGCGGCGTACACCGCGGCCCACGGATAGGGAGGTCCCGCCCGGCGGGGCCGACGGGCCGACGGGGCCGAAGACCAGTCAGGGCCGGCCCTCGCGGGTCGGCCCTGACTGCATCCGGCAGCAGCGTGGAGCGGAGGGGGGATGCCGCCCCGAGGGGGTGCCGCCACCGAAGGACGTGTCCGGCGGTCACTCAGACGGGGGCGTCACCCCGCAGCGTGATGCGCTGGATGACCCGGTGCTGGTCCCCGAAGTCGCCGACCACCGAGTGCTGGGTGGCCCGGTTGTCCCAGAAGGCCACGTCACCCTCGCTCCAGTGGTAGCGGACGGTGAACTCCGGCTTGACCGAGTGCCGGTACAGGAAGGCGAGCAGCGCGTCGCTCTCGGCCCGGTGCAGCCCCTCGATGTGGGAGGTGAAGCCGGGGTTGACGAAGAGGACCTTGGCCCCGGTCTCTGGGTGCGTGCGCACCACCGGGTGGACGACCGGCACGAGGTCCGGGAGCGGCTTGCCCTCCCACGTCCCGCTCCCGTAGGCCTCGAAGGCCGACTTGAAGGCCGTCCGACCGTCGTGGACGGCCGACAGCGTCGAGAGGTAGCCCTGCAGCGACGGGCTGAGGGCCTCGAAGGCCGCCTGCTGGTTCGAGAAGGCGGTGTCGCCACCGGCGGGTGGGATCACCACGGCGCGGAGGATGCTGCCGAGTGGCGGTCGCTCGACGAAGGTGACGTCGGTGTGCCAGTCCAGACCCTGCGAGCGCTCGGCCACATCGCCGTAGGAGGCGTAGAGGGCGCGGGCCTTCGAGTAGTCGATCTCGAACACGTTGGGATGTCCGTCGATCCCCGGGACGACGGGGTGGCCCTCGGTCGGCTCGCCGAAGTGGGCGGCGAAGGCCTCGTGGGCGACCGGGTCGAGGTGCTGGCGGGGGAAGAAGACGACCTTGCGGTCGAGCCAGACCTGACGGATCTCGTCGACGGTGGCCTGGTCGACCTGGCGGAGGTCGACGCCGTCGATGACGGCGCCGATCGCTCCCGACAGCGGTCGGACGGTGAGTGTTGGGCGGGCCTGGGTCTGTGTCATGGCCGTGGGTCTCCTTGGTGGGTGGTGGGTGGTGGATCGGATGGTGCGGGTGGATCGGATCGTGCGGGTGGATCGGATCGTGCCGGTGGGGTGCTCAGGGCCGCGCGGCACGCTCGCTGCCCTCCTCGCTGTCGTCGACCCCGATCTCGGCGAGGAGTTCCGAGCGGAGCCCGTTGAAGCGCGCCTCGCCCCGGCGCCTCGGCAGGGCGACGTCGACCGTGACGTCGAGGGTCACGTGGCCGTCGGTCAGCACGAGACACCGGTCGGCCAGGAGGATGGCCTCGTCGACGTCGTGGGTCACGAGCAGCACCGCGGGGTGGTGGCGCTCGCAGAGCTGGGCCACCAGGGCGTGCATCTTGATGCGGGTCAGCGCGTCGAGGGCGCCGAAGGGCTCGTCGAGCAACAGCAGGTCGGGCTCGGCCACGAGTGCCCGGGCCAGCGAGACCCGCTGGGCCTCGCCCCCCGACAGCGTCTTCGGCCAGTCCTTCTCGTGCCCGGCGAGCCCGACCTCGGCCAGTGCCTGCTCGCCGCGCCGGGCCGCCTCGGGACCGGGGCGTCCGAGCAGCAGGTTGTCGAGCACCCGGGTCCAGGGCAACAGCCGGGCGTCCTGGAAGACGACGGCCCGGCGCTCGGGGACGAGGATCTCCCCGGTGGCGCCGTCGTCGAGCCCGGCGAGGGCCCGCAGGATGGTCGTCTTGCCCGATCCGCTGCGGCCGAGCAGGGCGACGAACTCCCCGGGGGCGATGTCGAGGTCGATCCCCGAGATGACCCGGCGGTGGCCGAAGGTGCGTCGCAGGTCCCGGACCACGACGGCCCGACCCGGAGGGACGACCCCGGCCGGGGACGCTCCCCGGGGGTCGGTGGCGAGGGCGCTCATCGGCCCGGCTGCCAACGCAGCAGGGCCCGCTCGAGCAGGCGGACCAGGCCGTCGGTGACGAGGCCGAGCACGGCGTAGCAGACGAGGCAGACCACGATCACGTCGGACTGGAAGAAGGTCTGGGCCTGCACGATGAGGTAGCCCAGGCCGCTCGAGGCGTTGATCTGTTCGGCGAAGACGAGCAGGAGCCAGGCCACCGCCGTGGCCATGCGCAGGCCCACCAGGAACCCGGGCAGTGCGGCGGGCAGCACGATGCGGCGGATCCTGGCCCACCGGCCGAGCCCGACCACCTGGGCCAGCTCGAGGTAACCGGGGTCGAGCGTCCGGATCGCCGAGAACGTGTTGATGTAGATGGGGAACATCACCCCCAGGGTGATCAGCGAGATCTTCGCCGTCTCCCCCACGCCGAGCCACAGGACGAAGAGCGACTCGAGCCCGATGATCGGCACGAACCGGAGCATCTGGACGTTGCCGTCGATGAGGTTCTCGCCCAGCCTCGACAGACCGGCGGCCAGAGCGAGCCCGGCCCCGATCGGCACGCCGATGAGCAGCCCCCAGAACACGCGCTGGAAGGAGGCCCACAGCGCGCTCGTGAGGACCCCGTCCCGGACCATGTGGGCGCCGGTGCTGAGGACCACGGTGGGCGCCGCCAGGTCCTGGGGTTTGATCCAACCGGCCAGGGCGGCAGCCTCCCAGAGGGCGAAGAGCAGCACGACACCGATGAAGTGCTGCCCGCCCCGGCCGATGCGCCGACGGTGCGTGTCGGTGCCGGCCTCCTCCGCCGTGACCAGCCGCACCAGGACCGGGTCGTCGGCGTGGCGGGCGTCGGGAGCGTCCGCCGTTCCCGCCGGGTGGGCGGCACGCGCCCCGCCGACCGCTCGTCGGTGTGGACGACGGTCATGACGCCTCCAGGGACGCCACCAGGCTGTTGTACCGCGGGTCGAACTCCTGGGCGACGTCCACCTTCCGGGGGATCTGGCCGGCCTGCTGGTAGAGGTCGGCCGCCTCCTGCTGGTCGGCGAGCACGGCCCCGGGCAGTTGGAGGAAGCTGGTCGAGCCGAGTTCCTTGGCCACCGCGGCCGCCCGGGCCGGCGACAGCTTGTACTGGTCGATGAAGACGGCCTGGATCGCCTTCTCGGGGTGGGCGTTGAGGTACTGGTAGGCCTTCACCAGCCGGCCGATGTAGTTGGCGATGGCCGCCGACTTGGCCGAGTTCCCGAGGGCGTCGGCCGTGGCGATCAGGAAGCCGGTGCGGTCGATGACCTGGTCCCCGTAGGTGATCACGTGAGCGGTCGGGTTGGCCGCCAGGTAGACGCTGAGGAGCGGCTCGACGGTGATGCCGGCGTCGGCCGAGCCCCCCTGGAGGGCGGCGGCGATCTGGGTGGTCGGCAGGTTGACCGACGTGACGTCGGACAGCGAGAGCCCCGCGCTCTTCAGGCCCTGGAGCAGCACGGTCTGGCTGGCCGTCCCCTCCTGATAGGCGACCCGCTTGCCCTTGAGCCCGGCCCAACCCTTGATCGAGCCGTCACCGGGTCCCGACACCAGCGCGTAGCCGCTCCCGGCGGAAGCCCACCCGGCGACGGCGGTGATGGTCTGGCCGGCCGCCTGGGCGAAGATCAGCGGGGTGCTGTAGGTGTAGCCCACGTCGAGATCGCCGCCCTCGAAGGCCTGCAGCATGGGCGGGCCGCCCACGAACTCCGAGTACTGGACCGTGTACGGGAAGTTCCGGTCCTCGCCGCTGATCGAGAGCACCGTCTTGAGGTTCTGGAGCTGCTCACCGACCCTCAGGACGGTGCCGGGCGGGATGTCCGAGGTCGAGGCCGTCGTGGCGTTCCGCGAGGTCGTCGTCGGGGAGGCCGACGACGACCCGCCGCAGGCGGCGAACAACATCCCGGCGAGTGCGAGCCCCGTGAGGGCGATGGTGGTTCGTGCCGGGCGCTTCGTCATGGCGTCAATATATATAAAGCCGATGGGAATAGTCAAGATTATGGGCAGACGCCGTCCCGGGCCCCGGTGCCGTACCCCTCCGTCAGTCGAAGCGCAGGACGCCGCGGATGTTCTTGCCCGCCAGCATGTCGTCGTACCCCTCGTTGACGGCGGCCAGCGGATAGGTCGCGGTCACCATGGCCTCGAGGTCGAGCAGGCCCAGTTCGGTGAGCCTGAGCAGGTGCGGGATGTCGTAGCGGACGTTGCCCGATCCGTACACCGAGCCGACGATCTGCTTCTCGAACAGGGTCAGCCAGGCGAGCGACAGCGACACCGTGTGCTCGGCCAGGGGGTGCATGTTGGTGACCACCACCCGACCGCGCTTGGCGGTCAGGGCGAGGATGGACTCGATCATCGTGCCGTCGCCGACGCCCATCGTGCAGACGACCTTCTCGGCGAGCTTGCCCCACGTGACCTCCTCGACGAGGGGACGCGCCTCGGCCACGCTGGCCGCGGTGTGGGTGGCACCGAACAGCATCGCCATCTCGCGCTTGAAGGGCTCGGGGTCGACGGCCACGATCCGCTCGGCGCCGGCGTGCCGGGCCCCCTGGATGGCCGCCGATCCCAGGCCACCGGCGCCGATCACCACGACGTCGTCGCCCGGTCCCACCCCGGCGGCGTAGACCGCGGACCCCCAGCCGGTCATCACCCCGCACCCGACGAGGCACGCCGTCTCGAGCGGGTAGTGGTCGAGGATCTTCACACAGGACGACTCGTGCACCACCGTGAGCGGGCCGAAGGTGCCGAGGCACATCATGGAGGCCAGATCGGACCCGTCCCTCCGGTGGTGGCGCGACGTGCCGTCGACCTGTCTGCCGAACATGGTCCGGTCACCGAGGTCGCACACGTTCGAGTGCCCCCGCGCGCACGACGGGCAGTGGCCGCAGGCCGGGATGGCGGCCAGCACGACGTGGTCGCCCGGCCGGAGGTCCGTGACCCCGTCACCCACGTCCTCGACCACTCCGGCACCTTCGTGTCCACCGACGACCGGGTAGATGCCACTGAGGTCCCCGGTGCGGAAGTGGTCGTCGCTGTGGCACATGCCCGAGGCCGCCAGCCGGACGAGGACCTCGCCGGTCCTCGGCGGATCGAGGATGATCGTCTCGATCTGCCACCGCTCGTGCTCCCCGTAGATGATCGCCGCCGTGGTCTCCATGCCGCTCCCGTCCGCCGCTGCCCCAGTCTGTCATCGTCGTACCCGAGGTCGGTCGACCGGGCGATCCTCGCACGTCGAGCAGGGTGGCCAGCGTCTCGGTGCCGCCTGGTTCATGGGTGGTCCCCACCACGCTCGCCTCCCTCCGTGGCGGCCCCAGGTCGTAGGGTGGAGCGATGGCCAACGTCTGGTCCGGCGTGACGATCGACTGTCTCGGTCCGGAGCGCGTCGCACGGTTCTGGGGCGTCCTGCTCGGTCGCGAGCCCGGCCCGTCCCAGGACGGCTGGGTGTACCTCGGCCAGCCCGGCGAGACGCTGCCGCGCCTCGTCTTCCAACCGGTGTCGGAGCCGAAGGACGGCAAGGTCCGCATCCACCTCGACGTGACCGTCGAGGACATCGACGAGGCCGTCGAGGGTGTCGTGGCCCTCGGGGGGCGGTCGACCGGCGAGCGGTACGAGCACGACGAGGGCGTCGTGGCCGTCATGGCCGACCCCGAGGACCACGAGTTCTGCCTGGTCCAGTACTTCTGAGGCGCGCCCGCCCGGCGTCCGGGCCGCACCCGCCCCGGGCCGGTGTGACAGCCCCCCCGTAGAATGGTCCGGTGATCCGGGCCCCGCTGCCGGGCGCCGTCGAGGCCGCCCACGCCGACTCCCCGGGGGTTGCCGCGCCGGACGCCGTCACGGGTGCCGGCAGCGGCCTCCCCGACGGCGTCCCGACCGAGTTCCATCCCGCCGTCGCCGCCTGGTTCCGCCGGCGCTTCCCGGCCGGCGCCACCGAGCCCCAGCGCCGGGCGTGGCCCCGGATCCTGTCCGGTGAGGACGTGCTCGTCGCCTCGCCCACCGGTTCCGGCAAGACCCTGACCGGGTTCCTGGTGGCCATCGACGCCGCCTACCGGGCCCAGTCGACCGTCGACCTGGTTCCCCCGGACGACGCGCCGCCCCCGGGGCCGGGCGTCGTCTACATCTCGCCGCTGCGGGCGCTCGCGGTCGACGTCGAGGAGAACCTCCGGGCCCCCCTGGAGGGGATCGCCGCCGAGTCCCAGCGGCTGGGCCTGGCACCCCCGCAGCTCTCCGTGGCGGTCCGCACGGGCGACACGCCGGCCGCGGAGCGGACCGCCATGCGCAAGAACCCGCCCGACCTCCTGGTCACCACCCCGGAGTCGCTCTACCTGCTGCTGACCGCCGCGTCCTCGAGGGCGGTGCTCGGCGGGGTCCACACCGTCATCGTCGACGAGGTCCACACCCTCGCCCGGGACAAGCGCGGGTCCCACCTCGCCCTCAGCCTGGAGCGCCTGGCCCACCTGGTGGCCGAGCGGGGCGGCCGGCTGCAGCGCATCGGGCTCTCGGCCACCCAGCGTCCCCTCGACGTGGTGGCCCGCCTGCTGTCCGGCGTGGACCCCGACCGGGCCCCGACGGCCATCGTCGACTGCGGTCACTCCCGCGACCTCGACGTGGCCATCGAGCTTCCGGGCAGCGAGCTCGAGGCGGTGGCCAGCGGCGCCCAGTTCTCCGACGTCCTCGACCGGATCGCCGGGCACGTGCTCGAGCACCGCACCACCCTTGTCTTCGTCAACACCCGGAAGATGGCCGAGCGGGTGGCCCACCAGCTCGCCCTCCGGCTCGGCGCCGAGGAGGGTGCCGTCGCCGCCTCGGGTGGCGAGGTCGACGCCGCCCTCCAGGTCGCGGCCCACCACGGGAGCCTCTCGGCGGCCCGCCGGCGCATCGTGGAGCAACGGCTCCGGGCCGGTGACCTGCGGGCCCTCGTCGCCACGGCCTCCCTGGAGCTCGGCATCGACGTCGGCCCGGTCGAGCTGGTCTGCCAGATCGGCTCGCCCCGGGCCATCGCCACCTTCCTCCAGCGCGTGGGCCGGGCCAACCATCACGTCGAGGGCACGCCGTCCGGGCGCCTCTATCCGCTGACCCGTGACGAGCTGGTCGAGTGCACCGCCCTCCTGGCGGGGGTGCGGGCCGGGCACCTCGACGTGCTCCACCCGCCGGTGGCGCCGTTGGACGTCCTCACCCAGCAGGTCGTGGCCGAGGTGGCCGCGGCGGGCGAGTGGGACGTCGACGCCCTCTTCACCTTGACGTGCCGGGCCTCGCCCTTCGCCGAGCTCTCCCGCGGGACGTTCGACCAGGTGGTGGAGCTCGCCTCCTGGGGCATCCAGACCGGTCGGGGCAGGCGGGGCGCCCACCTCCACCACGACGCGGTCAACGGTCGACTGCGGGCCCGCCGGGGGGCGCGGCTGGCCGCCCTCACCAGCGGCGGGGCCATCCCCGAGACGGGCGACTACCGGGTCGTCCTCGATCCCGAGGGCGTCACCGTGGGCTCGGTCCACGAGGACTTCGCCGTCGAGGCCACCGCCGGCGACATCTTCCTCCTCGGCACCCACTCGTGGCGCGTGGTCAAGGTCGAGACCGGCACCGTGCGGGTGGTGGACGCGGCCGACCTGCCGCCGACCATCCCGTTCTGGCTCGGCGAGGCCCCGGCACGCACGGCCGAACTGAGCGCCGAGGTCGGCGACCTCCGTGCCGGGCTCGAGCCGCTCCTGGCCGCCGGGGACGGCACCGGGGCCCGGGCCGCCGTGCGAGCCCGCGCCGGCGTGTCCGAGGAGGTGGCCGACCAGGTGGTCGCCTACCTGGGCGCCGGCCTCCTGGCCCTCGGGGCCCTGCCCACCCGGGAGCGCCTGGTGGTGGAGCGGGTCTTCGACGAGGCCGAGGGCACCCAGTTGATCGTCCACTCGCCCTACGGGGGACGGATCAACCGGGCCCTCGGGCTGGCCCTCCGCAAGCGGTTCTGCGTCTCCTTCGACTTCGAGCTCCAGGCCGCGGCAGACGACGACACCGTCGTGCTCTCGCTCGGGCCCCAGCACAGCTTCCCGCTGACCCAGGTCCCGTCGATGCTCCAGAGCGGCACCGCCCACGACGTCCTGGTCCAGGCCGTGCTCCCCCACCCCATGCTGGCCGCCCGCTGGCGGTGGAACCTCAACCGCGCCCTGGTCGTCCCCCGCTCGCGCGGCGGCACCCGTCGTCCCATCCACCTCCAGCGGATGGAGGCCGAGGACATGCTGGCCGCCACCTGGCCGGCGCTCGCCGCCTGCCAGGAGAACGCCCCACCCGGCCCGGTACCCGTGCCCGACCACGTGCTCGTCCGCCAGACGGTCGATGACTGCCTGACCGAGCCGCTGGACGCCGACGGCCTGGTGGCGCTGCTCGCCGAGATCGAGGCCGGCCGGGTGGCCATGCACTTCGCGGAGTCGGCCGAACCCTCGCCCCTGGCCCACGGGATCCTGACCGGCAAACCCTTCACCTTCCTCGACGGCGCTCCCCTCGAGGAGCGCCGCACCCGGGCCGTGGCCGTGCCCCGCGGCCTCGGGGTTCTGGGTCCCGACGGTCTCCCGCCCGGGCTACCGGTCCCGCCGGGGGAGCTGGCCACCTTCGAACCGGCGGCCGAGGCCGAGGTCCTCGACCAGATCCGCCCGGCCCCGCGCGACGCCGACGAGCTCCACGATCTGCTGCTCTCCCTCGTCCTGTGCCGGGAGGTCTCCGACTGGCGCCCCTGGTTCGCCGAACTGGTGGCCGACGGTCGGGCCGGACTCGTGGGCGGCCACTGGGCCGCCACCGAGCGGAAGGCCGAGGCGGAGCTCGTCCTCGCCTCGCTGAGCGACCCGATGGTCGACGCCGACGAGGCACTGGCCGAGTGCGTGGGCGGCCACCTCGACCTGGCCGGGCCGGTGACCGTGGAGCGGCTGGTCGACCAGACCCCCCTGCCGTCGGGCGACGTCCGGGGGGTGCCGGTCACGGTGGCCCGGGCGCGCTCCGGCCTGGCCCGCCGCCAGGCCATCGGTTCGGCCATCGAGCTCCCCGACGGCCGCTGGTGCGCCCGGCACCTGTTGGTCCGGATCCACGCCGCCAGCCGGTCCCGTCGCCGCCGCCGGGTGGAGGCGGTCCCCCTGGCCACCTACGTGCGCTTCCTCGCCTGCTGGCAGCACCTCGCCCCGGGAACCCGGGCCGAGGGGCGGGGCGGCCTGCTCTCGGTCATCGAGCAGCTGCAGGGCATCGAGGCGCCGGCCGGCGAGTGGGAGCGTCACCTGCTGCCATCGCGGGTGGCCGGCTACGACCCCCGCTGGCTCGACGAGCTGTGCCTGGCCGGCCAGGTGGCCTGGGGCCGGCTCACCCCGCGGCCGGATGCGGCGACCGAGGGCGACGAGCCGGGCCACCGTGGCACGGCCACCCCGTCGCCGGCCACGCCCCTGGCGCTCGTCTGCCGCGAGGACCTGGGCTGGACGTTGGCCGCCGTGCGGGCGGGCCGCGAGGTGGTCGAGCCGTCGGTCGGGGCGTCGGCCGACCTGCTCACCGTGCTCCGGACCCGGGGCGCCTCCTTCCGATCGGAGCTCCCCGGGGCCACGGGACGGCTCGGCACCGACGTCGACGAAGGCCTGTGGGACCTGGTCTCCCGGGGCATCGTCACGGCCGACGCGTTCTCCGCCGTACGGAGCCTGCTGGCCGCCCGCGCCCGTCGCCGGGGCCCCGGCCGGGCCGTCGCCCGGCGTTCCGCCCTGGGCCGGGCCCGCACCCTTCCGGGGAGCGGCATCGGCGAGGGTCGCTGGTCACTCCTGCCCGAGCCGTTCGTCCCCGGTCCGGGCTCGGGCCCGGAGTCCGAGGAACTGGCCGAGGCCGTGGCCTGGCAGTTGCTGGCCCGCTGGGGAGTCGTGGCGTGGGAGGTGTGGGAGCGCGAGTCCTACCGCGTCCCGTGGCGCGACGTCGTGCGCGCCCTGCGCCGGCTCGAGGCTCGCGGCCAGGTGCTGGGCGGCCGGTTCGTGGCCGGGATCTCCGGTGAGCAGTACGCGGCACCGGACGCCGCCGACCTGCTCGGCCAGGTGCACCGGGATCCGCAACGGGCCGAGGAGGTGACCGTGGCCGGGGCCGACCCCCTCAACCTGACCGGCGGGCTGCTGGCCGGGCCGCGGGTCCCCTCGGTGCGCAACCGCTCGGTCCGCTACCGCGACGGCGTGCCTGCCGACGCCGCCGCCTCGTAGCCACGGGGGTCAGTGCTCGATGAGCCGCATCTGCGCCTCGTTGTGGTGGTCGCCGGCCGCCGGGGTGATCGCATCGAGGCGGGCGACCTGATCGGCGCTGAGCCGGACGTCGTCGGCACCGGCGTTCTCCTCGATCCGGGACACCCGCTTGGTGCCGGGGATCGGGGCGATGTCGTCGCCCTGGGCGAGCAGCCAGGCCAGCGAGACCTGGGCCGGGGTGCACCCGACCTCCTCGGCCACGGACCGCACCTCGTCGGCACTGCCGAGGTTGTGCTGGAAGTTCTCGTCGGTGAAGCGGGGATTGGACTTGCGGAAGTCCGAGTCGGCCAGGTCGTCGAGCGACCGCACCGTACCGGTGAGCATCCCGCGGCCGAGCGGGGAGTAGGCCACCAGCCCGATGCCCAGCTCCCGCAGCACGGGAAGTGCCCTGGCCTCGGGATCCCTGGTCCACAGCGAGTACTCGGTCTGGAGCGCGGTGATCGGGTGGACGGCGTGGGCCCGACGGATGGTGTCCGGACCCGCCTCGGAGAGCCCGATGTGGCGGATCTTCCCTTCGGCGACCAGCTCGGCGAGTGCCCCGACCGTCTCCTCGATGGGCACCTCCGGATCGACCCGGTGCTGGTAGTAGAGGTCGATGTGGTCGACACCGAGCCTCTGCAGCGAGCCCTCGAGGGCGGTGCGGATGTTCGCCGGAGAGCTGTCGAGGGTACCGGGACCGCCGCCGGCATGGGAGACCATGCCGAACTTGGTGGCGAGTACCACCTGGTCGCGGCGGTCGCCGATGGCCCGGCCGACGAGCTCCTCGTTGCGGTACGGCCCGTAGATCTCCGCGGTGTCGATCAGGTTCACCCCGAGCTCGAGCGCCCGGTGGATGGTGCGGACGGACTCCGCATCGTCCTCGCCGGCGCCGGTGTACGCGGTGGACATACCCATCGTCCCGAGGCCGATGCGGGCGACCTCGAGGGTCCCCAGGTTGATGTGCTTCATGGTCGCTGCGCTCCTTGTCGGTTGTCGTCGTGTGCCAGTTCGCCAGAGACTACGGACGCCTGACCGATCGGGCCTGCGCCGATCGCGATGGCTGCGTCGCCCCTGGCGTACTCCTCACCCGTGGTGCATCGCTCCGTCAGGGACGGACGAGCACCTTCAGGGCCTCGCGGTCGGCCATCGCCCGGTAGCCGGCGGCGATGTCGTCGAGGCCGGCCGTCCGGTCGAAGACCTTGCCCGGCTCGACCACTCCCTCGAGGATGTCGGGCAGCAGCTCCTCGATGTAGGCCCGGGCCGGTGCCACTCCCCCGGTCAGGGTGATGTTCCGGAAGAAGTCGTCGAATCCGAAGGGGACCTCGGTGTACTGGGGAGCGCCCACCCGACTCACCACCCCGCCGGCGCGGACCACGGAGAAGGCGGTCTCGAGTGCCGGCAGCAGCCCGACGCACTCGAGCACCCGGTGGGTCCCGTCGCCACCGGTGAGTTCCAGGACCCGCTCGACGCCCTCGGCGCCGCGTTCAGCCACCACCTCGGTGGCCCCGAACTCGCGCCCGAGGTCGGTGCGGACCTTGTGCCGTCCCATCAGGATGATCCGCTCCGCGCCCAGCCTCCTGGCCGCCAGCACCGCGGACAGGCCGACGGCACCGTCCCCGATGACCGTCACCGAGGTGCGGGGGTCGACGCCCGCGGTGACCGCAGCGTGGTGGCCGGTGGGGAACACGTCGGACAGGGTCAGCAGCGACGGGAGCAGGGCGGAGTCCGCGCCCACGGGCAGCTTCACCAGGGTGCCCTGTGCCTGGGGCACCCGCACCGCCTCGCCCTGGCCCCCGTCGACTCCGTCCCGGGCCCACATGCCTCCGTGGCGGCACGAGGTCTGGAGGCCTTCGGAGCAGAAGTCGCACGTGTTGTCGGCCCACACGAACGGGGCCACCACGAGATCGCCGCCCCGGAGGCCGGACACGTCGGCGCCGACGTCCTCGACGACGCCGAGGAACTCGTGCCCGATGCGAGCGCCCTCCTCGGATGCCGGCATCGAGCCGTAGGGCCACAGGTCACTGCCGCAGATGCAGGCGCTGAGCACTCGGACCAGCGCATCGGTGGGTTCGCGGATTCCGGGGTCGGGGACGGTCTCCACCCGGATGTCGCCGGCGCCGTGGATGATGGTTGCTCGCATAGGGGTTCCTCTCTCTTCGTCCGCCGGCCGCACCGGCGATTCCGCGCCCGGCGGCATCCGGTCCGCGTCGGTCAGCAGGAGCTCGGCGCGTCCGTGGCCGGTCCTGGACTCCGGTCACGGCGGATCGGCGACGTTCGCCAGCCCTTCCCCGGGTGCCTGGTCCAGTGTGGCGGCCCAGCTGGCCAGTAGGTCGAGGGCGTCCTGGGACGGCGATCCCGGCTCGGCGGTGTAGACGAGCACGGTGAGGTCCTCGCCGGGCAGGTCCATCGCCTCGAAGGTCAGCTCCAGGTATCCGACGACGGGGTGCCGCAGCTGCTTGCGACCGGTGCGGTGGAAGCGGACGTCATGGGCCGCCCACCGGGTGCGGAACGTCTCGCTCTGGGTCGAGAGCTGACCGATCAGATCGGTGAGGGTCCGGTCGTAGGGATTGCGACCCGCCTCGGAGTGCAGCATGGCCACGATGTCGTCAGCGGCGCGGTCCCAGTCGACGAAGAACTCGTGGCTCCTGGGGTTGAGGAAGACGAAGCGGGCGTTGTTGGCCGGCCGGAGGGGGTCGGTGAGCATCTCGGAGTACAGGGCGAAGCCCAACCGGTTGGCGGCCAGCAGGTCGTGACGGGCGTTGCGGACCCATGCCGGGGCGCCCGTCATGCAGTCCAGCATCCGCTGGACACTCGGCCGCACCCCCTTGCTGGTCGGTCGGCGCCGTGAGCCACCCGGGGCGTTGGCCGCCCGCGCCAGGTCGAAGAGGTGGGTCCGCTCCGCCTCGTCCAACTGCAGCGCCCGGGCCAGTGCGTCCAGTACGGCCTCGGAGGTGCCGGCCAGATTCCCCCGCTCCAGGCGGGTGTAGTAGTCGACACTCACCCCGGCGAGGATGGCCACCTCCTCGCGCCGCAGACCGGGGACCCGACGGTTCCCGCCCCGGACGGCGAGACCCGCCTGCTCCGGGCCGAGCCTGGCCCGGCGGGAGGTCAGGAACTCCTTGACCTCCTGCTTGGACGCCACCACCCCGTGCCTCGTGTCCATGGAATCCACAGTACGGGTGGGTCGGCGCCGCTGGGAGGCCCTGTCAGTACCTGGGACCTCGGGGCCCGCCGCCCAGCCGCCCCGGTCGGACCGGACGACCAGGTGTCGCGAGGGCGCCCGCTCGGAGCGGACCCCGGCGGACCGCCGGATCTGGCGGCCGAGGCGGCCTCCCGTCGGGTGGTGGCTCCGGGCAGCCAAATGCCAGCCAGCAGGATGTTGATTTCTGCACCAGGGGTGGTTAGGTGTAGGGGAGAGCGACGCGGGAGGAGGAGCGTGCCAGCACATCGGCGCGGACACCACCACGAGATGGACGCCAGGGCGCTGAGCGCCATGGCGGAGGCCGTCCGTCGTGCCCGGGAGGCCGAAGGGGGCGGTCGGCAGCCTCCGACCGTTTCCTACCGCCCCTACTCCGATGGCCGGGTCACCGATGAGCGGGACCCGGGATCCCCACTGACGGCTTCCGACCAGGCCGTTCCGGCATCCCCTTCCGACGTGGGGCCGGTGGAGGCGCCGCCACCCCCGCCGCCGCCCCCGCCACCGGAACCGGCACCGTCACCACCTCCCCCGGCACCGTCGCCACCTCCGGGGGTTCCCGTGATGGTCTTCGATGCGCTGGCCGAGGAGCGTTCCACCGCCGCCGCCGGCCACACGTCGGTGGAACCGTCCCGTCCCGGGACCTCGCCCGCCGGTGTGCCAGCTGCGTCCCCGGGCGAGGGGCACCGCTCCCCGGCGAAGCCGCCTCCGGACATCGACCGGGGGCTCCGGCGGGCCATCGCCGTCGTGTCGGCGGCCGTGGTGGTGATGGTGGCCGCCCTCATCGGGTCGTTCGTGGAGGGCGGCGGCACACCGACCGTGGCGCCGATCGCCCACCGGTCGATCCAGGCCGCGCCGCCTCCGTCCGCGGCACCGGTCACCTCCACCACCGTGCCGCCCGCCAGCTCCACCACGACGACCGCCGTCCCCGCGGTCGTCCCGGCGCCCGTGCCCAGCAGCAGTACCACGAGCACGAGCACGAGCACCCCGTCGCCCCAGCCGACGGCGCAAGCGGGAACGCCGGTCCTGGCCAGCCTGCTGCCGTCGACCGGGACCGCCGGCCAGTCCGTGGTCGTCGACGGCTCAGGCTTCTTCAGCCCCTCCGGTCACATCAGCGCCACGGTGGGCGGCCGGACGGCTCCGGTGAGTTGCCCCGACCAGAGCACCTGCACGGTGACGATCCCACCGCAGATCGGGCCGACGGCCACGGTGCCGGTGGTGATCGTCACCGATGGCGGCTCGTCCAATCCGCTCACGTTCACGCTGAGCTGAGTGGTCCGCCGGGCCGTCCGCCGCTGACGACGGATGCGCTGGCGGGCTGAGGCTGAGGACTAACCCCGTGTGCGGCTGATGCCCGCCTTCTGCAGCACCGCCGCACTGACACCCACCGACCGCCACGCCGAGTACGAGATCCCCTTCCGGTCGCCGTAGGCCCTCGCCACCTTGGCGAACCCGCTCTCGAGGCCGGCGAGATCGATCGTCTCCCCTGTCGCGGCAAGCTCGGCTTCGAGATCCAACTGCTCCTGGAACAGTTGCAGTCGCGTGAGAGCCGTGGCGTCGACCAGTTCCTTGTCGATAGCCGCCAGTCGCTTTTCGATCGAAGCCGGTGTCCGCTTCCGCCCTCGCCGCGGCTTCGTCTGCTCCAGCGCCTCCAGGTAACGCCGGACCACGAGGCCCTCTTCCCGGCCCTTGGCGAGAGCGGCCTTGTGAGCGGAGGTCATCGTCGATTTCTTGACGGCCTTCTTGCTTGCACTCTTCAATGTGTCAGTTGCCATACCCCCATTGTGCCATGGGGGTTGCGCCAAGAAAGGTCATGGCTCCGCACTGCTCCGGCCCGGGCCGGATTGGTCCACGAGGTGCCGATCCCGGTCGGCCGTCTGCCGATGGTTCCGGAATGCACTGGGCGTAACGCTCTCCCTCGAACGGAGGCACGTGGTCCGCAATTCCGGCGACGGCGCAACAGGTGCATTAACCATTGTAAATAGGTATGGCACAATGGGCCATGGCCGCGAAGACCGCACCCACCACGAAGACCTCTGCCAAGTCCATGACTGCCGCTCACAAGGCATCGTTGGCCAAGGGAAGAGAGGACAGTCGGACCGTTCGGACCTATCTGGACGCCCTCGAGCAGACCAAGCCGAGGCGCGGTCGTAAGCGGACCCCCCAATCGATCACTCGTCGACTCCAGGCCATCGATACGCAACTTCAGGCCGCGTCACCGCTGCAACGCCTCCAACTCGCCCAGGAGCGCATGGATCTCGAAGCCGAGCTTTCCACCGGTGACGACGCGATCGACCTGGCATCACTGGAATCCGACTTCGTCAAGATCGCCAAGGGGTATGGGGAACGGAAGGGCCTTTCCTATTCCGCATGGAGGTCCGTAGGCGTTCGAGCGGCTGTCTTGCAGAAGGCTGGCATCACCCGCGGCACCTGACGCCGCGCTGGAGGTGACTCACTCTCGCCGGGACCAGACATTGTCTGTCACCGGATCGATGATCGGTCACCACCCTGATGGTCGGGGCCGACCTCGACGAAGTCATAGCGAGCCCGTCACACCCTTACGGGCTTCATGGGATCGCTGACGCGACGCTCGAGAGCGCGATGCTTTGGACCCAGGGCCAGGCGCGCCGGGGTGTCCATATCGCGAATCCGGAGCGCTCCATCCGACGACGTTCACATGTGAAGGCCTACCCGAAGGTCCGGATCCAGCTATCTGGACCCGCGTGTTCCCACGCACACTCACTCGCCATACCGATCGGCGGACGGGGGTCGTCCTTCGCCTTGTCGCTCATGTTCGACCACGAGGACGGGGTGCAGGCCCCACCGACATGGCCGGAGTCTCGGACCCGCGCCCGCGAGGAGGCTCGATGCGCCGCGGCCGGGCGGTGACTGACGCAGTCCGAGGGCGCCGACGGTGCGCGTCCTATCCTTGTCGGTGCTGAGGTCCGACCCACTGGCATGAGGGGAGCACCCGCCATGGACGTCCTGCTCGTAATCGACGCAGCCGAAGTGCCCGGGCGCTTGTCCGCACGTGCCCGCCGGCGAGTGGACGTGGCCCACGCTCCGTTGCCACCGGAGGTCGTCGCCGACCTGCGCGCGCACATCCCCCGTTCGGTCGGAGTGGTCGCACCCGACAGTGACGAAGGCCGGGCCTGGCTGGCACAGGTAGCCCACCAACTGCACCACGCCGGTCTGCCGGTCGAGGTACTGAGCGATGTGCCTGTCGAGGTGGGTCCGGCCATCGAGGTCCGTCCGATCACCGATCCGGGTCCGGCGATCCAAACGGCCGACTCGTTGCTGGACCTGATCGGCGACACCCCCCTCGTCCGTCTCGACCGGATCGGACGGGACCTTCCCGGCCAGATGCTGGCCAAGTTGGAGTTCCTGAACCCCGGAGGCAGCGTCAAGGACCGCCCCGCGCTCGCCATGATCGATGCGGCGGAACGCGAGGGGCGGCTCGGGCCGGGCGGGACCATCGTCGAGCCGACGTCGGGCAACACCGGCGTCGGCCTGGCCATCGTCGCCGCCCGCCGCGGCTACCGCTGCATCTTCACGATGCCCGACAAGATCGCTGCGGAGAAGGTGGCACTCCTCCGGGCCTATGGCGCAGAGGTGGTGGTCTGCCCCACGGCGGTCGACCCTGCCCACCCCGACTCCTACTACTCGGTCGCCCGGCGGCTGGTCGAGACCACTCTGGGTGCCTTCCAACCCGACCAGTACTCCAATCCCCACAACCAGGAGGCGCACTTCCTGACCACCGGGCCGGAGATCTGGAGGCAGACCGCCGGCCGCATCACCCATCTGGTCGCCAGCATCGGGACCGGGGGGACCATCTCCGGGATCGGCCGCTACCTGAAGGCCCGGAACCCCGCCATCCAGATCATCGGTGCCGATCCCGAGGGATCGGTCTACTCCGGGGGCGGCGGCCGCCCCTACCTCGTGGAAGGCATCGGCGAGGACTTCTGGCCCGACGCCTACGATCGCGAGATCGCCGACCGGGTCGTCATGGTCTCCGACCGCGACAGCTTCCTCACCGCCCGCCGGGTCACCCGCCAGGAGGGAATCCTCGTCGGCGGCTCCGCCGGCACCGCCATCTGGGCTGCCCTCCAGGTCGGGCTCGAGGCCGGGCACGACGCCGTCATCGTCGTGATCATCCCCGACTCCGGAAGGGGCTATCTCTCCAAGCTCTACGACGACAGCTGGATGGCCGACCACGGTTTCCTCCGCTCCGGCGGATCGACCGAGGAGACGGTCGGCGAGCTGCTGGCCCACAAGCACCGCAAGGGGACTCCTTCGCTGCCCCCTCTGGTCCACGTCCATCCGGACGAGACGGTTCGGGAGGCCATCTCGATCCTGCGCGAGTACGGCGTCTCCCAGGTGCCGGTGGTCAAGGCCGAGCCACCGCTGGCCCTGGCCGAGGTCGTGGGCACCGTGACCGAATACGACCTCCTCGCCCTGCTCGTCAACACGCCCGAGTCCTTCGACGCCAGGGTCAACGGGGTCATGACGCCGCCGCTGCCGATGGTCGGCACCGGCGAAGCGATCGAGGTGGCCTCGGCCCGCCTCGCCGAGCACAGCGCCGTCCTCGTCGTCGACGGCGGCCATCCCACGGGCATCGTCACCCGCAGCGACCTGTTGGACTTCCTGTCCGGGGCGGGACGATGAGCGGGGACCAACCCGCCGGCTCCGGGCGGTCCGGGTTCGAGACCAGGGCCATCCACGCCGGCCAGCCACCGGACCCGGCCACCGGGGCGGTGGTCCCGCCCGTGTCGTTCTCGACGACCTTCGCCCAGGAATCCGTGGGCGGGCACCGCGGCTACGACTACTCGCGGAGCGGCAATCCGACGCGCGCCGCGCTCGAGACGTGCCTGGCCTCGTTGGAGCAGGCGGAGCACGGACTGGCCTTCGCGAGCGGGCTGGCCGCGGAGGATGCGGTGCTGCGACTGCTGCACCCCGGGGACCACGCCGTCATCCCGAACGACGCCTACGGGGGCACGTACCGTCTCTTCGACAAGGTGTGGGCGCCGGCCGGGCTCGGGTACACGCCGGCGGACCTCACCTCCGTCGACCGGATCCGCGAAGTGTGGCAGGACCGGACCTCGATGGTGTGGATCGAGACGCCGTCCAATCCCCTCCTGTCGATCGTCGACATCGAGGCCGTGGCCACCTTCGCCCACGACCGGGGTGCGGTCGTCGTGGTGGACAACACCTTCGCGTCGCCCTACCTGCAGCAGCCGCTGCAGTGGGGAGCGGACGTCGTGGTGCACTCGTCGACCAAGTACCTGGGCGGCCACAGCGACGTCGTCGGGGGCTTCGTGGCCACCGACGACGACGAGCTGGCGACGCGGATCGGGTTCGTCCAGAACGCGGCGGGAGGCGTACCGGGACCGATGGACTGTTACCTGGTACTGAGGGGGGTCAAGACGCTGGCCCTGCGCATGGACCGCCACTGCGCCAACGCGGCCGCGGTGGCCGAGCTCCTGTGTGGACACCCTGCCGTCGCGTCGGTGCTCTACCCGGGCCTTCCGGACCACCCCGGCCACGAGGTCGCACGCCGCCAGATGCGCGGCTACGGCGGGATGGTGTCGTTCGTCCTGGCCGGTGGTGAGCTGGCCGCCCTCGAGGTCGCCCGCTCGGCTTCGCTGTTCACGCTGGCCGAATCTCTCGGGGCGGTCGAGTCGCTGATCGAGCACCCCCACCGGATGACCCATGCATCGGCACAGGACTCGCCGCTGGCCGTCGACCCGGGATTGATCCGCCTGTCCGTCGGCCTGGAGACACTCGACGATCTGCTCGCCGACCTCACCGCCGCACTCGACAGAGCCGATCGACGACCCGGGCGGTAGCGCGTCAGACCGCGGGCCGGCTCCCCACCACGGCGCACATTCGGCTCGCACGTGGTCCGACCAGCCCGATGGGCCGTGCCGGCGAGCCGGGCCCGGAGAAGGATCCCAGGGCTCCCCGGTGAGGCGACCGGAACTGCCGATTTCCGGGTAGCTGCATTGGCTCGTCGCTCCACACGTTGTCTGCTGTCCGTACGGCACGTATCCAGCCGAGCGAGGCCGACACCTGTCGGCGTCGCCCCCAGGTGGACCACGCCGACGTCGTCCGCCGTGGAGAAGAAGAACCGAGACACAGGACGACTGATGGGAGCTGATCGGATGCAACTCGGAATGGTCGGACTCGGGAGGATGGGGGCGAACGTCACGCGACGGGCGATGAGAGACGGGCATGACTGCGTCGTCTACAACCGGTCGCCCGATCCGGTGCGCGAACTCGCCGGCGAGGGCGCCACCGGCACCCATTCGCTGGACGAGTTCGTCGCCGCGCTCGAGCCGCCGCGCGTGGCTTGGGTGATGGTTCCGGCCGCGATCACCGGTGAGATGGTCGAACAGCTGGCCGGCCGGTTGGAGCGGGGCGACGTGATCATCGACGGGGGCAACAGCTACTACCGCGACGACATTGACCGCGCCGAACGGCTGATGCCGCGGGGCATCCACTACCTGGACATCGGAACGAGCGGTGGGGTGTTCGGCCTCGAGCGTGGGTACTGCCTGATGATCGGCGGCGAGTCGGAGACCGTGGCCCACCTCGATCCCCTGCTGCGCTCGATCGCTCCCGGCGTCCAGGCGGCACCCCGGACACCGGGGCGCGAGGGGAAGCCGACGACCGCCGAACAGGGATACCTGCACTGTGGCCCCGCCGGCGCTGGCCACTTCGTCAAGATGGTGCACAACGGCATCGAGTACGGGATCATGGCCGCCTTCGCCGAAGGACTGAACATCCTGGGTCACGCCGATGTCGGTCGGGACGACCAGGAGCGGGACGCCGAGACCGCGCCGCTCGGCGATCCCCGCTACTACCAGTATCAATTCGACCTCCCCTCGATCTCCGAGGTCTGGCGTCGCGGCAGCGTGGTGTCGTCGTGGCTGCTCGACCTCACCGCGGCGGCACTCGCCGACTCACCCCAGCTGGAGGAGTTCGCGGGGCGCGTCTCGGACTCGGGCGAAGGACGTTGGACCGTGCATGCGGCGGTCGACGAGGGGGTGCCGGCCCAGGTGCTCAGTGCCGCCCTCTACCAGCGCTTCAGCTCGCGAGGCGAGGGGGACTTCGCCGACCGGCTGCTCTCCGCCATGCGCAACCAGTTCGGTGGGCATGTCGAGAAGCCGGTCAGCGCCTGAGGCGGTCTGCGCCCACCGACACAGCCTCCGGACCGTGAGTCGATTCTGCCGGTTGGTGACGTCACTCCGGCGCCATCGGCGGACAGTCAACGTGTCGGTCACCACCCCGATCGGTGATCTTGCACCGGCGAGCCGACCGGAACGGAAAGCGTCGACGAGAGCTACCTCGTCGACCGTCGGACCGCGGGAGATGTTCACCAGGATGGCGCCGCGACCCTCCACTCGTCATTGAACCAGCCGGCACGGTAGCTGGGTGGCTCCTGGAGGGCACCGGCCCGGTCGGGCGAGCGACCCTCTCGAAGGTTGGTGCTACCTGGCGAACCTGCCAATATGCGAAAGTCCCCGGATCCGGGGCCTGGGGCCTCAGTTCCGGGGACTTCCGATTTCAGTGTCCGGGTACTTCGACGAACACCTGTTGGTGGGGTGTTCTCGGAAGGGTCTGACCTGGGGCGGAGCCAACCTGCGGGCGGCGGTTTCATACGCCGAAGCCCGGATTTTCATACGGAAGGCCAAAAGTCCAGGTCAGCGGGTGGTTATGACTCCGACCGGTTGGTGACCCCAACGCAAGGGTCAGCGGTGCGAGGTGCAGCCAGGGGCACCGGTTAGCCGGGTTTGGCGCGGGCGGGGTCCAGCCTGTCGATGCACTGCACTACCGCCCTCCTCCGGCCTCGGACGAGTGGTAGCAGTTCTGCTCGCTCCCGCAGCGTCTCGCACGAAACCAGCTCGGCCCCCACCAGGTCCTTGGCGAACTCGATGTCCTTATCGCGGTTGGCGACCAACTTGGCGACGACCAGGTCGTGGGCGTCGAGGCACATGGCCCGGCTCGGCAGCGCATCTTCGCGGTCAAAGGGCACCAGCCGGTCTCTCCACCCCTCCGGCAGATCCGCTGTAGTGATCGAGACTCCTTGGCCGTACACACCGAACGCCGTCTCGAAATCGGACCCCTCGCCGATCGCACCGTCGACTGCGTCGGACTTGACATTGTCGGGATCATCGAAGAAGGCGATGTCGGCCTCCGGGGACATCCATGCCCTCAATGGCAATTCGTCCTCGCTGTACGAGCCGAGGATCGACTGGCTGCCGATCACCAGCACGTCCGGGGCGTCGGCGATCTTCGACGCCGCCCTTAGGATGTGGGCCAGCTGCTCTCGGTTCACCTCGAACTCGACGCCGGAGACCTGCCGAAGGTCGCAAGGACCTCCTGGCGTTCCGCATCACTCAGCACCCCAGCGAACGGTGAGTTCTGGCGCAGATCCCTGGCCCTTGGTGACCGCGAGGTCAGGGCTTCGAGGATCTCAGCGGTCGGGCCCGAGAGGAGACGCTCCCACTCATCGAGCCAATGACGGGCACGGCCCCGGTGGTCACGCTCCTGCATCTTGCGCAGGTTGGCGCGGCCTGTCGCCAGCACGTCCTCCGGGTTGGCTACCAGCTTGCCGGCGACCGCGTGCCCCAACCACAGGCTGCGCTGCTGGTCCCTCGTCATCCGCGCGGTCCGGGCCCGCAACTCCTCGAGGTGGCTGCGCCGCACCCTCCGGTGAGTGCCCACCGTGACATAGGGGATGTCCCCTGAGTTGCACAGGTCGACGACATGCTGCCGGGACGCGTTCGAGCAGGCTTGCCGCCTCACCTGTGGTGAGGAGGTCGGTGCTGTCGCCCACAAGATCCTGGTCCATGCGTGTCATGACCTCTATTGTATCAACAACCACCAAAAACGCAACCATCGTGCCTATGATTTGTGTTTTTTGTGTTTACCCGAGGCTCCCTGTGCAACCGGCCCCAAGTGGCAGGACGTGCGGTCAGGAGGCGGTCAGCGAGCACAGCGCAAGGTTGAGCGCCCCCGCGAACACAAGGGCGGCCTCAACCGGACCCAGGTCCACCTGTGTCCCATGCAGTGCCTCATTCCGGAGGTTGATGCCCGGGTGGCCAGCAAGCACTGCCCGGTAGAACCTCACCCACGATTGGTCCATGCCCCGGTCCTCGAGCAGACCGACAAGGTTCCCGAGACCCACATATCCGCCAGGCATCGAGGCCGTTGGAGCCCGGTAGACCACCTCGCCGGCGGCTTCCAGCAACTCCCGCGCAATGCGCTCGATCTTCGGGAGTGCTGTGAACGCCGCCCCCTCGCAGTCCTCGTTGAAGTACCTGTTGAGCGCCCGGTGCAGTGCAGCGGCCACTGGTGCTGGGACGAATCCTCCCCGGGTCACCAACGCGGCCCACTCCCCCTCATCGATGGGCGACCAGCGGGCGCCAATACGGCGCAGCGCCTCCGCCCACACCGGACCCCAAATTTGCAGTCGATGCGTCTCCACTTGGAGCATCTGGTAGTCGAGGTCACCGCCTGGCGACATGCTGCGTGCTCTGCCGTCTGCCCCCAGATGGACCCTGGGGAACAGTGTCGAGAGCGGGGCCAGCTCCCGTGCTTCCTCGGCGACAGCGCGGTTTGCATCCCTTTGCCCGGTAGGTGGTCCCAGACTCAGCAGGGCTAACAGGGCCTCCTGCCAGGTGGGTTGGTCGAGCAACTCATCGAGCAAGCGCTCCAGCACTGCTACGTCGATTTCCACCGAGGTGCCAACACGGACGAGGCCAAGGTCCTCGACATCGAGCTCCTGCAGCGACTGGATGGCGGAGCGGTAGAGGTCCTGGAGGCCATGACGTTGCGCGAGCTCAGCCGCATCACGGAGGTGTGCCATCCGATTGATGGCAGGCGCGGCCTCGCCGGCCCGGAGCAGCGCTTCCACTTCCTGGCGATACAGGGCCTGCTTCTGGTCCGGGCCGAGTCCCGGACGTGAAATCTGCGCCTCGATGGTCGATTGCGTGTTCCACACGTCATCTCGATACAACTCCCTGGCCTGCTCAAGCAGCCCATCTACCTCAGGTTGGCCGTCCCGATCTGCGGACAGCGGCCTGAGCAGCCCGAGCACTACCCCCGGGCCCACCGAGCCGTCAGCGAGGGCCACTCTCGCGAGGCGCATACCCACGTCGTGGATCTCGGCGACCTTGTCGTGCTGGCCGGTGCTTCGTGCGAGGTCCAGTGCTCGAGCAACGAACCTCCCAGCCATCAGGGCTACATGAAGCCGGTCGGACTCATCCTCTGCGTCAAATTCTGTCGCTGATCACCGGAAACTCCCCAGAGATGATCACTGAAATTCCCCACTTGTGAGCCCGGGGTGGACCCGAAGGTCCACCAACCGAGGTGAGGCCCCTTCGAAGCTGGCGGTTCCTACGCCAACCAGCCCGAAGGGACCCCCTCCATGCTCACACGAGGAGAAGACGTGGAAGCTCACGCACTGAGAAAGAGGGGTTGGTCGATCTCGGCCATCGCCCGCCACCTGGGCCGTGACCGCAAGACGGTTCGGTCCTACCTGAACGGCGAGCGGGTGCCCGGCGCCCGGGCCCGACCCGACACACCCGACCCGTTGGCTGACTTCGAGAAGTACCTCACCGCTCGGTTCGCCGACGACCATCACGTCTGGGGCACGGTCCTGTTCGAGGAGGTCACGGCCCTGGGCTACGCCCAGAGCTACCCGACCTTCGTCCGCCAGATCCGGACCCGTGGCCTGCGGCCACACTGCGAAGCGTGTCGGGGGGTCGTCGGCCGGGACACCATCGAGATCGACCACCCACCGGGTGAGGAGATCCAGTGGGACTGGTTCGAGCGTCGTCGTGCCCCCTGGGGCGGCACCGCCTACGTGCTGCTCGGCACCTTGCCCCACTCCAGCCGGACCCGGGGGGTGCTGGCCGAATCGATGGACCAGGCCCACCTGATCGAGGCCATGGACGGCGTGCTGCGCCGATTGGGTGGAACGTCCAGAATCTGGCGGACCGACCGACTGGCCACGGTGATCCGGCCGGGGACCAAAGACGTCCAGGCCAGCTTCGCCCCGGTGGCCAAGCACTACGGGGCGGTCGTCGAGCCGTGTCCGCCCCGGCGGGGCAACCGCAAAGGGGCGGTCGAGGCCGCGGTGCGGTTCACGTCGGGCCGGTGGTGGCGCACCCTCAGCGCCACCAGTCCTGAAGAGGCCCAAGCCAGTCTCGACCGGTTCCTGGCCGGGGCAGGCGATGCCCGGGAACGGCGCACGCCCACCGGAGTGAAGACGACCGTCGGCGAGTTGGCCGACGCGGAGCCGCTGTTGGACCTGCCGGCACTCCCGTTCCCAGCCACGATCACCGTCACCCGCCCGGTGGACGACAACGCCACGGTCGCCTTCCGGGGCAACCGCTACTCGGTGCCGCCGGGGCTGTCCGGGGTGGTGCTGGAGCTGCGCCACCGGCTGGCGTCTTCGACCCTCGAGATCCACGCGACTTCGGGGGCGCTGCTCGCCACCCACCGGTTGGCGCCGGCCGGAGCCGGGACCATCGTGCGCACCCCCGAGCACCGGGCTGCCCTCGAGTCGGTCGTCCTGTCGAGCTTCACCACCGCACGGCCGTGCGACACCAAGGCCAACCGGCCACCGGGCCCCGAGTCACTGGCCGAAGCGGCCCGGCTGCTGGGCGCCGAGGGTCGAGAAGTGACGGTCGACCTGCAGGACTACGCCGACCTGATCGAGGGGACGCCATGAGCGATAACTCGATCTACCAACAAGCCCGCAGCCACCTGGCCTACTTGCGGCTGGCTGCCGCCGCCGAGGCCCTGCCGGGCGAACTCGAGCACGCAGCCGCCCACGACCTCGGTCACACGGCCTTCTTGGAGCGCCTGTTGGAGGTCGAGGTGTCGGCCACCGAGGCCCGGCGACGGGCCAGCCTGGAGCGCTTCGCCTCGCTACCATCACCATTCCGGCTGAGTGACTTCGACTTCGACGCCCAGCCGTCGATCGACAAGAAGCTGGTGAACGAGCTGGCCACGCTGCGGTTCTTGGAGGACGCCACCAACGTGCTGTTCATCGGACCTCCCGGGGTGGGCAAGACCATGCTGGCCGTCGCCCTGGCCCGAGCCTCCATCGATGCCGGCTATCGGACCTATTACACAACGGCAGCCGATCTGGTGGCCCGGTGCCACCGGGCCGCGCTGGAGGGCCGGTGGGCGACCACCATGCGGTTCTTCGCCGGACCGAGGCTGCTAATCATCGACGAAGTCGGCTACCTGCCGTTGGCCAACGAGGCAGCAGCCGCCCTCTTCCAGGTCATCACCCAGCGCTACCTGAAGAGCTCGACGGTGCTGACCACCAACCTCGGGGTGGGGTCGTGGGGAAAGATCTTCGACGATCCGATGGTGGCCGCCGCCATGCTCGACCGGCTGCTCCACCGCTCCGTCGTGTTCAACATCGACGGCGAGAGCTACCGGATGCGGACCCACCGGGCCCGTGCCAGAAGCTCACCAAGGGGGTGACGTCCAACCCGAACGCATAGTCTCTGGCATCACCCCACCCCGGGCGAGCACCTGGAGAATTTCGATGATCGAGAGTGGGGAGTTTCCGTGATCGGCGTC
>CAWHKZ010000003.1:0-359953 GCA_963830165.1 uncultured Acidimicrobiaceae bacterium
CCGAGCACTTCGGCCGCCTGTCGTTGCCGTTCGTTGGTGGCATGTCCGTACAGGCTGAGCGTGAGCGATGGATTGGCGTGCCCGAGCACCTCGGCGGCGTTTCGTGGGTCGATGCCGGCAGCCAGCATCTCCGTGGCGGCGAAGTGGCGGAGCGAGTGCAGGTGGACGTGGGGCATCTCGAGCTCGACGCAGAGCGTGTGGACGACCGACGTGAGGGTGTCCGGATTCACCGGTCGGCTGCCGTCCGGGAAGGTCGAGACGATGAAGGCGTCGTCGACCAGCTCGACATCGACCGCCTCGGCTGCCTCCTCGCACCTGGTCCGCCAATCCTCGAGGATGGCCATGCCGGCTCCGGCGACCGCGATCCGTCGCTCACGGCCGGTCTTGGTGGCCTTCTCGCCCCGCTCCTCCCCAGCCCGGTAGAGCGAGCGGCGGAAGCGGATCGAGTCGCCTTCGACGTCGATCCACCGGAGCCCGCAGAGTTCGCCGCGTCGGCCACCGGTCAGCACGGCCAGGGTCAGCAGCATCCCCCAGCGGGGACCTCGGGCCTGGGCCGCCGCCAGCAACCGCCGGACCTCATCGGGGGTGGGTACCTGGAGTTCCACCCGCTCGAGCGCCGGTGGCTGTGACCGCTCGGCAGGGTTGCGCTCGATCCACTCCCATCGGACCGCCTGACTGAGGGCGGCCGACAGGTTGGCGTGGTGTCGTCGGATGCTGGTCGCCTTCAACGGCCTCGCCCGGCCTTCGCCGGTGACGAGCTTGCGGTACCACTCGTCGAGGTGGCGGGGGGTCAGCTCGGCGATCGGCAGGTCCCCGAACTCGGGGAAGATCACCGTCTCGGCCGACCGGCGGGCGTCGTGCAGGGTCCGGGGGGCCCGCCCCCGGGCCTCGCTGTGGCGCAGCCACTCGTCGATGAGGGTCCGGACGGTCGCAGACGAGTCGAGCTGCGGCCTCGGCCGGCGCCTCGTCCAGCTCCTTCTGCCAGGCCCGCAGCTTGCGCTGGGCCTCGGTCTGGTTGCGTGCGTCGACGGTCTTGGACAGCTGGCGGGGGTTCCCGGTGACCGGGTCGATACCGACGAAGACACGGCAGCTGCCACTTGCCCGGGGCTCGTTGCCGACCGTTCCTGTACCCTTGGGACGTCTCGACGGTCCTGGCCTGCATTTCCATCCCTGGAAATATAGGCCAAATATAGGCCAGAGGGGCAAGGAGAGGTGCGAGAGCGGCCGAATCGGACTCACTGCTAATGAGTTGACCTGGGTAACTGGGTCCGAGGGTTCAAATCCCTCCCTCTCCGCTGTGCCGGCCGGGCCCCCTTGGCACCCAGGGGGCCCGTGCCGCGCCCGGGCCCGAATCGGACGGCCCAAAGACCTGATCCCGACGGCCCCGGGCCTGAATCGCCACCCAGGGGGCCCATCCCGATCCCCAACCGCGCAGTCCCCGTCCCGCCCCCTGGCCCCATTCCGACGACCCTCGGACCAGGCAACCGGCTGCGGGAGCCCAGGCCCCTGCGCCCCGGTAGATTGTCTCGGTGGCCGAGCGGTACTGGATCGAGACCTTGGGCTGCCCGAAGAACCAGGTCGACTCGGACAAATTGGTCGGGACGCTCACCGGTGACGGCTTCGAGGCGGCCGACTCCCCCGAGGAGGCGGACCTCGTCGTGGTGAACACGTGCGCCTTCATCGAGGCCGCCCGCCAGGAGTCGATCGACACGGTCCTCACCCTCTCCGACACCCGGCGGGACGGCGCACGCCTGGTCGTGACCGGCTGCATGGCCGAGCGGTACGGCGACGAGCTGGCCGAAGCCCTGCCCGAGGTCGACCTGGTCGCCCCGTTCGGCGTCCCCCTGACCGGTACCCCCCTGACCGCCCCTCCACACGGCGCCCAACCCCAGGCTGCGCCGACCCCCGTGCTGCTCGGACGCAAGCCCGTCACGGAGGCGGTCCCCGCCTTCGATCTCCTGAACCTGCCCCGCCCCCCGGCCACCGCCCCGTGGGCCTACGTGAAGGTGGCCGAGGGCTGCGACCGCAACTGCGGCTTCTGTGCCATCCCCTCGTTCCGGGGCAAGCAGCGCTCGCGCCCGGCCCGGTCGATCCTCGACGAGATCGACGAGCTGGGCGCCGCCGCCGGCACGCTGTCCGAGGTCGTGCTCGTGGCCCAGGACCTGTCGTCGTACGCGCTCGACCGCTCGACGGGCCGGACCGAGCCCCGGCTCGACGGGCCGGCGGTCGGCGGGAACCGGCCCATCGTGGACCTGGTCGCCGCCGTGGCCGAGCGGGTCCGCTGGACCCGCCTGCTCTACCTTTACCCCTCCACCCTGGACGACGCCCTGGTGGACGCCATCCTGGCCACCGGCGTGCCCTACTTCGACCTCTCCCTCCAGCACGTCTCGCGCCCGCTGCTCAAGCGCATGCGCCGCTGGGGCGAGGGCGACCGCTTCCTCGAGCGCATCCGCTCGATCCGGCTGGCCGAGCCCACCGCCGCCTTCCGGTCCTCCTTCATCGTCGGCTACCCCGGCGAGACCGAGGAGGACCACGACCGGCTGCTGGCCTGGATCGGGGCGGCACAGCTCGACTGGGTCGGGTTCTTCCCCTTCAGCGACGAGGCCGGCACCTACGCCGCCGACCTCGACGGCCAGGTGCCCACCGAACTCGTGACCGAGCGGATCCGCGAGTGCACCGAACTCCAGGACGCCATCACGGCCCGGCGCCGCGAGGACCTCATCGGCGCCACCGTCGAGGTGCTGGTGGACCGGCCCGGTGAGGCCCGCACCTACCGCGAGGCGCCCGAGATCGACGGCATCGTCACCGTGCCCGACCACCTGCCGGTGGGTGCGTTCGCCACGGTGGTCGTGACCGACGCCGACGGGCCCGACCTCACCGCTGACGTGGTGCAGCCGAACGGTGGCGGGCCGACGCCCCTGGCCACGGCCGGCACCGGGGGCCGGGCATGAGCGACGGCACCATCGGCCCCGGGCTCCCGTCGGCGGGCGGCGCCCGCGCCACCACGTTCGGGCCGTCGGCCCTGCTGACCCCGGCCAACGCCATCACCATGGTCCGGCTCCTGGCCACCCCGGTCGTGATCGTCATGATCATGCTGTGGGGAGCCAGCTGGGTCACCTTCGTCTTCGGCGGCGTGCTGGCCCTGTCGGACGGCATCGACGGCTGGCTGGCCCGCAAGCAGGGCACCACCCGCTCGGGGGCGTTCCTCGACCCGCTGGCCGACAAGGTGGTGGTGCTCGGCGCGCTGGTCGCCCTGGTCGCCAAGGGGATCATGTGGTGGGTGCCGGTGGCGGTCATCGCCGTGCGCGAGATCGCCATGAGCATCTACCGCTCGCTGGCCGGCCGCCGCGGCATCTCCATCCCGGCCCGCAACTCGGCCAAGTTCAAGACCCTCGTCCAGGACATCGCCATCGGCATGTGCCTGGCCCCGCCGCTGGCCGGGCACCGGACGCTGCTGAACGGCGCCATGTGGGTGGCCGCCTTCCTCACCGTGTTCACCGGCGTGCAGTACTTCGTCGACGGCCGCCGGGCGGCCGGCAGCCGAGCGGTGCCGCGGCCGACCCGGGCACGGCGGGCTGACCGGCCGTGCGCATCGAGATCGTGGCGGTCGGCACCGAGCTGCTGCTCGGGCAGATCGCCGACACCAACTCGCAGTGGTTGGGCGAGCACCTGGCCGCGCTCGGGGTCGGCTCCCACTTCCACCAGGCCGTCGGCGACAACCACGACCGGATCGTGCTCGCCTTCCGCACCGCACTGGCCCGGAGCGACGCGGTGATCGTCTGCGGCGGCCTCGGGCCGACGCACGACGACATCACCCGGGACGCCCTCGCCGAGGTGATGAACGTCCCCCTCCGTCGCGACGACGAGGTGGTGGCGAAGATCCGGGCCATGTTCTCCAGCCGCGGGCGGGCGATGCCCGACTCGAACCTGCGGCAGGCCGACGTCCCCGAGGGGGCGACGGTCATCCCCCAGACCAAGGGGACCGCGCCGGGCCTGATCTGCCCGGTCGGCCACAAGGTGGTCTACGCCGTGCCGGGTGTGCCCTACGAGATGTCGGACATGTTCGAGCGGGCCATCGGCCCCGACCTCCAGCGCCGGATGGCCGAGCGGGGCGAGTCGTCGGGGACCATCGCTAGCCGGGTCATCCGCACGTGGGGGATGAGCGAGTCGGGCCTGGCCGAGACCCTGGGCGGCTACATCGCCGGGCTCGACGAGCAGGCGGCGGCCGACCCGTCGGGCGACACCGCCACCATCGCCTTCCTGGCCAGCGGGATCGAGGGCATCAAGGTGCGCGTGACCGTGCGGGCGCCCGACGACGCGCGGCGGCGGCGTCGCTCGACCGTCACGAGGCCGCGGTCCGCGCGGTCCTGGTGGCCGCGGCCGGCGACGTGATCTTCGGCGTCGACGACGAGGCCATCGAGGACGCGGTGGCCCGGGTGCTGGCCACCGACGGCCTCACGCTGGGACTGGCCGAGTCGCTGACCGGGGGCCTGGCCGCGTCCCGGCTGGTCAACGTGCCCGGGGCCAGCACCTGGTTCCGCGGCTCGGTGGTCACCTACGCGTCCGAGGTGAAGTTCGACGTGCTGGGCGTGCCCGAGGGCCCGGTGGTGTCCGAGGCGGCGGCCCGGGCCATGGCCGAGGGTGCCCGGCGGGTGCTGGGCGCCGACGTGGGGCTGTCGGTGACCGGCGTGGCCGGCCCGACCGAGCAGGACGGGCAGCCCGTGGGCACCGTGTTCGTCGGCCTGGCCCGCCCGGGGCGCGACACCGTGGCCACGGGGTTCGCCGTGCCGGGCGACCGGGCCCGGATCCGCCAGTACGCCGACCATCGCCGCCCTCGACCTCCTGCGCCGCTCGCTCGACGCGCGACTGAGTCCCGCGTCCGGTCCGGGTCAGGGCCTGGTGGTCGTCGTGGCGGCCGGCGCCGGTGCGGCGGTGGTGGTGACGGGAATGCCACCGGGGCGAGCTCCTCCCACGTGTTGCCCGGCTGCAGCGTGATCGGCGCCCCGTCCGACGCGGTCAGCGTGGCCGGCTCGGTGAGGCTCCGGCTCCACGTCCCGTGATGGCGACACCGTCGCGGAGCACCACGGCGGGCCCCGTGCCGGTGGCCGTGACCTCCACCTCGTAGCCGCCCTCGTCGTTCTCGAGCCACGGCCCGGTGAACGTGGGGACGGTCAGCACGACCACGTTGGTCGCCGCCGTCTGGGTGCCGTCGACCAACGTGTCCGGGACGCCCGGAGTAGGACCGCAGGTACGTGTGGGTCGCCGGGTGCCAGGTCCAGGTCACGTCCGAGGTGGACGAGAACGGGATGTGCACCGACGCCCCCGAGCCGGGCACCGCGCCGGCCGGGGGCGTGGCCGAGTAGGAGAAGATGGGCGCCGGCGGCGTCGAGTCGGTGGGGACGAGGGCCCAGTGCCGCCGTGTCGACGTGAAGGTGGAGTAGGGGGCGTAGCGCCCGGAAGGATGGGAGATGACCCCGGCGAACCCGCCGTCGAGGATGTTCTCGTCGTGGATGGGCGCGGCGGCCAGCAGCGCCAGGATCGGGTCGATGCCGCCGGCGTGGACGAAGACGGGGTCCGACAGCTGCGACAGGATGGCCACGTCGGGCTCGCGTGCCGAGCGGAGGTCGCCGACGAGGGCCGCCCCCTGGCACTGGAACACGGCGACCAGGCGGGTGTACGTGCCTTCGACCGGCTCCTCGAACACCACGTCGGCCTGGTTGAGGCCGGCCGACGGCCGGTCGTCGGTGTAGTTGCCGATCTTCACGGCCAGCGCGGGCCGGGCCGGCACCACGCCGCCGGGCGCCGGGGTGCCGGTCAGCGGACAGGTGGCCACCGGGGCGGGGGGCCTCGTGGTCGTCGTGGTCGTCACCACCGCCTCCTTCCTGGCCGCCGAATTGCCGGCCAGGCCGACCACCAGGATGGCCGCGACCAGGACCACGCCCACGGCGACCACCGCCCACCAGACCCTCCTCGGGGAGCGAGAACGCCGGGCCTGCAGCTCCTTGCGGGTGAGGATGGCGGGGGGCTCCGGGGGGGTCGTGTCGTCGTCCGGCATCACGGGGACGCTACAGGCGGTGGTCGGGGCGGAGGTGGAACCGTGGATCCAACATCGAACATGCGTTCGGGTCTACAGTGGCCGTGTCGCACCGCAGTCAACCGCCGCACGGCAGTCCGTGCCGCACCTCCGTGGAGGTTCATGCCGGGACGTGGGCCCGGCCCCTCCGGAAGAGGGCGTCACACCCCATCCGTACGGTCGGCCGGGTCAAGTGAACGACAGCACCGAGGAGAAGCAGACAAGACATGGAACGTGACAAGGCACTCGACATGGCCCTGGGGCAGATCGAGAAGCAGTTCGGCAAGGGCTCGATCATGCGGATGGGGGAGAACCTCCACATGAACATCGAGGCGATTCCGACCGGGGCGCTCGCCCTCGACCTCGCCCTCGGCATCGGGGGCCTCCCCCGCGGCCGGATCGTCGAGATCTACGGACCGGAGTCCTCGGGTAAGTCGACGCTGGCCATGCACGTGGTCGCCGAGGCCCAGCGCAACGGCGGCATCTGCGCCTACGTGGACGCCGAGCACGCCATGGACCCGGTCTACGCCAAGGCCATCGGCGTCAACATCGACGACCTGCTGATCTCCCAGCCGGACACCGGCGAGCAGGCCCTCGAGATCTCCGACATGCTGATCCGCTCGGGCGCCCTCGACGTGCTCGTCATCGACTCCGTGGCCGCCCTCACCCCCCGCGCCGAGATCGAGGGGGAGATGGGGGACTCCCACGTCGGCCTGCAGGCCCGCCTGATGTCCCAGGCCCTCCGCAAGCTGACCGGCACGCTGTCGAAGTCGCGCACCATCGCCATCTTCATCAACCAGCTGCGCGAGAAGATCGGCGTCATGTACGGCTCACCCGAGGTCACCCCCGGCGGCCGGGCGCTCAAGTTCTACTCGTCGGTCCGCCTCGACATCCGGCGGATCGAGACCATCAAGGACGGTGCCGACCAGGTCGGCAACCGGACCCGGGTCAAGGTCGTGAAGAACAAGTGCTCCCCGCCGTTCAAGCAGGCCGAGTTCGACATCGCCTTCGGCAAGGGCATCAGCCGTGAGGGGTCGCTGCTCGACGTCGGCGTGGAGCTGGGCTTCATCAAGAAGTCCGGGGCCTGGTTCACCTACGAGGGCGAGCAGCTCGGCCAGGGCCGCGAGAACGTGAAGAGCTTCCTGACCGAGAACCCGCAGCTCATGGCCGAGGTCGACGAGCGGATCCGCGAGCACCTGGCCGCCCAGAACGCGGCCAAGGCCGCCGAGGCGGCGGGCGAGCGGCTGCCCGCCGAAGACCTGCTGCTCGACGACGAGCCGATCACGCTGAGCGACTGATCCGCACCGGAGGACGGCGCACGGACCGGGTCACGCCCGTCGGTCGGGCCCGGTCCGGGGCGTCGGATCCGCATGCCGGCCCGGGTTGCACCAACGTGGCTCGGACTACTGCGTGTCCGCCCCCGGGACGAACGGCGCGCTCGCCGATCCCGAGCTGTAGACCGTGCGCCAGGTGCCCGTCGACGGCCGGGTGATGCTGGCCGGGGTGTTGCCCAGCACCGAGTACACGTTGACCATGATCCGCTGGAGGTACGACGTGACTCCGGGTACCGGCGCCGGCAGCACGTTGTCCGGGATCAGCGGAGCGTCGGCCAGCTGACCCACCCACGAGGCGTTGCCGGTGTCGAGCACGCCGCCGCCGCTGCTGGTCGTGTACCAGGTCACGTCCGAGAAGTTGTCCCGGCGGTTGGCGACGAGCGAGTGCATCACGATGTCGGTGCCGGCCGGCGCGCCGACGCTCGGCACGAAACGGTCGAACTCCCCCTGGAGCGCCTTGGGCAGCCGCGCCCCGGCCACGAGCCCGGTGCCGGCCAGCAGCCACGAGGTCGGATCCACGACGACCATGTCGGCGTCGGCCCCGACGTCCTGGTACATCCCTCCGGTCATCTGCGACTCGGGGTTCGACACCGGGGGCAGCTCCCAGTTCACGGTGACGAGCGAGTCGTCGACGCCGGTCATCGGGTCCTCGGCCGCCGACTTGTAGCAGACCACACGCCGGTTGGTCCCGAACGACGACGGCTCCAGGCGGATCTGCCGGTAGCAGGCGTTCGCCCCCAGGAACGCGACGTTGAGGCCCTGCTGGATGGCCTCCTCGGTGCCCATGCGCATCGGGCTCGACCAGTACTCGTCGTGACCGAGGCTCAACAGGGCCCGGTGGTTGGCCAGCAGCTGCGGCTGCTCGTGGAGGTCGACGTCGGTCCAGTAGGACACGTCGAGGCCCAGCTGCTCGGCGTGGAAGATGACCGGCAGCTCGTTGCCCACGAAGTCGGCGGCCCCCGAGGCCCAGTCGTGGTTGTAGGGACGGTCGAACGAGACCACCCGGGCCCGGGCCGCATACGTGCCCCCGGCCGGGGCCTGGGGTGAAGGTCGTCGCCCCCGACGGGTTGCCGTAGTAGAGCGAGAACCCGCCCCAGAGGTTGTAGGCCTGCCAGGTGGTGACCCCGTGCTGGAGCAGCAGCGCCGACTGCGACGCGTCGTCGCGGACGCAGAGCGGCACGAAGCCCTGCTCGCTCGCCGACCCGACCAGCTTGAGCAGGTACGCCCCGGGCGGCCACGTCGGGCCCACCGTCACCTGCAGCGAGGGCTCCCACTGGCACTCCACGGTGCTGGTGGGAGCGACCACCGTCGGCGGGGGCTGGCGGACGCCGGGCAGCTCGGCCGACTGCCAGACGAGCCGGCCGCCGATGCCCTGGTAGTACCCCATGCGGTAGGCCTCGACGTGGAAGGCGGCCGCCTTGGTGCTCACCATGAGGTTCACCGTGTCGCCGACCCGGGCGGAGACCACGTCGGCGAACCCCTCCATGTCGCCGGCGGCCTGGGGGGTGGTCACCCACCAGGCGTCGCCCGTCTTGGCGTTCTCGGCGACGATGGCCGCGGACACCGGCAGCGGCAGCGCCAGGTCCTCGAAGGTCTGGGTCGGGGGCGCGGTGGGCGTGGTGGTCGGCGTCGAGGTGGCTTTCGACGGCCTCGTGTCGGCCTCCCGGTGAGGTCCGGACCCGCTGTCCTCGGTGACCGACAGGGCCACCGCCGCGGCGACGGCACCGCCGGCCGCCGTCCAACCGAGGAAGCGGCGCCGGCTGACCGGGTTCCGGGATGCCGCATGTGCGTGGCGCCCCGCCACCTCGTGGTCCGCTGCGGAAGCTGAGTTGTCGTCGCCGGGATCGCTCATCGCTGCTCGTGGTCGGTCCCGCAGCGTCCACCGGGAAGGGGCGACGTTCGGGGCACTCCACGACAAGGCTACCTACAACGGAGAGCCGGCCGGTGATCGGATCGGTGACCGGTATGGCGGCCGTGGGCCACCCGGCTTACGCTCGGGCGTCCGCGCCCCGGCTGTCCGGGGCGCCCGTCCCCTCGAGGAGTCGAGACCATGGAGTTCGGGATCATCCCACCGGTCCGGACCGGTGCCACCGCCGACCCGGATTGGATGACGGCCTTCGCCCGGCTGGTCGAGTCCGCCGGGTTCGAGTCGATCGTCGTGGTGGAGCACGCCGTGGTCATCTCCGACTACACGAGCACCTACCCGTACGCCGCCTCGGGACGGATGCCCCTGCCCGACGACTGCGCCATCCCCGACCCGCTCGACCTCATGGCCTTCCTCGCCGCGGTGACCGAGCGCATCACACTGGCCACCGGGGTGCTGGTCGTCCCCAACCACCAGGCGGTGGTCCTGGCCAAGCGCATCGCCAGCGTCGACGTCCTGGCCAAGGGACGGGTCCGCATGTGCCTCGGGGTCGGATGGATGGACGAGGAGCTCCGGGCGACGGGGGCCGACCCCCGCACCCGCGGCCGGCGGATGGACGAGACCATCGCCGCCATGCGCGCGCTCTGGGCCGACTCCGGGCCCGAGGGTGCGTCGTTCGACGGCGAGTTCGTCAGCTTCGACCACGCCCACTCGTTCCCGAAGCCGTTCCGCCCCGGCGGGGTGCCGCTGCACATCGGCGGGCACAGCGAGGCCGCCGCCCGCCGGGCCGGCCGTCTGGGGGACGGCTTCCAGCCGCTCGGACTCGCGCCCGACGAACTGGCCCTGCGGATCGCCCAGATGCGCGAGGCCGCCGGGCGGGCCGGGCGGGACCCGGACGCCGTCGAGCTGTCGGTGTCGGGCTACCTGCCCACCACCACCGAGGAGCAGGTGGCCGCCGCCGATGCCGCGGGCGTCCGCCGGATGCTGCTGTCGACGTCCATGAACCGGGACCTCGAGAGCCTGGCGGGCGAGGTGACGGCCTTCGCCGAACGGTTCGGGCCGCTGTCGTGAGCCAGCCGTCCGGGGTGTCGGCGGCTGACGCCGCGGCACTGCGGGCCGTCTCGCTGGGCTACGCCGCCGCCGCGGACGGCCTCGACGGCCCCGGGTTCGCCGATCTGTTCACGCCGGACGGGGAGCTCTGGGTACCCGACCCCCGGATGGGAGGCGAGCCGACCACCTGCCGGACGGGCCGCGAGCAGTTGGCGGCGATCCCGTCCCACCTGGCCCGCTACCACGCCACCCACCACGGCCTGGGGGCGACGACCTTCCGGGTGGACGGCGGCACGGCCACGGGTGAGGTCGGGTGCGTGGCCCACCACCTGACGGCCGACCACGCCCCCAGTCCCGACGGCCGGGGTGGGCTCGACGAGGTCTGGTACCTGCGCTACGTCGACGACTACCGGCGCACCGGGGGAGTGTGGCTGCTGGCCCGGCGGGCCCTCCACCTGCGTCGGGTCGAGCACCGCCGGGTGGCCCACGTGGGTCCCGGGCGAGCCTGAACCCGGCGGCGTGCCGGAACGGCGTCGTGGCCCGGGCCCTACGCTGCGGGACATGAGCCTGCCCGCCCCGAACCCCGACCGGACCTGCCTGGTGACCGGAGCGTCCTCCGGCATCGGCGTCGAGATCGCCGGCCTGCTGGCCGGGCGCGGCCTGGGGGTGACCCTGGTGGCCCGCACCGAGTCGAAGCTCCGGGAGCTGGCCGCGGCGCTGTCCGCCCGCCACGGGATCCGCGCCGAGGTGCTGCCCGCCGACCTGGCCGACGCCACCGCCCGGTCCGGACTGCCCGGCCGCATCGAGGAGCTCGGTCTGACCGTCAACGTGCTGGTCAACAACGCCGGCTTCTCGACGCTCGGTCCGGTGTACCGGGCCGATCCGGAACGCGAGATCGCCATGGTGCGGACCGACGTCGAAGCGGTGGTCCACCTGTGCGCCCTGTTCACGCCGGGCATGGTCGAGCGCCGCAGCGGCTGCATCCTGAACGTGGCCTCGACGGCCGCCTTCCAGCCCGTCCCCGGGCAGGCCGCCTACGGCGGGTCCAAGGCCTTCGTCCTCTCCTACAGCCACGCCATCCGCGAGGAGCTGCGGCCCCACGGCGTGACGGTCACCGCACTGTGCCCCGGTCCGGTCGAGACCGGATTCGCCGAGGCGGCGGGCATCGACCCCGCCGAAATGGCCGGCGCCATGCCCAAGCTGTTCTGGGTGCCGGTCGCCGAGGTGGCCCGTGTCGGGGTGGCCGGCATGGACGACAACCGGGCGGTGGCCATTCCCGGACTGCCCAACCGGGCCAGCGCCGCGCTCGGCTGGCTGTCCCCCCGCCGGTTCCTCCTGCCCCTCGTGGCCCGGCAGCATCCGGCCCTCCACGACGCCTGAGTCCCGGTGCCCGCGGTGACGGACAGGTCCCGGGTGGCGGGGTGGTTGCGGGGCAGCCGGGTCGGCCTCGTGCCGGCCGGTGCGCTCGACGCGGCCTGGGTGCTGGCCTTCGTGGTGATCGGCCGGTCGTCGCACGCCGAGGGACTGCGCCTGGCCGGCCTCGCCCGCACCGCCTGGCCGTTCCTGGTCGGACTGGCGCTCGGCTGGGTCGTGGTCCGGGCGTGGCGGGCGCCGGCCGCGCTCGTCCCGACCGGGGTGGTGGTGTGGACGGTCTGCGTCGGCGCCGGCATGGTCCTGCGGGTGGCCTCCGGCCAGGGGGTGGTGGCCGCCTTCGTCGGTGTGGCCCTGGCCTTCGTGGGCCTCGGACTGCTGGGCTGGCGGGCGCTGGCCCAGCTGCTGCCCGACCGGGGAGGCGTCCGGCGGCGACCGGCGCGGTCGGCCTGATGCCCGGGGTGGGCCACCGCTCCGCACTCGCCGTATCGGCACGCAGCACCCCGGACTTGAGCGAATTTCCGGAGAAATTCCAGAATTTCTCGAATTGACCTCTGACCAGGGCATTCGCCGCGGTCCGTCAGCCGCGGACGGCCCAGATCAGCCCCGGATCGGCCCCTATCCTGGTCGCGGTCCCCTCCGGGGCCTCAACCGCCGATGAAGGCGGCCAGCTCCGGCGGGACGAAGTTGTGCTCCTCGGTGGACTCGGCCTCGGTGAGTTCGACCAGCCTGTCCACCACCTCGACGGGGTCCCGCTGGTCGTTCTTCACGAAGTCGCGCATCATCTCGAACAGCGGCGTCGCCCCGGCGTTGACGGCGTCGGCACCGAACCATTCCCACATCGAATCGGCCATGCGGTCGTTGAAGCCGGTCAGGTACGGGCCGGGGTTGATGAGGCAGACGTCGACGCCCTGGTCGGCCAGTTCGGCGCGCATGGCCTTGCCCATGGCCTCGAGCGTGTGCTTGGTCATCGAGTACGGCCCGAACGTCGGGGCGGACAGCACCCCGGCGATGGACGACATGATGATGATCCGCCCCGAGCCCTTCGCCACCATGCGCGGCAGCACGGCCTGGGTCACGGCCAGCGTCCCGAAGACGTTGACGTCGAACAGGCGCCGGACCCGGTCGAGGGGGACGTCGGCCATGGGCCCGGTCTGGCCGGCGCCGGCGTTGTCGATCAGCACGTCGAGGTCCCAGGCCGCGGCCCCGACCACGTCGTCGGTGGTGATGTCGAGCTTCGCGACGGTGAGCCCCGGGGCCTCGGCCCGAAGCGCGGCGGCCTGGTCCTCGGTCTCGGTGGTGGCGATGACGGTGTGGCCGCGCCCGGCCAGCGCCAGCGCTGCACCCTTGCCGAACCCCGAACCGGCTCCGGTGATCATGACGGTCTTGTTCATCGGCGGTGGCTCCTCGGTCGCGACGGTCCCCGCACTCTAGGACCGGAGCCGCCGGTCGCCGCCGACCTTCCGGTCGGCTCGCCTCAATTGAGGACGATGCCCCGGATGATCAGCTCGGTGACGTCGTCGGCGTGCCGTTCGGGATCGAGCGGCCCGTCGAGGATGTCGAAGGCCGTGGACAGCGCGGACAGGGTGTAGGGCGCCTCGGCGCCGTGGCCGACGAGGAAGAAGAGCGCCCGTGCGGTCACCGGTCCCACCCGGCCGGCCTCCCGCAGGCGGTCGAGGGCGTCGCCGATGGTGCTGAACAGTGGCACCATCACGTTCTCGACGATGTACTCGAGCCGGGGGGTCGGGACCAGGCCCTCCTGGTTCATCAGCCGACCGAGTTCGGGCCGGAGCAGCGCGGCACCGAGGAACGCCCGGATGGCGATCCGGAGGTCCTCGAGGTCGTCCCCACATCCGATCGGACCCAGGGCCTCGGTGCGGCGCCGGTCGATGTCGGCGAAGAAGGTCTCGAAGCCGCGGTCGATGGCCGCATAGAAGAGGCGTTCCTTGGTGCCGAAGCGCTGGCTGATGGTGCCGTGGCTGAGCCCGAGCTCGGCGTTGAGGGAGCGCAGCGACATGCCGTCGAAACCCTGGGCCGCGAACGCCCGGAGGGCGGCGTCCAGTATCTCGTCGTCCTGGCGGATGCGCGGTCGGCCCCGGGTCTCTGGCGGCTTCGGAGGATCCGCCTGCTTCACTGTCGACATCCCATTTCCTGCCGGCAGGGACGAGAGGTTCTGCCGTCGACAGCAACTGTACACATCGTAGACGTCCGGAGATGTTGATTGACGATCGGCCAGTAACGCACCGCCCGACATCGCAACTGAGGAGTGCAAGTGGGTGCCTCCACCCGCTGTCCGAGCTCCGGGGCGGCGGCGGTCAGGCCCGGCGTTCGACCTCCTCGGCCAGGGCCAGCCAGTGCTCCTCGGCCTCGTCGAGCTCGTCCTGCACCGCCCGCAGCTCGCCGCCGAGCCGGCCCAGCTCCACGTGGTCGCCGGCCGACACCAGGGCCTCGTGGAGCTTGTCCCGCCGGCGGGCGAGCCGGGTCATGGCCTTCTCGGCGTCGCGCAGCTGCCGTCCGAGCGGGGCGCCTTCGTCGGCACCCGGGGCGGGGCGCCGCCGCTCGGGCGCCGCCGCCGTGGCCGGTGGCGGTCGCACCGCGGGGGCCGACAGCCGGGACATCCACGCGTCGAGACCTCCGGCCACCGGACGGACGCCGTCGGCCTCGACCGCCACCACCGTCTCGATGGTCCGGTCCAGGAAGGCCCGGTCGTGGCTGACGACGACGAGCGTGCCGGGCCAGTCGTCGAGGACGTCCTCGAGGATCCGCAGGGTGTCGAGGTCGAGGTCGTTGGTCGGCTCGTCGAGGAGCAGCACGTTGGGCCGCCGGGCCAGCACGGCCAGCAGCTGGAGCCGCCGCCGCTCGCCGCCGGACAGGTCGGCCACCCGGGTGTAGGGAAGGTTGCCAGTGAACCAGAAGCGCTTCATGAGCGCCACGTCGGCCAGCGACCCGGGCGTGCGCAGCGGCCCGGCCACCACCTCCTGGACCCGTGCCCCGCGGTCGAGCTCGGCGCCGTGCTGGTCGTAGTAGCCGACGACGACGGTGGGCCCGACCTCGACGGTGCCGGTGGTGGGAGGGCGTCGACCGGCCAGGACGTCGAGCAGGGTCGACTTGCCGGCGCCGTTGGCGCCCACGACACCCAGCCGGTCCCCCGGGCCGAGCACCAGGTCCACCCCGGACAGCACCGGGTCGCCCCCGTCGTAGGAGACGCCCACGCCGGCGCACTCGATCACCTTTTCGCCCAGCCGGGACATGGTGACGTCGAGCTCCAGGTCGCCGGGGCGGGCCGCCTCGGCGGCGCGGCCGTCGACGAGGGCCCGGGCCGCGGTGATGCGGGCCCGGGGCTTGCGACTGCGGGCCTTCGCGCCGCGGCGCAGCCAGGCCAGCTCGGTCCGGGCCAGGTTCCGCCGCCTGCCCTCGGCGGCGGCCGCCTGCTCCTCGCGCTCCGCCGCCGCCTCGAGGTAGGAGGCGTAGCCGCCCTCGTGGAGGAAGGACGCCCCCCGGTCGAGCTCGAGCATGCGGGTGGTGACGCGGTCGAGCAGGTAGCGGTCGTGGGAGACGAGCACCAGGCCGCCGGGGTAGCCGGCCAGCCACTCCTCGAGCCAGGCCACCGCCCCCAGGTCGAGGTGGTTGGTGGGCTCGTCGAGGATCAGGAGGTCGGCCGGGTGGGCGAGCACCCGGGCCAGGGCCACGCGCTTGGCCTGGCCGCCCGACAGTCCGGCCACGTCGCGGTCCACGAAGGGCGCCATCCCGAGCCGGTCGAGGGCGGCCGCCGCCTCCCACCCGGGGCCGACGGCGTCGCCGACCGTGCCCGGCGGGAGCACGGGCGCCTGCTCGAGGAACCCGACCCGCACCCCGCGGCCCCGGCGCACCACCCCGGAGTCCGGCTCGAAGCGGCCGGCCAGGACCCGCAGCAGGGTCGACTTGCCCGTGCCGTTGATGCCCACCACCCCGACGCGGTCGCCCGTGGACAGGGTGACGGAGAGGTCGCCGAACAGGGTGCGGTCGGCCATCGTGACGCTCACGTCCTGCAGGTCGACGAGCACGCTCACCGGTCACACGGTACCGCCGGTCCGGGTGGCCCCCGACCGTCAGGTCGCGGACCGCGGCGCGATGGACCTCGTGACACCCGCGGCCCCACGGGGAGTCGTCCGGGCCCGGCGCCGGGTCACTGACCCGGCGGCCAGTGCTCCATCAGCTCGGACTTGAAGGCCACCAGCAGGACGAAAGCGATGGTGTACACGGCCACCACCAGGGCGATCAGGGCCAGCGAGCGGTAGAGCACCACGGCCACCAGCACCAGGAAGACGTACAGGAACACGGCGGACCGGCCCTGCCACGTCAACGGACCGAACCCCAGTCCACCCTCCTTCCTGCCGAACCACAGCTCCTGCTCCCCGTCCTCCATCGTCGGCCACGGTACCGGACGGGACGCCCCCTCCGACGCGGAAACCGGCGCGAAATCCATGGTCCGGGGTGTACCCGTCGGGTACAGTGCGGCGGGAACGGACAGTGCGGCGGGAACGGACGGCGGAGGTCGGTATGGCGGGTGGCGGTCGGAACGTGGCGGCGGGTGGCGAGGTGGGCGGCGGGCGGACCCGCCGCCGGACCCGCCGGGTGGTCGTGGCCCTGGTGTCCCTCGTCGTCGTGGGGTGGATCGCCGCCGGGCTCACCGGCCCGGACGGCGACGCCCCGGTCTGACCCGCGACCGCCCGGGGACGGCGACCGGCCCGGGCGTCGGCCGCCCTGTGCGTCTGGGCGCCCCCGCCGGTCGGTAGGCTCGCCCACGTGAGCGATCCCGTGCTCCGGACCACCCCGCTCGGCATGCAGTGGGGGACGGCCGACCCGTTCCTCTTCTGCGTCCACCACCTCGACCGGTACCCGGCGGCCAACGAGCACCTCGGTCCGGCGTCGTCGCTCGAGGCCCGCGACCTGGGGATGGACTTCTCGGGAGCGGACGGCTGGAGCATGTACCACGGCAGCATCGTGCCCGGCTTCCCGCAGCACCCCCACCGGGGGTTCGAGACGGTGACGTACGTGCGGCAGGGCCTCGTCGACCACTCCGACTCGCTCGGCGCGACGGCCCGCTTCGGGCGCGGCGACGTCCAGTGGCTCACCGCCGGCGCGGGCATCGTCCACTGCGAGATGTTCCCGCTCCTCGACACCGCGGCGCCGAATACCACCGAGCTGTTCCAGATCTGGCTCAACCTGCCCGCCGACGACAAGATGGTCGACCCCTACTTCACGATGCTGTGGAGCGAGGACCTGCCCCGTCTCGCGCTGGTCGACGCCGACGGGCGCCGGGGCGAGCTCACGGTGATCGCCGGCGCGATCGGCGGGATCGAGTTGCTGGCCGCCCCGCCCGACTCGTACGCGTCCCGCCCCGACTCCGGACTGGCCATCTGGCACCTGGTGCTCGAACCGTCGGCGTCGTGGGACGTCCCCGCGGCCGCCTCGCCCGGGACGGGGCGCACCCTCTACGTGTTCGAGGGCACGCTGACGGTCGGCGGCCACACCGTGGACGCCTTGACCGGCGTGACCGTCCGCCCCGACGAGCCGGTGTCGGTCACCGCCGGGTCCGCCGGTGCCGAGGTGCTCGTCCTGCAGGGCCGACCCATCGGTGAGCCGGTCGCCCAGTTCGGCCCCTTCGTGATGAACGACCGGGCGGGCATCGAACGGGCCATCGCCGACTACCAGGCGACCGGGTTCGGCGGCTGGCCGTGGCCGACCGACGACCCCGTACAGCCCCGCGACGCCGGACGGTTCGCCCGCCACGCCGACGGTCGACTCGAGGAGCCCTCGGTTCCGGACCGGGTGTCGCCGGGGTGACGGTCGCCGTGGGCGGTGCCGCGGGTCCCCGGGGTCCGGCGGCGCCGCGGGCCGGAGCTCAGCTCGAGGTGCGGCGCCGGTAGAGCCGGGTGGCCAACGGGGCGAACACGGCGAGGATCACCACCGACCAGATCAGCGACGCGGCGACCGGGTGCTCCATCGGCCAGGTGTGGATGGTGGCCGACGGGTTGGGGTTGTGCCACAGGTCCCGTGCCGCCGAGGCCACCGCGCTGACCGGGTTCCAGTCGGCGATGGTGCGGAGCACCGGTGGCATCCGCTGGGTCGGAACGAGGGCGTTGGACACGATGGCCAGCGGGAAGAGGATGACCAGTCCTACGCCCTGGGCCGACTCCGGGCCCTTGGAGACCATGCCGAGGCAGGCGCATCCCCAGGACAGGGCGTAGCTGAAGAACAGGAAGACGGCGAAGCCGGCGATGGTGGAGCCGATCGGGCCGCCCGGCCGCCAGCCCACCACCAGCCCGGTCACGGCCACGATGGCGGCGCAGACCACGGCGGTCAGGAGGTCGGCGAGCGAGCGACCGACCAGGACGGCCGGGCGCCACATGGGCAGCGTCAGGAACCGGTCGATGACCCCGGTGTTGAGGTCGGTGCTCAGCCCGACGGCCGTGCCCATGGACGAGGTCGTGAGGTTGAGGGCCAGCAGGCCGGCGATGGCGAAGTTCGCGTACGTCTGGCCTCCCGGCAACGACACGCCGGCGCCGAACACGTAGACGAAGAGCAGGGTGAAGAGCACGGGTTGCACGGTCACGTCGGACAGCTGGGCCGGCTCGCGGGCGATGTGGACGAGGTTGCGCCCGGTGAGGGCGACGACGTCCCAGACCTTGCGGACCAACCCGTCGGCCCGGGGCCGGACGACGTCGGACGTCGGAGGGAGGGCGACGGTGGTCATGCGCCCACCCCTGCGGGCGTCGTGGACTCCCGTTCGTCGCCGATCCCGTCGTCGCCGGGTTCGCTGGGGTGCCCGGTGAGGGCGAAGAAGACGTCGTCGAGCGAGGGCTGGTGGACCTCGACGTCGTCGACGGCGATGTCGGCACCATCGAGCGCCCGCACGACGGTGGTGGCCAGGCCCGACCCGGTGCGGACGGGCGCCCGCAGCCTCCGCCCGTCGTGGCTCACGTGGACGGGTCCGGAGACGAACGGTGCCAGTGCGACCGCCGCCGCCTCGGCCGGCTCGCTGAGGGTGACCTCGAGGCGGGCCCCACCGGTGCCGGCCTTCAGCTCGCCCGACGTCCCGTCGGCGATCACCCGACCGTGGTCGATGACGACGATGCGGTCGGCCAGCTCGTCGGCCTCGTCGAGGTACTGGGTAGTGAGCAGGAGCGTCACCCCGCCCGTCACCAGCTCGCGGATCACCTCCCACATCCGGAGCCGGCTGGTGGGGTCGAGCCCGGTGGTCGGTTCGTCGAGGAACAGGACCGGGGGCCGGGTGACGAGCCCGGCGGCCAGATCGAGGCGCCGGCGCATGCCGCCGGAGTAGCCGGTCAGGACGCGGTCGGCCGCGTCGGACAGGTCGAACTGCCCGAGCAGCTCCGTGGCCCGGTGCTTGGCGTCGGACCGGCGCAGGCCGCTCAGCTGTCCGATCATCACCAGGTTCTGGCGGCCGGTGAGCAGGCCGTCGACCGTGGCGTCCTGGGCCGTCACCCCGATGCTGCGCTGGACGGCGGCCGGCTCCCGCTCGACGTCGTAGCCGGCGACCCAGGCCCGGCCGCCGTCGGGTCGGGCGAGGGTGGTGAGGATGCGGACGGCCGTCGTCTTGCCGGCGCCGTTGGGCCCGAGGACGGCCAGGATCGACCCCGCCGGGACCTCGAGGTCGACGCCGGCCAGGGCGACGGTCTCGCCGTACCGCTTGATCAGTCCTTCGGCCCTGATGGTGGCCTGTTCGGGCACGATGGCTCCTTACCGGTCGGTCAGCAAGTGCGTCTGCCTGTCGAATGGTACGTACCAACCTACCGGTCGTCAAGTAGGATGACCCCGTGGCAGTGACACAGGACATCCCGCCGGGGACCGCGCGGCCGGTGGATCCCGACGACCCCTCGGGGGCGTCGACCCGCGAGCGGATCCTCGACATCGCACTCGAGCTGTTCACCACCCAGGGCTACGACAAGACGTCGCTGCGCCAGATCGCCGAGCGCCTGGGATTCACCAAGGCGGCGATCTACTACCACTTCGCCAGCAAGGCGGACATCCTGATGGCACTCCACATGCGTCTCCACGACTTCGGTCGCGACGCACTCGAGGCGATGGGTGACGACGCCTCGGTCGAGATGTGGGCCCGTCTGCTCGACGGGCTCATCGACCAGATGCTGGTCCACCGCGCGCTCTTCATCTTCCACGAGCGCAACCAGGCGGCCATCGAGGCCCTCCACCGCGAGTCCCACGACGGCGACCACGAGGACTTCCAGAACCGGCTGCGTCAGGCCCTGGCCAACGAGGACATCCCGGCCGACACGAGGGTGCGGATGGCGTGCGCCATCGGCGCGGTCATGGGGGCGCTGGTCTTCTCCGGTGACGTGTTCACGGCGCTCCCGGACGAGGAGCTCGGCGACATGCTCCGGGGGGCGGTGTCGAGACTGCTCCTCGACCCGCCCGCACGCTGAGGGGCCCGGACGGTCAGAGGTAGCTGGGCAGCCGGACGCTGTCGTCGATCCCGGGCGGGCCCGGCCGCCTCGACCGCGACCGCCACAGCCAGAGCGACACGGCCAGGCCGGCGACGCCGATGACGAGCAGGAGCAGACCGAGCGCCCGCAGCGGACCGTTGCCGATCCCGGAATGGACGAACACGCCCGGTCCGACGACGTTCATGCGTCCCGGCCCGGCGATCACACCCGGGAAGGGCACCACGATGGAGCGGTGGACGGCGGCGACGGCCACCGACATGCGCTGGAACGGCCCGAGTGCAGCCACGCCGAGCACCATCACCAGCAGCGACACCGCGGCGGCGACCGCGGCGACCCAGGGGCGCCTCCACGCGATGCGCCGGGCGGGTGGCGCGGCGGTCACCCCCCGGGCGGCCGCCCACGACGCGGCGAACGACCGGGCGTCGAAGACGCCGTTGCCGAGCACCTCCTCGGGGGAGACGCCGTCGGCTTCGGCCTCGGCCAGATCGGCCGTGAGGTCCGCCGCCATCTCGTTGGCGACGACGTCGGGGACGCCGAGCCGCTTCCACTCGCTCCGGCAGTCGTTCACGAATCCGTTCACGACGTCACCTCCGTTTCGACGAGACCCAGCACGGCGTCGACGGCATCCCGGGTCTCCTGCCACTCGATGATGCCCGACGCGAGGGCCTTTTCGCCCAGTCGGGACAGGCGGTAGTACTTCCGCGGCGGACCGCCGTTGCTGGCCGCCCGGTGCGTGTCGACCAACCCGTCGCGTTCGAGCCGGCCGAGCAGCGGATAGATCGAGCCCTCGCCCACGATCGAGAGCCCCCTGGCCCGCAGCCGCTTGGTCATCTCGTACCCGTAGGCCGGCCCGTCGCGCATCACGGCCAGCAGGCAGAGGTCGAGCGCACCCCGCAAGAGCTGTGTCCGGCGACCACCCGTCTCTACCATGTGTGGCATGATAGCCCGATGGTAACTTGCCGCACAAGGGAGTGGGCCCAGGCGACCCGGCCGGCCGGGGTGCCGGTCGCCCCGGGGGCCGGTGAGGGTGGACCCCGAGCCCGGTGCGGGTTGTCCCTGATTGTCAGGGCACGGATGGGGGAGGACGATCCACGCATGCCACAGCCACACCACGACGGAGGAACCATCCGATGACCGCGACACTCGTCGACGGATCGACGGCCGGTCGCACGGGGAGCGAGTGGGCGGTCGAGACCCACGGCCTGACCAAGCGCTTCGGGGGGAACGTCGCCGTCGACGACGTCGAACTGCTCGTCCCCCGGGGATGCGCCTTCGGGTACCTCGGCCCCAACGGTGCCGGCAAGACGACGCTCATCCGGGTGCTGCTCGGACTGACGCACGCCGATGCCGGCACCATGTCCCTGCTCGGACACCCGGTGCCCGAGCGCCGGGCCGAGGCGCTGGCCCGGGTCGGCGCCATCGTCGACGAGCCGCGCTTCCACGGGCACCTGACGGGCCGGCAGAACCTCCAGATCCTGGCGGCGGCGCGCGAGCCGGCGGCACGGGACCGGGTCGGCGACGCGCTCACCCGGGTCGGCATCGCCCACCGGGCCGACGACAAGGTGACGAAGTACTCGATGGGCATGCGCCAGCGCCTGGGGGTGGCGGCCTGCCTGCTCGGCGATCCTCAGCTGCTGATCCTGGACGAGCCGATGAACGGGCTCGACCCGGCGGGCATGCAGGACATCCGCGACATGATCCTCGGCCTGGTGGCAGAGGGGCGCACGGTCATGCTCTCGTCCCACCTGCTCGACGAGGTCGAGCGGACGTGCGACGCGGTGGCCATCGTCGACCGGGGCCGGGTCGTGCGGCAGGGCTCCATCCCGGACCTCCTGTCCGGGTCTTCGGTCACCGTCGAGGTCGAGTGCTCGGATCCCGCCGCCGCGGGCGCCCTGCTGGCCGGCACGGCCGCCGGTGCGGAGTGCACGGTGGGGCGGGACGGTCTGGAACTGACCCTGCCGTCGGGCACGGGCCGCGACGTCATCGCCGAGGTCAACCGGCTGCTGGTCGAAGGTGGGATATCGGTCTACCGGCTCCAGCTCGTGCAGGCGTCGCTCGAATCGTGGTTCCTGAAGGTCACGAGCCGATTGGGGGAGGACGCATGACGACCATCGCCACCGTGGACACGCCGGCGCCCGGACCGGGTCCGGTGCCGCTCGACCGCCGGCCCGACCGTCGGGGCTCGTGGGTCCCGACCTGGGCGATGATCACCACCCGGTTCATGGAGCTGCGCCGCAGGCGGGCGATGGTCATCACCCTCATCGCCGTCAACATCGGGCTCCCCGTGGTGTTCCTCGCCATCCGCCTCCTGTCCCACGCCTTCGACCCGAAGTCCTACGGCCCGGCCGGCGGCTACGGCATCTTCACCACGCTCGTCGCCGGGGTGCTGTTCATCTTCGGGTTCATCGTGGCCGCCACGGTCGGGTGCACGGCCGGGTCGATCGACCTCACCGAGGGGATGTTCCGCCACCTGGTGATCACCGGTCGGTCACGGCTGGCGCTCTACCTGGCGCGCATCCCGGCCGGCCTGGCCATCGTGCTGCCGATCGTGGCGGTCGGATTCGCCATCGTGTGCACGGTCTGCATCGTGGCCGCTCCCACCCAGCTCAACTACGACGGGGTCAACGTCCCCGCCGGCCTCTCGCGGCCGGCCCTCGACAGCTGGGCGACGGCCCATGCGGACGAGGTCATCTGCAACTTCGGGTTCGACATCGGACCGAATTCGGACCTCCTCCAGGTGGTGAACAGTGTCCCCTGTGGCAACGGTCCGGGCATCAAGGTCGGACCCGGACCGGCGACCAATGCGCCGCCGGTCTCCCATGCCCAGGTGGAGGCCGCCGCCCGGCAGATCGCCAACCTGGACTACGCCGACTACCACAACAACTTCCTCCGACCCCCGACGACCCTGATGATCGACACCGGCCTGTGGATCCTGCTGGAGGCGACCATCGGGTTCGTGGTCGGGTTGGGCCTGGCCTCGCTCATGGGCCAGCGCACCGTTCCGGTCATCCTCATGATCGTCCTCGAGGTGATCCTGACCCCGGTGCTGAGCCATCACGTCATCGCCCACATGATCAACGTCCAGCGCGGCATCGTCGGGCTGGCCATGGTCCACCTCGAACCGGGGGGCCTGCCCACCCCGTTCGGCGGCAACGGACCGAACGGGGCGGTCATGCTGGTACCCGAACCCCGCGCCGTGGCCGTCTGCGTGATCGTGGCCTGGCTGGTGGTCTGGACGGCGCTCGGGGCCTGGCGGATGGCGACCCGGGACGCCTGACCGGGAGGAGACGGGGTGCGGCGGGACCCGATGCCTCACCCGAGGTCGCGCAGCTCGATCCAGCTCCGCGACCAGGGTGCCCGGAGACCGGTGCAGGTGAGGAGCGGCGTGCCCTGTTCCTGGTCGGCGACGCCGAGGCCGTTGTCCAGGTGGCCGACCGTGCGGCAGGTCGAGAACAGCCCGCGCAGCACGGTGGGGGACACCCCCACCACGACGTAGGCGGCGGCACCCGACGGCGGCGGGCCCCAGTACCAGAAGCCGTCCTGCCCGCTGTACGCCGGGGGCAGGCCGAGAACCGGGCCGTAGCGGTCCACCGCGCCGGCCTCGCCGTAGTTGCCGGTCAGGATGGCGGCGGAGGCCCGGCGGTCGGCCGGCAGCCCGTGGAAGGCACGTGCGATCTGGTCGACGTAGGTCGGCCATCCGACGGTCTCGCCCTCGTCGTAGTTCAACGCCACGACCGGTGTGCCGTGCAGGGCGGTGACCGGGACCACGGGAAGCATGACGAGGACCGTCGTGGGCACGGTCAGCGCCACGGCCGCGGCCAGCAGACCCTTGCGGAGCCCGGAACGCCCGCGCCCCACCCAGTCGACGGCGGGCTGCGCGCCGGCGGCCACGAGTGCCGGCAGCACGCCGGCGAGGTAGTACGACTTGCCGCCGGCCACCACGTAGACCACGGCGAGCACGAGCGAGGCGACCCCCACCGGGCGGCACCAGCGCAGTGCGGGGGCGCGCAGGAGCCGGACCAACCCGGTGATCCACACCGGGGCGAGGTAGGGGCTCACCAGCACGAGCTGGGACGGTAGGAGCAGCCACCGCGGCGTCGACGTGCCCGAGCTGCCTCCGGCGATCGACCCGGCGACCGCCAGCGCGGGCCAGCCGTGACCGGCCTGCCAGAGCAGGTAGGGCGCCCAGGCCGCGGCAGCGATCACCGCGGCGGCCAGGGCCCAGGGCGACAGCACCAGGCGCCGCCGTCCGCACAGCAGCGCACCAAGCGCGAGGGAGGCCACGAAGGCCGCGGTCAGGTCGCTCGTCAGCAGTCCGACGCCGGTGGCGATGCCGACAGGGATCCACAGCCGGTGGTCGTCGGTGCGCAGCAGCCGGACGAACAGCCAGAGGAGGACGGTCGTGACGAGCAGCTCGGGGCCCGACGTGTCGAGGTAGTGCTCGGTGCCGAGCAGGAGGCCCGACGCGGCGATCGTCACCGCGGCGAGGAGCTGCGCCCGACGCCCTCCGGCGACCTCGCGGGTGAGGAGCCCGGTCACGACCACGACGGCTCCGCCGGCCAGGGCCGACGGGAGGCGCAGCGCGAGGAGGGAGCCGGGTGCGAGGGCGGACAGCGCCCTGGCGGTGGCGGGAACCAACGGGGGCATGTCCGGGTAGCCCCAGGCCAGGTGCTTCCCTGCTTCGAGGAAGTAGAGCTCGTCACGGTGGTAGCCGTAGCGTCGCGAGGTGGCGACGAGCACGACGGTGACGACGGCGGCGATCGCGCCGACCCACCCGCTGAGCGGCGGCAGTGTGGGGTCGGGCCCGGCTCCACCGGCGACCGTCCTCCCGTGTCCCCGCCCGCTCCGGGGCGATGCTCCGCCACCCTCCTCCGTGCCGACGCGGGAGCGGGGGACGGCCGACGTCGGCACGGCGTCCCTCAAGTCTCCGACGGGACGAAGGCGTCGACGAGGAGCTGGCGAACGGTGGTCCGGGCCGTCGCCGCATCGAAGGAGTGGGCGTCGCGGTCGCCCGTCCGGTGCCATGCGAACCAGGCCACCGTCTCGACGATGAACCGGGTGGCGACGGCCACGTCGGGCACCTCGCGGAAGTGTCCACGGCGGACGCGGCGCCGTACGTAGGTCTCGAGGTCGGAGACCCGACCGCCGCGCAGCTGGCCGAAGTAGAGGTCGGCCAGCTCGGGCAGGTCCTGGGCGGACCGCTCCACGAGCGAGAGGAAGAGCCGGTTGCGCTCGAGCAGCCCGTAGAGCTCGTCGATCACCCCGTCGAGCTCGTGGCGGACGTCGCCGGGGCGTCGCCGGCGCAGGGCCTGGGTGAGCAGGGGAACCGCCCCTGTCGGATCCCAGGCCGCCAGCGGCTCGAGCAGCTCGTCGGGACCAGGGGTGCGAACCGGGAGCTTCAGCTCGTCGAGCGGCGGCGAGCCGATGGCGTAGGTCATGGACAGCGCGAACAGCGCCTGCTTGCTCTCGACGTAGCCGTAGACGGCGCCCTGGCTCACCCCCAGCCTGGTGGCCACATCCGAGACGTGGGCCCGCCGGTAGCCCTTCTCGATGAAGGTCGCGCACGCCGCCGCGGCGACCTCGGGGAGCCGGTCACGGAGCGTGGGGCGGGGCACTCCGCCATGGTAACTGACTCGTTCAGTCAGTGACGGGTCGGACGGCGACAGCCTGGTCGGGGTGGTCTCCCGACGTCGCCGGCGGTCCGCGCCGGGCCGGGCGACGGTCGCCGCGACGGCGCACGTCTCCCGCCCCCGTACGGCTCGCGCCCGGTGTCGGCGTCGGATCGGACGTCACGGTGCGCGGGTGCGCGTGGCGGGTCCCGGTCGGGCCGAGGGGTCGTCGGCCACCACCGGCACATGGCCGGGTGCGCGGGCGAGGGGCCCTCCGTGATTACCCACCGGTAACGGAAAACCGCACCGTGGCGGCCACATCAGGGGCTGACACGGTGGAGGCGCCGGGTTAAGGTTACGTCCCGACACACCTGTGTCTGGCAGTTGGTGCTGGGGTGCCGCGCTTGATCGCGACGGATGGAGAGCGCCGATGGAGGATGTGCAGTTCCGTGCTCTGGCGGAGGAGCAGGCGGCCTTGCGGCGCGTCGCAACCTTGGTCGCGAGTGGGGCGACACCGGAAAAGGTGTTCGTGGCGGTGGCCGACGAGGTCGCGCGTCTGCCATCGGTGGCCTACTCGAGCCTGGGTCGCTACGGGTCCGACCGCACGGTCACGCTGCTGGCCAGCGCGGGCCGGAACGCCGCCGACGTCACCTTCGACCGCAGGCGGAACCTGGGGGGGACGAACGTCACCACGCTCGTCTTCGCGACGGGCCGTCCGGCCCGGGTCGACGACTACTCCCGTGCCACCGGAGCACTGGGCGCCCTGGCGCGCCTACGCGAGTTCGGCTCGGGGGCGGGGGCACCGATCATGGTCAGGGGCGACGTGTGGGGTGTCCTCAGCGCCTACTCGTCGGAGGACCGGTCGCTGCCACAGGATGCCGCGCCGCGGCTGGTCGCGTTCGCCGAACTGCTCGCCCTGGCCATCGCCAACAGCGAGAGGCGTGCCGAACGGATCCGGCTGGGCGAACAGCAGGCGGCATTGGGCCGCGTTCGCGACGCTGATGGCCTACGGAGCGTCACCCGAGGAGGGGCTCGCCGCGGTCACCGAGGAGGTCGCACGTCTGCTTCCCGTCGACCTGGTGACGGTGGGCCGCTACGAGCCGGACCGGACGATCACGTTCCTCTCCCGCTGGGGTGACGGAGAGTCGCACTCCACGATCGGCAGCCGGTGGCCGCTCGGGGGGAGGAACCTCAGCACCCTCGTCTTCGAGACCGGTCGTTCGGCACGCATCGACCGCTACGCCGATGCCTCGGGTCCGCTGGGCGTCACCGCCCGGGACGTGAGCATGCACTCGGCGGTGGCGTCGCCGATCCTCGTGGAGGACCGCCTCTGGGGTGTGATGGCCGCCGCCTCGACCGGCGAGCGCCCGCTCCCGGCGGACGCCGAGGCGCGTCTGGCTCCCCTGGCCGAACTCGTGCCGCTGACCATCGCCCAGGGGACGAGCCGCACGGGTCTCGCCCAGTTGGTCGACGAGCAGGCCGCGCTGCACCGCGTGGCGACCCTGGTGGCGCGCGGCGAGCATCCGGAGGAGGTCTTCGCCGCGGTCATCGAGGAGGTCGGAAACCTGCTTCCCGTCGACATGGCGATCCTGGGCCGCTACGAGCCCGACGATGCCCTGGCGCTCCTCGCCACCTGGGGCCGATCCGACGGGGAGTCGCGCCCTGCCGAACGCCTGCCGCTCGGGGGGAGGAATCTCGGCACGCTCGTGTTAAAGACGGGCCGTCCTGTCCGCATCGACAGCTATACCGATGCGTCGGGTCCGCTCAGTACCTCGGCCCAGGAAGCGGGGCTCCGCTCGGCGGTGGCCGCGCCGATCATCGTCGAGGGCCGCATCTGGGGCATGGTGGGGGCCGGTTCGGGCATCGAGCAGGCCCTTCCGGCGGGCACCGAGGCACGTCTGGCCTCGCTCACGGAGCTCGTGGCCATGGCGATCGCCAACGCCGAGAGCCGCGCCGAGCTGATGGCATCCCGGGCGCGGATCGTGGCGTCGGCCGACGAGGCGCGGCAGCGGATCGAGCGCGACCTGCACGACGGCACCCAGCAGCAACTCGTGACCCTGATGCTCGACCTGCGGACGGCGAGGGCCACGCATTCGTGTGACAGGTGTGAGCTGGCGGACCAACTGGCCCGGACCGAGCAGGGACTGAAGGACGTGCTGGACGCCCTGCGGGAGACCGCTCGGGGGATCCACCCGGCGATCCTGTCGAAGGCGGGCCTGGGGCCGGCCTTCAAGGCGCTGGCGCGTCGTTCGGCGATCCCGGTCGACGTCACGCTGCGCGCCGAGCGCCGGTTGCCCGAACCCATCGAGGTGGCGGCCTACTACGTCGTGTCGGAAGCCCTGACCAATGCGGCGAAGCACGCCAACGCCTCCGTGGTGGCCGTCGAGCTCGATGCCCAGGAGGAGCACCTGCTGTTGGCGATCCGCGACGACGGGGTCGGCGGGGCCGATCCCACCCGGGGGTCGGGACTCGTCGGGATCACCGATCGCATCGCGGCACTGAGCGGCCGACTCGAGATCTCCAGTCCACCGGGCGGGGGAACCTCGCTGTCGATCGACATCCCGATCGAACGACAGAGCATCACGGCATAGCCCGCGTGCGACGGTCCTCCGGATGCTCCCGCGGAGCCGTGTGAGCTGGTCACCGTACCGGGGACGGGGCCGGGGCGCCGCGTCGCCGTGTCGCCGGCGGACGAGGGGGAGGCTCCCTCCGTTTCCGTCGCGAAGTCCCACGGGATCGGGGTGGCGGGTGACGGGGAGTTCGCGCCGTCCACCCGGGAGCCCCGGTCCCCCCGGAGAGCCCGGCCGGCGGGCCGGGCGGCGGCAGCCCGAGAGGTGGATAATGGGCGGGTGCCTACCCGACTAGCGCCCACCCCGACGAGCCCGCCGGGCGCGTCGGCCATGCGGGTGGTGATCGCCGACGACGACGTCCTGCTGCGCGAAGGCCTCGCCAGCCTGTTCGATCGGTCCGGGTTCGAGGTCGTCGGCCAGGCCGGCGACGGGTCCGCACTGATCGAGATGGTGCGCTCGACCAACCCGGAGGTCGCGATCGTCGACATCCGGATGCCGCCCGGCCATGCGACCGAGGGCCTCGAGGCGGCGAGGATCATCCGGCGCAAGTGGCCCGACACGGCCATCGTCGTGCTGTCGGCGCACGTCGAGGTGGAGGAGGCCATGGAGCTCCTGGCCGGTGGGGACCGACTCGGCTACCTGTTGAAGAGCCGGGTCACGGATGTCGCCGAATTCATCCAGACCGTCAAGGCGATCGTGGAGGGTGCCTCGGTGGTCGACCCGTCGTTGGTGCGGGAACTCGTCCGGGCCCGTCGGCGACGCGACCCGCTCGACTCGCTCTCGGCGCGCGAAACGCGAGGTGCTCGCCCTGATGGCCGAAGGCGCTTCGAATGCGGGCATCGCCGCCCGGATCTACGTGTCCGAGGGCACGGTCGAGAAGCACGTGCGCAGCATCCTGATGAAGCTCGACCTACCGGAGAGTGGATCCGACCACCGCCGGGTGCTGGCCGTCCTGCGGTTCCTCGAGACCCGCTAGCGCAGCGGTGCCCGATCGACGGCGTCGCCGTTCCCGAGGGCCTCGACGATCGCCTCGCCCGAGATCATCGCCTTCGGCACGAAGCCGATCGCCGGGCTCATCTCGACGAGATCCCGGAGGTCCTCCTCGCAGTGGTTGGAGATGAGCACGATCGGCGTCCGCCATCCCATCGACGAGTCGAGGCGGTCCGCCAGGTCGAAGCCACTCTCCTGACCCAGGTCGACATCGATGAGCACCACGTCGAGGTCGTACGCCATAGCGACCCGGAGCGCCTCGTCGCCTCCCGTGGCCACGCCGACCACCGCGATCCCCTCGCGTTCCAGCAGCTGACGTGCTGCCTCGAGGAATATGGCGTTGTCGTCGACGATCAGGGCACGCAAGCTCATGATTCGGTGGTCATGCTATCGGGTCCGGAGCGGCCGCATTCGGGCGTCCGGAGTCTTCGATCTCGGCTCCTGTCTTTATGGACAGCGGGCAATTAGGGAACATGCCAACCGGCATCCCGGAATTCGTGCTAGCTGCAATGGCTGATTGCTCGGTCAATGGTCCGCTGTAGATATGGAGCCCGAACCGGTAGCTGATGTCGGAATTCCAGCGTATGGCGGGCGCGATGGTCTCCGGTGGACGGACCGTATGTGGACGTCGGGCCTCGATGGTCCCGTGCATCGCCGGTGCCGATGAGCTCCCGCGGAACGGCGGTCGTCACCGGGGCGTCGAGCGGGATCGGTGCGGCCACGGCCCGGAGCCTGGCGCTCGCCGGGTTCGCGGTCGTCCTCGGCGCGCGGCGCACGGACAGGCTGGCCGCCCTGGCATCGGAGATCGGCCCGGCTGCGTCCACGGTCCATCTCGACGTGACCGACCCTGATTCCGTCGACGCCCTGGGCAGGGCGGTCCCTGAGTGCCGCGTGCTCGTCAACTGCGCCGGCGGAGCGCTCGGGCTCGAGTCGATCGCCCAGGCCGACGTGGCCCACTGGCAGGCCATGTACGACAGCGACGTCCTCGGCACCCTGCGCGTGACCAAGGCCCTCCTCCCCCTCCTGGTCGCCTCCGGCGACGGGATCGTGATCACGATCGGATCGGTCGCCGCCTGGGAGCCGTACGCCGGAGGTGGGGGCTACAACGCGGCGAAGCATGCCACCAGGGCCGCGATGGACGTCCTGCGGATGGAGCTCATCGGCCAGCCGGTCCGCGTCTCGCAGATCGACCCCGGGTTGGTGGAGACCGAGTTCTCGATCGTGCGCTTCGGAGGGGACGAGGCGAGGGCCCGCCAGGTCTATGAAGGGTTGACTCCGCTGCAGGCCGAGGACATCGCCGATGTCGTGGCCTTCGTGTCGACGCGTCCGAGTCATGTAGACATCGACTCCGTCGTCATCCGCCCGCGGGATCAGGCCCGCGTCTGGTTGGTCCATCGGGAGCAGGCCTGACCCCACGGAGCGACGGGTCGATGGGTCGACGGGTCGATCGGTCGATGGGTCGACGGGTCGACGGGTCGACCGTGGCGGACCTCCGGGTGGAGTCGTCGGCCCCGGTGCGCGGCGCCGGGTTGCGCAGGAACACGATGCACCTTTTCCGTCGCGACCGATGTCTCCCAGTGTCCGCGGACGCTCAGCTGCCGAGCGCGCGGGTGACCACCGTCACGTCCTCGTCGCCCATCCCCTGCTCGACCAGCTCCCCCCACTCACGCGCCAGCGTGGCGAGTACGGCGAACCGCCCCGGGTCGGCCTGCTCGAGTGCGAGACGGACGTCCTTCAGGGCCAGCGCCAGCGGGAACTCTGGCGAATAGTTGTCATCCTGGATGCGCGAGATCTTGCCGGCCGCCCACGGCGACACGAGTGGTCCACCGTCGAAGGCATCGAGGACGGTCGCCACGTCGAGACCCAGTCGACGCGCCAGGGCGAGTGCGTTGGCCACGCCTTCGGCGCTGAAGGCGAGCAGGGTGTTGTTGACGAGCTTCATCCGCGAGCCCGTCCCGACCGGCCCGAGCCACACCGTGCGTCGTCCGATGGCGTCGAAGACGGGTCCCACGATGGGCCGGGCCTGCTCGGAGCCGGAGGCGAAGATGGTCAGCGTCCCCTGTTCGGCGGGGACCTTGCTCCCCGACACCGGCGCGTCGAGGAAGAGGATGTCCGGCCGCTGCTTCTCGACGAGCGAGCCGATCCTCGCGGTCCCTTCGACGCCGATCGTGCTCATCTGGGCCCACACGGTCCCGGGGGAGAGGGCCTCGAGCATGCCGAGATCGACGGCTATCGAGGCGACGGCCTCGGTGTCGGTGACCATCGTGATGACCACCTCGGCACCCTTGACCGCGTCGACCACCGACGGGACGACCTCCGCTCCCAGATCAGCCATCGGCCCGGCAGCGTCGGGCTCGCGATTCCACACCACGGTGGGGATGCCGTTGCGCAGTGCGGATCCGGCCATGGCCCGGCCCATCGTCCCGAGCCCGAGTACAGCGAGTTTCGGTGTGGAACCCACGGTGATGACCTCCCGGAAGTGGGCTGCTCGAGGCAACCGTCGTACGTGACTGGTGCGAACCGCTGGGTCGTGGGCGGACTACCGCCCGCTGCTGCCCGGACTGCTGCTCCCACTGACGCTGTAGGACGCGGCACCCACACCGGCCAGGTGCCCACCGTCCACGATCAGGTACTCCTGTCGGATCGGCCGGCCCGCGAGGCCGTCCTCCAGGATCTCGCGCGTCCCCGCAGCGTATCTGGCCTGGGCGGAGAGCGACGTGCCCGACGTGTGGGGCGTCATGGCGTTGTGCGGCATGGCCCGCCACGGGTGGTCGGCCGGCGGCGGCTGCGGGTACCAGACGTCGCCCGCGTAGCCGGCCAGCTGCCCCGAGTCGAGCGCCCGGACGACGGCGTCGCGGTCCATGATCGCACCACGGGCGGTGTTGACGATGTACGAGCCCCGCCTCATGGAGCCGAGCAGCTCGTCGTCGAACAGATGGTACGTCTCCGGGACCAGGGGGCTGTGGAGGGACAGCACGTCGACGGCCTTCGCCAGCGACCGGGCGTCGGGGTGGAACGTCAGGTCGAGTTGATGCTCCATGTCGGGCGACAGGCGGTGCCGCTGGCTGTAGTGCAGCCGGACGTCGAAGGGGGCCAGTCGCTCGAGCACGGCGATGCCGATCCGGCCGGCGGCCAGGACCCCGACGTCCATCCCCTCGAGGTCGTAGGCCCGTTCCACGCTGTCGGCGATGTTCCACCCTCCAGCGGTGATCCAGTCATGGGAGGGGAGGAAGTTGCGGACCAGGGCCAGGATCTGCATGACGGCGTGCTCGGCCACGCTGATGCTGTTGCAGAAGGTCACCTCGGCCACGGTGACGCCCCGGGAGATCGCCGCGTTCAGGTCCACGTGGTCGGACCCGATTCCTGCGGTGATGGCCAGCGTGAGCTGTGGGGCCGCGGCGATCCGGTCGGCCGTCAGGTAGGCGGGCCAGAACGGCTGCGAGATGACGACGTCGGCGTCGGGCAGCTCCTTGTCGAAGATCGAGTCCGGACCCTCCTTGTCGGAGGTGACGACGAGCGTGTGGCCGGCCCGCTCGAGAAACCTGCGCAGACCCAACTCGCCCGACACGCACCCGAGCAGTTGCCCCGGGACGAAGTCGATGGCCTCCGGCGACGGGAGCGTCTGACCGCCGGGATAGCCGCGCAGTACCGGGATGTCGTCGCGGGCGTACGCGGGCGGGTAGCCATCGACGGGATCCGGGTACAGGACGCAGAGGACCTTGGCCATGGAAGCACCCCTTCGTCGGCTGGCCGCAGCGGGTCGCAACCGCAAGTCCGACGCCATCCAGAGTGACCCGGGGGTGGGGTCGCGGCATTGCAGCTAGCCGGAAACGCCTGGTGATCGGCTCGCCTCGTGGGGGACGTGGGGATCCGGCGGAGGGGGCACCGGTCACCTCGGATTCCAGCTAGCTGCAATGGATGTTCGCCCGCCGGATGGTCTGCTGGAGGTAGGGAGACCAACGGCTGGCCCAGGGCTGAGCGAGAGTCCCGGGCGAACGATGGGCTTCTGCCGCGTAACGTCCGCCTCTCACAGCGTGACTGACAGCACCGGAGACACCTCAGTACAAGTCGGTCGGAGGAGCGACGAGATGGCGGATACCACGGGGCCGGCCGTTGTGGCTGGCCGTACAACCACACCACTGCTCGACATCTCGGACAAGCGTCGCGGGTTCGCCCTGACGGCGGCACTGTTGGTCGGCGTGATGATGGGTGGCACCCTGCCCGTCCCGTTGTATGTGCTGTACGAGCAGCAGATGGGCTTCGGAACGCTCGGAGTGACGGTGGTGTTCGCCGTCTACGTCGTCGGGACGCTGGCGGCGCTGGTGACGCTCGGTGACCTCAGTGACCACTTCGGCCGCAGGAGGGTGATGGCCCTGGCCGTGGCCTGCGCGGCGGTCAGCAGCGGACTGTTCATCGCCGCCACCGGTATCGGCATGTTGCTCGCGGCACGCATCGTCAGCGGGTTCGCGGCGGGATTCGTCACCGGGACCGCGGCGGCGGCCCTGCTCGAGCTCCAGCCGCGTGGCGACCAGAAGCAGGCTGCCGTGGTCGCCGCGGGGTCCAACATGTTCGGACTCGGCCTCGGCCCGCTGGTCGCCGGACTCTTCGCCGAGTACGTCGCCATGCCGACGAACAGCGTGTTCTGGTTCTACCTGGGCGTCTGTGCGTTGGCGCTCGCCGCGCTCCTGGCCATTCCCGAGCCGGTGGCAAACCCCGACCATGTGTTCAGCCTCCGTCCCCGCCTGAGCGTTCCGGCCAGCATGCGAACGGTGACGGTGGGTGCATGCCTCGGTGCGTTCGCCGCGTTCAGTGTCCTCGGCTCGTTCAGCAGCCTGGTGCCCGAGTTCATGCACGCGATCCTCGGCGTGCACAACCTGGCACTGGTGGGCGGGGCGTCCTTCCTGATCTTCACCGTCGCCGCGATCAGCCAGGCCTTCTCCGCCGGGCTCCCCTCCCGCCGGAGCTTCTCCCTCGGGCTGCCACTGCTGCTCGTGTGCCTCGCTGCGCTCGAGTCGTCGTTGTTCACCAAGGCCGTGTGGCTCTTCCTGGTGGCCACCGTGGTCGGGGGGGTCGCCGTGGGGCTCATCTTCCGAGGCGGTCTCAGCGAGCTCAACAGGCTGGCCGAACCACAGAACCGGGCGGGCATCGTCTCGACGTTCTTCGCCGCCGCCTACGTCGGTCTGGGCGTGCCCGTCCTCACCGGCGTCATCTCGGTGGCGACGGGCACCGTGGACGCCAGCGTGTACACCTCCGCCCTCGTCGCCGCCTTCGTGGTCGTGGCTCTCGTCGTCGCTCTGCACACCTTCGGTGCCGAGTCGTCGGAACGCACCGAGGGCACCGGGCGGAGGGTGACCGGCGCACCGACCGGGGCGACACGGAAGGTCCGTCAACCGGCCGGGACCAGGCGGACCGTCCGGCTCATACCTCAACGGCACTGAGGGCCGCCCGACCCGGCCCACCGACAGTCACAGGAGCTGCGCACCGCACGACTTCATGAAAGGAGCGGTTCATGAGAAACCCAGTGGATGAGGCAGTCGCGATCGTCCGTGGCGAGGGGGCGTCGGAGGGTTCCCCCTCCGAGCGTGCCTCACGCGCCGCGGCGGTTCCCGATCACCGACGGGGGCCGCGAGTCGTCGTCCTGTCCAGGGAGCAGCGCGATCCTGTCGCACCGCCGGCCGTGACCAGCAGGCGGGCGTGCGCCCGGGTGGAGGACGTCGACATCGACGACGACGAGGACGGGTCCCAGACGGTCCGGATCGTCGGCGAACTCGACCTGCCCGCCGCGTGCTCGGTGCTGCGGGAGCTCATCGCCGCACTGGACCGGGGTGAGGGCCTCCTGGTCGTCGACCTGGACAGCCTGACCTTCATCAACTCCTCCGGGCTCCTCGCCCTCGAAAGTGCGTCGCGCTGCGCATTGGAGCGTCACCGCGTCATCTCCTTCATCAATCCCCACCCCCTTGCCCGCCAGGTGTTCGCCCAACGCGGATCCGAGCAGGTCATCGTGGACGGCGCCGCGTCGGGTTCGAGCAGGGGGACCTCGCAAGGCCGACCTCGCAGCGGGTTCCGTGGGGCGGCCACGGTGAGCTGATCCCGCGACCACTCCCGGGTCCGCGTCGGCGGGGTCCGACAGGGTGGGCGGCCGTGCGGCGGTCGCTTCACGCCAACGGGAACCTGCGTTTGCAGCTAGCTGCATTGGTCGACCACCTCGACGATGGTCTGCTGTAGCAATGGAGAACGAACGGAGTGTGTGCACCGAGTTCGCAGGGGTGAGCGTTCCCGACCGCCTCCGGTGGATGTCGGACTTCCTCGAGGTCGCCGGCAAGGCCATCGCCGTGGTGGCCTGTGTGAGCGGTGTCGACTATCCACCGGACCTTCACCGGTCCGCACAGCAGGACCTCCTGGCGCTGGCGGACTACCTCGCGTCCCATCCAGCGGTCGCCGCGGATTTCGAGTGGGCCAGGATCGTCTGCGGCGAATCGATCGGCGACGGAGGGTGGGCGGACTGGCCTCTGTGACCTACGGCGGTGGGCCTGGCCGCAGTCGGTGCGGCGGGGCCCTCCCTCGCGGTGTCCGGTGCGGTGGCACCGTGCGAGACAGGGAGATCACGAATGCGCACCACCACCGTAGGCGGGTATCTGGCGACGCGGTTCGAGCAGATCGGACTGAAGCACTACTTCATGGTGCCGGGGGACTACAACCTCGTCCTGCTCGATGAACTGTTGGCGAACAGGAACGTCGAGCAGATCGGCTGTTGCAACGAGTTGAACGCGTCGTACACGGCCGAGGGATACGCGCGCATCAGAGGGTGCGGTGCCGTCATCACCACGTTCAACGTGGGTGCGTTCTCGGCGCTCAACGGGGTGGCCGGTGCGATGGCCGAGCGGCTCCCGGTCATCTTCGTCTCGGCCGGCTACAACACCAACGACCCGTCGAGGAACCACCTCCTCCACCATACGATCGCCAGTCACGACCTCTCCTACCAGTACGAGATGTTCGAGAAGGTCACCTCCGCGGCGGTGCGGATCCTCCACGCCGACAACGCGCCGTCGCTGATCGACCACGCCATCGGCACCGCACTACGGGAGCGCAAGCCGGCATACATCGAGATCGCCTGCAATCTCTCGAATGCGCCCTGCCCGGAACCGGCGCCCCTCGAGACGCTCGGGGTCATGCAGGTGAGCGATCCTGCGGCGCTCGAAGCCGCGGTCGCGGATGCACGGGCGGTCGTGGCGGGTGCACAGCGACCGGTGCTGCTCGCGGGTACCCATCTTCGACCGTTCGGCGCGCTGCGGGCGTTCCGTCAACTCGCCGAGGCACTGGGCTGCGCGGTTGCGGTGATGCCGGCGGCAAAGGGTTTCTTCCCCGAGGACCACGCCCAGTTCATCGGCATCTACCTGGGCGTGGTGAGCAGCCCCGGCTGCCAGGGGATCATGGACTGGGCCGACCTCGTCATCGCATGCGGTCCGGTGTTCAACGACTACACGACGGTGGGCTGGACCGCCCAACCGGCCCGGCAACGACTGATCAACGTGGAACCCGACTCGGTGACCCTTCCGGACGCCGAGTACACCGACGTCATGATGGCCGAGTTCCTGTCCATGCTGGCGACGAGCATGTCGAGGAACGACGCCACCCTGGTGGAGTACCACCGCACGATGCGGGGGACGACCACGGAGGAGCGGCCGGACGACGCCGACGTGCCGCTCACCCGGGCCGAGATGTGCCGCCAGATCGAGAGCGACATCGACGCCAAGACCACGCTCCTGGTAGAGACGGGCGATGCCTGGTTCAACGGCATGTACCGGCATCTTCCCGATGGCGCCCGCTTCGAGATCGAGATGCAGTGGGGCTCGATCGGGTGGGCCGTCCCGGCCACCTTCGGCTACGGGATGGGACTCGAATCCGACCGTCGCCTGGTCTCCGTGATCGGGGACGGCTCGTTCCAGCTCACGGCCCAGGAGGTGGCGAACATGATCTGCTACAACCAGGAACCGCTGATCTTCCTCGTGAACAACCGCGGTTACGTGATCGAGTCCGAGATCCACGAGGGACCGTACAATTACTTCAAGAATTGGGACTACGCAGGGTTGCTGACGGTGTTCAATGCGGATTCGGGCCGGGGTCTGGGACTCAGGGCCTCCACCGCCGGCGAGCTGTCCGCGGCCATCGAGATGGCCAGGGCCCACACGGGCGGCCCCGCCCTCATCGAATGCCAGATTGCCCACGACGACTGCACGCCGCAGCTGCTCACCTGGGGCAGGGAGGTGGCGCTGGCCAATGGCCGCCCACCCCAGGAGAGCTGACCCCGGCCCCGGGGGGCGGACCGGCGGTATCCATTGCAGCTAGCTGCAACGTCCGCATCCCCCTAGCCGGAACACCCGTATCCCCGTTGGCTTCCCCCCGGGGTGCCCGCTGCCAGGAACGACTTCGCGGGGGTCATGTGCGACATTCGGGACGTGCCTCTCGCCCGCGAACGAGCCGGTCCTCGGCCTTCGGACCCGATGCGGGCGGCGGACCCGGGTTCCCGCGACACGGCTTCCCGGACGGGCAACGGCCCGGCCGGTCTCGCATCGTGCTCCGCGGTCCGGATCGCCAGCGCGGCGAGCGTCGCTGGATTCCTCGTGGCCGTCGTCGTCCTCCAGGGTCTTCGCGCCGACCTGGATCCGGCCGATCACACCGTGAGCGACTACTCGCTCGGCAGCTACGGCTGGATCATGCGCAGCGCCTTCGTCGCCCTCGGGTTCGGATTCCTCGGAACCCTGTGGAGCCTCCACCGGTCCCACCGATCGTCCGCGGCGCGTCGATGGGCACAGTTCCTGCTGACGGCCTCGGCCGTCGGGCTGTTCATCGATGCGGCGTTCAATACGGACCGCCCGCAGGTACCCGAGACGTTCGTCGGATCGGCGCACACGATCGGGACGTGGATCATCGTCCTCACCTTCCCCGCCGGCACGTTCCTCTTCGGCACCGTGTTCACGGCCTCGTCCTCGTCGAGTTGGCGGGCGAGGAGCCTCCTGGCGCTGCCCGTCCTGCAGCTGCTCGCGGCACTCGCGTTCGAGCTGAGCCGATCCGCCGACCGGGGTGTCATGGAGCGGGTCGCCATCGGAATCGGTCTCGTCTCGCTCGTCCTGTTGCAGTCGCAGACCGTCGATTCCTCGGCCGGGTCGACCCGGGCCTCGCCCTCCGTCGCCCTGGCCTGGCAACGCATCGACGGTCGTAGCCTGACGGAACCGGCACGGATGTGACCGCGGTGACGGTCGATCGACTCAGCGCCCTCGACGCCTCGTTCCTCTACGCAGAGAGCAGCACCATGCCCCTGCACGTGGCGATGACCGTGGTCTTCGATCCGACGACCCTTCCCGGTGGCTACTCGTTCTCCAGCATGCGGGACCGCATCGAACGGCGGATCGCGGTGACGCCGGTGTTCAGGCGACGCCTGGTCGAGGTCCCGCTCCGGCTGGGCCATCCGATCTGGGTCGACGATCCGGACTTCGATCTCGACAACCACCTCCACCGCGGAGCCATCCCGTCACCGGGAGGCCCCTACGAACTGGCCGAGTTCACCGCCGAGATGGCGACTCATCAGCTGCATCGGGACCGTCCCCTGTGGGAGATGTGGCTCGTCGAGGGCCTGGCGGACGGAAACGTCGCCCTGGTCGCCAAGATGCACCACTCCACCGTGGACGGGATGTCCGGGGCCGCGCTCCTGGCCGTCCTGTTCGACGTGCAGTCGGACGCCCCCGACATCGCGGAGGCGACATCGCCCCTGCGGGGCGCCCGATACAGCACGTTCATCACACCCTCGGATCTGTGGCTCGTCGCCCAGGCTCTCGCCTATCGGAGCACGTTGCCCGTGGACATCGCCCGCACGTTCTGGCGATCCGGGCTCTCGGTGCTGGATGTCAGGCGAATCCGCAAGCACTCGGAATCGGTCAGTGGCGGGCTGCCCCTGACCGCGCCGCGCACCTCGATCAACGCCTCCGTCTCCACCCGCCGGCGGGTGGCGTTCGCCGTCTCCAGTCTGGCTGACGTCAAGCGGCTCAAGAATGCCATCGGCACCAGCGTCAACGACGTGATCCTGGCGATCTGCACCGGCGTGCTCCGGTCGTACCTCACGTCCCGCGACGAGCTTCCGGAGCGACCGCTGGTCTCGGTGGTCCCGGTCTCGGTCGCCCAGCAGTTGACCACGACCAAGGAGAGCTCGAACAAGATCTCCGGGATGTTCGTCCAGATGCCGACCAACGAGGACGACCCGCTGCAGCGCCTGAAGTTCATCCATGAAGGTGCGCAGCAGGCCAAGGACGAGCACAGCATGCTGGGTCCCGGCGTGCTCCAGGACTGGGCGGAGCTGGCCGATCCGATGGTGTTCCCCGCCGCAGCCCGGCTCTACCAGCGGCTGCAGCTCGCCGACCACCACCCCCCGGTCGCCAACCTGCTGATCTCGAATGTGGCCGGACCGGACTTCCCCCTGTACCTCGGTGGGGCGAGGATGCTGGCCGGCTTCCCGTTCGGCCCCGTCATCGAAGGCATGGGCCTCAACGTCACCATCATGAGTTACTGCGGGGTCCTGTACTGGGGCTTCATCTCCTGTTCCCGGTCGATCCCGGACGTCTGGGCGCTCGCTCGGTATGTGCCCTCGGCGCTCCAGGAGCTGCTGGGGGCGGCGGGCGTGACGGCGGCCGGGCCGGGATATCCGCTCGCCGCCCCCGGTGAACCCCGCGGGATGCAGGTGGACTGGCTGAGCCGGTGACACGCCCCCGGCGCCGCCCGCCCGGGAGCGGAGCCGACGGGCGGTCCGTGTCGGCCGGTGGGCGCGACTCCGGCACACCGCCCGTCCGATGACGTCCGCGCACCGCCCGGGACCGACCGCCCGGCAGGTCGTCGTCGTGGGCGGGTCGCTCGTGGGCCTGTCGGCGGCCATCGCCTGTGCCCACGGGGGTGCCTCGGTGACCGTGCTCGAGCGGTCGCCGGCGAGTGGCTACGAGGGCGGGGGTGGGTTGGGCGTCGACGTCGACCTCCTGACCGGAGTGACCGATCTCACCGGCAGCCCGCCCGTCTGCCACGGGTTCGATCGGGACACCACGGCGTGGGCGCTGCTCGCTGAATGGCTGGAGGACCGGGCCGGTGCGGTATCCGGCATCGACATCCGACGCGAGACCGAGGTGGTGGAGGTCGGTGACGGCTGGGCCAGGACGGCGGGTGGGCAACGGATCGATGCCGATCTCGTGATCGGATCCGACGGGGCCCGAAGCACGGTGCGCCGCTGGGTGTCGCCCGATCGCCCTGACGCCTCCTACGCCGGATTCCTCCTCTGGCGGACCATGGTGGCCGAGTCCGATCTTCCGTCCTCCGTTCCCTGGCTGCCGTTGGACGAGCCCTCCCGTGAGTACTACTCGGGGCCGTACCGGCTCGTGACGTACCTGGTCCCCGGTGCCGACGGATCGAGCGAGCCGGGCGGCCGACGGTTGAACCTGGTGTGGTACGACCCCGCCCGCTCCGACCTGCTGGCCGGCAAGGGCCTGCTCGACGGCTGTACCGTCCGCGGCACGCTCGCCGCCGCCGACGTGCCTCGACCGCTCCGCCACGAGTTGGAGATGGTGGCCGGTCAGCGCTGGCCGACGCCGTGGCGCGAGGCGCTCGAGGTCGCATTCCGGCACGCGCTCGTGTTCGCCACCGCGGTCGTCGAGTACCGGCCCGACCGTCTCGTCCGCGGTCGGGTGGCACTCGCCGGCGACGCGGCGCATGCCGCCTCGCCCATGGTCGGGGGCGGCTTCCGCGAGGGCCTCTACGACGCGGCCGCATTGGCGGCCGGAGTGCGACGCGACGGCGATCGTCCCGTGGACGAGATACTCTCCCGCTACGAGCAGGAGCGGCTCGGACCCGCCCAGGCCCACGTCGCGCGAGAGTCAGGCCGCGAGTACCCGATTGCTCCATCGCCAGGACCGCGTGTGACCCCGGCAGCCGCGGTCCGAGGTGCGCCGGGTCGGGGGCCGTCCCCATTTTCCGGCTAGCTGCAATGGCTGGCTACGAGGCAGGTGTTGAGCTTTGGGTATGGAGCGCTCGCTGGTTGCGAGGGTGGATGCACCGGAGGTTGCGGCTCCGGTCCAGAGCCGGGCTTCCCGCAGGCGGCAGGGGCCGCCCCTTGCGCCGGTGTCGCTGGACGTGTCAGGACCGCGCCGATGAGCGAGACCCGGGTCGGCGCGGATCAACCGCTGTCGGGTGCGGCCTCGCAGGCCCAGGGGGCCGCCACGGCGGCCGGTGCGGGCGCGGGGACCTGTCGGAACCCATCGCTTGCCCTTGCCACCCTCCTGTTCGTTCTGTTCCTGACCTTCCTCGACAACACCATCGTCACCGTGGTGCTCGCCCACGTCCAGAGCGATCTGCACGCCTCGGTGAGCCAGCTCCAGTGGGTGGTGAACGGCTATGCCCTCGCGTTCGCCGGCCTGATGCTGAGCTTCGGCACCGTCGGCGACCTCCTGGGGCGCAAGCGGGTCATCCTGTTCGGAGTCGCCGTGTTCTGCGCCGGCTCGGTCATAGCCGCCGTGGCACCGACGACGAACGTACTGATCGCCGGCCGGGTGGTGATGGGGGTCGGGGCCGCCGCCTCGGAACCGGGCACCCTGTCGATGATCCGGCACCTCTACTCCGACCGGGGAAAGCTGGCGCGCTCGCTCGGCATCTGGGCGGCGGTGTCCAGCCTGGGACTCGCGCTCGGCCCGCTCATCGGCTCGCTGCTCGTCTTCGCCTGGTCGTGGCGCGCGATCTTCTGGTTCAACGTCGCCTTCGGTGCACTGGCATTCGTGTGCGCACTGATCGTGCTCCCCGAGAGCGCGGACCCGGTGCGCGCCCGGTTCGACTTCCCCGGTGCCGTCCTCGGAGCGCTCACGCTGGGGTTGCTGACCTTCGCCATCATCCTGGGCGAGACCCACGGCTATCGGACACCGTGGATCCTCCTGCTGTTCTGCTTCGCCGCCGTCGCAGCCGTGGCGTTCGTCCTGGTCGAGTTGCGAGCCAGGAACCCGGTCCTAAATGTCCGCTACTTCCGCCGTTCGGCGTTCGCCGGATCCACGGTCATCGCCTTCACGGTCTACTTCGGCACGTTCGCCATCTTCTTCATGGTGGCGCTCTACCTCCAGGTCGTCGGATCCAACCCGCCCCTTCGACTGGCGCTCGACTTCCTGCCGCTGGCCGTGGGCATGGTCGCGGCCGCACTGCTCACCGGTCGTTGGGTCGCCGCCTGGGGTCCGCGCATCCCCATGGCCACCGGTTGCCTGATCGGCGGCGTGGGGATCCTGCTCACCAACGCCTACATCACCCCCAGCGCGGGCATCGACCAGATCGGGTGGACGATGTTCCTCGCCGGCGTCGGAGTGGGCATGGCCATGGTGCCCGTGACCTCGGCCGCGCTCGGGTCGGTGCCGGCAAAGCACTCGGGGATGGCCGCGTCCACCACGAACACGTTCCGCGAGCTCGGTGCCGTGGTCGGGGTGGCCGTCCTCGGATCGATCATCAACGGGCAGCTGACCGTCAACCTCGTCCAGCGGCTGACGGCCATCGGCATTCCCAAGGCCTACCAATCACTGGTGGTGTCCGCCGTCACCACGGGGACGTACCAGGGAGAGGCGCAAGCGGCGACGGCCCAGAACCGTGCCATCACCCACATCGTGAACGAGGTCGTTTCCGCCGCCTACAGCGCGTTCCACCGGGGTCTGACACTGTCGCTCAACGTCGCCGGCGGCCTCCTGCTGGCGTCGGCCGTCCTGGCCTTGGCGACCATCTACGGGCGAGGTGTCCACCTGCAGCGCGTGAACTCGGAGGAGGGTCTCCTGCTCCATGTCCCCGTTGTCCGTCGGCACGTCCGACAGCCGTGAAGGTGGCGGGCGACGAGCGGCGGGGACGGTGGCCCGCTAGTCCGGCCAGTCCGAGCCCTCGATGACGTCCACGAAGTTGCTCCGCTTGTAGTCCGGCACGAACCGGTCCAGGACGTCCGCATTGACGGTGCCGTACGTGGTCTCCGGTCTGGAGGAGAAGCCCTCGGTGAACGCCTCCAGGATCCTCCGTTTGAAGTCCGGTCGAGGATGGAGCGTGGTGATCTCGGCCCGGTCGGCGTCGCTGATGTCGTGGTACCCGATGCCGAGTACGTCGTACTCCACGCCGGCGGTGACCAGGGCGACCTCGGGCTCCATGAACTCGGGAACCCCAGGTGTCGTGTGCAGGGCGATGGCGGTCCACACCCGGCGGATGCTGTCCTCCGGAACGCCGTGACCCTGGAGGAACCTGCGGGCCTCGCCCGCACTGTCGACCTCGAAGCGCCGTCCGCTACCTCGGAACGGCTCGCCGAGACCCAGGTCGTGGAACATCGCCCCGATGTACAGCAGCTCGGGGTCGAAGCTCAGACCCCGGTTCCGGCCCTGGAGGCTTCCGAACCAGTAGACCCGGCAGGAATGGTGGAACACGAGATCGGTGGTGGAGTCCCGCACCAGTTCGGTGGCGTCACGTGCCAGCGTGGTGTCGGGAATCCTCACCCCGGCTGCGGTCAATTCAGTCGCGCCCATGAGCGACTCCTCCTGTCGTCGACGGCCGGCACCACGTGCGCGGCACGGTACCGCGCTCTCGATGGCGCCCTTCCGGGTCATCGAGGCTTGCCGTCCCGGACCGGCGGCGCCATGTCCCGCTCGATCTCCTCCAGCGTCCGCCCCTCCGTCTCGGGAACCTTCCTCCAGAAGTACACGACGGCGTAGACGCTCACGACCCCCATCAGGAGGAAGGTCCCGGCATTCGAGATGGCGTTCAACAAGGTGAGGAACGACGCGGCGACGACGAAGTTCGCCGCCCAATTGGCGATGGTGGCGATGCTCATGGCCTTGCCGCGGATCCTCGCCGGATAGATCTCGCTGATCAGCAGCCAGAACACCGGGCCGAGACCGATGGCGAACGACCCGGTGTAGAAGATGAGACTCACCACGGCCACGACGGCGGCGGTGGTCCCCAGCGTGTCACCGTTGACGGCGAAGGTGGCGGCGACGACGAACAGGGCGAGGGTCATGCCCACCGTGCCGCTGATCAGGAGGACGCGCCGGCCGACCCTGTCGATGAGTCGTATGGCGACCACCGTCATTCCCACGTTGACGAGGCCGACCCCGACGTTGGCCAGGAGCGAGGCCGAGTCCCCGAGACCGGCCTGATGGAGCAGCGTCGGTGCGTAGTAGATGACCGTGTTGATCCCGGTGACCTGCTGGAGAACGGCCATCACCACCCCGATGACCACCAGCTTGCGGACATCGGGCCGGAGCAGCTCCCGGTAGTTCACGGCGCGGCCGCTCAGGGCCTTGATCTCGTCGATCTCGCCCTCGATGTCATGGTCGGCACTGCGGACCCGGGTCAGCACCTTCCGGGCGCTGGCGATCTGCCCGTGGGTGACCAGCCAGACGGGGCTCTCGGCCTGCGTCAGCATCCCGACGAAGAGCAGTACCGCCGGGATGGTGGCCAGTCCGAACATGAGCCGCCAGTCCTCACTCGAGCTCAGGCCGTAGTCGACCAGGAACGCCACGAGGATGCCGAAGGTCAGGGCCAGCTGGTTGAAGCTGACGAGTGCCCCCCGAACGCGGGGTGGTGCCACTTCGCTGATGTAGAGGGGAACGGCCATCGATGCGGAGCCGACGGCCAGTCCGATCACGAACCTCATGACGACCAGGAACCAGAAGGTCGGTGAGAAGGCTGCGCCCAGTACCCCGATGACGAAGACCACGGCCGTGATGAGGATGACCGTCCTGCGTCCTATGAGGTCGGACAGCCTCCCCGAGCCGAATGCTCCGACCACGGCCCCGACCAGCAGGAGGGAGGTGACCAGTTCCTTGTCGAACGAACTGAGATTGCCGAAGCTCGTGTGGAGGAAGAGCAGTGCGCCCGAAACGACGCCGGTGTCATATCCGAAGAGCAGTCCACCCAGGGCCGTGATGGCCGACGTCCAGACGACCGCCCGCCCGACGGGCTCCAGCCGAGCGTCGTGGAGAACGTTCCCGTACGACGACGGATCCGGGCCATCGAGCGGTTGCCCAGCCATGAGGTGCTCCTCTCACTCGTTTCGGGCGGGGTGACGCCGGACCTCCCCACCTGGCGGAGACCGGAACCCGGTGGGCGTCGGAACTCGCCGGCCGCGGTCAAGGTGGCGGGCGCCTCCGACATCCCGTCGGACGGTGGTCCGGAGTCGGGTCAGCGCTCCGGCGGTGTGGGTGGACGCCGATCGGCGGTCGACCCTGGACGTCGGCCACCGGCTCTGAGGATGCTGCTCAGACCTCATGGATCCAGCTGACCATCGAGGGGGTGCGAGACCATTGCAGCTAGCTGGAAACGCGGCTTCCGGGTGCCTGGCACACCCGCCGCGCCCTCGTGGCGGACGCCTTCCCGAGTGGTCGGACCTGGGATCCGCCCGCGCTCGTCGAGGCGGTGGAGGCGATGACAACACGTCCCAGCTCCGACTTCCGACGGGTCGGTGCCGAGCACGCGTTGGCGTCGTCAGCGGTCAGGGGGGGGTCCGGTGCAGGGACATCTCGGGCGACTGCTGTTCCGGAAGGAAGACAGCTGGAACTCCTCAATGGCGGCTAGCTGCATTGGATGATCAGGCGGCGAATGGTCTGCTGAAGCCATGGAGTTCGACGAGGTCGCTCGGGTCGACGGCCCGCCGTTCGGTTCGTCCTCGCTGAATTCCAGGCTTCAGATCCGGATGCCCGAACCGCGGTGGTAGAGCCCGGCCGGGTGTCGTCGGCTCACCCCCGGTAGGTGCCGGGCGGTGCGGAGAGGGGATGGCGGCAGATGTCTGTAGACGCGATGAACGGCTCGATCCCGGGACAGCCCGTGGGGGTCCGGGTGAAGAAGCCGAAGGCGATCGCCCTCAGGCGAGTCTGCGAGGCGGAGGGATGCGCCACGGTGTTGTCGATGTACAACCCGGAGCCCTGGTGCGCGATCCATTGGAAGTGAGCCATCAGCTGGAAGTGAGCCATCCGTCCGCCGTCCCACCGGGAAGTCCCGCTCGACCGGGGCAGCTCGGCGGGTGGCATGACGGGATGGAGGCAGGTCACCCGCCACCGACGACCGTGGTCGGCGACGCTTCCGAAGGAGTCATGCTGCAGGTCGCTGCGGACCTTCGGTCGCTGGCCACCGTGGTCGAGGGTGTCATCACGTCGTCGACACCGACGGTGGATCTCCTCGAGGTCAGCCGCGCCATCCAGATGGCGCTCGTCCTCGTGAACGACTGGAGGGCTGCGTAGGTGGGGATCTCACGGTTGTCCCGGACGCTGCGGATCGATGGTCCCGATGGACCCGATGGACCCGATGGACCCGAGGGAGCGGGCGGGCGGCGTCGAAGCCGGGCGATGGACAACCTGCACAAGGGAACGCACACGGGAAACACGGGAAGAGGAGTCGGAGATGAGAGGTTTCAGGCGGCGTGCAAGCAAGGACGAGCCGCTCACCGTTGACGGCGGTGAGATCGTCGCGGATGCCGAGGCATTCCTGGCCGGCGGCTACTGCGATCAGCTTCGTCGGCGTGGCGAAGCGGTCCCGGGCTGGGTCCAGCTCAATCTCTTCGCTCATGGGGATGTCACCGCCATCCGCCGTCAGCGGAGAAATGCTGCAAAGACGGTGGATCCGTCCGCAGACCGGGCCGATCTGATGTGGCGGGGCGCCCAGCACGTGCTCGCCGGCGAGATCATCGACCTCGTCCACGACGATCCGGAGCTGTTGTCGTACGTGCAGCGGCGGGCACTGGTGCCACTGGAGTTCCGCCTGATGCAAGCGGGCAGCGTGACCGCCTACGAGCTTGTCAAGCTCACGCGTGACGCCTTGCGCTCGAGCATCTCCTAACCCTGAAGGCACCGACGTACGGAGGTTGCGTCGGGCTTTCTTGTGGGACCGTTGCTCCCGTCGTGGCGGGCGGGATCGCGCCATCGACCGGAGCCGGTCGGGTACGCGGCCCACCGGAAGCGGCGGTCAGGCGCGCAGTCGGTGTTCGAACTCCTGCCTGTCGAAGAACGACGTCGAGTCGATCGGGCTGCCGTCGAGCCACGCGGCCGGCGTTCCCTGCGGATCCTCGTCCTGGTAGAGCGACTCACGTCGCAGGACCCACGGTTCGTATCTGGCCTCCCGGACACCGGCGGTGAAGTCCGCACCGGTCAGTCCGACCTGGGCGCCGAGGTGCACGAGGTCCCGGTTGGTGAACCCCCCGGTCCCTTCCGGCGGTTGGGCTGCAAACACTGCCCGGCGTAGCGCGTCGAACTGACCGACCTCAGCGGCAAGTGCGAGCGCGTTGTCGGCTCGGACCGACTCCGGACCCAGGAAGCACCGCATGCGGTACTCGACCACCAGCTCGCCCACGGCCGTCGCGGCCGTGATGGACGCTCCATTGACCTCTTCGAACTTGCGGCAGTACGGGCACTGGGGATCCTCGAAAAGGACCATGCGCCGACGGGCGTCGCTGTCGCCGACCAGGACTCCCCCCTCAGGGGTGTGACCGGAGGGTGCGGACACGTCATCTCTTCCGTTCATCGCTGACTCCTCACCGTGAGGGGCCCGGAACCGTCAGGGCCCGGATGGTCAGTTGGCTCGGAGCTCCACCGACTCGACCGGATGCCCATTGGCCTTCAGGCTCACCTCGACGTTCCCGCGGGTCGCGTTCGAGTAGGGGCAGACCTCGTGGGCCGCGGCCACGATCGACACGGCGCGCTCGGGTTCGCTGATTCCCGGGAGTGTCACGTCGAGGCCGACGGCCACGGTGAACCCGCGGTTCTCGGTGGTGACCAGGGTCACTTCGGAGTCGATGGAAACGGCACCGAGATCAGCCTGCTCCCGACGTCCCACGACGCCCAGCGCACCCTCGAAGCATGCCGCGTAGCCCACGGCGAAGAGCTGCTCGGGGTTCGTGCCTCCACCTTCGCCTCCCATCTCGACGGGGGTGCGCAACTGGACATCCAAGGCCCCGTCGCTGGTCACGCCGTGGCCCTGGTCTCGGCCGCCGACCACATGGGCCCGGGCTGTGTAGAGCGATTTGGCCATCTCCGACTCCTCTCGAACGTCCGTACCTGCGACGCTATCGCCTCGCCTCTCGACGACCTCCGGCATTCCGGCCCCGACCTGTAGTCACGTCACACGGTCCGTCGGGCCTCGTCGACGGTCAACTCCGCGGCGGGGTCGATCTCGAGACGATCGTCCGGGATCTGTTGACCACTGCGAAGCGAGAATCCGTAGCTGCCTACCTCGAGTCGCCGTTCCGCCCGGTCGATCGCGGTCAGCCGGTCCTGGAGCTCGTTTCGGATCGATTCGTCCGTGCCCTCTTTGGTCAGCGGCTCGGCCGAGTCGAACATGTCCCCTGGTGCGTTCGCGGCCGTCCGGTCGTCACCGGTGTCCTCGTCCATCTGGGCGAGCAGGCGCTCGACCCGGAGCCGCTCTGCGTCGAGCAATTCCTGGGCCCGTGTGGATTCCATAGATGCTCCCGCTGTTCCGTCGATCTGTCCCACATTGTACGTGGAGTGGCCTGGTCCGTGACCCGGTGCGGCCCTCCTCCCGGTCGACCTCCGTCCGGAGCCCGGTCCATTCGAAGGGTGCGGGACGGTCGGCCCGGGCCCGGGCCCGGCCGGCGACGGTGAGCCGTCCCGGGTCGCCTCGAGACTCCGGGCTCGGTGGACGCCGGGACCGGCGCGATCACGATCGGTCGACCGAGGCCCCCGAATCTCAGGGTCCTCTCACGGTTCCCACAGTTGGATCTCAGACGGCCTCCGCATACTGGGATGGTGAGTTTCCCGCCTACCAAGCAGCGAGTCGTGTGGCTCGTACGTCACGGCGAGTCCGACTGGAATCGGCTCGGCATCGTGCAGGGGCACCGGGACGCGCCCCGGCTCACCGCCCGGGGCCGGAGCCAGGCCGACCGCGCCGCGACGGTCCTGGCCGACCAGCCCGTGGACGTGATCTTCTCGAGTGACCTGCGCCGTGCCCGGGCCACGGCGGCCAGGATCGCCGCCCGGGTCGGTCGCACCGTCGTCATCGACGAGCGGCTGCGCGAGCGCAACTTCGGCGTCGCCGAAGGGAGGCCGGTGGGATCCATCGCGCCGGCACTGACGGGACTGGACGGGGACAGGATCGTGGACGCCTCCGCCCACCCGGCCGGCGGTGAGTCGCTGCAGGACGTGTTCCGACGGTGCAGCGACTTCGCCCGCTCGCTCGCGTCGGGCGAGCCGACCGGAGACGTGGTCGTCGTGGCCCACGGTGGAAGTCTGCGTCTGCTCGCCGCCGCACTCACCGGCTCGGGCCTGGACGGCATGAGCTGGGAAGCGGTACCGAACGGATCCGTGCGGCGGGTCGTGGTCCGGTCGGACACAGCTGAGGACCTGGCCGACGCCGTTGCCGGGCACACGATCATCCCCACCGAAGGAGGGGCGTCTTGAACCAGAACACACTCGACCTACCGGAGCGGACCCCCAAGCCCCGCTCGACCGGCCTCACCATGATGATCGACGGTGGGCTCCCGCCGGCGTACTTCGACGACGTGATCGAGGGTGCAGCCCCGTATCTCGACTTCGTCAAGTTCGGGTGGGGCACGGCAATCGTGACCGACGGGCTGGACCGCAAGATCGAGACCCTGCGCAGCCACGGGATCGAGCACTACTTCGGCGGCACCCTCTTCGAGAAGTTCCTGCTGCAAGGCAAGATCGACGACTTCCGGACGTTCTGCCGGCGGCACTCGTGTCACTACGTCGAGGTGTCCAACGGGACGATCGACCTCTCCGACGCCAGCAAGGCCGGCGCCGTCCGGGACCTGTCCGACGAGTTCCGGGTGATCTCGGAAGTGGGCTTCAAGGATCCGGGTCGCGCCGGCCTCGTTCCGGCCAGCCGCTGGCGCGAGTGCGTCCTCGAGGACCTCGACGCCGGTGCCTGCCTGGTGACGCTGGAGACCCGGGAGAGCGGTCGCTCCGGAATCTGCACGGGCAGCGGCGAGCTCCGCCACGACATCGTGGACGAGCTGCTCCACGACGGCGAACTCGTCGACCACCTGCTGTTCGAGGCCCCGACGGTCGGTCTCCAGTCCACCTTCGTCAGCCTGATCGGGCCGAACGTGAACCTCGGCAACATTCCCGCCACCGGCGTCCTCGGGCTGGAGACGCTCCGCCTCGGCCTCCGGTCCGACACACTCACCAGCTTCGAAGCAGCACCCCCGCCCGAAGCGGCACCCTCGGTCGCCATGGCCGTTCCCGCACGCTCATGAGGAACGAGCGCGACGTCTTCCATCTCGCCGTCCCCGTCCACGACCTCGACGCGGCCCGCGACTTCTATGTGAACGGGCTCGGCTGCAAGCTGGCCCGCACCTACGGGGATCGGATCACGCTCGACTTCTTCGGGGACCAACTGGTCTGCCACCTGACCGAGGGAATGGACCCATCACCCCCTCCGTCCCTCTATCCCCGACATTTCGGGGTCACGTTCCGTGAAGCCGAGGAGTTCGATGCGCTGCTGACGCTGTGCGCGCAGCGTCAGCTCACCGTCTATCGGGACGTGGAGACCCGATTCGCGGGCCGGGCGGAGGAGCACCGGACCGTCGTACTGTGCGACCCGTCGGGCAATCTCCTCGAGTTCAAGCAGTACCGCGACCCGCGGATGATGTACTGAGATGACCACTCTCCTGCCCACCCCTCTGGAAGTGGCGGTCGCCAGCGACCTGGTCGATGTGGCGGTCGCCGGCGATCTGGCTCACGTCGTCCGCAGCCGGGCGGAGTCCGGCGGCGGAGGCACGTTCCTCCGGGACGCCCGCAGCCAGCGCCGGATCTCCTTCGCCGAACTGGACGATGCCGCGGCGTGGTGGGAAGGCTGGCTGGCGACCTCTGGTGTCGGCCGCGGCGAGAGGGTGGCGCTCTGCATCGCCGACCCCCTCGAGTTCTCCCGTGCGTATGTCGCGATCATCGCTGCCGGACGGTGGGCGGCCCCGATCGATCCGGCTGCACCGGCCGCCGCCGTGGGGTCCCTCCTCGACCGGTTGCAGCCCGCGGTGGTCGTCTCCGACCGACCGGAACTCGCCGCCGGACTCGGTAGCCCGGTCGGTGGCGTCCCCTGGTACGGAACGTCGGGGGCGACCCTGGTCGCCCGGCCGCCGGTGGTGGCCGACGGCGGTCGACCGCAGCTGCCACCCGCCGGCGGGTCCGGCGGTGCCCTCCTCTTCTCCTCCGGTTCCACGGGCACTCCCAAGCTGATCCAGCTGCACGAGCGCCAGCTACTCGACGGCGCCCGGGCCGTGGCCACCGAACACGGCTTCGAGGCCGGCGACATCGGATTCAGCCCGCTTCCCCTGTTCCACATCAATGCCCAGGTCGTCGGCGTGCTCGCCGCCCTGTGGGCCGGATCCGGTCTCGTGGTGGACAGCCGGTTCCACCGCACCGACTTCTGGGGCCTGATGGAACGTCACCAGGTCACGTGGATCAATGCCGTTCCGGCGATGATCTCCCATCTCTCCACCCTGAGGGCCGGCGAGTCGGTGCCCGGTCGGATCAGGTTCGTCCGGTCGGCGTCCGCCCCGTTGCCGGTGGCGACGTCGCACCGGTTCGAGGCGGTCACCGGTATCCCCGTGGTCGAGACGTACGGCATGACCGAGGCGGCCGGACAGATCGCGGCGAACCCGATGCGGGGGCCCCGCAAGCCCGGCTCGGTCGGCCGACCGGTCGGCTTCGAGCTCCGGATCGTCGCCGGGGAGGCGCCCGACGGGAGGCCGCCGCTCTGTGATCGCCCGGTGCCGGGTCATGTCGAGATCCGCGGGCGGTGGGTCGGGCAGTACGGCGACGCACGCCCTCCGGTGCAGCCGATCGATGACGACATCTCTGCCCGGTGGTTCTCGACCGGCGATCTCGGCTACCTCGACGACGACGGCTACCTGTTCCTCGTGGGCAGGAGCGACGATGTCATCAACCGGGGCGGCGAGAAGGTGTATCCCCGGGAGATCGAGGAGTTGCTCCGGGTCGATCCCCGGGTGTCGGACGCGGTGGTCATCGGGCGCACGCACGAGGCGTTGGGGATGGTTCCCGTCGCCTATGTCGCCGTGACGGGCGTCACCGACCGCTCGGGAGTGTCCTCGGCACTGGCGGTCGCCGACCTCGCACGGGTGCGCCTCCTCGAGGCACTCCCTCAGGGGAAGCGTCCCGTCGCGCTCAACGTCGTCGGTCGACTGCCGACCACGGGCAACGGAAAGATCGCCCGTCGTCAGATCGAGTCCATGGACGTCGACGCCGACGTCATCGCAACCGTCACCATGCCCTGACAGGAACAGGCCGATGTCCCTCACCGAAACCCTCCAGCCCGCACGTGTCGCCGACTCCGTCGCGAGTGTGCCCGTGCCCGAACCGGAGACGACGCCGGCTCCCAAGACGTCCGGCACCCGCCGGCGGCTCGACCACATCGACGCCATGCGGCCGATCAAGCAGTTCGGCGTCGTCAGCACCCATTCCCTCCTGGCGTTCGCCCCGGCGGTCAGTACGGCCGCCGGAGCGTCGCTGCTCCTCCTGCACGTCAGCCGTGAAGCGTTCCTATTCGTCTCGGCGTGCATGCTGACCTACGGCTATGCCGGCCTGACGAGGACGGGACTGGGCACGTTCTACCGCCGCCGGTTCGTGTCGATCGGCATCCCCTACCTGTGCTGGACCGCCATCTACTTCGCCGTCACCTACCGGGCCGCCGGCTGGGGCACCTCGCTCGGCCACTTCGGCTACCTGCTGGCCACCGGCTACTACCAGCTCTACTACCTGCTGGTCATCGCCCAGTTCTATGTGATCTTCCCCTTGGTGGCTCCGGCCCTGATCCGGGCGAGGCGGTGGCACGTCCACATACTCGTGGCCAGCGCCGTGGTGCAGCTGTTGATGGTCTCGCTGCAGCACTGGAGCGTCCTCCCCACGGGCATGCAGGGTTTCTGGGCCACCCGGGAGATCGTCTCGTACCAGTTCTACCTGGTGGCCGGCATGATCGTCGCGCTCCATCTCGACGACGTCCACCGGTGGCTGCTCGACCACGTCCGGACGGTGGTGTCGTTCACGATCGCCGCCGCCGCGGTGGCCGAAGGCTGGTACGGGCTCGCCACCTGGGGCCACATGAGCTGGCTCGGAGCGAACAACGATCCGTTCCAGCCGATCGTGATGCCCTTCAACATCGGCGCCATCGCCTGCATCTACCTGGCCGGCACGTACCTGGTGGCATCGGGCCGGACGCGACGCCTGAGGAACATCGTCCGGTCCGGGTCGGACAACTCGTACGGCATCTACCTCGCCCAGATGCTCTTCATCGTGGGCCTGACGACCTTCGGATGGGCCCGGCTCGCCACTGTCGTCCCCTGGCCACTGCTGTGCCTGGCCACGGTCATCGGCGTCGTCGGCGCCTGCGTTGCGCTGACCGCCGTCCTCGCCAGAACGCCGCTGTCCAAGGCCCTGACCGGGAGGACCCGGCAGCCGTGGTCGACCCTCCTACCCCGGCGCACCCCACCGGACGGACCCGGTCCCGATCAGGAAGCCGGCGGGAGGGCCGCCGAGATCGCCTCGGCGATGGCCTCGTAGCCCCGGGCGTTGGGATGGATGTTCGGGCCGAACGGCCGGGGTGAGCACATCCACGTCCACTGGCAGACCCGCTCCACGTTGACGGGGATCCGGCTCGAGTCCACGGTGATCCGATGCGCGTCGGTGGACTCGAATGTGCCGAGCACCCCGGCCATCGGCACGCCGAATCGTGTGTAGATGGAGCTCAGCGTCCGGTCCAGTCGCCTGATGGCCTGCAAGCTGAGGTCGGCGAAGTGTCGGCCCGCCGGGCCCTTGGTCATTAGGGCCAGGTACGGGTCGTAGTGCCCGACGCCCACGATCACGGTCCCCCGGCCGGTCGCCGCCTTCAGGTCCCGGATGATGGGGGGCAGCTGGCTCCGGACCTTTGCGAGGCCCCGGGCAACGCAGCGCTCGTCGACGACCCGGTGGTGGAAGCACCGCCCGATGTCGTTGAATCCCAGATCCACGGTGACGAGCCGGGTCGTCCGATGTCGGTGAAGGAAGCGGACCGCGGCAGTCAGCTCGGATCCCCCCGGATACCGGCAGTGGCCGCCGCCGTGCAGCATCGTCGAGGTCGTGGCACCGGGACAGCCGAGTCTCGTGAGGATCAGGCCGGGCCAACGGGCACGGATGGCGGTGACGAGGTCGTTGGCATACCCGCGGCGGGTCGGCCTCCCGTGTGGGTGGGCCGCCGTGGGCTGGAATCCCACCGATGCCGACGCGCCGAGCGCCAGGTACCGGGGAGCTTGTCCGCCGGTGACCGCGGGTGCCGAGGCTAGGGCCGTGGCCGCACACGCGCCCAGGGCGACCGCGATGGTCACGGCGATGGCCGACACCGTGAAGGTCCGACGACGGGCGCGGCTCATCCACCCCACCGCACCGGTCGGCGCGTGGTCGATGGCGACAGAGCAGGCGAGCACACCACGGTCCTGGAAACGGTAACGGGTACGTGGCGGGTTGGGAGGTCGCCACCTCACGTCCGTGCAGGTGGGACGGGCCCCACCCCGGGCGTCGGTCGGAGCCGGGACGCTCAGCTGGCGCTCAGCCGGCTCTGGGCCGCCCGGCAGGTGCACCCGACAGTCTTGTCGCATCGAAATCGACGAAGAGCCGAAAGTGGGTGGATGACGATGGTTGCGCTGTTGGGACCCTCGGACGCCGGTCAACCTGCGGACATCGATCGTGGCGCGTCCCGCATGACGACCCGTGTGGGCACGAACGATGCAGGGCTGCGTGCCGTGTCCGACCGTCTCGAGTCTGCACCGGCCGAGGAGATCGTCCGGTGGGCGGTGGCCGAATTCGGTACCGGGCTGACCCTGGCCGCCTCGTTCCAGGACTGCGTCCTGATCGACATCGCCACCCGGATCGATGCCGGCATCGACGTGGTGTTCCTCGATACCCACTTCCACTTCGACGAGACGCTGGCCTACGCCGACCAGGTCCGCCGGCGCTACGGGCTGCAGCTGCGGGTGATGGACCCGACCGTCCCCCTGGGTGCCTGGCCCTGTGGAACCGAGCGATGCTGTCAGACGCGGAAGGTGGAGCCGCTGGATCGGGCGCTCGAGGGCAGGTCGGCGTGGATGAGCGGGTTGCGGCGGGCGGAGACGCCCGAGCGGTCACGTGCGCCGGTCGTGGCCACGGACGCCCGTCGTGGCATCGTGAAGATCAATCCGCTCGCCTCATGGACGGACGTCCAGGTCGAGGAGTACGTGTCGGGGCATGACCTGCCGGTGCACCCATTGAGCCGACAGGGCTATCCCTCGATCGGGTGCGCTCCGACGACCACCCGGGTCGAGCCCGGGCTACCTCCTCGGTCCGGACGGTGGGCCGGGTCGTCGACGACCGAATGCGGCATTCATGGATGAGGGCCGCTGGGGCTGAGGCCCTGACCGTCGGGCAGTCGGCGCCGACTCCCCTGACCGATCCGCCGGTCCATTCTGGAGGTCGACCTGCAGCGCTCGCCTTCGGCCAAGATGGTGCGGTGGAACAGCACTACTGGGAGCCCCAGGACGAGGATGACTATGACGCAGCGAACGCCGAGCTGAAGAAGCGGTTCGCGGCATGGTCGAAGGACAAGGGACTCGAGGTCAGGCGTGACGGACCCGAAGGGTTGCTCCACTACAAGTGGGCCTATGTGGATCGCCACCTCACCCGCTGGAGGCGTCGTGACCTCTCCGAGGTCTTCCTGGAGCTCTACCCGGCCAAGGTGATGGTCGAGGTCGACGACCTCGACGAGATCCTGGCCGGGGCGAAGGACTTCATCACGTTCCTCGCCGAGACCGAGCTCCTCGACGAGGGGAGCGAATCCCCTGAGGTGCTCTGCGACTTCCTGGACGACGTCGCACCCGAGTTCCGCGAGCACATGGCCGACTCGTCCCGATTCAGCTTCGGCAAGCGGCTCTGGACCGAAGCGGCCCGCGAAGGCGTGTCGCCTGCCGACCCGGCGGCGGTCGAGGCGTTCATGAAGCGCTTCAACTCGCGACCCCGGTCCGAGCGGGACGCCATCCTGGGCCGGGGCAGCATGCCCGCCGGTCGCCGGAGCACCTCCGGCCGGTTCACAGCTCCGGGGACGCCGTCCCGGCCGTCAGGCAAGTCCCGCAAGCGCGGGCACTGAACGTCCGGCGGGATCGGGATCGGATCGCCGTGGCGCCCCTCCCTGGTTTCGGCAGTCCAGAGCCCAGGTGGAAGGGACTGCCCGGGCGACATCGGAGCATCCATCTTGCCCCGCGGTTCGAGATGCAGCCGGGACCGACGTGACCGGGCGTCGAGCGGCCGCCGGGCCGAGCGACCGACCGCACCCGGCGATCATGGCCGGCGACGCCCGCCTTCACCGGGGGGAGGCCCCGGGCGCGGCGACGACGATCGTGAACGCGAAGGTATTCGACGGGACGAGGTCGCAGGACTGGACGTCGATCCGGTTCTCCGACGGCCTGATCACCACGTGCTCGGCCGCCTCGGCCGCGCAGCAAGGCGACGAGGTGATCGACGCGGGCGGCGGGACGGTGCTCCCCGGGCTGATCGACGCCCACGTGCACCTCGTCCCGGGTGCTCTCGCACAGTCGTTGACCTTCGGCGTCACCACGGTGCTCGACATGTTCAGCAAGCCCGACCTGGTGGCCAGGGCCAAGGCGCAGGCCGGCTCCCGCCCGGACGTGGCCGACGTGCGCTCCTCGGGCGTCGGTGCCACCGCGCCCGACGGGCACCCGTCGCTGATCTACGCCCCGTTCCCGACCCTGACCGCCGCCGACCAGGCCGATCAGTTCGTGGCCGAACGGATCGCGGAAGGCTCGGACTACCTGAAGATCTTCTCCGGCATCCGGGGTCTGTGGCCCTCGCTGGACTTCGAGACCATCCAGGCACTGGTCATCGCCGCGCACACCCGTGGGTTGGTCGTCGTCGCTCACGTGAGCTCCACGGCCGGGGTCGAGGAGGTCGTATCCGCGGGTGTCGACGTGGTGGCCCACGTCCCGGCCGACGCCGAATTGGACGTGGCCATGGTCGAACGCATGGCCGAGGCCGGAGTCGTGGTCGGTCCGACCCTGGCCACCGTCGAGAACACGCTCGGCGAATCGGGGGGCGCGGCAGTCGCAGGTGACCCGCGGCTGGCCGAGGTGCTCGGCGATGCCTGGGTACGCCGATTGACATCTGATCCCTCGGGAGGGGCTGGCCGGCAACTGCCGCCCTACTCGCGGGCCGAGGACAACGTGCGGCGGCTGGCCGACGCGGGGGTCGCTCTACTTGCGGGCACCGACGCTCCGACCCCGGGGACCGTGTTCGGAGCGAGCCTGCACCGGGAACTCGAACTCCTCGTCCGAAGCGGCATCAGCCCGGCGCAGGCCCTGGCCGCCGCCACGGCTGAGCCGGCGCGGGTGTTCGGCCTGGCGGACCGAGGACATGTTGCCCCCGGGCAGCGGGCGGACCTGGTCCTCGTGTCCGGTGATCCGTTGACGGACATCACCGCGACGCGCGCCATCGAGCGGATATGGCGCGGGGGTAAAGCCTGCGATCGGCACGCCTTCGTCGCCAGTGCGGCCGAAGCCGAGCAGCTAGAGGCCTTCGACGCTCAGATCGCCAAGGCCGTGGCCGCCGTACGCGAACGCCGGCCCAACTGATCCGAGGTTGGGCGGCGTGACCGAACCCGCCGGTCAGCTGATGGTCAGCGGAATCGTGCCTTCGACGGAGATCTTCGTCCTGATCCGTTGATTGGTCGTCAGGGTGGTGACGGTCTCGGTCACCTTGACCGTGACGGAATTCGGTCCGGCGACGAGCGCCCGAGGTGTGATTGCGGACGACGGTTGCGAGTAGGCGGTCGTCGGGACACGTGGTTCTCCAATCTGGTTCTGGTGACTACCGACGTAGCCGCGGCGAGGCGCTCGGAGTTCGGGGCGAAGCCGGAGGTCGACGCGACGCCGATCCCGTCGGGGTCAGGAACTCTCCTCACTGCCACAGAGAGCACGAATGCCTCAGCATCCCCTAGTTCCGGCTCGCCTCGTGGGATTCCCTGTACCTTCGGTGCTGCTCGAGGATGTGCTCCTGGGTTGCGCCGCCGGTCGGTACATGCGGATGGTGATGCTTGCACAAGATGTAGGGAGTGCCGTCCAGTGGGTGATGGCCGATCCTCCAACAGCCCTTCGTGTGACAGTTGACCTTCCGCACGCCGGTGTACACCCCAATGCCGACGGCACTGATGAGTGTCGCCTCGCCGAGGTCGGATCCGAACCCGGACCAGAAGTTGTAATAGAGATCCGGCCCTCCGTGAAGTGTGCCGGTGTGGAGCGCGAGCCAATGACGGAAGGCATCGAACGACACGGCGATGAGGATGATTCCGACGACGAGGACGAAGAGGAAGAGCCAAAGTCCGATCTTCTTCGTCCGGCCACCGCCTCCGGCGTCAGCGTCGAAGACCACTTGATCTGTTCCAGTCCTGGCAGGTGTCGAAGGATCTGCCTGGACCGGAGCTGGGGAATCGGGCATCGCCTCTCCTCGGTGTAGGTGCGCCGGAGTGGAGTGTGAACCGGTGGACTGACTTGTCACGGTACTCGGTCGCGAACATGAACCACATGCCCGAGGGCGACACCACGCGGTGAGACACCGTCCCTCGAGGCACACCGCATTGCCGCCGTTCCCGCCTCGCATCGGAAGTACTGGGGTACCCGGACCAGCGGCGGGTGAAGAACAATCGCAGGTGCACCAGAGATTCGGTGGCGTTCAATGTATTCGCTGCTAGCTCGCTATAGGAGTTGCGTCCGATCGTCCACCTCCAATGTGCCGCTTGCTATTTTTTGCCGATGCGCCACCGCCTCCGAGCCCTGATCGCCATCACCGTGGTTGCCGGAACCACGACACTGGTCGCCACTCCGGCGAGCGCCGTTCCTCGGCTGCACCCCGCATGGTCCAGCGGTGCGGCCGCTTCGGGAAATCGGGCGTCCACGGTGGCGTCACCGGCCGTCACCGGTCACATGCCGGTGGCACCCCTCTACCACGGGTGGATGGAGGCGGTGCCAGTCGGGTCGGACGGAATCCAGCAGGTTGAGGGCACCCCGACCACTCCCGACGCCACGGACTCCGACCTGTGGATCCAGCTGGGGCTGTCCAAGGTCAACATCGAGTCCAACCTCGCGCAGCACTTCCAGCCGATGGTCTCCTACACCGGTGGATCGAGCATCAATTTCTCGGTCAGCGGCCCGATCGGGGACTGCGGCGCCAATTTCGTACTCGGCAGGGTCGGATGATGTCTCGTTCCAATTCACCCAGATCACCTATGACCCCGACGGCACCATCGCGTCCTACGCTCTCGAATTCTCGTGTCTCCCGACGGCCACCTCTTCAGGCACATCGGTGGTTGTCGGGGCCCTGGCGAGCGGAGTCTCGCCCACGACACCACACGAGGGTTACTACTCCTACGAAGCCGACGGTGCGATCAGCGGATTCGGAAATGACAATTATCTGAACTATCTCGGCAACCTGAGTGCGACCGCCCTCAACGCCCCGATCGTGGGTATGGCGACAACCGCGGACGGCGGGGGCTACTGGCTGGTGGCTGCGGACGGCGGCATCTTCGCCTACGGCGACGCCGGCTTCTACGGTTCCGCCGGCAACCTGGCCCTCAACCAGCCGATCGTCGGTATGGCCGCGACCCCGGACGGAAAGGGCTACTGGCTCGTGGCGTCTGACGGCGGCATCTTCTCCTACGGCGATGCCACGTTCTATGGCTCCATGGGTGGCAAGCCCCTGAATCGGCCCATCGTCGGAATGGCATCATCACCAGCTGGGGGCTACTGGCTCGTGGCCTCCGACGGCGGGATCTTCGCCTTCGGCGGCGCCCCGTTCTACGGTTCGACCGGCAACATGGTCCTGAACCAGCCGGTAGTGGGCATGACGCCGACTCCGAGTGGCCACGGCTACTGGTTCGTGGCCTCCGACGGCGGGGTCTTCAACTACGGCGACGCCACGTTCCACGGCTCGACCGGCAACCTCGTGCTCAACGAGCCGGTAGTGGGCATGCTGGCAACGCAGAGCGGCACGGGCTACTGGTTGGTGGCCTCCGACGGCGGGATCTTCGCCTTCAACGCCCCCTTCGACGGAAGCCTCGGCGGCTCCGGCGTGACGGATGTGGCGGGGTTGGCCGCCTAACCGGATGCCCTGATTGCCGATGGACAAGTGGCCAGCCGACATTTTGGGATGCCCCTGATCCCCGGGTCGGCGGGGCACTCGTCAGTGATCGCATGCGACCGGTTGAACGACACCGACAGCTTGGTCCCTTCCGTTCATCCAATGCATTGACGTTGCCGGGAGCGACCCGGCAGACTCCCATTCGTGCAGGTGCTTGCCGTCATCGCCTTCGTGCAGGTGGCTGGCTTCCTCATTGCCTGCCTGCTTATAGCGATGCGGATCTTGATGAAGACCGTCCTCGCCACATCCCACATGGGAGTGCTGCGGCACCTCCGGAAGACTGGGAGTGCGACCGTGAGGCACATCTGGAAATTCGAGGGGGTCTGGAACCCGGCCGGAAGAGCGAATGTGGACGATCGCGTCTATGGACCGGGCGAGGCCCACTACACCTTGGACGAATCGGGAATTGTTCACCTCGAGTTTCACGAGCGCGGAGGCAAGGTGCGGCGCTTCTCGGGCCCCGTCTCAGTGCCTGTGAAACGCCCGGAATATACGGTCACCCCGCACAGTCGGAAGGCAATTCGAAGAGCAGTGACTGGGTTTGCAGCCGTGATGATCACTGGGTACGTGGTCGGATACGAACTGGGAGGCCCGTCGTCGCAGCGTCGGATGGAAGGCGGATGGATCGGGCAATTGGCAGCGATGTCTCTGGCCCTGCTGGCGATCGCGTCGTATCAAGTGAAGTGCCACGCACTGACCGGAACTCGAAGCCAGAAGAGGTCGCCGCGCTGACGGTAGCCTCGCCTCGCGTTCGAACGACTCACGGACCGAGCTCGCGGGTGCTGGTTCCTACCCACGAAGAGGCCCGACTGTTCAGTCACGACTTCATCGGGACGGAGCACCTACTCCTTGGCCTGGTTCGCGAACAGGGAGGGATTGCCGCCCAGGTGCTCACGACCCTAGGAATCACGAACGAACGTGCCCGGAATCCGGTCGAACCTGTCGTTGGGATTGCAGTGGGCGAACCATCTGGAAACCCGCCCGTACTCGGATAGCGGGGTGTGACGGTCCGTTCAACGGCGAATGAGCGGTGACAGCGAGCGGGTGTTCATGCGAACAGGCTGACGGTGCCTGGATTGGGCGCTCGTGCCAGCCGGATGAAGAACTCGATCGGGTCGATGCCTTGCTGGACGGCGGTCCGGAGTGCGCTCATGATCCGGCCCCGAGTGGCCGCCCCTCGCCAGCACCGGGGACGCGGAGCCGGTCAGGAGCGGCTGCACTCGGACAGGCCTGAGTCTCCATCAGACCCAGGCCGGTTCAAGGCAACGAATCACCCGCGGCGCGGGTTTGACATGAGGCAACAGGGATCAACCACCGGCCGCTCCACCGCCACCAAAGCCACCACCGCCACCGCCACCGAACCCGCCAGCACCGCCACCGAAACCTGTCGTCCCACCGAATCCGCCGAGTCCTGTGGTGTTCGTCGTCGACGAGGACGGGACGGGCTGGTCGAGGTTGGCGATGCTGACCCGTTGACCAGATGTGACACCCGACTTGATCTGGGTCAGGACTGCACCCACCGTTCCGGCTACCACCTTCACCTGCTTGGTGGTCGTGCCGTTCACCACGGTCACGTAGCTCGTCGTGCCCACGGTGTGCACTGCCGACGTGGGTACGGTCGTGACGCCGACCGCCTTGCCCGTCACGATCGAGATCCCTGCCTCGCCGCCGGAGAAGAGTCCGAGGCTCGGGGAGTCGATGGAGACCGTCACTGGATAGGTCGTGGACGTTGATCCCGATGTGGCCAACACACCGATCCCGGTGACCGTCCCAGGTATGGCTTTGCTGGACGAGTCGGGGGTCACCAGTGCCTGCTGGCCGACGGCGACCTTGCTGATTGAGGCAACCGGCACCGTGCCGGCAACTTCGTACGAGTCACCAGTGCCGACGATCACTACCTCTCCGCTCGAGGACGAGGATCCAGCGGAAACCGAGGAACCGACGGTGAGGCTGACCTGACCTACCGTGCCCGAGATCGTGCTCACCAGGTTCGCGGATGTCAGTGCCTGTTGGGCGCTATCCAGGTTGGCCTGGGCCACGTCGACGTTCGCCTGGTCGAGCGCCAGTGCCTGCGCGGTCACCACCTTGGTCCTGGAGCTGCTGGAGCTGCTGGAGCCGCCGGTCCCCGAGCTTGCACCGCCCGAACCGGCCTCATCACTGGCCAAGGTGGCCTGTGCGGCGGCCAGGCTGGCCTGGGCCGTCACCTCGGCGTTCTGCAACGATGTCGCATCCAGGGATGCGACGGTCTGGCCTGCGGTGACCTGCTGTCCGACGGCGACGTCAACGGCACTCACCGTCCCCGCCACGTCGAAGTTCAGACTGGCCTGGTTCGCTGGGGTGATCGTCCCGACCGAACTCAGCGTGGATACCGCCGTGCCGGTACTCACCATCGCGGTTCGATAGGTGGCCCCGCTCGGACGGGTGAACTGCCACGCAACCGCTCCGGCCGCAAGGAGCACCACGGCCACGATGATCCGGAACGGGGAGAGCACTGATCTGCCTGCCCCAGGCGCGCCGGCGGAGGATCGTCGTCCGTCGACCCCCTCTCCGGTCATGACCGGAGCATCTGGTGGAGATCCATGGTTCCGGGTGGCGTCTACGGACAGGTCAGGCATTGGCGCCAGGCCCTCCGGCCCCGAACCCACCGAAGCCGCTGGTGCAGCCCGAGGCGCCAGGTGTCGAGATGGTGATCGATGTTGCGGCGATCGCCCCGGTGCTGTCGGCGGTGCCGTTGGCCCGGGCGCACTTGCCCACGGCCAGGTCCGTCGGGGTGGCAGTACCGGTCGTGGTGAAGGTGGTCGTCGAGGTGAGGGTCACCACAACTGACGACGTCGCCTGGGTGGACGGATTGGTCTCACTGACAGTGACGGCGGATCCATCGACGGCAGTGACCGACCCGGTTGCTGCAGCAAACGAGCCACCGCCGAACCCGCCGGCTCCCGCCGGACGGGAACCCGAACCCGGAGTGTGCGTTCCGCCGCCCGGCGCAGTGCCCCCACCGGGTCGGCCGCCGAGCCCTCCGGTGCACGCCCCATCGACCGGCTGGGACACCGACACCGTGGTCGCCGTCACCGGACCGCCGAACCGGTTCGCACTCGAGGACGAGCCGGAGGTGGGTGTGCCGAAGGCGGAGATGCACGACCCCACAGCCACGGCCGACTGTGCCGTGGAGGTGATCTGGCTGAAGGTGGTGGTCGGCGAGTAGTTGACGGTAACCTGCCCGGTCGTCGGATCCTGGACCTCAAGGGCCGTGCCGGTGATCGCGGCAATCGTTCCCGACGTCCCGGGGGGCTGACCTGCCGCCGTGCCGCGCGATCCGTGGGCGGCTCCGGAGGAGCTGGGGGCGGTCGTCGTAGGCGTGGAGGCCGCCGATGCACCGCATGCCGCCAAGGCGACACCGCCGATGCCGATTCCGGAGAGGATGAGTGCACGGCGCAGGCGGCGGTGCCGCGCTGAACTGTGGTGCTCGGTCGAGGCATCGTCGGATGTGGTCGAGGCAGGTGTGTGATTCATGGTCGCTGTCCTCCTCTTACTCGGGAAATAGGGAGTCATTCGCTGCGGAGTGCATCGATGGGGGCGAGTCGGGCGGCTCGGCCAGCCGGGTACACCCCGAAGGCGATGCCGATGCCGATGGCAATCACGATGGCGCCCACGGCGGCCACCGGAGAGATGGTGATCGGATCGGTGATGACGTGAGGCAGTAGCTCGGCACCGATCACGCCGAGCAGGGCGCCGAGAACTCCGCCCACCGTGCCGAGCACGGACGCCTCGACCAGGAACTGGCGGCGGATCACCTGGGGGGTCGCCCCGAGCGCCTTGCGGAGCCCGATCTCCCGGATCCGCTCAGTGACCGACACCAGCATGATGTTCATCACCCCGATCCCACCCACCAGGAGCGAGATGCCGGCCACGCCCCCCAGGAGCACGGTCAGTGTCTTGTCCACCGAGGTCGCCGTCGAGAGGACCTGGGCCTCGCTGGTGATGGTGAAGTCGGCCGCGGTGGCGTTGGTGATGGCATGGAGGTTCAGGAGCTCGGTGTCGGCCTCCTGGTAGGCGGCCGACAACGTGGTCGACGAAGTGGCCTGGATCAGGATCTGGCTCACCGAGTTCCGACTGGCACCGCTGAACAGCAGGGACGAAGCCGTGGTGAGCGGCACGATGGCCTGGTCATCGGGATCCGATGTCGTCGAAGAGCTCGATGACGAGCCGACGGTGTTGAGCACGCCGATCACCGACATCGGCTGGCCTGCGATATCGACGGTCTGACCGACGGGATCGCGGGCGCCGAACAGTTCTTGGGCGGTCGTGGCGCCGAGCACCACCACGTTGGCCTTGGTGGCGACATCGCTGCCGACGATGAATCGCCCTTCGGTCAGCGACCGCCCACGGACGGTGAGCCAGGAGGGATCGGTGCCCACCACCGAGGTCGTCCAGTTGGTCGTTCCGGCCACCAGGGTCGAGGTGGTGGAGACCACCGGTGCGACAGCGCCGATGTCCGGGGCAACCACCTTGGAGGTGAGCGCGGTGGCGTCGCCGACCGTCAGGGTCGATGCAGACCCGAAGCCCCCCCGGATACCCGTGCTCGACGTCGTGCTGCCTGGGGTGACGGTGAGCAGGTTGGAACCGAGGGCAGTGATCTGGGAACTCACCTGCTGCTGGGCCCCTTCGCCCAAGCCGACGGTGAGGATCACGGCGGTGATCCCGATCATGATGCCGAGCACCGTCAGTGCCGAGCGGAGCCGGTGGGACACGACGGCCTCGGTTCCGGTGCGGAAGGTCTCGAGGACATTCATCGGACTACGCCCTTCATGGCTGCGAGTTCGGGGTCGAGGATCTGGCCGTCCCGGATCCGCATGGTCCGCCCGGCGACCTCGGCGACCTCGGCCGAATGGGTGATGAGCACGATGGTGCGACCGCTCCGGTGCAGCTCGTCGAGCAGCCGCAGCACATCCTCGGCCGAGACCGAGTCGAGGTTGCCCGTGGGCTCGTCGGCCAGGATCAGGTCGGGGTCGGTGACCAGCGCGCGGGCGATGGCGACACGCTGTTGCTGGCCACCGGACAGTTCGCCGGGGCGGTGGTCAACCCGACCCTCGAGGCCGACACGCCCCAGGGAGTCGAGCGCCCGGCGCTTGCGCTCCGCTCGTTCCACACCGGCGTAGAGCAGGGGGAGCTCCACATTGCGCCAGGCGGATAGCGACGCGAGCAGGTTGAACTGCTGGAACACGAAGCCGATGCGCTTGTTGCGTACGTGGGCCAACTCTTCCTCGGTCATGGTGCTGGCATCGTCACCGGCCAGGCAGAACGAGCCCGAGGTGGGAACATCCAGGCAACCCAGGATGTGCATGAGGGTCGACTTCCCCGATCCCGAGGGACCCATGACGGCCACGTATTCGCCATTCTGGATCTCGAAGGACACGCCGCGGAGCGCATCGACCTCGAGGGTCCCGTTGCGGTAGGTCTTCCAGACGTCTCTGGCCTCGATGACGGGAACCTGCGACTTCGGATAGGTGCCGGTCGGCTCGATCCAGACCGGGCCGGTGTCGGAAACGGACCCGGTCGATCCATTGGGCTGATGGAGGGGGGTTGTCATCCTGCGGCACCCCCGCCGCCGGCTCCGCCGCCGAACCCGCCGCCACCGCCGAACCCGCCACCACCGCCTTCGAATCCGCCACCTCCACCGAACCCGCCTGCACCGCTACGCCCGGCACCCTTCGTGCCGTGGAAGGAGACGGTGGTCACGTAGATCTTCTGGCCCACGGTGAGGCCGCTGACGATCTGGGTGTCCTTGCCCGATGCGATGCCAACCGTGACCGGCTGGGCGGACTTCTTCCCGTCCGTGTCGAGCGACACCGTGGCCGCCCCCGATGCGCCCGATGTGTAGCTGATTGCCGCCGTCGGTACCACGATGACGTCTTGCAGCTGCTTCACGACGATCGAGACGTTGGCACTCGTTCCGCCGTACAGACCGGTCGGGGAACCGGTGACGTCGACGACCACCGGGAACGACGATACGCCCGACGTCGTCGCGGCAAGAAGGCCGATCGAGCCGACGGTCCCGTAGATCGGCGTGGTCGAGCCGGACACGGTGATCGTCGCCTGGTCGCCGACCTGCATCTGGGACACCGATGTGCTGGGCACAGTGGCGTTGACGATGTAGGAATTGGTGGAGACCACGACGACCTGGCCACTCGAGGAACTCGATGCCGATGAGGTGGAGGCCGTTGAGGATGACGCCCCGTTCGAGGAGGCTTCCCCGGACGATGTGCCGCCCGTGGAGGCACCAGAACTGGAGCCAGTCGCTGCTGATCCGCCGGAGGTGGACGACCCGGATCCCGAACTCGCGGAAGTAGCGGTGCCGGTGACCTGCTGGCCTGTAGTGAGGGCGACCGAGGCGACTGTGCCGGAGATCGTCGACGTCAACGTGGCATCGGCTGCATTGGCTTGCGCCGTGGCCACCTGCGACTGGGCTGAGGCGACGTTGGCGTTGTCCAGGGCAATCTGTGTGGCGGATGCACTCGCCGCCTCGTCGGTGGCCAATTCGGCCTGGTCGTTTGCCAGAGTGGCCTGGGCCTGGGCCAACGAGGCGTCGAGGACCGTGGGGTCGACTGTCGCCAGCGTCTGTCCCACAGCGACTGTCTGACCCGCCGTCACGTTCACCGCCGTGACCCGACCCGATACGGCGAAGTTGAGATCGGCTTGACTCGCCGGCTCGATGGTCCCGGTGGCGGCGACGGTCTGGGCGATCGTGCCGGTGGAAACCGTCTGGGTCGTCGTGCTCGTCGTGATGGCAGGAGTCGCAGCACCCGAGATCTTGGTGGCAAACCAGGTACCTACGCTGGCTCCGGCGACGACGACGACGGTGGCGCCGATGAGAATGCGCTTCCGGCGTGAGCCAGTCCTTCGAGATGGAGTCATGCATTCCTCGCTGATCAGTTGGCGGTAACGGTTGACATCGCGGTGCGGTGCGGTCGAGCTGAAATGAAGCTTCGCGACGGCAGGTGTGTCCTGATCAACAGCCGACTGTGGGCCACGTGTGAATACTGGGCGATTCCGAGGAAGCGAGTCCGTGGCCGCATGCGCTGATCAATGATCGAAACGCCACCTGCGACGGCTTTCAACCATCCGCAACTCGAGGGACATCACCACTACCCGGCCGGCCCGGCACGGGCTGGTGCCGATGGTGGTTTCCACTTCGCAACACGGTGGCCTGGAAGAATTTTGGGACGCTCCCCCGCGGATGAGCCCCGAGTTCCCCACGCCGGGCGATGAGCCGGGAGTCGCAGCGGGGCAGGCGGACGCCGCCGATCAGGTCACGAGTCGGAGCATCGGCCGACTTTTCGACCGGGTGAATTGAGGTGCGTCGGACACCAGCGTCGAGCCGACCGTCGTGGGGAACCGCACCCCGTCGACGGTCCGCCGTGGGGTGAATGCCAACGGGGGTCGGATCAGGTACTTCTACGCTGGCTCTATGCCGATTGCCAGACCTGTCCGGCAATCTGCATCGATGACCACGAGGCGCTGGGCCATCGGCGCTTCGGCATCGGCAGTGGTCCTCGCGTTGGTGCTGTGGCCCGGTATCTCCTCAGGCGCCGCAGACTCTGTCCATTCGCAGAGCGACGTCCCAGGGGCGGTGTTCACCGGTGACTTTCCGGATCCGAGTGTCCTGGTCGCCGGAGGCCGATACGTTGCGTACTCCACGCAGTCCGGGGGAGAGAACATCCAGGTCATCTCGTCCACTGACCTGCTTCACTGGAGCCAACCACGAGATGCGCTTCCCGTCCTTCCGAGTTGGGCCACGGTCGGCTACACCTGGGCCCCGGCCGTGGCCGCCGACCCGAGTGGTGGTTATGAGATGTTCTTTGCCGCACGCGACAGTGCGCTGGGCCTCCAGTGCATCGGACGGGCGACGGCACCGTCTGCGCTCGGGCCATTCGTCGACCCGAGCCCACAGCCATTCCTGTGCCAGGCAGCACTGGGGGGATCGATCGACCCCTATATCTTCACCAGTCACGGCACGAGCTACCTCATTTGGAAGAGCGATGGGGAAAACGGGGCACCCCAGCAGATCTGGTCTGAAGTCCTGGATGCATCCGATGCTGGACCTGCCGGACCGGCCGTTGTCCTGCTGTCAGCGACATCGAAGTGGGAGGATGGAGTAGTCGAGGGACCCGCCATGTTGCAGACAGGTACGGGACTGTTCCTCTACTTCAGCGGGAACAGCTGGTCGTCATCGGCGTATTCAATCGGCACGGTCGGCTGTGACACCCCTCTCGGCCCGTGCGTGAACACTCCGACCGGACAGACGGTGAGTTCCCAGAGCGACCTCAGTGGTCCAGGAGGGCCCACGTTCTTCACGGCAAAGGACGGCGAGACGATGATGGCGTTTGCGGCATGGTCCGGTGTGCCCGGCTCGGCGACCGGCAAGCGCGAGCTCTACCTCGACGCAGTGGGGACGACAGGAGCGTCACCCACTCTCACGGAGATCCTGGTACCACGAAGTGGCCGGTGATCTGACCAGGGTCGAAGATTGGATGCCCGACAGCGGCGTGCACTGCGACACGTGGGACGGTCATGACCTCGGCCTTCAGGCCTACCGTCTCGGGAACCAGGAGAGCTTTCTTGCCGCTGAAGAGAGCAGGAACGAGCATGAGTTCAGTCGGCGTCACTTCGGTGGCGATACCGGATCGCCGTCCCGACGACCGGCGTTCGTGAGCACGCAGCTGCCGTACCCTGGCCCATGACCACTGTCCCCCGCCCGGCTGCGACCGGCCTTCCGGTCGAAGAGGTCATCGACGAACTCCGCACCGCGCTCACCGGGGTCGGCGCTGCGGTCCTCCAGGCTGAGCCGGGCGCTGGCAAGACGACGGTCGTTCCCCTCCGCCTCCTGGGCGAGCCGTGGATGGACGGCGGCCGCATGATCCTGCTCGAACCGCGTCGGGTCGCGGCCCGCGCAGCTGCAGCCGCGGATGGCGGCACTGCTCGGCGAGCGAGTCGGGGAGACCGTCGGCATCTCGACGCGTGACGAACGCCGGGTCTCGAAGGTGACCCGGATCGAGGTGGTCACCGACGGCATTCTCACCCGACGCCTTCAGCGAGACCCCACGCTCGACGGCGTCGCGCTCGTCATCTTCGACGAGTTCCACGAGCGCCACCTCCAGGCGGATCTCGGCCTCGCACTCACGCTCGACGCCCGCGAAGGCCTCCGGCCGGAGCTTCGCGTCCTCGTCATGTCTGCGACTCTCGACTCCGGCGGCGGTCTCGGTCCTCCTCGGGGATGCGCCATTCGTGTCGAGCCGGGGACGGTCGTTCCCGATCGATCTGCAGTGGATGCCGCGGCGACCCAACATCCGTCTGGAACACCGTGTCGCCGCAGCGGTGCATCATGCGCTCGAGCGTGACCCTGGAGATGTCCTCGTCTTCCTGCCCGGGACCCGGGAGATCGGAACCGCGATCCGCGCGCTCGGCGGTCTCGATGGCGTCGACGTTCTCCCGCTTCACGGCACGCTGACGGCCGCGGAGCAGGACCGGGCGTTGCGCTCGGGTGCGCGTCGCCGGGTCGTCGTCGCGACCGATATCGCGGAGTCGAGTGTGACCGTGGAGGGCGTCACGGTCGTCATCGACAGCGGATTGGCCCGGCGACCCGCGTTCGACCCCGCGAGTGGCCTCAGTCGGCTGCAGACGATCACGACCTCCCGTGCGTCAGCCGACCAACGCGCTGGTCGCGCTGGTCGCACCGCACCCGGCGTCGCCTACCGGTTGTGGTCCGAATCTGAGCACCTCGGACGGCGGGCGTGGCCTGATCCCGAGATCGCCGGTGCGGATCTCGCGCCTCTCGCGCTCGAACTCGCCGCCTGGGGCGCGCCTTCCGAGGCGCTCCGGTGGCTCGACCCGCCGCCGCCGGGTGCGCTCGCGGTCGCGGCCTCCCTGTTGGTCGAGCTCGGCGCGCTCGCCGACGGCCGCCCGACCGATCTCGGGCGTCGGATGCTCGAGCTTCCACTACACCCGAGACTCGCCCGGATGGTGATCGAGGCACCTGCCGACGATCGCCGGGCGGCCGCGCTTCTCGCTGCGATGCTCTCGGAACGGGACATCGCCCAGCGCGGTGGGCGGGCCTCCCCCGTGAGCGCGGACATCGCGGAGCGCCTCGCCGCGCTCACGGGCGGCGGTTCGGGCACGCTCGCGGTCGACGCCGCGGCGGTCGCAACGGTGCGCCGGCGTGCCGACGAGCTGCTCCGACGCGCCAAGTTGTCTGCGGGCAGCAGCCTGACGGCCGATCCCGGTCCGCTGCTCGCTCTCGGCTACCCCGACCGGATCGCGCAGTCGCGGGGTGGTGTCCGCTACCGGTTGCGTCACGGCTCGGGCGCAGCGCTCTCCGAGCACGACCCACTGACCGGTGCCGGGTGGCTCGTCGCGGCCGAGATCGAGGGAGCGGACCGCGCCACTCGTGCCGAAGGTCGGATCCGTCTCGCTGCGGTGCTCGACCGTGAGGACGTCGAGTCGATCGGCGGGGAAGGGATCGCGACCGTCGTCCGGGTTGCGTGGGACGACGGGGTCGACGACCTGCGGGCGACGACCGAACGTGTCCTCGACGCGCTCGTCCTAGGCACCGTGCGAACCGCCGCGCCGGCAGGGCCGGAGACCACCGCGGTGCTCGTCGCCCACGCTGTTTCGACCGGCCTGGCGTCTCTCGGGTGGTCAAGTGGAGCGCGGACTCTCCAGGCACGCGTCGGGTGGGCGCGTACCGCGTTCGGCGAGGCGTGGCCGTCGTGCACCGACGATGCGCTCGCTGCCGATGTTGGCACGTGGCTCGCCCCCCTTCTCGGGCGGGCGACGGGCAGGGCGGACCTCCAGCGCGTCGACATGGCGAGCGTCATCCGTTCGCGCCTCGGCGGCCTGGTTGCGGATCTCGACCGACTCGTGCCGGACGCGGTCCTCCTCACCAGCGGCCAGAGCGTCCCGGTCGCCTACGACGGCGAGCATCCCCGGATCGCGGCGCGCGCCCAGGACCTGTATGGGACCGCTGTTCACCCAACGATCGCGAACGGTCGGGTCCCGGTTACGGTCGAGGTGCTCTCGCCCGCCGGGCGGCCGATCCAGATCACCGGCGACCTCCCGGGGTTCTGGATCGGGAGCTGGGCGGCGGTTCGCCGGGAGATGGCGACGCGCTATCCACGCCACCACTGGCCCGACGATCCGGTGGACGCGGCCCCTGGGCGGCGCCCGCGTCCGCGTCGCTGATCCAGTCCCATTGGGAAATCCCGACTCGCGAGAGGCGCCCCTTTCGGGGATGTCCGAGCTGCGGGGTCCGGGCGTGGCCAAGGTGGCCCGAGACTTCGGGGTCGGCTGTCTACCCAGACTCTCGAAGACAACCCGCCACCTCGATCATCCACTTCGCATCGGCGCTGAGACGAAATCGGACTCTCTCCCAAGCCTTCCAACGAGTTATTCGCATGCCCGGATGGGCCGTTGCGGGGCAGGCAACTACCACGCTGGGCTGACAGACCGCCTCATTTCCGAAGAGCCGCTATCTCGGGACTCATCACGGCCAAAAAGATCGCAGCAGCGGCACGGTCTGACTCGGGTCGCAGCTGGCCATTTCTGGCTGCCTCTGCGGCCTTCGCTACTTCTGGTAGTTGTCATCCAGGATGTCCCGACGTGCGGGCCGTCGTGGCTCCCCTTCTGGGCGGCTTTGTGCTGCATCTTTCGGGACCGGTCAAGTCCAGGGATCGTCGTCGGCAGTCCGAACCCGATGACACTCCGCTTCCTACGCGAAACGCTGGACGAAGGCCAACGCGAGGTTCGCGACTTCGCGCCAACCGCTGTCGATCGTGAGGGCGTGGCCCCGTCCTGGTACTTCGACGAACTCGGTGATACCAGGGTTCTTGAGCTGCTTCTTGTAGGCCGCGTGGGAGATAGCCCGGGGAGCGATGTTGTCCTTCTCACCCGAGACCAACAGCAGCGGGCCACGATCGGGATTATGCGTGTTGACCTTGGCCTCCGACCACGGGTTGAGGTTCGCCGCGGCGGCTTGGAAGAGGGGTACCCCAGAAGCGGGGACGACGAAGGTGTCGTAGAGCTGGCGGGCCTCCACCTCGCTGACCGCGTTGGCGAACGCGTAGCGAAACTGGTCGTAGGTAAGCGGCACGGCCCGATGCCTGTTGGCTGGGTTGCCCAACACCGGCTTCGCCGACCGCAACGAGGAGATGGGCAGCGGGAGAACGCCGCGAAAGGGGGCGGCGTCGATCGCGACCGAGGCCGCCGACAGTCCCCGACCGGCCACGATCTCGGTCAGCAGCCCGCCGAAGGAGTGGCCGATCACCGCCGGCTTCTTCTCCAAACCGCCGATGACCTCGGCGTAGTGGTCGGCTACCTGGCCGACGGTCTTGCCGGCGAACACCTCGGGCTGCTCGTTGCCCTCCTCGACGGTGTCGGGATCGTCGGGCCAGCCGGCCAGCACCGGGGCGTAGCCGGCCTCGTCGAAGACCATCCCCCAACGGTCCCAGCTGCTGGCCAGCAGCCACAGACCGTGGATGAACACGACGGGCGTCTGCCCCGAGGCGTTGGCCCTGGCGATCTGCTCCCTCGTGTGCTCGTCAATCGGCGACATGATCGCCTTCCTTTTCTCGATTCCTTGTTGGTCGAGTCTGGCGAACAAAACGGCCAATGTCACTGTGCAGCGAGGCTCGGTTTCAGGCTCGTACTTGTGCACCCGCACAACGACAAGGGGGTGAGACCTGGCTAGGGTTTGCCAATGGCTGGCTCAGATCGTGACGAAGCACAATCGACTGAGCAGGTAGAGGCGATCGCGCAGCGGCTTCTCGTACGCTGTGACGAGCTCGCCGACCAGATGACCGCCGCCATCAAGGCGGCCGTCCCGCTCTATCGAAACGGTGTCGTCGATCACGACACCCTGCGGGCCACCAGTTCGGTCCATCTCCAAGCCATCCTGGGCAGCCTCGGCCGAAACCCGGCCACGACCTCCCCCGAATCACGAGAGAACGGACGGCAACGAGCCGCGGCGGGTGTCCCTCTTGCCGCCATCTTGGAGGCCTACCGGGTCGCCGCCCGGTTCATGTGGCAACAGGTAGCCGACGCTGCTCGGAGTGCGGGCGCCGGTAGCGAGATCGTGCTGCAAGCCGGTTCTGAGATATGGCAGGTCCTCGACACCTATAGCCAAGAGCTGGCCGACGGCTACCGAGAAGAAGCGGCCGCTCAAGCCCTCTCCGCCGAGCAACAACGGGCGGCGCTGTTCCAGGCCCTCTTTGAAGGTCATCTGGCCGCGACCAACCCATGGGAAGCCGCCGAACTCCTCCGGCTGCCGCCCAACGGACCGCTCGTCGTGGTCGCCGCCGAGGTCCCCGCCATTGGCCGACATGCCCTCTCACGAGGTGAGCAATCCCTGCGCGATGTCGGGCTGAACTCTGCCTGGCGGCTGCTGCCCGACGTTGAGATCGGCGTCGTCTCCGTCCCCGGACCGGCCGCCCAACTCGACCGACTCGCCGACGCCCTCTCGGCCTGTGCCACTGGACGCGTAGGGATCAGCCCTCCCTACAGCGACCTGCGCGCCACTCCCCAAGCCCTCACCTTGGCCCGCATTGCTCTCACCAGCACGCTCCCCCATGGTGGTGTCACGGTCTTCGACCGGGATTTGCTCGCTGCCGCCGCGGTCGGCGCCCCCGAGGTGATGAACCACCTCGCCCAGACCACTCTGGCCGGGCTCGCCGGGCTCCCCGACAGGGAGCGAGCCGTCCTCCTTGAAACCTTTGAGGCTTGGCTCGACCACAACGGCTCCACCCAAGCAGCCGCCGAGCGGCTCTACGTCCACCGCAACACCATCCACCACCGTCTTCGCAAACTCGAACAGCACACCGGCCAAGATCTCTCGGACCCCCGGTCGGCCGCCCTCCTTACCCTGGCATTCGAGATCGAACGACGCCAACGACATGACTCAATAGAAGACAGGGTTTGACCGGCCGAACTCCGAGTCCAACACGGGCTGACATCCCGGCCTAGTCAATTAGTCGGCAAGTCCAGCGAGCACACGGCTCGGGGCCGGTGCTCTGGAACAGCAAGCCGGTGAGAGGCGAGTCCCGACTCAAGCCCGGCGATCACCTTGTAAATCCAACTAGTTGGTTGTAGGCTCCTCTTGATGGCCTGGAGCTCACAGGACACGAGGAAGCGCTTGCTAGAGGCGGCGATCACTGAATTCAGCGCCCACGGCATCGCGGGTGCACGGGTTGACCGGATCGCTTTTGCGGCCAAGGCCAACAAGCAGGCCATCTACGCCTACTTCGGCAGCAAGGAAGCCCTCTTCGGCGCCGCCTTCGAGGATCGCATCCGAGACTTCCATGCTTCCGTGCTTTTTGATGAGTACGACTTGGCGGAGTACGGCGGGAGGATGTTCGATAAGTTCGAAGACGCTCCCGAGACGCTGCGTCTGGTCCTTTGGTACCAGGTGGAACGAGTAGCCGGACCACCGCTCGAAGTGATCCTGGACTCGACCGGGGGCAAAGTCGGACGGGTCCTGGCCGCCCAGCAGGTGGGAAGGGTCACTAAGGCGTACCCGGCAGTTGCACTTCTCTCGTTCGCTCGCTCAACCGCCCTGATGTGGCATACGCAGATCCCCGAGCGCGCTGCGCTTCTCCCATCCGATCGGATTGAACGGCGAGAGATCATCGTCCGCATGATTCGGCAAATTCTTGATCAACATGAGTAAGAGCCGCGAGGGCCAAAAGGCGCCGAAGGCACCACGACGACCACCTATCGCATCGCTCGGTGCAGTTGCCTTGATAGCTGTGTTGGTTTCTTCAGACTTCTACGCAAGCAGGTTCTGGCTCGGCCATCCTGTGACGACGGCTATCCTCGCCTCTTTTACCGTCGTCTTGGTGTCTGTCACGGTGATCGAGGTCGTCCTCAACCGCCGGTCTGAACGACGATGGCGGCTGCTGGCCCAATACACGCTCTTGGAGTTGGCCGAGGCAGCGAGCGAAGCATGGGGTGTGCTGCTTGTTGTCATTAACGAAGGGCAGAGCGGCAACGATGATACGGCTGACCCCTCCCAAGTAATCGAGGTCCTCAACTCGCCAGTGCGGGCCCCAGCACTGAAGGGCAAGCTTGAAACGATCCTGACTGACCCGCTCCGACGAGATGAATTGAAGGAGTCGCTCGAACAGACGCTGGCCGTCTCCAGGGAGCTGCTTAGTCGATGGGGATCCGTCTTGACCGGCTCCACCAGTTTCTCCGAGCTTTTTGATCGTCATGTCGAAATGATCGGACGCATCCACGGGCTGTGGTACTTCCTGGCCTACGGCAGACGAAGGGGGAGCCGCTTTCGGTCCCCCGGAGGCAGCCACCGCGACGACTGGTTCGTCGACAATCTCCTTTCGATGACTCGCATCGCGATTCGCCTCGAAGATGAAACCTGGACGATTGCCCTACGAGTCGTGCCACCGGACTGGTGGGACATGCGAACAGACGAACTGGCCGCACCAGCACACGCCGCCCAGTCATGACAGATCGAATCGGACTCAGTCGGCTTGCGCGCACGGAGCGCGCACAATCTCTCGGCAACAGCCGGCAAAACCCGAGAACAGCCGGGAGTAGGCAAATTCCATCCACTGCGGGGGAGCCAGCCACCGACACGGTGAATTCCCAGTGGCTACAAGGCTTCCCGCCGTTCAGTGGGCCGTGCGGGTCTCGATCCCGCCACCTTGGGATTAAAAGTCCCCTGCTCTTCCCGATGAGCTAACGGCCCGTGCAGCACGTTAATCTCCGCGGCGGCCCGTCCCGGGAAGCGAGCGTCGGTCGAAGCCAAAAAGTCGGAATTGCCGCTCCCACCTGCGCCTACGGTTGCCCGAGGGAGACCGGCCACCACCCGCTCCCGGTGGCGGTGGTGCGATCCGCGCTCAGCGGTAGGACCACCGGTACGCAACCGTCCGGTGGGGGAGCTCGACGCTCGCCCGGCCGTCGACCACCACCGGCTCGGGCAGCAGCTCGCGTACCGCCCGGACGACCTCGTCCCTGTCGTCCCGCAGCCGGACGTAGGAGTACGTCGTCACGAGCCCGACGACGGCGTCGGGCTCCAAGGTGACCGAATGGGGGAACAGGCCGGCCTCGACGCCGGGGAACACCTCGTCGAGCGCACGGGCCGAGTCCTCGCTCGAGTACCCGGCCACGAAGTGGTCCTCGAGCAGCGCCCGCAGCCCGGCCATCCAGGGCGCGGCCTCGTCGTCGCGGTCGTTCCACATGATGCCGACCACCCCACCGGGACGCAGCACCCTGCGGAACTCGCCGGCCACCGCTGCGGCGTCGAACCAGTGCCAGGCCTGGCCGACGAACAGCGCGTCGACGCTTGCGTCATCGAGGGGCAGGTGTTCCGCCGTGGCGCTCTCCCCGTGGACGCCCGGAGCGGTGGCCAGCAGCCTGGCGAGCATCTCGGCGTCGGGCTCGATCGCGGTGACCGACAGCCCCCGGGCGGCCAGCGCCCGGGTGAGCTTGCCCGTGCCCGCACCCACGTCGGCCACGTCGTGCACGGGCCGGTCGGCACCGCCCAGCACCCACTCGACGGCATCGGGCGCATAGTCGGGGCGGTAGGCGTCGTAGTGCTCCGCCTCCTCGCCGAAGGACAGGCGCCACTCGTCGAAGCTCGGCCGGCTCACCCGTTCAGACTAGGACGGGCCCCGCCCAGGTCGGTCCGCCGGCTTCGTCGGTAGGATGCCCAGCACGGTCGCTGACCGGTGTGGCCGGCGGAGCTGAGGGAGATGTCCATGACGACGCTCGAAGTCGGGGTCAAACCGTCGGAGGTCGGGTTCGACGCCGGACGGCTGGTCCGGATCGACGACCACTTCCGCGCCTACGTCGACGACGGCCGCCTGGCCGGCTGGCTGATGCTGCTCGCCCGGCGGGGCGAGATCGTGCACCTGTCGACCTATGGACAGCGCGACCGCGATGCCGGGCTCCCGATGGAGCGCGACACGATCTTCCGCATGTACTCGATGACCAAGGCGATCACGTCGGTGGCGGCCATGATGCTCTACGAGGAGGGGGCCTTCGAGTTGAAGGACCCGGTGTCCCACTTCATCCCCTCCTTCGGCGGGACGCGCGTCTTCCGCGGCGGCAACGCGGTGCGGCCGGTGACCGAGCCGGTCACCGAGACCATGCGTATCTGGCACCTGCTGACCCATACCGCGGGCCTCACCTACGGCTTCCAGTACTCCTCGCCGGTCGACGCGCTGTACCGGTCGGCCGGATTCGAGTGGGGCACGCCGCCCGGACTCGACCTGGCCGGATGTTGCGACGCCTGGGCGTCGCTGCCCCTGCTCTTCCAGCCCGGCACCGAGTGGAGCTACTCGGTGGCCACCGACGTGCTCGGCCGCGTCGTCGAGGTCGCATCGGGCATGCCCCTCGACCGGTTCTTCGACGAGCGCATCCTCGGGCCCCTCGGCATGGTCGACACCGGCTTCCACGTGCCGCCCGGCGAGGCCGGGCGCCTCGCCGCGCTCTACGTGCCCGATCCGACCACCGGCCGCGCGGTCCAGATGGACGCGCTCGGGGCCGGCGCCCTCGCCCCACCCGACGTGCTGTCCGGCGGTGGGGGACTGGTCAGCACGGCGGCCGACTACCACCGCTTCATCGAGATGCTGCGCCGGGGCGGCGAGCTGGACGGTGTCCGGCTGCTCGGCACCCGGACCGTCGACTACATGACCACCAACCACCTGCCGGGCGGCGCCGACCTGGAGCAGTTCGGTCGTCCCCTGTTCGCCGAGACCACCTTCGACGGAACGGGCTTCGGGTTGGGCTTCGCCGTCGTGGACGACCCGGTGAAGGGGAAGGTGCTGGGGACGGCCTGCTCGTACCTGTGGGGCGGTGCGGCCAGCACGGCGTTCTGGGTGGACCCGGTGGAGGAGATCACCGGGCTGTTCCTGACCCAGCTGCTGCCGTCGAACACCCACCCGATCCGCTCGCAGCTGAGCCAGATGGTGTACCAGGCGCTGGTCGACTGACGCCGGTCAGTGGCCGCCCGGGAGCGGGCCGGACCCCGAGGCCGGGACGGCGACGCGGGGTCGGTGCAGTTCGGGATGGAGGTCGGCGGCCACGGCCAGGGCGTCCTCGGCGTCCCATGCCTCGACGATCTCGGCCGTGAACAGCGGCTTGCCCATCTGCCCCCACAGCACCAGGAAGCGGTGGAGCTCGGCCACCCGAGGGAGCGTACCGGGACGGGCGGGGCCGCCCGGAACGGAGCGGCCGTCCACTAGGTTCGACGCCGACGCCAACCGGGAGCCCACGCCTGGGGGGCGCCCCCGACCGGAAGCGACCGCGCCGTGCACCCACTCGACAACCCCGTCTGGGAATCGCTCGCCGGACCGCAGCGCACTGTCGCCGAACCGGGCGGGCTGGCCGCGCGCTGACCTCCCCGGGATCTCGCCGTTCGGTGCCTTCGCCGGGCCTCCCGGGCCGCGGCACTGGCGGGCCATGGAGGAGCTGATCGGCCCCGGTGGCGTGGTGATCGTGACCGGGCACACCGGCGACCCGCCCGACGGGTGGGGGATCGAGTACGACGGCGCCGGCGTCCAGATGACCGGCGCCCACCTGACGGCCGGCCCGGACGAGGTCGCGGCCTCCCGTCCCGACCTCGCGGTGGTCCCGCTCGGTGGTCCCGACTCGGCCGACATGGTGGCCCTCGTCGAGCTGACCCGGCCCGGACCGTTCTCCCCCCGCACGTGGGAGCTCGGCGGCTACGTGGGGGTGCGCCACGAGGGGCTCCTGGTGGCCATGGCCGGGCAGCGCTTCCACCCGGAGGGGTGGTGCGAGGTGAGCGCCGTGGCCACCCACCCCGACCACCGGCGCAGGGGCCTGGGCGAGCACCTGGTGCGGACGGTGGCGGCCGGCATCACCGCCCGTGCCGAGACCCCGTTCCTGCACGCGGCGGCCACCAACACCACCGCCATCCGGCTCTACGAGGCGATGGGCTTCACCCGCCGCCGGGCGGTCCGCTTCGTCGCCGCCCGGGCCCCGGGGGACGGCTCGGGTTCCCCGTCCCCGACCCTGCCTCCCGTCCCCGACTGAGGATCGGGGTCAGGACGACCCGGATCCGGTCACCACGACCGCCGCCGGGATCCCGGCGAGGGTGACCGTGCGGACCACCTTGCCGGTGGTGAGGTCGACCTCCACCAGTGCACCGCGGCCGCTGCACACCCACGCCCGACCCGGAGGTCCGGCGGCGATGCACTGGGCCGGGGCGCCCACCGGTATGGCCGTGCCCACCAGGTCACCGGTCACCGACACGGGCGTCACGCCGTCGCCGGCGCTCACCCAGGCGACCGTGCCGCCGGCGGGGATGGCGATGCCCGTGGGGTCCGCGCCGATCGGGAACGCGGGACCGGGCGACAGCGAGGGTAGGGCCACGGGAGTGAGGCTGCTCGTCTCCACGTCGGCCACCAGGGCCTCGCTGCCGTTCGGGGTCACGGCGACGCTCACCGGCTCGCTCCCCACCGGGACGGCCGGGCCCGCGGTCAGGGCGGGCAGGGCGATCGGGGTCAGCGTCCCGTCCTGGAAGTCGACGACGAGCGCCTGGCGCCCGTCGGGCGTCACGGTGACGGCCACCGGCTGGTGACCCACCGCCACGGTCGGGCCGGCGGTCAGCGACGGCAGGTGGACCTCGGTGACCGTGTCGTCGCCGAAGTTGGCCACCAGCGCCGTCGTCCCGTCGGGGGTGACGGCCACGGCGTCGGGCTCGAGGCCGACGCCCACCTTCCCCTCCACCTTGCCGGTGACCGTCGAGACCTCGACGAGCTGGTCGTCCGCCCTGACCGCCACCAGCAACGACCGGCCACCGGGGACGAGGGCGAGAGCCGCCGGCAGGGTGCCGACGACGATGGACCGCCCCACCGCGCCGGTGGCGGCGTCGACCGGCGAGACGCCGTCGCCGGGGTTCGGCTCCGTCGCGCCCACCGCCGCATAGGCGACCGCCGCGCCCCCGTCGGGGTGACCGTCTCCTTGTTGCAGCCGGCCAGGCCGGCGGCCACGAGCACGGTGAGCACCACGGCGACGGGCCCGCGCCGGCCCGCGCCGCACCTCACGGCGCGTCCCTGGTGAGGATGGTCCTGTCCCGGAGCACCGGGTGATCGTAGGTGCGGCGGGACGGGGGTTCCGGTCATCCACGCGAACAGGCTGCACCGAGCTCCCGGGCGGCGTCGCGCCAGCCGGGCTCGTCGGTCACCGGGAAGAAGTCGCCGGTGGCCGGGTCCTGTTCGTAGGGGACGGGGGGCGGGGTGCCGCCCGCCAGGTCGGCCAGCGCGGCCAGCAGTGCGTCGACGTCGCCGCCCGACGTGCCGAGTCCGGCGCTGGCCCGCACCGCCCCGGGGACCCGGCGGTGGTCCCCGCGCAGGACCTCCTCCCGGTAGGTGTCGACGTCGGCCTCGCCCATGCCCAGCAGGCGCACGACATAGGGATGGGCGCAGAAGCAGCCGTGCCGCACGGCGATCCCGTACTCGGCGCTCAGACGCGCGGCCACCAGGGCGTGGTGCATCCCCTCCACGGTGAACGGCGCCACCGGCAGGGTCTCCACGCCGGCCAGGCGGGCCCCGACCGGTCCGAGCAGTCGGACCCCGTCGATGGCCGACAGCCCGCCGAGGAGCCGGTCGGCGAGCGACCGCTCGTGGGTCACCACCGCGTCCCAACCGAGGGCGCCGATCGCGTCCACCGCGGCGTGCAGGGCGATGGCGCCCACCACGTTGGGCGAGCCCGCCTCCTCGCGGTCGGGTGGCGCCGTCCAGACGACCTCGTCGAGTCCCACGAGGTCCACGGCGCCGCCGCCCGCCAGGAACGGGTCGCCCGTCTCGAACAGCCGGCGCGGGCCGATCAGGGCACCCGTGCCGAACGGGGCGTAGAGCTTGTGCCCGCTCAGGGCCAGGTAGTCGGCGGCGATCGGCAGGGGGCGGTGCGGCGCCAGCTGTGCGGCGTCGACCAGCACCGGGACGCCCCGGGCGTGGGCCGCGTCGATGATCTCCGCCAGGGGCGGCAGCCACCCGGTGACGTTGGAGGCGCCGGTGACGGCCAGGAGGGCCGGCCGCCGCGGGGTGGCGTCGAGGGCCGCGGTCACGTCGTCCACGCCGAAGGTCCCGTCGGGGCCGCACTCCACGTACCGGCGCTCGGCCACCCGGCCCCAGGGCAGGAGGTTGGCGTGGTGCTCGACCACCGTGGTGACCACCACGTCGTCCGGGTCGAGGCGGAGCCGGTAGGCGAGGTGGTTGATGGCCTCGGTGGTGTTGCGGCAGAGGATGGCGACGTCGGGGCCGTCGGGGTCGCGGCCGGCGAAGGCCAGGACGGCCCGCCTGGCCTCCTCGTAGGCGAGGGTGGCCCGGCGGGAGCGGAAACCCGCTCCCCGGTGGACGCTCGAGTACCAGGGGAGGAACTCGGCGACCCGCTCGGCCACGGCCGGGTGGGCCTGGGTGGACGCGGCCTGGTCGAGCTCGACCGCCGTGCGTTCGACCCGACCGAGGCAGGGGACCAGCTGGCCCGAGCCGACGAGCTGCACCAAGGCGGCCGATGGATCGTGCGCGTCCGCCGCGCCCGGGACAGGGTGCGGGGGTCGCGGGTCGTCCACCCGACCACCCTACGAGATGGCCCGATCAGGGGGGTACGCTCCTGACCATGCAGATCGAGTGGCCGACCGACGCCGACGACACCCGGACGCAGGTTCCCGGTGCCGACCTGTGGCACGGTGCCGATCGGGCACCCGACGGTGGATCGGGTGACCCGTCACCCGGAGGCGCGGCGCGCGGGGCGGAACCGGCGGACGGGGCGCCCGGCGAGGACGAGCTCCACCGTTCGGCCGTGGATGCGGTGGACGGGCTGCTCGACGAGGTGGAGCTGGCCCTGGCCCGACTCGACGACGGGACCTACGGGCGCTGCGAGGACTGCGGGGAGCCGATCGACGACGGGCGCCTGGCGGTGCTGCCCATCGTCCGTACCTGTGGGGAGTGCGACCCGGAGCGGGTGGCGGTGGCCGGCGCCCCGTCCGGGGAGATCTCGAACATCTCCACTGACCTGGGGTGATCCGTCCGCAGCCGGCCGGTCACTCCGCCGGCAGCTGCAGGACCGGGAGGTCGGGCGACAGCGGGCCGGTCGGCAACGGGGACGAGAAGCTGTAGCCGAACCGGCCGATCGAGGACTCGTACCGGTCGACGGTCCGGCGGTTGGCCAGCGTGGTGAGCAACCCGCCGGACCGCCAGTCCTCGTGGTAGCGGTCGTTGAGGTCCTGACGGGGCTCCTCGCCGGATGCGACCCGCTCGAGGCCCAGGAAGTCCTGGAGCCCTCCCAGCACCCCGGCGGGTCGGGCCACGAGGTCCTCGTAGCGCACCACGACGACCCGTTCGACGAACGGGAGGTCGGCGACCATCACCTGGTGCGCGTGCACCCAGTGGTCGACCAGCTTGCCCACCGGCCGGTTCGACCAGCCACGCCCCCGGAGCGCCATGGCCTCGGCCACGGGGTGGCGGACGACCACGACGAAGGACGAGCCCGGGAACACCGCCTGCAGGAACCGCATCTTCAGCAGGTTGGACGGCGTCTTCTCGACCAGCACCGGCGCCGTGGTGTCCCAGTAGGGGGCCCATGCCTCCCACAGCGCGGCGCGGGACGCGACGCTCGCCAGCGGGGACTCTTCGGTGAGGTGGATCTCGGACGAGTAGCCGAAGCGGTCGATCCCGCCGGCCTGCTGCTGGGTGGCGTAGACGTCCTGCACGTACTGGCCCTCGTCGGCCACCGGTCCGATGCCCTCGAGGTTGGCGACGCCGGGTGAGCGTGCGATCTCGGCGGCCAGCAGCGTGGTCCCGCTCCGGGGGAGCCCGCCGATGAACACGAACCGGTGCTGATCGACGTCCTCGGCCACGGCGTCGAACCGTACCAGCCGTGGACCGGCCGGAACCCCGATGCTACGGTCACGCGTCATGCCGTCAGCCCCTGCCGTCCGACACGGAGGGCTCCCACGTGACGAGATGGTTCCCTTCATCCCCCCGTCGGCGTCCACCGTGCTCGACGTCGGGTGCAGCCGGGGCCGGTTCGGAACGACACTGCGGACGGCCCGGCCGGACGTCCGGATGTTCGGGATCGAGCCCGACCCCGACGCGGCGGCGGAGGCGGCCGCCCACTACGAGCAGGTGACCTGCGGCTACTTTCCCGACGACCTCCCGGTCGGTGGGACCTACGACTGCATCGTCTTCAACGACGTCCTCGAGCACGTCGTCGACCCGTGGTCGATGCTCGACCGGGCGAAGGAGCGACTGGCGCCGGGCGGGCGCATCGTGGCGTCCATCCCCAACGTCCGGCACTACATCGTGGTGCGCAACCTGGCCCTGCGCGGTCGGTGGGACTATGCCGACTGGGGTGTGCTCGACCGCACGCACCTCCGCTTCTTCACCCGGGCCTCCATCGAGGAGCTCTTCGAGACGGCCGACCTGGCGATCGAGACGCTGGCCCCGATCAACGCGATCACCGTCCGACGCGCGGCATTCCTGGTCGGACCGTTCCGGGACATGCGCTACACCCAGTTCGCCGTGGTGGCGCGGCCGCTGCCCGGAGGCGGGCGCGGCCTGACCTAGCGGGCCGGTCCGGCCTGACCTAGCGGGCCGGTCCGGCCCCGGGGTGCCCGACGCCGCGGGCCAGCGCCTCCAGCCATCCCAGACCGAACTGCTGGTCCGGCTCGAGGTAGTTGCCCTCCGCCCACTCGTTCCACGACTTGACCAGGATGATCTGCTCGGACGGGGGAGCCCGGCGGGCCATGGCCACCGCACTCCGGACCTGTCGCTCGAACCGGTCGGGCGACGACTCGACGGCCACCACCCCGTCGCGTCCCCGCCGCGGCGTGTCGTCCCAGTTGGGCCACACGCAGGGGATGGCGGTGCTGCGGAGTCCCCCGGGGATCTTGCTCGTGCACGTGTCCGAGTACGTGTACTTGTAAGGACTGCGACGCAGGTTGGTGTGGGACAGGAACGAGGTGACCCGCGAGGCCACCGTCGTGTAGTCGAACGGCTTCTCGATGAACGCCATGCCGTCGAAGCCCTGGCGCGTGGTCTCGTCAGCGTCCATGAACGGGCCGCACGCGACCGTGTACAGGCCGCCGAGCCCGGCGTCGGAGGCCATCTTCTGCCACCGGTCGATGAACTCGGCCCCGTCCGGGAGCCGGTGGGCGCGGAACACGAAGAACACCGGCTTCCCGTCCACCCGGAGGTAGCGGGGGTCCTCGAAGGCCGACCGGAGGTCCTCGAAGTGCGCCCGATCGTCCTCGACACCCGGATACGTCTGGTCCACCATGATGCGCTTCGTGCCGCCCATCCACGTGTCGCTCCACGGGTGGTTCGCCCAGGCGACGCAGAAGGGGAAGTCGGGGGACCCGCTGGCCACGACCTCCTCGAAGGGCCGCTGCAGGAGCTTGCGTCCGGCGAACCAGTAGTGCCAGTAGACGAACCCGGTGAGCCCGTGGTCGCGGGCGAGCCCCGCCTGGGCCTCACGCACCTCGGGTACCCGCAGGTCGGTGAACCCGAGGTCGGCCGGCAGTCGAGGTTGGTGGTGGCCGCGGAACAGCGGGCGGGCCCTGGTGACGTTCGTCCACTCCGTGAACCCGGGCTCCCACCACTCGTCGTTCTCGGGGATCGGGTGGAATTGCGGCAGGTAGAACGCCAGGACCTCCATGTGCTGCGACCCCCTCATCCATCACAGGTCCCGAGCTCGTCGCCCCAGGCTCCCGGTCGTCCAACGCCGCGCCGAGTGTACCGTCCGCGACCCACCGGACTCCGATGTTCCCACCCGTGTGCCCGGTGGACCTCCCCCAGGCGCGACGACGACCACGCCCCGTGGCGTGGTCGTCGTGTTCGCGGGGCGTGGACGGGACCGGCGGTCCGGTGCGCCCACCCCTGCTGGACCTGCCCTACTTCTTGGTCTCCCAGAACATCGCGTCGATCTCGGCGATCTGGGCCAGCAGGCGGTCGGCCACGGCCACGTCACTCGTCTTCTTGGCCTCGCCGGCCGTCTTGGTGGCCTTCCAGAACTTGTCGTGGAGGTCCGGGAACTTCTCCAGGTGCTCGGGCTTGAAGTAGTCGGTCCACAGCACCCACAGGTGGTGCTTGACCAGTTCGGCCCGCTCTTCCTTGATGATGATGGCCCGGACCTTGAACGACTCGTCGTCCGAGGCGTTGGCCTTCTCCATGGTTCCCTTGATCGACTCCGCCTCGATGCGGGCCTGGGCCGGGTCGTACACGCCGCACGGGAGGTCGCAGTGGGCGTGGACGACCGACGGGGGCGACATCCGGTCGACGAGTGCGAGCAGGTGGTCTGCGATGCGCATGGGATCTCCTCTTTGCTGGGTTGGGCTGGTTTGCTGGGTTGGGCTGGAATCGTGCAGCCGGGACGACCCGGGGGTCCGCCCGACCCGGGTACGGCTCGCGCCCGACCCGTCTGGTGCAGAGTGGGGTATGGACCCCAACGGCGCCACCTTACCCACCCCGGGCGGCATCCATCCCGGGTCCCGGACGCGCGCCGTGGCACCGATCGTCCTGGTCGCGGCGGTGATCGCGGTCGCGGTCGGGGCGGTGGTCGCCCGGTCGGTCCGGCGGGTGGCCGTGGTGGGTGGCTCGATGCACCCGACACTGCGCGAGGGGGACCGGTTGGTGGTGGTGGTGGCGGTGTGGGGCCGTTGCCGGCTGGCACCGGGGGACGTGGTCGCACTGCGCGACCCCCGGGAACCGTGGCGCGTCCTCGTGAAGCGGGTGGCCGCCGTCGACCGCGCCGCGGACGTACTCGAGGTCCGGGGCGACGCCCCCGACGCCAGCACCGACAGCCGCACGTTCGGCCCGGTCCCGATGACCTCGGTGGTGGGGCGGGTCGTCTACCGCTACGGGCCGCCGGGACGCTCCGGCCCTCTGCCCCGACCCACGGGGTACGATCGCGAGTGATGCCCAGTTCCCAGGAAGACCTCGACCGGCTCCTCGACCCGAACTACCTCGCCGACGTCGACGGGCTGTCGCTCGACGACATCCGGCGCATGCGCGCCGAGTGCCAGGAGGCCGAGGCCTCGCTGTCCTACCTGCGGCGTCTGATCCAGGGACGGATGGACATCGTCCACGCCTACATGGAGCGGCCGGAGGGCAAGGCCGCCCCCGACCTGTCGAGTGTCGTCGAGAACCTCGCCGGCATCCTCGCCGGCCCCGGACGGGCCGGCGGCGCGGGTCACAATCCCGTCCTCTACTCGCCGGACACCGACGACATGGCCGAGCTGACCACCGAGCTCGACGGCATCCTGGGTGCCGACGACGTCGCCCGCCTGACCGAGCTCGACGACACCCAGCTCGCCGACCTGGCCGAGCGCCTGCGGGCACTCGAGGTCCGGGTCTCGGCCGAGCGGCGCGGTCTGCACGAGCGGATCGACACCCTCCAGGCCGAACTGGTGGCGCGCCACAAGTCCGGGCTGGCCTCGGTGGACGGCCTCCTGTCATGACCGACCCGGTCGGCCACGACGGCGACCGGTTCGTCAAGGAGCTGCCCGAACGCTTCAACGAACTGGGTTCGTTCATCCGGGAGCAGCGGAGCTCGGCCCGGCTGTCCCTCCGCCGCCTGTCCGAACTCGCGGGAATCTCCAACCCCTACCTGAGCCAGATCGAGCGGGGCCTGCGCCGGCCGTCGGCCGAGATCCTCCAACAGATCGCCAAGGCCCTGCGCATCTCGGCCGAGACCCTCTACGTGCAGGCGGGCATCCTGGAGCGCCCCGACGGCGACACCGACCTCTCCCGCCACATCTTCGCCGACCGGCACCTCACCGAGGAGCAGCGCCAGGCGCTCATGCGCATCTACCTGTCGTTCCGGCACGAGAACGAGGACGTGGCCGCCGCGGTGCACGACCCGGCCGACACCACCGAGGACCAGGGGACGCAAGGTACGGCGACCGCCGGGACGACGGGAGCTGCCGCGGCTGCCGGTTGACACGCCCCTCCCGGTAGGATCCTCCGGGTGATGAGGCGACTCGCCGTCCTTTCGCTCCACACCTCCCCCCTGGCCCAGCCCGGCACGGGCGACGGGGGCGGCATGAACGTCTACGTCCGCGAGCTCTCGTCGGCACTCGCCCGGGCCGGTGTGATCTGCGACGTCTACACCCGGGCCTGGTCGGACGACCTGGCCCCGACCCTCGACATCGAACCCGGCTTCCGGGTCCACCACGTCCCGGCCGGACCGCCGGCGCCGATGGCCAAGGAGTCGCTGCTCGCGGTGGTCGAGGAGTTCGCCGACGGCGTGCTCAAGTCGATGACCTCGGCCGGGTCCCTCGGGACCGAGGACGACCTGCCCTTCGACGCCGTGCACGCCAACTACTGGCTCAGCGGCATCGCCGGGCACACGATCAAGCACCAGTTGAACCTGCCACTGGTCTCCACGTTCCACACCCTCGACCGGGTCAAGGCCGAAGCCAGCCCGGAGGAGGTGGAGGCCGACTCCTCCCACCTGCGGGCCGAGGCCGAGGCGGCCATCATCCGCTGCTCGGACACCGTGCTGGCCTCGTGCTCCGTCGAGGCCGCGCAGATCTCCGACCTCTACGGCGCCGACCCGTCGCGCATCCGGATCGTGGCCCCCGGCGTGGACCACGCGTTCTTCGGCCCCGGCGACCGGGCCCAGGCCCGTCGGGCGCTCGACCTGCCGGCCGACGGTCCGTTGCTGCTCTTCGTGGGTCGGATCCAGCCGCTGAAGGGGGCGGCCGTGGCCGTGGCCACCCTGGCCTCCGTCAGGCGCGACCACCCCGACGCCCGGCTCGTCATCGTGGGCGGCCCGAGTGGGCCCCACGGGCAGGAGGAGGTGGACCGGATCGCCGAGCTGGTCGAGTCCCTCGACCTGGTCGGCAGCGTCCTGTTCGTCCCACCCCGGCCCCACGAGCTGCTCTCGACGTACTACCGGGCCGCCGACGTGTGCCTGGTCCCCAGCCGGTCGGAGTCGTTCGGCCTGGTGGCCCTGGAGGCGGCGGCCTGCGGCACCCCGGTGGTCGCCTCCGACGTCGGGGGACTGCGCAGCCTGGTCGACCACGGTCGCACCGGCTTCCTGGTGGAGGACCCCGAACCCGAGGACTACGCCGCCTGGGTGCGCCAGATCCTGGCGGAGCCCCTCCTGTCCGAGCGCCTCAGCACCGGCTCGGTGCTGCGGGCCCGCCGCTACACCTGGGCCCGGGCCGCCCACCTCCTGGTCGACATCTACGCCGACCTGACGGCCGGCCGGCTCGTCGACTGCACGTGACCGACGACTGGGCGGGCATCCTCGGGCCCGCCGAGCGTGACGCGGTGTGTGCCCGGATCGACGACTGGGCGGCCCGGGAGCTGGCCACCGGCGGCGCCCTCGTCGCCGTCGACCGGCAGGCGGGCGGCGACCCGGTCACCGGCGCCCCCCGTTGGTACCTGCGCCTGCAGGGCGACGAGAAGGAGTTCGTCACCGTGTGGCTGACGCTGCGGCAGCGGACCCTCCGCCACGAGGCCCAGTTCATGCCGGCCCCGGAGACCAACGTCGAGGCCACGTGGCAGTACCTGCTCACGCGCAACGCCGACCTGATGGGCATGGCGTTCGCCCTCGGGGCCGAGGATGCCGTCTACCTCGTCGGTCGGGTGCCGGTGTCGCGGATCGACGACGACGAGCTCGACCGGATCGTCGGTGCCTCGCTGGCCTACACCGACGAGTGCTTCCCGACGGCCATGGCGCTCGGCTACGAGGGCCGCTACCGGCGCCGGCCCCAGTCGCAGCGCTGACCCGCCGCCCCGCCCGGTGAGGCGGAGGGCCGCTGGTAGCGTTCGGGCATGACACCCAAGCTCCTCCTGGTCGGCGGCGGGAAGATGGGCTCCGCCCTGCTCAGTGGCCTGGTGGCCGCCGGCTGGGCCCCCGTCGACGAGTTGGCGGTGAGCGAGACCGACCCCGCCCAGCGGGCCCGGCTGGCCGAGGCCCACCCCGGGCTCGAGGTCGTGGACGGACCCGTCGAGGCGCCCGACGTGCTGCTCGCCGTCAAGCCCGACGTGGCCGAGTCGGCCCTGCGCGCGCTCGGGGCGGGAGGCCCCCGACGGGTGCTCTCGATCGTCTCGGGCATCTCGTCGGACCGGCTCGAGGCCGCGCTCCCCCCGGCATCGGTGGTCCTGCGGGCCATGCCCAACACACCGTCCCTGGTCGGCGCCGGGGTGGCCGGGCTGTCGGGCGGCATCGCGGCCACCAGGGCCGACCTCGACTGGGCCGAGGGGATCCTGTCGGCGGTGGGCACCGTCGTGCGCCTGCCCGAGCGGCAGCTCGACGCCGTGACCGGCGTCTCCGGCTCGGGGCCGGCCTACGTGTTCCTGATGGCCGAGGCCCTGATCGAGGCCGGTGTGACCGCCGGGCTGTCGCGCGAGATCAGCCGCACCCTGGTGGTGGGGACCCTGGTGGGGGCGTCGCGGATGCTGGACGAGACGGGCCAGGATCCGGCCGAGCTCCGGGCCGCCGTGACCTCGCCGGGGGGCACCACGGCGGCCGCCGTGCGGACCCTCGAGTTCAAGGCCGTGCGGTCCGCGTACATCGAAGCCGTGGCCGCGGCCACCGAGCGGGCCCGGCAGCTCGGGCGCTGACCGCAGGCACGGATAGGACGGGAAGCGCCCCGTCGTCCTACGATCCTGCCGTGCCGACGGACGAACCGCCTTCCAACAGCGAGCACCGGGCCGGCGCCGGACGGCGCATCCCCGAGGCCACGGTGGCCCGACTGCCCGTCTACCAGCGCATCCTCGAGGAGCTGCTGCGATCGGGCACCTCGACCGTGTCGTCCGAGCTGCTGGGCGCGGCCGCCCAGGTCAATGCGGCCAAGGTGCGCAAGGACCTGTCGCTGCTCGGATCCTTCGGCACCCGGGGCGCCGGCTACGACGTGGCCTTCCTGGTGGAGCAGATCGACCACCAGCTGGGGCTGGACCGGGACTGGACGGTGGCCATCGCCGGTGTGGGCAACCTCGGCCGGGCACTGGCCCGCAGCCAGGGCTTCGCCTCCCGCAACTTCGAGGTGGTGGCGCTGGTCGACACCGACCCGGCGATCATCGGGGAGCAGATCGACGGGGTCGAGGTCCGCCACCCCAACGACCTGCCGGAGATCGCCGCCACGTCGCCGCTGGCCATCGGTGTGATCACCACGCCGGCACCGGTGGCCCAGCGGGTGGCCGACCTGCTCATCGAGGCGGGGGTGCGGTCGCTGCTCAACTTCGCCCCGCGGGTCCTGGACGTCCCCGACGACGTGTTCCTGCGCTACGTCGACCTCTCCATGGAGCTCCAGGTCATGAGCTTCTACCAGGCCCGCCGCCTCGACGACGAGGCCGGCGAGCGCATGCCGGCGATGCGCTCGGTGGGGCTCTCGCCGGGCAACCGGAGCTGACCCCGGCCCGCCGCGACTGGCGGTCCCCACCCCCCAGCCGCGAAGCTGGAGGTCCCACGGGCTCATCCGACCGGGCGGTATGCACCGATCGGTAGGGTGGGGGACCGGGGAGCGGGTGTGCGCCGATCCGGGCCCACCGACGCCCAGATACCGAGGCAAGGACGACGTGACCGACCGATCCGACCAGTCACCATCCGAGGCGGTCGCCCCGTGTCGGTGATCGTCGTGGGCCTTGAGCAGAAGCGGGCGCCCCTCGAGTTGCTGGACCGGGTCTCGGTCACCGAGGCGGACACCCCGAAGGCGCTCGGCCGGCTGCGCGATCAGCCGAACCTGTCCGAGGCGGTCCTGCTGTCGACCTGCCTGCGCACCGAGGTCTACGCGGTCGTCGAGCGGTTCCACGACGGCGTGGACGGCATCCAGGAGTTCCTGGCCGATGTCGGCGGCACCTCGGTCGAGGCGCTCGCCGAGTACTGCACCATCCGGTTCGACGACGACGTGACCGAGCACCTCTTCTCCGTCGCCTCGGGGCTCGACTCGGCCGTGCTCGGCGAGTCGGAGGTCCTCGGCCAGGTGCGCCGGGCCTGGGAGCGGTCCCAGGGCGAGCACGCCTCCGGCCCCGTCCTCGGCACCCTGTTCCGCCATGCGGTGGAGACGGGCAAGCGGGTCCGGTCGGAGACGGCCATCGCCCGGGGCATCACGTCGCTCTCGCACGGTGCGGTGGCCCTGGCCGCGGCCAGCCGGCCCGGAGGACTCGAGGGCACGCGTGTGGCCGTGATCGGTGCGGGCGAGATGGGCGAAGGTGTGGCCCAGGCCCTCGACGGCCACGGGGTCGAGCACCTGATCATGGCCAACCGCACGATCGGCCGGGTGGAGACGCTGGTGGCGGGCCTGCCCGACACGGCGGCCGGCGCGGTGGAGACCCGGGACCTCGACGACCTGGTGTCGCTGCTGGGCGAGGCCGACGTGGCGTTCACCACGGTCGGCACCGCGCACCCGCTCGTCGGCCGCGACACCCTCGAGGCGGCGCTGACCCGTCGCACCGGACGGCCCGACCTGGTGGTGGTCGACCTGGGCGTGCCCCGCAACGTGGAGCCCGCCGCCGCCGACCTCGACGCCCTCGTCCTCCTCGACATGGAGGACCTGCGGGCGGCGGTGGCCGACGCCCTGACCGGGCGCCGCGAGGAGGTGGAGGCGGCTTCCGCGATCGTGGCCGACGAGGTCGAGCGGTACCGTGCCGCCTCGCGCGCCCGCGACGCGGCGCCCATCGTGTCGGCGCTGCGGTCCCAGGTGGAGGAGGCGCGTCGTGCCGAGTTCGACCGCCAGCGGTCCAAGCGTTCCGACCTCGACGACGCCCAGTGGGAGCAGGTCGACACCGTCACCCGGGCCATGGTGGCCAAGCTGCTCCACCAGCCCACGGTCGTCCTGAAGGAGGCCGCCGGCACCCCACGGGGGGAGCGCCTGGTCGAGTCCCTCCGCGCCCTGTTCGACCTCTGACCGGTGACCGGTCCCCCGGCATGACCGACGCCACCGGCCGGCTCCGGCTGGCCACCCGGGGCTCACCGCTGGCCCGGTGGCAGGCGGAGCGCGTCGCCGGCCTGCTGGCCGCGGCCGGCATCGAGGCCGAACTGGTGGTGGTCGACACCGAGGGTGACCGGCGCACCGACGTGCCGCTGGCCCGGCTCGGTGGCCAGGGCGTGTTCGTGAAGGAGGTCCAGGCCGCGGTGGCCCGGGGGACGCCGACGCCGCGGTGCACTCGGCCAAGGACCTGCCCGCCTCGGCCGAGCTGGCCGCCCCCGGCCTGGTGCTCGCCGCATTTCCCGAGCGGGGAGACCCCCGCGACGTACTGGTGGGGGCACGCCTCGACGATCTCCCCACCGGGTCCACGGTGGCGACGGGCTCGGCCCGGCGCCGCGTCCAGCTGGCCAACCTCCGACCCGACCTCACCTTCGCCGACCTCCGGGGGAACCTCGCCACCCGCCTGGCAAGGGTCGGTGCCGACGGCGTGACGGCGGTGGTGGCCGCCCGGGCCGCCCTCGACCGGCTGGGATGGACCGCGCCCGCGACGTGGCCACCGAGACCCTCGACGAGGACACGATGGTCCCCCAGGTGGCCCAAGGGGCGCTGGCCATCGAGTGCCGGGTCGACGACGACGTCACCCGGGCGGCGCTGGCCGCCGTCGACGACGCCGCCGTGCGCCGGGTGGTCGAGGCCGAGCGGGCCTTCCTGGCCGAGCTGGGCGGTGGGTGCACGCTGCCCGTGGGTGCCCACGCCGTCCGGTCCGACGACGATCCCGCCATGCTGGTGCTGTCCGGGATGGTCGCCGAGGCCGACGGCCACGTGGTGCTGCGGCACACGGCAGCGGGGACGGACGGCCCCGCCCTCGGTCGTGCCGTGGCCCGGTACCTGCTGGACGACGCCGGGGGCGGCGACCTCGGCCCGTGGAGGCCGGAGTCGTGACCGTCGCCCTGGTCGGGGCCGGGCCCGGCGACCCCGGCCTGTTGACCCTGCGCGGCGCCGAGCTCCTGGCCGCCGCCGACGTCGTCGTCTACGACCGGCTCATCTCCCGCGAACTCCTCGATCTGGCCCCGTCGACGGCCGAGCGCATCGACGTCGGCAAGGGCCCCGGGCAGTCCGGGCGGCAGGCCGACATCAACGACCTGCTGGTGGCCCACGGCCGCACCGGCCGCCGGGTCGTGCGCCTGAAGGGGGGTGACCCGTTCGTCTTCGGCCGGGGCGGCGAGGAGGCGGAGGCGCTCCGCCGGGCCGGCATCGAGGTGGAGGTGGTCCCCGGGGTCAGCTCGGCGTTCGCGGCGCCGGCCGCCGCCGGCATCCCCGTCACCCACCGCACGGTGTCGACGTCGGTGACCGTGGTCACCGGCCATGCCGGCGACCCGTCCCTGCCGGGAGTGGACTGGGACGCGCTGGGCCGGCTGGAGGGCACGCTCGTCGTGCTCATGGGCATGGGCGCGCGCCGGGCCATCGCCGAACGCCTGCAGGCCGCGGGCCGGGCCGCCGACACGCCGGTGGCCGTCGTCCACTGGGGCACGACCGACCGCCAGCAGGTGGTGCGCACCGACCTGGCGCATCTGGCCGACGTCGACCTGCCGGCACCGGCGGCCATCGTGGTGGGGGCGGTGGCCGGTCTCGACGTGACCGCCGAGCAGTCCGCCGCGGAGGCCTGAGCCGGTGCACGACCACGGCGGGCACCCTCGGGCCCACCCCGAGGTCCCGGCGCCACCGCCCGGATCGCTGTCCGGCCGTACGGTCGTGGTGACCCGGGCCCGGGCCCAGGCCTCGGAGTTGGTCCGCCGGCTGGGCGACCTCGGGGCCGCGGTGGTGGAGCTCCCGGTGATCGCCATCGAGGACGCGGCCGACGGGGCGCGGCTCTGGCCGCCGCGGCCGACGGTGTGGTGGCCGGCCACTACGAGTGGGTCGTGGTCACCTCGGCCAACGGCGTGTCCCGGGTGGTGGACGCGCTCGGAGGCCGCGACGTCCCCGCGTCGACCCGGTGGGCCGCGGTCGGGGCGTCGACGGCCAAGTCCCTGATGACCCGCGGGATCGTCCCCGACCTGGTGCCCGACGACGCGGTGTCGGACGCGCTGGTGGCGGTGTTCCCGGCGGCCGGAGCGCCGGGAACGGCCCCGGGCCGGGCGACGGTCGACGGAGCCGCCCTCTTCGTCCGGGCCGAACGGGTGCGCGACGTCGTGGTCCCGGGTCTGGTGGCCAAGGGGTGGCGGGTCGACGAGGCCGTCGCGTACCGCACGGCGGCGGGGACGGTGGACGCGGCAGCCGTGGCACGGGCTCGCGCCGCCGACGCCGTGGCCTTCACGTCGTCGTCGACCGTCGAGCGGACGGTCGAGCTGCTGGGGGCCGACGGAGTCCCGCCGGTGGTGGTCTCGATCGGCCCGGTCACGTCCGGCGCGGTGCGCGCCGCCGGGCTCACGGTCACGGTCGAGGCCGCCGTGCACACCCTGGACGGGCTGGTGGCCGCCGTGGCCGTGGCCCTCGGGCCGCCCGAGCGCTGAGCGTCGGCCGCCCACGCAGGCCGATCGCGTCCGACGGTGCCGTAGGCTGGGGAGCCGTGCCCGACCTCGTCCCCACGCCCGGCTTCCCGGCGCCGCCGGCTGCGCCGGCTGCGCCGCACCCCGGCCCTGCGCCGTCTGGTGGCCGAGACCACCCTGGGCGTCGATGACCTGGTGGCACCCCTGTTCGTGGCCGACGGGCTGGAGGCGCCGCGCCCGGTGGGCTCGCTCCCCGGGGTGTCCCAGCATTCGGTGGACTCGCTCGTCGCGGAGGTCCGGCGCCTGGTCGCCCTGGGCGTGCCCGGGGTCATCCTGTTCCCGCTGCCCCGACCGGAGGACAAGGACGCCACCGGCTCGGCCGCCCTGTCGCCCGACGGCATCACCCGCCGGGCCCTCGAGGCCGTGCGCGGTGCGGTGGGTGACGACCTGGTGGTCATGGCCGACTGCTGCCTCGACGAGTTCACCGACCACGGCCACTGCGGTGTGGTCGACCCGGCCACCGGCGAGGTCGACAACGACGCCACCGTCGAGCTCTACGCCGACCTCGCCGTCGTACAGGCCACGGCGGGGGCCCATGTGATCGCCCCCAGCGGGATGATGGACGGCCAGGTGGGCGCCATCCGCGGCGCCCTGGACGGGGCCGGGCACAGCGGGACGGCGGTCCTGGCCTACGCGGCCAAGTACGCCTCGGCGCTGTACGGGCCGTTCCGCGAGGCGGCCGACGTGACCATCGCCGGCGGCGGCGACCGGAAGGCGTACCAGCAGGACTACCGCAACGGGCGCGAGGCGCTGGCCGAGGTCGCCCTCGACGTGGCCGAAGGGGCCGACATGGTCATGGTCAAGCCGGCCCTCACGTATCTCGACGTCCTGGCCGAGGTGCGGGCCACCGTCGACGTGCCGGTCGCCGCCTACCACGTGTCCGGCGAGTACGCCATGGTCAAGGCCGCGGCCGAGCGGGGCTGGATCGACGGCCCGTCGGTCGCCCTCGAGCAGATCACCGCGGTCAAGCGGGCCGGTGCCGACTTCGTCCTGACCTACTTCGCCGCCGACCTCGCCGAGGCCCTCGGTGCCTGAGCGGGCGACGCCCGACCACGCCGCCTCCGAGGCGCTCTTCGCCCGGGCCGACCGGGTGATCCCGGGCGGGGTGAACTCGCCCGTCCGCTCGTTCCGCTCGGTGGGTGGCCATCCCTACTTCGTGGCCCGCGGGGAGGGGGCGTACGTGTGGGACGCCGACGGCAACCAGCTCCTCGACTACGTGCAGTCGTACGGTGCCTCGATCCTCGGGCACGCCCATCCCGCGGTGGTGGCCGCCGTGCGCGAGGCGGCCGGACGGGGGACCACCTTCGGCGCACCGACGGAGGGCGAGGTCCTGCTGGCCGAAGCCATCCGGGACCGGGTCCCGGGTTGCGAGCAGGTCCGGCTGGTGTCGTCGGGCACCGAGGCCGCGATGAGCGTGATCCGCGTGGCCCGGGGATTCACCGGCCGCGACCGTATCGTCAAGTTCGCCGGGTGCTACCACGGGCACTCCGACGGGCTCCTGGCCGGTGGCGGCAGCGGCGTGGCCACCCTGGGCCTGCCCGACTCGGCGGGCGTCCCGGCGGCCGCGGTGGCCGACACGGTGGTCGCTCCCTACAACGTGGTCCCCGAGCTCGACGACCGGGTGGCGTGCGTGATCGTCGAGGCGGTCGCGGCCAACATGGGCCTGGTGGCGCCCGGCCCCGGCTTCCTGGAGGGTCTGCGGACTGCCTGCGACGCGGTCGGGGCCCTGCTCGTCTTCGACGAGGTCATCACCGGATTCCGCCTCGGCGAGGGGGGAGCGACGGCGTGGAGCGGCGTGCAGCCGGACCTCTGGTGCTTCGGCAAGGTGATCGGCGGCGGCCTCCCGGTCGGTGCCTTCGGCGGCCGCGCCGACGTACTGGGCGTGCTGGCCCCGCTCGGGCCGGTGTACCAGGCGGGCACCCTGTCGGGGAACCCGCTGGCCACGGCGGCCGGACGCACCGTCCTCGGCGAGCTGACCGCCGACCGCTACACGGCCCTGTCCAGCGCCGTGTCCTCCTTCGGGGCATCGCTGCAGGAGGTGCTCGACGTCGCGCTCGTCGAGTCCGGCACCGACGACGCCTCCGGCCGGCGCCTCACCGCACGGGTGCCCGTGGTGGGCCCGCTGTTCGGGATCTTCTTCGTGCCCGAGGGGGCGGCCGACGTGTCCGACTACGACGGCGCGGCCGCATCGGCGGCCACGGGGCTCTATGCCCGGTTCTTCCGCGCCATGCTCGACCGGGGGGTGGCGCTGGCCCCCGGCCCCTACGAAGTGGCCTTCCCGTCGCTCGCCCACGGACCCGCCGAGTACGACCGGACCCTGGCCGTCGCCGCCGAGGCGGCGGCCGACGCGCTCGAGTTCCTGAGGCAACCCTGGGTGCTCTCAAGATGCGGCCCGAATGTGCCGATCCGTCTACGGAAGGGATCGGTCCAACCGCGCCGACCTCGGAGTGGGGCAGAATGTCGGCGGTGCGCGGCCCGTCCGGGCGCACACCGCCTGTCGGACGGTTCCCGCCGGGACCCGTCGGGGTACGCCGGACCGAAGGGTGCCGCCCACCCGATTCTGACCGCCTCGGGCCACGAAGGAGAGATGGATGACCGTCGGGATCACTGAACTTCCTCCGGAGGGAATGCAGCTCCCCGGCGTCGCGCTGGCCGGCGACCCCGAGCGGGGTACCAAGACGACCGAGGGCATCAGCCTCCTGTTCACCGTCGCCGGGGTCACCGTGCAGGGACCCCAGCCGCAGATCGAGCGCCTGCTGGTCTGGTCGGCCCTCGACTCGGCGACCTGTCGCGAGAAGCTCCAGCTCCCCGACGGCCGCGAGGCCGCCATCATGGAGCTGACCTCGGGCGGGCAGTCGATCCGCTTCCTGCTGCCCACCGACACGGTCTCGCCGGGCCAGGCCGCCTACCTGGATCAGGCCCTACCGACGTGGCTCCTGCGCTACAAGGGCGCCACCGCCCCGGTGGCGGCTGCCGCCCCGGCCGTCGCCGCCGACGGACCGGAAGTGGGGGTCGCGCTGCCCGCTCCCGGCCCCGCCACGCCCGCGGCCGAAGCCGCCCCGGCCCCCCCGGTCGAGGCCCCGACCCCACCGGTCGAGGCCATGGCCCCCCCGACCCCCGCCTACGCGGGCGCAACCGCCGCCGGTGCGACCGCACTGGTCGGCGACCCGACCGCACTGGTCGGCGACCCGACCGCACTGGTCGGCGACCCGACCTCCGCCAACGGTTCGGGTGGCACCGCACCGTCGACCGACGCAGCTGTCATGCAGGCGCCACCCCTGGCCGCGCCGCCCGCCCCTCCGGCCCCCATGGCCCCCACCCGACCCATCGGTCCGCTCGCCGCCCCGACCATGCAGCCGCCTCCGCCTGCCGCTCCGTCGTTCCAGGCCCCGCCGCCGCCTCCGGTCATGGCTCCGCCTCCTCCGCCATCGCCATCGCCACCGGCGCCGGCCACGGCCTGGGACGACCCGCCGCTCGGCCAGGTCGGCCCGGAGGACTTCGCCGCGCCCGCCCCGACCAAGAAGCCCCGGTTCGCCCTGACCCGCAAGCAGCTGCACGCGGCCGAGGCCGCCGCCGCGGCCGGCGCGGTGACCGCGGCCGCGCCCGGCGTCGAGACGGAGGCGCCCGCGGCCGGCCCCGGGACAGCGGAACCCCAGGCCGCCGGCGAGACGCCGAAGCCGCCCAAGAAGCCCCGGTTCGCCCTGACCCGCAAGCAGCTGCACGCGGCCGAAGCCGCCGTCGCGGCCGGCGCCGCGCCCGCCCCGGCTGCGGCAGTCTCGGCCCCGACCACCCAGGCACCTGCGCCCGCCCCCGCAGCTGCCCCCGTCACGCCCCCCGTGGCCGAGGCACCTGCCGCCGAGGTACTCGGCGCCCCCGCGATCATGGCCCCGCCCAAGAAGCCCCGGTTCGCCCTGACCCGCAAGCAGCTGCACGCCGCCGAGGCCGCCGCCGCGGCTACGCCCGCCACCGGCGCTCCTCCGGCCGCCGCCACCGCGGGCATCGCGACCGCCACCCCCGCTGCCGCTCCCCCCGCCCCGGCCGCTGCCCCTTCGGCCCCGGCGCCCGCACCCGCCGCTACTGTCCCGGCCCCCGCCGCCGAGGTGGCAGCCCAGGAGCCCGCCGTCGAGACGCCGAAGCCGGCCAAGAAGCCCCGGTTCGCGCTCACCCGCAAGCAGCTGCACGCCGCCGAGGCCGCCGCCGCGGCCGGCACCGTGACCGCCGCGGCCGCTCCCGCGTCCGCGTCAACGGCCCTGCCCGCGTCCGCTCCACCGGCCGCGACCCTGCCCGCGTCCGCGCCACCGGCCCCGGTGTCCATGACCATGGCCCCGCCCCTACCGCCCCCGGCCGACCCGGTCCCGCTGGCCGTCCAGCCGCCGGCCCCCTCCGCGGTGGACGAGCCGGGTGATCCGGCCACGCAGCCGGTGCCACCCCTCGGGACGTCGACCTCCGCCGGCCCCGGCGACGCTGCCCCCGGATCGCCCGGTGCATCCGGTCCCGAGGGCGTCGTGCTCGCCGACGCCCGCTCCGGGTCGAGCCGCCGCGGCCTCGTGGCGCTGGTGGTCGTACTGATCGTCGTGGTGGCCGCCGCCGGCTACCTGCTCACCAAGAAGAGTCCGACCCCGACGAACACCCCGCCCGTGGCGGCATCGTCGCCGGCCACCTCCGCCGCCGCCGACACCGTGCTGGCCGGGACCATCAACCTGCGCCTGGCCGACCTCCCGACCGGCTGGACGCAGTCACCCCCGGCCCAGGTCGTCGTCCGCCCGCCGGTCGCCGCCGCCACCGCACAGGCCGCCGCCGCCAACACCATGGCCTCGTGCCTCGACACCAGCTACGCGGTGGTGTCCGGCCTGTTCGCCTCCGGCTCGCTCCCCGGCCAGACCAGCCTGGTCCAGTCACCGATCTTCCAGAGCTCCGCGGGTACCGCCTTCGAGATGGGCTCGCGGACCACGGTCCTGTCCTCGCCCGGCCAGGTCGCCGCTCTCGACGCCGTCTTCTCCGATCCGAAGTTCGACTCGTGCTACGGGCAGTACCGGTCGACGTTGGCCGCGGCCGCCGTGCCGGGCGCCACGGTGGCGGTCCAGCCGGTGACGCTGGCCACTCCCACCGGGGTGCAGACCTACGGCGTGGTGAGCACCTACACGCTGCCGGGCCAGGGCACCCAGGTGGTCGGCGACGCCTACATCCTCGGCGGCCGGGTGATCACGATCCTGCAACCGATGACCAACGGCGGGGACATCCCGTCGAGCGTGTTCGCCCCGGCCTACGACAACGTGGCCGCCCGGGTGGCCGCCGCCGCCCGGTAGCGGGCCCACCACCCGACCCGCCCGCCGTCGGGCCGTCGGGTCAGAGGCCCTCGGGGGCCAGGCGGGCGATGGTCACGAGCGCCCGGTAGGCGGCCTCGGCCGGTCCCGGTCTGGTCCGGCCGCACGAGGTTCGACATGATCCGCAGGATCCACGACATCAGCGACTCCGAGTGCATGCCCGGTGCCCACGCAGAGCTTCATGAGCTCCGGCCGGGCGATCATCCGGATGAACGCCCGGGCCACCCGGTAGTACAGGCCGTAGGCCTCCTCGAGCCGATCCTCGTAGCGCTCCAGTGCGGCGAAGCCGTCGCCCGACAGGGCCTCGCCGAGTGATGCGGCGGCCAACCGTCCGGTCTCGTAACCGTAGGAGATGCCCTCGCCGTTGAACGGGTTGATCGTCCCGGCGGCGTCGCCCACCACCAGGGTGGTGGCGCCCAGCCGGGGGCCCACGGACAGCCCCATGGGCAGCTTGCCGCCGGTCGCCGGGCCGAGGCTGGTGGCGGGGGAGAGCTCCCACTCCTTCGGGGCCCAGCCCACGAAGTGATCCATCAGCGTGGCGGTGTTGACGCCCTTCCACCGCCGGTCGGTGGACAGCAGGCCCACGCCGACGTTCACCCGGCCGTCGCCGAGCGGGAAGATCCAGCCGTAGCCGGGCACCACGCTGCCCTCGCCGTCGCGTATGTCGAGGTGCGACTCGATGAAGGGCCGGTCGTGGCCGGGTGACGTGTAGTAGCCGCGCAGGGCCATGCCCATCGGCTGCGCCCGGTCGCGGCTGGTGCCGAGGGCACGGCCGAACCGCGAGTTGGCACCGTCGGCCACCACCACGTAGCGGGCCCGCAGTTCACGCGTCTCCCCGGACGCCTTGTCCTTCACCACGGCGCCCACACACGAAGGCAGGCCGGCTCCGGCCGGACGCACGGCGGCGGCGTCGAGGATCGGCTCGAGCGCCTCGGTCCCCTGGAAGACGGTCGCCCCGGCTTTGACCGCCCGCTCGTTGACCAGGGCGTCGAGATCGTGGCGGGTGATGACGTAGCCGTAGGAGGGGAAGGACGGATGCTCTGGCCAGGGCAGGTCGAGCACCTGGCCGAAGGCGTGGGCCCGCAGGCCGCCGTACCGGTGGGCCCCGGCCAGGGCGCTCTCGAGCCCCATGTCGGCGATCTGCCGGACCGATCGGGGGGTGAGCCCGTCGCCGCACGTCTTCTCCCGGGGGAACACCTTCTTCTCGACCAGCGCGACGTCCCAGCCGGCCTCGGCCAGCCAGTAGGCGCACGAGGAGCCGGACGGCCCTCCCCCGACCACCAGGACGTCGTGGATGTGGTCTGCCGGACGGGGGAGGCGGCGTCGGAAAGGACGGTCGGGATCGGCCGGTGGGGTCACGCCGTCATGCTACGGGGGCGGTGGCGGGGTCGGCACGACGACCCGCCGGGACGGGGGACCCGCCGGGCCACGGATGTGCCCCGCGGAGGGGTGCGTGATAAAAATCACTTGCTGTGGACGACTACCTGCCGATCCTGATCCTGATCATCCTGGGGTTCCTGTTCGCGTCCCTCTCCTTCGTGGCGTCGGCCCTGCTGGCTCCCAAGAAGCGGCCGACGGCGGCCAAGATCGCGCCCTACGAATGCGGGATCGTCCCGGGCATCGAGCCGCCCACCCGGTTCCCGGTCCGGTTCTACCTGGTGGCGATGATCTTCATCATCTTCGACATCGAGGTCGTGTTCCTCTACCCGTGGGCCGTGATCTTCCGGCAGCTGCGCTCCTTCGGCCTCGTCGAGGTGCTCGTGTTCGCCGCCGTCGTGTTCGTCGTCCTTCGTCTTCCTGGTCGGCAACGGCGCCCTCAACTGGGGCCCGTCCAAGCGGGTGGTCGGCGCCATGCCGTCGCGCACCTCGGCTCGACGATCGCCCGCATCGGCGCCCAGGCCGCCATGTCCGCCACCGACCCGGAGGCCCCGGCGAACTCGCCGACCGGGCCCGGCCGCGCCGCCTGAGCGGGGAGGAGCGCCAGCGTGGGCCTCGAGGATCTCCAGCACAACTTCCTGACCGGCCGGCTCGAGGACCTGGTCAAGTGGGCCCGGACCTACTCGATGTGGCCGGCCACCTTCGGGCTGGCGTGCTGCGCCATCGAGATGATGTCGGTCGGCGCCGCCGACTTCGACCTGGCCCGCTTCGGGATGGAGGTCTTCCGGGCCTCCCCCCGGCAGGCCGACCTCATGATCGTGGCCGGCCGGGTGTCCCAGAAGATGGCCCCGGTGCTCCGCCAGGTCTACGACCAGATGATGGAACCCAAGTGGGTGCTGTCGATGGGCGTGTGCGCCAGCACCGGCGGCATGTTCAACAACTACGCCATCGTCCAGGGCGTCGACCAGATCGTGCCCGTGGACGTCTACGCCCCCGGCTGCCCGCCCACGCCGGAGACGCTGATGCACGCCATCCTCACCCTCCACGAGAAGGTGCGGACCGACGACATCACGCGGCGTCCCGGGGCCGGCCTCTTCCTCGACGCCTCCCAGGGTGGCGACACCGACGACGCCCGTGACCCGGGCGACACCACCTCGGGCTGGACTCCCGACCGCCCCGACGCCGTCCACCTCGGCACCCCCAAGCGGAACCCGATCATCGCCCGCAGCGTGGGTGAGCCCCTGTGACCATGGCGACCGACGGCGAGACGACATCCGACGCGCCCGTCGTCCGCATGTCCGGGGGCTCGTCGGCCCGCAAGTCGCGGGGTGCGGCCCAGGAGGTCCTGTTCCCCACCCGGGAGCAGTACCTCGAGGTGGTGACCGGCCTGCGTGACGAAGGCTTCGAGACGTGCGCCGACCTGTGCGCCGTCGACTACCTGGCCCATCCCGGGCGGCGGCTGCCCGACGGGGTCGTGGCCGAGCGGTTCGAGGTGGTCGTGAACCTGCTGTCGCTGAGCCAGGTCCGCCGGGTGCGGGTGCGGGTGCAGGTGCCGGCCGACGACCCGACGGTGGCGACGCTGTTCGATCTCTACCCGGGCACCGAGGCCATGGAGCGCGAGGCCTACGACCTGATGGGCATGGTGTTCGAGGGCCATCCCGACATGACCCGCATCCTCCTGCCCGAGGACTGGGAGGGACACCCACTCCGCAAGGACTACGGCGTCGGCCGCGTGCCGGTGCAGTTCAAGGGCGCGCCGGGGCCCCGATGAGCGACACCACCTCCACCGACGACGGGGACGCCGTGCCGCACCGCGACACGGTCCTGCCCGACCCCGTGACGGGATCCGCCTACGACGAGCCGTCGGGCGTCGGCACCGAGCGCGGCCTGCTCATCGAGACCTCGGAGGGCGCCCAGGAGCTGTTCCCGCGGACGCAGACCCTGCCCGACGAGCTGCGCCGCGAGGCCGGCGCCGTGCTGCGGCTGCCCGAGGGCGGTCGTCGTCAACGCCGACGACATCGACGTCGAGCAGAGCGAAGACGAGACCATGATCATCAACATGGGCCCGCAGCACCCCTCCACCCACGGGGTGCTCCGGCTCATGATGGAGCTCGACGGCGAGACCGTGCTGCGCACCAAGCCCGTCATCGGCTACCTCCACACGGGCATGGAGAAGACGGCCGAGGAGCTCACCTACGTCCAGGGCTCGACCAACGTCACCCGGATGGACTACCTCTCGCCGCTCCACAACGAGCTGGTCCTCTCGCTGGCCGTCGAGGAGCTGCTGGGCCTCGAGATGCCGGCGCGGTGCGACTGGATCCGGATGCTGCTCGTCGAGCTCAACCGGGTCTCCTCGCACCTCATGTGGATGGCCACCAACGGCATGGACCATGCGTCGACGTCGATGATGATCTACGGCTTCCGCGAGCGGGAGATGATCCTGGCCTTCTTCGAGAAGACCACCGGGCTGCGGATGAACCACAACTTCATCCGCCCGGGGGGCACGGCGGCCGACCTGCCCGACGGGTGGGAGGACGACGTCGCCGTCATCTGCGACACCGTCATGCCCCGCCTCGACGAGTACGACGAGCTGCTGACCGGCCAGCCGGTGTTCCGCCAGCGGTCGGAGGGCATCGGCAACCTGTCGGCCGAGGAGGCCCTCGCCCTGTCGCTGACCGGGCCGCTGCTGCGCTCGACCGGCGTCCCGTGGGACCTGCGCCGGACCATGCCGTACCTGCGCTACGACGAGGTCGAGTTCGATGTCATCGTCGGCACCTTCGGCGACAACTTCGACCGGTACTCGATCCGCCTCAACGAGATCCGGGAGTCGATCCGGATCATCCGCCAGGTCGTCGAGAAGATGCCGGCCGGCGACTACCGGGTCCAGGACAAGAAGGTCACCCCGCCGCCCCGTGGCCGCATCGACGAGTCGATGGAGGCCCTGATCCACCACTTCAAGGTGTTCACCGAGGGGTTCCGGGTGCCCGAGGGCGAGGTCTACGTGGCGATCGAGTCGCCGCGGGGCGAGCTCGGCTGCTACCTGGTGTCCGACGGCGGCCCGAAGCCGTACCGCATGCACATCCGCGGCCCCAGCTTCGTGAACCTGCAGGGCCTGCCCCTCATGATGCGCGGCGGCCTGCTGGCCGACGCCGTCGTCGTCTGCTCGTCGGTCGACCCGGTGATGGGGGAGGTGGACCGGTGACCGAGCCCACCCCGGTGGCCCCGCCCCGCCGCGCCGCGCTGGCCCCCGCCGCGCCCTCCCATCTGTCCTCCGACATGGCGGCCCGCGCCCGTGCGCTCATCGCCCTCTACCCCGAGCCCCGGTCGGCCCTGATCCCCCTCTGCCACCTGGCCCAGGAGCAGGACGGCTGGCTCACGCCCGAGGCCATGGTGGACATCGCTGGCCTGGTCGGGGTCACCCCGGGCGAGGTGTTCGGGACCGCCTCGTTCTACGACATGCTCCACACCGAGCCGGTGGGCCGCTACGTGGTCGCGGTGTGCACCAACATCGCCTGTCTGCTCGGCGGCGCGGCCGAGCTGCTCGAGCACGCCGAGCACTCGCTCGGCGTGGGCGCCGGTGGGACCACGCTCGACGGCACGGTCACCCTCGAGGAGGCCGAGTGCCTGGCCGACTGCGACCGGGCCCCCTGCGTCCAGGTCAACCACCGCTACGTGGGCGCCCAGAACCCCGAGTCGTTCGACCGGCTGATCGAGGAGCTGCGCTCGGGCTGCCCGCGACGCCGAGGTGCCGCCGCACGGGACCCTGATCCGGGTCCGCCGCACCACCGGCATCGAGGCCGACCCGGCCGCCGTCGCCGAGGAGCGCCGCGTGGCGTCCGAGGCCCGGGCCGCCCGCGAGGCCGCCGCCGACGGGGGAGGTGCGTGATGGCCATCACCGACCCGCCCAAGATCGTCACGTCCCGCATGGGCTACGACGACTCCCACACGCTCGAGCGCTACCTGGCGACGGGTGGCTACGACGGCCTGCGTGCGGCGCTGGCCACGACCCCCGAGGCCGTCGCCGCCGAGGTCGACGCGGCCAGCCTGCTCGGCCGGGGGGGCGCCGGGTTCCCGGCCGGCCGCAAGTGGTCGATGCTGCGCAAGAACCCCGTCACGTACCTGGTGGTCAACGGCGACGAGTCCGAGCCGGCCACCTTCAAGGACCACCTGCTCGTCGAGCGCGACCCGCACCAGCTGATCGAGGGCGTGGTCATCGCCGCCTACGCGCTGCAGGTCACCCGGGTGTTCATCTTCCTCCGGGGCGAGTTCGCCCTGGGCCTCGAGCGGGTCCAGGCCGCCCTCAACGACGCCTACGCCCACGGGGCCGTCGGGCGGGACATCTTCGGATCCGGCTTCTCCGTCGACGTGGTCCTCCACCCCGGCGCCGGGGCGTACATCTGCGGCGAGGAGACGGCCCTGCTCGAGTCTCTCGAGGGCAAGCGCGGATTCCCCCGCATCAAGCCCCCGTTCTTCCCGGCGGCCATCGGTCTGTACGGCGACCCCACCGTGGTCAACAACGTCGAGACCATGTCGAACCTGCCGTGGATCATGACCAACGGCGGCGCCGCCTTCGCCGCCCTCGGCGGCGGCCGGTCGACCGGCACCCGCCTGTTCGCCCTGGCCGGCCACGTGGCCAATCCGGGAGTGTTCGAGCTCGAGATGGTCAAGACGACGTTCAACGACCTGATCAACGCACCCGTGCTCGGCGGGGGGATCCCGCACGGCCGGGGCCTCAAGGCGTTCATCCCCGGCGGGGTCTCGGCCCCGTGGTTCGGACCGGACCAGATCGACCTGCCCCTCGGCCAGGACGAGGTGGCCGAGGCCGGCTCCATGCTGGGCTCGGGGTCCGTGGTGGTGATGGACGACCACACCTGCGCGGTGCGGGCGGCCTGGCGGATCACCAGGTTCTTCTCTCGGGAGTCGTGCGGCCAGTGCACACCCTGCCGCGAGGGCTCGGGCTGGCTCGAGCGGATCATGGACCGCATCGAGCGGGGCGACGGTCGCGAGGAGGACCTCGACCTGCTGCTCGACGCGTGTGACAACATCTCGCCCGGCGTGGCCTGGCCGCCCCAGCAGACGACCATCTGCGTGCTCGGGCCGTCGATCCCGTCCTCGATCAGTTCGGCCATCACCATGTTCCGCGACGAGTTCCTGGTCCACATCAAGGAAGGGGGCTGCCCCTATGACTGACCAGGCCACCCCCGTCGGGGCCGAGGACACCGCGCCGGTCGAGGAGGTCGAGTTCACCCTCGACGGCCGGACCGTGCGCGCCCGCAAGGGCGAGATGCTCATCGCCGCGGCCGAGCGGGCCGGGACCTTCATCCCGCGCTTCTGCTACCACCCGCGCATGGAGCCGGTCGGTGTCTGCCGGATGTGCCTGGTCGAGGTCAGCGGGCCCCGCGGTGCGACGCTCATGCCCAGCTGCTTCATCGAGGCGACGCCGGGCATGGAGGTCGTCACCGACTCGGACAAGGTCAAGAAGGCCCAGGACGGCGTCCTCGAGTTCCTCCTCATCAACCACCCGCTGGACTGTCCGGTGTGCGACAAGGGCGGCGAATGCCCGCTGCAGGACCAGACGTTGGCCTACGGCCCGGGCGAGACCCGCTTCGTCGAGGAGAAGCGCCACTTCGAGAAGCCGATCCCTATCTCCGAGCTGGTCCTGCTCGATCGCGAGCGGTGCATCCAGTGCAGCCGCTGCACCCGGTTCGCCGACGAGGTGGCGGGCGAGGCCCAGATCGACTTCATCGGCCGGGGCGAGCAGCTCCAGGTGGCCACCTTCCCCCAGCTGCCCTTCACCTCCTACTTCTCGGGCAACACCGTGCAGATCTGCCCGGTGGGCGCGCTCACCGCCTCGCCGTACCGCTTCGCCGCCCGGCCCTGGGACCTCGACCAGGTGGAGTCCACGTGCACGACGTGCTCGGTGGGCTGCCGGGTGGCCGTCCAGTCGTCGGCCAACCGCCTCACCCGACTGCTGGGCATCGACATCGATCCCGTCAACCACGGCTGGCTCTGCGACAAGGGCCGGTTCGCGGCCGATGCCGTCAACACCGACGACCGGCTCACCGAGCCGCTGGTCCGCAAGGACGGTGCCCTGGTCGCCGTCTCCTGGCACGAGGCCCTCGAGGCCGCCGCCACCGGCCTGAAGCGGGCCGCCGACGCGGACCCGACGTCGGTGGGTGTGGTCGGAGGGGCCCGGCTGACCAACGAGGGCGCCTATGCCTGGGCCCGCGTGGCCAAGGGCGTCCTCGGGACCGACTCGGTCGACGCCCAGATCGGCGACGGCCTGCCCGCCGAGACGGTGCTCGGCCTCCCCCGGGCCACCATCGACCAGGCGGCCTCGGCCGCCACCGTGGTCCTGCTGACCGGCGACGTGCGCGAGGAGCTGCCGGTGCTCTTCCTGCGGCTCCGGGCCGCCGCCGTCGACGGCGACCTGTCGATCGTCGAGCTGTCGCCCCAGGCCACGTCGCTCACCGCCCATGCCGCCGTCTCCCTCCGCTACGCCCCCGGCGAGGCCACGGCCCTGGTCGAGGCCCTGGTGTCCGGTGGCGCCGCGCCGTCCACGGTCGGCAGCGAGGCACTCGACACCGCCCGCCGCCTGGTCACCGGAGGTCCGGTGGTCGTGGTCGTGGGCCGCCCGTCGTTGGCCGAGGACGGCGAGCTGGTGGCCGACGCGGCCCAGCGGCTGGCCGCCGCCCTGCCCGAGGCCCGCTTCCTGCCCGCACTGCGGCGCGGCAACGTGCTCGGTGCCCTCGACATGGGCCTGGCCCCCGGGGTGCTTCCCGGCCGGGTCGCGTTGGAGACCGGCCGCGACTGGTACACCGAGGCCTGGGGCTCGGTCCCCGAGGCCCGCGGCCGGAGCACCGCCGCCATCCTGGCCGCCGCGGCCGGAGACCAGGCCGCCGGCGGTCCCGTGGACGCGCTGGTGCTGCTCGGGTCCGACCCGCTGTCCGACTTCCCGGACCGGCGCCTGGCCGCCAAGGCGCTCGAGGGAGCCGGGTTCGTGGTGGCGGTGGCCACCGCTCCGGGCGCCGCCCTCGACCACGCCGACGTCGTCCTGCCCGCCGCCGAGGCGCACGAGCGCCCGGGCACCACCACCAACCTCGAGGGCCGGATCTTCCGGCTGGGCCAGAAGCTGGTCCCGCCCGGCCAGTCCTGGCCCGACTGGATGATCGCCTCGGAGCTGGCGTTCCACCTCGGCACCGATCTGGGCTTCGACTCGGTCGGCGCGGTGTGGGACGAGATCGAGCGGCTCGCCCCCTCGCACCGCGGCATCACCCAGGCCGTGCTCGACTCGCACGGCGCGGCCGACGGCGTGGTGGCCCCGCTGACCGCCGGCAAGGTGACCCTCGCCCGCCGCCCCGCCCCCCTCGACCCGATCGCCGTGCCCGGCGTCGAGTCGGTGGAACGGCAGGGCACCGGCCTCCAGGCCGGCCTCGCCGCCTCGCCCAACGCCGGCCCGATCATCGAGGGCCCGTTCGGCGAGTCGCCGTCGTCCCGCCCGGCCGTGCTGTCGGGCCCGGCCGACCTCGACGTGCCCCACGTGTCGCCCCTCGACGGCTACTCCGTCCGCCTGGTGGCCTCGCGGGTCCTCTACGACGGGGGCGCCGCGGTGTCGACCGTGTCCGAGCTGGCCGGACTGGTGGCCCCGGGCGTCCTGCGGGCCAACCCGCAGGACCTCGACAACCTGGGGATCGGCGTCGGCGGCACCGTTCGCCTGCGGTCGGCCACGGCCGAGGCGCTCGTCCCCGTCGAACCCGACCCGTCGCTGCCCCGCCGCACGGTGGCCGCCGACTTCAACGTCCCCCTGGGCGAGGGCACCGTCGCCGATCTCGTCGACCACGCCTTCCCCGTGGTCGACCTGCGGATGGAGACGCCGTGACCCCCGACGCCCACCTGCTGGTCCCGCTGCTCGGCACCGATCCCCTCTACGACAGCGGGGTCGGCTGGGTCGTCCTGCTGATCGTCCTGGTCAAGGTGCTCGTGGTCTTCGGCGCCCTGATGGTGGCGGTCATGCTGATGATCTGGTTCGAGCGCAAGGTGATCTCGGACATGCAGAGCCGGATCGGTCCCAACCGGGCCGGCCCGTTCGGCATCGCCCAGACGCTCGCCGACGGCATCAAGCTCTTCTTCAAGGAGGACCTGATCCCGGACAAGGCGGACCGGTTCGTCTTCAAGCTGGCCCCCTACCTCACCATCATCCCGGCCTTCCTGGCCTTCGCCATCGTGCCCATCGGCGGCGAGGTGACGCTCTTCGGCCACACCTTCGAGCTGCAGCTGGCCGACCCGCCGATGGGGATCCTGTTCCTGCTGGCCATGTCGGCCATCGGCGTCTACGGCATCATGCTGGCCGGCTGGTCGTCGGGCTCCAAGTACCCGCTGCTCGGCTCGGTGCGGGCGTCGGCCCAGATGATCTCCTACGAGGCCGCCCTCGGCATGACGGTGGTCATGGTGGTGCTGGTGACCGGGTCGCTCAGCACCCGCACCATCGTGGACGCCCAGGCCGGCCACCTCTGGCAGTGGAACGTCATCCGGTTGGCCGTGGTCCCCTTCCTGATCTTCTTCATCGCCGTCGTCGCCGAAACGAACCGGCCGCCCTTCGACCTCGTCGAGGCCGACCAGGAGCTCGTGGGCGGATTCGTCACCGAGTACTCGTCGATCCGCTTCGCCCTGTTCTTCCTGGCCGAGTTCATGAACACCATCACCATGTCGGCCATCACGGTGACCCTGTTCTTCGGCGGTCCCGACGGGCCCAAGCCCCACATCCCCCACACCCAGTGGATCTGGCCGATCCTGTGGTTCCTGGGCAAGACCATCGTGTTCCTCTTCGTCTTCGTGTGGCTCCGGGCCGCCCTCCCCCGCCTGCGCTACGACCAGCTCATGGACATGGGCTGGAAGCGCCTGATCCCGCTGTCGCTCGGCTGGCTGCTCATCGTGGCCGGCTTCATCATCGACGGCTGGTGGGGTGTGGGCATGGCCGCCGCGGTGGTCGCCGCCAGCTTCGTGCCTGACGCGAGCCTTCGCCGTCGGCGCCCGGCGCGAGGAGACCCGGGCCGTGCTGCCACCGGTCGGCATCCGCCTCTGGAACCGCGCCGACGAGCCCGTCCCGCCCGCCACCGGAGGAGGTGACCGCTGATGCCGACCCCTGAGCCGCCCCACGGGCGCCAGAACTTCCTGGGCGGGTTCAAGCTCGACCCTCGAGCACCTCGGCCGCCCGCCGGTCACCCGGCAGTACCCCGAGGAGAAGCGCCCGAAGCAGCCGCGCCAGCACGGCCGCCACGTCCTCAACCGGTACGAGGACGGCATGGAGAAGTGCATCGGCTGCGAGCTGTGCGCCGGTGTCTGCCCGGCCGACTGCATCTACGTGCGCGGCCTCGACAACCCGCCCGACCATCCGGTGTCCCCCGGTGAGCGGTACGGGTACGTCTACGAGATCAACTTCCTGCGCTGCATCCACTGCGACCTCTGCGTGGAGGCCTGTCCCACCGAGGCCATCACCGAGTCGAAGCTGATGGAGTTCTCCTTCACCAACCGCAACGACGCCATCTACGGCAAGGACGAGCTGCTGGTCGACGACGACGGCAAGCCCAGGCACATGCCGTGGGAGGACTGGCGCGAGGGCGACGACCTGCACACGTCGGGCTGGATGCGGGCGACGTCGCCCGCCGGGGCGGCGGCCTTCGAGGGCCAGGTCCAGTGGTCCGGCGAACTGGGCTTCGGCACCCGGGCTGCCGAGGGGGGCCAGAGCGGCTCCCGCGACGACGCCACCACCGGCACGCTGCCCCTGCGCGAGACGCTGGAGCGCCACCTGCGGCCGGTCGACATGCCGGCCGACAAGCGCGGGCCCCGCGGCGCCATCGGCCGTGCCGTCGAGAAGTTCGAACGGTTCCGACCGGGCTTCGCCAAGTCGCACAAGGCCCAGGCGGACGCCGACTACGTCGACGCCAAGCGGGCCGGCAACTCGCAGCGGGACGCGGTGGGCTCGGTCACCCCGGCTCTCCCCGATCCAGGCGCCGATCCAGGCGCCGATACCGGGGGCGACGCATGACCGCGGCGCTCGTGTCCCTGGCCGTCACCACCGGTCACCCGACCATTCCCGACGTGGGCGTCTTCGCCGTGGCCACGGCCATCATCCTCGCTGGTGCCGTCGGCGTCGTCGTGGCCCGCAACCCGGTCCACTCCGCCCTCATGCTGGTCATGACCCTGTTCGGTGTGGCCGTGATGTTCGTGCTCCAGCAGGCCAGCTTCCTGGCCGCCGTCCAGGTCATCGTCTACGCCGGGGCCATCGTCGTCCTGTTCCTGTTCGTGATCATGTTCCTCGGGGTCGACCGCGAGGAGGACATCGCCAAGGAGCCCCTGCGCGGCCAACGCCCGCTGGCCATCGCCCTGGTCGTGCTGGGCACCACCGGGCTGCTGCTGCTCGGCCAGGTCTCCCAGTGGGCGACCGGCGCGCCCTCGGTGTCGGGGTCCGACACCGGCGCACCCAACGTCAACCTGATCGGCAAGGCGCTCTACACCACCTATCTCTTCCCCTTCGAGGCCACGTCGGCGCTGTTGATCATCGCCGTGGTGGGCGCGGTGGTCCTCGCCCGCCGCCCGCCGGCCATCCCGACCGGGGAGGCCGTCGACGAGACGCCCGTCGGGGCCGTCGTGGACCGGGCCCCCGGGGCGCGCCCGTGCCGACCCCTCCCGGGTCGGAGGCTGCGGCCACACCCGACCCCGACGCCGAGGATGCCGAGGTGGACGCATGAGCATCGGTCCCGGCTGGTACCTCGGCGTCAGCGTGGTGCTGTTCGCCATAGGCGCGGTCGGCGTCCTGGTGCGCCGCAACGTGCTGATCATGTTCATGTGCGTCGAGCTGATGCTCAACGCCGCCAACCTGGCCTTCGTGACCTTCTCCCGCACCCTCCACGACATCGGTGGCCAGGTGCTGGTGTTCTTCGTACTCGTGGTGGCCGCGGCCGAGGTCGTGGTCGGCCTCGGCATCGTTGTGGCCATCTTCCGGCGACGGGCCAGTGCCAACGCCGACGACCTGCATCTGATGAAGGGCTGAGACCGGGCGATGCTCCACCTGACCTACCTGATCATCCTGCTGCCCCTGGTCGGCTTCGGGATCCTGGCCGCCGCCGGGCGGCGCCTCGGCGACCCGGCGGCCGGCTGGGTGGCCACCGTGGCCGTGGGCGCCTCCTTCGTGGTGTCCGTGCTGGTGTACTTCGCCCTGCTCCAGGTCGACGCCCCGGTACGCAGCTTCGGCCAGAACCTCTGGACGTGGATCCCCGTGGACCAGCTCCAGGTCCACGCCGCCCTGTACGTCGATCCGCTGGCGATGACGATGGTGCTCTTCGTCACCGGCATCAGCACCCTGATCCACCTGTACTCGATCGGGTACATGAAGGGCGACAAGGACTACCCCAAGTTCTTCCTCTACATGAACCTGTTCGTCGCCTCGATGCTGATCCTGGTGCTGGGCAGCAACCTCCTGGTCACCTTCGTCGGGTGGGAGGGCGTGGGGACCTGCTCCTACTGGCTGGTCTCGTTCTGGTTCACCCGGGACTCGGCGGCCAGCGCCGGCAAGAAGGCCTTCGTCTACAACCGCATCGGTGACGTCGGCTTCCTGCTCGCCATCTTCCTCGTGTACTCGAAGGTCCACACCCTCGACTACCAGGTCATCTTCGCCAACCTCGACAGGATCGGTTCGGCGAACATCACGGCCATCTGCCTGCTGCTGCTGGTCGGGGTGATGGGCAAGTCGGCGCAGATCCCGCTGTTCCCGTGGCTGGCCGACGCCATGGAGGGCCCGACCCCGGTGTCCGCCCTCATCCACGCCGCCACCATGGTGACGGCCGGGGTCTACCTGCTGTGCCGGGTCAATCCGCTGCTGCACGCCTCGCCGTCGGCCGAGCTGACCATCGCCATCGTGGGCGCCGCCACCGCCTTCGTGGCCGCCACCATCGCCTGCGCCCAGCAGGACATCAAGAAGGTGCTGGCCTACTCCACGGTCTCCCAGCTGGGCTACATGTTCCTGGCCATCGGCTGTGGCGCGTACACCGCCGCCATCTTCCTGATGGTGGCCCACGCCTTCTTCAAGGGGCTCCTCTTCCTCGGCGCCGGCTCGGTCATCCACGGCCTCCACGACGAGCAGGACCTCAAGCGCATGGGCAACCTGCGGGCCTACCTGCCCATCACCTTCATCACCTTCGCCATCGGCTGGCTCTGCATCGCCGCCGTGCCGCCGCTGTCGGGTTTCTGGGCCAAGGGCGACGTGCTCGACAACACGTGGGCCGCCCACCCGGCGCTGTGGGTCGTGGGCATCGTCACCGCGGCGCTGACGGCCTACTACATGAGCCGGCTCACCGGCCTGGCCTTCTTCGGCTCGGACCGCTGGGCCGACTCGGGCGACCACCTCGAGCTCGACGCCGCGCACGCCCACCACGCCGACGGCGCGACGTCCGAGCCCCACGAGTCGCCGTGGATCATGACCGTGCCGCTGTGGATCCTGTCGTTCTTCGCCGCGGTGGCCGGCGTGCTGGCCATCTCGGGCAGTCGGTTCTCGCTGGCGAACTGGGTGGATCCGGTGTTCGGCAGCAACCTGTTCCACAACAACCTGTCGACGACGACCGAGTGGGTGCTCGCCATCGTCGACGCCGTCGTGGCCATCGTCTTCGTCCTGGTCGGCCTCCGCCTGTGGTCGACCCGGTCCGAGCGGCCCGCCCTGGAAGCCGCGTTCCTGCGGGGTGCCTGGTACATCAACGAGGTCTACGACGCCGTCTTCGGCCGGCCGAGCGAGCGCCTGGCCGCCTTCTGCGCCGACGTGGTCGACCCCAAGATCATCGACGGGGCGGTCAACGGGGTGGCCGGGGCCTTCCGGGGCTCGGGCTCGCTGCTCCGGCGCACCCAGACCGGCTACGTCCGCAACTACCTGGTGGGGATCATGTTCGGAGCCGTCGTGATCCTCGCCTTCATGCTCACCCGGCTGTGGTGGAGCTGATGACCGCCGTGACCTTCCCCTACCTGACCACCCTCGTGCTGGTGCCCGCGGTGGGTGCCGCCGTGGTCGCCGTCGTGCCGAAGAAGGCCGTCGCCGCCTGGTTCCACGAGGCCCTCGGCATCGTCGTGACCACCATCACGCTGGCCGTGGCCGCCGCCGTGCTGTTCGTGTTCAAGGCCGGCGTCGGCACGTACCAGATGGTGAGCGACCACACCTGGGCCAGTGGCCTGGGCATCCACTGGTCGCTGGGCATCGACGGCATCTCGCTCTTCCTGGTGGTGCTCACCGCCGTGCTGTTCCCGCTCACCATGCTCGGGGCCCGGGCCCGGCGCGACACCCGCTCGTTCGTGGCCTGGGTGCTGCTGCTCGAGGCGGCCTGCATGGGCAGCTTCGTGTCCCTCGACCTGATCCTCTTCTTCCTGTTCTTCGAGCTGACCCTGGTGCCGTCGTACTTCATCATCGGCGGCTGGGGCTTCGCCCGGCGCGGCTACGCGGCGATCAAGTTCTTCGTCTACACCTTCGCCGGATCGGCCTTCCTGCTGGTGGGCATCGTGGCCATCGCCTTCATCCACCAGTCCCAGACCGGTGTGCTGACCTTCGAGCTGCCGGCCCTGATGCGCACCCACCTGTCGGGTACCGAGGGCGTCCTGCTGTTCTGCGCCTTCACCGCGGCCTTCGCCGTGAAGGCTCCGATCTTCCCGTTCCACACCTGGTCGCCCGACGCCTACGCGGAGGCACCCACCGCCGGGGCCATCCTGCTGGTGGCCATCATGGCCAAGCTCGGTACCTATGGGATCATCCGGTTCGACCTCAACCTGTTCCCCGAGGCCAGCCGCACGCTGGCCCCCGTCCTGTTGACCCTGGCCACCATCGGGATCCTGTACGGGGCGCTGGTGGCCTGCGCCCAGCGCGACCTCAAGCGCCTGCTGGCCTACTCCTCGCTCGCCCAGATCGGCTTCATCGCGCTCGGCACCTTCGCCCTCAACAGCCAGGGCCTGAGCGGCGGCGTGCTCCAGATGGTCAACCACGGGCTGGTCATCGCCACGCTGTTCATCCTGGTGGGCTGGATCTACGAGCGCCGTCGCACGTGGCAGATCTCGTCGCTCAAGGGCCTCCAGTCACCTGCACCGGTGCTGGCCGGCGTGTTCACCCTCGCCATGCTGGCCTCCATCGGCGTGCCCGGGCTGAACGGCTTCGTGGGTGAGTTCCTGATCCTGATCGGCACCTTCGTGGCCCACCGCTGGTGGGCGGTCGTGGCCACCGCCGGGGTGGTGGTCGCCGCCGTGTACCTGCTCTGGGCCTACCAGCAGGTGTTCCACGGCGAGCCGACCGAGGAGGACACCGTCACGGCCGACCTCACCGTCAACCAGCGCCTCATCGTGGCCCCGCTGATCATCCTCATCGTCCTGCTCGGCGTGTTCCCGAAGCCCGTCCTCGACCGCATCACCCCGTCGGTCGACCGCCTGGTCGTCCACGTGGACCAGGTCACCAACACCCCGCTCCCCGCCGACCTGCGGCCCGGTTCCACGGTGGCCGTCCGGGTGACGAGAGGCGCGGACGGGAGTCAGGCGGCGGCACCGGCCGCCGACGGTACGGGACGGGGCCCCAAGTGACGATCCTCGCCACCTCGGCCGCCCCCACCATCCATGTGCCCCACATCGACTACCTGAGCATCCTGCCCATGGTGATCATGCTGGGCGGCGCGGTGGCGCTGATGCTCGTCTCCTCGCTGCTCAAGCGGATGATGGACGTGCGGGCCGGCACCGTCGTCGCCGTCGTGGTGTCCGCGGCGGCCCTGGTGGCCGGCCTCGTCCAGTGGGACCACGTGGCCACCCACGGTGCGTCGGTCACCATCGCCGGGGCCATCGCCTTCGACGGCTTCGACGTCTTCATCCAGATCACCGTGGCCATCGCCATGCTGCTGACCGCGCTGGTCGGCGACGGCTACCTGAGGCGGGAGGGGATCGAGGGCCCGGAGTACCAGGTGCTGGCCATGGTGTCGGCCTCCGGCGCCATGATGATGGGCGCGGCCAACGACCTCATCGTGGTCTTCCTCGGGCTCGAGATCCTGTCGATCGCCCTCTACGTCCTGGCCGCCTTCAACCACAAGCGGGCCGAGTCGGGCGAGGCGGCGCTCAAGTACTTCGTCCTGGGTGGGTTCTCCTCGGCGATCTTCGTCTACGGCATCGCCCTCACCTACGGCGCCACGGGAACGACCAACCTCACCCAGATCGCCGACTACCTGTCGCGCAACGTGATCACCCACAACGGCGTCCTGCTCGGCGGCCTCGCCCTGCTGCTGATCGGCTTCGGCTTCAAGATCGCCGCGGTGCCGTTCCACATGTGGTCGCCCGACGTCTACGAGGGCTCGCCGTCGCCGGTGGCCGGGTTCATGGCCGCCGTGGCCAAGGCCGGCGCCTTCGCCGCCCTGCTGCGGGTGTTCGTGACCTCGTTCCCGACGGTCCGGGTCGACTGGCAGCCGATCGTGTGGATGCTGGCCCTGCTCAGCCTCGTGCTGGGGGCCGTCGTGGCGCTCACCCAGCGCGACGTGAAGCGGATGATGGCGTACTCGTCGATCAACCACGTGGGCTTCATCCTGCTCGGCGTGGAGGCGTGCACCGCCCGGGGCGTGTCGGCCTCGCTGTACTACATCTTCACGTACACGTTCCTTGTCATCGGCTCCTTCGCCGTGATCAGCGTGGTGGCCGGCCCCGGCGACACCCGCTCGCAGATCACCGACTACCGGGGTCTGGCCAAGCGCCAGCCCCTGCTCGCCCTGGCCTTCGCCGTACTCCTGCTGGGCCAGGCCGGCGCGCCGTTCACCACCGGGTTCCTGGCCAAGCTGGGTGTCATCGAAGCCTCCGTGTCCGTCCAGGGCTACGCCCTGGCCGCCGTGGCCATGGCCTCGGCCGCGGTGGCCGCCTTCTTCTACCTCCGGCTGGCCGTGACCATGTTCTCGCCGGTCGGCAGCGTGGGTGACCCGCTCGACGGCAACCTGCCCGAGGACGCCGCGGGGGCGCCGGCGCCGTCCTCCTACGACCGGACGGACGGCACCCAGCCCGTGGCGGGCCTGCAGGTACTGACCGACGAGGCCCCCTCGGCCGACGTCGAGGCCCGCGGGCCGGTGACGGTCCCGCCGCTCACCGCCCTGGCCGTCGGTGCGTGCGTGGCCTTCACCGTGGTGTTCGGCATCGTTCCCGGGCCCATCGTGGACTTCGCCCACCAGGCCACGTTGCTGCTGCTGCGCTGACCGGTCCTGTCCGGTCGCCCCGGCCGGCCGCGTGCTGACCGGTCCCGACGGCGGAGGCGGGATTCCGCCCGATCCGGAGACCGGCCCGCTCCGAGGAGTACTGTCGGTGCGACGACACCGATGGTTCGGAGGAGTGCGCATGGCCCAGCCAGTGGAGGGGACCGGCAGGTCGACGACCCGCAAGCGCGACAACCGGGACATCACCCGCATCGTCGTCTTCGGCATCTGCCTGGTCGTCCTCATCGCCTTCGTGATCGCGAACTCGACGACGGTCAAAGTCGACTTCATCATCTTCGACACCCGTGCCAGCCTCATCTGGGTGATCCTGCTGTCGGCCGTGCTCGGGCTGTTCGTCGACCGGCTGATCATCATGCTCGGCCGCCGGCGCAAGAAGCAGAGGTAGGGAGGTCCGCGTCCCGCCCGTGCCGTCGACGGCCGGGCAGGTAGCGCACGCTGGTCGCGTCGGTGACCGGGTGGGATGATGGGCCCATGACCATCGCGACGCCCGACGAACGAGCAGCCTACGGACGCACGGCCCGCGAGATCGTGCCCCGGTCCCGGCACGGCGAGTGGGAACCGCCCTCGGACCGCACCGACCCCCTGGAGATCCTGGCGCTGCAGGCCACCACCCGGGTACCCGACCTCGTCCCCATCCGGTACGGCCGCATGGCCGCCTCGCCGTTCGCCTTCTACCGGGGTGCCGCGGCCGTCATGGCCGCCGACCTGGCCCACGAGGTCCACTCCCACCTCGACGTGCAGCTCTGCGGTGACGCGCACCTCGTCAACTTCGGCGGCTTCGCCACCCCCGAGCGGGACATGATCTTCGACGTCAACGACTTCGACGAGACGCTGCCCGGGCCCTTCGAGTGGGACCTCAAGCGGCTGGCCGCCAGCATCGAGGTGGCCGCCCGCAGCCGGGGCTTCGACGACGCCCTGCGCAAGAAGCTGGTGGGGCTGTCGGCCCGCGGCTACCGCGAGGCCGTCCGGGGCTTCGGCGGCATGCGGAACCTCGACCTGTGGTACCTGCGCCTCGACGCCGACACGTTGGTGCAGCACTGGGGGAGCGAAGTGGCCGGTCCGATCATCCAGGGCTTCCAGGCGAGGGTGGAGAAGGCCCACTCCAAGGACCACCTGAAGGCGGTCAGCCGCCTGACCGAGACGGTCGACGGCAAGCTCCGCTTCCGGGCCGACCCGCCCCTGCTCACCCCCATCAGCGAGCTGTTCGACGCCGAGAACGAGGCCGAGACCGTCCAGCACCTGCTCGACGCCCTGGAGGAGTACCGCGTGTCGCTGGCCGGTGACCGCCGCCACCTGCTGGACCGGTACGAGTACGTCGATCTGGCCCGCAAGGTGGTGGGTGTGGGGTCCGTGGGCACCCGGTGCTGGGTGGGACTGTTCGTGGGCCGCGACGAGGGCGATCCGCTCGTGCTGCAGGTCAAGGAGGCCGAGCACTCGGTGGCCGAGCCGTTCCTGCGACCGAGCGAGTACACCAACATGGGCCAGCGGGTGGTCGAGGGCCAACGCCTGGTCCAGAGCGCCAGCGACATCTTCCTCGGGTGGGACAGCGTGATCGGGATGGACGCCGTGCACCGTGACTTCTACTTCCGCCAGATGTGGGACTGGAAGCTGTCGCCCGACATCGACACCATGGCGCCCGAGGCGTTCGAGGTCTACGTCCAGATGTGCGGGTGGGTCCTGGCCCTCGGCCATGCCCGCTCGGGTGATGCCATCGCCATCGGTTCCTACCTGGGGCGCGGCCCGCGCTTCGACGAGTCCATGTGCCGATTCGCCTCCTCCTACGCCGACCAGAACGAGCGCGACCACCAGGCCCTGAAGTTCGCCATCGCCACGAACAGGATCCACGCCATCTCCGACGTGTGACCGGCGGGTCGGGACCGGTCGCGCCCGAGCGGTGTGGAGTTCGGCTGCGTACACTTGGCGCCATGCCACTCCACAAACACGAGTCCATCCGCGAGGAGCTCCTCGACTCCGTCTACGCCGGCAAGGACCTTCTCACCTCGTTGCCGTCCCACCTGTTCCCGAAGCACGAGATGCGCAAGGAGGACGCCTTCCAGGCCATCTCGGACGAGCTGCTGCTCGACGGGAACGCCCGCCAGAACCTGGCCACCTTCTGCCAGACGTGGGAGGAGGACGAGGTCCACCAGCTGATGGACCTGTCGATGAACAAGAACATGATCGACAAGGACGAGTACCCCCAGACGGCCGAGATCGAGCGCCGTTGCGTCCAGATGCTGGCCGACCTGTGGAACGCGCCCGACGAGGGTGGCGCCGTGGGCTGCTCGACCATCGGCTCGTCGGAGGCGTGCATGCTCGGCGGCATGGCCGCGCTCTGGCGGTGGCGGGCCAAGCGCAAGGCCGCGGGGAAGCCGACCGACTCGCCCAACTTCGTGTGCGGCCCCGTGCAGGTCGTGTGGCACAAGTTCGCCCGGTACTGGGACGTGGAGATCCGCGAGATCCCGATGTCGCCCGGCAAGTACTGCATGGACGTGGAGTCGATGCTCGAGCAGGTGGACGAGAACACCATCTTCGTGGTGCCGACGTTCGGGGTGACCTACACCGGTGCCTACGAGCCGGTGGCCGAGCTGGCCGCGGCCCTCGACAAGCTGGCCGCCGACACCGGTCTGGACGTGGACATCCACGTGGACGGCGCGTCGGGTGCCTTCCTCGGACCGTTCTGCGCCCCCGACCTGGTGTGGGACTTCCGCCTCCCCCGGGTGAAGTCGATCTCGACCTCGGGCCACAAGTTCGGGCTCGCCCCCCTCGGGGTGGGCTGGGTGCTGTGGCGCCACGCCGACGAGCTGCCCGACGACCTCGTGTTCCACGTCACGTACCTCGGTGGCGACATGCCCGTGTTCCAGATCAACTTCTCGCGTCCGGCCGGCCAGATCGTCGCCCAGTACTTCAACTTCGTCCGGCTCGGGTGGGAGGGCTACCACGCCGTTCAGGACTGCTGCTACCAGACCAGCCGCTTCCTGGCCCAGGAGATCGTGAAGCTCGGGCCCTTCGAGCTGCTGTGCGACGGCAACCCGTTGACCGGGATCCCGACGGTGGCGTGGCGGATCACGGAGGGGGAGGACCCGGGCTACACCCTCTACGACGTGGCCGACCGCCTGCGGGTGAAGGGATGGCAGGTGCCCGCCTACCCGCTGACCGGGTCGGTGGCCGACATCTCGATCCAGCGGATCCTGGTGCGGCAGGGTGTCAGTCACGACCTCGCCCTCCTCCTGCTGGACGACATGCGGGAGGCCATCGGCCACTTCGCCCGGCATCCGGTGACCGTCGCCATGACCCCCGAGGAGGCGGGCGGCTTCAGCCACCTCTAGGCCGGGACCCGCCCGGTCAGGGCCCGTCGGGCAGGCTCCAGTCGACGGCGAGGGGCCGGTTGGTCACCAGCCGGGGCCGGCCCACCCGGGCCGGGCGGTCGGTCGTCCACGGTGCGGGCACGGCCTGGGTGAGACCGGCCAGGCCCCGCACGGCCGGGTCGTAGGCGGAGCGCACCCAGGCGAACCGGTGCCACGCCGAGTCGCGGTCCTCGGGCGCCACCGGCACGATCTCGCCCAGGCGGTCGAGGGCGGCCTCGTACTCGGCCCGGGTCACCGAGATCTCGGGTGGGGTCCGGGACCCGTCGGTGGGGATGAGCCTGACCAACGGGATCGGTGGGTCGATGGGCAGGCCCGCGGCCCGACCGATCTCGACCAGGGTGGGCACGCCGTGGGCCAGCACCAGCATCGGGCCCTGGTGGGAGCGGTTGGTGTCGCCGGCCAGGTCGACCGATGTGCCCGACAGCAGCAGGGCACCGGTGTCGAGCAGCGCCCCGACCGAGGCCACCCACGAGTTCACGCCCGAGGTCTCGGGGAAGTAGCACAGCGCGGGGAAGGCGCAGTGGGTCTGGCCGAGCTCGAGCAGCCACTGGGTGGCCGACTCCCACAGGTCGGGGTTGTCGAGGGCGTCGAAGCTGTGCAGGGTGACGAGGAGGTTGACCCCCGAGGGTGGCGTCCCGGTGAACGGGCGCACGGTGGCGATGCCCTTTTCGCGGTCGTGGTGGGCGGCGTAGATGGTGGGGAGGTAGCTGATCAGCAGGGCCACCAGGCCGAGCCCGATGATGGCCTCGACGAACGTGATCCACGTGCGCACGCTCCCCACGGGCGCGGCGAACCCGAGGGTGGTGACCGAGGAGCCGCTGATGTCGAAGGAGTGGCTGAGCGATCCGGAGTCGACTCCCCAGAAGATCAGGGTGAATCCCACGATGACCGACAGCATCCACACCATGGGCAGGCTGACCAGGGCGACGGGTCCGTACAGGGCGCGGAGGTTGTCCGCCCGGGCACCGGTCCGCCGGGGGTGGATCAGCACCCGGTCGATGACGGCGAAGGTCACCCGGGTGAGCCGGGTGAAGCTGTTGCGGGGGAGGACCACCGTCTCGAGCGCGGAGACCAGGACCGCGGCGGCGACGGTCACCCCGGCCACCACGGCGCAGGCCTTCAGCCACCCGGGCGCCGCCGAGCCGGAGGAGTACGTCGTCGTCAGCACCAGCGCGGCGCGCACGCCGTCAGGCCGCCGGCGCGGCCGGTTCGGGCTCCGGCGATCCCGACGCGGAGTCCGCGGTCGCGCCGGCCCGGCGCAACTCGGCCGGGGTCTGGGGTAGGCGGGCGCTGAGCACGTAGGCGACGACCACGGCCACGATGACCAGCGGGGTGACGCTGAGCCCGTCCGAGGCGAACAGCAGCACGGCCAGCAGGGTCGAGGTGAGCGGCAGCTTGAGCATGACGGTGGCCATGGCGCCGATCCCCATGGGCACCGAGGGCACGAGCACCATGCCCGGCAGGTGGGACGCGGCCTCGCCGAGGGCGGCGCCGATGAACATGGACGGGAAGACGGGCCCGCCCCGGAAGCCCGAGAGCGAGAAGGCGTAGGCCACGCCCTTGGCCACGATCAGGACGACCAGCGCCCCGACGGTCCACGTGCCGGCCTGCAGGACCAGGCCGGGCAGCTGGCTCTGGCCGGAGAACAGGACGTTGTCGATGCCCTTGCCGGTGATCTCGAAGAAGAGCATGGCGCAGGCGGCCACCACCAGACCGGTGGCCGGCGTGAACAGGAGGCGCCGCTTGTCGACGACGGCCTGCATGGCCAGTCCGCCGAGGCGGATGGCGGTGCCCACGAAGGAGGCCACCACCCCGACGGCCAGGGCCCAGCCGAACATGGCCACGGTCGGGTGGCTGAAGACCGGCAGGCCGGGAATGGCCAGGGAGAACGTGCCGAGCCCGGTCAGGCCGTTCAGGCCCACGAAGATGAGCGTCCCGATGCCGGCGGCCAGCAGACCGGGCACGAGCACCAGGCCGAGCACGGGACCGCCCAGCCCGGCCGCCTCCATCAGCAGGAAGGCCCCGACGAACGGCGAGCCGAGCAGCGTGCTGATCGCGGCGAAGCTGCCGGCGGCGGCCATGACCGTCGCCGCCATGGGCGGCGCGTCCTTGGCGGCCAGCTTGACGGCCAGCACGCCGAGCCCGCCGCCGAGGGCGATCAACGGGGCCTCGGGGCCGAGGACGGCGCCGAAGGAGAGCGTGGCGAGGGCGGCCAACACCACGCCGAACAGCTCGACCGGTCGGGGTGCCCCGCCCGTCTTCAGCCCCTCGGCCGGGCGGTGGCCCGACGTGCCGGGCAGGTAGGTGATCGACAGGCTGACGAGGACGCCGGCCACCAGGAGGAGGGGGAACGGCCACCAGGCCGGCGTGCCGTGGAAGCCCATCGAGGAGGGGATCGACGTGTAGAACCAGTGCTGGAGGTGGGAGACCAGGGCCAGGAAGCCGTAGGCGATGGCCGAGACGGGGACCCCGACGATGGCCGCCAGCACCAGCAGCTGGACGTAGCTCTTCGACTTGAGCATCTCCATCGGGTCGGCCGGCGGCGTTGGCGCGGCCGGAGGCGTGGCGGCCGGAGGCGCGGCCTCCCCGTCACTCATCGTCGGGCCACTCGTTGCGGCGACTCCACTTCATGAAGAAGGCGACCACCAATACGATGGCGAGCCCCCCGAAGATGATGATGTAGAACACGACCCTCCTCCGCCGATGCGAACAGAGAGGAGACTAGGTCGTAGCGGCACCCGGGGGGTGGGTTGCAGCACGGTTGCCGGTAGCACGGGTCACGGAACAGCGACGTAATGCCGGTTAGGGTGACAAACGCCGGCGGGCCTCGCACGGCATCAGACCGCGTAAGGAGCGACATCGATGACCTTGGCTTACAACTATCCGATTCTGGATCTCCTCTGGACGATGTTCATGTTCTTCATCTTCATCCTCTGGATCTGGCTGCTCATCGCCGTCTTCATGGACATCTTCCGGAGCCACGACCTGGGCGGCTGGGCGAAGGCCCTCTGGGTGTTCTTCATCATCATCCTGCCCTTCCTCGGTGTCCTCGTGTACCTGATCGCCCGCGGCGGCAAGATGCACGAGCGTGCGGCGGAACAGGCGGCCCAGCAACAGAAGGCCTTCGACGCCTACGTCAAGCAGACCGCCGGCTCGGGCAGCACGGCCGACGACCTGGCCAAGCTGGCCGACCTCAAGCAGCAGGGCGTGATCACCGACGCCGAGTTCGAGTCGCAGAAAGCCAAGCTCCTGGCCTGAGCGCCCACCTGTCAGACGGCCCGGTGGCCGCCCCCCGTGCACCTCGCACGGTGGGCGGCCACCGCCGCGTCCGGGGGCGGTTCCGCCGCCGCGGCGCGTCACCGTCCCCGGTGCCGCTGGGGCCCGCCGGTACAGTGTCGGCGTGACCCCTGACTCCCCGGCGGACGATCAGGACGGCGCGGCCGACGAGCCGGACGTCGTCGAACTCGAGCACGAGAACCAGGTGCTCGAGCAACAGAACGAGGCCCTGCGCCAGGAGCTGGCGACCACGGGCCGGCCGAGGCAGCGCGGCCGGACCATCGGGGCCTGGGTGCTCCTGGTGCTGGCGTGCCTGTTGGCCGTCCTGTCGGTCGTCGTCGTCTACGCCCGGAACGAGCTGCTGAACACCGACACCTTCGTGTCGACACTGGCCCCGCTGGCCAAGGACCCGGCCATCCAGGGTGCGGTCGCCACCCGGGTCAGCGACAGTCTGGTCAACCAGACCGACCTGAAGCAACGGGTCGAGAGCGCCCTGCCCGCCCGCGCCGACTTCCTGACCACGCCCATCACCTCGACGGTCAAGACGGCCACGCACACCATCGTCCTCCAGCTGGTCCAGAGTTCCCAGTTCCAGAAGCTGTGGGAACAGGCGCTGCGCCGTTCCCACGAACAGCTCGACAACCTGCTGACCGGCCAGAAGGTGGGTGCCCTGTCGGCGTCCAACGGCCAGGTGACGGTGGATCTCTCGCAGGTGGAGACCAAGGCCAAACAGGTGCTGGCGTCCCACGGTCTGTCGGTGTTCGACAAGGTGCCGCAGTACACGGGGGCCCCCTACGTCCTGTTCCAGTCCGACCAGCTGCGCAAGCTCCAGCGCTGGGTCAGGTTCCTGGACCGCCTGGCCCTGGTGCTGCCCATCGTCGCCCTGGTGTTGTTCGCGCTGTCGGTGGTCCTGGCCCGGGACCGCAGACGCGGCCTGGTCCACGCCGCGGCAGGGCTGGCCGTCTCGATGGCCCTGCTGCTGGTGGCGGCCAACGTGGGACGGAACCAGTACCTGCAGTCGCTGATGCCCAACCAGTCGAAGAGCGCCACCGCCGCCGTCATCGACACGGTCGACGCCTCGCTCGTCGACTCGGTGCGGACCGTCATGGTCGTCGCCGCGATCGTCGCCCTCGTCGCCTTCGTGGTCGGTATCGGGCCGGTGCACCGGTGGTTGGCCGAGCGCCGGCAGCCGACATGGATGACCGGCGGACCCGCACACGACACGGTGGCCGCCCACCGCGGGGCCTTCCAGTGGCTCGTGGTCGTGCTCGGCCTCGTGGTCCTGGTGCTGTGGTCCGAGCCGACCGTCAAGGTGGCCGTGATCGTGGCGCTGGTCACGCTCCTCTTCGTGGTCCTGGTCGGCCTCTTCGGGCGCAGGGCCGGGCCCGCCGCCGGACCGCGGGGCGACGACGGGCCACCGACGGACACGGTGGCGCCGACGGGCGCCGCCACGTCTTGATGCGGTGACGACCGCGCCGGCCCGGCGATGGTGGCTGGCCGTCGAGCCGATCCACGCCGTCGTCTACTTCGACCCCGGATGCCTGGCCGCCGTCGACAGCCTCGGGCTCCGCGGCTTCTGGATGGGCTACTTCGCCGGACGGGCGGCGCCGTTGGGAGCGGTCGGACCCGAGCTGGTGACGGCCACCTTCTTCAACTTCCACCCGGACCGGGCCGCACGGGTCCTGCCCGAGGCCTGGACGCTGTCCTCGCCGGCCGACGTCTGGGCGACCCGGACGCATGCGGCAGCCACCGCACTACGCCGGTTCGACGCGACGGTGGTGGGTGCCGCGCGCGACCTGGTGCCGGTCCTGCGGGCCCTCCTCGACGGCGTCCCCGATGCCGGCCGGCCGCTGTTCGCCGCCACCCGGGCCACGGGCGAGCCCGACGATCCGGTCGAGGCCCTCTGGTACTGGTGCACGTGCCTGCGCGAGCACCGCGGTGACGGGCACGTGGCCGCCCTCACCGCGGCCGGGCTCGACGGTTGCGAGGCCCTGGTCCTCTTCGCCGCCGACGACGGCCCGCCCGCCGACCTGCTGCAGCGGTCCCGGGGCTGGTCGCAGGAGCAGTGGTCCTACGCCCACGACCGCCTGGCCCGCCGCGGCCTCGTGGACGGTGACGGGGCGACGCCCGCCGGCCGGGAGCTGCGCCGGTGGATCGAGGCGACGACCGACGACCTGGCGGCCATGGTGACCGGCCGCGCCCCCGGGCCCGTGGGCGACGCGGTCCTCACCGGCCTCGGATCGGTGGCGGCGTCGGTGCACGCCGCCGGGGTGATCCACTACCCGAACCCGATGGGGCTGCCGGCCCCGGCCGGCGGCTGACGACCGGGCTCAGGCCTGGGGTGCGGGCGCGCTCGAGGCTTCGTCGGCGCCGGCCGCGGCGCCGGGGCCGGCGACCCCCGGGACCTGCATGCCGTCCTCGTCCCACGGGACGATGGAGGCCAGGAACTCGTCGGTCTCGTTCTGGGCCGCCACCATGCGCTTCTCGGCGCCGGCGGCCAGCAGCCGGCCGAGCACCGGGATCTCCCACAGCGACTCGGCCCGCAGGATGGCCATGACCACCGGCACCAGGTGCTCGGCGGTGTCGAAGACCACGTAGCGGGGGAGCCACTCCGGCTCGTACTTGGCGTTGAACTTCCACAGCGACTCGATCTGGGCGAAGTTGGACAGGCGCTTGAGGAACCAGCGCTCGGCCCGCTGCATGGTGCCGTCGCCCTTCTCGCCGGCCAGGGTCGAGCGCATGGCGGCGAAGTTGAGACTGAGCCCGTCGAAGCCACGCGACGCCAGGTGCTCGATGGTGGAGCACAGCGCGAAGTCGAGCAGGCCGTTCGGGTGGTCGCCCGGGTCGCGGCGCATGAGGTCGAGCGAGTAGCCGTTGATGCCGGTCGACGGCACGAACTGGCACATGGCCGCCGCCGCACCACCGGGGCGCGGACCACGGTCATGAGCAGCCCGGTGTCGCGGGGGTCGAAGATGCGGCCCAGCATCATCGAGAAGCCCCGCTCGTGCTCACCCTGGCGCGACAGGCGCATGAGGTCCGTCAACTCGTCGGTGAGGCGCGGGTCGATGTGGGACGGGTCGTGGAAGCTGACCGTGTAGCCGTACTTCTGGATCCGGTTGTGGGCCTGGCGGAGGCCCTTCATGTGCTTGCCGGCGAGGGAGAAGTCCTGGAGCTTCACGACGGCCTCGTCGCCCAGGTAGATGTTGTGCATCCCCGAGTCGCGGTAGGTGGCGAGCCAGTCCTCGCCCGCTCCCATGACCGCGGTCGTCCAGCCGTGGGTGTCGGCGAAGGCCCGGAAGGCACCCCATACCTGCTCCCGCTCGTTGCGGGGCCCGATGGGGTCGGGGGAGATGAGGCACACGCCGCCGTAGACGGCGTAGGCCACCAGGCTGTCCCGGTGGAAGAACCACTTCTTGTCCGACCGGAGGGCGAAGTAGTCGAGGGTGGAGGCGCCGTGGCGGCGGACGATGTCGCGGGCCCGGAACTCGGCGGCCCGGCCCGAGCTCAGCCTGCGGTCGACCACCGGGCGGGTCAGTAGGTAGAGGGTCACGGCGACCAGGCAGAGCCCGATGGCGAGCAGGGCCGGGGTGAGGAACCGGTCGGCCCGGTGGGGCAGTGGGATGGTGGTGATCCCGACGAACCGCTCGGACACGGCCCAGAAGGTCCGCGGCCAGGGCATCTGGGTGTGGTGGTGGTGGCCCAGGTGGGTGGCGAGCTCGATGGACACCGTGGCCATCACCGCCACCCCGACGGCCACGACGGCCAGGGTGGTGAGCGCCGACCGCAGCGACGTGGCGTCGGACGCGGCCTGGAACTCCTTGCGGTTGACGAGCAGGAACACGAGCACGGCCCCGGCGATGAGCGACTCCTCGACGTCGGCCCCGGCCACCAGGTGCAGCAGGATGGTCCCGGACAGCAGGACCACGGCCACCCGCCACGCCCGGCGCTGGCCGCGCAGGATGCCCCGGCCGAGGGCGATGAGGGCCAGGCCGGCCACGGCCACCAGGGCGCCGGCGGCCACGCTGACCCGTACCGGCAGGAACTGCTCGACCTCGTGGAGCCGACCGCGCAGGGGCGGGGTGATGGCGTCCAGGAGGTCGATGATCCCGGTGACGAGGATGGCGCCGGCGCCCCACCGGCGGACCCGCCGGGTGCGGCGGTGGGCCTGGCGGAGGTCGGTGGCGGGCGGCCACGAGTCGCCGACCGGGTAGGAGGCCACCAGCGACGGGTGGAGCGAGCCCCCGATGCGACCCCGCGTGACGACCCGCTCCAGGCGACTCGGCGAGGGGAGCTCGTTGTGGGCCAGGAGGAGCCGCACGTGGAGCTCGGCGCCGGACTCGATCTCGACCCAGCTGACCCACTGGCTGTGCAGGAACACGGGCGGCAGGCCGAGCCGGCCGCGGTGCTCGGCCACCACCTCTGCGGTGGCTCCGACGTTCGCGTAGAAGCCGGTGCCCAGATTGGTCAACTCGGACCGGAAGGTGGCCGCCGTGATCAGTCCGGCGTAGCCCCGGGCCATCAGGCGCCGGGCGTCGTCGCGGGCCGTGTCGTTGGCGGCGGCCTCGGTGCGCACCTCGTCGAGCGCGCCGCCGCCGAGGATCGACCACATCCGGCGGCTGAGCAGTCCGAGCACCACGGCCAGCACGACCAGGACGACCACGGCGACCCCCAGGGCCACCACCAGCTGGTCGTTGAGGTCGGCGGTGTGGGCGTGGCGGATGGCCCGGCCCGGCAGGCCGTTGCCCAGGTGGCCGAGCAGCCACGGCGTGACGGCCACCCGCAGGAGGATGGCCACCACGAACGGGACGAGCAGCCACCACGCGTACCGGCCGAAGCGGCGGTAGAGGGTGCGGGACACCACGAAGCGCGTCAGCGCCGACGGGTCGCACAGCTGGTCCACCCCGGCGAGCCACGGCGCGTCCTCGGGCGACTCCTGGGCCAGCATCCGCCAGTGGCGGCCGGTGGGCGGGGCGACGCCGGGCTTGGCGTCGGCGGTCGGCGTGTCGTCGGTGGGCGTCCCGTAGACGTGCACACCCGGCTCCACCCGGACCACCCGCTCGCCGGTACCGGTCTGGATGTGGAGGTCGATCGCGCCGAGGTGCTCGACTCCGGCGGCCGCCAGGCTGGCCACCACGTCGGAGGTGTCGGGTCCGAGCCGGGGACCCGCGGTGATGGCCTCGGGCTCGTGGGTGCCGCGCTGGCGGAGGATGCGGCGCTCGTCCACCCGGAGGAAGCGGAGGAAGGCCCGGGCCAGCCCCGGGTGGGCCTCGAGGGCCAGACCGGCCGCGGCGAGCGGGTCCTCGCAGCCCGTCAGGTCGAACAGGTTCCCGGCGATCACGAGGATGCCCGGCCCGTCCCAGGTGTCGAGCGACCGGGCCAGCTCGCCCGTCAGGGCCAGGGTCGAGGGGGTGGCCTCCGGTGTGAGCAGCAGGTCGCTCACGACCATGATGCGCCGCCCGAGCGGCACGTCGACGCGCGTGCCCCCGGGATCGGGGGTGAAGGTGTCGGGCTGCGCGCCGACGGCGGGTGCCGTTTCGGCTCCCGCCGCGTCCTCGGTGTCGGTGGTCGCGGTCACGGCTCATCCAGTCTAAAGCCCCCGCGGCGTTAGGCTGAGGCGGACGGGAGTCGTCGGTACGACGCCCCGGACCTGGGACGACGTCCGCCCCGGGACCCGGGACGCCCTCCCGGGGTGCCCGTCCGGACCGATCCGCCAAGGGGGAGCAGTGCCCGAAGAGACCAGCCACGAGCCGACCATCGAGGACTACTTCACCGAGGAGCGGGTGTTCCCGCCGCCGCCGGCCTTCCGGGAACGGGCCGTGGTCACCGACCCGGGCGTCTACGACGACGCGGCCAGTCTCGGCCCCGACTTCTGGGCCCGGCAGGCCGGTGCCCTCGACTGGTTCCGCCCGTGGGACACCGTGCTGTCCTGGGACCTGCCGTTCGCGCGCTGGTTCGACGGCGGCACCCTCAACGTGTCCTACAACTGCCTCGACCGGCACGTGGCCGCCGGCAGGGGCGACAAGGTGGCGTTCCACTGGGAGGGGGAGCCGGGCGACACCCGGACCATCAGCTACGCCGACCTGCTGGTCGACGTGTGCCGGTTCGCCAACGTCCTCCGCGGCCTCGGCGTGGCCCGGGGCGACCGGGTGGCCGTGTACATGCCGATGGTGCCCGAGCTGGCCGTGGCCATGCTGGCCTGCGCCCGCATCGGCGCCGTCCACTCCGTGGTGTTCGGCGGCTTCTCCTCGGACGCCCTGCGGGACCGGATCCTCGACGCCGAGGCCCGGGTGGTGGTGACGGCCGACGGTGGCTGGCGGCGGGGCCAGGGCGTGGGCCTGAAGGGCAACGTCGACGTGGCCGTGTCGGAGACCCCGTGTGTCGACCACGTGGTCGTGGTCGAGCGGACGGCCGCCGACACGGTGGGCGGTCCGGTGGCCATGACCGGGGGACGGGACCACTGGTGGCACGAGCTGATGACGGGCGAGGACCCGGCGGCCGGTGGCGCCCCGCAGGAGACGTGCGAGCCGGAGCACATGGAGGCCGAGGACCTGCTGTTCATCCTGTACACCTCGGGCACCACGGCCGCGCCCAAGGGCATCATGCACACCACCGGCGGCTACCTCACCCAGGTGGCCTACACCCACAAGGTGGTCTTCGACCTCCGGCCCGACGAGGACGTCTACTGGGCGGCGGCCGACATCGGCTGGGTCACCGGCCACAGCTACATCGTCTACGGGCCGCTGTGCAACGGCGCCACGTCGGTGATGTACGAGGGGACGCCCGACACTCCCGGGCGCGACCGCTGGTGGTCGATCATCGAGCGCTACGGGGTGACCACCCTCTACTGCGCACCGACGGCCATCCGCACGTTCATGAAGTGGGGCGCGGGGGAACCGGCCAAGCACGACCTGTCGAGCCTCCGGCTGCTCGGCTCGGTCGGGGAGCCCATCAACCCCGAGGCGTGGATGTGGTACGCCGAGCACATCGGCGGCGGGCGGTGCCCCGTCGTGGACACCTGGTGGCAGACGGAAACCGGGGCGATCATGATCAGCCCGCTCCCCGGCCTCACCACCACGAAGCCGGGCTCGGCCACCTTCCCGCTGCCCGGCATCGGGGTCGCGGTGGTCGACGAGGGGGGCGTGGCCATCGAGCGGGGCGGCGGCTACCTCACCCTCACCACCCCGTGGCCGTCGATGCTGCGCGGCATCTACGGCGACCCGGAGCGCTACCGGGACACCTACTGGAGCCGCTTCGACGGCCGCTACTTCGCGGGCGACGGCGCCAAGATCGACGACGACGGCTACCTGTGGCTGCTCGGCCGGGTCGACGACGTCATGAACGTGTCCGGTCACCGCATCTCCACCACCGAGGTCGAGTCGGCCCTGGTCGACCACTACCTGGTGGCCGAGTCGGCCGTGGTCGGGGCGATCGACCCCACGACCGGCCAGTCGATCGTGGCCTTCGTGACCCTGGTGGCCGACGCCGGCGAGCCGTCCGACGAGCGGGGCCAGGAGCTGCGGGCCCACGTGGCCACGAAGATCGGTCCCATCGCCCGTCCCAGCACCGTGATCTTCACCGACGAGCTGCCCAAGACGCGGAGCGGCAAGATCATGCGGCGCCTGCTGCGTGACGTGGCCGAGGGCCGCTCCCTCGGCGACACGACCACGCTGGCCGATCCGGCCGTGGTGGAGGAGATCAGGCGGCTGTCGGCCGCGTCCCCGGGCGAGGAGTAGGCGGGTGGGCGACCCGGGCAATTGGGCCTGGCACCAGGGACGGATCGAGCAGCCCGGCGAGGCCGTGGTCTTCGACCTCGACGGCGTGCTGTCCGACGCGGTCGGGCGCCAGCACTTCATCGAGGAGGGCCGGCGCAACTGGGACGCCTTCTTCGACGCCTGCGGCGAGGACCAGGTCATCGGCGAGCTCGCCCGCGTGCTCGAGCTGCTCGACCCGAAGCTGCAGATCGTCCTGCTGACGGGACGGCCGATGCGGGTCCAGCCCCAGACCCTGGCCTGGCTCGAGCGCTACGACCTCCGCTGGGACCTGCTGGTCATGCGGGCCCGGGGGGACTACTCCCAGGTGACCTGGTACAAGCGGGACTCGGTGGACGAGCTCCGCCACTTCGGGTTCGACCTGCGGCTCGCCTTCGAGGACGACCCCAACAACTTCGCCATGTTCCACGCCATGGGCATCCCCTGCGTGTACATCCACTCCGGCTACTACGAGTAGGACCGGTCGGTCCGCCTCCGCCGCGCCGCCAGCCACCATCCGGCGACCAGGGCGAGGGCCGCCACCACGAGCGCCGGCGTGTCGCCCCATCGCACGTACAGCGTCCAGCCCGATCGCAGGTCCAGGGTGGCCGGCACGATCTGGCGGGCGCCGAGCACCGAGCGGTCGAGGAGCACGCCCCGTTGGGTGATCCACGCCGAGTACCCGGTGGGTGCGGCCTGGAGGAGGTCCCGGCCCTGCTGCACGGCCTGGACCTCGCTGGCCGCGATCTCCTGGGTCGGCACCTGGGCGGTCGCGTAGGAGGAGGTGTTGGTGGGCACGATGAGCACCTGGGCCCCGGCCCGGACGGCCGACCGTCCCCGGTCGGCGTAGAACACCTCGTAGGAGATCATCGCCCCGAGCTTGCCGGCCGGCGTGTCGAGCAGCCCGAACCGTGCCCGGGCACGGCGTCGAGCGGTACGGCCGACAGGTTCCCGAGGTGGGCGAAGAAGGAGCGGTAGGGGACGTACTCGCCGAAGGGGACGCGGTGGACCTTCTCGTAGCGGGCCACCAGCGCGCCGTCGGGTCCGAACGCCACCACCTCGTTGCGGAAGGCCGTCGACGACACCGTCTCGGTCACGCCGACGACGAGGGTGGCGTGCAGGGACACGGCCAGCCGGGACAGTGCCCCCTCCTCGGGGTCGTCCTGGAGCGGGTCGGGCAGTGACACGACGTCCTCCGGCCACAGCACCAGGTCCGGGTGGTCGGCGCCGGGTCGGAGCAGCCCGCCGGTGGCCGCCACCGCGGCGTGCAGCACGGTGGCCGGATCGACCTGGGACTTGCTGAAGCCCCGCACGCCGCCGCCCTGGACGGCTGCGGCCGTCAGCCGCCCGACGACCGGCCCGCCGTCGGGTGCGTGGGCGGAGGCCACCGTGGCACCGACCAGCACCGCCAGCGCGACCGAGGCGGTGGCGGCCAGGGTGCCCACCCCGGCCACGGCCCGGCGCCAGGCCGGCCCGCCGCCGGGCACGGGGTGGTCGGCGTCGAACGCAACGACCCGGCGGTGCCCGCGCCGGGCGCGGGCCACCGCTGTGGCCGCCGCCCCGACCGCCACCCCGCCCACGTACACGGCGGCGGTCAGGCCGAGCGGGCCGGCCACGCGGGCCACGCCCAGGACGGGCCCGTCGGCCTGGCCGAGGAAGACCCCGCCGATGGGCAGGCCACCGAACGGCCACGTCTGGCGGACCGCCTCGGCCAGGGTCATGGCCGCGGGGAAGGCAAGTGCCCGGGCCACCACCGGGCCGCGGGGCACGACCAGGCAGGCCGACCCCATGAAGAGCGCCTCGAGCGCGATGAGCACCACCGCGCCGGGCAGGGTGAAGGACCGGGCCCACATCAGTCCGGGCCCGTAGCACCCGAGGCCGGCCAGCCACCCGGCCCACAGCCGGGTGCCGGGGTCGCAGCCCGCCGAGGCGCCACCAGAGCAGTCCGGCGGCCGGGAAGGCCAGCACCCAGAAGCCCCAGGGTGGGAGCGAGAGGGCGAGCCCGACACCGGCCACCAGGGCGGGCAGGGCCACCCGCCCCCGGCGGGGGGTGACCCGGTCCGGATCGCGTCGGGTCATGCGCAGCCGTGAGGAGCGCCACGGCACCGCGTCGGCATCCACGGCGGTGTCGTCGGAGCCGCCGGTCGGGGGAGGCGGGGCGAGGGCGGGGATGCCTTCCGGCCCGGCGGCCATCACCGCGGCGGGCCGGCGCAGCTCCGTCGAGGGACCGGAGCACGCTCCTGGCCGCCGCCCGCCCGCTCCCGACCACGGCCGGGATCCCGACGCCGCGGTACGCGCTGCCGGCCACGGCCACGCCCGGGAGCCCGGCCACGGCCTGCTCGACGACGGCCGTGCGGGTGAGGTGTCCCACCCGGTACTGCGGAAAGGCCCCGTCCCATCGCGTCACCATCGCCGCCCTGGGCACCCCGGCGACGTCGAGCACCGCGGACAGCTCGGCGGTCACCGCCGCGCTCAGCTCGTCGTCGTCGAGGCTGTCGGGCCGGGTGTCGCCGTAGCGGCCGACCGACAGGCGGAGCAGCTCGTCCCCTGGGCGGGCCAGGCCCGGCCACTTTCGGGTCAGGTACGTGCAGCCGGTGATCAGCGGGGTCGCGCCCCGTATGGGGGAGGTGCGGGGGACGAGGAACCCGGTGCCGACGAGCGGGCTCCGGATGGCGCCGGCCGGCATCGACAGGGTGACGACCGTGACCGAGGCGTACTCCACGCCGTCCAGGATCGACGCGGCCAGGGGCGCTTGGTCATCCAGCAGCCCGGCCGCCTGCCCGGCCGGCACCGCCAGCACCACTGCGTCCACGTCCAGGGCACGGGCGCTGTCGGACGGTCCGACGGCGCCGGCCACCTTGGCTGCCTCGCCGGCCAGGGCGAGGCGCCACGTGGCGCCCGGGCCCGAAGGCAGGCGGGTCATCGACTCGACGGCCACCTGCGTGACCACGTCCACGCCGCGTGCCGACAGGGCGGCGGCCAGCTCCGCGGGCAGGCGGGCGTTGCCGCCCTCCAGCGACCAGAACACGGGAGGCGCCGGGCCGGTGGTCGGCGCCGGCGGCGTCTGCCCGGGGGTCGGCGGCCGGCGCAGGGCGCGGATCAGGCTCCCGGACGTGCGGGCGGCGGCCAGCAGGGGCGGGAAGGTGGCCTCGGCGCTGAGGTCGTCGACCCCGCCGGCGTGGATGCCGCCGACCAGCGGGTCGACGAGGCGCTCGACCACCTGGTGGCCCAGGCGTGCGCCGACGATGTCGCCCACCGAACGGTCGGCGGTGTCCCGCGGGTCGCCGCGGTGGGGTCGGACCAGGTCCGCACCGGCCCGGAGCAGGCCGGCCGGACCGAGGATGCCGGTGCGGATGATGGGCCATGCCCGGGTGGGGACACCGAGGTTGACCCCCTCGGGCATCATGCGGAGCCGGCCCTGGACCCACAGTGACGCCCCGCTGGCCCCCGGGGCGACGAGTGCGTCGGCCAGGCCGAGCTCGCCGCACAGCTCCGAGGCCTCGGGCCGCCGGGCCAGGAACGCGTCGGCAGCCACGTCGACGGTGCGCCCGCAGAACTCGGTGGAGCGGACCTTGCCGCCCGGCCGGCTGCCGGCCTCCAGGACCACGATGCGGGGCGCCGGCCCGCCCGCCGCGGCACCGGACAGCTCCCAGGCGGCGGCCAGGCCGGCCATGCCGCCGCCGACGACGGCGACGACCGGCCGGTGGAGGGTGTCGGGGGTGTCGGTGGCGGTCATGACGGGACGGCGGCGGCGTCGCGCACCACGCCGGCCAGCAGGGCCAGGAAGGACGGGTCGTCGTTGAGCGACGCGGTCCGGGCGAAGGCGATGCCGAGGGCGTCGGCCCGGGCCCGCGCCTCGATGTCGAGGTCGTAGAGGACCTCGAGGTGGTCCGAGACGAAGCCCACCGGGCAGACGACCACGGCGGTGGCCCCCTCGGCCGCCACCCGGTCCATCTCGACCAGCAGGTCGGGGCCGATCCACGGGTCGGCGGTCCGCCCCGCACTCTGCCACGCCGTCCCCCACGTCACCGTGGGGTCGGCGTCGAGACCGAGCAGCGTGGCGACGTCCGCACCGGACTCGGCCACCTGGTCGGGGTAGGGGTCGCCGAGGGCCAGCACCCGCTGGGGGAGGCTGTGGGCGGTGAAGAACACCGCCGTGCGCTCCCGGGCCGCCGGGTCGAGCCCGTCGAGTGCGGCGCGGGTCCGTGCGGCCAGGATGGCGGCGAACCCCGGCGTCCGGTGCCAGGAGGGGACGACGGTCAGCTCGAGCGGTGGCGTGGCCGATCCGGCGGCGGCGCCGGCCCGCTCGAAGTACTCGCCGGATCCCATGGTGGACTGGTGGGGCGTGAGCACGATGCCGATGATGCCGTCCACGCCCGCGCCGGACAGGTCGGCCACCGCCTCCTCGATGGTGGGAGCCACGTACTTGGTGCCGAGGCGGACGACGAACCGGCCCGGGGACATCCCGTCGAGCACGGCAGCCAGGCCGTCGACCTGGGCCCGGGTGCGTCGCGGTGAGCGGCGAGGTGCCGCCGATGGCCTCGTAGCGGCCGGTCAGCTCGGCGAGCAGTTGGGGGGTGGGCGGACGGCCGCGACGATGCGGGTGTAGAACGCCTCGATCTCCCCGGGGCTGTCCGGCGTCCCGTGGGCCATCACCAGCACGCCGGTGCTCATGGCTGCACGACGCCGGCCCTGCCCTCGGCGTGCACCAGTGCGGCCACCTGCTCGAGGATGCCGGGGTCGGTCTCGGGCAGGACGCCGTGCCCGAGGTTGAAGACGTGGCCGGGTGCCGTACCGGCGCGGTCGAGCACCTCCCGGGTCTCGGCCTCGGCCACCTCCCAGGTACCGAGGCACAGGGCCGGGTCGAGGTTGCCCTGGACGGCGACCCCGGGCCCCACCCGGCGCCGGGCCTCGTCGAGGGGCACCCGCCAGTCGACGCCCACCACCGACGTGCCGGCCGTGGCCATGAGGGGGAGCAGCTCGCCGGTGCCCACGCCGAACAGGATGGTCGGGGTCCCGGGATGCGAGGCCTCGAGGTCGGCGAACAGCCGCCGGGTGGCCGGCAGCACGAGCTCGGCGTAGTGGCGCGGGGTGAGGATGCCCGCCCAGCTGTCGAAGACCTGGACGGCTGCGGCCCCGGCGTCGAGCTGCGACCGCAGCGAGGCCAGCGCCATGTCGGTCAGCCGCTCGACCAGGGCGTGCCAGAGGTCGGGCTCACCGTGCATGAGCGACTTGACCTTGGTGAAGTTCTTCGACGGGCCGCCCTCGACGAGGTAGCTGGCCACGGTGAAGGGACCGCCGGCGAAGCCGATCAGCGGCACGTCGAGGGTCTTGGTCAGCTGGCGCACGGCCTCGACCACGTACGGGGTGTCGACCTCGGGTTCGAGGGGCCGGAGCCGGGCGAGGTCGGCGGCCGAGCGGAACCGCTCGGCGACGACCGGGCCCGTGCCCGGGGCGATGTCGACGCCGAAGCCGATGGCGGCGACCGGCACCACGATGTCGCTGAAGAAGATGGCCGCGTCGGTGCCGTAGCGGTCGACCGGCTGACGCGTGAGCTCGGCCACCAGGTCGGGTTGGCGGATGGCGTCGAGGATGCTGCCCGGTCCGCGTGCGGCCCGGTACTCCGGCAGCGCGCGGCCGGCCTGGCGCATGAACCAGACGGGTACGCGGGTGACGGACTGCCCACGGCAGGCCCGGATGAAGGGTGCGTCGTCGAAGCGGCCGGGCGTGGTGGCGCCCCCGCCGGGCGCGCGCGGCGCGGCTGCGGACATGCGCCGAGTCTAGGAGCCGGGGGCGGTGTCCCCGGGAGCGCCCGGGAGCCCCGGCGCGACGCGGCTCCGGGGCGCGTACAATAGAGGGTTCCCCAGAGCCGGTGGTGGAGCCGGGCGACGGGGCAGGAACGGCCCCCGAGCTAGACAGGAGGTGGGGCGTGGAGTCGGAGCTGGAGGCCGAACAGGAGTTCGTGGACCTCGCCTACGCACGGCTCGACGCCATGCGGGGTGATGCCAACTCCATGCTCGAGGGGGTACTCGACCTGGGCAAGGGCGGCACCTTCCAGTCCCGCACCGAGCGCGACGTCATCGTCCGCACCAGCCTCGCCCGGCTCGAACAGCTCGACATCGGCGACCAGGCCCTGACCTTCGGGCGGATCGACCGGGAGGTCACCCAGGATCCCGATGCCCGTGCCGGCAACGGCGCGCAGGTCTCCGACGGGCCGGACGGCGCCGGCACCGAGACCTTCCACATCGGTCGGCTGGCCATCCACGGCCCCGACCACGAGCCCCTGGTCGTCGACTGGCGGGCCCCGGTGGCCGAGCCCTTCTACCGGGCCACGGGCCGCGAGCCGTTGGGTCTCGTGCTCCGGCGTCACCTGGCCCTCCAGGGACGGACCGTGGTCAGCGTGGAAGACGAGAGGTTCCTCGCCCCGGGCGGCTCCACCGACTCGGTGGAGGGTCCCGACGGTGTCGCCCGACCCGCCGATCCCGGTGGCGAGCTGATCGAGGGCGACCTGCCCATCGGCGGCCCGGCGGCCCTGCTCGCCGCGCTCGACCGGGCCCGGTCGGGCCGCATGACGGACATCGTGGCGACCATCCAGGCCGAGCAGGACGAGATCATCCGGTCGCCGCTGAGCGGCGTGCTTGTCGTCCAGGGTGGTCCCGGGACCGGCAAGACGGCGGTCGCCCTCCATCGCGCCGCCTACCTGCTGTACACCCACCGGTTCCCGCTCGAGCGCCAGGGGGTGCTGGTCGTGGGGCCCAACCCGCTGTTCCTCCGCTACATCGAGCAGGTCCTCCCGTCGTTGGGGGAGACGGGGGTGACGCTGTCGACCGTGGCCGGCCTGGTGCCCGAGATCAGGATCAGGGAGAACGGACCGGCCGACGTGGCCCGGCTCAAGGGCGACGTGCGCATGGCCAAGGTGGTGGCCCGGGCCGTCCGGACCCGGCAGCGCCCGCTGGCCGAGGACGTGCTCGTGCCCTACGGCGCGCTGGTGCTCCGACTGACCGCCGCCGACACCCGCACCATCGTGGAGGGCGCCCGGAGACGGCCCGGCACCCACAACGCCCGCCGGCGGCTGGTGGAGCAGTCGGTGGCCCAGGTCCTGGCCGACCGGGCCCGCCAGACCCAGCAGCGCCTGGGCGTGGGCCCGGCGTCCGTGACCGCCTTCCCGGGCTACGAGGACCCGTCCGAGCTCGAGGACGACGAGTTCGACTTCGAGGACTTCTCGCGCAAGGTGCGCCGGGTCCCGGAGCTGGCCGACGCCCTCGACCGCATGTGGCCCCGCCTGTCGCCCCACGAGCTGCTCCACGACCTCTACGGGGCACCGCCCCTCATCGCCGCGGCGTCCCGGGGCGTGCTGTCGGCCGAGGAGCAGGTGCTGATGCGGCGGCCCCGCTCCTCCTCGTTCGACGACGTCGCCTGGACGCCGGCCGACGCCGCCCTGGTCGACGAGGCCCGCCACCTCCTCGGGCCCCGCACCGGGGGCTCCGACGAGGCGCTGCGCAAGTACGGGCACATCGTGGTCGACGAGGTCCAGGACCTCTCACCCATGCAGCTGCGCATGCTCACCCGCAGGTCGCTGGCCGGCTCGATGACCGTGGTGGGCGACATCGCCCAGGCCACGGCTCCCTGGGCACCGGCCTCGTGGGACGACATCGTGGAGCACCTGCCCCGTCGCCGGCCGTCGCGCACCGTCGAGCTGACGGTCAGCTACCGCACCCCGGCCGAGGTGCTGGACGTGGCGGCGCGCGTGCTGGCCGTGGCCGCTCCCCAGCTGACGCCGCCCACACCCGTGCGCCGCACCGGGGTGGAGCCGCAGATGGTGCTGGTCACCGGCGAGACGGGCGCGGCCACGACGGGCGACCTGGCCCGGACCGTGGCCCGGGTCGCCGCCGAGGAGGTCGAGGCCGTGCGGCCCGGCCGGGTGGCCGTCATCGCCCCCGACTCGCTGCGCGCCGTGCTGGCCGACGCCCTCGAGGCGGCCGGCACCCCCGTGGTGGACGCCCGCGACATGCGCAAGGGGGGCCTGTCCGAGCCGCTCGTGCTGCTGGGGGCCGACTCGGCCAACGGCCTGGAGTTCGACTCGGTGGTCGTGGTCGAGCCGGCGGTCATCGCGGGGGAGACGGCCCGCGGGCTGCGCACCCTGTACGTGGCCCTGACGCGGCCCACGCAGCGCCTCACGGTCGTGTCCCTCACCACGCCGCCGGCCGCCCTGGCCGGCGTCGGCTGACGCTCGGGTCGACCCGATTCGGGCGACGAAGCCCAGGTGGGCGGGGCCGTCGGGACAGGCGTGCGTGAGTTGGCCCCCTGAGTGTCGCATCGGCTAAAAAGAACGCCGTGACCCAGGCTCTCGCCGCCGATTCGGCCATCACCACCCCGCCGCCGCGCCACCTCCCCGACCGCCCACCGATGCTGGCCGTGGGGGTCATCATCTGGCTCGGTTCCGAGGTGATGTTCTTCAGCTCGATCTTCGCCGCCTTCTTCACGCTCCGGGCCCACGCCGCCGTCTGGCCGCCTCCCGGTGCCCACCTCGACACCATCCGGGCCGGGATCTTCACGATCATCCTGGTGTCGTCCAGCTTCACGATGCAGAAGGCCGTCTTCGACCAGGAGCGTGGTGACCGCAAGAGCGCCAAGGTGTGGGTCTGGTGCACGCTGGTCCTCGGCACCGCCTTCGTGGGCAACCAGTTCTTCGAGTGGATCACCCTCTCCTCGAACCCGGCCACCGACCCCACCCACACCGCCTTCGGGTCGATCTTCTACATCTCCTCGGGCCTGCACGGCCTCCACGTGTTCCTCGGGCTGGCGGCCATGGTCTTCCTGCTCTACCGGTTGCGGGGCCCGGCGGGCGACCCCGGTGAGACGGCGGTCTTCCAGGGCGTCAGCTACTACTGGCACTTCGTCGACGTGGTGTGGGTCGGCCTCTACTCGTGCCTCTTCCTGCTCAAGTGATGGCGCCGACCTCCCGACGCTCCGTGGCCGCCCGGATCGCCGCGCCCGCCGCCCTGGTGGCCGCCGTGGCCGTCTTCGGCCTGGTCGCCTTCTCCTCGGGCCCGGCGCAGGCCACGACGACCACGTCCACGTCCACGTCTTCGTCCACGTCCACGACCACGACGTCACCGGACACCGGTGTCCCCCTGGCCGAGGCCCAGCCCGGCAGCGTCCAGCAGACCCCGGCCGTCACCTCCTCCATCCCGTCGGTCGAGGCCGCGGCCAAGTCCTCCAGCCCGTCCAACAAGACGGGCATCTACTACACCGAGCTGCCGGCCTCGTTCATCAAGCCCGGCGAGGCACTCTTCCAGGCCAACTGCGCCAGCTGCCACGGCACGGACGCGACCGGCCGCACCGGGCCCAACCTGCAGGGCCTGGGGGCCGGCACCGTCGACTTCTGGGTCTCCACGGGCCGCATGCCGCTGGCCAACCTGAGCGTCCAGGCCACCCGCAAGCCGCCCCGTTTCGACCGGCTCCAGACCCTCGAGATCGCCGCCTGGGTCCAGTCGCTCACGCCCGGCCAGGGCACCGCGGTGCCGCTGGTCCAGACGGCCGGTGCCGACCTGGAGGAGGGCAACACCCTCTTCACCCTCAACTGCGCCGCCTGCCACACCATCTCCGGCGCGGGTGACGCCCTGGCCGAGGGCGCCTACGCCCCGAGCCTGCACCTGGCCACGCCGACCCAGGTGGTCGAAGCCATCCGCTCGGGCCCCGGCAACATGCCCCACTTCGGCCCCGGCAACATCACCGACACACAGGCCCGGGACATCGCCGCCTACGTGACCGGGGTACTCCAGCACCCGGACAACGCCGGCGGCTTCGGCCTCGGCGGCATCGGGCCCGTCGGCGAGGGCTTCGTCGCCCTGCTGATCGGCGTCGGACTCCTCATGCTGGTCTGCTTCTGGATCGGAGACCGCTCGTGAGCGACGACACGCCCAACCTGGAGGGCCCGCTGCCCCCGGCCGCCCTCGACGACCCGCACCTGCAGCCGTCGAGCAAGAACCCGCAGCGCATGCAGACCCTGGCCGCCCTGGCCATGGTCGTCGGCATGCTCGGGTTCATCGCCTTCATCTGGGTCTACTGGATCGACGCCGCCAACCAGTGGGAGGCCGGCACCCTGGCCGTGGGCATGATCGGACTGGGCGTCGGCACCATCTGCTGGGGCAAGTACCTCATGCCCCAGGGGCCCTTCGTCGAGGAGCGCCACGACTTCCATTCGACGGAGCCCGAGCGCGAGGCCTTCAATGCCGCCATCACCGGCCGCGGTGGCCTCGAGGTCAAGCGCCGCGGCCTCCTGCTCAGCGTCTTCGCCGTGGCCGGCGGGGTCATGACCCTCGCCCTCGTGGTTCCGGGCATCCGGTCGCTCGGCCCGAAGCCGGCCAAGTCGGAGGGCAACGAGGGCTCGACGGACGACTCGCTCTTCACGACCAACTGGAAGAAGGGCTCGAAGCTGGCCACCGTCGACGGCCGGCTGGTCCAGGTCGACGACCTCGAGGTCGGCGGCGTGCTGACCGTGTTCCCGGCCGGGTTCGAGGGCACCTCGCCCGACCAGGTCATCCTGATCCGCCTCGCCCAGCTCGCGCCGGGCGAGCAGCTCCCGCTGACGTCCCCCGGCCATCCGGAGTGGACCACCGCCGGCTACGTGGCCTACTCCAAGCTCTGCACCCACCTGGGCTGCCCGGTGGGCCTGTACCAGGAGCGCACCCAGCAGCTGGTGTGCCCGTGCCACCAGTCGATCTTCAACGTCAACGCCGGGGCGATCCCGGAGTTCGGCCCCGCCCCCCGCCCGCTGCCCCAGCTGCCGCTGACGGTGGACGCCACCGGCCAGATGCGGGCCAACGGCAGCTTCGACCAGGCCGTCGGCCCCGGATTCTGGGAGCGTCCATGATCGACAAGAGCCTGAACTGGATCGACGACCGCCTGGGTGTCGCCAAGGGCGGACGGACGTTCCTCGACAAGATCTTCCCCGACCACTGGTCGTTCATGCTGGGCGAGATCGCCCTCTACTCGTTCGTCGTCCTGCTGGGCACGGGCGTGTTCCTCACCCTGTACTACATCCCCTCCGCCCACGAGATCGTGTACCACGGCAGCTACGTTCCGCTGCAGGGCCAGAAGGTGTCGGAGGCCTACGCCTCGACCGTCGGGCTCTCCTTCGACGTCCGGTCCGGCCTGCTCATGCGCCAGGCCCACCACTGGGCCGCCGACATCTTCCTCGGCGCCATCGCCGTGCACATGGCCCGCGTGTTCTTCACCGGGGCGTTCCGCAAGCCCCGTGAGCTCAACTGGGTCGTCGGCGTGACGATGCTGATCCTGGGCATCGTCAACGGCTTCCTCGGCTACTCGCTCCCCGACGACCTGGTGTCCGGGACCGGTATCCGCATCGCCTACTCGATCATCGAGTCGATCCCGGTGGTCGGCTCCTACCTGGGCTTCTTCCTCTTCGGTGGCAACTATCCGGGCTCGGGCGTGATCATCCCGCGGTTCTTCATCATCCACGTGCTGATCGTGCCGGCCATCCTGGTCGGCCTGCTCGCCGCGCACCTGGGTCTCCTCGTCAAACAGAAGCACACGCAGTTCCCGGGGAAGGGGAAGACCGAGCACAACGTGGTCGGCTCGCCGATGTTCCCCACCTTCATGGCCAAGACCACCGGGTTCCTCTTCATGACGGCGGGGGTCATCTTCGCCCTGGGCGGCTTCGCCCAGATCAACCCGATCTGGCAGTTCGGGCAGTACGAGCCGTACCAGATCTCCTACGCCGTGCAGCCGGACTGGTACATGGGCTGGCTCGACGGCGCGCTGCGGATCATGCCGAGCTGGGAGTGGGTGGGCTGGGGCCACACCCTTCCGCTCGAGGTCTTCCTGCCCGCCGTGATCTTCCCGGGTCTCATCTTCAACATCCTGCTGGCCTGGCCGCTCATCGAGTGGTTCAAGACGAAGGACTCCGAGTACCACAACCTGCTGGACCGGCCACGGGACCGTCCCAAGCGGACGGCGGCCGGGGTCGCCATGCTCACGCTCCTGTTCGCGGTGTTCTTCGCCTCGTCCACCGACGTGATGGCCAACTTCTTCCAGCTGCCGCTCATGGACGTGCTCTGGTTCTTCCGGTTCTTCGTGCCGCTGGCCCCGGTCGTGGCGTACTTCATCGCCTTCAAGATCTGCCACGAGATCCGCGACGCCGAGAACATCGGCCGGCGCAAGCGGGCGCTCGTCGTGTCCCAGACGGCCGAGGGTGAGTACGTGACCACCGCGTCGGCGCCCCGGCCCGGCGACCACCACGAGGAGCTCGACGCCATCCCGGTGCCGACCTTCATCGACACCACCGATCCGTCGCTGGCCACCGCGGCCGGCGTCCGTCGGGTCATCCGCTAGCCGCCAGGGTCGGGGACCCGACCCTGGCGGTAGCCGCCGCGGCGGTGGCGCCGCCATCGCCGGATGCCGGATGCCGGCCGGGGTGACCCGATCGGGGATGGGAGACTGGGCGGGTGCGGATCCTGCTCAGCGACGGCTCGGGTCTCACCGCCCGCCAGGTGGCGGGGTGCCTGGCCGCCGACGGCCACGAGGTCGAGGTGCTGAGCCCCGACCCGCTGGCCCTGACCCGCTTCACCCGCTCGGTCCGGCGCCTGCGCCGGGTGCCCGCGTACGGAGCCGACCCCCTGCGCTGGCTCGACGCCGCCCTCGACGTCTGGGGGAACGGGCGGTTCGACGTACTGCTCCCCACCCAGGAGCAGGTGGCCGTGCTGGCCGCCCGCCCCGAGCGGCTGCGCTCGGCCGGCGTCGTCACCGTGGTGCCCGACTTCGCCGCCCTCGCCCGGGTGCAGGACAAGGTCTCGGCCCACGCCACCCTGGCCGGGCTGGGACTGCCGCAGCCGCCGACCGCGGTGGTGCCCGACGCCCGCGGGCTGCTCGGGTGGGACACCTTCCCCGCCTTCGTCAAGCTGCCCATCGGCACGGCGTCGCGCGGCGTCCTGCCGGTGGCCTCGCCGGCCGACCTCTCCCGGGTGGCTGCCGCCCACGAGGCCGACGGCGCCTTCGCCGACGGCGGGGTGGTGGTCCAGGCGGCGGTCGACGGACCGCTGGTCATGGTCCAGTCGGTCTTCGACCACGGCCGGATGGTGGCCTCCCATGCCAACCTCCGGGTCCGCGAGGGTGCCGGCGGCGGGGCCAGCCACAAGGCGTCGATCGACCTGCCGGAGGTCCGTGAGCACCTCGGGGCCCTGGGCGCGGGCCTCGGGTGGCACGGCGCGCTGTCGATGGACGCCATCCTGGACGACGGCCGGCCCCGGTACATCGACGTGAACCCCCGACTGGTCGAGCCCGGCAACGCCCGACGGGCGGGGGTCGACCTGGTGGGCGCCCTGGTCGGACTCGCCACCGGGGGGACGCCCGACGCCCAGCCACCGGGCCGCGAGGGTGTCCGGACCCACCAGAGCCTGGTGGCGCTGCTGGGCGCGGCCCAGCGGACTGGCACCCGGCGGGCGGTGCTCGACGAGGTCGCGGCCGTCGCGGGCCGGCGCGGCGACTACCGGGACAGCACCGAGGAGCTCACCCCACTGGCCGGTGACTGGCGCGCCGCCGCGCCGTCGGTGCTGGCCGTGGCGGCCATGCTGGCCCACCCTCCGGCGTGGCAGTTCTTCGCCTCCACCGCCACCTCCAACTACACGTTGAGCCCCGAGGGGTGGCGGACGCTGGTGGCGGGGGGCGGCGACGGCCCACGTTGACGCCGTGGGCGGCGCGTGCCACGATGCGCCCCGTCCCACCCCCGATCCATCGGAGTCCGCCATGCCCCGCCTCGACGGCCGTCGCACCGTGATCACCGGAGCCGCCAGCGGCATCGGCGAACAGACCGCCCGTCTGTTCGTGGCCGAAGGGGCCACGGTGGTGCTGGCCGACGTGGACGACGAGCGGGGCACGGCCATCGCCGCAGAGCTCGGCGAAGGGGCGCGCTTCGTGCACGTCGACGTGTCGGTCGAAGGGGAGATCGAGCGGGCCATCGAGGAGTCCCAGGCGACCTTCGGCGGCCTCGACGTCGTCTTCAACAACGCCGGCAATCCCGGCTCGCTCGGCCGGGTCGAGGACGTCGACATGGACCTGTTCGACCGGACGGTGGCCATCCACGTGCGCGGCGTCTTCCTCGGCATCCGGGCCGCCGCCCGGGTCATGCGCCCCCAGGGACACGGCAGCATCGTCAACACGTCGAGCGTGGCCGCCCTGCAGGCCAACGCCGCGGGCCACGACTACAGCGCGGCCAAGGCCGCCGTCGCCCAGCTGACGGTCACGACGGCCAACGAACTGGGCGAGGACGGCGTGCGGGTCAACGCCATCTGCCCCGGTGGCATCGCCACCTCGATCTTCGGCCGCGCCGCGGGCCTCGACGCCGCGGCCGCCCAGCGGACGGTTTCCGTCATGGAGGCGGCACTCGCCGACGTCGCCCCGATGCCGCGCTCGGGCCTGCCCATCGACATCGCCGAGTGCGCCCTGTGGCTGGCCGGCGACTCGTCGAGCTTCGTCAACGGCCAGGTCATCGCCGTCGACGGCGGCCTGACCACCGGACCCACCTACCGGACCTCGCGGGCCCGCACGGAGTCGATGATCGGCGTGCTGGCCGACATCGGCAACGCCGAGGCCTAGGGCGGGGCCGCCGCCCGACGGGGTCGCACCTGGTGGAGAGGGTCCCGCCCGCCCACCGGTCACGGTGGGGGATCCACCGGGCGCCCCGGTCCATACTGGGGCCGTGGAACGTGACGCCCTGGGGGCCGCCATCGCCGACGCCTGCCTCGTGCGGGGGACGTTCGTGCTCCGGTCGGGACGGACCTCGGGGCACTACTTCGACAAGTACCGCTTCGAGGCGCGGCCGGACCTGCTCCAGGCGGTGGCCGAGCAGCTGGTCCCGCTGGTGCCGGAGGGGACCGAGGTCCTGGCCGGCCTCGAGCTCGGCGGCGTGCCGGTGGCCACCGCCCTGGGGCTGCGCACCGGGCTGCCGCTGGCGTTCGTCCGCAAGGCGGCCAAGGAGTACGGGACCCGGAAGCTGGCCGAGGGGGAGGACGTCGGCGGCCGACGGGTGCTCGTGGTCGAGGACGTGGTGACCACGGGCGGGCAGGTGGTGGCGTCCGCGTCGGACCTCCGGGAGGCGGGGGCCGAGGTGGACTGCGCCCTGTGCGTCATCGACCGCAGCGACGGGGCCCACGTGCTCGGGTCGGCAGGCCTCACCCTCCGGTCGCTGTTCGGGTCCGACGAGCTGCTCCGACCGGGAGCTGGCGGGTGATGGACGCGTGCGGGCGCGCCGCCAGGATGGCGGGCGACGCCGCGGACCGGAGAAGGGTCGCATGACGGGACGGGGGCTGGGTCGGGGGGAGTCCGTCGTGACCTACTCCGCCAGGGGCAGCACCATGCTCTTCAAGGCAGTCGCCGCCCTCGACGACGGGGACCTGTCCCTCATGGAGCGGACGCTGCCCGTAGGGGGCAGGCGTCCACCGCCGCACCGGCACACCAACTGCTCCGAGGCCTACTTCGTGCTCGACGGGTCCGTCGCCGTCGTGGTCGAGGGCGAGGAGACGGTGGTCGGGCCGGAGGAGTTCGTGCTCGTCCCGCGGGGTGTGGCCCACACCTTCGGCAACGCGGGCGACACCGAGGCCCGGCTCCTCGTCATCCACGCCCCGGCCATGGACGCCTACTTCGCCGGGCTCCACGAGCTGTGGCACGGTGCGGAGGACCCGACACCCGCGCAGGAGCGGGACCTCATGGCGCGCTTCGGCATGGAGACCACCTGAGGCCGCCCCTGAGCCCGGTGTCCCGAGCACGGCGGCCCGACACTCGCTACCATGCCCGCAGGCGGTGCGGGCCGCCCGGCATGCAGGTATGCCTCACGAGCGGAATGAGGAGCCACATCTCATGTTCACCACCATCGTCGTCGGCGCAGGGCCATCGGACACGGCCCGGGGAGCGGTGGCTGCAGCCATCGACATGGCCAAGACCCACGACGCGTCGCTGCACATCGTCTACGCGGTGACCGGGGACTCGGGGCCGAACCGGACCGCGACCGGCGGCTACGTCGATCCGCAACACCGGGCGGACCCGCTGCTCGACGAGCTGGCGGCCGAGGCCGAGTCGAGCGGCCTGACGACGAAGGTCCATCCCTCGTCGGAATCGCCGGCCGACGCCCTGGTCACCGTGGCCGGGGCCGAGGGCGCCGATCTGATCGTGGTGGGCAACAAGGGGATGAAGGGGAAGGTCCGGCTGCTCGGCAGCGTGCCCAACTCGGTGGCCCACAACGCCCCGTGCTCGGTGCTGATCGTCGACACCGTCGGCGCCGGCTGACCCGGACCGTCACTTGAACGCCGTCGCCTCCTGGGCGGCGATGTACCACCGGCCGTCGACCTGGAGCAGGTACTCGGCGAAGCCGCTGCCCGGCGCCTCGCCCGGTCGGTGGGTCACGCAGTCCGGTGCGGTGGAGCTGGAGTCGCCGTAGACGCAGAACGTCCCGAACAGGGTGACCTTGGCGCTGTCCCCCCGGATGTCCGTCGACTCGATCCGGACGTCGTGGGCCGAGAATGACGTGCTCGAGTGTCCGGACAGCGCGCCGACGACGTCCTTGCGCTCCGAGGGGTCCACGGACGGCAGCGCCTGGCTGAACCGCCCGGAGTAGAGGTTGGTGGCGAAGGCCAGGGCGACGTCACCGGGACCGGGCCCCTCCGCTCCGTCGGAGGCGCTCGAGCCGCAGCCCGTCAGCACCGCCGACCCCACGACCACCAGGGCCGCGAGGGGCCGGAACCAGCTCTGCACCGCCACAGGATCCCACACGGACGGCCACCCGACCGGGGCGCCCCGGTGCGGTCCCCTGCCGTACGATCGGACCGTGGCCGAACTGCTCCTCCGACCTCTGGCCCCCGGGGACGAGGCGGCGGTCCTGCTCGCCCACGAGCAGCTGGCCCACGACGACTTCACCTTCGCTCTCGACTACCACGAGGGCATGGACTGGGACGACTACCTCCACCTCATGGAGGAGCGGCGCCTCGGACGTGGGCTGGGGGAGCACCGGGTACCGTCGAGCTTCCTCCTCGCCGAGGTCGACGGCCGGGTGGTCGGCCGCGCTTCGGTCCGCCACGTGCTCGACGACTGGCTCCGCCACGAGGGCGGCCACATCGGGTACGCCGTCGTCCCCGCGGAGCGGCGCAGGGGGTACGCCACCGAGATCCTCCGCCGGAGTCTCAGGGTCGCCCGAGAGGTGGGGGTGGCCGACGTCCTCGTCACCTGCGACGAGGGCAACGTGGGCTCGTCGACCGCCATCGTCCGGTGCGGCGGCGTCTACGAGTCGACGGTCGAGGGGACCACCGGACGCCGGATCGAGCGGTACTGGATCCGGTGACCGCGCGCCGCCGCGCCGTGCCTCCGGACCGGTCCCGCGGGAGCCCCGGGACGCGGCGTCAGAACCCGGCGGCGGCGACGATCGAGCCGTTGAGGCGGACCCCGGCCATCCCCCCGTCGTCCGGGGCACTCCCGAACGGCGACACGGCACCGTCGGCGGTGACGATCCAGTAGCCATGGCCGTCCGAGGGGGCGAAGACGGCCGTCGCCGGATCGGTGGCAGTCGCGCCGTCGTCGCCACCGAGGTAGGGGCCGTCGCCGTAGGCGTAGATCGCGCCGTCGGACAGGAGTATCCAGTAGCCACCGCCGTCGGGGGTGCGCACCGCCGATGCGATGGGGGACGCCGTCGCGCCCGGGGCGCCCAGGTAGGGGGCGTCGCCGAAGGCGTAGACGTCGCCGGCCGAGGTGACCAGCCAGTAGCCCCTGCCGCTGGTGTCGGGCAGGACGGACACCGCGCTGCCCGGGCACGTGCCGATGCTGGGGCACGACCCGGCGAACGTGGCGTCGCCGAAGGCGAACACGCCGCCGTCGGCGGCCACCATGAAGTAGCCGCCACCGTCGGCCGAGGGCACGATGGCCACGATGGGGGCGTTCAGCCGCCGTCCGGGACCGGCCGAGCCCGCCGGTCCGATGCCGAGCCCCGGGATCGAGCCGTAGAAGCCGGCGTCCCCGAAGGCGAACACCCCGCCGTCTGAGGCGACCTCCCAGTAGCCCCGATGGTCGTCCGTGGGCACCATACCCACCACCGGGCGGTCGAGGACCAGGTCCCCGGTCGAGCCGTAGAAGCCGGCCGCGCCGAAGCTGAAGACTCCGCCGTCGGAGCCCACCAGCCAGTAGCCGGGCACGGGCACGCCCGACGGCACGACGGGCGGGGACGGTGCGCTCGGAGGTCCGGTGCCGGCCACGTTGGTGGCCGTCACGGTGAAGGTGTACGTGTCGCCGGGGGTGAGCCCGTGCACGGTGCAGGCGTCGGGCCCCGCGTAGGGGGCGGTCGACGCGGTGACCCCGGTCACGGTGCCGACCGCGCAGGTCTGGTGGCCCCGGGCCGCGGCGGTCAGGTCCCTGGCCGTCGCCGTGTACCCGGTGATGGGCGAGCCGCCGTCTCCCGGAGGGGACCAGGTCACCGTCACCCACGTCGGGCCCGAGGTGACCGTGACCGCGGGCGCGGCCTCCGCCGCCCGGGCGGCGAGCGCACCGGCCGGCGTCACCGCCACCGGGGCGAGGGTGAGCACGAGGAGGGACACCGGTCCCACGGTCCACGCCGCACCCACCCGCCTGACGAACCCGTACCCCACCGCCCCGCCTCCGTGGTCGCTCCGGACATCCCTCCGGACGGCCAGATCCTACGGGCACGGCGGTCGGGCGGGTGGCATGTCGGCCGGTACCGGATCGTCGCCTCCGGCCCGGGGGACCGACGACCGGCGCTCAACCGAGGGTATTGGCGAAGAAGTAGGAGGAGACGAGGGCGGTCACCACCGCGGTGGCGGCCACCAGAAGCCCCGTCACCCACGGGGGAAGGTGCCGGAACGCGAGGACGCTGGGGGCGGCCAGCATGACCCCCCGGTGCCAGATCGACCCGGTCCCGCTCGACAGCATGAAGGCCAGCGCCACCGCGCCGATGGTGGCCGGGTACAGGTCGAGACGCGACCGACCGCGCCGCCACCAGTGACGGAGGCCGACGATGCACGCCGTGACGACGAGCACGATGGCCAGCCGCGGCCTGGACCGACAGGAACCACGCACCGGTGTGGCCGATGAAGATCTGGGTCCGGGTGGTGCGCCGGACGATGAGGTCGAACGTCTGGACACCGGGAAGGGCGAAACTCTGGTTCGACCCGTCCTGTACCAGCGAGTAGGCGCTCCAGTGGTGGAAGACGAGCTGATCGTGCACGGCCAGGGCGGCCAACGAGCAGAACCCGGCCGCGGCCCAGGCGGCGTTCGTGACCGTCGGCCTGATGCCACTGCGCCACGAGTAGACGACGATCCCGACGATGAGCCCGAGTGCCGCGAAGATCGCGGTCGAGTAGGACACGACGGCCACGGCGAGCCCCACCACCACGAGGAGCCGCCGACCGCACGTGTCGCGGCCGACGCCGCGATGAGGATGCCGAGCAGCGCGAGCGACGTCGGGTACGGGGCGACGTTGTAGACGGCCCCCGGGAACACGGCCACCAGCAGCAGGACGGCCATCGACCTCCACGGTGAACAGTCGCGCAGCCAGCCGAACCACACGACGAACAGGGCGGCGGCGAGGAAGAGGGAGGGGAGCACCACGCTGACGTCGACCAGGGAGATCCCCGTCACGCCGACGGCCTTCATGGTGAGCGGGAACCCGGGGAGCCATCCGGCCAGGCCGCACCAGTGGGCCCCCTTGACGAATGCCGGGAACCCGGAGGTGCCGCAGACGCCGAGCGTGCGACCCGACGTGGCGATCGCCAGATAGTTGAACGCGTCCCAGTGGTACCAGTCCTGGGCCCGGAAGCTGAGCGGTGCCACGGACGAGTGGGCGGTCACCACCAGCCGGCCGAACAGCCACGCCACCACGACCTGGCCGGCCCCGACCCAGAGCGTCGCCCGACGTCCGCCGAGTACCCGGTCCCGGACCCCTGGCTGGGCCTCTGCGGTGTACATCACGAACGACCCCCCGATCGAGCATGCGGCCATGGTGCCGACCTCATGCGGTCCGCCGGCGCATTCTGCCACGATCGGGACCCGGTGTCTACAGGTGGTAATCAGCGACCCCGGGCGTGACGCGGCCGTCCCCGGGCCCGGCGGGGCGTGGGTTGGGGCGGAGTGCGGCGGAGTGCGGCGGAGTGCGGCGGAGTGCGGCGGAGTGCGGCGGAGTGCGGCGGAGTGCGGCGGAGTGCGGCGGAGTGCGGCGGAGTGCGGCGGAGTGCGGCGATGGAGACGGCGAGGGGCGTCGCCCGGATGCCGGAGTGGCGTCCCGATCGGGCAGTGGGAGGTACTGATGTCGGACAGCAGCACGTCGGCCGGGGCCCGGGTGGTCGCCGTGGCCGCCGGGGTCGAGAGCACGGACCGTCAGGTCCCGGTGCGCGACGCCCGGCACGAGGCCCTGGGCGTCCTGATCGGCCGGTGGATCAACGAAGGCCGCACCGTGGCCGCCCCCGGGGCACCGTCGGTGCCGATCCTGACCAGTGACGTGTACGAGTGGGTACCGGGCGGGTTCTTCGTCGTCCACTCGGCCTACGGCAGGATCGGCGACTCGAGCGTCGGGGGGCTGGAGATCATCGGCGTGTCGGAGGACGCGTACTCGTCCACGTTCTACGACAGCTTCGGCAACGTCCACGTCTCACGGGTGGAGATCGAGGGCGACGTGATGCGGTGGCTCGGCGAGCGCACCCGGTGCACGGCGACCTTCACCGATGGCGGGAGGACCCAGGTGGCGCACCACGAGTCGAGTCCCGACGGCGTCACCTGGAGTGCATCGATGGAGGTCACCCTGCGGAAGGTCGCCTGAGCGGCGGCTCCTGGGGCGGAGCGGCGCGACCCCGGTTCGGGTCAGACGGTGCCGCCGCGGCGGCTCTCCGTCACGCCGCCGATGACGGCCGACACGCCGAGGGCGATGGCGATCGGGGCCAGCCACAGGCCGAAGATGAAGGTCAGCGTGCCGAACAGGGCGGCCATGCCCAGCAGGAACGGCCAGATGCTCGACCCCGGGAACGAGTCGATGACGCCGGCGCCGTCGCTGATCTCGGCATCGGGCAGGTCGCTCTCGAGCGGCCGCATCCGGCGGGACCACCACAGGTAGTAGCTGCCCGGCAGCAGGCCCAGCAGCGCCGAGCCGATGAGCATCAGGAACCCGCCGTCGTCGTAGCTGAAGAACCAGTAGACGATGCCCATGATCCCGAAGAAGGCACCGATGATGGCGAGGAACGCACCGCTGACTCTCATGAGCTGGCCCCCACGGTCTCCTTCTCCTTGACCGGGGCGTCGTCCCCGTGCTCCACCTTGCGGTGCTCGGGATGGTTGTAGTCCCACGTCGGCCGCTCGGACCGGATCGGCGGCAGCTGGGTGTAGTTGTGGTGCGGTGGGGGAGACGAGGTGAACCACTCGAGCGCACCGCCGTCCCACGGGTTGTCACCCGCCGCAATCGGCTTCCGCCAGGAGAGCACCAGGTTGGCGAAGAAGAACAGGAACGAGAACCCGATGACGAAGGCCCCGACGGTGGAGAGCTGGTTGAGGCCGGTCCAGCCGTTGGTGGTCAGGTAGTCGGCGATGCGGCGCGGCATGCCCTTCAGTCCGAGCACATACTGGGGGATGAAGGTGATCCAGAACCCGATGAACAGGAACCAGAAGTGCGCCTTCCCGAGACGCTCGCTCAGCATGCGACCGAACATCTTCGGGTACCAGAAGTAGAAGCCGGCGAAGCCGGCGAACACGGTGGTCCCGATCAGCACCTGGTGGAAGTGGGCGACCACGAAGTAGGTGTCGTGGGTCATGAAGTCGACCGGGGGCGAGGCCAGGAGCACCCCGGTCACACCGCCCATGAGGAAGGCGAACAGGAAGCCGATCGAGAAGAGCATCGGCGTCTGGAAGCTGATCTGGCCGCCCCACATCGTCCCGATCCAGTTGAAGAACTTGATGCCGGTCGGCACGGCGATCAGGTAGGACAGCAGCGAGAAGAACGGAAGCAGCACCACGCCGGTGGTGAACATGTGGTGGGCCCACACGCCGGTCGACAGGGCGGCGATCGACAGGGTGGCGAACACCATGCCCCGGTAGCCGAACAGCGGCTTGCGGCTGAAGACCGGGATGATGTCGGTCACCATCCCGAAATACGGTAACGCGAGGATATAGACCTCCGGATGCCCGAAGAACCAGAAGAGGTTCTGCCAGAGCACCGGCACGCCACCGCCCTGGACCGAGTAGATGTGCGTGCCGAAGTGCCGGTCGCAGAAGAGCAGCACGACGGCGCCGAACAGCACCGGGAAGGCGATGAGGATCAGGATGCCGGTCACCAGCATGTTCCACGAGAAGATCGGCACGCGGAACATGGTCATACCCGGCGCCCGCAGGTAGAAGATCGTGGCGACCAGGTTCACCCCGGTGAAGATGGCGGAGAACCCGGTCAGGGCCAGCGACATCAGCCACATGTCGGTGCCGGCCCCGGGGGAGTTGATCGAGTTGGAGAGCGGTGCGTAGGCGACCCAGCCGAAGCTGGCGGCGCCGCCGGCCACCAGGAAGCTCGACATCATCACGATCGACCCGCTGAGGTACAGCCAGTAGGAGAGGGCGTTGAGGCGGGGGTAGGCCATGTCGGGGGCCCCGACCTGCAGGGGCACGATGTAGTTGGCCAGCCCGCCGAAGGCGAAGGGACCGGCGAACAGGTACAGCATGAGGCTGCCGTGCATGGTGAACAGCTCGTTGTAGGTCTGGAAATTGACCAGCGACGAGGAGGGGTTGGCCAGCTGGGTGCGGATGACCAGGGCCATGGCGCCGGCGATGAAGAACAGCACGAGCGACGTGATCATGTACGACTTGCCGATGACCTTGTGGTCGGTCGACGTCAGCCAGTTGAGGATCCCCGTCGGGCCGTGGTGCTCGTGCTGGGCCTCGTGGGCGTGGTCGGACGGCCCGTGGCCACCGGTTCCGTGGGCGTCCGGGCCGCCCGGCTCCTCGGGCTCGATCAGGTCGGGGGTGTCGACGGTGGTGGTCACAGGGAACCCTTCTTCGAGGACGGTGCGGCCAGGGCGTTGGACTGGGTCACGTGGTCATAGGGCGGGGGTGTGTTGCTGGCGGGATCGGGGACCCGCTGGAGCGTGTGGCCGTTGGCCACCTCGCTCGCCACCCAGCTCGTGAACTGCGTGGGCGTGACGGCCCGGACGCTGAACAGCATCTCGGAGTGGTAGAGGCCACAGATCTGGGTGCACTGGCCGGGGTAGTAGCCGGGGTTGATGACGTTGAGGTCGAACTTGTTGACCACGCCGGGCAGGGCGTAGCGGCTGAAGTTGAAGTCCCGCACGTAGAAGCCGTGGATGACGTCGTTGGAGACCAGGGTGATCTGCACCGTCACGCCGGCGGGCAGGACCATCTGCGGTCCGTGGTTGTTGGGGCCGTTCGTGACCTCACCGGCCACCGTGACGTTGTTGTTCGGGTAGTCGAACCGCCAGCCCCACTGGAAGGCCGTCACCCTGACGTCGAGGACGGGGTTGCCGGTGCTGGTGATCCGGGCGTCGGTGGGCACGGTGGCGTCGACCTTGTTCTCCGTGACCACGGTGAAGAAGAAGAGGACGGCCACGATGAGGATCGGGATCCCGGTGTAGAGGATCTCGATCGGGATGCTCTCGTGGAACTGCTTGGGCATCGCATCGGACCGGCGGCGGTAGCGCAGGATCGTGTACAGGATGAGCAGGCCGACGAGTCCGCCGACGATGATGCCCGTCGTCATCATCCCCGAGTAGAGCTTGAACGTGTCCTGGCCCTGGGTGGTGGCGCCCCGGCTGGCGCCGTAGGACGGGTAGAAGTTGCAGCCCCCGAGCAGCAGCGGCGCCCCCACCCCCAGGCCGATGGCCAGGCGCTTCCAACGGCGTCCGCGAGCCGGAGATGCCCCCTCCGACGGGTCGGCGGCAGGGTGGTCGCGGTCGGACAGGGGCTTCGGGGATCCGTTTGTGAAGGCGTTCACGGGCGAAACTCTAGTGGGGTCGGGGGCGAATTGAGAAGTTGAGCACGCAGGCGTGAACGGGGCGCGAAACCCCTGGTCGTGGGCTTGCGAAATCGACGAACCGCCCCGCGTCGGAGCGATCGTCGCCCTGTCCCGTTCAGGACTCCCGGGCCGCCCAGGAGAACACGCCCCTGGCCATGGTGGAGGTGGCCGACTCGGCCCGCCGGGTGAACACGGCCCTGCGCACCCCGGCCACGCCCGGGTCGTCGGGGGCGGCCAGCCAGGCCAGCTCGGCCAGGTGTCCGGCCAGGCGCAGTGCCGCATCGGGGTCGGTGGCGGTGCCCGCCGCGTCGAGGAGGGCGAGCGCCCGCTCGGCCAGCACGCCGGGCCCGCCGGACAGGGCGGACAGCTCCCCGGCCAGGGCGACCTCCGACGCCGGTTTGAGCGTCGCCGGGTTGCCGTCCCACCAGCCGCCGTAGAGACGCCAGACGCCGCGCACCACGAACTCGGGCTCGTCGTAGACCGGTTGCAGGTAGGGCCGGGCCAGCAGGTGGGCCGGTGCGGCGACGGTATGGATGGCCTCGTCGAGCCGGGCCCCCGCGTTCATGAGCTCCAGTGTCTGGGCGACCAGCGACTCGAGCAGCTCGGCCGTCTCGCCGAGGGCGCGGCGGATGCGGTCCGCGCCGATGATCGGGTAGCCGTGGCCGGGCAGGAGGACCTCGGGTCCGCCGCCGGGCCCGTCGTAGAGGGTGAGCATGCGGCGCAGGGCCTCGGCCCACTCGTGCGGGTAGCGCTGGACCTTCTGCGGGTTGCCGGCGTTGGGGGACGCCCAGATGAACAGGTCGCCGGTGCACAGCACCCGCTGGGCGGGGAACCACGCCCAGGCGTGGTCGTCGGTCTCGCCCCGGGCGTGGTGGAGCTCGGCGGTGACGCCTCCGACGTCGAGGTCGAACGATTCGCGGAACGTCGTGTCCGGGTAGCGGTAGCGGGTGGGCCACTCGAGGTCGTCGATGCCGAACTGGCGCCGGTTGACCACTGCGTTGTAGCCGGCCGTCCGCACGTACCGGTCGAACCGGGCGGCCACGGCCTCGTGGGCCACGACCCGCGGGGCGGGACTGCCGCCGGCCTCGGCGTCGGCCTCCCACCGGTGGACCCCGAAGACGTGGTCGATGTGGCCGTGCGAGTAGACGGCGGTGTGGAGGGGGTCGGGCGACCACGTGCGCAGGGTCCGGTGGACCTGCCCCGACAGGAACGGGCTGCCCACGTCGACGAGCACCAGCCCCTCGCCGGTGCGCACGGCGGACACGTTGGCGAACGACGGTACGAAGGCCACGCCGTCGGCCACCTCGGCCATCCCCCCGCCGGGGGACATGGGGTCGATGGCGGCCCCGTCCCCGGCCGGGGTCCCGGACCACAGGCGCTCGGCCGTGGCCAGTACGTCGTCGGTCCCGTGCACGGGCTCGCCTCCTCCGTCCGGTGCCGGCCGCTCAGGGCCGGTCGGCGTCGGGCGGCGCCTTCGGGCCGGCCAGCTTCCCGGCCAGCCGTCCGGCGCCGCGGATCGTGCGCTTTACCTGGTCCTCGACCTGGGGACGGTGCTCGTCGACCGCCTTGCGTCCGACCGCGGCCGCCGCCGCGGTCGTGCGCCCGGCCCTGCGGGCGGCCGAATCGGCGGGCGGCGCGGGTGGGGGCCGGTCGGCGGCGGGCGCCTCGGTGGCGGTGGCGTCGATGACGTCACCCCGGCCGGCGGTCCGCCTGCGTCCCCGGCGTCGGCCGCCCCCTCCGGTCACGGTCGTCCGGGAGGCCAGCACGACCAGTGCCACCACGGCGAAGGCGATCAAGATCAGCCCCTCGAGATCGGGTCGGAGTGCGGGCACGAGACAGCAGGCGGCCAGGGCGCCGGCGAAGACGAGGACCAGGAGGCGGTGGAGCCGCCGTCCGCACAACCGGTAGACGCCGAGCGGTCCGTCGGCGGTGAGGGCCAGTACGACCAGGACCGCGCCGCCGGCCACCAGGAGCCCGCCATGGACGACGTGGACCGACTGGGTGACGAGCAGGAACGCCGAGCCGAGCTCCAGGATCTGGAGGGCCCAGAGGGGGATGCGCCAGCGGCCGTCGCCGGAGGGGGGAGCCACGCCGGCCCCGACGTCCGACGGCACGGTGCGGGAATGCTCAGGAAGTCGAGCCCGCGGAGCCGTCCGCCACGGGGGGTGCGGGGGCCGGGGCGGGAGCGGCAGCCTGCGGGGCCTGGTTCAACGGGGCGGCCGGGCTGGCGGCGGCGGTGCCGGCGTCGCCGTTGGCGCCCTCGTCGAGGCCCTTCTTGAACTCCTTCTGGGCCGAGCCCAGCGAACGGGCGAGCTTCGGGATCTGGGTCGATCCGAAGAGGACGACGGCGATGACGATCAGGACGATGATGCCTTGCTCACCGAGGAGATCTGCTGGAGGGCTGAACGGCATGACGGTGGCTCCCTTGTCGAGTGCCCACCCAGGTTAGACGTGTGCGGAGGTGTCCGCCACGCGGATCGTCCGCGGGCCCCTCCGACCGGCCTGGTCAGCCGGCCAGGAAGACGCCCAGGCAGAGTGCGACGACCGACGCGACGGCGCCGACGGCACCCCAGACGGCCAGGCCGACCTTGGAGGTGGAGCGTTGGTGGACGAAGACGGCCACGCCGGCCAGGGCCACGAACACGATCTTGACCACGAGCACGGCCTTCCAGGCCGACGTGGCGTTCTTCGCCCCCACGGCGCTGATGTTCCAGAAGCCGGTCACGACGAGCACGGCGTAGGCGGGCCACATGAGGCGGCTGAACGCCCGGGCCACCTTCTTCGGTGCCTCGTCGCCCAGGCTCCGGATGGTGGGCAGGAGGCCGGCCACGGTGAACTGTCCGCCCACCCAGATGGTGGCGGCGAACACGTGGAGGATCAGCCGGAACCCGGTGATCCCGGTGGCCAGGGTCGGCCCGGCGTCGGCCATCAGTCGGGCGGACGGCACGGTGCCGGCGCTACTTGCCGGTCCAGACGGGGGCCCGCTTCTCGGCGAAGGCCACGGCGCCCTCCATGGCATCGGCCGAGCCGAACACGGCGGGCATGGCGTCGTTGTTGATCTTCCAGCCCTGGGCCTCGGGCAGCTCGCCGGCCTGCTTCATGACCATCTTGGAGCCGCGCACGGCCAGCGGGGCGTTGGCGGCGATGGTGCCGGCCAGTTCGAGGGCCGCCTCCATGAGCCGGTCGGCGGGCACGACCCGGTTGACGAGGCCGATGGCCAGGGCCCGCTGGGCGTCGATCGGGTCACCGGTCAGGGCGAGCTCGAGGGCGATGGCCGGCGGGATGCGCTTGGGCAGACGGATGAGGCCGCCGGCGCCCGCCATGAGGCCCCGCTTGACCTCGGGGATGCCGAACTTGGCCTCCTCGACGGCCACGACCAGGTCGCAGGAGAGCATGATCTCGCACCCTCCGGCGAGCGCCGAGCCGTTGACGGCGGCGATGAGGGGCTTCGGGAAGTCGCGCTGGGCGATGCCGCCGAACCCGCCCCGGGCGCCCATGATGTCGCCGGCCTCGCCGGCGGCGAAGGCCTTCAGGTCCATGCCGGCGCAGAACGCCTTGTCGCCGCTGCCGGTCACGATGACCACGTTGCACTCGTCGTCGTTCTCGAGATCGTCGAACGCGGCCGTGAACGCCCGGGAGACCGCGCCGTTGACGGCGTTGCGGGCCTCGGGCCGGTTGATGGTGAGGATCTCGATGTGACCCTGGCGCTCACGGAGCACGGCATCGGACATGGTGGTCTCCCTCGGACGGTCGGCGGGGCGCGTCAGCGCTCCGCCAGACGGTAGCGCGGCTCGCCGGCCTGGACGACCACGGAGCCGCCGATCAGGCCGGGCATGTCGGTGGCGCCCATGGCCGCCACCACGTCGTCGTCGGCCGCCGCCAGCGCCATGTGGCGACCGTCGGCCAGGCGGGCCACCACCGGGGCGCCGCCGGCCGTCCCGTCGTTGTCGCGCCACACGGTGGCCGCCACCACGGTGGCCGTCTCGGGGGCGTCGACCCCTGCGGCGACCTCGACGGCCGAACCGTCGATCCCGGCCTGGGCGATGCCGGTGTCCCCCCTGCGGAAGCCGCCGGGCGGCGGGGTCGTGCCGTAGAGGCCGAGGGCGTGCTTGGTCACGAACCAGCCGAGGCCGGTGGCCAGGCCCAGTCGGGTCCCGGGTCCGTCGCCGTCGCGCAGCACGTCGCAGAGGGTGGCGATCCCGTGCGAGGTGTAGTTGTTGCCGGGCCCGCCGAAGTAGGGGAGGCCGCCGGTGACGGTCAGGCCGCGGGCGTCGTCGTGGGCGATCCCCAGCGCCTCGCAGGCCATCTGCACGGCGGACGGGAAGCAGGAGTACAGGTCCATGGCGCTGACGTCGTCGATCCCGACGGGCCGTCCGGCGGCCTCGGCCGCCGCCGCGAACAGAGCCGCCGCGGCCGCGGCGATGGCCGGTGACCGCCCGGGGTCGGGACGGGCGGAGACGAACCGGACGTCGACGGCCTCGGCCCCCGACCAGACGAACACGGCCCGGTCCTCGACACCGGCCCGGCGGGCCTCGGCCAGCGAGCAGACGACCAGGGCGGCCGACTGGTCCGTTCCCAGGAAGGCGGTCATCCGCTTGGTGTACGGCTCGCACACGATGCGGTTGTCCGGCGTGGGGGTGGCGATCTCGGCGGGCGTGCGCACCTCGCGGAACCACGCGGCCCGGTGGGTGGCGGCCACCTCGGTGAACGGGGCCATCAGCCGGCCGAGGGCGATCCGGTGGGTGTCGGCGTCGTGTCCGGCCCGGGAGGCCAGCACGTTCTCGAACAGCGGGTAGACGTGCACGGGGGCGAGCAGCGACACGGCCAGCTCGGCCGGCCCGACGCCGGGCAGGTCGTCGCCGACCCGCGCGTCGGGGGCGAGGCCGGCTGTGCCCTCGTCGCGGGGCAGGCCCTGGTCGCGGCGGGCCCGGGAGGAGCGGATGGCCTCGGCTCCGGCGATGAGCGTGACGGACAGCGAGCCGGCGGCGATCTCGGAGGCCGCCCGGCTGACCAGCCACTGCGGCGTGTTGCCGCCCACGGTGGTGACCTCGCGGACGACGTCGGGCCCGAGGCCGAGGCGGCCGGCGAGCTCGGTGGCGGGGGCGGGCCCCACCTTGGTCATGACGTCGACCACGGTGAGCCGGTCGATCCGGTCCCGCAGGAGGGGGGCCTGGGCGAGGGCGGACGCGCCGGCCCGGGCCATGAGGTCGACCGGGGTGACGAGCTCGTGGCGCTCGAGGTCCTGGCCCGAGGCGACGACGACGGGGGTGCGTTCGGGGTCGATGGCGGATGGCGGCATGGTGGGGATCCCTGGCGGCTCGGGTCCCGCGGACGCGAGGACCTCTCGGGGCGGCAAGCTACCATCGCCTCCCTGTGGCGGCCCCGGACGGCGGGGCGCGCGTCGAGCGAGGGTGTGGCTGTGGCATCAGTGCGGGAGTCCGGGGATCAGGGGTCACGGGGTCCGGCGGCACGGGTTCCGGCGGCCGGACCCGGCCCGCTGCCCGACGGCTTCCTCTTCGGTGTGGCCACCGCCGGGTTCCAGGTCGAGGGCGGGTTCAACGGCCATGGGCAGCCCGCCAACAACTGGCTGGCCTGGGAGCAGGTCGGACGGGTGGCGCCCTCGGGTGACGCCGTCGACTTCTGGCGCCGGCCCGAGCAGGCCCTCGACCGGGCCGCCGCCCTCGGGTGCGACAGCTTCCGGCTCGGCGTCGAGTGGGCCCGCGTCCAGCCCGAGCCGGGGACGGTCGACGGTGCCGCCCTCGACCGCTACGTGTCGATCGTGGAGGCGTGCCTCGACCGGGGCCTGACCCCGCTCGTGACGCTGCACCACTTCACCCACCCGGCCTGGCTGGGTGAGGACCTGTGGCTGCGGCCGGACGCCGTGTCCCGCTTCGCCGAGTGGACGGACATCGTCGTGCCCGCCCTGGCGCCGTCGGTGCGGCACTGGGTGACGCTCAACGAGGTCAACGTGCTGGCCCTCATGACCTACCTGCTCGGGGCGTTCCCCCCGGGGCGGGCGTTCGGGATCGAGGAAACGGGCGTCGCCCTCGACAACCTGCTGGCCGCCCACGTCACGGCCTACGACGCCATCCACGGCGAGCGGCCCGACGCCGTGGTCACCACCAACAACGCCTCCATGACGGTCTACGAGTACGACCGGATGCTGATCGACGTCCTGCTGTCCCGCAGCCACGGCATCGCCCGCCACGACGTCGACGGGTGGATCGCCGAGCGCCGCCGCGGCCACTACGCCCTGCTGCCCACCCCGGGCCCGGGCGAGTCGCTGCTGCGCCGGGCCGGGGCCGCCGCCGCCTCCTACGGTTCGAGCGGACGGTGGGGGGTCACCCGCCGCCGCGCCCTCGACGCCGTCGAGGCCAGTCCCCACGAACGCACCCTCGACGTGATCGGGATCGACTTCTACGACCCCCAGGCCGCCCGGCACTTCCGGCTCCCCGGCCACCGCACGGCGGGCGGTCGGAACCCGCTGCCCGTGCGCGAACTGTGGGACGACCCGCCCGATCCCGGCGGGCTGACCCGGTGGCTCGGCGTCCAGTCCGCCCTGGCCCCGGGACTGCCGTTGTGGGTGGTCGAGAACGGGCTGTGCAACCGGCTGCGCAACGGGCGCGCCCTCGCCCGGATGGACGGCTGGGACCGTCCCCGGTACCTGCGGACCAACGTGGCCGCCGTGGTCGACGCCGTCGACGCCGGCGTGCCCGTCACCGGCTACTGGCACTGGTCGCTCGTCGACAACTACGAGTGGGGCACCTACGAGCCGCGCTTCGGCATCCACGGCGTCGACCGCGAGCGGGGCGGGGCGGGCGGGACCTGGCTCGAGACCGACGCCATGGGCCGCGACTCGGCCGGCGCCTACCGTCGGCTCATCGACGGATTGCGGGCCGGCGACCGGTCGGTACTCGGCGAAGGCCAGTCCCATTAGGAATGGGACGATCCGGTCCCGGTAGGTCCGGCGCCGGCCCAGGTTCGGGCGGAAGCGGACACCGGCGGGACGTCAGACCACGTAGGGACAGTGGCGGCACCCGCTCCGGCAGCACGTGCCGCGGGCGGCCAGGTAGGTGGAGGTCATCACCAGGTAGCCGGTGGCCGGGTCGGTGTAGTTGGTGTCCCCGGCCAGCCGGGCCGTGCGGTGGGCGGCCAGGATCTCGGCCCGGCGCGGGTGGTCGGGCGGGAGGCGCCCGGGGTGGGGCTCGTCGGGTCCCCGATCGGCGAGGGGATCGGCCCCGGTCATCGGGCCCGACGGGTCACCCGGCGTGGGCGGGACTGGGCTGGGCCGGTCCGTCGTCGCGGTCGCTGTCGCCGGCGGCCTGCCCCTCGGGCGCGGGGCCGGGCGCACCGGCGGGTGCGAGCTCGAGGTCCCCTTCTACGGGCATCGGCGTCGACCACTCACCGGCGGCGACGCTCGGCACGAAGTCCTTCTGGCGGACGAGGAAGAGGCACCCGACGGCACCGACCAGGGCGATCACCGCGGCGATCCCCATGAGGTGGTTGAACGTGGAGGCGAAGCCGTCCTGGTAGGCGGTGAGCAGGGCCTGGCGACCGGCGGCCGTCGGGAGCGACGCCGCCGCCTGGCGGACGCTGCCCGACGCCAGGGCCGTGCTCAGGCCCGGGCCACCGTGGTCCAGCACCACCCGCCCCGCCGCCGAGGACTGCAGGTTCCCCACCACGGCCGACGTGATGTCGTGGACGAAGATGGCACCGAGGCCGGCGATGCCGGTGGCGATGCCGACCTGGCGGAACGTGCTGGCCGAGCCGGTCGACATCCCGCTCCGTTCCGGCGGCACCACCGAGACCGAGCCCGAGGCCAGCACCGGGTTGGTGATGCCGATGCCCATGCCGCAGACGAGGAAGCCGGGCAGCAGCACCAACCACGAGGAGTCGCCCCCGACGTGGGTCATGAGCTTGCAGCCGATGGCCACCAGGGCGAGGCCCAGGCTCATCAGGAAGCGGGTCTGGACCCGGACGGTGAGCTTGCCGGCGATGGGAGCCACGATGAAGGCGAGCATGGTGAGGGGCAGGAAGCGGAGGCCGGCGGCCAGCGCCGAGTAGCCGAGGATCTCCTGCATGTAGAGGGTGAGGTAGAGGAACATGGCGAAGATCGAGGCCGACAGCGTGAACGAGCCGAGCGACACCCCGACCATGGCCGGGCGCCTGAACAGCCCGAGGTCGAGCATCGGGTCCCGCTGCTTCCACTCGCCGACGATGAAGGCCGCCATGAGCAGGCCCGAGGCGACGAGCATCGAGACGATGTAGGTGCTGCCCCATCCCTTGTCGTTGCCCTGCACCAGGGCGTAGATGAGCAGGAAGAGGGACGAGGTGAAGGTGGCGAACCCGAACCAGTCGATCCGGCGCCCGGTCGGGATCTTGGCGTTGGCCACCTTGGTCAGGGTGATGATCACGGCCACCACGCCGATGGGGATGTTGAGGAAGAAGATCCACCGCCAACCGAACCCGGTGGTGATGGCCCCGCCGACCAGCGGGCCGACGGCGACCGCCCCGCCCACCACGGCGCCGTAGACGCCGATGGCCGTGCCCCGCTCCCGGCCGGCGAAGGCCTGGGCGATGAGGGCCAGCGAGGTGGCGAACATGATGGCCCCGCCGACCCCCTGGGCCCCCCGGGACAGGTTGAGCATCAGCGACGAGGTCGACAGCCCGCAGGTCAGCGACGCCAGCGAGAACAGCACCAGGCCGATGGCGAACATGCCCCTGCGGCCGTACATGTCGCCGAGCACGCCGGCCGTGAGCAGGAACGCGGCGAGGGTGAGCGCGTAGGCGTCCACCACCCACTGCAGATCCTGGAAGGTCGAGTGGAGGGCCACCTGGATGTCCGGCAGTGCGACGTTCACCACGGTGATGTCGAGCAGGAGCATGAAGGTGCCGAAGCAGACGGCGATGAGGGTCCACCACTTGCGGTCCACGACGATCTCCTCGAGTCAGTCCGTCGACTGCGACACGCCTGCACCACTGCGCTCTTGCCGCCCGGAGCCCGTCAACATGTATAGACCATGACCCCGGGGCGGGCAACGATCCCAGGGCGGCGGTAGCCGAACCTAGAGCGAGCCGTACCGGGCGTCCCGGTCGGCGGCCCGCGCACCGGTCCGGGCCACGTCGGCGGCGGCCCCGGCCAGGTCGTGGCCCAGCTCGTCGATCACGGCCAGATGGCCGGCGTGCACCGTGGCGTGCAGGCTGTCGGGCGGGGTCTGGCGGTCGAAGAACCAGCCGCCCCGGTCGGCCAGCGCGTCGCCCAGCGCGAACGTGTCGACCGTGCCCGTCCCGTCGTCCCCGAAGGCGAAGACGGTGGCGTCCGGGGCGCCCCGCACGGCGATCCCCGGGGTCGAGCCGATGGCCGACCGCAGGGCCACCGCCGCCTGCCAGGCGCCCCCGGCCAGGGCGAGATAGCCGTCCTCGCCCAGATGGTGGAGCACGGCCCACCCGGCGGCGATCGGGCCGCCCGGGCGGGTGCCGGCCATGGAAGGCGACCCGTAGAGCCCGCCCAGCCAGTTCGAGGTGACGAAGGGCTGGAGGCGGGCGAGCTCCCGGTCGGCGTAGACGATGATCGACACACCCTTGGACGCGTAGCCGTACTTGTGGAGGTCGGCGCTGATCGACGTGACCCCGGGCACCGACAGGTCCCACTCCTTGGTGACGTGGCCGAGGGTCCCGAGGAAGGGGAGGATGAACCCGCCCAGACAGGCGTCGACGTGGCACAGGACGCCGCGCTCGAGCGCCAGTGCGCCGATGTCGGCGATCGGGTCGACGACCCCCTGGGGATAGGAGGGGGCCGACCCCACGACCAGGACGGTGTCGTCGTCGACGGCGTCGGCCAGCGCGTCGACGTCCGCCGCGCCGTCGGCCCGTACCGGCACCCGCCGGGATTCGACGTCGAAGTAGTGGGCGGCCTTCTCGAAGGCGGCGTGGGCGCTGGTGGCGAGGACCATGTTCGGACGGTCCGTCCGCGCCGTCGCCCGCCCCCAGTCGCGGGCGGTCTTGGTCGCCTGGAGCAGGGACTCGGTGCCCCCCGACGTGAGGTAGCCACGCGCCGGGGGCTGCCCGCCGGCCGCCGGTCGGCGCCGAGCAGACCCGTCGTGATGGCCACGATGTCCCGCTGCATCCGGCCCAGGCTGGGGAAGGCCTCCGTGTTGAGGGCGTTCTCGGCGGAGAACCGGTCGGCCGCCCGGGTGAGCAGGTCGAGGACGCCGTCACCCGCCGAGTAGACGAGGCTGAAGACCCGCCCGCCACGCCAGTCGCGGTCGTCCACGGCGAGCTCGTCGAGCCGGGCCAGCACGGCCTCGGGGTCGAGCCCGTGGGTCGCCAGGCGCGGTTCGGGTTCGGCCATGGGTGGAGCCTACGTGGGGACGACGTCGCCACCCCGCGTCGGGACGGCGACGTCGTCCCCGGCCTCAGGTGATGTCGCGCCTGGCGAGGACGGTCGACCCGAGCACGGCGAAGACCAGCCCGTAGGCGAGGATCAGGAGGGACCCCTGCCACCAGTTGAACAGCCCTGCGTTCGCGCCGCGCCCGGCGGTCACGTTCGCGGCCGCGGCGGCGGCGCCGGACGGCATCCACTTGGTGGTGCCGCTCCAGATGGCCTCGATGATGTTCTCCACGATCAGGAACCATCCCAGGCAGATGATGAGCGCGGCCACCTGATTGGTGACCAGCGAGCCCACTCCCACGCCCAGGAGGGCGAACAGGACGAAGACGAGGATCAGCCCGGGCGCCACCGCCCCGATCTGGCCGACCAGTGCGCTGAACGAGCCCCCCAGGGCGGACAGGGCGATCCCGCCCCCGAACACGGTGGCCGCCAGCAGGATGACGGCCAGCACCACGGCGGCCAGCGCGGCCATGAGCAGCTTGCCGAGCACGAAGACCCACCGCCGCGGGGTCACCAGGAAGGACGTGGTGACCGTCTTGTGGCGGAACTCGACGGTGATGATCAGGACGCCGAGCAGCAGGGCGAAGATGTAGCCCTCGATGCCCCGGCCGATCAGGTTCCGCAGCTGCTGGACGGTGTGGGGGTAGTTCTGTCCAGGTGGTCCGAAGCCGACGTTGGAGCTCTGCTGGCCCCCACCTCCGGCGGCACCGTGGTTGATGAAGTAGACGAGGATGAGCAGTCCGGTGATGACCAGCGAGATACCGGCCAGGACCCACGGGATCGCCGTGGTCCGCAGCTTGAGCCACTCGGAGCGGACGATGGCGATCATGAGGTGCCCTCCGGCATCTGGAAGGGGGCCGACTGGCCCCCGCCCTGTCCCAGCGGGTGCGCGGCGTCGAAGCCCTGGGTCAGGCTGAGGAAGACGTCCTCGAGGCTGCCGCGCTCGTTGACGAGCTCGTAGAGGACGATCTGGTGCTGGGCGGCGAAGGGCCCGAACCATTCGGGGGTGGCGCCGTCGATGACCATGGTGTCCGGGGCCGTCTGGCGCCATCCGACGGGAACGGCGTTCAGCACCTCGGCCAGACGGTTGAGCTCCGGGGTGCGGATCCGCATGCCGGTGGCCGTTCCCGTGCCCGCCTGCGCGGCCATGTCGGCCAGCGTGGTCTGGAGCACGAGCTTCCCCTGCGAGATGATCACCACGTCGTCGACGGTCTCCTCCATCTCGGACAGGAGGTGCGACGAGACGAGGACGGCGTGTCCGAGGGTCGCCTGGTTGCGGATGAACGTGCGGAGCCACTGGATGCCCTGGGGGTCGAGACCGTTGGCCGGCTCGTCCAGGATCAGGATCTCGGGGTCACCGAGCAGGGCGGTCGCCAGCTGCAGCCGCTGGCGCATGCCGAGCGAGAACTTGCCCACCCGGCGGCGGGCGACATCGGTGAGGCCCACCAGGTCGAGCGTCTCGGGGACGCGGGCCAGGGGGATGCCACTGGCCAGGGCCACCGTCTTGAGGTGGTCCTCGGCACGGCGCGTCGGATGGAAGCTGGTGGCTTCGAGGGCGGCACCGACGTGGCGGATGGGATGGTCGAGTTCGACGTAGCGCTTGCCACCGAACGTGGCCGTGCCGTCGGAGATGGCCACCAGGCCGAGCAGCATCCGCAGGGTCGTGGTCTTGCCGGAGCCGTTCGGCCCGAGGAAGCCCGTCACCCGGCCCTGGGCGACCTCGAAACTGAGATCGTCCACGGCCCGGACGGCGCCGAAGTGTTTGGACAGCCCCCGTATCTCTATGGCTGAGGTCATGCCAGACGGTAGCCGCCGGTGCGCGGTCAGGTGGGTCACCGCGTGACCCGGATCACGACCCGGTGCGTCGCCGACCGACCTCAGACTTCGGCGTAGACGTCGACGGGCAGCAGCAGGCCGATGGCCACCACGAGCTCGTCGTGCACCCGGTTCATGTTGCTCCAGCCGTTCACCCAGCCGACCAGTGCGGAGTACCAGACATGGCCGAGGATCCGGGCCCGGTCGCTGATGTCGGCGGGCTGGGGCTCGCCGATGGCCCGGGTGATGATGCCCTCCATCAGCACGGACACCTGTTGCTGGCACTCGATGGCCGCCGGGTCGGGCGACGCGAGGGCGGTGAAGACCGCGCCCACCAGCTGGGGCTGGCGCCCCATGGCCCGGAGCGCCCGGTCGAGGGCATCGATGACCCGCACTGCCGGGGTGGCGCCCTGGGCCGGGCTCTGGGCCAGGCGGCTGTCGAGCTGCTCGACCCAGTGGACGAGCGCGGCGGCCAGCAGGTGGTCCTTGCTGGTGAAGTAGCGGTACACGGTGCCCATGGCCACATCGGCGCGGGCGGCCACGTCGCGCATCTGGACGGCCTCGTAGCCGCCGTCCAGGGCGAGCGACATGGCGGCGTCGATCACGCGCTGGCGCCGGGCCTGCTGGGCCCGCGTCAGGGTGCGTGGCACCGGAGCGTTCGCCATGGAGAACACCCTAGTCGGACACCCTTTCCCGGCCCGGGCCACACCACCCCTGCGGCCGGCTCCGGCACCCGGCGTGGCGGGCCGCGACCCGTGATCGCATCGAACCCGGTCCCGGCCGCCCTCCCTCGGTACGATGGGCCGCCATGCCCACCGTCCAGCCCACCGAGGACGAGGAACCCGAGCTCATCGCCACGACCGACGGGCGGGTGCCGGGCCGGCGCGGCCTGGCCACCCGGCAGCGGCTGCTCGAGTGCACGGCCGAACTCCTGGTGGCCACCCCGTGGCGCTCCATCAAGGTCATCGACATCGCCCGGCAGGCCGGCACCTCGCCGGCCACCTTCTACCAGTACTTCGAGAACGTCGAGGCGGCCATCACGGTGCTGGCCGAGGAGCTGGTCGAAGGGGCCGGCGTCCTGGGCGAGATGGTCGACGGCGACTGGTCGGGCGACGGCTCCTGGGACACCGCCGTCGCCGTGGTCGAGGGCTTCATGGACTATTGGGAGTCCAACCGCGCCGTCTTCCGGGTGGTCGAACTCACCACCGTCGAGGGCGACCTCCGCTTCCAGGGCCTGCGCGTCCGCGCCCTCAACTCGGTGACCGTGACCCTGGCCCGGGTCATCGCCAACCACGCGGCCACGTCGGGGTCACCGGCCGGGGCGGACCCGATGGCCGCCGCCGGCACCCTGGTGGCCATGCTGGCCCAGGTGGCGGGCCACCGCTACGGCTTCGAGTTCTGGGGGATCCGGACCGCCTCGCTGGTCGACAGCCAGGCCCGCCTGCTGCACTGGTCGGTCACCGGCCGGCCGGCGCCGGTCGGGGTCCGGGTGCCCGGGGCCGACAGCCCCGCACCGCGCACCGGGCCGGTGGTCGGCGGCGGGGCCGCGGCGGCCCGCACGGCGAAGGTCAAGGGCCCGGCGGGCCGCTCCTAGCGCAGTGCGACCGGGTTGACGGCTGAACCCAGGGCCCCGGTGAAGGGCAGCGGGGTGGCCTCCAGCAGGAACGAGTAGCGCCCGTCGGCCGCGCAGGCGTCGGCCAGCTCGTCGAGAAACCAGTTCTGCCCCTGGGTCATCCCCATCTCCACCAGGTGGAGCAGGTGGACGGGCAGGAAGAGGTCGTTGGACTCGCACGGGTAGACCTCGAGGACGACGTTGTCGATGGCCACGGCGGCCACGTCGTGGTCGTGGAACCACCCGGCCGTGGCCACGGTGAGCCCCGGGGTGGGCCAGGTGTAGGCGACGAGGTCCCGCACCGGGGGCTTCCCCCCGATGCCGGGCCGCCCGGGCAGGGCCAGGTGGGCGGCCTGCCCGGTCCGGACGAGGACGACGTCGCCGGGCTCGACGGTCAGATTGCCGAGGGAACACGCGGCGTCGAGGTCGTCGGGGGTGATCGGGTAGCCCGGCTCGAGCAGCTCGCGGCCCTTGGCCCGGGCCACGTCGAGCAGCAGCCCGCGGCTCACCAGGGTGTCGATCTGCTGGATGCCGAGGAGGGACGCCCCCGCCTCCGTGATCGACGAGGCGGGGTAGCCGTTGTACAGCCGGCCGCCGTAGGAGCAGTGGGCCAGTCCGTCCCAGTGCGTGGCGCACTGCATGGCGAAGCTGACCACGTCCTCGCTGAAGGCGATCCACGCCGGGTCCGGGCTCTGGGGGGCGTTGACCGAGACCATGGTGTGGCTCGGGTTGACCCGGCCCTCGATGAAGCCCATCTGGATGCCCTCGGCCTCCGACATCGGGATCCCCAGGTGGAAGGCCGTCCCGTCGACCACCGACGCCGCGCCGCGCCGGCGGGCCGCCTCGTCGACCAGGTTGAGCGTCCCGATCTGGTCGTCCGCGCCCCAGCGGCCCCAATTGCTGACTTTCCCGACCATCTCGGTGAACGAACGGGGGACGGAGTTCGGCACGGGCACGGGCACGCACCTGTTGTAGCCGATCAGGACAACAGTTTCGGACGATTCGTGCCGATACGTCCTGCGGACACAAATTCAGGTTGATGCCCCCGGCATGCCTCTGGGAGAATCGGCCGCGAACCTCGAGGGGCTCGTCACGGTGGCACATCATCGGCGCAGGGACGGTTCGAACGTGGAGCAGACGACAGGTACGACGCGAGCCGCCCCTGGGCGTCCGCGGGCACGCGTGGCCCAGTCAGCGAAAGCATGGCGCCGGGCCGTCGTCAGCGGGTGGATGGTCGCCTCGCTGGCCGTGCTCGGCGTCCTCGTGCCGGCCGGGCCCCTGGCCGCCACCCGGGCGGCCGCCTCCACACCGGCCCCCGACCTCGCCTCCGTCCAGGCCCTCTATGCCGCCGACCTCCTCGCCCGGACCAACGCCGAGCGGGCCGTGCGCTCCTCGGCGGGCCAGCCCGTCCCCCCGCTGACGATGGTCGCCGGCCTCAACGCCGCCGCCCAGGCGTGGTCCAACTACATCGCCTCGACGGGAGTGGTCGAGGACCCGCCGCTGTCCGGGTGCGGGAGTGACCCGACGCCCGACCAGATGTGCGTGCTCGCCGCCAACTCCGGCGACACGGGCAACGGCTACTGGCCCGGCGACGGCTCCGACGGCATGGAGGCCGACTACATGTCCTCGGCCGGCCACCGCCAGAACATGCTCAACGCCGGGTACGAGTCGGTGGGCATCGGCGTGACCTGCAGCGGCGGCCAGGCCTTCACGGTCGAGCTCTTCGGCTACTCGTACGGGAACCTGGGGCTGGCCGAGAGCCTCCAGGCCACCCAGGACGCCGTCGAGGGCGATCCGGTCCCGGCCGGACCCACCGTGGCCGGCGTCCAGACCGGCGTGCCCGTCTACTGCCCCGGCCAGACGGTCGGCCCGGGCGGCGCCACCACGGCCACCGGCGGCCAGTACGCGTACCCCTACGCCGTGCCCCCGGTGCCCGGCGAACCCCTGCCCGCCGCTCCGGCACCCATCCCCTACGTGGGCATCGCCGCCTCCGCCGGCGACACCGGCTACTGGGAGGCCAAGGCCGACGGCACGGTGGTGGCCCACGGCACGGCCGTCGACTACGGCTCGATGGCCGGCCAGCCGCTCGCCGCCCCCATCACCCACATCGTGGCCACCCCGGACGGCCACGGCTACTGGCTGGTGGCCGCCGACGGCGGCATCTTCTCCTTCGGTGACGCCGCCTTCTACGGCTCCATGGGCGGTCTCCACCTCGACGCCCCGGTGGTGGACATGGCCCCGACCCCCGACGGCCACGGCTACTGGCTGGTGGGCTCCGACGGCGGCATCTTCGCCTTCGGCGACGCCGCCTTCCACGGCTCGATGGGCGGCCTGCCCCTCAACGCACCGGTGGTCGCCATGGCGTCGGACGCCACCGGCGACGGCTACTGGCTGGTGGGCTCCGACGGCGGCATCTTCGCCTTCGGCGACGCCACCTTCCACGGCTCGATGGGCGGCGTGCCCCTCAACGCGCCGGTGGTCGGCATGGCGTCGGACGCCAGTGGCCACGGCTACTGGCTGGTGGCCTCCGACGGCGGCATCTTCGCCTTCGGCGACGCGCCCTTCGACGGGAGCGCCGGCTCCCTGGCCCTCGACGCGCCGGTGGTGGCCATGGCCACCGACCGCTCGTCGGGTGGTTACTGGCTGGGCGCGGCCGACGGCGGCGTGTTCGCCTTCGACGCCCCCTTCGAGGGCGCCGGCTGACTCAGCCGGCCCAGATGATCGACTGCATCTCCGAGTAGGCCTCGAGGCCGTAGTCGCCCCCGTCGCGGCCGATGCCACTCATCTTGAAGCCACCGAACGGGGCGTCCATGTTGCGCTGGGCGGTGTTGATGCCCACGTGGCCGGCCCGCAGCTGCTTGGCCACCCGGAAGGCCCGGGAGGTGTCACCCGAGAAGACGTAGTCGTAGAGGCCGAACTCCGAGTCGTTGGCGATGGCGACGCCCTCGTCGTCGTCGTCGAAGGGGATCACCACCACCACGGGCCCGAAGATCTCCTCGCGGGCGCAGCGCATGTCGTTCGAGCCGGTGATGAGGGTGGGCTCGACGTAGTACCCGCGCTCGAGGTGCTCGGGGCGGCCGCCGCCCACGACGACCTCGCCCTCGGCACGTCCCGACTCGATGTAGTCGAGGATGCGCTGCTGGTGGACACCGGTGATGACCGGGCCGACCACGGTGGTGGCCTCGGTGGGGTCGCCCACCGTCAGGCGCCCGGCGAAGGCCGACAGGCCTTCGACCACCTGGTCGAAGATGCTCCGGTGGACGACGGCCCGCGTCGGGGCCGTGCAGATCTGGCCGGAGTGGAAGGCCCAGGTCGAGCCGATGGCCGTGATGGCGGCCTTGAGGTCGGCGTCGGCGAACACCACGGCCGCCCCCTTGCCGCCCAGCTCCATCAGCAGGCGCTTCATGGTCGGCGCTCCGGCCGCGGCGATCTGCTGGCCGACCTGGGTCGACCCGGTGAAGGAGACCATGTCGACATCGGGGGTGGAGGTGAGCACGGCGGCGGGTGCGGGGCCCTGCGAGCTGACCAGGTTGACCACGCCGGGAGGGAAGCCGACCTCGTCGAGCACGCGGGCCAGCTCGACGATGGCCAGCGGGTCCTGGGGAGCCGGCTTGATGATCACGGTGTTGCCCATGGCCAGGGCCGGGGCCACCTTGCCGGCCATGTTGGTCAGCGGGAAGTTGTAGCTGGCGATGGCGGCCACCACGCCCACCGGCTGGCGGTAGGCCAGGGCGCTGATCAGGCCGCCGGGGGCCAGGGGGGTGGCGGCGGTGGCGATGGGGGGGAGCATCGACTCCTGCACGTGGCGGATGTCCCGGCTGTAGCGGTCGAAGCGGTCGGCGCTGATCGGCACCTGCATCCGCGAGCCGACCGAGGCGGTGGCACCGGTCTCGGCGATCACCAGCGGGACGAGCTCGTCGTTCTTGGCCCGGATGGCGGCCGCCGCCTTCTTCAACAGGGCGAGCCGCTCCTCGGTCGGCGTGGCGGCCCAGGCCGGGAACGCCTCGCGGGCGGCCGCGGCGGCGGCCTCGGCATCGGCGACCGAGGCGTTGGGCGCCTGGCCGACGATCTCCTCGGTGGCCGGGTTGACGATGTCGTAGGTGCCGTCGCCGGCGTCGACCCAGCGTCCGCCGATCAGCAGCTGTGACTCGTCCTTGGTGACCTTGCTCGCCATGGTGGCTTCCCTTCTCGGTGTCGGGTGGGTGCGGTGGGTGCGGTGGGTGCGGTGGGTGCGGTGGGTGCGGTGGGTGCGGTTGTTGCGGTGGGGTTCTGCGGTGGGTGTGGTGGTGCGACGGTGCGACCGGTCGTGCGGTGGGTGCCGCAGTGTAGGCCCGGCCCCGACCGGCGGACCGGGCGGGGGGCTCAGACGGTGGCCGCCGACGGGTCGACGGTCACCGTGTCGATGCCGGAGCGAAGCAGGGTGCCCGGCAGGTTGCCGGTGGGCCGGCCGTCGGCGACGGTCTCCACCCCGTTGACGAGCACCCGGACGACGCCGATGGAGTCGGCGATGAGCCGGGGGCTGCCACCCGGCAGGTCCTCGACCAGGGTGGCCGGTTCGGAGGCGACCGTCCCGGGATCGAAGACGAACAGGTCGGCACGCAGGCCTTCGGCCACCCGGCCCCGGTCGTGCAGCCCGAACAGGTCGGCGGGAGCCTGGGTCATCCAGTGGACGGCCTGCTCCATCGGGACGAGCTTGCGGTTGCGCAGGCAGTCGCCGAGGAACGACGTCGGGTAGTTCGAGCCGCACATCCGGTCGAGGTGGGCACCGGCGTCGGAACCGCCGACCAGGGCCCCGGGGTCGTTCCACACGTCGACCCGGGCGTCCCACGAGGCGGCGTCACCGTCCGAGGCCTTGGGCCACAGCACGGTGCGCAGGTCGTCGGCGATCACGAGGTCGAGCAGGGCGTCGAAGGGCTCCTTGCCCTGTTCCTCGGCGATCGAGCCGACGTCGCGCCAGCTGTAGCCGGCGTTCTCGGGGGCGAAGGTGTCGCCGATGATGTAGTTGGCCCAGTGGGACAGGCGGCGGAACACGCCGGCGTCCTCGGAGTGGGCCAGCTCGTCCAGCCGGGCCCGGACCGCGGGGTCCCGCAGCTGCTCGATGCGCTGCTCCGCCGGCAGGCCCATGACGTCGCCCCAGCCCGGGATGAGGAACAGGGCGCAGTGGGTGCGGAAGCTCATGTTCATGGGCACGAGCGTCGGCATGGTGAGCGCGATGATCCGCCCGCCGGCCGCCGCCGCGGCCGCGGAGGCCTCGAGCTGGCGGGCCGTCTTTCCCGGTGTGCGGGAGTCGACGGTCAGCAGGTTCCAGTTGAGCGGCCGCCGCGCCGTGGTGGTCATGGACACCATCAGGTCGATCTCGTCGTCGCTGAAGGCGTCCAGGCAGCCGTTGGTGATGTACTCGAGCGTTGTGCCCGGGTGGTCGCGCACGACCTCGCAGAAGGCGAGCATCTCGCGGCGGTCGGCATAGCGGGACGAGATCGGGTTGCCGTCGCCGTCGGAGTGGGTGCGGGACTGGGAGGACGAGAAGCCCAGCCCGCCGGATTCGATCGACTCGGCCAGGAGCCGGGTCATGGCGGCCAGCTCCTCCTCGTCGGCCACCTCGGCGGAGCGGTCGTGGCCCATGACCCAGCGGCGGATGGCGCAGTGCCCGACCAGGAACCCGGCGTTGACCCCGAGGTTGCCCTCGAGCCTGCCCAGGTACTCCCCGAACGTGGTCCAGTCCCAGTCGATGCCGTCCTCGAGGGCGACGAGCGGCATGCCCTCGACCTTGGCCATCATCCGGCGGATGTAGTCGTGGTCCTCGGCCTTGATCGGGGCCAGCGTGAACCCGCAGTTGCCGGCGATCACCGTGGTGACGCCGTGGACGTTGGAGGGCGAGGCCGTCGGGTCCCAGAACAGCTGGGCGTCGTAGTGGGTGTGGGGGTCGATGATGCCGGGGGCCACCACCAGGCCGGTCGCGTCGAGCTCGGTGGCGGCCTCCTCGGTGACGGTTCCCACGGCCACGATCATCCCGTCCCGGATGCCGACGTCGGCCCCGAAACCGGGTGCCCCGGTGCCGTCGACGACGAGGCCGTTGCGGATCACGTAGTCGAGCATGGTGCGATTCCCTTCCTGGGGCCCGGGGCGGGTGCCGACGGGCCGGTGGTCGTGGCGGGGCGGCGGGGCCGCCCCGGTGCGGGCCACCCGGCCGTCCCGGGGTCCTCCCGGAACTGACAGTGCGTCAGATTATGGCACGCAGCACGGTCCGGCGGCAGGGGCGGGGCCCTCCGGGGGCCCGTGCGCACGGGCCGCCTCCGGGGCCGACGGTAATGTTCGGTCATCATCCACCACGAATACCTCCGGGACCACCTCCTGCCGGTGGTCGTGCTCGTTCTCGGGGCCGCCCTGCTGGTGCGGTTCGCCCACTGGGCGGGTATGCGCCGGCGCCGCTGGATCGACGTCCAGATGAAGCGCCAGATCGAGTCGGGTGCCGTCGCATCCGAGTCGCTCAAGCGGTCGCGCGCCATCAGCGAGGCCGTCGAGTGGGTCGTCGTGGCCCTCACCTACTTCGTCGGGGTGATCCTGGTCTTCGACCGGCTGGGGATCCCGCTCACCACCCTGGTGGCCCCGGCCACGGTCATCGGGATCGGCCTCGGCTTCGGCGCCCAGCAGATGGTGGGCGACCTGCTGGCCGGGTTCTTCCTGTTCGCCGAGCACCAGTTCGCCTTCGGCGACGTCATCCAGCTGTCCATGCCCGGCCAGACCACCGGGATCACCGGGACGGTCGAGGAGCTGACCCTGCGCGTCACGAAGCTCCGCACCCAACAGGGCGAGCTGGTCGTGGTGCCCAACAGCGCCCTGCGCCAGGTCACCAACCTGTCCAAGGACTGGTCGCGTGCCGTCATCGACATCCCCGTGGACGTGACCGAGGACCTCGAGCAGATCACCAGCCTGTTGAAGCACGTCGTCGAGGAGATGGCCGCCGAGCCCGAGTGGGCCGGTCTGCTGCTCGGCCAGCCGGTGGTGGCCGGGGTGGAGGCCATCGACGTGGGCTACGTCCAGCTCCGCCTCATCGCCCGCACCCTGCCCGGCCGCCAGTTCGAGGTGGCCCGGGAGATCCGGCTGCGGGCCTCGACCGCCCTGCGGAGTGCCGACATCACGTCGCCCGGCATCGGGGCCGCGCCCGCCGGGAAGGATCCGTGAGCGGCCCCCCGGCTAACGGCGGGTCGGAGCCGCCGGACGGCACGGGCACCACCGGGGGCGTCGCCCCGGACAAGGTGACCCACACCCGCCTGGCCGGCCTGATGGCCGAACCGCTGTCCCCGAAGGTGCCGGTGCGCCGATCGACGGTCCTGCTGCTGGTGGCCTTCCTCGGGTTCGGGACGCTGCTCGACCTCTATCCTCCGGCGAGCACGACCACGGTCACGGTCACCTCGAACAACCCCGACGTGGTGCCGGGCCTCGTGCCGGCCTCCACGACGACCACCACGACGACCACGACGACCACGACCACGACCACGACCACGCCGCCCGCCCCGACCACGACGACCACCGCACCCGCGCACACGACGACCACGACCCACCCGTCGGCGTCGACCACGACCACGACGACCCACCCGACGACCACGTCGTCCTCGACGCTGAAGGCCGCCACGACGACCACCGTGCCGAGCGGTACCGGCACCGGCGCCACGGGATAGCCCCGGGCGCCGGCCCACCGTCGTGGCTACGGTGGCCGGCATGATCGTCCTCGTCCACGGTGTGCCCGAGTCCGCCGCCCTGTGGGACCGACTGCGCGAGCGGCTGGACGGTCCATCGGTGGCCCTCGCCCTGCCCGGCTTCGCCTGCGCCCGCCCCGACGGCTTCGGCGCCACCAAGGACGACTACGTCGCCTGGCTGGCCGGCGAGCTCGACGCGCTGGACGGTCCGGTCGACCTGGTCGGCCACGACTGGGGTGCGGCGCTCACCTACCGGGTGGCCACCACCCGCGGCGGCCTGCTGCGCTCCTGGGCCGCCGACGTGGCCAACGTCATGCACCCCGACTACACGTGGCACGACTTCGCCCGGATCTGGCAGACCCCGGGGGAGGGGGAGGAGTTCTTCGCCTCCCAGGCCGGCGTGCCGGCCTCCGACCTGGCCGCCGGCTACGAGGCGATGGGCGTGCCGGCCGCCGACACCGGCGTTCTGGTGCCGCTGGGGGACCCGGTGATGGCCTCGTGCATCCTGGACCTCTACCGCTCGGCCACCCCGCGGCTCCACGACTCCTGGGGGGATGCGCTGGCGCCGACACCGGCACCGGGGCTCGTGCTGCACGCCGCCGACGACTCCTTCGGCGACGGGGCCCGGTCGGCCGACGTGGCCGCCCTGCTGGGGGCCGCACAGGAGACGCTGACCGGTGTCGGGCACTGGTGGGCGCTGCAGGATCCCGACCAGGCCGCCGGCGTGCTGAACGCCTTCCACGCCTCGGTCGGCTGACCGGCCGGGCCGGTCGGGCGCCGCCGCCGGTCAGGCGTTGACCAGCGGGGCGACCTCGGCGCCGAAGGCGGCGATCTGGTCGCACAGCTCCTCGACCGAGTGGGCCGGGAACCGCACCTGGACCTGGCCGCACCCCGCCTCGCGGTAGGGGGCGAGGTGGTCGGCCAGTTTCTCGGCCGTGCCCCGCACGGTGCCGGCCGGCAGCTCGTTGCCGGCCGGCGGGGTGCCGAGGTACATCGGATAGGCGATCGAGCCGATGTCGAGGGGCGCCCCCTCGCGGTACCGGGCGCGCAGGTCGCGCAAGGCGGCCAGGAGCTCGACGTTCGGGCCGACCGACTGGGGCAGCCAACCGTCGCCGAAGCGGGCCGTGCGCCGCAGGGCGGCCGGCGACGAGCCGCCCACCCAGATCGGCGGACGGGGCGAGCGCACCGGCCGGGGCCTGAGGCCCTCGCCCGAGGCGGGCCAGCGCGGCCCGGCCAGGGTCGGGAACTCCTCGGTCAGGCCGAGGGCCAGCCCGGCCACGGCCTCGTCGGTGGCCGGGCCCCGCTCGTCGAAGGGGGGTCCCATGAGGTCGAACTCCTCGGCCACGTGGCCGGCGCCCACGCCGCAGACCACCCGGCCCCCGGACAGGACGTCGAGGGTGGCGAACTCCTTGGCCGCCCGCAGCGGGTGGCGGAGGGCGGCCACGTAGATGTGGGAGAGCAGGTGGATCTCCGAGGTCACCGCGGCGAGCCAGCCGAGGGTGGCGACCGTGTCGTACCAGACGGTGCTCATGGCCCCGGCCAGGCGGTGGGGGATGACGGTGTGGTCGCAGACGCCGATGTAGAAGAACCCGGCCGCCTCGCAGGCCAGCGCCACCCGGGCCAGCTCGTCGGGCCCGGCCGTGGCCTCCCAGGGCTCGACGTAGATCGTCGACTGCGACTGGATCGGCAGCTGCATGCCGAAGGAGACCACGCCCTCGGGGAGGACGGTGACGACATCGGCGGGCGGGGCGAAGGGCGGGTCGGTCATCGGGTCAGCCTCACGTGTTCGGTCCCACCTCGGTGGGATCTGTCGGTGGTGTCGGTGCGGGTCGGGTCCGGGCCGGTCAGGCGGTGTCCGGCCCCACCAGCGAGTCGGCCAGGGCGGCGGCCGACGTGGCGTCGGTCCCGAAGGTGGTGGCGAGCACCCGGGCCCGCTTGTAGGCGAGGTGGGCGGGCACCTCCCAGGTGAAGCCCATGCCGCCGTGGACCTGGATGCACGAGCGCCCGTTGGTCACCGCGGCCTCGTCGGCCAGCAGCTTGGCCCCGGCGGCGGCGACATCGGGATCGCCCACGTCGGGCTGGTCGACGGTGACGGCGGCGGCCTGCACGGCGATGCGGGCCACCTCGGCCCGCACGGCCATGTCGGCACAGAGGTGCTTCACGGCCTGGAAGCCGCCGATGGGCCGGCCGAACTGGACCCGTCCCTTGGCGTACTCGACGGCCAGGTCGCAGGCCCACTGGGCCATGCCGACTTGGAGGGCGGCGGTCAGCACGCTCCCGTCGCGCCGCCACCACGCGGCCACGTCCGGGCCGGCCACGGGCTCACCGCGGGGGAGGGCCGGGACCGACCACACCGGGGTCAGCGGGTCCATGGGCCGGGGCAGGGGGGTGGCGTCGAGGCCGGCCGGGTCGAGCCGCTCGATCCCGTCGTCGGACAGCACGACCAGGACGTCGAGGTCGGCCAGATGCTCGACGACCACCGGGAGGACGCCGGTGCCGGCGGCTCCGGGGACCGGTCGCTCGACCAGGCCGACCACCACCGTGCCGTCGTCGGCGCCGTCGACCAGGCCGGCCGCCAGGTGGGAGGCGACCAGCGGTCCGGGCACCAGCGAGCGGCCCAGCTCCTCGAAGACCAGGGCCGCCTCGGCCAGCCCGAGGCCGACACCGCCGGCCTCCTCGGCCAGGCACAGGTGGAAGACCCCGGCGTCGCCGAGCTCCTTCCAACCGCCGCGGTCGAGGACCCGGTCGGTCCCCTCCCGGGCCCGGACCGACTCGAGCGGGAACCGCCCCTCGCACAGGCGCCGGATGCCCTCGGCCAGTTCGACCTGGAACGGGGAGACCTCGAAGTCCACCGGGCTCAGCCCTTTCCGCCGGGGGACGCGGCCTGGGGCTCCTTGGGCAGCCCGAGGATGCGCTCGCCCACGATGTTGCGCTGGATCTGGGAGGTGCCGGCGGCGATGGTCAGCGAGATCCCCCGCAGCCAGTCCTCGACCATGGTGTCGGCCGGCAGCGTGCCCAGCCCGTCGACCCCCTCGACGGCGTGGGCGGCCAGGCCGGCCCGGTCCAGCAGGGCGAGCGAGAACTCACCCAGCTTGTGGCGGGTCTCGGAGTAGGCCAGCTTGAAGTAGGTGCCGCCCACGCCCGGGATCCCGGTCCGGGCGGCCTGGGAGACGTTGCGCTTGGTCAGCGCCCACAGGGCGTCCAGCTCGGCCTTCAGGTGGCCGGCCTGGCGGCGGACGCCGGGATCGTCCCAGGCGCCGGTGCGCCGGGCCAGCGCCACCGTGGTCGACAGCAGCTCGACGGCCTCGAGGAGGTCGCCGACGAAGGCGGTGCCCCGCTCGAAGCTGAGGGTGACCATGGTCACCCGCCAGCCGTCGTTCTCCTCGCCCACCCGGTTGGCCACCGGCACCCGGACCTCGTCGAGGAACAGCTCGGCGAACTCGGTGGACCCGGCGATGGTGTGGAGCGGTCGGATGTCGACCCCGGGGGAGTCCATGGGCAGGATCAGCCACGAGATGCCGCGGTGGCGGCTGTCCTCGGTGCCGGTGCGGACCAGCAGCTCGCAGTGGTCGGCCACCTCGGCGTGGGAGGTCCAGATCTTCTGGCCGGTGACCACGTAGTCGTCGCCGTCGCGGACGGCACGGGTGCGCATGGAGGCCAGGTCGCTGCCGGCGTTGGGCTCGGAGAACCCCTGGCACCAGACCTCGTCGCCGCGCAGGATGGGCGGCAGGAACCGGGCCTTCTGCTCGGGCGTGCCCTCGGCGATGATCGTCGGTCCGGCGTGGAGCAGCCCGACGAAGTTCACGCCCACGTAGGGGGCGTGCGCCCGCTCCAGCTCCTCCTTGAAGATCAGCTCCTCCACGGGTGAGCTGCCCCGCCCGCCACCCTCGGTCGGCCAGTCCACGCCGGCGTAGCCGCCGTCGAAGAGGAGCCGTTGCCAGTGGGTGTCGTAGGCGCGGCGCCCCGACCAGTCGGTGGGGGACGGCTTGGGTGGCAGGCCGGGCAGGGTCGATGCCAGCCAGGCGCGCAGGGAGGAGCGGAACGCCTGCTCGGCGTCGGAGTACCGGAGGTCCACGGTGCTACTGCCGGTCGATCACGCGAAGTCGAGGCCGAAGAGCTTGATGGCGTTGCCCCGCACGACCTTGTAGCGCTGCTCGTCGGTGAGCCCGGACATCTGCTTCTCGGCGATCTCGCGGGTGCGGGGCCAGGTGGAGTCCGAGTGCGGGTAGTCCGACTCGTAGGTGATGTTGTCCTCGCCGATCTCGTCGATCAGCCGGAGCCCGTTCGGGTCGTCGAAGAAGCAGCCGAACACGTGGTCGGCGAAGTAGCTCGACGGCGGGTTCGGCACCTTGTCGGCGACGCCTCCCCAGCCCCGGTTGTCCTCCCACACCACGTCCATGCGGTGGAGCAGGTGGGGGATCCAGCCGATCTGCCCCTCGGAGTAGGCGACCTTCAGGTTGGCGAACCGCTCGAACAGCCCCGACAGCAGGAAGTCGGTCATCGACAGCTCGGCGTTGATGTGGGTCAGCGACGACCCGACGGCGGCCGGGGCGTCCGGCGAGGTCGACGGCATCTTCGAACTCGAGCCGATGTGCATGTTGACCACCATCGACGTCTCGTCGCACGCCGCGAAGAACGGGTCCCAGTAGTTGTCCGGGTCGTGGATGGACGGCAGGCCGAGATAGGCCGGGATCTCGCTGAAGCAGACGGCCCGCACGCCGCGTGCGGCGTTGCGGCGCACCTCCTCGGCGGCCAGGTGGGCGTCCCACAGGGGCACGATGATCAGGGGGATCAGGCGGCCACCGGTGCCGGCGCACCACTCCTCGACCTGGTAGTCGTTGTACGCCTTGACGCACAGCAGGCCGAGCTCCTTGTCCTCGGCCTCGGTGAACGTCTGGCCGCAGAACCGGGGGAAGGTCGGGAAGCACAGCGACGCCTCGATGTGGTTCTCGTCCATGTCCTCGAGGCGCTCCTTCTGGCTGTACGAGCCGGGGCGCATGTCCTCGTAGGTGATGCCCTTCATGGTGACCTCGTCGCGGGGAACGCCCACCGCCGAGTCCACCCGCAGCAGCGGTCGCTGCAGCTTCTCGTAGATCCACCAGTCGGCCGGCGCGGCGCCGCCGCCCTCGGCCACGGTCAGCTTGCCCCCGACGAAGGTGACCTCCGGCATGTCCTTGCGGACGATGTGGGGAGCTGCGTCCTTGAACTTGGCCGGCATGCGGCTGGTCCAGACGTCGGCGGGTTCGACGATGTGGTCGTCGACGGAGATGATCTTCGGCAGTTCGGCCATGCGGCGAGTGTACCCCCGGTTCTGACGGTGTGTCAGCTGGCTGCGGCCCCGACGGGCGGCGGCCAGCCGCTCACACCATGGCCACCCCGCCGTTGGGCCGGAGCACCTGGCCGGTCATGAATTTCGACGCGTCCGAGGCCAGGTAGAGGACGGCGGCGGCGATGTCCTCGGGCTCGCCGATGGTCCGCAGCGGCGTGTACTTCTTCATCGGGGCGATGACCGCCTCCTGCATCTCCTCGTCGACGGTCCCGTCCGGCCGGACGAAGTAGCGGCCGGTCATCCCGGTCAGGACGAAGCCGGGGGCGACGGCGTTGACCCGGACGTGCTTGCGGCCGATCTCGAAGGCCAGCGACTTCGTCATCTGGACGACGCCGGCCTTGCAGATGGCGTAGCTCACGACGTTGGGGCTGGGGGCGTCGGCGGCGGCGGACGAGGCGTTGATGATGCTGCCGCCCCCGGGCTGGCCCACCATGACCCGGCCGGCGGCCTGGCAGCCGAAGAAGACGCCCTTCAGGTTGATCGACAGGATGCGGTCGAGGTCCTCCTCGGGGGCGTCCAGGAAGGGCCCCTCGACCATGATCCCGGCGATGTTGCACCACACGTGGATGCCGCCCCGCTCGGCGGCCACCCGCTCGGCCAGGCCGTCCACGTCGAGGCGCCTGGACACGTCGAGGCCCACCCCCTCGGCCGTGCCCCCGGACGCCACGATCTCGGCCGCCGTGTCCCGGGCGGTGTCCTCCACGATGTCGGCACAGACCACCTCGGCCCCGGCTCCGGCGAGGGCCAGGGCGGACGCCTTGCCGATGCCGCTGCCGGCCCCGGTCACGACGGCGACCTTGCCGTCCACCCGGAAGGCGTCGATCAGTGTGGTGGCTTCCATGTCGGGACCTCGCTCCTCTGTCGCTGCGCGGCCACGTCGGGCCGGCGTCCCGGAACAGTAGGCCAGTCACCGCGGCACCGTGGGGCTCGCGACCTGTGCCGATCGAGTCTTTCCCTCGGGAGCGCCCGCTGCCTACGATGGGCTGCCATGCGAGGAACCAGACGGACCCTGGCCCTGTGCGTGGCCGCGGTCTCGCTGGTGGCTGCCCTGCTGTTCGGTGCGGTGCCGGTACCCGCCGGCGCCGAGACGGTGGGCCAGGCCCTGGCCACGCCGCACATCTACGCCGGGGGCGGGGTCCTCGGCTTCGGTGGCCCCGAGGTGGCGCCTCCCCTGACCACGCCGCTGAGCTCGGTGATGGTGGCCCAGGCGGCCAACCCGGCGGCCCCACTCGACGACGAGGGCTACTGGCTGGCCTCGGCCGACGGCGGGGTCTTCGCCATGGGGAACGCCGGCTTCTACGGCTCGCTCGGTGCCCTGCACCTCCAGGGTCCGGTGGTGGCCATGGCCGCCACCCCCGACGGGCGGGGCTACTGGCTCGCCGCCCTCGACGGCGGCGTGTTCGCCTTCGGCGACGCCGGCTTCTACGGCTCGATGGGCGGTCACCCCCTCAACCAGCCCATCGTCGGCATCGCCCCCACGGCCGACGGGCGGGGCTACTGGCTGGTCGCCTCGGACGGCGGCGTCTTCGCCTTCGGCGACGCGCCCTTCCTGGGCTCGATGGGCGGGACGCCGCTCGTGGCTCCGGTGGTCGGCGTGGCCGCCACCCACCACGGCGACGGCTACTGGCTGGTGGCCGCCGACGGCGGCATCTTCAGCTACGGCGACGCCGGCTTCCTGGGCTCGCTCGGCGGCCAGTCGCTGGTCGACCCGATCGGCAGCATGGCCGCCATGCCCGACGACGACGGCTACTACCTGGCATCGAGCGACGGCGCCGTCTACGTCTTCGGGGATGCGAGGTGGCTCGGCGACCTCGGGGGCGGCCTCGACGGGAATCCGCAGGACATCCTGCCGGTGTCGGCCATCACCCTGGCCACCGGGGGCGTCGGCTACTGGCTGCTCGATCCGGACGGCTTCAACTACGACTTCGCCAACCCGCCCGACCCCGATCCGTCGCCCCTGGCCTCGGCCATCGTGGCCACGGCGGCCGGCCAGATCGCCGCCGACCCCGACACCGGCGACTTCTGCAATCCCTACGGCCCCTGCGAGGAGTGGTGTGCGCTGTTCGCCACCTGGGTGTGGGAGCAGGCCGGGGTGCCCATCCCGTCCTACGCGTTCACCGGGGACATCTACTACTGGGCCGCCGACGACACCGGGGTGCTGCCCCCCGACGCGCCTCCCGCGCCGGGCGACGCGGTGCTCTACGGCACCGGGCCGTGGTCGACCTCCAGCTCGGTCCACACGGGCATCGTCGTGCAGGTGTGGCCGGACGGCGCCATCGTCACCGTCGAGGGCGACGCCGGCCCCGGAGCCACCGGACACCTGGCCGTCGTCGTCAACGGTCCCTACCTGCCGTCGCAGTCCGCCGTCGACAACGGGTTCCCGATCTACGCCTTTGCCCAGCCCTGATCCGGAGGCGGGGCGGGTCGTGGTCCGGCCGGCCACCCCCGACGACGCGGCCGCCCTCGTGGCGCTGCTGCGCGCCGGCGCGCTCGGCCCGACCGACGACGGAGCCGACGGCGACCTCGCCCCCTACCGGGCGGCCCTGGCCGACATCGGGGCCACGCCGGGGACCGAGGTGCTGGTGGCCGAGCTCGACGGGCGGGTCGTGGGGACGTGCCAGCTCGTGACCTTCCGCCATCTCCAGCACCGGGGCGGGCGGTGCGCCGAGCTCGAGTCGGTCCACGTGGCCCCGGACGTGCGTGGCCACGGGGTGGGGGGCGTGCTGGTCGAGGCCGCGGTCGAGGCGGCGCGCGCCGCCGGCTGCTACCGCGTCCAGCTCACCTCGAACGTGGCCCGGTCCGACGCCCACCGCTTCTACGCGCGCCACGGGTTCACGGCCAGCCACGTGGGCTTCAAGCGCCCGCTCGGCCCGGCGGGGGCTTGAGGGGCCGGCGGCCGCAGGGGCTCAGCGCCCGGCCAGGAGCGAGTCGAGGACGTGCGCCCGATGAGCGTCGGCCGACCCCCAGGCCTCGGCCAGTGCCCAGGCCCGCTTGAGGAAGAGGTGGAGGTCGCACTCCCACGTGTAGCCCATGGCGCCGTGGACCTGCAGCGACACGCGGGCCGCCTCGAGCGCGGCCTCCGAGGCGTAGGCCTTGGCCACCGAGGCCGACCGCGAGGCGTCGGGCGCACCGGTGTCGAGGGACCAGGCGGCGCCGTACACGACGGGTCGGGCGAACTCGAGCAGCACCTGGGCCCCTGCCAGCAGGTGCTTGACGGCCTGGAAGCTGCCGATCGGCGTGCCGAACTGCCGGCGCTCCTTGGCGTAGGCGGCCGTCATGGTGATCATGGTGTCGGCCAGGCCGAGCAGTTCGGCGCCGACGACCACGGCGGCCCGGTCGGCTGTGGCGTCGATGGCGGCGCGTGCGGCGTCGCCGGCCGCGAGCAGGGTGCCGGCGACGGGCGTCCAGGCGGGGATGCCCAGCCGTCGGGTCGGGTCGAGGGAGGGCACCGGGGTGACGGCCGTCTCGGACGGGTGGGGGAGGTGGAGCTCGGGGCCGTCGGGCCCGTCGGCCACCAGGACCAGGAGGTCGGCCCCGTCGGCGCCGGCCACCGGGGCACCGGGCCACCGGGCGTCGGCCACCGCGGCGGCGATCCCGCCGGCGGCCACCCCGGCCAGCAGGCCGGCCAGCCGGTCGGCCGTCCCGGGGGACGGTGCCGCCCCGGCCAGCAGCGGCGCGGCCAGCCCCGTCGTCGTGGCGAGCGGCTCGGGCAGGGCCACGCGTCCGGCCTCCTCCACGAGCGGGACCAGGTCGACGAGACCGAGCCCCAGCCCGCCGTGCGCCTCGGGGACGGTCAGGCCGGTCACCCCCAGTTCGGCGAGCGTGGCCCACCGTGCCGTGCGGGCGGCCGGCGCGTCGTAGGCGGCGCGCACGTCGTCCGTCGTGCACTCCTTGGCGAGGACCTGGCGGACGGCGTCGCGGAACTCGAGCTGCTGGTCGGTGAAGGCGAAGTGCACGGTGCCCCTCTCAGGCCCGGGGCAGCCCGAGCATGCGCTCGGCCACCACGTTCCGCTGGATCTCGTTGGTGCCGGCGTAGATCGGGCCGGCCAGGGCGAACAGGTACCCGTCGAGCCACGGGGCGTCCACCCCGTCGCCGTGGAGCTCGGCCGCCGGACCGAGCAGGTCGAGTGCGGCACGGTGGATGGCCAGGTCGGTCTGGGACCAGTGGATCTTGTTGGCACTGGCCTCCGGGCCGACGGAGCCACCGTCGAGCACGCGGGTGGCGGTCCACAGGGTGTTGAGGCGGTAGGCCTCGGCGTCCGTCCAGGCGCGGGCCACGGCATCCGCGCTGCGCCGGGCCCGGACCGGGTCGGTCCCGAGGGTGTCGGCGTAGAGGTCGACCAACCGGTCGGCGGCCCGGCTGTAGCGCGCCGGGCTGCGCAGGCTGAGGCCGCGCTCGGAGCCGGCGGTGGCCATGGCCACGTTCCACCCCTTGCCCACGTCGCCGAGCACGCGGTCGTCGGGCACGAACACGTCCTCGAAGAAGAGCTCGGCGAATCCGGTCTCGCCGTCGATCTGGGGGATGGGGCGGACGGTGACCCCGGGGGTGGCCATGTCGACGAGGAAGTAGGTCAGGCCCCGGTGGCGCTCGGCCTCCGGGTCGGTGCGGAAGAGACCGAAGCACCACTCGGCGAACGCCCCGCGGGACGCCCACGTCTTCTGGCCCGACAGCACCCAGCCGCCCTCCGCGTCCGAGCGCCGCGCCCGGCTGCGGATGCCGGCGAGGTCGGAGCCGGCGTCGGGCTCCGACCATCCCTGGCACCAGATCTCACGGGCCGAGGCCATCGGCGGGAGGAAGCGCGCCTTCTGCCCGTCGGTCCCGAACTCGAACATGGTGGGGGCCAGCAGGAAGATCCCGTTCTGGCTGACCCGGAGGGGGGCCTGGGCCCGCCAGTACTCCTCCTCGAAGACCAGCCATTCGAGGATGCCGACGTCACGCCCCCCGTACTCCTCGGGCCACGACACGACGGACCAGCGGTCGGCGGCCAGCTCGGCCTCCCAGGCCCGGTGGGCCTCGAAGCCCTCGGCCGTGTCGAGCGACGGCAGGGAGCCCGGGGCGGGGGCGTGAGCGGCCAGCCAGGCGCGGGCCTCGGCCCGGAATGCCTCCTGGGCATCGGTGTAGTGCAGGTCCATCGGCAGGTCCATCGGGTGCGTTCCTCACTCGGCCGGGCGGATCGGGCGTCCGGCGGGGTCGTTGGAAATCTGGCACAACGCCAGATTTCCGGCAAACCTCGCCCATCGGCCACAATGGCGGGATGGCCAGCGCTGTGATCGTCGATGTCGTCCGCACCCCGGTAGGGAAGAAGAACGGCCGCCTCTCCGGCTGGCACGCCGTCGACCTGGCGGCGCAGCCGCTCCGGGCGCTCATCGCCCGCAACGATCTCGACCCGGCCCTGGTCGAGGACGTGATCTACGGCTGCACCATGACCGTGGGCGAGCAGGCCATGAACATCGGGCGCAACGCCGCGCTGGCCGCGGGGTTTCCCGACACGGTGCCGGGCACCACCGTCGACCGGCAGTGCGGATCGGCCCAACAGGCCGTGCACTTCGCCGCCCAGGCCGTGGCGTCGGGGGCCATGGACATCGTGATCGGCGGCGGGGTGGAGGCCATGAGCCGGGTGCCCATCGGGTCGACGACCGAGCACGGCCCCGGCGACGCCTACGGTCCCACCGTCCACGGCCGGTTCGACTTCATCCACCAGGGCCTCTGCGCCGAGGAGATCGCCCGCCGGTGGGGCATCACCCGCGAGGAGATGGACCGCTTCGCCCTGCGCTCCCACGAGCGGGCCGCCACCGCCATCGCCGAGGGCCGCTTCGAGAACGAGATCCTGCCGCTGGCCACCCGGCGGGCCCGGGTGGAGGACAAGGTGGCCGTGGCCGGCACCGACGACGGCGACCCGGCCGACGAGGGCCCGCTGGCCTTCGACGAGGGCGTCCGGGCCGGCTCGACCTACGAGAAGCTGGCGTCGCTGCCGCCGTGCTTCGTGGAGGACGGGCTCGTCACCGCGGCGTCGTCGTCGCAGATCTCCGACGGGGCCGCCGCCGTGCTGATCATGTCCGAGGAGCGGGCCGCCCGGTTGGGCCTCACGCCCCGGGCCCGGTTCCACACCTTCGCGGTGGCGGCCAACGACCCGGTCATCATGCTCACCGCCCCCATCCCGGCGACCACGCTGGTGCTCGAGAAGTCGAAGCTGTCGCTCGACGACATCGACCTGGTCGAGATCAACGAGGCCTTCGCCTCGGTGGTGCTGGCCTGGGAGAAGGAGCACCACCCGGACATGGACAAGGTCAACGTGAACGGCGGCGCCATCGCCATCGGTCATCCGACCGGGGGGTCGGGGGCGCGCCTGCTCGCCACCCTGCTCAACGAGATGGAGCGCACCGGCGCCCGCTACGGGCTCCAGACCATGTGCGAGGGCGGCGGCCAGGCCAACGCCACCATCATCGAGCGCCTGGGCTGAACCGACCACGACCGGACGCATGGCCACACGCCTGCCCCGGGGGGCGGCGCGGGCCCGCCCCGCATAGCGGGTGCCGGAGCACGCCGCTACGCGGGGAGGTCTGTCTGAGGGGTGGTCTCGGCCTTCTTGGAGAAGTCGACGTGGTCGGCGATGATCGGGCGCGACATCAGGTAGCCCTGGTAGAGGTCACACCCGAGGGCCGCCACCCGCTCGAGCTGCGCCGGGGTCTCGACCCCCTCGGCCAGGACCACGAGGCCCAGTGCCTTGGACAGCTGGACGATGGCGGCCACGATGGCCTCGTCGGTCTCCAGGATCCCGAGGCCGTCGACGAAGGACTTGTCGATCTTCAGCACCTTCACGGGGAACCGCTTGAGGCGGGCCAGTGACGACTCGCCCGTGCCGAAGTCGTCGATGGCCAGTCCGACGCCCATGGCGTGGATGCCGCTCAGCGCGTCCACCGTCTCGGTGGTCTCGCTCATGAGGAGGGACTCGGTCACCTCGAGGACCAGCGCCTCGGGCGGCAGGCCCGAGTCGGCCAGCGCCTGGGCGATCGAGTCGAGCAGTGTGACGTCGCTCAGCTGGTGGACCGACAGGTTGACGGTGATGTAGGCGTCCTCGGCCCCGGGCAGCTCCCGGCGCCAGCGGGCCATGGTGTGGCACGCCTCGCGCAGCACCCACCGGCCGAGGGAGAAGATGAGGTCGGTCTCCTCGGCGAAGGGGATGAACTCCATCGGGCCGAGCAGGCCGCGGGTGGGGTGGTTCCAGCGCACCAGGGCCTCGAGGGCCACGATCTTGCCGTTGGCCACCGAGGCGATGGGCTGGTAGTGCACGACGAGCTCGTCGTGCTCGATCGAGTGGCGCAGGTCGTCGTAGATCTCGAGCCGGGCCACCGAGTTGACCCGCAGCGACTCGTCGAAGACCTCGATGCGCGACCGGCCCTTGCCCTTGGCCTTGAACATGGCCGTGTCGGCCTGCTGGAGGATGTCCTGGGCACTCTGGCGGCCGCGCTCGACGAAGGCCACGCCCACACTGCACGTGACCACGACCGACCGACCGGTGGAGAGCTTGAACGGGGCGTCGATGACCGTCGAGTACTCCTTGGCCAACGCCACGGCATGGTCGACGTCGCGCACGCTGGGGCACAGTACGACGAACTCGTCGCCGCTGAACCGGCTCACCACGTCGCCCTTGCGGGCCGCCGTCTTGAACCGGCGGGCCAGCTCGAGGAGGAGCTCGTCGCCGCTCGAGTGCCCGAAGGAGTCGTTGACCAACTTGAAGCGGTCGAGGTCGATGAAGAGCACGGCCAGGTTGGCGTCGCTCTGCATCGACATGAGCAGCTCGCGCTCGAGCTCGTCGTTGAAGAACGAGCGGTTGCCGAGGCCGGTCAAGGAGTCGTGGTACGCGAGCCAGTGGAGCTGGGCCTCGGCCGCCCGGCGGTCGGTGACGTCGGTGAAGGAGCACACCACCATCGGGGAGTCGGTCTGGCTGGCGCCCGACAGCAGGCGGGAGCTCATCGACAGCCACTGCCGGCGGCCGTTCTCGTCGGTGACGCCGATCACCACGCCGTCCTCGGACTCGCCGGTGGCCAGCGTCTTGACGTGGGGGAACATGGTGGGCGTGAGCGGGAACCCCTCGGTCGAGGTGGCGATCGACGATCCCGTGAAGAGCCGGTGGCCGTCGCCCTCGACGAGCCGGTGGCCGAGGATCGACTCGGCCGCCTGGTTGTGGGCGCTCATCTTGCCGGCCTCGTCGAAGAGGACGATGCCCTCGCTGAGCGAGGCCACGACCGCCTCGTAGCGCTCCTCGGCGGCGCGGCGGCCGGCTTCGGCCTGGCGGGCGTCGGTGAGCTCGGTGCACACGACGACCCAGCCCGAGGGGAGCGTGTCGTCGTCGACCAGCGGGTCGATGGAGACCAGGACGTCGACCGACGAGCCGTCCTTGCGCCGGTGGCTGTGCTGGCCGCGCTCGAGGATGGCCGCGCTGTCGGTCCGGTTGGCCGACACCACCGAGCCGATGGAGTGGCCGGCCACCTCGCCCTCGGACCAGCCGTAGATGATCTGGGCCGCCTCGTTCCAGGACTCGATCCGACCTTCGGCGTCGATGCCGATGATGGCGTCGGACACGTGGGCCACCAGGCTGGCCCGGTAGCGGGCGGCGGCCTCGGCGGCCCGGCGCTCGGACACGTCGCGCATGATCACCTGGTAGGCGGGCCGGCCGCCCCACGTCGTGCGGATGCTGGTGAGCTCCATCATCGTGGTGCTGCCGTCGGGGGCCACCACCCGCACCTCGCCGTGCTCGAAGAACTGGCCGGGCTCGGTCAGCTGGGCCAGGCGCTCGATGACGCCGTTCTGGTCGTGGGGGTGGACGAACTTGGTGACCGGTTCGCCGTAGTGGTCCCACATCGACTTGGCGCCGAGCAGCTTGACGCCGGCCCGGTTGCCGTAGACGAGGAGGCCGTCCTGGTGGACGATGACCACGTCGGGGGAGACCTCGGTGAGCAGCCGGTAACGGTCGACCAGGTCGCTGAGCTCGAGCTCGAACTTCTGCTGGGCGGTGACGTCGATCACCACCCCGCTGTAGAGCGTGCCCGGGGCGGGATCGCCGACGTCGGACAGGGGGGAGGCGCGGATGACGGCCACCCGGGAGGTGCCGTCGGGGCAGGTGACCGTGTAGTGGAGGTCGAACTCCGCGGGGGGCACGCCGCAGCGGATGGGGGCGAGGATCGGGGCCAGGAGGTCGTGGCCGATGTCGGTGGGCGGACCGAAGTCGGCGGGGGGACGGTCGACCTCGGGCTCCTCGTCGGCGCCCTTCGTCACGTGGAAGCCGCGGATGCCCACGGGGAACCCGAAGAGCTCCTCGATGGGGGACGACCAGGTCACCGTGTCCGTGTCGGGGTCGTACACCCAGGTGACGGTGGGGAGGCCGTCGCCCGTGAGGTCGATCGGCTGCGAGAGTTCGAACGGGTGCTCGGGGTAGTTCGTCCCGCCCAGTTCGACACGGTCGAACGAGACGGTGCGGCGCCCGCCGTCGAATTCGCTCGTCGTCACCATAGGCCGTTGATATCGGCGGCCTTCAGGTCAATCTTTAGCCTTTGCCCGAAGGGCGGGATTCGGGCTCAGGTGGAAGGTTCGCCCAGCACGACAGCCGTATTGAAGCCCCCCATCCCGATGGACGACTTCAGCATCGGGCCGGGACGGCGCGGCGTGAGCCCGTTGACCAGCCGGGGGTGGCCCGGCGCGACCTGGGGCGGTGCCGGAACGAACCCGGTCTGGTAGGCGTAGATGGTGGCCATGACCTCCACGGCGGCGCCCGCCGCCTGGCAGTGGCCGACCAGCGGCTTGATCGAGAAGATGCCGGCGGCGTCGGGGAACATCCGGTCGAGCATGGCGCCCTCGGCGGCGTCGCACTGGGCGGTGCCGGGCCCGTGGGCGTTCAGGTAGGCCACCTCGGAGGCGTCGACCCCGGCGACGTCGAGGGCCTCGCGGAAGCAGCGCTCGAGTTCGGACATGTCGGGAGCCACGGCCACCAGGTTGAAGGCGTCCATGGTCATGGCGCCCCCGAGGATCTGGGCGTAGGAGCCCGCCTCCTGGTTGGAGAGCACCATGGCGACGGCGGCCTCGCCGCCGACGAAGCCCTTGCTGCCTTCCTGGAAGGGCCGGCAGCCCTGGAGCGGCGGGGTGTCGAGAACGGCCACGCCCAGGTCCTTGAAGCGGCGCAGGTTGATCGGGATACCCGACAGGTCGGTGGCCAGGAGGATGACGTCGGTGGCGATGCCCGAGTCGATCCACGCCTTGGCCGTGATCATCCCGGCGTTGGCCGAGGCGCACATGGCCGACACCGACATGGTCGGGCCGTGGAAGTCGTTCTCCTTCATCAGCTGCGAGATCACCGTCGAGGGGAGCATGTTGACCCACCGCTTCACCCGGACCCGCTCGGGGGCCTCGTGGTAGTAGTCGCTCCACATCTCGACGTCGCCGAGGACGATCGAGTGGACGACACCCACGACCTTGCCGGGCTTCCAACCGCGCTCGGTGGCGTCGGTGATGGCCTCGCGCGCGGCGAAGCGGAGCGCCTGCATGAAGCGACTCGGACCGTCGCGACGGTCGCCCTCGTCGGTGATGGTGGCGATGTAGGCCTCGCCACCGTCGACGAAGCCGTCGAGTCCCTTGGTGAGGCGCACCGCGCTCTCCCCGAGGAGGAAGCCGTCCCACACGTGCTTGCGTCCCCAGCCGTAGCCGGTGACCGCCCCGACACCGGTGATGGCGGTGGGGGCATGCTTACGGACGGGCAACTCCGATGCTCCCGGCAGGGCTCCTTCGGACACCGCAACTCCTCTCCGGCTGGCCGGCACTCCAACGACCGGACGGCGTGCCCAGTCCCCCGGCGAACTGGGTACCGGATCCGGTTCGCACTGAATGCAGGCTCGACGTCTGAGGACCGATTATCGCCCAGTTGCCGAAGCGGCACAATGGGCAATATCCGCACCAGGTGTCGAAGGTGCAGGTCACACGGCCAACGCCGATTTCCTCATCGTGACCGTACGCGTTCCCGCGGTGCGCCTGGGCGCGCGCAGTCGCGCACGTCGTGGTACGTGGTGCGGTGTCGTGACGTGTGGTGCCGGCCGTGGCGCAGCGTCGCGCGTTCAGGCGCCGAGCCGGTCGAGAACGCGACCGGCGTCGTCGATGATGCGCGAGATCAGCTCGTCGACGGTGGGGAGCTCGTCGATGGCGCCGACCACCTGTCCCGTCGGCAGCACGCCGACGTCGGTGCGCCCGTCGACGAGCGCGGCCTTGGTCATCATCGGAGCGTTGGCGGCCATCACCACCTGAGGCCACGACAGGTCGTTGCCCTTCTTCATGGCCGTCCCCTCCTTGAGGAGCGCGAGGAGGGTGGTGTCGGTCTCCTTGCGGAAGGCGTGGGCGTTGGCCATGGCGCGGGGCAGGGCGCGCAGCCATCCGGACTTCTCGAGGTGGTCGACGAGGTCGGTGCGGATGACGCGTTGGGGCGCACCGTCGACGGCGGTCGACACCACCGTCCCCGTCACCGGTGTCTGCAGGTAGACGCGCTTCACGTCGTCGGGCACCCGGCTCTCCTGGGTCAGCAGGAAGCGGGTGCCCATGGCGATGGCCGACGCGCCGTAGGCCAGTGCGGCGACCAGGCCGCGGCCGTCGAAGAAGCCGCCCGCCGCCACCACGGCGACGCGGTCACCGACCGCGTCGACGACCGCCGGCGTGAGCAGCGTCGTCGGCACGGTGCCGGTGTGGCCACCCCCCTCGCCCCCCTGGGCGATGACGGCGTCGACGCCCCACTCCGCCACCTTCTCGGCGTGGCGCCGGGCCCCGATGGTGGGCATGACGACCAGGCCGGCCACCCGGCACCGATCGACGAGGGCCGGGTTCGGCGCCTGGGCGAAGCTGGCGACCCGCACGCCGTTCTCGATCATCAGTGACACCCGGTCGTCCACGTCGGCGACGTCGGTGCGCATGTTGACGCCGAAGGGCCTGTCGGTGCGGGTGCGGATCTCGGCGAGGGCGCCGACGAGCTCGTCGTAGGTCATGGTGGCGGACGCCAGGATGCCGAGACCGCCGGCCTCCGCGGTGGCGGCCACGAGCCGGGGCCCGGCCACCCAGCCCATACCCGTCTGGACGATGGGGTAGCGCACCCCGACGAGGTCGCAGAAGCGCGTGTGCAGCGCAGGGTGGCTCACGACCGCACCTCGCGGTCGCGCAGGCTCCGCGGATCGAGCACCGTGCGGAGCAGGTCGAGCTCCTCGGGGGTCGGGTCCCGGGTGTCGGGAACCCCGTCGGGGACGACGAGCGCGAAGCCGGTGGCGGCGACGACGTCGTCGACCGACACGCCCGGGTGCACCGACACGAGCCGCATCGAATGGTCGGGTGTGGCGAAGTCGAACACGCCGAGGTTCGAGACGACGTAGCGGATCTCGTGGTAACGGGTCGCCGAGGGCCCGGCCGCGTCGGCCCGCGCGTAGCCCACGCCGGACACCACGTCGACCTGCTCGACGAAGGAGCGGGGGGAGTGGTTGGGGACCCAGTAGCTGGTCGAGTGGTTGACCGTGTTGCCGGGCGCGCCGCGCACGCCGACCAACTGTGCCTTGGGCCGGTCCCACGGGCCGATAGCGCTGATGTTCTGGTTGCCGGTGCGGTCGATCTGGGACGCCATCATGATCAGGTTGCGGCGCCCCGACCACACGACGTCGAAGACCCGCCGGTAGGGCATGTGGGACTCGAGCACGAACGACGCCGGCGGCGCGCCCAGCGGTGGCGCACCGTCGACGAGGGCGGCGTCGCCGTCGGTCAGGACGAGGTCGGGGGCGAAGGTGAGCCGGGCGAGGCGGGCCCCGAGTGCGGGTGCGGTGCCGAAGGCGCTGGCCATGATCTCGCCATCGCCGCGGAAGACCTCGGCGCAGGCGATCGCGCAGTACTCGGCCCGGGAGACCCCGGTGGATGTGGTGTCGGTCATGCTCCCTCTCCGGTGGTGGTGGCCGCGGCCCGCTCGTCGGCGGCCTCGCGGATGGCGGCCTGGTAGCCGTCCTCGTCGACGGCGAGGAACCGCTCGTGGAATCCGGCCCACGCGTCGGGGTCACCGGCCGCCGCCACGTACTCCTTCTGGAACTTCTCGTCCCGCCCGTAGTCGGGCACGCACGCGGTGAAGTGGGCTCCGCCGGGAGTCTCGACGACACCGTCGGTCAGGAGGCGGCTGATGCACAGCGACTGCAGGGGCCCGCCGGCGGCCAACTCCGCCGTGGGCACCACCCGCTCGGTCGTGACGAACCGCCGGTCGGCGGCGCCGAGGAAGAGCTCGTCGAAGAAGGGGTCCGGACCGAGGATCTGGCCCGACCCGGAGGTGTCGGCCCGGTTGACGTGGATCACCGCGGCGTCGAGGCGCAGGGCGGGCATGGCCACCAGCTCCTCGCCGTCGTCGTAGGGAGAGCGCACCGTGCGCAGGCCCGGGTTGACCTCCAGCACGTCCGAACCGAGTCCGGCCCGGGTGGGCAGGAAGGGAATCCGCTGCGAGGCGGCCAGCAGGCCCAGGTAGAACATCCCCTCGTCGACCTCCATGGCCTCGATGGCCCCCGCCTGCCGCGCCGCCTTGAAGTGCGGGTCGGTGGGGATGGAGTCGAGCGTCACGAAGCCGTAGACGACCTTGGCCACCTTGCCGGCCGCGCACAGGAGGCCGACGTCGGGCCCGCCGTAGGAGACGACGGTGAGATCGGTGAGGTCGGAGCGCAGGATGGCGCGCACGGCGGCCATCGGCTTGCGCCGCGAGCCCCAGCCGCCGATGCCGACGGTCATGCCGGAGGAGAGCTCGGCGACGAACTCGTCGAGGGTGAGGCGCTTGTCAGCCACGGGGGTGTCCTGTCTGTCGGGTGTCCGGGAGGCGAGCCGTCATCGCGACGTGTCGGCGTCGCGCTTCTCGACGAAGGCGGCCCGCTGTTCGTCGGCCACGCCGGCCACGTGGAGCTCGTAGGTGAAGCCCTGCTCGAGCCGGTAGCTCGACCGCACGTCGACCGGGTCGATCCCGTTGAGGGACTCCTTGGCCCGGCGGATGATGGTCGGGCTCTTGGCGGCGATGTCCTCGGCCACCTCGTAGGCCGCGGCCACCAGCTCGTCCCGGGGCACGACGCGGAGTACCGAGCCGTAGTGATGGAGCTCGGCGGCGGTGGCCGGCTTGGCCGTGTAGACCATCGACCGCATCCGGTGCTGGGGGACGAGACGCGACAGGTGGGTGGCAGCGCCCAGGGCGCCCCGGTCGACCTCGGGGAGCCCGAAGGTGGCGTCGTCCGACGCCACCACGATGTCGGCGTTGCCGGCCAGGCCGACCCCGCCGCCCAGGCAGAATCCGTGCACGGCGGCGATGACCGGCACCTCGCACTCGTAGACGGCGGCGAAGGCGGCGAAGCATCCGCGGTTCGCCCCGATCAGGGCCTCGTCGCCCCGGGCCTGGATCTCCTTGATGTCCACTCCGGCGCAGAAGCCGCGTCCCTCGGCCCGGAGGATCACGACCCGGTTGTCGGGCACCCGGCCGGCGGCCAGCACGGCGTCGGCCAGGCCGAACCAGCCGGCCACGTCGAGGGCGTTGACCGGGGGATGGTCGATGACCACCTCGGCGATGCCGGGTCGGTCCTGGTGGGTGGTGATGGGCATGTGTCGGCTCCGGAAATGTGCGGCGCAACCGGTGGTGCACGGCCGGCCTGGGGCACGGACGGGCGCGGCCGCGCACTCGGCGAATACGGGTGCTGGCTGTTCCTACACTACGACCGGGCTACGACGACCGGGCCCGCGGTTTCCGATCTGATGCGGCGTCAGGTAATAGTGAACGGGACAGTACCAGTCGGAACCAGGGAGGCAGCAATGTCAGTGGACCGGAGCATCGGCGGCGACGACCCCCTGGGCTTCCATGGACGGGTGGTGGCCGTTACCGGCGGGGGGCGGGGCATCGGCCGCGCCGTCACCGAGGCGTTCCTGACCGCCGGGGCCGAGGTGGTCTTCTGCGGTCGGTCCGAGGTGCCCGACGACGAGCTGCCGACGGGCACGGACGCCGGAGGCACGCTCCGGCGGGCCGGCTTCGTGGCCGCCGACGTGCGGGACCCGGACGAGGCGGCATCCCTGGTGGCGGCCGCCGTCGACCGGCACGGCCGGCTGGACGTGCTCGTCAACAACGCCGGCGGGTCGCCGTACGCGGACGCGGCCACCGCCTCGCCCCGCTTCCTGGCGTCGGTCGTGAACCTGAACCTGCTCGCTCCGCTCTACTGTGCGCAGGCCGCCAACGCCGTGATGCAGGGCCAGGAGGGCGGCGGCTCGATCGTCAACATCGCCTCGGTCAGCGGCACGCGACCCTCCCCGGGTACGGCCGCCTACGGGGCGGCCAAGGCCGGACTGCTCAACCTGACCCAGACCCTGGCCGTCGAGTGGGCCCCGAAGGTGCGGGTCAACGCCGTGAGTGCCGGGCTGGTGGCCACCGACGGGGGCGACGACCACTACGGCGGCCCGGCCGGGGTGGCCGCGGCGGCGGCCACGGTCCCGCTGGGTCGTTTCGGCACGCCGGTCGAGATCGCCGGAATCTGCCTCTTCCTGGCCTCCCCGCTCGCCTCCTACGTGACCGGGGCCAATCTCGTGGCCCACGGCGGTGGCGAGCGTCCCGCCTTCCTCACCGCCGTCCAACAGGCCACCTGACCGACACCGGGGGTTGCCACCGGTGGAGCCCGCGGAACGCTCAAGTTCGTGCCTGGGCGGGACGATGGAGGAGCACAGGACCGCAATTCCGTGGACCGCCCCCGACCGGGGGTGGCGGGATACCGTCCAGGAGCGACGAGTCGCATGCTGACCTACCCGGAGCCGACATTCACCCTGCAGGGCACTCCCTACCTGGAGTACCTCCCCGTCGTCGACGTCTCCACGGGACGACTCCTCGGTATGGAGGCGCTCGTGCGGTGGCGTCACCCGACCCGGGGGCGCATCTCGCCCGACCTCCTCATCCCGGCGGCCGAAGCCAGCGGTGACATCGGTCCGCTGACCCGATGGATCGTGGCGGCCGCCTGCGAGGAGGCGTGCAGCTGGTCCCGCAGCATCCAGCTCGGGGTGAACTGCACCGTCGAGCAGCTGCAGCGCGGCGAGGTGTCCGAGGCGGTGTCCGAGGCGCTGCGCGACACCGGGTTCCCGAGCGACCAGCTCAACATCGAGGTGACCGAGGACGCGGTGGTCGACCCGACGGCGGCGGCCGACCTCCAGGCCATCAGCGACATGGGGGTGCAGCTGTCGGTGGACGACGTCGGCACCAACTGGTCCTCGTTCGAGCCCTTCAAGCGGCACGCCATCAGCACCGTAAAGATCGACGGCTCCTTCGTCGCCGGTCTCGAGTCCAACCAGGGGATCAACCGCCTGGTGGTCGAAACGGTGATCCACATGGCCCACTCGCTCGGGATGTCGGCGATCGTCGAGCAGGTGGAGACGGCGGCCCAGGTCCGCATCGCCGCCGGCTTCGACGCCGACGCCGCCCAGGGCTTCTACTTCGCCCACCCGATCGGGCGGGCCGACGCACGGAGCTTCGCCGCCGGTCCCGAGATCCCCGTGTTCTCCCGCACGGAGGCGCGGACGCTCCTCCTGGCCGACGGCGGCAGCGTGCCGGTGGAGTCGATGCTGACCGACGTCGAGCCCGAACCCGACGCCTCCGCGGCGCCGCCGGCCCCCCGCACGGTGCCCGACATGAGCCTGCTGCCGGGCGCCTGACCGGACTGCCCGGCGGCCCCACGGGGCAGAAATCCCGGCCCCGGAACGGCGGGGCCGAACGGGCCCGACCGACCCGGCCCACGTGCCGCTCCCTCCTCCGGGCCGCCCCGTGCAGGGGGAGGTTCGTCGAGTGACTACGATGGCTCACTCGCTCGTCGCACCCCTCCACTGACAGGCTGGAGCGGTCCGCGCCCCCGATCGCCTGATATACCCATGCCCGTGAAACTCGCAGTGATCAAGGAGTCGCGCCCGGGGGAGGATCGCGTCGCGATCGTCCCCGACGTCGCGGCCAAACTCGTACAGACCGGCGTCGACGTGGTGGTGCAGGCCGGCGCCGCCACGGGCGCACGGTTCGCCGACGCGCAGTTCGTCGACGCCGGAGCGACGGTGGCCCCCGACGCGGCGGCCACGCTGCAGGGCGCCGACGTCCTGGCCCATGTGCAGCCGTTGACCGTCGACGAGGTGGCCGCCCTGCCCGACGGCATCTCGGTCATCAGCTTCCTGCAGCCGGTGGCGGCCACCGACGTCGTCCAGGCCCTGGCGGCCAAGGGCGCCACCGTGTACAGCCTCGACCTCCTGCCCCGCATCAGCCGGGCCCAGTCGATGGACGCCCTCTCGTCCCAGGCCACCGTGTCTGGCTACCGGGCCGGTCTGGCCGGGGCCGAGCACCTGGCCAAGTTCTTCCCGATGTTCATGACCGCCGCCGGCACCGTGCCGCCGGCCAAGGTGCTCGTGATGGGCGCAGGCGTCGCCGGCCTGCAGGCCATCGCCACGGCACGCCGGCTCGGCGCCTCCGTCCGGGCCTACGACGTGCGGGCCGCCGCCAAGGAAGAGGTCCAGAGCCTCGGCGCCACGTTCGTCGAGCTCGACCTCGAGACCCAGGACGGGGCCGGCGGCTATGCCAAGGAGCAGTCGGCCGAGTACCTGGCCAAGCAGCAGGAACTGCTCGCCGCCGAGGTGGGCGCCTCCGACGTGGTGATCACCACGGCCCAGATCCCCGGCCGCAAGGCACCGGTGCTGGTGACCGCGGCCATGGTGGCGGGCATGTCCGAGGGTGCCGTGATCATCGACATGGCCGCCGACTCGGGCGGCAACTGCGAGCTCACCAAGCCCGGCGAGGACGTCCGGGTGGGCGGGGTGACCGTGGTCGGCCTGACCAATCCGCCGGCGTCGATGCCGACCCACGCCAGCTTCCTCTACGCCCGCAACATCGCCAACTTCCTCGCCCTGATGGTCACCGACGGCGAGCTGGCACCCGACTTCGACGACGAGATCGTCGTCGGGACGTGCGTGGTCCGGGCCGGGAACGTCGTCCACGGCCCGACCGCCGAGGCGCTGGGGCTCAGCGTGCCGGCTCCGGCGCCCGAGGTGACGGATGCGCCGGTGGACGGCGCCGACAACGAGCAGGGGGAGTCATGAACACCACCGGGATCCTCGAGTTCCTGACGATCTTCATCCTGGCGATCTTCGTCGGGAACGAGGTCGTCTCCCGGGTGCCGAGCATCCTGCACACGCCGCTGATGTCGGGCAGCAATGCCATCCACGGCATCGTGCTGGTCGGCGCCCTGATCGTCATGGGCACGGCGTCGGGCGCCGCCCAGCTGATCCTCGGCTTCTTCGCCGTCCTGCTGGCCACCCTCAACATCGTCGGCGGGTTCACGGTGACCGACCGGATGCTCGAGATGTTCAAGGCCAAGCCGGGCGACGCACCGGCCCGCTCGAAGGCCGGCGACACCGAGGACGGTGCCAAGTGACCGGCACCGACTGGACGATCAACGTCATCAACCTGATCTACCTGCTGGCCGCGGTCTGCTTCATCATCGCCCTGAAGGGCCTGAGCTCGCCGAAGCACGCCCGCAACGGCAACATGCTGGCGGCCGCGGCGGCCGTGGTGGCCGTGGTGGCGACCTTCTTCAACCCCGAAGCGGACTTCCGGCACCACACCACCAACCTGATCCTGGCCCTCGTCGCCATGGTGATCGGCGCATGCATCGCGGTGCCCGTCGCCCGTCTGGTGAAGATGACGGCGATGCCCCAGCTGGTGGCGATCTTCAACGGGGTGGGCGGTGGTGCCGCCGCCCTCATCTCGATGACGGTCTTCCTCCAGCACTCGGAGCTGGCGACGAAGCCCGCCGTCTACACGATCGCCGAAGGACTGATCGGCCTCCTCATCGGGTGCGTCTCCTTCAGCGGCAGCGCCATCGCCTTCGCCAAGCTCCAGGAGCTGATGACCGGCCGGCCCATCACGTATCCGGCCCAGCAGGTCATCAACGGGCTGGTCGGCGTGGCCATCATCGGCCTGGCCGTCGCCACCCTGCTGACCGGCAGCGTGACCCTGATGGTCGTGACCGCCGTGCTGTCGCTGGTGCTCGGGGTCATCTTCGTGCTGCCCATCGGCGGTGCCGACGTGCCGGTGCTGATCTCGCTGCTGAACGCCTTCACCGGACTCGCGGTGGCCGCGTCGGGCTTCACCCTCGACAACAACCTGCTCATCGTCGCCGGAACCCTGGTCGGCGCCTCGGGCATCCTGCTCACCCGGCTCATGTCCAAGGCCATGGGCCGGTCGCTGGCCAACGTGCTGTTCAGCGCGTTCGGCTCGGTGGTGACCGCCGGCGCCGGCGCCGACGGGACGGGGGAGACCCGCCAGGTGAAGTCGGGCACGCCCGAGGACATCGGCGTGCTGCTGGCCTACGCCCGCAAGGTCGCCATCATCCCCGGGTACGGACTGGCCGTGGCCCAGGCCCAGCACACCGTGCGCGAACTCGCCGACCTCCTCACCAAGCGGGGCGTCGAGGTCTTCTACGCCATCCATCCGGTGGCCGGCCGCATGCCCGGGCACATGAACGTCCTCCTGGCCGAAGCCAACGTGCCCTACGACGAGCTCAAGGAGATGGACGATGCCAACGCCGAGATGGCGTCGTGCGACGTCGCCCTCGTGGTCGGGGCCAACGACACCGTCAACCCGGCGGCCAAGAACACCCCGGGCAGCCCGATCTACGGGATGCCGATCATCAACGCCGACGAAGCCGGCACCGTCGTGTTCCTCAAGCGCTCGATGCGGCCCGGGTTCGCCGGCATCGACAACGACCTGCTGTTCGACGACAAGACCACCCTGCTCTTCGGCGACGCCAAGGACACCCTGAGCAAGCTCGTCAAGGCGGTCGAGCAGGCCTGAGCGGCCTCCGGTCCGACATCCTGCAGCGGCGGACGGCCCCTTCCCCCTGTCGGGGGAGGGGGCCGCGTCCGCGTCGGCGGACCCCTCCGGGCGCGCCCATGAGGTGGGTCGGCCCCGCCCCGGTCGCACCCCGGCGCGGGACTTCTTCGCAGGTCGCATTGCAAAACCCGTGTGTATCCCCTACCGTCGGGCCGTCCGCAGACGCGGGCGGCCAACCGTCGCAGGGGTGAGTCGTGCGACGGTTGCGCTTGGATGACGAAACCCGGGGGTTGGGTCGATGGAGCAGTCCGTTACACGCGTGTCCGGCTTGGGCAAGATCGCACGGGTCTTCCTGGTCGCATTGTTGAGCCTCGTCGGGCTCACCGTCATCGGCGTCGGGACCGCTTCCGCGGCGGCCCCCGTGATCAAGTCGCTGACGCCCGCCACGGGACCCGCCGGCGGGACCACGGGGGTGGTCATCGCCGGTAGCGGCTTCGGCACGTCCGCCGCCGCCGTGACGGTCGACTTCGGCTCCGTCCCGGCGTCGACGTTCACCCTCAGTTCCGGGATCAAGATCATCGCCACCGCCCCTGCGGCGGCGGCCGACTCGCCGGCGGCCGTCGCCGTCACGGTCACCGTCAGCGGCGTCGCCTCCACCCCCGAGGCGGCCGGTGACAACACGTACACCTACACCTGGTCCGGTACCCCCGCCGTGACCGGCACCGGACTGGCGACCGCCACATCCGTCCAGTCGGGCAGCACCATCACCATCACATCGGCGGGCACGTGGACCGCGGGCCAGGAGGTCTCCCTCGCCGGCTGGTCGAACAAGCTCGCCGCGGGCGTGTACTCGGTCGTGACCGGTGGCTCCGGTTCGTTCACGATCTCCTACAGCGGAAACACCACCGGCGCCGGCTCGGGAGTCGTTTCGCCCACCATCAACGGTGCGCTCGGGCCGATCGCCGGCGGGACCCCGGTCATCGTCACCGGCTCGGACTTCGGGGGCGCCTCGGCCGTAGACTTCGGCACGACGCCGGCCGCGAGCTTCACGGTCGACTCGCCGACCGTGATCACCGCCATCGCCCCGGCGGCGTCGGCCGGTGCCGTCGACATCACCGTGACCATCCCGACGACTCCCGCCGCGACTTCGCCGGCCACGCCGTCGGTCGACACCTTCACCTTCGTCACCACCCCGACCGTCACCGGTGTCACCACCACCGCCAGTCCGGCCGGCGGCCCGACCGGCGGCGGTACCCAGGTGACCATCGCCGGCTCGAGCTTCGACGGTGTGACGGCGGTCGACTTCGGCACCACGCCGGCCAGTTCCTTCGTCATCAACGGACTCACCTCGATCACCGCCGTGGCGCCCGCCGGCACCGGCACCGTCGACGTGACGGTGACCAGCGGCCTCGGCACCTCGACGACCGGCACGGCCGACGAGTACGCCTACAACTCGACGCTGGCCGTCGCCGCCGGCTCGGCCGGCTACTCGAACTCACCCGGCACCACGGTGCCGGTGACCGCCACCAGCCAGACCGGCACCACGGTGACGGTCAGCGCCATCGGCACCTGGGCGGTCGGTCAGGAGGTCGGGCTGTCGGGCTTCACCAACGGCCTGACCGCCGGCACCTACACCGTCGTCACGGGGGGCACCGGCACGTTCACGATCACCTTCACCGGAACCGCCACCACCGGTAGCGGCACCGGCAACGCCATCGTCCTGAACACGGTCACGCCGACTGCGGTCACCGCCACCACGACCGGCACCGGGACCATCACCTTGACGGCCGTCGGCTCGTGGTTCGCCGGCCAGCAGGTCTACCTGACCGGCTTCGCCCACATCACCACCGGCAACTACGAGGTCACGGTGGGTGGCAACGGGACGTTCGGCATCTCGTTCGGCGGGGACGTCACCGCCAGCGACTCGGGCTCGGCCATCGCCTACCAGGCCCAGAGCTTCAATGTGGCCACACTGGTCACCGGTGGCGGCACCATCAACCCGGCGAGCGTGACCGTGAGCACGCCGCCGACCTCGGGCACGGCCCGCGTCGAGGGTACCCAGATCATCTACATCCCCGTCCAGCCCGATCCGACCAGCTACACCCAGGGAACCAGCACGGTGTGGCTGAACCCCGTGACGACGACGGGTACCCAGTCCGTCGGTTTCTCCATCTGCAACTCGTCGCCGGACACCTCGTGCGCCACGAGCACCATCACCTACACCCCGTCGGCGTCGGGCTTCTACGTAGGGAACCAGTTGAGCGCCTCGGGCATCCTCGTATCCGTGGTCGAGGACACCGGCAGCTCGGTCGTGGCCCCGTCCACGGCAGCCGTCGGCTCGACGTTCACCACGGTCACCTCGCCGTCCGAGACCAACCTGCCCTCGACGAACTCCGGCTTCACCGTGTCGGGCATCGGCGGCTACCAGGCGATCACCCCCGTGCCGACGGGCGTCACACTCGTCCCCGGCTCGCTGAGTGTGACCGGTGGTGACGCGGCGACGACCGGTAAGTACACGGCGACCCTCTGCACGCAGGCCATGGGCTACGTACCCAACGTCTGCACCGCCAACTTCACCGGCAACTTCATGGCGAGCTACCCCTATATCGAGACGTCGCTCAACGTGGGCACCCAGATCCCCGGTGGGTCGCAGCTCAGCCTGCCGACGGTCTCGGCCTCCTGGACGGTCACCGCCTCGTCGGGCACCGTGCTCAACTCCTACGAGACCGAGTTCGTCGTGCACACCAACGTGCAGACGATCGGTCTGCTGCCCCTCGACGCCTTCCCGTCGAACCTGGCCTCGTACCTCGATCAGGGTGAGAATGCGCCGGTCCCCGTCTACGCCGCACCTCCGGCGCGGTGGTCGGTCACCGTGACCGGTAACACGGGTCCGACCGCCCCGTCCATCACATCCGGGTCGTCGACGACCTTCGTCGCTGGATCACCGGGCACCTTCACGGTGACAGCGTCCGGCAATCCGACGTCCAGCTTCACCGAGTCGGGAACACTGCCCAGCGGCGTGTCGCTGTCCACTGATGGTCTGCTGTCGGGCACACCGGCCGCCGGCACCGGCGGTTCGTACCCGATCGACGATCACCGCCGCCAACGGGGTGACCCCGAACGCCACGCAGGACTTCACACTCACGGTGAACCAGGCCCCGGCGATCACCTCGACCGCCTCGGCCAGCTTCACGGTGGGCACGGCCGGCACGTTTACCGCGACGGCGACCGGCTACCCGGCACCGACCTTCGGCGAAACCGGCACGCTGCCGACCGGGGTGACCCTGAACACGACCACCGGCGTGCTGTCCGGCACCCCGGCGGTCGCCACCGGCGGGACCTACCCGATCACCATTACCGCGAGCAACGGGGTCTCGCCGGCCGCCACCCAGAGCTTCACCCTGACCGTCGACACGAGGCCCCGACCATCACCTCGGCCGCCTCGACGACGTTCACGGTCGGCACGGCCGGTACCTTCACGGTGACGGCCAGCGGCTTCCCGGCCTCGACCTTCGCGGAGACGGGCACCCTGCCGACCGGCGTGTCGCTCAACACGACCACCGGTGTGCTGTCCGGCACTCCGGCGGCGGCCACCGGCGGTTCGTACCCGATCACCATCACGGCCTCCAACGGGAACCTTCCCGAACGCCACCCAGGACTTCACCCTGACGGTGGACCAGGCCCCGCTCATCACCTCGGCCAACTCGACGAGCTTCACGGTCGGTACCGCCGGCAGCTTCACGGTCACCGCCAGCGGCTACCCGGCCCCCACGTTCAGCGAGTCGGGTGCCCTGCCTACGGGTGTGACATTCAATACGTCGACCGGCGTGCTCTCGGGCACCCCGATCATCGGCTCGGGTGGGACGTACCCGATCGTCATCACGGCCAGCCAACGGTGTCGCCCCGGCCGCCACCCAGGACTTCACCCTGACCGTCACGACCACACCGGTGGCTCCGACCATCTCCTCGGCCAACTCGACCACGTTCAAGGTCGGCACGGCGGGCAGCTTCACGGTAACGGCATCGGGCTATCCGGCGTCGAGCTTCACCGAAGTGGGCACACTGCCCTCGGGAGTCTCGCTGTCCACCGGTGGGCTGCTGTCAGGCACGCCGGCCGCCGGCACGGGTAACTCGTACCCGGTCACCATCACCGCCGCCAACGGCGTGAGCCCGAACGCAACGCAGGACTTCACGCTGACCGTGAACCAGGCCCCGGCGATCACGTCCGCCGACGCGACGACCTTCGCAGTCGGTAGCGCCGGCACCTTCACGGTGGCGGCGACCGGCTACCCGGCACCGACATTCAGCGAGTCCGGCGCCCTGCCGTCGGGCGTGACGTTCGACACGTCGACCGGCGTGCTCTCGGGTACCCCGGCCGCGAACACGGGCGGGCTGTACCCGCTCGTGGTCACGGCGAGCAACGGCGTGACGCCGAACAGCACACAGGACTTCGCCCTGACGGTCACGGAGCCGCCCACCGCACCGACGATCACGTCGGCCGACGCGGCGACCTTCACGACCGGCACCGCCGGGTCCTTCCAGGCCACGGCGACGGGCTACCCGGTGCCGACGTACACCGAGACGGGTGCGCTCCCGTCCGGGTTGTCGCTGACCACCGCCGGCCTGCTCGCGGGAACCCCGGCGGCCAGTTCAGGCGGTGTCTACGACATCGTGATCACGGCCGCCAACGGGGTGACCCCGGACGCCACCCAGGACTTCACGCTGACGGTCAACCAGGCGCCGGTCGTCACCTCGGCCAGCTCGACGAGTTTCGTCATCGGCACCGCGGGTAGCTTCACGGTCACGGCCTCCGGGTATCCGACGCCCACGTTCAGCGAATCGGGTCCGCTTCCGTCCGGGGTGTCGCTGGACTCGACGACCGGCGTGCTCTCGGGCACGGCGACCGAGGGCGGATCGTTCCCGATCACCATCACCGCGTCGAACGACGTCGCCCCCGCCGGTACGCAGACCTTCACCCTGAAGATCCTCACGACCCCGGGCGCCCCGACAGGTGTGGCGGCGTCGGCCGGTAACGCCTCGGCCACGGTCACCTGGACGGCGCCGGACAACGGCGGCAGCCCCATCACCAGCTACACCGTGACCTCCACACCGGGCGGCTTCACCTGCACATCGGCGTCCAGCCCGTGCACGGTCAGCGGCCTCACCAACGGCACGTCGTACTCGTTCTCGGTGACGGCGACCAACGTCGTCGGTACAGGCGCGGCGTCGACTTCCTCATCGGGGGTCACGCCCACCAGCAACGGTCCGACCCGGGGCTACTGGATGGTCACGTCGGGTGGTGCGGTCCTGACCAACGGCTCCGCCGTGAACTACGGCTCGCCCGCCGGGTTGGCCCTGTCCGCACCTATCGTGGCGATCGCCCCGACGCCGGACCGCCACGGCTACTGGATCGTCGGAGCCGACGGCGGCGTGTTCACCTACGGCGACGCCGGCTTCTTCGGTTCGGCCGGTGACCTGCACCTGAACTCCCCGATCGTGGGGATCGCAGCCACTTCGGACGGCATGGGCTACTGGCTCGTGGCCGCCGACGGCGGTGTGTTCGCCTACGGCGACGCGGCCTTCAAGGGATCGCTCGGTGGCACCCACCTCAACGCACCGATCGTCGGCATCGCCGGCAACGGGACGGGCGGGTACCTGCTGGTAGCGGCCGACGGCGGGGTGTTCGCCTACGGCAGCGCCTCCTTCCGCGGATCGCTGGGCGGCACCCACCTCAACGCCCCCATCGTCGGCATCTCCTCCTTCGCCGACGGTTCCGGCTACTACCTGGTCGGGGCCGACGGCGGTGTGTTCGCCTACGACGCACCGTTCATGGGCTCGGCGTCCGGGGTCACCAACCAGCCGATCATCGGCATCGCCGCCGGCGCATCCGGTGGCTATGTCCTCGCCGGCCAGGACGGAGCGGCCTTCGCCTATCCGGACGGCAACTTCTACGGCAGCCAGGTCGGCTCGGGGGTGGCCGCCCCGATCGTGGGCGTCATCTCCTAGAGGGCAGGCCGCCGGCCGGGTGGCCGGTCAGTGGGATGTCAGCGGGCTCGCCTCGTCCACCTCGGTGGGCGGGGCGAGCTTCGCGAAGACCATCAGCCCCTGGCTGGTCGGCCGGGTCGACAGCACGGTGATCTCCACCGGGCCCTCGTCGATCAGATGGGTGGCGTCGTTCACGACCACCATGTCGCCATCGGGCAGGTAGCCGACGGCCTGACGGGGCTGGCGGCCCTCCTTCACCAGTGCCACGGCCATCCGCTCGCCGGGCACGTGGTCCGGGGCCAGCTCGGTCACCACCGCATGGAGATTGACCACCGGCAGGTCCCATTCGTCGGCCGCCTCCATCACCGCGGGGGAGCAGGTCCCGATGCGCAGACCGGTGCGGCGGGCGATGGTGAGCAGCTTGGTGGTCGGATCGTCGACCTCGGGCACCTCGTCCTTGGCCAGGTCCACGGAGACGGCCAGGTTGAGCAGGGCTTCCAGCGCCTCGAGGCCGCGTCGGGCCCTGCGGGCGGTGACCGGGTCCGGTGATTCGGCCATGACCCGGACGTGGTCGACCACGAACTGGGGGATGACGAGTCCGCCGGGCAGCAGGCCGTTGCGTCCGAGGATGAGGAGGAACCGGTCCATGACGGCCGAGGCGTCGACCAACAGGGCCTGGCCGGGCAGCGGACGCGACGGCGGGCTGAGGATGCGGGACAGGCCGGCGGCGGCCACGATCTGGCGGCCCTTGACCATGCCGAGCCGCCAGCCGAACCCGGCGAAGACCCAGACGATCCCGGCGGTGATGACGAAGGCGTAGGCCGACCGGACGATGGCCACCAGGGCCATACCGAGGATGAGTCCGAGGATCATCCCCGAGGTCGAGATGATGGCGGCGGCGAAGATCTCACCGGGAGGGCTGTTGCGGAACAGCCGCACACCCCGCTGCAGGCCGCGGTCCAGTGTCCGGCCGACCACGCCGCCGACCACGTAGCTGACGGCGGCACCGATCAGCAGGCCGATGACCCCGCTGGTCCCGAGCGGGTCGGCGTGGTGGCCGATCTCGTAGCCCACCAGGGCGCCGAGCAGGACGACGATGAGCCGGACCCCTTCGACGAAGATCACGCCGCTGCGCCTGGCTGGCGAGGGACTGTCGGACTGGTTCATCAGTGCTGCTCCGTGACGGGATCAGGGTGGCGCGGGTCCGCGACCGTTCCCTCTAATTGTCGGAACGTGTCCGGCAATCTTGAGGAGACGGGTACCCAGAGCGCCGGAGGTCGTCTAGGGTTGGAACGCGAGACCGGCGGGGCTCTGATCTGTAGGGCGCCCCGTCACTGCGGTTGCCGACCTCGACTGACACTGAGAGTGACGATCTGACCACGGGAGCGGGACGAAGTTCGGCCGAGAAGGCCGTTCTCCCGGTCCCGACCGACCTACTCCCATGACCGCCTCCCCCGACCCCACCACGCCTTCGTCCGGACCCGCGTCCGCCGACGACGCCGAGCCCGACGCGGTCGGGCCGGCGGCGCCCTCCCCCGAGGCGGTCGACGTCGGCCTCCCGGCCGACGACGCCGCAACACCCATTGCCGGAGCGCCGATGGGGACCCGTCCGTTGCCGGTGCCCTCGCTGGAGCTCCCCGAGGACGTCGCCGAGGAAGCCGGCGACGCGACGCGACGGCACCTCCGGACGCGCCGGATGAGCGCGGCGGCGGTAGCTGCCGCCATCGTCGTGACGGTCGTGGTGCTGGTCACGTCGCTGGTGGCCACGTCGGCCGGCGGGCCCCACGGGCCCTCGGCCGCCGCCGCCACCTCGGGCTCCCAGGCCAACCGGGCCGACGGCTTCGCCCATCGGGTCGCCCGCCTGCCCGCGGCGACCAGCACCCCGGAGCCGGCCCCGCCGTCGCTCGCCGACTCCGCTCCGCTGCAGTCCCACGAGGTCTTCGGCTACGCCCCCTACTGGACCCTGCCCCAGTCGTCGGGCTTCGATGTCGCCGACCTCACGACGCTGGCCTACTTCAGCGTCGATGCCAACGCCGACGGATCCCTCGACGAGAGCGGTGCCGGGTGGAACGGGTACCAGAGCCAGGACCTGGTGGACCTGGTGAACCGGTCGCACGCCGCCGGCGACCGGGTGGTGCTGACCATCACCTGCTTCGACCAACAGACGCTGAACGCCATCACGTCCGACCCGAGCGCACCGGCCCGGCTGTCGGCCGCACTGGTCTCGGCCATCGAGGCCAAGAACCTCGACGGGGTCAACTTCGACTTCGAGGGGGAGGGGAGCGCCGACCAGGCCGGTCTCACCAACCTGATCACCAAGGTGTCGGCCACGCTCCATGCCACCGACCCCCACTGGCAGGTCACCATGGCCGTCTACGCCAGCGCGGCAGGGGACCCGAACGGCTTCTACGACATCGCCGACATCGCCCCGGCCGTCGACGGCTTCTTCGTCATGGCATACGACATGAACTCGAAGACCCAGCCGAGCCCGACATCGCCCCTGTTCGGTGGCAATTTCAGTGACTCCGAGGCGATCGAGCAGTTCCTGAAGGTGGTCCCGGCGTCGAAGATCATCCTCGGCCTGCCGTACTACGGGTACGACTGGCCGACCGCGAACGGGTCAGCCGGGGCGGCGGCCACCGGGCCCGAGACTCCGCTCAGCTACGCCACCATCGCGGCGGCGGGACATCCGACCTACTGGGACCCGACGACCGACACGCCCTGGACGTCGTACCAGGTCGGGACCCAGTGGCACACGACCTACTACGACGACCCGACGTCCCTGGCCCTCAAGGCCCAGCTGGCCGGCTTCTTCCACATCGCCGGGGTCGGGATCTGGGCGCTCGGGATGGACGGCAACGATCCGGCCATGCTTTCCGCCCTGCTCGGCAACGCCCCCGTCGTCAAGGACTCGCTGACCGGTCCGCCACCGGGCAGCGGCTACCTGACGTTCGCCACCTTCGCCGGCACCCCGAACGTCGCTCTCGCCCCGATCACGTCGCCGCCACCGGGAGGGACGTCCCAGCTCATCGGGTTCCTCGGCGGCATCGGCACGACCGACCCGGCGCTGGCCTGCCTGTCGACGGGGGCGCCATTGCCGGTGTGGTCGTTCACCACCATGCCCGGGGTCTACGTGGTCATCGCCACCGCACCCACGGACTGCGCCGCCGCCATGTTCACCTTCCCGGTGCCGCCGCCCGCGGCCGCCCCCGCCGCCGCCCCGGCGCCGGCACCGACGACGACCAGGCCCCCACCGCCGACCACGACGACCACCAGGCCCCCACCGCCGACCACCACCACCACGACGACCAGGCCTCCGGCCACCACCACGACCACCACGACCACCACCACGACCGCCCCCTGAGCCCGCGGCGCGGTCCCATCGGGGCCTGCGGCGTGTCTGGCCCGCTCAGGGCCGCGGCTAGTCTCTGCATCGCACCCGGGGGTGTAGCTCAGCTGGTAGAGCGCTACGTTCGCAATGTAGAAGTCGGCGGTTCGAGTCCGCTCACCTCCACCAGAAGACCTTTACTCAAACCATCGCCAAAGAGAACTTCGGCCAGGGTTTCGGAGAGATTCTCCGAATCGGCCTGGCCGAGGCTGCCAGTCGAAGATTGGCAATGCAGCCCGCCGTTCGTAGGTGGGACTGCGCTTGCCGATCTCCTGGGCACCCAATAGGTCGCCGAACGGAGGGTCGAACACGACCGCAGTCACCTCACCATCGAAGACGTAGAACTTCTCGAACACCGCCTGGTTCATCTTCTGGCGACCTTCAGGGGGCATCCTGAGATACATGTCGGCTGCATTGCTGAGCAACTGCAGGGCGTGCTCGATCAGCCTCACGCCGATCTCCAACTGCTCAACCTGACCGTTCATTCGGCTGACCGCCAGGTCACGCTTGCGCTTGATCTCGGCGAGTCGCTGGCGGACCTTGGCCACCGCCATCCCTCCTTCGGCGGCAAGGTCGATCAGGTTCTCCTCCTGCTTGTCCAGGCGGGCCAGTTCAGCCTTGAGTTGGCGAGCCAGAAGCTTCTCTGACTTCTGCCGCTCGTCCAGGGCGTCTCGCATGGCCGCTCTCAGCCGATCAGCCAAGTCGGTGTCGAAGCGGATGCTTTGATAAACCCGCTCCACGGCTGCCTCCACGGCGTCACCTTCGAGGTAGCGGGAGTCGCACTGGTGTTGCTGTCGACGTCGACAGAAGAAGTAGCGATAGCGACCGCCGTTGCCGCTACTCCACTGCATGAGCATCCGAGACTCGATGTCTTCTTCGTGGCACCGGCCGCACCACAGCATGCCTTTGAGGAAGTGGTGGTGACGGCGCTGGCGTGTTCCTCGTTCGCTGCGCTCGTCCATGACCGCCTGTACCTGGTCGAAAGGCCTTCGCTGATCAGCGGCTCGTGCCGTCCGTCGAAGATCTCGCCCTTGTAACGCACATAGCCTGCGTAGTACGGATCACGGAGCATCTCGGCCAGCTTCGAGACCGACACGGGACCAGCGGGGAACCGCCCACTCGGGTGCGGAGGCCTCGCTCGGTCAGTTCGTCTTGGAGTGCCTCCAGGGACCACTCTCGGGTGCTGTAGAGCTCGAAGGCAAGCTTCACGAATGGTGCCCGCTCCTCATCGAGCACCGAGATGCCGATGTTGCGCCCTTCGGAGGTGTCGCGCCGGTTGAGGTAGCCGAGCGGCGCCTTCCCGAGCGTCCCGCCGTTTCGTGCCTTGGCGGCCATCTTGTAGGAGATGTCGGCGCCACTGGCCGCCGACTGGTATTCGTCCACCGCCGAGAGGATGGTCTCGACCATGTCGCTCTCAGGTCCTTCGCCCAGGTCGACGACCGTCGAGACGATGCGGGTTCCGCACTTTGCCAGCTCCCGTCTGGTGAGTCCAGCGTCCACGCTGTTCGGAACATCCGGTTGAAGTGGTAGCACAACGAGGTAGTCGACGTCGCCCTCCTCCTTGGCCCAGGCAATCATCTCCTGAAAGACTTCTCGCTTGTCGATGGAGGTGGCGCTACTCCCTGGATCGAGAAACTCGCGTGCCACATAGGCACCCAGTTCGACGCTCTTGAGTTGGCATTGGCCGCGCTGGAACGGCAGTGAGATCCCCTCAGGGTTGTAGTCGGTATTGACTTGTGAAGCGGTGCTCACCCGCAGGTAGGTACCCGCCTTCTTGGGGGCAGGGGCATCCAGTGAATCTGTGCCGCGCGCGCGACCGCCTTCTTCTCTTGTGTCTTGTTGGCGGTAGCTCTCGTCATGGGATTCCTTTCGTTGAATGTGGCTAGTGCAGCGCTGAGGCTCGGGATCGGTGGTGTCTGGATGACCATTCGCCCCGGCGGTAGCGATGCCTGGAGAAGGTGGATCCGGGCACAGCGCAACGTGGGGTCATCTCCACCAGGCCAAGCTGACGCAGCCGGACGTGCATCGCACTTTGGGAGACACCAAAGGTCACCGCAAGATCACCCAGGTGCTGATTGCCGTCGTGCCAGGCACGTTCCACCCAGGGTTTAGGCATGAGCAGGCAACCGGCGAAATGGTCACAGATCCGTTCGGTCATGTTCTGGGGATCATGCTCGGGAAAGTTCGCATAGATCCGGGCAATAAAGGGATGATCGATGATGTGCTTGAGTTCGTGGGCCAAGCTGAACCTCTGCCTCGTGGAAGGCTCGGCACCGTTGATGACGACGTGCCAGCGGCCGTGAGACCACTCGGTGGCGCCGGATACAGGAAATGGGCTCATCCGATTGACCTGGACCCGAGGGAGATCGGTGATGATCCGCTCAGGCGCCGCTGGACCCGTGATTCCGGCGGATGCGAGCAAGCGAGCCGCCTGCTGCTCGGCGAGATGAAGGGCTTCTCCGTAGAGAAGAGGTCGGATGGGAACCAGATTCGCGGACTTCGGCGATCACACCCCGACTCATGTCATCCTCCGATCTGGCGTCTCCTTGGTCTTGTCTGGGCCGGCCTTGTCGTTGTCTTTCGGCTTGGGTGGAAAGACCGGCTGATCAGGAGGGATGTCGAGAAGCTCGCAGCATGGCGAAGTAACGCTCCAGTTCTCCGATGGCTTGAGCCGGTAGGTCGTACTTGGCTCTTAGGTAAGGCGCAAAGGTGGGCAGACGCTCGGGGTGTCATACCCGGCGAGGCCGTAGAGATCCTCGTAGCGGACATCGATGACCCGGGCGATCGTCTGCAGATTCTTTGGCGAGGGCGCCTTGTAGTGGCCGGTCTCCAGCTTGCTCCAATAGGAGACGTGAAGACCCGAGAGGCCAGCTGCGTCGGAGAGTGTTAGCTCTCGCGACAACCGTCTTGCTCTGATAAATGTACCTAGTATCTGGGGTTTCCTATCTGTTGTCATTGGATAATTCCTACTTAATAGGACTTAAAGTCTCTCACCTTATTCTACTATTGTCAAATCGGAATGCAGCCATATATACCTATAGCTGAACACAATAATGGTTCACCATTGTTTGTAGTTGGGAGGCGGGGCCTCCTGCGGTAGCGCCGAAGCACAACCGCAGGAGTGCCCCGCATTCCTCAGAGGTACCCGGTGTTGGTCGGTTCCTCCTTGTCCAGAGCGGCTTGGGGGCCCTTGGAGCCTCCTGTTCCTCCCCGGCGCTTGGCCGGTGCCGAAGCCGATGCCGGTGTTCCGAGCAGAGTTGCGATCGCATCCCTTCGGGTGGCAGCGTCACGGTCGATATCCGCGAGCACCGCCTCGGCACGAGCTTGCAGCTGCGGGTTGGAGCGCCTGGCTTCGATCCACTGCTCGATGGCCTGCCGAATGGCATCGGTCACCGTCAGTTCCTCGAGCTGGGCAATCATTCCGAGCTGGGCGTGCTGGTCTTCCTCCAACCTGATGGCGAGCGTCTTCACGGCCCACCTCCTGGTTGGAGCTGATGAGTTGTCGATGTCCCATGGACATTTCCTCCTCGGTTGGGTGCGGCCGGCGATCCCCTGTTGAGATCCCCTCGAAAGCCGCAGACCACCGACGAGGTGGTTCGGATCGAACCGCCGCCTCACCGGGCTGCCTCGATCCGCCAGGGCCAGGTCTCGGTACTCGGGGTTGATCTCGACGCCGAGCCAGTCGCGATCAAACTGCTCGGCAACGAGGCCGGTGGTACCTGCTCCCATAAAGGATCCAAGACGACGCCGGAAACAGTGGGGGCATCGCATGGGCAGGGCACCAGGTCGCCAACCTCTCGGACCGTATGCCAGCGGTCGCCGAATCGCATGACTTGCCGATCCCGGATGAAGGGCTTCTTTGCAGGTGGCCCCACGGGGATCCGTCGCACCCTGACCCCCGCTTCCAGGGCACCCCGCAGCGGTGCAGATGGCCTCGGGGCAGGTGGCCAGGATCGGGCTTACGGATGAGATCCTGCGGGAACATGGCGAAGTGTGGACCTCGGAAGCCTCGGGTCGGGATCGTCCAGACATCTCCCGGGTTCTTCCCCAGACTCGTGTCCTGGCTGGTCGGCCTCTCTCGCCCGGCGCAGCCCATCCTGTTTACCGGCCAGGGGTCCGGCCCAGTCGGACGCTTCGCAATGGGTATCCCGGCCTTACGGCCAACGTGGGAGCGATGAGGCTCTCGGATGGCATCGAGGTCGAAGAAGTAGCGGGGTGAGCGGACCAGGAGGTAGACGACTTCATAGGTCAGCGTCAGCCGGTCGGTGATCGAGGTCGGCAGCGGGTTCGGCTTCGCCCAGATCACCTTGTTGCGGACGATCCAGCCGTCTTCAGCGAGCGCCAAGAGCAGCCGCTCGGGGGCACAGAGGAGTCCCTTCGGCGGTGCGCCGTACTTGGCGTGCCGGGAGAAGGAGTCACCGAGGTTGAGCCAGAGGCTTCCGGCGGGCTTGAGCACCCGGCCACTTCGGCCAGCACCTCCGCATCGAGTCGACCCAGTCGTCCGCGGTGGGTTCCAGGCCAAGCTGGCCCGGGCGAGGAGTCGCGCAGATTGAAAGTACGGAGGAGAGGTCACGCAGCAGTCGACCGAGTCCGCGGGCAAATCCCGCAGCCGCTCGTGGGCATCACCCAAAAGGATCTGACGCCGTGGGATCTCGACGGGCGGGCACGGTTCGCCAAGCCCGACCGCCGCCGCACGGCAGTAGCCCGTGGGCCAAGCTCGGCCAGTACGTCCTCTCGTCCCAGATGTTCACCGTTGCCATTCCTGTTGTCATGATCTTTCCTCCTTTCGGTTACTGATTGATTGGAGGTGCCTGGCGCATCCGGCTGCCGCCTCGGCCGCCGTCACGACGGCGAAGAGCTGCCAGTGTTCGGGCGGAAGTCGGCAGGGAGCGATCATGAAGTCTCTGCGGGCCTCGGTCGGGGCCACCCAGAGAACCTGCGGAAAGACACCGGAAGCTTCGATCTCCCGGCCGGACTGCCAGTAACGGACATAGGCCCGGGCCTTCTCGACGATGCATGGACCGATTCGGTGGCGTTGTCGATCTCCCAGCAGAAGCGGTCCTCCCAGCGGCCAAGATCGAGAACGGTGAAGGCGTCGGGCTTAAGGGGCCGGGGCGCCGCCGGGGCCGAAGTAGCTCCGCCAGCAGACGGTTCGGAGTCGAAGGCGACAAGGCGATCGCCAATTGCGTCCGCAGCTGGACGTAGAGTTCGCTGAGCCAGGGCGTGATTGAGGTAGGCGGGGTTCGGTGTCCAGGGCTCGCGATACGAGCGCCGGTCGGGCCAGACGATCCGCAGACCCGTCAGACCCAGGGTGAAGCAACGGCCTTTGGAACCGGCCCGGACGCCACCGACAGTCCGATCCAGTCGAGAGGACTTACGGTCGCAGAGGCTGGCCAGGTCGATTCGGGCGAGATGACGACCAGCCCCAGAGGGCTCGTAGCGAAGCCTGGAGTTGATCGCAGAGGCCACACCAAGTCGAGCAACGTCTTCGAGGAGAGACCGCTGTCGGCCTCAGTGACGAGGCGATGGCCGAGGCCTTGGCCTTGGTCAGGTAGGGCTTCTTGGACGGATGGGGCTTCCTCACGCCAGAGAATCCACCAATAGATTCGTCGTCGAATACTGGTGGTTACCGCCACTGGCCTGGAGGAATGCATCGGCTGCCGACCCGACCGGAACGGGGGTTCTGAGCCTCACTCATGGTCGTCGCCATCGTCCGGTCAGCCTTCGGGCGTCGACCGATCGGCCCTTCGGTCGGTCCCATCTGACGCTCCCGAATGGCCTGCTCGATCTCTTCCCGGTCGACGCCGTACTGCTCCCTGGACCACTGCCGGATCTCATCGGGATCGGCGGACGGCGGGCCCAGAGGTCGGGTCTGCCGGTGGCTGCGCTGCAGTGGAGCCAGCGGCAAAGAGCTGGGCAGCCACCTCCCAGGCAGCCAAGGCCCTGAAGGTCGTCGGCGGTGAGCGGGCCTGCCAATCTGGCGGGCCAAGAGCCGTGCGTCGTCAGCGGGAAGTTGGTACAGCGATTCTGGACTGGCGTTGGCCAGACACGGCGCTGCGGAGCTCTGGAGTTAGTTGCCCGCCTGCCTGGTGGGCCATGGTCCAGCCGACGTCGAAGCCTCGGGACTCGGCCAGCACGGTCGACATCGGCGTCGGCAAATGCAAGAAGTGCTGCCATTCGTCGAGGTAGACCATGACGGGTCGGCGTTGGTCGGCGGGAACAGCGGCCCGGGCTGTCGCTGGCGCTCCAGATCTGGGAGACGATGAGTGCCCCCAGGAGAGACGCAGCCTCCTCTCCGAGTACTCCGGACTCAAGTGAGCAGAGCATGACCTTGCCCAGGCCATCACGTCCGCCACCGTGATCGTCGGCCGGACCTGCCCGACGATGGCCCGTACTCGTGGGCGCATCGTGAATGCTCGGACCTTGTTCAGCAAAGGGGCGGTGACAGAGAGTCGCTCGGCATCGCTGATCGATTCGAACCAACCCCAAGAAGGCCCTCGACCCCGATGGGGTCGTCGAGCTTGCCGACGACTTGCCGGCGAAAAATCGGGTCGGTCAAACAGACCGCAATTTCACAGAGGGTGTACTCCCCTGAGTGGATGAGAGAAGCCGACACTGCTCGACAAATGTCGTCGGTGCGGGCACCCCATGCGCTGCTCCAGAATGCTGAACAGTCCCAACAGGTTCTCAACGGCTGGTCTCGGCCTGATCGGCACTGCCGACCCAGAGCGGATTGATCCCCACGGCGGATAGCGGATCACCGGGCTCATCACCACGACATTGCCCCGCTGGCCCTCGGGAATCCTCATCAGAACTCCTGACAGAGGTCACCTTTTGGATCCGAGGACCAGTGTCGATCTTCCTGCAGCGATGTCCTGGAGGACCATCTGGATGAGCAGCCAGCTCTTGCCGGATACCGGTGGGCCAACGATGTGGATGTGGCGGAGTCGCCCCTGCAGATCGAGAGCCAGAGCCCGCGACTGCCCGGGAGAAGTTGGAGTCGGCCAGGATCGTGCCCTCGGTGGGGATCAGCGGCGAGGCAGAAAGCAGCCGACTGCCCCCCAAGACCAACCCCGGTACCGAGATCGCCCCACCGGCCAACCAACAAGCCCCGCCAGCTCACCGACGTTGTAGGTGCTCGGCCAGGTAACGGCGGCGTGGTCCGTCGGGTGATCGCCCGGGCCACGGCGGTCCCGCAGATGGTCGGCGCTGAGATGGACACCCGGCGAACGGGCCTCGTGCCAGCTTCCCTCCAATCCGGCGCAGGAGCCTCCGAGCGGATCGGTTCGACGTGCTGTAACGCCGATGCGGGCGACACCGAGCATGAGCGGAAGTGACTGCTTCTCCTTCAGTGCGGTTGCCGCCTCGCCGTCTGGCACCGTCCCGGCTGGCTGCCAGAATCGCTGTGTGTCGGTAGAGGCGATCCGAACCGGGGCGACCGGACCGGCCGGGGTCAGAGTCCAGGCCACAACCACGGTCTCCTTGCCGCTGAGCGGTTGGAGGCTAAAGAGCAACTTGGTGGACAGAGGCGGCGGCGTCCACTGCCAGCGCCCGCCCATGGGTTGAGAGCCGATACTCGGCTCCGACCTTCACCGGGACGTCTCGATCTCGGCTCGCTCGAACCGAACAGCGGGCAGACCTGCCTGCAACATCGTCTCGACGGTCGAGGCCCAGTGCTCAGGCACCAGGAGCTGATGACGGATGCCCTTGGCGTCTGCGTGGGCTTCAAGAATGACGTGAGGCAGGGCTCCCCAGCGCCGGTACCAGGGAAGAAGCAAGCCCGACAGTCCACCAAGACAGATGGCGACGTCCTCGGCCGCCAAGTCCTTCGGGAAGCTCAGACGATAAGCGACGAGAGTCTGACGCTGGCGCTCGGCTGCGACGACCCTCGCCACGGCGATGCCCGTGAAGGCAGCCCCGCACAGACCCACAACCAAAAGGAGTGCGCTCAAGCGGCACTTCCCTCGTCCGGGGGGGGCGGCTTCTCTTCATCGAACTTCTGGAGAAGAGCCGTCCCTTCCTTGGCTGCCTGTTCACGCTCGTCCTCATCGAGGCTCGCCACAAGATCGAGGAGGGCCTCGGCCAAACGGGCGACGTCGATTTCAGACCGCCTGATGGCGGTGATACGGATATCTTTGCCGGACACGGGCACCTCCTCTCACTTGTTGCGACACTCGTCAACGGGGTTGGGGGCGAGCAGGGTCGACGGTTTTGTCGACCCTGGCCTTCCCGCCCCCTGGCCCCGATATCTCATGGGTCCGGACATCTGTCAACACCGAGTTTTCGGACCTTGGGATGACGACTTTCCGGTTGCTCGGCAGACTTCACCACGGTCTCGAGCAAGCCAACGATCAAGACGGCTACGACGCCCGATATGAGAAGAAGTGGTCCGACCGGTGCAACGAGCCAAGCAGCCAGGCGCACCCCGAGACAGACCACCACCACGGTGGTGATCGCCTCGGTGATGCTCCGGCCCTGCTTTGGGATCACCCGCCACTGTCCTCACGGTGGCGGGTAGCCTCCTCCCACATCTGGGCCCTGGCGTCACTCCCGATCTGCTGGATGCGCCATTCGGCTTCGACTGAGCGCCTACGGCCTCGAAGACGGCCTTCTCTGGCTCCGAGTGCTTCCAAGACAAAGGTGTATCCGGCTACCAGTAAGATGCCGATCACAACCGCGATGAAGATGATGGCGAGTACCAACTCGGCCGTTCTCACTGGACCATCCGTACAAGCTCGGAGGCGATAGCCCCAGTAGCCGTGTCGGCCAGCATCTTGAGCCTGTCCGAAGCGAGCGGCGAACGGGCAACGAGCTGACCTTCAAACTCACTCAGCTCGGCGACCGACTGCATCCCTACCCGAGCCACGCAGTCGATGGCTCTGATTTCCGTCGCGTGGACGAGTGCTCGGCGTTCGCTGGCGGCCATCTGCTGGCTTGCCAGTCTCGGGAGCCGACGTGTCCTTCGAAGGGAACGATTGAACTCATCGACCCACCCCCACCGGGTGCCCGTTCGAGCGCAGCCTGGGCATCTCGGTTCGATGATCGGCATGTCGATCACTTCATGGCACGTCGAACAACAGGCGACGAACCGTCCTGGCGGGACATCTCTTGCTCTGTCGGGCTTTCCTGGGTGACATTGTTAATGGTCACTGGCTCACCACCCGTCCGCCGCAGATGCAGTGGTGCACCCGACGGCAACCTGCCGTCTTGGTGCCACACTGCGTGCAGCGGCCTCGACGCTGCCAGGCCTGCCTGGTCCGAGGATCCTTGGTCTGAATTGTCATCGTGTAGTGCTCCTCTCGTCAGATTTGAGGCATCTCCCCGGGGTGCTTCCGAAGAGATGGTGCGCACGAGGGCCGAGACAGGGTTCGAACTCTGCACTCGTCCCGACCTGCGAGTGCACAATTCGGGATGCCATGTGCGCGACCGTGCTGAGATATTCCCGTGACACTCTCAGGACCCTCATCGGGCATGAACTTCAGCGACGATCCAAGTGTCCGGATGTGCTGGTTAGCCCGCTCGCATCGGATTCGCTGCTACGGCGATCGTTACAGCCGTTCACCCGTCTCCTTCACCCTCGGCGCCGAGGAGGTTCGATCACTGTCAACCGGATGGCAAAGTACGAGAAGGGTCAGAGATGGCTTCCATCTGAACTCCTCGTCCAGTACGGATCCTCTGTGGACTCCAGCCAGGTCATCTCTCAAACTTACAAACTTGGCTGCAGGCTCGAAGCCGTCGCAGCGGTGGTCTCTTCAAGGCGGATCCTGCGGAGCTGTCGATACACGCACTTGATCCACCACGTGAGCGATCGCCAGAAGCCTCACAACGTCGATCCAACAATCCTCGGATCGACGACAAAGCAGACCCCGTTTGCCCGCTTTCTGCTCGGTCAGTACCGGACAACCGAGACTTGGCTGGAGCGCCAAATATTGGGCGATCAACTCCTGCAGTTGGGTGGTCCTGCGTTACCCGCGTTGAAGGAGGCCCTCGGGGATGACTCTCGCCCACACCGTCATTTCGTGGTGACGCTTCTGGGTCGAATGGTGAACGAACCCGAAGCACTCGGCCTCATCACCGAGGTGCTATCCAATCCGCCAGACAAATGGGTAGTCCGCGGAGCGTTCGAGGCTCTTTCGAATCACCTCCAGGCGTCTCCGCAACTCCTCACAGATGGGTTTCAGAAGTTCCTGCGGGCATGGTTGGCAGGCCCCCTCGACGACGTCCACGAATCAGCAAGCGTGCGCCGAGCTGCAGCCGTCTCGCTGGCCGCCATGTCCAGGATGCCCTTTGGCAACGGCGTCTCATGGCTACACCCGACGTCGAGAATAGGTCGCCCCAAGCTCTTTCAGAGCTGGAGAGAAAAGGCGGTAGCAGGGCCTGGTGGACGTCCGGGATGATTCAACCTCCATAGCGGTGCCGGGGTAGACCTGATGTTGTTGGGTCTTGTCGCCCAAGCCATTGAATCCATCGATGACAAGCTGCGCGCCGAGGCAAGCGTGGTCGTGGCAGCCTCAGCTCACCGTGAGCTCGTGGCCGAAGTGATTACGGAATCGCTCAATGGTGAGCGGATTCCGCCCACGATCGAACACGCTCTGATCAGCTTCTTGGAACACCTAAGGCCGGCCGACCTCGGGACAACTCTCTGCCGAAAGCTCTCATCCAGCGAGTCCCGCCTCCAAGTGACTGCCGGATACTCGTTGCGAGCAGTCGATCGGATCGACAGTCACACGATGGCTGAACTCGAACGGCTTTACACAAGCTGGCGGAACATGGAACGAATGGATGAAGTTCGTCGCTCAGTGATAGCGGCGTCGGGAGCGGCCTCATTCCTCACTAATGCTTTCGGCTCTAAATGACCCAAATCGTTTTGTTCAACTTGAGGCGATTGACGCACGAATATGAGGGCGCTTCTTTATTGACATATATCTTTGTGCATCTATAGTTGTCGAGTTGATATCGGAGTCCCAATTTCATTAGATAGACCTCACCGAAGGTGGATCTCTGCCATGAGTTCCAGTTTGCAGATTCACCTTCGAACAAAGGAGGTCTTATCTTGGACATTGAACAACATATTTATGCAGATATTCATGTCAGTGGCTACAACCCTGCGACTGGCATCTTTGACGAGGCGTCGATTCAGGCTGGTATTGAGGACCGTCCCGAGCGGCACAGTGGGGCGATTGGGCTTGCAACAATGGCTACACCCGGAGAGTGTTGATCCCCATCTTGTGCTGGAGTCAGTCGAGGTTCTCGACTACATCCTCAAGTGGCACGATGGCCCTGTCGATCCGGCACACTGCTTCGACGACATTCTCGGCGGGATAGTTTTGCCTGAAAAAGCAGATGATCCCATCTCCTTCCGCGAGTCATGTTCGATCGAAGAAGTAGCTCACTGCGCGGGAGCCATCGCCATCAGGCTGGAATATCGCCACAGCTAGATCGAGACAATGTCAGTACCGTCAATGACTTCGGCGGTCCATACGATCAGTCCCGAGAGCCCCCAACCGACATCGATTCATGATGACTTCAATTCCCCCCATGGGGCCGCAGCTACAGCTGCGGCCCCTCTTCAGTTCCCAGGGACTGCACCAGGTGTATTCGGTCTTTGCTCAAGTCGTTCGACTTCCTCTCGGTACCGCGTGAAGGGAAGCCACACAACGCGCTTGAACGGTGTTCCAGGTCGCTCCCCAGTCAGCGCTCGGCAGTTCCAACCCGAGGCGGCGCATTCCTTTGCGTGGCGCGGCCCCGTGCGGAGGTTGACGCCAAGCTCGGAGATCAAAGATCGCCCAGATCTTCTATGGCGTTAGTGGTCCGATAAGGGTTCTCGTCGAGGCGCTCCTTCAGGTAGTTCGTCAGGTCGATCAACTTGGAGTTCTTGGAGTCCGGAAGCGAGACATGGTCGAGAATGGAACACAGTGCACTCAGTCGGGCTTCGAACTCATCGGCACCAGCACACTCCAGGGCGAGTCGTGCCGCCGATTCTGCTCGGGCAATGTGAAGCAGCGGACCGCCGGCGTGAATGCGCCAAACGGCATTGAGGTAGTCGATTGCTTCGGGCAGTGCTAGGCCGGACGGGTAGAAGACTTGAGGAGCTGCAGATGGTGGCGCGATCTGCTCGATCAGGCGATTCACATAGTCCGCGGAATCCACGAGGTCCGCATACTGAACAGGCTGAGGGTCGCAGTCCACCCAGTCTCAGTTGGTTGGATGTTGCAACACCAGGTGGATGGCTCACTCTTGAGTAGCTCTCCGATGAGTCGCAGCAGCGCGGGGTGATACCAAGCGGGTGCTGGCCTGTCTCTGCAAGTTCGGCACTGATCTCTGTCGACTCAGCCTGAAGGATTTCGACCTCGGTCGGGATGGCTCGACCGCCGTTCTCGAATGACCAGGGATCTCAAGACTGCAAGGAATCCGTCGACCTTTGGCGCTTCGATGCTCATGAGGCGCAGGCCAGCGATCGTCAGTTCGACCTTGTCAGCGGGTTGAGGAATGCTCCAGGATTGTCCGTCGAGGCGCAGCCATCCGTAGCCTCCCAAGCCTCCATTAATCGATTGACGGGGACAAGTAAGGAGCAGAGAGGGTCGCGTCGAGACCGTGGTCGTCGTACAGGGTCGCCTCGACGTACTGAAAGTTGGGCCAGACGCCGTCGGTCAGCGAGAATCCGTACCTGACGACCTCAAGGAGCTTTGCCTGCTCATCGGTTGGATCGTCGAGCAGAGGGTGAGCTGTCACAGTTAGCCTCTGAGTTCAACTTGCAAGATCGGATGGCGGAGACCGCAGGGTCCCTCGGATCACCTTCTCATGCAGGTGTGCCAGATAGCGCCTAGCTTTGTGCGTGCTGGATGCCCAGAATTCGAACGTACGTTCGGATATCATATGACTAACCGGAATATTGATGGAACGACACTTTGGAACACCTTCAGCATGGGCAACATCTGGAATCTCTTTACATTCCGACCAATCACTCAATAAGTGACCAGTTGCTGTTTCACTACCGAGATCTAACGTTGTCTATCTGTTCTTGTCTATTAGGCTGTATCATTGCGCGTTCTGGAGAAGAGAGCCGCGACATAACTCTTCAATCTTTGGTACAATAAGCCGGCAACGACTTCGTAACGGCAAATACTTGCTACCTCTCGGTTCAGGCTGAAGGGACACGGATGGACGCGGCTGACTCCTTCGAGAGCATTTCTAAGATGGAGAACCTCGAGCATGGCTCGAGTCGCGAAATCGAAACAGCAGAAGCCATTGGAAGCGCGGCTCTGGGATGCGGCCGATGCGCTGCGCGGCAACCAGGAGCCGAGCGAATACAAGCACATCGTCCTCGGGCTCGTGTTTCTCAAGTACGTCTCCGACCGCTTCGAGGAGCGCCGCCATGCGATCGAAGCTTCGCTGTCGGACCCGAACTCGGACGACTACATCCCTGAACGAAGTTCGAAGGGTGCAATTCCTCGAGGACCGCGACGAGTACACGAGCCACAATGTCTTTTGGGTGCCGTCTGAGGCTCGCTGGCAGCACATCCAAGACCGCGCCAAGCTGCCGACCATCGGCCAGGATATCGATGCGGCGATGGACCTGATCGAGAAGGAGAACCCACCGATCCGCGGCGTGCTGCCGCGCAACTACGGCCGCGAGGGCCTCGACAAGGGCACGGCTGGGACAGCTCGTCGACCTCGTCGCGCTCGATCGGCTTCACCGAGTCGGACGACCACGGGTCAGATGACGTGCTCGGCCGCGTCTACGAGTACTTCCTCGGTCAGTTCGCCGGCAAGGAGACCGGCAAGGACGCTGGCGCGTTCTACACGCCGCGCTCAGTCGTCAAGACGCTGGTCGAGATGCTGGAGCCGTTCCACGGCCGCGTCTACGACCCGGCCTGCGGATCGGGCGGCATGTTCGTCCAGTCCGCGAGTTCGTGAAAGCCCACGGCGGCAAGCGCACCGACATCTCCGTCTACGGCCAAGAGTTCACGGATACCACATGGAAGTTGGCCAAGATGAACCTCGCCCTCCGCGGCATCGAGGCGGATCTCGGCGACCGCTCTGCCGATTCCTTCACGCAGGACCTCCACCCCGATCTGCGCGCCGATTTCGTCCTGGCCAACCCGCCATTCAACGTCAGCGACTGGTGGGACGCCAAGCTGCAAGACGACCCTCGCTGGAAGTACGGCACTCCACCCGAGGGAAACGCCAACTTCGCCTGGGTCCAGCACTTCATCCACCACCTTACCCCGAAGGGGACCGCGGGGTTCGTCCTCGCCAACGGATCACTGTCGACCAAGACGACGGCGAGGGCGAAATCCGCCGCAAGCTCGTAGAGGCCGACCTCGTGGACTGCATCGTCGCCATGCCAGACAAGCTGTTCTTCAACACCGCCATCCCCGTCAGCTTGTGGTTCGTCTCCAAGGAGCGGCCCGGCAACGGCCACCGGGAGCGCCAGGGGGAAGTGCTTTTCATCGACGCGCGGAATCTCGGCACTATGGAGACGCGTCGCCTGCGCGTACTCGCAGATGAGGACATCGCGAAGATCGCGGACACGTACCACGCGTGGCGCAACCACGACGGTGGCTACGAGGATGTGGCCGGTTTCGCCAAAGCTGTGAAATAGACGAGATCAGGAGCAGAAGTTCGTACTTACGCCCGGTCGGTACATAGATGCTGAGGAAGTCGAGGTAGACGAAGAGGCCGTCAACGCGAAGATCTCCGGCTCAAGAAGGAACTTCTCGCCGAGTTCGATCGCGGGCAGGAGCTTGAAGCAGAGGTTCGAGTACAGCTTGAGGGCCTGCAATGAGCCGCACACGGATTCGAATGGGCGACGCATTGGAGACTCTGATCGACCATAGAGGGAAGACCCCAAGAAGCTCTGGAGGTGACTGGTCCGCCTCGGGCCACCGAGTCGTTTCCGCCATCAATATCAAGGGGAATCGTGTCGACGACAATGATCACCACTACGTCAGTGATGAGCTATACGCGAAGTGGATGCACGTGCCACTAAGGGCGGGAGATGTACTGCTCACGTCTCGAGGCTCCAACCGGAGAAGTGGCGTACCTTGCATCCGATACAGACTGGTGCCTTGGCCAGAGGGTCTTCGGTCTCCGGGGCAAGGCCGGGATTCTCGACGGTCGTTATCTCTACTATCTGCTTCGCGGTGGCGACGTCCGCCAGCAGCTACTGGCACGGGCAACGGGAACCACTGTTTCGGGGATCAGGCAGTCCGAACTGGTGCAGGTTGAGCTTGATCTCCCGGCGATTTCAGAGCAAGAAACCATCGCTGCGATCCTCGGTGCACTGGACGATAAGGTCGGGTCAAATCGAGCGCGCCATAGATCTCCTGAATCAGTTCCTCGACAGCTCCGCCGAAAAAGTATCTGCAACATTGCCCGGTGTCCCGCTCGCCAAGATTGTCGCCGTATCTCGAACTGTAAGGAGTCCAAAGGACCTGGGAGATGCCTACGTTGATCACTTCAGCCTGCCCGCCTTCGATCGAAGCCTGTGGCCGGAGCGTGTATCGGCGGAGGCAATCATGAGTAACAAGCTCCTCTTGAGCGGGCCTTCCATACTGGTCTCTCGTCTTAATCCACGCTTCAACAGGACATGGTGGATAGTTCCCGAAGACGGCGTGGCTTCCTTTGCTTCCACGGAGTTCACCTGTCTGACTGCGAGCACTCCGGCGGATCTCGCCAGTGTGTGGCTGGCCGTACGTGACAGCTACTTCAGGGACGAAATCGCCCGTCGAGTCACGGGCACCTCCGGAAGCCATCAGCGTATTCGGCCGGATGACATGCTGGCGATCGAAGTCCCGGACACGCGGCAGCTGTCGGAATCGGCCAAACTAGACGCACTGCGCCTGCTCGACCTGCTCCACCAGAAGCGCCGCGAGATCCTAAGACTCTCCGAACTTCGGGACACGCTCATTCCGAGCCTGCTCTCAGGTCGAATCCATGTCGCTGAGGCCAATGAATCAGTCGTGGCGGGTATTGCGTGACTCCTCTCAACGAATCGACAGTCGAGCTGGCAGCGCTTGAATATCTGCGCCAGCTTGGCTATTCGACTGCCTTCGGACCGGACCTCGCTCCGGACGGCCCGCACCCGAGCGGTCGTCATACGAACAGGTTTACTTGGTCGACCGCTTGCGTGAACAGGTGGTGCGGATCAATCCAGGCTTCGATGCAGCGGTGCTGGATGAGGCGATCAAGCGACTGTTCCGCGCCGAGTCGCAGAACCTCCTTGGCGAGAACCACCGCATCCACAGGCTGCTGACGGAGGGCGTACCGGTTGAACACGGTGCCAATGGTCGATCCGCACCGACCGAATCTGGCTGATCGACTTCGAACATCCGGCGGCCAACGACTGGCTAGCCGTCAACCAGTTCACGATCGTCGAGAACGGGAAGAACCGTCGACCCGATCTGCTGGTGTTCGTAAACGGCATTCCGATCGCTCTGTTCGAGCTGAAGAACCTCGCCGATCAACACGCCACGCTCAAGAGCGCTTGGAACCAGATCCAGACCTACCGTGGCGATATCCCCGTCTATATTCGTCCCCAACGCCGTGGCTGTCATCAGTGACGGAACCAGCGCAGCGATGAGTCGTTCTCTGGTGCTTTCGAGCACTACGCACCGTGGAAGACCATTGAGGGTCGCGAGGTGATCACCAACATGCCGGCGCTCGAAGTCCTCACCAAGGGTGTCTTCGAACCGGAGCGGTTCCTCGACCTCCTCCGCAACTTTATCGTCTTCAGCGACGAGGGCAGAGGTTTCGTGAAGCGTGTCGCCAAGTACCACCAGTACTGGGCAGTCAACGCTGCGGTCGAGTCCACGGTCGAGGCTGCCGGTCCGGATGGTGACCGCCGTGGCGGTGTCGTCTGGCACACCCAAGGCTCAGGCAAGAGCTTCGAAATGGTCTTCTACGCGGCGAAGATCATGCGCGACCCACGCATGGAGAACCCAACGTTGTGTTTTCATCACTGACCGCAATGACCTTGACGACCAGCTCTTCAGCGAGGTCTTCGCCCCGGCCGAGATCTTGCCCGAGAAGCCCGTCCAGGCCGATTCACGCGCAGAACTGAGGTCCGCTCCTGCGCCGGGCATCCGGCGGGATCATCTTCGCCACATTGCAGAAGTTCGCCCCCGAGGACGAGCGGCGACACGAATCCCGTGTTGACCGACCGCCGCAACGTCGTCGTGGTGGCGGATGAGGCACACCGCTCCCAGTACGGTTTCAGCGAGTCGCTCGAGCGCGATGGCACGCTCAAGTCCGGGCTCGCAAAGCACATGCGCGACGCGCTGCCGAACGCCACCTACCTCGGCTTCACGGGCACCCCGATCGAGACGCAATGACAAGTCAACCCAGCCGGTCTTCGGTGACTACATCGACGTCTACGACCTGACCCGGGCCGTCGAGGACGGCGCCACCGTCGGATCTTCTACGAATCGCGTCTGGCAAAGGTCTGAGCTCAGGCGGAGCGACCATGAGGCGTTGGACGAGCTCGCCGATGAGATCACCGAGGGGGTCGAGGAAGGCGAGGCCGGCCGAAGCCAAGTCGCAGCTGGGCACGCATGGAGGCCATCGTCGGTGCCGAGTGACCGACTCGATCTGATTGCGGCCGGACATCGTCGACCACTGGGAGAAGCGCCGAGAGAGATGTTCGGCAAAGCGATGATCGTCGCGATGTCCCGACGGATCGCGGTCGAGCTGTACGAGAAGATCGTCGCACTGCGGCCCGAATGGCACAGTGACGATCCGAAGGCCGGGAAGATCAAGGTCGTCATGACGGGTTCGGCTGCCGACCCCGCCGAATTCCAGCCGCACATTCATCGGCAAGGAGTCCGCAAGGAGCTCAAGACCCGGGCCAAAGACCCGAACGATCCGCTGGAGATCGTCATTGTCCGGGACATGTGGCTGACCGGCTTCGATGCCCCCTCCATGCACACCATGTACGTCGACAAGCCATGCAGGGCGCCGGCCTGATGCAGGCGATCGCGCGGGTCAACCGGACGTTCCGCGACAAACCCGGCGGCCTGATCGTCGACTACATCGGCGTCTTCGCCAACCTGCAGGAAGCGCTGGCGAGTACTCGCCGACCGACCGCGACCAGGCCGGCGTGCCAATCGAAGAGATGGTCGCCGTGATGCTCGAAAAGCACGACATCGTGCGCGGCGTCATGCACGGTTGCGACGTTCGACTCCTCGCCGGACCTTTCCGCCTGCGGCCCGTCTATCGCAGCACGCCAAAGTGCTCGACTTCGTCATGGCTGACCTGGATCGCACCGAGCGTTTCCTCGACCAGGTGCTGGCTCTGGCCAAGGCGTTCGCCCTTTGCGGCTCCCGCGACGAAGCGGTCGCCATCCGCAATGACGTGCGGATGTTCACCGACGTCCGTGCGGCCATCTTAAAGATCCAGAACCCTGATTCCGGTCGCGGCGGGTCCGGGGCCGTTGAGATCGATACCGCGATCGGTCAACTTGTCAACGAGGCGGTGGCTGCCGACGAGGTTGTCGACATTTACAAGCTGGCTGGTGTGGAGACACCGGATCTGTCGATCCTCTCTGATGAGTTCCTCGACAGCTCGACCAGCAAAGACAAGCCCAACCTGCAGATGGGCCTGCTGCGCAGGTTGATCAACGACCAGATCCGCACGGTGCAACGCACCAACGTCGTGCAGGCGCGGCAGTTCTCAGGAACAGCTCGACGACGCAATCAACCGCTACACCAACCGAGCGCTAACCACGGCCGAGATCGTCGCCGAGCTGGTCAAGCTGGCCAAGGACATGCGACACCAGACTAAGCGCCACGAGGAACTTGGCCTCACGCGAGTCGGAAGCAGCCTTTTACGATGCCATCGTGCAGAACGACGCCGCTGTGCTCCAGATGGGCGATGAGACGTTGAAGAAGATAGCTAGCGAGTTAGTTGGCTCGATCCGGCAGAGCGCGACCATCGACTGGAATCCTCAAGGAATCCGTGCGTGCGGCGATGCGGTCAAGGGTCCGTCGACTGCTCGCCAAGTACGATTACCCGCCAGACCTTGAGGAGAAGGCAGTCGAACTCATCCTCGAACAGGCGGAGATCTTCGCCGGGACCACTTGAACACTTCGGACGGGGGCTAACGATGACGTCGAAGTCTTCCTGAGGCCGAGCGGTTCGCCAACGGGGCGCGATTTGTCCGACTGCATTGCAGGTGAACCCATTTGGTTATTTGGGGAAGAATGCCAAGAGAACAGCCTGGTCTCTGACGAAGCGCAATACAACCAATCCATCGTCGACGCTTGCCTAGCCTCTGAGATTGAAATCATTGCTGTCACCGATCACTACACGATCGAGAAAGTGAATCCCGATTCGATTGGCCGAGGATCACGGCATCTGCGCCTTCCCTGGCTTCGAAGCCTCAACATCCGAAGGCGTGCACTTTCTCTGCATCTTCGAACGCGGCACGCCCAGCCGGACTATTCAGAACTGCATTGGTAATTGCGGAGTCGTCACCGATGCGGACCAGGCCGGGATCGGCGACATCACCTCGAAGGACCTCATGAAGAAGGCGCCAGAATGGGGGCGCTCGTATCGCGGCACATGTCACTGATCCAAGTGGATTGCTCAGCAAATTGAGCGGACAGAGCCGAGTTGGAATGTTCGACCAGCGACGATCTGACCTGTGCAGCCATCGCGACACCGTGGCTGAAATAGGTACCTCATACGAAGGCATGCTGTCGGGGAGTGTAAGGCACTACGCACGAACTCACAATCTGGCGGTGATCTACGCAGGAGACGTGATTGCGGCTGAAAAATAATTGGCTAGTAAGCAAAGCTGGACCTACCTTCAAGGTATCCGAACTCACTCTTGATGGCCTCCTGGAACTCCTTCCTGGACCCGGATTCGAGGGTGCGGCTTCCAGAGGATCTGTCCTCACCTCAGGTTCGGCATCTGGCAAAGATTTCCTGGACCGGTGGATTTGTGGATGGCGTGAGCCTGCCGCTCAACCAATCCCTGAATGTCCTTATTGGTCCACGCGGCGCCGGAAAGAGCACGGTTCTCGAGTCGATCCGATATGTACTGGATCTTGAACCAATTGGATCTGACGCCAAGACAGCTCATGACGGATTTGTCAAGAACGTCCTTGGTTCCGGCACAAAGGTCGTTGTGGAAGTCGATGACCCGGAGAGTTCGAGCACTTGGATGATTGAGCGGCCGGTACCTGGAGAGACAGTCGTGACGAAGGACGGGAGCCGATCATGTAAGCCCCACTTCTCTTGTTGGGACTGTCGAGTTCTTTGGCCAACACGAGGTTGCCGAGTTAGCCAAGATGCCAGAAGCCAGGGCCAATTTGCTGGAGCGGTTTGTAAAGTCGTCGTGACCAAAGAGAAGCGCCAGCTCAAATCCTCAGACGATCTTGCGACGAACCGGCAAGCGATACTCGACGAGATCTCGAAGATTGATGGCGATCCGGACGCCAAGATCGTCTGCCCGTTGTCGAGGAACAGCTGGATAAGAGTACGACAAGGCTGGCGCCAGGGGCGACCTCAAGTCGGAGGCAGCGTTTGAGAAGAAGGAGGAGCCGGCCTTCACTGACACTGAAGCTTTGCTCGACGACATTGAGGTCCCAATTGCGGAGTTGCAAGAAGTTGAGTTTGAATTTCGGCAGACGGAGCTACTGGAGAGGCACGCATCTGCAGAAGGACTGAAGAAGATCCCGGACGGCGCTGACTGAGTTGAACGCCGAGTTCTCCTCAGGGCGTACGCAGCTAGAGACGAAGCTTGCCGCCGCATCATCGCGATATTCGACGAAGTCAAGGGAAGCCGTACAGCCACGCGATCCGCTCCAGAACGATGAATTCCTTCTCCAGCTTCGAGAACTGAAGGCTGACAGCGTCGACGGTGAAGAAGGGATTCTTGAACTCGAGAAGGAGAAGGCGGAGTCAGTCGACGCCGCGAAGATCAAGCAAGCAGAGGTGGAGAGCGGCAAGCTTCGTGCCAATCGGAAGCTCTGGAGAAGGAGTGGGACGACTCCAGACGTCCGGAAATTCGAAAAGCTGAAGATTGCTGCGCAGGAAGTGTCCGCCAAGCTCGCCTGCGCAGTGGCGGTGAGGGTCACCTGGGAATTACGAGGGTGACCGGTCTCCACTCAAAGAGTTTCTACAGATTCAAGAATCTCTGGTCAGCGTGACAACGTGATGAAGGCGGTCGATGCAGCCGACGCAGATTTCAGCCCAGGGCTTCTTGCTGATGCATGCCGAAATGGCGCATCCAAAGTTAGCGAGGTTTTGGGGATCGAGGGCAAGCAGGTCGACAAGGTGGCCGAACTTTCGGAAGAGACTCTCTTGATGATGGAGAATTTGGGGCTTGGCGCAACCACCTCCATCGATCTCCGCGTGGGGCAAGAGAGAAGAGTCGTCCTGTGTGGAGGGGCCTTGAGAATCTCTCGACAGGAGAAAAAGCAACGGCAATCCTCCTGGATACTCCTCCTGGGGTCGGACGACAACTCGCCGCTAGTGATCGACCAAGCTGAAGATGACCTCGACAACGGCGTTCATTGCGGATGACATCGTCCCAAAAATGCGGAGCCGAGAAGCTTGAACGACAATTTGTTCTTTCAACTCACAATCCGAATATTCCGGTTCTCGGCGATGAGAGCAGGTGATCCGTCTGACTGCCGAAGGGGAGGCTCTCACTAGAGGCAAGCGCGCTCGTTCGAACTGAGCATGTGGGTTCGCTGGACAAACAATCGGTGCGATCGGCGGTGGAGGCCTTGGAAGGCGGACGGGAGGCCTTCGAACGCCGCCGGCGTCGATATGGATACTGAAACTTGGCAGGTCATGTTGGCCAACGTGTCGGGGAACTCACACCATCCTTGCTAAGGTAAGCGGGTGAAGGAGTCGTGAGGGCCAGGGGACGGGAATCAAGCGGTATGAGTCTGAACAGCAACCCGTATCTCCTCTTCTGCCCATATCTGCCACTGACGAGACCGCTTCGCTTCGATGGTTGGTGCGCAATGCCAGCCAGCCAGTACACGGGGCCATGGCTGAGCCCTGAAATTGAAGCTCTCGCAACGGCGTTTCTCAGCTCGTTCCAGGACGCAAACGGAGTGCGGATAGCCAAGCCGGCCTGGTCGTTCGGGAGGCAACTGGTGCGGACGGCGTTTTGCCGTCCGAGGACGAAAGGATGGCTCTTCAGCTGGCACTGCACTTTGCCACGATCGACGGAGCGGCCGATCAGACAAGCGACAATGCCGGTTGGTTCACAGCTACGACGAATAACAGCGAGCTATTCATCTGCGCATTGACATTGCTGGCGGCCACATCGCTATCACACGAGGCTTGTTGGTGTCCGTGCTGGAGGGTGGATACCGAATTGGGGAGAGTCTGATTATCCGGGCTCCTCTTGAACTACGCATGCCGATGGGGAAACTGCGACGAAGATGTTCTGAGCCAGCTACCAAGCGTTCCTCGAGCTGCGGCTTGTCGGATGAGCTGACACAGAGCCTTCGCAATACGAACCGTTGGTTGGCGAAGGCCTGGCGCAATACACGAGACTGGCTGGGACGACAGAAAATCATGCTCAAAACGGCGTTTGAGGCGCTGACCACGGACAGTTCAGCGGCAGGCGGTGCCGAGGCGTCGGCACTGATTTACCAAGAGTTCAAGGAGCTCAGGAACCCAAGCACGATAGGCACTGAGCACATGCTGTGGTCTCCGACTGAGCGGCGCTCTCGAATCCGTCGGTGGAAGGATCGGCACAATAACGAACACACCGCCAAGCTCACGAACCTTGAGCATTGGTATTGCTCGTTTGCCGACGTTATAAAATCAATGATTCACGAAGGCGTCATCCCTTCCCTCAACTACAAGGTATCAGGTTCGGCATATGAGGGTCATTATTTCCACGTCGGCGAAAGATTGCTGAGGGAAACGATCAAGATCTTGTTTGATGGACGGGGGTATCCAGATCTGTGGCGTACCTCTCTTGCAAGAGCCATCGTGAGGGCAATGGATCAGCAGGGGTCGGGACCAGGAGAGGATCCAGCTTGACCACTATTGCTCCCATCCTCGCCTCGGCCTCAGCTTGACTCCTGCTTTCGTGAGGGCCTTGTGAACTGTGTCACCGGCAACTCCAAGCTCCTTACTGATGGAGGCCACTGACATGCCGCTTTGGTAGCTCTGGATGGCTTGCCGGAGTCGCTCTCCCTCAACCAATCGGTAGCGACGAGCCACGCCTCGGCGTCCAAGCTGGCCGAGATCGTTCTCCGGTGCCTTCCAAAGCGATCGCTGAGTTCGGAGAGGGTGGCCCCGGCGAGGTAGGCCTCGGCCAGCTCGTCGAGTTCGCCTTCTCGAAGGCGACGGTGAACCTTCCTCGGCGGCTTGGAAACAGCTGTTGTCGGCTCGGAAAGGGGAATCTCGAGGACTCGTTCGATCCGTTTCTCCTGGTCAGCGTGGTTTCGAGTAGCGTCCCAGCACCTCCACAGATGTTGTAGGAATCCAACGTTGTCGCAGTCCGGAAGATGGGTCGCTTTCCGTCAGGTCGGTGGGCGAGGAGACCAACAGCCGACTTTGACTCAGAAGGGCCCACCGGACGGGAAGCACTTCAACGCATTCGGATGACACTCGCAGATCCGGCATCGGGGACGCGATCGTCTTGCTCCCGGGGCTCGCTGAAGGCCCAACCGTAGCGGCATCCTGGTAGAGGCCCTACTCAGTGCTGAGGTCTCCAAGACGCTTCAAGCTGGCCTCCATTGACTCGAGGATCGGATAGCTGCCGTTGATCCAGGCGCCGCCGTCAACAAGGAGCTCGTCGGGAATGGGTCCGGGGTCGAAGAACTCGGTGACAACGGTTGTCTCGAAGCCATCCGGAAGAAGGTGGTAGCCCCAGCGGTAGCCCGCTGGAATGCCAACCTTCGATGGATCGTTGCCTTCGGCCCGCGAAGGGTCGCCTGGGGCCGGCTTCCAAGCGATACATCGCGCGGGTTCGAACTCCACTACGTAGTTCAGCATGAGGTAGTCGTCCCCCAGGCGATGCATCTCGATCGTGAAGGTGTCGCCAACGCCGGAAATGGGACAGCCATCGACAGCTCCTTGCAACATGCCTGAGCCATCGAATTCCGCGTGCCGCTGTGGATCGGCCAGGATCTCGAAGATCCGGTCCGCAGGCGCTCCGATTCGACGCGACGCTGTGATCAATTTCTGCTCGGCTGTCATAGTTCGGCTCGTTCGATCAATTTCCGCCTCCACGTATTGCCATCAACTGTACGGAATCGTAGAGACGCACTCCATGCCCGTGAATTCCGAGCAAGCGGCGGTATGCGACCCAGCGACCGACTCACATCCATCATTCTGAACCGGCCTGGGTCTGATGGAGGCTCAGTAGTTTGGGTCTCTCATGCCACGTCGGGCTGAGACTTATGACGGTAGTCGTCTCCGGCGTGCGGTCGCCGAGATCGGAGTGCAGCCGCTCCTCGTTGAACCACGACACCCATGTCGGACCGCTGGGCCGCTGCAGCACCTTGCAGATCGACTCGACCCCCCATCGACGCCCACCGGTAGTCCTGTCCCGGTGGGCGTCGATGAAGGCGACTGCTTCTTCGGTCGGCGGTCGAGCTCCACCCCGAAGAAACCAACTGCAGCCAGCAGGATCTCCGGTTTGTGCAGATTCCGCGGTCGGTCACGCGGTCAGTACGCGTGCGCCCGTCAGTGCCTGGAGCGCCAGGCTGGTCGCGGCCACGGATACCCACAGGATGGCACCGAGGGCCAGGGGCCGGTAGCCCGCGTGGCGGATGCTCCGAGGACGGGCGGAGAGGCCGATTGCGCCCAGGGCCATCGTGATCATTCCCGAGGCCACCACCGACAGCGTCTGGTGCCAACTGTCCGGCACCAGACCGATCGTATCGAGGGCAACGGCTACCAGGAACCACCCGACGAACGTCGGCACGGCATGGCGAATGCCTTTCGCGCCCGTGGATGTGCCCGCACCGGCACGAGGCCGTGCTCGGGCACGCCAGGCGGACAGACCGACGGCGATCGGGATGATCATCAGCGTGCGGGTCAGTTTCACCACCACCGCGTAGGACGTCGCCCCGTGCCCGAAGATCGTCGATGCGGCGACGACCGACGACAGGTCGTTGACCGCCGTTCCGGCCCACAGTCCGAAGGCGTGGGGCGAGAGGCCGAGTGCGTGGCCGATGCTCGGGAAGGTGAGGACGGCGGCCACGTTGAACGTGAAGATGGTGGCGATGGAGTAGGACACGTCTGCATCTGACGCGGAGATGACCGCGTCGGTCGCCGCGATGGCCGAGGCTCCACAGATGCCGGTCCCCACGCCGATGAGCGTCCGCAGGTCCCGGGACACCCCCAGGAGCCGGCCGAACACCACGGACCCGATGAGTGCGACGGCCAACGTGCCGAGGAGCACCGGCAGCGACGAGCCTCCGATGGTGAGGACCTCGTGGAACGAGAGGCCGGTGCCCAGGACCACGATCGACGCCTTCAGCACGGTCTTGGAAGCGAAATTCAGTCCGGGTCGTGTCTGAGCCGCCGGTGGGCGGACCATGGCGATTCCGATGCCGCCGAGGACGGCGAACACCGGGGCTCCGACCACCGGGATGAGGTGACCGAGCACGGTGGCCACCGCGGCAAGAGCCACCACCGGTGCCAGCCCGGGGAGCACCACCTTCGCCCGTTGCCGTCGGGTCCGGCCGGGAGCGGCAGGGGCATCCACCGTTCGACTCGCGGCCCTGCCGGGTAGCAGCTGTTCCATGTGCCCAGCATCCGCCGATGGGGCGGCCTCCGCTAGATCGGAATTCGGCCCAGTCCTATAAGGTTACCTTATGCCTCTGGTTGAACCCGTCCCCGACATCCGCTCACTCGACCTGCTCCGGAGTGTGGCGGAGCGGGGCTCGATCCGCCAGGCCGCCGCCGCGCACCACATCAGCCAGCCGGCGGCGAGCACGCGGCTCCGGTCGCTCGAACGGGTGCTCGACCTCGAGCTGTTGGACCGATCATCGGGTCGGGCCCGCCTCACCGGCGCCGGGTTGGCCGTGGTCCAATGGAGCGAGACGGTGCTCGAGGGCATGCGGGAACTGCTGCTGGGGACGGCGGCCGTGCGGTCCGAGGGACGGGGCACCCTGCGCATCGCCGCCAGCATGACCGCGGCCGAATACCTCGTGCCGGCGTGGCTGGGCCGGCTGAGGGCATCCGACCAGGACGTCGCCGTCTCCCTGGAGATGGGGAACTCCGAGCACGTCGCCGAAATCATGCGGACCGGCGGGGCGGACATCGGGTTCGTCGAGGGCCCCGATGATCCGCCCGACCTGCGCTGCCGCGTGGTCGCGAGTGACGACCTCGTGGTCGTGGTGGCTCCGTCCCACCCCTGGGCGCGCCGCCGGCGCCCGCTGGCCCCGGCCGATCTCGCCACGACGCCGCTCATCCTCCGAGAGGCCGGATCGGGCACGCGAGAGGTGCTCGAACGCGCTCTCGCCGTCTCCGGGTTGCAGCCCACGGCGCTCGTCGAACTGGCCTCGACCACGGCCATCAAGGCCTCTGTCATGGCGGGCACCGGGCCGGGTGTGGTCAGCCGCTTGGCCGTCGAGCCGGAATCAGCCGACGGTCGGCTCGTCGTCGTGACGGCGAGCGTTGCGCTCGAACGCCGCATCCGAGCGGTCTGGCCGCGTGATCGGCCGCTGGTGCCTGCGGCCACCAGGCTCCTGCGTCAGCTCAAAGACCTCGCCGCCGAACGTTGACGGCGCCCACGACCGTGTCGACGGTCACTCCCGGACCATCGTCCGGGCGAGCAGTCGACGACCGCGCACACCATCCGGCAACCCATGGACCCCATGGGATGTCAACGGGACCCCGGGTCGACGCCTCGCGTTCGTCCCGGATCGGGCGAAGCACTGGTCCAGGAACGTCGTGAGCCCCGACGTGTCCCTCACGACCGACAACCCGGCGACGGGATCCTTGGTGATGTCGAGGGAGGGACAGAAGGCGTCGACGTCGCCACAGAATAAGTGCGGCGAGCCGAGGACACCCCGCCGCTTGCCCTCATCCCAGTCGGCAATCACGGCGGTCCGGTCGGACCCGTCGGGCATGGCGACGCCCAGCTCGTCTGCCAGGTACCGGAGGATCGCCGGATCCGAGATGTCCCGGCCCTCTTCGAAGAGAGCGTCCCTGAGGGCGAAGCTCATTCGCTCGCCGACCTGCAGGCCGGTCCGGTAGGCCCGATCGGCCAGCGCCAGGGCCTCGAGGGTCGAGGTCGGGAAGTGGTCAACATCGAGGTGCCGGAACTGATCCGGGGCGACCTGGTTTCGCAGGTCTTCGGCGTGCTCCCAGGTCACCGTCGGATCGAGGGGTGCGCCATTGACCAGCTCGAGCGGCCAAGCCCGGACCCAGATGACCATGTCTTCGCGATCACTCCGACGTCGCTGCTCCTCGATCGCCCGTAGGCCGACATGGGCGAACGGACACCAGATGTCGGCGAACACCTCGATTACCGCCTCGGTCCGAGTACTCATGTCGCCGCCTTTCGCGTTGGGTCCGACGGATGGCGTCCGGTCCGTCGCACCGTCTCCTCGTCTGATCCTCACGACTTCCTATGGCCCTGCCAGTTCGCAGAACCTGACAGCCGCGGGCGACAGCTCACCCGATCGGTACACCAGGGCGAGCCGCCGGATGGCCGCCGGATCCGGTTTGGAGACGACGGCACCGGACCGCTCGGCGAAGCTGGCGAGGGCCTCGGGAACGAGGGCGGCACCGGCACCGGCCAGGACGAGCGGGACGATGGCCTCCCGCTGCGCCGACGCGACGGCGAGCCTGGGGGTGATTCCGAGCGCGCCGAGCTGTTCGTCGAGCAACCGGCGGGTGGAGGTGCCTTCGGGCGCCGCCACGAACGGGGTGTCGTCCGTGACCGCCACGGCCGGACCGCCACGGGCAGGTGACGTAGGGGTGCCCGGTGGATGGATGAAGACGAGCGATTGCGACCCCAGGTCGACGGCCTCGAACGACTCCGGCACGTGGAGCGCGTCGGTCACGCCGAGTTCACACGTTCCGTTCTCCACCAGGTCGAACAGGTCCGCACCACTCTCGGGAGCCGCCAGGTCGACGCGCACGCCGGGGTGGTGCTGCCGGAAGCGCCCGACGAGGGCGGCCATCGGGTCGACCGCCAACGTCGGGAGGCTGCACACGCTGAGGGAGCCCGCCACGACCCCGGCGACGGCGGCCACCGCGGCCCGACCGGTCTCGACATCCCGCAAGGCCTGTCGGGCCGGCCCGAGAAGGGCGGCGCCGGCCGGGGTCAGCCGCACCCCTCGGCCCAGCCGTGCGAACAGTGCCGTGCCCAGCTCCCGCTCGAGCTCCTTGACGGCGAGCGAGAGGGCCGGCTGCGAGACGAACACGGCCTTGGACGCCGCGGTGAACCCACCGTGGTCGACCACGGCCACGAAATGCCGGAGGCGATGGGTATCGATTTGGATAGCTTATCGTACTGAACAGATATCGCTATTCGACTTCTTGATGGTGCTCTGTCAGATTGGCCTCGTGGAAGACGTCGCCGTCAGGGGTGGGCATTCGACCGGATGGCAGCGGCTCCTGATCGAGCCGAAGCGCCCGGACCGGATCCGGAATCGACCGGGGGCCTTCTGGCTCACCGTCGCCGCCGTGTGCATCGGTGCCTTCATGGGCCAGCTCGACGCCAGCATCGTGACCGTCGCCCTCCCGACGCTGCAGCGGACGTTCCACGCAAGCGTCGGAGCGGTCACCTGGGTGGGACTGAGCTACCTCCTGGTCCTCGTCGCCACCGTGGTGGCCGTCGGTCGCTTCGCCGACATGTGGGGGCGCAAGCTCCTCTACGTCTACGGATTCGGCATCTTCATCGTCGGCTCTGCGCTTTGTGGATTCGCTCCGGGCCTCGGGTGGCTCGTCGCCTTCCGCGCCCTCCAGGCCATCGGTGCGGCCCTCCTGCAGGCGAACAGCGTCGCCATCATCGTCCTCGCCGTGCCCAAGGCATCGCTGGGCAGGGCGATCGGGATCCAGGGCGCCGCCCAGGCCGTCGGACTGGCGCTCGGTCCATCGGTCGGCGGATTCCTGCTGGCCGCCGGGGGGTGGCGACTCATCTTCTTCGTGAACGTGCCGTTCGGGCTCGTCGGCATGATCGCCGGAGTCCTGCTGATCCCGAGGAGCCGCAACCTCCAGGACCCGACCCCGTTCGACTGGACGGGCTTCGTCCTCTTCTTCCCGGCCGTGGTGGCGCTGTTCGCTGCCATCTCCTTCGGGAACTCCCGGGGGTGGACCTCAGCGTCGATCATCGGGCTCCTCCTGGGTGGATCGGTCCTCGTCGCGGCGTTCTTGTTCCGCGAGCGGCGGTGCGAGCACCCGATGCTCGATCTCCGGTTGTTCCGCCAGCCGCGCTTCAGCGCCGGGATCACCAGCGGGCTGCTGTCCTACCTGGTGATGTTCGGTGTCCTGTTCCTGGTGCCCTTCTATCTCGAGCGGGGCGTCGGTCTCGGTTCGGGACGCTCCGGACTCGAGTTGATGGCCATGCCGGTGGCCCTGGGCGCCACGGCCCCGCTCGCCGGTCGCCTCGCCGATCGCGTCGGTGCGCGCCCCCTCACGGTAGGCGGCATGACCTGCGTCGCCGTGGGCCTGGTCACCCTCGCCGCGTTCCGCCCGGAGACCTGGCTCTTCCTGGCGTTGCTGGCCGTCATCGGCATCGGCATGGGCGCATTCACTCCGCCGAACAACGCGACGATCATGGCATCGGTCCCCGCGAGCCAGGCAGGGGTGGCATCGGGCGTCTTGAACATGACGCGGGGAATGGGGACCTCGCTCGGACTCGCCGTGACCGGACTGGTCTTCGACGCGACGGGCGGCAGTTCCGCCTCCTCCGGAGCAGTGGCCCACGCGTTCTCGATCACGTGCCTGGTGCTCGCCGGAATCGCCGGCGCCGCCGGACTCGTGGCGGGGACGTTGGACGGCGGGCCGATCGCCGTTCCGGTAGGAGCCATGATCGAATGAGGCCGGCGTTTCGAGCCGAGCTATGCCGGCGGTGACGTCGTCCGTTCGCCATGACGTTGCACCACGGTCGGAGTGACACCGGGGTGGCTCTTCGAGGTCTTGCCGATCACGAAGATCAACTGGCTCAGGACGATCAGGGCGAAGACCACGGCGATCACGACGAGCACGACCTTCGTCACCGCCGAGAGGGAGACGACTTCCTGGGTCGAGGAGGTACCGGGCACCTCCACGATGCTAGGGCTAGTGGGTGGGCTCCGGATCGACCTCCGCCACCACGACGACCGGTCGCCGGTCGTCTGCGCCCGACGTGTCCGTTCCCCGGCCGGGAGGCGCCGGGCGTCAATCGTGACGTCCCGTCATCTGTTCGAGCATCTCGACGAGACCTGCGAACCGCTCGGGACCGAGCTCGGCGGCGAAGGCCTCGTCGGTTTCCCGTACCGCGTCGGCGATGATGTCGGCGGCCTCGCGGCCCTTGGCCGAGAGCAGGAGGTCCGTGCGGCGGCGGTCGGCGTCGTTCGGCCTCCGGTCGACGAATCCTCCGGCCACCAGGTTGTCGACGAGTTTGGAGACGGCCTGCTTGCTCACGCCCATCCCGCTCATCAGCTGGCGGGCATCGCACCCACCTCCGGCCAGGATCACGAGCGCCCAATACCCGGGCTGTGGCAGCCCCGCCAACCGATGGTCCGCGAGGCGGTCCCTGATGGCCGCCCGGTAGCGCTGGTTGGTCCGTCGAAGCAGCCACGGCAGCAGGGATGCCGGCCCTTCCGGCTCCGGGCGGACGGACGGTGGTGGGGCGTCAAAATTCGTCATGATAGTTGACAGTCTACATGGTAGACTAACGGTGTAGTCGGCACAGACGCCGAGGAAAGGTGCACTCCTGATGCCGTTCGGTAGCGGTCCCCTGATCCGACAGACCCTCGTGCAGGCGCAGCCCTGGCAGCGGTACGCGATCGCGATCGCCATGGTCGCCGGTGGAGTCGTGCTCGTACTGCTCGGCCACATCGGCGGTGGTCTGCTCGCCGTCGGCGGGGTCGTCCTGCTGTGGCGGATGGCCCGGTACCGCGTGCATCGATTGCAGAAGGCGCGTCGGGCGCCGGGGAGGGAGGGCCCGTGACGCCTTCGTGCCGCGGTGCCGCCCCGGGCCTCCCACCGGCCTCCGGTCTGCCCGGTGCAGTCGCCCCACACCGCCGGGCCACGGTCATCGCGGCGAGCCTTCTGGCGGGCGTCGCCCTCGTCCTCGCGGCGTGCGGCGGAGGCACGGACAACGGCGCTGCGGCAACGGCCCCGGCCGTCTACCGATGGGGGGTCGTCGGCAACAAGGGTGCAATCCAACAGCTCCAGCTCGACACGCCGCGGGCGATCCCGGGCATCAGGGGCACGGTCGTCCAGATCGCCACGTCGAACTCCGATGGCTACGCCCTCACATCGACGGGCGCCGTCTACGCCTGGGGCGTCAACAGCTACGGCGAGCTCGGGGACGGACGGCAGACCCCCTACGAGACAACGGCCGTCGAGGTCGACTTCCCGGCCGGAGTCACCATCGCGTCACTTCCGAACCCGATGCCCTTCGACGCCGGCCTCGCCATCGACTCGACCGGCCACGTCTGGGGCTGGGGCCTCGACGGCGATGGCGACCTCTGTCTGTCCGGCCTCGTCGAACCCCGTCCCCAGAAGCTCCCCCTCACCGACGTGACGCTCGCGACGGGTGCCCGGACCCACGCGCTCTTCGATTCGCACGGCACCGTCTACGCCTGCGGGAGTGGCGATGCCGGTGAGCTCGGAACCGGATCCACCGCCTCGGCGAGCACCCCGACGCCAGTGGTCGGCCTGCCGATCGGCCAGAGGGTCACTGCCCTCACCTCCTCGTGGGAGGGGTCCGGCGCCTTGCTCGCCGACGGCACCTACTACAACTGGGGGTACAACGCCGCGGGCCAACTGGGCAACGGCACCACCCTCGACAGCGCACTACCGGTCAAGGTCGCCCTTCCCGCTGCCGTGACGCGCGTGTTCCAGGGGGGGAGTGGGGCCAGGAACGGCCAGACGGTGGCCGTCCTGCAGAGCGGTGACGTCTGGGCGTGGGGGAACAACGATCGTGGTCAGCTCGGCATCGGGAGCCGGATCGACTCCGATGTGCCGGTGCCGGTGCACGTCCCTCGGGGCGTCACCTTCGTGAAGGTCAGCTCGGGCGGGTACGCCAGCTACGCCATCGACTCGAGCGGGCGACTCTGGGCCTGGGGCGACAACGGGAGCGGGCAGCTCGGCACCGGTTCGGCGACGCCATCCGCGACCGTGCCGGTCGACGTGGGGATCCGTCTCGGTCAGGTCTCGTCGACAGCCCAGAACGTCGCCGGACTGGGTTCGACCTCCTGACTGCGGGTGCGACGCGGACCGTCGATCCGGGTGCCCCGCAGTACGATGGCGAACACCGGGTACGATCGGCGGTGCCGTCACCGCAACCTCCGTTGCGTCGACGGGGGCGGTCCACGAGGGGCGGGCAGCAGGAGAGAGGTCCGTGACCCAGGGCAAAGCGAAGGTCAGCAGCTCCGCCGCCGGCACGGCGTCCACGGACGGACGCGTAGCCCGACGGGACCGCAACCGGCTCGCCGTGCTCGACGCGGCCATCGCTCTGTTCGCCGAGGGGAACCTGCAGCCGTCACCGGCACAGGTGGCCGAGCGCTGTGGTGTCTCGCACCGGTCGATCAACCGCTACTTCCCGGACAACCGGTCGTTGCTGCGGGCCGCGGTGGATCGCCAGATCGAGGTCGGGATACCGCGCTACCTGATCCACGGCATCGGCCAGGGGTCACTCGGGCACCGGATCGACGAGTTCGTCCGGATCCGCCTCGAGGGCTACGACGAGCTCGGGGCCACGGCCCGGGCCGCCAGCCTGATGTCGGCGACGAGCCGCATCGTGCGTTCCGAGCTCGCCGTCGTGCGCGACCTGCTGTCCGAGCAGGTCGAGCTGCAGTTCGCACCCGAGCTCGCGCTGCTGCCCAGCGCGCGCCGCGCCGCCAGCCACGTCGCCGTGGACGCTCTGTTCCAGTTCGAGTCGCTCGACTACTACCGGCGCCTGCGCGGGCTCTCGCGGGACGAGGCGCACGTGCTCCTGTCCCAGGTGCTCGCCGACCTCCTGGACCCCCGCACCAGCTGACCGTCACGCGGCGACGGACCAGTCGGCACCCGACCGCCACGCGCCGTCACCTCGCCACGGCGAAAACCGCTGCGGGTGGTGGCGACCCGCGGAATCCTCAAATTTTGCCAATATTTTGTCTTGACCCTCGTCACAACCTGGGTTACAACCATCAGGCGCCCGTCCGAACGGTCGAGGTGTGCGCCGTCCAGGGGTGAACGTTGGACGGTGCTTGGCGAGACACCGACAAATTTTGGGGGAATGTCATGGTTCGGATCGATCCTGTTCGCGTTCGTCTGTACTCCTACGTGAAGCTGCTGCTCGCAGCGATCGTGACACTGGGTGTCGCCACCACCGGCGTGGCGCTGGCGACGGCGTCGCCCGCCTCGGCCACTGCCACGCCTACCATCGCCAACGTCAACGCCAACTACTCCCTCATCGGGACCGGGATGCCGAAGGCCTTCACGGGCACGACGCCGGCGAACCAGACCGACGCCACGCTGACGTCGGCCGTGACCAATCCGAGCACGGCTACCACGCTGGCTTTCGCGTCGATCAGTACCACCTACAACTTCTCGCCCGTCGGGGACGTCGACGTGTACGCCGCCTGCAGCGACACGGTCACCGGAACCCAGTCCCCTTCGTACGTCTTCGAGTACACGGGCAACCCGTTCACCGTGTCCGGGACGAGCCTCGCTTCGGGCGGTACCGGGGTGACGGGGGTGAGCCTCCTCTTCACCAATCCGTCCTGCAGTTCGACGACGACCATCCCGTCGGGTTCCGAGGTGTACCAGACCGGCTCCCCCGAGACGAGCTACGCCATCGCCAACGTCACCAGCGGCACCGGCTCGGTCAACACCGCGTCGCTCGCCATCACCAGCGCCCCCCCGGCCGCCGACGGCTACGCCTTCGTCGACCCCGTCTCCGGCCAGATCTACATGACCCCCGAGCCCACCGCCACGGGCAACTTCTCGCTCACCTATGCCTACTGCGTCCCCGGGGTCACCCTCACCTCGGACCCGAGCGGTCTGAGCGACGGAAACTGCGCGACCGCCACGGTCAACTACATCGCCGCCCAGCACTGTGAGTTGGTGGGGGAGAACGTCGCCGTGTCGATCTCCTCGTCGGACATCTACCAGTCCATCTGCTCGTCCACCGTGGCCCCGGCCACGGTGACCCCGGGCGAGTCGTTCACCTACGACACGATCCCCGGCACCTCGGTGATCCCGGTGGAGGAGTCGACCTCCGTCGGCAACGCCACCATCCAGTACGCCGACAACTTCGTCTCCGTCATCCCGGTCCCCGCAGGTGTCACCTACGTGCCCGGCTCGGCCCAGGCCGTGGGTGGGGACCCGAACTCGCGGGGGAAGGCCACGGTGGAGTACTGCACCGCCCCCCGTACCGGCTGTGACGCCACCCTGTCCGGCAACTACAAGACCACCTACCCGTACATCGAGCTCGAACTGAACTCCAGCGTCGAGATCCCCGGCGGCTCGCTCCTGACGCTTCCCTATGTGCAGGCCCAGTTCACGGCGACCGGTGCCCCGGGCACCGAGGTGGGCGCCGCCCTGACCGAGTTCCGGCTCAGCACCCAGGTCGACATCCCGATCATCGGCTCCAACACGGCCGCCTTCGACGGCTACCCGACCAGCTGCGGCACGCCGGCGGAGAACACCACCTCGTCGCCCTGCTCCTCCTCGACCGCCCCGCCGTACGCCGCGCCGACCCTCTACCCGTTCACCGAGATCGTTCCCGGCGTCACCGCGGTGACGACACCGGCCGGCTACGCCGGCGGCTCCGACGCCGGCGGTAGCACGGTCGACATCACCGGGACGGGCTTCACCGGCGCCAGCGCCGTCGACTTCGGCTCGACCCCGGCGACGTCGTTCACCGTCAACTCGAGCACCTCGATCACCGCCGTCGCCCCGCCGTCGAGTTCGGACGGACCGGTCGATGTCACGGTGACCACGAACGGCGCAGCATCGGCCACCTCGGCGGCGGACCAGTTCACCTACTCGCCGTCCTCGGCGCCCGACGCCCCGGCCGGCATCGCGGTCGTCCCGGGTGACGGGACACCGGCGGACGGTGCCGCCACGGTCACGTGGGCCCCCGCCTTCGGCGAGGGGTCGGCCGTGACCGGCTATACCGTGACCGCCACCGACGACACCGACCCGGCCGACGGCGGCCAGACCTGCACCGGCACCGACCCGACCGATTCCTGCTCGCTGTCCGGGCTCACCGACGGCGACACCTACACCTTCTCCGTGACGGCCACCAACGGCAACGGCACCAGCACCGCGGGCACCGTCACCGTCAACGAGGGCGCCCCCTCGGCCCCGACGGGAGCATCGGCCACGGCCGGCAACGCTACGGCATCGGTGTCCTTCGGCGCCCCGGTGACGAGTGGCGACGGTTCGGCCCTGACCGGCTACACCGTGACCGCCACCGACAGGACCAACCCGGCCAACGGCGGCCAGACGGCGTCGGGCACCACGAGCCCGATCACCGTGTCGGGTCTCACCGACGGCGACACCTACACCTTCTCGGTGACGGCGACGAACTCCTCGGGGACCAGCCAGGCGTCGAGCGCCTCGTCCCCGGTGGAGCCCATCGGGCCACCGAACGCGCCGACGGGGCTGACCGCCACGTCGGGTGCCAACGCCCAGTCGGTGGTGTCCTTCTACCCGCCGGCCGTCGACAACGGCGCCACCGTCACGAGCCTCACGGTGACCGCCACCGACACGACCACACCGGCCCACGGCGGTGAGACCTGTACCTACGCCATCCCGACGCCGGTCCCCGAAGTCCCGTACTCGTGCACGGTGACCGGCCTGACCAACGGCGACAGCTACACGTTCACCGCCACGGCCACCAACACCGCCGGCGCCTCCCCGGCCTCGGCCGCGTCGACCGCCATCGTGCCTGCGACCGTGCCCGGGGCCCCGACGGGCGTCACCGCAGCGTCGAACACGGCCGGCGGAGTCGTGGTGAGCTGGACGGCGCCCACGTCCAACGGCGGCGCGGCGATCACCAGCTACACGGCCAAGCCCAGCTCCGGCTCGTCCACCTGCACGGCGACGGCGCCGGCCACCACCTGCACCATCACCGGCACCACGATCGGCACGTCGTACACGTACACGGTCACCGCCACCAATGCCATCGGCACCTCGGCCGCCTCCACCGCCTCGGCCAGCGTCAAGACGACGTCGCTGCCCGCGGCGCCGACGGCTGTGTCGGGCACCGGCCAGGCCGGCCAGGTGACGGTCTCCTTCACCGGGGACACCACGACGGCCACCGAGGGCGGTTCGACCATCACCGGGTACACCGCCACCGCCACCGACGTGACCACTCCGGCCAACGGTGGCCAGACGGCCACCGCCACGGCCAGCCCGATCGTGGTCACCGGCCTGACCAACGGCGACGAGTACACCTTCACCGTCCATGCCACCACCGCCGTCGGCAACAGTCCCGAGAGCGCGGCGTCGGCGCAGGTCGTGCCCGGTTCGGTCCCGACGCCGCCGCTCGGCGCGACCGCGACCAACGTCTCGCCCGGCGGTAACGCCCAGGTGAGTTGGACCCCGCCGTCCAGCCCCGGCGGGACCATCGTCCAGTACACGGTCACGTCGTCGACCGGGTCGAAGACCTGCGTCTACACCGGTACCTTCGGCGTCGGCGAGACCGACACCTGCACCGTGACCGGGCTCACCATCGGCACCTCGTACACCTACACCGTGACCGCCACCAACCTGTCGGGCACGTCCTCCGCCTCGGCGCCCTCGAACGCCGTCGTCTCCACGACGGTGCCGAGCGCCCCGACCTCGCCGTCGGCCACCACCGGCAACCAGTCGGCCACCGTCTCCTTTACCGGTGACACCACGACGGCCACCGAGGGCGGCACGGCGATCACCGGCTACACGGTGACGGCGACCGACGTCACCAATCCGGCCAACGGCGGCCAGACGGCCACCGGATCGACCAGTCCGATCACCGTGACCGGACTCACCGACGGGGACAGCTACACGTTCACGGTGACGGCCACCAACGCCAACGGCCCAGGCGCCGCCTCCGTGGCCACCGCCGCGGTCAACCCTGGCCGGCCCAGCGCGCCCTCCGCGGTCGTGGCCGCCGCCGACGCCTCGAGCCAGACCACCCTGGACATCAGTTGGGCGGCGGCGACCAGTCCCGACGGCACCTCGCCGATCACCGGGTACACGGTGACCAACGCCTCGGGTGGCACCGTCGGCGCCTTCACCTGCACCACCACCGGCGCCACCTCCTGCAACGTCACCGGGCTGACCGCCAAGACCGCCTACACCTTCACGGTCACCGCCACCAACCAGTACGGGACCTCGCCGGCCTCGGCGGCCTCCGCGTCACAGGACGCCGGCTACCCGGGTATCCCGACCGGCGTGACCGTGTCCCAGGTGTCACCGATCGGAGCCAACTCCTCGACCGCCTCGATCAGCGTCAGCTGGACCGTCCCGAACAACGGCGGATCGGCACTGACCACCGAGACGGCGACGTCGTCGTCCGGCTCCAAGACCTGCACCGACACCACCCACCTGACCGCCGGTCAGACGGCGTCGTGCACGATGACCGGCCTCACCACCGGGACCAGCACCACGGTGTCCGTCAAGGCCACCAACGCCAACGGCTCCGGCACGGCCTCGGCCGCCTCGGCGGCCATCGTGCCCCAGACGCTCCCGGCCGCCCCGACGGCGGCCTCCGCAACCACCGGCAACGGCCAGGAGACGGTGACCTTCACCGGTGACACCACGGCCTCCACCGAAGGTGGCTCGGCGATCACCGGCTACACCGTGACCTCGACGCCGGGCAGCTTCACGTGCACCACCACGACCACGTCGTGCACGGTCACCGGACTCACCGACGGCACCAGCTACACGTTCACGGTCACCGCCACCACGGCCGACGGCACCAGTGTCGCCTCGGCGGCCACGACGGCGCTGCACGCCGGCGCCCCGAACCCGCCGACCGGCGTGGTCTCCGGGGCCGACGCCACGAGCCAGACCACCCTGGACGTCAGCTGGACGGCGGCGACCAGCCCCGACGGGACCTCGCCGATCACCGGATACACGGTGACCTCGAGCCCGGGCGGCTTCACCTGCAGCACGGGTACGACCAGCTGCAACGTGACCGGCCTCACGGCCAAGACGGCCTACACCTTCACGGTCACCGCCACCAACCAGTACGGCACGTCGGCCGCCTCGGCCGCCTCGACGTCCGAGGACGCCGGCTACCCGGGTATCCCGGCCGGCGCCCATGCGGCGCTCGCGGCCGTGGCCAATGCCTCGACCGGACAGGTCACCGTGTCCTGGACCGTGCCGAACAACGGCGGCTCGGCCCTCACCAGCCAGACGGCCACCTCGTCGTCCGGCTCCAAGACCTGCACCGACAACACCGACGTCACCGCCGGGCAGACCGCCCACTGCACGGTGACGGGCCTGACCAACGGCACGGCCTACACCTTCACGGTCAAGGACGTGAACGCCAACGGCACCGGTACGGCGTCCGCAAGCTCGAACTCGATCACCGTCGAGACCGAGCCCCTGGCTCCGACGATCGGTGCGGCCACCGCCGGCAACCACAGTGCCACGGTGGCCTTCACGGCCCCGTCGACCACCAACTCGGGGACGATCAGCTCCTACACGGTGACGGCGACCGACTCCACCACTCCCGCCAACGGGGGCGAGACGGCCAGCGGCGCATCGAGCCCCGTGACGGTCACCGGACTCACCAACGGGGACACCTACACCTTCAGCGTGACCGCCACCGGAAGCGACGGCACGGGACCGACCTCGGCCGCCTCGGGGTCGGCGACCCCGTCGACCGTGCCCGACGCCCCGACCGGCGTCACGGCCACGGCCGGCGACCTGTCGGCCACGGTCTCCTGGACGGCACCGTCCAATGAGGGCTCGGCCATCACCGGCTACACGGTGAGCGACGGACAGGGCGACACCTGCTCGACGAGCTCGACCTCGTGCACGGTCACCGGCCTCAGCTCGCAGGCGAGCTACACCTTCACGGTCACCGCCACCAATGCGGACGGCACCGGTGCGGCCTCCGGCGCATCCAACACCGTGCAGCCGACGGCGGCACCCGACGCCCCGACCGGCGTCACGGCCGCCGCCGGCGACCGGTCGGCCACCGTCTCGTGGACGGCCGCCGGCGACGAGGGCTCACCCGTCACGGGCTACACCGTGACCGACGGGTCCGGCGACACGTGCTCGACCCCTGACGGTTCGACGACCAGCTGCACGGTCACCGGTCTCACCAACGGCACGGCCTACACCTTCACGGTGACCGCCACCAACGCGGACGGCACCGGTGCCGCATCGGTCGCGTCCAACAGCGTCACCCCCTCCACGGTGCCCGACGCACCGACCGGCGTGATCGCCCAGGCCGCCAGTGAGGGTGCCCAGGTCTCCTGGACGGCACCGTCCGACGAGGGCTCGGCCATCACCGGCTACACGGTGAGCGACGGACTGGGTGACAGCTGCACCACCCCCGACGGATCGACCACCGTCTGCGCGGTGTCGGGCCTGACCAATGGCGACAGCTACACCTTCACGGTGACGGCCACCAATGCCGACGGCACGGGCGCGGCCTCGCTCGCCTCCAACCCGGTCACTCCGGAATCGGTTCCCGACGCCCCGACGGGTCTCGTGGCCACGGCCGGCGACCAGTCCGCCAGCCTGACCTGGGCGGCCCCCTCGGACGAAGGCTCAGCCATCACCGGGTACACGGTGAGCGACGGCGTGGGTGACACCTGCACCTCGGCATCCGCCACCTGCACCGTCACCGGCCTGACCAACGGCACGGCCTACAGCTTCACCGTCACGGCCACCAACGCCAACGGCACCGGGCCTTCCTCGGTCGCCTCCACCAGCGTCACGCCCTCCACCGTGCCCGACGCCCCGACCGGGGTGGTGGCCTCGGCGGGCGACCGGTCCGTCTCCGTCTCCTGGTCGGCGTCGGACGACGAGGGCTCGGCGGTGACCGGCTACACGGTGAGCGACGGGGTGGGTGACACGTGCACGGGTAGCGACCCGACCGACTCGTGCACCGTCACCGGCCTGACCAACGGCACGGCCTACAGCTTCACCGTCACGGCCACCAACGCCAACGGCACCGGGCCTTCCTCGGTCGCCTCCCCCGGCGTGACGCCCTCGACGGTGCCCGATGCACCGACGGGGGTCGTGGCCACGGCGGGCAACCGCTCGGCGATCGTCTCCTGGACGGCGGCCGGCGACGAGGGGTCGACCATCACCGGCTACACGGTAAGTGACGGTGTGGGTGACACGTGCTCGACGTCGGGTACCACCTGCACCGTGACCGGCCTCACCAACGGTACGGCCTACAGCTTCACCGTCACGGCCACCAGTGCCGACGGCACCGGTTCGGCCTCTGCCGCCTCCACCGGCGTGACGCCCTCGACGGTGCCCGACGCCCCGACGGGGGTCGTGGCCACGGCGGGCGACACCACGGCCACCGTCACCTGGAATCCGGCCGCCGACGAGGGCTCGCCCGTCACCGGCTACGTGGTGACGGCGTCGAACTCCAACCCGCCCAAGACGTGCGCCACGACCGCGGCCACCACGTGCACGATCGCGGGCCTGTCCGACGGAGCCAGCTACACCTTCACCGTCACGGCCACCAACGCCGACGGCACCGGTGGGACCTCGGCCCCGTCGGCCGCCGTGGTCCCGACGTCCAACACGGCCACCATCACGTCGGGTGACTCCGACACGGTGGCCCTGGGCAAGGCGGTCAAGTTCGGGGTGACCTCCTCGGGCACCCCGTCGGCCACCGTCTCGGCCACCGGGCTGCCGGCCGGGGTGACGCTCAAGCCCGCCAAGGGGGGCAAGGCCACGCTCGAGGGCAAGCCCGTCGGCGGTGCGGGGATCTACACCTTCACCCTCACGGCCGACAACGGCACGGGCCCGGGCAGCAGCCAGACCTTCACCCTGACGGTCTTCGGCATCACCTCGCCGGACGCCGCCACCTTCACGGCCGGCACCCACGGGTCGTTCACCATCGCCACCACGCCGGTCCTCGGTGGCTCGACGGTGTCGGTCACCCTACGGCCCAAGCTGTCCGGCCTCACCGCCACGGCGGGGCCCGACGGCACGGCCACCCTGTCGGGCACGCCGGCCGCCGGCGACAAGACGGCCGTGGTCACGGTCAAGGCCACCGACGGGCCGCTCACCGTGACCCAACGGCTCACGGTCACGATCGACAGCTGACACCGGTAGTCACCCTGCCACGCGATCCGGGGCCGTCAGGCCCCGGATCGCGTTCGGCATCCACGCCCGGGATCACCCCGTCGCCAGCTCGGTGTAGCGGAAGCAGTCCGGTTGGTGGTCGTTCACCAGCCCGGCAGCCTGCATCAGCGAGTAGCACGTGGTCGGACCGACGAAGCGGAAGCCCAGGCGCTTCAGCTCCCGGCTGAGGGCGGCGGCCTCGGGCGTCGACGCCGGGAGCGGACCGCCGGAGGACCAGTCGCGTGTCCGGGTCCGCCCGTCGACGGCAGTCCAGAGGACCTCGTCGAGGCTGCGGCCCGCCTGCTGCAGGGCGACCACCGCGGCGGCGTTCGACACCGTCGACTCGATCTTGCCGCGATGGCGGATGACGCCCGGGTCGTCGAGCAGGCGGGACACGTCGTCGGTGGTGAACCGGGCCACCGCGGACGGGTCGAACCCGGCGAAGGCGGCGCGGTAGCCGGCGCGCCGACGGAGCACGATCAGCCAGCTGAGGCCGGCCTGGGCGCCTTCCAGGGTCAGGAGCTCGAAGAGCCGGGTGTCGTCGTGGACGGGCACGCCCCATTCGTCGTCGTGGTACGCCCGCAGCTCGTCGTGTTCCGCCCAGCCGCACCTGGTCACCGTCATCGTCCCACCACCGTCGTCGCCCCCGTCTCGAACCGACCCACCATCCGTCGGATGGTACCGGGGCGCCCGGAGGTGGCAGGATCATGAGAGGTGGCGGGGATGCCATCGAACCGAGGGGATCGTAGGGGGAGTCTCGTGCGCACCGTGCATCGTCGTCTGTCCGTCCGGCTGGCCGTGTCCGCCGTCACCGTGGCCGTACTGGCCCTCGGGCCCGCCCTCGTCGCCTCCGTACCACCGGCCGGTGCCGTCGGCCCGCACGACCTGCAGTTCGACGGGTCGGTGGACGAGGCGTGGCTGACCGGGGCGGGGCCCGGCGACTCGATCACCCTCCTGCAGAACGGCGACCCGGTCGACGTCGCCGGCAATCCCGGTACCGCCGATTCGCTGGGGTCGCTGATCATCCGGGACCTGACCCCGGGTGCGGGGTACGCGTGGGACGACACCACGAGCGACCAGACGACGTCCACCTTCGCCGTGCTCGCACCGGGGGCCGACCCGCCCACCGACTCGGCGCTCTACACCGACCAGCCCATGCACCAGGGGCTCAACTACATCACCATGCGCGACGGCATCCAGCTGGCCGCCACCGTGCGCTACCCCTACGGCGGTACGTGCAGCGCGACCGCCCCGTGCCCGACCGTCATCGAGTACTCGGGATACGACACGGCCGGGCCCACCGACCCCATCCCGAGCCTGCTGTCCGAGGCCACCGGTACCCCGTGCACGGGGTGTGGTGACACCGACCTGCTGCCCGACAGCGCCACCGACGTCGGCGCCGTGCTGGCCCGGGTGTCGGGGTTCGCCACGGTCAGCCTCCAGATGCGCGGCACGGGATGTTCCGGCGGCGCCTACGACCTGTTCGGGTACCCGACCGACTACGACGCCTACGACGCCATCGAGATCGTGGCCCACCAGGACTGGGTGGCGAACCACAAGGTCGGCATGGTGGGCATCAGCTACTCGGGACTGTCGCAACTGCCGGCCGCCGGCACCGACCCCCCCGATCTGGCCGCCATCGCCCCGATGAGCCCCACGGACGACCTGTTCTCCACCGGCTACCCCGGCGGGATCTACAACGACGGCTTCGCCGCCAGCTGGACCGACGACCGCATCGACGATGCCATGCCCGCCGCCACCCTGGTCGACGGGTCGCTCGCCCCGCTGGCGTCGACGCCCGTGGCGAACGTGGGCCAGCCCTGGGTCTACTACGAGATCGACGCCGAGCTGGCCGCCTCGGGCGGGGCGTCCTCGACGTGCCTGGCCAACCAGGCCCTCCACGGCCAGTCCGACAGCCTGGAGTCGTTGATCGGTCCGCAGCTGGTCGCCCCGGGCACCGGCGCCGGCCGCGACCCGTCGCTGTTCGACGAGCGCTCGATGGACGCATGGGCGTCGAAGATCACGGTGCCGGTGTTCATCGCCGGGGCCATGCAGGACGAGGAGACCGGTCCCCAGTGGCCGGCTCTCCTGTCGGCCCTGCCGGCGACGACCCCGGTGTACGCCAATCTCGTGAACGGGAACCACATCGACTCCACCGACCCCCAGATCATCAGCCGGTGGCTCGAGTTCCTCGACATCTACGTCGCCGACAAGGTGCCCACCCCGGCGACCCCGCTCGAGAGTCTCGTGCTCGACGACTTCACCAGCTTCGCCTCGGGGACCACGGCCCAGGCGCCACTTCCCGCCGTCCGCTTCACCGCGGCCAAGACGCTGGCCGAGGCACGCCACGAGTTCTCCCGCCAGACGCCGAGGGTGGAGGTGCTGTTCGACAACGGCGCGGGGGCGGCGGGGGCGGGCGACCCGCAGTCCACGTACACCGCCGGCTTCAACCAGTGGCCGCCGGCCGGCCACGTGGAGAACTGGTGGCTCGGCACCGAAGGCGACCTGTCGACCGGGGGGCTCCACCAGAAAACCGAGGGCAGCGCCGGCCTGCGGCTGGACCCGAGCGTGCGACCGGCCACCAGCCTGCCCGCCAGCGGCAACGCCTGGGCCGCCGACCCCGGATGGGACTGGACGCCGGTGCCCGCCCAGTACGGGCTGGGCTTCCAGACGGCGCCGTTCGCCAGCGACACCACCATCGTGGGACCGGCCACCCTCGACCTGTGGGTGGCCTCGGCCTCGCCGGTCGTCGACCTGCAGGCGACCATCACCGAGGTGCGCCCGGGTGCCGGCCAGGAGGAGTACGTGACGTCGGGGTTCCTGCGCAGCTCGAACCAGGTCGACCTGCCCCAGTCGACGCCCCTCTTCACGGTGCCGAGCTACCTGGGATCCGACGCCGAGTCGCTGACGCCCACCGCCTACTCGTTGCTCAAGATCCCGATCGACCCGATCGTGCACACGTTCCGGGTCGGCACCGAGCTCCGGATCGTCCTGTCGGCCCCCGGCGGTGACCGCCCCTCGTGGGCGTTCGACACGGTCGACGACGGCAGCCAGACGGCCTCGGTGGCCTTCGGTGGCCCCGTGGCCTCGAAGCTGGTCGTGAACGTGGTCCACGGCGTGGACGCCACCTCGACGCTGCCCGCCTGCGGGTCGCTGCGGGGCGAGCCCTGCCGGGCCTACGTGCCCGAGGGCAACCAGGCCTGACCGGGGGCCCGACCGGTCAGCACCGGCCCGCCAGCACCTCGGTGCCATTGCCGTCCAGGTCGGCGAGGGCGCCGGTGCGCCCGGACATGGCGAGGATCATCGACAGCAGGGGGCCGGTGACCTCGGGCCCGTCGCCATGGGTCCAGTCGACGTCGATGGCCCGCAACCGGAGCCCGTCCACGCGTCGTTTGGCCCCCAGGAGGACGTTCGTCTTCACGTAGTTGTCGGCCACCGCCACCAGCGAGTCGGCGGGTACCTCGTGGTCGATCCCGAGCGGCCGACGGATGTCCGCCCCGTGGACCAGGATCTCGCCCAGCATGACCACGACGGGCGCGGGCGGATGGTTGGTCGTGGTCGTGCGGGCCCGCAACCGACGGACCAGCTGCTCGGGCGGGACCTCGGCGAGGCGCTGGGCCGCACGGTCGGCGAACACGTCGAACCGGAACCCGGCCAGGAGGAACTCCTTGGCGAAGTTGGGGTAGGTCTGCTCGGCGGCGGCCAGGATGTGCCCGGCGGCGGCGTGGACCGTCCATCCGGTGCACCAGGAGGCGGCAGCCCACTGCTCCGGGGTCAACGTCTCCCAGGTGTCGGCCATGGCCGACCGTTCGGCATGGATGTGGTCCCAGGTCGCGGTGGTCGTCACCTGGTGCACCTCATCCCAACCGGTCGGGTCCGGGGTCCCCGCCGGTCGTGACGACGTCGAGGCGCCCCAGGTAGTGGTCCCAGCCGCCCGTGTGGTCGCCGATGGCGTCCTCGGGCAGGCCCCGGTGGGTCAGCCGGACCGTGGTACCTCCGTCGTCGGGCACCAGGTCGATCCGGACGGTCGTGGAACCGGCGGGGATGGGATGGCCCGGTTCGGCCCAGCCGAAGCTGAACTCCACGCGGGTGTCGGGCTCGACCTCGAGGAACTCACCTCCGGACCAGTGGGTGCCGCCCATCAGGACCCGGTAGGTGCCCCCGGGTCGGGGTCGAGCTCCGCCTCGGTCCCTCCCCATTCGACGTACTTGGCGGGGTCCACGAGGTAGGGGAAGATCACTTCGGGAGTGGCCTTGATGTAGACCTCCCGGACGAGTTCAGCCATGGGTGTCGCTCCTGTTCTGTCGTCGATTCCGTTGTTCGGCCTCGGCCACCACCCGGAGCCGCTCCAGCCCGTCGGTCCAGTAGTCGTCGAGGAACGTGCGCAGCCGGGCCATCTCTTCGTGGTTCGACCGGTAGAGGCGCCGTGTGCCGTCGCGCCGCTCCACGACGAGGTTGGCGGACTTGAGCACGGCGATGTGCTGGGAGATCGCCGATCGCGAGACCTGGCCCACGCGCTCGGCGATCTCGGTGGCCGGCAGCTCGCGCGACCAGACGAGGCGGAGGATCTCCCGTCGGCGGGGCTCGGCCACCGCCTTCAGCGCTGCGTCCATGGCAGAACTGTAAGTCCATACTTACGTAAGTGTCAACTGAACTAGTTCGTCCGTCATTCGGCAGGTGGTGCGGTCACCTGGCAAGATCTCGCCAGGTGACGGGGGAGTGTCGTCGCCGAATCAGGGTCCAGAGGGGGAGTCAGTTGCTCGCGTGGTGTCGTCGTCCGTCCGTCCGTGGTGCGGTGTCCGCCGTCGGTGTCGTCGTGCTGGCCGTCGCGTCGACGCTGGTCGTCGCGACACCGCCCGCCGCCGCTGCCGCCCGTGTGCTCCGGGCCGGCGGGTCGGTGGAGGAGGCGTGGCTGACCGGCGCGGGTCCCGGGGACTCGATCACGCTGGTGCGGGACGGCAGCGCGGTGCACGTCCCCGGCAACCCGGGCAGGACGGACACACTCGGATCGCTGATCGTCCGGGACCTGACCCCGGGTGGGGGGTACGCGTGGCGCGACACCACGAGCGGCCAGACGACGTCCACCTTCGCCGTGCTCGCACCGGGGGCCGACCCGCCCACCGACTCGGCGCTCTACACCGACCAGCCCATGCACCAGGGGCTCAACTACATCACCATGCGCGACGGCATCCAGCTGGCCGCCACCGTGCGCTACCCCTACGGCGGTACGTGCAGCGCGACCGCCCCGTGCCCGACCGTCATCGAGTACTCGGGATACGACACGGCCGGGCCCACCGACCCCATCCCGAGCCTCATCGCCCAGGCGACCGGAACCGCGTGTGGCGACTGCGGTGACACCGACCTGCTGCCCGACAGTGCCACCGACGTCGGCGCCGTGCTGGCCCGGGTGTCCGGGTTCGCCACGGTCAGCCTCCAGATGCGCGGCACGGGATGTTCCGGCGGCGCCTTCGACCTGTTCGGGTACCCGTCCGACTACGACGCCTACGACGCCATCGAGATCGTGGCCCACCAGGACTGGGTGGCGAACCACAAGGTCGGCATGGTGGGCATCAGCTACTCGGGACTGTCGCAACTGCCGGCCGCCGGCACCGACCCCCCCGGCCTGGCCGCCATCGCCCCGATGAGCCCCACGGACGACCTGTTCTCCACCGGCTACCCCGGCGGGATCTACAACGACGGCTTCGCCGGCGGGTGGATCGCCGACCGCATCGACGACGCCAGGCCCACCGCCGAGTCGGTGGCCGGCCACCTGGCCCCGCTGGCGTCGACGCCCGTGGCGAACGTGGGCCAGCCCTGGGTCTACTACGAGATCGACGCCGAGCTGGCCGCCTCGGGCGGGGCGTCCTCGACCTGCCTGGCCGACCAGGCCCTCCACGGCCAGTCGGAGAGCCTGGCGTCGCTGGTGGGTCCGAAGCTCGTCGCGCCGCACTCCGGGCCCGGTCGGGAGCCGTCCCTGTTCGACCGTCGCTCGATGGACGCATGGGCGTCGAAGATCACGGTGCCGGTCTTCATCTCCGGGGCACTGGAGGACGAGCAGACCGGTCCCCAGTGGCCCGCACTGCTGTCGGCGTTCCCGAAGTCGACGCCGGTCTTCGCCACCATGGTGAACGGCAACCACATCGACTCCACCGACCCCCAGACCATCAGCCGGTGGCTCGAGTTCCTCGACGTCTACGTCGCCGACAAGGTGCCCACCGAGGTGAACGCCCTCGAGGGGCTCGTGCTCGACGACTTCACGAGCTTCGCCTCGGGCACCTCGGCCCAGGCCCCCCTGCCCGCCATCCGGTTCACCGACGCCACCTCGCCGGCCCAGGCGCGCCGGGAGTTCGCCGCCCGGACGCCCCGGGTGGAGGTCCACTTCGACAACGGGGCCGGGGCGGCTGGTCCCGGCGATCCCGACTCGACCTATTCGGCCGCGTTCGACCAGTGGCCGCCTTCGGGCCAGGTCGAGTCGCTGTGGCTCGGCTCGGACGGGTCCCTGTCGGCCGGCGGCCCGGCCCCCTCGGCATCGGGCAGCGCGTCACTCCGGCTCGACCCGGGCGCCCGACCGGCCACCAGCCTGCCCGCCAGCGGCAACGCCTGGGCCGCCGACCCCGGATGGGACTGGACCCCGGTGCCGTCCAAGGACGGGCTGGGCTTCCAGACGGCGCCGTTCACCAGCGACACCACCATCGTGGGACCGGCCACCCTCGACCTGTGGGTGGCCTCGGCCTCGCCGGTCGTCGACCTGCAGGCCACCATCACCGAGGTGCGCCCGGGCGCCGGCCAGGAGGAGTACGTGACGTCGGGGTTCCTGCGCAGCTCGAACCAGGTCGACCTGCCGTCCTCCACCCGGCTCTTCACCGACCCGACCTACCTCGGCTCCGATGCCAAGAACCTGAGCCCGCATACGTACTCCCTGGTCAAGATCCCGATCGACCCGATCGTGCACACCTTCCGGCCCGGCACCGAACTCCGGGTGGTGCTGTCGGCCCCCGGCGGGGACCGACCCACGTGGGAGTTCGCCACGTTGGACGACGGCAACCAGACGGCGTCGGTCGACTACGGCGGGGTGCACGCCTCGCAGCTGGTCGTGAACGCGGTCCATGGTGTGACCCCCACGTCGACGCTGCCCGCCTGCGGGTCGCTGCGGGGCGAGCCCTGCCGGGCCTACGTGCCCGAGGGCAACCAGGCCTGACCCGAGCCGCCCGCCTCCCGGTCAGCGCAGCTTGTCCACCCGGGCCAGCGCCTGCTCGGCCTCGGCCATGAGCCGGCCGACCAGCTCGCCGGCCGGCACCAGTTCGTCGATGGCCCCCACGCCCTGCCCGCTCGGGTAGCACTCCCGGGTGGGATCGACGTCGGGGTCGTCGGGCCCGGTGGGCAGGTGGAGCACCCCTTCGCCGATCGAGGCCATCATCTGCTGGGGGAAGGGGACCAGTTCGTCGGGATGGCGGTCGAAGTAGGCGGTGCGCTCGTTGGCGATGACCCGCATCGGCTTGCCGCTGTAGGAGCGGCTCACCGTGGTCTGGCTCTCGTCGGCCCCGAGCAATGCGTCGTGGTAGCCGAGGGAGACGCGGGCCTCGGGGGTGGCGATGAACCGGGTGCCGATCCAGACCCCGTCGGCGCCGAGCGCCAGTGCGGCGGCCACCCCGCGGCCGTCGACGATGCCCCCCGCCGCCACCACGGGCACGCGGTCGCCCACGGCATCGACGATCTGGGGCACGAGCGGCAGCGTGGCCACCCGGCCGGTGTGACCGCCGGCCTCGGTGCCCTGGGCGACCACCAGGTCGCAGCCGGCCGCCACGGCGTCCACGGCGTGGTGGACCCTGCCGCACATGTTGACGACCAGCACGTCGGCGTCGTGGCACATGGCGATGACCTCGCGGGGCACGCCGAGCGCCCCGACGAAGATGCGGGCCCCGGCGTCGATGATGCGCTGCACCTGGGCCGCCATGTCGCCGGGCATGGCCGTCAACAGGTCGACCCCCCACGGGCGGTCGGTCAGGGCGCGCAGCGCGGCCATCTCGGCGTCCATGGTGGCGGCGTCCATGGTGGCGGCCCCCAGCGTGCCGATCCCCCCGGCGGCGGACACGGCGGCGGCCAGCTGGTGGTAGCTGACCCCGCCCATGCCGGCCAGCATGACGGGGTGCTCGATCCCCAGGAGCTCGGTCAGTCGCGTCTGCATGGTGGTCCCTTTCCGAATGGGGGCACACCCCGGGGTGCGAGGCACCCGGGCACCGCCCGTCGGGGACATCCTAGGGAACGCCGGGGACGTCCCAGGGAACGGACGCCGGGCACATCCTAGGGAACGTCGGGGACGTCCCAGGGAACAGGGCCCGGTCCGGTCGGCCGCGGCCCGGGACGTCTACAGGTCGCCCGGGCCGGGGGGCACGTCGACGGCGTGCTCGCGCAGCGCCTCGAGGGGGACGATCTCGAGCGCCCGCTCGTGGGTGGAGGCCAGCACGACGAAGGCGGCGGCCCCGTCGTGATGGGCCCGCAGCCAGTTGGCGGCGGTCACGCACCACCGGTCACCGGGCACGAGGCCCGGGAACCGGTAGGCGTGCAGGGGTGTCGTCAGGTCGTTGCCGATCGATCGCTGGTGCTCGAGGAACTCGGCCGTGACCACGGCGCACACGGTGTGGCTCCCGAGGTCCTCGGGACCCGTGGAGCAGCAGCCGTCGCGGTAGAAGCCGGTGACCGGGTCCGTCCCGCAGGGCTCGAGCTCGCCACCCAGGACGTTGCGCTCCATGGGCCGACTGTACCTGCGGCCGGAACGCCGGTCAGCGGGCCGCGTTCTTCACGAAGTCGTCGGTGCCGTGCCCCACGTCGAGCCGGGCGCCGCCGTGCCAGCTGCCGCGGAGGTGCCGCCGGATGGCCGGCTCCCCCTCGGCCGTGGCCCGGGCCGCGCTGTGCCAGAGGTCGGCGTGGTGGAAGAGGACGTCCCCCCGCTCCTGGTAGACGGCGACCTCGCCGGGCACCCGCTCGAAGCCCGGGGGCATGCCCCCGGTCCCGCCGAGGTGGCTCCCCGGTAGGACCCGCAGGAAGCCGTTGGCCGGCGAGGTGGGGTCGAAGTGGACGGTGAAGGCCAGGGCGGGCCAGACGTCGAGGTGCGGCCCCGACTGGTGGTCGGTGTGCCACCCGATGCGCGAGTAGCCCGATCCCGGCCCGGGGCGGGCGTCCTGGTACACCACCCCGAACTGCTCGTAGTCGAGGAGCCACGCCCCGGGCCCGAGGATCCGGCGGCTCACCTCGACCAGGGCGGGCAGGTGGACGAGCGCGTCCGCCCGCGGCGACGCCGTGGTGGCGAAGCAGACGTAGTGGGCGAAGCGTTCGCCGTCGACGGTGGCGTCGGGGTCGTCGAGCACGGCGGTGGCGTGGCGGCCGTCGAGGTCACCGGCGACCAGCCGCCGCTGGGCGGCTACGAGCTCCTGCTCGGCCGCGGCCAGGCCCGCTCCGTCGATCGCACCGCGGAGCGTGGCGTAGCCGCGGGTGCCGATGTGGGCGCAGAGGGCGTCGAGGTCGTCCGGGCCGAAGACCCCTGCGGGATGCGTCGTCACCGTTCGGGGCGCGGGCCTCGGGACCCGGTCGGGGACACCATGGCCCGATGGTACGCCCGCAACCCGTGTGCCCGGGCCACTCCCTCCGGGGACGAGGCCGACGGTACCGGTGCAGCGTCGAATCTTATTGCAATGCCGCCCGGGTTCCCCTAGGTTGCGGATGACTGCCGGCCGCCCGGGGGAAGCACAGGGGACAGGCGGTTCGCATATCGGTACGGGAGGGGTGACCCGACGGGTCGCACCGACATGACACATCAGGAGAGACGTCGATGAGAGCAGCACGTTCACTGTCCACCCGTGTGGGCTCGGTAGGCGCAGCCGTGGCGCTCGCCGCCGCAGGCCTCATCGGAGCGGCCGGCGTGGTGGTTACCGCCGGTCCCGCCGGGGCGTCCACCCCCATCGGGACCACCACCTGCGCCCTGTCGCAGCCCGCCGGCACCGTGCCGATCACCGCGTCGGTGTCGGCCGCCATCTCGCCGAGTCCGGTGCCGGCCGGGGACAACTTCTCGCTGACCGGCCTGTCGCTCGACACGACGCTCATCGCCAACGCCACGACCAGCGTCGCCGCCGGTGAGACGCTGTCGGTCGTCTACACGACCAACCTGCTGGCCACCGGGGCCACCCCGGCCAACCAGAACGTCACCTTCTCCGGCACCGTCACCCTCCCGAATCCGTTCCCGGTGGGAGCGGCGCAGCCCTTCTCGCTCAGCGGCTCGACCGGTGCGTACACGTCGGACGCCTCGGGCGCGTCGAGCACCTCGGTGTCGATCAATCCGGCCGGCACCCTGTCCGTGTCGCTCGGCACGCTGGCCTTCTCGGGGTCCTGCACGGGCCCGCCGCCGGTGAAGATCGCCTCGGCGACGATCACCCCGGCGCCCGCCTTCGTCAGCACCCTCGTCCCGAACGCCGGTTCCATCCTCGGCGGCTCGACGGTGAAGATCGTCGGGAACCACTTCCTCGGCACCACCGCCGTCGACTTCGGCACCATCCCGGCCGCCAGCTTCCAGGTGGTCAGCTCCACCGTGATCGACGCCGTCGTGCCGGCCACCACCATCGACGGCAACACGGTCCAGACCGAGGACATCCTGGTGACCACCGCGGCCGGCCCGTCCAAGGCGCAGCCGAACGACGTGTTCACCTACGTGGACACCTCGCTCGGCGCCATCGTGACCGGCGTCACGCCGAACATCGGCACCTCCGCCGGAGGTCCGACGGTGACCATCACGGGCGCCGGCTTCGCCGGGGGCAACGGATCGAACGGCTGCAGCCTCGGGAACGCCATCACGTCCGTCGACTTCGGTTCGACTCCGGCCGTCTCGTTCGACGCCATCAGCGACACGTCGATGACGGCCGTCGTCCCGCCGGGCAGCGGCATCGTGAACGTCACCGTCGTCGCGTGCGACGAGTCGACCCCCTCGCCGCTCAGCCCGGCCGACCAGTACAACTACAACCCGGGGTACATCCTGGCCGGCAGTGACGGGGGCATCTTCTCCTACGGCCAGGTGGCCGGCAACGCCGGCTTCTTCGGCTCGGCGGGCAGCCTCCACCTCAACAAGCCGGTCGTCGGCATCGCCCGCACACCCAACGGCAACGGCTACTGGCTGGCCGCGGCCGACGGTGGCATCTTCAGCTACGGCGGGGCCGCCTTCTACGGCTCGGCCGGCAACCTCACGCTCAACGCGCCGGTGGTGGGCGTCGCGTCGACTCCCGACGGCGCCGGCTACTGGGAGGTGGCCGCCGACGGCGGTGTCTTCACCTACGGCGACGCCGCCTTCTACGGTTCGGCCGGCAACCTGCACCTGGCGGCCCCGGTCGTCGGCATCGCCGCCACCCCGGACGGCAAGGGCTACTGGCTGGTCGCCGCCGACGGCGGCGTGTTCGCCTACGGCGACGCCGCCTTCTACGGCTCGGCCCACGGCCAAGCTCTCGGCGGCCCGGTCGTCGGCATCGCCGCCACCGCCAACGGCGGGGGCTACTGGCTGGTCGGCTCGGACGGCGGCGTGTTCGCCTACGGCGACGCCGCCTTCTACGGCTCGCTCAGCGGCACCCCCCTCGCCACCCCGGTGGTCGGCATCGCTCCGACCGGTGACGGCGGTGGGTACTGGTTGGTGACCCAGGGCGGCGCCGTCTTCAACAGGGGCGACGCCGGCTTCTACGGCGACATGGCCGGCTTCAGCCTCAACGGGCCGATCGTCGGAATGACCAACGTCCAGGCGTCGCCCGCCATCGCCTGACGGCAACCGAGACCTGAGGTACCCGGAGGACCGGGGGCTCCGGCCCCCGGTCCTCCCGCGTGCCGGCCCGGCCCGGCCCGCGGCCCCGGCCGCGCGCCGTAGATTGTGGGCATGACCGAGAGCACCGTCCCAGGCGACCCGTCCGAGCAGCCGCTGGTCGGCATCAAGCCCCGCAGCCACGAGGTGACGGACGGGCCGACCCGGGCCCCGGCCCGCGCCATGCTGCGCGCCGTCGGCATGGGCGACGGCGACTGGGACAAGCCCCAGATCGGCGTGGCGTCCTCCTGGAACGAGGTGACGCCCTGCAACCTCCCGCTCGCCCGGCTGGCCAAGGAGGCCAAGGAGGGTGTGCGGGCCGCCGGCGGCTTCCCGTTCGAATTCGTGACCATCGCCGTGTCCGACGGCATCTCCATGGGCCACGAGGGGATGCGCGCCTCGCTGGTCAGCCGCGAGGTGATCGCCGACTCGGTGGAGACGGTCATGCACGCCGAGCGGTTCGACGGGATGGTCACCCTGGCGGGCTGCGACAAGTCGTTGCCGGGCATGCTGATGGCCGCCGCCCGGCTCAACCTCCCGAGCGTCTTCCTCTACGGCGGCTCGATCCTGCCCGGCCGGTTGCGCGACCGGGCCCTCGACATCACCTCCGTCTTCGAGGCGGTCGGCGCCAACGCGGTCGACGCCCTGTCCGACGAGGAGCTCTCCCTCATCGAGCACAACGCGTGCCCGACCGAGGGGTCGTGCGCCGGGATGTTCACCGCCAACACCATGGCCTCGGTGGCCGAGGCCCTCGGCATGTCACTGCCCGGCAGTTCGTCGGCCCCGGCCGTGGACCGCCGGCGTGACGACCTGGCCATCGAGTCGGGCCGTGCCGTGGTCGATCTGCTGCGGGCGGGTATCCGGCCCCGCCAGATCATGACCAAGGAGGCCTTCGAGAACGCCATCAGCGTCGTCATGGCCCTGGGCGGTTCCACCAACGCGGTGCTCCACCTCCTGGCCATCGCCAACGAGGCCCGGGTGGAACTCGCCCTCGACGACTTCAACCGGGTGGCCGCCAGGGTGCCCCACCTGGCCGACACCAAGCCCCACGGGAAGTATCACATGGCCGATCTCGACCGTATCGGCGGCGTCCCGGTGGTGCTCGCCCAGCTGCTCGAGGCCGGCCTGCTCCACGGCGACTGCATGACCGTGACCGGCCGGACGATGGCCGAGAACCTCGCCGCGCTGGACCCGCCGGCGCCCGACGGTGACGTGGTCCACCGGCTGACGGAACCGATCCACGCCCAGGGCGGGATCGCCGTGCTCACCGGCTCGCTCGCCCCCAACGGCGCGGTGGTGAAGGTGGCCGGGATCGACTCGCTGACCTTCGACGGCACGGCCCGGGTCTTCGACGGCGAGGACAACGCCATGGACGCCATCCTGTCCGGCACCATCGAGCCCGACACCGTGGTGGTCATCCGCTACGAGGGCCCGAAGGGCGGCCCGGGCATGCGCGAGATGCTGGCCATCACCGGCGCCATGAAGGGCGTGGGCCGCGGGGCGGACTGCGCCCTCGTCACCGACGGGCGCTTCTCGGGCGGCACCCACGGGTTCTGCATCGGCCATGTGGCCCCCGAGGCCGTCGACGGCGGTCCGATCGGCCTGGTGGCGGACGGCGACCGCATCGTGGTCGACGTCGCGAAGCTCACCATCGACCTGCTGGTCGACGACGAGGAGCTGGCCCGTCGCCGAGCCGGGCTCAAGCACCCCGAGCCCCGGTACACGTCGGGCGTGCTGGCCAAGTTCGCACGACTGGTGACCGGCGCCGAGCGCGGTGCCATCACCGAGGCCTGACGCCCGGCGACGGGGGCACGGCCGTGGCCACGTGGGCCGAGTTCCGCAGGGGCGGCCCGAGGGCGTTCCACCTCCTCGCCACCGATGTCACCGAGGTCGGCTACTTCCGGGTGGTCGACGGAGGGCACGACGCCCGCACCTGGCGGCCGTGACCCCGCTACTGGACGTGCCCACCCCGGCGTGCAACAATGTCCCCACCATGCGCACCGCCATCCCGACCGCCCGCACCCTGGTACTCGTCTCGTAGCGCACGCGACGTCTCATCGCCGTGTGCGCTTTCCGACCTCCCAGACGGGAGGTCGTTTTCATGTCCGCCCTCGGGTCCTCCCGGGGTCGTGACCCCGCCCCCGATCGATCCCGACACCACCACCGACCATCGCCGACAAGGAGCACCCCGATGGAACTCACCGGAGCACAGGCACTGATCAAGAGCCTCGAGATGCAGCACGTGGAGGTCATGTTCGGCCTCCCCGGCGGCGCCATCCTGCCGGTCTACGACCCGATCCTCGACTCGTCGATCCGCCACATCCTCGTGCGCCACGAGCAGGGTGCCGGCCACATGGCCCAGGGCTACGCCCAGGTCACCGGCCGTCCCGGCGTGGCCATGGCCACCTCGGGACCCGGCGCCACCAACGTGGTCACCCCGCTCGCCGACGCCTACATGGACTCGACCCCGCTGGTCGTGGTGACCGGGCAGGTGGCCACCACGGCCATCGGCTCCGACGCCTTCCAGGAGAGCGACATCACCGGCATCACCATGGGGATCACCAAGCACAACTGGCTGATCACCGACGTGAACGACATCCCGAGGGTGGTGGCCGAGGCGTTCCACGTCGCCACCACCGGCCGCCCCGGCCCGGTCCTCATCGACGTCCCGAAGGACATCGCCCAGTCCACCATGGAGTGGTACTGGCCGGAACCGGCCGACCTCGACCTGCCGGGCTACCACCCGGTGACCGAGGGCGACCCGGCGCTGGTGATCGATGCGGCGGAAATGCTCCTGGCCGCCGAGCGCCCGGTGATCTACGCCGGCGGCGGCATCCTGAAGGCCCGCGCCGCTGACGCGTTGCGCGAGCTGGCCGAGCGGACCGGCATCCCGGTGGTCACCACGCTGATGGCCCGGGGGTCCTTCCCCGACTCCCACCCGCTGTGCCTCGGCATGCCCGGGATGCACGGCAACTACACGGCCGTCACCGCCATGCAGCGGTCGGACCTGCTGATCGCCCTCGGCAGCCGGTTCGACGACCGGGTCACCGGGAAGGTGTCGGCCTTCGCCCCCGACGCCAAGGTCATCCACGTCGACATCGACCCGGCCGAGCACCACAAGGTCCGGAGGGCCGACGTGGCCATCGCCGGCGACTGCCGGCTGGTGATCGAGGAGCTGCTGCTGGCCCTCGACGCGCTGGGCCTCGCCCACTCCGAGGCGACCCGCGGCGGGCGCGGCGGCTCGCCGTCGGACGCCGTGGCCGGCGCCGAGGCCGCGCCGGGCTCCGTCGCGGCGCGCTTCCCCCGGGAGCGCCTGGCCCCGTGGCGGGCCCAGTTGGGTGAGTGGCAGGCCCGGTTCCCCCTGGTCTACGACCAGCAGCCGGGTGCGGGCCCGCTCAAGCCCCAGTTCGTCATCGAGACCCTGCGCGACCGGACGCCGGAGGACACCATCGTCGCCTCGGGCGTCGGCCAGCACCAGATGTTCGCCTCCCAGTGGTGGCAGTTCGACCACCCCTACACCTGGGTCAACTCGGGCGGCCTCGGCACCATGGGCTTCGCCGTCCCGTCGGCCATCGGCGCCAAGGTGGGCCGCCCCGACAAGATGGTGTGGGCGGTCGACGGCGACGGGTGCTTCCAGATGACGGCCCAGGAGCTGGTCACCGCGAGCTCGGAGCGCATCCCGGTCAAGATCGCCATCCTCAACAACGCCTACCTCGGCATGGTGCGCCAGTGGCAGGAGATGTTCTACGAGGAGCGCTACTCGGAGGTCTACCTCTCGCCGGACCTGCCCGACTACGTCGGCTGGGCCGAGTCCATGGGGTGCGTGGGCCTGCGGGTGGAGTCACCCGACGACGTGGCCACGACCATCGACAAGGCGAACTCGGTCGACGACCGCCCCGTGGTGATCGACTTCCGCACCGACGCCTTCGAGAAGGTCTTCCCGATGGTGGCGGCCGGTGCGTCCAACGACGACATCATGGTCGACCCCTCGCTGATCGGAGACACCCGCCCATGAGCGTGTACGGCACCGACAAACGGCACCACACCCTGACCGTCCTGGTCGAGAACAAGTCCGGTGTGCTCGCCCGGGTGGCCAGCCTCTTCAGTCGGCGCGGCTACAACATCTTCAGCCTGGCCGTCGCCCCCTCGGACAATCCCCGGTTCAGCCGGATCACCATCGTCGTCGACGTCGAGTCGGCCCCGCTGGACCAGATCATGAAGCAGCTGGACAAGCTGATCCCGGTAGTCTCGATCACGGAGCTCGACCCCACCCGCTCGCGGGAGCGGGAGCTCCTGCTCGCCACCGTGGAGGCCGGCCCCGAGTCCCGGGGCCAGGTCATCCAGCTGGTCGGCGTGTTCGAGGGGAAGATCGTGGACGTCGGACCGGAGCACCTCACGGTGATGCTGGCCGGCGCCCCCACCAAGCTCGACGACTTCGAGGACCTCATCCGGGCCTACGGGATCGTGGAGATGCAGCGGACCGGCCGCGTGGCGTTGCCTATGCTGGACCGGTCCGATCACCGGGGCCGACCGGCCGCCGGTACGGAACACACCACAGAGAAGGCAGGTTGAGGAACGATGGCCACGCTGTACTACGAGAAGGATGCGGACGCAGGTCTCATCGGGAACCGCAAGGTGGCCGTGATCGGCTACGGGTCCCAGGGTCATGCGCACGCCCTCAACCTGGCCGAGTCGGGTGTCGACGTCCGCGTCGGGCTCCGTGAGGGCTCGTCGTCCCGGGCCAAGGCCACCGAGGCGGGCCTGCGGGTGCTGTCGGTGGCCGACGCCGCCGCCGAGGCCGACCTGATCATGATCCTGCTGCCCGACACCGAGCAGGCCAGGGTCTACGAGGCCGAGATCGCCCCCTACCTGAAGCCGGGCGACGCCCTGTTCTTCGCCCACGGGTTCAACATCCGCTTCGAGCTCATCACGCCGCCGGCCGACGTCGACGTGGCCATGGTCGCCCCCAAGGGCCCGGGCCACCTGGTGCGGCGGACCTACACCGAGGGCGGTGGCGTGCCGTCGCTCATCGCCGTGGCCCAGGACGCCACCGGCAAGGCCCACGACCTCGCCCTCTCCTACGCCCACGGCATCGGCGGCACCCGCGCCGGCGTCCTCGACACCACCTTCGCCGAGGAGACCGAGACCGACCTGTTCGGCGAGCAGGTCGTCCTCTGCGGTGGCATGACCGCCCTGGTGCAGGCCGGGTTCGAGACACTGGTCGATGCCGGCTACCAGCCGGAGTCGGCGTACTTCGAGTGCCTCCACGAGCTCAAGCTCATCGTCGACCTGATGTACGAGCAGGGCATCGCCGGCATGCGGTACTCGATCTCGAACACGGCCGAGTACGGCGATCTGACCCGGGGCCCCCGGGTGATCAACCAGGCCGTCAAGGACGAGATGCGGGCCATCCTCGACGAGATCCAGGACGGGCGGTTCGCCGCCGAGTGGGTCGCCGAGGACGCGGCCGGCCGCCCGAACTACGAGCGGCTGAAGCAGGCGGGCCAGGAGCACCAGATCGAGAAGGTCGGCGCCGAGCTGCGGGCGATGATGCCGTTCGTCACCGCCGGCAAGCAGAAGGTCCAGGACATCTCCGGCGGCTGAGCCGCAACCGACCGCCCCCGGCGGTCGCAGGATCCTGATCCCCGCCCCGTGGCCCCGGTCACGGGGCGGGGCGCGTCACGGACCCGGTTCAGGCGGGGGCGGTGGTCGTCGTCGTGGTGGCGTCGGCGGCGAACGTGTTGAAGATCAGCGTCGAGAGTGCCTCCGCGTCCGCAGCCGACGCCGACGAGGTCACCGTCACTTGGGTCTCGCCCACCAGGCTCACCAGGGTCGTCGCCGCGTGGGTCCCCGAACCGACGGTGTAGTAGTACGCCTCGCCGCCGCTACCCGTCACGTTCGTGGAGGTGGCGTGCAGTTTGGCTACCGCCGCCTGCTCGGCGGCGGCCTGGGCCGTGGTCACCTTGCCCCGGTAGCCGATGATGACGGTGTCCTGGGGTGCCGAAGCGTCGGTCGACGGGTAGGTGCAGACCGTCGTGGCCGTCGAGTTCTTGACGTGGGGCTGGCCGACACTGCGGTGCAGGACGGCCTGGATCTGGGCCGGGCTCACGAGGGCGCAGGCCGAGTTGGCCCCGACGACGCCGGCCGCCCGGGTGGTCGTCGTGGTGCCGGCCGACGAGGCCGAGCCTCCGCAGGCCCCGAGCAGGAGCGGGAGCACGACCGCTCCGGCGAGCAGTGCGGCCAGTCGGCGGGGACGGGAGGCGCTGAGCACGGGCCGACCCTACACGGGTGCAGGAGGGCTGCGCCCCCGGCCATGCGGCTACTGGGCGAGCGCGCCGACCACGTGGTTGATGCAGGCGCAGAGGGCGGCGACGTCCTCGGGGTCGATGGCCGGGAACATGGCGATGCGGAGCTGGTTGCGGCCGAGCTTGCGGTACGGCTCGGTGTCGAGGATCCCGTTGGCCCGCAGGATCTTCGCCACCTGGGCGGCGTCGATCGAGTCGTCGAAGTCGATGGTCCCGATGACATGGCTGCGATCCTGTTCCCGGCCGACGAAGGGGGTGGCGAACTCGGCGCCCTCGGCCCAGGTGTAGAGGATCTCGGCCGAGCGGTCGCTGCGTCCGGTCGAGAACGCCATGCCCCCGTTGTCGTTGAACCAGCGGACCTGGTCGTCGAAGAGGAACAGGGTGGCGAGCGCGGGGGTGTTGTAGGTCTGGTCGAGGCGCGAGTTGTCGAGGGCGATGGTCAGGTCCATCGAGGCCGGTACCCACCGTCCGGTGGCGGCGATGGCCCCGATGCGCTCCACGGCGGCGGGGGAGAGGAGCGCCACCCACAGGCCGCCGTCGGACCCGAAGCACTTCTGCGGGGCGAAGTAGTACGCGTCGAACTCGGCCGGGTCGACCGGCAGGCCGCCGGCGCCGGACGTGGCGTCGACGGCCACCAGGCCGCCGCCGTCGGCCGGCAGGGCGGCGCCTTCGGGCCGCAGGATGGGCATCATCACGCCGGTCGAGGTCTCGTTGTGGGTGAGGGCGTAGAGGTCGACGTCGTCGCGGGCGACCGGCAGCGGGTGGGTGCCCACGTCGGAGGCGATGATCTCGGGCTCGCCGAGATGGGGGGCGGTGGCGGCCGCCGCGGCGAACTTGGACGAGAACTCGCCGAAGCTGAGGTGCTGGCTCCTGGTCTCGATGAGTCCGAAGGTGGCGGCATCCCAGAAGCAGGTCGTGCCGCCGTTGCCCAGCACCACCTCGTAGCCGTCCGGCAGCGAGAAGAGCGAGGCCAGGCCCGACCGCAGGCTGGCGACCACGTTCTTGACCGCCTTCTGGCGGTGGCTGGTGCCGAGGTAGGTGGCCGAGGCTGCGGTCAGGGCCTCGACGGCCTCGGGTCGGACCTTGGACGGGCCGGCGCCGAAGCGCCCGTCGGCGGGGAGGAGGGAGGCGGGGATGCGGATGTCGGGGGTGTCGGTCACGTATGGAATCATGGCACTCATGGCCCAGCAGACAGAAACCGGCCCCGGCGCGTCGGGTGGCGCCGGAGTGACCGGCAACCGCATTTCGGCCCGGATCGCCGCCGTCTCGCCCTCGGCCACCCTGGCGGTGGACGCCAAGGCCAAGGCCCTCCAGGCCCAGGGGGAGAGCGTGATCGGCTTCGGCGCCGGTGAACCCGACTTCCCGACCCCGGAACCCATCGTGGCCGCCGCCGAGGCCGCCTGCCGCGACCCGAGGAACCACCGCTACACACCGACCGCGGGGCTGCCCGAGCTGCGCGGCGCCGTGGCGGCCAAGACGGAACGCGACTCCGGCTACGAGGTCACCCCCGCGCAGGTCCTGATCACCAACGGCGGCAAGCAGGCCGTCGCCAACGCCTTCGCCGCGCTGTGCGACCCGGGTGACGAGGTGCTCGTGCCCGCCCCCTACTGGACGACCTATCCCGAGTCGATCGCCCTGGCCGGTGGCGTCCCCGTCGTCGTGGCCACCGAAGCGGCGAGCGGGTTCCGGGTGACCGTGGACCAGCTCGAGGCGGCGCGCACCCCGGCCACCAAGGTGCTGCTCTTCGTGTCCCCGTCCAATCCCACCGGAGCCGTCTACCCGCGTGAGGAGATCGAGGCCATCGGTCGCTGGGCGGTCGACCACGGCATCTGGGTCGTCACCGACGAGATCTACGAGCACCTGGTCTACGGCGTCGAGCACCATTCGATGCCGGTGGTCGTCCCCGAGCTGGCCGACCGCTGCATCGTGGTCAACGGTGTGGCCAAGACGTACGCCATGACGGGCTGGCGGGTGGGCTGGCTGATCGGCCCGGCCGACGTGGTCGCCGCCACCACCAACCTCCAGTCCCACGAGACCTCCAACGTGGCCAACGTGTCCCAGCGGGCGGCGCTGGCCGCCGTCTCCGGCGACCTGTCGGCCGTGGCCATGATGCGCGAGGCGTTCGACCGCCGCCGGATCACCATCCACCGCATGCTCAACGAGATCGACGGCGTCGAGTGCCTGCTGCCCGAAGGCGCGTTCTACGCCTTCCCGTCGGTGTCCGGCCTCTACGGGCGCAAGCTGCGGGGCCGGACCTGCACGTCGAGCGCCGAGCTGGCCGAACTGGCCATCGAGGAGGTCAAGGTGGCCGTGGTGCCCGGCGAGGCGTTCGGCTCGCCGGGGTACTTCCGGCTCTCCTACGCCATGGGCGACGACGACCTGGTGGAGGGTGTCACCCGCCTGGCGGAACTGTTCGCCGGGGGTTGACCAGCCGGTTGGCCGGAAGGCCGTCCGGACGGTCATGCTGTACGGGTCGCCCTCCGGTGGCGGGGCCGCATGCGGGCCCCCTCCCACCGGCGCTCCTCGGGTGCCACACGCTCGCTCCAACCACCATGCGGTCGCCCGGCGACCCGTGATCTCCAACCGAAAGGAACACCATGGGTAGGGTCCTCGTCACCGAAAAGCTGGCCCAGCCGGGTCTGGACCTCATGGCCGAGGCCGGCCACGAGGTGGACGTCCGACTGGGGCTGACCCCCGAACAGCTGATCGAGGCCATCGTGGGCGCCGACGCCCTGGTGATCCGCTCGGCCACCACCGTGACGGCCGACGTCCTGGCCGCCGGCACCGACCTGGTCGTCGTCGGCCGGGCCGGCATCGGCCTCGACAATGTCGACGTGGCCGCCGCCACCGAGCGCGGCGTCATGGTCGTCAACGCCCCGCAGTCGAACATCCTCTCCGCCGCCGAGCAGGCCATGGCCCTGCTGTTGGCCCAGGCCCGCAACATCCCCCAGGCCCATGCCGCCCTGGTGGCCGGCAAGTGGGAGCGGTCCAAGTGGGAGGGTGTCGAGCTCCACGGCAAGACCCTCGGCGTCGTCGGCCTGGGTCGGGTCGGCGCCCTGGTCGCCCAGCGGGCGCTCGCCTTCGGGATGCGCCTCGTGGCCTACGACCCATTCGTGTCGGCCGACCGGGCCAAGCACATGGGCGTCGAGCTCATGGGCCTCGAGCAGCTGATGGGGGAGTCGGACTTCGTGACCGTCCACCTGCCGAAGAACAAGGAGACCCTCGGCCTCATCGGCCGCGACATGCTGGCGAAGTCCAAGCCCGGGCTCCGCATCATCAACACCGCCCGCGGCGGCATCGTCGACGAGGAGGCGCTGGCCGAGGCCATCCGGGACGGCCACGTCCAGGGGGCCGGTCTCGACGTCTTCGCCAAGGAGCCGACCACCGAGTCACCGCTGTTCGAACTGCCGTCCGTCGTGGTGGCCCCGCACCTCGGCGCGTCGACCGTCGAGGCCCAGGACAAGGCCGGCGTCACCATCGCCGAGCAGGTCATCCTGGCTCTGGCCGGCGACTTCGTCCCGTTCGCGGTCAACGTCAACGCCACCGACGTGTCCGAGACGGTGCGCCCGTTCATGGGCCTGGCCGAGCAGCTCGGGCGGATCCTGGCCTGCCTCGAGGACGGGCTGCCGAACCGGCTCGAGATCGAGTACGAGGGCGGCCTCGCCGGGTCGGGCACGGGCATCCTGACCCTGTCCGTCCTGAAGGGGCTCTTCGCCGAGGGGACCGCCGAGCCGGTGTCGTACGTGAACGCCCCCCAGCTGGCCACCGAGCGCGGCCTCGAGGTCCGGGAGACCTCCACCGTCACGGCCCACGACTTCGTCAACCTCATCACCCTGCGCGGCGGCGGGCACTCGGTGGCCGGCACCCTGGCCGGGCCGAGGTCCGAGCCCCGGCTGGTGATGGTCGACGACCACACGGTCGAGGTGCCGCCCGCTCCCAACATGGTCGTGGTGCGCAACGACGACAGCCCCGGCATGATCGGGGTGGTCGGCACGATCATCGGTGACGCCGGGGTGTCGATCTCCTCGATGGCCGTCGGCCCGTCGGCCACCGGCAACACCGCGCTGATGGTGCTCTCGACCGACGGGCAGATCCCCGACGACGCGCTGGGCGCCCTGCGCGACAACGACGGCATCAGCGACGTGCACACCGTCCGGACCTGAGCCGGACCCGGCGCCCGATCGTGGCCCGGATGCCCGTGCCCGCCTTCAGCGCCGGACAGGTGGTCACGGTGTTCCGGTCGCGGCGCCGGGCCGGATCGGAGGAGGCGTACGCACGCCTGGCCGAGACGATGCTGGCCGCGGCGCGGGCCGTACCGGGATTCGTCGACTTCTCGACCTTCGTGGCCGACGACGGCGAGCGGGTGTCGATCGTCACCTTCGCCACCGCCGAGGCCCACGCCGCCTGGCGCGACGACCCGGGACACCGGGCCGCCCAGCAGCAGGGCAGGGACGAGCTCTACGAGTGGTACTCGATCCAGGTGGCGGTGTGCGAGCGGGCGACCGCCTGGGAGCGTCCGACCGACTGAACGTCGGGCCGTCCCGGTGGGGAGCCCCTCAGTGGATTCAGGCCCGGGCCGCCCCGGCGTCCTTGGCCGGCACCGGAGGCCACGTGTCACCCCCGATGGAGGGGAGCAGTTCGCCGCGGCGGGCCGCCGGTGCCCACAGGCGGTACGCCACGACGACGCCGACCGCGAGGACGAGTGCCGGGAGGAGCCGGCGGCGCAACCGGGTCGGTGTCGAGGGCATGCACCACTGTACGTTTCGCTCGGAGCAGCCGTTCGCAGGTCCCGGGGGGACGGGAAGGTGAACTTCTCCTGTCGTGATGGTTACCGGAGGGTGATTCTTCGCGAACGTCCAGGTCGCGCCCCTCGTGCCGCGTTGACAGTTCGGACCGCGTATGCCGAAACTTGTCGTCCGAGGTCCCGAAGCGGGCTCCGGACGACGCCCGACGCAACGGTCGGGGGCCGGGTGGGGCGCACCGTCGCCGCCAGCCTGCTCCTCCCACTTCCACCGAAGAACTGGACGCATGACACCCACCCGACGTGACACCGCCGCCCGCCCACGCCCCGGAGTGGCCCGAGCCCTCGTGCTCGCCGGAATACTCGGCCTCGGCGCCGCACTGAGCGCCTGCAGCTCGTCATCGCCGTCGGCGGCCACCACCGAGGCCGTCGTGAAGCCTCCGACGACCATCGTGATGTCCTGCTCGTATGCTCCCGGCGGCAAGGTCCCCTCCGGCGAGGCCCAGGGTGAGCCGCCGCCCTTCGGGACCTTCTCGCCGGACCAGGCCGCCCAGTCGGCACTCCAGCAGATCAAGGACCACGGCGGCACCGGCCTGGTCTACGGGTACCAGCTCCCGAGCGGCACCAAGCTCTACGCCGGGCCCGACGCCTCGTCGGCCCCGGTCGGCACCATCCCCGTCGGGCGCTCGGTCTTCCTGTTCGATCCCGTGGTGTGGACGACCTCGTCCGGGCAGCACTGGCTGGTGACGTTCATGGCGTGCGGCGGCGACAGCCCGTACTGGATCGACGTCGACCAGGTGAAGCAGGCCGACGCGGCGACCTACACCGCCCTCTCCAAGTCGATCTCGGCACTCCTGCAGTCCACGGACTATCCGACCACGGGCCAGCCCTCGTCGCTGCCGGTCGTCGTCAACAGCGAGGATCGGTTCGCCTGGAAGGACACCACGATCCAGTTCTCCCCGGCCCGTGCCGAGTTCGTGGGTTTCCCGGCCTGATGGATGCGCGTGCTCCCGGGTCGGCGCCACCCTGCCGATGCACCGGATCATCACCGAACAATCACCCTGGAATCGCGGAAAGTTTGCCTGGCGTTCACCTTGACTCAGTAGGTTCCCTTGAGGTGTCAGCGGTAGGGCGCGAGCACACCTGCCGCTGGGGCGCACGAACCGAACGCCTGACCGCGGGAAAGGGCTGAGGAACCCAGCAGATGGCTATCGATCTCGACACCCCAGCGGCCACGCCGCAGTACGCCGCGCCTACGCCGATCGTGGTCACCCGCGACTACTCCACACCCGACCGGATCTTCCGCCGGAGTGTGCAGATGTCCGGCCTCGGCGTGTTCCTCCTCCTGGTCGCCATCGGATCGTTCCTGGCGTGGTTCGGCTGGCCGGCGTTCCGCGTCGCCGGTTGGGGCTTCTTCACCCACTCGGGCCCCGTCACCCCCGGCTCCACCTCCGGCTTCGGTGTACTGGCCTCGCTGACGGGCACCGTCGAGGTCGCCTTCGTCGCCATGCTGGTCGGCGCCCCGGTCGCCATCTGCACGGCACTCTTCCTCAGCGAGTACGCCCCGCTCAGGTCCCGCCGGACCCTCATCGCCATGATCGACCTGGCCGCGGCCATCCCGTCCATCATCTTCGGTCTGTGGGCGTTCTTCGAACTCCAGCCGAACGTCGTCGGACTCAGCACGTGGCTGTCGCGTCACGCCTCGTTCATCCCGTTCTTCAAGGTGACGAGTCCGCCCCTCAACGCGTCGATCCTCATCGCCGGCCTGGTGGTCGGCCTCATGATCGTCCCCATCATCGCCTCGATCTGCCGCGAGGTCTTCTCGCTGGCGCCGGCCGGTGAGCGCGAGGCCGCGCTCGCCCTCGGGGCCAGCCGTTGGCAGATGATACGCACCGTGGTCCTCCCGTTCGGGAGGGGCGGCATGATCGGTGCCGTCATGCTCGGCCTCGGCCGGGCCCTGGAGGAGACGATCGCCGTGTCGATCATCCTCGGCGGTTCCTACAAGGTCACCGACGAGATCCTCCAGCACGGCGGGTCGACGATCTCACAGCTCATCGCCACCAACTTCGGCTCCGGCGGCCAGCTCGGCCTGCACGACCTCCTGCTGTGCGGCTTCGTGCTGTTCATCCTGACCCTGGTCATCAACCTTGCGGCATCGGCCATCGTGAACCGGTCCCGCAGCGGTGCGGGGGTGGACCTGTGAGTCCCGAGGCGACGACCCACACGGCTCCTGACGGCGTGCTCGTCACCACCACGTCCGCATCCACGCAGACGCCGCCGACCGTCCGGCCGACGCCTCCCCCCACCACCTCCGACGCGGGCAGGCTCGAGCCGCCTTCGCCGCCCCGTCCGCGCCGGCTGCCCTCGCCCATCCGACCGAGCGCGTTCGGTGCCCAGGACGTCCTCGTCCTGGTGGCCGCCGCCGTCTCGGCGCTGTGCCTGGTCTGGATCGTCTTCTACCAGCTGACGTCACTGTCGGGTGGCCTCGGCTTCCTCGTCGCCTGGTACGTCACCTTCGTGGCCCTGACCTGGTTCGGCACCGCCCAGATGGTCGAGCGCCAGGTGGCGACCGACCGGGCGGTGGCGGTGGTCGTGGTCAGCGCGGCCCTGCTCGTGGTCGGCCTGGTCCTGTTCATCGTGATCTGGGTGGCAGCCAAGGCCATCCCGACGATCCACTGGGGATCCCTGTTCACCAAGGACCAGAAGGACTTCCAGGTGGCCGACCCCGACGCGCTCGCCACCGTCGGCATCAAGCACGCCATCATCGGCACCCTGGAGCAGGTGCTCATCGCCGTCGCCATCGGTGTCCCCTTCGCCGTGGCCACGGCCATCTACCTCAACGAGGTGAAGGGGTTCGGATCGAGGACGGTCCGCACCGTCGTCACGGCGATGAGCGGCACCCCCTCGGTGGTGGCCGGGATCTTCATCTACTCGATGCTGATCCTGACGCACGTCCTGAACTACTCGGGCTTCGCCGCTTCACTGGCACTCGTGGTGATCCTCCTGCCGTCGGTCACCCGCGTGGTCGAGGAGGTGCTGCGGGTGGTCCCGAGCGGCCTGCGCGAGGCCTCCCAGGCCCTCGGCGCCCCCGAGTGGCGCACCGTGTGGTCGGTGGTGCTACCCACGGCCCGCTCGGGTGTGGTCACCGCGGTCCTGCTCGGGGTGGCCCGGATCGTGGGGGAGACCGCCCCGCTCATCTTCACCGCGTTCGGTTCCCAGGTCACCAACTGGAATCCGTTCTCCCACGACCAGGGGGCACTCCCGCTGGTCATCTGGTCGGACGTGCGCCAGGCACAGCCGGTCCTCATCGACCTGGCCTTCCAGGCGGCCTTCGTGCTCATCTCGATCGTGCTGATCCTCTTCGTCCTGGCCCGGGTGTTCAGCCGTCCGAGGGGTCGTTCGAAGGGGAAGGCACGACGCGGTGACGGCCGTCCCGCCGAGGACGACCTCATGGCCAGGATCTTCGTTCCGATCCCGATGGAGGAGAGTGCAGACATATGACGACGACCCTTCCACCTTCGTCGACACCGGTCGACCCGGACCACCCGGCTCCGTTCTCGGGAACCCGGGCCATCGGCCAGCCCGGCCAGATCGACGCCGAAGGCGTCTGCGCCTGGTTCGGCGGCCGTCTCGTACTCGAGACGGTGGACCTGGTGATGGAGACATCCAAGGTGACGGCGCTGATCGGCCCGTCGGGCTGCGGCAAGTCGACGTTCCTCCGCATCCTCAATCGGATGCACGAGGTCGTCCCGGGAGCGCAGCTCGCCGGTTCGGTCAAGCTCGACGGCGTCGACATCTACGGCCCCGGCCAGCGGGCCATGGAGACCCGACGCCACATCGGCATGGTGTTCCAGAAGCCGAATCCCTTCCCGGCGATGACCATCGCCGAGAACGTGCTCGCCGGACTCAAGTTCTCGCGCACCTCGGTCGCCAACAAGGACGACCTGATCGAGGAGTCGCTGAGCAAGGGGGGCCTGTGGAACGAGGTCAAGGACCGGCTCGGTGAGCTCGGTGGCGCCCTCTCCGGCGGGCAGCAACAGCGGCTCTGCATCGCCCGGTCGCTGGCCGTGAAGCCCCGCGTCCTGCTGATGGACGAGCCGTGCTCGGCCCTCGACCCCACCTCGACGCTGCGCATCGAGCAGACGATCAAGGAGATCGCCGGCGAAGTGACCGTCGTCATCGTGACCCACAACATGCAGCAGGCCCAGCGCGTGTCCGACTACTGCGCGTTCTTCCTCGCCGAGGAGAACCAGCCCGGACGGGTGATCGAGTCGGGCCGTACCGAGATGATCTTCGGCGAACCCAGCGACCAGAGGACGTTCGATTATGTCAATGGCCAGTTCGGCTGAGCGCGGCACGCACCGCGTGCGCGCCGCAGGCATCGTTGTCGCCGCGTTCGTGGTCCTGGCCGCGGCCGCCCAGTTCGTGGGCATGGCACCGGCGGGTGCCAGTCCCACCATGCAGTCGACCGGTTCGAGCTTCGCGTCCGTGGCCATCCAGCAGTGGGTGGGCCAGTCCTCGATCCTCTACGGGCTCAACATCAACTGGCAGGTGTCGTCGTCGGTCATCGGCCTCAACAACTTCGGGCAGAACCAGATCGACTTCGCGGCATCGGACATCCCGTACAGCTCGGAGCAGTCGACCTACTACCCGACTCAGCCCTACCAGTATCTCCCGGACGTGGCCGGTGGCCTCGCCTTCATGTTCAACCTCATCGGCAACGACGGCCAGCGGATCACCAACCTGAATCTCAATGCCACGGCGATCGACAAGATCTTCCTCGGCGAGATCACGACCTGGAACAACCCGGCGATCGCCAGCCTGAATCCCCAACTCTCCGGCGACCTGCCCAGCCAGCGGATCATCCCCGTCTACCGGGTCGACGCCTCCGGTGAGAACTACCTGCTGAGCGACTACCTGCTCCACCAGGACAACGCCGACTTCGTGGCGGCCCAGAACGCCTTCCTCTCGGGCAATCCCGGCGAGCCGTCGGCCAGCTGGCCGGTCCCCTCGTCGAGCTCGCATCCGAGCACGAGCACCTACCCGGGCTGGGCTGCCGGCAACCCGGAGCCGCAGAACGGATCGGACAACGCGGCCAACTACGTGTCGGCGCTGGCCAGTGTGGGCTCCATCACCTACGTGGAGACGGCCTACGCCAAGGAGCACGACATGCCCGTGGCCAACCTGGCCAACGCCAGCGGTGCCTACGTGCAGCCGACGTCGCTCAACGTCGCCACCGCACTCGAGGCGGCCCTGCTGCACCCCGACCTCACCCAGGACCTGACCAACGTCTACACCAACCCGCTCCCCAACGCCTACCCGCTGTCGGCCTACAGCTACCTGGTCGCGCCCTGTTCGCCCTCACTGGCGGCGGGGCAGAACACGGCCTGCGCACAGAACCCCACCGGGGTGCCCGGCTCGAACCCGACGGGCTCCACCTCACCGTTCGCGCCGCAGAAGGGAGCTGCTCTGGGCCAGTTCGTCTCCTTCCTGGCCTGTGCCGGCCAGGAGAAGATGGCGGACCTCGGCTACTCGCCGCTCCCACCGGTGCTCGTTACGGAGGACTTCGAGGCCATCGGCCGGATGAACGGTGGCGTGGAGCCGCCGCCGGTGTCGGCGGCCGACTGCAAGAACCCGTACGTCGACGGCGAGATCCCGCTCCCCGGCTCACCTACCGTCCAAGGCCAGACCGCCTATGTCGGAGGCGTCACTTCGTCGACGGCGCCCCCGACCGGTCCGGCCGGACACGGGGGCTCGGGCTCCGGTTCGGGCTCCGGTTCGGGCTCCGGTTCGGGCTCCGGTTCGGGCTCCAATGGCTCCGGTACCGACTCGATCACGGAGGCCGACGCGGCCGCGGGGCTCACGCCACAGCTGGCCGCCGAGGGCTACACGGTGGTCGACGGTCATATCGTCAAGCCGTTGTGCGTCACCGAGGTGTGCGAGTCACCCCGGGCCGACACCCTGGTGGCCGCCACCGACGCCGTCGGCATCCCGGAGGCCGGCGTGTACATCGGCTGGGCCCTGGTGGTGCTCGGCCTGATCCTGCTCCCGCCGTTGGTCGCCATGCGATTGAGCCGTAGGCGCCAGGCCGCGACCGTCGAATCGAGCACGCCGGACGAGGGGGAATGATGGGACCGCGACGCCGCCACCGTACGTCCGTGAGCCACGCGACCGAAGGAAGAGAGACCGCCATGCCCGTCCGACTGGCGGACACGACCAAGCGCAAGCCCCGGGGACTCCGCATCTGGCTGGTCCTCCTCCTGGCGATCGCCTCGATCTCGGTGATCGGCGCCACTGCTCCCCTGTCCTCGAGGACGGTGAGCGCGGGCGCGAGTACGGCGTGTACGTCCGACGGCAACGGCGGCTGCCAGATCGTGCTGCCCTGTCCGGCCGGTCAGACCACGAATTGCCCGACGGTCGACGTCCAGCCCAACACCAATGTGACCGACGACCAGTACGTGTACGTGACGGCCACCAACTTCGACCCGTCGGACTTCGTCCGGGTGGCGTTCTGCTCGGCCACCGGCTCGACCACCGATCCGCAGTGCCTCAACGGCGTGTGGGAGACCCAGCAGCTGACCCCTGCATCGGTCGGCGTCAACAGCGACACGTCGACCGGCAACGAGACGTCACTCTCGTACCCGGTCTTCCTCGACCCGTCGGGCGAGGGGAACGCGCCGATCCCCTCCCACGACCTCGTGAACAAGACGGGCACCGGCAAGGGCTTCTACTGCGACGCCACGACCGACCCGTGCGACCTCGTCGTGACCGCCGAGAAGGCGAGTGACGGCTCGAACGGCCCGTTGATCAGTTCCCAGAACTCCGCCGTCGTTCCCCTCGAGTACGCCTCGCAGTCCGGAGGGTGCCCGGCGACCGACCCGACGGTCGATGTCGAGAACTCCTACAGCCTCGAGCACTTCATCCCCGCCGCCGACGAAGCGACGTGCGACAGCTCGACCGGAGTGATCGCGTCCTATCTCTCCAACGACGACACGTCGGTGGTCAAGGACTTCGCGGCGGGCAACGACACGGTCTCGTTCGTCGACAACGTGTCCGACGAGTCGCAGCTGGCCGACCTCCTCGGCACGTCCTACGCCTACATCCCCATCGCGCTCACCGGGACCACCGAGGCATTCCTCGCCGAGGACTCGGACAACGGGAGCATCTTCCCGATCAACAACTACGACCTGACCCCCAACATGGTGTCCGGGCTCCTGACGTCGCTGTACCAGACGCCGGCCGGAATCCTGACCCAACCGCCCAAACCGAAGTTCGAACTGGCCGACAATCTGATGGGGGCCCTGACCGCGGCCACTCCGTCGGTCACCTGCGCCGACCTGATCGGCTGCCCCTCGACGAAGGGCAAGGCGAAGCAGTTGGCCTACGAACTCCGCGACAATGCCTTCGACCTCCTCAACCCGTCGCCGGCCAACGGCTACTCGCCCCAGTCGTTCGGGTCCTTCAATTCGAACGTGGCCAGCGGGTCGAGCTACGACGCGACGCAGTGGATCTGCGACGCGCCGAACACCCCCTTCTCGGTGCAGGTGCCGCTCGTGGGACACGCCGACCCGGTGCCGGTGACCGTGACGGACTCCAACCTCGCCTCGGACACCATGACCACGCCGCCCCTGGGCTCGACCATCTGGCCGCCGTACCCGGGTGCCTCGTGGATCTTCCCCCAGTGCCAGGGCTACTCGACGCTGCCCGCCCTGTCGGCCTCGGCCTCCAACTTCAGTGCCTCCCAGGATCCTGAGGGTCAGGCGAAGGCCATGCGCTCGTGGTGCTACGGGGGTGGGGTCATCCCGGGTCCGGGCAACGCCGAGGACCCGTGCGCGGCATTCGGGCTGATGGACACTTCGGAGGCTCGCTTCCTCGGCCTCTCCACCGCATCACTGGAGAACGCGGCGGGTGACTTCGTCGCTCCGGACACCACCACCCTCGAGGCCGCGGCGTCCGACTTCGCGCCGTGTCCGGCGTCCGACCTGGCCTGCCCGGCGGGCACCTACCAGACCAACTTCGCGGACACGAACCCGGCCGCCTACCCCTTGGCCAACCTGACGTACGCAATTGCCCCGACCTCGCAGCTCTCCTACTCCGAGGGCACGGCGGTCAAGGACCTGCTGACCAACCTGGTCAACTTCTCGCACACGGGCGCGCTTCCCGCCGGGTACGCCCCGCTCCCGACGAGCATCTACGACGCCGCCATGTCCGACATCACCAATGACGTGTCGATCGCCCCGGCGCCCCCGGCCACGACCACGACCACGGCGGCCTCGACCACGACGACCTCGACCGGATCGGGGGGCACGGGGAACTCGGGCAACTCGGGATACTCGGGCAACTCGGGATCGTCGGAGGGCTCGAGCGGTACGGGCTCCGACTTCAGCTCCGAGGCGGGTTCGAACGCGTTGCCCCTGACGTCGGGCTCGGGCAACGGATCGTCGGGCTCCGGTCGGAAGGGGTCCAGCCCGGTCGCGTCACCACCGTCCTCGATCCCCTCCGGTTTCCTGCTGGTGGGGCTGTCCGACACCACCCGGTACCTCCTCCCCGCGATCGTCCTGCTCACGCTGGGTTCCCTGCTCGGCGGCCTGTTGCTGCTGTTCGGCCCGGGTGCCGCGGCCAGACGTCGTGAATCGGACGAGGGGCCGTCGTGACGGACACACAGGCCCCGGTGGCCACACGCTCCTCGGATGCCGCCGGCACCCCGACCGTCGGTGAACCGGTCCCGGCCCAGGGTTACGGACGGGACTGGCTCCCCGACGAGGACGGTGCGCCCTCGGGCGGGCACACCATCACGATCCCCGAGCTCCCGTACAGACGCCTCCTCGGGTTCGCCCTGGTGGGCATCGCCGGGCTTCTGGCGCTGTTCCTGATCTACCTCTACGCGTTCACGCCGCTGACCGCCTCGCGGAACCAGCAGCGCCTGGCCGGGACCCTGCAGGGACAGCCGCTCACCGTGTACCGGCTGGTGGACGGCCACCTCCCACCCGAAGGGAGCGCCGTCGCCGTACTCCAGATCCCGGCGATCGGCCTCGACCAGGTCGTGGTGCAAGGAACCAGCGCCGCCGATCTCATGGCCGGCCCGGGCCTCATGCCCGGGTCGGCTCTGCCCGGGTCCGTCGGGAACTCGGTCATCGCCGGGCGTCGGGTGACGTTCGGCGCGCCCTTCGCAGCGATCGGCACGCTGCACACCGGCGACCGGATCGACGTCGTCGACGGCATCGGCAAGTTCACCTACAAGGTGACCCACATCCTGCAGGTCCCGATCGGCCACCGCGACGTGGTCCTTCCCACGACCGACGACCGCATCACCCTGGTGACGTCGAATTCGAGCCTCGTCACCAGCGGACGTGAGGTGGTCCAGGGCAGGCTCGTCGGCCACGCCGTCGCCGTGCCCGACGACACCATCGCCGTCCCGAGCTACGAGCTCGGCCTCAGCGGCGACCCGGCGGCCGGGGGTCTGGCGATGTTGTGGTCCATCCTCACCATCGTCGTGCTCCTGGGAGCGGCCTATGCAGCATGGCGGACCCGTCGACCGTGGCTCGTCTACCTCTTCGCGGCGCCGATGGTCGTGATGTGCGGTCTCTTCGCCTGCGAGAGCGTCGCCCGGGCTCTGCCGGCGACGTTCTGACCGCAAGAATCCCGGAGTCGGCGTCGGCACGGCGCCCTGGTCGGCCCGGCGCCTCGGCCATCCACCGCCCGCCCGAAGCGTGCCTGGCGGCCACGGAGAGGGGTACGGCCGTGACGTCGGGTGCCCGGTCCGGAGCTTGCGGAAAACTCCGTCACGAAGAGTTCATCCTCACCCAACCTCGCTGTGACGTTGGGATTACCTCGGTTCCGTACAGTCGGCGACGAGGGTTCCCGAGGGGCGCACCAAGTCTCCTGGACCCTCACCAAACCATCCACAACATTGAGGAGACACTTCATGTTCCGTTCACTGTTCAGCCGACGGGGGGCTGTGGCGCTCGCCGCGGCAACCATCGGCGTCGCCAGCCTCTCCATGGCTGCCGCGGGAACCGCTGGGGCCGCCACCCCCAACGCCTCCCTTCTCATCGGCTCGGGCTCGCAGACCTCCTACGCGCTCATGACCTCGCTGAGCAACCTGTTCAACGGCGCGCCCGGCTGTGACCTGACCGCGTCGACGTCGCTCCCGCTCAGCCTGAACTGTGGCACGTCGTCCAGCACCCAGGGCTTCTACGACGGCGAGCAGGGATTCACCGTCTCCGGTGAGAACCCCTACAACGACTTCAGCGTGGAGGCCCCGCCGGTCGGTTCCGGTAACGGCGCCACCCAGCTGGAGGACGCCGGCACGGGTTCGCCGACGACCACGGGCTACACCATCAGCTACTCGCGCGCCTCGGCTCACAAGGGCAACACCACGGACAACGACGTCCAGTTCGCCACGGACGGCGTCTCCTGGGACACCTTCTCCGTCGTGGGTGGCGCCAAGACCAACCAGGCCAAGGTGACTGCCATCAGCATGGCCAACCTGCAGGCCATCTGGGGCGGCACCCTGACGTGCGTCGTCAAGGGCATCACCTACAACATGAACTGGGCCTGCCTCGGTGCCAAGGTGCCTACGCCGATCGACGTGTACGACGCCCAGACGGGTTCGGGCACGTACTCGACGTGGTCGGGCGACTTCTCGTACTCGGCCGGCTCCAACGGCCTGTCGACCCCGGGCGTCACCTGCGCCGCCTGTGAGGCCGGCTGGACCACGGCGGACACGACGAGCACCGGACAGACGGCTGTGGAGGCCCACTCGAACCTGTTCGAGAACCAGGTGTCCAGCATCGCCGCCCTTCCGGACGCCGCTGACGCCATCTACTTCATGTCGTTCGGCAAGTTCAACACCACCTGCACCAAGATCAAGGAGAAGGCCCCGACCTACACGGCCAACTGCGCAGGTACACCGGCCAACGACACCACGCTGTACGGTGGCATCATCAACGGCTCGGGCGTGACCGAGACGGCGACGAAGACGTCGATCCAGGGCACCGGCGGTGGCGCCGGCGTGACCTGGCCTGTCACCCGTGGTCTGTACAACCTGTACAACAACAGCTCGGCCACGGACCCGTCCAGCCAGGCCACCCTCAACTTCGTGGGTGAGGACGGCTTCCTGTGCAAGGCGTCGACCGCTGCTGACATCGACCCCCAGACGGGTGCCACGTACCGTTCGGAGATCGAGGCCAACATCGAGGCCCAGGGCTTCTACCCGCTGGACGTCACCGGTGGGACCTTCAACGAGATCCCCTCGGGCACGACGCTGACCTTCCCGGGCACCATCACCGACTCGGGCTACGCCGCCAACGACGTGAGCAACACCTTCACCGTCGGCGGCACCTCCTACAGCAACACGGGGACCACCGGCCTCGGCTACTGCCTGGTCACCAACGGCTGACCTGCAGTACCGCAGTACGGAGCACCTCACGGTGCTGACGGAAAGGGGCCCGGCTTCGGCCGGGCCCCTTTCCCGTCCCCGGGGTGCGATCCGCTGACGACCGGGCACGGGCGACCGTGCCCGGTCGTGGCGCGTGGCGACCAGGTCGACCGCCCGTTCGAGCGTCCCTGTGCGGCGATTACTGTTCGTGTAGGGTCATCATCCAAGGCGGAATGAGGACACTCCGCCTGACCCATCAGGTCGCCCGGCGGGCGACACCAGTTCGTGGGTGCGGGCGAAGGGGATTGGCCCGTACTCCATCATCCTCCGGGTTCCCCGACGTCGGCTGCCCCCCTGCCCCTCGTGGTGGTCGGCGCCGGGGACCCGGCGGGCTCTCCGTCGGTGACCATGGTTTCGAAGCCGTGGACCGGTGCGCCCGGAGACACCCGGGCACTGCATCGGGCACTGCATCGGGCACCGGGTCCGGCGATCGGATGATCGAGTCGACCGGGTTCCTCAGCGGATCCGCGTGAGGCTCAGGGTCCCGCGTGAGGCTCAGCGGGTGGAGGGGAGCCAGGCCGGGCGGGCGACCTCGTAGGCCTCGATCTCGTCCTCGTGGCGCAGGGTGAGGCCGATGTCGTCCCAGCCGTTCAGCAGGCGGGCCCGGGTGAACTCGTCCATCGGGAAGGTCGTCTCGATGCCCGCGGCCGGTGCGTCGAGCGTGCCCCGCTCGACGTCGATGGTGATCTCGAGCGACGGGTCGGCGACGAGGGCGTCGAGCAGCGCCCGACCGACCACCGGGTCGACCTGGACCGGGCACGAGCCCGGCCTTGGTGCAGTTGTTGCGGAAGATGTCGCCGAACCCGGGCGAGACCACGGCGGCGAACCCGTAGTCCTGCAGGGCCCACACCGCGTGCTCCCGCGAGGAGCCGGTGCCGAAGTTGGGGCCGGCCACCAGGATCGTGGCCCCGGCGTACTCCTCGCGGTTCAGCACGAAGTCGCGGTCGTCCCGCCACTCGCTGAACAGTCCGGCACCGAACCCGGTGCGCTCGACCCGCTTCAGCCAGTCCGACGGGATGATCTGGTCGGTGTCCACGTCGGAACGGTCGAGGGGCACGGCCCGACCGGTCACGAGCTGCACGGCGTCCATCAGTCGAGCTCCCCGGGGTGGCGAACCGACCGGCCACCGCGGTGGCCGCCGCCACCGCCGGCGACACCAGGTGGGTGCGCCCGCCGCGGCCCTGGCGGCCCTCGAAGTTCCGGTTGGACGTCGACGCGGCCCGCTCGCCGGGCTGCCAGCTTGTCGGGGTTCATGGCCAGGCACATCGAGCAGCCCGGCTCCCGCCAGTCGAACCCGGCCCCGGTGAACACCTGCGTCGAGTCCCTCGGACTCGGCCTGGGCCTTGACCCGGTGCGACCCGGGGACGACCAGGGCCCGCATCCCGGCCGTGACCGTGCGGCCCCGCAGCACGTCGGCGGCGGCCCGCAGGTCCTCGATGCGGCCGTTGGTGCACGAGCCGATGAACACGGTGTCGACCGGCGATCTCGGTGAGCGGCGTGCCGCCCACCAGCCCCATGTACTCGAGGGCCCGGGCGGCCGCCTCGCGCTCGGCCGGCGTGGCGAACTCGTCGGGGTCGGGCACGGTGCCGTCGATGCGGGTCGACCTGGGCCGGATTGGTGCCCCAGGTGACGAAGGGGGCCAGTCAGGCACGCGTCGAGGACGACCTCCTTGGCGAACGAGGCACCCGCGTCGGTGGGCAGCGAGCGCCAGTAGTCGAGCGCCTGCTCCCAGGCCGCCCCCTTGGGGGCGTGGTCGCGGCCCTCCAGGTAGGCGAAGGTGGTGTCGTCCGGGGCGATCATGCCGGCCCGGGCCCCGCCCTCGATCGACATGTTGCACACCGTCATGCGCCCCTCCATGGACAGGCCGCGGACGGCCGAGCCCCGGTACTCGATGATGTGGCCGCTGCCACCGCCGGTGCCGATCCGGCCGATGACGGCCAGCACCAGGTCCTTGGCCGTGACGCCGGCGGGCAGCTCGCCGTCGACGGTCACCGACATGGTGGCCGGGCGCCGCTGGGGGAGGGTCTGGGTGGCGAGCACGTGCTCGACCTCGCTGGTGCCGATCCCGAAGGCCAGGGCCCCGAAGGCGCCGTGGGTCGAGGTGTGGCTGTCGCCGCAGACGATGGTCATGCCCGGCTGGGTCAGGCCCTGCTCGGGCCCGATGATGTGGACGATGCCCTGGTTGGCGTCGCCCATCGGATAGCAGGTGATCCCGAACTCGGTGCAGTTGGCGGTCGAGCACCGACAGCTGCTTGGCCGAGATGGGGTCGGCCACCGGCTTGTCGATGTCGGTGGTCGGGACGTTGTGGTCGGCGGTGGCGATGGTCAGGTCGGGCCGGTGCACGGTGCGTCCGGCCAGCCGGAGCCCGTCGAAGGCCTGGGGCGACGTGACCTCGTGGACCAGGTGGAGGTCGATGAAGAGGAGGTCGGGCTCCTCGGTGCCGCCGGCGTGGACGACATGGCTGTCCCAGACCTTCTCGGACAGGGTGCGCGGGCTCGGTCACGGGTTCAGGCTCCGATCTTCACGATCTCGACCCGGAGGTTCCCTCCGGGGGCGGCGTACTCGACGGTGTCGCCGACGGTATGGCCGATCACGGCCTGGCCCAGCGGCGACCCGGGCGAGACCACGGTCAGGTCGCCCTGGCGTTCCTCGATGCGAGCCGACGAAGTAGTCGGCCGTGTCGTCCTCGTCGTCGCCCTCGTAGCGCAGGGTGACCACGGAGCCCGTGGGTCACGGTGCCGTCGCGACGGTCCGGGGCCGTCGACGACGGTGGCGGTCTTCAGCATGCCGCTCGAGCTGGCGGATGCGGGACTCCATCTTCCCCTGGGTGTCCTTGGCGGCGTGGTAGTCGCCGTTCTCCTTCAGGTCGCCGAGGGCCCGGGCCGTCTCGATGAGGGCGGCGATCTCCACCCGGCCGCGGGTGGTGAGGTCCTCGAGCTCGGCCTGGAGGCGCTCGTAGGTGTCTCGGGTCAGCTGCGTGTCGGACGGGTCACTCACGGGATACCAGGCTAACGGGTCCCGGGGGGTCTCCGGCACGGCCCCCGGCGCGGCGGGGCCCCGGCGCACGTCCTGCGGCGGAGGATCCGCTAGGATCGGTGTACACCGTACGAGATCTGACGGTGTACGCCTTGGTGGGAATTCGTGCGACCCGGTCCCCTCCACGGCGGAGCCGGGTGCAGCGCGTCGGCGCCCCGATCCGGTCCGGGATGCGCCGGCCGTGGAACAATCGGAACCTCAGCACCGGACGAGGGAGAGGACGCGACGATGGCCGACATCCAGGGCACCTGGGACCCGAAGTTCGAGGGGGTGGCGAGCCACACTGTCGGCCAGCCTCGACGCCGGCGCCGACGTGGGCGCCTCGGTCGCCGTGCTGGTCCGACGGCGAGCCGGTGGTCGACATCTGGGGCGGCACGGTCGACGAGGCGGGCACGCGCACCGTGGGAGCGCGACACCATCACCAACGTCTGGTCGACGACCAAGACCATGACGTTCCTCTGCGCCCTGATGCTCGCCGACCGCGGCGAGCTCGACTTCTACGCGCCGGTGGCCCGCTACTGGCCCGAGTTCGCCGCCGGCGGCAAGGAGCACGTCGAGGTCCGCCATCTGATGGCCCACACCGCCGGCCTGCCCGGTTGGGCGGAGCCGATGCGGCCCGAGGACCTGGCCGACTGGGACCGGTGCACCTCCGTCCTGGCCGCCCAGGAGCCCTGGTGGGAGCCGGGCACCGCATCGGGCTACCACGCCGTCACCCAGGGCTACCTGATCGGCGAGGTGGTGCGCCGGATCACCGGCGCGACCATCGGGACGTGGTTCGCCTCCGAGGTGGCCGGCCCGCTCGGGGCCGACTTCCACATCGGCCTGCCCGAGTCGGAGGACCACCGGGTCTCGATCGTGATCCCCCGCCTCCCATGGACCTGGAGGCGCTCAAGCCGTCCGAGCTGGTCGATCCGGACCATGACCAACCCTCCGCTCGACGCCACGTACCCGTGCCAGGCCTGGTGGCGGCGGGCAGAGATCCCGGCGGCCAACGGCCACGGCAACGCCCGCTCGGTGGCCCTGGTCCAGTCCGTGGTGGCCGGCAGGGGCGAGGCCCGGGGGGTCCGCCTCCTGTCCGAGGCCGGGTGCGACCGGATCTTCGACGAGCAGATCCACGGCACCGACCTCATCCTCGGGGCCGAGTACCGCTTCGGCATGGGCTACGGCCTCAGCTCGGGCATGATGCCGATCGGCCCGCGGGCCTGCTTCTGGGGCGGCTACGGCGGATCGCTCATCGTGATGGACCAGGAGTCCGGGCTCACGGTCAGCTACGCCATGAACCGGATGGAGGCGGGCCTGCAGGGCGACCTACGGGGTGCCGACATCGTCCTGGCCGCGGTCACGGGCCTGGCCGGGGGCTGAGGGCCGGGGCGGCGACGGTGGCCTCGGGAGGAGGGGACGGAGACGACGTGACGACGGTCCCCGGCCTGCCCGAGGATCCGCGACCCGCGGTCGTTCGAGCGCCGGTTCCAGGCGGAACAGCAGGCGCCGATCCGGTGGAAGGCGCTGGTCAAGCGCTCGATCGCGCTGGCCTATCACCGGGGTGGTCCTGTACTTCGTGGCCCCCAGCATCCTGGCCGAGGCCCACTCGTGGCCCAAGCTGGCCACGCTCAACCTGCTGTGGTTCATCCCGGCCATCGTGTCCGAGGGGGTCCACTTCCTCTGCACCTTCACCCTCCAGCGGATCGCCCTGCGCACCAAGGCCTGGTTCTCGGTCATCACCGCCCAGCTCGCCGGCAACGCCATCTCGCTGGTGGTGCCCGGTGGGGCGGCGGCCGGCGCCGCGGTGCAGTTCCGCATGCTGGGCACCGCCGGCATGGACCCGACCGAATCGGTCAGCGGGCTGACCGCCTTCTCCTTCCTCGGCATCGGCGGCCTGCTGGCCCTGCCCGTGTTCGTGCTGCCCGTGGTGGCGTTCGGCGCCCCGGTGGCCTCCGGCCTGTCGGAGGCCGCCTGGATCGGTGCCGTCGGCTTCGTCCTCTTCGCCGGGTTCGGCGTCCTGGTCATGGTCACCGACGCACCGCTGGTGTGGGCCGGGCGGTTGGCCCAGGCCGTGCGCAACCGGGTGTTCAAGAAGCGCCCCCGACTGGAGGGACTGCCCGAGCGGCTGGTCGAGCAACGCAACGTGATCCGGACGGTGCTGGGCGAGCAGTGGTGGGAGGCCACCCTGCTGTCGGTGGGCCGCCTGCTCTTCGACTACCTCTGCCTGCTGTTCTGCGTGCGGGCCGTGGGCGCCCACCCCCGGCCGTCGCTGATCCTGCTGGCCTACGCCGTGGCCGGCGTCATCGGGCTGCTCCCCATCACCCCCGGGGGCATCGGGGTCGTCGAGGCCAGCCTGGCCGGCTTCCTCACCCTCGCCGGCCTCGACGGGGCCCAGGCGGTGCTGGCCACCCTGGCCTACCGCCTGGCCTCGTACTGGCTGCCGATGCTGGCCGGCCCGGTGGCCTACGGCGTCTTCCGGCACCGCTACCGCGACCACGGTAAGGCCGCGCCCCAGCTGGGGCCGGCCCCGACGTAGCCCGGACGGACCGGCGGAGGGTCTAGCGGAGGTCGACCTCGCCGTCGGGCCGGAGGGTGCCGAGGCGCCCACAGCCCTCCTCGGTCACCAGCAGCGCCAGGTGGCCCGGATCGGACACGCGGGCCCACGCCCGGCGCCCCTCGGGGGTCCGGCACGCCACGACGGCCCCCTCTGGGGCCCCGTTGCGGCCGAACGAGACCGAGTACGTCTCCACCGTGACCTCACCGTGGGCGTCGGCGTCCGGTGCGCACTGGGGGAGCGCCCCGACCGCGGCCTGGGGGTCGGCCCAGGCGAAGCCGGCGGCCGTCTCGACCACCGTGCCCGCCGGTAGCCCGTCGTCGTCGTGGGACCGGTCGGCCGGCGGCTCGGTGCCGTAGAGGCCGATGCTGTGCTTGGACACGTACCAGCCGAGCCCGGTGGTGAGCCCCGTGGTCCCCGGCGCCTCACGCAGGGCGTCGACCATGGCGGCCAGCGAGTGGGTGCCGTAGTTGTTGCCCGGACCGCCGGCGAAGGTGAGGCCCCCGGTCACGGTCAGGGGCCGGGCCGGATCGTCCTCGGGCAGGCCGAGCTCGCGGGCGGCGATCTCGACGGCCGAGGGGAAGCACGAGTAGAGGTCGACGTGGTCGACGGCGTCGACGGTGGTGCCGGCCAGGGCCAGGGCCGAGGCACCGGCCAGCCGGATGGCCGGCGAGGAGTGGAAGTCGGCCCGGTGGGAGAGGAACCAGTGGTCCTCGGCGTCCGCCCCGGCGAGCGGGAAGACCCAGCGGTCGCGCGGGGATGCCCGCGGCATCGGCGGCCGCCGCCGAGCACAGGATGGCGGCAGCCCCCTGGTCGACCTGGAGGTCGGCGGTGAGCAGCTTGGTGTAGGGGTAGGCGACCATCCGGTTGGACTCGGTGGCCGTGGTCAGCGCCTCGGCCGTCCACGGCTCCCGGATCCAGGCGTAGGGGTTGCCCACCGCCACGTCGGAGAATCGTGACCACATCGACCCGATGTAGGCCAGGTGCTCGGGCAGGGTGCGCCCGGCCTCGGCCCGCAGGGCGTTCTCGAAGAGCGGGAAGACGTGGATCGGGAGGTCGAGGCCGCGCTCCTCCTCCGACTTGGTGGTGCCCCGCCGGTCGCTGCCGAACAGGGTCGGGGGCTCGGTGTCGGTCGGTTGGACGGTCCAGGGCAGCAGTGGCCGGTCGGGGTGCCGCCGGGCCGCCGCCTGCGTGTAGTAGCAGTCGGCCCCGGCGATCACGGCCACGTCCAGCTCCCCCCGGCCGATGGCCAGGGCGGTCGCGTTGACCAGTGACTGCGGGTTGTTGCCCCCGGTGGTGGTGACCAGGATTTCGGCCGGCTCGATGCCCAGCTCCTCGGCCAGGAGCGCACCGGGGTCGATGTAGTGCCAGCTCAGCGGGTTGGCGACGCGCAGCGACCCGGTCCGGCTCAGCAGGGATCGTCCGGCCGGGGCGGCCCCGCCCCGCGCCGCGCCGTCGCAGTCCTCGACCGCCGCAGCCACGGCGTCAAGCATCAGGCCCAGGGGCTCGGGACGGTCGGCCAGCGACCCCTCGCCCTCGGTGTGGGGCCGGTTGGTCACCTGGCCGACCCCCACGACCACCGGGGTGGAAGGGTGGACGGACATCGCCGTACGAGCCTACCGGCGGCCCTGCAGGGCACCGTCCGAGGGCCCCGTCCCCCGGTCCCGGGCCCCGGAAGCCCTCCGCCGCACTCGGTACACTCGGAGGATGCGAATCGCGGTGGGATCCGACCACGCGGGCTACGGCCTCAAGACCGAGATCGCCGCCCACCTGGCGGCGGCCGGCCACGACGTCACCGACCTCGGCACCGACACGGCGGACGTGTCGGTGGACTACCCCGTCTACGGGCGGGCCGTGGGCGAGGCGGTGGCCGAGGGGCGGGCCCAGTGGGGTGTCTGCATCTGCGGGACGGGCATCGGCATCGGCATCGCCGCCAACAAGGTGAGCGGCGTCCGGGCGGCGGTGGTGCACGACGTGACCTCCGCCCGCCTCGCCCGCCAGCACAACGACGCCAACGTCATGTGCATCGGGGAGCGGACGACGGGGCCCTCCACCGCGCTCGACACAGTCGACGCCTTCTTCACCTTCGAATTCGACGGCGGTCGCCACCAGCGGCGCATCGACCAGATCACCGACCAGGAAAGGCAGCGCCTCACCTCATGAGCAGCCACACCCACGCCTCGCCCTTCGACCAGTGGCTCGCCGGCGACGCCGAGGTCGCATCGCTGCTGAGCCAGGAGGCCGGGCGCCAGGCCTCGACCCTGCAGCTCATCGCCTCCGAGAACTTCACCTCCACCGCCGTGCTGGCCGCCACCGGATCGGTGCTGACCAACAAGTACGCCGAGGGTTACCCGGGGCGCCGCTACTACGGCGGTAACCAGGTGATCGACGAGGTCGAGGACCTGGCCCGCCAGCGCCTGAAGGACCTGTTCGGCGCCGAGCACGCCAACGTGCAGCCCCATGCCGGCTCCAACGCCAACCTGGCCGCCTACCAGGCCCTGATCAAGCCGGGCGACACCGTGCTCGCCATGCGGCTCGACCACGGCGGCCACCTGACCCACGGGTCGCCGGCCTCGATCACCTCCAAGATCTGGAACTTCGTCTCCTACGGGGTGTCGCCGGCCACGGACGACCCCGACAAGCCGGGCGAGATCATCGACTTCGACCAGGTGGCCGACCTGGCCCGGACGCACCGGCCCCAGCTGATCGTGGCCGGTTCCACGGCCTATGCCCGGATCATCGACCCGCTGCCGTTCCGCGAGATCGCCGATTCGGTGGGGGCACGGTTCCTGTTCGACGCCGCCCACCCGGCCGGCCTGATCGCCGGCGGCGTGCACCCGTCGCCGGTGGGGGTGGCCGACGTGGTGACCTTCACCACCCACAAGACGCTGCGGGGTCCGCGGGGCGGCGCCATCGTGTGCACGGCCGAGCACGCCAAGGCGGTGGACAGCGCCATCTTCCCCGGGATCCAGGGCGGTCCGCTCGAGAACGTCATCGCCGGCAAGGCCGTGGCCTTCGCCGAGGCGGCCCGACCCGAGTTCCGTGAGTACGCGGCCCAGGTGGTGGCCAACGCCAGGGCCCTGGCCGCCGCGGTGGCCGCCGAGGGCATCCGGCTGGTGTCGGGCGGCACCGAGAACCACCAGGTCCTGTGCGACCTGCGCTCCTTCGACGCCGAGCTGACCGGCAAGGAGGCACAGGAGGTGTTGGACCGGGCCGGTCTGACCTGCAACCGGAACACCATTCCCGACGACCCCCGGTCGCCGTTCGTGACCTCGGGCCTGCGACTCGGGACGGCGGCGATGACGACCACGGGCATGGGCCCGGACGAGATGGCCCGGGTCGGCGCCCTGATCGGACGAACGCTGCGGAGCCGCACCGACGACGCCGCCGTGGCCGTCATCCGGTCCGAGGTGCACGACCTGTGCGCCGGGTTCCCTCCGTACCCGGACCTGGCCGGGGCGTGACCCCGGTCGCGGCGGCCGGGGTTCCGGGGTGACCGGGTGAGTTCGGTCGTCCCGCTCAACTGGTACGCCGTCCTCCTGGTCGTGGCCGCCGTCTCCACCTGGGCCCTCACCTTCCCGGCCCGCCGGATCGCCGTCCAGATCGGCTACGTGGCCCAGCCGGACGACCGCAAGGTCCACCAGCGGGTGACCCCCCAGTCGGGGGGCGTGGCCATGTTCCTCGGCATGCTGGTGACCTGGGCCGTCGCCGCGTCGGTGCCCGCCCTCGACCAGATGTTCCGCGGGTCGTCGGAGCCGCTCGGTCTGCTGCTCGCGGCGGCGGCCATCTTCGTGGTCGGCATCATCGACGACTTCCGGGACATGTCGGCGCCGGCCAAGGTGGCCGGGCAGGTCCTGGCGGCCAGCATCCTGTACTTCCTGGGCGTCACCTGGTTCCAGTTCAAGGTGCCGCTCGCCGGCTTCCTCCTGCTCTCGCCCGAGTGGACGCCCCTGCTGACCGCGCTGTGGGTCATCGCCATCACCAACGCCGTCAACCTGATCGACGGGCTCGACGGCCTGGCCGCCGGGGTGGTCGCCATCGCCTCGGGGGCCCTGGCCGTCTACGGGCTCCACCTGCAGCACCTGGGCAATCTGCCGAGTGACAACATCGGCCCGCTGATCGCCGTGGTGACCTGCGGCATCTGCCTCGGCTTCCTGCCCCACAACTTCCACCCGGCCAAGATCTTCATGGGCGACGGCGGGGCGCTGCTGCTCGGGCTGCTGATGGCGGCCTCGACCATGCTGATCGGGGGCCGGTCGGCGGGCGCGGTCGGCAGCGTGGCGGCCCGCAGCGGGCAGACCTACTTCTTCTTCGCCCCCCTGTTCATCCCGTTCTTCATCCTCGGGGTGCCCATCGTGGACATGGCCTTCGCCTTCGTGCGGCGCACGGCCAACCGCACCGGCTTCTCCACCCCGGACAAGAACCACCTCCACCACCGGCTGCTCCGCCTGGGCCACGGCCATCGCCGCAGCGTCCTCATCCTGTGGGCCTGGACCGTGCTGCTGTCCGGCCTGGTCCTCTTCCCCCTGTACGTGTCCAGCGTGAACGCCTTCATCCCCTTCGGCGTCCTGGCCCTCGGGGTGATCCTGTTCACGCTCTTCCACCCGTCGCTGCGGCGCAACGCCGAGCCGGACGGGACCGGGGGCCCGGCCGAGGCCCCGTCGGGACCCACTCCCGAGCTCCCCGTTCCCTCGATCGGCGACACGCCGGTGGAGGTGGCGGCCGGCGCGCTCGACGCGCCCTCCTGACCTGGGCCGCCGCACCCGGACACAATGGTTTCCGCGCCGTGAACAGCATGTTTCGGGCGTTTTGCCGGGTGGAGCGGAAAAGTGCGATGATGCGCCACGTGAATTGCAGGCTTTCCACCCCTTCAGAGGGGCCCGCACCGACGGGTCGCGGCGTCTGCCTGCCCTCCTTCGCCGACGACGCCCGGACGACCTCCAGCTCGTCCCCTGCGTGACCCCGGAATCCACTCGTGACGCCTCCCCTCCCCACATCGACTGACGCGGTCCGGCCCCGAGATGGACGATCCCACCCCGACGCCGGGAGCGGACGGTCAGGAGCCGGAGCACCGCTGGGCGCCGGCGGACCGTCGCCTGTCGCCGGGGGCCATGGCCTTCCTGGGGCTCGGGATCTCGATCGGGCTGTGCCTGGCGTTGTCCGTGGGAGCCGGACTGGCCCTCGACGCCGTCACCCACGACTCACCGGCGTTCCTGCTGGCCGGGCTGGCCGTCGGGGTCGCGCTGGCCGTGGGGATGGCCATCGCCACCGTGCGGAAGTACCTGTGACCTCCGCCATGGGACCGGGGGACTGACCGTGTTCGCCCACTTCTCGCTGCCCAACGTGGGCGACGTGGCCCGTCGCACCACGGCCGCCGCGCTCGTCCTCGGGGCGGCCGCGCTGGTCGCCGGCCTCTCCTTCAGCTACCTGCTGGTGGGCGTGGGCGCCTGCATCGGCCTGGCCATGGGTCTGGTCAACTTCCGCCTCGTCGGCGTGTCCGTCGACAAGGTCACGGCCATGGACGTCGACAACCCGAAGCGCCCGTTGGCCGTCAACACGCTCGGGCGCATGGGCATCATCACGGTGGTCGCCCTGGGCCTGTGCTTCGTGTCCAAGCCGCTCGGCTTCGGCGTGCTCGGCGGCCTGGCCGCCTTCCAGATCCTCCTGATCGCCAACGTGGCCCGCTCGATGGCCAAGGCGGGCCCGATGACCTCGGTCGACGACGTCATCAACGCCAACGTGGTCGACGACAACGAGCCTGTGGTGTCGCCCGCCGCCATCGAGTCCGCCGACGACACCCACGGAGGTGCCTGACCACAATGGGTTCCAGCCTGTTGACCCCTCTGGTGGGAATCGACATCACGGTGGGCAACCACCTCCAGACCCACATCTTCGGGTTGACCATCGATCTGGACATCGTCTGGGCGACCTGCATCGCCGGACTGGTCGTCATCACGCTCGGCCTGATCCTGCGCTCGAAGGCCACGAGCGGGGTGCCGGGCAAGTTCCAGCTGGCCTGGGAGCTGATCGTGGGTGCCGTCCAGACCCAGGTCGACGACTCCATCGGGCCCCGGGGCGCCCAGGTCGTGCCGTTGGCGGTCACCCTGTTCGTCTTCATCTTCACCTGCAACCTCTTCGAGGCGCTGGGGATCGGGTCGCCGATCGACTTCCTGCCCGCCCCGACCAGCGACATCAACCTGCCGCTGGCCATGGCCCTCTACGTGATCGTGATGGTCCATCGGGCCGCCATCAAGAACCGGGGGTTCGGGGGCTACGTCAAGCACTACTTCGCCCAGCCCTTCCCGGCCAAGCTCTTCTTCGTCAACGCCTTCATGAACATCATCGAGGAGCTGGTGAAGCCGGTCACCCTCACGCTGCGTCTGTTCGGCAACCTGTTCGCCGGCGGCCTGATGCTGGCCCTGCTGGCCGCGCTGGTGGACTGGAAGTTCGGCACCTACGGCGTCATCGGCGGGGTGCTGTCGACCATCTTCACCGTGGTCTGGAAGCTCTTCGACATGGCCATCGGTGCCATCCAGGCGTTCATCTTCGCCCTCCTCACCATCCTCTACTTCGACACCGCGATGGCCCCCGACGAGGCCCACTGAGTCCCGCCGGGCCCATCGCACCCGACCGTTCCACCCACCACCTCAACAAAGGAGCAGTTCCCATGGCAGCAACTCCGGTCGATTACACCAGCGCAATCAAGACGGCCGGCGGCCTCATCGGCGCCGGCCTGGCCCTCGGCGGCGGCGCCGTCGGTGCCTCCATCGGTGACGGCCTGGCCGGTAGCCAGACGATCGCCGGCGTGGCCCGCCAGCCCGAGGCCCAGGGTCGCCTGACGACCATCATGTTCCTGACCGTCGGCCTCTGCGAGGCGGCCTACTTCATCAACCTGGTGTTCGCCGCGCTGTTCGTCTTCTCGCTGGGCAAGTGAGCCCCGCCCGACCGGGCCACCCCACCGCCGGCCTCCGCACCGGCACCGGCGGGACGCCCACGGGCACCATCGACCGACTGACCAAGGATGACGACCATGCCTATCGCCACCAGTAACTTCCTCGTCCCCAACGGGACGTTCATCGTGGTCCTGATCGCGTTCATCATCGTGCTGACCGTGATCACGAAGTACGTGCTGCCGCCGCTCAACGCCGCGCTCACCGAGCGCCAGGAGCAGATCCGCGGCGAGCTCGAGGCGGCGGACAAGGCCAAGGCCGACGCCGAGGAGGCCGACGCCGAGCGCCGAGCCGTGCTCGAGCAGGCCCGCGGGCAGGCACGCGACATCGTCTCCCAGGCCCAGACGACGGCCGACCAGATCATCACCGGAGCCACCGCCGAGGGCCAGGCCATCCACGACCGGATCGTGGCCGCGGCCGACGCGGAGGTCACCGTGGCCCGGCAGGCCGCCGTCGAGCAGGTGACCGCCCGGGTGGGCGAGATCGTCATGGCCGCCGCCGAGCGGGTCATCGGTCGGGAGATCAACGCCGCCGACCACCAGGACCTCATCGACGAGGCCATCGCCGCCGTGCGGGCCGAGAACACGGGAGCCACGGCCGCCGCCGGAGGCGCCCGGTGAACCCTGCCCTCCAGGGCTACCTGGCCGCCATGGAGGAGTCGCTGTCCGCGGACGGCGCCCTGGACGACGCCGGCGCGGAGCTGCACGTCTTCGCCGATGTCGTCGAGGGCAACAACGAGCTGCTCCTGGCCGTCAACGACGGGTCCGTCCCCGTGTCGGCTCGTCGCGCCCTGCTCGACGCCCTGCTGGCCGGCAAGGTGCGACCCGAGGTCGGGCGGCTCGTCCACCAGGCCGTGGCCGTGGTCCCGGCCGGCGAGCTGGTGACCTCGTTCCGATGGATGGGCAGCCGGCTGATCCACGTCGCCGTCCGGACGGACACCGCCGACGAGCCGGCCACCGAGGACGTCCTCGGGCGGCTCGGCTCCCGCAACCGGGTGTCGGGCTACGCCGCCGCCGTCTTCGAGGGGTGCACGGTCGCCGAGCTCGAGGAGATCGAGGACCAGCTCTTCCGCTTCGCCCGGACGGTCGAGACCAACCGGCCGCTGCGCCACGCCCTCGGCGACCGCGACCTGCCGGTCGCCGTGCGCCAGGAGGTCATCGTCCGCCTCCTCGAGGGCAAGGCCCTGCCGGCCACCGTGCGGCTCGCCTCCTACGCCACCCGGGGTGGGCGGGCCCGCGACATCGTGGCCACGCTCGACACGCTCGTCGAGGACGCCGCCAAGGCCCGGGGCTGGCGGGTCGCCCGCGTGGCCGCCGCCGACGCCGTGGACGACGCCCAGCAGCGCGACCTCTCGGACGCGCTGGCCCAGCTGACCGGCAATCCGGTCGACCTGCAGGTGACCGTGGAGCCCGAGCTGCTCGGCGGCGTGGTCGTCCAGGTGGGCGACCTGCTGGTGGACTCCAGCACCCGCCACCGCCTCGAGGAGCTGAGGGAGCACGTCCTCGCCTCCGAGGAGGCCTACCGGATTCCAGGAACCCCAACACGAAGGGAAGCAACCGATGGCTGAGCTGACCATCAACGCCGACGAGATCACCGCTGCGCTCAAGCAGTACGTCGACGACTACACGCCCGAGGTCGGGACCGAGCAGGTCGGCCGCATCGTCGAGGTCGGCGACGGCATCGCCCGCATCACCGGCCTGCCCGGCTGCGCGGTCAACGAGATCCTGGAGTTCCTGGACGGGACCGAGGGACTGGCCCTCAACCTGGACGAGGAGACCATCGGCGCCGTCATCCTGGGCGACGACACCGGCCTCGAGGAGGAGCAGATCGTCAAGGCGACCGGCCGCATCCTCTCGGTCCGGGTGGGCGACGCGCTCCTCGGACGGGTGGTCAACGCCCTGGGCGAGCCGCTCGACGGCAAGGGCCCCATCGCCACCACCGAGACCCGCCGCCTCGAGGTCCAGGCCCCGGGCATCGTGAGCCGCCAGCCGGTGAACGAGCCGCTGCAGACCGGCATCAAGGCCATCGACGCCATGACCCCGATCGGCCGCGGCCAGCGCGAGCTCATCATCGGCGACCGCAAGACGGGCAAGACCACCGTCGCCATCGACACCATCCTCAACCAGCGGGGCCTGGGCGTGAAGTGCATCTACGTCGCCATCGGCCAGAAGGAGTCCTCGGTCGCCCAGACCGTGGCCACCCTCGAGCGCTACGGCGCCCTCGAGTACACCGTGGTCGTCCTGGCCGGCGCCGCCGACCCGGCTCCCTTCAAGTACCTCGCCCCCTACGCCGGCTGCGCCATGGGCCAGCACTGGATGGACAACGGCGAGCACGCCCTCATCGTCTACGACGACCTGTCCAAGCAGGCCGAGGCCTACCGCCAGATGTCGCTGCTGCTGCGCCGCCCGCCGGGTCGCGAGGCGTACCCCGGTGACGTCTTCTACCTGCACAGCCGGCTGCTGGAGCGGGCCGCCAAGCTGTCCGACGAGGCCGGCGGCGGGTCGCTGACCGCCCTCCCCATCATCGAGACCAAGGCCGGCGACGTGTCGGCCTACATCCCGACCAACGTCATCTCGATCACCGACGGCCAGGTGTTCCTCGAGTCCGAGCTCTTCTACGCCGGTGTCCGTCCCGCCATCAACGTGGGCATCTCGGTCAGCCGCGTGGGCTCGTCGGCCCAGATCAAGGCCATGAAGGCCGTCTCGGGCACCTTGAAGCTCGACCTCGCCCAGTTCCGCGAGCTCGAGGCCTTCGCCACGTTCGGTTCCGAGCTCGACAAGGTCTCCCAGGCCCAGCTCGACCGTGGCTACCGGCTCACCGAGCTCCTCAAGCAGGGCCTCAACCAGCCGGTCCCGGTGGAGGAGCAGGTGCTGGTCATCTATGCCGGCTCCGAGGGCTACGTGGACACGATCCCGGTGGCCGACGTGCAGCGCTACGAGACCGAGGTCCGCGCCTACTTCAGGGCCAACCACGCCGACATCCTCGACGGCATCCGCACCTCGGGGAAGCTGCCCGAGGGTGACGTGCTGGCCGACGCGCTGCGCAAGTTCACCGACACGTTCGATACCGGGAAGGTCGACTGACCGATGGCAGGTGGCCAGGAGCGCATCCTCCGTCGACGGATCCGGAGCATCAGGTCGACGCAGAAGATCACCAAGGCGATGGAGCTCATCGCCGCGTCGCAGATCGTGCGCGCCCAGGGTCGCATCGCCGCGTCCAAGCCCTACCAACAGGGCATGGCCCGCATCGTGCTGGAGACCGCCCTCGGCGATCCCGACCGCCGCGGGCCGACTGCTCGGCACGCCCGAGGACGTCTCGCGGGTGCTGGTGCTGAGCGTGGTCGCCGACCGCGGCCTGTGCGGCGGCTACAACACGTCCGTGTTCCGGGCCACCGAGCGCCTGCTGGCCTCCCAGGCCTCGGACGGCATCGAGTCCCGGCTGGTGACGGTTGGCAGGAAGGCCCAGGGCTACTTCCGCTTCCGCGGCCAGGACGTCGAGCGCTCCTTCATCGGGATGAGCGAGCGCCCGAGCTTCGCCGACGCCCGCGACGTGGCCGCCGCCGCGGTGACCCCGTTCGTGAACGGCGAGGTCGACCAGGTCCTGATCGTCTCGACCCGCTTCATCAGCGCCGGCAGCCAGCGGGTCGAGGTGCGCCAGCTCCTCCCGCTCGTCGACCCCCGGGCCGAGGAGCAGAAGGCCGACCACGAGCACGAGAACGGGGTCAGCCGCAACATCGCCCCCCACGAGGACGCCGCCAAGGTCGGCTACACCGAGTTCGAGCCCGACGCCGCCAAGCTGCTCGTCGACCTCGCCCCCCGGGCCGCCGAGACCGAGATCTTCGCCGCCCTGTTGGAGGCCTCGGCCGCCGAGCTGACCGCCCGCCAGCGGGCCATGGCCGCCGCCACCGAAAACGCCGGCGAGCTCATCAAGAAGTACTCACGGATCATGAACCGGGCCCGCCAGGACACCATCACCACCGAGATCATGGAGATCGTCGGCGGTGCCGAGGCGCTGCGGGCCGGGGCCGAGGGTGACGAGGGCGGCCTCGTCATCGAGACGAGGGTCTGACCGTGACCGCCGCCGCACCGACCGCCGTATCCACCCCCGCAGGACCAGCCGACCGCAAGGGAGCCCGACGCTCATGACCACCACCGCCCCTCAGCCCACCGGGTCCACCACGCTGGCCAACGGCCGCGTGGTGGCCATCGCCGGGCCCGTCATCGACGTGGAGTTCCCGCCCCACGCGCTCCCCGAGATCAACGGCGCCGTCGAGGTCGACGTCGTGCTCGAAGGCACGCCCGAGACCATCACCGCCGAGGTGGCCCAGCAGATCGGCGACGGCCGCGTGCGGTGCATCTGCCTCAAGGCCACCGACGGCATGACCCGCGGGGCCGAGGTCCGCAACCTCGGCCACGGACTCCGGGTGCCGGTGGGCGACGCCGTCCTCGGCCACGTGTTCAACGTGCTCGGCCAGCCCCTCGACACCGACGACATCGGTGCCGTCGAGGACCACTGGGACATCCACCGCAACGCCCCCGACTTCGACACCCTCGAGCCCCGGGCCCTCATGTTCGAGACCGGCATCAAGGTCATCGACCTGCTGGAGCCCTACGTGCAGGGCGGCAAGATCGGCCTGTTCGGCGGCGCCGGCGTGGGCAAGACCGTGCTCATCCAGGAGATGATCAACCGCGTCGCCACCAACCACGGAGGCGTCTCGGTGTTCGCCGGCGTGGGGGAGCGCACCCGCGAGGGCACCGACCTCTGGCTGGAGATGCAGGAGTCCGGCGTCATCGAGAAGGCCGCCCTGGTCTACGGCCAGATGGACGAGCCCCCGGGCGTCCGCCTGCGCGTGGCGCTGGCCGCCCTCACCATGGCCGAGTACTTCCGGGACGTGAAGAACCAGGACGTGCTCCTCTTCGTCGACAACATCTTCCGCTTCGTGCAGGCCGGCTCCGAGGTCTCGACCCTGCTCGGGCGCATGCCCTCGGCCGTGGGCTACCAGCCCACCCTGGCCGACGAGATGGGCCAGCTGCAGGAGCGGATCACCTCGACCCGGGGCCGGTCGATCACCTCGCTGCAGGCCGTGTACGTGCCCGCCGACGACTACACCGACCCCGCCCCGTTCACCACGTTCACCCACCTCGACGCCACCACCGAGCTGTCGCGGGACATCGCCTCGCTGGGGATCTACCCGGCGGTGGACCCGCTCGCCTCGACCTCGAACATCCTGGCCCCCGAGATCGTCGGTGAGCGCCACTACAACGTGGCCCGCCGGGTCCAGGGCGTGCTCCAGCGCTACAAGGAGCTCCAGGACATCATCGCCATCCTGGGCCTCGACGAGCTGTCCGAGGAGGACCGGGTGACCGTGGCCCGGGCCCGCAAGGTCCAGCGCTTCCTGTCCCAGCCGTTCAACGTCGGCGAGGTGTTCACCGGCCTGAAGGGCGTGACCGTGCCCGTCGAGGAGACGGTGGAGTCCTTCGAGGCGCTCGTCAACGGCGACCTCGACGACGTGCCCGAGCAGGCGTTCTTCAATGTCGGTGGAGCCGAGTCGGTGCTGGCCAAGGCCCACGACCTGGCCAACGGCTGACCGGGATCCGCGCCCATGGCCGACGACTCGCTCTTCCAGATCAACCTGGTCACCCCCGAGCGCATCCTGCTGCGCGGGATGGCCACCGAGGTGGTCCTCCGCACCGGCGAGGGTGACATCACCTTCCTGGCCGGCCACACCCCGCTCGTGGGCTCGGTCCAGCCCGGCGTGGTCCGCGTGGCCCGGCCCGAGGGCGACGACGTCCGCGTGGCCGTCCACGGTGGCTTCACCCAGGTGGAGCAAGGTGTCGAGTTCGACGGCGAGGGCGACGGCGCCACCGGCACCCGCGTGACCCTGCTGATCGGCGTGGCCGAGCTGGCCGAGGAGATCGACGTCGAGCGGGCCCGGGCGGCCCTCGAGGCCGGCGAGGCCCGGGTCGCCGAGCTGGGCGGCTCCGCCGGCCGTGCGCCGGCCGAGGGCGAGGAGATCGACCCCGAGCTGGTCGAGGCCGAGGCCGCCGTGCGCCGTGCCCAGGTGCGCCTCGAAGCGGTCGACGCCTCCGCGGCCACGACCGCCTGACCGGACACGGCCGCCCGTCGGGCGGCTGCCGCTCGGGTGGCGCGGGTCAGCCGAACTCTATGGCGCTGTACTCCGACAGCTTGTGGAGCGGGTGGCGGGCGTCGATGAGCCGGACGGTGCCGGACTTGGACCGCATGACCAGTGACTGGGTGTTGGCCCCGAACTCGTCGTAGCGGACGCCCTGGAGCAGCTCGCCGTCGGTGATCCCGGTTGCGGCGAAGAAGCAGTTGTCGCCCTTCACCAGGTCGTCGGTCGTCAGCACGGCGTCGAGGTCGTAGCCGAGGTCGAGGGCCGCCCGCTTCTCGGCCTCGTCCCTGGTGTACAGCCGTCCCTGGATCTCGCCCCCCATCGACTTGAGCGCCGCCGCGGCGATCACCCCCTCGGGCGTGCCGCCGACGCCGACCAGCAGGTCGACGCCAGTGTCGGGCCAGGAGGTGGCGATGGCGCCGGCCACGTCGCCGTCGGTGATGAGGCGGATCCTCGCCCCGGTGCTCCGCACGTCGGCGATCAGCTCGTCGTGACGGGGCCGGTCCAGGATGACCACGGTCAGGTCGCGCACCGACGTGCCCTTGGCCTTGGCCACGGCGTCGAGGTTGTCGCGGATGGGCCGGGTGATGTCGATGGCCCCCACGGCCCGGGGCCCCACGGCCAGCTTCTCCATGTAGACGCAGGGTCCCGGATCGAACATCGAGCCCTCCTCGGACACGGCGATCACGGCCAGTGCCCCACCCCGGCCCAGGGCCGTCGACGTGGTGCCGTCGATCGGGTCCACGGCGATGTCGGCCTTCGGCGGGCTGCCGTCGCCGATCCGCTCGCCGTTGAAGAGCATCGGGGCGTCGTCCTTCTCGCCCTCGCCGATGACGACCACGCCGTCCATGGCGATCGACGAGAGCACGACCCGCATGGCGTTGACGGCGGCACCGTCGGCCCCGTTCTTGTCGCCGCGGCCCATCCACCGGGACGCGGCCAGGGCCGAGGCCTCGGTGACCCGGACGAGTTCCATGGCCAGATTGCGGTCGGGTGCCTGCGGAGTGGCGTTCACGCCCACCGACGATAGTTCCTGGCACCGGGGCCGAAGGACCCGACGCGACGCCGGCGGGTCCCCGGGGGCGACTATCCTTACCCGGCCCGATCCCCGGTGGGGGGCCTGCCGGGTCGCCGACGGCCCGGTATCTCCGGAGCGGGGGGTGCCGAGCGGCCATACTGGTGCGGTGGACCGCATCGTCGTCACCCCTGGCGGGCCGCTGTCGGGCACGGTCCGGGCCGGCGGCGCCAAGAACTCCGTCCTCAAGCTCATGGCCGCCTGCCTGCTGGCCGAGGGCGATCACGTCCTGACCAACGTCCCCCGCATCTCGGACGTCGACATCATGGCCGAGGTCCTCGAGTCCATGGGGGCGACGGTGACCCGGGGCGGGCGCCCGGACGAGCTGGTGGTGTCCACACCGGCCGACCTGGTCCCCGAGGCCCCCTACGAGCTGGTGGAGAAGATGCGGGCCTCGGTGGTCGTCCTCGGGCCCCTCCTGACCCGCTGCGGCTGGGCCCGGGTGTCCATGCCCGGGGGCGACGACTTCGGGCCCCGTCCGATCGACATGCACCTGCGGGCGCTCGAGTCCCTGGGCGTCGAGTTCACCTCCGCCCACGGCAACGTCGAGGGCCGGGTGTCCTCGAGCGTGGGCGGGTCGCCCCGCCTCGTCGGGAACCGGGTGGTCCTCGAGTACCCGAGCCACACCGGCACCGACAACGTGCTGATGGCGGCCGTGCTGGCCAAGGGCACCACCGTCATCGAGAACGCCGCCCGTGAGCCCGAGGTGCGGGACCTGGCCGACTTCCTCAACGCCATGGGGGCCCGCATCACCGGGGCGGGCACGTCGCGCATCGAGGTCGAGGGCGTCGACCGGCTCGAGCCGGCGACGCACGCCGTCATCCCCGACCGGTTGGTGGTGGCCACCTTCCTGGTGGCCGCCGGCCTCACCGGGGGCGAGGTGACGGTGGAGGACGGCCGCCCGGAGCACATGGACATGCTGCTGCGGAAGCTGACGGCCACCGGCATGGAGATCTCCTTCGAGCCCGACGGCCTGCGGGCCTGCGCCGCCGGGGTGGGGCGGCTGCAGTCGACCGACGTGGCCACCCTGCCCTACCCGGGCTTCGCCACCGACTACAAGCCGCTCGTCGTCACCCTGCTGACCGTCACCGAGGGCGTGGGCATCGTCACCGAGAACCTGTTCTTCGGTCGCTTCCGCTACGTCGAGGAGCTGCGCCGCATGGGCGCCGACATCCGCACCGAGGGCCACCACGCCGTGGTCCGCGGCGTCGGGCGCCTGTCCGGGGCCCCCGTGCGGGCCCACGACGTGCGGGCCGGGGCGGCCCTGGTACTGGCCGGGCTGGTGGCCGACGGCGAGACGGTCATCTGCGACGCCCACCACGTCGACCGCGGCTACGAGGACCTGGACGGCAAGCTCGTGAGCCTCGGCGCCAAGGTCGTCCGGGACTGACCGGGCGAGCACCCGGCCGGGTCTGACACCCCGACCGCCGCCCGGATACGCTCCTTCCTCCATGGCCGCCCGCCGAGACGCCGATCCCGCGACGCTGTTCGAGGCCGCCCGCTCGGGCGACCGGGTGGCGCTGCCCCGCCTGCTGTCGCTGGTGGAGAGGGGCGGCGGGGGCGCCCGGGCCGTGGCCGGCATCGCCTACCGGTCGCCCGGCCAGGCCTACACGGTGGGCATCACCGGTGCGCCGGGGGCGGGTAAGTCGACGCTGACCGACCAGCTGATCGACCGGGCCCGCACCCAGGGCATCGACGGCAGCGACCAGGTGGCCGTGCTGGCCATCGACCCGTCGTCCCCCTTCTCGGGGGGCGCCATCCTCGGCGACCGGGTGCGCATGCAGAACCACGCCCTCGACGACAAGGTCTTCATCCGCTCCATGGCCACCCGCGGCCACCTGGGCGGCCTGGCCGTGGCGGTGCCCGACGCCGTCCGGGTCCTCTCGGCCGTCGGGGTCCCCGTCGTCCTGCTCGAGACGGTGGGAGTGGGCCAGCAGGAGGTGTCGGTGGCCGCCGCCACGGACACGACGGTCGTCGTGGTCAACCCGGGCTGGGGCGACGCCATCCAGGCCAACAAGGCCGGCCTGCTCGAGATCGCCGATCTCTTCGTGATCAACAAGGCCGACCGGCCGGGCGCCCGCGAGACCCGGCGCGACCTCGACCAGATGCTCGACCTGACCCAGCTGGTCGACTGGCGGCCACCGATCGTGGAGACGGTGGCCTCCTCCGGAGAGGGCGTCGACGAGCTGTGGTCGGCCATCCTCGACCACCGCGCCCACCTGGTGGCCACCGGCGCCCTCGAGGCGTCCCGCCGGGCCCGGCTGGCCCGCGAGTTCCACCAGATCCTGCTGGCCCGGGTGGAGGAGCGACTCGACACCCTGCTGGCCGGCGGCAGGTTCGCCACGGTGGTCGCCGACCTGTCGAGCGGGGCGATCGACCCCTACGAGGCGGCCGACCAGCTGCTCGGTGGACTGCTGCCCGAGGCCTGAGGTCCGCCGGGGACCGGTCGCGATCCTCGGCCCCCGGCGTTCCGGACGGTGCGGAGCGTCGGATAGCGTGCGCACGTGACCGTCGTGCCCCCCCGTCCGAGCGGCCCCCTGCCCCCTGCGGCGGAGGATCCCCTCTGGTTCCAGCGAGCCGTCTTCTACGAGGTGTTCACCCGGGGCTTCTTCGACGGCAACGACGACGGGGTGGGCGACATCCCGGGCCTGATCGCCAAGCTCGACTACCTGCAGTGGCTCGGCATCGACTGCGTCTGGCTGCTGCCCTTCTACCCGTCGCCCCTGCGCGACGGCGGCTACGACATCAGCGACTACACCTCGGTGCACCCCGAATCCGGCACGGTCGACGACATCAGCCGGCTGCTGACCGAGGCCCACGCCCGCGGCATCCGGGTCATCGCCGACCTGGTCATCAACCACACCTCCGACCAGCACCCCTGGTTCGTCGAGTCGCGCCAGAGCCGCGACAACCCGAAGGCCGACTGGTACGTGTGGAACGACGACGACCAGCGGTGGCCCGAGGCCAGGGTCGTGTTCATCGACGTCGAGCGGTCCAACTGGTCCTACGACGCCGCCCGCGACCAGTACTACTGGCACCGCTTCTACGCCCACCAGCCCGACCTCAACTACGAGAACCCCGACGTGGCCGACGCCATGCTCGAGGTGGTCCGGTTCTGGCTCGACCTCGGCCTCGACGGGTTCCGCCTCGACGCCGTGCCCTACCTCTACCAGCGCGACGGCACGGCGGGGGAGAACCTGCCCGAGACCCACGCCTTCATCAAGCGGGTGCGGGCCGAGCTCGACACCAAGTACCCGGGGCGCATCCTCCTGGCCGAGGCCAACGGGTGGCCCACCGACGTGGCCGACTACTTCGGCGACGACGACGAGTGCCATCTGTGCTTCAACTTCCCGCTCATGCCCCGGCTGTTCCTCGCCGTGCGCCGCGAGCAGGCCTTCCCGATCACGGAGATCCTCTCCCAGACGCCGGAGGCGCCGACCGGGGCCCAGTGGGCCATCTTCCTGCGCAACCACGACGAGCTCACCCTCGAGATGGTGACCGAAGAGGAGCGCGACTTCCTCTTCGCCGAGTACGCCAAGGACCCGCGCATGAAGCGCCACATGGGGATCGGCCGCCGGCTGGCTCCCCTGCTCGACCGCGACCGCCGCCTGTCCGAGCTGCTGTTCTCCGTGCTGTTCACCCTGCGCGGCAGTCCCGTCCTGTACTACGGCGACGAGATCCAGATGGGCGACAACCTGTACCTCGGCGACCGCGACTCGGTGCGCACGCCGATGCAGTGGTCGCCCGACCGCAATGCCGGGTTCTCCCGGGCCGACTTCGCCCAGCTGTACCTGCCGCCGCTGATGGACCCGATCTACGGCTTCGCCGCGGTCAACGTCGAGGCCCAGCAGCGCAACCCGAGCTCCTTCCTGCACTGGATGCGGCGGATGCTGGCCGTGCGCCGGCAGTTCCCGGTGTTCGGGACCGGGTCGGTGCAGATGGTGACATCGGCCAACCCGTCGGTGCTGGCTTTCGTGCGGGCCGACCGGCGGGTGCCCGGGTCGGGCCGTGACGTGGCCAACCCGGTGCTGTGCGTGCACAACCTCAGCCGTATGGCCCAGCCGGCCACCGTCGACGTGGCCGAGTGGGCGGGGCGGCAGCCCGTCGAACTGCTCGGGCGGGTCGCCTTCCCCCTGATCGGGACGGAGCCCTACGCCGTGACCCTCGGCCCCTACGGCTCGCTCAACTTCGAGCTCGTCTAGCGACGGGGAGGGTCAGCCGGTCTCGGCGACGGGCACCGGGCTGGCCAGCTCCTCGGCGGCCTGCTCGGGGTTCACGATGTTGATCAGGACCCCGGTGCCCAGCTCGAACCCGGCCACCGTGGTGAGCTTCGGGACCACGTGGACGTGCCAGTGGTACGGCTCGGGGGCCCGGTACGGGGCGGAGTGGAACACCAGGTTGTAGGCGATGTCACCCAGGACGGCCCGCAGCCGGCCCAGGCCGATCTTCAGGGCCCGCCCCACCGCCAGCAGGTCGGTCGTGGGGCTGTGGTGCAGGTGGGGGCCGTGGGCCCGGGGGATGACCAGCATCTCGTAGGGGGAGCCGCTCCAGAACGGGCAGACCACCAGGACCTGCTCGTCGGAGTAGACGATCCGGTAGCCCACGTTCTCCTCGGCGTCGACGGTGGTGCAGAGCAGGCAGCGCCCGGCGAACCGGGCGAACCCGGCCTGCTCCTCCACCAGCTCGCGGGGGACGAAGGACATCCCGAGCAGCTGGCCGTGGGGATGCTCGATCGAGGCACCCGCCTCGCGCCCGGCGTTCACGATGGCCTGGCTGTAGCGCAGCCCGGGGATGGCGGCGTGCTGGCCGATGCGTTCGCTGATGGCCCGCATGACCGCCCCGGTCTGGTCGTCGGACAGCATCGACCACGAGTTCTGGTGGTCGGGGGAGAGGACGAGGACCTCGTGGATGCCACCGGCGGTGGCCTGGGTGAAGACCGGGCCGCGGTTCGTCACCACGAAGGGGGCGTCACCCTCGAATGCCGGGTAGAGGTTGGGGACGACTCGCACCTGCCAGTTGCCGTCGGGCCCGAGCGTCTCCAGGGTGGGCGACATCGACTCCTCGTTGCCCGGGCAGAAGGGGCACGGGCGGGAGGTGTCGGCCTGGATGGAGGCCATCCGCGGGGCGAACGCCCGGGGGCGGTTGGCGCGATCGGTGCTCACCACCACCCAACGGCCCGTGAGGGGATCGAGTCGGAGCTGGTTCATCGGAGGGGGACGGCAACCCTCGACGTTCGTCGGTCGTCTGTGCACACCTGTCTGCCACCTCGGTCTTCGTCGATGCCCGGTCCGGGCCCACGCCATCGGAGCGACTGTTGACCCAAGTCCAACCTACCAATTCCCGGCCGCGGAGCGGTGCAGGGGGCCGGCCCGGCCGTCGGGCGCCGGGATGTCACAATCTCGACGTGCCCCCCACGGTCCCGAATCATCTGGCCCTCCTCGTGGCCGCCGTCGACTACAACTCGAAGACCTACGACCTCGTGCTGCTGGCCCACGTGCTCGCTGCGGTGGTCGGGATGGTGGCCGTGGTCGTGTCCGGCGGGTTCGCCCTGACGCTGCGCGGCGCCCTGGCCGCCGACGGGCCCCTTCCCGTGGCCGTCGTCCGCTACTACCGGCCGGGGATCAACTGGGTGGGTCGCGTGCTGTTCCTGGTGCCCGTGCTCGGGGCGGCCCTGATCGCCATGAGCGGCGGCCAGTGGGGCTACTCCGACGCCTGGGTGGCGATCGGCCTGGCCGTGTGGACCGTGGTGGCCATGGCCGCCGAGGGGATGCTGTGGCCGGCTGAGCGCCGGCTGCAGCGCCTCGTGGCGGCCCGGGAGGCCGCCGTGGCGGTCGGCGCGGGTGCGCCGGCCGGCGGTGCGGCCGTCGACGAGGACGGGAGCGATCCTGTGGCCCTGTGCCTGTGGGCGGGGCTGCTGGGCATCGGCCTGGGCGCCACCCTGGTGGCCGTCGCCGTGCTGATGGTGGCCAAGCCCTAGGCGGCCGGGGCCGGCGGGACGGTCAGGCCGGGCTGAACCGGCAGGGCAGGTGCTTGATGCCGGTCACCAGCCGCGACAGGGCCCACTCGGGCTCGGCGGTCGCCTCGATGTCGGGCAACCGGGTCAGCAGTTCGCGCATCATCACGTCGATCTCCCGGCGGGCGAGGTGCGCCCCGAGGCAGAAGTGGGGCCCGGCGGCCCCGAAGGACAGGTGCGGATTGGGCTTGCGCTGCACGTCGAAGGCGTAGGGGTCGTCGAACACGGCCTCGTCCCGGTTGGCCGACCCGTAGACGAGCAGGACCTTGTCGTCGACGTGGAGCTCCTGCCCGGCCAGCACGGTGTCCTCGGTGACCGTGCGCCGGGTCCAGTTGACCGGGGACGCCCAGCGCACGATCTCGTCCACCCCGGTCGCGGCCACGGCCTCCGGCTCGGCCTGCCAGACCGCCCGCTGGTCGGGGTGCTGGGTGAGCAGGTGGAGCCCGTAGGAGAGCGAGTTGCGGGTGGTCTCGTTGCCGGCGGTCAGCAGCAGGATGAAGAACGAGGCGAGCTCGGCCTCCGTCAGGGCCTCGCCGTCGATGTTGGTCGTGATCAGCGCGGTGGTCAGGTCCTCCTGCGGGTGCCGGAGCCGGTGCGCGGCGACGTCGGTCATGAGCGCCGTCAGCTCCTGGCCGGCCTCGAGCATGGCGATGAAGTGGTCGCTGCCCGCGGGGAGGAACTCGGGGTCGTCGGGGTAGATGATCTCGTTGGAGCAGCGGAAGACCGTCTCGTGCTCCGACTCGGGGACGCCCATCATGTCGCAGATGATCCCGAGCGAGAGCGGCGCCGCGAAGGTGGTCACGAAATCGCATTCGCCCAGGTCGGCGGCCCGGTCGATGAGGCGGACGGCGGCATCCTCGATCGTGCCCTCGATGGCCTTGACGTGCCTGGGGCTGAAGGCGGCCGACACGATGCTGCGCAGCCGGGCGTGGCGCGGGTTGTCCGTGGAGATCATCCCGGCGAAGTAGTCGACGAGCTCCTGGGGCAGGTCGACGATGCTGAGGGCGCCCTTGCCCGAGCAGAAGAGCTCGGGGCGACGGGTGACCTCGGTGACGTCCGCATGGCGCGTCACGGCCCAGTAGCCGCGCCCCTCCGGCGGGGTCAGGGGGGACGAGTCACCGAAGTCCGGCTCGTCGAAGAAGGCGATCGGGCGCTCGGCCCGCAGCAGGGCGAAGGCCTCGAAGCGCTCATGGGGGGCCCTGCCCCAGAACTCCAGGTCGGACAGGTCTATCTCGTCGAGGCCGAGGTTGTTCGCGCTGATCACAACCTTCACCCTACCGATACGCCGCGCCGCCGCATCACACCGGTCGGGGGCCGGTCACGGGGTGGTGCCGCCCGGACGGACCGGCCCCGGGCCCCCGGCCGCGCCGGGAGGCCGCGCCCGTAGGATCCCCGTCGGTCGCTGCCGTCAACCAGTGTTTCCCGACCGGGAATGTCTGTTTCCCGACCGGGAATGTTTCAAAACCTGATCGGGTTGGTCATGTATAGTTCCCCGGGGTGCGGCAGCTGTCCTGGGGGACGGGTAGCGGGTGCCGGACCGGGTGGTAGAGGAAGAGGCCGTCGTGAAGCTCAGCGTGGTGGACAACCGGACGAGGCTGGCCGAACTGGCCGTCGACCCTGCGGTGGGGCGACTGCGCACCGAGATGGCCGAGCTGTCCGCGGCGTTCGAGACGGCGCCGGCCGGCGCCGTCCTGGCCTGGGCCGTCGAGCGCTTCGGCCCCAAGCTGGCCCTGTCGTGCTCGTTCCAGGAGGCCGTCCTCATCGATCTCGCGGTGGCCGTGGAACCCGCCATCGAGGTCGTCTTCCTCGACACCGGCTCGCACTTCGAGGAGACGCTCGAGTACGTGGAGGCCGTACGGGCCCGCTACGACCTCAACCTCACGATCGCCCACCCGGTGGCCGGCGCCGAGTCCCACCCGTGCGGGTCCGCCCAGTGCTGCGAGTACCGCAAGGTTCGTCCGCTGCGTGCCGCGCTGTCCGGCAAGGACGCCTGGGTCACCGGGCTGAAGCGCTCCGACGCCCCGACCCGCCGCCACGCCCCCATCGTCGCCTTCGACGACAGCTGGGGCATGGTGAAGGTCAACCCCCTGGCCACCTGGACGCACCAGGACCTGGTGGGCTACGCACTCGACCATGACATCCCCCAGCACCCGCTGCGTTCCCAGGGCTACGTGTCCATCGGCTGTGCCCCCACCACCCGCCCGGTGGCCGAGGGGGAGGACCTCCGCGCCGGCCGGTGGGCCGACTCGGACAAGGTCGAGTGCGGGCTCCACGTCTGAGATGAGGGTCCGCTGAGATGACGAAGGACCGGGACGAGCTGTACGGGCTGCACCTGCGCGGGACCGACCGCCCGATGCCGTTCGTCAACCCCTACCGCAAGACGGGGGAGCTGAACGAGATCGAGCTGTTCAAGCTGGAACGGCACCCCCTCGAGATCGCCGACGCCATCATCGACACGTACTCGAAGGAGGGCCCGGCCGGGATCGCCAAGGTCCCGGGTGAGGTCGAGCGCCTCAAGTGGGCCGGTATCTACCCCCAGAAGCAGGGGGGCGACGCCTTCATGATGCGGGTGAAGGTGCCCGGTGGGTTCCTGACCGCTCCGCAGGCCCGCGAGATCGGCGTGGCCGCCGACGCCTTCGGCGAGGGTCCGGACGGCACCGAGTCCCGCCTCTTCGGCTCGCGGTACGCCGACCTCACCACCCGCCAGACGGTGCAGATCCACTGGCTGCGGATCGAGGACATCCCGCGCATCTGGCGCCGGTTCGCCGCCGTCGGGCTGACCACGGTGCAGGCGTGCGGGGACTCGGCCCGCAACGTCCTGTGCTGCCCGGTGTCGGGGGTCGACGCCGACGAGGCCTTCGACGCCCTCCCCATCGCCCGGGCCGTCTCGGACTTCTTCACCGGCAACCGGGAGTACGCCAACCTGCCCCGCAAGTTCAAGATGTCGGTGTCGGGCTGCACCGAGGACTGCGCCCAGGCCGAGATCAACGACATCGGTCTGTGGCCGGCCCGCGCCGCCGACGGCTCGCTCGGCTTCAACCTGCTGGTCGGCGGGGGCCTGTCCGACGGGGAGCGGATGGCCTCCGACATCGACGTGTTCGTGGCCCAGGACCAGGCCGTCGAAGTGACCCGGGCCATCGCCCAGCTGTTCGGCGAGCTCGGCAACCGCGAGAACCGCGGGCTCGCCCGGATGCGCTACCTGGTCCAGGAGCTCGGACCCGAGGGCTTCCGCGAGGAGCTGGCCGCACGGGCCCGCTTCGACCTCGTCCCGGCGGGGGAGGAGCTGACCCGTCGCTACCGCGGCGACCACGTCGGCGTCCACCGCCAGAAGGAGGACGGCTACTTCTACGTGGGCTGCTCGGTCCCGGTGGGCCGGATGCAGGGCATGGAGCTGGTCGAGGCGGCCCGCCTGGCCGACACCTACGGCGACGGCACCCTGCGGGTGGGCACCGACCAGAACATCACCTTCACCGGGGTGCACGGCGACAGGGTCGACGCCCTGTTGGGGGAGGACCTGCTGGCCAAGTACTCGCCCTTCCCGGGGCCGTTCAGTCGCGGCGTCGTGGCCTGCACCGGGTCGGAGTTCTGCCGCTACGCCATCGTCGAGACCAAGGAGCGGGCCGTCAAGTGGGCCCGCTTCCTCGACGAGCAGCTGGCCGGCGAGCCGGTCGGCTCCCGCCCGACGCCGGGGGAGTTCTCGCCCAAGGGCGAGGACGCCGGGGTGATCCGGATGCACTTCTCGGGATGCTCGGCCAGCTGCGCCCAGCCCCAGATCGCCGACATCGGCTTCCGCGGTGACGTGGCCCACGTGGGCAACCACCTGGCCGAGGCCGTCGACATCGGCATGGGCGGGTCGCTGGGGGCCGATCCGGGGTTCATCGACTGGATCGAGCACGCCCGGCCCGTCAACGACGTGCCCGATGCGCTGCTGCGGGTCGTCCGCCGGTACCAGTCCGAGCGCCGTCCCGACGAGCCCTTCGCCAACTGGGCCCGTCGCGTGCCCAACGACGACCTGCGGGCCACGCTGGCCGCCGAGGGCACCGGGACCCCCGTCGAGCTGACGGCCAAGCCGGGGGTGGGGGCATGAAGGCCTACCGCATCCGCCAGGAGATCAACGGCATCGAGGAACCGCCCGGCAAGACGTGGTTCTTCGAGCTCCAGGCCGGGGTCATCGACGCCGGCCGCTGCATCCAGTGCGGCACCTGCGTCGCCGCCTGCCCGTCCAACTCGATCGGCATCGACGAGGACACCGACCTGCCCGAGCTGGTCAAGATGTGCACGGGCTGCTCGCTGTGCTGGGACTTCTGCCCCCGCGGCGGGCTCCGCTACGAGGCGCTGTGGCCACCGTCGACCGTCCTGCCCGGGGCCTCGCCCGACGAGGTGGCCGCCGCGTCGGTCGAGCGGGTCGACGCCAGCGACACCTACTGGAAGATCACCGGCGGGCCCCCCGGCGACGGGCTCGGTGCGGTCACCGAGGCCTACGCGGTGCGGGCCGGAGCGCGTCCCGACGGCGCCCAGGACGGCGGGGTGGTCTCCGCCCTGCTGATCGCCGCGCTGGCGGCGGGCGACATCGACGGAGCCGTCGTCACCCGGCCGAGCGACGACCCCGAGGAGCCGTGGAAGGGCGTCTCCACCCTGGCCACCACGGCCAGGGAGATCACCGAGGCGGCCGGCTCGTTCTACAACCAGACCATGGCCCTGGCCGAGCTGGACCTGTCGCGCTACGACCTGCCGGCCAAGCCCCGCATCGCCGTGGTCGGGACCCCCTGCGAGATCCAGGGCATCCGGGCCATGCAGGCGCGCCGCTGGCCCACCGGCGCCCACCGCATCGACGCCGTGGTCCTGACCATCGCCCTGCTGTGCACCAAGAGCTTCGACTACCGGGGCCTGATGCTCGAGCTGCTCGAGCAGGACCGCGGCATCGACATCGGACGGGTCTCCAAGGTGGACGTCATCCGCGGCCGCATGATCGTCGAGTACCGCGACGGCGAATTGGCCGTCGACGAACCGATCAAGAACTTCCACGGCGCCGCCCTGAAGGGCTGTGACGAGTGCGCCGACTTCCTGGGGCGCAGCGCCGACCTGTCGGTCGGCAGCGTGGGGTCGATCGACGGGTGGAGCAGCGTCCTGGTGCGGAGCGAGCGCGGCCGCCGGGCCCTCGACAACGCACGGGGCCGGCTCGACTTCCGGGACCTCGACAATCCCGGGGCCCTGGTCAAGCTCGACGCCTTCGACAAGCGGGTGGCCTTCGAGAGCCTGCGCCGCCCGTTCGACCCCGACGCGCCGCTGTTCATGGACTACGCCGAGCACGTCGCCCACTACGACGGCACCGACCGGGCTCCGGTCGTGGCCGACCGGTGAGCGGGACCGGTCGGGGGATCGGCGCTACCGTGGGCCCGGTGACGGACGTGGACGACGAGGCCCCGGTGGCCGTGGGGCCGCGCCTCGAGTTCCCCGGTGAGCCCGAGGAGCTGCGGGTGTCGCTGCGGGACGCGCTTCTGGCCGGCGACGACTGGCGCAGCGGGTTCTCCGACGACATCTGCATCGGCGTGTGGCTGTGGAGCCGGTGGCAGCCCGTCCTCGAGCCGGCCGGGTGCAGCCGCGAGGACTTCGTGGAGATCGTGATGTCCACCCGCCGGGAGCTCTGGCTCTGGCTGCTGGGCGACCGCCGGTGGGAGCAGTACGTGACCGGGCTGGCCGGACGGGTCGTCCGACGGCTCCCGGCCGACGCGCCGTGACCGGGCTGGCGCCCGCCCGGGCCGGCTCGGCCGACCGGCCGGGGAGGACCTGATGCCCAACGTGACCATCCCCGACGGCCAGGACCCCCTGGTCCACGTGTGGACCACCCTGGCCCCCCGGATCACCGCCGCCGCGGCCGGCTATTCGTCGGCCGTGTACGAGCATTCCGGCCTGAGCCTGCGCGAGTTCGAGGCGGCCCGGATCACCATGGCCCGCATCAACGACTGCGCGATCTGCCTCGGCTGGCGGACGGCCCGCGACGTACCGTCCCGGGGGGCGGCACCCGACGACGTGCCGGAGTCGTTCTACGCCGCGGTGGGAGCCGACGACGGGGCGCTGAGCGAACGTGAGCGCCTCGCCGCCGAGTTCGCCCGCCGCTACGCCACCGACCACCGGAGTATGGACGCCGAGTTCTGGGCGCGGTGCCACGCCGCCTACTCCGACGACGAGCTGGTCGATCTGGCCCTGTGCGTCGGCTCGTGGCTGGCCCTCGGCCGCTTCAACCAGGTGTTCGACATCGACGGCGCCTGCCGGGTTCCCGCCGTGCACGGCGCGACGACCGGCGGCGGGGCCTGAGGGGCTCCCGTGGAGAAGATCATCGCCCTCGTCTGGGGACCCGGGGACGCCGAGTCGGGCGACGACCTCCGCCACCAGCTGACGGAGGACACGCTGCCCCGGCTCCACCGGTCCGGCGTGCGGGCGGCCACGTTCAACGTGCACGACTCGGCCGCCGACCTGGCACCGTCGCCCGCCCCCTACCCCGAGGGCGAGCAGCCCCACGTCGCCGAGGTGTCGATGTGGCTGGACTGCTACGAGCGCACGTCCGGGGTCGACGAGGCCCTGGCCGCGCTGGCCCTGCCCACCGCCTCCTACCTGGTGGTCGAGTCCCTCTACGACGACTACGGCACCACCCCCTACGCCCCTCGCCGTGACTGGCCCGACGGCGAGCGCTCGCCGGGCGTGCTGACGGTCGCCCTCATCCACCGTCCCGAAGGACTCGACTACCGCGAGTGGATCACGCGGTGGCACGGTACCCAGTCGCCGGTCTCGGGCGAGCTGCAGCCCCGGACCCGGTACGTGCGCAACGAGGTGGTGCGGTCGCTGACCGACGGCGCCCCCGAGGTCGACGGCATCGTCGAGGAGGGCTGGCCCTCGGTCGACCACGTGGCCGACCCGAAGCTGTTCTTCAACGCCTCGACGGACGAGGAGCTCCAGGCCAACGTCGGCCGGATGCTGGACAGCGTGTCGGCCTGCCTCGACCTCGCCCGACTGCGCAGCTCGACCATGAGCGAGTACCTGGTGGCCCCGCTGGACTGAGCCGGGCCGGCCCCACGTACCGGCCCCGTCCGCGATCACCTACGCTCGACCCTGGCCCACCGCCGGCGAGCTCCGGCGGCGACATCGGAGGAAGCACCCGTGGGACTGTCCATCGGCATCGTCGGTCTCCCCAACGTGGGGAAGTCCACGCTGTTCAACGCCCTGACCCGCAACGAGGTCCTGGCCGCCAACTACCCCTTCGCCACCATCGAGCCCAACGTGGGCGTGGTGGCCGTGCCCGACCCGCGCCTCGACGTCCTCGCCGGGATCTTCGGGTCCAAGGAGATCCTGCCGGCCATGGTGACGTTCGTGGACATCGCCGGCATCGTGAAGGGTGCGTCGGAGGGGGAGGGTCTGGGCAACAAGTTCCTGGCCGCCATCCGCGAGAGCGACGCCATCTGCCAGGTCGTCGCGGGTCTTCGAGGATCCCGACGTGATCCACGTGGACGGCCGCATCGAGCCGGCCGGGGACATCGAGACCATCAACACCGAGCTGATCCTGGCCGACCTCCAGACGGTGGACAACCGGATCGCCAAGCTGGCCAAGGAGTCACGCAAGCAGCCCGAGCTGGTGCCCCAGCTGCGGGCGGCCGAGCAGGCCCGCGAGATCCTGGATGCCGGCCGGACGGTGGCCTCGGCCATCGCGGCGGGCGAGCTCGACGCCGACCTGGTGCGCGACCTGCACCTGCTCAGCGCCAAGCCCTTCATCTACGTGTTCAACGTGGACGAGGGGGCCCTGGGCGACGAGTCCCTGAAGGAGCGGCTGCAGGCGCTGGCGGCCCCGGCCGAGTCCGTGGTGCTGTGCGCCCAGATCGAGGCGGAGGTGGCCGAACTCGACCCCGAGGACGCCGCCGAGCTGCTGGCCGGCTACGGCCAGGTCGAGTCCGGCCTGGTCCAGCTGGTCCACGTCGGGTTCCGCACCCTCGGCCTCCAGACCTACCTGACGGCCGGGCCCAAGGAGGCGCGGGCCTGGACCGTCCACGTCGGCGACACCGCCCCCCAGGCCGCAGGCGTGATCCACACCGACTTCGAGCGGGGCTTCATCAAGGCCGAGGTCATCGGCTACGACGATCTGGTGGCGGCGGGATCGGTGGCCGCCGTGCGGTCCGCCGGCAAGGCCCGGGTGGAGGGTAAGGAGTACGTGATGCAGGACGGCGACGTCGTCGAATTCCGCTTCAATGTCTGAGGCGGACCGACCGGCGATCGCGCTCTCGGGGGTCGCCGTGGTGCGCGACGACGTGGCCCTGCTCGACGACATCTCCTGGACGGTGGACCCGGGGGAGCGGTGGGCCCTGCTCGGCCCCAACGGCTCGGGCAAGACCACCCTGCTGCGGGTGGTGGGTGCCGGCCTGTGGCCGACCCGGGGCACGGTCGAGATCCTGGGCGAGACCCTGGGCCGGGTCGACATGCGCGAGCTGCGCAGGCGTATCACCGTGGTGAGCGCCTCGATCGGCCGGACGCTGCGCCCCGCCCAGCCGGCCCTCGACGTGGTGCTGACGGGCCGGCACGCGGCCCTCGAGACGTGGTGGAACGAGTACACCGACGCCGACCGGGACCGGGCCGAGGGACTGCTGGCCGACGCCGGGTTCGGCGGCGACCCCTTCGCCGGCCGGGCCTTCGGCCTGCTGTCGGAGGGGGAGCGCCAACAGGTCCTCCTGGCCCGGGCGCTGATGGGCGATCCCGAGCTGATCCTCATGGACGAGCCGGCGGCCGGGCTCGACCTCGGCGCCCGCGAGGGCCTGCTGTCCCGCCTGGCCACCCTGGCCGCCGATCCCGCCGTGCCGCCGCTGGTCCTCGTGACCCATCACCTGGAGGAGCTGCCGCCCGGCATCACCCACGCCGTCCTGCTGCGGGGCGGCCGGCTGCTCGTCGCCGGGCCGGTCGACGAGGTCCTGACCGATGCCGCCGTGTCCGACGCGTTCGGCGTGGCCGTCACCGTGGAGCGGCGGGAAGGGCGCTGGTCGGCCCGGTCCCGTCGGTGAGGGTCTTGGCCGAGTCGAATCCGGCGGATGCCGTACCGTGTACGGAACCGTACGTCGTAAGGGAAGTCTCGTTTTCGTCTCACGGGGTCCTGACCCTGGCGACCCTGCCGGCCGATCGCCCGGCTCCGTGCCGATCGGGCACCCGGCTCCGCCCACCGATACCGCCCCGGGGAACACGACCGCCGGGGCCGATGTTGTACAACTGCAGAAGGACTACGCAAGGAGTTGCACCGTGACCACCACCACCAGCGCCGCAGGATCCGGGACCGAGGGGCGGACCGTCGCCGACTTCTGGTTCGACCCGCTCTGCCCCTGGGCGTGGATCACCTCGCGCTGGATCCTGAACGCCGCCGAGGTGCGGGGCTTCGACGTGCGGTGGCACATCATGTCGCTGGCCTACCTCAACGCGGACAAGGAGGACCTGCCCGAGACCTACCGCGAGCTGCTCGCCAAGGCGTGGGGCCCGGTCCGGGTGGTGGTGGCCGCCGAGCAGGCCCACGGCCCCGAGGTCGTGCTGCCGCTCTACACGGCACTGGGCACCCACCGGCACCTCGGTGGCGAGGAACTCGACCGGGCGACCATCGAGAAGGCGCTGGTCGAGGTGGGCCTGCCCATCGATCTGGCCGATGCCATGGACACCGATGCCTACGACGAGGCGGTCAAAGCGTCGCACCACAGCGGCATGGACCAGGTGGGCATGGATGTCGGCACCCCGGTCATCGCCGTCGACGGCGTGGCCTTCTTCGGCCCCGTGGTGACCCCGGCCCCGAAGGGCGAGGACGCCGGCCGCCTGTGGGACGGCGTGCTGCTCGTGGCCGGCATCCCCGGCTTCTACGAGCTCAAGCGCACCCGGGTGTCCGGGCCCGTCTTCGACTGAACCCCCCGGAGGCCCCGCCTCCGCCGGTGCGCACCGCTCAGTGCAGCAGCGACAGCACGAGCAGCCCCTGGGCGAGGTGGTACGTCACGTGCACGGCGAGGGTGCCGTGGCGGATCGGCCGCACGAACCGGTCGAGGGCGAGCAGCGTGTCGGACACCACGAACAGGGCGGCTCCGGCCAGGGCGGCCGGCGCCCCCGCGTTGCCGCCAGCACGGCCATGGTGAGGATGGCCACGAGGTAGACGGCCACCGGACCGACGAGGGCCCGCCGGCCCTCGCGCCGCAGCGCCCTGAAGAGGAGCGTCGCCGGCCACGCCGCGTACGCCCCGGCCACCAGGACGGCCACCACCAGACCGGTCGCCGAGAAGGCGAACGGTGGCACACCCGGGGGCGACGGCGGCTGCAGGAACCCGACGATGTAGCACGCGTGTCCCACCAGGAACGCGGCCAGCCCCGGCACGAACAGGTCGCCGGGCAGCATCAGCAGGACGTCGCCGACCAGCAGCAGACCAGGGCGGCCACGAACCACCACCTCCGGTCGACGAGGTCGGTCCGCCATACCGGCAGGACGGCGCAGGCCACGGTAAGGGCGACCAGCACGGCCGGCTTGGCCACGTAGCCGAGCCGGGTGTCGTGCCGGGCGACGGCCACCCAGTCGACGACCGCCGCCGCACCGGCCATCGCCACGAGGGCCCAGAAGGCGGTCACCGGGAGGACGCTACCGGTGGCGGTGGCCGCCCCCGGTGACCATCCACCACTGCGGAATTGGCCATCGGTAGCGTTTGACCTGGTAACAGGTCGGTCGAGGAGCTGATGCCTGTGGTGCTGGTGATCATCATCGTGGCGGCCTGGGCCGTCATCCTGGCCCCGAGCCTCCTGAAGCGCCGTTCCCGCAGCGGCGGGGTCCAGTCGATCACCCACTTCCACTACCAGCTGCGCGTCCTCGAGCAGCGGGCCCCCGAGCCCATCGTCGCCCCCGCCTACCGGCTGCGGGCCGTCGACGACACCGGCACGCCGACGGGCATCCACTATGCCGACGACGGGCGCCCCCCGGTGCTGACCGTGGTGGGGGCGAAGGAACTGCCCCGACCCGCCCTGGCGTTCCTGGGCGAGCCCGCAACGGCCCCTGCGCCGGCCCCCGCACCGACCGTCGCCGCGGACGCGGTTCCCGAGGACCGCCGTTCCGCCGCGCGGCACGGCGACCCGTTCACGCCCCCCCGAGGTCGCCCGGCCGCCGACCGGCACGCCCCGCCGATCGAGCTCGAGCACGCGCCCCGGGGCGTGGACGGCGGGACCCGGGCGCAGGCGCGCCGCCGCCGGCGGGACACGCTGGCGGTGCTGTTCGGCGTCTTCGTGGTCACGCTGCTCGCCGGCCTGGTGACCGGCGCCACCGCCGCCTGGGCGGTGGCCGGCCTCGACGGCGTGGCCCTGGCCGCGTACGTCGTGCTCCTGGTGCACCTGCGTCGCCTGGCCCAGGAGCGCGAGTTGAAGCTGCGCTACCTCGACCCGGCGCGGGCGCGCCCGGCCCGTCTCGAGGGCCCGCCGACGTACATCAGCGGACGCTACGCCCACCCGTCGAACCAGCAGGCCGTCGCCCGCTGACGGCAGCCCGGCGGACCGGGCGCTCCACGCGGCGCGGGGATAGGGTCTGTCCATGACCGACACCCATGCCGATGCCACCGACCAGCAGGCCCGACTGGCCGCCGCGGTCGCCTCCAGCCTCGACGGGCGTCTGCTCCTCACCCATCCCTTCTACCGACGCTGGGAGGCCGGCGAGCTGCGCTCCCAGGAGCTGGCCGAGTACGCCGTCCACTACCGGGCCTTCGAGGCCGTGCTGCCCGCCGTGCTGTCGGACGTCGTCGACCGCCTGACCGCCGGGGGCCGGACGGCCGCCGCCGAGCTCGTCGCCCGCAACCTGGCCGACGAGCTGGGTAGCCCCCGGTCCCACCTCGAGCTGTTCGACGGGTTCGCCGCCGCACTGCCCGACGAGGCCCGGGCCGCCGTCGCCGGACCCGCCGCCGAGGCGCTGGCCGGCACCTACCGGGCGCTGGCCGACGAGTCGCCGGCCGCGGCGGTCGCCGGACTGGCCGCCTACGAGACCCAGGCGGCGGCCATCGCCGCCACCAAGGGCGACGGGCTGCGGCGCTGGTACGGGATGGACACGGCGGGCACCGCCTTCTGGGACGTGCACGCCACCATGGACGTCGACCACGGCGACTGGGCGGTCGAGGCCCTGGCCATGATGGACGCCGACCCGGCCGTGGTGGCCGACGCCTCCCGCCGGGCGGCCGAGGCCTGGTGGGCGCTGCTCGACGAGCGCGAGTCCGAGGGCCTCGTCACCGTCTGACCCCGGCCCGGACGCAGCTCCCGCCCCGACGGCCGGGGCGCGCCTCGAGGTGGCAGTGTGGTGCCGGGAAGGTGATCGAGCACCGGGAGGCAGCCGTGGGCGAGCGTCTTCGTGCAGTGGTCCCGCGAACGGGGCACCGACCGGCCGGGGGCCGGGTGGTGCGCTCGGCCGCCGCGGTGCTCCTCGGGGCGGGCCTGCTGCTGCTCGGCGGCGCGTTCGCGGTGCACCCCTCCGCACGCCAGGAGGTAGCCGGCATCGGCCTCGCCGTCGTCATGGGCGGCATGATGGTGCTGGTGCTCGGCAACTACCTCCGTCATGCCGCCGAGCGGTCGACCCCCGGTCGGGGCCCGGTTCAGCCCAGCTCCGTGCCGACCACCGAGACGAAGGAGACCATCTCCCCGGGGTAGCCGCCCAGGTTGTGGGTCAGGGCCAGCTTCCGGTCGGTCTGGATCTGGCGCTCCGGGGTGGCCTCGCCGCGCAGCTGCAGCCACGTCTCGAAGAACATCCGCAGACCCGAGGCGCCGACCGGATGGCCGAAGCTCTTCAGGCCGCCGTCGGGGTTGACGGGCAGGGCGCCGTCACGGTCGAAGGTGCCGGCCAGCACCTCCTTCCAGGCCGTGCCCCGCGGGGCGAAGCCGAGGTCCTCCATCAGCACCAGCTCGGTCGGCGTGAAGCAGTCGTGGACCTCGGCCATGGCCAGCTCGTTGCGGGGGTCGGTGATGCCGGCCTGGGCGTAGGCGTCCTGGGCGGCGGCCGCACACTCGGGGAACCACGTGTAGTCGTAGTCGGGGTCGATGAGGCCCGACCCGCTGCCCGCCGCGAACGACAGGGCCTTGATGTAGATCGGTGTGTCGGTGTACTTCAGCGCGTCCTCGGCCCGGACCACGATGGCCGCCGCCGCGCCGTCGGCCACGCCGGCGCAGTCGAAGACGCCGAGCCGGCCGGCGACCCGCGGCGAGGCGCAGATGGTCTCGACGGAGACCTCCTTGCGGAACTGGGCCCGGGGGTTGCGGGCGCCGTTCTGGTGGTTCTTCCACGAGATGCGGGCCAGCACCTCGGTGAGCTCGTCCTCGCCGACGCCGTACTTCTTGCCGTAGGCCGGGGCCACCATGGAGAACATGGCCGCCGCCGTCAGGGTCCGGGCCGTGCCGTCGTTGGGGATCGGGAAGGCGTTGAGGCCCTGGTAGCCGGAGTCCTTGACCTTTTCCGCACCGACGGCCATGGCCACGTCGTAGGCGCCGGACGCCACCGCGTAGGCCGCGGCCCGCAGCGCCTCGGATCCCGTGGTGCAGTAGTTCTCGACCCGGGTGACCGGCTTGTTCTCGAGCTGCAGGGGCCGGGCGAGGGTGATCCCGCTCATGCCCGACTGGGCGGTGCCGAACCAGTAGGCGTCGACCTCGTCCTTGGTCAGCCCGGCCGAGGCGAACGTCTCCTCGGCGGCGTCGACGATGAGGTCGTCGAGGCTCTTGTCCCAGTGTTCGGCGAACCGGGTGCAGCCCATCCCGATGATCGCCACCCGGTCCTTGATCCCATGCGAAGCCATTGCTCTCCTTGCAGGTGTGGTGTCCCGGGCCCGGCGGCCCGGAACGGTGCGGGGGTCAGCCGTCCGTCGCGCGGTGGCGGACGGGGGTGGCCTTCCAGAAGTAGTCGTGGATGCCGTCGGCGGTGAACAGCTTGCGGAACGTCATGCGCACCCGGTCGCCGATGTCGACGGCATCGGGGTCGACGTCGGTGAGCTCCACCGGGAAGCGGCCCCCGCCGTCGAAGTCGAGGACGGCGAAGACGATGGGGGGGCTGGGCGAGTAGGCCAGGCGGTCGATGGTGTACGTGGCGATGGTCGCCTCGGCATCGGCCCGGTCGGCCGGCACCATGTCGTCCACGGCGCCGCCCTGCATCGACACCCGCGACGGCGGCAGGTGGACGGCACCCGAGCTGCGGTCCTGGGAGCCGACGAAGCCGAACTTCCAGTCCTCGTTGCGCCAGGCCGCCGATGACGAGACCCGCTGGGGCTCGGGCCGGCGGGGCGGTTCCGGGGTGACCATGCCCCGCCAGGTGAGGAACTTGCCGTAGGGCAGGTCCGCGCCGGCCGCCACCTGGTCGGCCACCGGGTCGGCGGACGACCAGGTGGCGAGCGACGGCGTGGTGCGGAACACGAGCGCGTCGGCGCCGTCGGCCAGCGACACCACGGCCACCACCTCGTCGGGCCCGGAGGTCTCGAGGAGCGAGGCCAGCACCAGGCCGGCGTGGGCCGCCCCGGTCTGGCCCACCGTCGCCGACAGGTCGTCGGCCAGGGCGCCGTCGCGCACGCCGAGCGTGCGGCCCAGCGCCTTGACGGCCCGGCCGTGCATGCCGGTGACGACCACCCGGTCGACCTCCCCGGCGGTCACGCCCGCGGCCTTCAGCCCCGACTGCCAGGCCTCGGTGCCGAGCGGCACGTAGCGGGTCTCCCCGAAGCGCTCCTCCCAGGTCCGGGAGCGCCGGTCGCCGGGCGTCCGCCAGCGGTCGAGGAACTCGTCGCTCACCGAGGCACCGCCCAGGAACTCGGCGACCACCGGGGTGCCCGGCCCGTCGTCGCCCACCAGCACGGCGGCGGCCCCGTCGCCCCCGGTCACCTCGTCCACCGAGGTCGGCAGGCCGTCCCGCAGGTCGGAGACGACCACCAGCGTGGTGCCGGCACCGGCGGCGTCGAGGGCGGTGCGCAGCGCCCCGACCCCCGACCGCAGCGCGCCGCCGAAGTCGAACGCGGCCACCTCGCCGGGCTGGCGCAGTGCGGCGTGGACCGTGGTGGCGTTGGTCTTGTCGAGGTAGGCGGGGGTGGCGGTGGCGAACCACAGCGCGGACGGCGCCGCCCCGGGGGCTGCGGCCAGCGCGCGGCGGGCGGCCTCGACGCCCATGGTGGTGGTGTCCTCGTCGTGGGAGGCGACCGCCCGGGTGCCCTTGCCCCCGCCGCTGCCGAAGACCGTGGCCACCCCGGACCGCTGCAGGCGGCGGTAGGGGACGTAGCCGGCGATACTGACGATGCCGCGCGTCATGCCGGGCCTCCGGTGCGGTCGAACTGCTCCATGGGGTGGTCCCTTCGTCGTGGTTCCGGCGGATGGGCGTCGGCCGGCCGGCGCGGGCCGCTGGCCCCACCTGCCTGCCCATCCTATGATGGCAACGATATCTGACGGTCAGTCAGGTAACATCTGACGGTCAATCAGATCACACCGGCGGCACCCGCCGTGCGGCAGAGGATGGAGGCCAGCCCATGGACTTCGAGTTCACGCCTGAACAGCTCGAGTTCGTCAAGGACGTGGAGCAGTTCCTCGACGACAACCACGATCCCGAGGTCTTCGACCTCACCCGGGAGAACATGGCCCAGATCGTCGACACGCCGAAGCGCCGCCAGTTCATGGCCAAGCTGGGCGAGAAGGGCTGGCTCGGCATCACCTGGCCGGAGGAGTACGGCGGCAAGGACGGAGACGGCGTCTACGAGTACCTGCTCAACGAGGCGCTGGCCGCCCGGGGCGGGCCCCAGATCGGCAAGGGCGTCGGCATCATCGGCAAGACCATCATCAGTCACGGCAGCGAGACGATGAAGGCCGAGTTCCTGCCCAAGATCCTGAAGAACGAGGTCGAGTTCGCCGTCGGCTACTCCGAGCCGAACGCCGGCTCCGACGCCGCCTCGATGCAGCTCAAGGCCACCAAGGTCGACGGCGGCTGGATGCTCAACGGTCAGAAGACCTGGACCACGTCCGCCCACTTCGCCGACTGGTACTGGGTCGGCGCCCGCACGGACCCCGATGCACCCAAGCACAACGGGATCACCCTCTTCCTCGTGCCGATGGACCACCCGGGCATCACCGTCAAGGCCATCTGGACGATGGGCGACGAGCGGACCAACGAGGTCTACCTCGACGACGTGTTCGTGCCCGACGACTACGTGGTGGGCGAGCTCAACCGGGGCTTCCAGTACATCTCCGAGGCCCTCGACCTCGAGCGCTTCACCCTGTTCACGTACTCGCCCATCGCCCAGCGCCTCGACCTACTCACCGGGTACGTGAAGGGCGCCGACGCGGGACGGCGAGCCGATGAAGGACGATCCGCTGGTGCGCTCGCAGGTGGCCCGTCTCCACACCGAGGCCGAGGTCGCCCGGGTGCTCGGGCTCAAGTTCGTGGCGGCGTCGACGGCCGGCGGTGCGCCGCCCACCTCGCAGGCCTCGGAGTACAAGCTCTTCACCACCGAGTACTCGCGCCGCCTGGCCAACGCCTCGATGGACCTGGCCGGTGCGGGCGGCCAGCTGCGGGTCCACACCGAGGAGGCCCCCATGGCCGGCCGCGCCGAGTCGACGTACCGGTACACGGTCATCGACACCATCGGGGGCGGCTCGTCCGAGGTGCAGAAGAACATCCTGGCCCGACGCAAGCTCGGCCTGCCCAAGAACTTCTGATCCCGCCGACGCCCGTGCCCGCCCCTCCCGCCACCTGTTCCGCCGCGCCCCCCGGGACGGGCCCGGCCGCGCCCGGCGGCCCGCTCGCCGGGGTGACGGTGCTCGACCTGGCCAGCGTCGGTCCGGCCGCCCGGTGCACCCGCGTGCTGGCCGACTACGGCGCCACCGTGGTCAAGGTCGGGGCCGTGCCGGGCCGCGGGGTGGAGCCGCTCCGGCCGCCGTTCTACGCCTACAGCGGGGCCCGCCACCTGCGCCACGTGGCCGTCGACCTGAAGGACCCCGACGGCCGCGACGCCTTCCTCGCGCTGGTGCGCGGTGCCGACGTCGTGGTCGAGAGCTTCCGTCCCGGGGTGGTCGACCGGCTGGGCGTCGGGTTCGCCGACCTGGTGGCCGTCAACCCCCGGGTCATCCTCTGCTCGACCACGGGCTACGGCCAGGACGGGCCGAGGGCGGCATGGGCCGGCCACGACATCAACTACCTGGCGGTGGGTGGCTATCTGGCCTCCACCGAGCCCGCCGGCGACGGGGGCCCGCCGGTGTCGGGAGCCACCATCGCCGATGCCGCCGGCGGGGGGATGCAGGCGGCCATGGCCGTGATGGCCGCCCTGGTCGGCCGGGGCACCGACGGACCGGGGGTGCACCTCGACGTGTCGATCGCCGACGGCGTGCTGTGGTTGACGTCGCTGGCCGTGGACGAGTACCTGGCCACCGGGGCGCCGGTCGGGTTCGGGCACAACATCATCACCGGGCGGTACGCCTGCTACGACACCTACCGCTGCGCGGACGGGCGGTGGCTGGCCGTCGGGGCCATCGAGCCGAAATTCTTCGCCAACCTGTGCCGCCTGCTGGGCCTCGACGCGTGGATCGGCCGCGAGCGCGACGACGCCGCCCAGGACGGCCTGCGGGCCGCCTTCGCCGCCGCCTTCGCCACCCGCGACCGGGACAGCTGGGTGGCCGAGCTGGCCGCCGCCGACACCTGCGTGAGCCCGGTCCTGAGCGTCGAGGAACTGGTCGACGACGAGCAGTACGCGGCCCGCAGGGCCATCGTGGAGGCCGACGTGGCGCCCGGCCGGACCGACGGTGCCCCGCCGACGTTCCGCCAGGTCGGACCGGTGCTGGCCGGCATGGCCGGGGCGGGGGACCGGGTCGCCGCCGGCGACGCGGCCCGGTCGGACGCCGACGAGCTGCTGTGCGCCGCCGGGGTGCCGGCCGAACGGATCGCCGCATGGCGGGAGAAGGGAGTGGTGGCATGAGCGCCATCGGGATCGACGACGTCGAGGGGCTCCTCGGTGTCGCCCAGTACGAGGAGGAGGGGGAGTTCCCCGTCGAGCAGGGCTACGTCTGGACGACCTGCTCCTCGGTGGAGAACGGCAACCCCCTGTTCTGGGACGAGGCGGTGGCCGAGGAGATCACCGGCGGACCCATCGCCCCACCGACCATGGTGTCGGTGTGGTTCCGGCCGCACCACTGGGCACCCGACCGGTCGACCCCGGGCCTGCCGCTCCAGATCCACTTCGACCTGAAGGAGGGCCTGGGCCTGCCCGAGGCGGTCATGAGCGACAACACCATCGTCTTCCACGAGCCGGTGCGGCCGGGCGACCGGCTCCGGACCCGCCAGATCCTCCGGTCGGTCAGCGACGAGAAGACGACCAAGCTCGGCACCGGCCGCTTCTGGGTCATCGACGTCGAGTACCACAACCAGCGCGGCGACCTCGTCGCCGTCGAGAGCTACACCGGCTTCGGCTACCGCCGGAACGGTGGAGGGGAGGCCGGATGACGACGCCGACGTTGCTCCAGGGCGCGGTGGCGGTGGGCGACGTGCTCCCCGAGCTCGACTACCCCGTGACCGCCACCACCATCGTGCTCGGGGCCCTGGCCGCCCGCGACTGGCGGCCCATGCACCACGACAAGGACTTCGCCGTGCACCGCAACGGCACCCGCGACATCTTCCTCAACACCCCCAACCTGGCGTCGTGGTTCGAGCGGTACATCACGGACTGGACCGGGCCCTTCGGCCGGCTGCGGCGCGTGACGTTCCGGATGCTGGGCTCGATCTTCCCGGGGGACACCATGGCGTTCCGGGGGACCGTGACCGGCACCGGCGTGGACGACACGGGGTGCGGCTGGGTCGCCCTCGACATCACGGTGTCCGTCGACGGGGACGTCAAGACCGCCTGCACGGCCGACGTGGCCCTGCCCGTGGCCGAGGACGACAATCCGTGGAGCCGCTCGGGCGACCGCTGGGCCCCGTGACCGGACCGACACCGCCACGCTCGCACGACACGCCGGACCACCGACCGTACGCCGCACCACCAGAGGAGAACCCGACATGTTGGACCTGACCTTCAGCCCCGAGCAGGAGATGCTCCGAGAGACGGTGCGTGGCGTCGTCGCCGCCACCAGCCCGCTCAGCGTCGTGCGCGAGCTCGAGGACGACCCCACGGGCTACTCGCCCGAGCTGTGGAAGCAGCTGGCCCACCTCGACCTCATCGGCCTCCAGCTGCCCGAGCAGTACGGGGGCTCGGGCATGACGACGCTCGAGACCGTGGTGCTCTACGAGGAGTTCGGCCGGGCCATCGCCCCCTCGCCCCACTTCGTCAGCTCGATCCTGTCCGGCGGCACGCTCGCCCGGTCGGGCAGCAGCGAGCTGAAGCAGGCATGGCTGCCGGGGATCGTGACCGGCGAGGCCATCCTGACCCCGGCCTGGCTGGAACCCGAGAACACGTCCGGACCGACCGGCGTGCAGCTGCGGGCCGTACCCGACGGCGACGGCTGGACCCTCACCGGCACGAAGCGGCACGTGGCCTTCGCCTCGTCGGCCAGCCGTCTGGTCGTGCTCGCCCGCACCGGCGACGCCCCCGGGGATGTCGACCTGTTCCTGGTGGACCCGGCCGACCCCGGCGTCACCGTGACCCAGCAGCTGACCGTCGCCTCGGACGCCCAGTACAAGGTGGAGCTGTCCGACGTGCGGGTGACGGAGGCCGACCGCATCGGCGCAGCGGGCACCGGATGGACCACCTGGAGCGAGGTCATGCACGAGGCGATCATCCTGGCCGCGGCCCAGGCCGTCGGCGGCGCCCAGTACGCCATGGAGATCACCACGCAGTACGCCAAGGACCGCCACCAGTTCGACAAGCCCCTCGGGGCCTTCCAGGCACTCGCCCACTACCTGGCCGACGCGGCCACCGCCGTCGACGGGGCCGAGGTGCTCGTGCACGAGGCGGCCTGGGCCCGGGCCGAGGGACGTCCCGTCCACAAGCTCGCCCCGATGGCCAAGCTCTTCGCCTGTCAGACCTTTCGCGACGTGACGGCCACCGCCCAGCAGATCTTCGGGGGCATCGGCTTCACCGTGGAGTTCGACATCCAGCTGTACTTCCGGAGGGCCAAGGAGCTCCAGCTGTCCTGGTGGGACCCGAGGATCCTCGAGGAGCTGATCGCCTCCCAGGTGCTCGACGCCTGAGCTCCGCAACACCTGGTGCGCCGACAGGGACGGCCCCCGGCACAGGTGTCGACCTGGCGGTTCACTGCGGTGGCCCGCGCCTGGACTACGGTCGTTCCTGCGCCCCGGGGAGGGCGGATTCCGGCACGGTTGGGGGAGAGACATGGCTGCAGACACGGCGACCGCGACGCCCGCGGCGAGTGGTGACACCGGACGCGGAGGGACTCTCGAAGTTCCTGTTCGTCCACGAGATCGACGAGTACCCGACCAACGGCAAACGGACGGCCTACCTGGCCCTCGCCGTCGTGGCCACCATCGTCCTGTACTACACGTACTTCACCCAGACCGGCGTCACGCCGCAGATCCTCGTCTCCTACCACATGTCCTTCTCGTTCTACGTGTGGATCGTGGTCATCTCGAACCTGCTCGGGCGCCTTCGCCTCGCTCCCGGCGTCCAAGACCGACAAGCTCGGCCGGTCGAACGTCGTCATCTACGGCCTGCTGATCATCGGCCTCCTGGTCGCCTTCGCCGTGCCGGCCTGCTCGACCGAGTGGCAGTTCCTCTTCGTCATCTGCTTCCTCGGTGTCGTCGAGGGCGCCATCCTGGTGGCCACCCCGGCCCTCGTCCGCGACTACAGCCCCCAGCTCGGCCGGGCGTCGGCCATGGGCTTCTGGACCGTCGGCCCGGTGGCCGGCAGCCTGATCACCTCGATCGTGGCCGCCCACACCCTCGACCACTTCCTGGCCTCCGGTGGCATCGACGGCTGGAAGAGCCAGTTCGTCATCTCCGGCGTGACGGCACTGGTCGTGTTCGTCCTCGCCCTGTTCTTCCTGAAGGACCTGTCCTCCCGGCTGCGCGACCAGCTGATGGTAGTCCGAACACGACCGGGCCCTGGTCGAGGCGAGGGCCCGCGGCCTGTCCGACGAGGAGGTGCTGGCGGCCACCGCCCACCCGTGGCGCCAGATCCTCAAGTGGGACCTGGTCGGCTCGGCCATCGGCATCTCGGTGTTCCTGCTGCTCTACTACGCGGCCTCGGCCTTCTTCACCATCTACTGGTCCACCGTGTTCAAGAGCCCGAGCGGCGTCAACCTGTCGACCGCCCAGGCCAACAGCCTCAACGCCTGGTTCTGGTGGGCCGACATCGTCGCCCTCATCGTCTTCGGCATCCTCTCGGACCTCCTCAAGGTCCGCAAGCCCCTGATGCTGGTCGGCGCGGTCGGGTCGATCGTGATGCTGGTGCTGTTCATCCACGCCGCCGACAACTCCCACACCGGCCTGGACACCCTGATCACCCTCGAGGTGCTCCTGGCCGCCTGCATCTCGCTCACCTACGCCCCGTGGATGGCGGGCTACACCGAGATGGTCGAGGCGCAAGAACCCGGCCCTGGTGGGCACGGGCCTCGCCCTGTGGGGCTGGATCCTCCGCCTCACGGTCGGACTGTCGTTCATCTTCCTGCCGCTGGTGGTCAACTCCGTCAACCCCGTGGTCGACAACCTGCAGTACGCGCAGATCGCGCCCAACGGGCACGCACCCTTCAACGTCCAGCAGTTCCAGGTGGAGCATCCGGCGTCGGTGGCGTTCGCCGAGGCCAACTCCAGTTGGCTTACGGTCCTCCAGAAGCCGGCCGTCGCACCGGTCGTGGCTGCGCTGAATGCGAACCTGACGCCGGCCAACCTGGCCGCCTTCCAGAAGGCGGTCGCCGCCTATCCCGGGGTGTACGCCAAGACCATCGCGAACGCGACCAAGCTGAAGGCGCTGGTCGTCCCGTACGAGAGCCAGCTCGGGTACCTGGCGCAGCACCAGGGCGAGCTCACCAGCCTGCTCAACGGCGTGGCCAAGTCGCCCAAGCAGTGGCAGGACTGGTTCTGGGTGTGCCTGATCGGCATGGTCGCTGTTCATCCCGACCATCTGGCTCAACCGCGGCCGGTGGAGTCCGGCCCGGGCCCGCGACGACGAGCGGAAGCACGAGGCCGACGTCGAGGCCGAGCTCAAGCAGTTGGTCGGGGCCAACGCCTGAGCCGCAGGAGGGTCCCGAGGTGCCGGCGTCGGCCACCACGGGACACCCACCCTCTACGGTGTCGCCCCATGGAGCCGAGTCCCGTCCCCGGTGCGGGGTTCGCCGTCGTCGACCTCGAGACGACCGGCTTCTCCCCCGACCGGGAACGGGTCGTCGAGGTGGCGGTGGTGCTGCTCGACGCCGGGGGCGCCGAGGTCGACGCCTTCTGCACCCTGGTCGATCCCGAGCGTGACCCGGGGCCGACCCACGTCCACGGGATCACCGCCGCCATGCTCGAGGGGGCCCCGACCTTCGCCGAGGTCCACGCCTACCTGGCCGGCCTCCTGTCCGGGCGGGTGGTCGTCGGGCACAACGTGGACCGGTTCGACCTCGCCTTCCTGCAGGCCGAGTGCGGGCGCCTGGGTGCCGACCGGGTGCCCGAGGGGGTGGTCACCCTCGACACCCTGCAGGTGGCCCAGACCTACCTCGACCTGCCGGGCAAGGCGCGCCTCATCGACTGCTGCGACCGCTACCGCCTGACCTGGGCGGACCACCACAGCGCACTGGGGGACGCCCGGGTGACCGCCGACCTGCTGGGTGCCATGCGGTCCGAACTGGGCGACGACCTGCTCGGGACGGAGCTGCTCCTCGTCGAGGGCCGCAGCGGGGCATGGCCGGGAGCGGCGCCCGACCGTCCGGTGGTCCGGGACCGGAGTCAGGCCCTGCCCGCCTGATCAGGGCATCGCCTCGATCGGCGGAACGGCCATGGCCCGCTCGCGGGCGCCGCCCAGCATCTCGTCGGTGGTGCGCCCGGTGCCGGACCCCGACACCAGTGGCGAGCGGGTGAGGACGACCACGCCGGTCACCAGCACGGCGAGGCCCAGCACCTCGAGGCAGACCCACAGGGCGCCGCCCCGCAGCACGTCGCCGAACAGGGTGACGCCGAGGACGATGCTGAGCAGCGGGTTGAGCGTGACCAGCGTCGTGCGCGATGCGGTGATGGGCCCGGCATGGAGGGCGTTCTGGAGCAGGAACACCGTACCGATGCCCGTCACGGCGAGCATGTAGGGCTGGAAGTGGGTGAAGACGTGGCCCCACCCCTGGCTGACGTAGCCGGTGATGGCCTTGGTGAGGGCGGCGCCGAACGCCGCGGTCACGGCCGTGGCCGCACCGAAGGCGGCCGCCCGCCACCAGCGCGGCCCCCGCAGCGCGGCCAGGATGCACGCGGCGATGGCGGCGATGAGGATGGCCGAGGCCAGCACCCACTGCGACTGGGTGGGCAGGACCTGGCCGCCGCGGGGCCGTGCGGCCAGGAAGAAGCCGGCCAGGCCCCCGACCACCAGGAGGGCGCCGAGCCACTCCCGGGCACCCAGGCGGTAGCGGAACCAGACGGCCAGGATCAACAGCAGGAAGAGCAGCTCGGTGGTGAGGACGGGCTGGACCACACTGAGCTGTCCGAAGCGGAGCGCGGTGGCCTGCAGCCCGAACTGGACGAGCATGAGGGCGAACCCCACGAGCCAGATGCCGCGCTTGATGGCGTGGGACATGAGGCTGAGCCGCAGCGCGGACGACTCCGGCGCGGACTCGACGCCGATGCGCTGGAGCACGGAGGTGACGGCACTGGTGAGGGCGGCCAGTGCCGCGAGGAGGTAGGCCACGCCCCCGTTGTAGTCGGAAATGGAGGGGTGGTGTGGTTGCGGGTGCCGGACACGGGTCCGGACTAGCCGGCGGTGTCGGTGCCGGGGACGCCGTCCATGTGGAGCCCGAGGTGGTAGCCCTCGAGGAACAGCTCGGCGTCGCGCCGGCGCGGGAAGCGGGCCTCGAGCTCGCGGAAGCGGGCCGAGTGGTTGGGCTCGACCAGGTGGGCCAGTTCGTGGACGATGACCGCGTCGAGCACCCACGTCGGTGCCGCCTTGAGGCGTGACGAGATGCGGATCTCGCGGGTGGCCATGGTGCACGAGCCCCAGCGCTTGGTCTGGTTGGTCGCCCACCGGATCGACGACGGGGCGATGCCGTCGAGATACGTCCGTCCGAGCTGGTGGGCCCGCTGCTCGAGCTCGGCATCCGAGGCGTGGAGGTGGGGCCGGTGGCGGGTCAGGCGGCGGGTGAGGTGCTCGACCATTTCGTCCCGGGCGGCACCCCGCAGGTGGGTGGGGACGACGACGACGATCCGGTCGCCCTCCCAATGGGCCCCGGCCGTCTTCTTCCGCCGGGTGGACACCCGGACCTCGACGTCCGGGGCGAAGAGGGTGGCGGGCTGGGGAATCGAAGTCATGGCGTCACGCTACGGCCGGGATGTGACGACTGCGAGCCGGGGGACGGCGCCCGGCGCTACTCGCCTGCCAGCTCGCGCTTGCCGTAGGGCGGCGGTGCGACCTCCTCGGACTCCTCCAGCGTCTCCTCGTCCGACGCGGGTCGCAGGTACCGCCAGATGGTGGCGCCCAGGATGCCCCCGACGATGGGGAAGACGATGAACACCCACAGCTGGTCGAGCGCCCAGCTGCCCTGGAAGATGGCGGCGGCGATCGAGCGGGCCGGGTTGACCGACGTGTTGTCGATCGGGATGGAGATCAGGTGGATGACGGTCAGGGTCAGGCCGACGGTCAGTCCCGTCTGGCCGACCGGCATCGACTTGCGGCTGGTCGAGGCGATGATGAACACGAAGATGGCCGTGAAGAAGACCTCGGCGAGCATGACCACCCCGAGCGGGAACCCGCCCGGGGAGTGGAGGCCGTAGCCGTTGGAGGCGAAGCCGGTGGCCTTGGCGCTGTAAGGACCGAGGTTGGCGGCCGTCGCCGACCCCACCCTGGTGGCGTCGGCGATGATGTAGATCACCGTGGCGCCGGCGATGCCGCCGATGATCTGGCCGACGAGGTAGAACGGGAGCTCGCTGGTCTTCGTCTTGCCGATCACCCACAGCCCGATGGTGACGGCCGGGTTGATGTGGCACCCGGAGATCGAGCCGATGGCGTAGGCGGCGACGAGCAGGCTGAGGCCGAAGGCCAGGGCCACGCCCAGGATCCCCACCGAGCTCAACTGGCCCGAGAAGTGGCCGGTGGCCAGGACGGCGGTGCCCACACCGCCGGCCACCAGGATCATGGTGCCGATGGCCTCGGCGATTCCGATGCGCAGCCGATCGTTCATGGGGTGGGTCCTTTCCTCGGGCGTGCCTCGCCGTCACACTCGTCCGGAGCCGGCCGGACCACTCGCCGACCACGCTAAACACGCGTCGGGCCCCAGCGGTGGATGGAGCGCCACCCCCGGTGCCGAATGGGACGGGGCGGAGGCTGCCGATACGATGGCGGCGTGCTTCCGTACCTGTCCCGCCGCTGCCTGCTCCTGCACGCGACGCTGATCGTCCTGCTGCCCGCGTTCGCCTGGCTGACCGACTGGCAGCTCCACCGGGCCGAAGGCGGCAACTCGTTGAGCTGGGCCTACGTGTTCCTGTGGCCGTGCTTCGGCGTCTACGCCATCTACACCTGGTGGAACCTGGTCCACGACGACGTCGCCCGCCAGCGCGGCGGTGGCCGCGCTGCGACGGGTCCGACGGGTGCAGCCGCGGTCGCCGGTGACCGGCCCACCGTGCCGGGCGGACCGACGTCGGTCGAGGACCGGCCGCCGGGCTGGGCCCTCACGGGCGGCCGGAAGAAGAACATCGCCATCGCCGCCGCCGCTCCGATCGACGCCCTGCGGGGGGGCAAGGGCGAGCGCTTCACCGCCCAGACCGCCGACGAGGCGGCCCGGCTCGCCGCATACAACCGGTACCTGGCGGCACTGAGCACCGCCGACGGAGCGGAGGAGGCCCGACAGGCTTCGGGACCCGTCAGGTGAACGACCTCTTGGTCTTCTCGGGCGAGCGGTCGCTCCACGGCGCCGTGGTGCGCTACCGGCTGATGGCCTTCGTCGTGGGCACGGCGCTGCTGGTGCTCACCGCCATCGTGATCTGCCAGTACGGGTTCGACCTGAAGTCGCAGATGAAGGTCCCCGAGAAGATCGTGGCCCCCATCCACGGCTACCTCTACCTCGTCTACCTCGCCACCGCGGCCGACCTGGCCCGCCGGGCCCGGTGGGGGATCACGCGGATCCTGCTGGTGGTGTGCTCGGGCTTCGTGCCGTTCCTGGCCTTCATCATCGAGCACCGCGTCTACCAGCAGATGCTGGCCGAGTGGGCGGCCGACGGGATGCCCGACGGCCCGGTCGCCGGTGCCGACGCCACCCCGACCGCCTCCGGACCCGTCGGCTGAACCGGCGGAGGGGTGGGACCGGCAGGCCGGGGTGCGCGGCTCAGCGGGCGCCGCGGACCAGGGCGCCCGGGCGGGCCCCGGTGTCGTCGCCCTCGCGGAACGTCGTGACCCCGGACTTGATCGTCTCGACGTAGCCGACCGCCCCCTGCAGCAGCCGCCTGCCGCCGGCCGGCAGGTCGTCGACCACCCGGGGATTGGTGAGCTGCAGGCGGTCGTAGTCGATCAGGTTGAGGTCGGCCAGTGCCCCCGGCTCGACGGTGCCCCGATCGCCGAGCCCGTAGAGCCGGGCCGTGTCCAGGGTCTGCTTCTTCACCATCCACTCGAGGGGCAGCCGCTCGCCCCGCACACGGTCCCGCGTCCAGTGGGTGAGCATGAACGTGGGCTGCGACGCGTCGCAGATCATCCCGCAGTGGGCCCCGCCGTCGCCGAGGCCGGCGGCCGCCCGGGGGTGGAGGAGCATCTCACGGGCGGCGTCGAGGTCGCCGTCGGAGTAGTTGAGGATCGGCACGTACAGCAGGCCCCGGCCGTCGTCCTCGAGCATGGCGTCGTAGGCCACCGCCAGGGCCGGCCGTCCGGTCGCCGCGGCGATCCCGGCCAGCGACCGCTCGGGTCCCGGCTCGTACTCGGGCGGGTCGCCCAGGACGAACGTGGTGGCGAAGGCCTGGTCCATGCGCTCGGCCGTCGCCGGGTCCGGCCGCCAGGACTCGATGGCCGCCCGGACCTCCGGGGTGCGCAGGGCGGCGACGAGCTCGTCGGCCGACAGGCCCCGCGCCTTCAGCTCCTGGTAGGCGGGGATCTGGTCGAGCAGGCTGTAGGTGGTGAAGTGCCCGGACAGCAGGCCGAAGCCGCGCCCGGCCACCTGGGGCCACAGGTCGGCCCCGTCGGACACCGCCCGCAGCGACTCGTCCATGAGCTCGCGCCACAGCTGCGGGGCGGCATCCACCTGGACCATGGCGAAGGTGACGGGACGCTGGATGGCCGCCGACAGCCGCCGCATCCAGTCGACCTCCGCCTTGGGAGCCAGGATGTCCTCGCCCGCCGTGCCGGCCGGGGCCAGCTCGAAGATGCCGGTGCCCAGCTCGCCGAGGGCGGCACCGATGCCGAACAGTTCGTCCTCGGCGGCGTAGGTGCCGGGCACGGGCTCGCCGTCGATGGCCCGGTGGGCCAGCGTGCGTGACGTGGAGAAGCCGAGCGCGCCGGCCGCCATGGCCTCCTTCACGACCTGCTTCATGGTGGCGATGTCCTCGGGTGTGGCCGGCTCGTTGCGGGCCCCGCGCTCGCCCATGACGTAGGACCGCACGGCCCCGTGGGCGATCTGGGTCCCGACGTCGACCGTCCAGTGGCGGCGGTCGAGGGCGTCGAGGTACTCGGGAAAGGTCTCCCAGTCCCAGGTCATGCCCTCGGACAGCGCGGTGCCCGGGATGTCCTCGACCCCCTCCATGAGGCCGATCAGCCACTCGTGCCGGTCCGGGCGTGCCGGGGCGAAGCCCACCCCGCAGTTGCCGGTCACCAGCGTGGTGACGCCGTGCCAGCTGCTGGGGGCGAGCACCTCGTCCCAGGTGGCCTGGCCGTCGTAGTGGGTGTGGATGTCCACCCAGCCCGGCGTGACCAGCAGGCCGTCGGCGTCGACGGTGCGGGCGGCGGCCTCGCCTCGGTGATCGCCCACCCCGGTGATGCGACCGTCGGTCACGGTGACGTCGGCGGTACGGGCCGGCACCCCGGTTCCGTCAACCACCGTGCCCCCCTGGATGATGAGGTCGTGCATGGGCTGTCTCCCCCTCTGGTGCCTCAGCCGATGCTGGCACGGCCCGGGATGGGGCGCAACGCCCGCGGGCCGGGAGAGGCCGGTCGGGACCGGCGCCCGGTCAGCCGCGGCGGTATGGAGTACGTGACCTGGGCCTTGGCCACCAGCGGCGTCGTCCGCCACCGAGTGGAGGGCCACGTCGACCACGCCGAGCCGGGAGCCCAGCTTGAGCAGGGTGCCCACGGCGACCACGTCGACCAGGGCCGGCTTGCGCAGGAAGTCGATGTGGAGGCTGGTCGTGACCGACAGCGCCACCGGCCCGATCCGGCCGACCACGGCCAGCCACGCCGCGCAGTCGGCCAGGGCCATGAGCGACGGACCCGACACCGTCCCGCCGGGCCGGACGTTCGACTCGTCGACCGACAGGCGCAGCTGCACGCCGCTGTCGCTGACCGCCTCGACCGTGTACGGCAGGTCGCCGGGGAAGGCGGCGTCGAGGAACGTCTGGAGGGCGGTGACGTCCATGACCGGCGGTGGTGACATGACGGAGGGATCGTAGCCAGGCCTGCCGGGCGCCCGGTGACCCCCCGGGTGCCGCCCGTCGGGCAGACTGTCCCCCTGACCGGGCGACGGGGCACCGGACCGGGGCGACGGGAGGGTCGATGGCCGAGGACGACAACACGCAGGCGACCGACCTGGCCCGCCGGGCCGGCCGGGTCCTCCGTGAGCTGCAGGACGGTGCCCTCGAAGGCAAGGAGCTGGGTGCCGAGGGCGACCGGCGCTCCCACGAGCTGCTGGTCGGCCTGCTGGCCGAGCGGTTCCCCGGCGACCGGGTGCGCTCCGAGGAGGACGACCGGGCCGAGGAGCTGGCCGACGACGCGGGCCGGGTGTGGATCATCGACCCGCTGGACGGGACCCGCGAGTACTCCGAGCGCCGGACCGACTGGGCGGTCCACGTGGCGCTGGCCGTCGACGGCCGGCCGGCCGTGGGCGCGGTGGCCCTGCCCGGCCTCGGCCTGGTGCTCGACAGTGGCGACCCGCCACCCCTCGGCCCCCTGCCCGACACCCCGCGGCTGGTCGTGAGCCGGACCCGGCCGCCGGAGTTCGTGCCGTTCGTGGCCGAACGCCTGGGTGCGGCCACGGTGCCGATGGGGTCGGCCGGCGCCAAGATCTCGGCCGTGGTCCGGGGCGAGGCGGAGGTGTACGTGCACGCCGGCGGGCAGTACGAGTGGGACTCGTGCGCCCCGGTGGCGGTGGCCCTGGCCGCCGGGCTGCACGCCAGCCGCATCGACGGCTCGCCGCTCCGCTACGCCCGACCCGACCCGTGGCTGCCCGACCTGGTGGTCTGCCACCCGGCGCTGGCCGACGCCGTGCTGGCCGCCGTGCGCGACTCCGGCCTGGTCGACGGGAACTGAGCCGGTGGCCGAGGCTCCCGCCGTACCGCCCCCGGTCTTCGGCGACGCACGGCTCGGGCCGCTGACCCTGAAGAACCGGATCATCAAGTCGGCGACCTTCGAGGGCGCCTCGCCCAGGGGGGAGGTCACCGACGACCTGGTCGCCTTCCACGAGCGGGTGGCCCGGGGCGGTGCGGCCATGACCACGGTCGCCTACCTGGCCGTCTCCCCGGAAGGTCGGACCGACCGGCACTGCATCCAGCTCGGCCCGGAGTCGCGCGACGGGCTGTCCCGCCTGACGGCGGCCGTCCATGAGGCCGGCGCCCTGGCCTCCGCCCAGATCGGCCACGCCGGCCCGGTGGCCAACTCCCGCTCGAACCGAGCACCGGCGCTGTCGCCGAGCCGCCGCTTCGGCGCCTCGGGCACGTTGACCCGGGCGGCCACCGACGACGACATCGCCCGCATCACCGACGACTACCGGCGCGGCGCTACCACCGCGGTGGCGGCCGGCTTCGACTGCATCGAGATCCACCTCGGCCACAACTACCTGTTGAGCTCGTTCCTGAGTCCCCGCCTCAACCGCCGGTCCGACGGCTGGGGCGGCTCGGTCGAGCACCGGGCCCGGTTCCCCCGCCAGGTGGTGGCCGCCGTCCGCGAGGGGGCGGGTCCCGGCGTGGCCGTCACGGCCAAGCTCAACATGGCCGACGGCGTGCCGGGCGGCTTCGACGTGCCCGACAGCGTCGCGGTGGCCGGCATGCTCGAGGCCGACGGGCACCTCGACGCGCTGGAGCTGACCGGCGGCAGCTCGCTGTCCAACCCCATGTACCTGTTCCGGGGGGATGCCCCGCGGACGGAGTTCGCCGCCACCCTGCCGCAGCCGATGCGCCTCGGGTTCTCGGTGGTGGGGAAGCGGTTCCTGAAGGAGTACCCGTTCGAGGAGGGATTCTTCCGCCCCCAGGCCCGGCAGTTCCTGGCCGCCCTCGACCTGCCCCTCGTCCTACTCGGCGGGGTGAACCGGCTCGACACGGTGGAGTCGGCGCTGGCCGAGGGCTTCGCGTTCGTGGCCATGGCCCGGGCCCTGCTGCGCCAGCCCGACCTGGTCGGACGGTGGGAACGCGGCGACCGCGACGGAGGGCTCTGCATCCACTGCAACCGCTGCATGCCCACGATCTACAGCGGCACCCGGTGCGTCGAGCTGCGCACCGCCCCCGCCTGAGCCTCAGCTCAGCCCGGGCTCCCCGTCGTCGGCGGGAGCGGCCGCGTCGTCCTCCGAGGACGCGATCGGCGCATCGAGGTCCCAGCCGTCCGGGTCGTCCTCGCGTGTCCGGGTTCGGGGCGAAGCCTCGCCCAGCCCGTCGGGGTCGTCGATGAGGCCGTCGAGCGTGGCCATCTGCTCGGGATCGTCGAGCTCGGCCCCGGCCTCCTCGAGCTCCTTGTCGTCGACCTGGAAGTTGGGGTCGAGCGACGGATCGAGCTCCAGTTCCTCGATGAAATCGGGGTCGAGCTGGGACGCCTCGTCGATGGCCTCGTCACCCTGTTCGTAGATCTCGGTCGGTTCGTCCGGTCCGCTCATCGTCGCTCCGCTGTCTCGTGCCCCGTGCCGGGCTGGCAGGCACCGCAGGTGCGGCGTCACCCCGATCGTAGGGGCTGGGCGGACCGGTGCCCAGGGCCCTAGGTCCCGGTCAGTACTCGGCCACCGTGGCGCCGGGCACGACGGCCAGTTCGGCGTGCTCCAGGTGGTGGGACACGTCGGGGTCGGCCCCGGCGGCGGGCGACGCCGGGATCAGCAGCGCGGCCACGACGGCGACGACCGTCATGACGGCCAGGAAGAAGAAGCCCCTCGTGTAGTCCGACTCCGCCGGATAGCCGTCGCGCAGGATCTCCGAGGCGACGATGCTCGACATGACGGCCGCCCCGATGGCCCCGCCGATGGTCCGGATGTTGGCGTTCATCCCGCTGGCCACGCCGGTCTGGGCCGGCGGCACCGCCTGCACGATCAGGTTGGACATGGCCGAGAAGGCCAGACCCAGCCCGACGCCGAGCAAGGCGCTGGCCAGGTAGATCTCCCACGCCTCGGCGTGGGCGAAGGCCAGCATCAGGTAGGACGCGGTCGAGGCGGTCGACCCGATGATCACGGCCGCCTTGGACCCGATGGTGGCGGCGATCCGTCCCGACAGGAGGCCGAAGACGAACATGGTGACCGTGAGGGGGAGGAGGAAGAGGCCCGACTGGATGATGCTGGCCCCGAAGCCGTATCCGGTGGACGTGGGGCTCTGGACGAACTCGGGCAGGAAGCCGATCACCGAGTACATGCCGATGCCGAACATGAAGGCAACGAGGTTGTTGGTCCACACCGCCCGCCGCTGCATCATGTGCATGTCCACGAGTGGTTCGCTGGCCCGCAGCTCGACGACGACCCAGGCCACGGCCAGGACGACGGCGGCGGCGATGAGGCCGATCACGCGGGGCGAGCCCCACCCCCACGACGGCGCCTCGCTCACACCGAGGAGGAGGGCGACGAGCCAGGCGGACAGGAGCACCGCCGCCAGCCAGCTGATCCGACCGGGGGTGCGTACCGGCGACTCGGGCACGAACAGCCAGGCGCAGACGGTGGCGATGGCGGCGATGCCCATCGGGATCCAGAACAGCCAGTGGTAGTTCAGGTTGGAGACGATGGGACCGGCCAGCACGATGCCGGCCCCGCCGCCCACGGCCGCCATGGCGGCGATGATCCCCACCGCCCCGGCCACCTTCACCCCCGGGAACTCGTCGCGGACGATCCCGAACGAGAGCGGCAGGACGGCACCGCCGACGCCCTGGATGGCGCGGGCGATGATCAGCACGGTGATGGAGTGGGCCAGTCCCGCCACCACCGAACCGACGGCCAGCGCGGCGAGCGTGACCACCAGCATCCGCTCCTTGCCGACCATGTCGCCGACCCGGCCGAGGATGGGCGTGAAGATCGAGGCGGACAGCAGGAAGGCGGTCAGCACCCAGGTCACGGTGTTCTGGGTGGTGTGCATCTCGTGCTGGATGGTGGGCAGCACGGGGGACACGAGCGACTGCAGCAGGGCGTAGGCGATCGTCCCGAGGAGCAGGACGCTGAAGGTGAACCTGTAGCTGGACCGCGTCGAGCTGATGGCCATCGGTACTCCGGTTGCGGGGCGGGCAGTACCGGCGGCGCCGGTGCGGATCCGTATCTTGACACCTGGGCGGCCCCGGGGTCGGACCCTCGGGTACCGTCGGCCCATGGCCACCTCCGTCGTCGTCGACCGGGTGGGCGGCCCGGTGGCTACGTCCACGGCCACGTTCGACCCGACCCGCACCTACCGGTTCCACCTGTCGCGCACCTGGGACCCGGCCGGACCGGTGGTCGCCTTCGTGATGCTCAACCCGTCGACCGCGGACGCCCACCGGCTCGATCCCACCGTGCGACGGTGCGTCGGGTTCGCCGCCGCCTGGGGCTTCGGGGCGCTCGAGGTGGTCAACCTCTTCGCCTTCCGGGCCACCGACCCGACCGACCTGTCGCGCTGCCGGGACCCGGTGGGGACGGGCAACGACCGGGTCGTGCTGGAGGTCGCTCGGCGGGCCGACCGGGTGGTGGTGGCGTGGGGCACCGCGGTGTCCGCGATGGCCGGGCCGGTGTCGTCACGGCCCTCCTCGCCCGGCGCGGGGTGGCGCTGCACGCCCTGGGGACGACCGTCGGCGGCCATCCCCGGCACCCCCTCTACGTCCGGGCCGACACCCGGCTCGTCCCGTGGTCCGGGGTCGTGGCCGACCGTGGCCAGTAAATTATGCCTCTGACCAGGAGGAACAGCAGTTTATCCCGGGGCTCCGACCGCCCGTGTTCTCAAAAGCAACTCCGGGGTGCATACTGAACTGGTGGATCCTGGCGAGACAGCGGAGGCGGGAGTGGTCGGGTCCCCGCGTCCCGCCGACGGCCGGACCAGGAAACGCCAGCCCAAGAGCGAGCTGCGCCAGCTCATGCTCGACACGGGCCGCAGGATCCTCCAGGAGGAGGGCATCGAGACCGGATCCAGCAACCTCACGTTCAAGCGGGTCTTCACGCGCGTGGAGCGTGAGACCGGCCGGCATCTGACCAACGCGTCGGTCATCAAGCGCATCTGGGACAATCAGGCGGACTTCCAGGCGGACGTCCTCGTGGCCATCGCCCACGACGAGCAACGTCCCGAGGTGGGGGAGACCGTGGGCGCCATACGCGAGGTCCTGGACAGTCTCGACGTGTCCACCCTCGACGGCCGCCTGGCCGGGATGTCCGAGCTGTGCCGGGTGGCCGGTGCGGCGAGTCGCCGGGTCATCGCCGAGTCGACCAGCTGGCCGCTGTGGATCAGCGTCGTGGCCATCGCGTCCACGACGTCGAACGAGGACCAGCGGGAGCGCATGACCGGCGCGCTGATGGACGGCTACCACTCGGTGACCGAGTTCTGGGAGGGCGTGTTCACCGGACTCGTCGCCCTGCTCGGCCTCCGGCCCCGGGCACCGCTGACGATGTGGGACTTCGCCACCGCGGTGGGGACCCTCGCGGAGGGCGACTCGCTCCGCCAGCACGTCAATCGCGTGACGCCGATCATCGACCTCCCGACCGGCCCCGACGGTGAGATGCGCGAATGGACGCTGTACGCCGTGGGCATCGACGCCCTGGCCCGGCGCTACTTCGAGCCCGACCCCGGCTTCGACCCGCCCGGCGCCTGAACCGCGCCGGCCCTGCGGTCGCCCGGGAAGGTGTCCGTCCGACGGGTGCAGCGTCATCCATCGCCGGTGCTCCTCCGAACAGCAGGTATGAGCTTCGACGCCGCCACCTACCAGAGTCTCTCGGCCCGGTTGGAGATCGGGGACATCGACTTCACGACCTTCCGCGACCACCCGCTGCCGGCCGAGGCGTTGCGCTGTCTGCGCATGATGCACGATGTCGAGAGCCACACCGTGTGCTACCTGCGCGACGTGCTGGTGACCCGGGTGCACCGCGACCCGGACATCACCTCGTTCCTCACCCTGTGGAACTACGAAGAGTACTGGCACGGCGACGCCATCGCCCGGGTGCTGGCCGCCCACGGCGAGCAGGCCGGGACGTCGCGCATCGCCGCGTTGCGCCAGCGCCTGCCGAGGGGCGACCGGTGGCGCCCGGTCGGATTCCAGGTCGCCTCGGCCCTCACCCCGCACCTGACCGCCGTGCACATGACGTGGGGGGCGGTCAACGAGTGGACGACGCAGGCCGCCTACGCCCGCCTGGCCACGCTCGCCGGCCACCCCACGCTGTCGGTGCTGCTGCGCCGGATCATGAAGCAGGAGGGGCGCCACATCGACTTCTACGCGACCGAGGCCGACGGCCGGCTGGCCAACAGCCGGGCAGCCCAGCGGGTGACCCGTTGGGCGCTCCGCCGGTTCTGGGCGCCGGTCGGCTCGAGCGTCGTGCCGGGTGAGGAGGTCGACTTCCTGCGGGCCTACCTCTTCGGGGACGACGACGGCCGCACCATGGCCGAGCGGATCGACCGGCGGGTCGACCGGCTCCCGGGACTCGCGGGACTGCACCTCCTGTCCGGCGCCGTCGCCGCCTGACCCCGCCCCCGTCCGGCGCCGTCGCCGCGTGGCCACGGCTCCCCGATGCCGGCCGTCCAGCGACACCACCCCGACCACCGGGCCGCGACGTGGCGAAGCGCCCGTCCCACACCGCAGCGGGGATCGGGCGCCTCACAAATTGTGTGCTCCGAGGGCGGAACTGTGGGGGATGGCTACGAGGGGGACATTCTCGTCTCTGCTGATGCAACGCTCCCAATCCGAGCCGCTTGCCACAGGATCTTCTCGGCCGTCCGAGGACCTCCCCCGGACAACCCCCTGTCGCCCACCCTCAAACTGAGGTACCTCTGCTGTGTCTCCGCATAGGCAACCTCCTCCGGGATCTCCCTCGATCCCTCACCATGCAGTCTACGACGGGGGACGCCCGGAATGAAGAGGCGAAAGTCGGTAGTCGGCGATGCCCCGGCACGCGGCCGGCCGGGGCGACGCGGACATCCGCGCCCGCCCCCGGCCGATTCTGGGACCTACGGCCCTGACCGGCGGACCGCGGAGGTGCGACGGTGGAGCTGGAACAGGAGTCACCATGGCCGCGGCATCGGAGCACCCAGACCGATTCGTACCCCCGGAATGGCATGACGGGAAGCGGCGCGCGTCGGGCCGCGCCGAGGCGGAGGTCGACGAGGCGCTCCGCCGGCGGGATCCGGCGTTCATCGAGCGCCAGCTGGCGGCGGTGACCCACTACGTGAACTACTTCTCGCCCGAGGTCCGGGGGCGGGAGCACATCCCGGCCAGCGGTCCGGCACTGCTCGTCGGCAACCATTCCAACCTCTTCTACATGCCCGACGTCTGGGTCGTCGGGCTCGAGCTCGTCCGGAGGCGTGGCCTCGCGCACCCGGCCTACGCACTCGGCTACGACCTGCTGTTCGAGATACCCGGGGTCGGTCCCCTGCTGCGCAGGCTCGGTGCCGTGCCCGCCTCGAGCCGCTACGCCCGGCGGGCGATGGCCCAGGGCGCCGCGGTCCTCGTCTACCCCGGCGGCGACCGGGAGGCCTGCCGACCGTGGACGCAGCGCGACATGATCGAACTGGGCGGTCACCGGGGCTTCGTCCGCCTCGCGTTGCGGGCGGGGGTGCCGGTGGTCCCGGTGGTGACCCACGGCTCCCACGACGCGGTCGTCGTGGTCACCAGTGGCGAGCGGATGGCGAGGCTCCTCGGGCTCCACCGGCTCAGGATCAACGTGTTCCCCCTCTTCCTCGGTCCACTGGGACTGACCACCGTGCTCACACCGCCGCCCCCCATGCCCTCGGCGATCACCGTCGAGTTCCTGCCGCCGCTCGACTGGAGCCACCTCGGTCCGGCTGCGGCCGATGACGAGGAGGTGGTGGCCGGGTGCTACGAGGAGATCACCGCCCTCATGCAGGCCGGACTCGACCGGCTGCACGCCGAGGAGCGGCACCCGGTGCTGCGTGGGTGGTCGAACCTCGTCCACCGGGGGAGCAGGCGGCTGGAGGTCCCCGACGTCCGGGCGCAGCACGCCGATGACTGACCCGGCGACCGTTGACCCGGCGGCCACCGTGCTGCAGATCGTGGACACCGTGGTGGGCGACCTCGACCGGAGCCGTCCGCCCCCACGGGCGACCCTCCACAGCCGCCTGCAGCGCGACCTCGGCCTCGACAGCCTCTCGCTGTCCGAGCTCCTCGTGGCGCTCGAGCAGGCGTTCGCCGTCTCGCTCCCGACGTCGGTCCTCTCGTCGGCCGAGACCCCCGACGACCTGGTGCGCGCCGTGGTCGACGCCGGCCCGCTCACCGTCATCCGCCCGACCCCCGGCGGTGCCGTGCGGCCGGAACCGGCGGCCCGGCCGGCGCCGGCCGACCTGGCGACGCTCGTCGACGTGCTGGACTGGCACGCCGCGACCCATCCCGAGCGCGTGCACCTGTGGCTGGTGGACGAGTCCGGCGCCGGGGACCCGGTGACCTACGCGGAGCTCCGAGCCTCGGCCGGGCGGGTGGCCCAGGGGCTGATCCGGTCCGACATCACGCCGGGCCAGTCCGTGGCGCTGATGCTGCCCACGTCGCGGGCCTACTTCGACGCCTTCCTGGGCGTGCTCCTGGCCGGTGGGGTGCCCGTGCCGATCTACCCTCCGGCCCGGCCGAGCCAGATCGGGGACCACCTACGCCGGCACATCACCCTGCTGGCCAACGCGCAGGCCGCGGCGCTGATCACGGTCCCCGAGGGTCGGACCGTGGCCCGGGTGCTGCGGTCGTCGGTCGGGACCCTGCGGCGGGTCGTCACCGTCGACGAGCTGGCCGGCACGGACGGGGGGGAACCACTGCCCCGGGCCGCCCCCGGGGACACCGCGCTGCTCCAGTACACGTCAGGGTCGACGGGACAGCCCAAGGGCGTCGTGCTCTCCCACGCCGCCCTGCTGGCCAGCGTCCGCGCCATGGCCCGGGGCGCCGGGGTGACACCGGACGACGTCTGCGTGTCGTGGCTTCCGCTGTACCACGACATGGGGCTCATCGGCTCGTGGCTGACCTGCCTGAGCTCGGCCGTACCGACCGTCGTCCTGTCACCCCAGTCCTTCCTGGCCCGGCCGGCGCGGTGGCTCGAGGCCATCGGCGCCCACAGAGGCACGGTGACCGCGGCACCGAACTTCGCCTACGAGCTCTGCCTCCGCCGGGTCGGCGACGACGAGCTCCCGGCGCTCGACCTGTCGTCGCTCCGCATGGCCCTGAACGGGGCCGAGCCGGTGGTCGCCGGGACGATGGAGCGCTTCGCCGAACGGTTCGCCCCGTGTGGCCTGCGCCCCGGTGCGCTGGCGCCCGTCTACGGACTGGCGGAGTGCGGGCTCGGCGTGACGTTCCCCCCGCCGGGCCGGGGGCTCGTCGTCGACCGGGTGGTCGCCGACGTGCTGCGGAGCGACGGACGGGCCGTCCAGGCCACCCGCGGCGACCGGGACGTGGTCCGCGTCCGTGTCCTGCGGGAGCCCCCTGCCGGGCTACGAGGTCCGGATCGTGGGGCCCGACTCCCGTCCACTGCCGGAGCGCCAGGAAGGCGAGGTGGAGTTCCGCGGCCCGTCGGCGACGTCGGGCTACTTCCGCGATCCGGACGCCACCGCCGCCCTGTTCGACGGGACGTGGCTCCGGACCGGGGACCTCGGCTACCGGGCCTCCGGCGACCTGTACCTGACGGGTCGGTCCAAGGACCTCATGACCGTCGCCGGCCGGAACCTCCACCCGGAGCAGCTCGAAGCCGAGGTCGGCCGGATCCCCGGCGTCCGCAAGGGCTGCGTCGCCGTGTTCGGGGTGCCGGACCCGTCGACGGGCACCGAGCGGCTCGTCGTGCTGGCCGAGACCCACCTGACCGACGAGGAGGAGCTGCGCTCGCTGCGGGGCAGGATCCTGGACACGACCGTGGACGTCCTCGACACGCCGGCCGGGGACGTCGTGCTCGCGCCGCCCGGCGCGGTGCTCAAGACCTCGAGCGGCAAGATACGGCGCTCCGAGTGCGCGCAGCGCTACCTGCGGGGCGGTACCGCGACCCGGGAACGACCCCCCTGGTGGCAGCTGGTGCGCGTGGGCGCCCGGGGTCTGGACCCGGGGCTGCGGGACGCGGTGCGGTCCGTGCCCGAGCTGGCCTATGCCGCATGGTGCGTGGTGCTCCTGGCGGTGGTGGGCGGGTTCCTGCTGGCCGTCGTGGCCGTCGTACCCCGCCGGGCGTGGCGGCGGCGTGCGGTGCGGGTGGCCGCCCGCAGCCTGCTCCGCCTGTCGGGGACGACACTGGACGTCGCCGGGACGTGGCCCGCCGGACCCGGTGGGCGCTGCGTGGTCGTGGCCAACCACGCCAGCTGGCTGGACGCACTGGTGCTGGCCGCCTGGCTCCCGCCCGACGTCACGTTCGTCGCCGGCGAGGTGTTCCGGCGCCAGCGGGTGGCCGGCTACCTGATGCATCGGATAGGGGTCGAATTCGTGGAGGGGGCCGACCCCGGCCAGGGCGTGTCGGCCACCGAACGGCTCGTCGAGGTGGCCGCCGGCTCGTCGGTCGTGATCTTCCCCGAGGGCGGGCTGTCGAGGGAGCCGGGGCTGCGCGCCTTCCACATGGGTGCCTTCGTGGTGGCCGTGGATCGCGGCCTGCCGGTGTTCCCGCTCGCCCTCACCGGGACCCGGGCGATGCTGCGCCCCGGTCACCGGATGATGCGGCGCGGGCGGGTCGGCCTCGTCGTGGGTGACCGGCTGGAGCCCCCCGGCCCGGGATGGCCGGGCGCCGTGGCGCTGCGCCGGCTCGCACGCGGGGTCGTCCTGGCCGGGTGCGGCGAGCCCGACCTCGCCTGAACGGCGCCCTCGGGCTCAGTCGGTGGTCAGGCGCTCGATGAGCGCGGCCCACTGCAGGAGGTGCCGGTCACCGATGAACTCCTTGCTGACGTACCGGTGGGCGTTGTGGCCGAGCCGGGCGACCTCGTCGGGCCGGTCGAGCAGCGCGACGAGCGCGTCGCCGAAGGCAACGAGGTCGGCCGGATCGTCGAGGAGCACGCCGGTGCCGGGCGCCACCTGGTCGGTGATGCCGCCGACCCGCGAGGCGACGATCGGCTTCCCCTTCCACATGCCCTCGGCCACGGTCAGGCCGAACCCCTCGGCGAGGCTCTTCTGGACGATGACCGTGGCCGACCGCTGGATGGCGTTCACCATCGCCGCGTTCTCCTCGAGGTCGTCCATGGGGAGCGAGACGAGCCGGATCCGCCGGCGGGCCTCGACGGGGAGGTCCTTCCAGGCGCCGACGCACCGGGCGAAGACCCGCGCCTCGTCGGGATCGTCGGACACCCCGGCGGCGGACGGGCCGACCAGGGCCAGGTGGGCGTCGACCCGCGGCACGACCCGCGACGCGAAGCCGGCCATCACACCCTCCATGTCCTTCAACGCGTCCCACCTCGACACCTGGACGACCAGGTTGTCGGTGGTGCCCGGGGGGCCGCCCTCGGCCACGATGGATGCGGCGCGGACGACCTCTCCCGGAGTGCCGTCGCGCCGGGTGAACACGGCTCTCCCCCCGGACGGCCCCGGGGTCAGACCGATGCGGGCGAGGAACTGCGGGAGCGCCGCCGCGCCGATCGCCTCGTTCTTGGCGGAAAACGGGTCGATCGACGGCGGGATGATCGCCACGTCGTCGGGCGCCATCCACGCGGGCACGTAGGCCCGTCGGGAGAAGACGAAGGCGTCGCAGGCCGACAGGTACGGCCGGAGGACGGCCCAGGCCTCCTCGGTCCACGGGTTGACGGTGTCCGTGCCGATGTGCGAGCGCCAGACGACGCGGGCACCCCGGTCGCGCAGCGCCGGTGCCATGCCCGCCGTCTGGGGATCGTGCAGGAGGACGAAATCCCCCGGGCGCAGGCGGTCGGCGAAGGCCACGGCGTTGGCCGCGGTCACCTCGGAATAGTGGGCGACCGCCGCGGCATCGAGCGGCCCGGCGTCGCCGGGGAACCCGTGGATGCGGTTGTGGATGCGCTTGGTGACGGCGAAGAACCCGGCATCGCCCTCGATGACGACCCACCGGGAGTCCACCCCGGCCCCACGGAGGTATCCGACCAGGATGTGCAGCATTTCCGCCACGCCCCCACCGGACGGGGTGGAGTTCACGTTCCAGACGGTCGATCCGGCGAGACGGGCCCGGCTCGCCCCGGCCGCCGCCTCGAGCCGGGCCTGCCGGGTGGGACCGATGACCGGCCGGAACTCGCCCAGCTGCAGGGTCGGAACGTCGACATCGAGCAGGTGCACCACGGGCGGGATCCCTCGTCGATCCGATTCCACTGACCGGACGATAGGGGGAGGACGAGCCGGGCGTACGGGATCCGCCCCCCGCCGTACCGGCCCGCGGTCGGCACGGTCCGACGTCCGGGCCGCCCGCCCGCGGGCGCCAGGCGCCACGGCGTCGCACCCTCGGGTCGCATACAGTGAGCTGTCCTGCAGGACCGCACGTGCCGCGGTCCCCGCTCCGGCGGGCAGGGCACGAGAGATCGGAAAGGCGACGATGCCCAAGCAAGTGCCCCTGGTCGACTATCTGGTGCTGGACGGCGACCCCCATCTCGAGGCCCTGGAGTGCACCGGTTGCGGTGCCCGCTTCTTCGACCACCGCAGTGCCTGTGCGTCCTGCAGCGGGACCGCCTTCACCCCGACACCGATCGCCACGGAGGGCACGGTCCGCACCTTCACCATCGTCTCCATGGCGGCACCGGGGATCGACGTCCCCTTCGTCGCCTCGGTCGTGGACTGCGACGGCACCAGCGTCCGGGCCAACGTGGTGAACACCCCGCCCGATCCCGACCATGTGACGGTCGGGTTGGGTGTGCGCCTCACGACGTTCCCCGTGTTCACGGATTCGGAAGGGACCGAGGCGATCGGATTCGGCTTCGAACCACTGGAGGTGGAGTGATGTCAGACGACGTATGGATCCTCGGGATCAAGATGACCAAGTTCGGCAAGCGCCCGGAGACGGACACCGTCGGTCTGGCTGCCGAGGCCGCACTCGCCGCGCTGGCCGACGGGGGGACCACCATGCAGGACATGGGGATCCTGGCGTACGGGAACCTGATCGGCCAGACGAGCGGCCAGATGCTGCAGAAGCAGATCGGTCAGACCGGCATCCCCGTCTACAACGTGTCCAACGCCTGTGCGACCGGTGCGACCGCGCTGCGCACGGTGGTCATGGCCATCAGGGCCGGCGAGTGCGACATGGGCCTCGCGGTCGGCGTCGAGAAGCTCTCGGGCGCCGGCCTGCTGGCCGGCGGCTCGATCTCGGGGAGTCCCGATGTCCTGGAGCCGACCGGCCGATTCGGCGCCGTCCTGCCCATCGACGGGCGCATCGGCACCGAAACGATGCCGGGGGTGTTCGCCCAGATCGGCCAGGAGTACGGGTACGCCCACGGCGTCGACACCTCGTTCGAGCTCTTCGCCCGCATCTCGGAGAAGAATCACGCCCACTCGGTACTCAACCCGATGGCCGCCTACCAGAAGCGCTTCACGCTCGAGGAGATCATGGGAGACGTCATGATCGCCTACCCCAACACGAGGCCGATGTGCTCGGCCAACTGCGACGGGGCCGCGGCGGCCGTGCTGGTCTCGGGAGCCAAGCTCAGGACGCTCGGCCTGGAGCAGCAGCGGCGGGCGGTCAAGGTGTCGGCGTCGATCCTGACCTCGGACCCGTGGGGAGAGTCCTGTCAGGTTCTACCGGACGTGAACACCCTCACCCGGAACGCCGCCGGTCAGGCCTACGAGCAGGCCGGGGTCGGCCCGGGCGACCTCGACCTGGTGGAGCTGCACGACTGCTTCGCCACCGCCGAGCTCGTGCACTACGACAACCTGATGCTGTGCGAAGCCGGGGGAGCGGTGGACTTCTTCAGCTCGGGAGCGACCTGGCGGGACGGATCCCTGCCGGTCAACGTGTCGGGCGGCCTCGAGTCCAAGGGCCACCCGATCGCGGCCACGGGCATCGCCAACGTGTGGGAGATCTGCCAGCACCTCCGCAACGAGGCCGGTGACCGCCAGATCGAGGGCGCCAAGGTGGGCCTGGCCCATGTCATCGGCCTCGGCTCGGCGTGCGGAGTCCACATCCTCGAAAAGGCCGCCGCGTAGGTTACGTTGCGGTCGGGACCACCGGGCCGGCGTCGGGCCTCCGGGGCGTGGGACGGCGGCGGCGACAAGTAGCGTGACGTGCGGGGATCGGGTGGATGGCCCGGGAACCGGCCTGACAGTCAGGCCCCGCCCACGTAGCTCAGGGGATAGAGCGTCGGTTTCCTAAACCGTGCGTCGCAGGTTCGAATCCTGCCGTGGGCGCAACTGCCGCGATCGGAGGGATAGGTGATAGGTCGCGGTCCGAAACGTCCGGCCCCCCCGCCCGCTTACCCCTCGTGGGCCCCCACCAGTCGCTGCCATCAGTGTCTCTCGGTTGCCTGCACACAGCCACTGGTACCGTTTGAAACCTTGGTGCTCGTGTGGCGTTCGGGATTTGGAGGCAAACTCATGCGGCGACTGACTCGACTTGCAGTGGCCTCTGGTCGTTCCTTCTAGTGGCGCTTCCACTGTCAACTGGTGCAGCTCAGGCATCGACTACTTCGTGGCAGGTGGTTGAAAGCCCTACACCTGATGCTCTTGGAGACTCGCTTCAGGCTGTCTCCCGCATTTTTCCGGTACCTGCATGGCTGTCGGCTATTCGAACTCCGACGTCACCGTTCCCTACAAAGAGACCGCTGAGGAATGGACGGGAAAGGAGTGGGTGGCGGTCCCGCCGGTACAAACAGGCAATCCTGGTACGTTGTCATCAGTTGACTGCGTAAGTTCAGACTGGTGCATGGCTGTCGGCGACGGGGGCAACTCCGGGTCAAGGTGATAAGAAGGCATTTCCGAGCTATGGAACGGTTCGTCGTGGTGTTTTCTCTCCCTGCCGTGAATCCAGATCCGGCGAACAACATATTGGACGCCGTGTCCTGCACCTCGACGTCGTTTTGTTCTCGCGCTCTGGGGAGCGCCCGGCGGGGGCAAGGAGATGGGCGATGGCGTCGTCAGCCAGATGTGGAACGGCATCTCCTGGTCAACGAAAGCAGTTCCAGAGGGCTATCCAGCTGCGAATGGACTCAATTTCCTCCAGCCTTTCCTGGGTAATCTACTCCGCGGTACTGTGTTGCTGTTGGCATCAACTCCATTAGTGGATCCCAGCAGACCGCATCAATGTTGTGGGACGGCTCTGAATGGTCATTCTTGGGTACTCCGACACCCAGACTCTTCCAGCGGGTTACAAGGAGTGTCGTGCACATCCGACGGCGACTGCGAGGCAGTGGGGTCCTCGTCGACTGGCGGCGCAGCCGCATCCCAGTTCTGGGGACGGTCCAGACCCGGACCGTCCAGACCGCTCCCACCGTCCCCGGTGCCACGAGCAATGGCCTTACCGGAATCACATGCAAGTCGGCCACTGAGTGCAAGGCAGTCGGAACCGCATGGGACGGCAATCTCAGACAGACACTTCTCGAAGAACTGAGACGGAAAACGGAATGGACGGTCGTACCAAGTGCCAATCGAAGTGGCGGTGATAACTACCTCGGCGGGGTGTCGTGTGTCGAGGCCGGAACCTGCTTCGCCGTTGGTGGATCTTACGGAGGCGGTCCCGAAACGCTCATCGAAACAAACTTGCTTTCACCGACGATCGCAAGTTCGGCCTCGGATACCTTTGTATCCGGCCGTTCAAACCTGTTCGGCGTGACCACAGGTGGATTCCCAATCCCAGCGGTGCTCGAATCCGGGAGGCTCCCCGCCCGGTGTCACCTTCGTCGACAACGGAAACGGCACGGAAACGCTATCCGGCACCCCTGCCCCTGGCACCGCCGGCACCTACCGGATCACCATCACGGCCACGAACGGGATCGTCCCCGACGCCATACAGGCCTTCACCCTGACCGTCCTGCCGATCGGAATAGCGACGACCTCGCTCCCGATGGGCTCTGTCTACGGAAAAGAACAACAAGGTCCTTGACTCTAGCCACACTGGCAGCTAGTGGAGGTAACCGGCCCTGAAAGTCGGCCCCGGGCCTCGAGCTTGCTCCCTTCTGGACCCCAAACTCAGCTCCAGGGGCGTGATCTCGGGCAAAGCCAAGACGACCGGGACCTACTCCTTCACCATTCGGGGAGACAACAAGAGGATGAAGGCCAAGCCACCGACCCAGAACATAGCGACGGCGACGTTGTCGATCACGATCGGGTAAAGCCGCCGTCCCCCATCCGGGTTGTCCCAGTCCCCAATGCAATGGAGGAAACGATATATGTCTGTCTGTGTTCATTGTGGATCACCAGCCTATGGAACGGGATGTCCGAATAACAACTACGGCTATCACGAACATTCGGGAGATGCTGACTCCTGCATTTGGTGTGGATCGCCGGCTTACGGAACTGGTTGTCCGAATAGCAGCTGCAAGATGCACCGACACGGCTCCGGTGGATCTAAGTGTGTCCTCTGTGGCTCTACGGCGTTCGGGTCTGGCTGTCCCAATAACAACTATGGGGATCTATTCACTAACCGTCTTGCGGATCGAGGACTGAGATTACGTGACCGAACCAACTGAGCAGTCATCGGCAGGGGGAGACCTCGGAGATGACCCGAACCGTAAGGATTGGAAAGTAACTGACGAGTGGATGCAGTTCTCGTCCGGCATCGTCGGCTACGTGCGACCAGAGAACGACCCTCAGCATCCCGGGCGATGGCACTGGGTTCTCGAGAAGAACGGAACAATCCTGAGCAGAGGGTGGGCCTAAACAACAAGCAACAAGCCAAGGCACTCGCCGAGATGACGGCACCGACAGTTGCCCCTGACCGACTCGACCTCGCTCCGGAAACCCGGGGACAAGATCAATGAGCATGTTGCCTGCAATGCTTTCGATCACGATCGGATAGCAGGGATTAGTTCGTGTCATGCACAGCCGAAGGAGACAATTAGTCCTCGACTCTCAACGTCTACGACTTGCTCGTGGCTAGTCCGGAGACTCAGCGACGAGTCGTCGACGCCTGTGAGGAGGGTGCGATCGAACTCCTGATGACTCACATTCAGGTCGACGAACTAACAGCGATGCCTGACTCTGCGAAGAGTGGTCGAGCTCTTGCGATTCCGTTCACTCCTGGAGCGACCTTCGGGATGGCGGTAGGAACTTCACGTGTCGGGCCCGCCCAGTTCGGCGAACCCGAGTTGATCGACGCTGTTCGGAGCGACGGGCGGAATCACACCAATGATGCACTCCTTGCCGCCACCGCCAAGTACGAGGACGCGATCCTTGTGACGAATGACCGGCGACTCACAACCCGTGCCACTGAAATCGGAGTCGTGGTCTGGGAGCCATCACTGTTCCTCGAACTGTTCAACGAGGGCAATAGTGCCTCCTGGTGCCTCCGGCGAGGCACGGCTCGCCCCTTCAGCCAGTCCCTGGCCCGCCGCTCCACTGACGCCGACAGCCTCAGCGACCGCACGCGCCTTCATCTCCCGCAA
>CAWHKZ010000004.1:0-134777 GCA_963830165.1 uncultured Acidimicrobiaceae bacterium
AAACCGATACAGGGGGTTTGACGGGATGACACGGGAGGCGAAACAGGGCCTGACCTGCCCTGCTGTAGTCGAGCGACAATTGCCGAAGACGGCAAATGGCGCGATTTGTAGGGCAAGTTGTAGGGCAAAGCGACCTCAGCCGTTACAGAAGACGTCCGTTTGCCGTGTGCCGCGTGCTGCCCGAGGCCGCGCCCTGAGCGGCTCGGTGCGCATCGGGCGCCCTGCGGCAGCCGCTGCTCCATACGTGCCGTTCTGCGCTGCAGCCTGTTGACCATGGCCCGCGTCTGGGCGCTATGTTCTGGCGCCCGAGTGGGTACGGCCGGCGGCATCCACAACACCGGCTGTCGAGCGCGGTTCCGCATGCTGTTCGGCCGGCGCTGGCGGCACCGGCTGACTGTGCTTCCATGGTCCTCGGTCCAGGGCCCGCAGATCACCCGTGTAACGCCGGAACTGGGACCAGAATATGTGCATGTCTTCGGAGGCTGAGATCGAAGGGGCTGACACGCCGTGACCCAATTTGGCCTATCCCCTGTCTGCGTACTCGGCGCTGGATTCTCGAAGGCGATCTCGCAACAGATGCCGACAATCGATCAACTCGGAGAAGGCTGCCGTCCCTTGCTCGAAGCAGCCGGACACGGAGGACCGGATGCCACCCAGATTCACCAATGGTCACTTCGAGCAATGGATGTCTCGGCTTGCTACCGATCAGCCCGACTATTCCGCGGCGACCAATGCTGAGAACAGGGGACTGTTTGCTCGGGCTAGCGAGTCGATCGCGCGGATGCTCGATAGCGCCCAACGACAGACCCTCCTGTCGTCGCCCTGCCCTCCTGGCTCGCCAGCCTGGTGACGTGGTTCCATCGATTCGAGAGCACGGTCATCACCTTCAACTACGACAACCTCGTCGAGTACGTTGTGATGTCCGAAGACCTCGAAGGATCCGACGGCACCGAGCGTCGACGCGTACTTCCAGATCGACATTCTTGGCGACCTGCCCCCCTATCCTCCACAACCTGGCCGGTTGGCTGGACCCCTCGCGAAGACATTTGAGCTTCTCAAACTCCACGGATCACTCGACTGGCGGTGGAGCCCAGGGGACGAGTCGGGTGCGACTCTCAACAGGCTGGATTTGACGGGGAAGTGGGAACATCCTGGGCTTCCCGATCCCGAGGAGATTGCCCGACGGCTTCCTGGCCGTGAGCCGTTCATCATCCCGCCAACGGCAATTAAGTCGCCCTACTACACGAACCCTATCACCAGAGAGCTATGGAACCGGGCCGCAACAGCGCTTGATGCAACCAAGGTCATCGTCCTGATGGGTACTCCATGCCCATCACGGATCTCGTGTTCACAGCGATGTTGCGCGAGAACGTGCATGCCGAAGTAAAGGGCGAGGTCGGCATGCGATCCATCGTGGTCGATCTCAGACCGGAAGTGGTCAAAGAGAACCTGTTCAAGCTGGGCTACGAACAGGTTCATATCGCTGCGAGAGTTCGGTGGCGAACATTGTGTATCTGACTTTGTATCTTCCTGTCCACGATCCAAACAGATTCGCGAGCTGCTTGAGAGACTCGCAGTACTAGTTCGAAACTTGAGAGAGTGACCCGAACCGCATCTACTGCAACAGGATTCACAGAAGTAGAGCACGTTCCAGTGTTGGTGATGGTCTTACACCGATGACGCCGCGTGACCCCTAACAATGGTTCGCGGCGTGGCCCAAGCCACCCGACCACGGGCGTTACTTACCGCCCGAGACCACACCCGACGTGCCGTTCTGCGCTGTTCCAGACCCGTAGTCCACCGTCGGTCTGCGTGAGCATTCTGTTGCGTGATCGGATGAGGGTTGAGATCGGCGCCCGAGTGCGCAAGATCGACGGCTCCGCGCTCGCTGTTGCCAAGCACTCCCTACCGCCGACTGTCTGATGGCCTGTCGAAACAATCATGACGTCGAAAGTTGATTGAGACGGACTTATGTGCGTGCTGGGCCATCGGCAGTTTACGGTCAGATTTCGATCCAGCAATGAACTGATCACCCGGATCGGCAGCCCGGTCGGTGATGGTTGCTCACCCTCCCGCCGACGCCTTGGAAGTTGCTCGACGGACGCGCTCACTGGGATCTACGGCAAGGCGACTGAGGACGTCCGAGTAGTCGGAGTTTCCATCCCCGTCGATCTGGGCCAGCTCGGCGGCGATGATCTCGCGCACGCCGCGGTCAGGATCGTGGGCGAAGACCGTTGGTAACATCGGGTAGCGGGTTCGCTGCGACTTCCAGCATGCTGCGCCAGCCTGGCGCACTGGCGGAGCTGGATGGGCCGCAAGCAGGTCGAAGGGGGAGAGGCCGCAGAGGGTTAACGGCCATGACGGTGGCCGCTCGAAAACCCGAATCTTGGGGGTCGGTCACTGCTTTGGCGAGCGCTGGCAGCAACCGCTCCTCGACCGCAACCGCCTCGTCGATGGTGGAGGCTGTAGCCGCGGCGGCAAGCAGGCAGCCAGCGGCAAGATGTTGGCCACCACTATCAACCCGGAAGCGACTAAGCGGGTGCTGGGATTGCTGCTCGAACAGGTCCTGCTCGTTGGCGCCTGGGTCGTCGTGGAGTTCGATCAGCCGGCGCCACACGGTCGCGCTCAGCGTGGAGGGCAATCGGTCAGCCAAGATCCGCAATGCAGCCACAGCGCTCGCCCGTCGGACGGCTAGATCGTTTCGATCCTCTGCCCAGAACAGGAGGTGGTGGACGACACGGTCGAGCAGTCCCGTCAGAGGCTCTCCCGTGTCTTCTGCCTGAGTGGCTCCAGGTGCGACCGCCGCCCGAAGCAGCAAGGCGCAACGTTCGGCAGCGCTACCGATGCTGAAAGTGGAACGAATGGTACCGACTGGCTCACTGAGAATTGTCTGTGCGGCGGAGCGGGCAGCCGCTACGAGCGGGCCATTAGCTTCGTCCCATCCGGCCAGGGTAATCAGGGCATTGTCGTCGCCATCTGCGGCAAGACGGCGGACACCGTCCAATACGCCTGGCGTCGCTGGCCCGAGCGCGGAGACGTACCGGTCGGCTAAATGAACCGAACGGCCCATTGCGTCAACAAGCGCGGCGATAGCGGAGGTGGCGACCTCTGGCGCGTCGGAATGAGCGCAGGCGGCCAGGACGGCGAGCATCTCGTTGTCAGCAAAGCGGTAGTGGCCGGGCTCGCGAGGGACCATTTCACAAACCAAAGGGAGGACATTCCGGGCCGCCGATATGGGAAGTCGAAGATCGAACGCCCCCAACGCTCCAAGCGCTTCCTTTTCCGGCTGCGGGCCCATCAGGCTGGGAGCTGTCCCTTGGACAGCGATAGTGACGAGCCTCGCGGCGAGACCATCGATTGCAGAGTCAGGCAACAAGTCTGCTTGGTTCCGGATTACAGCGGCCGCGCTCGCTTGAACCCAGTTGGCGGACACGTCCAGAAACTGCGATATTTCGAGTGACTCCGGTGCCGCACTGGCAGCCCGAACAGCTTGGTCCTGTGCGTCGGCCATGACGAACTGCCGGACGGCCGATGCCAGCACTCCCGCCCGAGCGAATACTTCGCCATATCGACGACGGGCTACGAGCTCATCGAGCAGTGCGCCCGCCACGCGTTTCTGGCGCACCCAACGATGGGCCTCCCGGGAGGCGTCTGGGAGGTTGCCATCGACAAGCGCCTCCAGAGCGCTCACCGCCGGATCGTCCGCGCTCGAGATCAACCGATCGTGGCTGCCAACGGATCTCGCCGATCGCATCGCGTTGAATGCGCCTTCGAATCCGAGGCCATGCTTGGATGAAAGAAACGATATTGAGCGCAGTGCATCTCGAGCATCACCGCCGTTGTCGCTGGTTGCAGCTACCAAGACCGCGCGGCGGTAGGCCTCAATGGCATCGTCTGGGCACCCGGCGAATGCCAGGGCTCTGCCACTGCGCATGTGAACGAGTCCAGCCAGTGGCTCGCTGATGTAACCGCCGAGGGCACGACGGGTTAGGTCACGGTATGCCTCGACCGGATCGACACCGGCTCGGATGGAAAGGTCGGCAAGACAGCACTCTAGGCGGACTCCGGCCATGCCGGTTAGATGACCCACGAGGCCCCCGGCGAGTTCTGTTAGGCCGGCAGGGTCGTCGGCTGGATCTTCGTCGGTCACAATCTGTTCAGCCACGGCCACAACAAGCTGGCTGGCGCACGGGTCTTCTGCGTCCACGATTGTCTTCAATGCCTGAGTCACCGGCCCGAGGTCATAGCCGCGCTCGAACCAGTCATCAAGAGCGGTAGCGACCGTGGCAGCCTCAATGGCGGGTGAACCGAGAGTCGCGGCTAGCTCGGTTGCCCTGCGAGGTTCGTCCAGCATCCGGTCTCCGGTCTCGTAACGATCCAGTAGGAGGCGCATGGTGACCGTAAACGCGGCAGTAGGGTTGCCAGCAGCCAGCAGCATCTCTCGTTCGCGAGCACGGAGTGCCTCGGCGTGAGCAGGGAAACCCTGATCAAGCCGCTGGGCAAGCTGAGCGAATAGCTCAGCAGCGCGAGCCGGCTCGCCATCAGTGAATTCCTCGGCACGGGTGAGGATTTCACCGAGTCCGAGGTGAAGCAGCGGGTCATTCAACAGCGCTCGTCCGGCGGGTGTGACCGGCGCGTGCGGCATGTCGTAGCCGCAAAATGCACACGCCCAATCCGGTCCAAAAATGCCACCTACTAGCGAACCACGCTCGCGGAGCATGCGGGACAACTGGCGCCCGTCGTACAGGTCGATCTCCAGGTCGCCTGCGTACTTCTCACGGAGGATGACGAGTTGGTCCTCGACGGCGGTATCGTCAGCAGAGCAGGCGGTGGCAAGCACGAAGCGGACGGCACGGAACCGGCGGTCGATCCACTCGGTCTCTGGCACCTGAACCCGGGAAGGGCCTGCGAAGTCCTCGACCGCCTTCTTTAATGCAGCAGCGGTGAGCTGCACGATTCGGCGCACTTGGTAAACATGCGTGCCCCCATCCAGACGCCCGATTAGATCAAGCCCACCCTGGTCCTGGCCCGGTCGTCCGTAGCCACGGACGTCGTTCATCCCATCCACAAGCCAAACAACCTCACCGACCAGCCGTTCAAACACCAGAGGATCCAGATCACCGAATGGAAGCGAGGGTGGGGCGACGATCGGAGGCGGCAAAGGCCCGGCCTGAGACCGGCCGAGAAGGTCGCTGATGAGCAGATCTGGAGTCGGCTGTTCCTGGGTCATAGTCCTCATCTTCCGTGCCGCAAGCTCGTGCATCCAGGATGACCACCTGATCTCGGTCCTGGACAGCTCTGTCCTCGCCCGCCACTCTGTTGAGGCTCGACTCGTGGCCGCCACAGAACGATCCATTCGCCCAGCCCACTCGGCCTCCGCTGCTCAAGAGCTGCCGCCCTGATCGACAGAGATGTGCGCTCCTTCACCTCTCCCGCCCACATCCCCGGCGAAAAGCGAGGCAACTGTCATCCTAGGCCTGTGCGAGAAAGCGGCGGCCGCAAGATTGCGGTCAAACGGCGTTCGCGAGAGTTGGCCAGCCGTGAACGCGTCGGGAGGTTCACGCGAGGTCTCGCTTGGGATCTCATCTCATCATTCGCCCGGCGCCACTGGATCATCCTGTTGCCGGCCCTGTTCCTGCCGATCGTGGTCTTTCTGCCCCTCTTCTTCCTGGAGCACGGGGCGGCGCGTTGGATCACTGTTGGTGCGGCGGGACTCTCCGGGCCATGGATCGTCGCTGTCATGACCATTCTCATGAGCGGAGCAGCCGACCCCTTCATGGGCCTCGATGCGGAAGCCTCCACTGCCGACGAACTACGAAGGATGAGGCGCCATGGCTGGAGGTTGGCGAACGGCATCAAGATCCGGGAAAGGGAAGACATCGACCATGTGGTCGTCGGCCCCGCCGGGCTCCTCGTAGTCGAGTCCAAGTGGAGCCGCCATCGATGGCCTCTTGGCGACCGGGGCCAACCGTTCATGTCGGCCCAGTTGTCCGGCGCCGTGACGCAGGTGCTCCGCAACCGCAAGGATGTCAGCACTCAATTCGCCAAGGCCCTTGATGGCACCCCGGTCCGAGCGATCTGTGTCGTCTGGTCGGCTGAGGACTCATCGGGTGATCCTCCCTGGGTTGAGTTCGGCGATGCCGTCGTCGTATGCGGGCCTGCACTCAATTCGTGGCTGCGGACTCTCGCAGGCGGAACACTCGACGAGCCCCGCATCGATCGGATTTGGAAGGAGATCGAGCACCAAGCGTCAGGACGGGACGAGAATGACCGCAAACGCTCGGGACCGCCCCGCCCAACGATGGCCAGGGTCGTCGTGGAATCGTTCCTAGCGCCGTTCCTCGGTGCGGTGTTGGCCTTGTACGGGTTAGTAGCCGTTGGCCTCGCCCATCAAACATGGCTCGATGTGGCCGGCCCCTTCCTCTTTGCCGCCGTCGGTATCGCGGTGCTGCGCATCGCTTTCCTCCGTAGGGCCGCTCTCGGCTGGATCGGGATCTCCGTCGGGTTCGTTCTGATCCTCCTGGTCTTCATGATCCACGACCTCATCAAGTGACGCTGGCGGCGATTCCGTCGGTCACCACCCCAAGCAGTGCTCAGGACGTCCGGTCATCGGGCCTCGATGAAATCCACTCGCCGATTCCGTGTGCGCCCGTCCGGGTCACCGCTCCAGATGGGCGCGGCCCGAGGTGCCCTTCTGCGCTGCGGCCAGGGTGGCGATGGTCGTCATTATGTCGCGTCGTTCGGTGCTCTCCGCAAAGCGCCCAATCGCCGATTCGGTTGCGCTGACATCTATCGCCGCTCCCAGTCCCAGCGGTTTCCCGCGAACATCACGTGCACCGGAGAAGCCCATCCGGCAACTTTGCTGATGGCCAGAGCTTCCAGCGCCCGGAACCAGGCACATTTGTGTGATCCCTGGCGTCCCGGATGTCGAGTATTTGGGGGCACTTCCAGAGCTCTGAGTGCCGGTCCGCTAGCTAGCCGATCGGTCACGGGCACTCTGCTCACCGCCGGCTCCACCAAAAGCCAGGCCAAGCGTTCTAACGGCTTAAGTAGACGGCACGGGGTTAGATCCTGGTCGCGTCCGTACGTTGCCATTGTGCCGGTGCAGTTCCCACTGGCTCGCCCGTTCTGGAACTTGCCGGGTACTCCACAGTCACAAGAGGCTGGACTGCAAATCGTTCCTCTATTTTCGCTGGGGAGAGCGCATCACCAAGTAGGAAGCCCTGCATCAGATCGCACCCGAGCTGCTGCACGGTAGTCATCTCTGCCCGAGTTTCCACTCATCGCCAACGACTTCGAGGCCCAAATCATGTGCGAGGCCGACGATGGCACCCATAATTTTGGTGTCGCCGTGCTCGGCGACGTCCCGCAAGAAGCCACGATCCACTTTCAGCTGGTCGACCGGAAATCGCCGCAGATAGGCCAACGATGAATAGCCCGTGCCGAAGTCATCGATCGACAGTCGGATGCCAAGATCGCTGAGTTCCTTGAGCACGGATTCGTAGTTCCGCGTGCTCTCCCAGGAGGACGCTTTCCGTGACTTCCAGGATCAGTGCACCGGCCGGAAGTCCCGTGGCGTCCAATGTCCGTGCAACGAGTGCCGGGAACTCACCGACTGCCAGTTGGCGTCCCGATACGTTGACGGCCATGGAGAGATCAGCGCCCAGCATTTCCCTCCACATGACTGATTGGCGGCAAGCCTTTTCGAGCACCCAGGCACCGATGGAGGGCATGAGGCCGGACTCTTCGGCAATCGGAATGAAATCAGCAGGAGGGATGGCTCCACGTTCGGCATGGTTCCATCGGCAATGAGCTTCGAATCCGACCAGTTCGCCCGCCTGTGCCGTGAACACTGGCTGGAAAGCAAGCTCGAGTGCGCGCTTCTCCAGTGCACCGTGAAGGTCACTTGCCGTTGAGAGGGCCGTCGAATGTGACTCATGGGTCACCTCGATGACATTCACCTGATTGCGTCCGGCGCGCTTCCCCGATACATCGCCATGTCTGCTTGAGCGAGCATGCTTTCAGCGCTGAATTCAGCCTCACGGCCGACGGCGACACCGATGCTGGCCGTCATGAAGACCGGCTCACCGGCGAGCCGGATGGGTTCAGCCACAGCCAGTCCAAGCCGCTCCGCCAGCGCAACTCCTTCATGTGCGGGATCAGAAAGATCTTCAAATAGGGCGACGAACTCATCCCCACCGAATCGCGCGATGGTGTCTTCCGGCCTCATCAATTCGGTGAAGCGTTCCCCAACGACTTTGAGAAGCTCGTCGCCCCTTCCGTGGCCTAAACCGTCGTTGACGGACTTGAAGTTGTCGAGATCGATGAACACCACTGCAATGCCCAGATGAGGCGTGATCTTGGCGGTGGCCACCTCCAGGCGCTCCAGGAACACGGTGCGGTTGGCCAGCCCTGTGAGCTGATCGTGGGTCGCAAGGTCGAGAAGTCGTGCGTGAAGGTCTAGGAGCTCCAGGTCGTACTGCTTGGCCATCCTGACCATGCTCGAACAGCAGCTTCGATCAACCATCTCGATGGCACCGAAACAAATTTCGTAACTGTTCAGGCCCCGGCGGGCAGCCAGGCGTGACCCTCGAACAGCTGGCGTAGTCCGGCGAGCACATTGCGGTCCTGCTTGCGGAGCGTGGATGCGTAGCTGCGGATGGCGCAGAAGTTCCTGGCACCCTCGAGGGAACGCCACGATCCGGAGATCTTCTGCTGGAGCTTCACCATTCGGATGTCCCGTTCGGCCTGGTTGTTGTCGAAGGGCACCGCGAAGTCGACGGTGAACCGGAGCACGTCGGCCCGATGTCGGTCGAGGCGGGTGAGGAGGTTGAACGCCTTCTTCACGTAGCCGGATCGCTTGCCGACCTCCGGCTCGGGGTTGAGGCTGAATCCCTTGGCCACCAGCTGTCCATACCTGACCCGGATCGAGTGCAGGGTTGCGGCATCGAGGTGGTCGGTCCCACTGGCCCGAGCCGCTTCGACGGTGTGCTTGGCCTCGACGAGCAACCCGGCCAGGTCGTTCGCCCAACCCTGGTCCCACCCGATGCCGACCGCCTTCAGCTCCCGCAGGTGGTGAGCATTGCAGAGGGCGTGGTCGATGTCGTAGTGGCGATAGGGCCTCCAGCCGTCGTGGACCGCGACCCCGGTCATCGACCCGATCACCCCGAGGTCGTCCATGGCCAGACGCCCCCGCTTGGGATGACAGTCAATCAAGGTGAGTCGGCCGGTCGAGGCCGAGTGCACCCAGTGGAGCCGCCCGACTGCCCGGCCGCCGGTCTCGTCGAAGTGCACGACCGGTGCATCGTGGAGAGCCAACCGGGTGGCATCGAGGAACGGTCCGGTGGCGTCCGCTGCCTCGGTGATCATCTGGGCCAGGGCCCCGACCGAGACCGGGGCTTGGAGCACGTCACTGAACAGCTGGGCCATCCGGTCCATGGGCAGGTGCTGGTGGACCGCCAGGTAGGCAGCCAGGGCTCGAACGGACGGTCCATAACAGGCCGGGGCGGTGGCAGCCCTCGGGAAGGTCGCCTTGGTCGTGCATCCACACCGACACCGCCGGCGCTCGGCGACGTGCTCGGTGACCACCAGGCGGATCTCGGGGAGCTCGAACACCTGGCGACGTTCGGAGTCGACCACCTCGGCATCCTCCAGACCAGAGCCGCACGACGAGCACGAGGGTGGTGCGTGGCGGACGACGTGGTCGGGATCGGTCACCTGGGCCAGGTGTTTGCCCGGCGCTCCGGGCTGCTTGCCCTGCTTGCGTGCTGCGGCCCGGCGCTCGGCCCGAGACGGGGAAGGGGGCTTCGAGAACCCCTCTGCCGACGGCGGCATCGACGAGTTGCGAGGGTTGCGGCCGAGGCGCTCTTCGAGATCGGCCAGACGAGAACGGAGTTCGGCCAACTCCGCTGCTTGGGCACCGACCGCTGCCTTCAGTTCGGCGTTCTCCGCCTGCAGGTGCTCGTAGGTCGGAGCGTCGGGGATGGGATCGCGGGTCGGAATTCCCACGGTACGCGGGTCGGTCGTGGAGGTGGTGGACGCGACGGTCAGGGGACCTGAACAGTTACCAAATTTCTTCGCCAATGCTTAGTCGACCTGACTCTTCGACCAAGACCCGGCAGGTGACGTCCTTCCACCACAGATTCACTTTGGTCACTAGTGCTACGGACAGTGCGCCATCGGGCAAGGCTCCGCCGTCCGCGAGCGGAGCGGGCGGCGCGGATCGATTCGAGGTCCGTTCGGCAATCGCCCGCTCCTGGTCCTCGACAACGGCTCTTCCAAACGAAGCAATGCGAGTTCGTGCAGGGTCGGGCGCACTCGTTCCGGTTTGAAGCCACTCAGCGATCGCTTCCACCGCAACAGTCACGATCTCCCACATCGGGTGTTGAGAGGCCATTTCGAGGGTCACGCCAGGGGCTTGGGCCACATACTTCAATTGGCAAATTCCTGGATGTATGAGGACCTGGCGAGGGAGCGCGCGACCAAGCTTCGCTCGCTCGATCTCGTAACCTCGATTGAACTCACGTGATTCGACGAGATCCACCCGTGACAAACCCGGTACCCAGGTAGGTAAATGTTGCCCCATAACTGCGAAGATCGACGGCGCAGCCCACAAACTTGAGACAATTGACCGTTGTGAACTGGCCTGGGTTTCCCGGAGAGGTTGGCCTGCCGCTGACCCCACTCGCGGACTGAGCCTCCGAATCGAATCGGCCTACCTTCAACAATGCGCGTGGCACCACGCATAACGACGCCTGTCACGACTACCCTGCCGGCTCCCAACGCACGCCGAACCGGCGTTCTGTGCGGCCATTGGCGTGACGGATTGGCCGAGCCGGCGTGCACGGTTCTGGCCACCGCCACCGCTGGATCAGGATTGAAACAGGGCAGGCAGACATTGGCATTACAGAAGCTGCATGCCCAGCGAACGGATGGTCAGCGTTCGAAGCCATGATCCTGACTCAACCCGTGTCTCCCGCTGATTTCCGATTGGTGATCATCGAGATCGAGATCGAGATCGAGAAACGCCGAAGGGATCCGATCCACCTGGATCTGCTCACCGGGAACCAGCTCCTGGGGCGCGGTCGTCGTGAAACGGTCATGGAGCTCGTTGAGGTCGTCGGACAGCCGACCGCACAGTGTTTTGGCCAACTCCGCTTCCCCTCGGGCGTCATGGGCATCGCCGATGGCCCGGAGTGTCCGTCCCAGTTGGTCGATCAGCATGGCCCAGGCCATCGGCGATTCTTGTCAGCTGCGACTGGGCCACGATCGCCGCCACTCCCGGAATTCACGTACCGCTTCTCGGTCTCGGAACGGGATCACCTGGCCGGTTCTGCGCCGATCGGGCCAATGCGTCTGCCGCCTCCGCCATCGGCCCGGGGGTGTCCCGTTCGAAGCGTCTCGACCAGGCGGCAAATAGGCCGGCGGTCTTCTCGCCAGCCCCCCGCCACGCGGCGAGGTCCGACGCCGGAATTTCCCTCAACTTCTCGAGGGACCGTTCGATGGCCCCCGCCGCTCGCCGCCAATCGTCCGGGATGCCAACGATGGTTTCTCTGCCTGGGGCGACCGTCTTGGCACTCCCCCATTCGACAACCGCTGCGCCGATCCGCCGCTGAGTCCTCCCAGAACTGGCGGAGGTTCGGCAAGGTCAGGTCCTTCGCCAGCTTCCCGCCGCCGAACCAGATCGGCGTCGCTCCGTCCCTGGGTCCTTACGGCGACCGAATAGCCGACCACCGCCTCTTGTCCCCCGGTCTCGAAACGGGGTCGGAGGAGCACTCCGCTCCCCCGCAATCGCCGGACGAACTCCGCTTCGTCTCTGGAGGCAACCGACGCCTCCCGCACCATGCGGGCGAGGGTAAGGTCCGTGGTGGCTCTGCTCGTTGCTCCCGTGCGGTGCGCTCCAGTTCGGCTCTGCTCAGCCCAGGCATCCCCTTGCCCGCTCGGCCGTCTACGACAGTCAGGCCGTAAGTGGTCTCGATCTCGGCACAGACCCAGAAAGCACCTGCTGGGACTGCCAGGTATTGACTCGGCTGCCGTCGACCCGGACCAGGGATGCTGCGATGTGGACGTGCTGGTTGCCTTGGCACTGGTCCCGTGCCCGACCGCCACCCAGGCCGCGGGTTGCACTCCTTCACCCTCCAAGCCCAACGCCTCCATGGCCACGTGGGCGATCGTGCCCACTGGTCGTCGCTCAAGTGGCGATCGCCGGGGGGGAGCGACAGCGACACGTGGCAGGATGTGGCCACCCTTCGGGTTCGTGCCGAAAATCTCGTGGGCCGCGTCGAGTCCCGAACCGATGTCGGCGATCTGCTGGCTCGACAGATTCCCGCTCGCCAGCGACTCGCCACCCAGCACGAGCCCCGAGGTGATGACCCGCTGGTCGGTGTGCTCGTTCGCCTGGCCGGGCCCGAACAGCTAGCGGATGAGCCTCCGGCCCGAAGATCCAGTGGTGACCTTTCTGATCATCGGGGCGGCACGAAGCTCGGCCTCAAGACGTCTGTCGTCTCGGCCACCACCCCCGTCGCCCGGCGGACTTCGTCGAGAGCGACCTCGAACCCGTCGGGGAGGACGTGGTTGGTGTTCGCCCACTTGGACAACTGATTGACGTTGTTGGCCATACCGGTCAACACGAGCCGGGCCCGCTGTACATCGGCTTGGCCTGGCGCTGTTCCGCCGATTGGGCGGCAGATCCGGTCATCGCCGCTTCGAAGAGGAACCGTGGAGCGACACGCCCGCTCCTCGCCTCTCCGCTGGAGCTCACCGAGCTCGGTCGGATAGCCGCACCTTCACCAGGACGTGGCGGCCGCCGGTCACCGTCGCCATACGAGATATCCGCATCGACGCCGGGGCTGTCGCCGGTCCTGCGGGCATTGATGTTCCTCATCTCGCCCAGCGCAGCGAACCGAGGGGACCTCGGGGACAGCCGTCAAGCGGGCCACCGGCAACGCCGTTTCAAACAGGGGACCTGTTTGACCATCTTGCTCCCGCTCTTCCACCACCCCGTGAGCGAGTGCAGTTGAAGCGATGGGGCATTCGAGCGTGAGCCCTCCGGGCTCGCCGTTCTTCGTTCTCGTTTGCATTCTTGGCCTGAAGCGCGTAAGAGCGTGAGTGTTGAGCTGTGGCTGGAAACACGTGCTGGTGATCCGGTCAGCTCGTTAGCCCTGTGACCTGGCCGTATGTCGCAATCGACCACGACGAAGACGAGGGCGGAACCCTTCGCCAGCCGATCGACCGCACCGACTGGTGTCGGCCGCAATTCGGAGCAGTGCGGGATCGTTCGCACCGAAGGGAGAGGAGCGACTCGGCGCCGACGGGCTGCTTCGGCACAGGTGTTCCCCAGGAGGGGGAAGTTGTGAACCCTCTGGGCTGGGACGATGCCGAATCAGGTGCACTGTTCGGCCCGGACGTCGGCCGAATTTGCGGACCCTGTCCAACAACGCATCATCGGGCTCATGATCGAACTATGAGACCCCTGGGCTGGGACGATGCCGAATCAGGTGCCCTAACGATCGATGTGGTCGGCCGGACCCGTGATCGCCGGCACGCACTCATGGCCGGTCTCATGGCGGGAGTCCTGATCGAAGTGATGAACCCTCTGGGCTGGGCGTTCACCGCGCTGCTCTTCTCGGACCCTTCGGTCGGATGGTTGGTGCCGTCTCCGGCACGTGAGACACCCGGGTGGGATTTCGTTCGTTGGCTCATGGAAAGAACTGGGTCGGTCCGGCGCCATTCGGAAGTGCATTCGGGGCCCTTCGGTGAATGAGGCAGGGGCACCCGCGAACCAACCAGTCGCTCACGACATCGGAACCAACCGCTCCAGGACCACCTCGCCCGTGTCCTCGACGACACCAACGTGGCGCTGGGCTACGTCGTTGTCGACGATCACCTGGTCGATGGCGGGTGGGGCGCCTTTTGCCCAGCCTGGTCCACCATCGAGCGCTGGGAGCCGCCACTCCATGCCGGTGCCGGCAGTCAAGGGACGGTCGGAGACCGAGCGAGGACATCAAGGCCGACCCCGGCGCCGGCCTGCCGGCGGCTTCCGGGGTCGAGCCGTATTCCGGAGCGGCCCTTGACGGCTGGCGACGGCGTGGCACCAACCGACGTCCTGAACCGGTCAGCGAATAGGACCGCCGCGCTGACTCCGATCACTGGGCCGAACGGCGGCGGCGTCGTGGAGCGCCGAGAGCACCTGAACGGACACCGACACGATCATCCCGACGTCGACGAAGCCCATCAGCGTTTGTGAGGGGTTCACAAATCGAGTGATGAACCCTCTGAGCTGCGACGATGGCGCTTCCATCACCATTTCGGAGCCATTACAGCTTCAGAACGGCTGATCTCATGCCGTCATCATGAACCCCCTCATGATGAAAGTGATGAACCCTCTGAGCAGGGGTTATCCGCGCCGCTGCGACCGGCAACCTCTTGACCAGGGGCGTCGTCGGCCATCGAAGATTTCTCAGATTTCTTCGATGATGAGGCATTTGATAGGGGTTTGATGAACCCCTACCGTCATCGTGACGGCCATGAACTCACCTACGACCCACCAACGGCGACCCGAACGGCACACCACGCGCACCGAATCACCGCCAATCACGGAGCCCGACGTTGACAACCCGCACGACGCCGTCTCCTCCGTGCTCGTGGCACGAACCCAGGAGAGTCGTCCGGGTGCGCCCGATCATGCTCCGCCCGGCATCGACGGTCCCGTGTCGCACGGCATCCCTTCAGGTGAATCATGACGATCACCAGTCTCGCCGGAAAGGACCCGACCGCCGTGGCCGATCTCCTATCGATCCCGGAGACGGCCCGGCGCATCGGCCTGCATGCCGACACCCTCTACCGCCTGTGCCGGACGGGGCAAGTCCCCCGGCAATCCAGATCGGCGGGCGGTGGAGGGTGTCGGTGCCCCGGCTTGCCCGGTACCTCCACGGCGACTCAGCCGACATCGGCGGCGACAGGACTGCACTCGGACCGGCATCCAGGTCCGATCATGATGAATCATGAGGAGAACGACCGATCCCGTCTGGATTGCGGAGAAGAGTGAACCCGAACTTCTGAGAACGACTCGCAGGGTTCGTGCCACCGTCGTGCGATCCCACTTCTGAGAAGAGGCGGGCCTCCACCTTCGTGGGCACTGTCGGCAAGCGATGGCGGGTCTACGCCCTGCGCCGAACACACCGGCTCGGTCGGGAACCTCAAGCTTGCAAATGTCGCCCGGCCACCTCAGACCGAGTGAGTGGAGTCGCCCTGGCCCGGGACCTGACGGGCCACAGTTACGTGTGTGCTTCGGTTCTCCGTACACACACTTCAGTGCCATAGCTGGGTGTAGCATGAGCACATGAACACAGCTAGGAAACCCAAGGGGGCACCGGCCGGTGGCCAGCACAAAGCCCGGTCCAACCCCGAGGGCGGACTGAACCTAGCCCCGGCGAGATGGCCGGCCATCGAGTACGAGGAGCGCTCCGGGAGCCCGACCACGAGGACAGCATCTGGGGATCCAAGAGCCAACGCCATAAGGAGCGCGGGCCATGTCAGGCCGCCGTGACCCCGTCGATCGCGGACATCCCCGCAGTCGAGCTTCCACCGGAGGTGGAGGTCCTTGCGAACGAAGCGTCGATTGCCATTGCCCGATTCGACGCCGAGGTCGGGGCGGAGATCGCCCCATTCTCCGAGATCTGTTGCGCTCGGAGTCGGCGGCATCCTCGGAGATCGAGAATCTCACCGCTGGCTCAAAGGCGATCGCCATGGCCGAACTTGGTGATCAGAGCCGCCGCAACGCGGTCCAGGTGGTCGCCAACACGACAGCCATGAGATCTGCCATCGCCCTGGCCGACAACCTTGACAAGGCCACGATCATCGTGATGCACACTGCCCTGCTACAGGACGAGCACCCCGATGGACAGTCGACTGCGAAATGAGCAAGTAAGGATTGGTGGTCAGACCGTGCACACGGCGACCTTCGTTCCACCCCATCACGACCGAGTGCGAGTCGCCATGGATGACCTCATTCGCTTCGTTGCCCGAGCCGACCTCGCGCCGTTTGTCCAGGCCGGCGTCGCCCATGCCCAGTTCGAGACGATCCACCCGTTTCCTGACGGAAATGGCCGAGTCGGTCGGGCGCTGATTCACGCCATCCTCAGGAACAAGGGCCTGACCGAGAACGTTACGGTTCCGGTATCTGCGGGCCTCCTGGTGAACGTCGACGACTACTTCAAGGCGCTCAACGAGTACCGGGCCGGAGACCCGGCTCCCATCGTCAGACACCTGGCAGAAGCATCGTTCGAGGCCATCGACAATGGTCGGACCTTGCGGCCGACATCCGGAACGTAAGCCGGGGATGGAAAAGAGAAGATCACGGCGAGGTCGGACGTGAAGGCGTGGCCCCTGTCCGAACTCCTGCTCCGCCAGCCGGCGATCGACTCGACTGTCGTCCAGGAAGAACTGGGGATCCGCCAGCAGGTAGCCGACCGGGCCATCGAGACCCTCGTGGATGCCGGGGTCCTGACGAAGGTGTCAGGGAACCACCGGAGCCGGAAGTGGGCCGCCGTCGAGACCCTCGACGCCCTCGACGAGTTCGCCAAGCGGACTGGGCGCCGAAAGGCTCACTGATCCGGCGCTTCGGATCTGAGCTGGGCGTGGCGTCGCGATAGTGAGCACCCGACCGGATCGCCCTAAAACCAGCGGTGCGTAACCGGCGTTCTGGGGTAGTAGGTCAGTCGGAATTGAACCACGTCCGGTAGCCGGGGCCGTCGGGCGTAAGAACCTGCACCCATGCTTCCCATCCTCGGGCGTGCGCTCCTCCCCCTTATATTTGAGAAAGAGGGGTGGTCCATCTCGGTCGCCCGCTCCACCCCACTTTAACCCCCTCCTCTTACCATCCCTCGCTACCACACTTCCGGAGTGAGTGGCCCACTCGACGCCCAGCCTCATCGACCTGCGCCCTGGCCACGCTGCTCTTCATCAGTTCAACCAGGAGGACGCCACCAAGTGCTGTACGGGCCTCCGGGGTGTGCCCACGCCGGACCAGGAACCCCTCGACGTCGGCGTGGCAACAGGCAGGCCGCCCTATTCCAGTTCGTAGACGCTACCTGTTTCCGCAACCACCACGGCGTGCGTGATTTCTTCGGGATTGTCGCCATCTACCGGCTGTTCCCTCCCAAAGTAAAGGCAGTCGCTGGCCACGTCTTCCATCATGCACGCTGACCCCCAGACGAGGGGTGCTTTCTACTTCTCTGCTTTCGGCTTTTCCACACTATGTGCGTTGGGGGGCAGGCAACTCAAGCAAGCACGACAGAGGGCGGGACCAGACCCCGCTCAGATTCGAAGTGCCACTGATCCGTACTGCTGGATCCCCAGCTCGGCCGGTTACAGGTCCAGCACTGCCTCCAGCACGCCGGCCGCCTCTCGGTCCCGTTCCGGCAGTGCGTGGGCGTACCGGTCAAGCGTCATGGTGGCCCGGGCGTGACCGTGGCGCTCGGCAACGGTCCGAACGTCCACCCCGGCGGCGATCAGGGTGGTCACGGAGAAGTGTCGCAGGTCGTGAAACCGGAACGGCCAACGCTGCCCCGGCGCGAGGTCTGACCGTGTCGCCTTCGGCTTCGCCTCCCGCAACCGCTGCAGTGCCGGCCTCTCCATCTGCACGCAGAGGCCGGCAAAGCCGTGGGTCAACGTGTCCGGGTTGGCCGCCGTGGCGCCGTTGGCGTTATAGCTGAGGACGTAGGGATCCTCCGCCAGGGGGGACTCCGCCTCGGCGGACAGCGCCACCATGTAGTCCCAGCGGCGCCGGAGCACGGTGACGCCCAGCGGTTCCAGCGCGAGATCCCGGCTCTGATGGGTCTTCGTCAGCCCGGTGTGCTGCTCTCCCCCGGCGACCGTCAGTGACCGAGCGATCCGGACCCGGCCTGCGGCAAGATCGAAATCGGACCAACGAAGCGCGACCAGCTCCCCTCGACGGGCTCCGGTCAAAGCCGCCAGAGCGATCGCCGTGGCGAGGACCGGGTCCTCTTCGTCTGCGACCTTCACCAGTGCGGAGAGCTGTTCCGGTGTCGGGACGACCATGTCCTTCCGGACCGGCGACGGTGGTGACGCCCGGTCGGTCGGCGCCCGGTCGATCCATCCCCACTTGACCGCTTGGCGACATGCCGCCGACAGGATCGAGTGGTACTTGTGCACCGTCGACGCCGACAGCCCGTCTGCCAGCCAGCCCCGGTAGGCGGCATCGATGGCGTCGGCCTCCAGTTTGTCGAGGCGGACATCCCCGAGCGCGGGACGGAGCCGGCCCTCGATCTTTCGACGGTTCTCATAGACCGTCCGGGGACGGTGGCTCACCGCCGTCGCCTCGAGCCACTTGTCGAGCAGTTGGCCGACGGTCGCGCTAGTTCGGTTGAACCTGCCCGCCTCGACCTCGGCCACCAGAGTCGAAAGAGCCTTGCCCGCTGCCTTCTCCGTGCCACGGAACGAGACGCGTGGTTTGGCGGGGCTTGCCGCTCTTCGGGTCTCGCCCGATGAACGCCCGCAGCTCCCAGTGGCCCGGCGACCGCTCGCGCATGGTGCCCGGTTGGCTCTTCGTACTCGCTCGACCGGCCATGCCCGACACCCTACGCCGTTTCCGGCTTCTGTAGGGCATCTGTAGGGCAGGCCCTCCGGCTCCGACCCCAGAAAGTGCCTCTGACCTGGTGGGCGCTAGAGGACTCGAACCTCCGACCTCAGCCGTGTGAAGGCTGCGCTCTAACCAACTGAGCTAAGCGCCCGGATGTCACGGCGGCGCCGCGACGCAGTAGAGGAGCATGCTAGCCCGTGCCGGCTACTCGCCGATCCGGTGCCCCCTGCCAGATGGACGCCCCGATGCACCACCCGGTGGCTCATCCGGGCGGGTAGGGCGCCACCTCGTCGAATGCGAGCGCCGCCTCGAGCGCGGCGGCCGAACGGAGGACCACCAGGTCGGCGTGCTGGGGACCGACCAGCTGGAGGCCGACGGGGAGCCCGGCACTCGACAGCCCCACGCACACCGTGGCGGCCGGTGACCGGGTCATGTTGAACGGGTACGTCATCTTCACCCAGTTGATGTCCGGTTTCCCGTTGATCAGCCCCGACCCGTCCAGTGCCTGCGGCGGCGGCGCGGCGGCCATGGTCGGGGTCACCAGCAGGCGCACGTCGTGGAACAGGTCGACCAGGCGCAGGTTGAGGGTGTGGCACGAGTCCTCGGCCCGGACCACGTCGAGCGGAGACGTGGCCGCCGCTCCGTCGATGACCATGCGCAGCACCGGGTCGACCTGGTCCCAGACCGCGGTGCCCACGATGTCGGCGTGCGACCGCAGGTTGTAGACGCCCGACAGGGTGAGCCACTTGTCGACGGGGTCCTCGTCGAACACGGTGTCGACCTCCACGACCTCGCAGCCGAGATCGGCCAGCACGTCGACGGCGCGCCCGCACAGGGTCAGCACCTCCTCGTCGATCTCTGCGTACCCGAGGGTGGGCGACCAGGCGACCCGGGTCGGCGGTCGCGGATCGTCGAGTGCGGCCAGCCACGACGCCTCCGGCCGGGGCAGCGACCGGAGGTCCGTGGGATCAGGTCCGACGACCACCTCGAGCGCCGCCACCAGATCGGAGATCTTCCGGGCCATGGGTCCCTTGGTCGACAGGTGGGCCCAGTCGGGGGCCACGGCCCCACCGGAGGGGATCCGGCCCAGCGAGGCCTTGTAGCCCGTCAGTCCGCACGCCGACGAGGGGATGCGGAGCGACCCGCCCCCGTCCGAGCCGGTGGCCAGCGGGACCATGCCCGAGGCGATGGCCGCGGCCGAACCACCCGACGAGCCACCGGCCGTATGGTCCAGGTTCCACGGGTTGTTGGTGGTCCCGAACAGGGGGTTCTCGGTGTGGGCTTTCCAGCCCAGCTCCGGGGTATTGGTCTTGCCCACCACCACGCAGCCGGCCGCCACCAGTCGGGCCACCAGAGCCGAGTCCTCGGTGGCCGGCGGGTTGTCGGCGTAGGCCACCGAACCGTGGGTGGTGACGTAGCCGGCCGAGTCCTCGAGGTCCTTCACCCCGATGGGTATGCCGGCCAGCGGGCCCGGATCGCGACCCGACGCCACCGTGGCGTCGACGGCGGCCGCGGCCGCCCGGGCCCGTGACTCGTCGACGGCCACGAAGGCATTGACCGTGGGGTTGAGGTCGGTGATGCGGCCCAGCGCGTGGTCGACGAGCTCGGTCGCCGTCAACGACCCGCTCCTGACCTGTGCTGCGAGACCGACCACCGAGGACGTGCGGAAATCCATGGGCCGACCGTACCGGGGCGACCCCGCCGTGTCGACAACGCCCGTGCGTCGCGACCAGTCTGTGGGGATGTCGACCGCACCCACCGGAGGGACCCGGATCGAGGGCACCGTCCTCGACCACGTCGCCCACGCCGTACCCCGCTGGCAGGACGCCTGGCACCGCTACGCCACCGACCTCGGTGCGGAGTGGAACTCCGGCGGCCCGGGGACGGGATTCGCCCCGGCCCAGCTCCGCTTCGCCAACGCCGCCCGGGTCGAGGTCCTGATGCCCTGGGACGTCGAGGTCAACGACTTCCTGTCCCGGTTCCTCGCCGCCAGCGGCCCCGGGCCCCACCACCTCACCTTCAAGGTGCCCGACCTGGCCGACGCCGTCGAGCGGGCCCGGGCCTTCGGCATCGAGCCGATCGGCATCAGCTACGCGGACCCGGAGTGGATGGAGGCGTTCCTCCACCCGAAGCTGGCCACCGGCGTGGTCGTTCAGCTCGCCCAGCAGCTGCACTCCTGGCAGAGCCCGGCGCCCGACGACTACCCGTCCGAACGTCGCCGCCTGGCCGACGGGTCAGGAACGGTGCCGCCGGCCGCCCTGCTCAGCGTCTGCCACGTGGTGGCCGACCTCGACGGGGCCCTGGCCCTGTTCGGTGGCCTGCTGGACGGTCGGGTGACCGACGAGGGCAGTGCCGACGGCCTCCGGTGGGCCGACCTCGCCTGGCCCGGACCGCTCGCCCTGCGCCTGGTCGGCCCGGCGGGTGACACCCCGGACGGCCCGGTCAGCCGGGTACTCGGTGGCGCTCCCGGGCACGTCCACCACCTCCGCATGGACGTCGTAGAGCCCGCTGGGGTTCCCGACGCTCTACCTGCTACCTCACCGTTCGCCACCCTGGGCGGCCCGGGGACCGGGGACGGGGTCTTCGAGGTCGCCGCGGGCGACAACAACGGCCTCGGCATCGTGCTCCGGCCGAGGACGGCCGCCTCCGGTCCCGGCCCGGTGGACCGGTAGCCTGAAGCCGATGCCCGACGCCACCGACACCGGGGCCGCTGCCGACGACGACACGACCCCCGCCCCCAAGAAGAGCCTCATGGAACGCCTGTTCTCGCCGGCGCCCGTCGTTCCCCCGCCGCCGTCCACGGACCGCCGCGGCAACCCGACCAAGTGGTCCATCGACCGGCTCGACGGTCGGGAGCGCGTGTACTCCTACGTGGCCGCCGTCCTGGCCGTCGTGTTCGCGGTGATCATCTTCACCGAGGAGCACCACGTGAAGGCGCACGCCAACGTGAAGAACCAGCTCTCCCCCACCACCACCCTCCTGCTCGGCATCGCCAGTGCCGTCGCCCTCGCCGTCACCACCAGGATCGGCCGCCGGGCGCTGGTCGGCTTCGTCGCCCTCTTCGCCTTCCTCAGCTTCGGCACGGTGAGCACCGTCATCGGACTGCCCTTCCTGATCCTGGCCGTCTGGCTGCTCTACCGCTCCTACAAGGTCCAGAAGGCGGCCAGCACCCGGATCAAGGAGGAGCGGGCTGCCGGACGGAGCGAGCCGGCGCCGGCCCGGCAGTCCCGTGCCGAGATGGCCGCATCCCGCAGTGCGGCCCGCTCGGGCAAGAAGGCCCCGACGGGTCCCGAGGCCAACAAGCGCTACACGCCGAAGAAGCCCACCCCACCGGCGCCTCCACCGCCCAAGCCGTCCTGGCGCGAACGCCGGTCGGCCAAGGCCTCCGACTGAGCACCGCAGTCCCGGATCGCTGACTCAGGCTCCGGCCTCGGTCACGAGGGCCGAGCGCAACAGCTCCAGGATCTCGTTGCGGCGGCGCACGAGCGAGCGGGCGGTCGGCTCCTCGCCGAAGGCCCGCAGCACCTCCACCTCGGTCAGCATGCCGATCACCGTCGAGTAGATGGCGAGCAGCAGCAGCCTCGGGTCGTGCCGGCGCATGTGGCCGGCGTCCATCTCGGCCTCCAGGAACTCCGTGGCCCGCTGGACCAGCGGCTCGACGGCCGTCACGAAACGGGTCGCCGCCGGAGTGCCGAGCCGGCCCATCTCCCGCACCAGGCCGAGCAGTTCGGGGCGCCGGGCGGCCAGGCGGAAGACCGACCGCACCACCGCCTCGACCCGGGCCCAGCCGGTGCCGGCCGTGGTCAGCGACTCCTCGAGGGCGGCCGACAGCTCCACCGCGCTCCGGTCGATGACGGCCTCGAGCAGGACCTCCTTGCTTGGGAACCAGTAGAGGATGGTCTGCTTGCGGATGTCCAGGCCGACGGCGAGGGCGTCGAGTGACGAGGCCTCGTAACCCCGGCTGGCGAACGAGGCGAGGGCTGCATCGAGGATGCGCTCCGACGTCGACGCCCCGTCGGCGTCGGTCCGCCCGCCGGCCGGCACGGGCCGGGGCCGGCTCCGGTCCCGGGCCCCCGAGGCCCCCTGTCCTGTGGTCGACCCCGTCACTTACCATATGGTAGACAGATCGGGTGACCCGCGTCCGCGACGCCCTCGCCGGTAGGCAATTCTTCATCACCGGCGCCACCGGCTTCCTCGGGACCGCACTGGTCGAGCGCATCCTGCGCAGCGTCCCCGACAGCCGTGTCGTCCTCCTGATCCGCCCGGGCCGGCGGGCGACGCCCCTGCAGCGGGCCACCAAGGAGATCCTGAAGAACGACTGCTTCGACCGGCTCCGCGAGGAGCTGGGCGACGGCTTCGACGAGGCGATGGCCGCCCGGGTGTCGGCCGTGGCCGGCGACGTCGCCACCGACGGCCTGGGTCTCGACGCCGACGGCCTGGTGGCGCTGTCGCACTGCGACATCGTGGTCCACTCGGCGGCCAGCGTCAGCTTCGACTCGCCCCTCGACGCCGCCGTGGAGGTCAACCTGCTCGGACCGTCCCGGGTGGCCGCCGCCGTGGTCGAGGCCCGGGCGCTGGCCGGGGCCGACGGGCGCACCGGGCCCGTCCACTTCCTGCCGGTGTCGACGGCCTACGTGGCCAGCACCCACCAGGGCGAGGCGAAGGAGGAACTCCTCGACGCCAATCCGTTCAGCATCGAGGTCGACTGGCGCCAGGAGGTGACGGCGGCCCGCCGCCAGCGGGGCGACACCGAGGCCGAGTCCCGGCGGCCCGAGCGCCTGACCGGGTTCCACAAGGCCGCCCGCGAGGAGCTCGGCGGAGCCGGCCTGCACCTGCTGGCCGAGCGGGCCGAGCGGCTGCGCGAGGACTGGGTCAAGAAGCAGATGGTGGAGATCGGCCAGGCCCGGGCCCAGTCGCTCGGCTGGCCCGACGCCTACCCGTACACCAAGGCCCTCGGCGAGCGGGCCCTGGTGTCCCAGTTCGGCGACCTCCTCCCCATCACCATCATCCGACCGTCGATCATCGAGTCCGCCCTCGCCGAGCCCCGGCCCGGCTGGATCCGGGGCTTCCGGATGGCCGAGCCGATCATCATCTCCTACGCCCGCGGCCTGCTCCGGGAGTTTCCGGGTGTGCCCGAAGGTGTCACCGACGTGATCCCCGTCGACCTCGTGGTGGCGGCCATCATCGCCGTGGCCGGGGAGGCCCTGCTGACCGCCTCGTCCGACGACCCGGCCGACGCTTACTCCGGGCCGTCGGTGTACCACGTGGCCTCCGGCGTCCGGAACCCGTTCCGCTACGGGCGACTGGTCGAGCTCGTGACCGCGTGGTTCCAGGAGCACCCGGTCTACGACCAGGACGGCCAGCCCATCGTCGTACCCGAGTGGTCCTTCCCCGGCCGGGGGCGCGTCCAACGCCAGCTCACCCGGGCCTCCAAGGCCATGTCGCTCGCCGAGCGGGTGGTCGGGTCCCTCCCCATCCGGGGCAGGCAGGCCGAGTGGATGGCCGCGCTCGAGGAGCAGCACCTGCTGGCCGACCGGGCGCTGGGCTACGTCGAGCTCTACGGCGCCTACACCGAGACCGACGCCCTCTACCGGGTCGACCGGCTGCTCGCCCTGTGGGACCGGATGGACGACGACGACCGGGCCACCTTCTGCCTCGATCCGGCGGCCATCGACTGGGCCACCTACGTGCGGGAGATCCACCTCCCCTCGATCATCGAGCACGCCCGGGTCCGCACCTCGCCGGGCAAGCCGATCAAGACCAACCGGGCCGACCGGGCCAGGAGGAACATCCTCTCCCCCGACCGCCACCTGGCCGCCTTCGACCTCGAGAACACGCTGATCGCCTCGAACGTCGTCGACTCCTACGCCTGGCTGGCGTCGCGCCACCTGCCCCCGGCCGAGCGGGCCGCCTTCCTGGCCGACCTGGTGGCCGAAGCCCCGTCCCTCCTCGCCCTCGACCGGCGCGACCGCGGCGACTTCCTGCGGTCCTTCTACCGCCGCTACGAGGGCGCCCCGGCGGCGCGCCTGCGCGACGACGGGTGGGACATGTTCCACCACCTGCTGCTGGCCAAGTCCTTCCCGGCGGGCATCGCCCGCGTGCGGGCCCATCAGGCCCTCGGCCATCGCACCATCCTCATCACCGGCGCCCTCGACTTCGTGGTCGAACCGTTCCGGCCCCTCTTCGACGAGATCGTCTGCGCCGAACTGGGCGTGGAGGACGGCAGCTTCACCGGGCGCCTCGAGACGCTCCCGCCCATCGGCGAGGCCCGGGCGCTCGTCCTGGCCGACTACGCCGAGGCCGAGGGCCTCCGGCTCGAGGAGTCCATGGCCTACGCCGACTCGGCCAGCGACCTGCCCATGCTGGAGGCGGTCGGGTTCCCCGTGGCCGTCAACCCCGAGGCCAAGCTGGCCGCCATCGCCCGCCGGCGGGGCTGGCACGTCGAGACCTGGCACCAGGCGGAAGGCGGCAGCCAGCCCCTCCTGCCCCTCGGGCCGTTCGACCGGCGCGGTGCGGCCCGTAGGGGCCGGTCCAGCCCGGCCGCCCTGGCCGGCCAGGCGCGGCGCACGGCCGCGGAGGCCGGCCGGTGAAGGCACTGGTGGTCGAGCGCAACCTGCCGCGCTTCGCGGCGTCGCGGGTCGCCTCGCTCTTCGGCTCGGGCCGCGGGGCCGGCATCGGTCCGCTCCAGCTGCTCGACGCGGACACCCCCGACCGGCCGGGCGGTGACTGGTTCCCCCTCCGCCCGCTGCTGTCGGGTATCTGCGGCTCCGACCTCGCCACCCTGGACGGCCGCGCCTCGCGCTACTTCGACGACATGGTCAGCTTCCCCTTCGTGCCCGGCCACGAGGTGGTGGGCGTCCTCGACGAGGGCGGCACCGATCACGCCGGACGTGCGCTCGCCCCCGGCAGCCGCGCCGTCATCGAACCGGTCCTGGGCTGCGCCACCCGGCACATCCACCCGGTGTGCCGCCAGTGCGGGACGGGCCATACCGGCCTGTGCGGGAACCTGGCCTCGGGCGCGCTCGAGCCCGGGCTGCAGACCGGCTTCTGCACCGACACCGGTGGCGGGTGGTCGACCGCCCCGCTGATGGCCCACGTCAGCCAACTGCACGCCGTGCCCGACGCCCTGTCCGACGAGGACGCGGTGGTCATCGAGCCGACGGCCTGCGCGGTGCACGCCGCGCTGTCCGCCCGGATCGGGGTGGGTGACCTGGTGGCCGTCGTCGGCGCCGGCACCCTCGGGCTCCTCACGGTGTCCGCCCTGCACTCGGTGGTCCGACCGGCCACGCCGTGCACCGTCGTGGTCGGGGCGAAGCACCCCCGCCAGCGGGAGCTGGCCGCCTCGCTCGGCGCCGACCACGTGGTCCCGCCCGACCAGATGGCGCGTGCCGTGCGCCGCCGGGCCGGGTCCATGGTGCTGTCGGGGCAGCTCACCGGCGGTGCCGATGTCGTCTTCGACTGCGTGGGCAGCGCCACCTCCATCACCGAGGCCCTCTCGCTCGTGCGGCCCCGCGGCCGGGTGGTGCTGGTCGGCATGCCCGGCAAGGTCTCCGTCGACCTCGCCCCCCTGTGGCACCGCGAGCTCACCCTCGTCGGCGCCTACGCCTACGGCAACGAGTCGCCACCCGGGACGGACGGCCCCGAGCGCCGGAGCTTCGAGCTGGCCATCGACCTGGTGGGCGCCGCGTCGTTGGGCCGGCTGGTGTCGGCCCGGTATCCCCTCGAACGCTACGAGGAGGCCCTGGCCCACGCCGGGGCCGCCGGCCGCCGGGGTGCGGTCAAGGTGGCCTTCGACCTCCGCAAACCGAAAGGACGCTCGCGATGAGCCCCAGGCCCGGATTCGTGCTCGACGTCGACGCTTCGACGCCCCCCACCCTGTTCTGGCACGGTGAGCGGTTCAGCCTGGAGAAGCTGCCGGAGGGGAGCCGCGTGGTCTACGCCCCCGAGCCGATCGACCCGCTGCGCGATCCCCAGGCCGCCATCCGCCACGCCCTCACCCACCCCGAGGGTGACCAGGAGCCGCTGCCCGCGCAGCTGCGGGCGGGCATGAAGCTGACCATCGCGTTCGACGACATCTCGCTCCCGCTGCCGCCCATGGAGCGCCCCGACATCCGCCAGCTGGTCATCGAACAGGTGCTGGACATGGCGGCCGAGGCCGGGGTCGACGACGTCGAGCTGATCGTGGCCCTGGCCCTCCACCGACGCATGACCGAGGCCGAGCTGCGCCACGCCATCGGCGACCGGGTCTACGACGCGTTCGCCCCGAACGGCCTGCTCACCCAGCACGACGCCGAGGACCCGGACAACCTCCTCCACCTGGGCATGACCGACCAGGGCGAGGACGTGGAGATCAACAGGCGGGCCGCCGAGTCCGACCTGCTGGTCTACGTGAACATCAACCTGGTGGCCATGGACGGCGGTCACAAGAGCGTGGCCACGGGGCTCGCCAGCTACAAGAGCCTGCGCCACCACCACAACCCCGAGACCATGCGCCACTCGAAGTCGTTCATGGACCAGCACCGTTCCGAACTCCACTCGGCCAACTGGCGCATGGGCAAGCTCATCCGGGACGCCGGGGTCAACGTGTTCCAGATCGAGACGACGCTCAACAACGACACGTTCCCCGGGGCGTTCCACTTCCTGCAGAAGCGCGAGTGGGAGTGGAAGGCCAAGGACCGCCTGGGATTCGTGGCCGCGGCGGCCGCCCTCGACCGGGTGCCGCCCAGGCACGCCAGGAAGATCTTCCACTCGGTACGGGCGCCCCATCGGATGACCTCGGTGCAGGCCGGCGAGGTCGAGGCCGTGCACAAGCTGACCACGGACAACGTCTGGAAGCAGCAGGGCGTGGTCGTCGAGGGCCAGACCGACATCCTGACCATGGGGCTGCCCTACATCAGCCCGTACAACGTGAACTCGATCCTCAACCCGATCCTCGTCGCCTGCCTGGGACTCGGCTACTTCTTCAACCTCTACCGGGGCCGGCCGCTCGTGCGCGAGGGCGGGGTGCTGATCATGACCCACCCGACCCCGTGGGAGTTCAACCCGGTCCACCACCCGAGCTACATCGACTTCTTCGAGCAGGTGCTGAGCGAGACCACCGACCCGACCGAGGTGGCCGACCGCTTCGAGGAGGGCTTCGCCACCGACCCGTGGTACATCCACCTGTACCGGACGGGCCACGCCTACCACGGCGTCCACCCGTTCTACATGTGGTACTGGTGCGCCCACGCCCTGCAGCACCTCGGCGCCGTCATCATCGTGGGTGGCGACCCCAAGGCCGTGCACCGGCTCGGCTTCCGGGCCGCCTCCACCCTGGCCGACGCGCTGGAGATGGCCCGCGACGTGGTGGGAACCTCCCCCACCCTCACCCACCTCCACGCCCCGCCGATCCTGATGGCCGACGTCCAGTGAGCCCGATCCAGTGAGCCCGATCAAGTGAGCAAGGTACGCGACACGTCACGGACGCTGCGCTCGCGCCGGGCGGTGCGCAACGACGCCCGGTTGGGCGACGACGCCGCCGTCGGCGGACCGTCACCGTCGCTGCGACCGGCCGCCCTGCTGGCCCGGGCGGGGCGCAGTCGGTTCCCGCTCGCCGCCCCCACCTGGCCGGGCTCGGTCCCCCGGCCGGCCCCCGAGCCCGAGCTCGGCGTCCACTACGACACCGCCTGGTCGCGTCGCTACCCGGTGCGCCTGGCCCGGGCCATGGTCCTCGACAACGTGACCCGGCCGATCGCCCACGCCCTGGCCTCCCCACAGCTCCGGGGCGACGAGCAGCTCGTCGACCTCGAGGCACCGGTCATCTTCGCCGCCAACCACGCCAGCCACGTCGACACCCCGCTCCTCCTGGCCTGCCTGCCCCTGCGCTTCCGCCACCGGACCGTCGTGGCCGCCGCCGCCGACTACTTCTTCGACCGCCGGTGGAAGGCCGACACCTTCTCGTTCCTGCTCGGCGCCATCCCCATCGAGCGGACCAAGGTCAACCGCCGCTCCGCCGAGCTGGCCGCCGACCTGCTGGCCGACGACTGGAACCTGGTCATCTTCCCCGAGGGCGGCCGTTCGCCGGACGGCTGGGCCCAGGAGTTCCGCGGCGGTGCCGCGTACCTCGCGTCGCGCACGGGGCGCCCGGTGGTCCCGGTCCACCTGGACGGCACCCGGCACATCCTCCCGAAGGGCGGCGGCACGGTGCGGCGCACCCGGACCACGGTCACCTTCGGCGCGCCGCTGTGGCCGGCCGAGGGCGAGGACGCCCGCGCCTTCGGGGTCCGCATCGAGGCGGCGGTGGCCACGCTGGCCAACGAGTCCACCACCGACTGGTGGACGGCCCGTCGGCAGGCGGCGGCCGGGACCACGCCGGCCCTCCAGGGTCCCGACGTGGGTACCTGGCGACGTTCCTGGGCACTCGACCCGGCCCCCGACCGCAGCGAGGCCATCGACGCCGAGGGCAACGACTGGCCGCGGCGGTCGAAGGGCTGACCCCGGCTCAGCCCGGCCGGAGGCGCAGGGCCGACCACACCCCCGTCCACCCTGACACGCTCCCCAGGGTCAGGGGCACCCCGTCAAGAGTGGCTCTCGTAGGTGCTCTCCCGGTTGGCGTCGTTGTACATCTCCGACACGATGAGCCAGGTTCCATCAGTTTGACGTTGGAGAACCCGCAGCGAGTAATTGTCCCGAACTTCGATCTCACTGCCACCGACCAGCTTCTGCCCCTCGACCTGCAGATGGGCATTGACCAGGAGGATCTCGGGAGTGAGCACCCGGAAGCTCGTGTCGGGCGGGGCCTTCAGCGAACCGGCGTTGAAGTTGTCGTCTGCGAACAGGCCTCTGAGATACCCGACGATTTCGCCCGAGCCCCGCTTGACGCTCCCGAATGCATTGACCCAGTCGGCGTCGACGCTGTACACGTTCACCAGCTTGTCGGCATCCCGCTCCTGGAAACCGCTCAGAAGAGCCAGGAGCGTGACTCCGATGGCGTCCTGGTCGGCCTGTGGAAGGGATGAGAGTTCGTCCATGGACCGGTCTCCTCGCGGCAGCAGGTGAACAGTGTCTCTTCAGGCCGTTCGGCCACGTGCCGATTCAAGCATGCCGGTATCGGACGTGCTCCTCGGAGTCCATCCTCCGCCCCGCATTGCGTCCCCTCCAACCGGGGTTCGGAGGCAGGGTCGCCCTCCATTCGTTGCCGCCGGCTCCACCGGTCGGTCCGGAGGGCGCCATGACATCACGGCAGCCGACAGCGACGCATCGCACGTAGTTCCACCGACACGGGTCCCAGCCCCTGGAGGGCGACGAGAGCCCCGAGCCACCGACACCCGCCGACCGCCACGCGATCGGCTAGCCCCCCCGGACGACCCGGCGGACCAGGTCGCGCCACCGCACCGGGCCCCCGTCGACGGCCTCGAGACGTTCGGCCCGCAGGGCCAGCTCCTCGTGATCGTCGAGCGGCTCGAGTGCCACGGGCGCGGCGTCGGCCACCCCGGGCGGGGCCAGCGCCCACCCGAGGAGCAGGTCGGCCAGCGCCGTGTTCCGCGCCAGCACGGGACCGTGCAGGTAGGTCCCGAGCACGCGGCCGGACCACGCCCCCTCGGTCCCGTCGCCGCCGCCGTTGCCGATCCCGTGCTCGACCTGGGCCAGGGTGCGGGCCCCGCGCCCGACCACCGAGACCCCGCCGTGGTTCTCGAAGCCGGTCAGCCGGGGCAGCCGGCCGCCCGACGCCAGCCGCGGCGCCTCGGCCGTCGGGTGGGCGACCAGCTCCCCCACGGCGCGGGGGCCGGTTCCCTTGGTCGTGGTGACGTCGAGGAGGCCGACTCCGGGGTGGGGACGGTCCGAGCTGTCGGGGAACGTGGCGCCGATGAGCTGGAACCCGGCACACACCCCGAGGACGACGGCACCCCCGGCCACCCGTTCGGCCAACGACCCGTCCTCCAGGAGGGTGGTGGCCGCCCGCACCTGGGGGCCGTCCTCACCGCCACCCACCGTGTACAGGTCGGCGGCGGGCAGCGGCCGGTCGGAGGTGGCCTGGACCAGCTCCACGTCGATGCCCCGCCACGCCGCCCGCCGGGCCAGCACGGTCCCGTTGCCGCCGTCACCGTACGTGCCGAGCAGGTCCGGGTAGACGACGGCCACCACCAGCCGGCGGTTCCCCGGGCTCACAGTGCCCGCCTGAGGTCGGCGAAGGCGGTGTAGTTGCCGAGGAACTCCACCCGGACGCCGTCCGCCGCCCGGGCCGCGCCATGGTCGACGGCCGTCAGCGGTCCGTCGACGACGGCGTGGTCGACGCCCGCGTAGCGCAGCCGCACACCGAGGTCGAGGCGGCGTTCGCCGGTGGCCACCACGGCACGCCCGACGAGCCGCTCGAAGGGCACGTCCCAGAGCCAGGAGGTGTCGAAGCCGTCGGCCGTGCGGGCATTGACGGACAGCACCACCGGCTCGCCGGGGTCGCCGGTCTCCTCCAGGAGGTCGAAGATGGCCGTCCACCCGGCCGGGTTCTTGGCCAGCAGCAGGCGTACGGGGTGGCCCGACCGGACGATCGTCGAGAACCGGCCGGCCACCTCGGTGACCCCGTCGAGGCGCGCCAGCGCCTCCTCCAGGCCCCCGCGCCCGGCCGACTCGAGCACGGCGGCGGCGGCCACCGCCGCCACGCCGGCATTGGCCCGGTTGAACTGTCCGGGCAGGCCGATGCGCAGCCGGTGCGCCGTCCCGTCGGCCAGCACCAGCTGGTCGCCGACCACGTCGGCCGCCACCTCCGGCCGGGCGAACTCGCATCCGTCGCACGCCCAGGTCCCCCCGGTGGCGAAGGAGATCCGGCCTCCGCAGGCCGGGCAGCCGACGGCGTCGTCGTGCCAGACCTGTCCGGCCCCCACCCAGCGGACCTCGGGGGCCGTCGATGCCGCCCAGGTCACCATGGGATCGTCGGCGTTGGCCACCACGAGGGTGCCGCCGCCCCCGACCGTCGGCGGGGCGAGCCCGGCCAGGGCGGTCCGCCACCGGTCGACCAGCATGCGCACCTCGGAAATCCGGTCGAGCTGGTCGCGCGAGAGGTTGAGCAGCACCACCACCTCGGGGCCGGTCTCGGTGATGCACCGTCCGAGGTAGCCCTCGTCGACCTCGAGGACGGCGATCCTCGCCGCCGGGGCACCGACCAGGGCGGCCACGTGCCCGGCCGGCATGTTGGCCCCGGTGTCGTTGCTGACCACCCCGGCGCCGTCGGCGCCCGACAGCGCCGCGGCCAGCAGCCGGGTCGTCGTGGTCTTGCCGTTGGTTCCCGTCACCAGCGCCACCCGGCGCCCGACGGCCAACGTCGCCAACAGGCCGGGGTCGACCAGCAGTCCCGCCCGGCCGCCGGCCACGGTGCCGCTGCCGCGCCCGAGGGCGCGCGACAGCCGGTTGACCGCCGAGACGGCGGCGGTGGCGGCGGTGGTCCGGGCCGAGCGCAGCCGGCTGTCGTCGACGGGCTGGACGCGGACCGTCACGCCGGGGGGCGCGTGGCGGCCAGTTCCTCGTCGGTGGGGATGTGGGGCTCGCGGGCCTCGTCCGGCAGGAGGGCGGTCACGGTGTCCATCAGCAGTCGCGTGTCGGCCACCGCGTCGGTCCCACCGAGCGTCAGCGGCGGCCCCACCGTCACGGTCACCCGCGGCGGGTGCTGCAGGTTGGTCACGTTGGGCACCTTGGCCGACCGCGGCCAGACCTTCTCGGTGCCCCACAGGCCGATCGGGATGACCGTGGCACCCGTCGCCGCGGCCAGGCGGGCCGCGCCGGTCTTGCCCTGGAGGACGGGGTCGAAGAAGGCCTCCCCCCGCGGGATGGTGCCCTGGGGGAGGACGATCACGACCTCGCCGGCGTGGAGGGCGGCCGTGGCCCGGCGCATCGGGTCGCCCGACCCCCGCCCCCGGTCGACGGGGATGCCGCCCAGCGCCCGCGCCAGCTGTCCCACCACGGGGGCGTCGAAGAGCTCCTGCTTGCCCATGAACCGCACCGGCCGGCCGAGCCGGGCCGCCACCAGGGCGAGGGCGGCGACGTCGAAGTAGCTGCGGTGGTTGGAGACGAGGAGCACCGGCCCCTCGTGGGGGATGTGCTCCACACCGTTGACGGTGAAGCGCGCGTAGGGGAACGACTCGGGCCGCACGAAGGGACGCAGCAGGTGGTAGGGCTCGAGGCCGACGAGCGACGGCACGCCCGGCGGGCGGTCCCAGTACTCGAGCGGCCACCGCCGGGCCAGGGCCACCACGGCCAGCCGCGGATCGGCGTTGAGCGGGTGGGGGTGGCCGACGGCGCCGAGCAGCGGCACGTCGAAGAAGCTGTCCGAGTAGGCGTGGCAGTCGGCGAGGTCGATGCCCCGGGCGTCCGCCCAGTCGCGGGCGGCGTCGCGCTTGTTGGTGCCCCACACGAACCGGCCGATCAGCCGGCCGGTGAAGTGGCCGTCGACCTCCTCGTACCGGGTGGCGATCACGTCGTCGAAGCCGAGGGCGGTGGCCAGCGGGTCGACGAGGTCATGCGGCGACGTGGTGGCCAGCACCAGGAGCCGGCCGTCGGCCCGGTGGGCGGCGAGCTCCTCGAGGGCCCAGGGCTGGACGAGGTCGATGAGCTCCTCGACGACGGCTGCGCCCGCCTTGCGCACGCCGGCCGCCGACCGGCCCTTCATGAGGCGTGCCGCGGCCCGGGCCAGGGTCATGAAGGGGATCGTCTCGCCGAACGAGTTGTAGAACCCGTAGAGGTAGCGCTCGCCGGGCAGCCTGCGGCCGGCGGGCAGGACGCCATCGGCCACCATGGCGGCCTGGAACACCGGCCCCGACGCCGAACGGATCAGCGTCCGGTCGAGGTCGACGAAGACGGCACCTGTGGCGTCGCTCATCCCCTCAACCTACCGCCGGGCACCGGCCGGCGGGAGCCCCGACCGAGGCGGTGGCCTGCGGGCCGTCGGGCCCGGCCGGGGCACCGGTAGGGTCCTGGTGAGGGAAAACGTCCCCTGGACGCGGCAAAGGGACCACCGGGGGGGAGAGGTGGTCCCTTCGCACTGACTCAACGAGGAAAGGAGGGGGATTCCTATGTCCTGTGGTCGTGGCATCAATGTATAACGGCCGCGAGCAATCAGTCAAGCAGTTTGTCTAGATACCTAGTATCGTCAGAAGCGATGGAACTACGACACCTCCAGGCGTTGACCGCCATCAGCGACCACGGCACGTTCTCGGCGGCCGCCGAGCACCTCGGCACCGTCCAGTCGAACATCTCGGCCCACATCGCCCGCCTGGAGAAGGAGCTGGGCACGCCGCTCATCGACCGGGCCGACGGGCGCCTCACCGCCGAGGGCACCGTCGTGGTGGCCCGGGCCCGGCGGATCCTGTCCGAGCTGGACGCCCTGATGTCCGACGTCGCCGCCTGCAAGGACGAGGTGACCGGGACCGTCCGGGTCGGCATGATCGGCACGACCGCCCGCTGGCTGGTCCCCCGCCTCATGGACGCCGCGGCCCAGCGCCATCCCCAGCTCCGCCTGGTCGTGGTGGAGGGGACCACCACGGGGCTCGAGCCCCAGCTCACCATGGGCCAGCTCGACCTGGCCATCCTCCACCTCCCGGTGGGCAGCAAGGACCTCGTCACCCGCATGCTCTTCGAGGAGGACCTCATGCTGGTGGTGCCCCAGGGCCACCCGATCGCCAGCCTCGACCGGGAGCTCCAGCTCGAGGACCTCGCCGAACTGGAGCTGTTACTCCCGTTGCCGGGCACGGCGTTCCGGGACGAGCTCGACAGCGTGACCCGCCCGCTCGGCATCACCCTCCTGCCGGCCGCCGAGATCGACGGGCTCCGCCTCATCGCCTCGCTCACCTTCGAGGGCTACGGACCGGCCATCCTCCCGGCCACGGCCATCCCCGGGTGGCTGCGCGAGCGCTTCCACCCGGTCCCGGTCGCCGGGCTCCCCCGCCGGCGGGTGGGCGTGGCCCAACGCAGCCGTGGCCTACCGTCCGCCCCCACCCGGGCCCTGCTCGAGCTGCTGCGCTCGACCGTGGCCCAGCCCGAGGGCCGCCCGCAGGGCCTGCACGTCCCCGCCTGACCCGCTCCCCCGAGGGCCGCGTCGGATGGGCGGAGGTCCGGCCCTCAGTTGGTCGTGGGGTCCGACGGGAACCCGGACACCAGGGCCAGCGCCCCGCCCTGGCGGCGCAGCACCCGGCGCCACAGACCCTCCGGATCGGCCGAGATGGGGTCACGGGCCTCGGCCGGCACCACGTACCACGAGCCCTCGCCGATCTCGTCGTCGAGCTGTCCCGCCTCCCACCCGGCGTAGCCCGAGAACAGCCGGGCACCCACCAGCGACCCGGCGAACAGGGCCGGGTCGGCCCCCAGGTCGACGGTACCCACCGGCCGCTCGTCGTCGACGAGCAGGTGCCACCCGGTCGGGCGGCCCGGCGACCCCGCCTCCCCGGCCTCGCGCGAGACGAGCCGGACCAGGCCGATGAGCGAGTTGCGCGACACCGGGCCGCCGGTGAAGAGCTCGGCGGGCGCCGTGGCGGCATCGTGCCAGCGGGGCAGCAGCTGGTCGACGTCGACCCCGCCGGGGCGGTCGAGGACCACCCCGAGGGCGCCGTGGAGGCCGTGGTCGAGGACCAGGATCACGCGCCGCCAGAAGTTCGGGTCCTCGACGGCCGGCGTGGCCACCAGCAGGTGACCCACCAGCGACGCGGGCTCGGGTTCCCCGCCGAAGGGGTGGAATTCGCTGAAGGGCTCGATCGGCACGCCCCGATGATGGCCCACGGGCCCGGGGTCCGGCACGCCCGGGCCCGGATGAATGGCGCGTGGGACGCCCGTCGGTGAGGCTGGGGCCATGGCCCTCGTCTCGATCACCACGCCCGCCCGCCACGTGCGGACGGTCACCCTCGACAACCCGGCCCGGCTGAACTCGATGTCGTTCGCCCTCGTGACCGACCTCTACGACGCCATCGCCAGCGTGGCCGCCGACAACGACTGCCGGGTGGTCGTGCTGACCGGCGCCGGTCGGGCCTTCTGCTCGGGCCTCGAGCTCGAGCACGCCGGCCTGCCGCCGGGGGCCGAGGACCTCGGCCGCCACCGGATGGGGCTCCGCGCCATGGAGTACATGGGTGGCATCGTGCCCGCACTGCGCGACATGCCCCAGCCCGTCGTCGCCGCCGTCAACGGGCCGGCCTACGGCGGGGGGATGTGCCTCACCCTGGGAGCCGACGTCCGGCTGGCCGCCCGCTCGGCCGTCTTCTGCGGCGCCGGGATCACCAACGGGCTGTCCGGGTGCGAGCTCGGCGTGAGCTGGCTGCTCCCCCGGGCCGTCGGCACGTCGCGGTCCAACGAGATCCTCCTGACCGGGCGCAAGGTGGGCGCCGAGGAGGCCGAGCGGATCGGGCTGGTCTCCGAGGTCGTGGACGACGGCGCGGTGGTCGACCGGGCCGTCGAGATGGCCGTCCACCTGTGCACGCTCAGCCCGCTCGGCCTCACCCTGACCAAGGACACCCTGTGGGGCTCGCTCGAGGTGGGGAGCCTCCGCACCGCGGTGGACCTGGAGAACCGGACCCAGCTGCTCGCCGGCTTCACCGGCAACCTGACCGAGGCCGCCGCCGCCTTCAAGGAGAAGCGGCGCCCGGTCTACACGGAGTAGCCCGGTGGCCAAGGCCCGGCGGGGACGCAGGAAGCACCACCGACCACGCGACCCGTCGGCCGGCGGCGGTGCCCGCGAGCACTGGCGGGCCGACGGCCACGCCAAGACCGGCTACGCCTCCTCCGACGACGCCAACCGCTACGCCCTCCAGGCCCGGCTCGAGGACGGCGTCCAGCTCGACCCCTACGTGTGCGGCATCTGCGGCCGGTGGCACGTGGGGAACCGGCGCGACTGACCGGCTTGGTCCCAACTGTACCGTCCGGACGGTATAGTCAGGGGCATGGCGACGACGACCGGCCCCCGTTCGGCGCGGGCGGACACCGCCCCGGCCCGGGCCCACCGTGACGGCCCCACCACCAAGCGGCGGATCCTCGACGCGGCCGAGCAGGTGGTGCTGCGGGACGGGGTCGGCCACCTCACCCTGGAGGCCGCCGCCGCCCAGGCCGGGCTGTCCAAGGGCGGCGTGCTCTACCACTTCCCCACCCGGGACGCCCTGGTGGCGGCCATGGTGGCCCGCATCATCGAGCAGTTCGACGAGGACATCGCCGCCTACCTGCCCGCCCCCGACGCGCCCGAGCACGGCCGGCCCGGCACGTTCGCCCGCGCCTACGTCCGGGCCACCATGGCACCCGTCACCGAGGGCGAGGAGCGCCTGGGGGCCGCCCTGCTGGCCGCGGCCGCCGCCGAACCGGAGCTGCTGATCCCGCTCCAGCGGGCCGCCGACGGCTGGCAGGCCCGGCTGGAGCAGGACGGCCTCGACCCGGCCACGGCCACCGTGGTCCGGCTGGCCTGCGACGGCCTGTGGCTGTGCGACCTGTTCGGCCTGGCGTCGCCCCGCGGCGACCTGCGCGCCCGGGTGGACGCCGCGCTCGAGCGCATGACGGCGGAGGCACCGTGATCCGCCGCGGCCCCGCCGGAGGGGTGGCCCCCCTGCCCCGACGCGTCGGTGCGGCTCATCCGCACCCTGGCCGCCACCGTCTTCCTCGAGTGGCTCGGGGCGACGTCCATCGTCCCCATGCTGCCCGTCTACATCCGCCACCTCGGCGGCACCGACGCCCTGGCCGGCCTGGTCATGGCCTCGTTCTTCGCGGCCGGGGTCCTCTTCCAGTACCCGTTGGGCCGCCTGTCCGACCGCATCGGCCGCAAGCCCGTCCTGATCGGCGGCCTCGCCGTCTACGCCGCCGCCAGCTTCGCCTTCCTCCTCCACATCGCCCCGGCCATGGCCGTCGGCCTGCGCGGCCTGCAGGGCCTCGGGGCGGGCGCCTCGGCCGTCGCCGCCCTGGCGATGGTCTCCAGCGCGGTCGCCCGCGAGCGGCGGGGACGCGCCTTCGCGTCCATCTACGGCGCCCAGATCTCGGGCATGGCCGTCGGTCCCCTGATCGGTGCCATCCTCGGCGTCAACAACATGTGGGTCATGTTCCTCGGCTCGGGCCTGGTGGCCCTCATCGCCTGCATCCCCGCCCTGCGCATCGTCGAGCCCGCCGACGACGCCGAGCGCCGCCGGAACCGCACCGCCGCCGACGGCTCGACCACCCCGCTCGCCCGGGTGCGATGGAACCGGTCGATGGCCGGCGCCATGGTGGCGGCGGCCGCGCTCGGCCTGACCACCGGCATCTACGAGATCTGCTGGACGCTGCTCATGGTGTCCGCGTGGCGCCGCCGGGTGGGAGATCGGCGTGTCGTGGACCCTGTTCGCCGTGCCCTTCGTGGTCGCCGCCCGGCCGAGCGGATGGCTGGCCGACCACATGGACCGTCGCTACCTCGTCCTCGGAGGCGTCGGCCTGGCCATGGTGTTCTGCGCCTGCTATCCGTTCATCCCCATGGTCCCGCTGCTGATGGTGCTGGGCGGGACCGAGGCCCTCGGGTTCGCCGCCGCCCTGCCCTCGCTGCAGTCACTGCTCACCCAGGGGTCCGAGCCGTCCGAGGTCGGCCGCATCCAGGGCATGTTCGGCAGCACCCAGACCGCCTGCACGGCGCTGTCGGCCGCCCTGGCCGGTGCGGCCTTCGCCATGGCCCGGTGGCTGCCGTTCCTGTCGGCCTCGGTGTTCACCGCCGTGGCCCTGACCGTGACGGCGATCATCTGGCGCACCGTCCCGGGCCACGTGCACCCGGCACTCGAGCCGGTCGAGGTCGAGGAAGCGGCGGGCGAGGCCGCCGATCAGGCGGCGGCGGGGGTCTCCGATCAGGCGGCGGTGGGGGTCAGCTCCGAGGTGCAGTAGGCGCACCGGACCGCCTGGTCCGGCACCTTGGACAGGCACTGGGGACACTCGCGCACCGGATCCTCGCTCGGCGTGCGACCCAGCCTGGCCATCAGCGCGTTGACCGGCTTGATCACCAGGAAGAAGATCACCGCGGCCACGATCACGAAGTTGAGGACGGCGTCGAGCACGCTGCCGTAGTGGATCTGCGAGTGGTTCACCGTGACCGACAGGCTCCCGAACTGGGTGCTCCCCCCGAAGACGGCCTTGATCAGCGGGGTGATGATGTTGCTGGTGATCGACGCCACCACCGCGGTGAAGGCGGCGCCGATGACCACGGCCACGGCCAGGTCGAGCAGGTTCCCCCGCAACAGGAACTCCCTGAAGTCCTTGATCATGGTCGGTCTCCTCGGTGGTCGGGGCGACGGGCGACGCCGGTGGGGCGAATCTAGGCCCGACCGTCGGGCCCGATCCATCCGTATCCCGCGACCTCCGACGCGCCCCTACTAGGGGAGGCCGGCGTGGACGGCGGCGTCCCACCGACCGGTCGACTCGACCTGGCACACCGCGGTGGCGGCCTGCAGCAGCCAGCCGATGACGGCGCGGTTGTCGGCGTCGCCGGGGACCTCGGCCACCAGACCACGCCGGGGGTGGTCCTGGGTGACCCGCCAGCCCTCCGGCACGGGCAGTCCGAGGTCCCGGAGCCGCCACGCCACCCGGGGACCCGAGGCGTGCTGCAGGCCGACGGTCGTCGGTCGCGCCGGTCGCCCCTCCTGGTGCCGGCCCGGCATCCAGGTCACCACCGGGACGTGGTGGGTCGATCCCCCGAGGAAGGCGAAGGGCCCGGGCTCGGGCGGCTGGTGCTCCTCGTCGACGACCGGCTCGATGTTGATCCACCCGGTGCCGCCCGCCTGCACCATGGCCATCTGGGCCAGCAGCTCGGGATCGTCGTGGGCGACGAAGCCGAAGGTCGTCGGGCGGCTGCGGGTCACGTCTGCAGGTCGCCCACCGCGGCGGACAGCGCCTCGAGCTCGGCGCGCCACGTACCCCGGGGCTGGAGCGGCCGCACCACGAACTTGGAGAAGCCGACCTCGAGGAAGGCCTCGAGGAAGCGACGCAGGCCGTCGAGCCCGGCCGGCACCACCGTGGTCGGGTCCACCCCCTTGCGGGCCCGCCCGAGGGCGGCGGTCAACCGGGCGTCGAGCGGGCCGGGGGCGTAGGCCAGCGAGACCCCGAAGTGCTCGCGGCTGATCTCCCGGCCGGCCGCCGCCGCGGCGGCGTCGATCGCGTCCCGCCCGGCGACCACCTCGGCGGGGGTGCACGACGACGGCAGCCAGCCGTCGGCGAAGCGACCGCAGCGCTCGAGGGCGGCGGGCACCATGCCACCGGTCCAGAATTCGAGGGGATCCTGGCGGGGCAGGGGCGCCAGGGTGACCCCCTCGAAGGTCCCCACCGGCCCGTCGTGGTCCACCGTCTCCCCCGCCCACAGGCGCCGCAGCAGGGGGAAGGCCTCCTCCATGCGGGGGCCCTTCTCCTTGCCGGGCAGGCCGACGGCACCCGACTCGGGCGCCTGGGCCAGGCCCGGCACGAACGTCACCAGGAGCCGTCCCCCGACAGGCGGTCCAGGGTGGCCAACTGCTTGGCCACCCGCACCACGTTGCGCCCCGGCAGCAGCATCGTGGTGCCCAGCTTGAGACGGGGGTTGTGGGCGGCCGCGAAGGCCAGGGCGGCGAGCGGGTCCAGGGTCGGGCGCGGTCAGCACCTCGGGGAGCCACAGCGAGTCGAAACCCAGCTCCTCGAGGTCGTCCACCACCGAGGCGAGCGACCGCGGCCTCGCCGTCGAGCGGTCCGGCGCCGACCCCGATCCGGACCTTCACCCGGTCCCCAGGGGCGGACCGTCGAACCGGTCGACGGTGGCGAAGTCCTCCACCGGGCCGCGGCGCAGGCGGGTCGGCTGGTGGACCGGGTGGCCGAGGGCGAGCATGCCGGCCACGGCGTACGTGTCGGGCACCCCGAGCAGCTCCCTCACCGCCTGCTCCTCCCGGACCACCATGGTGGTCATGACCCCGGACAGGCCGAGGTCGCGGGCGGCGAGCAGGATGCTCCAGGCGAACGGGTAGATGGAGGCACCGCCCACCATCGTGTAGCGGTCGAGGTCGCGGTCGACGGCGGCCAGGCGGCTGTAGTCGGCCAGCAGCACCAGCAGCACCGGCACCTCGTCGAGATGTTCGGCGAACCCTCCCGCACCTGTCGCCGAGGCGGCGAACTGCCCGGCACCGGCCACGGCCTGCCGCTCGGCCTCGCGGTCGGTGACCACGGCCCACGGCGTCAGGCCGGCCGCCGACTGGGCGAGGTACTCGTACCAACCCGGCAGGTAGAGGTCGCGCAGGGCCCGTCGCGTGGCCCCGTCCCGGACCGCCACCACCCGCCAGGCCTGTCGGTTGCCTCCGTTGGGAGCGAACCGGGCGGTGTCGAGCAGGCGGTGGATCGTGGCGTCGTCCACCGGCACGTCGGTGAACTCGCGCACCGCTCCGGTGGTGCGCAGCGCCTCGGAGAGGTCCACGGCCCGCCGCCGGCTACAGGTGCTCGAGCACGGCGTCGGCGGCGCTGACCGTCAGGCCGGGGCCCGGCTCGACGAACAGCTCGGTCACCACGCCGTCCTGGAGCACCATGGCGTAGCGCTGCGAGCGCGTGCCGAGTCCGAAGCCGCTGCCGTCCATCTCGAGGCCCACGGCCGAGGTGAACTCGCCGTTCCCGTCGGCCAGCAGCACGACGGCGTCGCCCACGTTCTGCGACTCGCCCCAGGCGGCCATGACGAACGGGTCGTTGACCGAGATGCAGGCCACGGTGTCGACGCCCTTGGCCTTCAGTTCGTCCTGGCGGATCACGTAGCTCGGCAGGTGGTAGTCCGAGCACGTCGGGGTGAAGGCACCGGGGACGGCGAACAGGACGACCTTGCCGGACCCGAGGACGTCACCGGTCTGCACGTGGGTCGGGGCGCCACCCGCGTTCGTCATGACCTTGATGTCCGGGATCGTGTCGCCGACGGCAATGCTCATGTTCCCACTCCTCGGGTTCGGTCCCCGGCCAACCGGGGGGTCGGGTGGGCGCACCACCGCGGCGGCCCTCCCCGCAGCATACGGTTCACCGGACCCGGGCGAGCACCCCGGCGGTCGGCCGGTGGCCGCGCCCCGCGTACCGGGCTCACGCGTCGGCGACGGCCGACAGGACGCGCGCCGCGAACCCGTCGATCGCCGCCAGCTGGTCGGCCCGGGTGTCACCCGGCAATGCCACGGCCACCCAGTCGACGTTGACCGCGGCCAGCTCGCCGATCGAGTCCACCACCCGGGCCTCGTCGACCGGCCGGCCACCCATGGACAGCCCTTCGGGGATGAAGCAGACGGTGAGCGGGGCGGTGCGACCGACGGCCTCGGCGTGCTCCCGGGCGTACTCCAGGGCGACGGCCAGGTCGGCGGCCGACTCGAGCGGTGCGGTGCGTGTGCGCGCGGCGCACGCGGGCCGGGTTGGGGAAGGGGCTCCAACCGTCGGCCGACTCGACGGCCCGCCGCAGGGCCCGCCGGCTGTTCCCGCCGATCCACAGCGGCGGCCGCGGGCGCTGGACGGGGCGGGGCAGCATCGTGTTGCCCGGGGCGTGGAAGGCGGCTCCCTCGAGGGTCACCGACTCCCCCGTCCAGGCCGCCTGCAGCGCGGCCAGCGCCTCGTCCATGCGGTCGTTGCGGTCGGCGAAGGGCACGCCCAGGGCCTCGAATTCGGGCTCGAGGTAGCCGGCGCCGAGCCCGACCACCATCCGGCCGCCGCTCAGCACGTCGAGGGTGGCGATCCCCTTGGCGGCCAGGAACGGGTTGCGGTAGGCGACGATGAACAGGTTGGTGTGGAGCAGGACGGTCGACGTCGCCGCCGCCGCGAACGACAGGGCCACCAGCGGATCGAGCGCGTGGTGGCCTCCGTGGGCCAGCCAGTCGTCACCGGGGAAGGGGTGATCGGTGGTGTAGACGGCGTCGAACCCGGCGTCCTCGGCCGCCCGGGCCAGCTCGCCGATGGCCCCGGGGGCGAGGAACTCGTCACCGAGATCCACCCGATGGGTGGGCAGGCCGTAGGAGACGCGCACCGGCTCAGCCCCCCGTCCCGACCAGGCCGCCCAGGAACGCCGGCATCCGCGCCGGGCGCCCCCGGCCGTCGACGGCACCGTGCACGGTGACGGCGGTGGCCCGGACCTCGTCGTCGACGCGCAGGAGGTAGCCGACCTGGAACGTGGTGCGGGTGAGGTCCTCGACCACGACGTGCACGGCCACGAGATCGTCGAAGCGCAACGGACGGCGGTGGCGCACGTAGAGCTCGAGGACGGCGAAGTCGACGCCGCCGTCACCGGCCCGCACCTCCTCGTAGGGGAAGCCGGCGTCGCGCAGCAGGGCCGCCCGGGCCTCCTCGAGGTAGGCCGGGTACACGCCGTGGTGGATGATGCCCATGGCATCCGTCTCGGCGAAGCGGGTCCGTACGTGGTGGACGAAGCGGTAGGCCGCCGGGTCGAGCGACGGCGTGAGGGAGAGGCGCACGGCGCCGAGGCTACCGGCCCGCCGCGTCGGCCTGGGGCTGGTTCCACTCCACCCAGCCGCTCCCCCGCCGACCGTCGGCCGCCGTGAAGCGCACCTGGGCGCGCGGGAACCGGCTCACCCGGCCGTCGGTGGCCGTCAGCACCAGCGGGCCGAAGGCCACCGGCTCGATGGTGAGGTCGATCCCTTCCGGGTCGAGCCGGGCCCGCGCCGTGGTGGGGAGCCCGTCGGTGTCGGTCTCCTCGCTCACGTCGAGCCCGGTGAGGGTGACCACCCCGCCCGCCGGGTGCTGGACGTAGCCGAGGGCCAACCTGTGGTCCGGGATGCGGATGTCGGCGCCGTGCACCCGGGTGCCGTCCTCCAACCGTCCGGCGAGCCAGCACCACCCGAAGGCCCACCAGTCGCGGACGCCCCACGAGTGGTCGCGCTGACCGTGACCCCGCACGGGGAGTTCCTCGTCGCCCACGGTGAGCGTCCCGCCCACCAGGCACGGGATCTCGTACCGGGTGGTGACGTCGTACTGGTAGGGCACCCCGTCGGTCGTCCAGGTGAGGTCCAGCCCGAGGGTGGTCGGTGTCCCCGGCTCGCCGTGGTACACGTCGGCCGGTCCGTCGAGCAGGACGGCCGGCGCCGTCCCGTGGACGCGCACCCGGTCGAGCGGGACCTCCACGTCCGTCTCCAGCAGCGTGCCCCGCGCCATGGAGGCCGAGTCCGATCTCGGGCACGGGAAGGTCGTAGGCCACCGAGGCCACGAGCGGCCGGTCCGGTCCGACCACCATGGCCGTCCACCACGACACGCCGAGGTTCGGGTAGAGCCCGATGCGGACGTAGCCGGCCACGTGACCGTCGTGGGACACCACGTCGAGGTAGTGGGACTCGTTCCACAGCGGGTCATCGGTGGGCACGTGGCGTTCCTCGTCGCCGGGGTCGACGGCGTGCGGGTCGGGGTCGGTCATCGGGGCTCCTCGCTCGGGGGCCGGTGGCACCGGGGCGGACGGCACGGGTCCCGGGACCACCGGCGCCGGTGGTACCCCGGGTCTAGCAGGCGGCGACGGCACGGCGTGGCGGTCGGATCGACGGTGCCGACGTCACCGCGATCACGTCGTGGCCGTGCCGGTCCCGCTCGTGGAGGGCCCGCTCTGGGCGCCCGCGCCGCCGTGGTGGTGGTGGCCGCCGTGGCCACAGGTTCCGCCCGCGGCGGTGGTCGTCGCTCCCGTCGACACCGATGTCGGGGTCGTCGACGTGGTGGTCGTCGGCACCGCCGACGTATCGGTCGGGGTCGTCGTCGACGACCCGCCCGCGTCGCTCGAACAGCCACCGCCGCCGACGCCCTCGTTGCCGCCCCGGCTGGTCCCGCCACCCGGGTCGGTCGTCACCGGTGGGGTGCTCGTCACCGGTGGGGTGCTCGTCACCGGTGGGGTGGTCACACCGTGGGAGCCGGCCTGGGTGGTGCGGCCCGTACGGGGCGCACGCGCCGCCACCTCCCGTGGCGGCTCGGCGGTGTGGGTGGTGACCGCGCTGCGGGCCGGTGGCGGCGCGGTCAGCACGCACGAGGCCGTCTGGATCCGACCGGAGGAGGAACCGGCGTTGCTGGCGCCCCCCGTCGTGCAGCCCACGTGGACGCGGACGGCGGCGGGCAACGACGGTGCCGCGGTGACCGAAGGTCCGGCGGCGGCCGGCGAGACGTGCGGCGCCCGTGCCGTCGTCGGGCCGACGTGCACGCCCACGCTGCCGAGGATGCCGTCGACGGCCCGTCCGGCCGATCCGGGCAGGACGGAGGCGGCGGCCAGGCTGGTGGTGGCGATCAACAGGGAGGCCATCGTCGTCGCCGCGATCACGACCGGGGTGCGCCGGGCCCGTAGCCGTCGGGGTGCGGGCCACGACTCGACGGCCGCCCGGAAGGCGGTGCGGGCGGCGAGCTCGCCCCGCAGCTCGTGCTCCTGGGCCCGGCCCCCGGCCGCGGCCACGAGGTCGGCGAGACGCCCACTGACCACGTTGGGCAGCACCACCACGTTGTCGTCGACGGCGGCCATGCCGACAGTCCGGACGGGCATCCCGACGGTCATCGGGTCCTCATGCATGGAGGCGATCCCTCCCCTGCACCGGGGCGCCAGCGACGGCGACGTCGGCCAGCACCCCGGTGTGAGGTGCGCCGACGGGCTCGATCTCGAGCAGCCGCTGCTCGAGGCGCCGCAGGCCCCGGTGGCACAGCACCCGGACCGAACCCGGCGACCGGTCCATGATCAGCGCGACGCGGGCCACGTCCATTCCGGCCACGACCCGCAGCATGACCGCCTCGGCCTGGTCGGGCGGGAGCTCGGCGATGAGGGCGACGGCCCGGTCGGTGGCGGAGTGCTCGGCCGCCTCGTCCTCGACGTTGTTGCCGGCCGGCATCACGACGAGGCTCGAGTACTCGATGAGGTCGGGGCGCCGCTCGCCGTTGCGGTACCAGTCGGTGAGCCGGTTGCGCGCCGTGGTGTACAGCCAACCCCGGAAGCCCTGCTCGTCGCCTTCGAAGCCGGGCAGGGCGCGCAGCACCCGCAGCCAGATGTCGGCGGCCAGGTCCTCGGCCGCCGGTGCGGCCTTGATGCGCAGGTAGCGGAGGAGGCCCGGTTGGAACTCCCGCCAGAGCCTGGCGAAGGCCTCCTCGTCCCCACCCTGAGCCGCGAGCACCGTCCCCCTGAAGTCCAACATGGGCGCCACCTGTCGTCTCTGTCGACCTGATTCCGGTCGTTCCCCCGCTGTGTTCTTACACCTGGGTTGCATCAGAGTCCAGCACCGGTTTCCGTCGGCGGAAGGCCAGGGGTCGACGGATACCGCGGTGTAACGAAGTACGTCCCCCGTTCGTTGTGTATCGGAGGCAGTGAGGCGTGTGACGCGTGCCGGCGGCGGGCGGACGCGATCGCCTTCCCGATCCCGGGATCCCGATGTACGATCTCCCGCTGGCCGCGGGCCGGGGGCAGACGACACGAGGTCGTACGGGGGAGACGCCGATGCACCGATCATCATCGAAGCCGTCACGGGCCCGTGCGGCAGGTCTCCTGGCTGCCGTCGTCGTCCTGGTGACGGTGGCCGTCGGCACGTCGGCGTGCAGTTCGGCGGACGCTCCTCCCCCCGGCCGACCGCAGACCGTCCAGTTCCTGCCCGGCAACGGCAGCGCGCTCATCGCGTGGAAGGCACCGGGCGGCGGCGGACCCGATGCCGCCACGAGCTATGTCGCCACCGCCAGCCCCGGAGGCCGCCGCTGCACCGCGACCACGAAGCTCCGCTGCCTCATCTCCGGCCTGACCAACGGCAGGCCGTACACGGTGTCGCTCCGCGCCGTCGGCCCCGGCGGTCCGGGTGCCGCGGTCACCGGGACCCTCACCGTCGGCACCCCCTGGGCACCGGGACTGGTCGAGGGATCGCCGGGCGACTCGACGGTGACGGTCGGGTGGTACGCGCCGCTGTCGCCGGGCGCCCCGATCAGCACCTACACCGTGACCGCCGAGCCGGGACTCGAGACGTGCCAGACGTCGGGCACGTCGTGCACCGTCAACGGACTCACCAACGACGACGCCTACACCTTCACCGTGGTCGCCACCAACGTCTTCGGGACGGGGGCCAAGTCGGGGGCCAGCGCCCCGTACACCCCGTCGTCCCTGGCCGGAGGCTCCCCCGGCATCGTCTACCTGGGCCCGGTCAACGCCAACGAGGAGACGGCGACCGGCACCATCCTCCAGCGCGATGCCGGCATCAGCGTGGCCCTGCCCAACGGCCGCGACCTGTGGATCTTCGGCGACACGTCATCCTTCTCGGCGGACTCCGACGAGTCGAACGCCTTCATCGGCGGGAGCACGGCGGCCAAGGGGAAGTACGTCCCCGGTGAGTCGCCCGACGCCCTCAAGGACGTCCAGCCCGCCGGCTCGGGCGTCGCCCCGGCCGACGCCCCTCCCTCGCAGTTCATCCCCACCCCGACGGACACCTACATGCCCGACGGCACCGGACGGGCGTGCACGCCGGCCAACGGGGCCGTCTACACCGCACGCTGGCCGACGGGCGCGGCCCTGCTCGACAACCCGTCCGACCTGCTCGTCACCTACACCGACGTGTGCGTGACGTCGGCCACCAGCTTCACCGTGGAGGGCTGGGGCTTCATGATCTACGCCTGGAAGGGCAGCAAGATCAAGGACGGACCGTATGACGTCTTCCCGCCGGCCGCATCCGGGGCCCCGCTGGCCGCCTCGCAGACCTACCAGTCCCCCATCGTCTCCAACGGCCAGGTGACCCTGTTCACCTCGGAGTGCACGGAGCTGTTCATCGCCTGTACGGCGGGCGGCGTCACGGCCACGACCGTCCCCGAGACCCTCCAGGCGCTCGCCACCCCCAGCTCGTACTCGGGCCAGACGGCGGTCACCGTCCCGGGCAGCACGTGGATGCCGGTCAACGTCACCGTGGCCGCCTACCCGACGGGGCTGCGTCTCATCGAACAGACGTCCATCGGCGGGACCTTCGTCGTCTTCTCCTCGACGTCGCCCACCGGCCCGTGGCGCCCGATGGTCAGCGGCGTACTGCCCGGCTGCAGCACGACACCACGCGGGTTCTGTTACGCCTTCGTCGGCCACCCGGAGCTCGGCAGCCAGACCAGCCTGGTCGTGTCGTACTTCAAGCCGGACTCGCCGGAGAACGCCAACGTCGGCCACGTCGACCTGGCCGCCGTGCCCACCCCGGCCGGCTGACGCCGCCAACGCGGCCGCCGTTCACCCGGGCAGCGTGTAGGAGTTCTCGTACTCGTCCTGGAGGACGGTGGCGACCGTGGCGGTCGTGTCGACGACCAGCTCCTCGTCGAGGACACGGGTGCGGAAGGACCAGCCGTCGGGCATGGCCAGCCGGGCCCCCAGGTCGGGCAGCGTCTCCTCGGCCATCGAGGGATCGACGCCGAGGCACAGGGCCTGCATGACGAAGGCCTTCCCGTCGGGGGCGACGAGCTCGTAGACGGGCCTGCCCGCGTCGTAGAAGAACACCGCGCCCCGGTCCACCTTCACCTCGGTGTACGGACCGGGCACCGGCCGGTCCCCGAGGTCGATGACGGCGAGGCGGCGCATCAGGATCCCGTTGAACTCGCGCAGCACCGGCTCCAGGGTGTTCACCTTCGTGCCGATGCCGTCGATGGTCCACCGCCGGGGACCGTTCAGCTTGACCACCACCGCCTCCATCTCCCCGGCGATGGTGTCGGCGTCGAGACCGTCCCACAGGTCCTGGGGGCAGTCGTTCAGGAACTGGGTGCCGAAGACCTCGGCCTCGAAGCGGCCGTCACGCAGGAAGGCGCAGATGACCTCTCCGTAGCGGAGACCACGGACATCGGAGATGAGACGGGGGGTGTCGGTCGTGGACATCGGGGTGCCTTCCTGCCGTCGGGTGCTCGGTCAAACTCTAGTCACACCAACTGACAGATTGCCGACCCGGCTCCGGACGCCCCTACTGGAGCTCCAGGCTGAGCGGCGCCACGACCTTCACCTTGCCCACCGCGGTGACCTCGGTCACCGACACCTTGAACGAGTACACCCCGGCACTGTCCCTCTTGGAGGGTGTCCCGCTGATGACCCCCGAGCTGCTCACCTTCAGCCCCCGGGGCAACCCGGCCCCCTTCTTCCAGAGCAGCGGCGCCGCCGCTCCCGAGGCCGTGAGCTGGTACGAATAGGGCACGTCCGGGGTGCCGTTCGGGAGGTCGGTGCTGGTCACCACCGGGCCGGTCACCGTCAGCCGGAGGGTGCCGGAGGACGCCGGGGCCACCCCGTTCGACGCCGTGACCACCACGGTGTAGGTGCCGATCTTGCTGGGCTCGCCGGTGAGCGTGCCGGTCACGGGATCGATGGTCACGCCGTTCGGGGCGCCCGTCTCCGTGAAGGTCGGCAGCGGACTGCCGGTCGACGTGACGGCCGCCGTTCCCGACAGCCCGAAGGTGAAGGCGGCCGTCGGCGGCACGGTGACGGTCGGGGCCTCGAGGTCGGACTCGCCCAGGGTCTGGAGCAGGCCGGCCCCGGTCTCCTCGGAACCGGTGGCCACGCACGCCGTCCCCACGCAGCCGACCCCCTGGAGCGAGTTCCCGTAGAGGCCGGGCTCCGGGGTCGTGACCACCGCCCAGGGGGCGCCCGACGACGCCTCGACCAGGCCCTGCTCGATGCCGCCGGAGGTGGTCGAGTAGCCGACGGCCGTGCAGCCGCCGGTCCCGCAGGACACCGCCTGCAGCTCGTCGTCGCCGGTGGTCGGATCGGGACTGGAGGCCGCGGACCACGTCGACCCGCTCCACGTCTCGACCAGCGTCTGCTCGGCGGTCCCGCCCACCGCGTAGGCACCGCCCACCGCGGTACACGCCGAGGCCGAGGTGCACGACACGCCGTTCAGCGCGTTGGGCAGCTTGGCGGTCGTGTCCGGACTCGTCACCACGGACCAGGCCGAGCCACCCCAGGCCTCGACCAGGGTCTGCTCGGCGCCCGAGCCGTCCACGTCGTACCCGACCGCCGTGCACGACGCCGTGGTCGGGCACGAGACCGCGGCCAGGCTGTCCGCGGCCGTGCCGGCCACCTCGGGGCTCGGCGTCAACGTCCAGGAGCTGCCGTTCCAGGTCTCGACGACGGTGACCGACCCCGTGGACGTCGCCGCCGAGCCGACGGCCACGCAGGAGGTGGTCGAGCTGCAGGACACGCCGGACAGGCTGTTGGGAAAGACGGTGCTGGTGTCCGGGGTCGAGACGATCGCCCACGTGGTGCCGTTCCAACGCTCGGCCAGCGTCTGGAGGTAGCCGGTGGTGCTCGTGGCCGAGCCCACGGCCATGCAGGAGCTGGCCGCGGCGCACGAGACCCCGTAGAGCGTGTCGGCGAGGGTCGGCGAGGTGTCGGGGCTCGACACCTTCGACCACGCGGTGCCGTTCCACGACTCGACGAGGGTCTGGGCCACCCCCGTGGACGTGGTCGAGTTGCCGACGGCCACGCAGTCACCACCGGACACGCACGTGTCGGCGTTGAGGACGTTGGTCAGGGTGGCGGACGTGTCGGGGGTGGCGGACACGGACCACGCGGCGGGTGACGAGGCGGCGGCCCCCGGTACCGGGCTCACCACCTGCGCGGCCGCACACGCAACGACGGCCAGCGCGGCCGCGTACCGCAAGCACTTCATGTCGTTCCGGCCCCCCTGATGCGTGCACCCCGAAGCGCACTTCGATTCCCCGACGTGATTCCTACCAAACGGATCGGGCACGGACAACAGGTTGCGGCCACTTTTCCGCGACTCGGCGTTGCCGATCGGCGGGGCTCGGTGACATCCATGTGTGATCGGTGACAGGTCGGTGACGAAGCGTGGCGGCGCCGCAGCGGAACGCCCCGGGTCCCAGCACCTCGGCCCGCCGCCGCGGAAGAATGGCGGTGTGGACGAATTCGTGGTGGCCCGGAACCCGGACGAGGGCTCGGCCCTGCCGTTCCTGGTCAAGCTCCCGCTGCGCGACGAGGGGATCGTCCTCAAGGTACGCGAGGTCTGGCCGCGCACGGCGAAGGTCTACTGCCACCCCTCGACCGACTGGCCCGAACGGCCGGACGTCGTCGAGCGCGTACCCGTCCGCTCGTGCGTGCGTCGGGGTGCCGCGATCGACCTGGTCCTGGAACGCGGCAGGGAGAACCGCTCGCAGTTCGTCTTCACGCGGGCCCGGGGCCGCGACGTCATCTTCTGGCAGAGCGCCCGGACGGCCAGGCAGGCCCGTCCGAATGTCGCGCTGCCCCAGCAGCGGGCCTCGGGGCGGATCCTCGAGATCCTCGTCGACAGTCGGGAGCGGTACCCGTGGACGTTCGGCGGACAGCAGGCGACGACCCGTCGGGCGGCGCTTCCCGCCGGGGACTACGCCGTCGCCGTCGACGACGAGGTCATCTGTTCGGTCGAGCGCAAGAGCCTCGCCGACCTGGCCACCACCGTCTCCACCGGCAAGCTCCGCTACGTGCTGGCCGACCTGTGCACGATCCCCCTGTCGGCCGTCGTCGTGGAGGACCGGTACTCCGCGATCTTCAAACTGCGGCACGTGCGTGGCGCGGTGCTCGCCGAGGCGCTGGCCACCGCCCAGGTGGCCTACCCCTCGGTACCCGTGGTCTTCTGCGAGACCCGACCCCTCGCCCAGGAGTGGGCCTACCGGTTCCTCGGCGCAGCCGTCGCGCACCATGTCGACGACACGTCCGCCGCACCGCTCGCCGACGGGCTCCCCGCCGGCGGTCCACTCGGTCCGCCTCCTCCGACGGCCGGCGAGATCCGCCGGTGGGCGATCGTCAACGGGTTCGAGCTGTCCACCCGGGGACGCATCCCGAAGGTCGTGGCCGAGGCGTACGAAGCCCGTCGGGAGGTGTGATCCGGACCCGCAGGGCCTGGAACCGTCGTCAGGTCGACTCCCCCACCGCGCCGGCTCCCGCTGGTCACCCGGACGCCGGGCTTCCCGGTCGTCCGTCCGACGGCGGGTCGTCGTCGGCGTAGACGTCGATCTGGGTGGCCTTGACCGAGGCCCACACGGGAGCACCCTCGGTGAGCCCGAGGGTGGCCAGGGAGACGGTCGTGATCTCGGCGGCCATCCTGATCGGTGCGTCCAGGAGGATCCGGACCCGGTCCCCCAACGGGTGGACCTCGGCCACGCGCGTCGGCCACGTGTTGCTCGGGCTGCCCGCCGGCGGGTCGGGGTAGAGGGCGATGTCCCGGGGAGCGATCACGGCCAGCACGTCACCCGTCGCCGGGCTCGCCGTCCGGAGGGCCGTGTCACCGTCCAGGACCAGCACGCACCCGCTCGCCCTGGCCCTCAGGAGGTTGAGGCCGGCCAACTCGGCGACGAACCCGGTACGGGGTCGGGAGCTCATCGCCTCGAGGGTGCCCTCCTGGACGACGGCGCCGTCCTCGAGGATGACGAGTCGGTCGGCGACGGCGGCGGCGTCCAGCGGGTCGTGGGTGACCATGACGCAGGCTCCGCCGAACTCCCGGAGGTGACGGCGCAGCACGTGCCGCACCGAGCCCCGTTGGCCCACGTCCAGGGCGGACATCGGTTCGTCGAGCAGGAGCAGACGCGGGTCGACCGCCAGGGCCCGGGCCAGGGCGACCCGCTGCGCCTGGCCACCCGAGAGGTGGCCCGGTTTCGCCGACGCCTGGTCGGCCACACCCATCGTGTCGAGCCAGGCCCGTGCCCGCCGGTTCGCGTCGACCTTGCCGACTCCCCGACTGCGCAGGCCGAAGGCCACGTTGGCCTGGGCGCTCATGTGGGGGAAGAGCAGGTAGTCCTGGAAGACGACCCCACAGGGTCGTCGCTCGGGCGGCACCAGGATCCCGTCGCGGGGATCGTCGAGGACGCGGCCGTCGACCTCGATCCGGCCGGAGCACAGCGGCTGGACGCCGGCCAGCGCCCGGAGCAGCGTCGACTTGCCGCTGCCGTTCGGGCCGAGCACGGCCACGACCTCGCCGTCGGCCACCTCGAGCGCCACCCGCTCCGAGAAGTCGCCCATCGTCACCTGCACATCGGCCACCAGGCTCACGGGACGATGGCTCCCAGCCATCGTCCCCGCAGGGACACCAGCACCACCAGGGACACGGCCAGGAGGGCCAGGGACAGGGCGATGGCGACCTGCTCGTTGCTCTCGAGGGCCAGGTAGACGGCGAGCGGGAGGGTCTGGGTGCGGCCCTGGATGTCACCGGCGAAGGTGATGGTGGCGCCGAACTCGCCGAGGGCCCTCGCCCAGGTCAGGGCGGTGCCGGCCACCAGCGACGACGAGATGAGCGGGAGGGTGACCCGGTGGAACACCCGCCAGCGTCCGGCCCCCAGCGTGGAGGCCGCCTCCTCGTACCGTCCGTCCATGGTGCGGAGGGCGGCTTCGACGGTGATGACGAGGAACGGCATGGCGACGAAGGTCTCGGCCAGCACCGCACCGGCGGTGCTGAACGTGAGTTGGATGCCGAACCAGTCGAACAGGGGACGGCCGAGGAACCCGTCGCGGCCGAAGACCAGCAGCAGCGCGACGCCGCCCACCACCGGGGGCAGGACCATGGGCAGGATGGTGAGGGCCCGCACCAGGTCGCGGCCCGGGAACTCGGTCCGGGCCAGCACCCAGGCGAGCGGCAGGCCGAGGACCAGGGACAGACCGGTGGCCGTCAACGAGCAGATCAACGAGAGGCGGAGTGCGTCGACGGCGACGGGCGAGGTCAGGTCGACCCACAGGGAGCCCCACGGGGCCCTCGCCAACAGGCCGACCAACGGGAGGACCAGGAATCCCACGGCCACCACGGCCACCGCGACCACCGCTACCGGCGGCCGCCGCCGCCGCTCCGACACGAAGGTGGTCACGCGACGTCAGGACGGCGGCAGGAAGCTGGCCTGTCGGAGGGCCGCCTGGCCGGTCGGGCCGACCACGTAGGCGATCCACGCCTCCGCCAGGGCTCGGTCCGCCGTGCCCTTGACGATGCCGATCGGGTAGCTCGTGGTGACGTTCTGGGACGCCGGGACGGGGACGGCCACGCCCTGGCTCCCCACCGTCTTGGCGTTGGTGACGTAGACGATGGCGGCATCGGCGTCACCGGTGGTCACCTCGGCGAAGGTGGCGTCCACGTTCTCGCCCAGGGACACCTGGGAGACGGGAAGCGTCACGTGGGCCTTGGCCAGGGCCTCCCGCGCCGTCGAGCCGCACGGGGCCGTGGTCACGCACAGGGCCACGACGGGTGCCTTGGTCAGGTCGGCCAGGGAGTGGATCCCGAGCGGATTGCCCGGCTTGACCACGATCTCGAGGCTGTTGCGGGCGAAGGTCACCGGGGTACCGCTGATGTCACCGGCCTGTTGCACCGTGGTCATGTCCCCGGGAGACGCCGAGGCGAAGACGGCGGCGGGCGCGCCCTGCACGATCTGGGTGGCCAACGTTCCCGACGAACCGAAGTTGAAGGCGACGGTGGCGCCGGGATGCTCGGCGTGGAACGACGACTCCAGTTGCCCGAAGACAGCCGTGAGCGACGACGCGGCCGACACGGTGATCGAGCCGGTCAGGTCGGCCGTCGTGGCCGCCGTCGTGGTGGGCGAGCTCGACGCACTGCTGCAGGCCGCGGCAGCCACGGCCACCGCGGCCAGCACGAGCGCTGCGAGGGTCCCGACGGGCCGTCGGTCGGTGTGGGTGGGGCGGCTCATCCCGGCGTCACCTCCATCATCACGGACGTGGACTTCACCACGGCGGTGGCCAGATCACCTTCTTCGAGGTCGAGGTCGTCGGCCGCCTCCCGGGTGAGGAGCGAGATGATCCGGAAGCGTCCGGCCCGGAGCTCGATGACGGCGGTGAGCTTGTCCCGCTCCACGCGGGTCACCACCCCGCTCAGCCGGTTGCGGGCCGACCGCGACGCCAGCTCCTCGGGCAGCGAGCTCTCGTCCTGGTCCCGGACGAACCGGGCCAGCTCCCTGCCGTCCACCATGCGGTGCCCGCCCTCCGACCGCTCCGTCTCCATCAGACCCTCGTCACACCAACGGCGGACCGTGTCGGTGCTCACTCCGAGGATGTCCGCCAGTTGCCCGATCCGGTAGAGAGGCATCGGTCGAACTGTACGAGCGAAGCTCGGAGTTGTATAGATAAATTCCGGCTAGCCCCCAGTAGCCGCGGGCCGTTCACGCCCGCAGGTCTGCAGACGCGAGGTTCGGTCCCGGTGGCGCCTCTCCCCCGGCTCCCCGGTCCCAGGTTCCCGACCTGCCACCCGACTTGTGCCACAGGGTGACGTCGTCGATCGAGGCCCGGGGGTCCAGGTCCATCTCCCACAGGGCCTGGACGAGCGCCAGGGCGGTGGCGGTGCAGGCGGTGAGGGCCTCCATCTCGACGCCGGTCCGGTCGACCACGGAGGCGACCGCAGCCACCGCGAACCCGGTGGGCACGGTCCGGACCCGCACGTCGATGGCGTCGAGCCGGATGGGATGGCAGAGCGGGATCAGCGCCGACGTCCGCTTGGCGGCCATGATGCCGGCGAACCGGGCCGATGCCAGGAGACCGCCTCCTCCCGGACGGTCGGACCCGAGCCGGGCCACGTCGACGACGGTATGGACCTGGCAGCGGGCCTCGGCGATCCGGTGGGTCACCGCCTTGCCCGTCACGTCGACCATGCGGGCCTCGCCACGCTCGTTCACGTGGGTCAGCCGAACCGAGGAGGCGGCGGCGGCGCCCGTCGGCCCGGCGGTCATCCGCCCGACACCGGGGGGACGAGGGCCACCTCGTCGTCGTCGCCGACAGGGTCCTGGCGGGCGGCGGCGTCACCGTTGACCCAGACCCCGGACGACCGCGCGATCCGGGCGAACCGCTCCCCGAAGCGGGCCTCCGCCGCGTCGAGCACGGCGCCGACACTGCCGCCGGGGATCTCCACCCGGTGGACCCCGGCCTGCTCCCGGGCGGGACCGAACAGCCGCAGCTGGGCCACGTCCTCAGCCGCCGATCATCGACATCGAACGGGCCGGGCGCAGGAACCCCGGCTCGTTGATCCCGTGTCCCGGATGCTTGCCCCACACGGCACGGCGCAGCACCGTCGTCAGCTCGAGGTCACCACCGCCACCCCGGAGCACGTCACGAACGGACCGTTCGTCGTCGGAGAAGAGGCAGTTCCGGACGGCCCCGTCGGCGGTAAGGCGGAGCCGGTTGCAGGTCCCGCAGAAGGGCTGGGTCACGCTCGAGATGAGCCCGATCTCGCCGGCCCCGTCCCGGAAGCGGAACCGCTCCGCCGGTGCCGGTCCAGGGCGGTCGTCGACCGCCCGCAGCGGCCACTCGGCCGAGATCCGCCGGAGGACCTCGGCCCCGGGCACCAGTCGGTCGCGCGCCCAGCTGCCGTCGGCGTCGAGGGGCATGAACTCGATGAACCGGACGATCCGTCCGGTCTCCCGGGCGAACCGGGCGAAGTCGAGGATCTCGTCGTCGTTCCACCCCCGCAGGAGCACGACGTTGACCTTGACCGGCAGGAGTCCGGCCGCCTCGGCCGCGTCCATGGCGTGCAGCACCGTGGCCAGGTCGCCCCGGCGCCGGATCGAGGCGAATCGTGCGGGCCGCAGCGAGTCACAGCTGATGTTGACCCGGTCGAGACCCGACGCGGCCAACCGGCCGGCCTGGGGAACCAGCAGCATGCCGTTGGTGGTGAGGGAGAGATCGACCCGGCCGAGCGACGCCAGCCGGACGACCAGATCGGCGAGGTCGGTACGCACCAGCGGCTCGCCGCCGGTGAGCCGGAGGGAGGTGACACCCATCCCGCAGGCCACGGCGGCCACCCGCGCGATCTCGCCGAAGGAGAGCAGCGCCGAACGCGGGAGGAACGTCATCCCCCGCTCCTGCATGCAGTAGACGCAGCGCAGGTTGCACCGGTCGGTGACCGAGATCCGCAGATCGTCGTGCACGCGTCCGAAAGGGTCGACCAGGGGGCCCTCGGTGGGCATGCGCCCGGCCGACGTGACGCCGGCCTCCCGCGACGGCCCCGGGCGCGGGGTCGCGGTCCGCGCTCGCCGTCCGAGCGCCACCGGGACGGCGGTCATCGGAAGGAGCCCCCCGTCGGGTCCCCGGTGCCGAGCCGGGCGAGATCGGTGGGCATCACGTCGAGCCGGCCCCCGGCCCAGACACCGTCGCCGTCGGGCAGGACGGCCAGGGCGTTCGACCCGGCCATGGCCAGCAGTTGGTCGGACTGCTGGCCGGCCACGGGACGGACCCGCCAGGTGCCGTGACCGTCCAGCCGGACGACGGCGCGGACGAAGTGGGTCTTGCCGTCGGGGCTGCGTTCGAACCCGGCGTCGGCGACGGCCGGGACCACCCGGCGCACCAGGTCGCGGTGGCCCGCGAGCAGGCGCCCGGCCGGCCGTACGAAGAGCTCGAAGCTCACGAGGGCGGACACCGGATTGCCCGGCAGCCCGAACACGGGTGTGCCCGGGCCGGACAGCAATCCGAAGGCGAACGGCTTGCCCGGCCGGATGGCCACCTGCATCCAGCGCATCGTTCCGCCGCTGCGCTCGCGCAGTGCGACCTTGACCTCGTCGAGATCGCCCACACTCACGCCACCGGTCGTGACGATGGCGTCGCAGCGGCCGGCCGCCTCGTCGAGGATGCACCCGATCGCCGACCGGTCGTCGCCGACCACCCCGAGGTCGACCGGGTCGAATCCCTCGCGCCGCACCGCGGCCAGCAACGAGTGCCGGTTGGACTCCCGGATCATCCCGGGTGGCAACGGGCCGGGGCCCGTCACCAGTTCGTCACCGGTGGAGAGGACCCCGATGCGGGGTGGGGGCCGGACCTCGACCCCGTCGATGCCCTGGCATGCGAGCACGCCGATGTGACCCGGCGTGACCACCGTCCCCGCGTCGAGGACGGTGTCGCCGACCGCCACGTCCTGTCCCGCCCGACGTACCGACGTGCCGGGGGCGATCGGCCGGTCGACCGCCACCACCTCCCCGTCCGACTCGACCCGGCACTCCTCGAACATGCACACGGCATCCGCATGCTCGGGCAGTGGTGCGCCCGTCATGATCCGGGCCGTCTGCCCCGCTCCGATCCCGGTGCCGAGCACGGTGCCGGCCATGACCGTCCCCACCACCTTCAGCCGGGCCGGGCGATCGGCGCCCGCCGCGTCAGCGGTGTCGGCCGCCCGCAGGGCATAGCCGTCCATCGAGGATCGGACGAAGGGCGGGACCGGCTCGACGGCCACGATCGACGAGGTCGCCACGCGATCCAGCGCCTCGTCGATGGGCACGACCCGGGACGGCAGGACCGTACAGGCGCCGAGCACGAACGACCGTGCCTCGTCGAGCGGGATCACGGACCCACGTCCTCGATCTCGTGGGCGCACTCGCTCCAGCCGTGGCCCCCGGCCCAGGTCTCGAGCTTCCAGACCGGGACGGTCCGCTTGAGCGTGTCGATGCAGAACTCCGCGGCGTCGAAGGCCTCGCGCCGATGGGGCGTCGACACCGCCACGACGACACTGACCTCGCCGACGGCCAGGCGGCCGGTGCGGTGGAGCAGGGCCAGCCGACCGATCATGGGCCACCGCCCCCGCGCCGCGCCGGCCACCTCGCCGAGCCGGACCGCCGCCAGCTCGGGATAGACCTCGTAGCTGAGGGAGGTCACGCAGGGTCGGCCCTCCGAGTGGTCGCGTACCGTCCCCGCGAACGAGACGATGGCGCCGCAGCCCGGGCAGCGACACCCAGGCCATGACGCGGTCGACGTCCAGCGCGTGCCCGGTTAGGGCGATCCACGCCTGATCGTCGTCCGGGTCGGTCCCCCCGGTCGGCGCGTCGCCGCCCTCGTGCAGCGCCGTCGAGGAGCCTGCTGCGCCCCCGGGTGGGCGCTCATCCACCGCGGTGCCTCCCGACGGCTTGGCGGGCCGGGGAGAGGCGACCGGCCCGGCGGGCGCCCGTCCCGGGGAACCGGGCCCGTCGCCAGCCGCACGGCCGCGGCCGGTCAGTGCGGCTGGCCGCCGGCGAGCAGTTCGAGGACGTGGGGCACCACGTCGATGACGGCCTCGATCGACTCGACCGCGCCGGCGGTCGACCCGGGCAGGTTGACGACGAGGCACGCGCCGGTCGCCCCCGCCACGCCCCGCGTGAGCCGCCCGAGCGGGCTGCAGGACCGGATCGCCTCGGCCAGGCCGGGCGCGTCCCGGTCCACCACGCGCCGGGTCGCCTCGGGGGTGAGATCGGTCGGGGAGAACCCGGTGCCGCCCGTGGTGGCGACCAGCCCGTGGAATCCCGACGACAGGCGCCGGAGCGCAGCCTCCACCGGTTCCACGCCGTCGGGCACCACCGCGCACTCCACGACGTCGAATCCGTGGTGGGCCAGCACGGCGACGAGGGCCGGGCCCGAGCGGTCCAGCCGGGATCCGCCGTGGACCGAATCGGAGACCGTGAGCACCTTCGCCTCCCGACGCATGCCGTCGACGCTAGCGGCCCCGGTTCCGCTCCGACCCCTGCGGTCGCACCCGGCCGGGCGGCGACCGAGGCCCCTCCCACGACGCTCCCACCGGCCGCGACGCCCCGGACGCTCCGCACGCCCCACTATCCCGTGTCCCGGCGCGGGCCGGCATCACGTGATTCCCGTGACCGGACGGGCGGGACCGGTGGCGACGGTGGGCCGTCAGTCCCGTCCCGGGACGGCGCCGAGCAGGCCGAGGCGCCGGGCGCACTCGACCGCCTCCCCCCGCCGGTGCGCACCCAGCTTGCGGTAGAGGTGGCTGATGTGCGTGTTGACCGTGTTCGCCGACACGTAGAGCTCGGCCGCTATTTCCGGTTGGGTCAGATTGGTGGGAAGGTACCGCAGCACCCGGAGCTCGGACTGGGTGAGCGGCTCGGCCGACCCGCGGACATCGGGCTGTCGCCGCCCGGTGCCGGCGTCGACCTGCCGGCGGAGGTCAGATGCGGGCCCGATGTCCGATGCCGGACGGCGTCCAGGCGGGTCCGGTGCCGGGCCGGTGCCGAGGACGGATCCGCACTGCGACCGACCGTCCCACGGCCCCTCCACGACATTGCGGCCGGCCAGGAGCGACGCCATCACCATGACCGCTCCGTCGGGGTCGTCGCGCGCCAGTCGCAGGATCGCCTCCGCGATGACGATGCACCGCTCCCCGTCCGCGTCAGTGTCGGCCCCAGCGGTCGCCCCTGGAGTGCCGACCGGATCGGCCGCCGCCGCTCGAGCTCCGGCCCACCGCGAGATGGCGGAGTCTGCCGGCCGCGCCGTTGCGGGCGAGATGGGATGCTGCGGCCTTTCCTACGGGATATCCGGAGTCACCGCTCACTGGCCCAACCTCCGCTGACGGACTCGACGCTTCCGAATCCCCCCGTCATGCTGGGACCATGCCCTGCACCGCCGGTCCCGAGGCCAATGTACTGGGAATCCTGCTTTCCGGAGGTTCGAGTCGGCGCATGGGATTCGACAAGGCCATCATGAGCATCGGCGGCATGCGCTGCGCCGAGAGGATCGCCGGCGCCCTGCGGGCGGTGGTCGGCCATGCGGTCGAGGTGGGTCCCGGGGTGTCCGGGCTCGCCGCCGTGCTGGAGGAGCACCCGGGGACCGGGCCGCTCGTGGCGGTCTGCGAGGGACGGCGAGCGCTCCTGCTGGGACAGGTGGGGGAATTCCGTTCCGCGCTCGTCGTGGCCTGCGATCTCCCCCTGGTCACCGAGGCCGTCCTGCGGACCCTCGCCCGGTGGCCCGGGGACCGCTCGGTCGTTCCGGTCGTCGCCGGCCGGTCGCAGCCGCTGTGCGCCCGCTGGTCCTCCGAGGACCTCACCACCGCGTCCCTCCTGGTCGGGGAAGGACACCGGTCGATGCGCTCGCTGCTCGACAACTGCGTCGTGGAGCTTGTCGACGTGGCCACCTGGCCGGAGTCGGTCGACCACCGGGCGTTCGCCGACGTCGACCGGCCTGCCGACATCGAGCGGCTCGGACTGGTGGTGGATCCGGCCGACCGGACGTCGTAGGGGGGATCAGGGGGCGGACCCGATCTCGGGTTCACCGCCGACGGGCCAGCTCGAGGCCGTCGTCGCCGCAGTAGATGTTGGCCCGCCCGGCACGGACGAACCCGACCACCGTGATACCCGTCCGCTGGGCGAGTTCGATCGCCAGGCTCGACGGCGCCGACACGGCGACGAGGTGGGAGATCCCCGCCATGGCGGCCTTCTGGACGATCTCGAACCCGAGGCGGCCGGACACGACGAGGGCCACGTCCCGCAGGGGCAGCCGCCGGTCCAACGCCGCCCATCCCACGAGCTTGTCCACGGCGTTGTGCCGTCCGATGTCCTCCCGGACCGCCAGGCCGGTGCCCGAGCGATCGAACAGGCCGGCGCCGTGGAGACCGCCCGTCCTGGAGAAGAGGGCCTGCCGGGAACGCAGGGCGTCGGGCAGCGACACCAGGAGGTCCAGCGGCCAGGGTCCGGCCGACTCGACCGGGATCGACTGCTGTTCGATGCGGTCCAGCGCGGTCCTCCCGCACACCCCGCAGGCCGACGAGATCGCGAAGAGACGCCGATGCCCCTCCAGGTCGATCGCCCGGTCGGCCAGGACGGTGACCACGTTGTAGCGCTGGTCCACGAGGTCGGGATCCACCCGGGTGCAGTAGCCGACGCCGCGGACGGCCTGCTGCCCGGGCAGGATCCCCTCCGACAGCAGGAACCCCACGGCCAGCTCGAAGTCGTTGCCGGGCGTGCGCATGGTCACACCGACGGGCCGGGATTCCTGACCGGGGCCCGCGACCCGGATCTCCAGTGGCTCCTCGGTGACCAGCTCGTCCGGCCTGCGCAGGAAGCCGTCGGCGCGGACCGCGGTCACCTGGACCGGGACGGATCGGCGGGGGCGGGGCGGCTCACGGCGCGCCTGCGCCGCTTCGAGAGCGCGCTCCCGGACCCCCTCGTCGGTGCAGAAGCCGGTCCGGTCCCGTTTGAGGCACAGCAGTCCGAGCAGCCGGCCGTCGTCGTCGACCACCGCCAGCCGGCGCCGGCGGTCTGCCACCAGGCGGGCGGCCACCGCGTCCAAGGGGTCCGACGGCCCGACCGTCCGGCCGACCAGCGTGCCGACCTCGGCGACGGACGTGCGCCCCACGGCCGGCGTTGCGAGATCCGATCTCTCGACCGTCGTCATCAGACGCCCGTCCGCGCCGACGACCAGGGCCAGGTGCACGTGGTCGTCCCCGAACACGGACCGGAGCTCGTCCAGCCCCGACGCCGGATCGAGGGTCTTCGGGGCGGTGATCATGGCGTCGGCCACCCGCGCCGGCGATGCGTCGTCGATCACCGTGGGCACGTCCTCGCTCGGGGCCCCGCGCCGGACGGCTCTGTCGCCGGGACGGAAGGGCTCACAGTCCTGCGTCCCGCTGCACCTGGGACGGTGTGATCTCCACGACGAGATGCTTCATCACCGGCTGTTCGCTCTGGCTGCTGATATCGGCGATGCCGAGCAGCACGTTCAACTCCGGCATGTAGCCGGCCGCGCAGCCCGGCGGTACCTCGTAGCGGATGGCCCGGTAGCCGTAGACGGTCCGCTCCGACCCGTCCACCGAGAAGCTCCTGACATCGATGAAGTCGAACTCCTCCAGGCCTCGGTCGCTCATGTCGTTGCCGTTCATGAAGATGACGGTGCGGAGTCCCTGCAGCCCGCGGTACCGGTCGTCGTTGGAGTAGATCGTCGTGTTGAACTGGTCGTGCGAACGGACCGTCGCCAACAACAGCCGGCCCGGACCCGGATCCACGTCGTCGGGCAGGGGTGCCGAAGAGAACTCGGCACGGTTCGACGGCGTCTCGAAGATGCGCTGCCGCGCCGGCTGCGCGATGCGGAAGCCGTGGGGATGCCGGGCGCGACGGTTGAAGTCCTCGAATCCGTCCAGGACGAGGGACATGGTGTCGCGGATGCGGTCGTAGTCGTCGGCGTAGCCCTCCCAGGGACTGGCACTGTCGGGCAACGTCGCCCGGGCCATGCCGGCGAGGATGGCGCACTCGGAGCGCAGGTGGGGCGAGACAGGATCCTTCATCCCGCGGGAGATGTGCACCATGGACATGGCGTCCTCGACGGTGACTCCCTGCTCGCCGCCCGCCTGACGGTCCCGCTCCGTCCGGCCCAGGCACGGGAGGATGAGGGCACGCTTGCCGTGGACGATATGGCTGCGGTTGAGTTTCGTGCTGACCTGCACGGTCAGCTCGCAGTTGCGGAGCGCCTCGAAGGTGAAGGCGCTGTCGGGGCAGGCCAGGGCGAAATTCCCACCCATCGACACGAAGACCTTGACGTCGCCGCGGTGCATCGCCTCGACCGCGGGGGCGACACTCATGCCCTGCTCCCGAGGGGGTTCGAAACCGCACACGTGTCCCAACCGGTCGAGGAACTTCTTGCTGGGACGGTGGTCGATGCCGCACGTGCGGTTGCCCTGCACGTTGCTGTGGCCTCGGATCGGGCAGGGACCGGCACCCTCCCGGCCGATGTTGCCCCGCAGCAGCAGCAGATTGACGATCTCCCGCACCGTGTCGACGCCGTGCTCGTGCTGGGCGATGCCGAGACACCAGGCGATGATCACCCGATCGGATGCGAGGTACGAGCCCGCCAGCTTGCGGATCTCGGGCTCCGAGATGCCGGACCCGGCGACCAGATCGGGCCACGGGGTGGCAGAAACCGCGGCGCGGTACTCCTCGAAGCCGTGCGTGTACAGCTCGATGAACTCCTGGTCGAGGACGCTGGGATCCTCGTCTGCGGCCTCGAGGACGGCCTTGGCGACACCGCGCAGGAGCGCCATGTCGCCGCCGATCCGCACCTGCATGTTCATGGTCCCGATCCGGGTCGGCCGGAGGGTCGCCATGCTGAGGAACTCGTGGGGAACGATCGTCCGCCTCGAGGCCGCCTCGATCAACGGATTGATGTGCACGATCTCCGCCCTCCGCCGATCGGCTTCGGCGAGCCAGGTCAGCATCCTCGGCGCATTGGTGGCGGCATTGTCCCCCATGACCCAGATGGCGTCGGCGTCCCGCCAGTCGTGTAGATCCACCGTGCCCTTGCCCGTGCCGAGCGAGGCGGTCATCGCCCTTCCGCTGGCCTCGTGGCACATGTTCGAGCAGTCCGGCAGGTTGTTCGTGCCGAACTCGCGCACCCACAGCTGGTAGAGGAACGTCGCCTCGTTGCTGAGTCGACCCGACGTGTAGAAGGCCGCTTGGTTCGGGCTGTCCAGCCTCCGCAGCGTGTCGCCGACCAGTTCGAAGGCCTCCTCCCAGGAGATCGGCTCGTACTTGTCACGTGCCGCGTTGTAGACCAGGGGCTCGGCGAGCCGGCCGGCCGCCTCGAGTTCGTAGTCGTTCCAGTCAGCCAGTTCGAGGACGGTATGGGCCGCGAAGAACGTGCTGTCCGCCTTGGCCGGAGCCATCTCCCACGTCGTGTGCTTGACGCCGTTCTCGCAGAGGTCGAGTTTGAGGCCGTCGGGATCGTCGGGCCACGCGCAGCCGGGACAGTCGAATCCCCCGTCCTCCTGGTTCATGACGAAGATGGCCCGGAAGCCGTCCAGTGGCTCTCCCGCACGTTCCAGCACTTTGCCCACGCTCTTCGCCGCCCCCCAGCCGGCAGCCGGGTGGTGGTACTCGTGGCGGGTGAAGTTGCCGCTGGGGTTCGGGCCCCGACCGAGCGCAGCCCGGTCGGGCACGCCCCCCATCATCAACTGATCGGCGCCCCGTCTCTCGGTCGAGTCCGGTGTCACGGGCGTTCCTTTCGTCGAGCCGGTCGGTCGGTCGCCCGCGTGGGACTGGGCCATCGCGTGCCGGTCGATCGGCGGCGGATTCGGTCATGTGGTGGGAGGGCCTCGCGGAGCACGGGCACGGCACGGGGGGCGCGCCGGCGGCGGGGCCGGCAGGATCCGGCCGTGGTCCGCTCCGGGCCCGGGTGGTTGTCAGCTGTGGTGCCCCCGTCGACCGGGTGGCCGCCGCGCCGTTGGACCGCCATAGTCCCTCCAAGCGACCGGGTTCCGCGGCGCCGGGGGGTTCGCCCCCTGGCACCGTGTCAGGCCGATCTCGCCATCACACCGGTCGACGGCAGGCGCCGATGCCGTCATCGACGCGACGCACCGGGTACTCCGCAGCGAACCACGGGGCATCCCGGCCGCTTTCCGGTGGCCCTGCTCTCCACGGAGAGTCTCCCGTCGGCCACGACGGCCCGGCATCACGTGAATCCCATGACTGCCGATGCCCGGGCATCGGCCGCGGGTGTCGATCCCCGGTCAGGACTTACCCGCCTCGTACGTCTCGGTGAAGATGTCGCCCTGGGCCGCGGACGACCCTGATCTGCCACCTCCCGGACCACGCAGCACGAAGGCGACGACCACGGCGAGTACCGCTCCGGCGACGGGTCCGGCGATGTAGACCCAGTAGCCGGTGAACGTCCCGCTGACGAGGTCGGGTCCGAACGTACGGGCCGGGTTCATCGAGGCACCCGAGATGGGGCTGCCCCACAGTCCGGCCAGAGCGATGTATCCCCCGACGCCCAAGGCACCGAAGAGACCGATGTTCTGGGCGCCTGACGCCGTGCCCAGGATCACACTGACCAGGCCCACCGTCAGGATCAGCTCCATCCAGAACGCCGAGATGTCGGAGTAGCCGTGCGCCGGGTAGTTCGACCCGTACATGGACGAGACGTGGACGACCGAGCGCAGGAAGAGGGCGGCGAGCGTGGCCCCGACGAGCTGCACGACGATGTAGCCCGGTACCCGCCGCCAGGGGAAGTCCCGGCGCAGGGCGAAGGCGATGCTGACGACCGGGTTCAGATGGGCACCGGAGACCCTGCCCATGAACAGGATGACGGCCAGCACGGTCAGCGCCGGCGCCACCACGGCGGCGGTGCGGCTGATCGCGCCCGGGAAGGCGTGCCCCATCATCCCCCCGCCGGCGGCCGCCAGCACCAGGAAGAACGTGCCCAGGAGTTCGGAGAAGAGCCGACGCCACTCCTGTCGTGGATCGTTGAAGTCGCTGATCCGGTCGATGATGTTCTGCTCGTAGCGGGCGATCGGTCCGAGCGTCGGTAGTTCCTGCGTCGCTGTCATCGCTGTTCACACCTTCCAGGCGTCGGGGACGTTGCGGGCAGTGCCGAGTTGCCGAGTCGGAAGACCGGGCAGACGTGTGGGCCACGCCGAGACCGCCGCGAGCAGTAGTAGCAACGGAACGCGCGGTCCGCAACCAACATGGACGTCATCCGAACGTCGGGCCTGTCCCCGTGACAGGCGATCGACTCCGAGGTCTCACGCCTGTCGCGGCGGGGTCATCGCCGCACGGCCGTGCCGTCGCCGCGTCAGCCCGACGATGTCGTCGACGCCGGAGTGGTCACCGGCAGCGACACCGGGGTGGTGGCCTGGGCGGTGGTCGTGGCCGGGGGGATAGCCGCCGGGGCGATCGGGTGGGTGGCCAGGTAGTTGAAGATGTCACCCACCACCGGAGCGGCGGCCGTGGCGCCGTAGCCGGCCTGGTCGATGACGCAGACCACCACGTACTGGGGGTCGGCCTCGGGCCCGAAACCGATGAACCAGGCCGTGGGCTCCTTGCCGATCTCGGTGTCGGCCGTACCGGTCTTGCCGGCCACCCCGCCGGGGAAGGTGCCCAGGCCGGGCACGCCGTAGCCGGTGCCGTGGGGACTCTGGACGACGCCCTCGAACCCGGTGAGGAGGGCCTGGTAGGTCGAGGGAGGCAGGCTCACGTGCCCTGTGACCTGGGGTGTGAACCGCTTCACGACCTTTCCGTTCGGGGTGACGATCGCCGCCGCCACCTGGGGGGCGTAACGGGTGCCGCCGTTGGCGAAGGTGGAGTACGCCACCGCCTGCTCGATGGGGGTGATGGCCGTGGCGCCCTGGCCGAAGGCCATCTCGACGTTGTCACCGGTGTACCAGGTGGTGTTGGGGAACGCCGTGGGAGCCTCGGCGTGCAGCTTCTGGCGCTCGGCCTGGCTGTCGACCCGCCCCTGGGTCTCGAAGGGCAGGTCGATGCCGGTCAGCTCTCCCAGGCCGTACTGCATGGCCTGATCCTGGATCGGGGTGGGTCCGTACTGGCCCGTCGACTCGTAGGCGTCCCAGAACTCGGCGCCGAGGTTGTAGAAGAAGTCGTCGTCGGAGACGGTGATGGCGGTGGAGATGTCGATGTCGCCCAGCGCACCGTCGCCGGGGGCGTTGGCCAGGGTGCAGGTGGTCGATCCGCCCGAGCAGCCGGGCACGGTGAACGTGCCCCTGTCGTCGTAGAGATCCGTCGGTGACCACAGGCCGAGGTCGAGGGCGGCCGTGGCCGTGTTCAGCTTGAAGGTGGAGCCCGGGGTGTACTCGCCCTGGATGGCGTAGTTGTTCTGGGCGCCGCTGGCGTTGAGGGCGGCGTACTCGGGCGTCGAGATCCCGCCCACCCAGACGCTCGGGTCGTAGGTCGGGTACGAGGACATGGCGTAGACCGCGCCCGTCTGGGGGTCCATCACCACCACTGCCCCGGTGTCCGCCGGGGGATGGCAGCCCGCGTTGTTGTTGCAGGTGGGGTCGGTGGTCTGGCGCAGGTGCATGATCTGGGTGGCCAGGGCGTTGTCGGCCACCTGCTGGAGGTTGGTGTCGATGTTGGTGACGACGTCGTCGCCGGGCTCGGCCGCCACCGTCTTCATCACGCCGGCCACCTGGCCCTGGGGATCCACCTCGAGCTCCTGCTTGCCCGGGGTGCCGTGGAGCTCCGGCTCGTACTGGTACTCGAGCCCCGACTGCCCGAAGGCGTCGCCGGCCTGGTAGCCCTGGGAGGCCCGCGACTTCAGCTCGGCGCCGTTGATGGTGCCCACATAGCCGAGCACCTGGGCCGCCGGGTACCCACCCTGGGCCGGGCCGGGCAGCTCCAGCTGGGGGTACGAGCGCTGCGTGGTCTGGACCGAGGACACCCCGGGGAACTCGGAGGGGTGCTCCCTGATGTAGAGGATGTCGGACACCGGGGCGTCGTCCATGATCGGGGCCGGCTTGTAGATGCTGTACTGCTCGTTGTCGAGGGCGTCCTGCACCTGGGCCGTCGTCTGCCCCACCAGGGCGGCCAGGTTGCCGACGACCCACGGGTCCTGGGTGGCGGTCACCCGGGACAGGGTGATCTGCTCGGTCACCACGTTGGTCACCAGCGGATTGCCGTTGCGGTCCAGGATCAGCCCCCGGGTCGGCTCGATGGCCACGGTGCGGATCTGGTTGGCCACCACGGCATGGGCGGCGGCCGGGGCCTGGAGCACCTGGAGGGCCCACAGCCGCAGGCCGAGCAGGGCGAAGAGCACCACCACGGAGATCCCCACGATGCGGAGGCGCAGGCCCGGCCGGGACTCGGTGGTGTCGGGGGCGTCCAGCATCGCCTCCACCGAGAAGCGACTCGCCCGCATCCTCGGCTGACGGGCCTTGGATCTGGCGGGCTTGACCGCTCCGGAGGAGCCGAAGATCCGCTTGTCGCCGAAAGGATGCCGTAGTGAGCGGCTCACGGCGCCCAGTATCCCAGGTGGCGGGCCCGGTCACCGGTCGACCTTCCGGGCCGACGTTCGCCGCCCCTCAAGGGGCAGGCCGTAGCTGTCGATGGAGTGACGACGGGCCGGGAGCACGGGACCACGGATCGACGGATCGACGGATCGACCGCGCCTTCCGCCAGCCCGCCGAAATTGCCGAGCGGCTCGAGCGGTGTGAGCCGGCAGGACCGACGACAGGTATGCACGCGTGCAGCACCGAGTGAATCCGAAGGACAGCTCGTTGCGGCCCTCCACAGGACGGAAGGCGCTGTGACACATGTACTCGAACCCCGGGTCGATCTCGGATCGATCGGGCCCGCTACGACACCCGGCATGCACCGCCCCTACGAGGTGCCTCCACCCTCGGCGCCGCGTTTCTACGTCTCCGTCCGGGTCAAGTTCGCCCTGGCGGTCGCCTTCGCCTGCGCGTGGCTGGGCGTGTCGATCTGGCTCTCGATCCCCTGGATCGATGGACTGGCGACGCACATCCCGCTCGCCGCCGCCGTCGTCATCGTCACCCTGTTGGCCTTCCTCCCGGGATTCGTCGTGGCCCTGTTGTTCGCCTCCCTCGTGATGGACAGGCAACCGTCGTTCAAGGTGGCGTCACCGACGACGGGCGTCACCGTGCTCATCGCCGCCCGCAACGAGGAGGGTGCGATCGGTGACACCGTCCACTCGTTGGCGAACCAGGACTACGCGGGCCGATATGCCGTCGTCCTCGTCGACAACGGCTCCACCGACCGGACGATCGCCGTAGCCCGGGAGGCGGCGGCCGAAGCCGGACTCGACCTCACGATCATCTCCGAAGGTGAGCCCGGCAAGAACCACGCCCTCAATACCGGTCTGGCCCGCGTCACCACGGAGTTGGTCGTCACCGTCGATGCCGACACCCTGCTGCAGCGCTCGGCCGTCCGACTGCTCGTCGCCCGGCTCGAGTCGTCGCCGCCCGAGGTCGCTGCCGTGGCCGGGTGCGTGCTCGTGCGCAACAGCCGGAGCACGTTCTGGAGTCGGCTCCAGACGTGGGACTACTTCCTCGGGATCGCCTCGGTCAAGCGGATGCAGGGCCTGTTCCAGACCACGCTCGTCGCCCAGGGGGCGTTCAGTCTCTACCGCGCCTCCTCGCTCCGGGACGCGGGGGGATGGCCCGACGCCATCGGCGAGGACATCGTCCTCACCTGGAAAATCATGGAGCAGGGCGCCCGCGTCTACTTCGAGCCCCTGGCGGTCGGGTTCACCAGTGTTCCCGAGACCTTCACGGTCTTCGCCCGCCAGCGGTCGCGCTGGTCCCGGGGGATGATCGAAGGCCTCCGCGCCGTGCCCCCGTGGCGCCAGCAGCACGGCCTGGCCAAGGTGTTCACCGGCCTCGACGTGGCCATCCCGTTCCTCGACGCCGCCTACGTGTTCCTCTGGATACCCGGGCTGGTGCTGGCCTGCTTCGGCAAGTTCTGGATCGTGGGCCCGATGACGATCGCCGTCATCCCCCTCACCCTGGCCGTCTACGCGGTGCTCTACCACTACCAGAACAAGCGGGTGTTCAAGCCACTCGGGCTCCGGGTCAGGCGGAACCGGCTCTACTTCTTCCTCTTCGTGGTGGTCTACCAGCTGTTCATGTCGACGTTCTCGGTGATCGGCTACGCGCAGGAACTCACCGGGCGGAACCGGCGCTGGAAGTGAGCTGGTCGACCTGTCGGCGAACCGTTGCGTTCCCGTGTCAGCGTCCGGCGCTCTGGCCACCGTCGACGTGCAGGACCTCACCGGTGACGAACGGTGACGATTCCAGGAAGAGGATGCCGTCGACGATGTCTCCCACCTGGCCCACGTGGCCGAGAGGAGGGAGCTGTGTGCCGAGTCCGGCGTAGCTCTCCACCGGGTGCTCAGGCGTCTGGATGACTCCCGGGGAGACGGCGTTCACCCGGATGCCGCGGGAGGCGTACTCGATGGCCAGCGACCTCGTGGCCGAGGCGAGGCCACCCTTGGTGAGTGCGGTCAGGACCGAAGGCGCGCTCGAGTTGGCGTAGTCGGCCAGAGTGCTGGTGGTGTTGACGATGTGGCCGCCTCCCAGCTTCAGCATCTCCACGATGACGCGCTGCGTGAGCGTGAAGAATCCGGTGAGATTGACCCCGACCACGCCGCCATAGTCGTCGGCGGTGTACTCGGTGAACGGTTTGGAGATGTACACCCCGGCATTGTTGATGAGGGTGTCGATCCGGCCGAAGCGCGCCAGTGCCCCGCTGACGATCCGGTCGGTGGTGTCGGAGTCCGCTATGTCCCCGACGACGGTGAGGACAGCTGGATCCCCTTCGGGCTCGATCGACCGGGAGGTGGCCACGATCGCCCAGCCCCGCCGCCGGAACTCGGCGACGAGGCCGGCGCCGATGCCCTGTGAAGCTCCCGTGATGATGACGACCTTGCGGTCTTCCGTGCTCATGGCCTCTCCCCACTGGTGGACGCCGGATCACTGCGGTCTCGGGTGAGTGGCGGCGTGTGGTCGCCCGTCCGGGCGGACGACGATGTCCAGGGCGATCTGCCGGGTGCGCCAGACGTCACGTCGGAGTCCTGTCGGCAGGAATCGGTGTTCCGGGAGACGCGTCCGCAGGTGACGGTTGGCGTCGTTCTGCCTCGGAGATGGCCCAGGCCGCGTTGACGAGCCCGATGTGGCTGAAGGCCTGGGGGAAGTTGCCGAGGAGCTCGCCGCTGACGGGATCGACCTCCTCGGCCAGCAGCCCGACGTCGTTGACGAAGGCCGCCGCCCGCTCGAAGACCTCGCGGGCCCGAGCCGTCCGACCGGCCGTCGCCAGGGCCTGGGCCAGCCAGAAGGTGCACAGGAGGAACGTGCCCTCCTCGCCGTCGAGCCCGTCGTGGGCCCGGTAGCGGTACACGAGTCCCCGCTCGTCGGTCAGACGCTCTTCGGTCGCGTCGATGGTGGCGAGCACCCTGGGTTCGTCGGCCGGAAGGAACCCGACCAGCGGGAGCATCAGGTTGGAGGCGTCGAGCTCGTCCGAGTCGAAGGACTGGGTGAAGGCCCCGGCCCGGTCGCTCCAGCCCCGGTCCAGGATCGCCTCGCGGATCCGGGTCCGAGTCTGTCCCCAGGCCTCCACCCGGTCGGGGACGCCGAGACGGTCGGCCAGGCCGACCGCCCGGTCCAGGGCCACCCAGCACATCAGCTTGGAGTACACGAAGTCGCGAGGCTCGACCCGCACCTCCCAGATCCCTTGGTCCTTTTCCTGCCAGCGCCGGGCGACGGTGTCGGCCAGCTGGACGAAGAATCGACGTGTGGCCGGGGCCAGATCGGGAGGCGCCCCCCATGTCGCCGGAGCGGCCATCGGACCGACCCGGGAGGTGTCGTCGAACAGGTGGTCCGAGAGGCGGTCCACGGCTCCGAGCAACTCCCCGTAGACGTCGAGTTGCCGCTGGTTCCAGGCACCGTTACCGACCCTGACGGGGGCGGAGTGTCGCCAGCCCTCCAAGTGGGGCAGCTCCCGTTCGGTCAGGTCCCGTTCGCCGCCGATGCCGAACATGATCTGCAGGTCACCGCCCTGGTCGAGCGAGCCGGCCGCGGAGGAGGTCACGTAGTCGAAGTACTGGTTGGCCTCGTCAGGACAGGCCGCCACCCAGAGGGCCTCGATCGTGAACGACGCGTCCCGCACCCAGGAATAGCGGTAGTCCCAGTTGCGGGCGCCGCCCACCACCTCCGGCAGGGACGTGGTCGCCGCCGCGCAGATCGCGCCGGTGGGTGCGAACGTGAGCGACTGGAGCACACGCCCGCTGTGGTGCACCAGATCTCGCCACGGGCCTACGTAGGCCTGGTGGAGGTCCGACCACGACTCCCAGGCCGATGCGGTGTCTTCGAGCCGTCCGCCGATCTCGGTTTGGCCCCAGACCCTGGCTGGGCCCGTGTCGGCCCGGTGGCTGTAGTGCAGGGCGAAGCCCGCATGGTCTCCGTGGCCGAGCCGCAGCACGCAGGAGACCGCTGACCGGTCGACGGTCAGGTCGACGGGGGACGAGAGGGCCAGCTCGTCGGCGCCGACGAAGGTGGCCACTCCACCGTCGAGGAGTTCGAACCGGGGACGGACCAGGCCGTAGTCAGGCCGAGGGACGTACTCCATGGTCAACTCCACGTCTCCCTCGACGCACATTGCACGCCGAATCAGCAGATGCGGCGCTCCTCTGCCGAGGTCGTGCCCTCGGTTGCCCTCGCCCATGGCCAGGGTGTCAGTGATCACCACGGTGCCCGTCGGGGTGTGGAATGTGGTCTCCAACACCATGGTGCGGTCGAGGTAGCGGCGGGTGACGTGCGTGGCACTCCCGGCCCGGATCGACCAGTGACCTGCGTCGTCACCGACGAGGCGACCGAAGACCGACGGGCTGTCGAAGCGGGGGAAGCACAGCCAGTCGATCGAGCCGTCCACGCTCACCAGCGCCGCGCTGTGCCGATCCGAGAGGACCGCATACTCGGCAATCGGAGTCGTGCTCATGTGAGCTCCTTCGCCACCGGTTCACAACGCTAACCCTCTGTGGAAGAATTCCACCACCCCGACGGAGGTGTCCCGCAGGCGGAGCAAACCGCACGTCGAGTCGTCGGGGCGTCGGGTCTGTCCCCTGTCGAACCGGGAGGTCCACCGATGACGAAGATCCACGACCGAGGCCGACCCGTCCGTGGGATCGCCGGACCTCGCAGGGTGCCGGCGCTCGATTGAAGGTCTGGAGCAGACGATGAACTTTCAGGGCGTCATAGTGAACGTGACCGATCTCGAACGGTCCATCGACTTCTACCGCGAGGTGCTCGACTTCACGCTGCTGTCCCAGAGCGATCAGCTGGCGGCCGTGAATGCTCCAGGCTCAGACGGGGCCCAGGTCCTGGTGCTACGAGCGCAGGGAAGTAGTCCCATGGCAGGGGCCCGTCACGTCGGCCTGCGGGCCTTCGTCCTGGAAGTCGACTCGGCCGACCAACAGGAACGGATCGCCGGTGAGTTGGAGGCTCGGAACGCACTCCTCACCCGCCATGAGACCGGCGAGTGGACGGCGGTGGTGGGTCGCGACCCCGACGGGGTGGCCATGGTCGTGACGTGGCAGCGCGGCGGGACCGAAACTGCGGAGCGCAGCTGGGGGACCCTCGACGACTTTCTCTACGGAATCGGCGAGTAGGCGAACACGGGGACCGTCGATGAGGACGGAACCGGCGGGCCCCTTCGATGGGCCCGAAGAGTGAGGAGGAAGAGACATTGCGAACGGACATCGTCGTCGGCGCCAACTTCCCCGACTACCAGCTGGAAGACCAGTCCGGTGTCCAACGGAGGCTCTCCGAGCTCCAGGGCGGCAACCCGATGGTCCTCCATCTGTCGCGCGGGTCGTACGACCCCAAAGAGCATCGATTCCTCAGGAACCTGGTGGAGAGCTACCCGGAATTCCGGGTCGCCTACACGCGGCTGGTCGTCATCTCCACCGACAACCCGCTCAACCTGAACGAGTTCCGCGACTCCCTCGGCGCCTCATGGCCATTCCTGGGTGACCCGGAGAGGACGGTGCAGCGCGATCTCGACATCGAGGAGTTCACGGATCCGCACGATCCCATGATCCCCCACACCTTCGTGCTCGAGCCGGGACTCCGAATCTTTCGCATCTACAACGGCTACTGGTACTGGGGTCGACCGACGATGGACGAGCTGCACGTGGACCTACGCGCACTGCTGCAGAACATCCGTCCGGACTTCGACCTGGGTGCGCCCGGCCTGCGCGAGGCCTGGGATCGAGGGGATCGGGAGATGTTTCTCGTCGACACGCTCGACGAGCCGATCCGATTCACCGAAGGCGGGGCCATCGGGATCAAGCGGGGTGGCCTGTAGCCACGCGGGAACGAGTTGCCGTCCGACGCCGGGCCCACCCGGGAGCCGGTCGCGGACGTGTCGGGCACGGAAGGCGAGTCGCGATGAGCACGTTCAGACAGGAGGTCAGGATGACAGTGGCCCGAGTTCGACCGAACGCCGATATCGGACGGGGCAGACCGGTGGAGAACGGACCACACGGGCGATGGGCGGACGGTTGACAGCCCGGCCCCGCACCCTGAAGCGGGCGTTCTACGAACGGCCAGCGGAGATGGTCGCCGGCAGCCTGATCGGTAAGATCTTCTCGTACGGACCGCTACGTGGCCGCATCGTCGAGGTGGAGGCGTACGACGAGAAGGAGCCGGCAAGCCGTGGATTCTCCGGTCTCCGAACGGGCAATGCGACACTGTTCGGACCGCCGGGGCGCCTCGAGGTCTACCTCACCTACGGGGTCAACTACCTGACGAATGTCGTGTGTCAGCCGGTCGGCGTCGGGTCCGGCGTCCTCATCCGGGCGTTGGAACCACTCACCGGGATGCGGCTGATGCGGGCCAACCGGGGCGATCCCCGCGACCCGGATCGGCGGCTGTGCAGCGGACCCGGTCGCCTCTCCAAAGCGTTCGGCCTCAGTCGGGCCGACAACGATACGGATCTGGTCGTCGGCAAGATCCGGATCCTCGACGACGACAGTTCGCTTCCGTACGCCAGGAGCGCTCGAGTCGGCGTCTCCGCGGGCCAGCACCTGGACTGGCGATTCTACGTTGAAGGCAATCCGAGCGTGTCCGTGGCGCGCGTTCCCGTGACACCGATGAAAGCGGCCGAGCCACGGACGGCGCCGTAGGTCCTTCCGCCCTACCCACGGCTCAGACCCCGTCGCAGACGGGGTTCGGGCCCACATCAATGGAGGTGCCAGATGGCCGAATTCACACCGCCCGCCGAAGGAATTCTGTTGGGCCACTTCATCGTCTCGGACGACGTCGAGCGTTCCCGGCGCTTCTACACCGACGTGTTGGGCGGCGAGGTGGTCTTCTCCGGAGATGTGACCTATGTGGCCCTTGCCAACAGTTGGATCATCATCAACGTCGGCGGAGGTCCGACGGACGACAAGCCCTCGGTCACCCTGGAGACACCACGAGACCTCGACCGGGTCAGCAGCTTCCTCAACATCCGCGTGAGGGACATCCAGGCGGTCTACGACGAGTGGAGCGCCCGGGGAGCTGAATTCCTGACCCCGCCGAAGCAGCACCAGTACGAAATCCGTTGCTACATCCGCGATCCCGACGGTCATCTGATCGAAGTCGGGCAGACCACGGACCCGGAGGGCGACTGGTCGGCATGGACCTGACCGGTCCGACCGTAGAGGGTGGCTCGCGCCAGGAGACCCGGCATGACCGACGATCAGCTGCACGTCGATGATTCGGGACCAGGCCACCCCACTGCCTGGTCCCGGCACCTTTCCCCTGTAACTGTCGTTGGATAATTTGCAACCGAGGAGGTTTCGGTCATGACCACGGCAGTGATCGGCAGTGGGAAGATCGGATCGACCATCGCCCGCCTGCTCGCCTCCGGCGGGGAGAGCCTGCGGCTCTCGAGCGCAGACAGCCGATCGGCAAGGACACTGGCGGAACAGATCGGTCGAGCCGCCGTGCCCGCCGCCGACAACCGCGATGCGTTACAGGGAGCCGACGCCGTCGTTCTCGGGCTTCGGTTCACCGTGCTGGAGGGCGTGATCGGCGAGATCGCCGACCTGGTGGAGGACAAGCTCGTCGTGGTCCCGAGCAACCCGGTCGGCGTGGACGACGCGGGCAACGTCGTACGGCTCCTGCCGGAGCAGCAGTCATCCGGCGAGGTGGTCGCCGGGTGGCTGCCAGCGGGGGCGCACCTGGCCATGGCGTTCGGAGCCATGTCGGCCGATCTCCTGGAATCCTCCAGCAACCGGTCACCGGAAGCGGCGGTGCTCTTCTACGTCACCGACGACAACCGTGCCGCCGACGAAGTCGAACGGCTGATCCGCACGGCCGGCTTCGAACCGGTGACGGTCGGCGGAATCGACCAATCCAGCCGGCTCGAGGTGGGCGGTGACCTGCACGATCTGGTGGTCGATCCTGCTCAGGGACGGTCTCTGACGGATCGGAACTGACCGATGGTCGGGTGCGGAACGCGACGTCCAGGACACGAGATCGTCACCCTGGGGCACGGCTACCAACCCCTCAGAGGCGGGCCCCGATGACCTACCGTGCCTAGGTTCACGATGCCGCGCCACCGAGCCGATCCGGCTCTTCGAACATGGCCAGTGCTTGCTCCCGTTGCTGCGCCCGGAATCGCATCACCTCGGAGGCATGCCCCACTTGGATATGACGACGTCAAAGTGGGGCAACCGAACTCTTTGCGGCGCTCGTAGAGCGACCTCCAGCTCGCCGGCGGAGGCGGTGCGTCAGTGCCCTTCATGGTGGGTGACTCCGTGTCCTGATCACCATGCTTGGGCGAGAGCGACTACCTCTTCGGTCTCTCCTGGCGTTGACATTACGAGGTCAGCCCCCGTAGAGTTGTCTTATGACACTAGGACAGGGGGATAGCGACCGGGTCGGCGCTCAGATCTCACCGATTGAGTTCCGGCTCGACCCCGCTTCAGGTGTGCCGACCTATCTCCAACTCGTCCATCAGGTCGAGCATGCGCTGCGGCTCGGCTACCTCAAACCCGGTGACCAACTGCCCAAGGTCAGGGATGCCGTCGCCTCGCTGGCCATCAACCCGAACACGGTGTCCAAGGCCTATCGCGAACTGGAAACCAAGGGTCTCATCGTGGGGCGCCCGGGCCAGGGCACATTCATCTTGGCCACCCTCAGCGAGGTTGCGCTACCCGAGCTGACCGGACTTCGGCGATCCCTGCGGGGCTGGCTGGCCAAGGCGGACGCGGCTGGGCTCGACGAGAGCGGCATTGCGGCACTCGTCGCAAGCGAACTGCGGGATTTTTATGAGCGTCGTAGCGGTTCGCGCTCAGCCGCCCAAGTTGGCGAAACGGAGGGTGTTGCATGAATATCATCGAGACTCACAGCCTCGGCAAATCGTACGGAGCGACCAAAGCGCTCGACGACTGCAACCTTGCGATCCCTGAGGGGCACGTGGCCGCGCTGGTCGGACCCAACGGTGCTGGAAAGTCGACACTGCTGAATCTCGCGGTCGGGCTGGCAACGCCGACGAGCGGCGAGTTGAGCGTTCTCGGTGGGTACCGCGCCGGCTCATTGCCGGCACTCGACGGCATCGGTTTCGTTGCTCAGGACACGCCGCTCTACAAGAACCTGTCGGCCGCCGACACGCTGCATCTCACCCGGAATCTCAACCGGCACTTCGACCAGGCTTACGCCGAGGCCCGGTTGGCCGAGCTGGGCATCCCTCAGAAGCGTAAGACGGGCAAGCTCTCGGGCGGCCAGCAGGCCCAGCTCGCGTTGACCCTGGCGCTGGCCCGCCGACCGCGCCTTCTCGTGCTCGATGAGCCGGTGGCAATGCTCGACCCGATCGCCCGCCACGATTTCATGGCTACGGTGCTGACGGCGGCGGCCGACGACGGCGTGTCTGTGCTGCTGTCCTCGCACGTGCTCGCCGAACTCGAGCGGGTGGCCGACTATCTGATCATGATGTCCTTGGGCCGCATCCAGGTGGCGGGCGAGATCGACGATCTACTCGCGGGCCACCGCTTGCTGACCGGCCCGACCGCCGAGGCCGGTCGATACGACGAACGGCCGGTCGTGCATGTTCGCGGCGGCGATGCCCAGGCTCATCTGCTGGTTCGGTCCACCGCGGACGACCCGGTCCCACCGGGTTGGGAGGCGCATCCGGTCGGCTTGGAAGAGCTCGCTCTGGCCTATTTGCGCGAGCCCGACGCCGCCGCTCTGCCTGGTCCGGTCGGAAGTTGGGATGCCGACCCAGCGGAGGTGACGAGATGACCGCGCTGAGCACGATGTCCGCACCCACGCTCGTGAAGGAGAGTGCGGACCTGCGGCCGCTGCCCTGGCGACGGATGGCCTGGGTCACCTGGCGCCAGCACCGCACGGCACTGATCGGCGTGGTGGCGTTGACCGGCGCGCTGGCCCTCTGCTTGCTGATCGTCGGGCTTCAGCTACACCACGCCTACGCCGCTGCGATTGCCTGTCATCCGGCGAATTCGGCAGCCTGCAATGCCATGGTCGCCCACTTCAATGGCATCGGCAACTTTCTGACCAATGGCCTTGTCTTCCTGGTCGTGCCACCCCTGATCGGGGCGTTCGTCGGGGCGCCGTTGCTTGCCCGCGAGTTCGAGGCCGGTACCTTCCGCTACGCCTGGTCCCAGGGCTTCGGGCGGTGGCGCTGGACGCTCGCCAAGTTGGTGGCGCTCGGAGTTGTGGTGGCCGTGGCCAGTGGCGCCCTCAGCGTGCTGGCCTCGTGGTACTACCGGCCGTATTTCGCCTCGGGCATTCAGTCCCTGTCCCTTACCACGTTCAATCCGCTCAATCCTGTTTTGTTCGAGCAGCGTGGCGTTGCCTTCGCCGCATGGACTCTGGCCGCTTTCGCAATCGGCGCCCTGGCTGGCGTGCTCATTCGTAGAGTCGTCCCTGCCATCGTGACCACACTGGCTGTGTGCGGTGCTCTCACCTTCGCGACGGGGGGGGTGGCTACGCATGCACTACCTGACTCCGCTGGTCACCAGGGGACTCAACGCGCCGAGTTCCGCGCGGATCGTAAGCCAATGGGGAAGCAGGGGCGGCCGAGTCGTCTTCACCGGACCGCCGTCCTTTCCGATCTACCAGCAGTACTGCTCCGCTCAGGCCGGACTGGGCAAGGGCGGCGGGTCGGGGTCGGGGAATCCCCTCCAGTGCATGGCTCAGCACGGCTTCACGTTCTGGACCAGCTACCAGCCGGCCAGACGGTATTGGGCGTTACAGTGGATCGAGGGCGGTTGGGTTCTCGCGCTATCGGTGCTGCTCATCGCCGTGACCGTCTGGCTCGTCCGTCGCCGCGCAATCTGAAGTTTGCTATCCCCCCACACCCGCCCCCGATTTGCAAACGGCACGGCGTCAACGGGTCGCCCATATCACCGGGTGGATGCGACACTCCGCCTCCAACTCGTGGCCCGTAAGATCGTGAAAGTGAGCGACGCCGGGCAGCCTCAGTTCCCAGAGCGACTTCCCGTGAGCCGCTTGCGGGATGTACTCCCGGTTGACCAGCCAGATAGGGCGCTGCCCTACGGTGGACGGGTCCAGATCCTGAGCGTCGAGCGGTACGACGCTCGCGTGGGGGTGAACTGGCGGTTGGCTCCGATTCCTGATGCGGTCGAGCAACATGAACTAGCCATGGACGTTCACGAACGGGCGACGAGCGGACTATCTGACGAGGAGCGAGAAGCCCGATGGGATGAACTTGTTCGGCGACTCGTCAGCCCTGGCCTGTGGGTCCACCTTTCAGACGACATCGGTACGACTTACCGCTCGTGTGGCGGAGGCAGCCACGGAGGTAGTCAAGAGAAGGTCGGCCGCATGGACTTCGTCCCGGCGGTGCCGAAAGCGGCATCCGTCCTCACGGTCCACTGGGGCAACTTGGAGTTCGCAATTCTATTGCCGCCATGAACCATCGGCCCCTGTCCCCAAACACCGGTTATACAGGTGATCCACCCCCTGGGCTAGGCATCCGGGGGATCCTCCTCGGGTGCAATCCCGACCTGGAGGTGTGCGGTGGTGTGGAGTCCGACTTACGAGAGTCACGTCCGTCCGGACGGTGAGCTCGAGTACCGAATCGGCCACGAGTTGGTCGATCAGTTCCTGGAGTTCGTGGTGGGCCGGGCCCGTCCGAACACCGTGCGGTGCTACGCCCACGACCTGAGTGTGTTCTTCACCGTGGTGGAGAAGGAGCCCGTCGAGGTGACACCGAAGGACGTGATGGCCTTCGTGACCGCGCAGCGCCGCCGCCGTCGTCGACGCACACCGTGCCATCCAGCTGGCCGATGACGACCATGAGCGGTTCCTCAAGGCGCTGGACGGTCCCGTCCATCCACCGAAGGAGCTCGTTGCCCAGGCCCGTCGAGCACGTCGACTCAAGCGAGTCGACTGAGTGCGCGTCGAGCGCCTCGGGGATCATCACCAACTCGGCTCGTTCAGCTGCGGTGTGAAGGCTCTTGACCACTGGCTGCGCGACCACGCCCTCGACAACCAACGACGCAACCTGTCGCGCACGTTCGTGTTGCTCGATGACGGAGACCGCGCCGTCGGCTTTTACGCACTCACGATGGGTGGAGTCCGCAGGGAGGCACTACCTGCTCGCTACGCAAGAGGGCTGCCTCCGTACGAGATCGGGATGGTGCTCCTGGCCCGCTTCGCCGTTGCGGACGATCACCAGAGTCAGGGGCTCGGTCGCGACCTGCTGATCGAGGCGATCGAGCGGGCCGCGGATGCCGGTACCCAGGCCGCTGCTCGGTTCATCGCCGTCGATCCGATCGACGAGAACGCGAGAGCGTTCTACGACATGTTCGCGTTCAAGCAGATCCAGGGCGACCGCGGCGGCCGGATGTATCTACGGATCGATGACGCGCTGGCCGCACTCGAAGGCTCCGAATAAGCGAAGCCCCGGCTTCGGTCGCCGAAGCGGACGACCAGATACCTCGGGTGCGCTCCCTGCATCACAGCACCCGCAAACTACGAAGGATGAAAACACCAAGAGGCAGGGCCAGGTCCCAGCCCCGCAGCGGCTATCTCCATTCCATCGGCCCTGCTGCCGCGGCCAGCCGACGACCGTTGGTAGATCGACCCCTCGCCGTTGCCCCGTTTGCCTCCCACGCCTGCCCCGATCCTCGTTGCTGACATCGGCTGTTTTGAGGTTACGCCCGGGTGTGTAATTGCAAGAAACCCCAGCCTGAGCTGGAGTTTCTCTGGTGGGCCGTGCGGGACTTGAACCCACGACCCCTTGCGTGTCATGCAAGTGCGCTACCAACTGCGCCAACGGCCCGTGGGGGACGACGTTACCACCCACTCCCCCGGCTGACGGCCGATGCGGGCCCTGCGGACGGCACCCCCACTGCCGCTACGGCGAGGAGAACGTCGACGCGGTCGGCTGTGCGGCCTCCAGGGCCTGCCAACCGCTGAGCAGTCGCTTGCGCTCCGCTTCGGCGGCGTGCCCCCCACGCACGCCGAACAGCCGCTTCGCCCACAGGAGATAGGCCGCCACCAGGACGTTCAGCACGAGGGCCAGGACCTTCAGGACACTGACCTTCAGGAACAGCTCGTAGATCTCGTACGGGATGAACAGGCAGGTGGCGACGAAGGTCAGGTACTCGGCCCACCGCATGTTCCACCACAGCCCGACGGCCTCGGTCGCCTCGACCGCGGCCAGGGCGAGGAAGATCAGCGCCAGAACGATCAGGTGGGTCGGTGAGTAGTCGAACGCCTTGCCGAGGTAGCCGAGCAGCCCCCGCACCCGGCTGACCGTCGCCCCACCCCCGTTGAGGGCGTTCATCAGGTCCTCGTAGTCGTTGTGCAGCGTCCGGTCGTGGCCGGCGAAGGTGAAGAACGCCACCGCCAGAAGGCACAGCAGCAGCACGTGCACCACCCGGTCGAGGGCGATCAACCGCAGGACGTACCGGTCGCGCAGCGCCGGACCCCGCAGCGGCAGCTCGATCTCCTCCCGACCCGGAACCCGCGCCCCGTCCGGCTGGTCGGCGGGGTCGACGGGCACCCAGGCGTCACACCGCAGGCACCGGCACCAGCGCACCCCCTCGACGTCCCGGGCGACGAGGGCATCCTCCGGGGTGACGGTCCGGGCACCACCCCCCACCAGGGCGTGACCGCTCCAGGCGCAGGTGAACAGTTCGAACCGGTTCTCCGGTCGCTTCCTTCGGGCCACGCGATCACCCTAGGCTTGCCGCGCCGGGACGAAAGGGGCATCGACAGTGACGGACGTGGACGACGCGCTGCAGGAGATCGACGAGGTCGGCTACACGATCCTGGAGGACGTGATCGAGCCGGACCTCCTCGACGCCCTGGACGACGACCTCGACCGGCTCGAGCGCGACCTCTCGATCGTTCCGGCGTCAAACGCCTTCGAGGGCACGAGGACCGTGCGGATCTACAACCTCCTGGCCCACGGCCCGAACTTCGCCCGCATCCCGTTGCACCCGTCGGTGCTGCCCGTGGTGGAGGGCGTGCTCGACCCCGGCCTGCTCGTGTCGTCGCTCTCGTCGATCGCCATCGGCCCCGACGAGACCCCGCAGCCCGTCCACGCCGACGACCAGATCATCCCGCTGCCCAAGCCCCACCCGCCCACCGTGTGCAACACGATGTGGGCACTCACCGACTTCACCGAGGCCAACGGCGCCACCCGGCTGGTACCGGGCTCCCACCGGGCCGACCACTCCCCCGACCTGACCGCCCGGTACGACACGGTGCCCGCCGAGATGGGCCGGGGCAGCGTGCTCGTCTGGCACGGCAGCCTGTGGCACGGCGGCGGGGCCAACACCACCGACCGCCGTCGGGTCGGCATCGCCATGAACTACTGCGCGGGGTACATCCGCCAGCAGGAGAACCAGCAGCTGGGCCTCGGGCTCTCCACGGTGCGGACGTTCCCTCCCCGGCTCCAGGAGCTGTGCGGGTTCGGGATCTACCGGGGGCTCATCGGCCACATCGACAAGCAGGTCCCGGCCACGGTCCTGCTCGGGTCCGAGGCCGACCCCCGGCTCATCTGGGACCTGGCCTGACGTTCCCGTAGGCCGGTTCGTCCGACCACACCACACGGCGCTACCGTCGCGCATGGGCCGAGCGGTGCTGCTCGACATCGACGGGGTTCTGACCATCTCGTGGCAGGCCCTGCCCGGGGCCGCCGACACGCTGCACTGGCTGCGCGACCTGGGGTCTCCGGTCCTGCTCGTCACCAACTCCTCATCGAAGCCCCGCCGCACGATCGCCGGCGTCCTGGCCGACGTCGGTCTGGCCGTGGCCCCGGACGATGTCCTCACCGCCGTCGGGGCGGCGCGTGCCTACCTGGGGGCCCACCACCCCGGCGCGCCCTGCTTCGTGGTCAACGAGGGATCACTCGCCGAGGACCTCGGGGGCATCGAGCTGGTCGGGCCGGACCGTGCCGGCGTGGCGCTCCTGGGCGGCGCCGGCCCGAGCATCGGGTACGCGGACCTCGACGCCGTGTTCCGGCTGGCGCTGGCCGGCGTGCCCGTCGTCGCCCTCAACCACAACACCCGCTTCCAGACGGCCGACGGCCCTGCACTCGACATGGGTGCCTTCATCCCCGGGCTCGAGGAGGCGGCCGAGATCGCCATCCCGGTCATCGGCAAGCCGTCGCCGCACATGTTCGCGGCCGCCCTGGCGGCGCTCGGTGCCGAGGCCGGCGACGCCGTGATGGTCGGGGACGACCTGGTGGCCGACGTCGGAGGTGCCCAGGCCGTCGGCATCACCGGTGTGCTGGTGCGGACCGGCAAGTTCCGGCCCGACGACCTCACCGGCGACGGGCCACGACCGGACCACGTCATCGACGGCATCGGCGACCTGCCGACCCTCCTGCGCGACCTGGGGGACGTGCCCCGACCGGGGTGAGGCGCCGGCGCCCGGCGCACCATCACGCGACACGCGCTCCCGACCCACACATCACGGTGCCGGTCGGGAGCGCGTGTTCTGGAGGCGGCGGGCGGAATCGAACCGCCGTACGGGGCTTTGCAGGCCCCTGCCTAAACCACTCGGCCACGCCGCCTGGAGCGCCCGGTGATCCTATCGCCCTGACCGGGATGCTTAGATCTGCACATGCGAATCGGACTGATCGCCCCTCCGTGGACCCCCATCCCCCCCGTGCTCTACGGCGGCATCGAGCTCGTGGTCGATCAGCTGGCCCGCGGTCTCCAGGACGCCGGCCACGACGTCCTGCTCTACACCACCGGGGACTCGAGCTGCCCGGTGCCCCGCCAGTGGGTGCTGCCCGAAGCCGAGGGCCGGCGCATCGGCATGGCCGTGCCCGAGCTGCGCCACGTCCTGCACGCCTACGAGGCCGTCCGGGAGTGCGACGTCGTCCACGACCACACGATCATGGGGCCGTTCCACTCCATCAACTATCCGGGTCTGCCCGTCGCCACCACCATCCACGGGCCGTTCAACAACGAGCTGACCGACCTCTACCGGGCCACCTCGGGCCGGGTGCCGCTCATCGCCATCTCCCATGCCCAGCACCGGGCGGCCCCCGAGATCCCGGTGGAGCGGGTCATCCACCACGGTGTCGACGCCTCGCAGTTCCCCATGGGCGCCGGTGAGGGTGACGCCGAGGGTCCCTACGTGGTGTTCCTCGGCCGCATGGCCGACGACAAGGGCTGCCACCGGGCCATCGAGGTCGCCCGGCGGGCCGGCTTCCGCATCCTCATGGCGGCCAAGATGCGCGAGCCGTGGGAGGTGCAGTACTTCGCCGACAAGGTGGAGCCGCTGCTCGGCCCGGACGCCGTCTACCTGGGCGAGGTGTCCCACGAGCGCAAGCTCGAGCTGCTGGCGGGGGCCTCGGCCCTCCTCTTCCCCATCCGCTGGAACGAGCCCTTCGGCATGGTCATGATCGAGGCCATGGCCTGCGGCACCCCCGTGCTGGCCTTCCCCGAGGGGGCGGCTCCCGAGGTGGTGACCGACGGGACCACCGGGTTCCTGTGCGCCGACGAGGACGCCATGGTCGAGGCCCTGGGCCGGCTGGGCGAACTCGAGCGGGTGGACTGCCGGCTGGCCGTCGAGGGTTACTTCTCGACCCACCGCATGGTCGCCGAGCACATCGAGCTGTTCGAGACGATGACCGCCTGAGCGGCAGAGGACGCCAGGCTGCTCAGTCGCCGTGGCGCCGGAAGAGCAGCCACCCGATCAGCAGCACCAACGCCACCAGACCGGCCACCTCGAACGCGTCCCAGACCAGGCTGGCCAGGAAGTGCAGGAGGCCCAGCAGGAACCACACGACCACCACGACGGCGACGACGCCGGTGACGACCTTGAGCGTCCCGTGTCCCGAGCCTGAGTCTGAGCTGCTCTCCTCTGCCATCGTCCCAGCGTAACCCCCGAAGGTCGCGATCTGGCCGCGGCGCGGTGCTACGGTCCGTCGATGTCCCTGCGTGTGCGCCGCCAGGAACTGATCGACCGTCCCGACCTGGGGGGCGACGCCTTCTGCCGGGCCTACGCGGCGGCGGCCGACGAATGGCTGGGGGGGCTCTTCGACGAGGCCTGCGGGGGTGACGCCCGGGGCATGGCCCTGGTGGCCGTGGGCGGCTACGGCCGGAGCGAGCTCTGCCCCTACAGCGACCTCGACGTGGTCCTCGTCCACAAGGGCCGCAAGGACATCGCCGCCACCGCCGACCGCATCTGGTACCCGGTGTGGGACGAGGGGATCTCCCTCGACCACAGCGTACGACGGCCCTCCGAGGTCCTCGACATGGCCGGCGAGGACCTGCGGGTGGCCCTCGGCCTGCTCGACGGCCGGGTCGTCTGTGGCGAACCGAAGGTGGCCGAACCGGTCCTCGAGGGCGCCAGGGACCGCTGGGCCCGCCAGAAGCCGCCGTGGCTGGGCGTGCTGGCCGAGGGCGTGGCCGAGCGCCAGGCCGCCAACGGCGACGTCGGCTTCCTGCTCGAGCCCGATCTGAAGGAGTCCCACGGGGGCCTGCGCGACATCGCCGCGCTGCTGGCCATGATGCGGGCCGTCCCCGTGCTGGCCGACTACGTCGACACCGTGGCCCTCGAGTCGGCCCGCTCGGTGCTGACCGCCGCCCGGGTCGAGCTACACCGGCGGGCCGGCCGCGAGCTCAACAAGCTGCTGCTCCAGGAGCAGGAGCAGGTGGCCAAGGCCCTGGGCATGGTCGACGCCGACGAGCTCATGTACGAGGTGGCCACGGCCGGGCGCAACGTGGCCTGGGAGGGTGACGACGCCTGGCGCCGCCGCAGTGCCTGGTCACGGGCCCAGGGCTCGCGGGGCCTCCGTCGTCGGGACCGGAACGCCGCGCCGACCACCGCCACCATCCCGGGCGAGCCCGGCATCGGGGTGACCGCTGACGAGGTGGTGCTGCTGGAAGGGGCCGACGTCACCGGCGACATCACCCTGTCCCTCCGGCTCGCCGCCGTGGCCGCCGAGCGCAACCTCCCCATCTCCCGCGACGCCCTCAACCGCCTCGGCCGCAAGGCCCCCGAGGCCGTCACCCCCTGGTCCGACGAGCTCCGCGGCACCCTGGTGCGGGTGCTGGCCGCCGGGCCGGCGGCCATCCCCGCCCTCGAGGCCCTCGACCAGCGCCGCCTGCTCGAGCGGTACCTGCCCGAGTGGGCCAGCGTCCGCAACAAACCCCAGCGCAACCCGTACCACCGCTACACCGTCGACCGGCACCTGCTCGAGGCGACGGCCAACGCCGCCACCATGGCCCACCGGGTGAACAGGGTGGACCTGCTGCTGCTCGGGACACTGCTCCACGACATCGGCAAGGGCTACCCCGGCGACCACACCGACGTCGGCATGGTCGTGGCCGCCGACGTCGCCACCCGCATGGGCCTGTCCCCGGCGGACGTGACGGCCATCGTGACCATGGTCCGGCTGCACCTGCTGCTGCCCGACACCGCCACCCGCCGTGACCTCGACGACCCGGCCACCGCCCGGCGGGTGGCCGACGAGGTCGGCGACCGGCCCACCCTCGACCTGCTGGCCGTCATGGTGGAGGCCGACAGCCTCGCCACCGGCCCCTCGGCCTGGGGCACCTGGAAGGCGGGCCTGGTGGCCGACCTGGTGGAGCGGGCCCGCCTGCTGCTGGCCGGCGAACCGGTGGCCCCGCCCGCCCCGCTGATCACCGAGGAGCTCGAGGTGGTGATGGACACGGTGCGCAGCCACGGGGTCCCGGCCCTGTCCATCGAACCGCCACTCGTCACCGTGGTCGCCCCGGACCGCTCCGGACTGCTGGCCGAGGTCACCGGGGTGCTCGCCCTCCACGGGCTGAACGTCCGGTCCGCGGTGGTGGCCGGTGAGCACGCGGTGGCCGTCGAGATGTTCACCGTGGAGCCCGACCGGGGCCGCTGGCCGGACGCGGCCAAGCTCTCGAACGACCTGGCCGCCGTCATGGACGGGCGGCTCGACGTCGACGCCCAGCTCGAGGCCCGGGCCCACACCTACCGCAACGCCGCCCGGGTCCGGGTGGCCCAACTGGTGTCCACCCAGGTCACGGTCGACAACAACGCCTCGGCCACCGCCACCGTGGTCGAGGTGCGGGCCGAGGACACCGTCGGCCAGCTCCACCGCATCACCCGGGCCCTGGTCGAGTGCCACCTCGACGTGACGTCGGCCAAGGTCTCCACGTTCGGGTCGGCCGTGGTCGACGCCTTCTACGTGCGGGGTCCCGACGGCCGCAAGCTCACCGATGCCCACCGGATCGCCGCCGTCGAGCAGGCCGTCCACGCCGGGGTGCACAGCCCCTCGGCCTGACCGGGACGGGCCGACCCCTGGAGGCGGGGTGATCTGGATTCCAGGGGTGCACTGGTAGAATGGGAGGAAGATCCCTATGGCCGGTGAACACTCCCACTCCCGACGGCGCGCGCGAGGCGCCGAACCCTCGCCTGCCCGCCGCCGGCTCATCATCGCCGGGGTGGGTGTGCTGGCCGTGGCGGTGGTGGCCGGCGCCACCGTGGTGAGCCGCTCGGGCGCCAAGGTCTCGGCCAGCCCGACCACCACCCCCGCGGCCCACCGGTCCACCTCGAAGCTCCCGCTCGAGGTCGTGTCGGTCAGCCCCACCGACGGAGCCACCGACGTCCCGAGTGACGCCAGCGTGACCGTCCGGTACTCGGCGCCGCTCTCGGCCCACTCACCCGTGCCCACCTTGAGCCCGCCCGTCGCCGGGTCGTGGCAGCAGGTCGACCCGACGACGATGGCCTTCGTGGCCGACGCCCCGCTGGTGCCCTCCAGCACCGAGACGGTCACCGTCCCGGCGGGCACCGGCGGCGTGCTCGGCGCCGACGGCAAGACCCTGGCCCAGGCGGCCACGGTGCAGTTCACCGTGGCCCAGGGCAGCACCCTCCGCCTCCAGCAGTTGCTCGCCCAACTCGGCTACCTGCCGGTCAGCTTCACGCCCGCCGGGCCGGTGACGGCCCCCGAGGAGCTGGCCCAGCCCCAGGAGGGGACGTTCTCCTGGCGCTTCGCCGAGCCCGCTTCGCTCGAGTCGCTGTGGACCGCGGGGCAGGAGAACGTGATCACCAAGGGCGCGGTCATGACCTTCGAGAACCAGAACGGCCTCAAGGCGGACGGCGTGGCCGGCCCCGAGGTCTGGGGACAGCTCCTGTCCGCCGTCAGCGCCGGCACGGTCTACACGGCCGCCTACAACTACGTCTTCGTCTCGGAGACGCTGCCCGAGACGACCACCGTCTACTCGAACGGCGCCGAGGTCTACTCGACCCTGGCCAACACCGGGGCGGCCTCGGTGCCGACGGCCGACGGCACGTTCCCCGTGTTCGAGCACCTGACGTCGACCACCATGTCGGGCACCAACCCCGACGGCAGCAAGTACGTCGACCCGGACATCCCCTGGGTCAGCTACTTCAACGGGGGCGACGCCCTGCACGGTTACGTGCGCGCCGCCTACGGCTTCCCCCAGAGCGACGGCTGCGTGGAGATGCCCCCGGCGAATGCCGCCGTCGTCTTCCCCTACACGCCGATCGGCACCCTCGTCACCGTCAGCTGAGCGCCCCTACCCGCCCCGGCGGGCGGACGGGAACTCCGGGGGCCGGCGCTCCCGCACCGCCTGGATCCCCTCGGTGGCGTCCGGTCCGAGGAAGCCCAGCATCTCGAGGGCCAGCGACTCGCCGAACACCGGGGCGGCCTGCAGCATCCACTGGTTCATGACCCGCTTGGTCCACTGCACGGCCGTGGCGCTGCCGGCGGCCAGCTTGCCGGCGATGGCCAGCGCCTCCTCGAGCACGCGGTCGTCGGGCACGCACCGGGTGACGAGGCCGATCCGCTCCGCCTCCCGCCCGTCCACGAAGTCGGCGGTCATCAGGTAGTACTTGGCCCGGGCCATGCCGCACAGCAGGGGCCACAGCAGGGCGGCGTGGTCGCCCGCCGCCACCCCGAGGCGGGCGTGCCCGTCGGACAGGCGCGCCCCCTCCCCCATGACGCTCACGTCGGCGAGGAGGGCGACGGCGAGCCCGGCTCCGACGGCCACGCCGTTGACGGCCGACACGATCGGCTTCACGGAGGACAGCATCTCGTCGACGACGGCCTTGGCGTCCCGCCACTGCTCGAGGGTGGCGGTGTAATCGGTCGTCATCCGCTCGACCATGGCGAGGTCACCCCCGGCGCTGAAGGCCCTGCCCGACCCGGTGATGACCGAGACGGCCACCGTGTCGTCACCGTCGACGACCCGCCACACCTGGCTGAACTCCCGGTGCAGCCGCTCGTTGGCCGCGTTCAGCACCTCGGGCCGGTCGATGGTGATCAGGAGCACGCCGGGGGCGGGCCGGTCGAAGCGGAGGTGGGCGAAGTCGTCGTAGCCGGCGAAGGTGGTGGGGATCGGATCGGTCATGGGTGCATCATGGCCCGACTCGGGGGCCCGGGTCCCGCTCAGGGCCGCGACCGACCGGACCGGTCGACCACCGACTCGACGAAGGCCGCGTAGCGGTCGATGACCTGCGGCCACCGGAACCGGGCATCCACGTAGGCCCGACCCCGCCGGCCGAGCCCGGCGGCGAAGTCCGGGTCGCCGGCCAGGCGGTCCACGGCCACCTCGAACTCGCCGTAGCCGTCGAAGCACAGGCCGCCGCCCGAGCGGCGGCAGTGCTCGACGGTCGCCGCGCACCCGGCGTTGACCAGTACCGGGGTCCGGGCGCTCCACGCCTCGGCCACGACGAGGGAGAAGGCCTCCCACGGTGAGGGCGACACGAGGGCCGTGGCCCCGCCCAGGAGGTCCCACTTGGCCGCCTCGGACACCGTGCCCACCACGTCGAGGTCGGGGTGGTCCGGTGGTCGTTCGACCACCGGACCGGCCAGCACCAGGCGCAGGGGCCCCGGCCGGCGCTCCTTGTAGCGGGCGAAGCACGAGGCCAGCAGGCCCGTCCCCTTGTGGGGGTCGACCCGCCCCAGGCACAGCAGGTACGGGACGTCGGGCACCGGCGACGGTCCGGACGGGGCCGGGTCACCGGGAGCCGCGGCGACGCCCAGGTCGGGGTCGTCCACGCCCAGGCCGAGCAGGAGCTGACGGTGGCTCGCCACCGGGAACAGGCCCTCGACCAGGTGGCGCTCGGCCTCGGTCTGGAAGACCAGGGCGTCGGCCGCCGCGAAGACCGGCGGGAAGATCGGCAGGTGCAGCGCCGGCTCGTCGTGGGCGGCCGGATGGAGGATGGTCGGCACCCGGGCCCGGCCGATGACCCGCACCGTGGGCCAGTACAGGTAGGGGTAGAACACCATGGCGTCGCCGTCCCACGCCTCGGCGGCGTCGGCCAGGTCCGGCGACACCGGCCCCTGCAGGTCGAGCCAGCGCTCGGCCTCGGCGTGCGTGGCGGCCGCCGGGTCGGCCAGCAGGGCGGCCGACAGGGGGTGGAACGAGGGCTCGCGCCCGGCCGCGGACGGGATGCGCACCACCCGGACGCCGGCGATCCACTCCTCCCCGGGCGGGTAGACGTCGGCCCAGGTGACGAAGTCGTCGGCGCACGTGGTGAGGACGTCGACCTCCCACCCCCTGCGGGCCACCAGGTGCTCGGCCAGCAGCCGTGCCGCGGTCTCGGCCCCGCCGACGATCGCCGGTCCGTAGCGGGGGACGACGAAGGCGATCCTCACGCCGGTGGCCCCGTCACGGGACGGGGCCCCGTCACGCCGCGCAGGCGGCCTCGAGGGCGGACACGAAGCCGTCCTGGACACGGGGCAGGGCGAACCAGTCGACGCGCTGGCCGGCCGCCGTCGCCAGCTCGGTCCGCAACCGGGCGTCCTCGACGACCCGGTGGACGGCCGCGGCCACCCGGGCCGGCTCCTTGTCGGGCAGGATCAGGCCGGCCTGGGCCACCGTCTCGGGCACCGCGGTGTTGCGGTAGGAGACGATCGGCAGTCGGTGGTACATCGACTCGAGCAGCGGCACGCAGAATCCCTCGTGGTTGGAGAGGCAGAGGAAGACGTCGCAGTGCTCGTAGTACGCGATGAGCTCCTCGTGGGTGACCGAGCCGGCCCACTCCACCGCATCGGCCAGGTCGAGCTCGTCGGCGAAGCGCTCGACGGCCCGCTGGTACTCCTCGGAGATGGCCCCGCCGACGATGTGCAGCCGGGCCCGGGGGTCGTAGAGCCGGCGATAGGCGGCCAACGCCTTCACCAGGTCGTGCTGGCCCTTGTGGGGGGAGACCTTGCCCACGAAGAGCAGGTCGGTCCCGCCGCCGGCCCGTCGGCTCGCGAGCCGGGCGGACAACGCCGGGTCGGGATTCCCGGTGAAGTCCTCGGGGTCGATGAGCAGGGGGACCGTGGTGGTCGAGGGATAGCCCGCGTCGCGCAGCTCCATCTCGTTGTAGACCGAGTCGGCGATGGCGAACTCGGTCACCTTGGCGAGCTCGCGGAGCTGGGCCCTGCCCCAGCGCACCTCCTCCCCCACCTGCGGGATCCAGGCTTCGATCAGGTCGGCCGGCGTGATGTTGTGGTAATTCACGAACTTCCGCTCGGGCCGGTCCCGGAAGATGTCGGCCACCCCGCTGCCGATCGACAGCTGGTAGAGCAGCACGCGCCCCGAGCTCGGCCGTTCGCCGATGCGGGTGATCGGGATGCCCTCGTCGAGCCGGTCGGGGCTGGCGTTGCCGTAGTAGACGTCCGACGCGTACCCGCGGGACCGGAGCAGGTCCCGGAGCTGCATGACGTGCCCGCCGATGGCGTCCCGACTGGCCAGCGTGGGGATCACCTGGTCGATCCGCGTGACGGTCACGCCGTGAAATCCTCCCAGCCCGGCAGGGCGAGCGGCGAGTAGTCGCCGCTGGAGACGGCCGATACCTCGCCGGTCGACCTGAGCTGGAAGCTCACGTCGAGGGGGAGGTGGACCCGACCGGTGGCCCGACCGGGGTTGGCGACCTCGAACTTGGTGACCTGGTCCTTCCAGTCGTAGATGGCCGTCACCGTGGCGCTGCGGACGCCGACGCTCACCGAGTACGTGCCATCGAGCAGCGGGACATCCGGAAAGAAGAATTTGACGATCCCGCCGCCTTCGGGGATCTCTATGGCACAGGCCGTGTCGTCCGGGTCCGAGGCGAAGACCAGCTCGTTCTGGTCGTCGTGGATGGCGATGGTGGCCATGGCATTGGGAACGGCGGCCAGGCTGTCGACATCGGCGGTGATGGTGAGCGACTCGCCGGGGTACATGTGGCCGCGGATCCCGCTACCGCCGTGGTCGGCCATCACCGTGCCGATGGCCAGGACATTGCCGGCGATGCCGCCGGACTCCGAACCTTCGAGGGTTCCCACACCGAGCAGGTCCGCCAGGTAGACCCGGATGGCCTCACCGGGCTCGTCGACGGTGATGACCCTGCCGTGGTTCATGACCATGGCCCGAGCGCAGTTCTGGCGGATGGTGTCCGCGCCGTGGCTCACCACGACGATGGTCCGGCCCTCGCGCTGGAACCTCTTGACGTGATCGAGGCACTTGCGCTGGAACGCGGCGTCCCCCACGGCCAGCACCTCGTCGACCAGGAGGACGTCGGGCTCGACGTTGACGGCCACGGCGAAGCCGAGGCGGACGTACATTCCCGACGAGTAGAACTTGACCTGGTTGTCGATGAAGTCCTCGAGCTCGGCGAAGGCCACGATGTCGTCGAATCGCTTGGCGATGTCGGCGTGGGAGAGACCGAGCAACGAACCGTTCAGGTAGATGTTGTCCCGGCCGGACAGGTCGGGCTGGAACCCGGCTCCGAGCTCCAGCATGGCGGCCAGGGTGCCGCGCACCCTGATCTCACCGGTGGTCGGCTTCAGGATGCCGGCGACGCACTTGAGCAGCGTCGACTTGCCGCAGCCGTTCCGCCCGAGGATGCCGAACGTCTCACCCTGGTTGATGTCGACGTTCACGTCGCGGAGTGCCCAGAACGGGGTGAACGGCATCTTGCCGCCGTGTATCACCCGCTCCTTGAGCGAGGTGTGCTTCTCGTTGTAGAGACGGAACTGCTTGGAGATGTCGGTTACTTCGATTGCGACGGCCACGGTCTAGAGCTCCTCGGCGAAGTTGCCCTCGAGCCGCCCGAAGACGACGAGTGCGAGCAGGAACAGCCCGACGCTCACGACGAAGACGGCGACGAGCATGGCCGCATATCCGGCCGGACTCCACGTGGGCAGCACGTTGTACCAGGTGGGGACCTTCTGGCCGGGACTCAGGTAGGAATACTTGGTCACGCCGTAGATCGCCCGCTGGAAGGTCATGGCGATCGGGGTGATCGGATTGAGGAGGTAGACGTACTGGAGCCAGTCGAGCACCGGATGCTTCTCGTTGTGGTCGGAGAGGAAGATGGTCCCGTAGGTGTAGACGATCGACGTCCCCCAGAACCAGGCCATCAGCAGGACCTCGGTGAGATGCTGGGTGTCGCGCAGGTAGACGTTGACCGCGGACAGGAAGATGGACAGCGCCCCGGTGAACATCAGCAGTGCGACCAGGGCCAAGGGGAGGATGGCGACGAACTGCCATGCCGGCTGGATCCCGAAGAGGAGCATGGCGGCGATCAGCACGACCACCTGGATGGCGAAGAGCACCATGTTCACGCCGACCACCGACAGGGCGAGCAGTTCCCGAGGGAAGGCCACCTTCTTGACGATGCCGGCCTTGCCCACGACGACCGAGGTGGCACCCATGGCCGATCCGTTGAACAGGTTCCAGACCAGCAGACCGGCGAAGAGCCAGATGGCGAAGTTGGGTTGGTGGTTCCTGGCGATGATCTTGAAGACCACGTAGTAGATGGACAGCACCAGGGCCGGGTTCAGCATCGACCAGGCGTAGCCGAGCGCCGAGTCCTTGTACTTGACCTTCAGCTCGGTCCGGACCAGCAGCATCAGCAGGTCCCGGTTGATCCAGAGGTCCTTCAGCCGTTGGCCGAGCTGCACCTTCCCGTTGACGACGGTGATCCGGTCATGGCTCTGCCCGGGAACGAAGCGGGTGCTGCCACCGATCGACGAGCCCTGCTCGGGCTCCGAAGACGCCGGTTTGTCGATGATGCTCATCAGGTGGAGGACTCCGTGCCGGCCGTCGGGACCTGCACGGCGTCCTTCTGGATCACCTCGTCGATGAACCCGTACTCGCGGGCCTCCTCGGCGGTGAACCAGCGGTCGCGGTCCGAGTCCGCCTCGATGCGCTCGATCGGCTGGCCCGTGTGGAACGAGATCCGCTCGGCCAGCATCCGCTTCATGTAGATGATCTGCTCGGCCTGGATGGCGATGTCGGAGGCCTGGCCCTGCATGCCCCCCGACGGCTGGTGCATCAGGATCCGGCTGTGGGGCAGGGCGAAGCGCTTGCCCGGCGTGCCGGCGCATAGGAGGAACTGGCCCATGGACGCGGCCAGGCCCACGCAGATGGTGCGGACGTCGCACCGGACGTACTGCATCGTGTCGTAGATGGCGAGGCCGTCGGTGACCGACCCGCCGGGCGAGTTGATGTACACCGAGATGTCCCGCTCCTGGTCCTCGGCCTCGAGGAGGATCAGCTGCGAGCACACCAGGTTGGCCGTGTTCTGGTCGATCGCCGACCCGATGAAGACGATGCGCTCCTTCAGCAGGCGCTGGAAGATGTCGGAGCCCGGTCCGACGTCGGCGCCAGTCTTCATCTCCGGGGTCCCGGCCGAACCGATCGTGGATAGGGACGCGGTGGGCGTCGAGAGGGGATTCCATGAGTGTTGAGCCTAGTTCGTCGTAGATGGTGACGGACGCAGGGTGGCGTCCGCGCCGGACCCGGTCGAGAGTCCCACAGGGGTGTCCCCGGCACGCTCCGCCACCCGCCGCAAGGCCGCCACCAGGTCGGATGCCGCCCGGTCGACCCCGAGTGCGGCGGGACGCTCCCGACCCGCCGCCACCAGCGCGGCACACCGCGCCGGGTCGGCCAGGAGTCGCGACACCTCGTGGGCCACCCGGCGGGGGCTCTTGGCGTCCAGCAGCACGCCGGCCGGGCCCACCAGGTCGGGCAGCGCGCCGGCCGCGTAGGCGACGACAGGGACACCGTGGGTCATGGCTTCGAGCACCGGCACGCCGAATCCTTCGTGTTCGGACAGCATCACCAGCACGTCGGCCGCCTCGTAGCGGGCCGACAGCTGGGCGTCGGTGAGCCCCGACACGAACTCCACCGCACCGGCCATCCCCAACTCGCCGGCGAAGCGCCGCAGCGCCTGGGCGTACGTCGGCTCCGAGGACGATCCCACGATGGTGAGCCGGGCACCGGGATCGGTGGTCGCCCGGGCCACGAACAGCGCGGCGATGGTGTCCTCGTGGCCCTTGTTGGGGGCCAGGCGGCCGACCGACAGCCAGCGGGGGCCGGCGGGCCGGGCCTCGAGCGCGGCCAGCGTTCCCGGGTCCGGAGCCGGCGGGGGCAAGCGCAGGTTGGCCACCGGGATCACCTCGACCTCCCGGCAGCCGGCCCGGCGGAGTTCGTCGGCGTCGAACGCCGATACGCCGATGCCCAGGGCGGCCGTCGGCGCCAGGGCGGCGAGGTCCTGGGTGGCCCCCACCTGGTGGCGGGCGATCCAGTTGTTCCACGGCACGAAGTACTCCGGTGGCGTGATGCTGTGGTAGTTCACGACCACCGGTTCCGGGCGACGCAGCAGCCAGGCGACCATCTCCGAGCGGGTGGCCATCTCGTAGACGAGCACGTCGCCGGGCCGGGCCTCGGCTTCGTAGTCGAGGTAGTGCCGGGTCTCCTCCGCCGTGTCGGGGTCGGGCACCTCGACGTAGATCCGGCACTCGACCCCGTCGGCCACCAGGCGGTCCCGCAACGACCGGGTGTGCTCCCCCACCGCGTCCCGGCGGTGGAGCATGGGCACGAACAGGTGGATGCCGCTCACGGGTGGACCTCCACCACGACCGCGTGCACCGGCCCCCGGTCGGCCGATCGGACCACCGCACCGGGGAGCCCCCGGTCGGCCAGGACGACCCGCCACGTCTCGGGGTGGAGCGGGTGCCCGGGCAGGAGGTCGGCCGCCACCGGGTCGAGCCCCGCTCCCCACGCCGCCTGGTCGGTCACCAGCAGGGCCAGGGTCCCCCCCGGGGCCAGCACCCGGACGGCGTGCTCGACCAGCTCGAGCTTGACGGCCAGGGGGGCCCGGTCGACGCAGCCCGAGAGGACCATGCCGCCCCGGCTGGCCGGCGCCAGGCGCCGCAGGTGGTCGACCACCTCGGCCAGGGTCACGGTCACCCGGTGGCCCGGTACCACCAGATCGGCCTCGGCGCCCCACACCACCCCGCCCCGGGGGTCGACGGCGTCGACCGCCACCCCGGTACCGGCCACCGCGGCGGCCAGTCGCCGGTCCCCGAGCTCCCCGACCACGACCGGCAGGCCGGCGTCGGCCGTCGCCCACCCGGTGGCCGCCCCGACCCACGCCGAGGTGTCCGGTGCGGGCAGGTCGAGCTCCCCCACCGGGATGCCCAGCGGATCGACGGCGGCCTCCAGCCGTTCCACCCGGGCCGACAGGAACCGCACGGCGTCGAGGGTCGCCGTGCGCAGCTCCGCCAGGGCCTCGTCGTCCAGGCGCGCCGACTCGTGGACGGCCTGGTCGGTGTACTCGCTCAGTTCCTGGGCCACCTGCTTCACCACGTCGCCCAGCACCCGCTCGCTGGCCCTGGCGCTCCGGCCCCGCTCCCACAGATCGGCCGGGAGGCCGCCCCAGGGCGACAGGCGACCGTGCGCCTCGGGCGCCTCGGTCAGCCGGCGGACGGCATCGTCGAAGTTCCACCGCAGGGTCCCCTGCGGGCGCAGCCGGTCGAAGGCCTCGAGCAGGGCGCGCTCGTCGGCCGGGAGGCCGGCACGCGGATCGGCCGGCGCCTCGTGCTCCACCGGGTCGTCCCCCTGGTCAGCCGGCACGGGCCACCCCTTCGCGCACGTAGGCCGTACCCCCGGTGGGCAGGCGGAGGCGCGCCGTGTGCAGCGGTGGCCGTCGCCCCCGGTCGACGACGCCCTCGAGGAAGGCGGTGTAGCGGTCGATGATCGACGGCCACAGGTAGTTCCGCTCGGTGTAGCGACGGCCCGACTCGCCGAGGGCGGACCGCAGCGCGGCGTCTCCGGCCAGCCGGCCGACCGTCGCCTCGAAGCTCCGGTAGGAGTCGAACCACAGGCCGCCCCCGGACCGCTGGCAGTGCTCCATCGTGGCCGCACAGGACCCGTTGACCAGTACCGGCACCCCGAGCGTCCAGGCCTCGAGGACGACCAGCGAGAACGACTCGTAGGCCGACGGCTGGACCATCGCCCGGGCGCCGGCCAGCACGTCCCACTTGTCGGCCTCGGACACCGTCCCGGTGACGACGATGTCGGGATGCTCCGGCGCCTTGGCCGACACCGGGCCGACGAGGGCCAGCGCCAGGTCCGACGGGTTCCGTTCCTTGTACTCGGCGAAGTAGTCGGCGAGCATGCCGCAGCCCTTGTGCTCGTCGACCCGCCCGAGGTAGCAGAGGTAGGGGCGGTCGCCGATCCCGAGGACGTCGCCGCCGGGGCGACCGGTCCCGGCCGGGTCGTTCACGCCGAGACCGAGGACCACCTGGGGGCGGGCCCCGATCCGGTACACGTCCTCCATCAGCTCCCGCTCGGCACGTGTGTGGTAGACGAATCCGTCGACGTCGAGGAAGCTCCGGCGGAAAGCCGCGAAGTACAGCGCCGGCTCGTCGTGGGCGGCCGGGTGCAGCACCACGGGCACAGGTGACACGGCAATGGCGTCCACCGTGGTGGCGAAGAGGTACGGGTAGCAGGCGATCACGTCGGCGTCCGTGGCGGCCACCGCGTCGACGAGGCCGGGGCACATCGGCCCGTTGAGGGCCACCCACTTGCGGGTGTCGGACAGGTCGGCCGCGCCGGGGGCGACCCGCAGCTGGCCGTCGAGGGCGAAGTAGTCGAGTGTGCGCCGCGACGCCGTCGGGAACCGGTTGACCGTCACGCCGTTGAGCTCGCCGGTCCCGGCGGGCTCGGTGTTCTCCCACGTGAGGTGGTCGAGGGCGCAGCTGGTGAGGACCTCCACCTCCCACCCGTCGCGTCGCACCAGGCGCTCGGCCAGCATGCGGGCCGCCGTCTCGGCCCCGCCGATGACCTCGGTGCCGTAGCGCGGGGTGACGAAGGCCAGCTTCATGCCACCACCGGCCCGTGGCCGGTCACACCTGCCAGGACCTCCACGAACCGCCGGCGGGTGGTCTCGGCCGCGAAGTCGCCCAGGCGCCGCCGTCCGGCGTCCACGAGCCACGCGGTCAGCCGGTCGTCCCGGTGGACGCGGTCGACCGCCGCCGCCACCGTGGCCGGTCGGGCCTCGGACAGCAGGATCCCGGCGTCGGCCAGGGTCTCGGCCACCGCACCGGCGTCGAACGCCACGATCGGCGTGCCCGCCCGCATGGCCTCGAGCAGCGGGATGCAGAAGCCCTCGTGTTCCGACAGGCACACGAAGACGTCGGCGTCCTCGTACCAGGCGGCGAGCTGCGCGGTCGTCAGGCCCTCGCCATGGCGGACGGCGTCGGCCAGGCCCAGCTCGTCGGCGAACGCGAAGACCGCCTCGGCGTAGGACGGCGTCACCGCCGGGCCCACGAGGTGGAGCCGGGCATCGGGGTCGTAGAGCCGTCGGTAGACCCAGAGCGCCTCGACCAACCGCTCGTGCGCCTTGTTGGGTGAGATGCGTCCGACGAAGAGCAGCACGGTGGCCCCTCCGTGCTCGGCGGCCAGTCGGGCCCGCTCGGCGCCGTCGACGGCACCGTGGTCCGACTCGAGGTCGACCAGGATGGGCACCACGGCGGTGGCCGGGCAGCCCAGCTCCTCGAGCTCGCGGGCGTTGAACGCCGAGTCGGCGATCCCGAGCACCGCCTTCGGGGCGAGGGCCGCCACCTGCTCCCGGGCCAGGGCCACCTTGGCCGCGGTGTGCTCCTCCCACCCCCGGTAGAAGGACTCGGGTGTGACGTTGTGGTAGTCGAGGACCAGGGGCTCGTCCCGCCCGAGGAGGAACTCGGCCACCGGTGACGACGTGCCCAGCTGGTAGAGCAGCACGTCACCCGGTCGGGCCCGGGAGGGGTACTCCTCGAAGTACGTGGCCTCGTGCTGGAGCTCGTCGTGGGCGGCCTCGACGTAGATGTCGGACTCCCATCCGACCGCCCGCAGGGCGTCGCGCAGGGCGCGGGTGTGGTCCCCCGTGGCGTCGCGGGGCAGCAGGGCGGGCACGAACTGGTGGACGGCGGTCACCGCTCCCGCGTGGCGACCACGAGGTACTCCGTCGGCCCGAGCAGCAGGTCGTTGATGACGTCGATGGCGGCGTTGACCGCGGCCGCGTCCGTGGCGCCGTCCGCCACGGGGGCCAGGCGCCGGTCGTCGCCCCCGGTGACCGTCGTCCGGACGGCGAACCCCCGGCTGGCCAACAGGTGGGCCCACGTCTCGGCGTGGAGCGGACGGCCGGGGGCCAGGTCCCGCACGACCGGCGGGGCCGACGCCGCCCAGGCTTCGGGGGACGCCGAGTGGAGCACCAGGGTCCCGTCGACGGCCAGGCGGGACGAGACGAGCTCCAGCAGCCGCTCCCGCTCGTTCGGTCGGAGCCACTGCACCGAGCCGGTCAGCACGATGCCGCCCAGGGCCTCGCTGGACACCACGTCGAGATGGTCGAGCATCGCCTCGGCGCGCACGTCGACACCCCGGTCGAGGGCCGGCTCGAGGGCCAGGTCCGAGGGGTCCACGCCGTAGGCGTCGACCCCGGCGGCCAGCAGGCCGTCGACGAGCGAGGCGTCGCCGCAGTCGGCGACCACCACCCGTTCGGCCACCCCGGACAGGGCCTCGGCGGCGGCCGGGGCCCACCACGCGGCACCGGCGCCGGACACCGGGACCACGGCGACGGGCAGGTCGGGTGACCGGTGCGCCTCGACGGCGGCCTCCAGGTCCTCCACGTGGTCCACGACCACGTGGAACATCCGCGACACCGACCAGGCGAACTTCACGACCTGGGCGATGATGAAGGTCATGTACCAGCCGAGGGCCTTGCGGATGGCCCGCTTGACGTAGCTGCCCACGGCCTTGTTGGAGGCGGTCGGCACGGCGATGTCGACGAAGGCGGCCCCGTCGACCAGCGAGAGCGTCTCCCGCAGGCGGGCCCGGCCCTGCAGCCCCACCGGCGAGAATTCGAGGAACAGCTCGTCGAGCTCCCGCTCGAGGCCGGCGGGCAGGTCGCCCGAGGCCCGGCGGCGTCGGACCTCGGCGTCGATCTCGGCCATCACCTCGTCGAGGTAGCGGATCCGGGCGGCCACGTCGGTGGCCTCGGAGACGCGGTCGGCGTCGGGGCCGGCGGAGGTCGGGGCGGAGGGCGGGGTCGGCACAGGCTGACTATAGCCAGGGGCCCCGGGGCTCCCCGTGAGGCACCCCCGTGGCCGGGACCCGGCTCGGTAGGCTGGGCCGCCACGCGGGCGTGGCGGAATCGGCAGACGCGCCGGGTTTAGGTCCCGGTCCCTTCGGGGGTGGAGGTTCGAATCCTCTCGCCCGCACCATGCACCGGCGGCCGGGCGGCCGCGGTGGCGAGGCGACGGCGCAGCGTGTTCACTGGAGTCATGCCCCTGACTGGTGAGTACGAGCCGAGTTCGCAACAGTGGGTCCGGGACCAGGTGGCCCTCTACGAGTCGTCCGGAGGGAGGGAGGGCACCACCCTCCTCGACACCGGCATGCCCGTGGTGATCGTGACCAACCGGGGTGTCCACTCGGGCAAGCTGCGCAAGACCCCGCTCATGAGGGTCGAGTTCGACGGGATCTACGCCATCGTCGCCTCCCAGGGTGGCGCCCCGGCCCACCCCGCCTGGTACACCAACCTGGTGGCGGATCCCCACGTCGAGCTCCAGGACGGTCCCGACCGGTCGGACCGCATCGCCCGGGAGGTCTTCACGGACGAGCGGGAGCTCTGGTGGGAGCGGGCCGTGGCGGCCTACCCGCCCTATGCCGAGTACCAGGAGAAGACCGAACGGGTCATCCCGGTCCTGGTGCTCGAGCCGCCCGGGGGCTGAACCCGCCGGTCGACGTCCGGGCGGGCGGGACGGTCCGGCCGCGGCGCGGGTTCAGGCGGGCTTGCGGGCGAGGAAGGCCAGCAGGTAGCAGTTGGCCGCGTCGTGGTAGACGCCGTAGTTGGCCGCCAGGGCGGCCACGTCGTAGCGCCCGGCGGCGGCGGCCGGCCCGCCCCAGTTGAGGCCGCGGATCGTCTCGATCTCGAACCCGGCGGCCAGCACCTTGTCCCGCAGCTGCTCGAGCGTGTACTCGACGTCGTGGTCGGGATCGATGAACTCCTCCTGCTGCATGCGACACAGCCGCCCGTTGGGCGTGTCGATGGCCAGGTAGCCCCCGGGTCGCAGCGCCCGGAAGGCGCCGGCCAGCACCTCGTCGCCGGCCGACTCGGGGACGTGCTCGATCGACTGGCCGCTGTAGACCAGGTCGACGGAGTCCGGCTCGGCGAAGGTCAGGTCCACCATCGACCGGTACTCGTAGCGCACCCGGCCGCGGTCGGTGTCGTCGTCCTTCCAGCGGTCGGACTTGTAGAGCTGGTGGCGGTCGTCGGGCGGCAGGTCGACGATGACCAGGTCCTCGAAGTCGTAGGGGTAGCCGAGTGCCACCAGGGCGCCCCGGCCGTCGGAGGTGTGGCCCCCGCCGACGTCGATGATCCGGCGGGCCGGTGGCAGCCCCATGATGAACTCGCACCGGCTTGCGTGCAGCGAGCCGTGCAGGCCGGACGGCCCGGGTCGGGCGACCACACGGAACTCGTCGGAGGTCCGGATCCTGTCGACCATCTCCTCGTAGGAGATCAGATGGTCCGTGAGGGCACCGTTGTAGACGTCCCAGGCCACCGGGTCGGGATCGCGGCGCAGGAGGATGTTGTAGACCATCCGCACCGCCAACCGGGGTGGCAGCTGGGCGAAGGAGAGGTCGGCGAGTCGGGTCGCCTCCCGGCGCACCTTGTTCTCGACCCGGTCGTACTGGGGGATGAACCTCGACGGGAGGCCCGCGATCGCGCCCTTGCCGCCCGCCTGCTCCGCTCCGGTCATGCCTGCTCCCATCCTCACTCGGACCCTGCGCCCCTGGTGGGCGAACCTACCATCGGCGCCCCGGGGTGAGCCCGGGGGGCCCGGGTGGGGTGAGGCCGAGGGGCCGGGCGGGGTGCCGCCCGCGGTCTTGCGGTGGGAGTGGGTTTCGGCCATGCTTCCCCGGTTCCGCCGCGTGCCACCGCATCCGGCCCGGCGGTGGCCCGCAGGTCAACCACAGTTACGGATCCACTCAGGAGGACATCATGGGAATGCTCGACGGCAAGGTCGCCATCGTCACCGGCGCGGGTCGGGGGATCGGTCGGGAGGAGGCCCTCCTGCTCGCCTCGGAGGGCGCCAAGGTCATCGTCAACGACGTCGGCGCCTCCCTCCAGGGCGAGGGCGGCGACAAGCACCCGGCCGAGGAGGTCGTCGAGCTCATCAAGTCCGGCGGGAGCGACGCCGCCGTCAACGCCTCGGACGTCAGCTCGTGGGAGGGCGCCAAGGCCCTGGTCGAACAAGCCGTCGACACCTTCGGCCAGCTCGACATCCTGGTCAACAACGCCGGCATCCTGCGGGACAAGATGTCCTTCAACATGGAGGAGTCGGACTGGGACGACGTGATCCGGGTCCACCTGAAGGGCCACTTCGCCCCCTCCCACCACGCCGCCGTCTACTGGCGGGGCCGGGCCAAGGCCGGCGAGGACGTCACCGGACGCATCATCAACACCTCGTCCGAGGCCGGGCTGTTCGGCAACGCCGGGCAGGCCAACTACTCGGCGGCCAAGGCCGGCATCGCGTCGATGACCTGGGTCCTCGCCCGTGAGCTCGGCCGCTACGGCATCACCTGCAACTCGATCAGCCCCCGGGCCCGCACCCGCATGACCGAGAACCTCTTCGGCGAGATGGCCAAGAGCGACGGCGGGTTCGACAAGTTCGACCCCGTCAACGTGGCCCAGCTCGTGACCTTCCTGGCCACCGACGAGGCCGCCGACATCAGCGGCCAGAACTTCGTCGTCTACGGCGGCGACATCTGGGCCATGGGCGGCTTCCACGCCGTCGGCGAGATCCACCGCGACTCGATGTGGTCGGTCTCCGAGCTGGCCGCCGCTAAGGGCGAGCTGTTCAAGGGCATCTCGTCGGGCGTCCCGCCCTTCAGCCTGGCCTAGGCCCCGGCCTCGGCCGGACCCGCCCCGTCCCGGTGGTCGGTCCGGCCGAGCACCAGGTCGCCGAGGCGGCCTTCCACTCCGGCCGGCGTCCCGTCGTAGACCACCCGGCCCTTGCTGAGCACGACCACGTCGTCGGCCAGTCCGAGGGCCCGGTCCACGTGCTGCTCGATCAGGAGCAGCGACGCCCCCGCGGCCAGGACGCGCCCGAGGGCGGCGTACACCTCGTCGACCACCCCCGGGGCCAGGCCGAACGAGAGCTCGTCGACCATCAGCAGCTTCTGGTGGAGCACCAGCACCCGGGCGAGGGCCAGCATGCGCTGCTCACCTCCCGACAGGGTGCCCGCCGACTGGGTCCGACGCTCACCCAACCGGGGGAACGCCTCGTAGGCCCGGGCCAGCGCCCCGGACACGCCCCGCCGGCCGAGCGCCCGGCGGAACGACAGGGTGAGGTTCTCCTCGACGGTCAGCGACGCGAAGACCGAGCGGCCTTCGGTGAGCTGGGACAGCCCCGACCGGGCGATCTCGTAGGCCGGCCGTCCGGTGATGTCGCGTCCGTCGAAGCGGATCGTCCCCCCGGTCGGAGGCACGAGGCCCGACACCACCCGCGCCACCGTGGACTTGCCCGCCCCGTTGGCCCCGACCAGCGCCGTGGCCCGCCCGGCCCGCACCGTCAGCGACACGCCGAACAGCGCCTCGTAGGGGCCGTAGGCCACGCGCACGTCGTGCAGTTCGAGCAGCGGCTCACCCGGGGCGACGGCCGGCACGGCCGCCGCGGTCACGCCGTGCTCCCGAGGTAGGCGCGGCGGACCTCGGGGTCGCCCAGGACCTCGTCCACCCCGCCGGAGGCCAGCAGCTTGCCGAAGTCGAGGACGTAGAGCCGGTCGACGACGGCCTCGACCAGGGCCAGGTCGTGCTCCACCAGCAGCACCGCCACCCCCGTGGTGCGCCGGGCCTCGCCCAGGATCCGGGCCAGCCGGGCCGTGTCGTCGGCGTCGAGCCCCGACGACGGCTCGTCGAGCATGAGCAGGCGGGGCGTGCCCATCATCGCCCGGCCCAGCTCCACCAGCCGGGCGTGGCCGAGGTCGAGGGTGTCGACGGGCCGGCCGGCCAGGTCGGACAGCCCGAGCAGGTCGAGGACCTCCTCGACGTGGGCGAGCTCGGTCGGGGTGGGGCCCCCGCGGTGGAGGAAGTCCCGCCAGATGCGCACGGTGCCGCCGGCGGCCTGCTCGGCCACCAGCAGGTGGTCGGCCACGGTCATCCCCTCGAACAGCTCCATGCGCTGGAAGGTCCGGCCGATCCCGAGCCGGCTGCGGCGCCACACCGGCAGCCGGTCGATGCGCCGGCCGCCGAAGACCACCGTGCCCTCGTCGGCCTCCTCGAGGCCGAACACGCAGTTGAACAGCGTCGTCTTGCCGGCCCCGTTCGGGCCGACCACGCCCACCGCCTCGCCGGCCGCCAGCTCCAGGTCGACGTGGTCGAGGGCCACGATGCCCCCGAACTGCTTGGTGATCCCGGACACGACCAGGAGCTCGGCGCCGGCCGTCATGCCCCCTCCACGACGGGCTCGACGACGGGCCGCTCCCCCGCCCCGCCCTCCGGTGTTCCCGTCCCGGGCGGTCCCCCGCCGGGCCGCCTCGCCCGCCGGTCGGCCACCGCGATCTGGATGCGGCCGCTCAGGAAGTCGAGGAAGCCCTCGGGATGGCGGGTGTAGCTGAGGGTGGCCAGGCCGAAGAGCACGGCCACCAGCCCGGCGAAGCGGGAGGGCAGCGACGTCACCGCCACCTGCAGGGTGGCGTAGACCACCCCGGCCACCACCGCTCCGGCGATCGACCCGAGGCCCACGATGGCCGCCACCACCAGCAGCACGGCCGAGATCTGGTAGTTGAAGTCGGTGGCCGACAGCGAGCCCTCGAGCGAGCCGAAGAGCGCCCCGCCCACGCCGGCCAGCGCGGCCGACAGGGCGAAGACCAGCACGCGCAGCCGGTAGACGTCGATGCCCACCGCGTTGGCGGCCAGCTCGCTCCCCCGCACGGCCGACAGGTACCGGCCCATGGTGCCGTCGCCCACGAGCTTCACGATGCCCGCGCACACCGCCAGGACGACCAGCGACAGAACGAAGAACGGCTTCTCGGCGGCGAAGCTCACCGGGCCGGCCGACGGGCGCGGCACGGTGATGCCGCCGGCGCCGTTGCCGATCCAGGTGTTGGGGAACAGGATGTTGTCGGCCAGCAGCGCGAAGGCGAGCGTGGCCAGCGCCAGGGGGAGGCCGGCCAGGCGCAGGGTGGGCAGGGCGACGATCACCCCGAGCACGGCGGCCAGCAGGCCCCCGGCCACCATGCCGAGCACGATGGGCAGGCCGATGTGGTTGGCCAACTGGCCGGCGACGAAGCCGCCGAGACCGGCGAAGGCGGCCTGGCAGAGGGAGATCTGCCCGGTCATCCCGGTCAGCAGGACCAGCGACAGGAAGATGATGGCGAAGGCCACGCCCTGGTTCATGGTGAGCAGCCAGTCGGCCGGCACCCAGGTCAGGGAGGAGACGACGGCCACCGCGGCGACCACCCACGCGAAGGTGGCCGTCGGGCTGCGGGTCAGGATCCCGGCCATGCGCCCACCGCTGCGCCCCCCGAGGCGCTGATGCCACGCCCCGACGGCGTGGACCGAACCGCCCGAGGTCGCCACCGTCGAGGCAGGGCGGTAGCCCAGCGTGGCCCGCTCGGAGGCCGAGGTGGGCGGGTCGCAACCGGACAGCGGATCGTCGAGCTGGCGCTGGCGGGCCAGCGGCAGGAACACCAGCAGCACCACGAACGGCAGCGAGGGACGGAGCCCGTTGGCGATGACGCCGGCCGGGAGGTAGCCCGCGATCACCTCCTGGGCGACGCCCAGGGCCAACCCTCCCACCAGGGCCAGCGGGAGGCTCGAGAAGCGGCCGATGACCGCGCCGGCGACGCCCCACACCAGCAGGACGGTGAAGTTCTGGGGGTCGAGCTGGGAGTACAGCGGGGCCAGCAGCACCCCGGCCAGAGCGGCCATGACGCTCGAGAGGATCCAGGCGAATGCGCTCACCCGGCCGGCGTTGACCCCGGCCAGCTCGGTCATGCGCGGACTCTCGACCACGGCCCGCATCTCGAGGCCGACCGGGGTGAAGCGGAAGAGCAGGACGAGGCCGCCCACTACCACGACGGTCGCCGCGCTGATCGAGAGCTCGAGGCCGCTCAGCGGCACCGAGCCCAGGTGGAGGTAGACCCGCTGGGCGTTGCCGACGATGGCCGGCGGCGGGATCGTCGGTGTGGACCCGGCGATGATGAGCGCCAGCTGGGGCAGGGCCACGAGCAGGCCGAGCGAGGGGACGAGCTTGACCAGCGGCGACGCCGTGCGGATCCGCCGGAAGAGCAGGCGGTCGAGCACGACCCCGACGAGGGGGCCGATCACGAGCACGGCGATGACCGTGGCCGCCCACCGCGGCCAGCCGTCCTGGACGAGCGACACGTAGGCCAGGGCGGACACGAAGGCCTGGGCCCCGAAGGCCAGGTTGAAGACGCCCGACGCCTTGTAGGTGAGCACCAGGCCCACGGCCATCAGGGCGAAGACGCACCCGAAGGGCACGCCGGGCACGGCGTAGTTGAGGAACTGGGTCACGTGCCCGGCACGCCCGGCTGGAGGGGCAGGGTGGTGACGGTCTGCGTCCCGAGGTGGGCCGCCCCGGTCTGGTCGTAGCACGAGTAGACGCTCTGCGGGGTCGTGAAGACGGGCACGAACCGGCTCCCCTCCGCCCGGACGTAGGTGGTGCAGTCGGAGTCGGTGATCCCGGTGTGGGCGACCTGCCAGTCGACGGGCGGGTAGGCACCGTCCGCCGTGTACTCGGTCAGGCGGTTGATGGCCTGCACCAGCGCCGTGCGGGTGACGTCGTTGCCGATGGCCCGCAGCCCCTGGGTGAACAGGTCGGCGCTGACCCAGCCCGCCAGCGCCGTGCCCGACGGCTCGGTGCCCGGCGCGTAGCGCCGGAGCGCGGCGACGAACGCGTCGATGCCCGGGTACGTCCCGGGGTCCAGCGTGTCCACCTCGAAGGGCGTCTGCTGCAGCAGGAAGTAGACGCCGTCGAGGGCCGACCGGTTCTCGCGCAGGGTCTGCGAGTCGTACCCGTCGAGCCAGAACTGGGTCACCGAGCCCATGCCGTGCTGCTGGAGGGTCTCGGACAGCTTGATGTCCCCGGTGGTGTCCATACAGCTGGCCACGAAGTCGACGCCGGCCTGCTGCATCCGGGACACGTCGGCATCCAGGGTGGCGGCCCCGTAGGGGATCGAGAAGTCGATGACCGGCGTCGGTACGTGGTAGCGCTGCAGCCCCTTGACGACGGAGGCGCAGCCGCCCGAGGACTGGGCCACGTTGTAGGCCAGCACGGCGGCCGCCCGGGCGTGGGTCTGCTCGGCCACGTAGGCCACCTGGGGCATGGGCAGGTTCTCGGCCACGTAGGAGCCCCCGGCGCCGAACATGGTCGGGCCCGACCACTGCTCGTTGGTGTTCTCCTGGATCCCGAAGGTCGGGACGGCCTGGGAGCGCAGGATCGACGAGCCGGTGAAGAACGGCGTCCCCACGCCCACCACGGCGAACACCTTGCTCTGCACCAGCCGCTGGGCGCCGGCGGTGTCGCCCGACGGCGACGTCCCGTCGTCCACGATGGGCGAGTACACGATCTTGCGGCCGTAGACCCCGCCCGAGGCGTTGAGCTGGTCGAAGTAGACGGCGGCGCCCGTGGTCACCGGGGCGAAGTCGGAAGCGGCGAACCCGCTGAAGGAGCCGAGGGCCCCGACCCGGATGGTGGTGGCGGTGACCCCGTCGGTGTCACCGGCGTGGGACACGGTCAGCACGGTCACGTTGGCGCAGGAGGCGAGCAACGAGGCGGCGGCCACCGCGGCGGCCACCGCGGCGGCCACGGCGGCGCTACGACGTCCGGGGCTCCGACGTCCGGGGCGGGGTGGGCGCGCCACGCGCTGCCGCTGTCGACGCCGTCGCACCACTGGCCTCCCCGGTCCTCACGCCCTCGTCGCCCGCGGACCCTACCGGGTAGCCGGCGCCGATCGATCCCCGGCGGCGGGCCACCGCGCCGCCGGGCGCAGGCTCAGGGGCGGGCCGGGATCCGGGCCGTGGCCTCGCCGACCACCTTCTCCTCACCCGCCGCGTTGTGCAGCCGGACGTCGAGGTCGACGAAGTGGGCGTCGCCCTCGGTGCGCTTGGCGGTGACGACGATCCTGGAGCGGAGCTCCTCGTCGGGCCACGTCTGGCGGGCGAAGCGCACGGTGAAACGCGTCACGTTGCCGACGCCCACCCAGTCGGTGATGGCCGTCCCGAGCAGTCCCATCGAGAACATCCCGTGCCCGAACACGCTGGGCTGGCCGGCCGCGGTGGCCTTCACCTCGTCGTGGTGCATCGGGTTGTAGTCCCCCGATGCGCCGGCGTAGGCCACCAGGTCGGTGCGGGTCAGCACGTGGGTCAGCCCGGGGGCCTCGTCGCCCTCGGCCACGTCCTCGAAGTACAGCACTGCGTCAGCCATCTGCCCGTCCCTCCTCCTCGGCCCACCAGCGGGCCTCACACGGCCACCACCGGGAACCCCGGTCGTCGCCACCCAGTCTTCCATCGCCCTGCCAGGGCGTGCCACGACACACCCCGGTGCGGACGCCCCGGGTGGGACCCCGGTGCACGACGCCCGTGCCCGGGGGGCCGACCGTGCCGCCCTCGGCGCCCGGCTCGGCGGGCGGCCCCGCCGGGAGGTCGGTCACCGGCCCGGCTCGGGGTCGCGGGGGAGGCCGAGCAGCCGCTCACCGATCACGTTGCGCTGGACCTCGCTCGTCCCGCCGGCGATGGTCATGCACCGCGACTGGAGCACCCCGCGGGCCGACACGACAGCGTCCCCGTCGGTGACGGCCCCGTCGGGCCCGCAGATGTCGAGTCCGAACTCGTGCACCCGCTGGTCGAACTCGGCGCCCACCAGCTTGCGCACGCTCGACTCCGGACCGGGCTGGAGGCCTCCCACCGACCGGAGGGTGGCCCGCATGCCGAGCTGGGCCAGCGACTGGGCGTCGGCCAGCAGGTGGCCGAGGCGGTCGAGGGTGACCGGGTCCTGGAGGTCGGGACGGCCGGCCACCCGGGTGAGCACGCCCTCGAGGGCGCCGCCGAAGGCCGAGTCGGACGAGAGCGACACCCGCTCGTTGGCCAGCGTCGTCCGGGCCAGCTTCCAGCCCCCGTCGATCTCGCCCACCACGCACTCGTCGGGCACGAAGCAGTCGTCGAAGAAGACTTCGTTGAACAGGGCCTCGCCGGTGATCTCGCGCAACGGCCGGACCTCGATGCCCGGCGAGTGCATGTCCACCAGGAAGTAGGTGATGCCCCGATGCTTGGGCACGTCGGGATCGGTGCGGGCCAGGCAGATCCCCCAGTGGGCCCGCGTGGCCACCGACGTCCACACCTTCTGGCCGGTCAGCGACCACCCCCCGTCGACCCGGGTGGCCCGGGTGGTCAGCGCGGCCAGGTCGGACCCGGCGCCGGGCTCGCTGAACAGCTGGCACCAGATGAGCTCGCCCCGCAGGGTCGGGCCCACGAACCGCTCGGTCTGCTCACGGGTGCCGTGGGCCATGATCGTGGGGAGGGCCCAGGCCGCCACCGCGAAGTTGGGGCGCTTGAGTCCGGCCTCGGCCAGGGCCTGGTCGATGACGAGCTGCTCGACGGCCCCGGCGTCGCGGCCCCACGGCGTGGGCCAGTGCGGCGCGAGCAGGCCCTGGTCGGCCAAGGCCCGATGGCGCTCGACCGGGTCCTCGACGGCGGCGATGGCGGCGACGATCGCGTCGATCTCGGCCCGCATCGTATCGGCCTCGGGCGGCAGGTCGATGGTGAGGCGTCGGCGCCAGCCGGCCAGCGCGAGCCGCGCCGACTCGGCCCGCAGCGGAGCGGTGCCACCGACCAGCTGGCGGAGGGTGGTGGCCCGGCGGAGGTGGATGTGGGCGTCGTGCTCCCACGTGAAGCCCATCCCCCCGAGGACCTGGATGGCGCCCTTGGCCGCCTCCACGTAGCCGTCGAGGGCGAGGGCTGCGGCCAGCTGCACCGACAGGCTGCCCTGGTCGGTCTCCTCGCCCGAGGTGGAGCCGCCCTCCGACTCGACGACCAGCGCCGCGTCCCAGGTGGCGGCCACGGCCTGCTCGACCGAGACGAGCATGTTGGCCACCCGGTGCTTGACGCCCTGGAACTGGCCGATGGGCCGCCCGAACTGCTCGCGGGTCCGGGCGTGCTCGGCCGCGGTGTCCACGCACCAGCGGGCGCCGCCCACGGCCTCGGCGGACAGGACCACCAGGGCCAGGTCGCGGACCGCACCGGTCGACACGTCGAGCACCCGGTCGCCGGACAGGGGGGCGCCCTCGAGTGTCCACGACGCCGTGGGGCGGGACGGGTCGAAGCTCGGGAGCTCGGCCACCTCGGCTGCGTCGTCGCGCTCGAGGACCACCCAGCGGGTCTCCCCGGCCACGGCCACCGGGGCCAGCACGTGGGTGACCACGGCCCCGTGGACCAGCGGTCGCAACGTCCCGGAGACCTCGATCAACCCGTCGGTGCCGGCCACGCCCGTCAACCCGGCCGGGGCGACCGGCGACCCGTCGGGGGCTGCGGTGGGCACGGTCAGCGACGCGGTCAGGCTGCCGTCGGCCAGCCCGGGCAGGAGCGCTTTGGCCAGCCCGGCGCGCCCGCCGGCGGCCACCACGCCGGCCACGATCGCGGTGGTGTCCCACGGTCCGACGGCGGCGACCCGGCCCAGCTCCTCGGCCACGACGGCCAGCTCGACCACGCCGGCGCCCTGGCCGCCGTACTCGTCGGGCACGTGGATGGCCACCAGACCCTGGGCGGCCAGATCGGCCCAGTAGGGCGGAACGGCGTCGGCGTCGGCGTCGAGGGCGGCACGCACCGCCGCGCCCACGTCCCGGGCCTCGGCCCACCCCTGGACCGCGGCCCGCAGCTCCTCGTGTTCGTCCTGGATCCCGATGGCCATCGGATCAGGCTCCCACGAGGTCGAGTCGGTGGTTCGTAGCCGTCGAAGTCACGGCCTGTTTCTAGCAGCTTCCGTCATCGGCGCCCGAACCCCGGCCCGTCCGCGGGCCGTCGGTCCGTCCCGCCCGGAGCGACGGCCACGCCCCGGCTACCAGCCGCGGAACGACGGCGGCCGGCGCTCGGTGAAGGCGGCGATGCCCTCCTGGAAGTCCTCGGTGCCGGTGACCATCTCCTGGGCCACGGCCTCGTCCCACAGGGCCGTCGTGCGGTCGGACTCGAGCGCCCGGTTGGTCAGGTACTTCGCCGCGGCGATGGCCTTGGTCGGCGCCGCGGCCAGGCGGGCCGCCCACGCCGACGCCTCGTCCACGAGGTCGGCCCGCGGCACCACCTTGTTGACCAGCCCGATGCGCTCCGCGTCGCGGGCCGGCACGTCGTCGCCGAAGAAGAACAGCTCCTTGGCCTTCTGGGGCCCGACGAGCCGGGCGAGCAGATAGGCACCGGCGGCGTCGGGTGCGATGCCGCGCCGGATGAAGACCTCGATGAACCTGGCCTCCTCGGCGGCCAGCACCAGGTCGCAGGCGAGCGCGAGGTGCATGCCGCCGCCGGCCGCCGTGGCGTTGACCGCGGCGATGACCGGCTTCTCGCAGTCGAGGACGGCGGAGACCAGACGCTGCCAGCCGGTGCGGATGAGGCGGGCCGTGTCGCCCACCGCCCGGTCGGGCGCCCCCTCCGGCCGCGCCGGGGCCGGGCCGGACGACCGGAGGTCGGCGCCGGTGCAGAAGCCCCGCTCGCCGGCGCCGGTCAGCACCACGACACGCACCGCCAGATCGGCCGACGCCTCCTCGAGCCAGACGACGACCTGGTCGCGCATGGCCGCGGTGATGGCGTTGCCGGCTTCGGGCCGGTTGAGGGTGATCCACGCCACCCCGTCCTCCAGCCTGCGGAGGACGGCGTCGTCGTCGCTGGCCGCGGCGTCCGCCATCAGATGCGGTGGATGATGTTCATGCGGGAGGTGCAGACGGGCTCGCCGGTGGCCTTGTCGCTCCACGCCGTCTCCACGACGACGAAGGTCATGGTCTTGCCCTTCGACTCCTTCTGGTAGGCGTCGGCCACCTTCCCCTCGCCCACCAGCACGTCGCCGGCGAAGACCGGGCGGTGGTAGGTGAACTCCTGTTCGCCGTGGAGGATGATCCCGCCCTTGGCCATCAGCGGGCCGAGGACCTTGGCCATCGGGTTGCCGGCCGGCGCGTCGTCGGTCTGCAGCTCGGGGTAGGCGCCGAAGTTCCCCATCACGAAGGGATAGGTGGGCGGCGCCGGGATCCCGGGCAGCCCGGCGGCCTCGGCCGCACGCGGGTCGCGGTAGACCGGGCTGTCGTCCTTCACGGCCGATGCGAACAGGGCCAGCTGGCCCCGCTCGACGGTGACCACGGTCGTCCCCGTCGGCTCGCCGATGATCGTGCTCAAGCTGTCGTCTGCCACCTGGGGCTCCTCCCCTGTCTTCGGGATCCGTCCGCGTCGGGGCGAACCGTAGCGCGCGGGACCGGGTCGGGTCGCACCCCGGGCCGCTCAGCGACCGGTGCCGGTCACCGGGGGCGACGACGCCAGCCGCTCGCGCAGGCCGGCCCGGTCGAGCTTGCCGAGCACGGAGGTGGGGAGCTCGTCGGCGAACACCACGTACTCGGGCACCTTGAAGGTGGAGAGCCGCGACGCGCAGTGGGCCACCAGCTCTCCGGGCGTGACCGGCCCGGACGCCACGACGACGGCACCCACCCGCTCCCCCAGCTCCTCGTCGGGCAGCCCGACCACCCCGACGTCGACCACCAGGGGGTGGTCCCGCAGCACCGCTTCGACCTCGACGGGCCCGAACTTCTCCCCACCCCGGTTGATGGTGTCGGAGATGCGGCCGGCCAGGAAGAGGTAGCCCTCGGGGTCCCGCCAACCGGTGTCGCCGGTACGCAGCCATTCGTCGGTGGTGTTCTGGGCCGCGCGCACGCAGAACTCGCCGGTCCCGCCCTCCCGGACGGGCTCCCCCGTGGCCGGGTCGACGATGCGGACCTCCACCCCGGGCAGGGGCCGGCCGACCGAGCCGAACCGGTCGCCCCGCCGGTGGTCGTCGGGGGTCAGCGAGGCGTAGGCCCCGAGGGTCTCGGTCTGGCCGAAGGTATTGGAGAAGTCCACGTCCGGCAGGGCGGCGACGGCCCGGCGCACCAGGTCGACGGGGGCGGCGGCGGCGCCGTAGTTGAGGGAGCGCAGCGAACGGAGGTCGGTCGACGCGAAGCGCGGGTGGTCGAGGATGCGCCGGAGCATGGTCGGCACCACGAAGGTCTGCGCGACCTTTTGCCGCTCGACCTGATCGAGCCACGTACCGGCGTCGAACCTCGGCAGCACCACCAGCTTCTTGCCCTGGTGGAGCGAGACGAGGAGGCCGAGCGTGCCGCCGATGTGGAAGATCGGCGCCGACATCATGTCGACCACCTGTTCGGCCTGCGGGTCGATGGGCTTGCCGTAGTAGGCCAGGCGGTCGGCCAGGACCCGGTGACTGATGGCGACCGGCTTGGGCAGGCCGGTGGTGCCGCTGGTGAAGAGGATCAGGGCGGTGTCGTCCCCCCCGCCCGTGGTGGGCGGCATGTCACCGGGCTCGGCCGAGCCGACCTCCACCTCGCCGAGGACCGGGCCGGGCACCGCGGCGGCCAGTCGACCGAGGTGGTCGGTGCCGGCCACGCCGACCGTGGCCCCCGCCAGGCCCACCAGCTGCTCGAGCTCCCCCACGGTGAGGTACGCGTTCATCTGCGCGCTGGCCGCCCCCAACCGGGCGCAGGCCAGGATGGTGGCCACCGACAGCACACTGCCCAGGTTGACCAGGGCGACCCGGTCGCCGGGACCCACACCGGCCGACGCCAGGGCGGCCCCGACCTGGCGGGTCGCCGTCTCGAGCTCCCGGTAGGTGCACGACGTGTCGCCGACGACGAGCGCCACGCGGTCCGGCACGGCGGTCAGCGGGGGGTCGGTGGCGTGTCCGGCGTTCATCGGCGGCGTCCTTGGCGTGGGCCGGGTCGACGGCGACGCGGCATCCGGGACGTGACCCGTCCCGACGGGCACCGATCGTAGGCCCGCCGTCCCCGGCCCGCCGGGACCGGGCTGCGTCGGGGCCCGTCGGGGTCCGTCGGACCTGCGGTCAGTCCGTGTCGACCAGTCCGATGACGCCCGGGGGGAGCTTGTCGTCCACGGCGTGGGCCAGGCGCCGCGAGCGGGACCGGACCGACAGGAGCTGCTCGTAGCTGTCGTCCGCTCCCTTCATGCCCGAGATCAGCGGCGAGTGGGCGAGGTACACGGCCCCGGTGAACATGAGCAGGAGCGAGGCGGCCTCCAGCGGGCCGTAGGCGCCCGACGTCCGCAGGTCGTCGCCGAAGATGCCGATGCCGATGGCGAGGCTGACGAGGGGGTCCACCAGCACGAGGGACGTCTGGGAGGCGGCGATCGGCCCGGCGTGGAATGCGTTCTGGGCCAGGAACACCGAGGCGAGGCCGCACACGGCCATGGCGTAGGTCTCCCAGTGGACGAACAGGTGGGTCCAGTCGGAGGCGACGATGTCACCGACCGACTTGATCAGCGCCGCCGTGAAGGCGAACCCGATCGCGCCGGCCGTCCCGAACATCGCCGCCCGCCACCAGCGCGGGCCCCGGAGGGCGGCCAGGACGGCCAGCACCACCCCCGCGACGCAGAGCACCCCCGTGACGATCCAGTCCCTGCCGCTCGGGACCTGCCCGCCGCTGCGGGGGTCGGCGAACACGAGGAAGCCGGCGAGGCCCCCGGCGGCCACCAGGCACGCCGTCCACTCCTGCCAGCCGATCCGGAACCGGAACCAGGTGGCCAGCATGAGGACGAGCAGCAGGAGCTCGGTGGTGAGGACCGGTTGGACCTGGCTCAGGTCGCCGAGGTGCAGGGCGAACGCCTGGCAGAGGAACGAGGCGACCATGCAGGCGAACCCGAGGAGCCAGACGCCCCGCTTCACCGCGTGCGTCAACAGGCTCAATTTCATGGTCGAGTCGGCCGGGGCGTCCTCCACACCCATCCGCTGCAGGATGCTGGTGAGGGCGTTGGCCAACGCCGCCGTCAGCGCGAGGACGTAGACCATGGCAGCCGGGGCGTTCGGCCCCTGTCGATGTCGTGTGCGGCCGCCCTGCCCTGTTCGCGATCGCACTGTCCGGTCCTGCTTCGGGTACACAGAAGCCTCCCCATGCCCGGACGTCCCGCGATCACACCACCCACCAGATCGCTGCGCCCGATCGGTCGAGGCCAGTGTATGCGGTCGTCCCAGCCGTCAATCGGGAGCCTCGCGCTCGGGCAGGAACTCGGAGGCGAAGGCCCGGATGCTCTCGATGGCGTCCGACGTCCTCCGCCACGGCGTGACGAAGAGCCGGTCGACCCCGGCCTCGGCGTACCGGTCGACGTCGGACGGGTCCTGGAGCTCACCGCCCAGGGTCACCTCGGTCCGTCCGTCGCGCCCGGCCCGCTCCCGGAGCTCGGCGAGCCTGGCCACCGCCGCCGGGACCTCCTCCAGACCGTGGTTCATGGGCACCCACCCGTCACCGACTGTTGCGGCCCGGCGGAGGGCGGCGGCGCCGTCCCCGCCGATGTGGAGTCGGGGTCCGGGGCGCTGGACCGGCTTGGGCTCGAACATGACCGGGTCGAAGTCGAAGAACCGGCCGTGGTGCTCCACCACCGGTTCGGACCAGAGCCGGCGGCACACGTCGATGGCCTCGTCCACCCGGGCCCCCCGGGAGTCGAAGTCGAGGCCGACGGCGTCCCACTCGGCGCGCAGCCAGCTGGCCCCGATGCCGAAGTCGAGGCGCCCGCCCGAGAGCCGGTCGAGGGTGGCGGCGGCCCGGGCGGTCACGAAGGGGTGGCGGAGGCCGATGTTGAACACCTGGGTGCCGAAACGGATGCGTTCCGTGGTGGCGGCCAGGAAGCCGAGGTAGACCAACGCGTCGAACACCGGGAGCTGCGGGGGGATGGGTGGGTGGTCCTGGCCGGCGTGGGGACTGCCCCCCATGTCGACCGGGAGCACCAGGTGCTCGGGGATCCACACCGAGTCGAAACCCAGGCGGTCGGCCTCCTCGGTCACGTCCTGCCAGGCCGTCGGGTTGAGCCGGCCGAGTGAGATCGCGTACTTCACGGTGGCGCTGCCTCTCCGGTCGGCGAGTGGGGCGGGGTGACGCGGTGGTGGGGCGGGGCCGACCTGCGCTCAACGTAGCGGGGCCGGTGACCGGCGGCCCGGACGCTCACAGGCGCGCCTCGACGGGCAGGGACACGGCCGCCCCCTCGTCCCCGAAGGGCCGGATCAGCCCCTCCTGGACGAACGAGGCGAGCAGCGCCCCACCCTCGGTGAAGACCTGGCCGCGTACGTAGGACATGCCCCCGCCCACGTGGGTGCTCTCGTGGTGGTACAGCAGCCATCCCTCCCAGGCCACGGGATCGTGGAAGGTCACCGTGATCGTCATGACCGCGGTGGACAGGCTCCGGTGGGCCTGGGACGTGCCCACCCCGGGGTGGGCCCGCATGGTGGCCGAGATCGAGAGGTGGCCGGTGAAGTGGGCGACCAGCGCCCGGGCCAGGTCCGGGCGGTCGGGCACCACGTCGTAGTGCAGCCAGGCGTCGAGCACCGGTGGCCCCACCTCGTCGGGGTCGTTGGGATCGGCCACGTCGACCAGGCGGAGGGTGCGCCCGTCCATGGGCATCTCGACGGGCAGCGCGGTGTCCGGGCCGGCCACGTCGGGCATGCGGTCGGCCCGGCGGATCACGTCCGCCTCGACGGTGTCGGCCAGGATGCTCACCGTCGCGCAACGGCGGTCGCCCTGGCCGACGGTGACCACCGCGGCGGCGGTGGTGCGGCCCTCGTGGGTCACGTCGACGTCGAACCACAGCGGGCGGTCGTCGTCGACCGCCCGGCTGAACACGGCGTGGGCCGACCGCACCGTGTGGCGGGGCAGGGTCCTGGAGACGGCGACCACCGACTGGGCCAGGTACTGGCTGCCGTCCACCACCCGACGGGCGCCGCCGTCGCTCGCTCCCGTCCAGCGGCCCCCGCCGGCCGGCTCGACGTCGAAGAGCTCGAGCATCCGGTGCACGCTCGACCGGGCGGGCGCCCCGTCGCCCGTCGTCAACGTCCCGACACGGCCGGGTCCGCCGCCCCCACCCGCACCTCGACAACGTCCTGGAAGAACGCCAGGTAGCCGGCCAGGCGGGCGACCTCGGGATACGGGTCCCGGTAGGTCCAGGCGAGGACCTCGGGTCCGTCCGCACCGCCGGCAAGCCGGAGGTAGCTGGCCGTCCCCTTGTAGGGGCAGCGACTGGTCCGGTCGTCTGAGGCGAACAGGTCGAGGCGCACGTCGTCGGGGGGGAAGTAGACGACCAGCCCGTGGTCCTGCTCGTCGACCACGAGGCACCGGGTGCTGTCGGCGAGCACCCGACCGGCCGCCGTGGCCGTCATGCGGTTGCGCCGGGCCAGGACGTCGACCCGGTAGTCGGGCCGCTCCACGTACCCCGAGTGTTCCATGGCACCTCCCCGCCGGCCCCGTCGGACCGTCACGGCGCATCGTAATGTGCACGGTGGGGCCCGCCCGGGAACCGGGAGCAGAGACGGGAGTCGGCACATGATCATCGTGGTGGGCATCTTCGAGGTGGCCGAGGAGGACCGGCTGCGCTTCCTCGCGTCCAAGACGGACCAGGTCTCGGCCACCCTGGCCGAGAAGGGGTGCGTCGACTACTCGTTCGCCGCCGACGGGCTCCACCCCACCCGGGTGCGCCTGGCCGAGCGGTGGGACACCATGGAGGACCTCGAGGCGCACGTGGCGGGGCTGCGGGCCGCACCGGCCCCGTCGGCGCCGGCCGTGCCGTCGACCATGGTCGACATGGCCGTCTACGAGGCGACACCGGCGACGCCGCCCTGGGCCTGACCGGCCGCTCAGGCGGTGAACTCCCACCACTGCAGCTCGCACAGCATGGGTAGGAGGAAGCCGACGTAGAGCGAGTGGATCTTCACGACCTCCTGGTCGTCGACGGTGATGTCGATGAGGTCGACCCGACCGTCCGACGCCGCGAACGCCGCGGCGCGGTCCCGGGCGGCGTGCAGTTCCGCCGCCGTCCCGACGGCGAACCCGAAGTGGTCCATGCGGGGGCCCACCATGGGCTGCTCGTCGGCGATCAGGAAGAGGAACTGGTCCCAGTGGCCACAGGCGAGCACCAGGCGACGCCGGTCCTCGGTCATCACGTCGAGCTCCTCGAATCCGAACACCTCGCCCCAGAAGCGGCAGATGTCCGCCCGGTGTCCGGCGTCGAGCAGCTCGGCCGGAAGGCTCATGGCCACGTGGTTGAGCCGCGGGTTCCCGCTCGGGAAGAGGGGGTCGGCCATCAGCCGACCCGGGCCGACGACGGCGGGCCCCCGGCACGGCCCGGGAGCCGGGGTGCGACCATGACCTTGCCGGCGAAGCGCCCCTGGGCCAGACCGGCCAGCGCGTCGGACAGGCCGTCGAGCGGGACGTCGTCGGCCTCGATCAGGAGATCGGACGGGAAGCCGTCGGTGGCCAGCAGCTCGAGGGCCCGTTCGAACCCGCCGAGGTCGTAGACGAAGGAACCGACCACCGACAGCTCGTTGAGGATGCAGCGGTTGGGGTCGAACGCCGGTCGCTCGATCCCGGACCCCACGAGGGCGAGGGTGCCACCCCGGCGTAGCTGGTCGAAGCCGGCCTCCATGGCCGACCGCCTGCCCGAGCACTCGAGCACCACGTCGACCGCCCGGGTGGCCATCCGCTCGGGCTCCCACGCCGGGAAGGTCTCGAGTTCGGACGGGTCCAGCACCTCGTCCGCCCCCAGGTCGCGGGCCAGGCGCCGGCGCCGCTCGCCGGGCTCGACGGCGAGGACCGGGCCGATCCCACGGGCCACCAGTGCGGCGATCGAGAGGGCCCCGATCGGACCGGCCCCGATCACCATCACCGAGTCGCCGGGGACGGCGCCGGACCGCGTGATCCCGTGGAGGGCGACGGCGAGCGGCTCGGCGAGGGCCGCCACCCGGGGGCTCAGCCCCGCGGGGATCCGGAGCACCGCGCCGGTGGAGACCCGGACGTAGCGGGCGAACGCCCCGTCGAAGTGGGCCACGATCGAGCCCTGGCGCTCACACTGTGACGGCTTGCCCTCGAGGCAGCGGCGGCAGGCCCCGCAGCGCGGCGAGGGCCCCCCGACCACCGCGTCGCCGACGGCCCACTCCTCGACGCCGTCGCCTGTGGCGGCCACCGTGCCGGTCCACTCGTGGCCGGCCACCAGGCCGGGTTCGCCGGCCCAGCCCTCGAGGAGCAGGTGGATGTCGGAGCCGCAGATGCCACAGTGGTCCACCTCGATCAGGAGCTCACCCGCACCCGGACGGGGCACGGGCCGCTCCTCCACCTCCACCACGCCCGGCCGCTGGTACACCGCGACCGGCATCGTCTCGGGTAGTCCGGTCAGGACCCACCTCCCCCATCGGGCCCTCCGGCCGGGCACGCGGGGCGTCCGGCGGGGAGCTGCCTCGGCGCCACTCTAGGGGGGCGGTCGCTAGCCTGCACCGACCCCCGACGGCGGTGCTGACCCTCGTCCCCACCTCCTCGACGACCGGACGCGCGGCGGTCGGACGCGCCGCGGTCGGTGGGCCGGGAGATGCCGACCGTGGCCGCCGTACCGTATCGTCAGGCCCTGACGAGGACACGCCGTCCGTACCGGACCCCGGCACACCGGGGGCACGGCCGTCAGAAGGAGCGCAGTCGGGGGATGGGTACCGCACCTCACCACACGGGCGCCGTCGCGCCGACGGGGGCCGCCACCGGGCACCGCGACCGGGGGGCGGCCGTCGAGGTGGACGGGCTGGCCAAGCGCTACCCCAAGGCCGCCGTCGACTCGCTGGCCGGCGTCACGTTCCAGGTCGACCGGGGCGAGGTCTTCGGCTTCCTCGGGCCCAACGGGGCGGGCAAGTCCACCACCATCGGGATCCTGACCACCCGCATCGTGCCCACCCGCGGCCGGGCCGTGGTGGCCGGGGTCGACGTGGTGGCCGACCCGGTCGGCGCCCGCCGGGTGCTCGGGGTGGTCCCCCAGCAGAACAACCTGGACCGCTCCCTGTCGGTCCGCCAGAACCTCCTCTTCCACGCCAGCTACCACGGCGTCCCCCGGGCCGAGCGGGTGCGGCGGGCCGACGCCCTGCTCGACCAGTTCGGCCTGGCCGACCGGCCCGACGGCCGACCCGACGACTTCTCGGGCGGGCAGATCCAACGGATGATGATCGCCCGGGCCCTGATGCACGCCCCGTCGGTCCTCTTCCTCGACGAGCCCTCGACCGGCCTCGACCCCGCGGCACGCCTCTTCCTGTGGGAGAAGGTGGCCGAGCTCAAGGCGGCGGGCACCACGGTGGTCATCACCACCCACGACATGGAGGAGGCGGCCACGCTCAGCGACCGGGTGGCCATCATCGACCACGGCACCCTGCTGGCCCTCGACACCCCGGCCGCGCTCGTCCAGGGCATGGCCCGCGAGCGCACCCTCGACTGCTCGGTCGACCCCGGCCCCGGCGCCGATCCCGCCGCCCTCGTCACCGCCATCGGGGCACTGGCCGGGGTCGGTGAGACCGAGCGGCTCGACGACCCACCGACGGGGGGCTGGCGACTGCGCATCTACGTGGAGGGGGAGGCCGCGGCATTCGTCGCCCCGGTGGCCCAGACCGTCACCGCCTGCGGTGGCACCCTCACCGACGCCCGGCTCGGCGAGCCCAACCTGGAGGACGTCTTCATCCACATGACCGGGAGGGCGCTCCGATGACCGTCGCCGTGACCGAGGTCGGCGGGGCCGCCCCCCGCTCGGGGCAGTGGCGCACCGGCCTCGCCATCCTGCGCCGCGACCTCTTCGTCACCGGCCGGGAGTTCCCCGTCTTCCTGGCCCAGGTCATCCTGCAGCCGCTCTTCCTGCTCTTCGTCTTCGGCAAGGTCCTGACCGAGCTCGGCTACGCCCGCCCGGGATACGAGCTCGTGCTGTTCCCGGGGCTGGTGGCCCTGGCCGCGGTGCTCACCGGGGTCCAGAGCACGGCGCTGCCGTTGGTCATCGAGTTCTCGTACAGCAACGAGATCGAGGACCGCCTCCTCGCCCCGCTGCCGGTCAGCGGCGTGGCCCTGGAGAAGGTGGTGTTCGGGGCCATGCGGGCCTTCGTCGCCGCGGCCGTCATGTTCCCCATCGGCGTCTGGATCCTCGGCGCCATCCCGTGGCGGGGCTCGGCCACCCCCGCGGTGGTGGCCATCGTCGTCCTCGGCTCGCTGCTCGGCTCGGCCATGGGGCTGATCCTCGGGACCTACGTCCCCCCGCACCGGATCAACGTGACCTTCGCCCTCGTGCTCACGCCGCTCATCTTCACCGGGTGCAGCCAGTACGCCTGGCCGTCGCTGCACAACCTGCGCTGGTTCCAGGTGGTCTGCGCGCTGAACCCGATGACCTACGTGAGCGAGGGGCTGCGCGGCCTCATGGTCCCCCGCGTCCCCCACATCCCGACCGTGCTCTGCTTCGTGGTGGCCACGGGCTACCTCGTGGTGCTGATGGTGGTGGGCATGATCGGCTTCCGGCGACGCGCCCTCGGCTGAGCGGCCGGCCCTCCGTTACGCTGCCGACATGGATCCCCGTCGCATGTGGGGCGCCCTCGAGGACGGGGCGCTGGAGCGCGTGGTGGTCGTCTCCCCCCACTTCGACGACGCCGTCCTCGGGACGGCCCACCTCCTGGGCTCCCATCCCGGGTCCACGGTGATCACCGTCATGGGCGGACGGCCCGGGTCGTACCCGGACCCGCCGAGCGAGTGGGACGCGGCCGGCGGCTTCGTGGCGGGCGACGACATCGTCGCCGTGCGGCGCGAGGAGGACCGGGCCGCGCTCGCCACGCTGGGAGCGCGGTCGACGTGGCTCGACGTCGTCGACGGGCAGTACGAGCCGCCCGACCGGCGGCCGTCCCCGGCCGAGGTCGCCGCCCTGCTCGAGGTGGCGCTGCGCGAGGCGGGGCCCACCGCCGTGTTCCTGCCCATGGGGATCGCCCAGCCCGACCACGCACTCACCCACGCCGCCGGGCTGCGGGTACGCGAGTCCCTCGGCTCCGGGCCCGACGCCCCCCTCTGGTTCGCCTACGAGGACGGTGGCTACGTCCACCTCCCGGGCCTGCTGGCCTGGCGGATCTCGGCCCTGTTCCGCCGTGGTCTGTGGCCCACCCCGGCCATCGTCCCCGCCCGGGTGGACATGGCCGCCAAGCGCGCCGCCGTGGCCTGCTACGCCAGCCAGGTCGCCCCCCTCGAGCGGGAGCACCTCCTGTCCGAGCGGCTCGTGGCCGAGGTACCCGAACAGTACTGGCGCATCGACCCGCCCCCGGAGGGCTGGGAGTCCCTGACCACGCTCGACGACCCGGACAGCGCCGTGAGCACGCTCGGCGGGGGCGCCCCGGTCGGCCCGGGCACGGTGGCGCTGGTCACCGGGGCGTCCTCGGGCATCGGCGCGGCCACCGCCGAGCAGCTGGCCGCCCGGGGGGCCGCAGTGGCGCTGGTGGCCCGCCGGACCGACCGGCTCGAGGAGGTGGCGGCCGCGTGCCGGGCGGCCGGCGGCGGGGCCCGCGTCTTCGCCGCCGACCTGTCCGACCCCGAGGCGGCGGCCGAGCTCGGACTCCGGGTGTGGGACGCCCTGGGCCCGGTCGACATCCTGGTCAACAACGCCGCCGTCCCGATGCGGCGGCCGGCCGACCGCCTGACCCTGGACGAGGTGACCCGGGTGATGACGGTCAACTACCTCTCCCCCGTCGCCCTCACCCTCGCCCTGCTCCCCCGCATGCTGGAACGCGGCCGGGGCACGATCGTGAACGTGTCGAGCCTCGGCGGCCGGCTCGGCATCGCCCACGAAGCGGCCTACTGCGCCTCCAAGTTCGCGCTCGCCGGGTGGAGCGAGTCCCTCGCCATCGACCTGGCGGGCACCGGCCTCTCGGTCCGCCTCGTGCTGCCCGGGGCCGTCGACACCGAGATCTGGGACCAGCCCGGCAACGACCCCGCCGACTACACGGGCCCTCTGGCCCCGGCCGGCGAGGTGGCCGCGGGCGTCGTCGACTGTGTGTCGGACGCCCACTTCGAGCACTACATTCCCGACATGAAAGCGGTGGTGGAGATGAAGAACGGCGACATCGACGGCTTCATGTCCGCCATGGCGGACATGGCCGCCCACCGGGGCGGTCCGTCCGACGGGGACGCGGCATGAAGGCCCTCGTGTTCGGGTCCCGCCCCGAGCGCGACGAGCCCCGGCCGGTGCCCTCCGACGACCTGGAGAAGCACCTGGCCTCGCTGCCCTTCGGCCTGCACCACGTCGACGACGCCCGGCCCGTCAATCCCGACTGGGTGGTCACCCGGCCGATCCTGTCCGGGGTGTGCGGGTCCGACGCCAAGCTCGTGCTGGGCGACTTCGCCGACGGCGACATCGACAACCCGATGGCCGCCTTCTCGTCGCTGCCCCACGTGCCCGGCCACGAGGTGGTGGCCGAGGTGGTGGCCCTCGGCCCGGCGGCCCGCGGCCTCGACGTCGGCCAGCGGGTGGTGCTCAACCCGTGGCTGAGCTGCGCGCCCCGCGGCATCACCCCGTTGTGTCCACCGTGCCGGGCCGGTGACGTCAACCTGTGCTGGTCGTTCACCACCGGGGACATCGGCCCCGGCGTCCACATCGGCGTGGTGACCGGTGCGCCCGGGGCATGGGCCGAGCTCATGGCCGCACACGACTCCATGCTGATCCCCGTGCCGGACGGCATCTCCGACGAGGCGGCGGTCATGGCCGACCCGTTCTCGGTGGCGTTCCACGCCATCGTCCGCAATCCCCCGCCGCCCTCGGGCCGGGCCGTCGTCTACGGGGCGGGTGCCCTCGGCCTGGCCAGCGTGGCCATCCTGTCGTCGCTCTACCCCGGCGTGGAGGTGGCGGTGGTCGCCCGCTTCCCGGCCCAGGAGGAGATGGCGAGGCGCTACGGCGCGTCGCGCGTCGTGGCCCACGAACCGAGCGTGGTGGTGGTCGAGGCCCTGGCCGAATGGTCGGGGGCCGTGCTCCACCAGGCGTTCGCCGGGCTGCCGATGGCCCACCCCGGGCACATCGACGTCGTCTACGACACCATCGCCAAGCCGGAGACGTTCGAGGTCGGCGTGCGGGTCCTGGCCGAGCGGGGCCGGCTGGTCTACACCGGGGTGGCCATCCCGGGCCGGTGGGAGTGGACGCCGGTGTACTTCAAGGAGCTCACCGTCGTGGGCTCCAACGCCTTCGCCCAGGAGGAGTTCGAGGGCACCCGGCGCCATGCCATCGAGCACTACCTGTCGCTGGTGGGCGACGGGCGCATCGACCTCACCGCGATGGTCACCCACCGGTTCGCCCTCGAGGGCTGGTGGGACGCGCTGAAGGCGCTGTCCCGGCCCGAGCGCAGCGGCGTGCTGAAGGCGACCTTCACCCCCAACACCGTCCCGGCCTGAGCCGGCTCAGTCGTCGGGCTCGAGCTCCTCGAAGCGGCGGTAGCGCCCGGACGCGGCGGCCGCCCACCCCGGGTCGGGGGCGTAGGTGCGGCCCCGGGACACCCAGGACGACGCGGCGCCGAAGTCGGACTCGAGCCCGGCCGCCATCCGGGCCAGGAAGGCCGCGCCCAGGGCGGCCCCCTCGGGCACGGCGACGGTCTCGACCGGTAGCCCGGTGGCGTCGGCCACCGCCTCCATCCAGGCCGCCGAACGCGACCCCCCGCCCGTCGCCACGATCCGCCGGGCTCCCACACCGCTGCGGTCGATCATCCGACGGATGACGAACCCGCTCGCCTCGTGGGCGGCCCGCACCACCGCGGCCGGCCCGTGGGTGATGTCGAGTCCGTGGAGGCTGGCCCGCAGCCCCGGGTCGTGGAACGGCGTCCGCTCGCCCCGGAGGTAGGGCAGCCACACGGGGACCGCGGCCGGGTCCCCGGGGCGACCGGGCGGCTCCCCCGCCCCCCGCCGGCCGGTGGCCCGCCGGGGGTCCGGCGCACCGACCACGGAGCGCACCCAGTCGACGAACAGGCCCCCGGCGTTGCTCGGGCCGCCGGTCAGGACCCGGCCCGGCGAGTGCGAGGGGAAGGTGGTGATCCCGGGCAGGTCGAGCCACTCGTCGGACACCACCCACACGATGAGGGTGGCGCCGAAGATGACCAGCACGTCGCCGGGCTCGTCGGCCCCGGCCACCAGCTGCTCGCAGAAGGCGTCGATCGACCCGCCGCCCACCGCCGTCGCCGACCCCGTGACCGTCCCGACGGCCTGGCCCAGCGGCGCGATGCGCGCCACCCGTCCCTCGTCGATGCCCAGCGCGCCGAGCGCCTCGCCGTCCCACCGGCCGGCCGGGGCCAGCGAGCCGAAGATGGTGGCCGCCGCCCAGTCGATGGCCGGCACCCCGCACAGCGCGTGGGTGGCCACGGCCTGGCTCGGCCAGTAGCCGGGCGCGTCGGGCCGCTCGGCCACGGCCCAGGCCACCATGCGCGCCCCCTCCTCGCGCTCGCCGTTGTAGTCGGCGCGGCGGGCCACCGGGTCGCCGCCCCACGGGTCGCAGCCGGCCCGCGCGTCGCCGTAGAGGAGGCCGGGCAGGCGGGGGACGCCCCGGCGGTCGACGGCGGTGATGGAGGGGACCATGGCCGTCACCACCACGCCGGCGGCCGGTCCGTCGAGCACCCGGGCCACCTCGGCGAAGGCCCGGCGGGGGCCGCGCCGCCAGGCCCGGGCCGCGTCGTGCTCGAGGCGGTCGACGGTGGGGGTCCCGACGGCATGGGGCACCCGGGCGCGGGCCACCACGTTGCCGCCGGCGTCCACGGCCACCGCCTTGACCGACGTCGTCCCGATGTCCACCCCGACGGTGCACGCCGCCCCGTCGGGCCGCTCCGTTGCCGCTGCGCTCTCGCCCACCGCCATCCCCCCAGTGCTCGTCGTCGCCCTCGATCCCCGCCGGACAGTATGGACCGGGACGCCGCCGGACCCGGTGCTACCCTCCGGCAGAGCCCGTCGCCGATCAGGGGGATCCGACCGCATGCCCGTAGCCCGACCCAAGGCGCTCGTGACCGCTGCCGTCCGCGGCCCCGGCCTCGATCTGCTCGGCCAGCTCGCCGACCTCACCCTCGACTCGTGGCTCGACCAGCCGACGCTGCGCATCTACGACGCCGAGCAACTGGCGACCCGCATGGAGGCCGAGGGGGCCACCGTCGCCATCGTCGAGAGCGACCGCTGCGCCGGGCCCCTCTTCGACCTGCCGCTGGTGGCCGTGGGCAGCTGCCGCGGCGACCCCACCAATGTCGACGTGGCCGCCGCGACCGAGGCGGGCGTGCCCGTCCTGCGGGCACCGGGGCGCAACGCCGACGCCGTCGCCGAGCTGGCCGTCGGCCTCCTCTTCGCCGCCACCCGGGGCCTGGTGGCGGCCGACGGCGACGTCCGCAGGGGGGACATCTACAAGGACGGCACCATCCCCTACCAGCGGTTCCGGGCCTGGGAACTGGCCGGACGCACGGTCGGGCTGGTCGGCCTCGGCGCCGTCGGCCGGGCCCTGCGGTGGCGGCTCCGGGGGCTCGGGATGGAGGTCGTCGCCTACGACCCGTACGCGGACGAGGTCACCGTGTCCCTCGACGAGCTGCTGGAGCGCTCGGACGTCGTGTCGCTGCACGCGCCGGTCACCCCGGAGACGACCGGCATGATCGGGACCGCCCAGTTCGCCGCCATGCGCGACGGCGTGGTGTTCGTCAACTCGGCCCGGGCCGCCCTGCACGACACCGACGCGCTGGTCGCCGCCCTCGGGTCGGGCAAGGTGTCGGCCGCCGCCCTCGACCACTTCGAGGGGGAGTTCCTCTCCCCCGACCACCCGCTGGCGTCGATGGACAACGTGGTGCTGGCCCCCCACATCGGCGGCGCCACCTACGACACCGAGACGAACCACACCCGCATCATCGCCGACGACCTGTGCCGCCTCCTGGCCGGCGTCCGGCCGCTCCACATCGTCAACCCCGACGTCCTCCCGGGCCGGTGACGGCCGACGGGCCGGCATTCCGGCTCCTGCCCAGGCTCGAGCCGGACAGCGAGTTCTTCTGGACCAGCGGGGCCGACGGCCGGCTGCGCTTCCTGCGCTGCCAGGACTGCGGCTACTACTGCCATCCGCCGTACCCGCGCTGTCCGGTGTGCCTCTCGCCCGACGTCGCCCCCGAGCCCGTCAGCGGGCGGGCCACCCTGGTCGCCCACACCGTGAACGTGCACGGGTGGATCCCCGGCAGCGAGCCCTACATCATCGGTCTGGTGGCCATCGTCGAGCAGGAGAGCGTGCGGCTCACCACCAACCTGGTCGGCGTGGAGCCCGGGGACGTGGCGACGGGCATGGAGCTCGAGGTCGTCTTCGAGCAGGCCGACGATGTCTGGCTCCCGCTGTTCCGGCCGGCCGGGGGTGGTCCCTCGTGAGCGCCGAGGAGCCACTCGAGCGCCGGTCCGCCATCACCGGCATCGGGCAGTCCGCGGTGGGGCGCCGGTTGGGGCGCACCGAGCTGGACCTGACCATCGAGGCCTGCCTGGCGGCGGTGGCCGACGCCGGCCTGACCCGGGACGACATCGACGGACTGTCCACCTACCCCGGCATGGGCGTCGGGACCGGCGGCTTCGCCGGGCCGACCACCCCCGAGGTCCAGGACGCCCTGCGGCTCTCGCTCGACTGGCACGACGGCGGGGGTGAGGGTCCGGGCCAGATGCGGGCCCTCATCGCCGCCGCCCTGGCCGTGGGGGCGGGACTCGCCCGCCACGTCCTCGTCTACCGGACCGTCACCGAGTCGACGGCCCAGGGCTCGGGCGGCCGCCAGGGCATCGGCGGCGACGGCTCGGGCGGTGCCCCCCGGTTCTCCGGCTTCCTCCAGTGGACCCTCCCCTTCGGTGCCGTGTCCGCCGTCAACTGGCTGGCCCAGGTCGCCGACCGCCGGATGTACGAGTTCGGGCTCACCCGCGAGCAGCTCGCCCAGATCGCCCTCAACGGGCGCCGCAACGCCGCCCGCAATCCGGCGGCCATCTACCGGGACCCCATGGACCTGGCCGACTACCTGGCGGCCCGCATGATCTCGACGCCGTTGTGCCTGTTCGACTGCGACGCCCCGACCGACGGCTCGACCGCCTTCGTCGTCTCCCACCGCGACTACGCCCCGGACGCACCCCGGCCGGCCTGCCACCTCAACGCCGTGGGCACCGCGCTGCGGGGCCGCCCGAGCTGGGACCAGTTCGACGACATGACCACGATGGCCGCCCGGGACGCGGCGGCCTCGATGTGGGAGCGGACCGAGCTGACGCCGGCCGACGTCGACGTGGCCCAGCTCTACGACGGGTTCTCCATCCTGACCATGGTGTGGCTCGAGGCCCTCGGCTTCTGCGGGCGGGGGGAGAGCGGCCCCTTCGTGGCCGGCGGATCGGCCATCGCCCTCGACGGCGCGCTCCCGCTCAACACCGCCGGCGGCCAGCTGTCCGGGGGACGCCTGCACGGGTTCGGGCTCATCCACGAGGCCTGCGTGCAGCTCCGGGGCGAGGGCGGCGACCGACAGGTCACCCGGGCGGGCGGGCGGTTGCCCGAGGTGGCCGCCGTGGCCAACGGCGGCGGGCCCATCGCCGGCACGCTCCTGTTGACGCGGGGCGGGGGCTGAGGGCAGGTCTCAGGCGGGACGGGTGCCGGCCAGCAGGTGGGCGGCCCGGGCGGCCAGTGCCACCAGCGTGAGGGTGGGCCCGTAGCCGGCGGACGTCACGAACACCGACGAGTCGGCCACCACGACGTTCTCGAGGTCGTGCATGCGGCCGAGCGGGTCGACGACCGAGGTGGACGGGTCGACGCCCATGCGCACCGTGCCCACGTTGTGCCGGCTCTCGGGCACGGCCTCGGGCGAGCCGGCGTTGCCCCGCCCCGGCGAGGTGGTGACGGCCGTCCACTCGGCCCCCATCTCCTTCAGGATCTCGGCCAGACGCGGGCCGTAGTGGTCGGAGGCGGCGTGCTCGTGGTGACCGGCCCGGTAGGTCACCCGGGCGACCGGGAACCCCCGGTACGTCGCGGACCTGCGGGTCGAGGTCGACGCGGTTGGTCGGATAGGGCAGGTCCTCGCCCTGCATGATCATCGCCCACAGCCGGGCCCGGATGGGCGAGTCGGCCATGAGCCCCGGGTGGGTGGACCCCCACGGGTAGTGGGTGGCCTCCAGGATGGGGAGGGCGGCCCCGCTGTGCTCGACCAGCCCGCCCCGCATCCAGGGCAGGCCCGCCTCGGCCGCGGCCTGCGTCGAGGCGTCGTCACCCACGATCATGTCGTCGTGGACGTGGGTGACCGCCCGCCCCCGCTCGGCGTAGGTGCGGAAGGGCATGCCCCCGGCGGCCAGCGTCTGGAAGTGGGTCATCAGGTACCGCCCGATCAGCGGGTGGTCGAAGCCGGACAGCAGCAGCAGGCGCGGGGTCTCGATGGCCCCGGCCGCCACCACCACGTGCCGGGCGGGGAGGAACCGACCGGTGCCGTCGGGACCCACCACGTCGACCCCGGTGGCCACACCGTCCCGGGTGCGGATGCGCGAGGCGAACGTCTCGGGCAGGAGCTCCGCCCGTCCGGTGCCCATGGCCCGCCGCAGCATGGCCACCGGGTCGCCCTTGGCGTGGATCGGGCAGCCGAAGAACGAGCAGAACCCGCAGTTGTTGCACGCCGGCCGGCCGTCGTAGGGGACGCTGTTGGCCGCCGTCGGGGCCGGGTAGGGGTGGTAGCCGAGCCGCTCGGCGGCGGTCGCCGAGAGCGTGGCACCGAACATGGGGGCGCCCGACGGCATGGGGAAGGGCCCCGACCGCGGCCCGGCGAACGGGTTGGCGCCCTCGGTGCCGGCCACGCCGACCGACCGCTCCACCTCGGCGTAGTACGGCTCGAGCTCGTCGTAGTCGACCGGCCAGTCGGCCACGTCCGCCCCTTCCTGGGGTCCGAAGCGGGAGAGCAGGCGGAAGTCGTCGGGCCGGAACCGGGGCACCTTGCCGTCGGCGTGGGTCCCGCCCCCGCCGACCGTCGACGGCACCGAGTTCACCTCGCCGACGAAGGTGCGGTCCCCGTCGTCCTCCGACGACCGGAACGTGCGGGGCTCGACGAGCGGGTCCGGGCCGAGGAAGAACCGGCTGCGGAACTTGACCTCGTCGTTGGAGAAGTCGGACGCCGGGCGGGTCGGGTCGTCGGGGTCGAGCAGGTGGTTCCGGCCCTTCTCCACGATGGACACCGTCCAGCCCGCGGCGGTCAGCACGTCGGCCACGGTGGCCCCGCCCGGCCCCGACCCCACGATGACGGCGTCGACGGTCACGGTCGGGTGACCTCCTCGTCGGTCCAGCCCCGGGGCTGGACGTCGCCCTCGAACCCGATGGCCCGCCAAGCCAGCAGGTCGCGGTTGCCGCCGTACTCGGGGGCCCCGTACATGCCCTCGCAGACATGGGTGTAGAGCAGGTCGCAGAAGTCGGGGTCGGCCCGCAGGCGCTTCGCCTGGTCCGCCGGGTCGAGGTCGGGGAAGTCGCCCCCCAGCGCGGCCAGACCCTGTCGGTACCGCTCCTGGTAACCGACGACCGGTCCGTTGAACTCGCGCTCGGGCCGGCCCCCGGAGCCCTCGATCCGGGTGCGCCAGGCCAGCTCGTCGAGCGGCGACAGGCGGTGGAACGCGGCGAATCCGGCGGGCCCGCCCGCCCGCCCCGACACCGGGCCCCCGGCCCAGATCCGCGGCGGGTCGAACGTGAAGGCGCCGAGCAGCTGGTCGACGTAGCCGGCCACCCCGGCCGCGGTGGCACCGGGACCGTCGTCGGCGGCCGGGACCATCCGCTCACAGGCGGCCTCGAGCACGCGGTACTCCTTGTCGGTCAGCCAGACGGGCACGGACCGGACCTACCCGCGTCGCCCGCGGGTGCCGGGGCGGGCGCCGCCCCCGTCGCTCAGCACGGGGCGAAGGCCACGGGCAGGGTGACCGGCGACCGGAACGCCAGTCCCCGGATGTGGGGCTCCTCGTCGCCCTCCGGGGCGAGCTCGAGGTCGGGCAGGCGGTCGAACAGCGTGTCGACGGCCACCCGGGCCTCCATGCGGGCCAGGTGCATCCCGAGGCAGACGTGGACGCCGAAGCCGAAGCCGACGCTCTGGCGCGACGGGCGGGCGAGGTCGAACTCGTCGGGGCGCTCGTACTTGCGCTCGTCCCGGTTGGCCGACCCGAGGAGCAGGCCGACGTCGGCGCCCGCGGTGACCGGCACGCCGGCGAGCTCGCCGTCGCGGGTGGCGCGGCGCAGGATCACCGTCACCGGCGGCTCCCAGCGGATCCCCTCCTCGAAGGCCACCGGCAGGAGCGACCGGTCCTCGCGCGACCGCACGGAGCTGGTCGGGATTGGTCAGCAGCGCGAACAGCAGGTTGCCCGACGCCCGGTAGGTGGTCTCCACGCCGGCGGGCAGCAGGAGCCGGAGGAAGGAGAAGATCTCCTCGTCGTCGAGCCGTCGGCCGTCGACCTCGGCGGCCACCAGGTCGCTGATCAGGTCGTCGGCCGGCCGCCTGCGCCGGTCGGCCAGCACCTCGGCGAAGTACTCCCGCAGTGCGGCCGAGGCGGCCATCCCCCGCTCCCAGTTGGCGCTGACGCTGGTGATCTCGACGGCCCAGCGCTGGAAGACCGGGAAGTCCGACCTCGGCAGGCCGAGGATCCGGGCGATCACCTGGACCGGGAAGTTGAAGGTGAGCTCGCGGACGAGGTCGGCCGAGCCCCGGCCCGAGAAGCCGTCGATCAGCTCGTCGACCACGGTGCGGACGAGGCCCCCCTCCCACCGTTCCAGCACCTTGGTCCGGAAGGTCGGCGAGACGAGGGCCCGGTGGAGCCGGTGCTCGGGCTCGTCCATCTGGAGGATGGTCCGGCCCATGACCGCCCCCATGATCCCCTCGTAGACGGTCGACGAGTACAGGTCGTCGTCGCGCAGCACCTGGACGACCTCGTCGAAGCCGAACACGGTGACCGGTGGCGGCCGGTCCGGATCGGCGTCCGGCAGGCCGTTGCCGAGGTCGACCGGCCCGGAATGGACGGCGGCGACGCGCCGCAGCTCGGCCATCCGCGGATAGGGATCGCGGATGTCACCCGACACCGTGTCCTGGAGCTCGAAGGGATCGAAGGGGACCGTCGTCGCCCCCTCGGCCCTCTCCCCCGGTTGTGTCTCCATCGTCCTTCCCCTCCCGGGACCGGCGGTCCCGATCATCCTGCGTCCTGCGTGCCTGCACCCGCTCCACGCACACCCGCTCCACCTGAACGCTGGCGCCCGCTCAGGCGCCGATGAGCTCCCCGGCCACCTGGTGCCACCGGTGGGCGCTGCCCCCCATGAGCACCTCGTTCTGCTTGGCCCGCTTGAACAGGAAGTGGGCGTCGTTGGCCCAGGTGAAGCCGACGCCGCCGTGGACCTGGATGTCGTCCCCGGTGACCCGCACGGCGGTCTCGGCGGCGTAGGCGGCGGCCATCGCCGCGGCACGGGCCCGGTCGGGGTCCCCGGTGTCCGAGGCCCAGGCGGCGAAGTGCACGCCCACCCGCGCCATCTCCAGCGAGTGGAACATGTCGACGATGCGGTGCTTCACGGACTGGAAGGTGGCGATCGGCCGGTCGAAGACCACCCGTTCCTTCGCGAACTCGACGGCCTCGTCCAGCGCCCGGTGGGACACCCCGACCAGCTCGGCCGAGAGCGCCACGGCCACGTCGTCGAGCACCGCCCGCCACAGCCCGGTCTGGTCGCCCGTCGGTCCGAGCGGCTCGACGGGCTCGTCGTCGAGGACGAGGCGGGCGAGCTTGCGCGTCGGGTCGAGGTTGGGGACGACCTCGGCCTGCGGCGACGGCAGGAGGAACGAGCGGATGCCGTCCTCGGCCAGCGCCACCACGACGGCCCAGTCCGCGGTGTGCCCGTCGGCCACGATCGGCTTGGTGCCCGAGACGACCCAGCCCGACCCCTTGCGCCGGGCCCGGGCCCGTACCGTGGTGAGGGGATGACCGTGGCCCTGCTCGTGCAGGGCGACGGTGCCCCGGCGGCTCCCGTCGGCCAGGTCCTCCAGGAGCCCGTCGGCCCCGAGGGCCCGTGCGGCCAGGGTGGCGTAGACCGAGGACGAGAAGAACGGTCCGGGCAGCGGCACCCGGCCCATCTGCTCGAGCACGATGCACATCTCCAGGAGGCCTGCGCCCGACCCGGGCTGGAGCATCCCCGTCCACCCGAGCTCCACCAGCCGGGCCCAGTGGCCGGCATCGACGCCGTCCGGGTCGTCGGCCAGTCGGCGCAACGCGGCGCCGTCGATCTCCTCCATGGCCCGACGGGCCACGTCCTGCAGGGCCAGCTGCTCCGCGTCGAACGTGAAATCCACTGTGCACTCCCCCCGGCGCCGTCGGCGCCTCGGCACCACCCCGGACGAGGCGCCACCTCCGATGACCCGTCAGTCTAGACAGGTGTCCGGCTAGCATCTCGTTCCGTGGACTTCGCCCTGGCTCCCGAAGACGAAGCGTTCCGCGACGAGTTGCGTGCGTGGCTGGACGAGCACCTCGAACCGTTCCTGGCCAGCGAGGAGCTGGCCGACGACGGGGCGATGTCGACCGAGAAGGCCCAGCAGCGCCGGGCGTCCTGGCAGCGGGTGCTCAACGAGGGCCGCTGGGCGGCCGTGCACTGGCCCGTCGAGTACAACGGGCGCGCCGCCACGGCCATGCAGCGCATCATCTACTCCGAGGTGATGGCCGAGTACCGGACTCCGGGACTGGCCAACCCCAACGGGCTCTGGCAGATCGGGCCGATGATCATCGCGTGGGGCACCGACGAGCAGAAGGCGCGCTGGCTCCCGTGCATCCTCGACGCCTCCGAGCACTGGTGTCAGGGCTTTTCCGAGCCCGACGCCGGCAACGACCTCGCCAACCTGCGCACCACGGCCATCCGGGACGGCGACGACTACGTGGTCAACGGGCAGAAGATCTGGATCTCCACCGCCCATCTGGCCCGGTGGGGTCTCTTCCTGCTCCGCACCGACCCCACGGCCATCGAGCGGGGCGCCAAGCACGAGGGCATCACCGCCTTCATCGTCGACATGCACACCCCGGGCATCGATGTCCGCCCGATACGCGACATGACCGGCGAGGAGATGTTCAACGAGGTCTACTTCACCGACGCCCACCTGCCCCTCGACAGCCGCCTCGGTGGCGAGGGCGAGGGCTGGATGGTGGCCATGGGCACCCTCGGCCACGAGCGGGTGGGCATCGCCGGTCAGATCTCCAACCTGGCCGCCGACCTGCGGGCCATGGTCATGGCCGCCCGGTCGGTCAACCCCGACGCCCTCGAGGACCCGTCCATCCAGGAACGGCTGGCCCGGGCGTGGACCGACATCGAGCTGGCCCGGCTGCTCACCCTGCGGGCCCTGAGCAAGATCATCAAGGGCGAGAAGAACTGGCCCGAGGTCCCCTTCGCCAAGCTGCAGTGGTCGGAGCTGGCCCAGACCCTGGCCGACCTGGCCGTCGACCTGCTCGGCCCGGTGGGACTGCTGGCCCGGGGGGGACCCGACGCGGTCGACCGGGGCAAGTGGACCCGGCTCTACGCATTCCAGCGCTACAGCACCATCGGC
>CAWHKZ010000005.1:0-880929 GCA_963830165.1 uncultured Acidimicrobiaceae bacterium
AGCGGCACCGCTGTTTGCACACCGAGCGGCAACACTCTTGACCACGGTTCGGCAGCACTCGTTGGTGGCGGTGGTCCGCGCTGACGTGGTCCGGTGGTCACGACGACGCCATGTCTCCTCGGATCTCGAGGTTCACGGCGACGATGTCGGCACCGACGGTGCGCAGTTCCTCGACGATGAGGTGAAGTAGCCGGTCCGCGATCTCGGGGGCGAAGGGGCCGGGGAAACATCGATAGCCATGACGATGCGTAGGCGTTCCGGTTTGCTCGATTTCATCGAAGTGGGAGCGACGATCAGTCCCTGGTGAGCTCGGCGACGGCCTTCTTGGCGCAGGCGTCGTCGACCAGGTCCTTGCCGTCGGCGGCCGCGGCGATGAGCGCAGCGGTGGCGGCGTTGTTGAGCGCCCGGGGCAGGCCGTTGGCCACCCGGTGGAGCCTGGCAACGGCGTCATCGGCGAAGAGGGGGTCCTCCCGTCCGGCGAGCACCATGTGGTGGCGCAGGTAGGCGGCCGACTCGCCGATGTCCATGGCCTTGATGGTGAACCGGGTGGCGATCCGCTGGTCGAGGGCGGCGAACATCCCCATCCGCAGCTGACGGGACAAGGTCGGCTGGCCGACCAGGATGCCGGCGAAAGGCGAGGCCGAGTCCATCTGGGAGTTGGTCAACAGACGCAGCTCTTCGAGCTGGGCCCGGTCGAGCAGGTGGGCCTCGTCGACGATGATCACCACCCGCCGGTGGCGTTCGGCCTCCTCGGCGGCCAGCAGGTCGGCGGCCTGGGCCATGAGCTCGGCCCGCAGGTAGCGGGGTTCGGCGCCAAGAGCTTTGACGATGGTCACATACAGCCCCCGGGTGCCGAAGGCCGGGTTGGCCACGTAGATGATCTGGTGACGGGTGGGGTCGAGCGAGGCCACCGCCGCCCGGACCGAGACGGTCTTGCCGGCACCGACATCGCCGGTGATGACCCCGAGGGCCGACTCGGCCACGCAGAAGTTGACCCGGGCCACGGCCTCGGCGTGGGCCTGGCGGACCGAACAGGTCGTAAGCGGCGAATCGACTTGCCGAACGGGGTCCGCTTCAGGCCGAAGTGGGAGACCCACGGTGCCGGACTCACTGTGCGGCCTCGTTCTGTGCTGCACCCTCGTTCTGGGTCACTCCATCATCGGGAGCATGCTCATCGGTCGAGCCTCCGAACATGGCCAGCTGGGAGAAGTCGACCTTGGTCCCCGTTCCGGTGGCCTCGTCGTGGGCGGCCGCCACCATGTGGAGGTAGTCGATCCCGGTCGCCTCCGGTGTCGGGCGTGCTGCCTGGGGGACGCTTCGGTGGGTATGGCGGCCGATGACGAAGGGGACGGCCCGGCCCGCCGACTTCCCCTCGAAGAACACGTCGATGCGGTCGAGGTCACTCGGGGTCATAGCGCAGCTCGATCCTGCCGGGCGACAAGGGAGGGGTCGACCGAGTAGTGGTTCCCCTCCAGCGACACGGTGGCCGTCCGGGTGACCTTGCGGGTGGTCGACCAGCGGAAGGCGTCGCAGTGTGACTCGTCGGCCTGGCGGTGCGGTCCGGTCCGCTCGAAGCGGTCGATCGGGGCCTCCTTGGTCTCCTTGTGGACTCCGGCGGTTGGCAGACCAGTTCGGCCCAGGCGACGAACAGATCGTTCAGCTCGTCGAGGGAGCTCGATGCCCCGGTGGGTGGCCTCGGCCAGGAACGCCTCTCGGATGTAGCGGTTCAGCCGTTCCTGTTTCCCGCGGCCTTCGGGCGAGTAGGGCTTGGAGTGGACCAGGCGGACCCCGAGCACCCCGCAGGTCCGGGTCAGCCAGGCGTTGGAGAACGGCGCTCCGTTATCGGCATACAGGACCTCGGGCAGCCCCCGACGGGTGATGGCCCGGCGCAAGCAGGTCCTGGCAGGCCCGGGCGTTCTCGTGGGCGAAGAAGTGGCCGTCGACGAGCAGTCGGGAGTGGTCGTCGACGATCAAGAACAGCTTGGCCCGCACCGAGGTGGAGGTCTTCGGCCAAGGAACGTGGGGTCCGACCAGCACGTCGGTGATCCACCGCTCGTTGGGCCGGGACGCCTCATAGCGGCCGAAGGCCTTGGGCTCGGCGGCCAGCGCTTCCCGGTGGAGGCCCCGGCGACGGAGCTGGTCACGGACGGTCCGCTCGGCGACACGGTGATCGCCGTGGCGGTGGAACAGGATCTGGCGATCTGGGCCGCCGAGCGGGACGGGAGCTCGAGGCGCAGGGCCGCCGCCTCAGCGAAGAGCTCGGGGTGGGCCCGCACCTCTCCGGTGTCGGCCCGCGGTGTGGGAGACAGTGCCTCGAGCCCGCCCTCTTCGCCAGGCCCGGATCCACCGGTCGATGGTGCTCCTCGAATAGCGCCGGTCCTCCCCGTCCGGGTGGGCATGGGTCTTGCCTGCCGCTGCCCGCACCAGCACGCCCCGTTCGGCCGGGGTCAGCCGTGTCGTTGGCCGCCTCGGCGATGACCGCCCAGCGGTGCAGGGCCATGGCCTCGGCTCGGTCGTGTTCCATCTCGTCTCCTCTCGTTCTCGTCCCTCGATGGGACAGGAGGCATGAAACGCCGTTTGCCGACGACGAGATAGGGCGAGTTCGTGTTGGTGGCGATCAATGCCCCGCCGGTGACGGCCGAGACGAACCGCCACCGGCCACAACCGAGCCATCCCGGGAACTGAGCGACCGCATGCCAGGCAGCATCCAGTGCATGTAGCGCCGAGCGACGGACATCGAGCAGCGGGGTGATGATCACCCCGCCCAGTTCCACGGCCAAAGCCGCGAAGGCGACCGCCAGCTCCCGACTTCGGGCGCAGAACCGTCGCACCCACCCCGGGCCGTGGTGTGGGGAACGTCGACACCACTCGCTGCCGGTCGGACACCACCGGGCCCGCAGACCACCGCGTCGAGGACGGTCCCGACCGTCTCGGCCACGTCCAGTCGACCGACCAGACGAAGGCCGGGAGCAGGGCATGGGTCACCCGACAGCCGCTGCAGCGGACCCTCGGCACCCACATCGATCAGCACTTCCCGTCCTCTCGGATCCGACGCTGATAGCCGGACCAGAACGTCATCGACACCTGACAGGTCGGACACTCCGGCCGGGGAACCTCGACGGTCTCGGCCGGCGGCCACGTACTCGTCGACGGACAGGGAACAGGGCCATACGATGGACACCGGTGGCAACACCGCCTTGGACCCCCTCCGCCTCAGCGCCAACTGGTGAGGAGGGGTCCCTCGCGTAACAGGGACCACACATCTTCCTCGCCCACGGGCATCTGGTGCCCAAACACGCCCCCAAACATCCCTGCCGAAAGCAAGGGCTACCTCACCAGGAAGTCATGCCGCCAACAGCACCAAGCTCACGGAAAGCGAATCGTCAATGTCGAGCAGGTCGAAGCTGGCTTCTTGACCTACCGGCACACGGGCAAACCGGCCGATCTCGTGTACACCCGAATCGCCCTTCACCATCTCCCAGACTTCTGGAAAGCCGTCGCACTCGATCGGATTCACGGGATTCTGCGACCGGGCGGGTTCCTTCGGCTTTGGGATGTTGTATTTAGCTTCAACCGAGCAATGCGGCCGAGCGGATCGAGAGCTGGTGCTCAACTGGCGGTCCAAGCGTGAAGGACGATTGGACCAGATCTGAACTTGAGGAACACGTCCGGGATGAGCACTCGACGTTCTCGTGGATCATCGAGCCAATGGCCGTCAGATGTGGTTTCACCGTCGAGTCTGCCGAATGCTCAGATGACCAAATCCTCCAAAGTACGTCTTGCGACGGATCTGACCCCTGTCCCACAACACCGGGACAGCGGCAGTTATCTGTCTTTGCCGACATGCACTTGGGTGGCACCCTCGATGCAGGTAACAATGGGCCGAATGGATGAAGTCGTCAAACTCGAGGTTCCGTGGTTGCCCGACGCCGGTGCTCCTGCACCTCACCTTTTCGCAGGCGGCATTGGTCAGGCAATCGTGGCATACCGCACTTCATCGCTTGCGCCGTCCGATGACGAGTTCGCTGTACTGCGATTTCCAATGTGCACGATCGTCAAGTTCGGCTACCCAAACGATGAGGCGCTCCCAGCTCATCCGCTCTACCCGAAGGGCTTGACCTTTTACGGCATATTCGAGGTACTGGACTCGTCGTGGAGCAAAACCCTCGCCGAGCAGAACTTGGTGTCGTTCTCAAATCCAAGTCCATCGGCGACCAGCGGGCGTCACTTCATAGTCACGTTTCACGACAGCACCTTGGAATGCATCGCTGATGGCATTGAAGGACGATTTGCCATCGACTTCAACGACGACCATGCGAGGCAACAAGCATGCTGCCTTTACGAGTGCTTGACTGCCCCAACCGCCGGAAGCGGGCCGCCGTCAGGGCTCTAGGAAGTCGGGTCTGTGCCCTGTGTCTCGTCCCATGAATCCAGGACCTCCCCGACAGTTACCTGACCGGCATCCTTGCCAGGATTTGCCTCCTCCCAGGCTTTCAGAGGGCTTTGCCGGGGTGACAGCAGGATGGCCGCCAGTTCCAGGTCTATGAACGACGAGTACACCTCTGTCCCATCCAGCAGTTCGGCATCGACGAGTTCCTGAACGTCCGAGATCCCGCGCACCGCCCATGTCACAGGTTCACCGTCCTCGTTGAGGTACGTGTGGCCATATTTGTTCGCTTCGATTTCCCCTCTTTTCTTTGGCCCGGGCCTGTTCTTCCGAGTCCGCTGTGATGAGTACGAAGCGGTCCTCGCAATCAGCCGAGTTCTCCGGCGACAGTGATCCCCACAACGAAACGAACGACCCACCACGACGAGTTCACCGGGTCGGAACTTGGCATGGTCTAAGGGTAGCCGACGCCAGCGTGGCCGCTCGCAAGGGTTAGAGCTGGGCGGCCATCTGGGTGACCCCGATCGCTTAATACACATGTGATCTGAACCGCCCCGGGATTGGTGACTGCTCCACCTCTTGAGAGGATGGAGCCATGTCAGAGCGAGAAGAGCGAAGGCTCGGCCGCCCTACCCGGCCGAGATGCGGGAGCGGGCGGTGCGGATGGTCTTCGACCACCAAGGCGAGTACCCGTCCCAGTGGAAGGCGATCGAGTCGATCGCCGCGAAGCTCGACGATCAACCACGAGACGCTGCGGCATCTGGGTCCGTCGAGCGGAGACCGACGAGGGACGGCGGCCCGGGCTCACGACCGACGAGCGGGCCCGGATGAAAGAGCTCGAGCGGGAGAACAAAGAGCTCCGCCGGGCCAATGAGATCCTGAAGTCGGCAGCGGCTTTCTTCGGGGCGGAGCTCGACCGCCGACAGCCGAGATAGTCGCCTTCATCGACGCTCACCGGGACCGCTTCGGGGTCGAGCCGATCTGCCGGGTGCTCACCGAGCACGGCTGCAAGATCGCCCCGAACACCTACTGGGTGGCCAAGAAGCGGCCGCCGTCGCGCCCGGGCCGTGCGCGACGAGCAGCTGAAGGTCGAGATCGCCCGGGTCCACGCCGAGAACCTCGACGTCTACGGCGCCGACAAGGTCTGGGCCCAGCTCAACCGGGAGGGCACCCGGGTCGCCCGCTGCACCGTCGAGCGCCTGATGCGCGACCTGGGGCTCTCGGGTGTCCGCCGGGGCCGGGCCTACAAGGTCACCACCCGCTCCGACGAGCGCCAGCACCGGCCCGAGCGACCTGGTCGAGCGCAACTTCGCGGCCCCGGCACCCAACCGGCTCTGGGTGGCCGACCTGACCTACGTGAAGACCCACGCCGGGTGGGTCTACGCCGCCTTCATCATCGACGTCTACTCGCCGCATGGTCGTCGGCTGGCAGCTCTCGAACTCACTGCGCTCCGACCTGGCCATCGACGCCCTGGAGATGGCGGTCTGGAACCGCACCCGAGCCGGGCCAGGTCCTCGACGGCCTGGTCCATCACAGCGACAGGGGCGTGCAATACTTGTCGGTTCGCTACTCCGAGCGCCTGGCCGAGAACGACATCGTCGCCTCGGTCGGCTCCACGGGTGACAGCTACGACAACGCCATGGCCGAGGCGTTCAACAGCCTCTACAAGTGGGAGCTGATCTACCCGCAAGGGACCCTGGAAGGGCCTCGACGACGTCGAGTTCGCCACGATGGGCTACATCGACTGGTTCAACCACCGCCGCCTCCACGGCGAGATCACCGACGACAACAGCTACGTCACACCTGCAGAGTTCGAGGCCGCCTACTACCGTCAAACAGCACCCGCCCTCGAGGCGGTTACCCAATAGCCGCGAGCAGTCATGGAACCCGGGGCGATTCACTCCTTTTGGTATCTCAGTGCTTTCTGTCCGGCGCTGGGAACATGCCCGGATGAGCTCCTTCCCCGTCCTGGTCCGCACGTCATTTTCCACAGGAGAGACCCGAATTCAGGTTGGGCCATCCGCTGATCGACTCCTATCTGGAGTTCGTGGCCGGACGGCCAGGCCGAACACCTTGCGGCGGTCGCCTTCGACCTGAAGACGTTCTTCACCGTCGTCGACAGGAACCGGTCGCCGTCGCTCCCGCCGATGTCTTCGAGTTCCTCGCCGACCAGCGGGGCGACCGCACGGTGGTCAGGCTCTCCGATGGCGAGTCGGGACTGTCGGCCCGCACCATCGCCCGTCGGCTGTCGTCGGTGTCTGGCTTCTATGCATATCTGGTGGCCCGGGGTGACACGCCGGCTTCAAGACGAACCCGGTGCCGAAGGGGCTCTCCACCCGCCGGCGTGGTGGTCGGGTCCGGACGGTGCCGCTGGTGCGGGTGCCTCGGACGCTGCCGAAGATTCTCTCACCCGGCGAAGTCGATGCACTGGTCGGTGCGATGCGCACCCACCGGGACCGGGCGATGGTCTTCGCCATGGTGCTCGGCGGCCTGCGCCGTTGTGAGGTGCTCGGGCTGCGCCTGTCCGACATCCAGGTCGCCGAACGTTCGGTGTTCGTCGCTGAAGGCAAGGGTGGCCACGAGCGGGTCGTGCCCATCTCCAACACCTTCTTCTCCGAGCTGGGCGAGTACCTGGTGGAGGAGCGACCGAAGGACGCCTCCACCGATCGGGTTTTCGTGACCCTGAAGGGCCCGAGCCGGGGCCAGGGGCTGAGTGCCCAGGGAGTGGAGACGATCTTCCTGAGCGCCCGCCAGCGGGCCGGGCTCGAGCGGGCCACCTGCCATCAGCTCCGGCACACCTGCCTCACCCGGCTGCGGGAGGCGGGCATGGCGCTCGAAGCCGTCCAGGCCCAGGCCGGGCACATCTCGATCGAGTCGACCCGGATCTACCTGCACCTGACCAACGACTGGCTGGCCAACGAGTACCAGCAGGCCTATGGGGGCCGTCGATGCCCACGCCGCCGAGTTGCTGGCCATGGTGGAGGTGGCCCAGTGAGCATCGCCGAGGTCCTGCCGAGCCCTGGATCCCGAAGAACGAGTCCCACCGGGAGTGGGCCGTGCTCTCGGCCCAGGCACCCCAGCTGGCTGCCACCATGCGCCGCTACCTGGTCCAGCTCACCACCTTCCTTGCTCCCCGCAGCGTGGATGGGAATGTCAACTCAAAGTGGCCCCACTGTGATCATCTGATTTGGCCCCACCTTGGCCTCGGGAGCGCACGCCGGGCTCGCATAGTGTCGTGGCGTGGCATCGAACAGTCCCCAGCCCCCAGGGCAGAGCGTCTTCCGACTGCGCATCCAGCTGCGTGACGTCGACCCCGTGATTTGGCGCCGGGTGCTCGTGCCCGGATCGGTCCGGATGGCGAAGTTGGCCTACATGCTGATCGCCGCCATGGGCTGGAACGACACCCACCTGCATGCGTTCCAGGTCGGGGACAAGCACTATGGGATGCACTTCGACGAGTGGCCGGAGGGCGAGATCGATGAGAAGACGGTCACCGTGCTCCAGGCGCTGCGGGACGAGAAGCGCTTCGTGTTCGACTACGACTTCGGGGACAGCTGGGAGCACGACGTCGTGGTCGAGGAGCTGACCTGGTCGTATTTCGGCCTTAAGTACGCCGTCGTGGTGGACGGCGAGAACGCCTGCCCACCGGACGACGTCGGCGGCGTCCCGGGCTATGGCCACTTCCTCGAGGCGGTCGGTGACCCCGACCATGAGGAGCACGAGGACTACCTCGAGTGGATCGGTGGCCCCTTCGACCCCACCGAGTTCGACCTGGCCGGAGCCAACGCCCTCTGCCAGAAGGTGCGCTGATCAGCCCTTCGGCCGGGTCCCCCGTCTGGCCTTCGTTGAGCGCAGCCGGAAACTCTCGGTGCCGGTCTCGATGATGTGGGCGTTGAAGGTGAGCCGGTCGACGATGGCCGCCACCAGCCTCGGGTCCCCGATCACCTGACCCCACTCCGAGAACGGCAGGTTGGAGGCGGTGGCGACCGACGCCTTCTCCTCCCGCTCGGTGAGGATCTGGAACATCAGCTCCGCCCCGCGGGCGTCGAGCTGCACGTAGCCGAGCTCGTCGAGGCACAACAGGTCAAGGCGCCCATAGCGGGCGACCAGGCGGGAGAGCCGGCGCTCGTCGGCCGCCTCGACCAGTTCGTTCACGAGGGCCGCACAGGTCACGTAGCGGACGGCCTTGCCCTGTTCGCAGGCGGCCATGCCGAGGCCGATGAGCAGGTGGCTCTTGCCGGTGCCGCTGTCGCCGAGGAACACCACCGGATCCCCGGTCTCCAGGTAGGCGCCGGAGGCCAGCATGGCGATGGTGGCGGCGTTGATCGACGGGGCGGCCGACAGGTCGAAGTCGCCCAGGCGCTTGGTCCGGGGGAACTTCGCTTCGTGGACCCGTCGCAGCCTGCGCCGTTCGCTCCGGTCGTCGACCTCGGCGGACAGCATCTCGGCCAGGTAGCCGAGGTAGGTGGCGTGGCTCCGTTCCGCCACCTCGGCCAGGCGCACGCACTCGGTGCGCACCGTGGGCAGGTGGAGCTCCCGGGTGGCCGCCCCGATGGCGGCCTCGGCCGCGGTGTCGGTCATCTTCGCCATCACCCCACCCCCAGCAGGTCGTCGTAGTGGGCGATGCCCGGCGCCGGTCGGTCGAAGGCGGCGAGTCCCGGGCGCACGACCTCGACGGTGTCCGGGCGGGCCAGGCTGCGCCTCGCCTCGACGGCCACCACCTCGGGATCGAACGTGCCCGTGACGAGCGCCCGCTCCATGCCGGAGATGACGGCGGCTGCGTCCATGGTGCGGTGGAGCAACAGCACGCCGATGAGGGCCCGGGTGCCCTCCTGGTCCCCGAGCCGCTTCCTCGCCCCGTCCCAGAAGCGTTGGTGGACCGGGGTGAAGGCGCCGGCTTTCCGGGCCGCCACCAGCGCACTGGCCCCGGCCAGAGCCCCGGGCTTGATGTGGAGGACCTCCAGGTAGTGGTCGAGTTCCAGCACCTGGGCCCCTTTGCCCAGGGCCCGGGGATGGCGGGCGACGACGTTGCTGCCGTCCATGGCCACGACGGCGTCGGCCCCGAGGCGCACGTCGATCCGGCGGCCGGCGAAGCGGACGGGGACGGAGTAGAAGGACTGGCGGACACAGACCCGGGCCTTGGTGTCGACCCGGCAGGTGAGGTGGAGCTCCACCTCGAAGGGCTCGTCCGGCAGGGCCAGCAACTGGGGCTGCTCGGCCGCGAAGTGCTGGGCGACGGTCAGGCGCCGGGACTCGATGTGGCGGAGGTCGTCCCGCTCGTCGCCTCTGGCCACCAAGCCGTTCAGCACCTCCATGGAGACGACGTCGGGGACCGGGACGAGGTGACGCCGGCGGAACCGTCCGACCTCGCCTTCGACGCCGCCCTTCTCATGGGCGCCCTTGACGCCGGGCAGGCAGAAGAAGGACTCGAAGCCGTAGTGGCTGCGCATGGCGATGAACCGGTCGGTCTCGATCCGACCCCGCCCCTGCATCACCCGAACCACGGCCGGCTTCAGGTTGTCGTAGCGGATGCGCCTGGGCACCCCGCCGAAGTGGGCGAAGGCGGCCACGTGCCCGTCGAGGAACACCTCTTGGGCCTGGTTCACGTAGATGCGGTGGAAGCCCTTGCCGCTGGCCGACAGGCGCATGACGAACATCCAGCCCTCGACCGGCTCGCCGTCGAGGAAGAAGCTGACCTGGCCGAAGTCGACCTCGGCCTCTTCGCCGAGGGGGTGGTGCTGGGGCACACAGACCTCGGGCAGGGCCAGGGCCTGGTGCTTCTTCACCGACCCCACGTAGCGCCGGACGGTCGACTCGCTCACCTCGGCGTCGTGTTCCTCAACCAGGCGCTGGAAGACCCGACGGGCCGTGTGGCGCTGCTTCTTGGGCATCTGCGCATCGGCGGCCAGCCAGCCGTCGATGATGGGCTTCCAGGGACCGAGTGTCGGTGACGGTCGGGCCACCGACTTCCTCGGCGGCGGCACCGCCGAGGTCAGTGCCTGGCGCACCATCCGCCGGTGCACGCCGAACCGGCGCGACAGCTCACGGATGGACGGGCTGTCCGCTGCGGCACTGGCTTTGCGGATCTCCTCGAACAGTTCCACCTTCGACCTCGTACGCATGTGTCCCAGGCTCCAGCCCACCGTCGAACGATCGGTGGACCCCAACCTCGCTGCGAGCCACATGGGGCCAAAACGGATGGTCACGGTGGGGCCTGTTCAGGTGATCACACCCAGCAAAGCGCCCACGCCTCCGGAACTACCGACGGTGGCGTGGATCAACCGACCCGAGGGAGGCGACCACGACGGCACAGTGATTTCCCAAACTTTCTGTCTCTCAAAGGTTGACAGGCGCCGCCTCGATCGCCATCGCCCACCATGCAGCTGCAGCCGCTGAGCGGGAGGCATCCCCTCGGGGACCGAAGAGGGGCTCGAGTTCCTCGGCTCGCCCCGGCGGACCGGCCCGTAGCGGTCCACCCCTCCTCCTGATCTGATCCAGAGCCTTCCGGGCTCTGTTCACTGGCGCCCCGACTCGGCACTTCCGCCGGCTCGGGGCGCTTCTTCGCGCACGGCCGCCCGACTATCTGCTGCACGGGGCCCCCGCTGCGGCCATCCTGGGCGCGTACGCCGCCCGCTGGATGCGGAAAGTCCCGGCCTCCGCAAGGGAAACCGGGACTTTCGCAACTGCTGCGCCGTCACTTACGTGAACGGCTGTTGGTGGGGTGTTTGCGTAAGGGTCTGACCAGGGCCGATGCGGGCCCCGGCTGGGCGATTTCATCCACCGCCGGCCGGATTTTCATCTTTTCGGGTAAACGCCCTGGTCAAACCGGGTTATGCCTAGCGGCCCACGTGAGGACTTACCGACAAGGCCGACCAGGGGTCATCCATCCGTGACCAGCTACCCAGCACTCGGACGATGGCTGCCATGGTTGACACTTCCCCGCTCACCTACGTAAGAGCTGCAGCACCTGCTCGCCCTTGCCTTCGCAGAGGCTCGGCACGCGATTGTCGAGCGAGACCGCGCACCCCTCGCACTGAAGCTCATCGACATCTGCCACAACGTGCCCAGGATCCTCTCCGACTCTCGGGCAGGCATGAGTCCCCTTCGGGGTTCCAAGGGGAGCTCGAGTTTCCCTTCGGTCGACGCGTACTGGCGGTCTGATCTCGTCCCGTTGTTTGCCGAGAGCGCAGACACACAGGCGTGGATCGAGCGAGTACTTCCTCGGCTCTACGGCACAAAGACGACTGTCTTCTCAGCTCCCTGTTGACGAAGCGCGGACAGCCGGTGCTCGCCTCCACTGACAACGGTGGCTCCGGATTGCAGGTCACGCCATCCTCAAGCCACTCACGAGCGAGCTTCAGCTGGAAGCCCTCCAGCGGCGAGGTGCTCCAGCTCTGCGAGAATCGCGGGCTGCGAGTCTCCGCCAGCGGATAGAACGGCGTTGAGGACGGCTGGGTTGATTGGGGAGCCAGTCCGTGCCCCCGTAGCAGCAGCCGGCAGACCGAGCCAAGCTCCAATTCCAGCCCGTCAAGCCGATTTCCTCCGCTCAGGTCAGCACGGGCAGCAATGTGACAGCTCCGCGGCACAGTCCTCGGGAGGGCGTCCATGTTTACCTCAACGAATGGGATGGTCCACCTACCTCGAGAGCCTGCCGCCGGTCTTAGAAACCTACATTCGCCCTTGGCTGTAAAGCGTCGCCATTCACAGGGGGCAATCGGTGACCTCGCGGCGGGCCGCCGATTCCGCGGTAACTCGTCACGTGAGGACGAAGCAGTGTTGGCACCAACTGACCGCGACGGCCAGGCAAGATGACCCAGTGCAACCGAAGTACGAGCCCCTGACGAGATACCTCCAGGCCCAGGCCGGCGGCGAGGTCGTGACCCTGTACATGGTTGAGATCGCCCGGCTGGTAGATGGTCTCCCGCCCAGCTCCGCGGAGCGCACCTGGTGGGCCAACACTGACCAGCACTCCCAGGCGCTGGGTTGGCTCCAGGCCGGGCGGCGCGTGATCGAGGTGCGGCCCGGCAACGTGGTCGGTCTTCTCGCCGTCGGCGGGGCGCAGCGTGGTGGACACAACCTCAGAGAGGACAAGCCCGCCGGCGCGGCACGGCGCAGATGGCCAACGGCTTGAGAGGCTTGCCCCAGGTCGCCGACGGAGTGGCTGGCCTGGAGCAGGTGCTTGGGCGCGGCAGGCTTCCCCTCGATCGTTGCTGCGGTGGCGGCCCACACGGTGTTCCTCCATCCCGACACGGTTGCCCAGACCGGCGGCCAGCCGCTGTTCCCTGTGGTGCCAACCCGAACCGCCGGCGAGAGCTGGTCGAGTTGGCGGACGGACGGATCGCGATGTTCGACGACAACACCACCCCCACGCTCAGCTTCCTCGGTCAGCGCGACGCACCAAAGGTCCCGACCTCCAGTACAACCACGTGTGGGGTGACCCACGGAACCTCGACACCTACACCGCCCTGTGGAACCTCTGCGTCACCCCGGCGTTCCTGGCCAAGACGACCGACGGCTCCAACCATCCCGAAGTCCTCGCCGCCCTCCGCTACCGGGTCGTCGACCTCTACGACACCCGGTCGGGTGGCCTCGAGCGCCCGTCCAAGCCGGACGGCTACGACGACCTGGAGTGGGCATCCTCCCCGGAGCCGGTGGCAGATCTCGAGGTGCTGCCGGGTCGCTGGGTCGCTCCCCCGCCAGTCCCCCGGCCGAGGCGGCCCGCACCCTCGGGTGGCTGTTCAGCGGCTGGGCGCCGGACCGGTAGGCCCGGTCGTCGCTACGCCGCCCGGGCCGGGTCTCTGAAGACCTGAGTGGTGTGCCAGCTGATGTGGGCGTCGGCGACGTGGGCATCCCCGAGGGCCTGGGCTCGGCCAGCTCCCGACCGGCGATGGACAGCACGAGCTCCTCGGCGAACTGACCCACGCCCACGAACCGGGCGGAGACTGCCACGGTGTGCTCAGGCGTGATGCCGAGTGCGCCCTTGTCCAGCAGCTTGTGGTGGAAGGCGCCAGAGGCACAGTCCGTTCGCGACCTCGCCCGTCGGTGGCACCATGGATTTCATGGACTCGGCTGAGCAGGCGCGGATCGAGCAGACTCTGCGCAAGAGGCTGGGGACGCCGAAGTACCCTGCGATTTTCTACCTCCCGCAGGCGTTCGAGGTGCACTCCCCTGAGGTCATCGAAGCTCCTCCTGCCGGCACGACCCGATGCCCGTCAGTTGCCGCGATCAGAGCGCGGTCTCGGTGGCAGCCGGGCGGGCTGAGGCGGAGCGGTGCGCGAGCCGGTCAGCTGCGCGCTGGTGGCCGGCCATTCCGGACACCACAAGGGGGTGTCCCTGCCGACCTCGATGTCGAAGACGCACTCGCACTGGGAGTGGAGTGACGATCCGGAACCTGACTCGGACCGAGCCGGAGTACCCGAAGATGCGGCAGAGATGGGACCGGCTGCCATCGCTTCGTTCTCCGGCCGCGTGTTTGACGGCTCGAACGAGGGCGTCCAGGGTCTGCTGCCGCCGGGACTGCCGATCGTCGATCCATGGCGGCACCCGGCCTCCGGTTCCGCCTGGGCCTCATCGGCTGCACGATTGGCCTTGCGCTGGCGATGGTCTCGCTGTGGCTCTTCCTTGACCAGCCCCGATGGCAGTTCGCTGTCTGGATGGGTGTCGGCTTCGTCATCGCCGGAGTCGCTTCCGTTCCAACCGGGGCGGCCATCGGGGACTACCAGCGACGGGTCGCCAACCTCTCGAAGAACTCGGCTCGCCGGACCACCGGGGGATAGACCGTCGGGTGAGACCGGAGCACTCGAGCCTCCTCCGTAAGTCAGGCGATGGTCGGCTGGGTGTAAGGCTGGGCCGGGGCGGCACAGTTCCCGGCGTTGGCTGCGCCCTGGGCATCCTGGTAGCCCTGGTTCTCGTAGCCGTTGGCCTGGGCGATGGCGGTGTTGGCCGTGCCGATCGCCGACGAGATGGCCTGTTGGGGGGAGGCGATGGCCTGGTTCACCGTGGACTGCGTGGGGGCTCCGTCGTCGTACGAGGGCAACGCGGCCATGGCTCTGGCCTTGCCCCGTACCTGCGGCGTCGGCTTGCTCTAGCCGCTGTCGTAGTGGTCTGGCACGACCCAAACCCCGACCTGCCGTGCACAACGGGCGTATGGAGTTCGGACCCATCCTCGGTCACCATCGGCTGCTCCGACATGATGGAGCAATGAGCGCACCGAAGACCAAGGCGGAGTGGTTGGCCGAACTCCAGGCGGCCCGAGCCCAGGCTTCCAGCGTCTCGCCGGGAATCGGTCCTCCCGTGGCCTACGGCAGTGGCATCAAGAATGTGGCGATCAGGCTCTGGCCGCCAGCGATCGTCTACCGTCAGCCTCCGAAATCACTTCACGGCACGTACTGAGGATTCGGTCCTCGTCCTCGGGTGCCCAGTAGGCGCCACGCCAGTACTCGTCCCGCCACGGACCGATGCACGCCAATCGAGCGAAGGCATGCGCAAACGCAACTTCGGGACTGTCGGCATACCGGTCACACTGCCAGTCACGATCAGGCACGCCGAGGGCCGCTGCGAAGTGCGCCCGATCGCCGTCGCTCAGGATCTCCCTGTCGACAATGCTCCCGAGCACCAGGGCGTAGGAGTGTGCAGCATCGAAGGTACCGAGTCCGTCGTCGAGCGCCACCGCATACGCCCCGGCGTCAACATGCGCCGGGCTCCCGACTCCGATAACGACGACGTCGGGTAGCGAGTGGACCGGTGGAGTCACCAGTTCGCTGAAGTGGGCGCATGCAGCGCGCACGGCGGCGCGCAGCTCTCCGCGTGCCGGTGCGCAGACGTGTTGTGCGCGTTGCGGGAGGACTCTGCATGTGGGTGATCGTCCCGTTGTCGCCTGTCGTGGCCTGGAGCTGGTTGCATCGGTGGCTATGGCCTTGTCCACGGTGACTCAGGTGGCACCGTCGGTAGTGACGTACCAGCACTTCGTGCCGAAGCCCCCAACGCCTACGGTCAGGCGATGGTCGGCTGGGTGTAGGGCTGGGCCGGGGCGGCGCAGTTCCCGGCGTTGGCCGCGCCTTGGGCATCCTGGTAGCCCTGGTTCTCGTAGCCGTTCGCCTGGGCGATGGCGGTGTTGGCCGTGCCGACCGCCGACGAGATGGCCTGTTGGGCGGAGGCGATGGCCTGGTTCACCGTGGACTGCGTGGGGGCTCCGTCGTCGTAGGAGGGAGCGCGGCCTGGGCGTTCTGCAGCGCCGTCGCCGCACCCTGGAGGTTGCCGATGTCGTTGCGCACCCCGGTGACGTCGCTCTCGGTGGTGTCGGCATCGGAGGAGACGCTGTCCCCGTCCGAGGTCACTGCGTAGCTGTCGGAGGCGACGGCATAGGCGTCACTGCACACCTGGTTGTTGTCGGTGCCGTTCTGGGACTCGGTGATCACCTGTTGTTCGAGCGCGGCCTCGGTTGCGAGGTCGGTCTGCTCCTGGCCGAGCTGGGCGCTGAAGGCACCGAGGCTCGAGTTCATCGACGACGCGTCGCTCTGCAGACCGTTCAACTCACTGGACACCGCGGAGGAGGCCTTGTCGATGGCTGCGCGCTCCGCCGCGAGTTGCTCGGCGGCCGCGGCCTGGCTGTCGGCCGAGCCGGTGTTGCCCTGGAGCTCGGCCAGGGCCTGGTTGAACTGCGCAGCGGTGGCCGAAGAGAAGGTGACCGGGGCGAGGGAGCCGTCGGTCTGGGGGAAGTTCACCGTGAACGAGCCGCCGGACAGGGTGCCGAACACCTCGGTGCCGCCGTTGAAGCTCAGCGTGATGGTCGAGCCCTGGAGCTGGCCGGAGACGGTGAGGGTGTCGGTGTGCACCGTCTGGTTGGGGGGACTGCCAGAGAGCGTCTCGACCTGGGCGCTGCCGGTCAGGCCGGTGCCGGATTCGGTCCACTGGATGAACACCACCGCCCCGGTCTCGTTGGCCAGGTACCCGTTGCCGACCGCCGGCTGGCCGGTGGTCGCCGTCGAGGCCCCCGCTCCCCCGGTTGCCGCCTTCGTGGACGGGTTCCCCGACCCGTGTAGCGCGACAAGTACGCCCGTGGCGCCGGCGACCAGCACCACGGCTGCGATGAGCACCCACCAGCGGGGCTGGGTGTACCACTTCTTCGTGGGTGCGGGAGGTGGCAGAGGAGGAGGTCCCATCGGCCATCCGGGTACCGGTCCGGGAGGCCCGACCGGTGGTATCGATTCCGTGGGGTCCATCGCTGTCCTCGTGCTCCGCCGATGCCCAGTGTCCCACGGGAACTGTACGACGGGGGTGTTTCCGGCCCGGCAGAGGTAAACCCGGAGAGATCCGCCCGTCCCGGTCGAGGCCCTCCCGCCAGCGGATCGCTGGCGCACCTCGTGGGTGATGTGCCTGAGGTGCGGGCTGAAATCGCAGGGAAGCTCTCGACGTCCAGTCCGCTGCCTCAGGACCGGCTGGAGGACACCCTCACTGACGCAGTGTTCTCGGCGCTGCGGTCCCGCGCCCGGCGTAGCCCTCATCGGCTGCCCGGGGCGTCGTCTCCGCCCGGCGTGAGTGCCTTCACCCGGTCGGCGAGGCCCTCGAGCGTGCCTGGAGGGCCTGGACCGGGCCGCAGCAGGGCCAAAGTCCCCGGATCCGGGGCCTGGGGCCTCGGGTCCGGGGACTTCCGATTTCAGTGTCCGGATGCTTCTACGAACACCTGTTCGTGGGGTGTTCTGTGAAGGGTCTGACCAGGGCCGGCGCGGCCCCCTGGCGGGCGATTTCATTCGCCGGTGGCCGGATTTTCATCTATTTGGGTAAATGCCCTGGTCAGAGTGGGTTATGGCCCTTCCCTGCTAGCGGCTGGGTCATTCGGAGGGAGCGCCTGTCTGCCCCGGTTCAGTGTCGAGGGACAGTGCTCGCCATGACGGACTCCAGACAGACTGCATCGGCAGACGGGAAGAGTGGACGCTCGAGCTTCCACGGGTCGGCGCCTCTCGGCTGATGAGGTGGGCCTAGCCATCGTGATGGCGGGCGTATTCCTGTTTCCGGTCGGTCTACTGCTGTGGGCGCTGTTCGCAGGATTCCTGGGCCACCACCCGGGAAGCTGATAATTCGAATGTCTCCGACGACCGAACATCCGCAGCCGAAGTCCAGACTGCGGCAAGCCCAATAGCGGAGGCGCCGGCCGGAATCCACAATCCCAGGAGGCCGGTGATATGAGCCCGATTCGCCACCCTTCTGTGGTGGCGTTGCCCATACCCGAACACACCCCAGAAGAGATGTGATCCCAAGCAATGCAACCGTGGCCACGCGGACCTGCAACGTCGCCATCGGCCGAGGAGAACAGCATTCCAACCCCACGACAAAGCTGCCCCGATGACGATCGAAAGCGCTGCGGCACCCCATATCACAGACCCTGTCAGCCACACGACGTCTCGGTGGGGCGTCTGCACGGTGGCGCCGACTGCAACTAGGACGGTTGCTCCAATCGCGACATACCCGAGGATGCTCAGGACAGCTCGGAACGTACTTGCAGGAGGCGACGACATCGCCTGATCCTGCCCCATGTCCGCAAGCAGGCGTCGGATCTCACCCGACGGTCTTACGGCGACTGCATCAACTCGACAAGGCGCTCGGTCCGCCCAACTTCCATCCAGCCCGCGACAAACTGGCTCCGTGCCGCCGAAGTACGAACCGCTGACGAGGTACCTCGAGGCTCAACCTGCCGACGAGGTGGTCCGGTGCCCCTTACAGAGATCGCACGTCTGGTCGGCGGGATGCTCACCCAGCTCCGCGCAACGACCTGGTCGGCAACACCGATCGGCACTCCCAGGCGGTTGGATGGCTACAGGCCGGCCGCCGGGTCGTTGAGGTGCGCCCCGGCAACCTGGTCGTCTTCTCGCCGTCAGCCGGGCGCAGCGTGGTCGGCACGACTTCAACTCGGACGAGCTCGCCGCGGGGCGCACGACGCAGGTGGGCCACCGGATCGAGAGGCTTGCCCCAGGTCGCCGACGGAGTGGCTGCCCTGGAGCGGGTATTCGGCGCGGCCGGCTTCCCGTCGATCGTGGCTGCGGTGGCGGCCCACACGGTGTTCCTCCATCCCGACACGGTTGCCCAGACCGGCGGCCAGCCGATGTTCCCGTGGTGCGCAACCCGAACCGCCGGCGGGAACTCGTCGAATTGCCCGACGGGCGGATCGCGATGTTCGGCGACAACACCACCCCCACCTCGGGACCCCACGCCGGGCCGGGCCGTAGCCGGCCAGCAGCTCCAACGCCTCTACCACTGACCACGCGCCCACCCCCAGGGCCTGCTCCCTCGCCCCGGCGCAGCCAACTCGGCTGCCCGGGGCGTCGTCGCGCCCGGCGTGAGGTGGCCACGCCCGGTCGGCGAGGCCCTCGAGCGTGCCTGGAGGGCCTGGACCGGGCCCTGACAGCCGAAAGTCCCCGGATCCGGGGCCTGGGGCCTCGGGTCCGGGGACTTCCGATTTCAGTGTCCGGATGCTTCTACGAACACCTGTTGGTGGCGGGGGCAGGATTTGAACCTGCGACCTTCGGGTTATGAGCCCGACGAGCTACCAGACTGCTCCACCCCGCGTCGTGTGGAGGGACAGAGTACCACCACCCCGGGTGGTGCCGTCCATCGCCCAGCCGTCGCCCGACCCGATCGGGTCAGCCGCCGAGACCGGCCGAGCTCGGATTGGTGGTGGTCGTCGTCGTGGTGGAGGCCACCGGGCCGCCCGTGAGGGCCTGGACGGCCTGGAGGCTGGACTCCAGGGAGTTGATGTCGTTCTGGTAGGCGCCGAGATTGCCGGCCTTCAGGTCGGTCTGGGCCTGCTGGTAGGCCTGCTGGGCTTCGGCGAGCAAGACTTCGGCCTGGGGCGACAGCGTCGCCGACGAACCTCCCGACACCGGGCTGGTCTCGACGGGCGCCGCGAAGAGCTGCGACAGCGCCGAGGACAGCGTGGGGCCGATCGTCGCCGGCTGGTTGCCGTAGACGGTGATCACCCGCTGCAGCACGGGGAACGGGTTCCGCGAGGACTCGACGTAGAGCGGCTGGACATACAGGATCGCGTCGGCCACCGGGATCATCAGTACGTTCCCCAGCAGCACCGACGAGCCGTTCTGGTTGAGCAGCGAGATCTCCTGGGACACCGACGGGGTCGCACTGATCCGCGATGCCACGATGGCCGGTCCGTTGACAGGGTTGTCCCTTGGTGTCACGAACATCTTGAGCTGGCCGTAGTTGTCGGGGTCGGAACCGGCTATCAGGAACCCCGACAGATTCTGGATCTGGCTCCCTGTGGTCGATACCGGCACGAGGGCGTCGAGGATGTTGAAGGACTGTTTGGACTCCCCCGGGATCCGCAGGACCTGGTAGATCGGCGACATCTTGACGAGCTGGCCGGTCGAGACGACCTGCCCTTCGGCGTTGACCGTCTGGGTGGTGGCCGCCGCCTGGTTCGGCGAACCGGAGCCCGGGTCGGGCGACAGCGTCCAGGCGTCGGCCACGCTGTAGAAGCTGGACGGGTTGGTGATGTGGTACTTGCCGTACATCGTGGCCTGGACGGTGAAGATGTCCTCCGGGTAGCGCAGGTGCGCACGCAGCTCGGACGGCATCTTCGAGGCCGAGACGAACATCCCCGGGAAGGCCTTCTCGTATGTCCTGATGATCGGGTCGCTCGGGTCCATCACGTAGAAGGTCATCTTCCCGGTGTAGGCGTTGACCACGACCTTGACCGAGTTCCGCACGTAGTTGAAGTTCATGCCGGCCAGCCCGCTGTTCGGCGCCACGGCGCTGGTGTCGGCGTTCTGGGCGTAGGGGTAGTTGTCCGTCGTCGTGTACGCGTCCTGCACCCAGTCGATGTTGCCGTTGACGATGACGGGGTACGGGTCGGAGTCGAGCGAGAGGAATGGCGCCGCCTTGGACACCCGGGCCTGCACGCCCCGGTCGAACATGAGGCGCGACTGGTTGGTGATCTGGCTGGAGATCACCAGGTTCAGGTCGTTGAACCGGATGGCGAACATCACCTGGTCGAAGAACGAGGAGAGCTGCACGCCCCCGTCACCGCGGTAGTGGGTCTCGACGTTGGTGCCGTTGGTGAGCTGGTAGTCGATCTCGGGCTGCTTCGTGTTGGCCACCACGTAGCCGCTGTTGTCGAGCCCGAAGTAGACCGAGGGCTGGGTGATGGTGGGCAGGCCCTCGGTGGACACCGGCGGGACGCTGCCCACCGCGAACTGGGGATCGCCGTTGGACGTCTCGGCGTTGGCCGGGGACACGATCATCCCGTAGCCGTGGGTGTACTGGAGCGTGGTGTTGACCCACGACGTGGACGGCAGGTCCTGGTCGTTGATCTCGCGGACGCCGACGACCACCGGCGTCTCGACGCCGTTCACGTCGTAGCGGTCCTCGGCGAGGGTGTTGAACTGGTAGTAGGAGCGGGTGTCCTGCAGCTTCTGGTAGATGGCCTGGGTCTGGAGCGGGTCCCACAGCCGGATGTTGGCCAGCGTGTCGGCGTTGGCCGACAGCTGCTCGGCCGTGAGTGTCGACGATGCCGCGTAGGGCTCGCTCTGGACGTGCTGGATGCCCATGGCCGCCCGGGTGGCCGCGATGTTGCGCTCGATGTAGGGACGCTCCAGCGTGTTCTGGGCCGGGTTCACCTTGAGCGCCTGCACGGCGGCCGGATAGATGGTCCCCGCCGTCAGCGCCACCAGGAACCAGAGGCCGACACCCAGGATGGGAAGGGCCCAGCCCTGGCGCCGGATGTTGTAGATCAGCAGGGCGGCCGCGGCCAGCGACACCAGGATCAGCAGCTCGAGGGCGGGCAGCCGGGCATGGACGTCCGTGTAGCCCGCACCCTGGACGTACCCGTTCGAGGAGAGGTCGAGGTTGAACCGGGCGAGGTAGTAGCCGACCGCCTTGGTGAGGGCGATCAGCCCGAGGATGACCGACAGGTGGGCCTTCACGGCCGGCCGGACGCGCGGCCGGGAACCCTGCATCCGGATGCCGCCGTTGAGGTAGTGGCTGAGCGTGGTCACGAGCAGCACGACCACGAGCGCCACCAAGGTCCAGTGGATGACGAACTGCTGGAAGGGCAGGGTGAAGACGTAGTAGGCGACGTTGCGGTGGAACTGCGGGTCGGTGGCGTCGAACGGCGTGCTGTTGCGGAACAGGATCCAGTTCTGCCACTGCCCGAGGGCCTGGGACCCGACGATCAGCGACAGGATGACGACCACCACGGCCCGTAGCCACCTGGCGTAGGGGGTCATGACCTCGCGATAGCGCCTGACGAACTCGTCCTCGGCGTCGATCGACGGGCCCTTCGGGGCCAGGCGCTCCGCCACCAGCAGGCTCACGAGCAGCAGCACGGCGAAGATGGCGCTGAAGGCCAGGAACAGCCCGGCCTTGATCTCGAAGAGCCTCAGCCAGACCGAGTGCAGGTCGACCGACGAGAACCACAGCGCATCGGTGTAGAAGACGGCGAACCGGTTGAGGGACAGGATCACCAGCACCAGGATGATCGCCACGGCGATGAGCCAGCGACGTCCCCTGTGACGCGTCGGACGGGTCGCCACGGGCATGTCAGTCGGTGTGCGCACGGGCAGCAGCCTAGGGGGTGGGCGGCGCGAGGAGGCAGCGACAACCCGGGTGAGCCGGCGGGTGCACATGCCCGGTCGGGAACGTCTCGCCCGCCGCCTGAGCGCCGTTCAGCCCGTTGTCGTCGCAGTCGGGGCACGGGGTCTCGCCCGAACCCGCCACGGCGATCCACTCGACGCTCCCACCGCCCACCGCGGCCAGCGTTCCGAGGGAACAGGCAGCCACCACGTGGTCGCCGGCCAGGCGCTCGATGCGCTCGCCCTTCCACTCCCGGAAGGCCGAGCCGATGTGCTCGACCACGACCGGCTCCTCGGCCGCGTCGAGGCCGTCGGGCTCGGACAGGCGCCGGCGCAGGGGCCCGACGATGGCATCGGCCAGCTCCTTGGCGACGGCCACGACGGCATCGCCCGGCGGGCGCTCGGTCGTCCCGCCGACCAGGGCGACCCCGGCGTCGGCGGCCTCCTCCAGCAGGGGCAGCGCCGCGGTGACCAGGTGGTCGACCTGCTCCGTCTCATCCGGCAACAGGTCGGTGGACCAGGACGTACCCGAGGCCCGGAGCTGGTCGAGCAGGTCGTTCTGGTTGTCCTGGAGCGCCCGCTTGATCCGCCGGGACAGCCCGGTCACGATCGGTGCCACGAGTTCGTCCCGCTGCAGGGCCAGGGGGTTCCGGCTCTCGGGAGGGCCCACACCGTCCTGGCCGGCGCCGTCGTCCGTCGCCTCGTCCACCTGGGAGTTCGCCCCGGCCGCCGGCTCCTCGGGGGGTCCCGCCGCCGGCGCATCCTCCCCCTGGGCGGCCCGCAGCTTGGCGAACAGTGCGTCGACCTGTTCGACCGGCGGGGCGGTTCCGCCCGGACCGACCACCTCGTCGGCGCCTGTCGCCTCGTCGGCGATCTCGTCGACCGGCGGAGCGGCATCCGGTGCCCCGTCGGCGTCCGCCTCCCCGTCGACCACCGGTGCAGCGCCCGGTGCCGCACCGGCCAGCGCCTCGTCGGTCGCCGCCTCCTCGGCCAGGAGGACCGCGGCCATCTCCTCGGGGGACTGGTCGTCGCTGCGGCCGGCCAGTTCCCGCCCGACGACCTCGGCGGCCAGCCGGGCCTCGTTCTCGGCGTTGAACAGGTCCTCGGCGATGGTGTCGACGGCGCGACGCACGCCGGTGATGGTCTCCGCCAACCGCTCGCGGCCCGCCCGGAGCTGCTCGATCTGGGCGTGGAGGACCTTCCGTCGGCGGGACAGGTCGGCGAGCACCCGGGACCGCAGCTGCTGGGCCTCCTCCACCATGATCCGGCCTTCGGCCCGGGCACGCTCGGTGAGCTCCTCGGCGTCGGCCCGCACCTTGTCGAGGGCGGCCGCCACCTGCTGCTCGGTCCGCTCCTGCAGCGAGGCCGCGATCGCCTCGGCCTCCTCCGTCCGCTCGGTGAGCAGGGCGTCAGCCCGGGACTGCGCCTGCTCGCTCACCTCGGTGGCCTCGGCCAGCAGGCGATCGGAGTCGGCCCGGGCCTCGGACATCAGCCGCTCGGCCTCGGCCTCGGCGTTGGCCACCATCTCGGCGGCCGCGTCGTGGGCGCTCTGGAGCACGCGTGCCGTCTCCTTGCCGACCGCGGACGTCAACGTGGCCTCGTCGATCACCGGGTTGGCGGCGCGCTCCTCGGCCGCCGCCAGTGCGTCCCGCAGCTCCTGGTCCCGCTCGATCTGGGCCCGCAGGCCGGCGGCCAGCGACTCGAGGTAGTCGCGGACCTCGGCCGGGTCGAAACCCCGGCGCACGGAGGCGAACGTGTGCCGGGCCACCTCGTCCGGAGCCAGGTGGGGCGACGAGGTGATGGTCAACCGGCGTTCCTCAGGCATGCCATGAGCCTACGACCGCGCGTCGGGGAATCGGCTCATCCCGCACCGGTACTGGGCGAAGCGTCGAGCGCGCTGTCCGGGACGTGGCCGCCGTTGGCCGACAGCACCCGTAGTGCCTGGTCGAGCGTTGAAACGGCATAGACCTTGAGCCCCGGGCGGTCCTCCGACATCGCCGCCTTGTACTCCTGGGGAGGGACCAGGAAGATGCTGGCCCCGGCGTTCTCGACGGCGACCGTCTTCTGGGCCACGCCGCCGACGTCGCCCACGTCGCCCTCGGCGTCCATGGTGCCCGTGGCGGCCACCTTGTGGCCGCCGGTCAGCTGGCCGCCACTCAGGGTGTCGATGACCCCGAGGGTCATGGCCAGCCCGGCGGAGGGCCCGCCGATGTTCACGACGTCGATCGAGACGGAAAACGGGTAGGTGTAGTCGACCTGGTCCTCGGGCTCGATACCCACCAGCAGGGTCACGTCCTGCCCGCCCACGTTGACGACCGACCGCTTCAGGGTCACCGGCACCGGGACGGGGGCACCCGTGCCGTTGCGCTCGACCGAGAAGGTCACCGTCTGGCCCGCGTGGTAGGGGGCCAGGGCCGACGTCAGCGCCAGTGCCGACAGGGTGGGCTTGCCGTCGACCGCGGTGATGACGTCCCCCACGTTCAGGACCCCGTAGGCCGGCGTGCCGGCGAAGGTGCCGGCGATCACCGCGCCGGCGGGCGTGGCCGGCACCGTGTAGCCGAGGTAGCGCAGCGAGGCGACCTTGGCCGCCGACTCCGCCTGGGACATCTCGAGGGCACCCTGGGCGTCGAGCTCGGCGGGAGCGGTGCCGCCGGTCACGGCCGGCACGGAGTAGAGGGCGGTGTCCGACGCCAACTTGAAGTACAGGTAGTTGAGCGCGGTGACCCGGGCCTCCTCGACGTCGGTCAGCAGCACGGGCTGGACCACGTGGTGGGCCTTCGACGCCGGAACGGTGATGAAGGGCTGCACGGGCTGGGCCGTACCGGGCTGGATGGCGTAGTAGTTCAGCGTGATCCGCGAGGACACCAGCAGGCCGAGGACCACCACGAGGGCGACGCTCCACACGGCCCATCGGAGCCTCGACAGGTGCCGGCGACGCACCGGGGGTCCGGTGGGCGGGCCGGCCTGGCCGGTGAGGTCGGGCACGGCTGCGGGTGGGACCCCGGTCCGCGGTGCGTCGGTGGCACCGGGCGCGTCCGCGGGCGTCCGGGGGACGTCGTGCCGTACCGCCCCGCCCCCCTCCCCCGCGGCGTCCGGCGTGGTCGGGTGCTCGTCGTCGGTCATAGTGGTTCCGTGAAGCCTGCCACGGAACCGGGCGACGGGAGCGTCACCGGACGCCGGCGCGACGTCGCCGTGGCGGGTCACCTCGGTGACGTCGGTACCGCCCGGGCGGGCCTCGGCGATCCGGCGGGCACCGTGAGGGCGACCGCCCTCGGCGCGCTGGCCCGCATCGGCGCACTTGGGGACGAGGACCTGGTGGCGGGCCTGGCCGACGACGACCCCGCCGTGCGCCGCCGGGCTGCGGAGCTGGCTGCCGGCCGTCCCGGCGTGCCGCTCGTGGCCGCCCTCGACGACACCGACGGGTCCGTGGTGGAGATGGCGGCCTGGTCGCTCGGCGAGCGGGAGGAGGCGGGCGCGGTCGAGGCCCTGGCCCGCCTGGTACCCGCCGGGAGCGGGCACGCCGACCCGCTGTGCCGCGAGGCGGCCGTGGCCGCCCTGGGTGCCATCGGCGACCGGGGCGGGCTGTCCGCCGTGCTCGGAGCCCTCGAGGACAAGCCGGCCATCCGCCGACGGGCCGCCGTGGCCCTCGCCGCCTTCGACGGACCGGAGGTCGAAGCGGCCCTCCGGCGGTGCCTCGACGACCGCGACTGGCAGGTCCGCCAGGTGGCCGAAGATCTGCTCGCCGTCGACTGACGCAGCTCCCGCGGGCCCTCGGTGTCCGGGGTCAGGCCTCGGCGGCTGCGAAGATGGGGCGGAGGCTGTCGAACGAGTCGAGGCACAGCCCCGCACCGCGCACCACGCACTCGAGGGGGTCGGCCACCAGGCGCACGGGCACCTCGGTCTCGTGGGCCAGCCGCTCGGCCAGACCACGGAGGCGGGCACCGCCGCCGAGTAGGTGGATGCCCTCGTAGATGATGTCCTGGGCCAGTTCGGGTGGTGCCTCGGCCAGGCAGCCGAGCACCGTGCTGACGATCAGGTCGACCTGCTCGGCGAGGGCGAAGCGCACTTCCTCGGGGGTGAGGATGACGGCGCAGGGCCGACCGGTGGTGACCTCGCGCCCCTTCACCTCGGCCCGCGGTTCCCCGTCGTAGGGGAGAGCCGAGCCGATCGCCACCTTGAGCTCCTCGCACGTCCGGTCGCTGATGGCCACGCCGTACTTCTGGCGCACGTACTCCTGGATGGCGGTGTCCATGTCGAATCCGCCGCACCGCACGGCCCGGTAGGCCACGATCCCGCCGAGCGAGATCACGGCGGTCTCGGTGGTACCGCCTCCGACGTCGACCACCATGTTGCCGACCGGCTCGTGGACGTCGAGACCGGCACCGATGGCGGCGGCCATGGGCTGCTCGATGAGGTGGGCGGCCGACGCGCCGGCGCGGCGTGCCGCCTCCTTGACCGCTCGGCGCTCGACCGAGGTGATGGCCGACGGCACGCAGATCAGGATGCGCGGGCGGTTGAGTTTGGTGACGCCGGCCCGCCGCAGCAGAAGCCGGATGGTCCGCTCGGTGATGTCGAAGTCGGTGATGGCGCCCTCGCGCAGCGGCCGGACGGCGACGATGTAGCCCGGGGTGCGGCCGATCAGTTGCAGCGCCTCGTCCCCCACGGCCAGCACTTCGTGGCTCCGGGTGTTGAGGGCGATGACCGTCGGCTCCTCCAGGATGACCCCCCGACCCCGGGCGAAGACCTGGGTGTTGGAGGTCCCGAGGTCGATCGCGAGGTCCCGAGCCACCTCGTCATCGTAGGACGGGCCGGGGGGCCTCCGGGCCGTCGCGTCCGGAGTTGCGGTCGCGGGTCGCGGCGCGCCGCCCCTTTCGACCCGGTGGTCGGTAACCTTCGCAACGTGCACGGGGACCCTCCAGAACACCTCGACGCGCCCTCCGACGACGGCGACGACGACGGTCCCCTACGCGGCTGGGTCCCGCCCGACGACCGACTGTGGCTCCATCCCTCGGAGCGGGCCGGACTCCGGACCGGCGACTCCACCGGTCCGACGGCGACGCGGCCCACGGTCGGACGCTGGGTGGCCGGTGGCATGGTCGCCTGCGTCGTGATGACCGTCGTGGCGGTCGGCGTCGTGCTGGCCGTCTCCAGCGGCTCCCCGGACACGTCGGGGCCGCCCGCCACCTGGATGACCGGGGTCCCCACCACCGAGGCCGACATGGGAGCCCACGCGACCGCACGCGAGCTCACGGCCGTGGCCGCCCCGGCCCACGTCTCGACCGTGGCCCTCGTGGTCCGCCGGACCGGCGGCACCGTGGTCGGCACCGGCATCGTGGCCGAGGCCGGCGGGATCGTCGTGACCCTGCAGCCGCTGGTGGCCGGGGCGCGGAACGTCACCGTGGTGGAGCCGGACGGGACCCGGGACCCGGCGACCCTGGTCGGCACCGATCCGGCCACCGGGATCACCGTCCTCCGCATCGATGCCGACCTGCCGGCCGCCACGTTCACCACCGAGGATCCGGCCACCGGGTCCATCGCCGTGGCCATGGCCGAGGACGCCCGGGCGGGAGGCGACGGTCAGCCGGTACTGCGGCTCTACGCCGGCACGGTGCTGTACTCCGGGGTGTCCTCGGACCCGTGGCTGGGCACCGAGTTCTGCGCCACCGGGGTGGACGCACCGCTCACCGCGGCCGACGTCGGCAGCCCGCTGGTCGACGACACCGGCGCGGTGACGGGCATCCTCGGCGGTGTGGTGGACAACGGCTCGCGGCCCGTCTCCGTCTTCCTCCCGGCCGAGCTCGTCGAGGACGTCACCTACCAGATCGTGAGCCACGGCTCGGTCGACCACGGCACGCTCGACGCGGACGTCGTCCAGCCTGCGCCCGGCTCGGGGCTGACCGGCGCCCAGGTGGCGGCCGTCGAGCCCGGCGGGGCCGCCGCCCAGGCCGGACTCCGCCCCGGCGACCTGGTCGAGGCCGTCGACGGCGAGGCCGTCCGCTCGGTGGCCGAGCTGTCCACCCGCCTCTACGGCGACCCGCCCGGGTCCGAGCTGCGCTTCACGGTCGAACGGAACGGGGTGACGTTCGATACTCAGGTCGTCCTCACCGACGACTGACGGGCGACGGTCCCGCCCCGCCGCCTCGTCCCGAGGGGAGCGGCAATAGCATGGAGCCATGACGACGCCCGACCCCGGGGACCCGAACAACCCGTTCCAGTCGCTGCTCGGCGACATGATGAACATGCTCGGGTCCAACGCTCCCGACATGTGGGAGACGACGCGCTCGTTCGCCCTCAACGTGGCGACCGGTGGCACGCCCGAGGCCAACGTCGAACCCATCCAGCGCATCCAGGTGGAACAGCTGTCCCGGGTGGCCGAGCTCAACGTGATCGAGGCCACCGGCATGCCGGTCACCCCCGACGGGCGGCGGCTGACCTGCGTACCCGTCGGACGTGGTGACTGGACGCTGCGCGCGCTCGAGTCCTGGCGCACCGTGCTGTCGGCACTGGCCGCACCCCCACCGGCCGGCAGCGACGAGCCGGTCACACCGGCCGGGATGCCCGGGCTCGATCCCCTGGGCGACGACCCGACCGGCGGGATGGCGGCCATGCTCGGCCAGTGGGCCTCGGCCATCGGCCCGATGTTCGTCAGCCTGCAGACGGGTTCGGTGGTCGGTCACCTGGCCCAGCGGACCCTCGGCCAGTACCCGCTGGCCGTGCCCTGGGCGCCGTCCGACGAGCTGCTCCTCGTGACCGCCAACATCGCCCAGTTCGCCTCGGACTGGAGCCTGCCCGAGGAGGAGGCCCTGCTGTGGGTGTGCGCCCGCGAGCTCGCCACCAACACGGTGCTGAGCCGCCCGGCCGTGCGCTCACACATGGAGTCGCTGCTCCTGGCGCTGGCCGCCTCGCAGGCCGCTGCCCAGCAGGACCTGGCCGGCAAGCTGCGGGGCATCGTCTCGGGCGAGGGAGGCGACCCGATGCTCGGTGGAGGCATGGACCTCGAGTCGATCCAGGGCATGTTCGGCGATCCCGAGGCCCTGCTCGGCGACCTCCTCACCCCGGAGTCACGGCGCACCTCGGACCGGCTGACCTCGCTGGCCGTCATCGTCGACGCCTACGCCGACCACATCGCCACCCGGGTCGGGACGAAGCTGGTCGGGGCCCATGCGCCGCTCGCCGAGGCCTGGTACCGCCGCCGCACCGAGCGCGGCAAGGGCGAGGAGGCGGCCGGCGCACTGTTCGGCCTCGACCTCGAGCAGGCCCAGGTCGACCGGGGCCGGGCCTTCGTGGCCGGTGTGGTGGAGCGGGCCGGGGACGAGGCACTGGCCCGGCTGTGGGAGCCGGTGCGGAACCTGCCTACTCCGGCCGAGGTGGACGCGCCCGGCCTGTGGCTGGAGCGGATCGACCTCCCCGAACTGGGCGCCACGACCGACTGACCGGGGCACCGGTCAGGTCAGTCTCGGGATCAGGCCAGGTTCCCGGTCAGGCCGGTGGGGCGTCGGCACCCGGGGCGGCCTCGGCGGCTGGGGCCTCGGGGGCGGCCTCGGCGGCGGGCGCCGCCTCCTCCTCGGGCAGCCCGAGGTCCCACTCGATCAGGATGTTCTCCCGCTCGGCATCGCGGATGACCCGCTCGCGGTTGCGCCGGTACTGCGGGTCGTGTGGGGGTAGCAGGACCAGGCGGGCGTTGGTCCGGCGACGGAACTCCTCGATCAGGGCCGGGTCGCCGAAGTCGGAGCGGACCTCCCAGTGCGGGGCGACCGGGCCGAGGTAGACGATCCGCACGTGGCCGACCGGGGGCTGGGGCTCGGCATCCTCGTCGGGGAGGGTCGGGTCATCGGTGACCGGGGTCATGGCAGTGGTTCCTCCTCGGACGGCAGTCCTGTGAGCCTACCGCCGCCCGGCCGGGACGCCGGCGGCGGCTCGACGGGCGGTCCGGACGGGGCGTCCGGCACCAGGTGTGGCGGTCGCGCCCGCTCCTCGACGACCCGATCCCCGGGGACTTCCTAAGAAGCCCCAGGTCACAGATAAGAATCCGGTGAGGAATCCGGCAGAACCCCCGGATTCCGTATCCTCGCCGGGCCCCGGGCGCGACACTGGTGAGCAACGGACGAGCGGCTGCCCGGAGGGTGAGATTCCCCCACCGTACGTCCCCGAGGATCTGGAGGATCCATGGACACGGACTGGATGGAACTGGGGAAGTGCAAGGACCTGTCGCCGTCCATCTTCTTCCCGAGCGACGGAGTCGGCGTACAGGAGGCCCAGCGCATCTGTGCCGAGTGCCCCGTCGCCGAATCGTGCCTGGAGTACGCCCTCGCCGAGCGGGTCGACCACGGGGTGTGGGGCGGCAAGTCCGAGCGTGAGCGCCGTCGCATCCTGCGTCGTCGCCGGGTCGGCCTGAGCACCATCGGCGCCAGCGCCTGATCCTCGGGTGGTGCCCGCTCCGGCACCGGCCGAGTGCGTCGTCAACATCAGCGAGGGGCGTGATGCCGCCGTCATCGGGGCCGTGGCCGCCGCCGGCGGCGACCTCCTCCTCGACGTGCACTCCGACCCCGAGCACCACCGTTCGGTTCTGACGCTCGCCGGCGACCTGCCCGACGTCGAGCTGGCCGCCCGCGACGTGGCCACGGCGGCCGTCGGGCTGATCGACCTCACCGCGCACCGCGGGGTGCATCCCCGCCTCGGCGCCGTCGACGTCGTGCCCTTCGTCCCCCTGCCCGGCCCCGACGGCACGCCCACGGCGTGGGACGCCGTCCTCGCCGCCCGCGACGGTTTCGCCCGCTGGGCCGGCGGCGCCCTCGGCGTCCCCTGCTTCCTCTACGGACCCGGGCGCACTCTTCCCGAGGTCCGTCGCGGCGCCTTCACCTCCCTGGTCCCCGACACCGGACCACGGTCGCCCCACCCCACGGCCGGGGCCTGCGCCGTCGGCGCCCGCGGCGTGCTGATCGCCTACAACGTCTGGATCCGCGGCGCCGCCGGCCCCGGTCGGTCCGACGCCGAGGGCGTGCTGACCACGGCCCGGGCGCTGGCCACCGAGCTGCGCCGACCCGGACTACGCACCCTGGGACTGGCCGTCGAGGGCGGCGCCCAGGTCAGCTGCAACGTGGTCGATCCCGACCACGTCACCCTGGTCGACGTCTACGACGCCGTGGCCCGGGGCGCATCGGCCCGGGGCTGCACCGTATGGCGGGGTGAGCTGGTGGGGCTCCTCCCCGGGTCCGCACTGGCCGCGGTGCCGGCCCGCCGATGGTCCGAGGTCGGCCTGGGGGCCGAGGACACCATCAGAATTCCGCCGTGCCACCCGTCGGGGCTGACCGTCCGCCGGCCAGCCCCCCGGACGCCGTCGCCTCAGGAAGCGGTCGCCGCCCGACGCTGCATCGCCCGCTGACGGCGCAACCGACGCCGCTCGCGCTCGGACAGGCCGCCCCAGATGCCGAATTTCTCGCCGTTGGCCAGCGCGTACTCGAGGCAGTCCTCGCGCACCACGCAGCCCCTGCACACTTCCTTCGCCTCACGGGTGGACGCACCCCGCTCGGGAAAGAAGAGGTCGGGGTCGACCCCCATGCAGTTCGCTTTGGTCTGCCATGTCCGTTCCTGGGGCCCATACATCAGTGACACCATGTCCATCGCCAGACCTCCCTCCCACTCATCCATGCGACTCCGCTGGACGTCGCATAGCACGGATGTAACTACAGGCCTGTAATCCTTCACCAAAACGGCCGGAAACGCAAGAAAAAATGTGCGGGCGGCACCGTCGCACGCCATGGACACCGGCCGTGCGCCACCGGCGCGGTCGGCCGCGCAGCCTGGTGGCGGGCCCCACCCGGACGTGGCACACGGAAGGAATTCGCCGGCCCGTTTGACGCAGATCCGGGTGGCCCCATTTGACGATCCGGACGGCGGCCACATAGGCCGCACCGGCCCTGCGCCGGCGGGCGCCCGACGGCTAGCCGGCCCGGCGACCCCGGGCCCGGACGGTGGTCTTGTGGTTGAGGAAGTCCACGAGCACGTAGTCGCCGAGCTCGCCGGGGGTCGTGGCGAAGGTGCGGCCGCGGTTGATGCGCGACAGCTGGTCGACGAAGCCCCACAGGCCGCGATCCGGGTCGAGCAGGAACGTGTTGATGGTGATGTTGGCCTTGGTGCAGCGCATCACCTCGGCCAGCGTCAGCTGCAGGGTCTCGGGCCGGGGCGGGTAGTTGAACTCGACGTCGTAGGAGAGCCCCCCGTCGTAGGACTCGAGGTGGGCCGTGGGCTCGCCGTCGGTCACCAGGATGATCTGCTTGGTCCCCGGTTGGTGGGCCAGCATCTTGCGGGCCAGGATCAGCCCGTGCTGGAGGTTCGTCCCGTAGACGTAGTCCCAGCTCACGGTGGGCAGGTCCTCGGGCTCGATCTCGCGCGCCACCTCGGAGAACCCGACCAGGCCGAGGTAGTCGCGGGGGAAGCGCGACGTGATCAGCGTGTGCAGGGCCATGGCCATCTTCTTGGCCGGCACGAAGTTGTCGCGCATCGGCATCGACAGCGACAGGTCGAGCAGCAGCACCGTCGCCGAGCGGGTGAGCGCCTCGGTCTCGATGACCTCGAAGTCGTCGGGGTGGAGCTGGACGGGCACCCCGCTGCCGGCGCGGCGCACGGCGTTGTGCACCGTGCGGGACAGGTCGAGGTTGAACGGGTCGCCGTACTCGTAGGGCTTCGTCGTCTCCTCGCGGTCGTGGCCGGTGCCGGTCCAGGTGGTGGCGTGGTTGCCGACCCGGTCCTTGGTCAGCTGGCCGAACAGGTCCGACAGGGCCTGCTGGCCGATCCGTCGGGTGCCCTTCGGGGTGAGCTCGAAGCGACCCTCGCGCTGGTCGATCAGCCCGGCCTCCCGTAGCTGTTCGGTCAGCTTGGCCAGCCGGTCGAGCGACTTGGCGGCGTCCTCGCCCAGCGACTTCCGCACCTTGTCGAGGTCGACCTCGGACAGGGCGGCCGGCGAGTTGGCCGAGCGGAGGAAGCCCTCGAGCTCGTCGAGGTCGCGCAGGCGGCCGGCGGCATCGGTGGCCTCGCCCATGCCCATGGGGTCGTCGCCCCGGAACCGGAAGCGGTTCTCCCACCCGGCCTCGGGGAAGGCCCGCTGCAGGTTCTGGGCCAGGCGGTCGACCTGCCAGCGCAGGTCCATGTCCTCGAGGAGCGACTCGGCCAGGCCCTGGAGCTGGGCCCGCTGCTCGGGGGACATCGAGTTCCACATGGCCTGTGCGGCCGCCATCCGGGCCGCCAGCTGCTCGAGCAGCTCGTCGAGGTCCTTCGGGTCGCCGGGGAAGAGGTCGCCGAAGCGCTCCATGAACGACTCGAAGCCGGGGTCGATCTCCTCGCCCGCCTCGCGCTGCTCGACCATGCGGTTGAGCGCGTCGAAGGCCTGGCGCATGTGCTCGAGCTGCTCGGGATCCGGGTTGGACAGGGCCTCGGACATCTGGTCGAAGTAGGTCTTGGTGACCTCGTCGCGCAGTCGCTCCATGAGCTCCTCGAAGTGCTCGCGCGCTTCGGAGGACACGAACTCGTAGCTCTGCAGGCTGCGGACCTGGCCGGCCAGGTCGTTGGGCAGGAGGTCGAGCTGCATCCGGCGTTCCGTGGCCACCTGGTCGGTGACCTCCTGGCGGCGCTCGTCGCCCGAGTCGCGGGCGTCGGACTGGAGCTGCTCGATGCCGAGCCGCTCCTCCTGGAGCACGTCCTGGAGCTCCTCGGCGATCTCCGAGTAGGCCCCGCCGAGGTCGCCCTGCTCGAGCAGCTCCTCGCGCTCCATGCGCAGGCGGTCGAGCAGGTCGCGCAGGCCCTGGACCTGCTCGCCGTCGGGGGTCTGCCAGCCGCGGTTGAGCATGCGCTGGAGGGCGTCGTGCAGGTCGCCGTTGGCCAGCAGGTCGTCGGTCAGCTGCTTGAGGACGGCGTCGGCGTCGTCGACCGACGACTCCTGGGAGCCGTCCCACCGCCGGTAGTCGAACCGCCAGGTCATCCTCGGCCCCGGTAGGTGGCGCGGGCCCCCGCCGCCTCCTTGTTGAGGCGTTTGGTGAGGTGGAGGCCCTCCAGGATGAACTCGGTGGCACTGGCCACCATGGCCGGGTCCTCCGACCCGCCGGTCAGGGCCAGCACCGGCGCCGACAGGGCCGGCACCAGTTCGAGCGTCTCGGCGTAGGCCGTGGCGGGCAGGTCGTCCCCCGCGTGGACCACCGTGTCCTCGGTGAAGGCGCCGACCACGGCCTGGGGCTCGGCGAGGTGGACCCTGCGCCGGAAGACGAGCAGCACGGCGGCGTTGATGAGCTGGGCCAGGATGACCTCGTCGCGTCCCTCCTCGAGCGACTCGATCTCGACCTTGCCCTGGGTCGAGGAGATGAGGGACTGCAGGTCCGAGATGCGCGGCACGGCTTCGGACTCGCCGTTGCGGAGGGCCCGGCGGGTGGCGTTGGCGGCCAGCGTCTCGTAGTTGGCGATGGTGAGGCGCACCGACACGCCCGAGCGCTGGTTGAGGTGGGGACTCTGGCGGGCCAGCTGGCTGAGCTCGGCCACGATCTCGGCCATGAAGGTGGGCACCTCGACGGCCGGTGCCTCGACCGTGCCCGACCGGCCGCCGAAGCCGGGCAGCTCGGCCTCGAGCTCGGCGATGCGCAGCTCGGTGGCCGCGTCCGGCGGGTAGTGGGTGCGGATCTGGGCGCCGAAGCGGTCCTTCAGGGGGGTGATGATCCGGCCCCGGTTGGTGTAGTCCTCGGGGTTGGCCGTGGCCACCAGGACGATGTCGAGCGGCAGCCGGACGCGGTGGCCGCGGATCTGGACGTCGCGCTCCTCCAGCACGTTGAGGAGGCCGACTTGGATGCGCTCGGCGAGGTCGGGCAGCTCGTTCACGGCGAAGATGCCGCGGTTGAGCCGCGGCACCAGGCCGTAGTGGATCGTCAGCTCGTCCGACAGGTAGCGGCCCTCGGCCACCCGGATGGGGTCGACCTCACCGATGAGGTCGGCGATCGAGGTGTCGGGCGTGGCGAGCTTCTCGCCGTAGCGCTCGCTGCGGTGCACCCAGGCGACCGGCAGGTCCTCGCCCGCCTCGGCGAGCAGGTCCTTGGCGAAGCGCGAGATCGGGTGGAAGGGGTCGTCGTTGATCTCGGAGTGGGCCACGATCGGCAGCCACTCGTCGAGCAGACCGACCATCGAGCGGATGATCCGCGTCTTGGCCTGGCCGCGCTCGCCCAGGAGGATCACGTCGTGACCGGCCAGGACGGCGTTCTCCAGCTGGGGCAGGACGGAGTCCTCGAAGCCGAGCACCCCGGTGACCAGCGGCTGGCCCGCGGCGATGCGGGCCGCCGCGTTGCGCCGGATCTCCTCGGCCACCGGCAGGGGCGTCCACCCGGCCTGGCGCAGGGCTCCGAGCGTGGTGATGTCCGGCGGGGGGGTCAGACGGGCGGCGAGGTCCACGGCGACGGGGTGGGGTGCGGGCTCCGGGGTAGTCATGCCGACGAGCCTACGCGGGGTGCGGTCCACGTGGAGCGCCCGTGCCGGGAGGCGGTGGACCGGGCCCGCCGGGCACGTGTAGCCGGTTGTTTCGCACCACCGGCCCAGTGGTGGAATGATAAGCGTCAGCCAGCGCACAGGTCTCCGGGCCCGCGCGCGCCGGGCGCGTTCCGCCCCACGGACGAGGGCCGGCGACGGTCACGTACATTGGCCGTGCACGGCCTGATGAGGGAGAAGAGCATTGACGACGTTGGAGGACGCATCGCCGACCCCGGCAGCAGCAGTGACCCCGGTGGTACTGGGCGGGGCCCGGGGCGGGCCCGACGTCCCGACGCTCCGCACCGACCGCTACTGGGTCCAGCCGGTGGTGACCTTCGTCGTGCTGACCTCGTTCGTGGCGTACGCCAGCTGGGCCGCCTTCGTGAACAAGAACTACTTCGTGGGCTCGGCGGCGCACCGCAACCTGATCTCGCCCTTCTACTCCCCGTGCCTGACGGCCAGCTGCGTTCCCGGCGCCAGCCACACCGCCACCATCTCGTGGTGGGAGATCAGCCCGGCCCTGCTGATCCTGATCTTCCCGTTGGGCTTCCGGATGACCTGCTACTACTACCGCAAGGCGTACTACCGGTCGTTCTGGCTGGCCCCGCCGGCCTGTGCCGTGTCCGACGGCCACGGGTCCTACACCGGTGAGTCCCGCTTCCCGCTCGTCCTGCAGAACGTCCACCGCTACTTCTTCTACTTCGGCCTCATCTTCAACGTCATCCTGACCATCGACGCCGTCATGGCCTTCAGCCAGCCCGGGACGCCGAGCGGCATCGGCATCAGCGTCGGCACCGTGGTACTGATCATCAACGCCACCCTGCTGTGGCTGTACTCGCTCAGCTGCCACGCCTGCCGTCACCTCTGCGGCGGCGGCGTCAAGCAGTTCTCGCAGGCTCCCATCCGCTACCGGATCTGGAAGACCCTCACCCCGCTCAACGGCAAGCACATGCTTTTCGCCTGGATGAGCCTCGTCTTCGTCGCCTTCACCGACCTCTACGTGCGCCTCGTGGCCAGCGGCGCGATCCACGACTACGGCTTCCACTTCTAAGGGCGACGAGCACATGAGCGAGTACGAACAGCACGAATTCGACGTCATCATCATCGGGGCCGGCGGCGCCGGACTGCGGGCGGCCGTCGAGGCCCAGGCGCAGGGCCTGCGCACCGCGGTGGTGTGCAAGTCCCTGCTGGGCAAGGCCCACACCGTCATGGCCGAGGGCGGCATGGCCGCGGCGATGGGCAACGTCTACTCCGAGGACAACTGGAAGGTGCACTTCCGCGACACCATGCGCGGCGGCAAGCTCCTGAACAACTACCGGATGGCCGAGCTCCACGCCAAGGAGGCCCCGGACCGGGTGCGCGAGCTCGAGGCCTGGGGCGCCCTGTTCGACCGCACGAAGGACGGCCTGATCCTGCAGCGCGACTTCGGCGGCCACCGCTACGCCCGGCTGGCCCACGTCGGCGATCGCACGGGCCTCGAGCTGATCCGCACCATGCAGCAGAAGGCCGTGGCCGACGGCCTGGAGGTCTTCATGGAGCTCAAGGTGCTCCGCCTCCTCCACGACGCCGACGGCAACGTGTCGGGCCTGGTCGGCTACTGGCGCCCCTCCGGCGGCTTCGTGGTCATCAGGGCCAAGGCCGTCGTGCTCGCCACCGGCGGCGTCGGCAAGAGCTGGATGTACACCTCGAACTCGTGGGAGTCGACGGGTGACGGGCACGCGATGGCCCTGTGGGCCGGGGCCGACCTCATCGACATGGAGTGCGTGCAGTTCCACCCGACCGGCATGGTCTGGCCCCTGTCGGTGCGGGGGATCCTCGTGACCGAGGGCGTCCGGGGCGACGGCGGCGTGCTCCGCAACTCCGAGGGCAACCGCTTCATGTTCGACTACGTGCCCGACATGTTCCGGGCCGAGACGGCCGACTCCGAGGACGAGGCCGACAAGTGGTACGACGACCACACGGCCGGCCGACGGCCGCCGGAGCTGCTCCCCCGCGACGAGGTCGCCCGCTCGATCAACTCCGAGGTCAAGGCCGGCCGGGGGAGCCCGCACGGCGGTGTGTACCTCGACATCGCCACCCGGCGCACCGCCGAGGACATCCGGCGCCGGCTGCCGTCGATGTACCACCAGTTCAAGGAGCTGGCCGGTGTCGACATCACGGCCGAGGCCATGGAGGTCGGGCCGACGTGCCACTACATCATGGGAGGCGTCCGGGTCGACGCCGACTCCACCGCGGCCACCGTTCCGGGGCTGTTCGCCGCGGGTGAGGTGGCCGGCGGCATGCACGGCGCCAACCGGCTGGGCGGCAACTCGCTCTCGGACCTCCTCGTCTTCGGGCGCCGGGCCGGCATCGGCGCCGCCGAGTTCGCCCGGGGTCGGTCGGGTGACGTGACCCTCGACGAGGGCCAGATCCAGGAGGCCATCGACGCCGCCCTCGCCCCCTTCGCCCGTGAGGACGGCGAGAACCCCTACGACCTCCAGCACGCCCTGCAGGAGACGATGCAGAGCCTGGTCGGGATCATCCGCACCGGGTCGGAGCTCGAGGAGGCCCTCGGCAAGATCGAGGAGCTCGAGGACCGGGCCACCAATCTGGCGGTCAAGGGCGGTACCAGCTACAACCCCGGGTGGAACCTGGCCACCGACCTCCCCGCCATGCTCACGGTCTCGCGGTGCACGACCATGGGAGCGCTCAACCGCAAGGAGAGCCGCGGCGGCCAGACCCGGGACGACTACCCCACGGCCGACCCCGAGATGGGCAAGGTCAACTTCGTCGAGCGCATCGCCGACCCGTCGTCCGCCCGATCGGGCGCCGGCGGCACGCCGTCGGTGCGGTCGATCACCAGTCAGCCCGAGCCGGTGCCGGTCATGCCGGACGACCTGCGGGCACTACTCGAGGAGGCCCTCTGATGGCCGAGGAGATCATCCGCAGTACGCAGAGCGGCGAGGTCACCATGCGCGTCTGGCGCGGTGACGAGACCGGTGGCGAGTTCACCGAGTACGTGATGCCCGCCCAGGAGGGCGAGGTCGTGCTCGACGTCATCCACCGCGTCCAGGCCACCGAGGCACCCGACCTGGCCTGCCGCTGGAACTGCAAGGCCGGCAAGTGCGGGTCGTGCTCGGCCGAGATCAACGGCCGGCCGTCCCTCATGTGCATGACCCGCATGGACACGCTGCCTCCGGGCGAGACCGTCACGGTGGCCCCCATGCGCTCGTTCCCGGTGATCCGGGACCTCGTCACCGACGTGTCGTACAACTACGAGGTGGCGAAGCGGATCCCGCCGCTCAGCGCCCGCGCGAAGACCTTGGACGAGGAGAAGGCCGGCGGCTACCGCATGGCCCAGATCGACGTCGAGCGGAGCCAGGAGTTCCGCAAGTGCATCGAGTGCTTCCTGTGCCAGGACGTCTGCCACGTCGTGCGCGACCACGAGGAGAACAAGACCGCCTACGCCGGCCCCCGCTTCTTCATCCGGTCGGCCGAGCTCGAGATGCACCCGCTCGACACCAACGACCGCCGGCAGCTGCTCCAGGAGGAGCAGGGCCTCGGCAAGTGCAACATCACCAAGTGCTGCACCGAGGTCTGCCCCGAGCACATCAAGATCACCGACAATGCCATCATCCCGCTGAAGGAGCGGGTGGTCGACGCCAAGTACGACCCGGTGGCGTGGTTGGGACGCAAGATCCGCAACCGCTCCAAGCGGACCGCCGCCGAGGCGGCGGCCGAGGCACCGTCCCAGGGGCCGGCCGCGGTGCTGCCCCCGGGCGGCGTCCACGGCATCCCCCAGCCGCACGGCCACGGCGAGCCGGTGCTGGCCGCGTCGGCTCCGACCGGCCCGGCGCCCGCGACGCCCGCGGCTCCGGTGGTCGAGCAGGACGCCCCGGAGTGACCCGCCGAGCGGGGAGCCGTCCGTGCCCCGCTTCCTGACCCCGGAGTGGGTCGCCGGAGTCAACGCCGCCCTCGTCGGCATCGCCCTGCCGGCGCCGGGCCCCGACGCCGGGCTGGCGGCCGCGGCGGGTACGTACACCGTGGCCCAGGAGGTGCGGGGCACCCCCGACGGTGACGTCCGGCTGGTCCTGCACGCCGCGGACGGCGCCCTGTCGCTGGAGCTCGGACCGCTGCACGGCCCGGGCGGCGCCGCCGAGGTGACCATCGCCCTCGACTACGAGGACGCCGCGGCCCTCTCCGCAGGGCGGCTGTCCCCGGCCGAGGCGCTCACCGCCGGCCGGATCCGGGTGCGGGGCGACCTGTCGGTGCTGGCCGCCGCCCAGGAGCTGCTGACGGCCGCCAGGACCCACACCCGGGCGCTCGACGCCGAGACCACCTACTAGCGCTTCGGACGGGAGGACGGTGGACATCCTGGCCGGACGCACCCTCCTCCATCCCGTCGACCTCGACCGGACCCTCGCCTTCTACCGCGACGGTCTCGGACTGGCCGTGTTCCGCGAATTCGGGCAAGGCGACCACCGCGGCGTGGTCTTCTTCGCCGGCGGCGGGTTCCTCGAGGTGTCGGGCACCGGGCCCCCCGGCGGCCGCCCCGGCGTGGCCCTCTGGCTCCAGGTGCGGTCGATGACCCGGTCCGTCGCCGAGCTGGGTGCCCGCGGCGTGGAGCTGGCCCGGCCCCCGGCGCTCGAGCCGTGGGGCCTGATCGAGGCCTGGGTGGACGATCCCGACGGGGTCCGCATCCACCTCGTCGAGGTCCCGGCCGACCATCCCCTCCGCCGCGACGCGCGGCCCGCCCCGGCCGCGTCCGAGTAGGCCACGTCCACCGGGCCGGGACGGTGGAGCCTCCGGGCGCCCCGGACACGGTGCGGCCGGTGGCCGTGAGTAGCGTGGGGCCGTGACGACGCTGTCCGACGCGGTCGTTTCGGCGACCGCCTACTGGTCCTCGGTGGTCGTGGTGCTGGGACTGTGCGTGGCGGTGTGCGTGCTCGCCCGGCGTCGCCCGGGGCCCTGGACCGAGGTGGTCGCCCGGGTGGTCGGGCTGTGCCTGGCCGCCGACGCGGTCACGTACACCGTCGCCGAGATCCGGCAGGGCACGTGGTCGGCCTCCACCTCGCTGCCCCTCGCCCTGTGCAACGTCGCCGTGCTGGTGGCCGCCGTCGCCTGCTGGTGGCACGTACCGGTGCTGGTGGAACTGACCTGGTTCTGGGGGCTGGCCGGCACCCTGCAGGGGCTGGCGACGCCCGACCTCGACGTCGGCTTCCCCCATCTCGTGTTCTTCGAGTACGTGGCCGGCCACGCCGGCATCGTGGTCGCCGCCCTGGTCCTGGTGATCGGCATGCACCAGTGGCCCCGGCCGGGTTCGGTGTGGCGGGTCCTGCTCATCAGCGTGGCGTGGACGGCGGTGGTGGGCGCCGCCGACGCGCTGACCGGCGGCAACTACATGTTCCTGCGCCGGCGACCCGGCGAGTGGACGCTGCTGTCGGTCCTCGGGCCGTGGCCCTGGTACCTGCTGAGCGCCACCCTCGTGGCCCTGGTGCTCTTCAGCCTGCTCTACGCGCCGTTCTGGCTGGCCCGTCGCGATCACGGCGAACCGGTCCACCCCCGCACCGGTGTCGATGCCGTCGCCTGAGACCGCCCCCGCCACGGGGCCCCGGCTCGTCGGGTGGCGGGACCGGGTGGTGCTCGGCGTGGTGCTGGCCGCCTTCGCCTCCGGGTTCGGCCAGTTCGGCGAGGTGGCCGCGCTGGGCAGCGTGGCCCGCACCTTCGGGCACGTGGCCAGGACGGGGACCCTGTCGGCCCAGGTCGGCCTGTCGGCCACCACCCTCGGCGTCGGACTGGCCATCATCCGGCTGGCCTCGCTCGGTGGCCTTCCCCTGACCGGTCTGGCCGACCGCTTCGGGCGGCGCACGATGCTGCTGGCCACCGTGTCCGTCGGACTGGTGGCGACGGTGGTGGCCGCGGCCAGCCCCGGCTACTGGTGGTTCGTGGTCATCTTCGCCCTCGGCCGCCCGTTCCTCAGCTCCACCAACGCCCTCTCCCAGGTCAGCGCGGCCGAGCAGACGTCGTCGACCGACCGGGCCAAGGCGGTGGCCCTCGTCGCCGCCGGGTACGGCGTGGGCGCCGGGCTCACCGCCATCATCCACAGTCTCGGCTCCTCGGTGCTCGGGTTCCGTGGGATCTTCGCCCTGGCCATCGTGCCGCTGGCCCTGGTGCCACTGATGGCCCGGTGGACGACCGAGCCCGACCGGTTCACCATCTCGTCCGCCACCGACCATCCCGTCCCGGTGCTCGGTGCCGTCGGGGGCACCTTCCGGGCCCGCCTGGCCGTGGTGGCCCTGCTGGCCTTCGCCATCTCGTTCGTGACCGGGCCGGCCAACACCTTCGTGTTCCTGTTCGCCCAGAACGTCGTCCACCTGGCCGGCGGGATCGTGGCCGCCATGGTCGTCGGCGCCGGGGTGACCGGCCTGGCCGGCCTGCTGGCCGGGCGGTGGATGTCCGACCATCTCGGCCGCAGGCCCACGGGGGCGGTCGGCCTGGTCGGCATCATCGTGTTCGGCACCCTGACCTACGCCGGCACGTCGGGTACCCTCATCGTCGGTTACCTCCTCAGCGTCTTCGCCGGGTCGATCTTCGCCCCGGCCATCGGGTCGCTCCTCAACGAGCTGTTCCCGACCTCGGTGCGGGCCTCGGCCGCCGGGTGGTTCCTGGTGGCCGGCGTCATCGGGGCGGTGACGGGCCTCGTCGTCTTCGGGGCCGTGGCCCAGGTGGACAACCGCTTCTCGCTGGCCGCGGTGGTGACGTTCCTGCCCGTGGCCGCCGCGGCGCTGCTGTTCCTCGCCGTGCCCGAGACGCGCGGTCGGGAGCCCGAGGAGCTGTGGCCGGCCGGATGAGCCGCCGGTGGGTGGCCGCGGGCGGCGTGGTGGCGGCGGCGGCGGTGCTGTGCATCGCCGCCGCGGCCTCCACCCCGTTCACCCCGGGGGCGGAGGTCACCGTGGCCGCGGGGTTCCTCGTCGTGCTGGCCGCGCTGCCGCTGGGCCGGGTGGCGGGCCGGGTACCGGCGGGCGGGCCGGCGACACGGCCCGACGACGGGACCCGGTGGGGCTGGCGGTGGGCCGTGGTCGTCGCCCCCCTCGTGGTCGCGCTGGCCTGGGAGCTGGTCTGCTTCGCCCACGGGGACCGCGCCGCCTGGCCGACCGTCAGCTCCCTCCTCGACGACGTCGATGCCGCTCCGCTCGGCCGGGGGACCGCCTTCGCTGCGTGGCTCGGCCTGGGCTGGGCCCTGGTGACCCGGTGACCACCCACGACGCCGTCCTGGCCGTATGGGCGGCCGTCGGCCTGCTAGTGGTGGCCGGGGCGCTGGCCGCCGCGCTGTCGGGCGGCCGCCTGCCCGGGTACGGGGCGCTGGCCCGGGCCGCCACCCGCGGGCCCGTCCGCCGGACGGTGGTGACGCTGGCCTGGATGTGGCTGGGCTGGCACGCCTTCGCCCGGTGAGCGGGGCCGCGCCGGCCGCGGCGGGGCCGGACGACCGGGTAGCGTCGGCCCGTGAACTCCGGGCCCGTCGTCGAGCGCCTCGACCACGTCCAGCTGGCCATGCCCGCCGGCGACGAGGACCGCGCCACCGCCTTCTACGAGGGGCTGTTGGGCATCCCCCGGGTCCCCAAGCCGCCCGAGCTCGAGGTCCGGGGCGGCTGCTGGTTCGAGCGCGGGGGCCTGCGCGTCCACCTCGGGGTCGAGCAGGACTTCCGTCCGGCGAAGAAGGCCCATCCGGCCTTCGCCGTGGCCGGCCTCGACGACCTGTGCGCCGTCCTCGAGGCGGCGGGGCACCCGGTCACCCGCACCGAGGACGTGCCCGGCATGCCGCAGTGGTACGTGGCCGACCCGTTCGGCAACCGCATCGAACTGCTCCCGGCCTGAGCCACCCGGGGTCGGCGGGACCGCGACCTAGGAGGCGGTGCGTTCGACCTCGGCCTTGACGGCCTCCAGCGTGGCCTGCATCCCTCGGCGGTTGGTCCGGCCCCGGGACCAGCCGAGCAGGGCCCAGTAGAGCCTGAGGGCGGCCGTCGGCGCGAGGCGGAACGACTCGGTCACGTCCGATCCCCCGTCCGTCGGCTCGATCACGTAGGACCAGTGGTTCAGGGCCTTGCCCCCGGTCAGAACGTCGAACCCGAAGACCGAGGCCGGCACGCAGTCCGTGACCACGCACGTCGTCCAGTACACGGGACCCTTGCCGTTGCGCTTCACGTGACCGCGGAACGACGCGCCGACGGCCGGACCGGTGGCCCCGTCGAGCCACTCGGCTTCGAAGGTCTCGGGGCTGTAGCTGCCGATGCGCGTGACGTCGCTGACCAGCGCCCACACGTCGGCGGGTGCGGCGTCCATGGAGACGGTGACCGAGTCGTGCACGGCCCCACCATAGGACCGCGGTCCCGGGCCGTGTCCGATCGACCGGGTCAGTCCGGCGCGGGGCCCTGGTACGGCGGTGAGGCAGCCACCCCGGCGAAGGCGGCGAGGGCGGCGGGCGACGAGGTCAGCACCTGGCCGGGCCCGCCGACCGGCGAGTCGAAGTACAGGGCGATCCGCACCCGCGGGAAGTTCTGTGGGATCTCATGGAGGAAGGCCGAGGTGATCCAGTCGGCCTTGCCCGTCGGATCGCCCGGCTCCTCGAGCGAGGCAGTCTCGGCGATCATGACCGGGAGCGACGTGAGCGCCGTGATCTGGGCGTAGCGGGTGGCCAGGACCTGGGTGAAGCTCTGCCAGGTAGCGGCGCGGTTGTAGCCGTCGAGGGCGATCCACGACACGTAGGCGTCGCCCGGGTAGAACGGCGCCGGGTCCCACCAGGCGCCGGCCGACGCGCACCAGACGAAGCGGGCGTTGGTGACCCCCTCCCCCTGGAACAGGGTCACGATGTGGCGCCACGCGGCCACGTACTCCGCGGGCGTGTTGCCGTTGACGTCGTAGCCCCACGGATACCACTCGCCGTTCATCTCGTGCATGAGGCGGATGTAGACGACGTGCCCGAAGGCACGGACCTGGCCGGCCCACGAGCGGATGTAGGCGTCGTAGCGGCCGGTGAGGATCTCGGCCAACGAGAAGTCGGGCTGGGCCGAGGCCGCCTCGCCGGGCGTCGGGGTCTCCTGGGGCTCCCACGTCACCATCGGGGTGGCCCCGAGCGAGACCACGTAGCGGGCGAAGACCCGTGGGAACCCCTGGGCCACACCGGTCGAGGACTCCCAGTCGGTGAAGGTCTGGTAGATGGCCAGGTGCCGCCCGATGCCGGCATCGAGCGCGGCGATGGCCGCGTTGGGCTCGCCGGGGGTCGGCGCGGGCTGCACGTAGGCGCCGAGCGAGATCGTGGTGGCCGTCCCGTCGGCCGACGCCGCGGGATCCCCGGTCGGTGCCAGGAGGGCGACGACGAGTCCGGCGGCCAGGGCGACGAGGACCCGGTGGAGGCGTCCACCGGCACGGGGGGCCGGTCGACCCCGGTCGGTGGTCGGGTGGTGCATCGTCCCTCACTTCGGCGAGCCGGAGGGGTGCACGACCGGTCGGCTCCCGGAGGAGGTCGGCGATTCGGCGACCCGGCCGACTCGGCGAGTCCCGTGGCTGTGCGACCCCGCCTCGCGACGGGTCTGCCTGTTCGTCGTCGAGCCCCGGAGGGGCCTCTGACCAGGCTAGGGGTGGGCCCGCGCCGGCGGCAAGCGACGCCCTGGGTCACGCACTACCGGGACGGGGCGCTCCGCGTGCGGGGCGTCAGGGCAGCAGGCTCTCCACCTCGGCCCGCTCGACCTGCAGCTCCTCGGTGGTCAGACGGATCCGCTCGGACGCGAACTCGTCGTGGGTCAGGCCCTCGACGACGGTCCAGCCGCCCTGCCCGTTGGTCCGCACCGGGAACCCGAACTGCAGGCCCGGGGGCACGTCGTACTCGCCGTTCGACACGACGGCCAGTGACGTCCAGTCGTCGCCCACCGTGCCGTTGTGGATGGCGGCCACCGAGTCGATGGCGGCCGAGGCGGCCGAGGCGGCCGAGGACAGGCCGCGGGCCTCGATGACGGCGGCGCCGCGCTTCTGCACGGTGGTGAGGAAGTCGCCCTGCAGCCAGGCCTGGTCGCCGATGATCTCGGCGGCCGGCTTGCCGTCGATGCGGGCGTTGGCGGCGTCGGGGAACTGGGTGGCCGAGTGGTTGCCCCAGATGGCCAGGTTGGTGACCGAGGACACCGGCACACCGGCCTTCTTGGCCAGCTGGCTCTTGGCCCGGTTCTCGTCGAGGCGGGTCATGGCGAACCAGCGGTCGGCCGGGACCTCGGGGGCGTTCGACCGGGCGATCAGGCAGTTGGTGTTGCACGGGTTGCCGACCACCAGCACCCGGACGTCGGTGGCCGCATTGGCGGCGATGGCCTGGCCCTGGGGCCCGAAGATGCCGCCGTTGACCGTGAGCAGGTCGCCCCGCTCCATGCCGGCCTTGCGGGGGACCGAGCCGACGAGCAGGGCCCAGTTGGTCCCGTCGAAGGCGGTGTTGAGGTCGGTGGTGGTCACGATGTCGCTGACCAGGGGGAACGCACCGTCGTCGAGCTCCATCACCACGCCCTCGAGAGGCTTCATCCCGGGTTCGATCTCGAGCAGGCGGAGCACCACCGGCTGGTCGGGGCCGAACAGGGCACCAGAGGCGATTCGGAAGAGCAGGGCGTAGCCGATCTGACCGGCGGCGCCCGTGACGGTGACGTGGATGGGGTTCTTGGCTGCCATGGGGCTGAGGCTAATGCGGGTCGGGAGAGGCGGTCGAACCCGGAGTGGGCCGCGCCGTCCGGCGCGGTCGCGTCCCCCCGGTCAGTTACGCCCAAGGTCCAGCGCGGAGTAGATCTCGCGGGTCGCGCTCGACCGGTTGAGCGTGTAGAAGTGCAGGCCCGGCACCCCCGCGGCCAGCAGCTGCTCGCACAGCTCGGTGGCGCACGCCACGCCCTCGTGGCGGACGGCCTCGGCCCCGCCCTCGGCGTTCGCGGTCTCGAGGCGCCCGACCATCCAGGCCGGCACCGCGGCGCCCATGGTGGCCATCCGGGGCACGGAGGAGAGGCTGGTGACCGGCATGATGCCGGGCAGGACCGGTTTGGTGACCCCCCGCTCGGCCAGGTCGGCCACCAGCGAGGTGTACTCGTGGGCCTCGAAGAAGAACTGGGTCACGGCGAAGTCGGCCAGCACCAGCTTGGCCGCCAGGTGGTCCCGGTCGGCGGCCAGGTCGGGCGAGAGCGGGTGGCCCGTGGGCTGGGCGGCCACGCCGATGGAGAAGCCGCCGATGGACCGGGCCAGCTCGACCAGATCGCAGGCGTGGGCGAGCTCACCCACCCCGGCGTCGGGGTCGGTGGGCGGGTCGCCCCCCAGGGCCATCAGGTTCTCGATCCCGGCCTTGCGCAGCTCGACCAGGATGTCGGCCAGCTCGAGCCGGGTGTGGGCCACACAGATCAGGTGGGCCATGGGGACCAGGTTGGTGGTGCGCAGCATGCCGGTGACGAGATCGACGGTCCGCCGCCTCGACTCGGCACCGCCCCGGTAGGTGACGGACACGAACGACGGGGCCAGCGGCTCGAGCTCGCGCAATGTCGTCACCAGGGTGGCCTGCTCGGCGTCGTTCTTCGGCGGGAAGAACTCGAACGAGTAGGTCTTGCCCTTCTCGAGCAGGTCGGCGATGCGGGTCATGGTCGGACCAGCCTACTTCCGGGCCTCGCGCCCCGACCAGGGTCCCGTGTCCCGGAGCTCAGGCGGTGGGCGGCGCCACGTGGCCCTGGAGGCGGGCCAGGGCCCCCTGGAGCTCACCGTCCCGGTCCCGGCGCGCCTGGTCGGCCTCGGCCAGCTGCACGCCGGTCGGGGCGGCCGCCCCGTGGTGCAGCAACCGGTCGGCCTCGACGGCGAAGGCCAGACCGCGCAGGGCGCCGGCCGCCGTGGTTGCCGATCCCCCGGCCGCCGGGTCGGGCGCCGTGGCGGCCGCGTGGTCGAGGGCGGTGGCCGCCCTGTCGGCCTGGACCGACACCGCCCCGCGCAGCTCGGCGTCGTCGGACGTGGCCGAGGGGGAGAGCAGCGCCTCGCGGGCCAGGCGGGCGTCGCTCAGGGCGGGGAGCGTCCGGCGGCGCCAGGCGGCGAGCGCCGACTTCCGCTTGCGGGTGACCATGAGGACGATCACCAGCACGATCAGCAGCACCACGACGACGATCACCGCGACGAGGCCCCAGGGCACACTCGTGGGCTTCGTGGAGCCGGCCGGCTTCGTGGTCGTGGTGGTCGGCGCCGTCGTCGTGGTCGTGGTGGACGACGACGTGGTCGTGGTGGTCGGGTGGGTCGTGGTCGTGGTGGACGACGACGTGGTCGTGGTGGTGGGTGCCACCGTGGTCGTGGTGGTGTCCGGCACCGTGGTCGTGGTGGTGTCGACCAATACGGCCCGGGCCGGTGGGGGGGCGGCGGCGGCCGGTGTCGCCAGCGGGCCGAGCAGCGCCGGCGGGCCGAGCAGCGCCAGCGCGGTCACCACGCCGGTGGTGACCAGGACCGTCCTCCGCCGGGACGGCCGGAGGGGGTTCACGTACCCGTCCGGCCGTAGTCGTCCTCGAGCCGGACGATGTCGTCCTCGCCGAAGTAGTCGCCGTGCTGCACCTCCACGAAGACCACGGGACCCGGCGAGGCATTTTCGATGCGGTGGTCCGTGCCCACGGGGATGTCGACGGCATCGCCCGCCGAGACGTCGCGGGGCGTGCCGTCGAGGGTCACCACCGCGGTGCCGGTCACGATGAACCAGTGCTCCGACCGCCGGGCGTGGCGCTGGTAGCTGAGGCGCTTGCCGGGCAGGACCTCGATGCGCTTGACCTTGAAGGTGGGCTGGTCGTCGAGGACGGTGTAGCTGCCCCAGGGCCGCTCGTCGGTCTCCAGTCCGTTCGGGCCGATCGAGGGGCTCATGCCGCACGCTCGGCGGCGCGCACGGCATTGCGCAGCAGCATCGCCCGGGTCATCGGGCCCACCCCACCGAGGCGCGGGGTGATCCACCCGGCCACCTCGGCCACTCCTTCGTCGACGTCGGACAAGAGCTTCTTCCCTTCCCACGAGGTACCGGCGCCGACCACGGCGGCCCCGGGCCTGATCATGTCCGCCGTCACCAGACCGGCCCGGCCGGCGGCCGCGACCACCACGTCACCTTGGCGGACCAGGCCCGCCAGGTCCTCGACGCCGGTGTGGACGACGGTGACCGCGGCGTTACAGCCCGGGCGCTTCATGGCCAGCAGCAGGGCCAGCGGCCGGCCGATGGTCAGCCCCCGGCCGATCACGACCACGTGCTTGCCCTCCACCGGCACGTCGTTGGCGTGCAGCAGCTCGACGATGCCGGCCGGCGTGCAGGGCAGGGGGCCGTTGGCCCCCATGACCAGTCGACCCAGGTTGACCGGGTGCAGTCCGTCGACGTCCTTTTCGGGGTCGACGGCCAGCAGGGTGCGCTCCTCGTCGAGCCCCGGCGGCAGCGGCAACTGGACCAGATAGGCGTGGATGGCCGGATCGGCGTTGAACCGGGCGACGGTGGCGTCCAGCTCGTCCTGGCTCACGTCGGCCGGCAGGTGGGCGTGGGCCGAGGTGATCCCCACCTCGGCACAGTCGGCGTGCTTCATGGCGACGTACCGGGCGCTCGGCCCGTCGTCGCCCACCAGGATGGTGCCGAGCCCGACGGTGACGCCCTCGGCCGCCAGCCGGGCCACCCGGTCGGTCACCTCGGCCCGGACCCGGGCGGCCAGCAACTCGCCGTCGAGCAGGGTGGCCGTCATCCTCGTGCCTCCGGTGCTGTCACTGCCTGGGTTCCCCATCCGTTCCTCGTCCGGCGGTGCACGCCCGCGCCGTCCCGTCCGACCGGGCCGCGGCGGGGTACCTCAGTGCCGGAAGTGGCGCTCGCCATGTGCCATGACCATAGCGATCCCCGCCGCGTCGGCTGCGCCAATCACCTCGTCGTCCCGGATCGACCCGCCCGGCTGGACCACCGCGGCCACCCCGGCGTCGGCCAGGACCTGCATGCCGTCGGGGAACGGGAAGAAGGCGTCGGAGGCGGCCGCTCCGCCCCGGGCCCGGTCACCGGCCTTCTGCACGGCGATCTGGGCCGCCACCACCCGCGACTGCTGGCCGGCCCCGATGCCCACGGCCTGGGCGGCCGTCACCACGGCGATGGCGTTGGACGTGGTCCGGGCGCACACCTTCCAGGCGATCCGCAGGTCCCGCCACTCGGCCTCGGTGGGCTGCCGCTCGGTCGCCACCTCCCACGTCGACGGGTCGACCAGGAAGTGGTCGGCGTCCTGGACCAGGACGGTGTTGCCGAGGAACCGGTACTGGCGCACGAGCGCGTCGGGGGTGGGGGCCGAGAGCAGTCGGGTGGCCTTGCGCTTGGAGGAGAGCTGGGCCAGGGCCTCCTCGTCGTAGGAGGGGGCGACGATGACGTCGGCCTGCGGACCGGCGGCGATGGCCTCGGCCACCGCCGGCGTCACGCGGCCGCCGATGGCCACGATGCCACCGAAGGCGGACTGGGGATCGCACTCGAGGGCCAGCTCGTAGGCCCGCACGAGGTCGGCGTCGAGGGCCGCTCCGCACGGGTTGGCGTGCTTGATGATGGCCACGGCCTGCTCGGCCGGGTCCGACGGCAGCTCGTGGACGAGCCGCCAGGCGGCGTCGGTGTCGAACACGTTGAGGTACGAGAGCTCCTTGCCCCCGTACTGGACCACCCGGTCCCACCACGTCTCGGGCCCGACCAGGCGGTAGCGGGCGCCGTGCTGGTGCGGGTTCTCGCCGTAGCGGAGCGGGGCGGCCCGCTCGAGGGTCAGGTGGATCGACTCGGGCAGCAGGGCGGCCGTGTCGAGGTCGGTGGCGTCGACGTCCTCGCCACCGGCCAGCGCCTCCTGTTCGCGCTCGTCGAGCCAGGCCACGATCGCCGCGTCGTACCCGGCGGTGTGGGCGAAGGCCTGACGGGCCAGGCGCCGGCGCGTCTCCAGCGAGAGGACGCCGTTGGCCCGCAGCTCGGCGAGCACCGGGTCGTAGTCGGCCGGATCGACGACGACGGCCACGTGGTCGTGGTTCTTGGCCGCCGCCCGGACCATGGTCGGGCCGCCCACGTCGATGAGCTCGATGGAGGGATCCGACGAGAACGGGTAGAGGTTGCACACGACCAGGTCGATCAACCCGATGCCCAGCTTGTCGAGGGCGTCGAGGTGGTCGGGCTTGGAGCGGTCGGCGAGGATCCCGCCGTGGATCACCGGGTGGAGGGTCTTGACCCGGCCGCCCAGCATCTCGGGGGCACCGGTGAGGTCGGCCACCTCCACGTGGTCGACGCCGGCGGCGGTCAGCGCCGCCGAGGTGCCCCCGCTCGACACCAGCTCCCAACCGAGATCGGTCAGGCCGCGGGCGAGCTCCTCGATCCCGGTCTTGTCGTACACGGACAGCAGGGCCCTCATTCGGTGACCTCCTCAGGTGACGGTCCCCCACCGACGCCCTGGGACGCCAGGTCGTCGGTGAAGGCTCGGATGGTGGCCGGGTAGAGCGTGCGCTCCACGGCCTTGATGCGTTCGTGCAGGGTGTGTTCGGTGTCGTCGGGGCGGACGGCCACGACGGCCTGGGCCAGGATCGGCCCGGTGTCCATCTCCAGGTGGGCCACGTGCACGGTGGTGCCCGTCTCGGCGACCCCGGCGGCCAGCGCGTCGCGCACCGCGTGCCACCCCGGGAAGGCGGGCAGCAGGGCCGGGTGGGTGTTCAGGACGCGTCCCGGATAGGCGTCGTGGACCGGCTGGTCGAGTACCGTGCCGAAGCCGGCCATGACCACCACGTCGACCCGGGCGGCCACCAGCGCGGCGGTCACGGCACGGGTGTAGCCGACCCGGTCGAACCCGGCACCGAATCCACCGTGGTCGGCCCGGTCCACGAGCACGGTGGGCACCGAGGCGCGCGCCGCCACCTCGAGGGCCCGGCACGGGCGGTCCGCCGCCACGAGGCGCACGGGCAGCCCGTCGGCCAGGATGGCCTCGAGGATGGTGCCGCTGCCGGAGGCGAGCACGCCGATCCGGACCGGTGACGGGGATGCGTCACGTGTCGGTCCGCTGCTCACGGGCGCACGCTACCAGCGCCTCCGAGGGTGCGGTCCAAGCCGGAGGGCCCGCCGGGGCGGGCCCTCCACGGCCTGGCTGTCCACGAGAGACGCAGCGACGTGGCCCGTCCGGCCTGCCCACCGGATCGGGGCCGACGTCGCTGGCTCCCCCCTGCCCAGGGGACTGCCCCTCGTGACGTATTCATCGGCGGCGGGCCGGGCCAACCGAAGTGGGATCGGGACTTTGCAACCGTCTGCAACCGATCTTCCGACCAAGGACCCTGTCGGACCGGGACGTTCGTCACCCCGCGGTCCGGTCCCGGTCAGGGACGGGCGGAGGCACCCTCCAGCGCGTCGAGCGCGCCGGCGTCGAAGTCGGCCAGCGAGTCGAGGACCAGGTCGCAGAAGCCCCACCGTGGCGAGCCCTGGGCGGCCGGCTCGGGCACGCACACCACGCGCATGCGGGCCGCCTTGGCCGCGATGGCGCCGTTGAACGAGTCCTCGAAGGCCAGGCAGGCCGTGGGGTCGACGCCCAGCTTGGCCGCGGTCGAGAGATAGGCACCGGGATGGGGCTTGCCCAGTGGCTCCCATTCGGCCGAGTGCCACGTGGACATGGCGTCGCTGATCCCGAGCCGGTCGAGGGCCGCCTCGATGACCACGGCGTAGGAGCCGGAGCAGACGGCGATGGGGATCGAGCGGCGGGTGCACAGGGCGATGACCTCCCGGGTCCCGGGCAGGGCCTCGCCCTCGGCCTCGATGAGCTCGGCCACCCTCGCCGTCACGGCCCGCTCCACCTCGACCGGGGTCATCCCCGGCCACGGGTGGCGGTCCCACCAGTGGCCCACGGCATCGTCGATGCGCAGTCCCATGGTCTGGCGGACGTCGGTCTCCGACAGGTGCAGGCCCACCGAGGCGAAGACCTCGATCTCGGCCCGGCGCCAGAAGGGCTCCGAGTCGATCAGCAGCCCGTCGAGGTCGAACACCACCGCACCCACCGGCCGCCCGGCCAGGGCGTCGGCCGACGGGATGCCCGTCGTGGGGTGCGGTGGGTCGGACGGGATGCTCAGGCCAGCTTCCTGACGATGTCGACCATGGCCTCGCCGGCCTCGGTCGGGTTGAGGGCCACGGTGACCCCCGCACCGCGCAGTGCGTCCATCTTGGCCTGGGCGGTCCCCTTCGAGCCGGAGATGATGGCGCCGGCGTGGCCCATCTTCCGGCCGGGGGGAGCGGTGACCCCGGCCACGTAGGAGACGACCGGCTTGGTCACCGACGAGGCGATGAACTCGGCGGCCTCCTCCTCGGCCGAGCCGCCGATCTCACCGATCATCATGATGGCCCGGGTGTCGCCGTCGGCCTCGAAGGCGGCCAGGCAGTCGATGAAGCTGGTGCCGGGCACGGGGTCGCCGCCGATGCCCACGCAGGTCGTCTGGCCGACGCCCTGCTGGCTCAGCTCGTGGAGCGCCTGGTACGTGAGGGTGCCCGAGCGGCTGACGATGCCCACCGGGCCGCCGGCCAGGGCGATGTCGCCCGAGGTGATGCCGATGTTGCACTTGCCGGGCGAGATGATGCCCGGGCAGTTGGGGCCGAGCAGCCGGGTGCCGGGAAACTCCCGCACGAGGCGGTTGTAGGCCAGCGCCTCGTCCTGGGCCGGGATGCCCTCGGTGATGCACACCACGAAGGGCACGCCGGCGGCGGCGGCCTCCACGATGGCGTCGGCGGCGAACTTGGGCGGCACCGAGATGAACGAGGCGTTGGCCCCGGTCGCCTCGACGGCCTCGGCCACCGTGGCGTAGACCGGGATGCCCTCGATCTCCTCGCCACCCCGGTTGGGGTTGGTGCCGGCGACCACCTTGGTGCCGTAGGCCTTGTTGCGCAGGCCGTGGTACAGGCCCTGGCTGGTCGGGCTGATGCCCTGCACCACGACCTTGGTGTTCTCATCGACGAAGATGCTCACGACTTGCCTCCAGCGAGTGCGACCGCCCGGCGGGCGGCATCGAGCATGGTCGGCTCGGCGACCAGGCGATCGGACAGATGGGGGGCCAGGATCTCCCGGCCGGCGACGGCGTTGGTGCCGTCGAGTCGGAGCACGATGGGCGAGCTGATCTCGACCCGCCGGAGCGCCTCCAGGACCCCGTTCGCCACCTCGTCGACGCGGGTGATCCCGCCGAAGATGTTGACGAAGATCGACTTCACGGCCGGGTCGGAGTTGATGACCTCCAGGGCGGCGGCCATCACGTCGGCGTTGGCGCCGCCGCCGATGTCGAGGAAGTTGGCCGCCGACCCGCCACACTGGTTGACCACGTCGAGCGTGCTCATGGCCAGTCCGGCGCCGTTGGCGATGATCCCCACCGAGCCCGACAGCCCGATGTAGTTGAGGCCCCGCTCCTTGGCCCGGGTCTCGCGCTCGTCCTCGACGTCGCTTCCGGCGAACTCCTCCCACTCGGGGTGGCGGTAGGCGGCGTTGTCGTCCAGGGTGACCTTGGCGTCGAGGGCGTGCACCCGGCCCTCGGGGGTCAGGATCAGGGGGTTGATCTCGGCGAGGTCGCAGTCTCCCTCGGTGTAGCAGGCGTAGAGCTTGACCAGCAGCTCGGCGGCCTGCTCCCGGGCCTCCTCGTCGAGGTCGGCCCGGTCCACCCAGGCGGCGGCCGCCTCCAGGCTGAGGCCGTCCACCGGGTCGATGTGGAGGATGGCGATGGCGTCCGGGTTGGTGACCGCCACCTCCTCGATCTCCACGCCGCCCTCGGCCGACAGCATGCCGAGGTGCTTCTTGGCGCTGCGGTCCAGCGTGAAGCTGGCGTAGTACTCCTTGGCGATGTCCGACGCGTGCTCGACCCACAGGCGCTGGACGACGTGGCCCTTGATGTCCAGTCCGAGGATGTTGCCGGCGTGCAGGCGCACCTCGTCGACGTCGTTGGCCAGCTTGACGCCGCCGGCCTTGCCGCGACCACCGACCTTGACCTGTGCCTTGACGACCACGGGGTAGCCCGATGCCTCGGCCCGGGCCACGGCCTCGTCGACGGTGTCGGCCACCCCTCCCTTGGAGATGGGGATGCCGAATCGGGCGAAGTACTGCTTGCCCTGGTACTCGAATAGATCCACCGGATCCGTTCCTCTCTGCCTGCTTGGCTGGTTGGTGTGTGACTGCGACTGCTGGATGACTGCGACTGCTGGATGACTGCGACTGCTGGTGCTGCTGGTGGCGACCCGCATCCCGCTGGGGTGCGGGTCGGGTCCCGTTCGGGCCGGTCACCGGTGACGCGGCGGGGGGGCGACCGCCCCCCGGTTCATTCGCCCTCGTCACGCTCCCGTTCGTCGAGGGCCCCGCCCAGCCAGGCGCCGATGGCCGGGAGCGGCGCCCCCGGGGTGAAGACCTCGGCCACCCCCATCTCCTTCAGCACCGGGATGTCCGCCTCGGGGATGATGCCGCCCACGATGACCAGGACGTCGCCGCGACCCTGCTCCTTCAGCCCCTCGATGACCCGCGGGACCAGGGTCAGATGGGCGCCCGAGAGCAGCGACAGCCCGACGGCGTCGGCGTCCTCCTGGACGACGGCCTGCACCACCTGGTCGGCCGTCTGGTGGAGGCCCGTGTAGATGACCTCGAATCCGGCGTCCCGGAGGGCCCGGGCGATGACCTTGGCGCCGCGGTCGTGGCCGTCGAGGCCGGGCTTGGCGACTACCACTCGATAGGGGCGCTTCACGGCGGCTGATACTAGGCGCTGGTCGACGAAGAGTCCCATCCGGGACCCCTCCGGTCCGGCCGGCGGGGGCCTGACGTCCACCGACGGGGCCGCCAGGCCCTACCCTGGTGGGCATCCCCCCACCGGACCGGGCGTCCCGACGGCCGGCGTACCGGGGCGAGAAACCGACCATCGACGAGGATCCGTTGACGACACCGGCCGAGGCTGTGGACAGACCCGACGAACACCCCGCGAGGCCCGCCGACAAGCAGGAGTGGCTCGTGCGCGGGCTGGTCCGCCTGTCCCGGCCCCGCCAGTGGATCAAGAACCTCCTGGTCTTCGTGGCCCCGGGAGCGGCCGGCGTCCTCCTCCACCCGACCGTGCTGTGGCACGCCGCCGGTGCCTTCGGGATCTTCTGCCTGGCCGCCTCGGGCACCTACTTCCTCAACGACGCCCTGGACGCCGAGGCCGACCGCAGGCACCCGACCAAGCACGCCCGCCCCGTGGCCGCCGGCGTCGTCCCCGTCCCCCTGGCCGTCACCCTGGGCATCGTCATGATGGGCGCCTCCGTGGGTCTCGCCGCCTGGCTGGCCGGGTGGCACCTCAGCGTGGTGATGGGCGCCTACGTGGCCGTGCAGCTGGCCTACTCGGCGGGACTGAAGAACGAGCCCATCCTCGACCTCGTGTGCGTGAGCGCCGGGTTCATCCTCCGGGCCATCGCCGGCGGCGTGGCCACCTCGGTCCCGCTGTCCAACTGGTTCCTGATCGTGGTCTCCTTCGGCTCGCTCCTGATCGTGACGGGCAAGCGCTCGGGCGAGAAGCAGCTGCTGTCCGAGGTCGACACCGACCACGCCGCCGTGCGCCAGACGCTCGGCCTGTACACCCCCTCGTTCCTGCGCACCGTCCGCACCCTCTCGGCCGCCGTGACGGTCAGCGCCTACTGCCTGTGGGCCTTCGAGCGGGCCAGCGAGGTCCACCCCGGCCACGACCCCATCTGGTTCCAGCTCACCATCATCCCCTTCGTCGTCGCCCTGCTCCACGTGCTGCGACTGCTCGACTCGGGGGCCGGCGCCGCACCCGACGAGCTGGCCCTGCGCGACCACCGGTTGCAGATCTACGGGCTGTGCTGGGTGGCCCTGTTCGCCGTCGGGGCGTACGCCTCGTGAGCGCTCCACGGGCCCGACGGGAGCTGCTGACCGGCTGGGGCCGCACCGCACCCACGGCGGCCGACGTGGTCCGTGCCGTCCACCCCGACATCGTCGACGCGGCGATGGCCGACGCGGTCGCCGCCTCGACCGCCGGATCGCACGGACGGGGTCTGGTCGCCCGCGGCATGGGCCGCAGCTACGGCGACGCCGCCCAGAACGCCGGCGGCACGGTCCTCGACGCCACGTGGCTCGACGCCGTCCACGAGGTCGACCTCGACACCGGGCTGCTCACCGTCGGGGCCGGGGTCAGCCTCCAGACCCTGATGGAGCGCTTCGTGCCCCTCGGATGGTTCGTGCCCGTCACCCCGGGGACGCGCCTCGTGACCGTCGGTGGGGCCATCGCCGCCGACATCCACGGCAAGAACCACCACGTGGACGGCAGCTTCTGCTCGCACGTGGCCTCGATGACCCTGGTCACCCCCACGGGCACCCACACCGTCACGCCCGAGTCGGACCCCGACCTGTTCTGGGCCACCGCCGGCGGCATGGGCCTGACCGGCGTGGTGCTCGACGCCACCCTCCGCATGATCCCGGTGGAGACGGCCTACATGCTTGTGGACACCGAGCGGGCCGTGGACCTCGACGACGTCATGGACAAGATGCTGACCGGCGACGACGCCTACCGGTACTCGGTGGCCTGGATCGACTGCCAGTCGACGGGCAGCCGCCTCGGCCGGTCCGTCCTCACCCGGGGCGACCACGCCCGCCTCGCCGACCTGCCGGCCCGGCTGGCCGGTGATCCGGACCGGGCCCGGGCCTTCGTGCCCCGCCAGCTGGCCCGGGTGCCCCTCACCCCGCCGAGTGGACTGCTCAACCCGCTGACCGTGGGCGCCTTCAACGAGTTCTGGTTCCGCAAGGCGCCCAAGCGCCAGCTGGGCAAGGCGCACCACATGACCGGGTTCTTCCACCCGCTCGACGGGGTGGGCGAGTGGAACCGCCTCTACGGTGGCCGCGGCTTCCTGCAGTACCAGTTCGTGGTGCCCGACGCCGCGGGCGAGACGGTCCGCCGCATCATCGAGCGCCTCACCGAGGTGCGGCTGGCCTCGTTCCTCGCCGTGCTCAAGCGGTTCGGCCCGGGCGATCCCGGGCCACTGTCGTTCCCCATGCCCGGATGGACGCTCGCCCTCGACCTGCCCGTCGGCCACGAGGGGCTCGACCGCCTGCTCGACGACCTCGACGGGCAGGTGCTGGCCGCCGGGGGCCGCATCTACCTGGCCAAGGACTCGCGCCTGGCACCCGACACCTTCCGGGCCATGTACCCCGGGGTCGATGACTTCCTCGAGGTGCGGCGCAAGGTCGATCCCGAGGGCGTCCTGCGCTCGGATCTGGGCCGGCGGCTCGGGCTGTGCGCCGATGCCGACCCGCGGCCCCACGCCTGACCCGCCTGCCCCACGCCTGACCCACCACCCACCACGGAGGACGGACCACCATGATCGACGCCACCGGGCGCCCCCAGTCAGTGCTCGTACTCGGAGGCGCCTCCGAGATCGCCCAGGCCATCGTGGCCGGGCTCGTGCCCGGCCGGTGCCGGACGGTCATCCTGGCCGGACGGCCGAGCGAGCGGCTCGAGGCGGCGGCCACCGCGGCCAAGGGGGCCGGGGCCGACGTCGTGGAGACCGTGTCCTTCGACAGCACGGACCTGGTCGGCGGACCGGCCGCCGTCGACGGCGCGTTCGATCGCTTCGGCGACATCGACCTCGTGCTGGCCGCGGCCGGGGCGCTGGGCGACCAGGCCGAGCTGGAGGCCGACCCCCGGGCCGCCGCCGAGCTCATCACCACCAACTTCACCGGGCTCGCCGCCGCCCTGCTGGCCGCCGCGGCCAGGATGCGGGCCCAGGGCCACGGACGGATCGTCGTGATCTCCTCGGTGGCCGGCGAGCGGGCCCGCAAGGCCAACTTCATCTACGGCTCGACGAAGTCCGGGCTCGACGCCTTCTCCCAGGGGCTCGGCGACTCGCTCGTCGGCACCGGCGTGGGCGTGACCATCGTGCGGCCGGGCTTCGTGGTCGGCCGGATGACCGAGGGCATGGACCCGGCCCCGTTCTCCACCACGCCGGCGGCCGTCGCCACGGCGGTGGTCAAGGCCATCGAGTCGGGGGCCGAGGTCGTCTACGCGCCGCCCGTGCTGCGCTGGGTCTTCGCCGTGATGCGCCAGCTGCCCCGGGCCGTGTGGCGGCGCATGCCCGGCTGAGTGGTGGACCGACCCGTCTCAGTCCACCAGGGTCGAGGCGTAGTCGGGCACGTAGGTGTAGAGGTCGCGGGGCGGCCTGCGGTAGCCCTCGTCCTTGACCCGCTTCGGCAGCTTCAGGCGGGTCTCGTCGACCGCCGTGTACGGGATGCGGGTGAGCAGGTGGGCGACGCAGTTGAGCCGGGCGGACCGCTTGTCCTCGGCGTCGACCACGTACCACGGCGACTCCGGGGTGTCGGTGTGGAGGAACATGGCGTCCTTGGCCCGCGAGTAGTCGGACCAGCGCTGGCGGGCCTCGAGGTCGATGCCGCTCAGCTTCCAGCGGCGCAGCGGATCGTTGACGCGTGACTGGAAGCGCCGTTCCTGTTCGTCGTCGCTCACCGAGAACCAGTACTTGACGAGGAGGATGCCGTCCTCGATGAGCTGGTGCTCGAAGACCGGACACTGGCGGAGGAACCGGTGGTACTCCTCGGAGGTGCAGAAGCCCATCACGTGCTCGACCCCGGCCCGGTTGTACCAGCTGCGGTCGAACAGGGCGATCTCCCCGGCGGCCGGCAGCTCGGCCACGTAGCGCTGGAAGTACCACTGCGACCGCTCGCGCTCGGTCGGTGCGGGGAGCGCCACCGTGCGGCACACGCGGGGCGGCAGGTACTCGGCGATGCGCTTGATCACGCCGCCCTTGCCGGCCGCGTCGCGCCCCTCGAAGATGACGACCACCCGCGCCCCGGTCTCCTTGACCCACTCGGTCATGGTGGTCAGCTCCGCCTGGAGGCGCAGCAACTCGATCTCGTAGCGTCGCTTCGGGATCGAGTGTGCCACGGTGGGTTCCTGCTTCGGGTCGGCCTCAGCCCACCCTATAGTGCGACGGCGCGGCGGGAACGCTGTAGGAGCGCACCGACATCGTCACGAAGTCCCGCGACAGCGCGGCGAAGTAGCGGTCCGGATAGGTCTGCTCGTCGTAGGTCAGCAGCGTCCCGTTCGACCCCGTCGCCGCCACTCCCGGGTTGAGGTCGAAGTGGGTGAAGTTGACCCAGTCGGTGTTGATGTCCAACTCCATGGCCCGCACCGCGCCGGCCCGGACCAGCACGTTGGCCAGGTCGACGATGGACAGGCCGCTGCCGGCCACGTAGACCAGCGCGCCGTCCGCCGTGACCCCGAGTCCGGAGCGCCACACGTGGATCGCCCCGCCCAGGGTCGCTCCCCACTGCGCGCTGTCGCTCACGTCGAGACCGGGGGCCGGCGCGCCGTCGTCGACGATCAGGTCGAGGTTCTGGCGCACGGCCACCGTGGTCGGGGTCATCGTCACGTCGCTGCCCCAGGCACCGATGTCCACGTCGCCGGCCGAGTCGATGACCAGCGAGGCCGCACCGGTCCGCAGCGGGTCCGCGGCGATCCCGTCGAGGTAGAAGCCGCCGTCGGCGTCCTGCATGCGGAACCCCGAGTTGAAGGCGGCGTCCAGCGTGGTGAGTGCCGCCCCGGTGATGGGGGCCATGGTCGGGAACGCCTGGCCCGTCCCGGGGATGGCCGACCCGGCGTAGAGGTTGGCGCTCAGCAGCTTGGTGTCCATCCAGGCCACGCCGGTCACCAGGCTGGTGTACACGTCGTTCGGGCGCAGGAAGGCGGCGTACATCGTGGGCACACCGTCGATGGTCCGGCCGATGGCGTGCCACTGGCCCTCACCCGGTGACGGGTCGGCCACGAACGGCACGATGGCGGCCGGGGCCGGCAGGTGGGCGGGCCCGGTCGGGACCGGCGCCAGGGTGGTCGTGGTCGGGGCCGCGACCGGGATGGCGCCGGCGGCCGGCTTGCCGCCCTTGGGCGGGGCGTGCCACGTGTACCAGGTGTCCTCGGCCCACGTCACGATGCCCCCGCCGCCGTGGTCGCGCACCCACTCGGTCAGCCGACCACCCACCGTCGGCCCGAGCGCCGGGTCGGTGGCCGCCGTGCCGGCCGAGACCCACACCGGCGTGAGCGCCACGAGCACGAGGAGGAGGATCGTCGTCTTGGGGTGGCGCCCGACGACCGTCGAGCGCTCACGGCGCTTCTGCCTGCGTAGGGCCCGTCGCTCGCGGCGCGGCGGCCTCGAGAGCCCGTGCAGGTGGCCCGCCCGGCCCGACGGACCGCGTCGCGGGGTCGAGTCGACGACGGGCAGCCCGGAGGAGCCGGGCTGGGCGTCGCGCTGGTCGTCGAGTGTGTCGCCGGGCACGGTGTGCTGCTGACCTCGTTCGTCGTCGCCGGCTGCGCCTGGTCCCGACCGCGACACACTCGCCCCGGGCGGGCTCGCAGCCCCTGGAAGTCTCCCACTCCGGAGGAGGCGCATGGGTCACACCTCGAAGTTCGTGCAAGGGCGGGCCACTCACGCCCGTTTGATCGGGGCCATTCTGAGTAGGAGCTTCTTGCGGCCCACCGACGTGAAGATTACCTCGGCCTCGGCGTCGTCGCCCTCGCCCCCGGTGGCCACCACCCGTCCCTCGCCCCAGGTGCCGTGGACGACGACGTCACCCACCTCGAGGCCGAGCAGCTCGGCCCCGGAGGAGGCTGGTGCCCGCCGCCGGCGCCCGGTGGCGTCGAAGGCACCCTCGGCGGGCGACACGCCGCTGCCGAACACCGAGCGGCCCGGCGTGCCCACACGCGCCTCGGTCGAGGGCCGTCGACCGAAGTCGCCGACCTGGCCCCCTGCCGACGATCCCCAGCCCCGGTCGACCACCACGTCGCGGACGAGCTCGGACGGGATCTCGTTGAGGAAGCGGCTCGGGATGTTGGAACTGGTGTTGCCCCACAGCATGCGGCTCCAGGCGTGGGAGACGTAGAGGTGGCGCTCGGCCCGGGTGATGCCCACGTAGCAGAGGCGGCGCTCCTCCTCGAGCTCGACCGGGTCCCCGAGGGACCGCATGTGGGGGAAGATCCCGTCCTCCATACCGACCAGGAACACCGCCGGGAACTCGAGGCCCTTGGCGATGTGCATGGTCATGAGCGACACGGCGGTGCCGTCGCCGTCCAGTTGATCGGAGTCGGCCACCAGCGACGCCGCCTCGAGGAACTCGGCCAGCGTCCGGTACTCGTCGGCCACGCCGACGAGCTCGTCGACGTTCTCCACCCGCCCGAGGGCCTCGATGGTCCCCTCGGACAGGAGCTCACTGCGGTAGCCGGTCCGCTCCACGATGGCGGTGACCAGCTCACCCGGCCCGAGCAGCGCCGGCCGCGCCGGCCCGTCGTCGGGCGCCCCGTCGTCCGCCGCCCCGTCGCCGGGCGCGGCACCGGGGTGCGCGGGGGGCCCGACGGTCGTGCCGGGGGCGACGGCGTCGCCGTTCTCGTCGACCAGTTCAGGGACGGCCATGTGGGCGCGTAGCTCGGCCAGCAGGTCGGCCAGGTCCTCGAGCGCCTTGCCCGCCTTGCCCCCGACGCCGGCGTCACCGGCATCGGCCACCGCCTCCCCGAAGGAGATCCCCCGCCGGCCGGCGAAGCCCGACAGCTTGGCCACCGACTGGTCCCCCACGCCCCGCTTCGGGACGTTGACGATGCGGCGCCAGCTGACCTCGTCGTCCGGGTTCACCAGCACCCGCAGATAGGCGAGGACGTCCTTGACCTCCTTGCGGTCGTAGAACTTGGTGCCGCCCACCACGCGGTAGGGCACCTCGCCCCGCACCATGGCCTCCTCGAGGGCGCGGGACTGGGCGTTGGTCCGGTAGAAGATGGCCACGTCGCCCCACCGGAGGCCCCGGTCGGAGCGGAGCCGGATGATCTCGTGGGCCACCCACTCGGCCTCGTCGTGCTCGTCCTCGGCCCGGTAGCGGACGATCTGCTCGCCCGCCCCCTGGTCGGTCCAGAGCGACTTCGGCTTGCGGGAGACGTTGTTGGTGATGACCGCGTTGGCGGCGTCGAGGATGGTCTGGGTCGAGCGGAAGTTCTGGTCGAGGGTGATCGCGGTGGCGTCGGGAAAGGCCTGCTCGAAGTCGAGGATGTTGGAGATGTCGGCGCCGCGGAACCGGTAGACCGACTGGTCGCTGTCCCCCACCACCACGATGTTGCGGTGATCGCCGGCCAGCTGCACGGCCAGCGCGTTCTGCACGGCGTTGGTGTCCTGGTACTCGTCGATCAGGATGTGGGTGAAGCGGGTGCGGTAGTGGTCGAGGACGTCGGGGTGCTCGTCGAACAGACGCACCGCGTTGAGCAGCAGGTCGTCGAAGTCCATGGCGTTGGACGCCAGCATCCGCTGCTGGTAGAGGTCGTAGACGTCGGCGATGCGCCGGTCGAAGATCGAGATGGCGGCGGCCCGGAAGGCGGCCGGGCCCTGGCGCTTCGACTTGGCCTGGCTGATCTGTCCGAGGATCGAGCGGGGCGACATCTTCTTGGTGTCGATGTCCAGCTCGCGGGCGATGATCTCGACCAGGCGGCGCGAGTCGGCGTCGTCGTAGATGGTGAAGCTGCCCTTGTAGCCGAGGCGGTCGCCGTGCGCCCGCAGGATGCGCACGCAGGCCGAGTGGAAGGTCGAGACCCACATGCGGTCGGCCCGGGGCCCGACCAGGTCGGCGACCCGGCGCCGCATCTCGTCGGCCGCCTTGTTGGTGAAGGTGATGGCCAGGATCTGCCACGGGGCGGCGTCGCCCGTGGCGATCAGGTGGGCGATGCGGCGGGTCAGGACCCGGGTCTTGCCCGAGCCGGCGCCGGCCACGATGAGCAGCGGGCCGCCACGGTGGACGACCGACGCCTCCTGGGAGGGCGTGAGGCCCTCCACCAGCTCGTCGGTCGTGTGGGCCGGGGTGCGCGGCGGTCCGCCGAACTCCAGCTGTCCGCCGTCGGGGTCGCCACCGGGGCCCCCGCCCCGTGCGGTCATTCCCACTCGATGGTGCCGGGCGGCTTGGACGTGATGTCCAGTGCCACCCGGTTGACGCCCTCGACCTCGTTGATGATGCGCGAGCTCAGGCGCTCGAGGAGGTCGTAGGGCAGGCGGGCCCAGTCGGCGGTCATGGCGTCGTCGGAGGTGACGGCCCGGATGACCACCGGGTAGGCGTAGGTGCGACCGTCGCCCATCACACCGACGGTGCGCACGGCGGGCAGGACGGCGAAGCTCTGCCACAGGTCGCGGTAGAGGCCGGCCTTGCGGATCTCCTCCACGACGACGGCGTCGGCGGCGCGGAGGATCCCGGCCCGCTCGGGAGTGACCTCGCCCACGATGCGCACGGCGAGGCCCGGCCCCGGGAAGGGCTGGCGCCAGACGATCTCGTGGGGCAGACCCAGCTCCTCGCCCACGGCCCGGACCTCGTCCTTGAACAGCAGGCGGAGGGGCTCGACGAGGTCGAAGGCCAGGTCCTCGGGCAGTCCGCCCACGTTGTGGTGGGACTTGATGGTCGCGGCGGTGCCCGAACCGGACTCGATGACGTCGGGGTAGAGCGTGCCCTGGACGAGGTAGCCCGCCGGTTCGTCCTCGGGACCGTCGTCGGGGTGGCCCTTCTCGACCACCAGGTCGCGGGCGACCTCCTCGAAGATGCGGATGAACAGCTCACCGATGATCTTGCGCTTCCGCTCGGGCTCGACCACGCCCGCCAGCGCCTCGAAGAACCGGTCGGCCGCCTTCACGTGCACGAGGTCGATGTGGAACTGGCGGCGGAAGGTCTCCTCCACCTGTTCGCTCTCGTTGGCCCGCATGAGACCGGTGTCGACGTAGACGCAGGTGAGCTGCTCACCGATGGCCTTGTGGACCAGGGCCGCGGCCACCGCCGAGTCGACGCCACCCGACAGGGCGCACAGCACCGGGGAGGACCCGACCTGGGCCCGCACGGCGGCCACCTGGCTCTCGATGATCGAGGTGTGGGTCCACGACGGCGGGCAGTGGCAGACGTCGTACAGGAAGCGCTCGAGGAGGTCCCGGCCGTGCTCGGTGTGGACCACCTCGGGGTGGAACTGCACGCCGAAGATGCCGCGCACGGGGTCGTGGAGGGCGGCGACGGGCGCGTCCGGGCTGGTGGCGGTGGCCACGAAGCCGTCCGGCACCTCGGTGATGGCGTCGCCGTGGCTCATCCACACCTCGCACGCCTCCGGCCAGTCGGAGAACAGCGGCGATGTGGCCGTCACGGTCAGCGGCGTGCGTCCGTACTCGCCCCGCCCGGTGCGGTCGACCACCCCGCCGAGCTGCCGGGTCAGGAGCTGGGCGCCGTAGCAGATGCCGAGGATCGGGATCCCGAGGTCGTAGACCGCCGGATCGATGGAGGGCGCCGGCGTCTCGTTGACCGACTTCGGACCGCCCGAGAGGATGATGCCGGCGGGCCGGCGGGCGGCCAGGTCGGCGGCCGAGGCCGTGTGCGGGACGATCTCGGAGTAGACGTGGGCCTCACGGACCCGTCGGGCGATCAGCTGGGCGTACTGGGCGCCGAAGTCGACGACCAGGACCGGCCCCTCGCCGGGGTCGCCGACGGGATCGGACGGGCTCAATGGCCCATGCCGACGCCCTGCGAGCGCTGCAGGTCCTTGCCTTCGGTCTGGAGCGCGGGGGCCACCATGACCTCGGCCTTCTGGAACTCCTTGACCGTCTGGTAGCCACAGGTGGCCATGGCCGTGCGCAGGGCCCCGAACAGGTTCATGCGGCCGTCGTTTTCGTGGGCCGGGCCGAGCAGGATCTCCTGGAGCGTGCCGCGGGTCGTGGTCTTGACCCGGGCGCCCCGGGGGAGCGTCGGGTGGAAGGTGGCCATGCCCCAGTGGAAGCCGCGGGCCGGGGCCTCGACGGCCGAGGAGAGGGGCGAACCGAGCATCACCGCGTCGGCGCCGCAGGCCACGGCCTTGGCGATGTCGCCGCCCTTGGACATGCCGCCGTCGGCGATCACGTGGCAGTAGACGCCCGTCTCGTCGAGGTGGCGCATGCGGGCACCGGCCACGTCGGCGATGGCGGTGGCCTGGGGAACGCCGATGCCGAGCACGCCGCGGGTGGTGCAGGCGTTGCCGGGCCCGACGCCGACGAGCACGCCGACGGCGCCCGTCCGCATGAGGTGGAGGCCGGCCTGGTACGAGGCGCAGCCCCCCACGATCACCGGCACCTCGAACTCGCGGATGAAGCGCTTGAGGTTGAGGGGCTCGGCGGTCTTGGAGACGTGCTCGGCCGACACGACGGTGCCCTGGATGACCAGGATGTCGAGTTCGGCGGCCAGCAGGGCCGGGGCGAACTGCTCGGTCCGCTGCGGCGTGACCGAGGCGGCCGTCGTGATGCCGGCGGCCTTCAGCTCCTTGATCCGCTGCGTGACCAGCTCGAGCTGGACCGGCTCGGCGTACATCTGTTGCATCCGGCCCGTGGCCTTCTCGGTCGGCAGCTCACGGATCTCGTCGAAGAGCGGTGTCGGGTCCTCGTAGCGGGTCCACAGGCCCTCGAGATTGAGGACGCCGAGGCCGCCCAGGCGCCCGATCTCGATGGCGGTGGCCGGGCTGACGACCCCGTCCATGGCCGAGGCCAGGAGGGGCAGCTCGAACTCGTAGGCGTCGATCTGCCACGAGATGTCGACATCCTCGGGGTCCCGGGTGCGGCGGCTGGGGACGATGGCGATGTCGTCGAACCCGTAGGCCCTGCGACCCGACTTGAAGATGCCGATCTCTAGCTCAGCCACTGAATTGCCCTCCGGACCATGGTTGCAGTTGGACGTACCTCCGAGGCGGTGGCAGCTCCGACGTGCGCGCACCGACCATCCCCCACGATACCGCCTGCGCACAGGGGCCGTATCCCGTCCCGACGGCCCAGCCGGCCGCCGGGAGGCCGGTTCAGCGGAGTCGGGGCTGGGACGGTCCGTCCACCCCGAGCACGAGGCAGAGCAGCTCGGTCAGCACCCGGGCGGTGGCCCCCCAGATGATCTCGCCCTCCGCCGTGAAGAACCACACCGGGAACTCGCCGCCCGGCACGCCGTCCGGCCCCCGCCGGCCGGGCACGGCCCACAGCTCCTCGGCCCACACGTCTTCGGCCAGGAGGTCGGCGAGGGCCACGTCGAAGACCCGGGCCACCTCGTCGGGGGCCGGGGTGGTGACCGGCCGACCGGCCAGGGTGGCCACGACGGGGGTCATCAGCGTGTTGGACGAGACCGTCGGCATGGCCGTCAGGTGGCCGACGACGGTGACCGAGGCCGGGTCGAGGCCGACCTCCTCCTCGGCCTCGCGGCGGGCGGCGTCGTCGATCCCCTCGTCGGGGTCGAGCTTGCCCCCGGGGAAGGCCACCTCACCCTGGTGGGAACGGAGCCGTGACGACCGCACCGTCAGCAGCACCCGGGCCTCGCCGTCCTCCTCGAAGAGCGCCACCAGCACGGCGGCCGGGTTGGTGTCGGGGAAGGTGTCGGCGAAGGTGCGCGAGAACTCCGAGACGGCGGCCGCCGTGGTGGCCGTGTCGGCGGAGCCGTCGCGACCCGAGACGGCGGCGACCACACGGGCGAGCGGCAGGGTCGACCGCCGCGGTCGGGGAGGTCGGCCCACGGCGCCGGGCCACCGGGACGGTGGGAGGGAGGCCGGGGGATGGCCTGGGGGCCGGCGCGGTGCGGGGGCACGGATGTCGGCATCGGGGTCGACACTAGGGGCGGGCCGGGGTGGGTCGTGCGGTCATCCTGCGGCGACCGCCACCATGTCCCGGAGCGGCGGGGCTGAGCCGACCCAGCTGCGCCGAATGTGGCCGGAACGGAAACCGAAGGGATTAGGGCTCTGCGCGGTTCAATGCGATTCTGCGGAGTTTCGGGTACAGGGCTTCGGCCGCGCCCTTACGCTCTCCGAGCTTCCACGGCTGGGCCGGAACGAGGTCGCCGAGCGCAAGGAAGAGCTCCGCCGCCATCGGTCGGTGCTCGGGGAAGACGTCGGTGATGTAGACGAGGCAGTACGCGAAGTGGCTCTGGATGCTCCGGAGGTTCAGGCTCTCGACGTAGCTGGGTGAGGAGATGCTCCGGTTGACACATCCGGCCATGTCCGAGGCGATCACCGGGTCCTTGAAGTACGCGCGCTTCGCCACCTTGTCCTTGTCGAAGTCCCTCAGATAGGTGTACATCTCGACATGTGCCTTGGGAACGGCGGCGATCCCCTCGTTGCCGTCTGGAAGCCGGCGCAGCGCGTCGTCGACGAAGTCGAACATCAGGCGGTGACTGCCACCCCACTTCTGGGCGAGCGCCACCACGGCCGACCGGTAAGTCGAGAGGAGGCCGAGAAAGCGCGCGTCGGACTCCGCGACGAAGCGGACGATGTCATCCTTCGGCAATGACAGTCCCATGCCGACGGTCACCATCGCTGACCAGGGGTACGGGCTCGCGGGATCTAGCTCGGCAGCCCGGCGCAGGTCGGCGGCCGCCAGATCGAGGTGCTCCGCGAACCCGCGCCACCCCTCCTGGGTCACCGTCTCGGCGCGACCGCCGCCCCGCTTCCTCCACGCCTCGTGCATGGACACCATCCCGCGAACCGTCAGCGGGATCGCCGAGTTCGGCACGGACGAGACCCATTCGTCCGGGAAATGCTCGACCAACGAGACCATTTGGATCATGTTGTCCCGGTTCCTTGGGTCCGGCTCGGCATCGATCGCGTCCTGGACGAGACGCCAGTCGCCCTGGCGCAGGCTCACCAGTAGTGGGCCGGTGACGGGCCACTCCTCGTCCGTGAGGAACGTGATCGGCGGCGGCGGGGGCTCCTTCGGCGCGGACGGTGGTGTCGGCGGTGCGGTCGGGCCGGGTTCCTGCTTCTTCCGGAAGAGAGCCATCGGGACATCTAAGACGCGCGGGCGTGCGGTCGCAACCTACGATCCCGGTCATGAAATTGGGAGAAGCGGAGGTCTCCGGCGTCCGGGTGCTGTGGAACGCCAACGAGGGACCCCTCACGGCATGCCTGCGGTTCGGTGTGGGGTGGAATGACGAGCGGCTCGCCGAGCACGGCGTGACCCACGCGGTCGAGCACATGGCACTGCGAACGGTGGGATCCCAGGCGTATGCCTGGAACGGCACGGTCGATGCGGTCTCGACGAACTTCTCCGTCACGGGATCTCCCGACGAGGTGGTCACCCACCTGGCCACGGTCTGTCGGAATCTGACGGACCTGCCGACCAGTGGACTGAGCAACGAACTGTCGGTGATGCGGGTGGAGGCCGAGAAGCGGACCAGGAGCCATCTGGCCACCGATCTCGGTTTGCGGTTCGGTGCCAGCGGGCCTGGCCTCGTCGACTGGGCCGAGCTGGGCTTCCGGCATCTGACTCCCCCTGATCTCCGGTCGTGGTCGGAGCGGTGGTTCACCACGGCGAACGCGGTGCTCTGGTTGAGCGGACCGCCTCCGGCGTCGCTCGAGCTACCCCTCACGGACGGCGCGAGGGTGGTCCACGACGTCCACCCGTCGCGTCTGGGCGGCGGCCGCTACTGGGTCCCCCGCGACACGTCCTCGGTCTCCGTCTCGACCCTCAACGAGGCCGACCCCGCGCACCTCCTCGCCATGTCCGTCGCCCGCGAGCGCATCTTCGAGCGACTGCGGACGCGGCTCGCCGTCAGCTACGACGTGTCACTGAGCAGCCAACAGGTGAGCCCGACCGGTTCGCTCCAGCTCCTTCGGGCGGACGGCTCGCCCGACGCCGGCAATCTCATCCTGACGTCGATCATCGAGTCCTTGGACGAGCTCGTCGACAGCGGGCCGACCGAAGCCGAGCTCGACCTGGTTCGGGACCGCATGTGGCGGGGGCTCGAGTCGGAGGCCGGTCGGAACGGCTGGCTCCATCGATCGGCGGGGCGCATACTCTTCGGTCGTCCCGTCGACTCCGTCGAATCGGAACGATCGGCGATCCAGGCGTTCACGCCCTCCGACGTGGCCGATGCGCTTCGATCGAGCATGAACGGTCTCGTGGCCATCGGACCGAAGGGCCTGGGCGGTGTGCTCCCGGGTTGGAGCGAGCCTCCGTCCTGGTCGACCGAGACCGTCAGCGGTACCACCTTCGAGGCGGACAACCGATACACCACCGGAAAGCTTGTCGTCGGCGACCACGGGATCTCCTGGGTGAGGAACCAGATGCAGCGGCAGACCGTGCGATGGACTGATCTCGCCGCCTGCCTCGCCTGGGACGACGGCAGTCGCAGCGTCGTCGGGTCCGACGGGACTTCCATCCGGGTCAACCCCTGGTCCTGGTCGGACACCGGCCCGGCACCCGACTCCCCTATCGCCCTGGTGGACCGCGCCTGCAGTCCAGAGCTTCGGGTCCCCATGGGCCCGGGAAACGGTCGACCGTCGGACAGACCGCCGACGACCGCCGAGCCCAGTAAAAAATCGGGCTACCAACCGTTGCCTATCAACAACAAGCCGTGGGCCCGTTTCGTGCGTACCTACGCTCTCTACATCATCGGTGGCTGCGTGTTCCTGCTCGCAGCAGCGCTCGGACTGGCGTGGGGTGCGATTGCCTTCGTGGTGATCGTCGCCATCACCGTGCCCACGACCCGCAAGGTGATGCGACGCCGATTGGCGAAGCGGACACGGTCCGGGTAGCCCCCGCCGGCGCGTCGGAGGCCGGGCCCAGGGCCCGGCCTCCGTTCGCACATCGATCACCGCTCGGGGCGGTGTGCCGGCCCAGACTGCGGACCGACGGGACGGCTACATCATGCCGCCCATGCCACCCATCCCGCCCATGCCCCCGCCCATGGCGGCGGCAGCGGCCGCGGCGGCGGCCGGGTCGGCCTTCTCGGGCTTGTCGGCCACGAGCGCCTCGGTGGTGAGGAGCAGCCCGGCGATGGAGGCGGCGTTCTGCAGTGCGGAACGGGTCACCTTGGCGGGGTCGATGACGCCGGCCTTGACCAGGTCCTCGAGCTCGCCGGTGGCGGCATTGAGGCCGATGTGGCCCTTCTTGCCCTCCACCTCCTTCACGTAGACGCTGCCCTCGTAGCCGGCGTTGGTGGCGATGGCCTCCAGCGGGGCGGCCAGGGCCTTCAGCACGATGAGGGCGCCGGTGGACTCGTCCCCCTCGAGGGAGTCGACGACCGCCTGCACGGCGGAACGGGAGCGGACCAGTGCGGTACCGCCACCGGCCACGATGCCCTCCTCGACGGCGGCCCGGGTAGCGGACAGCGCATCCTCGATACGGTGCTTCTTCTCCTTGAGCTCCACCTCGGTGGCGGCACCGACCTTGACCACGGCCACGCCGCCGGCCAGCTTGGCCAGCCGCTCCTGCAGCTTCTCGCGGTCCCAGTCGGAGTCCGTCTCGTCGATCTCCCGCTTGATCTGGGCGATGCGACCCTTCACGTCCTCGGCGGATCCGGCACCCTCGACGATGGTGGTGTTGTCCTTGGTCACGATGACCCGGCGAGCACTGCCGAGCAGGTCGATGGTGGCGGTGTCGAGCTTCAGGCCGATCTCCTCGGAGATCACCTGGGCGCCGGACAGCACGGCCATGTCCTGGAGCATCGCCTTGCGCCGCTCACCGAAGCCGGGGGCCTTGACGGCCACCGAGGTGAACGTGCCGCGGATCTTGTTGACGACCAGGGTGGCCAGGGCCTCGCCCTCGACGTCCTCGGCGATGATCAGCAGCGGCTTGCCGGTCTGCATGACCTTCTCGAGCACGGGCACCAGGTCGTGGACGGCGCTGATCTTGCCGTTGACGAAGATGATCAGCGGGTCGTCGAGGACGGCCTCCTGACGCTCGGCGTCGGTCACGAAGTACGGGGACAGGTAGCCCTTGTCGAACTGCATGCCCTCGGTGAACTCGAGCTCGATGCCGAAGGTGTTCGACTCCTCGACGGTCACGGTGCCGTCCTTGCCGACCCGGTCGATGGCGTCGGCCAGGACCTCGCCGATGGCGGAGTCGGCGGCCGAGATGGACGCCACCTGGGCGATCTCGGTCTTCGAGTCGATCTCCTTGGCCTGCTTGTGGATCGAGGCCACGGCCGCGGTCACGGCCTTGTCGATCCCCTTGCGGAGGCCGAGGGGGTTGGCGCCGGCGGCCACGTTGCGCAGCCCCTGGCGGATCAGGGCCTGGGCCAGCACGGTGGCGGTGGTGGTGCCGTCACCGGCGACGTCGTTCGTCTTGGTGGCGACCTCCTTCACCAGCTGGGCGCCCATGTTCTCGAAGACGTCCTCGAGCTCCACCTCGCGGGCGATGGACACACCGTCGTTGGTGATGGTGGGCGCACCGAACTTCTTCTCGATGACGACGTTGCGGCCCTTGGGGCCGAGGGTGACCTTGACCACGTCGGCCAGCTTGTTGACACCGGCCTCGAGCCCGCGTCGGGCGGACTCGTCGAACTTGAGGATCTTGGGCATTACTTGGTCACCTTCGCCAGGATGTCGCGGCTCGACAGGATCAGCAGGTCCTTGCCGTCGGCGCTGATCTCGGTGCCGCCGTACTTCGAGTAGACGACGGTGTCGCCCACGGCGATGTCGAGGGGGATGATCTCACCGGTCGTCTCGGAGCGACGTCCCGGACCCACGGCCAGGACCTCGCCCTGCTGGGGCTTCTCCTTGGCGGTGTCGGGGATGACGAGACCGGACGCGGTGGTCTCCTCGGACTCACCGGGCTGGACGACGATGCGGTCGTCGAGGGGCTGCAGACTCATGTTCGGGCCTCCTGTGGGGCATTAGCAGTCGAAGGTTGAGAGTGCTAACGATACCCGGCGCGCGGGCGGTTGGCAAACGCGTCCCCCGAGTGCCAGCCACCCCGGCCCGAGGGCCCCTCAGCGGGTCGAGACGAGGCGGAGATTGGGGTCCGCGCCCAGGTCGAGGCCGCTGCGGTCCCCCCGGGAGAGCCGCCAGTGGCCGGCGGCGGCCACCATGGCGGCGTTGTCGGTGCACAGCGCCCGGCTGGGCAGGAACGCCCCGATGCCGTCCTCGGCGCAGGCCTGCTCGACCCGGGCCCGCAGCAGCGAGTTGGCGGCCACCCCGCCGGCCAGGCAGAGGGCCCTCGCCCCCACGTCGGCGGCGGCCCGGCGGGCCCGGGTGACCAGGACGTCGACCACCGCCTCCTGGAACGAGGCGGCCACGTCGGCGGTGGCGGCGTCGGGCTCCTTGCGGACGCGGTTGACCACCGAGGTCTTCAGCCCGCTGAAGCTGAAGTCGTAGGCGTCGCCGGGCAGCGACCGCGGGAAGGCGTAGGCGGCGGGGTCACCCTCGGTCGAGATGCGGTCGATGGCCGGCCCCCCGGGGTAGCCGAGGCCGATGAACCGGGCCACCTTGTCGAAGGCCTCGCCGGCGGCGTCGTCGATGGTGCCCCCCAGCAGGCGGTACTCGCCCGGGGCCGTGACCTCGATGAGCAGGGTGTGCCCACCGGACACCAGCAGCACCACCAGTGGCCAGCCCAGGTCGGGCTGCTCGAGCAGCGAGGCGAACAGGTGGGCCTCCAGGTGGTTGACCCCGACGAGGGGGACATCCCAGGCCATCGACAGCGCCTTGGCCTCGGCCACGCCCACCAGGAGCGAGCCGATGAGGCCCGGCCCGTGGGTCACGGCGATCCCGTCGATGCCGCGGCCCGTGTGGTCGGAGCCGGCCTGGGCCAGGGCGTCGGCCAGCACGGGGGTCAGCAGTTCCACGTGGGCCCGTCCGGCCAGCTCGGGCACGACCCCGCCGTAGCGGGCGTGCAGGTCGATCTGGCTGCTGACCACCGACGACACGATGGTGGTCCCGTCCTCGACCACGGCCGCGGCCGTCTCGTCGCAGGAGGTCTCGATGCCCAGCACCCGCGAGATGGTGCGGTCGTCGGCGGTGGCAGGCACGGCTCCGACCCTACCGAACCGACCGGAGCGGTCGTGCCGTACGTTCAGGCCCGGCGTTCGAGGTCGACCGTGGTGGCCAGCGACGCCCCGATCTCGGCCAGTCGTTCGGCGTAGGCGTCCGAGTCGATGTCCCGCACCCACATGATCAGTGCGTCGCCGTCGTGGTAGTAGTCCGGCCGCACCCCGACCGGGGCCAGGCCGAAGCGCCGATAGAGCGCGATGGCCGGCTCGTTGCGCACGGCCACCTCGAGGGTCAGGTGGGCCGAGCCCCGCGCCAGGGCCGTCTTGACCAGGTCGTAGAGGAGGACCGTGCCGATGCGCCGGCCCACCCAGTCCGGGGCCACGGCGATGTTGTTGACGTGGGCCTCGTCGTCGATGGACATCTGCCCGGCGTAGCCGACCAGCTCGGTCTCGATCCAGGCGGTCCGGTACGCCCGGGAGGTGCGTTGGGCCAGCTCGCCCTCGAACAGCCGGCGCGACCACGGCTCGTCGAAGACCCGGTCCTCGATGCGCAGCACCGCCTTCAGGTCACGCGTCCGCATCGGGGCCACCACCACCTCGAGGCGCTCCCCGGGGACCACCGTCACCGTCCGTCGGCGCCCGGGGGACGCACCGTGCGCTGCGGGGCGCGCTCCTCCCAGTTGATCTTGGCGTCGGCCGGCCGGCGGTAGTCCGGCACCACGTCGCCCGGAGCCGACGGCGACGCCCCCCGGGCCAGACGGCGGGCGGCCAGGCGGGCCAGGACGGCCGGCGAGGGTGCGGCGACGGTCGCGGCCAGCCCGAGGTCGAGCCCGGGCCGCGAGGCCAGGAGCTCGAGGTAGCGCACCGCCCCGTCGCCCACCACCAGCACGGGGCCGGTACCGGCCAGGGCATCGCACCAGGCGGCCAGGTCGTCGGGGGGGAGTGCCCCCGCCCGGTGGGTCCGCACGGCGGCCGGTTCGGGTCCGTCCCCGGCTCCCCCGGTCGGGCCGAAGTCGTAGGCGGCGGCGAAGACCTCGCCCCGTCGGGCGTCCACCACGGCGACCACGTTCGCCGACCGGTCGCCGGGGGCCGCCTCGACGGCCCCGGCGGCCAGGACGTCGAGGCTCGACACCCCGAGCACGCCCACGCCGAGGGCCTGACCGAGGGCCTTGGCCGTGGCCACCCCCACCCGCAGGCCGGTGAAGAGCCCGGGGCCGACGTCGACGGCCACGGTGTCCACGTCCTCCAGCGTGCACCCCGACAGGGCGCAGACCTCCTCGATGGCCGGGGCCAGCAGTTCGGCGTGGGCCCGGCCGCCGAGGTGGGACCGCTCGGCGACGCCCCCGTCGTCGCGCAGCAGGGCGGCGCCGACCAGGTCGGTGGCCGTCTCCAGGGCCAGCAGGGTCATGCCGCCGCCCACGGGGCGAGGGCACGGCGCAGGTCGTCCCACCGGTCGCCCCATGCCGTCCCGGCGGCGGTCACGGTGACCGTGCGACGCCCGTCGTCGTCGGGGTCGACCTCGAGCAGGAGCGACAGGGCGCCGGCACCGAGCACCGGCTCGGCGGCGTCGCCCCATTCGACGAGGGCCACTCCGCCGTCCTCGACCAGCTGGCCGAGCCCGAGGTCGGCGATCTCCCCCAGGTGGTCGAGCCGGTAGACGTCGGCGTGCAGCAGGGTGCGCACCCCGGTCGGGCCCGGCGCCACCTCGTAGTGGCGGACCAGGGTGAACGTCGGGCTGGTGACGGGCTCGTCGACCCCCAGCTCCCGGCCGAACCCCTGGGCGAACGTCGTCTTGCCGGCCCCCAGGTCCCCCGACAGCAGCAGCACGTCGCCGGGCAGGCACAACCGGGCGAGCCCGGCCGCCAGCGCCCGGGTGGCCTCGGCCGAGTCGGTGGCGAGCACCTCGGCCGTGGTCACGGCCGCGACCCGACCAGCTGCTTGGCCCGCACGAGGTCGGCCCGCATCTGGGCCAGCACCACCCCGCCGCCCCGCAGGGCGGCCGCCGGGTGGAAGGTGGGGACGAGCTGCGTCGACCCGAGCGGGTAGGCGCGGCCCCGGACCCTGGTGATGCCCTGGTCGGTGTCGAGCAGCAGCCTGGTGGCGAAGTTGCCCAGGGTCACGACCACCTTGGGGGCGATGAGCGCCATCTGCTGCTCGAGGTACGGGCGGCAGGCGGCGATCTCGTCGGGCTTGGGATCGCGGTTCTCCGGCGGGCGGCACTTGACCACGTTGGCGATGTAGACCGCCTCGCGGCCGATGCCGACCTCCTCGGCCAGCAGGCGGTCGAGGAGGCGGCCCGACCGGCCCACGAAGGGGACACCCTGGAGGTCCTCGTCCCGACCGGGGGCCTCGCCCACGAACATCAGGTCGGCGTCGGGGTCACCGGTGCCGAACACGACCTGGGTGCGGCCGGTCGCCAGCGGGCAGCGGGTACAGCCGGCCGCGGTGGCTGCGAGCTCGGCGAGTCGGGAACCGGAGGACATCCGCGGCATCGTACCGCCCGGCCCCGGCACGGCCCGTCCGGGACCGGGACCCCGTCAGCGTGGACCGGAGCCGTCCAGCACCCGCGCCACCAGGTCCGGGAGGTCGCCGGCCACCAGGCCCGAACGGTGCCCGAGCGCCCCGGCCCGGCCGTGGATGTGGGCGCCCAGGGCGGCGGCCTCGAAGGGGGGCACGCCGCGGGCCACCAACGCGCCGATGACCCCGGACAGGACGTCGCCCGTACCTGCGGTGGCCAGCGCCGGCGTGCCCGCCATGGCCAGGAGGACCCGGCCGTCCGGATCGGCCACCGCGGTGGTCGGTCCCTTCAGGAGGGCGATCGCCCCGGAGGCTGCGGCCAGCCGGCGGGCGGCCGCGATGCGGTCCGGACCGGGGGGCTCCCCGAGCAGCCGGGCGTACTCGCCGTCGTGGGGCGTGAGCACCACCGGGGCGCCGGCGGCGATCCCACCGTCGACCCGGCCGAGGGCGTTGAGCCCATCGGCGTCGACCACCACGGCCACGGGGGCGCCGGCCACCAGCGCCCGTACGTCGCCGTCCATCGACTCCGAGCGCCCGAGCCCGGGGCCCACCACGACGGCGTGGCAGCGGGCCGCCACCTCCAGCGCGGCCCCCGTCCACCCGGCGCCGGACAGGGCGACGCCCACGGCCTCGCCGGCCGGCAGGTTCCCCGGATCGCCGCCGGGCACGCCCAGGCGGACCATGCCCGCCCCGGTCCGGTAGGCGCCACGGGAGGCCAGCGCGGGGGCGCCGGTCATGCCGGGCGAGCCGGCCACCACCAGGACGGCGGCGTTCCACTTGTTCCCCCCGGTGGCCCGGGCCGGCACCAGGTCGGCCACGTCGTCGTCGTCCACCAGGTCGATCCCGTGCGCCGCCGTGGGCAGTCCGATGTCGACCACCCGCACCTCGCCGGCCAGCCGGGCCCCGTCCCCCTGGACCAGCCCGGGCTTGCGGGCCACGAAGGTCACGGTGGCGGTGGCCGCCAGCACCGTGCCACTGGCCTCACCGGTGTCGCCGGCCACCCCGGAGGGGATGTCGACGGCCAGGACTGGGATACCCGGCGCCACCTGCGGCGCCCGGTAGGTACCGCGGAACCCGGTGCCGAAGGCGGCGTCGACCACCAGATCGGGCGCGGGCCCGTCGGCCCCGATCGGCCCGCTCACGTCGGGCGGGACGACGGTCACCCGGGCGCCCCGTCGGGCCAGCAGCGCCGCCGCCACCCGACCGTCGGCCCCGTTGTTGCCCTTGCCGCACACCAGCACCACCCGGCGCCCGTAGGCCCCGCCCATGAGGTCGACGGCCGCACGGGCCACCGCGGTGCCGGCCCGACCGACCAGCTCGTCGAGCGGCGTGGTCGCCGCGGCCAGGGCGTCGACCGCCTGCATCTCGGCGACGGTCAGGACCGGCTGCACGTCATCCTGCCCCCGGCCCGTCGGCCACCACGGCGGCCATCGCCACCAGGTCGGTGTGGGTCAGCGACAGGTGCCAGCGCCCCACCCCGGCCGCCCGGGCGGCGTCGGCCGCCGCACCGTGGAGCACGACCCCGGGGGCGTCGAGCCCGTGCCGCACCACCTCGACGTCGTGGAACCCGAAGGCTCCGAGTCCCAGACCCAGCGCCTTCAGCACCGCCTCCTTGGTGGCGAAGCGGGTGGCCAGCCGGGGCACCGGGTCGGGGACCCGGGCGGCGTAGTCGCGCTCGCCGGGGGTGAACAGGCGGAGCACCAATCCGGGCCGTCGCCCGACGACCGTCCGGAACCGGTCGATGTCCACGGCGTCGATGCCGATGCCGACCACACCGCCGGGGGTGCGCCCACCCACGTCGGCCGCCAGCGCGTCGGCCACCGCGGTGGCCAGGCCCTCCGCGTGGCCGTCGGTCACGCGACGGGGGCCGGGCGGGTCATTCGACGGTCACCGTCTTGGCCAGGTTGCGGGGGCGGTCGACGTCGAGCCCGTGGAGCTTCGCCATCGAGTGGGCGAACATCTGCAGCGGCACCACGTCGATGACCGGTGCGAAGAGATGCTCGGTGGCCGGCACCCACAGCACGGCGTCGGCATGTCGGGCCGTCTCCTGGTCGCCGTCGTTGGCCACCACCACGACGGAGGCGCCGCGGCTCTTCACCTCGGCGATGTTGGCGATCACCTTCTCCCACACCGGGGTGCGGGTGGCCACGCACACGACCACCGTGCCCGGCTCGACCAGGGCGATGGGCCCGTGCTTGAGCTCGCCGGCCGGGAACCCCTCGGCCCGCAGGTAGGAGATCTCCTTCAGCTTCAGCGCGCCCTCGAGCGCCACCGGGAACCCGACGTGGCGGCCCAGGAAGATGAACGACGGCGAGTCGCGGTACACACCGGCCACGGCGCGGACGGCGTCGAAGCGCTCCATGGCGGTCGCCACCTTGTCGGGCAGGGAGCCCATGGCGGCCAGCAGGCCACGGGCCTCGGCCGGCGAGAGCGTCTCGCGGACCTGGGCCAGGTAGAGGGCCAGGATCTCGAGGGCGGTGATCTGGGCCAGGTGGGTCTTGGTGGCGGCCACGCCGATCTCGGGTCCGGCCCGGGTGTAGAGCACGGCGTCGGCGGCGCGGGCCATCGACGAGTCGACCACGTTGGAGATGACCAGCACCTTGGCCCCGAGCCGCTTGGCCTCGCTGACGGCCTGCATGGTGTCGACGGTCTCGCCCGACTGGCTGACCCCGACGACCAGGGTGTGCTCGTCGACCACCGGGTTCCGGTACCGGAATTCGCTCGAGATGTCGATCTCGACGGGCAGGCGGGCCCAGTGCTCGATGGCGTACTTGGCCATGAGCCCGGCGTGGTAGCTCGAGCCGCAGGCCACCACGAAGACCTTGGTGATGGCCCGGAACTGCTCGTTCGTCAGGTGGACCTCGTCGAGCACCAGCGTGCCGTCGGGCAGCAGCCGGTCGAGCAGCGTGTCGGCCACGGCCTTGGGCTGCTCGTGCATCTCCTTGGACATGAAGTCGTCGTAGCCGTCCTTGCGGGCGGCGTCGAGGTCCCAGTCGACGTGCAGCGGCGCCGGCTCCACCGGGTCGCCGTCGAGCGTGGTGACCGCGATCGCCCCGGGCCGCAGTTCGGCCACCCGGTCGTCGTCGAGGACGAAGAAGTCGTGGGTCAGGCCGAGGATGGCGGGGACGTCGGAGGCCAGGAAGGCGCTCCCGTCGGTGATGCCCATGATCAGCGGCGACACCCGCCGGGCCCCCACGATCACGTCGGGTTCCGAGGCGTGCACCACGGCCAGGGCGAAGGCGCCCCGCACCTCGGCCAGGGCGGCCCGCACGGCCCCGGCCAGGCCGTCGTCGGGGTGGGCGGCCAGGTGGGACTCGATGAGGTGGGCCAGGACCTCGGTGTCGGTCTCCGACTCGAGGTGGTGGCCGTCGGCGATGAGACGGTCGGACAGCTCGACGTGGTTCTCGATGATGCCGTTGTGCACCAGGGCCAGGCGGTCGTGGCAGTCGGTGTGCGGGTGGGCGTTGCCCTCGTTGGGACGCCCGTGGGTGGCCCACCGGGTGTGGCCGATACCGGCCGACGGACCGGCCGGGGCGAACTCGGTCCGCTTGGCCAGGTCGTCGAGCGAGCGCGTGCCGTTGGCGGCCCGGGCCCGCCACAGGTCGTCGGCGGGGTCGGGACCCACCAGCGCCAGGCCCGCCGAGTCGTACCCCCGGTACTCGAGGCGGGCCAGGCCCTCGACGAGCACGTCGAGCACCTCGTGCTCACCGCCGTCCGGCCCCGGTCCCCTCGTGATGCCGATGATGCCGCACATGGACGACCACGCTACCCGCCGGGGATCGTCCCCGAATAGCCCCGGTGGTCAGACGGCGGAGTCGAGCCCCTCGCCCAGCTCCTCGGCCACGGCCTCGGCCAGCGACTCGTCGTGGGCCCGGGCGGCCTCGAGCAGTTCGTGCTCGATGAGGGCGTGGAGTCGCTTGGCAGTGGCCTCGGCCACCCCCGGAACGGTGCACTCGACCATCACCCGGACCACCGGCTCGGTGCCGCTCGGCCGCACCAGGACCCGCCCGGTGTCACCCATGGCCTCGCGCTCCTGCTCGACGGCCATCGTGATGGCGGGCACGGTCGCATACAGCGAGGTGTCGACGCCGCGCACGTTGACCAGGGTCTGGGGCACCGGCTCGATGAAGCCGTCGAGCAGCTCGACGAGGGAGCACCCCGAGCGGGCCATCAGGTCGGCCAGCACCAGGCCGGTCAACAGGCCGTCGCCCGTCGTGGCCAGGCGCCGGAAGATGATGTGCCCCGACTGCTCGCCCCCGAGCGAGAGGCCCTCCTTGTCGAGCGCGGCCAGCACGTGGCGGTCCCCGACGTCGGTCTCCTTGACCAGGATGCCCCGCTCCTCCATGGCCCGGCGGAAGCCCAGGTTCGTCATGACCGTCACCACCACGGTGTTGCCGGCCAGCTGGCCACGCTCGGCCAGGTCACGGGCGAACAGGGCCAGGAGCGAGTCGCCGTCGACCAGCGCCCCGGTCTCGTCGACGGCCAGCAGGCGATCGGCGTCGCCGTCGAGGGCGAGCCCGAGCGCGGCACTGTGGTCGACCACGGCGCCGGCCAGCAGCTCGGTGGCCGTCGAGCCGCACCCGGAATTGATGTTGGTGCCGTCGGGCTCGTCACCGATCGCCACCACCTCGGCGCCCAGCTGCTCGAACACCTCGGCGGCCAGCTCCGACGCGCTGCCGTTGGCACTGTCGATCACGACGCGCAGGCCGTCCAGTCGGCGGCCGTCGAGGGTGCCGGCCAGGTACTCCCCGTAGGCCGCACCGAGGTCGGGCTCGGTGCGGATGGTGCCCACGCCGTGGCCCTCGACGGGACGGGGGCCCTTGACCGCCGGGTCGAGCACGCGGTGGAGCTCGTCCTCGATGGCCTGCTCGAGCTCCTCGGTGAGCTTCACCCCGCCGGCGCCGAACAGCTTGATGCCGTTGTCGCCGAACGGGTTGTGGGAGGCCGAGATGACCACGGCCGGCAGGTCGCGGCGGGCCGACAGCCAGGCCAGGGCCGGGGTGGGGAGGACGCCGACGTCGACCACGTCGGCCCCTTCGCTGGCCAGGCCCGCCCCGAGGGCGGCCTGCAGCATGGGGCCGGACCGGCGGGTGTCGCGGCCGATCAGGAAGGTGGTGGCGGTGATGGTGCGGGCGACAGCGCGCCCGAGGGCGAGGACCAGCTCGGGGGTGAGCTCGGTGTTCGCACTGCCCCGTACCCCGTCCGTGCCGAACCAGGTTCGGGACACCGGACTACCGCTTCGAGTACTGCGGAGCCTTGCGGGCCTTCTTCAGGCCGTACTTCTTGGACTCCTTCTCCCGTGCGTCCCGGGTGAGGAAGCCCGCCTTCTTGAGCGCCCCGCGCAGCTCGGGGTCGAGCTCGCACAGGGCCCGGGCGATGCCGAGGCGGAAGGCGCCGGCCTGGCCGGAGACCCCGCCGCCGTCGATGGTGACGTCGATGTCCCACGACTCGGTCGTGTCGGTCAGCCGCAGGGGCTCGGTCACGATCATGCGGTGGGTGGCCGAGGTGAAGTACTCCTCGAACGTGTGGCCGTTGCAGGTGATGGCACCCTGGCCGGGACGGATGCGGACCCGCGCGACGGCCTGCTTGCGGCGGCCGGTGGTCTGGCAGATGGGGGCAGTCACAGGTGGTTCCTTCGTTCCGTGCGTGATCGGATGGTCGTCGGGGCTCAGGCGCCGCTGCGGGCGGACGCCGTGCGGCGGGCCCCGGGGATCTCGAGCGGGGTCGGGTTCTGGGCGGCGTGGGGATGCTCCGCGCCGCGGTAGACCTTGAGCTTGGTGGCCATCTGGCGACCCAGCCGGTTCTTCGGCAGCATGCCCCGGATGGCGTCGCGCACGACGTCGTCGGCCCGGTCCACCATGAGGTCGGCGTAGCTCGTGGCCGTCAGGCCGCCGGGGTAGCCGGAGTGGTGGTACGCCATCTTGGACTCGGCCTTGCCCGAGGTCAGCACGACCTTGTCGGCGTTGATCACGACCACGTGGTCGCCGGTGTCCATGTGGGGGGCGAAGGTGGGCTTGTGCTTGCCACGCAGCACGGCGGCCACCTCGGTGGCCAGGCGACCCAGCACCAGGCCGTCGGCGTCGACGACGTGCCAGGCACGGGTGATGTCAGCGGGCTTGGGGGTGTACGTACGCAACAGGGGTCCTCGTTCGATGGTGTCGGGTGTCCGGGCACCTGCGGGTGCGGCGCCTCGCGAGTGGGCGACCGGTGGTGGCGGCGTCCGCCCTCCAACGGCCGGGGCCCGACCCGGCGACCTTCCACACTACGTCGGATGGGGGTGGACGGGCAAGCCGCCGGGCGGGGCGGGGGCGGTCCGGCCGGCCTACTCGCCGCCGTAGCGGACGGCCATCAGGGTGAGGCCCTGGGGCGGCGCGGGCTGGGCGGCCTGGGACCGGTCGGCCGAACGGAGGATGTGGAGCATGTCGGCGGGCCGCTTGCGGCCCCGTCCCATGTCGACCAGGGTCCCGACCAGCGATCGGACCATCTGGTGGCAGAACGCGTTGGCCTCGATCTCGAAGGCCAGCAGGTCCCCCACCACCGGGGCCAGGGACGCCCCCGTCGACCGCTCGTCGGCGTCGAGCTCCGAGGTGCCGGCCGTCCGCGCCCCCGCGGGCCGCCCGTCGAGGCGGGTCCAGCGGGCGTCCAGCACCCGGCGGTGGATCGGTTCCGACGGCTCGGTCCCCGGCACGCGCCGGCAGAACGCCCGGAAGTCGTGCTCGCCCAACAGGGCGTCGCTGGCCGCGGCCAGGGCACGGAGGTCGAGGGGATCGGCCACGTGCCAGGTGAGGCCGGCCAGCAGCGGGTCGGCCACCGGTGCGTTGACCACCAGGTAGCGGTAGCGCCGCGCCGTCGCCGAGTGCCGGGCGTCGAAGCCCTCGGGGGCGATCTCGGCCGACCGGACGACGATCCGGGGACCGACCTGGCTGTTGCAGGACTTCACGAGGGCGGCGGGGTCGAGGTCGGCCGACCGCTCGACCGGCAGGTCGACGTGGACGACCTGGTCCAGGGCGTGGACACCGGCGTCGGTGCGCCCGGCGCAGGTCAGGGTGACCGGTGTGCGGGCGACGCGGGACAGGGCGGCCGACAGGGCACCGGCCACGGTGTCGAGGCCATCCTGGGCGGCGAAGCCGTGGAAGCCGCTGCCGTCGTAGGCCAGCCGGAGCCGCCAGCGGACCGTGGCACCATCACTCCCCCCGTGGTCGGGGGGCGCGCTCACACCAGTTCGATGCGGGCCATCGGGGCGTTGTCACCCTGACGATTGCCCAGCTTGAGGATGCGGGTGTAGCCACCCGGGCGCTCCGCATAGCGGGGGCCGATCTCGTCGAACAGCTTGTGGGCCATGTCCTTGTCACGGATGAAGGCGACGACGTTGCGCTGGCGGGCGACGCCACCCTTGGCCGCCGCGGTGATGACCTTCTCGGCCACCGGGCGCAGCGCCTTGGCCTTGGCCTCGGTGGTGACCAGGTATTCGGCGGCGATGAGCGAGGCGACCAGGTTGCCCATCATGGCCTTCTGGTGCGCGGAGCTGCCGCCGAAGCGACGGCCCTTCTTGGGGGTGCCGAGCATGGGGGAACCTCAGTCCTTGACCCGCAGGGACAGGCCCCGCTCGTCGAGCTTCTGGAGCACCTCGTCGAGCGACTTCTGCCCGAAGTTGGTGATGTTGAGGAGGTCGTCGAGGGTCCGGTCGACCAGCTCGCCGATCGTGTTGATCTGGGCCCGCTTGAGGCAGTTGCGCGGGCGCTCGGTGAGGTCGAGGTCCTCGATGCGGAGGTCGAGGTCGGGCGAGGACGAGGTGTGGGCACCGGGCACGCTGAGCTCGAGGCCCTGGGGCTCCTCTTCCAGGTCGGCCACCAGGGCCACCAGGGTGCGGAGCGTGTCGCCCGCCGAGGCCAGGGCCTCGCGGGGGTTGAGGGAGCCGTCCGTCTCGATCTCGATGACCAGCCGGTCGAAGTCGGTCGACTGCTCGACGCGCACGGGCTCCACGGTGAAGGCCACCCGGCGCACGGGCGAGAAGATGGCATCCACCGGGATCACGCCGATGGCGCCCGTGCCCTTGTTCTTGTCGGCCGACTGGTAGCCGCGGCCCCGCTCGACCGTCAGGTCCACGGCGATGTGGCCCTTGGCGTTGAGGGAGGCGATGTGCTGGTCCGGGCTCAGGATCTCGACGTCGGCCGAGACCTGCAGGTCGCCGGCGGTGGCCGTACCCGGGCCGCGCTTGTCGAGGCGGATGGTCACCGGCTCGTCGCTGTGTACCTTGAACAGCAGGTCCTTCAAGTTGAGGATGATGTCGGTGACGTCCTCCTTCACGCCCGACAGGGTCGTGAACTCGTGGAGGGCCTCGTCGAAGCGGACCTGGGTGATGGCCGCGCCGGGGATCGACGACAGCAGGGTCCGCCGCAGCGAGTTACCGAGCGTGTGGCCGAAGCCGGGGTCGAGCGGGCCGACCGCGAACTTCTGGCGGTTCCCCTCTTCCTCTCCGATGGCTTCGACGGTGGGTCGCTGGATGATGAGCATGCGTGTATGGCTCCTCGGCAGGTGGTGCGCAGGTTCGGTCTTGGTCGGTTCGTGTGGTCGATGCGGTGTCGGCTGTGGCCGGGGCTACTTGGAGTAGAGCTCCACGATGAGCTGCTCCTGCACCGGCTCGTCGATGTGCTCGCGCAGCGGCAACGAGAACACCTTGACCTCGAAACGGTCGCCCACCGTCTCCAGCCATGGCGGCAGCGCCCGGTCGAGGGTGTCCATGTTGCGGCGCACGTGGAACATCTCGCGCGACGAGGACTTGAGGGCGACGGTGTCGCCCTGGCGCAGGCGGTAGCTCGGGATGGTGACCCGCTTGCCGTTGACCAGGACGTGGCCGTGGCGGACGAACTGGCGGGCCTGCGAGCGACTGGCTCCCCAGCCGGCCCGGAAGGCGACGTTGTCGAGGCGGAGCTCGAGCATGCGCAGCAGGTTCTCACCCGTGATGCCCGGGGCCCGGCTGGCCTCGACGTACAGGTTGTGGAACTGGCGCTCGAGGAGGCCGTAGATGCGGCGGGCCTTCTGCTTCTCGCGCAGCTGGCCGAGGTACTCGGACCCCTGGCGCATGCGGTCGCGACCGTGCTCACCGGGCGGGTAGGCGCGGCTGTGACGGTCGGTGACCGCTTCGGAGACGGGGCACTTCATGGAGTAGCAGCGCTCCCCCTTGAGGAAGAGCTTGGTGCGCTCCCGGCGACAGAGCCGGCAGACGGGTCCGGTGTAACGAGCCATGGTGGTCCTTGGTTCCCTTCGTTCCCGTCCCTACACCCGCCGCCGCTTCTTGGGGCGGCAGCCGTTGTGCGGGATGGGGGTGACGTCCTTGATGCCGGCGACCTCGATGCCGGCCGCGGCGAGCGAGCGGATGGCGGTCTCGCGGCCCGAGCCCGGCCCACGGACCAGCACGTCGACCCGGCGCACGCCGTGCTCCATGGCCCGCTTGGCGCACTGCTCGGCGGCCAGCTGGGCGGCGAACGGGGTGGACTTGCGGGAGCCCTTGAACCCGACGTTGCCGGCCGAGGCCCAGGCGAGGACGTTGCCCTCGGGGTCGGCGATGGAGACGATGGTGTTGTTGAACGAGCTCTTGATGTGGGCGACGCCGAAGGTGACGTTCTTCCGTTCGCGCTTGCGGGGCCGGCGGGCGGCCCCCGGCTTGGTGGTCTTGGCCATTACTTGCGCACCTTCTTCTTTCCGGCGACGGTCTTCTTCGGGCCCTTGCGGGTCCGCGCGTTGGTGTGGGTGCGCTGGCCGTGGACCGGCAGGCCCTTGCGGTGGCGGATCCCCTGGTAGCAGCCGATCTCCATCTTCCGCTTGATGTCCTGGGAGATGTCGCGGCGCAGGTCGCCCTCGACCTGGAGGTTGGCGTCGATGTAGTTGCGCAGGCGGGTGACCTCTTCGTCGGTGAGGTCGCGGACACGGGTGTCCGGGCTGGTCTCGGTGGCCGCGCAGATCTGCTGCGCGGTGGTCCGGCCGATGCCGAAGATGTAGGTCAGGGAGATCTCCAACCGCTTTTCGCGGGGGATGTCCACGCCGGAGATACGGGCCACGGGTTCTTCTCTCTCTTCTCGTTCAGCGCCTGGTCGGCGTCAGCCCTGCCGCTGCTTGTGGCGCGGGTTTTCGCAGATGACGATGACCCGCCGGTGGCGGCGGATCACCTTGCACTTCTCACACATCGGCTTGACGCTCGGTCGGACCTTCACGTTGTCGTCCTTGTCTCGGTCCCGGCGGCCGCACGGCCGACCGGGTCACTGCTTGTCGGTCCCCACCGCGCGACCGGGCGGGATGCGGACCGGATCACTTGTAGCGGTAGGTGATCCGCCCGCGGGCCAGGTCGTAGGGCGTGATCTCCACTTGCACCTTGTCTCCGGGGAGGATGCGGATGCGGTGCATCCGCATCTTGCCGGAGCTGTGCGCCAGTACGTTGTGGCCGTTTTCGAGCTCCACGCGGAACATGGCGTTGGGGAGCGGCTCGACGACCGTCCCCTCCAGCACGATGGCATCTTCCTTGGGCTTGGGCAGGTGAATCTCCTACTACTCTTCGAAATCTCGTCACTCGTCGGCCCGGGGGACGACGTGCGCCATGGACCACGGGGTTCGTGTCCCGGACGCCACCGCATCCGGAGGCATGCCGGAGCACGGCCACCTGAGCGGGATCGGCAGGCCACCACACGCGGCGGCTGACCGAAGGACAAGTCTACCCCCTCGTGGGCAAATTGCCAGTCCGAGGCCTCCGACCTGCGCCTTTCTGCGGGGTGGCAGGATAACCCCAGGTCAGCGCCTTACAGGATGGTGAAGATCTCCGGTCCGTCGTCCGTCACCGCGATCGTGTGCTCGAAGTGGGCCGACAGCCGGCCGTCGGAGGTCACCACGCTCCAGCCGTCGTCGAGCAGCACCGTCCCGGTGCCGCCGGCGTTGACCATCGGCTCGACGGCGAAGACCATGCCCTCCCGCAGGGTGGGCCCGGGCGTGCCCGGCCAGTAGTTGGGCACCTGGGGCTCCTCGTGCATGGCCGTGCCGATGGCGTGCCCGACGTACTCGCGCACCACCGAGAACCCGGCCGCCTCGGCCACCTGCTGGACGGCCCGTCCGATCTCGTTGAGGCGGTTGCCCACCGTCATCTGGTCGATCCCGGCGAAGAGGCTGGCCTTGGTGACCTCCATCAGGCGGGTGGCCTCGGCCGACACCTCCCCCACCGGCGCCGTGTAGGCCGCGTCGCCGTGGTAGCCCTCGATGATGGCGCCGCAGTCGACGCTGATGATGTCGCCCTCGGCGAGGACCACCTTCGTCGACGGGATGCCGTGGACGATCATGGAGTTCGGCGAGGTGCAGACCACGGCCGGGAACCCGTGGTAGCCGAGGAAGTTCGACCCCGCACCACGCTTGTCGAGGACCTCGCGGGCGACCCGATCGATCTCGAACGTCGTCACGCCCGGTTTGATCACGGCCCTGGTGGCCTCGTGGATCTCGGCCACCACCCGGCCGGCCTTGCGCATCTTGGCCAGTTCCTCGGCGTTGCGCCTCATCGGGAGCACCGGCCGGAGGGCGGCGAGGGGCGGGGCGGCGTGGGGCGGGGCGGCGTGGGCACGGCGTGCGACATGCCGTTCATCGTACGGGCCGGATCACGTGAACCGACCGTCCTTGCGGTTGCGACGGTCCTCGATGGCCCGGACGATGCGCTTGGTGACCGCCTCGGGCGAGCCCGTGCCCGACACCTGGGCCAGTTGGCCCCGGTCGCGGTACCAGTCGATGAGCGGCGCGGTCTGGACCTCGTAGATCTCGAGGCGGCGGGAGATGGCCTCCTCGGTGTCGTCCTCGCGCTGGATGACCTCGCCGCCGCAGACGTCGCACGTCCAGTTGATGAGCGGCCGGGCGGTCAGCGAGTAGTTGGCCCCGCAGTCCACGCACACCCGGCGGGAGGCCAGCCGGCGGAGCACCTGGGTCGTCGGCACCTCGATGTCGATGACCAGGTCGAGGTCGCGGGGCGTCAGGAAGTCGGCCAGCATCTGGGCCTGGGCCACGGTGCGCGGGCAGCCGTCGAGGATGAAGCCGCGGTCCTTGGTGTCGCTCTCGTCCAGGCGGGCCGAGACCATCTCCATGATCAGGTCGTCGCCGAGGAGTTCCCCGCGGTCCATCAGCTCCTTGGCCTTCTTGCCGAGGGCGGTGCCCTGCTTGACGGCCTCGCGGAGCATGTCCCCGGTGGAGACATGGGTCACGACATAGTGGTGGGAGAGGGACAGACACTGCGTCCCCTTCCCCGCCCCCTGTTTGCCGAGGACGACGAGCCTGGCTCCGGCTGCCACCTACTTGAGGAAGCCCTCGTAGTTTCGCATCATGAGCTGGCTGTCGATCTGCTTCATCGTCTCGAGTGCCACACCCACGGCGATCAGGAGCGTCGTTCCGTAGAAGGGATAGCTGGTGATGTTCCAGGCGGCCATCAGCAGGGACGGCGTCACCGCCACCGCACCGAGGAAGAGGGCGCCCGGCCACGTGATCCGGTTGAGGATGTGGGCGAGGTAGCGCTCCGTCGGCTGGCCCGGGCGGATGCCCGGGATGTAGCCGCCCTGCTTGCGGATGATGTCCGCCTGCTGGTGGGGGTCGAAGGCCACGTAGACGTAGAAGAACGTGAACAGGAGGATGAAGAGGAAGTACGTGAAGATGTAGAAGACGCTCGTCGGGGTCACGTTGTGGTTGACCCAGGCCCGGAAGGCGGCCGACGGGATGATGTTGGACAGCAGCACCGGGATGTAGAGCACGGAGCTGGCGAAGATGATCGGGATCACGCCGGCCTGGTTGACCTTCAGCGGGATGTAGGTGTTCTGGCCCCCGAACATCTTGCGTCCCACCACCCGTTTCGCGAACGTGACCGGGATGCGCCGCTGGCCCTGGTCGACGAAGACGATGAGCACCAGCAGGGCGAGCGAGACCAGGAGGATCGTGGCGAACTTCACCTTGCCGCCCTCCTGGAGCACGGTGTTGAGGCCCGTCGGGATACCGGCCACCACGTTGGCGAAGATCAGGATCGACATGCCCTGGCCGATGCCGCGCTGGGTGATGAGCTCCGCCAGCCACATCACGAAGGCGGTGCCGGCGGTCAGGGTGAGCACGATGAAGCCGGCCCGCCAGATCGAGTAGTTGAGGATCAGGTCGATGTTCTGGGTGGTGCCGAACAGGCCCCCACCGCCCTTGTGGAACAGGTACACGAGGCCGGTCGACTGCATGAGGGCCAGGGCCACCGTGAGGTACCGGGTGGTCTGGGTCAGCTTCTTCTGGCCCACCGCGCCCTGGTCGCGCCACTGCTCGAGCTTGGGGATCACCGTGGCCAGCAGCTGGATGATGATGCTGGACGTGATGTAGGGCATGATGCCCAGCCCGAACACGGCCATGCGGGTGAGGGCACCCCCGCTGAACAGGTTGAGGAACCCGAGGACCCCGACGACTTCGACGCCGCCTCCAGCTGGGCCACCTTCGAGAAGTTCACGAAGGGGACCGGGACGTTGGCCCCGAACTGGTACAACGCGATGATGGTCAGCGTGAAGAGGACCTTCTTGCGAAGGTCGGGGATGCGGAAGATGTTGGCCAAGCTGGCAAGCATGGGACTCCTCGGCGCCGCGTTCAGGTGATGCTAGCGGTTGGTGAGGGCGTTGCCCTTGGCCGGAGGACGATCGTTGCCGAAGGGCAGCGGGACGATCGTGATCGATCCCCCCGCCCCCGTGATGGCCGCCTCGGCCGACGTGGAGAACGCGTGCGCCTCGACCCGCAGGGCCCGCGTCAGCTCGCCTCCGCCGAGGACCTTGACCAGGTCCCCCTTGTGGGCGAGGCCCGCCGCCACCAGGGCGGCGATGTCGGCCGTGTCCCCGTCGACGGCACCCAGGGCGCCGACGTTCACCGGGGTGTACTCGACCCGGAACGGGTTCTTGAAGCCGCGCAGCTTGGGGATCCGCTGCATCAGCGGCAGCTGGCCACCCTCGAAGCCCATCGGGATGGTGTCGCGGGCGCCCTGGCCCTTGGTGCCACGGCCGGCGGTCTTGCCGCCCTTGCCGGCGATGCCGCGACCGACCCGCTTGCGGCGGCGGTTTGCGCCCGCCGGGGGGCGGAGCTCATGAACCTTCATGGTCAGCCTTTCTCGTCTTCGCCGGCGGACGTGACGTCCACCAGATGCGGGACCCGTGCGATCATCCCACGGATCTCGGGGCGGTCCGGCAGCACGTTGGTGCGGCCGATGCCGCGGAGCCCGAGGGCCCGCAGGGTCCCGCGGTGCTTGGGCTTGGTGCCGATGGACGAGCGGACCTGGGTGACCCGGATCCAGCCCGTCGTCGACAGCGGGGTGCCGGTCGGGGAGGCCATGTCAGCTCACCTCCGTGAACACGTCGGCTTCGCGGCGCCGTTCGCGGTAGGCGCGCAGCATGGCGGCGGGCGCGACCTCGTCGACCGGCTTGCCCCGCAGGGCGGCGATCTCGTCGGGGCGCTTGAGGCCCTTCAGACCGGCGATGGTGGCGTGGGCCACGTTGATGCCGTTGGAGGAGCCGAGCGACTTGGCCAGGATGTCGCGGATGCCGGCCATCTCCAGGATGGCCCGGGCCGCACCGCCGGCGATCACGCCGGTACCGGGGGCGGCCGGCTTCAGCATGACCCGGCCGGCACCGCTCTCCCCGACGATGGGGTGGGTGATGGTCGAGCCGGCCAGCGGCACGTCGAACATGTTCTTGCGAGCTTCCTCGATGCCCTTCTGCACGGCGAGGCCGGCCTCCTTGGCCTTGCCGTAGCCGAGGCCGACGCGCCCGTTGCCGTCACCGACGACCATCAGGGCGGCGAAGGAGAAACGGCGGCCGCCCTTGACCACCTTGGACACCCGGTTCACCCGGATGGTGCGCTCCTCGAACTGCAGCTCGTTGTTGTTCACGGCCATCTCAGAACTCCAGTCCCTCGGACCGGGCGGCGTCGGCCAGCGCGGCCACCCGTCCGTGGTAGGCGAATCCGCCGCGGTCGAAGACCACGGTGGTGATTCCGGCGTCCTTGGCGCGGCCCGCCACCAGGGCGCCCACCGCCTTGGCCGCCTCGATGTTGCCGCCGTTGGATCCCCGCAGGGACGGCTCGACGGTCGACGCGGCGGCCAGGGTGCGGCCGGACAGGTCGTCGATGAGCTGGGCGGTGATGTGCTTGTTGGAGCGGAACACGGCCAGGCGCGGACGCTCGGCGGTGCCCTCGACCCGACGGCGCACGCGCTTGTGGCGGCGGCGGCGGAGCTCCAGCTTGTGATCGGTGCGTGCCATTACTTGGCTGCCTTCCCGGCCTTGCGCACGACGCGCTCACCCGCGTACCGGATCCCCTTGCCCTTGTAGGGCTCGGGCTTCCGGAGCTTGCGGATGTCGGCGGCGACCTGGCCGACCTTTTCCTTGTCGATTCCCTTGATGATGATGCGGGTGGCGCTCGGCACCTCGAAGGTCACGCCGTCGGGGGCGGTCACGTTGACGGGGTGGGAGAAGCCGAGTGCGAGCTCGAGCGCGCCCGGGCCCTTCGGCACGGCGCGGTAGCCCACGCCGACGATCTCGAGCTCCTTGGAGAAGCCGTCGGTGACCCCGGCCACCATGTTGGCCACCAGCGACCGGGTCAACCCGTGGAGGGCCCGGTTCTGGCGCTGGTCGTCGGGGCGCTCCACCACCAGCACGTCGCCGTCCTGGCGGATGCTGATGGCCGAGGGGACCTGGCGGGCCAGCTCGCCCTGGGGGCCCTTGACCGTGACGCGGTGCGCGTCGTCGACGGCCACGGTGACCCCGGAGGGCACGGGGATGGGCGAACGTCCGATGCGGGACATCAGCGGGTACCTCCGTTGCTACGGCCGCGCGCGGCCTCGGTCAGGGGGCGGTCACCACACATAGCAGAGCACCTCGCCACCCATGCGGCGCTTGCGCGCCTCGCGGTCGGTCATGAGGCCCTTGGAGGTCGAGACCACCGCCACGCCGAGCCCGCCCAGCACGCGCGGGATCTTGTCGGCCCGGGCGTAGATGCGCAGGCCGGGCTTGGACACCCGCTTGATCCCGGAGATCGTCCGGGCGCGGTCGGGTGCGTACTTCATGGTGATCTGGAGCGTCTTGCCGGGCTTGCCCGGGGTGTCGCTCACCTGGAACCCGCCGATGTAGCCCTCCTCCACGAGGATGGCGGCCAGCGATTCCTTGAGCTTGGAGCCGGGCATCGACACGGTGTCGAAGTGGGCGGTGTTCGCGTTCCGGATGCGGGTGAGCATGTCGGCGATCGGGTCGGTCATCGTCATTCGTCGTCGCCCCCTCTCACCAACTGGCCTTCGTCACGCCGGGGATCTCCCCGGCGTGGACCATCACCCGCAGGCAGATCCGGCACAGGCCGAACTTGCGGTACACCGACTTCGGCCGGCCGCACCTGCGGCACCGGGTGTATCCACGCACCTTGAACTTCGGTGTGCGCTGCTGCTTCTCGATCAGAGCCTTCTTCGCCATGGGGTTACTGGTTCTCCTTGCGGAACGGGAAGCCGAATGCGGCGAGCAGGGCCCGCCCCTCGTCGTCGGTACGTGCGGTGGTGGCGATGGTGATGTCCATGCCGCGGGTGGTGTCGATGCGGTCGTAGTCGATCTCGGGGAAGATCAGCTGCTCGGTCACGCCGAACGTGTAGTTGCCGTGTCCGTCGAACGACCGGGGCGAGAGCCCGCGGAAGTCGCGGATGCGGGGGATGGCCATCGACACCAGCCGGTCGAAGAACTCCCAGGCCCGGTCACCCCGCAGGGTCACCTTGGCGCCGATCTCCTGGCCCTCGCGGAGCTTGAACGAGGCGATCGACTTCTTGGCCCGGGTCACCACCGGCTTCTGGCCGGCGATGATCTCGAGATCCCGCATGGCCCCCTCGATGAGGGACTTCTGCTGGGTGGCCCGGCCGACCCCCATGTTGATCACGATCTTGGAGAGGCGCGGGACCTCCATGATGTTGGCGAGGCCCAGCGTCTGCTGGAGCTCGGCCCGCACCTGGTCGTCGTAGCGCCGCTTGAGGCGGGGCCGTTCGGGCGCCGAGGTCGTCGCCATCACAGGTCCGTCCCGCACTTGCGGCAGACGCGCAGCTTGCGCCCCTGCTCGTCGATGCGCATGCCGATGCGGGTAGGCCCGCACGAGCCGCACACGATGGCCACCGAGGAGACCGAGATCGGCATGAACTTGTCGATCACGCCTCCCTGCATGGTCGCCCGGGTGGGCTTGGCGTGGCGCTTGGCGACGTGGACGCCTTCCACGATCACCTTGCCCTCGGCGGGCAGGGCGCGGACCACACTGGACTGCTTGCCCCGGTCCTTGCCCGACAGGACCTGGACCTTGTCACCCTTCTTGATTCGCATCTAGAGCACCTCCGGCGCCAGCGAGATGATCCGCATGAAGCGCTTGTCGCGCAGCTCCCGGCCGACGGGCCCGAAGATGCGGGTCCCGCGGGGCTGCTGCTGGTCGTTGATGAGGACGGCGGCGTTCTCGTCGAAGCGGATGTAGCTGCCGTCGGGACGGCGCTTCTCCTTCTTCGTCCGGACGACGACGCACTTCACGACGTCGCCCTTCTTGACCGCGGCCCCCGGGATGGCGTCCTTGACCGTGGCCACGAAGACGTCCCCGATCGAGGCGTAGCGGCGGCGCGAGCCGCCCAGCACCTTGATGCAGAGGACCTCCTTGGCCCCGGAGTTGTCGGCCACGCGGAGTCGGGATTCCTGTTGGATCATCGGGCACGCTCCAGCACGTCGGCCAGCCGCCAACGCTTCAGCTTCGACAGGGGCCGGGTCTCGACGACGCGCACCCGGTCACCGACCTTGGCGGTGTTCTCCTGGTCGTGGACGTAGAGCTTCTTCGTCCGCTGCACGGTCTTGCCGTAGCGGGGGTGGCGGACGCGCTCGATGACGGCGACGACCACGGTGGCGTCCATGGCGTCGGACACCACCAGGCCCTCGCGGACCTTGCGGGCGTTGGCCCGCTCCTCCGTGCCCTCGGCACGCTGCTCGTCGGCCATCAGTCGTTCTCCTCTGCGTCCTCGGCGTCGTCGTCGTCCTCGAGGGCCTCGTCAGGGGCCTCGTCGGCCACCTTCTCCTCGGCCTCGGCCTTCGCCGCGGCCCGGCGCTCGGAGGCCGTGCTGCTGTCCCGCCCCAGTGCCTCGTCCTCGTCGCGGCGACGTGCCGCGGCCTGGTGGGCGGGGAGCTGGTCGAAGGCCAGGCCCTCGGCCTCGGCGATCTCGCGGTTGCGCAGCTCGGTGAGCATGCGGGCCACGTCCTTGCGGACGTGGTTGATCCGCGAGAAGTTGTCGAGCTGCCCGGTGGCCAGCTGGAAGCGGAGGTTGAAGAGCTCCCGCCGGGTCTCCCCCAGCTGGCGCTCCAACTCCTCGGTGTCGTACTCGGAGATCTCGGCTGCCGTGGCCATCAGACCTGCACCTCCGGTGTGCCGTGGGTGCCGGGACGGACGACGAAGCGGGCCTTGAACGGGAGCTTCTGGATGGCGCGCTCCATGGCCTCGCGGGCCAGGTCCTGGTCCACTCCGGCCAGCTCGAACAGGATGCGTCCGGGCTTCACGACGGCGACCCAGTGCTCGGGGTTGCCCTTGCCGGAGCCCATGCGGGTCTCGGCCGGCTTCTTCGTGACCGGCCGGTCCGGGAACACCCGGATCCACACCTTGCCGCCACGCTTGACGTGGCGGGTCATGGCGATACGGGCGGCCTCGATCTGGCGGGCCGTCATCCAGGCCGGCTCGAGGGCCTGGATGCCGAAGTCGCCGAAGGTGACCTCGCTCCCACCCTTGGCCTGGCCCGACATGCGGCCGCGCTGCTGCTTGCGGTGCTTGACCTTGCGGGGCATCAGCATGTCAGTCGACCTCCTTGCGGAAGTGCGGGGTCTCGTGGTGCTCGCGCGGTCTTGCGCTCGATCTCCTCGTCCTCGGTGAGGATGCGCTCGAGATCGTCGGGCACGGCGGGCGGGGCGGCGATGTCGGCCGGAGCACTGTCCACCAGTCCCTCGGGCACGTCGGCTTCGGTGGCGTCGGAGTCGATGGTGACCACGCTGCCCGGGGCGCCCTGCTCGGCGCGACGGCGGCCGCCACCGGCGGTGATGAGCCGGCGCGGGGCCGCCTCGCCGGCCTGGCCGGAGGTCTCGCCGACGGCCATGGCCGCCTCACGGGTGATCTTCTCCTCGGAGGAGATCTTGTACGGGAGGATGTCGCCCTTGTAGATCCAGACCTTCACGCCGATGCGGCCGTAGGTCGTCTTGGCCTCGCGGAAGCCGTAGTCGATGTCGGCGCGCAGGGTGTGCAGCGGGACCCGGCCCTCGCGGTAGGACTCCTTGCGCGACATCTCGGAGCCGCCGAGGCGCCCCGAGCACTGGACGCGGACACCCAGGGCGCCGGCCTTCTGCACGGTCTGGATGGAGCGCTTCATGGCCCGGCGGAACGCCACCCGTCGGGCGAGCTGGTCGCAGATGCCCTGGGCGATCAGCGCGGCGTCGAGCTCGGGCTGCTTGATCTCCTGGATGTTGAGCTGGATCCGGTTGTTGAGTCCGGTGATCTCCTCGATCTTCTTCTTGAGGCGGTCGGCCTCGGCGCCGCGGCGGCCGATGACGATGCCGGGCCGGGCGGTGTGGATGTCCACCCGCAGCCGGTCCCGGGTGCGCTCGATCTCGATCCGGCTGACGGCAGCCGACTCCAGCTGCGACATCAGATAGTCACGGATCTCCCAGTCCTCGATCACGCAGTCCTGGTAGTTGCGCTCCTCGAACCAGCGCGACTTCCAGTCGGTCGTGACGCCGAGGCGGAACCCGTAGGGGTTTACCTTCTGGCCCATCTGCTCAGCCCTTCTCTTCGGCGGTGTCGCCGTCAGTCTCGTCGGCGTGTCGCGTCGCCGTCGTCGCGTCGCCTCGTCGGTGACCTCGTCGGTCGCCTCGGCCTCGGTCTCCAGGTCCGACTCCTCCAGGGGGCCGGCCTCCGTCTCGGTGATCACGTCGTCGGCCTGCACGGCATCCTCGGACCACGCCTCGGACCCGGTGTCGGTGGTCGCCGTCGCCTCGGCCGTGGTGGTCGGGGTCGACGTGGTCGGCTCCGAGCGCTGCCGGCGCGAGCCGGCCACCCGGCGCGACCGCTGGGCGCCGGCGGCGGACTGCTTGGCCCGGCGTCGGGCGATCCGCTCGTCGGGCATGCGGCTCACGATGATGGTGATGTGCGAGGTCCGCTTGCGGATGCGGGTGGCCCGGCCCCGGGCCCGCGGCCGCCAGCGCTTCAGGGTGGCACCCTCGTCGGCGAAGCAGGCCGACACGTAGAGCTCCTCGGCGTCCTGGCCGTCGTTGTGCACGGCGTTGGCCACGGCCGAGGCCAGGACCTTGCCGACCACCGTGGCGGCCTCGCGGTCGCCGTTGGCCAGGATCTCGGCGGCCAGCGTGACATCCTGGCCGCGGATCAGGTTGAGGACCTGGCGCACCTTGGAGGCCGACATGCGGCTGTGCCGGAGGACGGCACGGGTGCCCTCGCGCTCGTTGGTCTTCACGCCGGGCACGTCAGCGCCTCCCCGCCCGCTCTTGGCCGGCATGGAACTTGAAGGTGCGGGTGGGGGCGAACTCGCCGAGCTTGTGGCCGACCATCGACTCGGTCACGTAGACCGGGATGTGCTTGCGGCCGTCGTGGACGGCGATGGTGTGACCGACCATGTCGGGGATGATGGTCGAGCGCCGGGACCAGGTCTTGATGACCTTCTTGTCGCCGGCCGCGTTGAGGACGTCCACCTTCTTGAGCAGGTGGTCGTCCACGAACGGACCCTTCTTGAGGCTGCGGGGCATGTGTGTCGTTCCCTCTGTCTTCCCTACCGGCGTGCGCCGCGCTTGCGGCGACGACGGACGATCATCGAGTCGGAGTCCTTGTTGCGGGCACGGGTACGGCCTTCCGGCTGGCCCCACGGGGACACCGGGTGGCGGCCACCCGAGGTCTTGCCCTCGCCACCGCCGAGCGGGTGGTCGACCGGGTTCATGGCCACGCCGCGGGTCTGCGGGCGGACGCCCTTCCAGCGGTTGCGTCCGGCCTTGCCGATCTTGACCAGCTCGGCCTCGGAGTTGCCGACCGTCCCGAGGGTGGCCCGGCAGTCGATGGGCACCCGGCGCATCTCGGTGGAGGGGAGACGGAGGGTGGCGAACGCCCCCTCCTTGGCCACGAGCTGGACGCTCATGCCGGCGCCACGGGCCATCTTGCCGCCCTGGCCGACGCGGAGCTCCACGTTGTGGATGGTCGAGCCCACCGGGATGAAGCGCATCGGCAGGGCGTTGCCGGACCGGATCTCGGCGCCCTGGCCCGACTGCAGCCGGTCGCCGACCTGGACACCGGCCGGGGCCAGGATGTAGCGCTTCTCGCCGTCGAGGTAGTGCAGCAGGGCGATGCGGGCGTTGCGGTTCGGGTCGTACTCGATGGTGGCGACCTTGGCCGGGATCCCGTCCTTGTCCCGCTTGAAGTCGATGATGCGGTACTGCTGCTTGTGCCCGCCGCCGCGGTGGCGCGACGTCTTGCGGCCGTGGTTGTTGCGGCCGCCGGTGCGGGGCTTCGGGGCGAGCAGCGACTTCTCGGGACGGTCGGTGGTCAGCTCGGCGAAGTCCGAGACGGTCTGGAAGCGCCGGCCGGCGCTGGTGGGCTTTCGTGAACGCAATGCCATGGTGGAACCCGGTCTCTCAGTTCTCGAACAGGTCGATCGAGTCACCCGGGGCGAGGGTGACGATGGCCCGCTTGGTGTCGGGGCGATGGCCCATGCCGCCGCCCTTGCGGTTGCGCTTGACCTTGCCCTTGCGGTTGAGCGTGTTGACGTTGGTCACGCGCACGTCGAAGGCCTGCTCGACGGCGTGGCGGACATCGATCTTCGTGGCCGACGGGTCGACCACGAAGACGTAGACGTTGTCGTCCATCAGGGCGTACGACTTCTCGGACACGACGGGCCGGATCAGGACGTTGTGGGGATCCCTCACGACTCGCTCCCTTCTCTCGTCGGCGATCTCGACGACCTCGGTCTCGGTGACGTCGGCCACCTCGCCGTCCTCGTCCAGCGTGGTGTCGACGGTCGTCTCGACGACGCCGAGCCACCTCGCCGTCGTCGCCGACGATCTCGTCCACCTCGGTCTCGACGATCTCGGTGACGTGGCCCGCGGCGTCGGTCACCACGTCGACCTCGGTCTCGACGATCTCGACCACGTTGCCGTCCTCGTCCTCGACCACGTCGATCTCGACGGCGCTGAAGACCTTGGGCGTGCCGGGCAGGGTCTCGTCGGTGAAGACGACCCAGTCGTTGACCAGGATGTCGTAGGCGTTGAGCTCGCCCTCGAGAATGGTCTGGACCTCGGGCAGGTTGCCGAACGAGCGGTCGGCCACGAAGTCGTCCTCGCTCGAGGACGACGAGGACGCGGCCCTCGAGGCCGAGGGCCGACAGGGCGGCCAGGGCGGCCTTGGTGCTGGGCGCCTCGAAGGACCACTCGTCGATCAGGGCGACGTGGCCCAGGGAGGCCCGGTCGGACAGGGCCGAGCGCAGGGCCAGGGCCTTCATCTTCTTCGGGGTCTTCTGGGCGTAGGAGCGGGGCTTCGGGCCGAGGGCGACACCACCGCCGACCCACACGGGCGAGCGGCTGGAGCCGGCCGGGCGCGGCCGGTGCCCTTCTGGCGGAACGGCTTGACACCGCCGCCGCGGACCTCGGAGCGGGTCTTGGTCGACTGGGTGCCGGCCCGGGCGGCGGCCAGCTGGGCGGTCACCACCTGGTGGAGGACGGCCTGGTTGGGCTCGATGCCGAAGGTCTCGGGGTCGAGGTCGACCTCGCCGAGCTCGGTCGCCGTCGATCGAGCGGCGGGTGACCGTGCGGTGCTCGGGGGTCCGGCGCAGGAAGCGCCGGATCTCGGCCGGGCTGGCGGTCTCGAAGTCGATGGTCTCGCTCACTTGCCGCCTCCCTTGGCCGCCGGGGCCTTCACGGCGTCCCGGAGCACGACCATGCCGCCCCGGGGGCCGGGGACGGCGCCCTTGACCAGGACGAGCTCGCGCTCCGGGTCGGCCTGGACGATCTCGAGGTTCAGGGTGGTGACCTGCTGGCCGCCCATGCGGCCGGCCATCCGGGTGCCCTTGAAGACGCGGGACGGGGTGGCGCAGGCGCCGATGGAGCCCGGGCGAGCGGTGCTTCTTGTGGTTACCGTGGCTGGCGCCCTGGCCCTTGAAGTTGTGGCGCTTCATGGCGCCGGCGAAGCCCTTGCCCTTGGAGACGGCGATGGCGTCCACCAGCTCGCCGGCCTGGAGCAGGTCGGCGGTCAGCTGCTGGCCGACCTCGTAGACCGAGCTGTCGTCGATCCGCAGCTCGACCAGGCGGCGGCCCGGGTCGACCCCGGCCTTGTCGTAGTGGCCCTGCTCGGGCCGGGTCAGGGTGCTGGCCCGGCGGTGAGCCCCAGGTCACCTGCAGTGCGGAGTACCCTCGGACTCGGGGGTCTTGACCTGCACGACCCGGACCGGCGCGACGCGCAGGACCGTCACCGGGATCGCCCGGTTCTGGTCGTCCCAGATCTGTGTCATTCCGACTTTTTCGCCCACGATCGCCTTGGTGGCCACTGGAGCTTCTCCGTCTCGACTCTTCGCTCTTGCTCGACGCCGGTGGGCGCCGATCCTGTGCTGCTGGTGCTGCTCGGCCCCGGAGGGCCGGGCGGTCCCCGACGGGCACCTGCGCCGACGGGGTCGTCCACTGGTACCCGGTCAGACCGGGCGGTGCCGGCCGACTCCCATCGGCTCGCACGCAGACGCTCCGCTCGGATGAACCCGAGCGGAGCGCTCGCCTGGTTTGGCCCGGGGTCCCCGCCGAAGGACGGCGGGCGCTCGAACACGTCCCATTCGCATGGACCGGCCTGGAACCAGGCCGACCGGAAACTCTATACCATCCGCCCCCGGGCCGCTAGGGCGACCCGGGACCGCTCAGACGGTCTGGATCTTGATCTCGATGTCCACCCCGGCCGGAAGGTCGAGCCGCTGGAGCGAGTCGACGGTCTTGGGGGTGTGCTCGACGATGTCCACGAGCCGCTTGTGGACCCGCATCTCGAAGTGCTCCCGACTGTCCTTGTACTTGTGCGGCGACCGGATCACCGTGTAGCGGTGCTTCTCGGTGGGCAGGGGCACCGGGCCCAGGACCTTCGCCTGGGTGCGCAGCACCGTCTGCACGATCTTCTCGGTCGACTGATCGAGGATCTCGTGGTCGTACGCCTTCAGGCGGATGCGGATCTTCTGACGGGGGCCCTCAGCGGCCATGGGTAACAGCGTCCTCTCGTGGATGTACAACGGTGGGCGGGTGCCTACTCGATGATCTTGGTGACCCGGCCCGAGGCCACGGTCCGGCCACCCTCGCGGATGGCGAAGCGCAGACCCTCGTCCATGGCGATGGGCTTGCCCAGCTCGACCGTCATGTCCGTGTTGTCGCCGGGCATGACCATCTCGGTGCCCTCGGGCAGGGTGATGGTGCCGGTCACGTCCGTGGTGCGGAAGTAGAACTGGGGCCGGTAGTTGGTGAAGAACGGCTTGTGCCGGCCACCCTCGTCCTTGTTCAGCACGTAGACGGTCGCCTCGAACTTGGTGTGGGGGGTGATGGAGCCGGGCTTGCACAGCACCTGGCCACGCTCCACCTCCTCCTTCTTCGTGCCACGGAGCAGGGCACCGACGTTGTCGCCCGCCCGGCCCTCGTCGAGGAGCTTGCGGAACATCTCGATGCCGGTGACCGTGGTCTTCTGGGTGTCGCGCAGGCCGACGATCTCGACCTCCTCGCCCACCTTGATGATGCCCTGCTCGATCTTGCCGGTCACCACGGTGCCACGGCCGGTGATGGACATGACGTCCTCGACGGACATGAGGAAGGGCTTCTCGACGTCACGCTCGGGCTCGGGGATGTAGGAGTCGACGGCGTCCATCAGCTCGAGGATCTTCTGCGTCCACTCGGGGTCGCCCTCCAGGGCCTTCAGGGCGCTGACCCGGATGATCGGGGTGTCGTCGCCGGGGAACTCGTACTCGTTGAGGAGCTCGCGGACCTCGAGCTCGACCAGGTCGAGGAGCTCCTCGTCGTCGACCGTGTCGGCCTTGTTGAGGGCCACCACGATGTAGGGCACGCCGACCTGACGGGCGAGCAGCACGTGCTCACGGGTCTGGGGCATCGGGCCGTCGGCGGCCGACACCACCAGGATGGCCCCGTCCACCTGGGCGGCGCCGGTGATCATGTTCTTGATGTAGTCGGCGTGGCCGGGCATGTCGACGTGGGCGTAGTGGCGGTTGGGCGTCTCGTACTCCACGTGGGCGATGGAGATCGTGATGCCGCGCTGCTGCTCCTCGGGGGCCTTGTCGATCTGGTCGAAGGGGCGTGAACGACGTCGTGGGGTCGGCGTCGTGGAGGACCTTGGTGATGGCCGCGGTGAGCGTGGTCTTCCCGTGGTCGATGTGTCCCATCGTCCCGACGTTCACGTGGGGCTTGGTGCGCTCGAACTTCTGCTTGGCCATGGTTGGGGTGATGCTCCCTGATCTCGGACGGTAGCCCCCTCGGGCCCGCCACGACGGAGGCGACTGCCTCCGTCATTCCTCGGTAGTGGTGGTACTGCGGTGCTGCTGCTGCTGTACTGCTGGTCAGACTGGTCGGGTCGTGCGACCCGGGTGCGGGCTCGCACGGAGCCGGGCGGACCCGGTGCCGTGACGCCTACTCGCCCCGCGCCTTGGCGATGATCTCCTTGGCGATGGACTCGGGGACCTCGTTGTACGCGGCGAACTGCATCGAGTACGTGGCCCGCCCCTGCGTACGCGAACGCAGGTCGGTAGCGTAGCCGAACATGTCGCTCAGCGGTACCTGCGCCCGGACGATGTGGCTGTTGCCCCGCTGCTCCATGCCCTCGACCTTGCCCCGTCGGGACGACAGGTCGCCGATCACGTCGCCCATGTAGTCCTCGGGGGTGGTGACCTCCACGGCCATCACCGGCTCGAGGAGCACGGGACTGGCCAGCTGGGCGGCCTTCTTGATGGCCATGGAGCCGGCGATCTTGAACGCCATCTCCGAGGAGTCGACGTCGTGGTACGAGCCGTAGGTCAGGGTCACCTTGATGTCGACCGTCGGGTAGCCGGCCAGGACGCCGGAGGTGATCGACTCCTGGATGCCCTGGTCGACCGAGGGGATGTACTCCTTCGGGATGACGCCGCCGGTGATCTTGTCCTCGAACTCGTACCCCTGGCCCGGCGTTGGGCTGGAGGGTGATGACCACGTGGCCGTACTGGCCCTTGCCGCCGGTCTGGCGGACGTACTTCATCTCGACCTTCTCGGCCGGCTTGCGCACGGTCTCGCGGTAGGCCACCTGGGGCTTGCCCACGTTGGCGTCCACGTTGAACTCGCGCAGCATGCGGTCGACGAGGACCTCGAGGTGGAGCTCGCCCATCCCCGAGATGACGGTCTGGCCCGTCTCCTCGTCGGACTGGACCCGGAAGGTCGGGTCCTCCTCGGACAGGGCGAACAGGGCCTTGGACAGCTTGTCCTGGTCGGCCTTGGTCTTGGGTTCCACGGCCACGTGGATCACGGGCTCGGGGAAGGTCAGCGACTCGAGGATCACCTGGTTGTCGGGGTCGCACAGCGTGTCGCCGGTCGTGGTCTGCTTGAGGCCCACGGCGGCCACGATGTCCCCGGCGAACATGGCGTCGAGGTCCTCGCGGGAGTTGGCGTGCATCTGGAGGATGCGGCCGATCCGCTCCTTGCGGTCCTTGGTCGAGTTCACGACGCCCGAGCCCTTGGTCAGGGTGCCGGAGTAGACCCGCAGGTAGGTGAGCTTGCCGACGTAGGGGTCGGTCATGATCTTGAAGGCCAGGGCCGAGAACGGGGCCGCGTCGTCGGCCGGGCGCTCGACCTCGACACCCTCCTTGCGGGGGACGATGCCCATCGTCGGGGGGATGTCGAGCGGGCTCGGCAGGTAGTCGACCACGGCGTCGAGCATGGGCTGGACGCCCTTGTTCTTGAACGCCGAGCCGCACAGGATCGGCACGGCGTGGTTGCCGAGCGTCACCGTGCGCAGGGCACGGGTCAGGTCCTCGGGGAGGATCTCCTCGTCACCCAGGTACTTCTCCATGATGATGTCGTCGTGGTTGGAGACCACGTCGATCAGCTCGGCGTGGGCCGCCTCGGCGGCGTCGCGCAGGTTCTCGGGGATGGGCTCCTCGATCCAGTCCTCGCCCATGCCGTCGTCCCACACCAGGGCCCGCATCCGGACCAGGTCCACCACGCCCCGGAAGCCGCCCTCGGCCCCGATGGGCAGCTGCACGACGGCGGTGGTGCAGTCGAGGCGGTCCTTGATCATCTCGACGCACATCTCGAAGTTGGCGCCGGTGCGGTCCATCTTGTTGACGAAGCAGATCCGGGGGACCTCGTACTTGTTGGCCTGCCGCCATACGGTCTCGGTCTGGGGCTCGACACCGGCCACGGCGTCGAACACGGCCACGGCCCCGTCGAGGACGCGCAGCGACCGCTCCACCTCGACGGTGAAGTCCACGTGGCCCGGGGTGTCGATGATGTTGATCAGCGTGTCGTGCCACATGCAGGTGGTGGCGGCCGACGTGATGGTGATGCCCCGCTCCTGCTCCTGGACCATCCAGTCCATGGTGGCCGCACCCTCGTGGACCTCGCCGATCTTGTAGTTCTTGCCGGTGTAGTAGAGGATCCGCTCGGTCGTGGTGGTCTTGCCCGCGTCGATGTGGGCCATGATCCCGATGTTTCGGGTCTTGGCCAGCGGATGGTTTCGGGTGTCAGACATGGGTGGTCAACTCTCGGGTCGTGCTCGTGTCGTCGTCGTGGTGGTCGAGGGGGAGGGTCCGGCTACCAGCGGTAGTGCGCGAACGCCTTGTTCGACTCGGCCATCTTGTGGAGGTCCTCACGACGCTTGGCGGCGGCACCGATGCCGTTGGCCGCGTCGCGGATCTCGTTGGAGAGGCGCTCGGCCATCGTCTTCTCGCGGCGCTGCTGCGAGTACCCGACCAGCCACCGGATCGACAGCGTGGTGGCCCGGCGGGGGCGCACCTCGACGGGGACCTGGTAGGTGGCGCCGCCGACCCGGCGGCTGCGCACCTCGAGCTCGGGGCGGGTGTTCTCGACGGCCTTCTTGAGGACGGCGACCGGGTCGTTGCCGGTCTTCTCCCCCACGTCGGCGAGGGCGGCGTAGACGATGCGTTCGGCCAGCGTGCGCTTGCCCCGGCTCAGGACCCGGTTGACCACCTGGGTGACGAGCACCGAGTGGTAGACGGGGTCGGGCATGAGCTCACGTCGGACTGCAGGACCTTTGCGGGGCACGTCAGGACTCCTTCTTGGCGCCGTAGCGGCTACGGGCCTGGTTCCGCTCCCGGACGCCGGAGGCGTCGAGGGTGCCGCGGATGACCTTGTAGCGGACCCCGGGGAGGTCCTTCACACGACCGCCACGGACCAGCACGATCGAGTGCTCCTGGAGGTTGTGGCCCTCACCGGGGATGTAGGCCGTGACTTCGAGGCCACTGGTCAGGCGCACACGGGCGACCTTCCGCAGGGCGGAGTTCGGCTTCTTCGGGGTGTGGGTGTACACACGCGTGCACACGCCGCGGCGCTGGGGTGCGCCGCGGAACGCAGGCGTCTTCGATTTTGTCGGCTTTGTGGCCCGGCCTTTGCGGACGAGCTGGGAAATCGTGGGCACGCGTGACCTCTAGGTTGTGGACTGCAGGGATACTTCAGGACTGAGACGGACTGCGCTGGCGCACTGCGGGGTGCTGGAGCCAGGCCAGCTGGGCAGCCCACCTGCACGCAGGCGGGCCGCACCGTGCGACACGCAGCCGCAAGGGTTCCATGCTACGGCACGGACCGACGGCGGGCAAGTGCGCCCACCTGCGGTGCGGCCACCTTCCGCGGTGTCCGGCGCCGGTATCCCAGCATACCGGGGCCGTGGCCCGGGCGGTCACGGGCCGAGGCCCGCGCCCGCCCGACCCACTCAGGCGCCTGCGGCGGTCGGGCCCTCGTCGGCGCTGGGCGCGTCGGCCCCGCCGAAGTCCGGCGATCCGCCGGCCAGGTCCTCAGCCGACGGCACGGCACCGAGCCAGCTGGCGTCGATGTCCGAGCTGAACCCGCCGAGCGAACCGTCGCCACCGGTGTCCCGCAGCCAGGCGGCCAGGTCCTCGGTGTCGGTGTCCATGCCCCCGAGGGCCCAGGCCGGCATGGCCTCGGCACCCGGCATCTCGAGCTTGATGTCCCGGTACCGCTCCATGCCGGAGCCGGCGGGGATCAGCTTGCCGATGATGATGTTCTCCTTGAGGCCGAAGAGCTGGTCCGACTTGCCCTCGATGGCGGCCTCGGTGAGCACCCTGGTGGTCTCCTGGAAGGAGGCGGCGGACAGCCACGACTCGGTGGCCAGCGACGCCTTGGTGATCCCCATCAGTTCGGGACGGCCCTCGGCGGGGCGCTTGCCGTCCGTGACCAGGCTCCGGTTGACCTCGGCGTAGATCCGGCTGTCGACGCGCTCACCGGGCAGGAACGAGGCGTCCCCGGGCTCGGCGACGAGGACCCGGCGCAGCATCTGGCGCACGATGAGCTCGATGTGCTTGTCGTGGATCGACACGCCCTGGTCCCGGTAGACCTTCTGGACCTCCTCGACCAGGTACTGCTGGGTCTCGCGGATGCCCTTGACCTCGAGCAGCTCCTTCGGGTCCTTCGGGCCCTCGACGAGGGCGTCGCCGGCGGAGACCTCCTGGCCGTCGACCACCTCGAGGTGGGCGCGCTGGGCGACGAGCACCGTGTGCTCCTCGCCGTCGTCGGCGGCCACGGTGATGTGGCGGCCGGACTCGTCCTCCTCGACCCGGGCGACGCCCGAGTGGCGGGCCAGGACGGCGGCGCCCTTCGGGGTGCGGGCCTCGAAGAGCTCGACGACGCGGGGCAGACCGTGGGTGATGTCCTCGCCGACGATGCCGCCGGTGTGGAAGGTCCGCATGGTCAGCTGGGTGCCGGGCTCGCCGATCGACTGGGCGGCGATGACGCCCACCGCTTCGCCGAGCTCGATCATCTCGCCGGTGGCCAGCGAGAGGCCGTAGCAGGCGGCACAGATGCCCTGCTCGGCCTCGCAGGTCAGCACCGACCGGGCGCGGACCCGGTCGACGGCCGCGTCGTCGCGCAGCCTGGCCACCAGGTCGTCGGTCAGGATGGTGCCGGTCTCGATCTTGGTCTTGTCCGACAGCGTGACCGGCTCGGACAGGAGGCGGCCGGTGACCCGGGTCTCCAGGTACGAGCGGGTGCCCGCGCCGTCCGGCACGATCCCGTCGATCCACACGCCGCGGACCGAGCCGCAGTCGTCCTCGCGGACGATGAGCTCCTGGGCCACGTCGACGAGACGACGGGTCAGGTAGCCGGAGTCGGCGGTACGGAGCGCGGTGTCGGCCAGGCCCTTGCGGGCGCCGTGGGTCGAGATGAAGTACTCCAGCACCGACAGGCCCTCACGGAAGGAGGACTTGATGGGCCGGGGGATCATCTCGCCGCGGGGGTTGGACACGAGGCCCTTCATGCCGGCGATCTGGCGGATCTGCTGGCTGTTCCCTCGGGCACCGGAGTCGACCATCATGTCGATCGGGTTGAAGGTGATGTCGGCCATGGTCTTCTCCATGGCCTTCCCGACCTCGGAGTTGGCCGAGGTCCAGATCTCGATCTCCTTCTGGCGCCGCTCGTCGTCGGTGATGATGCCGCGCTTGAACTGGGCCTCCGCCTTCTCCGCCTCCTTCTCGTAGCGGTCGAGGATGGCACCCTTCTCCTTCGGGGTGACCACGTCGTTGATGGAGATGGTCAGGCCGGACTGGGCGCCGTAGCGGAAGCCGAGCGACTTGATCCGGTCGAGGCTGGCGGCGACCTCCCGCTTCGGGAAGCCGGACGCCACCTCCTCCACGATGGTCCCGATGGCCGTGTTCCGCTTGCCGACGATGTCGTTGATGTAGCGGTACCTGTCGGGGAGGGCGGTGTTGAAGAAGAGGCGGCCGGCGGTCGTCTCGATCTCCACGCGGTCGTCCTCGCCGATGCCGACGAGGTTGCCCTCGGCGTCCATCTCGGCCCCGTTGGTCAGGGCGATCGAGTGGGCCAGCGCCGAGCCGGGCTCGGGCCGCAGGACGATCTTGGCGTGCAGGGCGATGTCGCCCGCGTCGAACGCCGTCTCGACCTCGTAGGCGTGGCGGAAGACCCGGCCCTCGCCCTTCAGCCCGTCCTCGGGGAGGGTCAGGTAGTAGATGCCGAAGACCATGTCCTGGGTGGGCACGGTGATCGGCCGGCCGGTGGCCGGCGACAGGATGTTGTTCGACGACAGCATCAGCACCCGCGCCTCGGCCTGGGCCTCGGCGGACAGGGGCAGGTGGACGGCCATCTGGTCACCGTCGAAGTCGGCGTTGAACGCCGTGCACACGAGCGGGTGGACCTGGATGGCCTTGCCCTCGACCAGCACCGGCTCGAAGGCCTGGATGCCCAGGCGGTGGAGGGTCGGGGCCCGGTTCAACAGCACCGGGTGCTCCTTGATGACCCCCTCCAGGACGTCCCACACCTGGGGACGCCGGCGCTCGACCATGCGCTTGGCCGACTTGATGTTCTGGGCGTACTCGGCGTCGACCAGCCGCTTCATGACGAAGGGCTTGAACAGCTCGAGCGCCATCAGCTTGGGCAGGCCGCACTGGTGGAGCTGGAGGTTCGGGCCGATGACGATGACCGAGCGGCCGGAGTAGTCGACGCGCTTGCCGAGCAGGTTCTGGCGGAACCGGCCCTGCTTGCCCTTCAGCATGTCCGAGAGGCTCTTCAGCGGGCGGTTGCCCGGGCCGGTGACGGGCCGGCCGCGGCGACCGTTGTCGAACAGGGCGTCGACGGCCTCCTGCAGCATGCGCTTCTCGTTGTTGATGATGATCTCGGGCGCGCCCAGGTCGAGCAGCCGCTTGAGGCGGTTGTTCCGGTTGATGACCCGGCGGTAGAGGTCGTTGAGGTCGGACGTGGCGAAGCGGCCACCGTCGAGCTGCACCATCGGGCGCAGGTCCGGCGGGATGACCGGCACCGAGTCGAGGATCATGGCCCGGGGGTCGTTGATCCGGCGTCCCTGCTCGTCGCGTCGGTTGAAGGCGGTGACGATCTTGAGGCGCTTGATGACCTTCTGGCGGCGCTGGGCCGACAGGGGCTTGCGGCCGTCGGCGGCGTCGATCATCTCGCGGAGCTTGATCTCCTCCGCGTCGAGGTCGATGCGCTCGATCAGCCGGGTGATGGTCTCGGCGCCCATGCCGCCCTCGAAGTAGTCCTCGTAGCGGATGCGCATCTCGCGCCACAGCAGCTCGTCCTCGAGGATCTTGCGGCTGTGCAGGCTCTTGAACTCGTCGAAGGCCCGCTGGGCCAGCTCGATCTCGCCCTGGTAGCGCTCGCGGACGCCGGCGATCTCCTTGTCCACCAGGCGCTGGCGCGCCTTGATCTCGGCGTCCTTGGCCCCGGCCTTCTCGAGGTCGGCGAGCTCGCCCTCGAGCGCCTTGAAGCGGCGGTCGATGTCGAGGTCCCGCTTCTTCTCGACGTCGGCGATCTCGGTGCGCAGCTCCGCCTCGAGCTCGGGCAGGTCCTCGTGGCGCTTGGCCTCGTCGACCCAGGTGACCAGGTTGGCGGCGAAGTAGATGACCTTCTCCAGCTGCTTGGCCTTCAGCTCCTCACGGGCCTCGGTGCCCATGAGCAGGTAGGCCAGCCAGCTGCGGGTGCCGCGCAGGTACCAGATGTGGACCACGGGGGCGGCCAGCTCGATGTGGCCCATGCGCTCGCGCCGGACCTTGGAACGGGTGACCTCGACGCCGCAGCGCTCGCAGATGATGCCCCGGAAGCGCACGCGCTTGTACTTGCCGCAGTAGCACTCCCAGTCCTTGGTGGGGCCGAAGATCTTCTCGCAGAAGAGCCCGTCCTTCTCGGGGCGGAGCGTGCGGTAGTTGATGGTCTCCGGCTTCTTGACCTCGCCGTTGGACCACCCCCGGATCGAGTCGGCCGTGGCCAGACCGATCCGCAGCTGGTCGAACTCGTTGACGTCCAACATCAGAATCCCCTTTCGGCAGCGCGACGGGCATCTTCCTCGTCCGACCCACGCTCGGGCCGGCTGATGTCGATGCCGAGCTCCTCGGCCGTGCGGAACACGTCCTCGTCCAGCTCTCGCATTTCGATCTCCTCGCCGCCGGGTGCCAGGACCTCGACGTCCAGGCACAGCGACTGCATCTCCTTGATGAGCACCTTGAAACTCTCCGGGATCCCCGGCTCGGGGATGTTCTCCCCCTTGACGATGGCCTCGTAGACCTTGACCCGGCCCAGCACGTCGTCCGACTTGATGGTCAGGAGCTCCTGGAGGGCGTAGGCGGCGCCGAACGCCTCGAGTGCCCACACCTCCATCTCACCGAAGCGCTGGCCGCCGAACTGGGCCTTGCCGCCCAGGGGCTGCTGCGTGATCATCGAGTACGGGCCGGTGGACCGGGCGTGGATCTTGTCGTCCACCAGGTGGTGGAGCTTCAGGATGTACACGTAGCCGACCGAGACCGGGTTGTCGTACGCCTCGCCCGTGCGGCCGTTGTACAGCTGCGACTTGCCCTCGTCGTTGACCTGGATCGAGCCGTCCTCGCCGTCGGGGTTCAGCTTCCGGAAGATCTGCTGGATCGTCGGGTGCCGGCCGGCCTGGTCCTCCTCGTCCCAGTGGGCGCCGTCGAAGACCGGGGTCGAGACCCACACGGACGGCTCGGTGCGCGGCCGGGTCTTGGTCTCGGTACCGCGCAGCGGGGTGGTGGACAGGTCGCCCGCACCCTCCCAGCCCCAACGGGCGGCGTAGCCCAGGTGGGACTCGAGCACCTGGCCGACGTTCATCCGGCTCGGCACGCCGAGCGGGTTGAGCACGATGTCGACCGGGGTGCCGTCGGCCTGGAACGGCATGTCCTCGATGGGCAGGATCTTGGAGATGACGCCCTTGTTGCCGTGGCGCCCGGCGAGCTTGTCGCCCTCGGAGATCTTGCGCTTCTGGGCCACGTAGACCCGGACCAGCTGCTCCACGCCGGGCGGCAGCTCGTGGGCGTCCTCGCGGGAGAACACACGGACGTCGATGACCGTGCCCTGCTCGCCGTGGGGCACCTTGAGGGACGTGTCCCGGACCTCGCGGGCCTTCTCACCGAAGATGGCGCGCAGCAGGCGCTCCTCGGGGGTCTGCTCGGTCTCGCCCTTGGGGGTGACCTTGCCGACCAGCACGTCGCCCGGGCCGACCTCGGCGCCGATGCGGATGATGCCGCGTTCGTCGAGGTCGGCGAGGATCTCCTCGGAGAGGTTCGGGATGTCCCGGGTGATCTCCTCGGCGCCCAGCTTGGTGTCGCGGGCGTCGACCTCGTGCTCCTCGATGTGGATCGACGTGAGCACGTCGTCCTTCACCAGGCGCTCGGACAGGATGATGGCGTCCTCGTAGTTGTAGCCCTCCCACGGCATGAAGGCCACGAGCAGGTTCTTGCCCAGGGCGAGCTCGCCGTTGTGGGTGGCCGGGCCGTCGGCCAGGACGTCACCGGCCGAGACCTTCTGGCCGTCGTCGACGATGACCTTCTGGTTGATGGCCGTGTTCTGGTTGGACCGGCGGAACTTGGCCAGGCGGTAGACCTTCCTGCCCAGCACGTGGCCGTTGACGTCCTTGGCGCCCGCCTTGTACTCGACGGTGATCTGGTCGCCCGAGACGTCGACGACGGTGCCGTCGGCCTCGGCCATGATCACGTCACCGGCGTCACGGGCCGCACGGGCCTCGACGCCGGTGCCGATGTAGGGGGCCTCGGGGACGACCAGGGGCACCGCCTGCTTCTGCATGTTGGCGCCCATCAGGGCCCGGTTGGCGTCGTCGTGCTCGACGAAGGGGATCAGGGCGGTCGAGACCGACACGATCTGCTTCGGCGATACGTCCATGAGATCGACCTCGGCCGGGGGCACGAAGTCGATCTCCGAGGTGGTGCCGTAGGAGGTGGAGGCCACGCCGACGCGCACGCCGGTGCCCTGGGGGCCGCGGCGGACGAGCACCCGCTCCTCGGAGAACCGGCCCTGGTCGTCGAGGGCGGCCGAGGCCTGGGCGATGACGTGCTCCTCCTCCTCGTCCGCGGCGAGGTAGAGGATCTCGGTGGTGACCTGGCCGTTCACGACCTTGCGGTACGGGGTCTCGATGAAGCCGTACTCGTTCACCCGGGCGTAGGTGGCCAGCGAGCCGATCAGGCCGATGTTCGGGCCCTCCGGGGTCTCGATGGGGCACATGCGGCCGTAGTGGGACGTGTGGACGTCACGGACCTCGAAGCCGGCGCGCTCGCGGGAGAGGCCGCCCGGCCCGAGGGCCGACAGGCGCCGCTTGTGGGCCAGGCCCGACAGCGGGTTGTTCTGGTCCATGAACTGGCTGAGCTGGCTGGTGCCGAAGAACTCCTTGACGGCGGCGACCACCGGCCGGATGTTGATCAGGGTCTGGGGCGTGATGGCCTCGACGTCCTGGGTGGTCATGCGCTCGCGGACGACCCGCTCCATCCGGGACAGGCCCACGCGGACCTGGTTCTGGATGAGCTCGCCGACCGACCGGATGCGGCGGTTGGCGAAGTGGTCCTGGTCGTCGATGCGGTACGTCGACTCGCCGTCGGCCATGTGCTTGGCCAGGTGGAGCATGTACGTCGACGACGCCAGGATCTCGGCGGGGCTGAGGACGCCCTGGGTCGGCGTGGGGCGCTCGAGGTCGATGTCCAGGAGCTCCGAGATGCGCTCGATCTCCGGGCCGAGCTTCCGGTTCAGCTTGTAGCGACCGACCCGGGTCAGGTCGTAGCGCTTGGGGTTGAAGAAGGCGTTCTCGAAGTACTGGCGGGCGGCCTCCACCGACAGGGGCTCGCCGGGGCGGGCCCGCTTGTAGATCTCGAGGAGGGCCTCCTCGCGGGTGGGCGCGAGGTTCTGCTCCTTCTCCCACTGGCCCTCGAGGAAGTCGAAGTGGCGGACGAACCGCTCCAGGAAGGCCTGGTCCTCGTAGCCGAGGGCGCGCAGCAGGACGAACAGGGAGAGGCGGCGCTTGCGGGCGACGCGGCAGCCCGCCGTGACGTCCTTGCCCGGCTTGGCCTCGACGTCGAACTCGATCCACTCGCCGCGGTAGGGGTGGATGGTGCCGGTGAAGACGGTCTTGGCGTCGCGGCCGGGCTGGAAGATGACGCCGGGCGACCGGACCAGCTGGCTGACCACGACCGCGCTCGGTCCCGTTGACGATGAAGGTGCCCTTGTCGGTCATGACGGGGAAGTCCCCCATGAAGACCGTCTGCTCCTTGATCTCACCCGTGCCGGCGTTCATGAACCGGGCGCGCACGAAGACGGGCGCGGCGTAGGTCATGTCCTTCTCCTTGCACTCCTCCACCGAGAACTTCGGCGGCGGGCGCAGGTCGGGGTCGGTCGGGTCGAACTCCAGCTCCAGACTCAGCTGTCCGGTGAAGTCCTCGATCGGGCTGATGTCGTTGAACGTCTCCGCCAGGCCGCGGTCGAGGAACCACTTGAAGGAGTCCCGCTGGATGGCGACGAGATCGGGCAGCGGCAGCGCCTCGTCGATGTTGGCAAACGAAAATCGTTCCGGGCTGTTGGACCGTGTAGGCAACGGCCTACTCCTCCCAGTTGCAAGGCGAATGGGGCAAGGACGGGGTACTGCGGTGGATCAGGTGCCGGAGAGGCACGGCGAGGCGTGGTCAGCGGGGTCGACGACTACCGCCGGAGCAGCCGTCAGAGGCGTCGGAGCGCGGGTCACTCAGCGCAAACGACTGAGGAAGGCGACAGGGCAGGCACGGCAACCAGTAAGCATAACCGGAAGCGCACGAGATCACAACCCCCGCCGGAGAAACCCGGAGCCAGGCCCCCACAAGGTACGAGAACCGGGGACCTTCGTCAAGGATTGCGACCGCCCGACGACGGCCCGGGCACGCCCGGGGCCACCGCGGCCGACGACCGGTTGCCGGGGCCCGGCCGCCGAGGGACGGCGGTCGGGACCCGGGCCGGGTGCTACTTGAGCTCGACGGTGGCGCCGGCGCCCTCGAGCTGCGCCTTCGCCTTGTCGGCGTCCTCCTTGTTGGCCTTCTCGAGCACGGGCTTGGGGGCGCCGTCGACGAGGTCCTTGGCCTCCTTCAGGCCCAGGCTGGTCAGCGCACGGACCTCCTTGATGACCTGGATCTTCTTGTCACCGGCAGCGGTGAGGATGACGTCGAATTCGGTCTGCTCCTCCCCACCGCCGGCGGCCTCGCCACCGGCTCCGGCGGCAGGGGCGGCCGCGGCGACGGCCACGGGGGCCGCGGCGGTGACGCCGAAGCGCTCCTCGAACTCCTTCAGGAGCTCGCTGAGCTCCAGCACGGACAGCTCAGAGATGCCGTCCAGAATCTGGTCCTTGGTCAGGGTGCCTGCCATCGTCTTACTCCTTGGTTCCTTGGTATGTCGTTACGGGGTGGTGGGTCTGGTGCTGGTTGCGGTCGGGTACTACTCGGAGGCCGGGGCCTCGGCGGCCGGTGCCTCATCAGCGGGTGCCTCGGACGTCCCGGCCGGGGCGGACTCCGCTTCGACCTCGGCGGGGGCCGCATCGGCCGCCGGCTCGGCGGCGGGGGCCGCATCGGCCGCCGGCTCGGCGGCCGGGGCCTCGTCGGCCGGGGCCTCGGACTGCCGCTGCTCGAGCAGGGCCGACAGGCCGTAGGCCAGGTTACGGGGCAGGGCCTGGACCAGTCCGGCCAGCTGCTGGAGCGGGGCCGACAGGGCGCCGGCGAACTGGGCCAGCAGGGTCTCCCGGGAGGGCAGCTCGGCCAGGACGTTGATGTCGGCGGCCGACATCAACGAGGCGCCGACCACACCGCCCTTGACGATCAGGTTGGGGTTGGCCTGGGCGAAGTCCCGCAGGGCCTTGGCCACGGCGCTCACGTCGCCCTGCACGAAGGCGATCGCCGTGGGACCGGTCAGCAGGTCGCTCACGCCGGCGTTCGGCGTGTCGGCCACGGCCAGCCGGACCAGGGTGTTCTTGTAGACCTTGTAGTCGCCGCCGACCGCCGTGAGCGCTCCGCGGAGCTCGGCCAGCTCGGCCACGGTCAGGCCCCGGTACTCGGTCAGCAGGGCACCGTCGGCCGCCTCCAGGCGCTCGCGCACCTCGTTGACGACGGCGACCTTCTCGGGCCTCGGATTGTCCATCGTGCCTCCACCGAGCGATGCGCTCAGGTTCGGGCCGCAGACACCATCGAGTGGCACGCACGAGCACGGGGTGCTCGGAACGGAACGCCTCATCAGGCGGACCCGGGGGTCCCTTCGGTACCGGGTGAGCGGTACACCGGAGGTCTACGGCAGTTCTGTAGATCTGGAAAGGAGGATGCTAGCCCATCCCAGCCGGCCGGGGCCAGCGGGGCGGATCAGGCGGAACCGGCGACGGCCAGCTCCTCCTCGGCCCGGCGGGCCAGCAGCGGGTCGATGTGGACCCCGGGGCCCATGGTCGACGACAGGGTGACGGCCCGGACGTACTTGCCCTTGGCCGAGGCCGGCTTGGCCCGGTGGATCTCGTCCATCACGGCGTGGATGTTCTCCAGGAGCTGGGCCTTCTCGAAGGAGGCCTTGCCCACCCGGATGTGGACGTTGCCGACCTTGTCGGTCCGGTACTCGACCCGGCCGCCTTTGAACTCCAGGACGGCACGCTCGACGTCGTCGGTCACGGTGCCGGTCTTGGGGTTGGGCATGAGACCACGCGGGCCGAGCACCCGGCCCAACGTGCCGACCTGGCCCATCAGGTCCGGGGTGGCGATGGCGATGTCGAAGTCGAGGAAGCCCTCACCCGACACCCGGGCCACCAGGTCGTCGGCGCCGACCACGTCGGCCCCGGCGGCGCGGGCCTCGGCGGCCTTCTCCCCGGCGGCGAACACGGCCACCCGGGCGGTCCGGCCCGTGCCGGCGGGCAGCGAGAGGGTGCCGCGGACGATCTGGTCGGCCTTGCGGGGGTCGACCCCGAGGCGGATGGCCAGCTCGATCGTCTCGTCGAACGACGCCTTGGCGGAGGACTTCACCAGCTCGACGGCCTCGGAGGCGCTGTAGAGCTGCTGGCGGTCGATGCCGGCGATGCTGGCGGTGTACTTCTTTCCCCTGGACATGGTGTCTCTTTCGTCTGTCGGTTCTGCGTCGTCCGGCTCAGCCGGCGACGGCGATCCCCATCGAGCGGGCGGTGCCGGCGACCTGCTTCTTGGCCGACTCGATGTCGGTCGTGTTGAGGTCGGGCAGCTTGATGGTGGCGATCTCGGCGATCTGGGCCTCCGTCACGGTGGCGACGGTCTCCCGACCCGCCGTGGCCGCCCCCTTGTCGAGCCCGGCGGCCTGGCGCAGCAGGGCGGCGGCCGGCGGGGTCTTGAGCACGAACGAGAACGTGCGGTCCTCGTAGATCGAGATCTCGACCGGGATGATGGACCCGGCCTGCTTCTCGGTGGCCGCGTTGTACTGCTTGACGAAGTCCATGGTCTGGACGCCGTGCGGGCCGAGGGCCGTACCGACGGGCGGCGCGGGCGTGGCGCCGCCGGCGGGCAGCTGGATCTTTACGACCGTGAGGATCTTCTTCTTGGGGGCCATTGGGGGATGTCTCCTGGTGAGTGGCTCGCCGCAGCCCTAGAGCTTGGCGACCTGGCTGAATTCCAGCTCGACCGGGGTCTCCCGGCCGAAGATGTTGACGAGCACCTTGAGCTTGAGCTGATCCTCGTTGATCTCGGCGACCTGGCCGGAGAAGTCGGCGAAGGGGCCTTCCTTGACCCGCACCGTCTCGCCCACCTCGTGCTCCAGGCGGGGACGGCTGCGCTTGGTCGGAGCCTCCACGCCCTCCACCTTCACCTGGAGGATGCCCTCCACCTCACGCCGCGAGAGCGGGGTGGGCTTCGTGCCGGGACCGACGAACCCGGTCACGCCAGGGGTGTTGCGGATGACTGCCCAGCTGTCGTCGTCGAGCTCGCACCGGCACAGCAGGTACCCGGGGAACACCTTCTTCTGGACGACGACCTTCTTGCCGTTCTTGAACTCGGTGACGTCCTCCATCGGGATGACGACCTCGTAGATGCGGTCCTCCATGCCCATGGAGGCCGTGCGGCTGTGCAGGTTGGACTTGACCTTGTTTTCGTAGCCGGCGTACGTGTGCACGACGTACCAGCGTCCGGGCTGGTCGTAGGGGCTGACGACGAAGGGCTCGTCGAACCCGTCGTCACCGTCGTCGTACTCGTCGCCGGTGTCGAGGGCCTCCTCGGCGCCGGCCTCGGCGACGCCGGCGTCGACCGTGTCCTCCGTGAGCTCGGCGACGGCCGTGTCGTCGGCCGCGGCCGACCCCTCGGTGTCGTCGGATGCCGGGTCGTCGCCCAGCGGGGCAGTGGTTCCGTCGTGGGTCACAGTCATACCGATCAGGGCTTGAACAGCCAGAAGACGCCCTTTGCGAAGGCGTAGTTGAGGACGAAGATGAGGACCATCAGTGAGAGCAGGGTGACCAGGGTCACGGTCGTGTAGTTGATGACCTCCGCCCGGTTGGGCCAGGCCACCTGCCGCAGCTCCGAGCGTACCTCCCGGAGGAACTGGCCGATCCGGAAAGGCTCCCGCTTGACCGGCTTGCGAGCTGGTGCGGTGCGGGCGGGCGCGGTCTCCCCATCGGGGTCCTGGCCCTGCCGCTGCATCATTCGCTTCTGTTCTCGGTTCACGTTCCGTTTCCTTCGACCACTGTCACAGGTGCAGAGCAGGGCAGGAGGGACTTGAACCCCCAACCTTCGGTTTTGGAGACCGGTGCTCTACCAGTTGAGCTACTGCCCTCTGTCCACCGCCGTGACGCGAACGGGCTACCGAACGCAAGGGCGGTGCTAAAGGCTACCACCAGGGACGGATGCCGTCCCCTTCGGCGCTCCGGGGCCCCGGGTCGGGGTGCCGCGGTGGCCGCAGGAGGCGCCTGGCCGTACCCCTCGTGCCTAGCGGGTCTCCTTGTGGAGGGTGTGCCGACGGTCCCACGAGCAGAACTTCTTCATCTCGATGCGCTCGCGATCGTTCATCTTGTTCTTGGTGGTGATGTAGTTGCGCCGCTTGCACGACTCGCAGGCCAGCGTGACCTGGATGCGCTTCTCGTTCTTTGCCACGGTGACTCCCTTGTGCCCGTGCCGGAGCGGCCACGGGTCCGATGTTCCTGGTGCCCGGGGTGCGCCCTGCACCACGGGGTACTGCATGACCGCGCCGGTCGGCCCGGTCGCAACTGGCGACCGGCCGGCATGGCCGTGGACTGGTAGCGGCGGCCGGACTCGAACCGGCGACCCCACGATTATGAGCCGTGTGCTCTAACCAACTGAGCTACGCCGCCACGGGGAGCCCCCGGTGGGGATTGAACCCACGACCCCCGCCTTACCATGGCGGTGCTCTACCACTGAGCTACAGGGGCAATGCAGCTCGACAGAGCAGCAGAGGAAGAGAGCATAGCCGGACGACCGGCAGCTGAACAGTGTGCCCCCGTCTACGATCGCCGGGATGCACGTCCGCCTGGCCGAGCCCGCTGACGCCGAGCCCATCCGCCGGATCTACAACGCGGAGGTGCTCGGATCGACCGCCACCTTCGACCTCCGGCCCCGCTCCACGGTCGAGCAGGCGGCCTGGATGGCCGACCACGAGGGCACCTATCCGGCGGTGGTGGCCGTCGACGACGCCGGCACCGTGCTGGGTTTCGGGTCGCTCTCCAGCTACCGGGACCGGCCCTCGTATTCGACCACGGTGGAGAACTCGGTCTACGTGGCCTCCGAGCACCGTGGGGAAGGGGTGGGCCGGGCCCTGCTGGAGGAGCTGGTCCGGTTGGGGACCCTCCACGGCTTCCACTCCATGATCGCCCGGGTGGGCGGCGACAACGGGGCCTCGATCGCCCTCCACCGGGCCTGCCGGTTCGAGCTGGTGGGCGTCGAGCGCGAGATCGGCCGGAAATTCAACCGGTGGCTCGACGTCGCCGTCCTCCAGCGCATGCTGGGCGGTGCCGGCATCGACCTCGACCCGGCCTGACGGCCCGGGGGCGGCCCCGGATCTCGGGTGGCGGCCTCAGGTGGCGGCGACGGCCGGTGTCGGGTGCTCGGCCTCGACGGGCGGGCGGCGCCGGTCCCACGAGGCGAGCGGCACGGTCATGACGAACAGGATCCACAGCATGGTCAGCACGATCAGCAGCGGGTCGCCGTGCAGCAGGTTCGTCACCAGCTGGGTGCCGCCCGGGAGCTCGACGAAGGCCGTGACCATCGACAGCCCGATCACGAAGGACCGGAGCTGGCCGAGCGCGACCGGGGCGAGCAGGACGAGCCCCCACGAGAGGTACCAGGGCTGGACCACCGGGCCGAGCAGGACGAAGATCAGCAGGGTCAGCCCGAGGGCTTTGAGGGTGCCGATCCGGTCGCTGTTGAGCAGCAGCCACAGGCCGGCCACGGCCGACGTGAGCAGGCCGAGGAAGCGGGTGACGGACAGCACGCCACTGACCCCGACCCCGAGGTGGGCGAGGTGGGCGACCCCCGTGACGGCGAAGGCGATCGCCGTGGTCGGCGAGGCCCACGACCGGACCACCCCCGGCGTGCCGAGGATCGTGACCCAGCCCCAGCCGAGGCCGGTGACATAGGAGAAGAACCCGAGGATCCCGACCCCGATGAGGCCGGCCGTCACCACGGGCCGTATTCGTTGCTTGATGGGTACCCCCGCGCCCAGCCAGCTCCAGCCGATGTAGAGGACGCCGAGGGCGGCCGGGGCCTTGACCGCGGTGGCCAGCGAGCACAGCACGATGCCCCAGATCGGGTGTCTCTCCTTGGCCAGGGTCAGCCCGGCGACCAGGAGGCCCAGCATCAGCGCGTCGTTGTGGGCCCCGCCGATGAGGTGGAAGATCGTCACCGGGTTGAGCACCATCAGCGTGAACAGCTCGGCGCCGTCCCGGTGGTACAGCTTGGCCAGGCGGGGCACGAAGGCCGCGATCAGCAGCACGCCGACCAGGGCCAGCAGGCGCAGCAGGACGAGGGTGGCCAGCTCGTTGTGGAAGGTGACGCGGGCGAACATGCCGTCGATGGCCAGGAAGAGCGGGCCGTAGGGGGCGGGGGCGTTCCACCACAGCGGGTCGACCGGGGCGGTGTAGGAGTTGTTGCCGAGCTCGTTGGGTCCGTACAGGTACGGGTTCATGTGGTGGCTGACCATCTCGCCCTGGGCCGCATAGGAGTAGAGGTCACGGCTGAACAGCGGGGCGATGACCAGGACGGGTAGGGCCCAGAGGGCGAAGACGCCCATCATCGTCTTGAACGGGACCCCGCGGCGCTGTCCGGTAGAGCCGGAGCATGCCCCACCAGACCCGCATGAAGAGGAGCAGCCCGCCGTAGACGGCGGCCAACGAGAAGTAGACGCCCCACCGGCTGGGCGCGGCCGTCGGGGGCTCGCCGAAGAACCAGACGCCGGGCATCTCGAGCTTGAACGGCGAGCTCGGCATCGACGCGCCCACGGCCACGGCCAGGACAGCCACGAACCCGAGCAGGGCCGGGCGGAGCACCAGGCCGCGGGTGTCGGTGACCTCCTCCGCATCCTCCGGCGCATCGACGGCGTCGCCGGGGCCCACCATGCGCTCGCGCCAGGCCCGGGCGCGCGAGAACACCCAGCCGATGGCGTTGGCTGCACGGTCGCCGGCCGTCGGCCGGTCGTCCGTGGACGGGTTGTCGGGCACTGCCGCCGCCGTGCGCTCCGATTCCATGGGGTCGAGGGTCTCCTGGGTCGAGTTGTCGATCGTCTGGACCGGATCATCCGACCCGGTACCGCTGCGCGGAAGCTGTCCACGTCCCCCGACAGGCTGACCGGTCACCCCGTCGGCCACTGAACGCAATCATTCCGTAACGTCATTGTAACCAATGCCGGCCGGCCGTTCCTGGTGGTACCCGCCGCCTCTCACCCACTGTCGACGACCAGGACGGCGGCCCCGTCGACCCGGTCGTGGGCCAGGTCGGCGAGGGCACGGTCGGCCCGGTCGAAGGGGTAGGGCACGGCGGACACGCGGATGCCGATGGAATCCGCCAGGGCCAGGAACTCGCGGCCGTCCCGGCGGGTGTTGGCCGTCACGCTGCGGAGCGTGCGCTCCTGGAAGAGGTGGCGCTGGTAGTCGAGGGCCGGGATGTCGGACAGGTGGATGCCGGCCACGGCCAGGGTCCCGCCCCGGTCGAGGGCCTCGAGCGCCGGCGGCACCAGGGTGCCCACCGGGGCGAAGAGGATGGCGGCGTCGAGCGGTTCGGGCGGTGGGTCGTCGTCGCCCTGGGCGCTGGCCGCCCCCAGCTCGAGGGCCAGGCGCCGGGCGTCGGCCGACCGGGTCATGACGTGGACGGTGGCCTCCTGGGCCAGTGCCACCTGGGCCGTCAGGTGGGCCGACCCGCCGTAGCCGTAGATCCCGAGCCGCCCACCGGCGGGGAGGTCGGCCCGCAGCAGGGCCCGGTAGCCGATGATGCCCGCGGACAGCAGGGGGGCGGCCTCGACGTCGCCGAGCCCGGCGGGGAGCGGGTAGGCGTAGTGCTCGTCGACCACGGCGAACTCCGCGTAGCCGCCGTCGACGTCCCATCCGGTGAAGGTCGGTGCGATACAGAGGTTCTCGGCGCCGGCGCGGCAGAACCGGCACGTCCCGCACGTGTGGGCCAGCCACGGGATGCCGATCCGGTCGCCCTCCGCCAGCTCCGTGCACCCGGGGCCCACCCGGTCGACCCGACCGACCACCTCGTGGCCCGGCACCACGCCGGGCCGCCGCGGCGTCAGATCACCCTCGGCCAGGTGGAGGTCGGTCCGGCACACGCCGCACGTCGACACCTTCACCCGCACCTGACCCGCTCCGGGCTCGGGCACCGCGCGCTCGACCGTCTCGAGTGGACCGCCGTCCACCGGTCCGGGAGTTCCCACCGCCCAGGCCCGCACCGCCCCTACCCGCCTTCCGTCCGGACCGCCGCCGACGCCCGGTCCGGCCTCCGCCCCGACAGCCCCGACAGCCCCGACAGCCCCGACGACCGCATGGCACCTCCTCTACCGCTGCACCGCTCCCGACCGCACCGGGATTCCGCCTGTTCCCGACCCTAGGTCGAACCTCCCGTGGATCGGGTAATGGTCGGACCGACCGGGACCGTGCGGCCGCTACTCGAAGACGACGGTGCGGCCCTGGTACGAGATCACCCGGTGCTCGAGGTGGGCACGCACGGCCCGGGAGAGCACCAGCGCCTCGAGGTCGCGCCCCCGCCGGGCCATGGAGCCCGGGGTGTCGGCGTGGGTCACCTGGGTGACGTCCTGGGCGATGATCGGCCCCTCGTCGAGCCCCGTGGTCACGTAGTGCGAGGTGGCGCCGATCAACTTGACGCCCCGTTCCCACGCCTGGCGGTAGGCGTTGGCCCCAACGAAGGCCGGCAGGAACGAGTGGTGGATGTTGATGGTCCGCCCGTCGAACTCCTGGACGAAGTCCTCGGTCAGGACCCGCATGTACCGGGCCAGCACGACGAGGTGCGGGTCGACGGACCGCAGCGCGTCGCGGACCTCGGCCTCCTGGGCCGACCGGGCGACCGCGTCGTCACCCCGGACGGGGACGTGTCGGAAGGGGATGCCGAAGCGGCCGGCCGCCTCGGCCAGGTCCTCACGGTTGGACACGACCACCTCGATGGTGGCGGGCAGGTCTCCGGTGGCGCAGCGGCCGAGCAGGTCGTAGAGGCAGTGCCCCTCCTTGGTCACGAGGACGGCCAGCCGGCTGGGCCCCTCCCTGGCCGTGATGGTCCACGTCATCCTCCGGCGTTCGCCGAGCGGGGCGAAGGAGGCCCGGAGCCAGTCGATGCCGGCGTCGTGGGTGAACTCGACCCGTTGGATGAAGAGCCCGTTCTCGGCATCGCGGGTCTCACCGGCGTCGACGATGTTGCCGTCGTAGGTGCCGATCCACGTCGCCACGTCGGCGACGATCCCCGGCGAGTCGGGGCAGTACAGGTTCAGTACCGAGAGGTGCGGGGCCATGCCGTCATGCTACGGCTGCACGGGATCCCGGAACCGGAACCGGAACCGGGGCCGGAGGCCCGTCGGGGTCCCGTGGTCCGGGAACCTCACGTCGGGCGCCGGGCCCACCGCGACCCCGGTACGGCGGGAGGCCCAGGTCGGGGCGCTGCAAGCGCTCAGACCTGGGCCTCCGTCTGCGTGGGCCGGGAAGGATTCGAACCTTCGAAGGCAGAACCGGCAGATTTACAGTCTGCTCCCTTTGGCCGCTCGGGCACCGACCCGCAGGCGGGCAAGGTTAGCGCCTGGCACGGAGGTACTGTTTCGACATGCCTACCTTCGACGTCGTCTCCGAAGTCGACATGCAGGAAGTCCGCAACGCCGTGGACCAGGCCAACCGCGAGGCCACCACCCGCTTCGACTTCAAGGGCACCGACTCGACCATCGAGCTCAACGACAAGGAGCTGATCCTGGCCTCCTCGACCGAGGATCGCCTCCGGGCGCTGTATCAGGTGCTCCAGGAGAAGATGGTCAAGCGCGAGGTCTCGCTCAAGTCGTTCGACGTGGGCAAGGTCGAGGAGGCGTCCAAGGGCACGGCCCGACAGCGGCTGGGCATCCAGGCCGGCATCTCCTCCGACCACGCCAAGAAGATCAACCGGTTCGTCAAGGACCTCAACCTGAAGGGCGTGTCGTCCCAGACGCAGGGCGACCAGCTCCGCGTCACCGGCAAGAAGCGCGACGACCTCCAGGCCGTGATCACCGCTCTCAAGGCCGAGGACTTCGGGATCCCGCTGCAGTTCAACAACTTCCGGGACTGACGGCCCGGCCGGCACTCCGACCCGCATCGGACCGCCACACCCCCGCTCAGCGGGCGCGGCGGGCGGCCTTCGCCACCGAGGCGGCCAGTACGAGGGACACCAGCAGGGGCGCCAGGAACGCGGCCGCAGTGCGCAGGCCGGACCAGAGGCAGACGACCGCGACCACCCCGATGACGGCCAGCGCCCCGACGAAGAGCTCCGGGGTGTCGCCGATCAGGAAGTCCCACCAGAATCGGCCGAAGGCGGAGAGCCACTCGACGGCGACGGGCCGGCCGGTGTCAGGGAGGTCCTCAGCCATGGGCCACCTCCCCGGTGGGGGCGCGGCCGTGGACGCCGCGTCGGAGGGTGGTGACGAGCAGCCAGGCCACGAGGCCGTAGAACGCGACCAGCACCGGGACGGCCAGGTCCGACCCCGGCCAGGAGACGTGCACGCCCTCCCCGGACCAGAACGTGCCGAAGCTCACCAGCATGAGACCCACCGCCATCTTCATGGCGTTCTCGGGGACCCCGGACAGCTGACGGTGGACGATCAGGCCGACGATGCAGACCATGCCCACCGCCGCGGCCGCGGCCGCGGTGGCGAGACCGAGCCGGTGCGACGTCGTCCCCAGGGTGAGCACGACCACCACCACCTCGAGACCCTCCAGGAACACCCCCTTGAAGGCGACCACGAAGGCGGTCGCGTCGCGACCCGGGCCCGCCGTCCCTTCGGACAGCTCGGCCACCTGCTCGGCGAAGATGGCGTCCTCGTCGTGCTTGGCCTTCAGGCCCGACGCCCGCAGCACCGCCTTGCGCAACCACTGGAGTCCGAAGACGAGCAGCAGGGCGCCGACCACGAGTCGCAGCGTCGACAGCGGGACGTAGTGCACGAGGGCCGGACCGAACAGGGCGACCAGTGCGGCGAGGGTGACCAGTGCGGCCAGCACCCCTTCGAGGGCCGAGCGCCATCCGCGGGTCACCCCGACGGCGAGGACGATGGTGAGCGCCTCGACGCCCTCCACGGCGCAGGCCAGGAACACGGCCACGGCCAGCACGACCGCACCGGTCGGCTCCGCCGTGGCCGTCAGCACGAGGGTCAGGCGGCTTCGACGAGCTCGTCGAGCTCCTCGAGTGGGTGCACCTTGAAGATGCGGTTGAAGACCAGGTACTTCGCCACCCAGAAGATGGCGAAGGACAGGAGGTTGGCCGCCTCCACGAGCAGGGTCTGCTCGAAGTGGCTGAGGCCGAAGTGCTCGCCCACGTGCTTGGCCACCGAGGCGCCCACGATGGAGAAGGCGACCCCGAGGGCGGACATCGTCCAGAAGGGGATGATCTCCTTCACCAGGTGGGACCGGCCGGACTTCCCCCACACCCAGTTGCGGGTCAGGAAATAGGAGGGCACGCTGGCCACGACGTTGGCGAAGACGGTGCTCCCCACCTCGCCCCAGACGTGGAACACGCCGAAGACGAGGCCCAGCACGGCGAAGGAGACGGCGGTCGAGATGACCGACACCATGGAGTAGCGGATGAGCTGCTTGGCCTCCGGGGTGTCGCGCCTCTCCCACAGGTGGACGATCCGCATGGCAAGCGGGACTCGTGGCTCCACAGGGGTGCCTTGGGGGGTGTCGGGCATCCCGACCACTCTAGTCCCGTCCAGTGGGCCGCCCCCGGGCGCCGCCGCGGCGACGCGCCAGGTCGGCGTCGGTCTCAGACCTCGAGACCGTTGGCCCGGGCCACACCGCCGAAGAAGGCCGAGCTGGGCTTGGGGTGCCGCTCGAACGTCTCCCGGTCCACGACCACCAGCCCGAAGGTCGGCCCGTAACCAAGGACCCATTCGAAATTGTCCAGCAGGCTCCAGTAGAAGTAGCCCCTTACGTCGATGCCGTCATCGAGGCACCCGCGCACGCCGGCCAGCGCCCGGGTCACGTACTCGACACGCAGCGGGTCGTCGTCCGTGCCTATGCCGTTCTCGGTGACGTAGACGGGGAGCCCGCCGGTCACCTCGGTGGCCCGGCGGATGGTGGCCCCCAGGGCCTCGGGCCAGACCTCGTATCCCATCTGGGTGGTGCGGACGCCGTCCTCGGTGCCCATCGCCCCATCGGGACCCACCCGCATCCGGGTGTACGTCTGGACGCCGACGAAGTCGTCGCCTCCGGTCGCCTCGAGGAAGACGTCCTCGTTGGGCCCCCGCAGGCGTTCGAGCCACTCCTCCCCGCCCGGCTGGAGTTGGAAGTCGGTCATCGACACCGTCAGGCCCACCGGGAAGTCGCCCGGGCCGGAGCGGAGGGCCTCCACCGCCTTGCGATGGGCGGAGACCATGGCCGCGTTGACCACCTCGCGCCGGTTGCGGTCGCGGACCCGCGGCGGGAACAGGCCGTGGCGCCAGCCCATGGTGGCCACCACGTTGGGCTCGTTGAGGGTGCACGCCATGCCGATGAGATCGCCCATGTGGGTCGTGACCCGCTCGCAGAAGCGGGCGAACCGGTCGGGGGCGTGGAGTGCCTCCCACGTGCCGGCGGCGGCCAGCCAGCGGGGGTGGGTGAAGTGGTGGAAGGTGACCACCGGCAGGATGCCGTGCTCGTGGCACGTGCCGGCCATCCGGCGGTAGTGGTCGAGCGCCACCCGCGAGAACTCGCCCTCCTCCGGCTCGATCCGGCTCCACTCGAGCGAGAAGCGGTAGGCGCCGAGGCCCAGGCCGGCGACGAGGGCGATGTCCTCGGGATAGCGGTTGAAGGAGTCGCAGGCGTCACCGCTCACGTCGACACAGCCCGCGGCCGGATCGTGCTCCATGGCCCACCAGTCGTTGTTGACGTTGCCCCCTTCGATCTGGTGGGCGGCGGTGGCGGTCCCCCACAGGAACCGGTCGGGGAAGGTGATCTCGGGCACGGCGCAAACCTAGCGGCGCGCCCCGGCCGCGTCACCGGTGGTGGCCCGGCACGCGACGCCGTCGTGCGGGACGGGGTGGTCGACCTGTCAGGATGAGGGACGTGAGCGACGCACTCGAACTCCTCGTTGACCTGCTCGACATCGAGCCCATCGAGGTCAACATCTTCCGCGGCGCCAACCCCCACGAGGAGCGCCAGCGCATCTTCGGGGGGCAGGTGGCCGCCCAGTCCCTGATGGCCGCCGGCCGCACCGTGGAGAAGGGCCGGCCCCACTCGCTCCACGCCTACTTCCTGCGCCCCGGCGACCCCAACGTCCCCGTGCTGTACGAGGTCGACCGCATCCGCGACGGCCGGCAGCTTCACCACCCGGCGGGTCGTGGCCATCCAGCACGGGCGGGCCATCTTCAACATGTCGACCTCGTTCCACGTCGACGAGCCGGGCCTGTCGCACCAGTTCCCGATGCCCGACGTGCCCGATCCCGAGACCCTGCCGACCCTCGGTGAGCAGCTCGAGCCCTACCGCGACAGGGTCGGCGACTGGTTCGACCGGCCCCATCCGATCGACCAGCGCCACATCGGACCCCTCCCCTGGATGCACCGGGCCACCCAGGAGCCGCGCCAGAGGCTGTGGCTGCGGGCCGACGGCACCCTGCCCGACGACCCGCTCCTCCACGCCTGCGTGGCCGCCTACGCCTCGGACATGAGCCTGTTCGACACCATCCTCGCCCCTCACGACGTGGGCTGGGACGACCCGGACTTCATGGGGGCCAGCCTCGACCACTGCATGTGGTTCCACCGACCGTTCCGGGCCGACGACTGGCTGCTCTACGACATGGACAGCCCGACGGCGTTCGGGGCACGGGGGTTGGCCAGGGGCTTCATGTTCACCCGGGAGGGTGCGCTCGCCGTGTCGATGGTCCAGGAGGGCCTGATGCGCCTGGTCACGCCGCCGGCCGGGAGCTGAGCGCTCAGCGCTCGGCGATGGGCACGTAGTCCCGCTCGTCGGCGCCGATGTAGAGCTGGCGGGGACGGGCGATCTTCGAGTCCTGGTTGAGCATCTCCTGCCAGTGGGCCAGCCAGCCCGCCGTGCGGGGGATGGCGAACAGCACGGGGAACATCTCGAGCGGGAACCCCATGGCCTGGTAGATCAGGCCGGAGTAGAAGTCGACGTTCGGGTAGAGCTTCCGCGAGGTGAAGTACTCGTCGGACAGCGCGATGTCCTCGAGCTTGAGGGCGATGTCGAGGAGGGGGTTCTTCCCGGTGACGGCGAAGACCTCGTCGGCCGTCTTCTTGATGATCTTGGCCCGGGGGTCGTAGCTCTTGTACACCCGGTGGCCGAAGCCCTGGAGCCGGCCGCCCTCTCCCGACTTGACCGACTCGATGAAGGCCTCGACGTTGTCGATCGAGCCGATGTCGGTGAGCATCCGGATGACGGCCTCGTTGGCGCCGCCGTGGCGGGGGCCGTAGAGGGCGGCGGCGGCGGCGGCCGTGGCCGAGTAGGGGTCGGCGTGCGACGAGCCGACGACGCGCATGGCGGTGGTCGAGCAGTTCTGCTCGTGGTCGGCATGGAGGATGAACAGCACGTCGAGTGCATGGGCCAGGACCGGGTCCGCCTCGAAGCGGGGCTCGGCGATCTTCCACATCATCGACAGGAAGTTCGAGGTGAACGGGAGGGAGTTGTCCGGGTAGACGAAGGGCATGCCCACGCTGAAGCGGTGGGCGGCGGCGGCCAGGGTCGGCATCTTGGCGATCAGGCGGATGATCTGCTTGTCGCGGGAGTCCGGGTCGAAGATGTCCTTGGCGTCGAGGTAGAAGGTCGAGAGAGCCGCTACCGCCGATACGAGCATGCCCATCGGATGGGCGTCGTAGTGGAAGCCCTCCAGGAAGCGCTTGCGCACGTTCTCGTGGATGAACGTGTGGAGCGTGATCTCCCGCTCCCACTCGCTGAACTGCTCCGTGTCCGGGAGCTCGCCGTTGAGCAGGAGGTAGGCCACCTCGAGGAAGGTCGAGTCCTCGGCCAGCTGCTCGATCGGGTAGCCCCGGTACCGGAGGACCCCGGCGTCGCCGTCGAGGTAGGTGACGGCGCTCTCACAGGCCGCCGTGGCCGTGAAGCCCGGATCGTAGAACCAGATGCCAGGCAGCAGTTTGGAGAACTCGGCCGCCGACACTCCCCCGTTCTCCAAGGGGATCTCGAGGGTCTGCCCCGTGCGGTTGTCGGTGATCGTGATGCTCTCGGCCACTCGCTTCTACCCCTCCATTGGGTTGTCTTCCTCGTTCGGTCCCAATCCTAGATGCTGGCCTCCTGTCGCTGACCAACCCGCAGGTCGGGCCGCCGCCTCAGGCGGCCACCTGGACGGTGAACTGCTGCGTGGTGCCGGCCGGGTCGGCCTGTCCCGGCGGGGGCGACACGGCCACCGTCACCGTGTAGCTGTGCCCCCTGGCCACCGGCAGCGGGGCCAGGTCCGGGGAGGACGACGTCCCCGAGGCCATCGACACCGTCGTCGTGCTGCGGCCGCCCCGGGCGCCCGCCGGTGGGCCGGCCGTCCCCGGGGCGTCGGCCGGTGCCACGGTCAGCGACACCGTCACCCCGGACTCGGGCACGTTCCCGCAGTTGGTCACCGTGACCAGCGCGGCGAGGGTCCCGGTCGGGGGCACGATCGTCGGCACCGGCCCCGGTCCAGACGACACCGGATCGACGCAGGTGGTCGACACGGTGCCCACCCCGCCGTTCGGTACGGCCGGCGGCGAGAGGCCGACGGAGGTCACCACGAGATGGTGGAAGGCCACCAGGGCCGGTGAGGAGGCGAGCGCCGCGGCCGTGGCCCCGAGGGCCGTGCTGCCGAGCGGAGCGGTGGCCTCCGGGGCCGGCACCCACACCGAGGGGGTGAGGCGGAACGACAGGTGCTGGGCCCTGGCCGAGGCCAGGAGGGCGCGGAAGAGATCGTCAGCCTGCTCGAAGGTCCGGCCCTCGGCGGACATCTCGGCCGCGGCCTCGTCGGCCGAGATCTGCGTGGTCGACGCGGCGGAGTCCGCGGCCGTCGGCGAACCGGCGACGGGCAGCGGCTGCATACCGAGCAGCTGGTCGACCGTCGTCCGCAGTGCCGCCGTGGCGGAGGCCCGCAGGTCCATCACCTGGGTGAAGCGGGGGCCGAGGCCGTCCTGGGGTGGTGGGGACTGCAGGTTCTCCGCCTGGCGGGCCTGTTCGGCGGTCGCGAGGACCGCGGCGTCGAGGCCCTGTTGGAGGATCCCCCGCGCCGTGTCGGGAAAGGCCGAGTTGGTCAGGGTCGGCGCACCGGCCATGAGGGACGACAGCTCGGCCCCGGTGCGGGTCGACGCGTCGCCCACCCGGTCGGCCAGAGCGGCGTAGCCGGCCGTCGTGGTGGTGCGGTATCCCTGTGACTGGGTGTGGATGGCGATCAGCGATCCCCCCACCAGTACCAGGGTGATCGTGGCGGCGATGGCGATGAGGACCGACTGGCCGAGGCCGCGCCCGGGCGGGCGACGGCGTCTGCGACTGGCTCTCGGCATCCCGACGACGATAGTGCCGACCCCGGGGCCCGGCCCCTACGGACGCCCTGTTGGCGGGTGGTGCCTCAGGCCACCTCGGCCGAAGCCGACTCGCCCGCGGCGGTCGGTGCGGCCGGCGACTCACCGTGCGACCCGGCCGTGGCCAGGCTCGACGAGGTGCTGCGCCAGTCGACCGTCGGCAGGATGGCCGCCGGGTCCACCGCGTCCTTGTACTTCTCGCACACGGCGAGGAGCGAGCGGATCACGGAGGAGGTGAGCAGATGGGGCACCAGGCCGAGGTCGAGCAGCTTGGTGTGGGCCGCACGGTAGTAGTGCTCCTCCTTCTCCACCCGCGGGGTCGGCGGATGCTCGATGGTGACGGGGCCGGAGTACTGCTCCGCCACCATCTGGGCCATCTGCTCCACCGAGAACGACTCGGTGAACTGGTTGAAGACCCGGAACTCGCCACGGTCGGCGGGGTTCTCACAGGCGAGCTCGACGCAGGCCAGGGTGTCCAGGATGTTGAGCATGCCCCGGGTCTGGCCGCCCGAGCCGTAGACGGTCAGGGGATGTCCGGTGACGGCCTGGACGCAGAACCGGTTGAGCACGGTGCCGAAGACGCCGTCGTAGTCGAAGCGGGTCGCCAGGTCCGGGTGGAGGCTGGTCTCCTCGGTCTCGTGACCGTAGACGATGCCCTGGTTGAGGTCGGTGGCCCGGATGCCCCAGATGCGGCAGGCGAACATGATGTTGTGGCTGTCGTGCACCTTGGACAGGTGGTAGTACGAGCCCGGCTGCTTGGGGTAGGGCAGCACGTCGGTGCGCCCCCGGTGGGTGACCTCGATGAAGCCCTCTTCGATGTCGATGTTCGGCGTGCCGTACTCACCCATCGTGCCCAGCTTCACCAGGTGGATGTCCCGGTCCTGCTCGGCGATGGCGTACAGCAGGTTGAGCGTGCCGACGACGTTGTTGACCTGCGTGTACACCGCATGCTTGCGGTCGATCATGGAGTACGGGGCCGACCGCTGCTCGGCGAAGTGGACGACGGTGTCGGGCTCGAAGGAGGCGAGCGTCTCACTGACGAACGAGGGGTCGGTCAGGTCACCCACGTAGACGTCGATGTCGTTGGCCGACACCTCCTTCCAGCGGCGCACCCGATGCTGGAGGCTCACGATCGGGATGAGCGAGTCGACACCCATCTCGAGGTCGTAGCCACGTCGGGCGAAGTTGTCCACGACGCCGACCTTGTGGCCCTTGCGGGACAGGTAGAGGGCGGTCGGCCAACCCAGATAGCCGTCTCCTCCGAGTACCAAGATGTTCACGCGGTCTCTCCTTTGTTTCCGCTGCGCCACACGCCTGATCCGCTACGGACCCAGCGGGCGCTTTCTACGACTACGTTCTACCGTCCCCACCTTGGAAATCCATGAGAACCGCAACAGGACTGTAACGGTAGACCCGATCCGGCCACGAATCTTGCTCCCGGGCGGGGTCGCCCCGGTCGGGAGGGACGGACGGCACGGCCGGTCCGGTCGGGTCAGTCGTCCGGTGGGCCGCCGGACCCCCCCGGCGGGTGCGCCGGTCCGTCGGCGTCGGCCGGGCGGGGGATGGGGGGCACGAACTCGGCGGCCTGGAGCGACCGGGTGACGATGTCGACGGGCAGGGGCTCGACAGGCTCCCGCTCGCCGGCGCCCACCACCCCCATCTCCACGAACCGGCGGGCCGTGACGAGCACCCGCCCCTCGAGCGAGCCGACGGCCCGGTTGTAGGCCGTCACGGCCCCGGTGAGGCTCCGGCCCACCCCGGCCATGTGCTCACCCAGCACCGAGATGCGCTCGTAGAGCTGGGCACCGAGCACCTGGACCTGGCGGGCGTTCTCGGTGAGGGCCTCCTGCTGCCAGCCGTAGGCCACCGCGCGCAACAGGGCGATCAGCGACGTCGGGGTGGCCAGCAGCACGTGGTTGGCCACGGCGTACTCCATCAGCCCGGGCTCGTGCTCGAGGGCGGCGGTCAGCAGCGGGTCGCCGGGGATGAAGGCCACCACGAACTCGGGTGACGGGTCGACCCGCTTCCAGTACTCCTTCTTCGACAGGGCATCCACGTGGGCCTTCATCTGGCGGCCGTGGGCGGCGAGATGGGCCCGTCGCACCGACTCGTCGTCGGCCTCGTTGGCGTCCAGGAATGCCTGGAGCGGGACCTTGGAGTCGACGGCGACGTTCTTGCCCCCGGGCAGGTGCACCACGAGATCGGGGCGCATCCGGCCGGCATCGCCGTCCGAGGACACCTGCTCGGAGAAGTCGCAGCGCTCGAGCATGCCGGCCATCTCGACGACCCGCCGCAGCTGGAGTTCGCCCCACCGACCCCGCGTCTGCGGGCTGCGCAGGGCGGTGACCAGGTTGCGCGTCTCGCGCTCGAGACGCTCGTGGGAGCCCGTCAGGTAGCGCATCTGCTCGGTCAGCGCGGTGTAGGCCCGCTGGCGCTCGACCTCGAGTCGACGGACGCCCTCGTCGTAGCGGCCCAGCTGCTCGACCAGCGGTGCCAGCAGCCGGGTGATCTCCTCCTGGCGCCGGGCCATGTCGCCCTCGACCACCTGGCGGGACTCACCCATCCGGGCGTCGGCCAGCTGCAGGAACTGGTCGGCGTTCTGGCGGAGGGCCTCCGACGACAGCCGGGCGAACTCGCCGGTGAGCTGGCGCCGCACCTCCTCGGCGGCAGCCGAGCGCTCGGCGGTCACCTCACGGGCGCGGGCCAGTTCGGCCTCGAGCCGGGCCTGGGTGGCCCGGGAGCGCGTCGACTGCCCGGAGCGGACGAGCAGGCCCACCAGCAGGCCGAGGACGCACCCGGTGAGCAGCCCGATCAGGAGTCCGGTGAGCATGGTGGTCCCTCCTGCGCACCGCGGTCCACCCCGGCCCGGGTGGGCACGGGCACCACCCCGTGACAACACGGGGTGACCGGCACGATCGCCGCGGATCGTACCGAGGGGGTGTGACGCGACGCGAACGGGCGGGGCGGGGCGGGGCGGGGCGGGACCAGCCGTGTCACCATGGTCGGATGCACCGGGTAGTCGTCGTGGGGGCCGGGTTCGGTGGCCTCAACACCGCCCGTGCCCTGATCGGGGAGCAGGTCGAGGTCACGATCGTCGACCAGCGCAACTTCCACACCTTCCAGCCCCTGCTGTACGAGGTGGCCACCGCCGGGCTCGATTCGGGCGACGTGGCCTACCCGATCCGGGTCATCTTCGGGAAGGCCGACAACGTGACCTTCCGGATGGCCACGGTGACGGGCGTGGACTGGGACCGGCGCCACGTGCTCCTCGCCGAGTTCGCCCCGCTCCCCTTCGACTCGCTGGTCGTGGCCTGCGGGGCCACGGCCAAGTTCTTCGGCATCCCCGGTGCGTCCGAGTACAGCTTCCCGCTGTACACGCTGACCGACGCCCGCCGGCTGCGCGACCACATACTGCGCCGACTCGAGGACGTCGACGCCCATCCCGAGGGGGCCGACGCCCGCGGGGCGCTCACCTTCGTGGTGGTGGGTGGCGGCCCGACCGGCGTCGAGGTGGCCGGGGCCCTGGCCGAGCTGCTCGACGTGGCCGTGCGCCACGACGGCTTCCGCTTCGAACGGCCGGCAGGCCGGATCGTCCTGGTCGACGGCCTCGACCGCCTGCTCACCCCGTTCCGGGAGTCGGCCGCCGAGTATGCGGCGACCACGTTGTCCGGCCGGGGCATCGAACTGCGTCTGGGCCGGATGGTCCAGACGGTGACCGCCGACTCGGTCGAGCTCGACGACGGCACCGTGCTCCCCACCCGCACCGTGGTGTGGGCGGGGGGCGTGACCGTCGAGGGCACGGTGGCCGGGAACATCGACGCCCCGACCGGACCCAACGGGCGGCTCCTGGTCGACCACGATCTGGCCGTCAGCGGCTGCGAGGACGTCTGGGCCGTGGGCGATGCGGCGGCCGTGCTGTGGGGCGGCACCGGGCCCCGGGCCGACACCGTCTGTCCGCAGGTGGCCCAGGTGGCGATCCAGTCCGGCCGGCACGCCGCCCACCAGATCCTGGCCCGGGTGGAGGGCCGGCCCACCACCCCCTTCGCCTACAAGGACAAGGGGATCATGGCCACGATCGGCCGGCGCGGCCGCGATCACCCAGTTCCGCAGCGGACGGGTGGTCCGGGGGACGCTGGGCTGGCTCTCCTGGCTCGGCCTCCACCTGGTCTACCTGATCGGCTTCCGCAACAAGATCGTCGTCTTCATCAACTGGTCGTGGCGCTACCTGTCGTGGGGGTCCGGGCCCCGGATCATCGTCAGCGAGGTGCCGGTGCCCAGGCTCGACGACGGTGACGGCACGCCCCGCCCCTGAGCCCTCGCCCGGGCCCTACCGCTGGCGGACCCGCGCCAGGTGAGCGGAACTGGGCATGGGGATACGGTGGAGAGATGGAGTCAGCACTGGAACAGATCGACCGCAAGGTCCTGCAGCTGTTCGCCCTGGTCGGCGACTCCGTCTCCGGGGCGACGCACGCACTGCTGGCCGGCGACCGCGAAGCGGCCAAGGCGCTGGCCGACCGGGACGAGGTCGTCGATTCCCTCTGTCACGACATCGAGGAGCTCACGCTCCAACAGCTGACGGTGGCCGGGATCACCTCTCCCAACCAGCTGCGCTACCTCGTCACGGTGATCCGCATGCTCCCCGATCTCGAACGCAATGGCGACCTGGCCGAGCACGTCGCCCGGCGCGCCGCCCGTGGCCTCGGGGCCGAACTGTCGGCCCGCAGCCGGGGGCTGCTGGAACGCATGGGGGAGGTGGCCGTGCACATGTGGCGGGCCACCACCGACGCGTACGCCGAGCGGGCGGCCGGTGGCTGGGCGCTCGTCGACGACCTCGACGACGAGATGGACGACCTGCACGTGAGCCTGACCGTCGAGGTGGTGGCCGGCACCATGCCGCTGCCGGTGGCCGTGGAGCTGGCGCTGCTGGCCCGGTTCTACGAGCGGTTCGGTGACCACGCCGTCAACCTGGCCAAGCGGGTGGCGGTCCTGTCGCGGACCAACCTGGTCACCGGCGACTGAGCCACACGGCGGCCCGGGTCGCGGCCGGGGACCGGAAGGCTCAGCCCACGACGCCGAGCCGCACCAGCGACTCGGCGATCTGCACGGCGTTGAGCGCGGCGCCCTTGCGCAGGTTGTCACCACTGACGAAGAGCGCCAGCGCGTGCGGCACGCCGTCGGCGACCCGGATGCGCCCCACCAGTGAGGCGTCGGTGCCGGCCGCCCGGCGGGGCGTGGGAAGGTCCGACAGCTCGACTCCGGACGCCCCGTCCAACAGCTTCGTCGCCTGGTCGGGGGAGATCGGCCGGGCGAACTCGGCGACGACGGCCAGCGAGTGCCCGGTGAACACCGGCACCCGGACGCACGTGCAGGTGACGGCGAGATCGGGGATCCCAAGGATCTTGCGGCTCTCGTCGCGGAACTTCTGCTCCTCGTTGGTCTCGCCCGATCCATCGTCGACCAGCGTGCCGGCGATGGACAGCACGTTGTGGGCGATGCGGTCGGGGAAGACCGACGCGGCCGGCCCGGTGACCGCGGCACCGTCGAAGGTGAGGGCGGCGGCCTCCTCGACGGTGGCCCGCAGCTGCTCGTCGAGCTCGGCCACGCCGGCCAGACCCGACCCGGACACGGCCTGGTAGGTCGAGACCACCAGACGGGTCAGTCCGGCCGCCTCGTGGAGGGGCTGCAGCACGGGCATGGCGACCATGGTCGTGCAGTTCGGGTTGGCCACGATCCCCTTGGCGATGGTGCCGAGCGCCGACTCGTTGACCTCGGGCACCACGAGGGGGACGGCTGGGTCCATGCGCCAGGCCGACGAGTTGTCGACGACCACGGCCCCGGCGGCCGCGAAGCGTGGTGCCAGCTCGCGCGAGGCGGTGGCCCCGCTCGAGAACAGGGCGATGTCGAGCCCGGACGGGTCGGCCACCGCCGCGTCCTCGACGACCACGTCGATCCCCCGGAAGACCAGCGTGCGACCGGCCGAACGCGACGAGGCGAAGAGGCGCAGTTCGTCGACGGGGAAGCCCCGCTCCTCCAGGATCGCCTGCATGACCGTCCCGACCTGGCCGGTCGCCCCGACGACTCCGATGCGCATGGTGCCCAGTCTACGGTCCGCCGCGTGGGCCGATCGACCCGCCGCGGCCCGGGCGGGGCGGGGTCACGCCAGCTCGAAGGCGGCGTGCAGCGCCCGCACGGCATCCTCGGCCTGCCCGGCCCGGATCAGGCACGAGATGCGGATCGAGGAGGTCGAGATCATCTCGATGTTGATGTCGGCGGCGGCCAGTGCCTCGAAGGTGAGGGCCGTCACCCCGGGGTGGGTCTTCATGCCCACGCCGATCAGCGACACCCGGGCCACGTCGTCGTCGCTGACGACGCCGGTCGCGCCGAGCTCGGCCACCAGTTGCCCGCACACCTCGGTGCTGGCGGCCAGGTCGGCCTCGGGGATGGTGAAGGAGATGTCGGTCGTCCCGTGGATCGAGATGTTCTGGACGATCATGTCGACGTTGATGTTGCGGTCGGCCAGGCCCCGGAAGAGCTTGGCGGCCAGGCCCGGCCGGTCGGGCACCCCCGTGACCGTGACCTTGGCCTCGGACAGGTCGTGGGTGACCGCGGTGACGACTGCCTGTTCCATCTGGGCATCCTCCTCTTCGACCCACGTGCCCGGCTCCCAGGTGAAGCTGGACCGCACGTGGAGCGGGACGTTGTGGTTCCGGGCGAACTCGACCGAACGCAGGGCCAGGACCCGGCCACCGGTGGCGGCCATCTCCTGCATCTCCTCGTAGCTGACCCGGTGCAGCTTGCGGGCCTCGGGCACGATCCGCGGATCGGTGGTGAAGACGCCGGAGACGTCGGTGTAGATCTCGCAGGCGTCGGCGCCCAGCGCGGCGGCCAGCGCCACGGCCGTCGTGTCCGACCCGCCCCGGCCGAGCGTCGTGACCTCCCGGTCGAGGGAGACGCCCTGGAACCCGGCAACCACCGGAACCCCACCGGAGGCCAGGGTCTCGCGCAGGCGGTCGCCCCGCACCTCCAGGATCTTGGCCCGGGTGTGGACGGTGTCGGTGATCATGCCGGCCTGGCTCCCCGTGTAGGAGACGGCGTCGACCCCGAGCTCGGCCAGGGCCATGCACAGGAGGGCCATGGTGATCCGCTCCCCCGAGCTCAGCAGCATGTCGACCTCGCGGCTGGGCTGGACCGAGCTCACGTCGTCGGCCAGGCGGACGAGCTGATCGGTGGTCTTGCCCATGGCGCTCACCACCACCACCACGCCGTGGCCCGCACGGCGCGTCCGGGCGACGTGGTCGGCCACCGCACGGATGCGGTCGGCGTCCCCGACCGACGTGCCTCCGAACTTCTGGACCAGGAGCGACATGGTCCCACAGGCTACAGCCGTCGCTCCGGGCCCCTGCGGTCCGGGCGACCCGGGGCGCTCCGGAGACCCCGGGAGGACCGACTACCCTGCAGGACCGTGGGAACCGAGAAACGTGAACGTCAGAAGGCCGGTCGCCAGGCCCGTCGCGAGGCGGAGGAGAGGGCGGCCAAGCGCAAGCGGTCCATCCGCCGGGGCATCACCGTGGTGATCGCGGTGGCGGTCGTGGTCGGTGTGTCCTTCCTCCTCTTCAAGCCGGGGAGCAAGACCACGGCGTCGCCGACCACGACGACCAGCTCCCCGGTGTCGGCCGCCCAGCAGACGGCCGACGATGCGTCGAAGGCGGCCGGCTGCCCGTCGAGCCCGACGGCCACCCTGTCCAACCCGCAGTACCCGGCACCGCCGATGACGATCGACACGACGAAGACGTACACGGCGACCATCAAGACCGACCTCGGCACCATCGTGGCCACGCTCGACGCCGCCGCCAATCCGGTGGCCGTCAACAGCTTCGTCTACCTGGCCGACAAGAAGTACTACGACTGCGTGACCTTCCACCGGGTCATCCCCCAGTTCATGGACCAGTCCGGCGACCCGACGGGCACCGGCAGCGGCTCCGTGGGCTACACGGTCCAGGGGGCGGTGCCGGCCACGGCCAACCCGCAGTACCCGATCGGCTCCCTGGCCATGGCCAAGACGTCCACGGCCCCGAACGGCACCACCAGCAACCAGTTCTTCATCGTGGCCGGCCCCGAGGGCGAGTCGCTCCCTCCCGACTACTCGCTGTTCGGCCAAGTCACCACCGGGCAGAGCGTGGTCGACGCCATCAACGCCGACGGGAACGCCAGCGACAACGGCACGCCGCCGAACGTCATCCACCGCATCTTCTCGGTCACGATCACCGAGTCCTAGATCCCGGGCGACAGCCCGCCGTCCCCGACACCCGACCCACCAGGAGGTGGACCATGGCTCCCGAGGTTCCCGCAGCAGACGGCTCGAGTCCGAAGACCCAGCGGTTCGACTCGGCTCCGCCGATGATCATCGACCCCACGAAGACCTACACGGCCGAGGTGCTGACCAGCAAGGGCTCGCTGACCATCGCCCTCGACGCCGTCGGCGCCCCCAGGACGGTCAACAACTTCGTCTTCCTGGCCCGCTGGCACTACTACGACGGGATCGTCTTCCACCGCATCATCCCCGGCTTCATGTGCCAGGGCGGCGATCCCGAGGGCTCCGGACGCGGCGGCCCCGGCTACCGGTTCGAGGACGAGCTGCCCAAGCCCGGCCGCTACGAGATCGGCTCCATCGCCATGGCCAACGCCGGCCCGAACACCAACGGCAGCCAGTTCTTCATCGTCAGCGGCCCCGACGGGGTCGGCCTGCCGCCGCAGTACTCGCTGTTCGGCAAGGTGGTGAAGGGCCTCGACGTCGTCAAGGCCATCGAGTCGGTGGGCAGCCGGTCCGGCGCACCCTCCGAGCAGGTGGTCATCGAGTCGGTGACCATCACCGAGAGCGACTGACCCGAGGTCGTCGCTGACCGGATGACGACCCGGGCCGCGGCTCAGCCTCCGGCCGGCAGCGAGTCCATGCCGTCCGGCGCGGGTGCCCCGGCCAGGAACACGGCCACGTCGCCCGCACCGGACGAGCGCCAGCTACCGCCGGTGTCCCGGATCAGCGCCGTGCGCTCGGGGATTCCGACGACCGGGGTGTCCCGCGGGGCGAGCAGCACCGAGCGGTGCATCTTCTCGCCCGTCCCGTCCTCGGCGGCGCCGAAGTGTGGCACCACGGCCACCCCGCTGATCAAGCCCAGCCCGATCGTGAGGCCACCTCCGCGGGCGTCCACCATCGGGTCGGTCAGCGCCATGGCGGCCCCCGACGAGCCCACCACGACGGCGCCGTCGCCCCAGGCCGCCACCAGCGCGTCCCACACGGCGGAGTGCTTGAGCACACTGCGGATGTGCATGGGGCTGCTGCCCGCCAGGTAGATCAGCCGGGCCCGGCGCATGATCGCGGCGGCGCCGTCGTTCGCCGCGTCCGACCGGTTCAGCACCATCAGGCCCTCCACCTGCCCGCCCAACGGCGCGAACCACTCGGCGGCCCGGGCCACCAGGCGCTCGGGGTGCTCGTAGGCGGCCGCGGTGGGCAGTACCAGGACGTGCTCCGATCCCGAGGCTTCCAGGAGGGGCGCGTCGAAGTCGCATCCCTCCTGGAACTCGCCGCCGCCGACCAGGGCCAGAGTTCCGGGGGTCAGGTCCATACCCGGAGTGTAGGGGCCGTCCGCGAGCCCCTCCCGCGGGTCAGTCCCCCGGGTCGCGCCCCGCCCGGACGGCCCGGCGCACCAGGGCGCCCATGGCGTCGCACACCTCGGTGGCCAGGGCCAGGCAGTCGGGCACCACGCCCATGCCGAAGAACCCGTGGACCATGTCGTCGTAGCAGCGGTACTCGACGTCGACGTCGGCGGCCTCGAGGGCCCGGGCGAAGGCGGCACCCTCGTCCCGCAGCGGGTCGAACCCGGCCGTCACGACCAGGGCCGGGGCGACCCCGCGCGTGTCCTCGGCCAGGAGGGGCGACGCCCGCCACGACTCCCAGTCCGCCCGGTCGGGCAGGTAATGACCGCGGTAGGTCTCCATGCCCTCGCGGGTGAGGAAGAACCCGTCGGCGAACTCGGCCACCGACGGCGAGGCGAGCCGGGCGTCGAGGGCGGGGTAGACGAGGCCCTGGGCGATCGGGGCCGGCACGAGGCCGTCCCGGCCGGCCAGCGACACCACCGCGGCCAGGTTCCCGCCGGCACTGTCGCCCATCACCGCGACCGCGCCCTCGGCCGTGCCCAGCTCCCGGTGGGCGCCGTGCACCCAGGAGTACGCGGCCAGGCTGTCCTCGACAGCCGCCGGAAAGGGGTGCTCGGGGGCGAGCCGGTAGTCGACGGCCACCACCACGCAGCCGGTCACCGCGGCCAGCAACCGACACGACGCGTCGTGGCTGTCGAGGCTCCCGACCACCCAACCGCCACCGTGGAAGTAGGTGATGGCCGCCGGGCGCGGCCCCCGGCCGACACCCACGCCGAATCGCCGGTAGACGCGGACCGGGAGGTCGGGCGCCCCCTCGGGGCCCGGGATGCGCCGGCCCGCGACGTGGACGTCGGTGCGTACCGGCATGACGAGCCGGGCGGTGGCGTCGAAGACGCCGCGCGAGGTCCACCGGGTCGGGCTCCTGCCCGCTGCGGTTGGTGGCCCTGTCCATGGCCGAGACGAGGACCAGCAGGGCCTGGACCCCGCGGTTGAGCACCCGGCCGCCGCGCTCGACGGGTTCCCGCTGGCCGGCGGCGGCCAGCACCAGTTCGGGACGGGCCATGGCGGCGGCGAGCACCCGGCCGCCCACGGGCCACCGCTCGTGACGGGCGGCCGACCGGCGGTCGTAGAGGCCCCGACGGACCATCCGGCCGCGGGGCCCGCCGGGCCACCGTGCGTGCGGTCGGTCACCGGCCGACGGGCCCGGGTGCGGCGGCTGCTCGGCTGGGGCGGTGGAGTCGGTCACGTCGCCATCGTCGCGGTCGCCCGCCCGCAGGGCAAACGGGCGTCACCAGCGAGGTAACTGACTCATCGGTAACATGTCTCCCCATGTCAATCGCACGCGTAGGAATTGTCGGTTCGGGAATCATGGGGTCGGGCATCGCCGAGACCGCCGCGGTCAGCGGCTTCGAGGTCGTCCTGCGGTCCCGCAGCCAGTCGACGGCGGACGCCACCCTGGCCGCTCTCGAGAAGTCGCTCAACCGCCAGGTGGAGAAGGGCAAGAAGACCGAGGAGGAGCGGGACCAGGCCCTGGGCCGGGTCACCGGGACCTCCGAGCTCGATGCCCTCGGCGGGTGCGACCTGGTGATCGAGTCCGTGGTCGAGGACCTGGACGTGAAGAAGGGGCTGTTCAGCGACCTCGACCGCATCACGGGCGACCACACCATCCTCGCCACCAACACGTCGACGTTGCCGGTGATCGAGATGGCGATGAAGACCGGCCGGCCGGACAAGGTGTGCGGCATCCACTTCTTCAACCCCGCGCCGGTCATGTCGCTGGTCGAGGTCGTCAGGCCGCTGACCGCCTCCGACGAGACCATCGCCGAGGCGCGGTCCTTCGCCGAATCCTGCGGGAAGACGCCGGTCGAGGTCAAGGACCAGGCCGGGTTCATCGTGAACGCGCTCCTCTTCCCCTACCTCAACAACGCCGTCCGCCTCCTCGAGCTGGGCGTCGCCTCGATCGAGGACATCGACACGGCGATGAAGGGCGGCTGCGGGTTCCCGATGGGACCGTTCGCCCTGCTGGACCTGGTAGGGCTGGACACGTCGCTCGCCATCCTGGACGCCCTCTACGCCGAGTTCCGCGACCCGAACTACGCCGCCATGCCGCTGCTGCGCCGCATGGTCACCGCCGAGCAGCTGGGCCGCAAGTCGGGACGGGGCTTCCTCGACTACCGGAAGTAGCCGGGTGCCCGTGGGGATCCCACCTGTTGCCGCAGGCCCGGTTCGGGCAACAATGAGCACATGAGCGACATCGACGAGCCAGGCCAGGGCGGGGCGCCATCTGCGCCCGCGAGGGACAAGCCGTGGGTCATGCGCACCTATTCGGGGCACTCCACCGCCAAGGCCTCCAACGAGCTCTACCGGACCAACCTGGCCAAGGGCCAGACCGGCCTGTCCATCGCTTTCGACCTGCCCACCCAGATCGGCTACGACCCCGACGACCCGGCGGCGGCGGGCGAGGTCGGCAAGGTCGGCGTGCCGGTGGCCCACCTCGGGCACATGGCCGAGCTGCTCGACCAGATCCCCGTCGAGTCGATGAACACGTCGATGACGATCAACGCCACCGCCGCCTGGCTGCTCGGCCTCTACATCGCCAATGCCGAGGACGCGCGGCGTCGACCCCCGGGTCCTGTCGGGCACCACCCAGAACGACATCGTGAAGGAGTACCTGTCGCGGGGGACGTTCATCTTCCCGCCGCTGCCCAGCCGCCGGTTGACCGTCGACACCATCGCCTACACGGTCCGCAACGTCCCCAAGTGGAACCCGATCAACGTCTGCAGCTACCACCTGCAGGAGGCCGGGGCCACACCCCACCAGGAGGTCGCCTACGCCCTGGCCACCGCCATCGGCGTCCTCGATGCCGTGCGCGAGTCGGGGCAGATCCCCGCGGACGAATTCCCCGCCGTCGTGGGGCGCATCTCGTTCTTCGTCAACGCCGGCGTGCGCTTCGTCGAGGAGACCTGCAAGATGCGGGCCTTCACCGAGCTGTGGGACCGGGTCTGCGCCGAGCGCTACGGGGTGCAGGACCCCAAGCTCCGGCGCATGCGCTACGGCGTGCAGGTGAACTCGCTCGGGCTGACCGAGGCCCAGCCGGAGAACAACATCCAGCGCATCGTGCTGGAGGCCCTGGGCGTCACCCTGTCGAAGAGGGCCCGGGCCCGGGCCCTGCAGCTCCCGGCCTGGAACGAGGCGCTCGGCCTGCCCCGGCCGTGGGACCAGCAGTGGTCACTGCGCATCCAGCAGGTCCTGGCCTTCGAGTCCGACATCCTCGAGTACGGCGACATCTTCGACGGTTCCGTGGTCATCGAGAAGAAGACCGCCGAGGTGGCCGAGGCGTCGTGGGCCGAGCTCGAGGACGTGCTGGCCCTGGGCGGCGCCTTCGAGGCCATCGACGAGCTCAAGTCCCGCCTGGTGGGCAGCCAGTCCGAGCGCGTCCGCCGCATCGAGACCGGCGAGCTCCAGGTGGTCGGCGTCAACTGCTTCGCCGAGACGGCCGAGTCGCCGCTGGCCTCGGCCGGCGGCGACGCCGGGTCGATCATGCGGGTCGACCCCGCCGTCGAGTCCCACCTGAGGGAGGACGTCGTCGCCTGGCGGGCCGGGCGGGACGCGGCGGCCGTGCAGCGGGCCCTCGACGACCTCCGGCGCGCCGCCGAGGGCACCGAGAACGTGATGCCGGCCACCATCGCCCTGGCCCACGCCGGAGGCACCACCGGTGAGTGGGCGGGCGCCCTGCGCGACGTGTTCGGCGAGTACCGGGCCCCGACCGGGGTCGGTGGCGGCGTCGGCCACCGGGGGGCCGAGTTCCAGGGCGTCCTGGCCCGCTCGAAGGCGCTGGCCGAGCGGGCGGGCGGTCCGCCCCGCCTGCTCGTGGCCAAGCCCGGCCTCGACGGGCACTCCAACGGCGCCGAGCAGATCGCCGTGGCCGCCCGGGACGCCGGGTTCGAGGTCGTCTACCAGGGCATCCGCCTCTCCCCCGCGGAGATCGCCGTGGCCGCCCGGGACGAGGACGTCGACGTGGTCGGGATCTCGATCCTCTCCGGCAGCCACCTGGAGCTGGTCCCCGAGGTGGTCGAACGCCTGCGGGCCGAGGGCGTGGACGCCCCGGTCGTGGTCGGGGGGATCATCCCGCCCGAGGACGAGGCGGTCCTCCTGGGCAAGGGCGTGGCCCGGGTCTACACCCCGAAGGACTTCGAGATCGGCCAGATGATGGACGACATGATCGACCTCGTCGAACGGCACCGGGCCGCCTCCGTCGGCTGAGGGTTCCCCGTTGGTAGGGTCACGCCGTGGCCCCCCGAGACACCCGACCGCGCCGTTCCTCGGGCATCTTGTCCGGACCCGTCGACGCCCCGGCCGCCGATCGCCTGGCGCCGGTGTTCCCCCAGGTCCCGGCCGCTGCCGGCATGGCCGTGGTGCACCGGGCCAGCGGGTTCAGCGGCACCCTCGTCCGCATCGAGGGAGGTGGCGTCGAGCTGCGCGGGCGGACGGGCCAGGAGCGGGTCTTCCGGCTGGCACCCGGGGCGTTCGCGGTCGACGGCCGGGCGGTCACCCTCGTGCGGGGCCCCGAGGCGACGTCCCGCCGTGGGCCGTCGGTCACCGCGTCGGGCTCGGTGGCCGTCGCCGGGGAGCGGGCCCGGGTCGCCCGGGCGGGTCGACTCTGGGTCGAGGGCGTCCACGACGCCGAACTGGTCGAGAAGGTGTGGGGTGACGACCTCCGCATCGAGGGGGTGGTGGTCGAGCGCCTCGACGGCATCGACCACCTGGAGCAGGCCGTGGCCGCGTTCCGCCCCGGGCCGGCACGCCGGCTGGGCGTCCTGGTCGACCACCTGGTGACCGGTAGCAAGGAGTCCCGGATCGCCGCCGGGGTACGGCACCCGGACGTCCTCGTGACCGGGACGCCGTTCGTGGACGTCTGGGAGGCCGTCCGGCCGTCGGTCCTCGGCATCGACGCCTGGCCCCGCATCCCCCTGGGCACCGAGTGGAAGGCCGGGATCTGCCGCGAGCTCGGCCTCGGCGACCCCCCGGCGGCCTGGCGGCGCATCCTGGGGTCGGTCTCGACCTATGCGGACCTCGAGCCGGCGCTGGTCGGCTCGGTCGAACGCCTCATCGACTTCGTCACCTCGACGGACTGACCCGCGTCCGGGCACGACCCGGCTGGCGCGACCAGGGACTTCTGGCGCCACTCTCGGGACCTTGTCCTCTGTGTGGACAATTTCTCGTTCCGTAGGGTCGGAGTTGGGCTCCCCCGAGATGCGGGGGCGTGACCGCCGAGGTGACGCACCATGAAGCGCAAGACGTTTGACGCACTCCTTTCCGCTGTCGGCCTTGGTCTGACGGTCTTCCTGGTCGTGGTCGGCGGCCTCGGACTGTGGGCCTACAGCTTCGCCAACTCCAACGTCCACAACCAGCTGGCCGAGCAGGGGATCACCTTTCCGCCGGCGGTCGCCTTCCAGCACGCCGAGGTGGGCACGGAGATCACGCCGAGCATGATCCCGGTCATCTCGCAGTACGCCGGCCAGCAGCTGGTGACCGGCAAGCAGGCAGAGGCCTACGCCGACCACTTCATCGCCGTCCACCTGCAGGAGATCGGCCAGGGCAAGACGTACGCACAGCTCTCCACGGCGGCCATGGCGCTACCGAAGGGGTCTCCGCAGTACACGGCGGCCGAGGCCCAGGTCCAGACGGTCTTCCAGGGCACCACCCTGCGGGGCCTGCTGCTCGAGGCGTACGCCTTCTGGCAGATGGGGCAGATCGCGCTCTACGCCTCGATCGCCTGCTTCGCCCTCGCCGTGGTCATGCTCATCTTCACGATCCTGGGCTTCGTCCACTGGCGTCGCACGCCGGAGGACGCGGAACTCTGAGATGTTCGGGCGGCGGAACCCGCGCGAAGCTCCCGGACCGGACGGGCCGTTCAGCCCCCGGTCCGGGGGCGGTCGCGTCGGGTGTTGGCCGGACGGCTCCACCAGCGGCCGCTGAAGCGCCAGGCCGGCGGTCGGGCGGGCTCCTCGTCCACGACGAGCACCGGCCGGGGCCAGGCCTGGTCCACGGCGACGGCCAGGACGGCCAGAACCTCCGGGTCGATCGGCTGGCGACCGCTCACAGCGGCATGTTCCCGTGCTTGCGCTTCGGGAGGTCCTCCTGCTTGGACACCAGGAGATCGAGGCTGCGGACCAGGATCCGTCGGGTCTCGGCCGGGTCGATGACGTCGTCGACGTAGCCCCGCTCGGCCGCCGCGTACGGATTGGCGTAGCGCTCCGTGTACTCCTCGACCAGCTCCTTGCGACGACCCACCGGGTCGGCGGCCTCGGCGAGGTCCCGCCGGTAGACGATCTCGACGGCGCCCTCGGGGCCCATGACGGCCAATTCGGCCGAGGGCCAGGCGAAGGCCAGGTCGGCACCGATGGACTTCGAGTTCATCACGACGTAGGCGCCGCCGTAGGCCTTGCGGGTGATGATCTGCACCCGGGGCACCGTGGACTCGCAGTACGCGTAGAGCAGCTTGGCGCCGTGGCGGATGATCCCGCCGTACTCCTGGTCGGTGCCGGGCATGAAGCCCGGCACGTCGACGAAGGTCACGAGCGGGATGTTGAAGGCGTCGCACGTCCGCACGAAGCGGGCACCCTTCTCCGAGGCGTCGATGTTGAGCACCCCGGCCAGCATCTGGGGCTGGTTGCCCACGATGCCGACCGCCCGGCCGTCGATGCGGGCGAACCCGCACACGAGGTTCATGGCCCAGTGGTGGTTGACCTCGAAGAACTCGCCGTCGTCGACGACGGCCTCGATGACCTTCTTCATGTCGTAGGGCTGGTTCGGCGACGCCGGCATCAGGTCGGACAGCTCGGGGGTGAGCCGTTCGGGGTCGTCACCCGACCGCAGCAGGGGGGCCTCCTCCAGGTTGTTCGAGGGGAGGAAGCTCAGCAGGTAGCGGACGTCGTCGAGGCAGGACTTCTCGTCGGGGGCCACGAATGCCGCCACCCCGGACTTGGTGGCGTGGCTCATGGCGCCCCCGAGCTCCTCGAGGGTCACGTCCTCGCCCGTCACCGTCTTCACCACGTCGGGGCCGGTGATGAACATGTGGCTGGTCTCCTGGACCATGAAGATGAAGTCGGTCATGGCCGGGCTGTAGACGGCGCCGCCGGCACAGGGCCCGAGGATGACGCTGATCTGGGGGATCACCCCGGAGGCCTGGGCGTTGCGGTGGAAGATGCCGCCGTAGGAGTGGAGCGAGACCACACCCTCCTGGATCCGGGCGCCGGCGCCGTCGTTGAGGCCGATCATGGGCACCCCGATGGAGGAGGCCAGGTCCATGACCTTGTGGATCTTCTCGGCGAAGACCTCGCCCAGGGCCCCACCGAACACGGTGAAGTCCTGGCTGAACACGCACACCCGACGCCCGTCGATGGTCCCGAAACCGGTGATGACGCCGTCGGTGTAGGGCCGGTTCTCCTCGAGGCCCATGCCGTGGGCCCGGTGGCGGGCGAGCATGTCGAGCTCCTGGAACGAGCCGTCGTCGAGCAGGTAGTCGATCCGCTCGCGGGCCGTCATCTTGCCCTTCGCGTGGTGCTTCTCCACCGCCCGGGGCGAGCCGGCGTTACGGGCCTGCTCCCGGCGCTCCGCGAGGTCCTCGAGTCGTTGGGTCATCGTGTGATCCATGGACGGTGAGGCTACCGGAACCGCCGCGGGGGTTCGATCCGACGCCGGGGCCGGTGCCGCTACCGGGCGGTGTTGACCCAGTGCGGGCCGCACCAGACGTAGCTGACGTGGGCCGGCGTGCCCCCGCCGAGGTAGGCGGCCACGCTGCGCCCGGCGTAGCGGTCGTCCAGCCCGGGGTCGGGCGTGCCGACGAAGGACCAGCGCCCGGCACCGGGCCGCTCGTCGGTGGCCGGCGACGGCTCCCAGGAGTCGATCCGGTAGACGGCGTCCACCAGGTCACCGGCCACCAGGGCCGCCCAGCCGGGCGACCGGGGCGAGGACGTATCCACCCACCGCTGGCCGATCCGCCAGCCGTGGCGCGCCGTGCCGTAGCCCGTCTCCGCCCCGTGGGGGCCGACCCGCAGCAGCACCATGGGGTGGCTCCGCTTGATCCGGGCCCGCTTGGCCAGCTCGGCGCCGACCTCCACGGCCGGCCGGCGCTGGCTGCCGAGCCGGGTCTCCTGGCCGAGGCCGAGGGCGTCGCTCACCGAGGCCTCGACGAGGCGGGCCTCGGCCGGGGTGAGCCCGTGGCGGAGGATGTCGATCCGGACCGGGCGGCCGTCGGCCTCGGCCTCGCGGATGCGGTCGAGCTGGGCGAACTTGGTCGCCGCCCGGGGGTCGCTCGGGTCGCCGGTCGGCACCCTGGCCGCCTCGACGTGGCGGTGGCAACGGTCCCCCCGGCCGCGGCCGACGAAGAACGGCCGGCCCGTGCGGGGGTCCACCAGCAGGTAGACGTAGCTCCCCAGCCTCGCCCCCACGCCGGGCGGGAACGTGGTCGTCGGCCCCGGAGCGACGTCAGTCGTGGCGTCGTCGACATCGGGCTCCAGGACGATCGGCTCGCCGAGCACCGGCTCACCGATGGTCGGCACCGGCTTCGGCGACACCGGGGCCCGGGTGGGGACCCGGGGAAGCCCGAGCCCGGCCCCCGGAACCGTGGCTCCCGACCTGGAGGGCACGCGTCCACCGCTGGTCTCGCCGCGAACGGCGGTCGGGGTGGCGTCAGCCCGGGAGGCGGGTTCCATGCGCGGGTGCGACTACTCCTGGACGAGCTCGATCAGGGTGCCGAACGCGCCCTTCGGGTGGACGAAGGCCACGGTGGTGCCCCGTGACCCGGGCCGCGGGGCCTGGTCGATGACCCGGCCTCCGTGGTCCTTGACGGACTGCAGGGCGGCCGCACAGTCGGCCACCCGGTAGCCGACGTGGTGGATGCCGGGCCCCTTCTTGGCCAGGTACGTGGCCACCGGCGACGAGTCGCTGGTCGGGGTGAGCAGCTGGATGTAGCTGTCTGCCACCTTGAGCAGAGCCTCCTCGACGCCGTCGGAGTCGACGCGCTCGCGGTGGGCCACCGTGGCCCCGAAGGTCTCCTCGTAGTAGGCGATGGCGGCATCGAGGTCGGGGACGGCGATGGCCACGTGGTCGATCTCGGTCAGCAGCATGTCGGTCACGCCCCGTGCCTCCGGAAGAGCGTGATCCGGTCCTCGCCGACCTCGGCCCGCAGCTCGGGGTCGTCGATGCCGAGTCCCTCCTCGGGGGCCAGGCACAGCACGCCGATCTTGCCCTCGTGGAGGTTGTGGTGGACCTGGTAGGCGGCCTCGCCGACGTTGTCCAGCGTGTGCACGTCCGACAGCGGCGGCAGGATCTTGCCCTCGCAGACCAGCTGGTTGGCGTCCCACGCCTCCCGGTAGTTGGCGAAGTGGGAGCCCTTGATGGTCTTGAGCTTCATCCACAGGTGCCGGTTGTCGTACTCGATCATGTAGCCCGACGTGGCCGCGCAGGTGACGATGGTGCCGCCCCGCTTGGCCGCGAACACCGAGGCACCCATGGTCTGGCGGCCCGGGTGCTCGAACACGATGTCCACATCGTCGCCCACCAGGGCCCGGATGTCCTTGCCCAGTCGGCGCCACTCGGACTCGTCCTGGTGGAACTCGTCCTTCCAGAACCGGTAGTCGGCCGCCTTGCGGTCGATGACCGCCTCGACCCCCAGCTCGTGGAGCAGGTCCACCTTGGACTGGGACGACACGACGCCCACCGGCGTCGCCCCCCCGTTGAGGCAGTACTGCACCGCGTAGGCGCCGAGTCCCCCCGACGCACCCCACACCAGGACCTTGTCCCCCTGGGTGACGGGGGCGCCGTTGTGGGACACCAGCATCCGGTAGGACGTCGAGTTGCACAGGGCGTTGACGGCCGCCTCCTCCCAGGAGAGGTGCGCCGGCTTCGGCATCAGCTGGTTGGCCTTCACCACGGCCAGGTCGGCCAGGCCGCCGAAGTTCGTCTCGAAGCCCCAGATCCGCTGGTTGTCGGCCAGCATCGAGTCGTCGTGGGCCGTGGGGCTCTGGTCGTCGACGTAGTTGCAGTGGACGGTGACCTTGTCACCCGGCCTCCACATGCGCACGGCCGAACCCACCTGCAGCACGACGGCCGCGGCGTCCGAGCCCACGATGTGGTGGTCGAGGGCGTGGCGGGCGCCCCAGACGCCCTCCCGGCCGAGCCGGTCGAGGAAGCCGAAGGTCGGTAGGGGCTCGAAGATCGAGGTCCACACGGTGTTGAAGTTGATGGCGCTGGCCATCACGGCGATGTAGGCCTCGTCGGGGGCCAGCTCGGGTGTGGCCACGTCGCCTACGTGGAGGGACTTGCGGGGGTCCTTTGCCGAGGACTCCATCCCCTCGAACATGGCGACCTCGTCGCGCTTCACGAAGGCGGCGCGGTAGGTCTCGGGAATGGGGATGGCGGCGATCTCCTCGCCGGACGCGCCGGCCAGGATGGCGGTGAGGAATTCCTGCATGGAGGACGAGGATAGCCGGACCGCGTGGGACGCTCCCAGGGCGATCGGAGCCGATCGTATGGCACGATCCGGCCCAGGCCGTATCATGGCGTTCTGTCGTCGTGGCGTGGCCCCAGGGGGGAGCGCCGCCTGAACCGGCCGCCCGGCCGTGGAGGTTGCAATGTCCGGATACCGTCATCGTCGCAGGAGCCCGTACCCCGATCGGCAAGCTGTCGGGAGCCCTGGGCGGCTTCGCCGCCACCGAGCTCGGCGGGTTCGCCATCGCCGCCGCCCTGGAGCGGGCCGGCGTGGCCCCCGACCAGGTCGACTACGTGTTCATGGGCCAGGTCATCCTGGCCGGCGCCGGCCAGATCACCGCCCGCCAGGCCGCGGCCAAGGCCGGGATCCCGATGTCGGTCCCCGCCTCGACGATCAACAAGGTGTGCCTGTCCGGTCTCAACAGCATCTACCTGGCCGACCTGATGATCAACGCCGGCGAGGCCGAGATCGTGGTGGCCGGGGGCATGGAGTCCATGACCCAGGCCCCCTACCTGCTGCCCGGCGCCCGTGCCGGCTACCGCATCGGTGACGCCAAGGTCGTCGACGCGATGATGTACGACGGCCTGTTCTGCGCCTTCGACCAGTGCGCCATGGGCCTCGGCACCGAGCGTTACAACGGCGCCGACGGTGTGTCGCCGCGAGCGCCAGGACGCCTTCAGTGCCCTCTCCCACGAGCGGGCCGCCGCCGCCATCAAGGACGGGAAGTTCGCCGAGGAGATCGTCCCGGTCGAGGTGCCCCAGCGCAAGGGCGACGCGCTGGTCGTCGACACCGACGAGGGGGTCCGGGGCGACACCACCGCCGAGTCGCTCGCCAAGTTGCGGCCCGCCTTCGACAAGGAGGGCACCATCACGGCCGGCAACGCCAGCCAGATCTCCGACGGTGGCGCCGCGGTGGTCGTGATGTCGAAGGCCAAGGCCGAGGAGCTGGGCGTGCGCCCGATCGGCGAGCTCGTGAGCTACGGCCAGGTGGCCGGGCCCGACCCGTCGCTCCTCCACCAGCCGTCCAACGCCATCCGGCAGGCTCTGGGCAGGGCCGGCCTCACCGTGGGCGACATCGATCTCTTCGAGATCAACGAGGCCTTCGCCGCCGTCGGCCTGGCCTCGGCCGATGATCTCGGCATCAGCAGCGACATCGTCAACGTGAACGGCGGGGCCATCGCCCTCGGCCACCCCGTCGGCATGTCGGGCACCCGCGTGGCCCTCACCGCCCTGCTCGAGCTCCAGCGTCGGGGCGGGGGCACCGCAGCCGTGAGCCTGTGCGGTGGTGGTGGCCAGGGCGACGCCGCCGTGCTGCGCACCCTCTGATCCCACCGATCGACCAGTCCTCTGAACGGGCGCCCCGAGCGCCGGCCCCCGGGCCGGCCGGGGCGCCCCTTCAGTACGGGGGGCTGAACAGGCCGACCATCGTCCCGCAGCCGTCGGCCACGTCCCCCCACGTCCCGACGCCCAGGTCGATGACGGCCAGCGAGCAGGTGGCCAGTCCCCGCGACCCGACCCGCTCCCGCCCCGGAGCGCCGGGAGCCTGCAGGTCGAAGGCCAGGTGGGACACGGTCGGGTTGTGGCCGACCACCAGGACCGATCCCGGGTCGCCGTCGACCTCGTGGACGTAGGCCAGCACCGTCTCGGGCTCCGCGGCGTACAGGCTCCGATAGGCGTCGAGGTGGACCTGGTCGCCGAGCGGTCCGAGCACCGCCTCGGCCGTCTCGCGTGTTCGCACGGCGGCCGAGCAGAGCGCCGTCGACGGGAGCACGAGGGCGGGGTTGCCGAGCAGCGGTGCGCCGGCGGCGAGCCGGTCCCCCGAGCGCGGCGGCGTCGGCGCGGCCGCGGGTGGTCAGCGGCCGGTCCCGGTCCCGTCCCCCGGCCGGGGCCTTGTGTGTCGCCTGGGCGTGGCGCAGGATCCAGAGCTGCCGGGCACCGGGTGCGGATCGATCCATCGCTCCATGGTGGCCCACCGCGTCCCGCCACCGGTCGCGGCGGGTGGGGCGGACGTTCAGGCGTCGACCACGCGGCGACCCTCGAGGGCGCGACCCAGGGTGAGCTCGTCGGCGTACTCGAGGTCGCCGCCGACCGGCAGGCCCGAGGCGATGCGGGTCACGGTCAGGCCCATCGGCTTGAGCAGCCGGGCCAGGTACATGGCCGTAGCTTCGCCCTCGAGGTTCGGGTTGGTGCACAGGATGACCTCGGTGATGCCCTCCTCGTCGAGGCGGCCGAGGAGCTCGCGGACCCGCAGCTGCTCGGGGCCGATGCCCTCGATCGGGTTCAGCGATCCCTGCAGGACGTGGTACCGCCCGGAGAACTCGCCCGTCTTCTCCACCGAGACGATGTCGCGGGGGTCCTCCACCACGCACACGACGGTGGCGTCGCGCCGGGAGTCGAGGCAGATGGCGCACTCGCCACCCTCGGCGACGTTGAAGCACCGGGTGCAGAGGGTGATGCGCTCCTTCACGGCGATGATGGCCTCGGCCAGCCGGATGGCGTCCTCGGGGGCCACCTTCAACAGGTGGAACGTGATCCGCTGGGCCGATTTCGGCCCGACGCCGGGCAGCCGTCCCATCTCGTCGATGAGGTTCTGGAGGGGTCCGTTGAAGACGGGCACCTAGACCACCTCCTCGGCGCCGGGGAAGGCCTGGAGGAGTCGGGCCTCGGCCGAGTTGTCGATGTCCGCCACCTCGAGGTCGTCGGCCTCGAACACGGCCAGGTCCTCGACGTCCTCGGGGTCCTCGGCGGCGACCCGGGCCGGGCCCACCGGTGCCGACGGCCCACCGTCGGGCGGTGCCGGCGACTCCGCCCCAGGAAGCCCGTCGACCACCAGGACGAGGGGGACCGGGCAGCCGAACTGCTCGGCCAGGGCCGCCTCGACCTCGGGCCGCATCTCCTCGCAGCGGTTGCGGTGGATGTCGTTGGGCAGGCCGAACTGGGCCCGTCCACCGTCGGCGGACACGAACCGCCCGGCCTGGTAGAGGGCCTTGGCCTTCGGGCGGAGGCGCCCGATCACCTGATCCCCCCAGGCCTGCACGAGGTCGTCCCGGCTCGGGAAGGGCACGGTCGCGCCCGGGCCCGGCGGAGGCGACACCTCCGACGGGTGGGCCGCCGGCTCCGACGACGCGGCCGGCGCTACTCCGGCCGTCGCCGGTGCAGGTGCAGGTGCAGGTGACTCATGAGCCGGGGGTGCGGCGGCGGGTGGCCCGGGTGCGGGGGCATCGTCGCCGGGCGCCGACCTCCGGCGCAGCGCGCCCAGGGTCGGGCGGGGGCCGACCGGGGCGGGCCCGGGCGGTACCTCGGCGGCCGGCTCGGCGGCCGGGGCCGCCTCCACGGGGGCCGGGGCGGGACGACCGGTGGGTACGGCCGCGGCCCGCGCCGCCAGTGCCGCGCCACTCGACGAACCCGATGGGGCGGGCGCGCCGGCGTCGGCCGGCCGGTCGGCGACCGGCGGCGGTCCCGAGGTCTCGAGCCGCTCGATGCGGGCCAGCAGGGCGGCCGGCGAATCGTCGGCCTCGGGGTGGACGAGCCGGACGAGGGCCACTTCGAGGTTGACCCGGGGGTCGGGGGCGTCGCGCATGGTCACCTGGGCCCGGCCGAGGTCCTCCATGGCCCGAACCAGGGTGGCCAGTCCCACCCGGCCGGCCTGGGCCGCCAGCGCGTCGCGCTCGGCGCCGGCCACGGTGACCAGGTCGGGGGCGACCAGGGCCAGGAAGCCCTGGCGCAGGTGGTCGACGAGGTCCACGGTCAGCTGCTGGGGGCTGAACCCGGCGGCGGTCAGGTGGGCGACGGCCACCAGCGCCCGTTCGACGTCGCGTTCGGCCATCGCCTCGACCACCTCGTCGAGCTCGGGCAGGTCGTCGTCCACCGCGTCCGAGGCGGCCACCTGGTCGAGGACGGACAGGGCGTCGCGGGCCGACCCCCGGCCGCGCCGGACGGCGAGGTCCAGGGCGTCGTCACCCACGTCGAGGTGGGCGGCGTCGCGCACCTGGGCCAACAGCTCGGAGAGTGTGTCCGGGCCCAGCAGGCGGAACTCGAAGTGCTGCGTCCGGCTGCGGATGGTGGGCAGGACCTTCTGCGGGTCGGTGGTGGCCAGGACGAAGACCACGTGGGCCGGCGGCTCCTCCAGGGTCTTGAGCAGCGCGTTGGAGGCCGCCGTCGACAGCATGTGGACCTCGTCGACGATGTAGACCTTCTGCCGGCCGGGCGAGCCCAGGGCGGCCCGGGACACCAGGTCGCGCATGGCGTCGACACCGTTGTTGGAGGCGGCGTCGAGCTCGTGGACGTCGAGCGAGGTGCCCCTGGCGATCTCCACGCAGGAGGAGCAGACCCCACACGGCTCGCCGTCGCGGAGATCGGTGCAGTTGAGGGCCTTGGCCAGGATCCGGGCCGTCGACGTCTTGCCCGTGCCCCGGGGACCGCTGAACAGGTAGGCGTGGGCGACCCGCCCGTCCCGGACGGCGTTGCGCAGGGCGAGCACGACGTGGTCCTGGCCCCGGACCTCGGCGAACGTCGAGGGGCGGAAGCGTCGGTAGAGGGACTGGTAGGGGACTTCCTCGGTCACATCGGCCACGCCGGGAGCCTACCGGCCGGCCCGGAGGGCATCCTCGGGTGGGAGCCGGTCACTCCCCGGCGGTCGGTGCGACGGCCAGGTTGGCTGCGGCACACGGCCGTACCCGCTGAGAGCTGCTGCCTTCCGACCCTGACTCGATTCACAGGCGGACGTTGCGCAGGACCCAGCCGTCGCACCCACCGACGGGGAGGCCACGATCCTACCGCCACCGGGGCCGTCCGGTACCCGGATCCTGCGTTCCGGCGAGCCGGGGTGCCCGGAGTAGCCTGTCGGGGCTGTGGACGCCCCATCCGGACGGCCACCGGCACGGAGGCGTGCGAGAGCGGCCGAATCGGCACGATTGGAAATCGTGTGTGGGGAAACTCACCGTGGGTTCAAATCCCACCGCCTCCGCCGAGGGGAAGTCCTGGGACATCGTGGACGGATGTCCCAGGACATCGCGGGCGGACGTCCCAGGACATCGCGGATTATGGCGAGCCGGCCGCGGCGCCCCTCGACGACCGGCGCCTGGTCGGCGCCGCGGGCGTCCGCCGGCAGACCGGTGTCGATGCGCCCGCGGACCGGTTCGTTAGCATCCCGGCATGGTGACCAGCGCAGACGGGCCGGGCGACGGGTATGCGGCGGCCATGGGCCATGCCCTCGGTGAGGCTGCGGCGGCCACGGCCCACGGCGACGTGCCCGTCGGGGCGGTGGCCCTGTTCGGCGGCCGGGTGGTCGCATCACGGCACAACGAGCGGGAACTGACCGGGGACCCCACGGCCCACGCCGAGCTCCTGGCCCTGGCCGACGCGGCGGCCGTCGTGGGCAGCTGGCGACTGTCCGACGTGACCCTCGTGGTCACCCTCGAGCCGTGCCCGATGTGCGCGGGGGCCCTCGTCGCCTCCCGGCTGGGTGCCGTGGTCTTCGGGGCCGCCGATCCCAAGGCGGGGGCGTGTGGATCGCTCTACAACCTGTGCGCCGACCCCCGCCTCAACCACGAGGTGGCGGTCACCGCCGGCGTGCGGGCCGAGGAGTCGGCGGCCCTGCTCACCACCTTCTTCGCCGGTCGCAGGGCCGGCTGACCCCCCTGGCGGCTTCGGCGGCCGGCCCCCGACCGGAGGGACGGGCGCCGTTCGGGACACCTTCCCGGCTCCGTTACACTCGCCGGCGGAAGGGTGGCAGAGCGGACTAATGCGCACGCCTCGAAAGCGTGTGAGGTGCAAGCCTCCGGGGGTTCGAATCCCCCCCCTTCCGCTCAGGGGTGGCCGGATGACCCCGACCCAGACTTCGCGCATCATCCGGCGCCGGGAAGGTCGTCAGCCGCGTGGGGAACTACGGCGAACGCTCTTCCCCCAGACCTGCGGCGATGGCTCGGCTGGCCACCCGGACGAGGTCGTCCTCGGTAGCGCTTGAGACGGCGCGCAACTGCAGGAAGTGGCGGGCCACGGTGAGGCCGAGGATGCTGCTCACGGCGAAGGCGGCTCGCAGCTCAGCGTCCGCGCCGCCGATGCCCGCAGCCAGATTGCCGATTCGCTCGTCGAGGTGACGCCGAATGGCTTCGGAAGCCTCCGGCATAGTCAACATGGACCGGACCAGTACCCGCATCTCGGGGGGCAGTGCGGCGGCGCGCACCTTGAGGACGTCGGCCAGATGATCTGCGGCTTCTTGCGGCTCGCTGGGCGGGAGCTGGATTGCAGCGGTGAACAGCGCCGACTTGGATCCGTAGTGCTGCAGGACCAGGGACGGGTCGACCCCGGCCCGGCGGGCAATGCCCCGCACCGTCGTCGCCTCGAACCCTTGGTCGCCGAACTCCTGCCGCGCCGCATCGAGGATCCGGACCTGTGTTGCGGCGCGGCGGGCCGCCCGGGTCGTCGTCGGCCCAGAGACCGCGGTGCCTTCGTCCATAGCTTCACTCTATGTGCGTTGAGCGGAGCGCTGGCCTGGAGTACAGTTGACTCAACACCTGATGAGCGAGTCGCCGCACGCAAAGGATCGTGATCTCATGCCCATGGAGAGCCACCCGACCGACCACGAGCCGAGGGCGGATGCGGTCCACATGGGGGCGCGGGCGTGACCTCGACCTCGAAGAACGCAAGTGTGCTGTTGATCGGCGCATCCCGCGGTCTTGGTTACGCGATCGCCGAGGAGTACGTCGCCCGTGGCGCCCAGGTAGTGGCAACCGTGCGGGGCCAGGCCCGCACGGTGCTGCACGACCTCCAAGAGGCTGTCGGTGGACTGCTGGAGATCGAGCACGTGGACATCACCGTCCCCGAGCAGGTCCGGGAGCTGAGGCGGCGGATCGGGTCGCGCACGTTCGACCTGCTCTTCGTGAATGCCGGAGTCGGCGCAGCCGAAACCGTCGCTGATGTGACCACCGACGAGTTCGTCCGCCTGATGGTGACCAACGCGCTGAGTCCGATGCGGGTCATCGAAACACTCGGTGAAGTCGTCCCCGCCGAAGGCACGATTGCCATCATGTCTTCCGGTCAGGGGAGCATCTCGAAGAACGACAACGGCGGATTCGAGGTCTACCGGGCCAGCAAATCGGCCCTCAACCAACTGATGCGCAGCTACGCCGCCCGCCACCGCGACGACCCGCGGACGCTGCTCCTCATGGCTCCAGGCTGGGTCAAGACCGCCCTCGGCGGTCCCCATGCCCGCCTCACGATCGACGAGAGCATCCCCGAGCTGGTGAGGACCGTCGACGCCCAACGCGGTCACACCGGTCTCCAGTACCTCGACTACCTGGGCAACATCGTGCCCTGGTGAGAACACCGAGACTTCCACGACCCACGCTCGGCGAGGCGATCGACCGCTGAGAGGAGGCGGCCGACGCGACGTCCGGCGGTTCAGTCCATCGTGAGCACCGCTTTGCCGACCACCTCACCGGCCTCGAGCGCCCGGTGCGCATCCGCCGCCCGTTCGAGGGGGAAGGTCGCGCCCACCTCGATGCGAAGGTCGGCGGTGTCGAAGAGCGATGCCGCCTGAGCCAGGATCGCGGTCTGCCGCTCCCGCTGTTCGGGCCAGTGGAAGACCGAGGGCGCCGGCATCCACGTGAACGAGACACGGAGGTTCCGGTCGTGCATCGCGGTGATCGCCCTCGGCTCCCAGGGGCTCTCGACGTTCGACACCAGGTCACCGTAGGGTCGCACCAGCGAGAAGCTGGCCGTGAACGTCTCGCCGCCGACCGTGTCATGGACGACGTCGGCCCCGTCCATCCCCGTCCACGACCGCAGGCGCTCGCCGACGTCGTCGCTCCGGTAGTCGATGCAGAGTCCGGCACCGAGCGACGACGCCAGCTCGCTCTTGCGCCCCGCGGTGACCGTCGTGGCGACGCGTGCCCCCGCCAACCGGGCGATCTGCACGGCCATGTGCCCGACTCCGCCGGCACCTGCCTGCACCAGCACGAAGTCGTCCCTGCCCACTCGGGCACGCTCCCGCAGCGACTCCCAGGCGGTGATCGTGACGAGGGGAGCCGCCGCGGCCTCGGCGAACGACAGGCGCTCGGGCTTGTGGGCGAGATAGCGCTCGTCCACGACCTTGACCTCCTGGTAGGTGCCGGGCGTCGGTCCGAACCCCCCGTCGCAGAAGTAGACGTCATCCCCCGGTTTCACCCGGCTCACCGACGGGCCGACGCCTTCCACGGTGCCGGCTCCGTCCCAACCGAGGATCGCAGGCACCGTGCCTCCGATCGTCCCGTGGGTTCGCAGCTTGTAGTCGACCGGATTGATCCCGGCGGCCCGTATCCGCACGACGACGTCGTGGTCAGCCGACAATTCGGGCTCGGGCAGCTCGACCGGTCGAAGGACGTCTGGCCCACCGACAGCCGTCATCAGCACACCGCGCATAGCCGCACCTCCTCCTCGTCGAGTCCCCGGCGGGAGCTCCCGGGAGACGGTCGCCCCGGCCGGAACCGGAGATCTCGTCGCATGCATCCCGAGGGATCAACGCCGCCGGGTGGGACGACACCGCCTGCGAGCACCAGGATACGGCGTGGCCTGCTCCGATTCCCGCCCGCTGTCGGGGCGTGCCTTCGTGGGTGAGGGACGCTTCCCGGCGTGGTCCCCTCCGAGCCGCCCGGATGCGGCTGCACGACCGCTGAGCCACGGAGTGGCGTGGCAGGCTGACGACGTGTCGACCACGAGACAGGGCCGTAGGGCCGCGATGCTGGCGCTGCCCCTCGGCCTGGTGTGCGCCCTGTCCGCCTGCGGCTCGTCGACGGCCGCACCGGCCACGACGTCATCGACGTCCCCGGCCGGCACGACGTCCACGACCACGCCGTCGGCCGCGCTCGCCCTGGTCCGCGCCTCGGTGGCCGCCACCACGGGAGCGGGCACCGCCCAGTTCACCAGCGTCTCGACCACCGGGGCCGGGTCGGGCGCCCATCCCACGGTGGTCACCATGACGGGTGCGATCGACTTCAGCGGACCCGACGTGTCGTCGACCAACACGGTCAGCCTCCCCGCCGGCCAGTCGCCGGCGACGTCCGCCGGTGACCAGGTGCACTCGCTCTACTTCGGGGCGACGGGTACCGTCTACGTCTCGACGGCCGGTCCCGACGGCCCATGGCAGAAGGGCCCGTCCGGTACCCCCTTCGCCTACCTCGCCCCGGTCACGCCCCGTCAGCTGAGCGACGCCGCCGGCCCGGTGACCGTCCTCGGACCGACTGTCGTCGACGGGGTGGCGGCCACCGGGTATGCCGTCCCGATCGCCGCCCAGGTCCAGAAGACCTCCGTGTCGGGTGCCACCACCACGCTCCATACGGCCCCGTACGTGGCCCGGGTGTGGCTCGACGCCGAGGGTCGTATCGTCCGGACCACCGGGACCTTCCGGGCCACCCTCGAACCGGCCGGCAGCTCCTACACCGAGACGGAGACGACGACGCTGTCCGCCTTCGGGACGCCCGTGTCGATCACCCCGCCGGCGGTCTCCACCCGGGGATAGCCGTGGCCCGACGTCAGGAAACGGTGACGGGCTCGATCCCCGGATGGGCCACCATTTCCACGTCCACCTCCACACCGAGGTGGGGCACGGTCCGGTCCAGCCACTTCGGCATCCACCAGTTGGCCGGGCCCAGCAGCTCCATGACGGAGGGGACCAGCACCATCCGGACGAGGGTGGCATCGATGAGGATGGCCGAGGCCAGCCCCAGGCCGAAGACCTTCAGCACGTGGAGCGGGTCCCCGAAGACGAACGACCCGAACACGCAGATCATGATGGCGGCGGCGGCGGTGATCACCCGGGCCGTCTTGGCCAGGCCGTCGGCCACCGACGTGGAATTGTCGCCGGTCAGTCGCCACTCCTCGCGGATGCGGGAGAGCAGGAAGACCTCGTAGTCCATGGACAGGCCGAAGAGGATGGTGAACATCATCAGCGGGATCCACGGGTCGATCGGGCCGGTGGCCCCGATACCGAAGAAGCCGCCGAGCCAGCCCCACTGGAACACGGCCACGATCACGCCGTAGGCGGCGCCCACCGACAGCAGGTTGACGATGACCGCCTTCAGGGGGATGGCCAGTGACCGGAACACGGCCATCAGCAGCAGGAACGACAGCAGCAGCACCGTGCCGATGACCCACGGGAGCCGGTCCGACAGGTAGGTGGAGGCGTCCACCGAGCCCGCCGTCTCCCCACCGACGTAGGCCCGCACCCCGGTGCCGGACGTGGCGGCGGGGATGACCTCGTTCCGCAACGTGTGCACGAGGGACTCGGTCCGGGCCGCCTGGGGAGCCGAGGTGGGGTACGTGAGGATGACGGCGGCGTCACCCGAAGCGCTGAATACGGTCGGGCTGGCGTAGGCGATACCGGGGGTCGTGCGGAGCTTGGCGTCGAGGCCCTCGACGGTGCCCCGATCGCCGTCGGGAACCTGGGCCACGACGACGAGGGGCCCGTTGAAGCCGGGGCCGAATCCGGTGGCCAGCGCGTCGAAGGCCTGACGGGTCGTGCTCGAGGGGGGATCGTTCCCGGAGTCGGTGAAGGCCAGGCGCATCGAGAACATGGGGATGGCCAGGCAGACGAGCAGGGCCACCGACGCGACCAGGAACATCGCGGGCCGGCGCTGGATGCGTCGGCTCCAGCGGTACCAGAAGCCCCGCTCGTCGGGCTCGGCCCCGCTCTGCAGCAGACGCCGGATGGCCAGAGCGTCGATGGCCCGGCCCGAGAACCCGAGCATGGCCGGGAGCAGGGTGGTGGCGGCCAGCATGACCAGCACCACGGCGGCGATGGCCCCGATGGCCAGGCCCCGCATGAACGCCAGCTGGAGCAGGAAGAGACCGAGGAGCGACAGGATGACGGTGCTCCCGGCGAACACCACAGCCCGTCCCGATGTGGCCAGCGACACCGTCGCGGCGTGGCGCGGGTCACGTCCTTCGGCGAGGCCCTGGCGGAAGCGGGTGACGATGAACAGCGCGTAGTCGATGCCCACCCCGAGCCCGATCATGGCCATCATCTCCGGCGCGAAGACGGGTGTGGTGACCAGGTGGGAGAGCAGGTCGAGCACGGCGAAGGCCAGGGCGATTCCGAACAGGGCCGTGATGATCGGCAGCCCCATGGCCACGACCGAACCGAAGGCGAGCAGCATGATGATGATGGCGGCCATGATGCCGATGCCCTCGCTCGGACCGGGCTTGGCCCCGGCCACCAGGCTGATGGCCTGACCTCCGAGGACGACGCGGTAGCCGGGGGCATCGAAGGACTGGGCGGTGTCGATGACCTGCTGGATCGAGTCCGTCGGCAGGTTGCCCGCCGCTTCGTCGAAATCGACCCGTAGGTAGCCGATGTGGCCGTCCCTGGAGATCTGGGACGCCCCTTCCGGGCTGAAGGGGCTGGTCACCGAAGCCACGTGGTGCAACGGCGCCAGCTTGGCCGCCAGTTCCGCGGTGCGGGCCATGTTGGCGGGGTCGGCGAAGGCGCCGCTCGTGATGACCACCACCTGGGCCGGACTGCCGGAGAAGTCCGGGAAGTCGGTGTTCAGGATCTGCTGGGCCGTCTGGGTACCGCCCGTCAGGTTGTCGGAGAAGGCGCTGCCCGCGGCCTGCGCCACGACGTTGACGCCCACCAGGCAGACGATCCAGGCGATCAGGACCCACCATCGGTGGTCGTGACACCAGCCGGCCAGCCGGGCCAGGGCGCTCTCCTCGGCGGGGCGCGACCTGGGCGCGGGACCGGACGTCGACTCGGGGCGTCGCTCGGTGGTGGTCACTCCATGCCTCCGCTGGTGAGGGGTGCGCCGGACGCGTTGTCTCGATCGCTCCCGTTCTACCCGCCGGAGGGGGGCGGGCGGGCCATGCATCGCCTTCGCGGCGTTCGTTCGTCGCGGTGCGCATGCTGCGTTCGCGCCACCAGCTCAACGGTGGAGCACCGGAATCTTGATCCAACCCAATCCGTTTGACTGACTTGGGCTGCAGTGTTCGCACTTCGGTTGGCGGCGCCACCAAGGTTGAACCTCAACGGAGGGTTCGACAGCCCTGTTCCGGTCCTTCAGCGAGTCGACGCTCCGCGCCGTGTGACCGATGGGGGTCGCCACGCTCGAGGGCGGCGACCGTCCGTTCCCGGCCGAACCCACGTGAAGCCTCCCTGATAAGGCATAGAGAAACTCAGCTACGTTGATCGTCCTGACGGATCGGTAATGGCGACCCCCTGGCCAGGTGAGCGACCCTCACACGTCCTGCACCGATCCGAGTTCGCCGGTGAGGAATTTGGCGCGACCGAGCCCGAATGACCAGTCTTCGAGCGTGCTCGCCACTACGGAGACGATGAGATCTTCTGGGCGCAGACCGATGGCGACGCGGAGTCGTTCGGCCAGTGCCCGGTAGAGCGCCTCTTTTTGGTCGCGGTTGCGGTTCTGCTCGGTTATCTGGATGACCATTGCCTCGGGGCTGCGCTGATAGCCGAGCCCCGTGCTACCCAGGAACATCCGGCCCGGCTTGTGTTCGGTGATGATGATGTAGCGATCGTCGTCGGGGGCTGAGAAGACCTCACGCTCAACCTGGTAGATGGTGTCGGCGAGGACAGCGAGCTGCTCGTCGGAGCGGCCCTCGACGAGGTCGACGTGGACTAGCGGCATGTCCGTTTCTCCTTCATGAGATATGCCCAACTCGGTTCGGTAGAGCGCAGGCCCACCCGCTTGTCGGACAACGAGTCGGCGCACTCGCCGAGATTGTTCTGGGACGGTGAGCGGAGACGGCCGGGAACCGCACAAGGCGGAGCCTCAATCCGACGACTCTGCCCGACTCCACGTCAACCAGCACAGCACCGATCGGAGGGTCAGCCAATGCAGCTAGCTGCAATGGAAGGCGTCATCACTCGGGTCAAGTCCGGGCGAGTGGTGTACGACGACCACCGCACCAATCGTGTTGATTGGCTAACTGGCTACATCGAGTTGGGCAGTGGTCACCTCCTCGGGTCGGCCACCTCACCGGTGATCAGGTGCATGCGGGCCCTGGTGAGGGACTCGGCCGCCATGTAGCGCCGGGCGACCGCCCACTCGTCGTGCTGCTCGGCGAGGACGGCGCCGACGAGGCGGATGAGGGCGGCACGGTTCGGGAAGATGCCGACGACGTCGGTGCGTCGGCGGAGCTCCCGGTTGAGCCGTTCCTGGGGGTTGTTGGACCAGATCTGGCGCCAGTGCTCCTTCGGGAAGGCGGTGAAGGCGAGCAGGTCGGCCTCGGCGTCGGCGAGGAACGCGGCGGCCGCCGGGAACTGGCCCTCGCAGCTGCTCGACGACCCGGGCGAACTGGGCCCGGACCTGGGTCGGCGTCGGGCTGGGCGAAGATCGTCCGCACCAGGGTGGCCACGAAGGCCTGGGCGGACTTGGGCACCCGGGTGAACAGGTTGCGCATGGAGTGGGTCCGGCACCGCTGCCAGCTGGCCCCGGGCAGGACCGAGGCGATGGCGTTCTTCGAGCCCCTCGTGGGCGTCGGAGATCACGAGGGCGACCCCGAGAGGCCCCGGGCCACGAGGCCCCGCAGGAAGGCCATCCAACCGGCCCCGTCCTCGGTCGGTGAAGACGTCGACGCCGAGCACCTCGCGGTGGCCGTCGGCGTTGACCCCGGTGGCGATGACCGTGGCCACGCTGACCGACCCGCCCGGCCTCGCGGACCTTGTGGAACAGGGCGTCCAGCCAGACGTAGGTGTAGGGCCCGGCATCGAGGGGCCGGTTGCGGAACTCGGCTACCTTGCCGTCGAGGTGCTTGGCCAACTCGGAGACCTGGGACTTGGACATCGCCGTCGATGCCGATCGACCGGACGAGGTCGTCGACCCGCCGGGTGGAGACGCCCTCGACGTAGGCCTGGCAGACCACTGGAGACGAGGGCCTGTTCGGCCCGCCGGCGGGGCTCGAGCAGCAGCCCGGCAGGTAGCTGCCCTGCCGGAGCTTGGGGATCGTCGCAGGTTGATCGTGCCGGCCCGGGTGTCCCAGCGCCGCTGGCGGTGGCCGTTGCGGCTAGTTCACCCGGTCCGCGGTGCGCTCGCCGTAGCCGGCGTTGCAGAGCCACGTCGACCTCGGCGTCCATCAGCAGCTCGGCTGCCATCTTCACCATCTCGGCCAGCAGGTCGCTGCCGGCATCGGCTCGAGGTACTTGCGCACGCAGCGCTGCCAGCGTCCATCGTTGTTGGTGACTTCCACCGCATCTTCTCGTTCGTGTTCTTTGGACGGAACTTGAAGATTGATGCGGTGGTCGTCGCGTCGGGGGGACCCTCAGGTCGGGCAACCCCTCGTACACCACTCTGGTGGACTCAACTATCACTCGGTGGCCGAGAAACCACCCGATCGATCCAGCCACCAGCTGGAATCGAGACCGGCGACACCCGAGGGTTTCCGGGTGACCGGGGTGCGGTCTCGTCCATCCCTTGCATCACTCAAGGGGCTGGACACGAACAGTCATGAGTATCGCCGTTGTCATCATCCGGGCCGGACATCGGTCGACAAGACACCCGCTGTCGGCGGCGGCGGCGTCCCCGACCTTCCCCTTCTTGGGGCGGGGGGACCGAGTACGATCAGCCGTCTGGTCTGATGTCGTCGTCGCCATGTTGATGGTTCTTCTCCCGAAGATGGGATCGGGTGACGGGGCCCATCATCGTCGGATGCGAATAGACCAGATGGGCGCCCCTAGCTCAACGGTGGAGCACCGGATTCTTAATCCGGAGGCTGGGTGGTTCGAGTCCCCCGGGGCGCACCAGTTCAATTCGGGAGAGAGGGAGGACGACATCAGGCCGGGGCCACCGGCACGGACGGACGAAAGTACGACACAGGGACGCGCGCAGGAGCCTGCCAGCCACGGCCGCCGGCAGGCGGTCGAACGACTGGGCGCCGCACGGTAGGGATGGCCCGGGGACTGGCGGCCGGCGCCAGCACGGCCCGGGACAGGACAGCGGTCGGGCAGACCAGCGAGCCGGGGGCCTACCACTGTCCGGGACAGCCCGTCTTGGTGCCGAGGCGGTGTAAAAGCCCTGGTCGTCGCTCACCGTTCTTCGCGGAGCAATCCCGCGCAGCTGACTGCGCTGTTGTCGGTCGCCTAGTTGGAGGTGATACCGGGCGAGGATCAAGGAGACAGCACTGGGACCGGCGTGGCGCTGTCAGAGAAGGTCCCATTCCCGAGTTCGCCGTCGTCGTCATAGCCCCAGCAGTCCACCTCGCCCGAGGCGAGGGTGGCGCAGTAGGTTTCGACTTCGCCCGTGACGGACGTCACCCCGGTGAGAGTGCCGCCTCCCACACCTTCCACTTGGACCGGCGTGGCGGTGCCATAAGGACTCGTCGTGTCGAACGTGCCGTTGCCGAGTTCGCCGTCTTCGCCCCAGCCCCAGCAGTCCACCCCACCCGAGGTGAGGAGGGCGCAGTAGGCGCCGATGGTGTCGCTCGTGAGAGACGCCACCCCGGTGAGGGTGCCGGCGCCTCCCACACCTTCCACCGGGACCGGCGTGGCGCTGTTGGAGAACGTCCCATTCCCGAGTCCGCCCTCACCTCCGAAGCCCCAGCAGTCCACCTCGCCCGAGGCGAAGATGGCGCAGTAGGTGTTCCATCCGCCGATCAGCGACTCCACCCCGGTGAGGGTGCCGGCGCCTCCCACACCTTCCACCGGGACCGGTGTGGCGCTGTCAGAAAACGTCCCATTGCCGATCTGGCCGTAGCCGTTAGAGCCCCAGCAGTAGACCTCGCCGGAGGTCAGAAGGGCGCAGAAACCTATGTCGTCGTTAGCAAGCGCCTCAACCCCGGTGAGGGTGCCGCCTCCCACACCTTCCACTTGGACCGGTGTGGCCGTGCCATAAGGACTCGTCGTGTCGAACGTGCCGTTGCCGAGTTCGCCGTCTTCGCCCCAGCCCCAGCAGTCCACCCCACCCGAGGTGAGGAGGGCGCAGTAGGTGCCGATGGTGTCGCTCGTGAGAGACGCCACCCCGGTGAGGGTGCCGGCGCCTCCCACACCTTCCACCGGGACCGGTGTGGCGCTGTTAGAGAACGTCCCATTCCCGAGCGCGCCGTACTCGTTATTTCCCCAGCAGTCCACCCCGCCCGAGGCCAAGACGGCGCAGAAGTCATAGCCGTACCCGTCGCTCGTGAGAGACGTCACCCCGGTGAGGGTGCCGGTGCCTCCCACACCTTCCACCTGGACCGGCGTGGCGCTGCCCATGGCACTCAATGTGTAGAACACCCCGTTGCCGAGCTGGCCGTTGTAGCCGTAGCCCCAGCAGTCCACCCCGCCCGAGGCGACGATGGCGCAGGAGGAGCCGGACTTGTCGCCCGTCACAGACGTCGCCCCGGTGAGGGTGCCGGTACCTCCCACACCTTCCACCTGGACCGGCGTGGCGCTGCCGGTAGGACTTGTGCCGGAGAAACCGCCGTAGAACGTGCCGTTCCCGAGCTGGCCGAAATTGCCGGCACCCCAGCAGTCCACCCCGCCCGAGGCGACGATGGCACAGGAGCCGTAGCCGTAGCCAGAGAGAGACGTCACCCCGCTGAGGAGTGCACCACCGCCACCGCCAGGCTCCACGATTACCGAGACGCTCCTTGTCCTACTGCCTCCGCCACCGGCTGCGCTAAGCGTGATCTTGTACTTCACGGCCTTCCTTGGTGCGGTGTTCTCAGGAAACGCCACAACCTGGCTGACCGAACCGTCAGAACAGCTAACCGAGCCGGCACCTGAGAGGAGCGCTGGGTTGGCAGACAAGATGCACGAAGTGGCATTCGACACCGAGGCTGAAATCGTCGACTCGCCAGAGAGGGTGGCGACAGTGGAGGGTGAGGCTGCGAGCCCGGTGATCACCGGCTTGGGTGTTCTAACTGTCTTGGCCGCGGCTGGTGCAGCGGACCACAATCCCCATATGCCCAAGAGCCCTAGCCCCATCACCGCTGCGATACGCCTCCGCATCCTCATGTGAGTCTCCTCTGTGCCGAAGGGTGATCGCCGGGTGACGAGGGGCGCCTGGGTGACGGCCACGAGCCTAGACCGGAGAGAATCAAAACGCCCGGGTCCGTCACGACTGGCGGGGCAGCCGCGGAGGGCCGGGCAGCCGCCATCTTCGATGCCATCGGGGTTGAAGAGGTGTGGCTGGCTTCGTTGGCGCAAGACAGACAGGTGAAGGACGAGAGTTCGGTGGCCACAGCCTCATCGAAGACACGAAACTGCCGAATGGCACCCGGCTCATCATCCGACGCCGCTCAACCCCGGAGCCCAGCGCGGAACAGAAAGTCGCAGGTTCAAACACTGCCGAGCGCACCACGTGGGAGCATCGGCGCGTGAGCAGCGGGAGACTACTTTTCTAGGAGTTTTTCCACCATTTCCTGGAACTCAAAGTTCGAAAGCCGTTCCATCAAGGGCACCACGCTGGATCGATCGGGAGCAGGTCGGCCGCCTCAGGCGGGGACCGACCCGTCGGATCCCTCGGTCCCCCGGGCGGCCAGCCAGCGTTGCAACCCGGCCGCATTGGAGTGCACGCCGTTCATGACCTCGAGCTTCTCCCGGTGCTCCTCAGGGACGCCGTCGAGATCGGAGGCGAAGGCCTCGGAGAGGGCGGCGGCGATGTCGCGCCCGTCCCGGAAGGCCGACTCGGCCACGTCGGCCCACCGCCGCAACGTCCCGTCGGCCTCGTCGAGCACGTCGAGCGGGTCGACCAGCAGGCCGTAGTGGGCCAGGGCCAGGCCCGTGGGTCTGCGCTCGGCGAACCGCTGCAGTGAGTGCAGGGCCTGGGTGAGGTCGAAATCCGGCGGAGGCGTCGATGGCCGCAGCACGCCGGCGTCGGGCAGCTTGACCCCCACCGCGTCACCGGCGAAGAGCGTGCCGCTCCAGTTGTCGTGCAGGGCGAGGTGGTGCTTGGCGTGCCCGGGCGAGTCGACGGCGGTCAGGTAGCGGTTCGAACCGACTCGGATCTCCTCGCCGTCCTCCAGGATGTGGATGCGCTCGGACGGCGTCGGATCGAGCCGGCCGTAGAGGGAATCGAGGAGGGGGCCGTAGACGCGGGCGGCCGAGTCCACCAGGCGGGTCGGGTCGGCCAGGTGCCGGGCGCCCTTCGGGTGAACGTAGACGGTCGCCTTGGGGAACGCCCGGGCGACGTCGCCCACGCCGCCGGCGTGGTCGAGGTGGATGTGGGTCACCACGACGCCCGCCAGGTCGTCCGGCCCGAGTCCGAGGCGCCCGAGATGGTCGAGGAGGGCGGGCACCGAGCTCTGGCTGCCCGTCTCCACCAGGACGGGGGCGTCGCCCTCGATCAGGTACCCGGCGGTGACCCGCTCCCATCCGCCGAGCAGCGTGTCGAGCTCCAGCACACCCTCGGCGATGCGGGTCCCGGTGGGCGGAGGGGTCGCGTCGTCCGGGTCGAACGGGTGACCGTGATGGTGTCCACCCGGCCCGTGGTGGTGGTCGCCGCTCATCGAGAGGTCACCTGGCCTTCTTGGCCGGCGTCTTCTTGGCCGGCGTCTTCTTGGTCGGCGTCTTCTTGGCCGTCGTCTTCTTGGCCGGCGTCTTCTTGGCCGGCGTGCTCTTGGCCACCGCCTGTTCGACCGCTGCCTCGGCCCGGACCTTCGTGCCGTCCGCCTCGGTGGGCGGACCGGATGGAACCACCGTCGCAGTCGGAGTGGCGACCATGGCACCCCGACTCCGAGACAGGACCTTGCGGGCCGCCCGACCGGCCCGCTGGCCGGCGGCGGTGCCTACCACCCGCGACGTCGGGCGGTCCCGACCGGACCGCTTGGTGGCCTCGTCGACCAGAGCCTGCAACGTCGGACCACCGCCCAACGACAGGTGACGGCGTCCGCCGGTGCTGCCCCTGGTCACCATGGCCTGACGGGCCAGGCCCATGAACACGTGGTCCCGCGTCGGCTTGGCGTGGCCGCTGGCCTTGGACGCCGAATTGACGAGGGAGACGTGGGAGAAGGCCTGGGGGAAGTTACCGACCAGCCGGCCGGCCACCGGGTCGTACTCCTCGGACAGCAGACCCAGGTCGTTGCGCAGGTCGAGCAGGCGCTCGAGGAGATTGTGGGCGTCGTGTGTCCGGCCCAGCAGGGTCAGGCAGTCGGCGAGCCAGAACGAGCAGGCCAGGAAGGCTCCCTCCCGGCCGCTCAAGCCGTCGACGTCGCCGGTGTCCACCGTCCGGTACCGGAGCACGAAGTCACCCTCCATCAGCTCCCGTTCGATGGCTTCGATGGTGGACCGCATCCGCGGGTCGGTAGCCGGCAGGAACCCGACCAGCGGGATCATCAGCAGGCTGGCGTCCAGCTGGTCCGAGCCGTAGTACTGGGTGAAGGACCCCTTTTCGGCGTTGAACCCCCTGTCGCACACCTGCTGGTGGATCTCCTGGCGAAGGGCCCGCCAGCGTTCGACCGGCCCCTCGGTCCCGTGCTCCTCGACGGTCCTGATGGCCCGGTCGATCGCCACCCAGGCCATGACCTTGGAGTGCGTGAAGTGCCGTCGAGGGCCGCGCACCTCCCAGATCCCGTCGTCCGGCTCGCGCCAACCGGTCTCGAGGAACTCCATGAGGGCCAGTTGCAGATCCCAGGCCGGGCCGCTCTCCGGGTCGTCTGGCTGCACCGATTCGTAGAGGGCCGACATGACCTCGCCGTAGACGTCGAGCTGGAACTGGCCCGCCGCCGCGTTGCCGATCCGCACGGGCGACGATTCCTCGTACCCGGGCAGCCAGTCGACCTCCCACTCGTCGAGCCGGCGCTCGCCGAACACCCCGTACATGATCTGCATCTGGGACGGGTCGCCGGCCGTGGCCCGCAGCAGCCAGGCCCGCCAGGCCATCGCCTCCTGGTAGAACCCGCCCCGCATGGCCGATTCGAGGGTGAGGGTGGCGTCACGCAACCAACAGAACCGGTAGTCCCAGTTGCGGCTGCCGCCCAACGCCTCGGGTAGCGAGGTGGTGGGGGCGGCGACGATCCCGCCGGAAGGCTGGTAGGTCAGCGCCTTCAGTGTGATCAGCGACCGCACCACGGCCTCGCGGTACTCGCCGTCGTAGGTGCACTGGGCCACCCACTCCCGCCACCACTGCTCCGTGTCGGCGATGGCGTAGGTGGCGTCCACCGGGCGCGGCGGGCTCTCGTTGGCCGCGTACCAGGACAGGGAGAAGGGGACGGTCTGCCCCTCGGAGACCGTGAACTCGGCCACCGTGGACATGTCGGAGCCGTGGGTGGGCACCGTGGTCCACAGCGACAACGCGTCGGGACCGGCCACCGCGGTCAGCGTGCCGTCGGTCCGCCGGACCCAGGGGACCACCTGCCCGTACCCGAAACGGATGGTCAGCCGCATCTCCATGGTGACCGTGCCCCGGACACCCTCGACGAGGCGCACGACCTCGGGATGCTCCTGGCGGATCGGCATGCAGTCGATGATCCGCACCGTCCCCTCGTCGGTGACGAACTCCGACTCGAGCACCAGCGTGTCACCGCGGTAATGGCGGTGGGTCGCCCGCTCGGCACCGCGCGGGGCGATACGCCACGATCCGTTCTCCTCGGTGCCGAGCAGCTCGGCGAAGCACGCCCCAGAGTCGAACCGCGGCAGGCAGAGCCAGTCGATGGAACCGTTGCGGCCCACCAGGGCGACCGTGTGGAGGTCGCCGATGATCCCGTAGTCCTCGATCGGAAGGGGCATCCCCCTTGTCTAGTCCGACCGACCGCCCGATCGTCTGCCACCGTTCGGGCTCCCGGACCGGGCGGATCACTCGGCCGCGCAGCCCCCTGTCGACACCGGCGCCGTCGCCCGCTCGGCCGCCGCGACCCTCGTGATCACGTCGGGCGACGTCAGCGCGTAGCCGACGGTGTCGTCCACCGTGGACCGCGAAAAGACGACACCCACGACCTCGCCGTCGGGGAGTACGAGCGGACCTCCCGAGTTGCCCGGGCGCACGACGGCATCCAGTTCGTAGACGTTGCGGACGGTCAGTCCCTGTCCGTAGATGTTCCGGCTCTCCGCCTCGAACAGGGCCATCACGCCAGCCCCGTCCACGGTGAAGGGGCCGCCGCCGGGATAGCCGAGCACGGCACCCTGGGTGCCCGGGCCGACGGTCGTGGGATCGAGGGGCAGGGCGGGCGCGGTGAGGCCGTGGACCTCCAGGACGGCCAGGTCGAACGTCGGATCGAAGTACACGACCTCGGTGGAGTGAACCGTCGTCCCGACCTGGACCATGGGCTGGCGGATGCCGGCCACCACATGGGCGTTGGTCACCACCAGGCCCGGGGCCACGACGAACCCCGAGCCTTCCTGGATGACCCCGCAGCCGTACCCCTCGACCTTGACCGTCGACGGCCCGGCGGCCAGCACGGCTTCACGCAGCGAGGCGTCGGTGGGCAGTGGCACGGGCCGGGCCGACGCCGGCGCCAGCGCCGCCAGCACCGGCGGGAACCCCTCCTCCGACAGGAGGCCCTGGGCCTGGCTGAACAGCGCCGGGGGGGCCGGCATCACGTCGTCCAGGGCGCCGATGATCCGCGACTGCAGGATGGCGTTGTCGAGGGCAACCGACGAACTGTTGACCATCGTGCTGGCGAGCAGCCACACCGTCACGAGGGCGGCGAGCACGGCCACCACCACACCGACCACCGCGTCGGCCGAGCGGACCGGGCCGCGCCGGACGCCGCGCATCACCATGCCGCCGAGGATCCGGCCGGCCATGCCGAAGCTGAAGGCAACCAGGAGCATCGTCGTGAGGGCGACCACGGTGCGGGCCGTCGGTGACTGGGCCCAGCGCACGGTCTGGGAGGCCAGGTAGGCGCCGGCGACGAGCCCGACGAAGAAGCCGACGATGCCGCAGACCTGGACCACACCACCCACCCGGGCCCCCTGGACGGCGGCCAACAGGGCGACCACGACGACCACGATGTCGACGACGTTCACAGTCCGCCCGGCCCGCTCTGCGTCCGCCAGGCGCCGTCGGGGGAGGATGGGGCCGGCACGCTTGTCACGGTAGACGGCGACGGCACCCCACCGTCAGCGCCGGCCCCCCGGGGCCCGTCCGTGGCACAATCTCGGTCGATCGGACCGTTCCGGCCAGCGGCCGACCGTCCACCCAGCCGGAGAGAGGAACCAGGAGTGCCTGCTCAGCGATCCTCCACCCCGACGCGGTGCCGACGTGCGGCGTTGGCCCTGGCCGTGGTGGTCCTCGGAGCCACGGCCGCCTGCGGTACCACGACCACGGACCCGCAGGCCACGGGCTCCTCCACCACCTCCTCGCTGCTGGCCCCGTGGCAGGGCACGCTCACGACGGCGTCGCTCCCGGCGCCGGTGCAGGCCCTTCGGTCGGTGACCTGCGTCACGGCCGACAGGTGTTGGGCGGTGGGCTCGACCGAGGCCAAGGCCACCATGCCCTCGGGACCGGTCGTCGTGGCCACGACGAACGGTGGCACGACGTGGGACGTCCAGGCACTGCCCCCCGGGGTCGGCTACCTCTCGGGCATCGCCTGTTCCAGCACCAGGGACTGCACGGCGGTCGGGCAGATGGGCACCACCGGGATGGGTCCCGGGGCGGTCCTGACCACCACCGACGGAGGGTCGGCCTGGACGTTGCAGGCCGTCCCCACCGGGACCACCGACGTGACCGCCGTGGACTGCCTCACCGGGAGGCCGTGCACCGCACTGGGCACGGTCGCCGGCCGGGTCACCGAGTTGTCGCCCGTCGGTGCCGCCGGGGCCTGGGTAGCCGGAGGGTCGCTGCCCGCGGCCGCCTCGTCGGCCACGTCCCTGTCGTGCACGGACGACGACCACTGCTGGGCCACCACCTCGAACACGGTCGACCCGGCGCACGCGGTCGGGGGCATCGCCGTCACCGCCGACGGGGGCACCACCTGGACCTTCCAGACCGTGCCGGTCGGGACCGGGGCCCTCAACGCCGTGGCCTGCACGCCGGCGCCGACCGGCGCCCCCACGTCGTCGTCCGGTGGCTCCGCCGTCACCTGCACGGCGGTCGGGACCACGTCCACCGTGCTCAGCAGCGCCCGCGTCGGCCAGGGCGTCGTCCTCACCTCCACCGACGGCGGCGTCACCTGGACATCGGCACCGGTGCCGCCCACCGCGGCCGACCTGCTCGACGTGTCGTGCGGGGCCGGGCCGTGCGTGGCCGTCGGGGACACGGTGGCCACCACCACCCAGGGCGGCCTGGTCGTCCTCACTCCGGCGACCGGGTCCACCGCGGCGATCTGGCACCGGGCCGTGGCCGCCCCGGTGCCCCTGCCCCTCTCCGGGGTCTCGTGCGTGTCGCTGTCCGCCTGCGTGGTCGTCGGCGAGTCGATCAGCGCCCACCTGACCGCTTCCTAGGAGGCCGATGCACGCCACGTTCCTCGACCCGCGCGCACCTCATCGACCGTCCGGGCCGGACGCCGGACCCGCCGGCCGCCGGTGAGCCCGCGGGACGGCATACCCCCGGGCGACCGTCCTCCGGGCGAGTCCCGCTGGGACGGGGACGCCTACCAGCGGCGGTTCGACGAACTGGCCGCCTCCGGTGCCGACGTCCACGGTGAGGCGACACTGGTGCTGTCGTTCCGGCCGCACTCCGTCCTCGACGCCGGCTGCGGTTCCGGTCGGGTGGCGGCCGAGTTGGCCCGCCGGGGCGTCGACGTCGTCGGCATCGACCGCGACCCGTCGATGATCGCCACTGCCCGCCGGACCGCACCCGACGTCGACTTCCGGGTGGTCGACGTGGCCGAGGCCGACCTCGGGCGGATGTTCGACCTGGTGGTGATGGCCGGCAACGTACCCCTGTTCACCCCCGACGGGACCCAGGGCACCCTCGTGGCCGGCTGCGCCCGCCACCTCACACCCGGCGGGAGGCTGGTGACGGGGTTCCAGCTGGGGCGTGGCTACACCCTGGAGGAGTACGCCGCCGACTGCACCGTGGCCGGCCTCGAGCCCGAGGGCCGGTGGTCGACGTGGGACACGGCCCCGTTCGGCCCGGGGGCCGACTACGCCGTGTCGGTCCACCGTCGCCCGGTCTGAGCCGGAGCCGCGCTCCCCCGGGTCTGCGATCATGGGCGGGCGGCACGAGCAGAACGGACCACCATGCGCAATCCCATGTTCGTCTACGACGAGAAGCTCACCGACCTGATCTTCACCTACTGCCGCTGGCGCCTGTCGCTCGACCCGGTCCCACTCGACTACGGCGGCGCGCTCGTCGGTCACCTGGCCGACGCCCTCGACGGGATCATCAACCCCGGTGGTACCGACCCCGCCGCCGTCATGGCGCTCTTCGACAAGACGCTGGCCACCGCGGCGGTGTCGGTCGACAGCCCGAAGTTCCTGGCCTTCATCCCGGCCGCCCCCACCAAGGCCGCCCTGCTGTTCGACATGGTCGTCGCCTGCTCGTCCCTCCAGGGGACGTCGTGGATCGAGGCCGCCGGCCCGGTGGCCGCCGAGAACCAGGCCCTGCGCGTGCTGGCCGACCTGGCCGGCCTGCCCGGGGGGGCCGGGGGGTGCTTCGTGGCCGGTGGCTCGGCCGGCAACCTGTCCGGCCTGATGGTCGGACGCGACACGGCGTCGTTCCGGATGGGCGCCGACGTGCCCGATCACCCCGTCGTGGCCATCAGCGAGGAGGCCCACTCCTCGGTGGGCAAGGCCCTCCACGTGCTGGGCATCGAGCCGCTGCTCGTGCCGTGCGACGACCACCGGCTGACCGGGCAGGCGCTGCGGGACGCTCTGGCCCGGGACCCCCGGGGGGACGACGTGATCGCCGTCGTGGCCACCGGCGGGACCACCAACGCCGGCATCATCGACGATCTCGCCGGGGTGGCCGACGTGGCCGAGGAGCGCAAGCTCTGGTTCCACGTCGACGGCGCGTACGGGTGTGCCGCCCTCTTCGCCCCCTCGGTCCGGGCCCGCTTCGACGGGATCGAACGGGTCGACTCGTTCGTCGTCGACCCCCACAAGTGGCTGTTCGCCCCCTTCGACTGCGCCGCCCTGCTGTACCGCGAGCCGCGCCTGGCCAAGGCGGTGCACTCCCAGGACGCCTCCTACCTGGAGGTGCTGCACAGGGACACCCCCGAGGAGTGGAACCCGAGCGACTACGCGTACCACCTCACCCGGCGGGCCCGGGGCATGCCGCTGTGGTTCTCGTTGGCCGTCAACGGCACCGACGCCTACCGCGACGCCGTCGAGGCGGTGCTGGCCACCACCCAGGCGGCGGCCGATCTCGTCGAGTCGCTCCCCCACCTCGAGCTGGTGCGCCGGCCGGAGCTGTCGGTGGTGCTGTTCCGCCGCGCCGGGTGGGGCAAGGCCGACTACGAGGCCTGGTCCGACCACCTTCTCGAGGACCAGACCGGCTTCGTTATGCACACCACCTGGGAGGGCGAGCCCGTCGGCCGGCTGGCGCTGCTGCACCCCGACACCAGCATCGAGATGATCGCCGGGATGCTGGCCTCGACGGCCTGAGGCCCGGGCGCCGGCCTCCTCCGGCCCCGTCGGGTCACCGGTGCCCGTCGGCCCCCGTTCCGGCGGCGCCGCGGCCATCCCACGGGAAGCCCAGCTTCTCGGAGGCGTAGGTCATGGCACAGGTCACGGCCACGTCGGGGCCGACCACCGGGTCGTCGAGGGCGATCTGCACCGAGAGCCCGTCGAGCAGGGCCGACAGGGTGATGGCGAACTCGTCGGGGTCGACCGGGCCGAACTCCCCGGACGCCTGGCCGAGGGCCACCACGTCGGCGATCGTCGAGCGCCACCGTGCGTCGAAGTCCTCGCGCACCTGCGCCACCCCGGGATGGCGCACGGCCTGCGCCCAGAGGTCCAGCCACAGCGACCACGGCTCGGGCAGTTCCTCGTCGGCCTCGGGCAGGCAGGTGGCGACCACGATCCACTCCAGGCGACCCGCCGCACCCTCGATCTCCCGCATCCGGCCTGCGGCGTTGTCGAACCAGCTGTCCTCGGCCAGGCGGACGGCCCCGGTCAGCAGGTTGTCCTTGGTCGTGAAGTAGTAGATGACGAGCGCCGGGCTGGTGCCGGCCCGCTCGGCCACGTCGACGATGCGGGTGTCGGTGTACCCGCGCTCGACGATCACCTCGAGCGCGGCCCGGATCATGTCCTCCCTACGTCTGTCGGCAGTGGCCGGGGCGGCCGTCGAAGTCGCCGGGTCGTCTGTCATCTGCACCCTTCCGTCTCGCTCACCGCCACCGTGCACGGTAGTCCCGGCGGCGGCGGCGCCCGGCCGTCCGGACGGCCGGGCCGCCTGGACGACGGCATGCCACACTGGCCCGCGGGGACGCACACCGAGACAGGAGCACACGATGGCAGCAGAGGTCCGGGGAGTGGTGGCGATGGCCAAGGGAGAGCCGGTCCAGGTGGTGACCATCGTGGTCCCGGACCCCGGACCGGGCGAGGCCGTGGTCGCCGTCCAGGCCTGCGGGGTATGCCATACCGACCTGCACTACCGGGAGGGCGGGATCAACGACGAGTTCCCGTTCCTCCTCGGACACGAGGCGGCCGGCGTCGTGGAGGCGGTGGGCCCGGACGTGACGTCGGTGGCTCCCGGCGACTTCGTGGTGCTCAACTGGCGGGCCGTGTGCGGCGACTGCCGGTCGTGTCGCCGGGGCCGGGCGCAGTACTGCTTCGCCACCCACAACGCCGCCCAGAAGATGACGCTGACGGACGGCACGCCGCTCTCCCCGGCACTGGGCATCGGTGCCTTCGCCGACAAGACCCTGGTCGCCGCCGGCCAGTGCACCAGGGTGAACCCCGCGGCCCGTCCGGAGGCCGCCGGCCTCCTGGGGTGCGGCGTCATGGCCGGCATCGGGGCGTCCCTGCTCACCGGCGAGGTCGGCCCGGGCGACTCGGTCGCCGTGTTCGGCTGTGGCGGCGTCGGATGCGCGGCCATCGCCGGCGCCCGGCTGGCCGGCGCCGCGACGGTCATCGCCGTCGACCTCGACCCCCGGAAGCTCGAACTGGGCCGGGAGTTCGGGGCGACCCACACGGTCGACGCCTCGTCCGGCGGGGTGGTGGAGGCCGTGCGGGCGCTGACCGACGGGAACGGCGCCGACGTCTGCATCGAGGCCGTGGGCCATCCGAAGGTCCTCGAGCAGGCCTTCTACGCCCGCGATCTGGCCGGCACCGTGGTCCAGGTGGGCGTGCCGACCCCGGACATGCGGATCGACCTGCCCATGATCGACTTCTTCGGCCGGGGGGGCCGCCTCAAGCCGTCCTGGTACGGGGACTGCCTGCCGAGCCGTGACTTCCCGATGCTCATCGACCTCTACCTCCAGGGCCGCCTGGACCTCGACCGCTTCGTGTCCGAGACCATCTCGCTCGACGACGTCGAGGAGGCGTTCCACCGGATGGAGCGCGGCGAGGTCCTGCGCTCCGTGGTGGTGGTCCGGTGACCGCGCAGGCCGGCATCGTCGCCGCGGTCACCCTCGACGACCGGCGCTGACCGGACGGCGGCCGGATCACGCGTAGCCGGCGGCGATCTCCTCGATCCACCACGCCGGGGCCGCGTTGATCAGGGTCGAGAGGTCCCAGTAGTCCCACCACCGCACGATCTGCCCGTTGCGGAGCTGCTGGACCGAGACGAAGGGCAGCGTCACCTGCTCGCCGGTGCGCCAGTGCCACGTCTCACTGTGCTCGGTGACCACGGAGCCGCCCTCGGCCACCATCAGGCGCAGGTGGTGCTCGTAGCCGGAGAGCGAGCCGAGGCCGAGTCGCAGGCGGGCCACCACCTGGTCGGGGCCGCGGGCGACGTCGTCGGGTGGGGAGGGCACGTCGGTGTACTCGCTGTCCTCGTCGAAGAAGGCGGCGATGCCGTCCCAGTCGCGGGCGTACAGCGTGGTCCAGAACTGGCGGACCCGCTCCTTGTCCGTGTCGGCTCCGGTCACGGGGCCATCGTGGCACGGGCCCGGGGACGCCGTCCGGATGCCGGCCGGGCGGCCACGAAACGTCCGATCGGCCCTTCCCCCGCCCCACCTTCGCTCCCCTACGATGGACCGGCACCCACACGATGGAGGACCGGATGACCGACGGACCGAAGCTGGACTCGCACCACCGGAAGACGGTGGAGAAGCTCTTCTCGCACCCCACCAGCCACAACATCCAGTGGCACGACGTCCTGTCGCTGCTCGAGGCCGTGGGTCAGACCGAGGAGGTCCACGACGGTCGGTTCAAGGTCACCCTCGGCGACGAGACCCAGACCTTCGACGCCCCTCGCGGCCACGACGTCGACACCCAGCAGATCGTCGACCTCCGCCGGATGCTGCAGGGCGTCGGCCTCGGGCCCTCGTAGCCCGGCTACTGCTGGGACGACCCCCGCTCGATGATGGCGTCACGCCGGCCCTGGAACGCGGCCGGGTCGAAGTGCTCCTTCATCCATCGCCCCGACCAGCGGGCCTCGTCGCGATAGGACCCGTCGTCGCCCCGGTGGGCCAGGGCCCCGTACATGGCACGAACCTCGGCGACGGTGGCCCGGTCGGACTCGGCGATGGACCCGGCGAGCTCGAGCGCCCGGGGCAGCAGGTCGTCGTGAGGCACCACCTCGTTGACGAGGCCCCAGGCGCACGCCGTGTCCGCGTCCACGAAGTTCCCGGTGAGCGACATCTGCCGGGCCCGGTTGATGCCGACCAGCCGGGGTAGGCGGATGGTCATGCCCCCGGCCGGCAGGACGCCGACCCGGGCATGGGTGTCGGCGAAGGTCGCCCGCACCGAGGCGATCAGGAAGTCGCAGCCGAGGGCCAGCTCCAGGCCCCCCGTGACCGCCGGGCCGTTGACCGCCCCGATGATCGGGACGCCGATGCCGGGGGTGAGTCCCCGGCCGGCGGCCGTCCTTTCGTCGCCGTCCCGGGGGGCGGCCGCCACCTCGTCGTAGGTCCGGGCCAGGTCGGTCAGGTCGAGGCCGGCGCAGAATGCAGGGTCGCGGCCGGTGAGGACGATGGCGCCCACCCCCGGATCGGCGTCGGCATCGACCAGGGCCCGGCCGAGCGAGGCGATCATCGCCCCGGTCAGGGCGTTGCGGGCCTCGGGACGGTCGAGGATGACGAGCCGGACCGGCCCGTGGGTCTCGGTGGTGATCACGCCCCTTTGCTACCACCGCCGGGGCGGGGCCGGCCGGTGCGCTGGCATGATGAGGCCGTCCACCGGACGAGTGCCGGCGAGGGAGGGGCCGTGACCGTCGAGACCGCCAGGGACCACCAGGTACCCGCCGCCGGCGCCTATGTCGACCCCGACCGCTACGAGGCGGAGCGGCGGGCGATCTTCGCCCGGGAGTGGACGGCCGTCGGCACCGTCGACCAGGTGGCGGGCCCCTCAGTCCACGTCACGAGACCGGGGTGGCGCTCGTCCAGTCGCTGGTCGCCGACGCCCTCGCCGTAGTCTGACGCCGTGCTCGCTCTCCTCACCCGCACCGCCCACGACTCCTTCGCCGCCCGGCTGGACCGGCCCGGTGTGGAGTGGCTGGTCATGGAAGCCGACGGCAGCCTGACCGGACCCGACGGGTCGGCCGTGCCGTGGCCCGAGGCCCGTCCCGAGGTGGCCTGGGCCACGTCCGACCTGTTCCGGCCCGGCGCCCCGGTGGCCGCCTTCTTCCGGTTCGTGGTCGACAGCACGACGCTGCGGTGGTTCCAGTCACCCGCCGCCGGCTACGACAGCGAGCCGTTCCGGTTGATGGCCGCCAACGGCGTGCGGGTCTCCAACGCCCACGTCAACAGCCTGCCGATCGCCGAGTTCGTGCTGCGGGCCGTGCTCGACGAGTTCCAGGGAGCGGCCGAGTGGCGCCGCCAGGCCACCGCTCTCGAGTGGCGCATCCACGACTGGCGCGAGGTGGCCGGCACCACCTGGCTGGTGGTCGGCCTCGGTCACATCGGCGGTGCGGTGGCCGTGCGGGCCCGGGCGCTCGGGGCGACGGTCATCGGCTGCCGCCGGCACCCGTCGCCCGACGACCCTGCCGACCGGACGGTCACCCCGGACCAGCTCGCCGACGTCGTGGGCGAGGCCGACGTGGTGGTCCTGAGCGCCCCGGCCAGCGCCAGCACCGACCAGCTGGTCGACGCCGGGTTCCTGGGCGCCATGCGGCCCGACAGCGTCCTCGTGAACGTGGGTCGGGGCAGCCTCGTCGACGAGGATGCCCTGCTCGCCGCCCTCGACACCGGCACGCCGTCGGCTGCCGTGCTCGACGTCTTCGCCACCGAGCCCCTCCCCCCGGACCACCCCTTCTGGACCCACCCCCGGGTGCGGATCACCCCGCACAACGCAGCCGGTGGCTTCGGCCGGCTGGAGCGCCAGGCCGACGTGTTCGACGCCAACCTCGACCGCTGGCTGGCGGGCGACCCCCTGGAGGACGACGTGACCGAGGCCATCGGGGCGCAGCACGCATGACCTACCGGCCCCTGCCCGATGCCCCGCCGTGGTTCACCCGCGCCCTCGAGGTCCCCCGTGGGGACCTGACCGTGGATGTCGACGGCTGTCCCATCCATGCCCTGACCTTCGGCACGCCGGGCACGCGCGGTCTCGTCTTCGTCCACGGCGGCGGGGCCCATGCCCACTGGTGGACCCATGTGGCCGCCACCTTCGCCGAGGAGTTCCGGGTGGTGTGCCCCGACCTGTCGGGCCACGGTGACAGCGGGCACCGGCCGTCGTACTCGCTCGAACAGTGGACGGACGAGGTGATGGCCGTGGCCGATGCCGGCGACATCGCCGGCCCGCCGGTGGTGGTGGGCCACTCGATGGGCGGCTTCGTGACCATCGGCACGGCCGCGCTCCACGGCGACGCCGTGAGCGGTGCCATCGTGTGCGACTCGCCGGTCACCGAGCCCGACCCCGAGATCGCCTCCTATCGGCTGAAGGAGGCCTTCGGCATGCCCCGGGTCTACGCGACCCCCGAGGAGGCGTTCGCCCACTTCCGGACCGTCCCGGCCCAGGAGCACTATCTCGACTACGTCATCGACCACGTGGCCCACCACTCGGTGCGACCGGCCGAAGGCGGCTACCAGTGGAAGTTCGACCGGAACGTCTTCGCCCAATTCAGCGGCAGCATGCGCAGTGTCGCCCAGCCCTACCTGGCCCGGGTGCACAGCCGGTTCGCCCTGCTCCGATCCGAGCACGGGCTGGTCACCCGCGACATCGGGCGCTTCATGTACGAGGAGCTGGGACGGGTGACCCCGGTCATCGAGATCCCCGAGGCCGGCCACCACGCCATGCTCGACCAGCCACTGATCCTGCTGACGGCGCTGCGGACCCTGCTGGCCGACTGGGACCACTCCGAGCCCCGGCGGCGGGCCTGAGGGCTACCAGCCCGAGGCGGCCACGATCGGAGCGTTGAGGTGGGCGCCGGCCATGCTGCCGTCGGACGGGGCGTCGCCGTAGGGGTAGACGGCTCCCGAGGCCGTGGCCACCCAGTAGCCCGCTCCGTCGGAGGTGGCGATCACCGCGGTGGCCGTATCGCCGCCCAGTGTGCCGGCCGGGCTGCCGAACTTGGAGGCGTCACCGAACGGGACGACCTTGCCGTCGGCAAACAGGATCCAGTACCCGCCACCGTCCGGGGTCCGCACCGCCGAGGTCACCGGCACCGACCGCGCCGCCGGGGCCCCGAGGTACGGGGCGTCGCCGAAGGCGTAGACGGCGCCGGTGGCCGTCACGAGCCAGTAGCCGTCGCCGGAGGCGTCGGGCATGACGGCCACGGCCGAGCCGGAACAGCCGCCGATACCGGGACACGAACCGGCGAACTTGGCGTCACCGAAGGCGAAGACGCCGCCGTCGGAGGCCACCATGAAGTAGCCGCCGCCGTTGGACGACGGCACGATGCCCACGATCGGGGCGGCCAGGGCCGGGCGGCCGACGGTCCCGGCCGGGGCGAACCCGAGGCCGGGCAGCGAGCCGAAGTACCCGGAGTCCCCGAAGGCGAAGACGCCGCCGTCGGAGGCCACCAGCCAGTAGCCCTTGCGGTCCGAGGTCGGCGAGATGCCGACCACCGGACGTTGGAGCACCAGGCTGCCGGTGGAGCCGTAGAAGCCGGCCGAGCCGAAGGAGAAGATCCCGCCGTCGGCGCCGACGAGCCAGTACCCGTGGCCGTCACCGTTGCCGCTCGAGACGGCGGTGACCGTCACCGTGAACGGCCCGGCCGTGGCGGGCGAACCCACGCCGTCCTGGGCCCGGACCGAGTAGGCGAAGGACGAGGTTCCCTCCGGCGCGGTGCCCGACACCACACCGGAGGCCGAGCCCACCGACAGCCACGACGGAGCGCCGACGAGGGCGAAGGACGGGGCCGGGTAACCGGACACGAAGAACCCGTACGAGTAGGACTTGCCGGCCCCGACGGAGAGCGGTGGGGTCTGGCGGATGAAGGACGGGGCGGTCGGGGTGGTCAGCGGGGTCACCGCGACCTCCCGGGTGGCCGAGGCACTGCGCCCGACCGAGTCCGTGACCGTGAGCGTGACCGAGTAGCTGCCCGGCGACACGAAGATGTGGGACGGGGTGATCCCGGTCTGCGTGGGCGTTGCGTCGTCGAAGGACCAGGTGTACGAGGCGATGCCGTTGGGGTCGCTCGAGGCCGACGCGTCGAAGGAGACCGGCAGGGTGGCGGTCGGATCGGTGGTGGTCACCGTGAAGGAGGGCACGGGTAGTGCCGACGCCGACGCCGACGCGGCGGGCACCAGCGCCACGAAGCCGGCCGACAGCAGGGCCAGGAGAAGGGCCGCGACGACGGTGGTGCACCGCTCGCCCCGCCTGCCTCCGGGGTGGTCCCTCATCGTGCCTCCGCGTCCTCGGCCATGGTCAGTCAGCCACTCCATCGGCACGCCGTGGCCCCACCTTGAATCCGGGCCCCACGCCTCTATCCGGGCACACCGGGGCCAGGCCGCCAGAGCACCCGGCGGTGGGGCAGGTCCATGGGCCCGACGTAGACGTCGCCGCGGGGACGGAACCCGAGCGACTCGTAGAACGGCAGGGCGCCGACCCGGGCCGCGGCCCACACGGCCAGCCCGGCCCCGGCAGCGCGGCCCTGCACCGCGCCGAGCAGGGTGCGACCGACGCCCCGGCCCTGGAGCGCCGGGTCCACCGCCATCAGGGCGAGGCGGAGGGTGGCGGCTCCGGGCAGGGGGTCGACCAGCACCGTCACCCCTCCCACCACCCGGTCGCCGGGACCCACCACGGCCAGGTGGAGGGTGGATGGTTCGTCGTCGAACGGGTAGGAGGCGGGCAGGTCGCCACGCCCGTTGCGGAGGACGGCCCGGCGCAGGGCGACGAGGCGGGCCGGGTCCACCTCGACGAGCCGGCCCACCGCAGCCCCGATCGGCCCGTCGGGACGGGCCCACCACGGCCCCGACGACCCGACGACGGAGGTGGCGCCCATCGCACCAGGGTAGGGACGTCACCGGAGCCGTGCGACGCATCGGATCCGGCCCCTGGACGCCAAATTGTGTCGTTAGTCACTAGACAATCACGAGAACGCGTTCTACTGTCCCGATCGGAAGTGCGCCTGCCGGGCGCCGCCTGCCCGAGGAGGGAACGACGATGCCGACCCAGACCCGACCGGCCTGCGAGTTCGACGTGCTCGACCGCAGCTTCTACCTCGACCCCCATTCCGCCTATGCACGGCTGCGGGAGTCGTCACCGATCTCCTGGGACGAGAAGAACCGGCTGTGGGTGCTCACCCGCCACGAGGACGTCGCCTACGTCTCCACCCATGCCGATGTCTTCTGCTCCGGCCAGGGGGTGCGGCCGACACAGTCCATCGACCTGTCGATCATCGGACTCGACGGGGAGCGCCACATCCGCCAGCGACGCCTGCTCAACCAGGGTTTCTCCCCCCGCGTGATCCGTGCCATGGAGACCCGTGTGCGCCAGGTGGTCACCGAGGTGCTCGATGCCGTCGCCGACCGGGGGTCGTGCGACTTCGTGTCCGATATCGCCATCCCCCTCCCACTCGTGGTCATCGCCGAGTTGATGGGGCTCCCCGTGGAGGACCGGTCCCGGCTCGGCGGGTGGTCGGACCGGATGATGGGCGGTGAAGGCCGCACCGACCCCGACGACCCGATGATCCTGGACGCCACCGCCGCCTTCACCGAGTACGTGGGCTACGTGACCGCCATGGTCGAGGAGCGACGGTCCGCCCGTCGCGAGGGCCGGGATGCGCCCGCCGACATCATCACCACCCTGGTCGGGGCCGACGAGGACGGGGTGCTCGAGTCGAGCGAGGTACTGACCGAGGACGAGCTCACCATGTTCCTCGTGGTGCTGCTGGTGGCCGGCAACGAGACGACCCGCAACGCCATCGGCGGCGGGATGTGGGCGTTCCAGCGCTTTCCCGAGCAGTGGCAGCTGCTGCGCACCCACCCCGAGCACTTCGCCACCATGGCCGACGAGGTGGCCCGCTATGTCAGTCCGGTCATCAGCTTCGTGCGCACGGCCACCGTGGACACCGAGGTCCACGGCCAGCCCGTCGCCGCCGGTGAGCGGTTGCTCCTGCTCTACCAGTCGGCCAACCGCGACGGGGACATCTTCGAGCGACCGGACGTGTTCGACGTGGCCCGCAGCCCCAATCCCCATCTCGCCTTCGGGGTGGGCCCCCACGTCTGCATGGGCAGCAACCTGGCCCGCCTGGAGATCCGGGTCCTGTTCGAGGAGTTGATCCGGCGGTTCCCCGACATGCGGGCGGCGCCGGGGTTCACGCCCGTCTACAGCGGGCACGCACTGGTGCACGCCATCGAGACGATGCCCGTCGAGTACACGCCCGAACGGGTCTGACCCGCAGCCGCGGCCCGGCTCAGTCGAGGTTCGGTCGGCGGTGGGAGTCGCGCGGGACGGGGAGCTTGCCGACCTGCAGTGCCAGGTCGTCCGCCGCCACCGTGGCCAGCGTGGCGTCGTCGAGCCGGTCACACAGGGCGTCGCGGGCCGCCGACCACACGCGGTGGAGGGCACAGACGTCGTCCCAGTGGCACGGTCCGCCCCGCAGTGCGCACTCGGAGGTGCGCAGCGGGCCCTCCATGGCCTCCACGATCTCGAGGACGGTGATCTCCTCGGCGGGGCGGGCCAGGCTGAAGCCGCCGGAAGGGCCCGAGCGCGACTTCAGCAGGCCGGCCTGGAGCAGCTCACGCAGCACCTGCTGGAGGAAGCCGGTGGGAATGCCCATGACCTCGCCCACGGCGTTGGCCTTCACCGGGGACGCGTCGGCGTTGGCGATGTACACCAACGACCGGATCGCGTAGTCCGTTCGCCGCGTCGGAACCAGCTTCACCCGGCAATGATGGCAGGCGTGCCCGGCCTACGCCCGCCCGCAGCGGGGACGGTCGGGGCCCGACGATACCCACGGGGCCCCGCCGGCCGATGAGTAGCATCGGTCCGTCGCGCCGGGTCCGCCCGGACGGCAGGTGGATCGTCCAGCGCACCAGTCGGGAGCAGCCATGAGCGAACCGGACCCCCGGGGCAAGATCTTCGTCGATCCCGTGCTCTACGCCGATCAGGAGGCCTGGCACACGGTGGCGGCCGAACTCCGGGAGGAGGCGCCGGTGCTGCGGGTCGAGGTCGAGGGATACACGCCGTTCTGGGCGGTGACCCGCCACGAGGACGTCTTCGCCGTGTCGCGCGACAACCAGCACTTCCGCAACACCCGGAACCCGGTCGTGGCTCCCGACCTCCAGTTCGAGTTCCTCACCTCGATCGGGATCGAGGGCGAGACCCTCATCCACATGGACGGTGACGAGCACCGCGACCACCGCGCCGTGGCCAACGACTGGTTCCGACCCCGGGCCGTGGCCCGGCGCCAGGCCGCCATCGACGCCATCGCCGACGAGTTCGTCGACATCTTCCGCCAGCTGGACGGGACGTGTGACTTCGCCCAGGACATCGCCGTGCCGTACACGCTCCGGGTGATCATGGGCATCTTCGGCATCCCCGAGGAGGACGAGCCCACCATGCTCAAGCTCACCCAGGGGATCTTCGGTGCCGCCGACCCCGAGTACCTCGGGGACCTCACCGACCCGATGGCCCTGCTGACCGACACCATCGCCCAGTTCGAGGCCTACTTCGACGCCTTGACCGAGGACCGCCGCGCGCACCCGGCCGACGACCTGGCGACCGTCATCGCCACCTCCGAGGTCAACGGCTGCCCCATGGACTCCAACGCGCGCCTCTGGTACTACACGATCGTGGCCACGGCCGGCCACGACACCACGTCGTTCGCGCTGTCCGGCGGGCTCGAGGCGCTCCTGCGGGACCCGGTGCAGGTGGCGTCGCTCCAGGAACGGCCCGACCTCGTCAACAACGCGGTGGACGAGATGATCCGGTGGACCTCGCCGGTACGGCACTTCCTCCGCTACCTGACCCTACCGGCGACCCTGTCGGGGGTCGAGATCCCCGAAGGTGACCGTCTGCTGCTCTCCTACCCGTCGGCCAACCGCGACGAGCGGATGTTCGACGAGGCCATGACCTTCGACGCGTCCCGTCCCAACGCCAACCGGATGATCGCCTTCGGCGGCGGCGAGCACTTCTGCCTGGGCTCGACCTTCGCCCGCAGGGAACTCCGCACCATCCTGGGGAAGCTGCTCGCCGCCGTCGACACCATCGAGGTGGCCGGTGCGCCCGAGTGGGCCCAGGCCAACTTCGTGGGTGGCGTCAAGCACCTGCCGGTGGCGGCCACCTTCCGCTGACCCGCATCCGGCCCACGCCGGGCGCGCGGCCGTCAGGTCCGACCACCCGACCCCTCGCCGGACCGCCACCCACCGCGGTGGCACCGGGAGGTGCTCCGACCCGCTCGTTGCGGTCGGAAGACCCTGTCGATGGGGGTCCTTAGACCCTGCTCCGCGCCGGTCGACCCCATCACACTGGCGCCACGAGGATCCGTGCCGCTGTCCGGGTACGCCGACGTCTAGGAGCTGCCATGTCTGTCGTCATCGAGCCCCCGAAGTCCGACTCCGCCGACGGCGCGGCCCCACCCCTGTCCCCGCGCAACCGGCAGAAGGCCCACGCCCTCGGCCTGACCTCGGCCACCGGACTGGTGATCGGAAGCATCGTCGGCACCGGCGTGTTCACGATGCCGGCGGTGATCGCCGGTGCCGGCACCATGGGGATCGTCGTGCTCGGCGTGATCGCCGTAGGTGCCATGCTCCTCGCCGTCCTGTTCGGGCAGCTCACCCGGCGGATCCCCAACAGCGACGGCGGGCTCTACGCCTACTCGCGGCACGAGTTCGGCGACTTCGCCGGGTACCTCGTCGGCTGGTGCTACTGGATCCAGTCGTGGGCGGGCAATGCCGCCATCGTCTCGTCATGGGTGTTCTACGTCGACGCCCTGTTCGGATGGGCCCACGTGTCGGGCATGGCCAACTGGGGCATCGCCATGGTCGGGCTGTGGGTGCCGGCGCTCGTCAACCTGGCGGGAATCCGCCAGATGGCCTGGTTCCAGAACGTCACCGTGGTGCTCAAGTTCCTGCCCCTGCTGTTCGTCGGCATCGTGGGCTGGTTCTTCGTCGAACGGGCCCACTTCGGCCCGTTCAACGCCTCCGGCGGCAGCCTGTACAGCGCCATCGGGATCGCCGCCGGTGTCGCGCTCTTCTCGTTCATCGGCGTGGAGGCGGCCGCCGTCACCGCCAAGCGGGTCAAGAACCCCCGGATCAACGTGGGGCGGGCCTCGGTGTTGGGCACCGCGCTGAGTGCCGTCCTGTACGTCCTGGTGACGGCCGTCGTCATGGGACTGGTCGCCCACCACACGCTGATCAACACGGGCTCCCCGTTCGTCAACGCCTTCGACAGCATGTTCCCCCACTCCTCGTGGGCCGGAAAGTTCATCGCCGGCGTGGCCGTCATCTCGGGCATCGGCGCCCTCAACGGGTGGACCCTGATCGTCACCGAGACGTCCCGGGCCATCGCCCAGGACGACCTGTTCCCCCGACCGTTCGCATGGACCGACCGTAAGGGAACCGCCTGGTTCGGCATCCTGGTGGGGACGGCACTGCCGTCGCTGCTCATGCTGTGGCGCTACAACACCAGCGCCGGACTGACCGTGTTCACCTATCTGGTCGACCTGACGGTGGTGACCGTGGCCATCCCCTACTTCATGTCGGCGATCGCCCAGCTGACCTACCTCGTGTCACGCCGGCGCAAGGTGCAGGGTTGGCAACTCGCCCGCGACCTGACCGTGGCCGGCGCCAGCGTGCTGTTCTCCATGTGGGTCACGTTCGCATCCGGCTACCAGGTCGTGTACCAGGCCCTCGTGGTGATCCTGGCCGGACTGATCCTCTACGCCTTCCTCAATGCCCGCCGGCAGCGCCTGGGCGAGTCCGTCGAGCCCGTCGACCTTCCCGAGGTGGAGTTGTCGCCCGAGCACGCGACCACCGTCTGAACCGTCCCTTCCACCAGCCCACCGACCGAGGTACTCCATGCCATTCAGCGTCAACTCCGAGATCGGCGTCCTCCACGAGGCCATCATCCACCGCCCCGGGCTCGAGCTCTCGCGCCTGACGCCCGAGAACATCACCAGCCTGCTGTTCGACGATGTCATGTGGGCGGCCAAGGCCAAGGTGGAGCACGACGGCTTCGCCCAGGCCCTCCGGGACAAGGGGGTGCGGGTCCACTACTACGGCCAGCTGCTCGCCGAGGCCCTCGAGCTGCCCGAGGGCCGGGCCTTCGTGCTGGACCGCCTGTGCACGCCCCGGATGCTCGGTCGCTCGCTGGTGGACCCGGTGCGCTCCCTGTTCGAGGACCTCGACGGCGCCTCGTTGGCCGAGTACCTGGTCGGTGGCGTGATCAAGGCCGACCTGCAGCCGCTGCGGGCCAACAGCCTGACGTGGGAGATGCTGCGGGCGGACGACTTCGTGCTCAGCCCGCTGCCCAATCACCTGTTCCAGCGGGACAACTCCTGCTGGATCTACGGCGGGGTGACCGTCAATCCGATGGCCATGCCCGCCCGCCAACGGGAGTCCCTCCACACCCGGGCCATCTACACGTACCACCCGATGTTCGCCTCCAAGGACTTCGTCACCTACTACGGCGGCGACGACCACGACCTCCACCCCGCGACCCTGGAGGGCGGCGACGTCCACGTCATCGGCAACGGGTCCGTGCTGATCGGGATGGGCGAGCGGACCACCCCCATGGCCGTCGAGGCGGTGGCCCGGGCGCTGTTCGCCGCCGGCCAGGCCACCACGGTGGTGGCCATCGAGTTGCCCCACAGCCATGCCTTCATGCACCTCGACACCGTGATGTCGATGGTCGACCACGACACCTTCGTGCTCTATCCCTTCTTCGACCGCAACCTGCGGAGCTGGACCGTCCAGCCCGTGGACGAACCCGATCGCCTGGCCGTCACCCTCAACGCCGACCTGTGGCGCACCCTCGCCGAGATCCTCGACGTGGACGAGGTGACCGTCCTGGCCACCGACGAGGACATCCGGGCGGCCGAGCGGGAGCAGTGGGACGACGGCACCAACTACCTGGCCGTCGCCCCCGGGGTGGTCCTCGGGTACGACCGCAACGTGGCCACCAACACCATGCTCCGCAAGCACGGCATCGAGGTGGTGACCATCGAGGGCAGCGAGCTCGGGCGGGGGCGGGGCGGGCCACGGTGCATGACCTGCCCGATCGTCCGCGATGCGGCGACGCCCGTCGAGGCCTCGCCGTGACCGTCGACCTCCGGGGACGCAGCCTCTGCAAGGAGACCGACGTGACCGGGGAGGAGTTCCTCCACCTCGTCGACCTGGCCGCCGACCTGCGCTCGCAGAAGCGGGAGGGCCGAGAGCACCCGCGGATGGAGCGGCGGAACATCGCCCTGATCTTCGAGAAGGTCTCCACCCGGACCCGGGCGGCCTTCGAGGTCGGCGCCCACGACCAGGGCGCCCACGTCACCTACTTCGGGCCCGGCGACACCCACCTCGGCGAGGGGGAGACGGTGAAGGACACGGCGCGCGTCCTGGGTCGGATGTTCGACGGCATCGAGTTCCGGGGCTTCGCCCAGTCCTCGGTCGAGGACCTGGCCCGCTTCGCGGGTGTGCCGGTGTGGAACGGGCTCACCGATCAGTGGCACCCGACCCAGATGCTCGCCGACATCCTGACCATGCGGGACCACTCGGACAAGCCGATCGCGGAGATCTCCTTCTGCTACCTGGGCGACGCCCGCAACAACACGGCCAACTCCCTCCTGGTCACCGGGGCGCAACTCGGCATGGACGTCCGGATCGCCGCGCCGGCGGCGCTGCTCCCCTCGGCCGAGGTCCAGGGGGTCGCCTCCGGTCTGGCGGCCGCATCCGGTGCCCGGATCGGACTCCACCAGGACGTGGCCACGGCCGTCCGCGGGGTCGACTTCCTCTATACCGACGTCTGGCTGTCGATGGGTGAGCCCGAGTCGGCGTGGGCCGGGCGGATCGAGGAGCTCACCCCCTACCGGGTGGATCGGGCCGTCCTCGACGGCACCGGGAACCCGGCCACGAAGTTCCTCCACTGCCTGCCCGCGGAGCACACCACGGACACGGCCACGGGCAAGAAGATCCTGGCCGAGTACGGCCTGTCGGCCATGGAGGTCACCGACGACGTCTTCGAGTCACCGGCATCGGTCGTGTTCGACCAGGCGGAGAACCGTCTCCACACCATCAAGGCGCTCATGGTCGCCACGGTCGGGGACTGACGTGCGCCTGGTGGTCGCCGTGGGCGGCAACGCGCTCCTGGAGCGCGGCGAGCGGCCAGAGGCCGAGATCCAGGTGGAGCACGCCCTGGAGGCCGTCCGGGCCCTGGCCCCCCTCGCCGCCGACCACGACCTGGTCGTCACCCACGGGAACGGCCCCCAGGTCGGCCTGCTGGCCGTCGAGAGCACCCGTGACCCCGACCTCACCCATCCGTTCCCCCTCGACGTGCTCGGCGCCCAGACGCAGGGGATGATCGGCTACTTCTTCCTCCAGGCCTTCGAGAACGCCGTCCCCGGACGGGAGATCGTGAGTCTGATCTGCCAGACCGAGGTGTCCGCCGACGACCACACGTTCACCGATCCCACCAAGTTCGTCGGACCGGTCTACTCCGAGGTCGAGGCCCACGCCCTGGCCGGGCGATTCGGCTGGGCGGTCCGACCCGACGGCGACCGCTGGCGTCGGGTCGTGGCGTCGCCGGAGCCGCACGGGATCGTCGAGCTCGCCACCGTGCGCCATCTGCTCGGCAACGGCGCCGTCGTGATCTGCGAGGGGGGCGGTGGCATCCCGGTCACCCGTGGCGAGGACAAGCGGCTGCACGGCGTCGAGGCGGTCATCGACAAGGACCTGACGGCGTCGCTCATGGCCCGCGAGCTCGACGCCGACACGTTGGTCCTCCTGACCGATGTCCCCGGGGTGGTGTCCGGCTACGGGACCGAGCACGCCCGGCCCGTCGGCCGGGCCACGACGACCGAACTGCGGGCCCAGCACTTCCCGGCCGGGTCGATGGGTCCCAAGATCGAGGCCGCCTGCCGGTTCGTCGAGGCCACCGGCCGCACGGCCAGGATCGGGCGGCTGTCCGATGCCACCGAGGTGCTCGCCGGCCGAATGGGCACCGAGATCCTTCCGGGTTGAGCCGTCCGCCCGCAGTCGGTTCGATCGGGCTGCAAGGATCGGAGGGTGGACGATCGGGCCCAGGTGGAGCAGCTCCCGCAGGGCACTCCCGCGCACCGGACTGCCGGTTCCTGATGGCGACCGACCAGGACTGGGACTCCTACGACCGGGCCGTCGTCGACGTCGCCCCGCCGGGTCGCGTGGCCTTCCGCATCGTGCCCGGGCCGGCCGGCGCCACCGACGACTGGCCGGTCGGGGTCGTGCCGCCGGTCGTGGTGATCACGGCGTGGGACCCCGACAGCGTGCGACTCCCCCCGGGGCAGAACCGGGAGCGCGACGCGCACCTCGTCGCCGAACTCGACGCCCGCGGCCTCGTCCACTGGCCGGCCACCGGTCGGGACCTCGGCACCCCGCACGCCGAGGAGGGCCACGCCGTGTCGGAGCTGTCCGAGGCCGAGGCTGTCACCCTCGGGCGACGGCACGGGCAGGCCGCCGTCTACGTGTGGACGCCGGACGCATGGATGATCGTCTCGTGCACGGACGATCGGTGCCACGTCCACGGGTGGCGGCTCACCGACGTGCCCGGCCCGACCGGTTGAACCCGCCGGTGGCGGCCCACGGCAGGCCCGTCACGGTCAGGCGGGTCGGCGGTGCACCACTCAGAAGACGTGGTCGACCAGCTTGTCGATGCGGGCCGGAAGCCGGGCGTCGACCTTGGCGGCCTGGGCGGCGGTCAACGTGCCGGCCGACTCGGCCTGGTTGACGGCGGCGTCCGCCGCAGTGGTCAGGGCCGCCTCGACCGCCGATGCGCTCGAACCGTGGGCCGCCGCCACCTGGGCGATCGAAGCCCCCGCCTTGAGGTCGGCCCTGAGGGCCTGGGGCGTGAGGCCGATGGTCGAGGCGCTGACGGTCAGGACCTCCTGGCGGAGGCCCTTGCGATGGGCCCGCAGCCACCGACGGGCGGCGCGGCCCCCGGTGTGGGTCGCATGGGTCGAGGGAGTGGTGGACGGAGTGGCGGCAGAGGCCACTCCGCCGACGGCCAGGCTCCCCACCAGGATCCCGCCGGCGAGGACGGGTGCGATCAACTTCTTCATCATGGGTGCTCCTCGGTTTCTGTCGTGTGCAGCCGCTGCATCGCTGCCTCTCCCCCACCTGCACCATGCACGGCCCAGGTGAGGGATCCATGCGCTGGGTGTGAGGAATCGATGAGGTCGGCGAAGACCCTTCACCGATCATCCCACCTCAGGCGTCACGAACGACCGCGGGGTGTCCCGGCCCCGGTGTGGGGACCCCTACGATCGGAGCGTGTCCGAACCTGCTGCCAGCGAGAGGCACGTCCCTGGCCGGGCCGGGCCGGGTCGGACCGCACCGGCGTGAGGCCCATGCGACGGGCCGGGCCCCGATGGCACCCCCTCGCCCTGCAGGCACGGAACGCCGTGGCGACCGCCCTGGCCACCGTCGTCCTCGTCTCCGCCGCGGCTGCGGCCGCGCCCACGGCGGCCGGCGCGACGACGGGCGCGGCGCCTGCCGCCCCTGCCCCCGGGACCGCCACCGTCCCCACCCCACCGTCCACCGGGCCCACGGCGGGCGCCGCCGTGGGCCTGCCCACGCCGTCGATCCCGGTGACCGACTGCCCGTGGCTGGCCGAGGCCATGGCTGCGGGCGACCCACCGGCGGAGCTGGCCGACCTGACCGTGGAGCGGATGACCCTCGCGGAGAAGCTGGGCGAACTGGTCCTCACCACCTCGGGGGACTACGAGAACGTGAACAGCGGCGTCGCCAGGCTGTGCATCCCCTCGCTCACCCTGTCCGACGGTCCCTGGGGCCTGGCCTTCGGCGACACGGGGGTCACCCAACTCCCGGTGCCCCTGGCCATCGGGGCCACCTTCAACCGCTCGATCGCCCTGCAGTACGGCGACCTGATCGGTGCCGAGGCCGCCGGCCAGGGCATCGACGTGAGCCAGGGTCCCAATCTCAACATCGACCGGGTGCCGACCAGCGGGCGGGCCGACGAGTCCTACGGCGAGGACCCGCTCCTCACCTCCGTGCTCGGCACGGCCGACATCGAGGGGATCCAGGCCCGGGGAGTGATGGCCCAGGCCAAGCACCTGGCGGTCTACAGCCAGGAGACCAACCGGGGCGCCCTCGACGACGAGGTGCCCGACCGGGCACTCCAGGAGATCTACCTGCCGCCGTTCAAGGCGGCCGTCACCCAGGCCCACGTCGCCACGCTGATGTGCGCCTACCCGCGCCTCGACGGCACGTTCCAGTGCGAGGACCCGGCCCTCGGCCTCGCCCTCGATCAGTGGGGCTTCGCCGGATTCGTCCGCTCCGACCTCGGCGCCGTCCACGACGAGCCGGCCGCGCTGGCCTCCGGGGTGGAGCTGTTGAAGCCCGGTGGCGAGGTCGAGCTGGAGCAGGCGCTGACCGCCGGCAGCCTCTCCCTCGCCACCGTGGACACCGACGTCGAACGGGTCCTGACCGAGATGTTCGCCTACGGCGTGGTCGGCCGGCCGGCCACCGGCGCGCCGGGGACGCCCGTGGACCCACCGCGGCACGCCCAGTTCGCCCTGACGGCCGCCGAGCAGTCGGCCGTCCTGCTCAAGAACGCGTCGGGCCTCCTCCCGCTCTCGCCCCGCCACGTCGGCTCGGTGGCGGTGATCGGTGCCGATGCGTTCACCCACCCGGTGACCCAGGGCTTCGGGTCGTCCCACGTGGTGCCTCCCTTCACGTCCACCCCCCTGGCCGGCATCGCCGCGGCACTCGCGGGGAAGGCGCGGGTGCGCTACGCGGACGGCGGGTCGACCACCAAGCACCTGCCCACGGTGCCCACGCGCGACCTGACCCCGCCATCGGGACGGGGCCACGGCCTGCAACTCACCGTCGGTCCGGCGTCCGGGCCGGGACAGTCGATCTCGACCGTCGATCCCCTCGCCGCGGCGGCCGTCGCGCCCGAGCCCGTGCCCCCCGGCACCCGGGCGGACCAGATCCGCTCCAACCCGCCCGGGGAGCACCCGCGGCGGTTGCGGGGGAACGATACCGACGCCCGACGACTGACCGGCCTCGATCCGACGGCCCGCGGTGCCTCCAGCATCGAACTCCCGGCGGGGTGGTCCGGCTCCAAGGCCTCCTGGTCGGGGTGGCTGACCGTCCCCCGCTCGGGCATGTACACCTTCTCGCTGGCCGGCACGGGATCGGCCGTCCTGGCCCTCGGCGGCCGTACGGTGGTCAGCGACCTGGTCGCCCACGACGTCGGGACCTGGTCCGGATCGGTCGTGCTCCGGGCCGGGCACCGTTACCGCGTGGCCATGCACTGGACGCCGGTGCCCGACGCCATCACCCTCGACATCCCGAGCATCCTCGACCTGGGCATGGCCTACGTCGGCGGGGCGATCGCCGATGCGGTGGCCGTCGCCCGGTCGTCGTCGGTGGCCGTGGTGTTCGCCGCCGACTACAGCGCCGAGACCTTCGACCGGCCGGACCTGCTGCTGCCCGGCGACCAGAACGCCCTCATCTCGGCGGTGGCGGCGGCCAACCCGCACACGGTGGTGGTGCTCAACACCGGCGGCCCGGTGGTGATGCCATGGCTCGACCGCGTCGGTGCCGTGATCGAGGACTGGTACCCGGGGGAGGAGGACGGTGCGGCCATCGCCGCCGTGCTGACCGGTGCCGTCGACCCGTCCGGCCACCTGCCGGTCACGTTCCCCACCAGCATGGCCGCCTCCGCCATCTCGAAGACGTCCCAGTGGCCGGGCATCGGCCTCACGTCGACATACTCCGAGGGACTGCTCGTCGGCTACCGGTTCGACCACGCCACCGGGACGAAGCCCCTCTTCCCGTTCGGGTTCGGGTTGTCGTACACCACGTTCTCCTTCCGCCGCCTCAGAGTGGCCCCGACCCCCACCGGCTACGCGGTGTCGGTCCGGATGCGGAACACCGGCCGGCGGTCGGGGACCGACGTGGTCCAGGCCTACCTGACGTTCCCGAAACGGGCGGGGGAGCCACCCGGCCAGCTGGCGGCGTTCGCTGCCGTCACCCTGGCGCCCGGGACCGCCCGCACGGTCACGTTGACCGTGCCCGCCTCGCAGCTCGCCACGTTCCAGGCGTCCGGCTGGACCACCGTGCCCGGCACCTACACGATCGGTGTGGGCGACAGCTCTGCGTCACAGCCCACCCACGCCGTGCTCACCGTCGTGCACTGACCACCGGCTGGACGACGGCCGGTCAGAACCCGGACGGCTCGGTCTCGAGCTCGGGTTCGGACGGCGCCGCCTCGTGGTGGAGTGGCCGGAGCGCCGTCGTCTCCTCGAGCCACACCAAGGCGTCATAGCGGGCACCCATCCGGGTGGGCACGTAATTCCCGGCCTCGCGGCGGGGGTCGTAGACGACACCGATGGCCCGATGCCCGAGCCAGCTCGTGGACCACGATCCGTCGGCACCGGCGAGGTCGACCACGGCCGCCTCACCGAGGGCGACGTGCAGCAGGTCCTCGTGGCTCCCCGCCCGGGCCTCGGGCACCACGAGAGCCGCCTCCGGCTCGCCCCAGGCGCCAGCCGCCACCACCGAGCCCCGGTGCGAGGCGAAGCCGACCAGCGACACGCCCTCGGGCGCGTGGCGCTCGCGCAGCAGCTGGCCCACGTTGACCAGTCCGGCCCGGGCCATATCGGTGGCCCGGGCGTCGCCGACGTGGGTGTTGTGCTCCCAGACGAGGCCTTTCGATCCGGCCCCCAGGTGCCGGGAGACCCGCTCCACCGTGTCGACCATGTGGTGGTCCCGGATGTTCCACGACTCGCGGTCACCCCGCACCATGATCCGGTAGTAGCGCTCGGCGCCCACCGCCACCTCGGCGTTCTGCCAGACGTCGAAGGCATCCTCGTCGTCACCGGGACGCTCGCCGGTCCGGCGGCGCACCTCGGCCAGCAGGGCGACGACGTCGGACTCGCATGACTCGGGCACCATCCGGGTGCTCCACGCGTAGCGGTGGGGATCCTCCTGGTAGGGCACGAAGCACTGCCACGCCCGAAGTGCGGCCTCCACCGAGTCGGGGGCGTGGACGTCGAGCCAGCCGATGACCTCCGCCAGCGAATCCCACAGCGAGTACACGTCGAGGCCGTAGAACCCGACGCGCTCGGGCTCGGGCCGCGAGAGGTTCCAGCCCCGCAGCCACGTCAGGAACCGGGCAACCTCCACGTTCGCCCACATCCACGTCGGCCACCGCTTGAAGCCGGCCAGCAGGGTCCGGGCGTCGCTCCAGCGGTCGTCGAGTCCGCGGACCCATCGGTTGATGCGCCAGCAGTCGGGCCAGTCGCCCTCGACGCCGATCCAGGTGAACCCGCACTCCTCGATGAGCCGGCGGCTGAGCTCGCAGCGCCACTCGTAGAATTCGTGGGTGCCATGGGACGCCTCGCCGATGGCGACGTAGCGGTCTTTTCCGACCCGGGCCACCAGACCGGCCAGGTCGTCCGGGCCCCGCAGTACGGTGGCCCGCCCGCGGATCTCCCCGACCATCCCGTCGTAGTCCGGGCCGGGACCCGGCAGCACCGTCACGCCGGTACCCGGTCGCCCAGCAGGTACCGGGTGAACCAGTCGCGGGCCGCGATGGCGGCTTCGGCCAACGTCCCGGGTTCCTCGAACAGGTGGGTGGCCCCCTCGACCACCACCAGACTCGCCGGCCCGCCCAGCGTCTCGAGCGCCGTGCGGTTGGCGCCGCGCACGGCGACGTCCTCGCCGCCTACGATGAGGAGGGTCGGTGCGGTCACCTCGGGCAACCGCTCCAGCGCCAGGTCGGGCCGGCCGCCCCGGGAGACGACGGCGGACACCGATGTGCCCCGATCGGCGGCGGCCACGAGGGCGGCGGCAGCGCCGGTGCTCGCCCCGAAGTAGCCGACGCGGGCCGAGGCCACTTCGTGGCGCCGCAGCACCCAGTCGGTGGCCGCCGACAGTCGGCGGGCCAGGAGGTCGACGTCGAAGACGAAGCGGCGGTCGTTCTCCTCGTCGTGGGTCAACAGGTCGAGCAGGAACGTGCCGATGCCGGCGGCAAAGAGCACGTCGGCCACGAAGCGGTTGCGGGAGCTGTGCCGGCTGCTCCCACTGCCGTGGGCGAAGACCACGATGGCCGGCGACGGATCCGGAAGGTGGAGGTGGCCCTGCAGGGACACCTCGTCGGCCACGAAGTCGACCTCGAGGTCACAGTCCGCCGGCTCGACCAGGAGGTCGTCGTCGAGGATCCGTCGGGAGGCCCGGTCGAGCAGGACCACCACCTCGTCGTCCGAGGTCGGCGAGAAGTCGCGGTAGTAGACGCCGACGGCCCGGAAGTCCTCGGGCTCCATGACGGTGACCACCTCGTCGGCCTCGGGCACGTGGCGGAGGGAGTCGCGCGGCCCGACGGGCACGGCCAGGACCACGCGGGACGCCCCGAGCGCCCGGGCGATCCGGCACGCCACGCGGGCCGTCGATCCGGTGGCCACCCCGTCGTCCACCACGATGGCCGTCCGGCCCCGGAGGTCCTCACGGTCGCGACCACGCCGGTACCGCTTCAGCCGGTCGGCCAGCGCCAGCTGCTCGTGCCGTTCGACCTCGGCCAGCTCGTCCCCGGTCACCCTGGCCTGCACGATGATGTCCCGGTCGAGGACACGGACCCCGTCCTCGCCGATGGCGCCCATGGCCAGTTCCGGCTGGAACGGGACGCCGAGCTTGCGCACCACGACGACGTCGAGCGGTGCCTCGAGGGCGCAGGCCACCTGATAGGCCACCGGTACCCCGCCCCGGGGTAGGCCGAGCACGACCACGTCGCGGCCCCGGTAGGCCGCGAGCCGGTCGGCGAGCTGCCACCCGGCGTCGGCCCGGTCGACGAAGCGGTCCACCGTCGCCCTCAGCCCCCGGCCGCCACCGGGCCGCCGCAGCGCCGGTTGGCCACGCCGAGCCGGTGCACGACCTCGGCCTCGGCGTTCTCGAGGCAGCCCGCCGGGACGAACCAGCGCACGGAGCGACCCACCACATCGGGCCCGCCGCCCTCCGTCCAGTCGACCGGCCCCTCCCGGTCGCCGACCTCGGCGAACTCGAAGACCTCGGTCCATTCGAGACCGGGCTCGGCATCGAGCGCCCATTCCACTTCGACCCGCTCGCCGATCTCGCGGGCCGTCGTGCGCCCCACGATGGTGATCGGACCGTCCTCGTGCTCAGCCATCCACCACCTCCGGTACGTGGATCTCCTCCGGGGTCCATGGTGCGACATGGGGGGGCGACGGGATAGGGGCGAACGTCCCCTTGCACCACCTACCCCTGGAGCCGACCGGCGGACGGGTGGCCGTCACCGGGTCGAAGGGCCCTGCACCGCACACGGGCCGGTGGTCGCCCGTGAGGGCCGACCCCACAGGGACCGATGTGCGACCGCCGGGGGCAACGCCCCTTCCGGAGACCGCCCGGCGGACGTGGGAAGCGGGCCCTATGCTCGGTTCATGGACGGGCGACGGGCGGCGCTGCTGGCCGACATCGACGCGTGGTCGGCGGCGGCGCGTGACCTGGCGGCGATCCTGTCGGCCAACATCGAGGCGGTCGACTCCGGGGGGGTCGCCCTCGAGTCGGGTGTGTGCCTCGCCGAGGTCATCTCCACGGTGAGCACGGCCGATCGCTTCCTGCGGATGAACGTCGCGCTCGCCCGGTTCGACGTGGCCCGGTTCCGCCTCCGGAGCTCGCTCATCAGTGCGGCGTTGGCCGAAGGCCTGTCGGAAGAGCGGCTGGTGGAGGTCCTGGGCGTACCGGCCGAGCTGGCGGAGCAGGTGCTGGAGGAACTCCACTCGGAGTCGGCGAAGCCGGCTCCCTAGCCCCGGCCACACGACGGGTCGGTTCCGGGCGACCGAAGTCGTGCACCTCGGACTGGACCTCCTTGATGGTGCCGTCAGACTGCTGTTCGAGACCGAGGAGGGGCTGCGCGTCGAGGCGCTCGGTGGCGATGAGCAACGCGTCGATCTTCGTCTGCAACGCTCGGCTCTCGCGGTTGTGGGTCGACTGGATTATGAACACCATGGCGAAGGTCACGACGGTGGCCATCGACGTGATCAGGCGCTCAGAGGCCACGTCGAAGACGACGCCGAGCATCCACAGCACCTCGACGACCACGGCCAAAGCGATGGCGGTGAGTGACCCGAACACCCGGGTGGTTCCCGAGACCGCGTGACTCGCCCGGTGGTGCAGGCGATGTCGGTCGAGTCGGTCGATGCCGAAGCGGTCCATGCGTTCGCTCCCTCCATGGCGGGTGCCGTCCGTCGCGTCGCTACCCGGTCCGTCCGTTCCCCACCGTCCCCGACCTGTCCTCTCGGGTCTGGCGGTAGGGGGGTGGTGTGGCACGACCGGCCACCAGCGTCGTCGGCGATCGATGGCTCCCCACCCACCTTGCCGACGGACCCGACCTGGTCGTTGCCGGAGGTGCGGGTGACGCCGGGTGGGGGTACCCGTGATGTGGCCGGGTAAACACCGGCCTCGATCCACCTGACGGCCCGAATCGGCCGCGGGGCTCCTCACCAGGGCGGACGCATCCGGACCGGTTGCCGACCGTCCGGACCACTGACCGGAGCGGGGCCCGCGCCGTGCGCCCAGGTTTGCCCGGACCCGCGCCGGGAAGAGTGCGTCGTGCCGTTCCACCGGGGCGGCACACTGACGGAAGGAACGGACATGGTTGTGCTCATGGCACTGCTGATCGTGCTGATCGTGGCCGGTCTGGGATTCACGATCCATCTTCTGTGGGTCCTGGCCGGCATCCTCCTGGTGTTGTGGGTCGTCGGCTTCGCCATCGGACGCGGCGAGAACGCCGGCAGCCGGCGCTTCTACCGCTGGTGACGGTCCCCGATGGTGTGTACCACCCGGTCGTTCGGCACCGGCACGCACAGTTCCACCTCACACGCCATCGACATCCTTCACGCGCCTTGTCCACCCTGGTCGGGACGGACAGCCGCATGAACGACGAGGCCGGACCGAATACCGCAGTGTCGGGCGCCTTCCCGGGCCGTTGCCCTCGCGCCTCGAGGTCGGGCGGGCGCCGGGCGTCACGTCACCCGTCGACGGCCCGACGGAGCTCGTCCTTGGTCATGGACGACCGGCCGGGTACCCCCTTTCTGCGGGCCTCTTCGTAGAGTTGACGGCGGGTGCGTCCTCCGGCTCCGGCGTGCGAGCGCAGGCCGCCCCGGCGTCCCGACGAGAGATCATCGGTCGACGCCCGACTGGCCGTCGCCGACTCCCCCGACCGTGCCCGCTCCTTGTTGACCGTGCGGGCGGCGATCTCCTCGGCGAGCTCCTCTGCGGTTCCCCGCTCCTCCAGCCCGTCGCGAATGTGCGCGTACTGGCGCTCGCGCTTGGCGGTCCACTCGTTACGGGGCATCGGCACTCCTCCTCCGCTCGGCATGGGCCGGACCGTTCGGGTGGGCCCGGCGGATCCCTGCCATTCCCCCGGCACCCCGGTGCAAACCCCCACGACGGGCACCGGTGGCACACCCGGATCCCCGCCCCGTCCGCCGACCGCGCCCGAGGGCTTGTCCGCTCCGGATCCCGGTGCGACGATCGGAGGATGATGCGTTCGGCTCGCGCCTTCAGGGAGCCACCTCGAACGCCCGTGCGACCCTCCCCCGTCCGCGCCGGGGGTGTGCGATGACCGAGCTGGTGGATCCCCACCGGGACGACTCCTCGGGGTCCGAGCCTCCGACCTCCCAATCCGGCGACCCGCCGGGGGTGCCCACGGTCGCCGCGTTGCGGGTCGTGCTCGTGGAGGACGACCCCGGCGACGCCTTCCTCGTCCGCGAGCTCCTCGAGCTGGCCGGTGGCGGCTACCAGCTCGTCTGGTGCCGCGATCTCGCCGACGGTCTGGACGAACTGGATCGCGGTGCCGACTGCGTGCTGGTCGACCTCGGTCTGCCCGACACGGCCGGCCTCGACACCGTACGGCAGGTGGTCGGTCATCCTTCCGGTACCGCCGTGGTCGTACTGACCGGTTTCTCCGACCGCGCCGTCGGGGCGGAAGCCGTGCTGCTGGGTGCCCAGGACTACCTCATCAAAGGCCGGGTCGATCACGAGGCGCTGGCCCGGTCGATCCGGTACGCCATCGCCCGCCGCCACAGCCAGGAGTCGTCACGCCAGCTCGGCGAAGCCCTGCTCCTGCAGGCCGAGAGCTCCCGGATGGAGCGCGGACTGGTGGCCCGCCCGCTCATCCACAACCCACGCATCCACTGGGCCGTCCGCTACGAGGCCGGTGGCCGCCGGGCGCTGCTCGGAGGAGACTTCTTCGACGCGATCGAACTCGAGGACGGCTCGGTACGGGTTGCCGTGGGCGACATCTGTGGGCACGGTGCCGACGAGGCGGCCCTGGGCGTCGCCCTCCGGGTGGCGTGGAGGGCGCTCGTCCTCTCCGGAGCCGGCCCCGACCAGACGCTGCACGCCGTCGAACGGGTGCTCCGGTCGGAGCGCTCCTGCGACGAGACCTTCGCCACGATGTGCGATCTCGAATTCGACGCGGGGGCCACGCACGTGAACCTCCGCTTAGCCGGCCATCCGAGCCCACTGGTGGTCGGCCACGACGATACCCTCGACGTCCCTCCGGGCCGACGTGGCCCGCTGCTCGGTGTGTTCGACTCCCCGACCTGGCCCTCGCTCGACGTGGACCTGGGTGACGAATGGACGCTGGTGGTGTTCACGGACGGCATCGTGGAGGGCCACGACAGCGACGGGTCGGAACGCTTCGACTCGACCGGCTTGGCCCGAGCAGCGGTGGACTTCGGGCCGACGAACTCGCCGCGCCAGCTGGCCGAGGCGCTGGTGGCCGCGGCCGAGAGGGCCAACGGTGAGCCATTGACCGACGACGTGGCGCTCGTGATCCTCTCCACCCGTCCCCCGGATGACCCATGACACCATCCCCCGCCGAACCGGCGCCGCCGGCCGGCACGACCCGCTTCCGCAGAATGAGCCTGCGCAGTCGGCTGTCACTCGTGTTCGCGTTGGGAAGCGTGGTGGTGGCCCTGGTGGTGACCGTCGCCACCGTCAGCCTCGTCCACCTCGCCGACACGCGACAGGTGCTGTTGACCCAGATCGACCCGGCGAGCCTGGCGGCCGACCAGCTGTTCGAGGCCTACCTCGACGAGGAGACCGGGGTCCGTGGCTACATCCTGAGCCGGAACGCAGGATTCGCCCAGCCCTACCTGAGCGGGAACCACGAACAGGCGATCGCATCGACCCGGTTGGTCGCCGATCTGCGCAGCCATCCCCAACTGCTCGCCCTGGCCGAGAGCGCCCACCGGTCAGGCCAGGAGTGGACCGTCGACTGGGCCATCCCGACGATCGTCTCGACCCGCGAGGGCAACCCGCTCCAGGCCCAGGAGGAGCTCCTCGGTCCCGGCAAGGTCCGCTTCGACGCACTCCGCAACCGGTTCGCCTCGCTCGACGCCGCGCTGGCCTCCGCACGGTCGACGACCGGGTCGGCGCTTGCGGACGCCGCCGACCAGCTGACCGCCGTCCTCCTCTTCGGACTGGTCTTGTTGGTGCTGGCCGGGATCGCCATCGAACGGGCGCTGCGGGCCTGGGTCGTCGGCCCGCTCGCCGAACTGGGTGGCTCGGCACGCCGGGTCGCCAAGGGCGAACTCAACCACTCGGTGGCGGCCGCCGGCCCCCCGGAGATCGCCCGCGTGGGCGAGGACGTCGAGGCCATGCGCCTGCGGATCGTGAACGAGCTCGATGAGGTCGCGTCGGCCCGGGGGGACCTCGCCGAACAGAACCGGGTCCTCCAGCGATCGAACGAGGAGCTCGAGCAGTTCGCGTACGTAGCGTCCCACGACCTCCAGGAACCCCTGCGCAAGGTGACCAGCTTCGTACAGCTTCTCCAGACCCGCTACGAGCACCAGCTCGACGAGCGGGCCGACGAGTACATCGGATTCGCGGTGGACGGCGCTCGGCGCATGCAGGCCCTCATCGACGACCTGCTCACGTTCTCGCGGGTGGGCCGGACCACCGACTCGTTCGTGACGGTCCGACTCGACGACTGCGTGCAGACGGCGCTCGACGGGCTGGCTGGCCTGGTGGCCGACACCGCCGCCACCGTCCACGTCGGTCCGCTCCCGGCATTGCCGGGCGACCCGGTCCTGCTCACCTCCCTGTGGCAGAACCTCCTCGGCAACGCCATCAAGTTCCGGGGCGACGACCCGCCGGTCGTCACCGTGGCGTCACGGCGGGACGGCCCCCGGTGGCTGTTCTCGGTATCGGACAACGGGATCGGGATCGAACCGCGCCACGCCGAACGGGTGTTCGTGATCTTCCAACGGCTCCACCCCCGCGACATGCACGGGGGCACCGGCATCGGCCTGGCCCTCTGCCGCAAGATCGTGGAGTTCCACGGGGGCACCATCTGGGTCGACGAGGGGTTCGTCGGTGGGGCACGCCTATGCTTCACACTTCCGGGCGGCGCCGGGGAGGGAGTCCGATGACGATCGCGAAGGCAGGCCCCATCCTCGACCTGCTCATTGTCGAGGACGACCCGGGCGACGTGCTGCTCGCACGCGAGGCGCTGTCGGGAGGGGTCCCGGTGAACGTGCACGTGGTCGAGGACGGCGAGGCGGCCGTGGACTTCCTTCGGCGTGAAGGGGCACACGCCGCGGCCCCCCGCCCGGACCTCGTCTTCCTCGACCTCAACCTTCCCCGACTCGACGGGCGCGAGGTCCTGGCGCGCATCAAGACCGACCCCGGTCTGCGATCCATCCCCGTGGTGGTCCTGACCACGTCGAAGTCGGCGGAGGACATACGCAGCAGCTACGAGCTCCACGCCAACGCCTTCGTGACCAAGCCGACCGAGCTCGAGCGATTCCTCGACGTGGTCCGCCGGGTAGGCGACTTCTTCCTCACCGTGGCCGAGCTGCCCCTCCCGAGCTGACGCCCGGGCCGGAGCGCCCTACGCCTCGGTGAAGGACTCCCGGAGCCGGGCGATACTCGCCGTCAACAGGCGTGACACATGCATCTGGCTCACGCCGATGCGATCGGCGATCTGGGACTGCGTGAGCCCGTCGACGAATCGCATCCTCAGGATCCGCCGCTCCCGCTCGGGGAGCTCGGCCAGTGCACCGACCAGTACCTGGTGGTCGACGGCGGTGTCGAAACCCGCATCGAGCTCTCCCAACCGGGAGGCGATGGTGCTCTCGCGTCGGTCGGGTGCATCGATGGACGTCGCCCGGTAGGACTGGGCCGCTTCGAGGGCCTCCAGGACGGCCTCCTCCGTGGCGCCGGTCCGTTCGGAGAGCTCGGGGACGGTCGGTGGGTGACCCAGCTCCTGGGTGAGCGCGTCGGCCGCCGACCCGAGCTCCAGGTACAGCTCCTGGATCCGCCGCGGGGCGCGGACCGCCCAACCCTTGTCCCTGAAGTGCCGCTTGAGCTCGCCCAGCACCGTGCGGGTGGCGAAGGTGCTGAACTCGAAGCCCCGTGACGGGTCGAACCGGTCGACGGCGTGTATCAGGGCGACGGACGCCACCTGTACGAGGTCCTCACGGGGCTCCCCGCGATTCGCGAACCGGCGGGCCAGCGAATGGGCCAGCCCGAGGTGGGCCTCGACCAGCAGATCCCGTAGTAGCGGATCGCGGGTGGCGGCGAACTCGACGAACCTGGCCCCCGTGGCGGTCTCATGGTCCGGAACGGCCATCACCGACCGGTGCGCGCACGCTGCTTACAGAGGTGTGCGCCGGTCACGCCGTTGCGCGACGCCGGTCCGTGATCGTCCACCAGGGCGTCCAGGATGCGCGCCGACAGGCCGGCGTCATCGCCGTCCCCGCCGGTATCCGGGCGGTCCGCGCCGGCCTCCTCGGTGCCGTCGTAGTGGCACCAGACGTCGATGCGCCCGGCATCGGCCGCAATGGCCAGGAGGAGCCGTCCGGACCGCCGGCCCTCGAGCACCAGGAGACAGAGCTCGTCGACGGCGAGCCGGAGGTCCTCGATCTCCTCGATGTCGAATCCGGCCCGTGACGCCACGGCCGACACGGTGAAGCGCACCAGTACGAGCAGGTCGTCCTCGACCGGCAGGACGAGCTCCACGGGGCGGCCCGAAGGGAGCCGGTCACGGTCGACGGGGCCAGGACCGGCGATGCCGGAACCGGAGGGGCCGGTCGTGTGCACGACCTCAGCCCCGGATCGCTGGCTCGAGCGCCGGATGGATGATGAACAGGTCCGTCAGACCCGTGATCTCGAACACCTTGAGGATCCGCGGATCGGCGACCACGATCCGGAGCTCACGCCCCGCGTCGAGGCACCGCCGGCGGGTCCCGATCAGCACGCCCAGTCCGGTCGAGTCGATGAAGGTGACGCCCGTCAGGTCGGCGACGACCGGCTCGTCTCCGCCCTCGACCGCCGCGTCGAGGGCATCCCGGAAGGGGGGGGCTGTGGCCACGTCCACTTCGCCGCGCGCGCTCACCACCGTCACGCCGTCCCGACGCTGCTCGGAGAGTTCGAATTCCTGGTCCACACGCCATCCTCCCGTCGGCCACGACTACCGGAACGTTCCCCCTACCCGCTCGTCGAAGATCCAAACCCGGAGGCAGATTCAGGGTCCGACGCTCGTAGAACCTCCGTTCCGACGGTACCCCAAACGCCCGGTTGACCCCGGAGGAGATGGGTAGTGGAATTCACATGACGATCACACGCATCCAGACCAAGCCGCTGCCCGTCCGGTTCCCGGTCCACGCGGTCGACGGGGACATGTGGCCCCGCCTCAGCCTGACGCTCACGTCCCGTGGCGGCCAGTGCGTGCTGGCCGTGTCCGGTGACCTGGACGCCACCTCGGCGGTGGCGGTGGAGACGGCGTACGAGCAGCTCCTGCGGGCCGGTTTCGACGAGGTCGTCCTGGACGTGACCGAGCTTCGCCACATCGACGAGTCCGGGGCCGTGGCCTTCGCCCGGCTGTGGGCCGAACTCCGCAACAACGGTGTGTTCTGCCGTGTCCGCGGGCTCCATCCGGTGTTCGCCGACAATCCCCTCGAGCTGCTGCTCCTCATCCGCACGTCAGGGTCGTTGCGCGCTGAGCGGTCTGCTGCGGGCGGTTCCCGGCGCGGACGGACCGGTCGACCCGCGGGATCCGGTGGCCACCCGGGACCGGGACGGTCAGCCGGCAAGGCCGGACGAAGCCGCCACGTCGCGCAACCAGGTCGACAGGGCTTCGGTGCGGTCGATGACCGTCCGGCCCGTGGTGACGCGGACCCCGCCGGAGAGCGGAGCCAGGGGCGCAGGCCCGGTGACCTCGAGGTAGCGCCGGCCCAGCTCGAGTCGACGCCTCCGCGTCACCCTGGTGGACAGTATCGGCAGGACCTGGGCGTCCTCCATCCCGAGGTGGGCGAGGTGATCGAGCACGAGGGCCGCGGCGGCCAGACGGAACTGCGGCGTGCCCGGCGTGAGGCGACCGACCGCCACCAGGCGCTTCTCGATGGCGGTCTGCTCCTCCAGGCACGAGTCGGCGACAGCGGCCCCACCGGACGAGGAGAGCAGCACGGGATAGACGACCAGCTCCTCGCCGATCTCGTGCCGCACGATCCGATCGCTCCAGACCACGAAGGCCCACCCGTCGTCGTCCGGATCGGTGACGTCGACCGCCAGCTGCCGAAGCAGCCTGTGCTCCTCGGCCAACAGCTCCACGATGTCGATGTCGGTGTCACGTCCCATTGCCAACCTCCCTGCCTGTCAGTACCCCACGACCCTCCGGCGGAAACCGGGACGGTTTCGGACTCCGGGACCGGGGGAAGGACACCTCGCACGCACACAACGGACTGGCGCTGCAGACCGGGCGGGGCCCGCCCGCGCCGCGAGGAGAGATGCCATGCGAGATGGAACAGGGTCGGCCCCATCGGGAGCCAGGCCCTCCCGGTGGGGCCTGTCGGGACGGTCCGTGATCCCGCCGCTCGACCCCGAGCCGGCGCCGTACCCTCCCGAGCCGGCACCCGGCCCGTCACGGCAGCCGGAACCCGTGTCCGAGCCGCCGGTGCCCGTTGACCCGTCGATCCGGGTACGAGGGATTCCGGATCGACATCGTGCGCGGGGCGGCACCGGGCGGCATGGCCACGGTGGCGGAACCGCGGGAGCCGCCGGGTCCGCCCCGCATGCGTTCACTACCCGGTCGGGTCCACGGCAAACGCCGGGCGCCGTTTGCACGCGTGGGAGCCGGGTAAGGGTCCAGACGACGAGGACGGGTGCCAGTGCAAGGACCGCGGAGGCATACCTGGCAATCATCGAACGCAGCCCCGGGTCGTGTCCCAGCCTTTCGGTGACGTGACGTGACGGTCGGAGGGGGCGCCGCGCCCGACGACGTGTCACGGAGGGAGGTCGACATGGCCTCGTTGCCGACGTCGGTACGCGAGGCCCGGATGGTCATCCGTGCCGTCCTCGGACCGACCAGTGCCGAGCGGACCGAGCGGGCGGCGATGTGCGGATCGGAACTCGTGGCCAATGCCGTCCGTCACGGGACCCCACCGATCGTGCTCAGCGTCCTCGACGATGGCGACCACGTCATGATCGCGGTAGCCGACGCAAACCCCGCGCCACCGATGCCCCGCACCGCCGACGACGACGATCCGACGGGACGGGGCATGCTGATCATCGAACGGCTCGCCGACCGGTGGGGAGTGGATGTCGTCCCCGGGGGAAGCGGGTGTGGTGCTCCCTGGCCTTCCGCCCTGACGAGCACACCACCGACCGGTGAAACCCCCCGACCCACTCCCCTCAGCCGGTCGGTGCCTCGCCTCCCATGCCCCCGGTCTCCTCCCACGCCTCGGCCGTCTCGGCGCTGTCGGCCTCCGGGATCGGCTCGGGCACGGTCGGCGCCTCCGGATCGATCCGATCCTCCGCCTCCTCACGGTCACAACCTCCCGACGCGTCGGGCTTCGGACTCGTGAACACCGGTTCGAGGTGCATCGATCGGGCGTCGGTGTCGTCGTGGTCACCCATACTCCACTCCCTTCTCCTGGTGCGGCCGGGCACGCCGCCGGTTCACATCGGCGCGACCGCAATGTGTGAGTGTGCCCCGGACCCGCTGGCGGAAACCCCGGCCGACGGCGCGGACGCCGGTAGCATCTGAGCCGGTCATGGCAATGTCGGCGGCAGCTCTCCCGCACCCCCCGTCGTCGAACGGGACCCCCTTCCGGCACGAGGCGTTCCTCCACCGCAACGACACCGAGTACACCGCCCGACTCGGCCGATTCGTCCACGAGGCGATCGAGGCCAAGGAGCCGCTCCTCGTGGCCGTCCCCGGCGGGAGGCTCGACCTGCTGCGGAGGACGGGGAGCATCTCCCATCCCGACGTTCAGCTCGTCGATGTGGCCGATGTCGGGTCGAACCCGGCCCGGATCATCGGCGTCTGGAACGACTTCCTCGACCGCGTCGGCGACAGGTCGAGTCGCGGTATCAGCGAGCCCGTCTACGCGGGACGCGACGACCAGCAGCTCATGGAGTACCTCATCCACGAACGGCTGCTCAACGTGGCCTTCGCCGCACGTCAGTTCCACCTCCTGTGCCCCTACGACGCCGTCGTCCTCGGCGAGGACGCCCTCGACTGCGCCCGCAGCTCGCATCCGTGGGTCACCGATCGCGGCGACACCGCCCCGGGCGAGCGGTCCGGGACCGCACCCGAGTCCGGCGACGTGTTCTCAGCACCCCTCCCCAGTCCACCGCTCGAGGCCCACGAACGTTCGTTCACCGCCCACGACCTGGCCTTCGTCCGCCGAGCGGCCAGATCAGCCGCAGAGGCGGCGGGTGTCGACTCCGTCCGGCTGCCGGACATCGAACTGTCCGTCGACGAGGTGGCCACCAACGCTGTGACCCACGGGGGGTCCCGCGGTGTGGCCCGGTGGTGGACCGAGGGCGGCTGGTTCGTGTGCGAGATCTCCGCAGGAGGGGCATTCACCGACCCGCTGGTCGGCCGTCGCCGACCACGGCCCGAAGAACCGCACGGGCGGGGAGTGTGGCTCGCGATGCAGCTCTGTGACCTCGTCCAGCTCCGCAATGTCACTGTCGGCACCGTCGTCCGGCTGCATGTCGATTGCCGACCCCCCGGCTGACGCCGACATGACGGCCGGTGGGACCGTCCAGGTCCAGGGCACTCCCCGTTCCATCCTCCGTCCGGAGGATGCCCGCGGCTGGCGGAGGCATGGCCTACTCGGCCCCCGAGCCCGGCTGCGTCCGGCTCAACCTCGGGTAGACGCCGAGCGGCCCTCCACCCGGAACACCCGCACGAGCGCCGCGCAGAAGGCGTCGAGGTCATCGGGACAGCGGCTGGTGACCAGCATGTTCGGTCCGTTGGGGCAGAGTTGGACCGACTTGTCCACCCAGTTCCCACCGGCGTTCTCGATGTCGGTGCGGAGGCTCGGCCAGGAGGTCACCGTGCGGTCCACCAGGACGTCGGCCTCCACCAGGCTCCACAGCGAGTGGCAGATGGCGGCCACCGGAAGGCCCGAGTCGAACGCTCCCCGCAGCCACTCGATCGCTGAGGCGTCGGTGCGCAACTCGTCGGCGTTGACCACACCGCCGGGAAGGACCGCGGCATCGAAGTCCTCCAGCCTCAGGTCCCGGGTGGTCACGTCCGCCTCCCATTCGGGCCCTTTGTCCAGATGGTCCATCAGCCGCACCGCGCCGGCCTCGGGGGCCACGAGTACCGGGGTGCCCCCCGCCGCCGTGAGGGCGCCCCAGGGCTCGACCAGCTCGGCCCGGTCGACCCCCTCGTTGGCCACCAGGAAGGCCACCCGGATCCCGCCGAGCGGCCGCCGCTGAGCCGCCGGCCCGTCCTGGCGCCGGGTTCCGTCCGACATCGGGCCGGAGTCAGGACGCCGGCGCGAACGCGGCGGTGAAGGTGTTCCCGGGGCCGGGGATCACGAGGTTCAGCGCCGGCGTCGTCAGGCCGCAGTCGTGCAGCGGCGGGATCGCGTACGTCCCGGTGAACGTCGAGCTACCGGCCAGTGAGAATGCACCCGAGAACGTCACGCTCACCGGCTTGGAGGTCCCGCACCGGTTGCCGACCACGTTGAGCGGCAGGCCGAGCGGATCGACGGAGGTGACGAGCACGTCGAACCTGGCCGTCGACGTCACGGCCAGGGTGGAGAGGTTGACCGTCCCCTGCACCGGGCCGACCGGAGCGAGATCGAAGGTGGCGGTGGCCAACCCCAGCCCGGCGAGACTCACCGTGGTGGTGGCCGGCGGAAGTACCAGGTTGCCGACCAGCTCTCCTGTCGTCAGGTCCACGGATCCGGTGAAGGTGCCGGGCGGCACCGTCACCGTCTGGTGGAGCTTGGCCAGCGTGGTCGACGCGTCGACCGCGTAGGTGACGGGCAGTGTGGTGTCGGCTCCGGCCGGGGCCGCGGAGCCCACGACCCCCAGTGCCACGAACGTCGACCCGAGGAGCCCCGTCAGCGCAGCCGCGGTGTGACAGACCCTCTTCGTGTTCCTCTGCATGACACTTCCTCCTCCGGCGGGCCGTCTGCGGCCTTCCCGGGATCCGCCTACCCGGCCCCGCTCTCGCCAAACCTCAGGCGCCGTACGTCACCAGGAGCGTCGCGATGATGACTCTGCAGTTCCCGGTCGATAGCCTTGGTGGCATGCGGCGCAGGATGCTCAAGTCCAAGATCCACCGGGCCACCGTGACGGCGGCCGACCTCCACTACGTCGGGTCGATCAGCATCGACCCGGTGCTCCTCGAGGCCGCGGACATCCTCGAGCACGAGCAGGTCACCGTCCTGGACGTCGACAACGGCGCCCGGTTCGAGACGTACGCCATCGAGGGCGGGCCGGGCGAGATCTGCCTCAACGGCGCGGCCGCCCGGCTCGTGCAGGTGGGTGACACCGTCATCCTGCTCACCTACGCCGACCTCGACGAGGAGGAGCTGGGTACCCATCAGCCGAGGGTGGTGCACGTCGACGCCAAGAACGCCGAGCTGACGCTGGAGTGAGCGACGGGGTCCACGGGTCCCTTGCGCTGCCGTGCAGAGCGCCCACGGTCACGGTGGTGTCCGCTTCGAGGACGCCCGCCGGGTCGCACCCGGTCCGCACCCGGTCCGCACCGACAGTTGGGACCAATGGCCCTTTCTGGACAGGTGACGACTCCACAGAATGGTGACCGGAGAAGATGGCACGACGGCGAGTCGACAGCGGACCGCCGACGGGAGGTTGCAAGGGAGGCTCGATGGTCGACGACGGAGCGGGGCGCCGCGAGGAGGACGAGTTGCTCCGGGCCGACCGGTTGGCCTGCCAGCTGTTCTCGGAGGCCGTGTACATCCTGGCCACCTCGCCGGACGACCTGCGGACCCGGATCCACGATGCCTACACGGGCAGGGCCATCCACGCCAACACGATCGTCCGCCTGCTCCCCACCCATGTCAGTGAGCGGGTGCACCTGCTGGCCGGTCGGCTCGGGACCCACCCCGACGCATCGGCCGACGACTCGACCCGCGCCGTCTGGCAGGCCCTCGTCACCATGGACGACGAGCAGCTGGAGGACGTGGCCCGAGGCATCTGCTTCATCACCCACGACCTGACCCTCGTCGACGACACGTCGACCCGGAACGTCCCGGGGGCCGAAGGCCGGGAGCGGTACGGTCCGTACCTGGAGTGAGCCCATGCCCCGCAGGCGGGCAACCAGGGGGCCCGTCACGGGGGCAACCCCCCTGGCAAGGTGCTTCAGTTAGCGGCCCGGGCACCCGATACCTCACGCGTGAAGGTGTCCCTCCTGCCCTCCCGGGACCGCGCGGCGACCGACGACGCCAGGATGCCCCGCGCCATCGCCGCGGCCTACGCCGTCATGGCCGCGCTGCTCGCTTCGTACATCGCCACCCTCCTCCTGCGCCGGCCCGGTCAGTTCTGGCCGATCCTCGACAACTGGTGCCTCGATGCCCTCGAGGTGACCATCGCGCTCTTCTGCCTCGGCCGCTACCTCTACAAGCGGCCTGGCCGCGGCGTGGGCCTCGCCATGGGCCTCGGCCTCCTGGCCTGGTCCATCGGCGACGTCCTCTGGACCATCGAGTCCCAGGGTGGCGCCTCGCCGCCCACACCCTCCCCGGCTGACGCCTTCTACCTGACGATGTACCCGCTGGCCTATCTGGCGGTGATGCTGCTGATCCGCAGTGAGGTCCGGTCGTTCAAGGCCAGCGTCTGGCTGGACGGCGCGGTGGCCGGCCTCGGGGCGGCCGCCATCGTGTGCGCCTTCGTCTTCGACACCATCCTGTCGTCGTTGAGCGGCTCGCCCGCCTCGGTGGCGACAAACCTCGCCTATCCGGTCGGCGACCTCATCCTCCTGGCCTTCGCGGTCAGCGCACTCGTCATCGTGCCGGGCTGGCCGATGCGCCTCATCACCCTGGTCGCCGGGTGCCTGGTGATGGCCATCGGGGACACGGTGTACCTGTTCGAATCGGCCGCCGGTACCTACAAGGCCGGGGGCCCGCTTGACGCCAGCTGGACGACGGCCCTCTTCCTGCTGTCGCTGACCGTCTGGCAGCGGGTGGGCGTGCGTCGGCCGGGTGACGAGGACCCGGCCCCGGGGTTGCTCCTGCCCGCCGTGGCCGTCGTGGCCTCGGTGACCATCATGTTCGTCGGCAACTGGGTCCACGTGAGCACGGTGGCCCTCGGGCTTGCCGTGGCCACCCTGGCCCTCGTCGGCGTACGGTCCGCACTCTCCCATCGCGAGCTCAACGCCCTCACCCGGGCCAACCACCACCAGGCGGTGACCGACGACCTCACCGGCCTCGGCAACCGGCGCATGCTGGTCCGCGAGCTCGAGTCCCTCCTGGCCGCACCGGACCGCACCGGGGAGACCGAGGAGGACCTCGCCCTGCTGATGATCGACCTCGACCATTTCAAGGAGATCAACGATTCGTTCGGTCACCCGACGGGCGACGGGCTGCTCCGGCTGATCGGCCCCCGGCTGCGCAGTGTCACCCGGTCCGGCGACGTGGTGGCCCGGCTGGGCGGCGACGAGTTCGCCGTCCTGCTGACCGGCGCCGACGTCGAGTTCGCCACGTCGATCGCCGAGCGGATCACCTCGGAGATCGAGCCCCCGTTCGAGGTGGAGGGATCCAGCCTGCACGTCGGGGCCAGCATCGGCATCGCCCTCGCCCCACGGCACGCCTCGTCGGCCACCGAGCTCATGCGCTGCGCGGACGTGGCCATGTACCGGGCCAAGGCGGCCCACAGCCCCTACGACGTCTACGAGTCGGCCCTCGACGACGGCGCCGGCCGGCTCAACCTCATGGAGGACCTGCGTTCGGCTCTGGCCGACGGCGGTCTGACCCTGTACTACCAGCCGCAGATCGACCTACGGACCGGCGGCGTCTCGACCCTGGAGGCGCTGCTGCGTTGGCCGCACCCCTCGCTCGGCTTCATCCCACCCGACCAGTTCATCCCCCTCGCCGAGGACAGCGGCCTCATGGTGCCCCTCACCACGTTCGTGCTCGAGCAGGCGGCAGCCCAGTGCGCCGAGTGGCGCGGCGACGGGCACGACGTGTCGGTGGCCATCAACCTCTCGACCACCAACCTGCTCGACACCGCCCTACCCGGCCAGATCCTCGAGGTCCTGGGGCGCCACGGGCTGCCCACCTCGGCACTCGTCCTCGAGATCACCGAGAGTACGGTCATGGCCGACCTGGCCCGGTCCAAGGAGGTCATCGAGATACTGTCCGCCGCGGGCCTGCTCATCTCCATCGACGACTTCGGCACCGGGTTCTCGTCGCTCGCCTATCTGAGCGATCTGGCCGTGGGCGAGCTCAAGATCGACCGCATGTTCACCGCCCGCCTCAGCGTGGACGGGGTGGACGGGCGCGACGAGGCCATCATCCGGTCGTCCATCGAGCTCGGCCACTCGCTCGGTTTGCGGGTGGTGGCCGAGGGCGTCGAGCGCTCCGACCACTTCGGCTTCCTGGCCACCGCCGGCTGCGACGTGGCCCAGGGCTACGCCATCAGCTTCCCGCAGCCCCCCGAGGACGTCGACTTCGCCGCCATCGACGATCGGGCCGCCCCGATGATGCCGCCGGGTCTCCCCAGCCTCACCAGCTGACGGCGCGCCGTCCCCCGCCGGCGGGGTCGGGCGGATCATCACCTGCGGACGTACGCGGCGGACTCCGACCCGGCCAGAGCCACCAGGTCGCCGAGGGCGATGTTGACGTCGACCAGGTGCAGGCCCCAGGTCGGCCCCAGGGTCTGGCCCACCACCTGGCGCGGGTCCCCAGGGTCGATCGGCGCGCTCACCTGCAGCCACGTGGCGCCACCCTCGGACACGCACTGCCCCGAGTAGAGCCGCGGCTCGGTGACCCATGGTGTGGGCAGCACCGGGGGCGACAGGCCCGCCAGCCCGCCCAGCCCGACCGTCAGCGCCCGGGTGGGGAAGTAGGGGTCGAGCGGCGTGGCCGCGTCGGTCGCGAGGTCGGCCGGATTGGTGCACAGCACCTGGAACCCGGCGGTGGTCCCCCCGCCGGACAGGTCGCTCACCCCCTGGCCGGGCCGCCCGAACAACGAGTCGGCGGGGGGCGGCCGGTCGAAGCTCGAGTACGCGATGACGCAGCCGGTCTGGGAAGGCGAAGTGCACGCCGGAATGTTCCGGAAGCTGCCGCCCACGGTCCTCCCGACCGGGACGGTCACGTTGCCGCCGAGGATGATGGCCGACACAAGGAGCCGGCGGGCGGCCGGGTCGTCGTCGACCTGGCGCCGGAGCAGGCCGATCAGCATGCTCGCACCCTGGGAGTGGCCGATCACGATGACCCCTCGTCCGTGGTTGTCGTGGGCCAGGTAGTCCTGCCAGGCCGCCTGCACGCCGGCGTACGCGGTGACGGCCGCCGCGGCCGTACGGGCACCGGCCGTCAGCCCGGCCAGGGTGATCTGCGGGTACATCGGGGCGTAGACCCTGCACACCTGCGAGAAGCGGGACGCCTGGCTGCGGGCCACGGCCGTCTCGGCCGGGTCCACGTGGAGGTCGGCGGCGACCCCCGGCTGGGAGCTGACCGTCGGGTACACGTAGAAGCAGTCGACGGGCGGGTCGGCGGCCACCGCGGCGTGCCGCACGGTGGTCGGGCCCGAGGCCGCGACCACCGTCGCGGTCAGGTCGGTGACGCACGGGTCGGGCACGTGCCCGGGTCTGCACAGCCACTCGACACCGGCCGGATCGGTGCGGGCCGCCGAGGCGCCGTCGGCCACCGCGGCACGTACCGCGGCATCGGGGGCGGTGGTCGTGGGGGTGGCGGTGGACGACGACCCGCAGGCGGCGGCCATGACGCCGGCCAGGCAGAGGGCGGTCGAGGCGACCGGGCGGGCGGAGCCCCGTGGGGTCGGGCGCAGGTGCATGGCGGAATGGTACGGGTGCGGCGGCCTGCCCGGCCCGGTTGCCCGCCCCGCCCGCCCCGTGTAATCTACAACCCAATGGTTGTATGTAATGCGGACCGCAGCGGTACAGACGAGGCCTGGGTCGACCAGGTCTTCACCGCGCTGGCCGACCGGACCCGGCGCGACATCCTGCGGCGCTCGCTCGACGGTGAGCTGTCGGTGTCGGCGCTGGCCCGCAACTACGACATGAGCTTCGCCGCGGTCCAGAAGCACGTGGCCGTGCTCGACCGGGCCGGCCTGGTGACGAAGCAGCGCCGGGGGCGCGAGCAGCTCGTGCAGACCGACCTCGACACCATCCACGCCGCGCAGCACCTGCTCGACCGCTTCGAAGCGGTCTGGCGGGACCGCATCGGCCGCTTCACCGACGTACTCGACCGGACCGACGAAGGAGCCGCACCATGACCGTCACCGCCGTCCAGCGCGACATCGACGCCCTGTCCCTCATCTTCACCGTCGACCTCGACGCCACCCCGGCGAGGGCCTGGGAGCTGTGGGCCGACCCGCGTCAGCTCGAGCGCTGGTGGGGACCGCCGGAGTACCCGGCCACGTTCGTCGACCACGACCTGACCCCGGGGGGCCGATGCTCCTACTTCATGACCGGGCCCGACGGCGAGCAGCCCCGGGGATGGTGGCGCATCCTGACCGCCGACGCGCCCGCGTCCCTCGAGTTCGAGAGCGGCTTCTCCACCGAGGACGGCTCCCCCGACACCGGGATGCCCGTCATGACCGTGCGGGCCACGCTCGACGGGCGCCCCGGCGGGGGGACCCGGCTCGTCCTGGTCGTCCAGTACGCGTCGCGGGCCGAGATGGAACGCATCCTCGAGATGGGGATGGAGGAGGGCATGTCGTCGGCCATCGGTCAGATCGACGGCATCCTGGCCCGCACCTGACCGGTCGGGCCTCCGGTACCGGCCCCCACCCTCGGGACGTCCCGCCCGTGGGCGTCCGCGGGTGCGATGCTGGCCCGGTGACGACGGCACCGGACAGCACGGGACGGCTGAACGACACCGATCGCCTCGAGGCGTTCAGCGACGGGGTCATGGCGGTGATCATCACCCTCATGGCCTTCTCCATCCCGATCCCGAACGGACCCACGGGGACCGCCCTGCGGGACTCGATCCCCCACCTGCTCGTCTACGTACTCAGCTTCGTGATGGTCGGCATCTACTGGAACAACCACCATCACCTCCTGCGCGCCACGGAGCACATCGACGGAACGGTGATGTGGTCCAACCTGCTCCTCCTCTTCTGGCTGTCCCTGTTCCCGATCGTGACCGCCTGGATCGGCCGCTACCCGAAGCACACGTTGCCCGCACTGGTCTACGGCGCCGTGGCCCTCGGCGCCGCCCTCGCCTACTCGGTGCTCGTCCGCCGGATCATCCGGGTCGACGGCTCCGCCTCCGCCGTGGCGCGCTCGATCGGCAGCGACGCCAAGGGCTACCTGTCCCTGGTCATGTACGCGGCGGGCATCGGACTGGCCTTCGTGACGCCCTTCCTGTCCTACGGGTTCTACGCCGCGGTGGCCGTCATCTGGTTCATCCCCGACCGTCGCCTGACCGACGCACCGACCGCCGCCTGACGCGCCTCCTCCGGTGGTCGGGGCGACGCCGCCTCGGTAGCCTGGGCCACCGGCGCCGTCCTGGACCGGCGGCCTGACCAGAGGAGGACCCATGCCCGTCGACACCTTCTTCGCCTACTCCGGCGTCTACGCCAGCGTCGAGGACGCTTTGGCCGACTACGACGCCGTGCACCTGCTGCACACCGAGGCCGGGCTCATCGATGCCTATGACGCCGCCGTCGTCGAGCACCAGGAGGGCGGCAAGGTGAAGATCGTCAAGAAGCACGAGACCCCCACCCGGGTGGGCGGCGTGATGGGCGGGGGCGTCGGCCTCGCCACCGGACTGGTGATCGCCCTCTTCCCGGCGGCGGCCATCGGCGGTGGACTCCTGCTCGCCACCACGGGCGGCGGCGCCCTCCTCGGGTCACTGGCCGGACACGCTGCCGCGGGCATGAGCCGCAGCGACCTGAAGGAGTTGGGCGAGGCGCTCGACGCCGGGCAGTCCGGTCTGGTGGTCGTGGCGGTGGCCGACATGCAGGCCAAGGTCGAGGCGGCCATGAAGCACGCCCAGAAGATCGAGGCCAAGCAGTTGAAGGCCGATCAGGCCGCCATCGAGGCCGACGCCAAGCAGTCCTGACCGGGCCGGCGGCCCGACTCCTTCCTCCGGGGGACGACCGTCCCCCTCCACCACGAGAGGTCACCACCATGGACGGCAAGGTCCTACTCATCACCGGCGCCTCGTCGGGCATCGGACTGGCCTGCGCCCACCACCTGTCGGGACGGGGCTGGACGGTGGTCGGGGCCGGCCGCCGGCCCACTCCGGAGGTGGGGTGGGCGTCGGTCACCATGGACGTCGACGACGACGCGTCCGTGGCCGACGGCGTCGCACGGGTCGTGGCCGACCACGGCGGCATCGACGCCGTGGTGACGTGCGCCGGGTGGGGGCTGGCCGGTCCGGTCGAGTCCACGCCGATCGCCAGGGCCCGGGCCCAACTCGACACCAACTTCTTCGGCACCGTCCGGGTGGTGGTGGCGGCCCTGCCCAGCCTGCGGGCCCGCTCCGGCCGGATCGTCCTCATGAGCTCCATCGGCGGGGTCATCGGACTGCCCTTCCAGGCCTACTACTCGGCCAGCAAGTTCGCCCTCGAGGGCTGGGCCGAGGCTCTGGCCTGGGAGCTCAAGCCCCACGCCGTGCCCGTGACCCTGGTCGAGCCCGGCAACTTCCGCACCGGGTTCACCGGGGCCCGCCAGACCGTCGACGCTGCCGCCGGCCCCTACGCCGAGGCCGCCGGCAAGGCCATCTCCACCATGGAACGCGACGAGGAAGGGGGAGCCGACCCGGCCGGCGTGGCCAGGGCGGTGGAGAAGGTGCTCACCGCCTCCCGGCCGCCGCGCCGCCTGTCGGTGGGCCCGGCCGGCGAGCGCGTGGGCGTCATGGCCAAGCGCCTCTTGCCCAACCGGGTCTTCGAGGCGGCCTCGGCCTCGAGCCTCGGCGTCTGAGGCCGTGTCCATCGTGTCGGAGGTGCCAGGCGGCGGCGACGGTCCGCGCCGGTTCCCCCAGGGGCGCTTCCGGGCCCCGGAGGGTGCCTGCGAACTGCTGCTGGTGCGCCACGGCCAGTCGGAGGACGCGGTCGAGGGCGAGGACTTCGCCCGCTCCGGGGGACACGCCGACCCTCCCCTGTCGGCGCTCGGCCGCGAGCAGGCGGAGCGCGTGGGCGCCCGGCTGGCCGCCGAGCACGTCGACGCGCTCTACGTCACCTCGCTGCGCCGCACCGCCGAGACGGCGGCGCCGTTGGCCTCGGCCACGGGGCTCGAGCCCGTGGTCGAGCACGATCTCCGGGAGATCTACCTGGGCGAGTGGGAGGGCTGGGTCTTCGAGCAGAAGTTCGTCGACCGCGACCCGCTGGCCCTGCGCCTGGTCGACGAACAGCGCTGGGACCTCATCCCGGGATGCGAGCCGGTCGACGGGTTCGCGGCGCGGGTGCGGGCCGGCATCGAGCGCATCGCCGCCGCCCACCCGGACCAGCGGGTCGTGGCCGTGGTCCACGGCGGGGTCATCGGCGAGGTCCTGGCCCAGGCGGCCGAGTCCCGACCCTGGGCGTTCGTCGGGGCCGACAACGCGTCGATCTCCCACATCGTGGTGACCGGACGGCGCTGGGTCGTCCGTCGCTTCAACGACACCACCCACCTCGACCCCCGACTGTCGGTCCGGGCCTCGCCCCTGATCTGAGCCACTGCGGGGTCCTGCCCGCCCGCCGGGTTCAGCTCCCGACGCGATCCGGGCTGCGGCCGGTGAGCAGGCCGCCGTCGAACGTGGCCGGCTCCACGGTCCCCTGACCGGCACGGGCCGGCACGGGGGCCGGTCGGGTCGTGGCCGTCCGGGGGAGGAACAGCGTCATCACGAAGGCGAAGGCGACCAGGGCGATGTCGGCGTAGAGCCCGGCCTGCAGGGCCGAGACGATGCCGGAGCTCGCCTCGCGGGCGAAGAAGAGCGTGCCCACGGCGGCGATGCCGATCGTCATGGAGAACTGCTGGGTCGTCGTCAACATGCCCGATGCCGCACCGGTCCGGTGCGGGGGCACGCTCTGGAGCACCCCCTGGACGATCAGGGGGATGACCAGGCCGTTTCCGATGCCGATCATGGCCAGCACCGGGGAGAGCTCCAGCGAGTCGGCGGAGAGTCCCGAGACCGTCACGACGATGGCCAGGCCGATCACGCCGATCAGCGCCGCCGCCGCGCCGACCGAGATGATGTCGCGGCCGTACTTCGCGTGCAGGCTGCGGCCCTTGAGCGAGGAGAGGGCGAAGGCCACGCCGAGGGGGGCGAACGTGAGCCCGGCGCGCATGGGCGAGTAGTGCAGTCCGTCCTGCAGGAACAGCGTGAGGGTGAGCAGCACGCTGCCGAAGAAGCTGAAGAAGCCCAGGTTCACCAGCAGCCCGCTGTTGAAGGCCCGGTGCTCGAACAGGCTGAGGGGGAGGAGCGGGTGTCCGCCGCGGGTACCGAGGCGGTGCTCCCACCACAGGAACGCGGCGACCAGGGCGGAGCCGCCGACGAAGGAGATCCAGGTCCACAGCGGCCAGTGCTCGGCCTGCCCGAGGACGAGCGGGGCGGTGATGGCACCCACGCCGGCCGTGAGGAGCACCACGCCGAGCGGGTCGAGCCGGGCCGCCTTGTCGGGGCGGGACTCGGGGATGAGCCGGCGGGCGAGGACGATGGCGGCGATGCCGATGGGGACGTTGACCAGGAAGATGGGCCGCCAGCCCCATCCCAGGATGTCGAGGTGCAGGAGCACCCCGCCGAGGACCTGGCCGGCGACCGTACCGAGGCCTACCGTCACGCCGAAGAGCGAGAACACCCTCGGGCGCTCCTCGGGCGAGAAGTTGGCGGTCAGGAGGGCGAGGACCTGGGGGATCATGGCGGCGGCGCCGAAGCCCTGGGCCAGGCGGGCGGCCACCAGCACCACGCTGTCCGGTGCGATGCCGGCGAACAGGGAGGCGACGGCGAAGATGGCGAGCCCGAGGACGAACATCCTGCGTCGCCCGAACAGGTCGCCCAGGCGGGCACCGGTCACGAGGCCCGCGGCGTAGCTGAACGAGTACCCGGCCACGACCAGCTCCAGGATCGAGGAGGACGCGTGGAGATCCTGCTGGATGCTGGGGGCGGCGACGTTGACCACGAAGATGTCGAACAGCGACATGAACGTGGCCGCCAGGACCACCGGCAGGGCCTTCCAGCGGCGCGGGTCGTAGGTCGCCGGGACCGGAGTGGGTGTCTGACCCGCTGAACTGGAGATGTGGGGGGAGGTCGGGGGAGACTGGCTCAGTGTCATCGTGATCCGCACCTTTCACCTGTCGGGAATCCGCAGAGATAGTTCGACGTTCGTAGAACTATCGAACAGAGCGATCCCGGCAGGTATTCCCGGATCGGGGAAGATCGGTCGGCCGCCGTCGAGACCAGCAAGGGAGGTGAGCGATGCGTGAACGACCCGAGCTCCCGTCGGTCGAGTTCGACCTGGCGTCGGTCATGCACGCCCTCGCCGACCCCTCGCGGCTGCGGATGGTGGCCGCCCTGGACGGCGGCGCCGAGCTGGCCTGTGCCGAGCTGGGCGAGCAGGCCGGTGTCGGGATGGCCAAGTCGACGACCACGCACCACCTGTCGGTCCTGCGCGAGGCCGGAATCGTCCGGACGCGCCACGAAGGTCAGCGCAAGCTGGCGAGTCTCCGGCGCGCCGAGCTCGACGAGAGGTTCCCGGGGCTGCTGGACGCGGTGATCCGAGCGATGGACAGCTCGCTCTGAGCCGGCGCGGTGCGGCTCAGCCGGCCCCGTAGAACGTCGCGTCGAAGGCGAAGATGCCACCGTCGGCGGCCACCAGCCAGTAGCCGCCCGTGGCCGGGTCGGCGGCCATGCCGGTGATGGGCGCCACCAGGTCGGTCCCGCCCGTCGACCCGTGGAACACGGCGTCGCCGAACGAGAAGATGCCGCCGTCCGTGGCCACGAACGCGTAGCCACGGCTGTCGGCGGTCGCCACCATCCCGTTGATCGGCTCGTTCAGGTGGGTGGCGCCCATGGACCCGTAGAAGGGTGCGTCGAAGGCGAAGATGCCGCCGTCGGCAGCCACCAGCCAGTAGCCGCCCGTGGCCGCGTCCGCCGAGATGCCCACGACGGGCTGGTTCAGCGGCTGCCCACCCATCGACCCGTGGAACCTCGCGTCGCCGAAGGCGAAGATGCCGCCGTCGGCGGCCACCAGCCAGTAGCCCTTGCCGTCCGCGGTCGGAGCCAGGTCGACCACGGGCGCGTCGAGGTGCTGGCCACCCATCGATCCGTAGAAGCCGGCATCGCCGAAGGCGAACGTGCCGCCGTCAGCGGCCACCAGCCAGTAGCCCTTGCCGTCGGGCGTCGCCACGATGTGACGGATCGGGGCGTTGAGCGGGCGTCCGGCCATGGACCCGTAGGACACGGCCGCACCGTGGGGGTCCACGGCACCGGTCGAGTCGGTGAGCCAGTAGCCGTCGCCTCCCGGTAGCGACGCCACCCCGGCGAACTCCACCGGGAGCGGGCCGGCCGGCAGGTCCACCGGGACGACGAAGAGCTCGCGGTACGCCCCGGCCACCGATGTGCACTCGGAACACGGCTCGTTCCACGCGGCGTAGCCGAGCCACCACCGACCCCACGGGTCCACGAACAGGCTCCCCCCGCCCGGGCCGTAGCCGGCTCCCGACGTGGTGAGGAAGGGGCCGGGAGGGTTGACGCACGGACCCAGCGGGCCGGCGCAGTCCGCGAACTGTTCGTCGTACGAGCTGTTCTCGAAGCTCCCGCCGGAGAAGAGCAGGTGGTACCCACCGGCGGCGAACACCATCTGCGGATTGTCCGTCGTCTGCTCGGCCACCGTGACCTGCATCAGCAGGGTCGGACGCCCGACGAACGTGGTGCCTCCGGCGGCCAGCTGGACCCCCCAGACGTAGGACGGGGCCGGCGTGGTGCCGTCGTTGGTCTTCCACACCAGGTAGACGTCACCCGAGGCGGGGTCGACGAAGGGGCTCGGGTCGAGGACCCCTCCGGGTGGGCACCACGGCGAGCCCGTCGACGTGTCGGTGAAGGTCGGGTCCGTCGGCGAGAGCGTGGGCGCCGTGGCCACCGCCAGGCAGGTGAATCCGCTGTCGACCGGGTGGCCGGCGAGCGACGCGTCGTACCACATCACCCAGTGGCCGCCGGTGTAGACGACGCCCGGCGAGGTCTGGGTGCCGGCCTGCTGCCACGCCGGAGGGTCGGCCAGCGCGGTGGAGCCGTAGCCGCCGGTGTAGGGGTGCCAGCCCGCGGTCGGATTGCCGGTCTGGTCCACCAGTACCTGGAGGTTGTTGCCGTCCACGGTCCCGGTGGTGAAGGCGTAGAGGACCCCGTCGGCCGAGACGATGTCGGGGTCGGGGGCGTTCCCGGCGTACGCCGGGGCGGACGCCTGGCCGACGGCGAGGTGGGGCGCCGCGGCCGGCGCCGCCCCGACGGGGGCGGGAACACCGAGCCCGAACACCACGAGTGACGATGCCGCGACGACCAGCAGGTGACGGAGGACGGGTGGCCTTCCTGTCATCCGGGGAACGGTGTCACGCTCCCACCCAGACCGACTTCAGGTTGCAGAACTCGCGGATGCCGTGGGCCGTCAGCTCGCGGCCGTAGCCCGAGGACTTGACGCCGCCGAAGGGGAGCTGGCTGAACGAGGTGGTGTTCCCGTTGATGAAGAGCATGCCGGCCTCGATGTCGCGCGACGAAGCGGGCCCGCTCGTCGGCATCCTCGGTCCAGACGTTGGAGCCCAGGCCGAACTCGGTGACGTTGGCCAGCTCGATGGCCTCGTCGATGTCGGCCACGCGGTAGAGGGTGGCGACGGGGCCGAAGGCCTCCTCGGTGTGGATCCGCATCTCGGGGGTGATGTCGGTGAGCACGGTCGGCGGGTAGAAGAACCCGGGGCCGTCCGGAACCGTCCCGCCGCACAGGACGGTCGCCCCCTTCCCCACCGCGTCGGCCACCAGTTCGGCCATGTCCTTCTGCTGCTGGGCACTGGCCAGCGGACCGACGGCCGTCTTCTCGTCCATGGGATCGCCGACCGCCAACGCCGACATCTCGTCGACGAACAGGCGCTCGAACTTGTCGGCCACCTCCGCGTGGGCGATGAACCGCTTGGCGGCGATGCACGACTGCCCGTTGTTCAGGGTCCGTGCCGTGCAGGCGACCTTGGCCGCCCGGGACAGGTCGGCCGAGGGCATGACGACGAACGGGTCGCTACCGCCCAGTTCCAGCACCGAATGCTTGATGACGTCGCCGGCGACCGAGGCGACCGACGAGCCGGCCGGGCCGGACCCGGTCAGCGTGACCGCCACCACGCGGTCGTCGCGGAGCACGCCCTCCACCCGGGGGGAGCTGATCAGCAGGGTCTGGAACGCGCCCTCGGGGAACCCGGCCCGCTCGAACAGCTCCTGCATGAACAGGGCGCACTGCGGCACGTTGGAGGCGTGCTTCAGCAGGCCGACGTTGCCGGCCATGAGGGCCGGGGCGGCGAACCGCATGGCCTGCCAGAGCGGGAAGTTCCACGGCATCACGGCCAGCACCGGGCCGAGGGGCTGCCAGGTGGCGTAGGCGTCCGCCGCACCGACCGCCGCCGCGTCGGCGGGCTCGTCGGCGAGGAAGGACTCGGCGTGCTCGGCCATGTAGCGGCAGGCCGATGCGCACTTGAGGACCTCGGCCTTGGCGGCGGCCAGGGTCTTGCCCATCTCCGTGGTCATCATGGCGGCGATCCGGTCGACCTCGGCCTCCAGGATCTCGGCGGCCCGGACCATCCAGGCTCCACGCTCGTCGAAGGTCGTCGTCCGGTACGTGCGGAAGGTCGACGGCGGCCAGGGCCAGGATGCGCTCGAGCTCGGCGTCGGAGGTCTCGTCGAAGGTCCGCTCGACCTTGCCGGTGGTGGGGTTGGTTGTGGCGATGGCCATGGGTCACCTCGAGTGGTCGATCGGGTACTCGCCCACCAGCGTGACACGCCGGGCACGGGCGGGTTCGCGGGTGCTAGCCGGGTGGTGCGCGGAGTTTGAATTGGGCGCCGGTCGGGTCGGTGAGCGTGGCCATCCGCCCGTAGGGGGTGTCCGCCGGACCGTCCACCAGGGCGCCGCCCAGGTCCCGGACCTTCCCGACGGATGCGTCGACGTCGTCGACGTCCCAGTAGATCGACCAGTGGGCGGGGACGCCCTCGGGCAGGAACGCGGAGGCGTCCATCACGCCCGCCAGCGGCACGTCGGGATCGTCGGGGTCGCGCAGGGTCGAGTAGCGGAACTCGTCGGAGTCCCCCTCGACGGCGGTCCGCCAGTCGAAGACGGTGCGGTAGAAGTCGAGGGCGCCCGCGTAGTCGCGGGTGAACAGCTCGAACCAGCTGGGGGCGCCCGATTCATCCACCGCGCTGAACCCCGGGAACGTGTCGGGTTGCCAGGCCCCGAGCCGGGCACCGGCCGTATCGGTCAGGACCATGTTCTGGCCGAGGTCGGCCACGGGGTCCGGCCCCGAACCGATCTCGGCCCCGAGCGCGGCCGCGGCCGACGCGGCGCCGGCGATGTCCGCGGTGCACAGGTAGACCTTCCACGTGTCGTCGGCCTTCAGATCGCCCATGTCCCCCATGCATCCGGCGATGGGAGCTCCGCCGCGGGTGAACATGAAGTAGCCACCGAACTCGGGGCTCGGCTCCTGGGCCTCCCAACCGAAGAGCGCCGAGTAGAACGCCCGGCTGCCCGCGACGTCCGAGGTCCAGAGATCGGCCCAGCACGGGGCCCCGACGGGAAATCGCTCGACAGCGGGCACGGCAGCCTCCTCATCGGACGGACCTTCACGGTCGAGGCTATCGGCCCCGACCACCCGTTGTCCCGGTTGCGCGACGACCCCTTTGGGCAGTCGGACTGCCACTTCCGGACCGCGCCGGTTAGCGTTGCCTCGGGTGCCCGTCCCGGCGCCCGCCGCCAGGAGGGAGCACCGCGTGACCGACACGCTGTCCAGCACATCCGACACCGACCAGCTGCTCGACGAGCTGCGCACGTGGCTCCACGAGAACTGGGACCCCGACCTCACCGTGGCCGAGTGGTGGCAGCGCCTCGGCACGTCCGGCTGGGCGGCTCCCACCCTGCCCACCCACGCCTTCGGCCGGGGCGTGGCCCGCAGTGTCGGCGTCCAGGTGACCAACGAGATCGCCGCCTTCGGCGCCGTCGGCGCCCCCTACGGGCTCGGGCTGCTGCTGGCCGCCCCGACCATCGCCGACCACGGCACCCCCGAGCAGATCGCGACGCTCGTCCGTGACATCGTCACCGGCCAGGCCGCATGGTGCCAGCTGTTCAGCGAGCCGGGAGCCGGCTCGGATCTGGCGGGGCTCACCACCCGGGCCGAGCTCGACGGCGACGAGTGGATCGTCAACGGTCAGAAGGTGTGGACGTCGCTCGGCCAGTCCGCCGACTACGGCATGCTCATCGCCCGGACGTCCACCGAGGCTCCGAAGCACCAGGGCATCTCCTACTTCGCCATCGACATGCACCAGCCCGGCGTCGAGGTGCGCCCCCTACGGGAGATGACCGGACACGCCATGTTCAACGAGACGTTCCTGACCGACGCGCGCGTCCCCGCCGGTGCGCTCATCGGTGGCCTCAACAAGGGTTGGGCCGTCGCCAACACCACGCTGGGCTACGAGCGGTCGGGGCTCGGCACCGGGGGCGGCAGCCGGGGATCCATCGTGATGCCCGGCACCGTGGCCGGCAACCTGGGCAAGCGCGTGGGAGACGTCGCCCCGACCCCGGTCGACCGGCGCCCGGCGAGCTCGGCGGGTGCTGCCCGGAAGTCGCGGCCCGATGACCTGCTGACCGGACTGGCCAGGGGCAACGGTTCCAACACCGACCCGCGGATCCGCCAGGACCTCGTCCGGCTCTACACCCTCAACGAACTGGGCCGGCTGAACGCCGAACGGCTCAAGGCGACCCGGGCGGCGGGCGGGGACATCCCGGGGATGGCCAACATCGCCAAGTTGTCCATGAGCGCCGTCATGCGCCTCACGCGCGACCTCGGGCTGCGCATCGTCGGCGCCCAGGGCATGCTCCACGCCTACGATCCGCGCGACCAGGCGACACTGACCGCCGCCACCGGCAACCCGTTCCTGCCCGGGGTGACCGGCTCCGCTCTGTACGCGCAGGCGCCCTCCATCTACGGGGGCACCGACCAGATCCAGCGCAACATCATCGGCGAGCGGGTGCTGGGACTCCCGAAGGAGCCCGGCAACGACAGGGACACGCCCTTCTCGCAGCTCCTGAAGAACGGGTAGGGCACCCGGTCACCCGGCGCGGTCGACCCCACCCGGTGGCCCCGCGGCGGCCCCCGCCGGCGTGGCGTCGACCGGGTCCGCCGTCCCGACGTCGAACCGTTCGGCACAGCCGGTGCCGCAGAACCAGTGGTCCCGACCGTCCCGCACCCGGTGGGCGGCGGCACGGGCCGGTTCGACGGACATGCCGCAGACCGGGTCGACGGCGCCGACGCCGGAGCGGGCACCGTCCCCCGTCGCCTCGGGGTGGGCGTACCTCCCCGGGTCGGCCTCGAACCGGTCGCGGCAGCGGTCCGCGCAGAAGTACACGGCGGCTCCGTCGTGTTCCGTCCGGGCCGGCGCATCGGCCGTCCGCACCTGCATGCCGCAGACCGGGTCGACGGCGACTCCGGCGCCCCCGCCGAGGCGGTCCCTGTGGCGGGCCAACCACCACACGGCGGCGGCCACTCCCAGGAAGGCCAGGTTCAGCCAGGTCGTGACGCCCCACGAGACCCCGGCCGACAGCCGGCCCACCGTGTGGTCGTCGGGCACGGCGCCGAAGGCACGGAAGATCCCCTCCGTGGCCAGTCCGGCCACCACCATCACCGCGTAGAGCACCCCGACCAGTCGGAGGGTCAGGCGCCATCCGTAGAACTTCCGGTAGACGAGGATCAGCGGCATGGCGATCAGGTCGCCGAAGAGGAAGGCGACCACCCCGCCGAAGCTGATCCCCCCGCTCCACAGGGCGGCGGCCAGCGGCACGTTGCCGATCGAGCAGACCCAGCTGGCCACGGCGATGAGGGGACCCACCAGTGCGTTCTCCAGGGTGGTCCAGATCCCGTGACCGTGGAGGAACAGCGCATCCCACACGTGGGCGGGCACCAGGACGGCCAGCAGACCGGCGACGGCATACCCGACGACCAGCTCCCGACGCAGCATGGTGGCATCGGCCACGGCGTAGCCCGATGCGTCGGACCAGGCGGATAGCGACCGCAGCTTGGTCCTCCAGGGCTCGCCTTCCAACTCCTCCTGACGGGATTCGGTGATCCCGGCCCCGGCGGTGTGATCGTGGCCCCCGGCCCGGCGCCGGCACGCGCCGCGGCCAGCACCGCGGGGGTGAACACCATGCCGCCGGCCAGGGCGAGCAGCACGATCATGATCGGGCCGCCCACGAACTCGGCCACGGCGAACTGCCATCCGAGCAGCACCAGCAGCACGACCCCGAGCTCGACGACCAGGTTGGTGGAGGCGACCTGGAACACCATCGCACTGGTGAAGTCGGCTCCCTTGGCGAACAGCGACCTGGCCATGGCCGAGGCCGCGTAGGAGCACGACGACGAGACCATCCCGAAGCCCGAGGCCCGGGCCACCGAGGCCGGCCGGTGGTCGCCGAGGGACGCGCGCATACGGTCCTTCGACACGAAGGCCTGGACGACCCCGGACAGCGTGAAGCCCAGGACCAGCGCCCAGAGCGTCTGCCAGAACATGGCGGCGCCCTCGCGCAGCCCGCGGCCGACGTCGACCGGAGCCGACGCCGAGCCGAGAGCGTGGATCACGCCCGCACGAGCCGGGCGATGGCCGCCGACGCCTCGGTCAGCTTGGCGTCCCGATCCCCACCCCCCGCGGCCACGGCGTCGGCGACGCAGTGGCCCAGGTGGTCGTCGAGCAGGGCCAGGGCCACTCCCTGCATGGCTCTCGTCGCGGCCGAGATCTGGTCGAGCACCTCGATGCAGTAGCGGTCGTCCTCCACCATGCCGGCGATCCCCCGGACCTGACCCTCGATACGGCGGAGCCGCTTGAGGACGGCGTCCTTGTCTGCGGCGTAGCCCGGCGTGTCCATGGTCGTGCCTCCTGGTCGATACCCGATACCCCTATAGGGTATCATCGAATCCGCCGGACACGTACGGCGAGCGTCTAGCCACCCCGTCGAGCTCGGACCGCAGCCGGGCCGACGCCACCGTCCGGAACGCCTCCTCGCAGAGCACCTCCACGACCACCCAGTCGACCGTGCCGTCGAGGCGCACCCCGAGCCAGCCCCGACCACCCACGTACGGCGGGCGGAAGAAGGTGGCGGGGTCGGAGGCCACGAGGCCCTCCTGGGCCCCGGGCGGCGCGGCGCACCACAGGTGGGGGAACGCGTCATCGTGGTGGCCACCGGGCCACAGCGCCACGAACTGCCGGCCGGCGAAGAACGCCGGCGCACCGTGGCTCACGCGCTCGGAGGTGCCGGGCAGCGCCAGGCAGATCCGGCGCACCCGCTCCTCGATGCCCCGCGCTCCGGCCACCCGTCGATCGTCCCACGTCGGGCGTCCCTATCCTGGGGAGGATGCCCGGTGCCTACGACCAGAGCCAGGAGGACCTGGCCGCCCTGCTCGGCGGCGAGCCGGCCTTCCGGTCCCGCCAGGTGTGGGACGGCCTCTACCGGCGTGTCCTCCGACCTTCCGAGATGACCGACCTCCCACTGGCCCTGCGCCACTCGCTCGCCGCCGCCCTGCCGCCCGCGCTCGAACCCGTCGCCGAGCGGTCGGCCGACGACGGTCAGACGGTCAAGTGGTCGTTCCGCCTCCACGACGGCGCCGAGGTCGAGACGGTGCTGATGCACTACCCGGGCCGGTCGACGGTGTGCGTCTCGAGCCAGGCCGGTTGCGCCATGGCGTGCAGCTTCTGCGCCACCGGCCAGTCCGGCTTCCGCCGGCACCTCACCTCGGGGGAGATCCTCGAGCAGGTGGCCGTCGCCGTGCGGGCGGCCGCGGCCCCGCCGGCTCTCCAACATCGTCTTCATGGGGATGGGCGAGCCGCTGGCCAATTTCGACAACCTGTGGTCGGCGGTCGAACGCATCCACGACGACTTCGGGCTCGGGGCACGCAGCATGACGGTGTCGACGGTCGGGATCATCCCGGGTATCCGGAAGCTCGACCGCGGCGCCGCTCCCGGTCGGCCTGGCCGTCTCGCTGCACGCTGCGACCGAGGAGCTGCGCAACGACCTGGTGCCGATCAACAAGCGCTATCCGATCGCCGCGCTGATGGAGGCCTGCGTGGACTACCGCGCCCGGACCGGGCGCCGCGTCTCGTTCGAGTGGGCGATGATCGACGGCGTCAACGACGGCGACGTCCAGGCCGAGCATCTCGCCCGGCTGGCCACCGGCGTCCGCGCCCACGTCAATCTGATCCCGCTCAACCCGACCCCCGGCTACCCGGTGCGCGGGACTCCCCCGGACCGCATCGAGGCGTTCCGGGCGCGGCTCGAACGGCACGGCACGACGGTCACCGTCCGCTCCACGCGCGGCTCCGACATCGACGCCGCGTGCGGGCAGCTGGCCGCGGGCGGTTCCCGGTCGACTCCGGTCGATCTCCGACGACCCTGACCGTGCCAGCCGGCGGTGACCGGCCGGCCGACCTGCACAGGTCAGCGTGACCTCGGCCAGATCGGCCGAGCCTCAGTTGTAGTCACTATGACTCTTCTTTGTTCCACTGCGTTGCCGGACGGTGCTGTCGCGCATCCTCAGCAACCGTGCGGCAACCGGACAGTTCCACGTGAAACAAGTCACAAATGGGACCGCGTGGTGCCGGCCGCGAGCCGGCTCCGCGGGGGATCGACCCGATCGCCGACGGGCGCACCACGGCGAGGTGGCCGGGCTCGCGGCACCCGGAGGGAGCGTCCCGGGTCCCGGTGGTGATCGAAGCACATCGTTCCTGGTCAGAGATTTAAGGTCAGTATGACTTGAATGGAGATCCCGCCCCGGTTACGTTGCGCGGATGGCGAAGGACACGAAGAAGGCGCTCCGTCGGGAGGCCGATCGGGCCACATCGGGCAAGGCTGCCAAGCAGCGCCCCACTGCGACGCCGGCCGCGGACGAGGTGCCCGACGGGCCCGGCGGCTACGACGCCGACCACCGGCCGGAGGTGGTCCTGGCCGTCGACGTGGCGCTGTTCGCCGTGCACGACGACGAGCTCGTCGTGCTGCTCGTGGAGCGACGCCGGGAGCCGGACGCCGGGCACTGGGCGCTGCCCGGTGCGGTGGTGGAGCCCGAGGAGACGATGGCCAACGCGGCCCGTCGCGCCGTCACCGGGCGGACCGGGATCCTCGATCCGTTCGGCCGGCTCGAGCAGTTGGGGGTGGTCGACGCCCCCGCCCGCGACCCGCGCACCCGGGTGGTCTCGACGACGTTCCTGGCCGTGTCGCCGCGGGCCGTGCCGCCGCCCGGGGGGACACTGGCCACCGGACGGTGGTGGCCAGTCGACGCAGCCGGGACGACGCGACTCCCGGCCCTCGCCTTCGACCATCTCGACATGCTGGCGTCCGCCATCGAAGGGCTCCGTGCGCGGCTCGAGCGCGGAGACCTCGCCACCGCGCTGCTCGACGAGCCGTTCACCCTCGGCGATCTCCGACGCGCCTACGAGGCCGTCTGGGGCGTCGAGCTCGAGCCGGCCAACTTCCGACGCAAGGTCCTCGCCACCCCGGGCTTCGTCGAGCCGACGGGCGGCTCCCGCATCGTCGGGACGGGACGCCCGGCCGAGCTCTACGGGCGCGGCAGCGGGGCCGAGCTGTACCCGCCGATGCCGCGGGCGGCGCTGACCGGCCAGGACCGTCGACCGTCGGGTCGTGGGCACGCCGGTCACGCGTCGCCGCCGTGGGTCGACGGGAGCGGGCGGGCCGGGTTGCCGGCGACGACGGCACCGTCGGGGACGTCGCGGGTGACGACCGCTCCCGCACCGATCACCGCGTCCCGGCCGATCGTCACACCGGGCAGCACGACGGCACCCCCACCGAGCCACGCGTTGTCCCCGACGGTGATCGGACGGGCCGACTCCCACTTGGCCCGGCGGAGCTCCGGGTCGAGGGGGTGGGTCGGCGTGAGCAGCTGGACGTTCGGGCCGATCTGGACGTCGTCACCGATGGTGATGGTGGCGACGTCGAGGGCTACCAGACCGAAGTTCACGAACGTCCGGGCACCGAGGTGGAGGTTCACCCCGTAGTCGCACCGCAACGGGGCGCGCACCTCCGTACCCGGACCGATCGAGCCGAGCAGCTCCACCAGGAGGTGGCGACGGGTCGCCGGATTCGCGACCGGTGTGGCGTTGAACGCCTCGGTGAGGCCGACCGCCCGGAGGTGGAGAGCGGCGATCTCGTCGTCGACGATGTACAGGTCGCCGGCCTCCATCCTCTGGCGCGCTGTCCGGTCGTCGTCGGGGTCCGGCACCTCGTCAGTCACCGGACCAGTGTGCCCGACCCCCGGGCGCCCGTCAGGACCCTCTCCCGGACGATCGGCGTCGCGACGGAAGGGTCGCCCGCACCGGTGCGCAGCGCCGTGCCCGTGTGGGACACTCGATCCCGACGTGCGCCCGACGGCCCCACGTCGGACGGAGGACGCGGTGCCGCACGCTGAGCACGACCTCGACCCCGTGGCCCGGGCCGACCCCGCCCTCGCCCCGGTGGCCGCCGTGCTCGGCCGGCTTGGTTCGGTGGACCTGGTCCCGACGCCGGCCCTGCTCTGCGACGTCGACGGGCTGGTCGGCAACGTCGCCTCGATGCAGCGCACCGCGACCGGCGCCGGCGTGCACCTGCGCCCCCACGCCAAGTCCCACAAATCGGCGTGGGTGGCGGGGCTCCAGCTCGACCACGGGGCCGCCGGCATCTGCTGCGCCAAGCTGTCCGAGGCCGAGGCCCTGGTGGCCGCCCTCGACCGTGACGCCCCGGTGTCGGTGCTCCTCACCTCGCCCCTGGCCGGGTCGCCGGCGGCCGCCCGCGCCGCGGCGCTCGCCACACGGTGCGACCTCGCGGTGGCCGTCGATCACATCGACGGTGTGGCCGAGCTGGCCGACGCGGTCGGGCACGGCCCGTCGGTCACGATCCTCTGCGACGTCGACGTCGGGCTCGGCCGCACCGGAGTCGCCGGGCCTGACGAGGCCGTGGCCGTGGCCACCGCGGTGGCGCACGCTCCCGGGCTCCGGTTCGGTGGCGTCCAGGGCTATGCCGGCCACGTCCAGCACCTGCCCGGACGCCGGGCACGACGTGAGGCGGACGACGTGGCCATGGCCCGCCTGGCCGAGGTGGTCGCGGCGCTCGAGCTGGCCGGCCACGAGGTGGCGATCCGATCCGGCGGTGGCACCGGGACGGCGCTGCTCGACATCGAGGCCGGCCTGCTGAACGAGTTGCAGGTCGGTAGCTACGTCTTCATGGACCGCGAGTACGCCGACGCCCTGGGTTCCGATCCCGAGGGGTCCTTCGCCCAGAGCCTGACCATCGCCACCACCGTGATCTCGGCCAACCAGGACGGCTTCGTGACCGTGGACGCCGGGCTGAAGGCCATGGCCACCGACGCCGGACCGGCCAGGGTCGTCGACCACCCCGACGCATCCTTCGCCTTCTTCGGCGACGAGCAGGGCATGGTGGTGACGAGCGGGACGTTCCGCCCCGGGCGCGGCGACCGGCTGCGACTCGTACCGCCCCACTGCGACCCCACGGTCGACCGCTACGACCGGATGTGGCTCACCCGGGGTGACGCGGTGCTGGGCACCGCCGCGGTCACGGCCCGGGGTCGCTCGTACTGACTGGCTCAGGCCGAGACGCCCCAGCGGGCGGCCAGGTCGGCGATCCAGCCCTCGACGGCCCGGGCCTCGGTGGGCGGCGCGTCCACCACCACGAGCTCGTCGACACCGGCGAGGGCCAGCGGCTCCAGGTCGTCCGGCGTCACGTCCCGCACCGCCACCGACACGTCGAGCTGTGCGAGTTCCCGTCCGGCGGCCGCGCAGCGGGATCCCAACGCGCCCATCCGCTCGGCCACCTCGTCGGTGGACAGGTTGAACCCGTACCAGCCGTCGCCGACGGCGACGACGCGGTCGAGTGCCCGGTCGGCGTTGCCCCCCAGCACCACCGGGATGCGCCGGCGGACCGGCTTCGGGTAGCTGCGCACCTCGGCGAAGCCGACGAACTCACCGTCGTAGGCCACCACGTCGTCCCGCCACGCGGTCCGGAGCACGTCGACGTACTCCACGGTCCGGGCCGCCCGCCGGGCGAAGGGCACGCCGAGGGCCGCGAACTCCTCGGCTGACCAGCCCACCCCTACGCCGAGCACCAGGCGGCCCCCGGACAGCACGTCCACGCTGGCCGTCTGCTTGGCCACGACCAGCGGGTTGTGCTGGGGCAGCAGGAGGATCCCGGTGGCCAGACGGATGTGCTCGGTGACCGCGGCCACGAACGACAGGCCGACCAGCGGGTCGATCCAGTCCGCGTCGGACGGCACCGCGATCCGCCCGTCGTCGGCATAGGGGTAGCGGGAGTCCGGACGGTCGATCATCACGACGTGCTCACCCCACCACAGGGTGGCGAAGCCGGCCCGCTCGGCGGACCGGGCCACGGCGGCGACCACCACCGGGTCGGCCCCGGAGCCGATCCCGAGTGCGTGCAGGCCGATCCTCACCGCGCCTCCCGCCCTGCGCCGGTCAGATCGGGGCGGACGTCACCGGCGTGACGGTCGACGCCAGGTAGGCCGCCGTGTTGGGCGACGAGCAGACATCCACGCCCGAAGGGGCCGCCACCGTCGCCGCCTGGGTCTCACCCGGGGGATAGATGCGCACCTGTGCGGCCGTGGCCTGCGACGAGCACGGCGGGATGCCGGGATCGGTGACGGCGACCGAGCTGTAGGCGTTGCCTCCGGCGGCCAGCGTCACGGTGGACGCCGACCCGCCCTGCCGCACGGCCGGGGCACCGATCTGGGTGCCCGCGGCGGCCAGGAAGGAGACGCCGGGAAAGCCGTAGAGGGTGCAGGACGACGACCCCGTGTTGTGGAAGGTGATCTGGTAGTGGATGGCGCCGGCGGTGCCGTTCGGGCTGCCGAAGGTGACGGTCAGGGCCGACGTGGCGCAGCTGGTGGTGCCCGCCTTCGTCGTCGTGGACGTCGTCGAGCCCGTCGGGCCGGTCGTCGCCGTGGTCGACGACGACGAGGTCGAGGTCGAGGTGGAGGACCTGGTCGCGGCCGTGGTCGTGGTGGAGGACGACGACGAGCTGCCACAGGCGGCCAGGCCGAGCGCCACTCCGGCCGTCAGCACCATGGCGGTGATCGCCCGACGGCGCTCCCTCCGCTCCCGTCCCGGCCGGAAGGGCGAGCCGTGCCCCTGGCCGCCGGAGTGGTCCTGCCGTTCCTGGGTCATCGGGTGATCCCTTTCGCGTCGCGGTGCCGGTGCGTCGGACGGCGCTCCCCGAACGGCTCCCGCCGTCGGGACGCGGTCGTCCCACCGACGAGCGAAGCACACACCACGACCGGAGTCACCGATGGTCGCCCGGGGGCCGCTCAGGGGATGGCCGTGGCGACAGGATCAGGGCCGGCGGCCGTGCCGTCGGTGGCCGGATTCTCGCCCGGTGGCGCCGGGGTCTGGAGCCGGAGGACCTGGGGATAGCGGCCGGCGTCGAACCCGTCGACGAAGCCCCGCACCGACTTCGGTAGCTGCACCACCAGCTTCCCACCCGACCGACCGTCCTCGGGTCGGACCAGGGTGAGGATGAGGGTGCAGGGGCCCACGGCCACCGACCGGATGCGCGGATCGGCCTGCATCACCGCGGCGGTGTAGAGGGCGATGGCGCACGACGAGTTGCTCCTCGGCACCCCGTGGACGCCGGCGGCCTCGAGGGACGACGCCACCTCGTCCGGGTCGCTGCCGAGACCGTCCAGCAGTTCCCCGACCCGCTTCTTGATGTCGCGCAGCTCACCCATGGAAGCTCCTCGTCCCGGTGCTCGGGCCAGGCACCGCCGGTCGTTCGCCGTTCAGCAATCATACGCGGGCGGCGCCCACGGGGGAGCCGGGATCGCACCGGCCGCCCGGTCAGCTCATCGCCGCGATCGGGTGCTTGGGCGGGTACGCGCCGAACGTCGAGAAATGGCGGGCGATCCCGTTGGTGAAGCTGTCGATGTAGGCCAGCTTCCGGATCATGTAGCTGTGCGTCTCCTTCGGGTCCAGGTACAGGTTGTAGAGCCGGCCGTGGGAGTACTTCTGGGTGACCCCGGTGAAACCGCCCAGGTTGAAGCAGTCGCGGTCGTCGTCGGACGACGAGGCCACCATGAACTTCCACTCGCCCACCCGCAGGGCCGAGAACACGTTGGTCAGCCAGTAGTAGAGGTACTTGCGGTTCGAGACCCCGTCGGGATCGAGCAGGAAGGAGGTCTGGTCGACGGCGTCGATGAACCGGTCGCCCGGCACGGTGTCGGCGACCCCGGCCAGGCTCAGGCAGGTGGCGAACAGGTCCATGAGCGAGAAGAGCCCGTCGGAGGCCCGGTCGGCGGCGACCATGCCCGGCCACGTCACGATGCCCGGTACCCGCTGGCCCCCCTCCCACGTCGAGCCCTTGGCACTGCGGAACGGCGAGTAGGCGGCGTCCGGCCACGTCTCCATCTCCGGCCCGTTGTCCGAACTGATGAAGATCAGGGTGTCGTCCATCTGGCCGGTGGCCTCGAGCTCGGCCACCAGGCGGCCCACGATGTCGTCGAGCTCGACGATGGTGTCCTTGTAGGGGTGCTTGGCCGGCGACGAGCCGAGGAACCGCTCGTGGGGGTAGTTGTCGAAGTGGGCACCCCGGGTGCAGTGGTAGAGGAACCAGGGCGTGCGCCCACCGGCCGGGGGGGCGCCCATGCGGCGGATGAAGTCGAGCGAGTAGTCGGCCCACTTGTCGTCGAGCAGGGAGAGTACGGGGACCGTCACCTCCTCGACGTTCTCCGACTCCCCACCGCGGGTGGCGTGGACGAAGCACTTGTTGAAGGGCAGGTTCTCGACCCACGTCGTCCGCTCCTCGGAGTAGACGATCTCGGGGAAGAAGTTCGGGTCGCGCCACTCGGTGTACATGTCGGAGACCGAGAGGAAGCCGTAGAAGTCGTCGAAGCCGACGTTCTGCGGCTGCGACTCGACGTTCTCGCCGATGTGCCACTTGCCCACCGCCTGGGTCACGTAGCCCGCGTCGCTCAGCAGCGAAGCCAGGGTCACCTCGCCATCGAGGCCGCCCGGTTGGCCGTACATGGGCGGGCGGAGCAGGCCGTGCCGCATGGGCAGCCGCCCCGTCATGAGCGACGCCCGCGACGGCGTGCACGACGGCTCCGAGTAGCAGGAGGTCAGGAGCAGTCCCCTCCGGGCCAGTCGATCGATGTTCGGGGTCGGGGCCCCTACCGCCACCCCGCCGCCGTAGCAGCCGAAGTCGCCCCAACCGACGTCGTCGAAGAGCACGACCAGGATGTTGGGGCGGCCGCGGGTCGACCGGTAGGTGTCGAGAGCGGCGGCGGCCCGTGTCTCCTGCTCGGCGAGGACGAACCGGGGCTCCAGGTTGTCCGCCACTCGAGTCGTCGTCGCCACCACCGGATCATGGGCCATCGGTTCCCCCTCGTCGTCGATCGGAGCCATGGTACCCACGGGTCGCGCGGCGACACCGGGGCCGGCGGGAGTGAGGTCCGGCCCCAGGCGGACCGGGTCAGTCCCCGCCGCCGGCCCGATCGGCGGCCACCGCGTCGTAGGTGTCGTAGTCGGCGGCGGTGTCCTCGGCGAACTCGAACTCGAGCAGGCCCGCCCTGCCCCACCGCTCGCGCAGGTAGCCGTCGTTGGCGTCGAGCAGCCCGAGGCGTCGCACGTTCGGGACCAGCTTGGCGAAGAAGCCGTTCTGGAAGTTCTGGAAGGGCGAGGACTCCATGGTCGAGGCCGCCTCGGCGATGAACGGCACGACCTCCTCGACCCGCACCCCCATCCGCTCCCACACCTCGGGCGTCGTCGAGCGGGCCCTGGCGTGCACGGTGTGCTCCAGCAGGAAGTCCTGACGGTCCTTCAGCTCGGCCGCCGACAGGTGCTCGTAGAACTCGCCGAGGGAGAGGATCCCGAAGGCCACGTGGCGGGCCTCGTCGGCCATCACGTAGCGGAGGAGCTTCCTGAGCAACGGCTCCGAGGTCCGGCGGGCCAGGTCGCCGAAGGCGGACAGGGCCAGCGACTCGATGACGATCTGCATCCCGAGGTAGGCGATGTCCCAGCGGCTGTCCTCGAGCAGGCCCGTGATCTGGGCCTCGAGGTGCGGGTTCATCGGGTAGGCGTCGCCCACCTTCTCGTCGATGTACCGGGCGAAGACCTCGGTGTGGCGGGCCTCGTCCATGGTCTGGGTGGCGGCGTAGTACTTGGCGTCGATCCACGGGACGGTGTCGACGATCTTCGCCGCGGTCATCATGGCGCCCTGCTCACCGTGCATGAACTGGCTCAGCAGCGCCGTGAACATCTCGATCCCGAGCTGGAGCAGCTCGGCGTCCCCCCACGACGCGATCGGCGATCCCGGCAGGCGCGTGACCTCGCGCATCAACCGGAGATTGGGGGCGTCGAGGTCGACCAGGGACTCGGGGTCGACCTCGGTCGACCAGTCCAGGTCGGTGCTCCCCACCCACTGGGAGTGCGCGCCCTTCTCGTAGAGGGTGACGAGCTGCGGGCGCTCCCGCTCGTAGCGCCACGTGTAGATGCTCTGGCAGTGGTCGTCGATCACCTTGCAGGTGGCGTCGATCGTCTCACGGTCGGGCAGCTGCGTGGTCATCGGACTCCCTCCTCGGCCGGCGGTCCGCCGGCCCGTGCGACGCGCCGCACCCCGACCGGGCCCTGGTCCCGAGCCTACCGGCGTCGCCACTCGGTGTCCCCGTGGGGTGGGAATAGCCCGCTCGCCGCGGCCGTTGACGAGAGGAGGTCGCATCGGGGGGTGGGTGGCCGATACCACGACATCGCCGGAGGCCCCCGATGACCGACAGCATGCCGAAGTCCCCGCTGATGGACAGCCAGGCGAAGCTCACCGACAGCCAGGCCAACCACAACCGTCGGTGGTGGATCCTCGTCGTCCTCGGCATCGCCCAGTTGATGGTGATCCTCGACAACACCATCGTCAACATCGCCCTGCCCACGGCCCAGCGCGCCCTGGACTTCTCGAACGCCGACCGCCAGTGGGTGGTGACCGGCTACTCCCTCGCCTTCGGCAGCCTCCTGCTCCTCGGTGGCCGGATCGGTGACTTCATCGGGCGCAAACGGGCCCTCATGATCGGTCTCGTCGGCTTCGCCTGCGCCTCCGCCCTCGGTGGCGCCTCCACCGGGTTCCCGATGCTGGTCATCGCCCGGTCGGTCCAGGGGGCGTTCGGGGCGCTGTTGGCTCCCTCCGTGCTCGCCCTGCTGGCCACGACCTTCACCGAGCCGCGGGAGCGGGCCAAGGCATTCGCCATCTACGGCGGGATCGCCGGAACCGGCGGGGCCATCGGACTGCTCCTCGGCGGCGTCCTCACCTCCTACGCGTCGTGGCGGTGGACGCTCTTCGTCAACCTGGCCTTCGCCGCCGTGGCCGCCACCGGCGCCATGCTGTGGCTCAGGAACGAGCGGCCGGCCGACCACGACCCGATCGACCTGCCCGGAATCTTCCTCGTGACGAGCGGCCTGTTCTGCATCGTCTTCGGCCTCTCCCACGCCGAGACCACCTCGTGGACCGATCACTTCACCATCGGGTTCCTGGCGCTCGGCGCGCTCCTGCTCGGCATCTTCGCTGTCGTGGAGACCCGCGTGCGGTACCCGCTCCTGCCGCCCCGGGTGGTGCGCAACCGGACCCGCGGCGGGTCGATGCTGGCCATGCTGTTCGCCAGCATCGGGATCTTCGGTGTGTTCCTGTTCCTCACGTACTACCTGCAGGGCACCCTCGACTTCAGCCCCGTCAAGACGGGCTTCGCCTTCCTGCCGATGGTCGTGGCGCTGGCCCTCACCGCCCAGGTGTCGAACCGGGTGCTCCTCCCCCGGCTCGGGCCGAAGATCATCGTCCCCATCGGCCTGGCCTGCGACGCCGTGGGCATGTACCTGCTGCACCTGGTCGGCCTGCACAGCGCGTACGTCACCCACGTCATGCCCTATCTCATCCTCCTCGGGTTCGGATTCGGCCTCAGCCTGGCGCCGTCGTTCAGCACCGGCACCCTCGGCCTCCGGCCCCACGACGCCGGCGTCGGGTCGGCCACCCTCAACACCTGCCAGCAGGTCGGCGGCTCGATCGGCACGGCGCTGCTCAACACGCTGGCCGCCAGTGCCGCGGCGGCCTACCTGGTCGGGAAGGTGCCCAGCGTGGTCAACGTGCAGAGCGCCGCACTGCACAGCTACACCACGGCCTTCCTGTGGTCGTCGGGTTTCTTCGTGGTCGGCGCGGTCCTGTCCGGGCTCGTCTTCCAGCGGGGCAACCTGGCTCAGCTGGCCAGCCCGGCCGCCGGCTCCGACGCCCCGGTCCTCGTCCACGCCTGACCTCCGGTCCGGGCGGACTGGCCGTCCGGATGGCATCATGCGGTCCGACAGGTCCCCACGACCGGAAGGACGACGCCATGCGCCAACGAACGACCGCCGGACGACCCGTCCGTGGGACGGAAGCGCGGTGATCCTCGACCGGTTCGGCGTCGGCGGCCGGGTCGCCGTGGTGACCGGGGCCGGGCTGGGCATCGGCCGGGGAATCGCCCTCGGTCTGGCCGAGGCCGGGGCCGACGTGGTGCTGGCCGCCCGCACCGCATCCGACCTCGAGGAGGTTGGCGCGCTGGTGCGCAGCCTCGGTCGGCGGGCCCTGGTGGTCCCGACCGACGTCACCGTGGAGGAGCAGTGCCGGGCGCTGCTCGACGCGGCAGTCACGGAGTTCGGACGGCTCGACATCCTGGTCAACAACGCCGGCGGGGCGATGCCCCGGGCGGCGCTGGACACGAGCGAGGGATTCATGGCCCGCACGTTCGCCTTCAACGTCACCGCACCGCTGACCCTGACGAAGGTGGCCGCCCGCCACATGGTGGACACCACCGGGCACGGGGCGGTGGTCAACATCTCGTCACGGTCGGCCTCCATGACCCAGCCCATGTTCGTCGCCTACGGCGCGGCCAAGGCCGCGCTCGATCGGCTCACGCGGAACATGGCCGCCGAGATGGCCCCCCGGGTTCGGGTCAACGCCCTCGACGTGGGTGGGGTGGCCACCCGGTCCCTCGACATCGTGCTGACCGACGACGGCCTGCGCCAGCAGTTCCTGGACGGCACCCCGATGGGCCGACCGGGCGAGCCCGAGGACATCGCCTGTGCCGTGCTGTACCTGGCCTCCGACGCCTCGTCGTGGGTGACCGGCAAGGTGTTCGAGATCGACGGGGGCACCGAGGCGCCGGCCATGGTGGTCCCGTTCGCCCGCCTCGAGCCGACGCCGACGCCGACGGACAGGTGAGCGCGGGCGACGACGCCGTCACGGGGCGGCGACGGGACGCCCGGACCGCCCGCCCCGCTCAGGCGGGGATGCCGCCGGCGGCGGTCGACTCGACGGCGGCACGGTCCGAGCCGGCCAGCCAGGTCACCACGGCGGCGTGCACGGCTCCCACCAGGTCGCCCGCCCGGATGCCGTCGTAGTACCCGTCGTACACGGCTTCGCACAGTGAACCGGTGGCCCGGCAGCAGTAGTGGCCCGAGGTGGGCGAGGCCGGGGCCACGGCCCGATGCACGGCGAGGCACACCGGCTCGTGGCTGCAACCCGAGCCCAGATTCCCGGCGATCACCTCCCGGAGGCCCCCACCACCGTCGTCCATGCGGCCATGCTACCGACGCCGCCCGACCGTTCCCGGAGCGTCAGCGGGTGGGTCCCACGGCCAGGGCCTCGCGGTACGTCACACCGATCTGCTCGGCCAGGACGTCCATCGAGTACCGCGTGCGCCACAGTTCAACGGCCCCCCGGGACGCCTCGGCGTAGGTATCGCGGTCGATCAGCTCCCGCAGGGCGCAGTAGACGAGGGGCGGGTCGTTCGGGACCCGGCGGACACCGGGGCCGGCCAGGCCCTCGTCCAGCCAGGGGATGTCGCTGGTCACGACCGGCACGCCCCGTTGCAGCGCCTCGAGGATCACGTACGGCGGACCCGAGTCGCACCGGGTGGGCAGGACCAGCAGGTCGATGGTGGGCAGCAGGTCGTCCAGCAGGTGCCGGCGTTCCACGGGACCGGTCCAGGTGACCGAGCCCTCGGGGAGCGCCACGTCGTGGGGCACCGGGTCGGTCCCGACGATCAGCAGGCGTGCGTCGGGATAGTCGGCCACCAGCTTCTGGAAGGCCTCGAGGACGATGGAGCCGCCCTTCTCCTCGAAGCGGGTCGAGACGTAGCCGATGGTCCGTGGCCGCCCCGTACGGGGCGGCGAGGCGGCGCCGTCGATGCCGAGGGTGCGCACGGCCATGCGACGCGGGTCGGCCCCTTCGGCCACCATGCGGTCCCGGTAGTGCTCGGACTGGACCATCATCCGGGAGGCCCGGCGCGGAGGTTCCCACGACAGCTGGACCCCGGCCGCGGCGGCCATGAGGCGTTCGACCCGTGTGGCGGTCGCCACCTTGCGCTCGGGCCATTGCCACCGGTCGCCGTAGAGGACGGGAAGCGGGAACCCGGAGCTGGTCACGAGAGGGAGGTCGGTCCCCACCAGGCGAATCGGGAACACGTGGGCGTGTACGAGATCGAAGGCGGCGGGGTCGACGCTCATATAGCGGTACGGCTCGCGGAAGAGACGGCCGGTGCGCCGGAGCCCGAGCTCGACGGCGCGTGCTGCGAAGATCAGCGCATCTGCAGGCCGGAGGGCACCGTGCCTCGGACGGCGGCCCCGCTCGGTCACGGATCCCTCGTCGAGGGCGTCCACATATGTGGTGTACGTGACCCCGTCGGGGGGCCGGGCGATGAGCGCCTCGGTGTAGGCGACGTCCCCACCGGGGACGTCGCGGTCCGCCACCGGGCTCATCAGCAGGACACGCACAATATCCAGAGGCTACAGGGGTTATCCCCCGTTCACCAGGCGTTTCCCGCCCGGACCCGGAGGTCTGGCACCCAGGAAGACCGGCCTTCCGTGCCCGGCCGGGACCGTCGGGCTCCCCGGATGAACAGGGCGTGAACTCCGCTGGTCACCCGCCCGGACCGGCACCCGGTCCCGGTACCCTGACGGTGCCGTCCGGCCCGGACGGGGCCCCTCCCGACCACTGGAATCGCCATGGCCCACCCCCTCGAGCTCGGTGTCGACACCTTCGGCGACGTCACTCTCGGCCCCGACGGGCTCCCCCTCGGCCAGGCGGAGGTGATCCGTCAGGTGGTCGAGGAGGGCGTGGTGGCCGACCAGGTCGGCATCGACGTCGTCGGGATCGGCGAGCACCACCGGGAGGACTTCGCCATCTCCTCACCCGAGATGGTCCTGGCCGCCATCGCCGGGCGGACGCAGCGCATCCGGCTGGGCTCGGCCGTGACCGTGCTCAGCTCCGACGACCCGGTACGAGTGTTCCAACGGTTCTCGACCCTGGACGCGGTGTCGGACGGTCGGGCCGAGGTCGTACTCGGGCGTGGCTCGTTCACCGAGTCGTTCCCCCTGTTCGGCTACGACCTGGCCGACTACGAGACGCTCTTCGACGAGAAGGTGGACCTCTTCGTCCGCCTGCTCGACGAGGACCCGGTGACGTGGTCGGGTACCACGCGGGCCGGCCTCGAGCGGAGCCAGGTCCACCCGAGGACCGGGTCGGGGCGGCTCACGACCTGGATCGGGGTCGGGGGCAGCCCCCAGTCCGTCATCCGGGCGGCCCACCACCACCTACCGCTGATGGTGGCCATCATCGGAGGCGAGAGTGCCCGCTTCGCCCCGCTCATCGACCTGTACCACCGGGCGCTCGAGGAGTTCGGACAGCCCGAGCTCCCCGTGGGTGTCCACTCCCCCGGGCACGTGGCCGACACCGACGACGAGGCCCGTGAACAGCTGTGGCCCCACATGAAGCGCATGCGGGACAGGATCGGCGCCGAGCGGGGCTGGGGGCCGATGGGCCGGGCCGAGTTCGATCGGCAGGCCGGGCCGGACGGCTCCCTCTACGTGGGCTCACCGGAGACGGTGGCCCGGAAGATCGCCGCCACCGTGCGGGTACTCGGGCTGTCGCGCTTCGACATGAAGTACAGCGCCGGCCACCTGCCCCACGACCTCATGCTGCACAGCATCGAGCTGTACGGCACGAAGGTCGCGCCCCTGGTCCGGGATCTCCTGGCCGGGGGCTGAGCGGACGCGTCGGCGGCACCCGTCGGCCCGCTGGCACCGGTAAAGCACAGGGGTGTTCGCGCCGATGGAGGGGGTACCCGATCCCGACGGGAGACGTCGGTCCATGACCTCCAATCCACAGGACGCGCTGGCCGACACGATCGGCGTACAGGCCGAGGCCGACGCGCGCCAGGGGTTCTGGCTGGCCCACATGCGGATGGGATTCGGGATCTTCCTTCTGGAGGCCCTCGTCGTCCTGCTCTACCTCCACGCCACGCCGTCCGGTTACCACCGGGCCGTCCTCGACGCCATCGTCGCCACCTGGGTCATGTGTGCGCTGGCCGGGTTCGTCCTCGCCCCCATGATCGCCCCGCGCTCCTGGTGCACCACGTACTCGGTCGCGTGGACCCTCGCGTCGACGTACGCGGTCGGGCTGGTGGCCGTCCTCGACTCGGGGATCAACAGCCCGATCCTCCTCGTGCTCTACCTGCCCATCGTCTACGGGGCCCTCATGTTCACCCCCCGGGCGGCGCTCGCCTGCGGCCTGTCGGCCATGGTGGTGGTGACGTTCGTGGCAGGGTGCAGCCGGGACTTCGGCGCCGTGGAGGGCTGGACCTTCATGCTCTTCGGCACGGTGGCCGGGGCGGCCGCCCTCTCGGTGGCGGCGGCCGTCAACCGGAGCCACATCGAGGAGCACGCACAGCGCCTCCTGGCCGAGCTGGCCGAGCTGGCCGGTACCGACGAGCTCACCGGGTGCGTGGTGCGCCGGGTCCTGCGCCAGCGCGCCGAGGAGGAGATCGAGCGGGCCCTGCGCACCCAGAGCCCGTTGAGCCTGCTGATGATCGACGTCGACCGGTTCAAGGAGGTCAACGACACCTTCGGGCACGTCGTGGGCGACCGGGTGCTGGCGACCATCGGCGCCATCCTGATGGCCCACGTCCGGCCGTTCGACGTCGCCAGCCGCCTGGGGGGTGACGAGTTCGCCGTCCTCCTTCCCGAGACCGACTCCTCGTCCGCCGTCCACGTGGCCGAGCGCATCTTCCGTGACCTGGCACCCCGCTCCGAGGTGCCGGTCACCCTCAGCATCGGGGTGAGCAGCCTCGACCGTTCGATGCCCACCGTCGAACGCCTCTTCGACGAGGCCGACATGGCGCTCTACCAGGTGAAGCGGGCCGGACGCGACGCCATCGCGGTGCGCGGGCGGGATCCGAGCGCCACGCCCTGGAGCGACCTGTAGGGGATGCCATCACCGGACGCGGAAAAGGCCGGGTCCGGTGTTCAGTCGGCGACCCGACGTGCCGACAATTCCTCCATGGGAGACGACCGCCCGGCCCTGGACGCCCCTCGGGGCATCCCCGTGCTGATGCACAAGGACGCGTTCGGGGGAATCATCGACTGCGACGAGGCGTCCCTCCCCGTCCTCGGCTGGGAGCGGGAGCACCTGGTCGGGGGCAAGTCACTCGACTTCATCCATCCCGCGGATCACGACGAGGCCGTCGCCCGCTGGATGACCATGCTCGAGAATCCGGGCGTCGAGTTCGTGTCGCGCTACCGGCACCTGCACGCCTCCGGCAGGTGGCTCCACGTCGACGTCACGACCCTGAACTCCGTCGACGTGCTCGGCAGCGTCACCTGCACCCTCGTCGCGCTGGGATGGGCCGCCGACGACGGCGCACCCGTCGTCGCGGGTGGCTCGTCCGAGCTGCGGGCCCTCCACAAGATCCGCTCCGGTGAGCGCCTGCTCCGCCGCCTGGCCGAGTGGCTCCCCACCGGCGTCGCCTACGTGGACGCCGCCGGCACCGTCACCTACGCCAACGCGCAGGCCCGTCTGCTGCTCGGGGTGGACGACGGCTGCCCGGCCGATCTCCTGTTCGCCACCCTCGACGACAGCGGTGCCACCGAGGCCGGCAAGAGCCTCCGGCGCATCCTCGGCACCGATGCCGACGCCCTGGTGACGACCACACGCGACCACCCCACCCTCGGGAAGCGGTTCCTCCAGGTCGCACTCCGGGGACTCGCCGACGGGCCGGACGGGCCGGCCGGGCTGGTGGTGTCGGTGGAGGACGCCACCGACCGGATCCGGGCGCGGGCCGAACTCGAGCGACGGGCGTCGACCGACCCCCTGACCGGTTGCCTCAACCGCGGCGCCTTCCTCGAGGAGCTCCACGGCATCCACCGCCGAGGCGAGTGCTACGTGCTGGCCTTCGTCGACGTCGACCGGCTGAAGAGCCAGAACGACACGCTGGGACACGCCGGTGGTGACGTCCTCCTGATCGAGACGGCCGACCACCTCCGCAGCGCACTCCGGCCGGGCGACGTGGTCGGTCGCATCGGGGGTGACGAGTTCGTCGCCATCTGCCGCGGGATCGACGGCCATGACGGCGCCCTGGCTGTCACGCGCCGCATCGCCGCCTCGATGACGTGGGTCTTCGACGCCGGCTCGTTGACCTTCCCCGTGTCGGCGTCGGTCGGCGCCACACTCGTCGATCCGGAGACGGACATCGCCCAGGCGCTGGCGCGGGCCGACAACGCCATGTACGCGGCCAAGCGCAGCCGGGCCGAGGCGGGCGTCCTCTGGGACGAGTCACTGCCACCGGTGAGCGACAGCCGGCTGTCTGACGATCTCGCCCTCTGGGGGATCGCCTCGGCACCGGGCGGCTGAGCCCGCACCGGCGGCCACCCCGGGGGGACGACCGCCGGTGCCCGGCGTCAGCTGTCGATCGTGACGGTGAGCTTCTGGGTGACGGACAGCGACCCGTCGGTGGCCTTGACCGTGACCACGGCCGTCTTGTCGCCGGCGGCCGGCGTGCCCGACAGGGTGGCCGTGCCGTCGGGCCCCGGGGTGAAGGAGAGGCCGGACTGCTTCTTCGACAGGGTGGCCGACACCGAGGCACCGGCCAGGGGCGGCGTGGTGGCGATGGTGAACGAACCGTAGGTGCCGGCCGTGAAGGTGGCCGCGTCCGGCGAGGTGATGCCGAAGACCGTCAGGGTGAAGGTCTGGCTGCTGCCCGGGCCCGTACCGTTGTCGGCCGTGAGGGTGAAGGCGTACACCCCCGCACCGCCGACGGGCTTGCCCTCGAGGGTGGCCTTGCCCCCCTTGGAGGACTTGAGTGTCATCCCGGCCGGCAGCCCGGTGGCCGAGATGGCAGCCGACGGGGTGCCCGAGGAGGTCACCGCGAACTTCACCGCCTTACCCTGGGCGACGGTGTCGGTGTCGGCCGACGTGATGACGGCCGTGTTGGTCGTCGGGACCACGGCGGCCGACGGGGCCGAGGCCCCACCGGTGCCGTCGGCATTGGTGGCCGTGACGGTGAAGGTGTAGCTGGCCCCGTTGGCCAGACCGGTGATCGTGCACGTGGTGGCCGCGGTCGTGGTGCACGTCTTGGGCGGGTTGGAGTTCGACGCCGTCACCACGTAGCCGGTGACGGGCGAGCCCTCGTCGCCGGCGGCCGTCCAGCTGATGATGGCCGAGGCGTCGCCCGCCGTGGCCACGACCCCCGATGGTGCGTCGGGCACCGTCGAGGGTGTCACGCTGGTGGTTGCGGCCGAGGCCGAGCTGGTGCCGTCGGCGTTGGTGGCCGTGACGGTGAAGCTGTAGGCCGTGCCGTTGGTGAGGCCGGTCACGTCGCAGGTGGTGCCGGACGTCGAGCAGGTCTGGCCGCCGGTGCTCGTCACCGTGTACCCGGTGACGACCGAACCCTCGTCGTCGGCCGCAGTCCAGGAGACGGAGACGGACTGGTCGCCCGCCGAGGCCACCACCCCGGTCGGGGCGTCGGGCACGGTCGTGGGCGTGACGGGGCTGGAGGCCGTCGAGGCGGCCGACGTGCCCACTTCGTTGGTGGCCGTCACCGTGAACGTGTACGGGGTGCCGTTGGTGAGTCCCCCGACCGTGCAGGTGGTGGTGGTCGAGGAGCAGGTGTCACCGACGCCGTCGCTCACCGTGTAGCCCGTGACCGCCGAGCCGCCATCGTCCCCGGGGGTCCACGACACGGTGGCCGACCGGCTGCCGGCGGTGGCGGTCACCCCGATCGGGGCGGCGGGCGGCGTGAAGGCCGGCACCTCCGCCGACGACGGACCGGAGGCGACCGGCGCGCCCTGCGGACCGGTGCCGGTAGCGGTGGCCGTGTCGGTCACGGAGCCGCCGGTCACGTCGGCCTCGGTCACCGTGTAGGTGCCGGTGCAGATCTCCGAGTCTCCGGGGGTCAGCGTCGACGACGGGCACGTGACCCCCGAGTCCAGGGTGTCGGAGACGGCGATGTTCGAGATCGTGGTGGTCCCGGTGTCCGTCACCGTGTCGCTGAACGGGACGGAGTCACCCGGCAGCCCGTAACCGGTCGACGTGGTCGTCTCGGACAGGCCGAGGGCCGACGTGGCACCGGACGCCTCCACCGTCAGGGTGAAGGGAGCGGAACTGACGGCGGTGGTGCCGTCGACGGCGGACGCCGTGGTGGTGTCGGTGATCGACCCCGCGTCGACCTCGGCCTGGGTGACCGGGTAGGTGGACGTGCAGGTCTCGGACGTACCGGCGGCCAGCGTCGAGTTGGGGCACGAGATCGTCTGGCCGAGCCCGTCGCTGACCGCGACCGACGTGAGGGAGTCCGGACTGTCGCTCGTGACCACGTCCGCGAACGCCAGGGAGTTCCCGGATGCGCCGTAGCCGCTGGGGGTGGTCGAGCTCGCCACCGTCAAGGCCGCGCCGACCGACACGGCAGCCGAACCGGACGAACCCGAGAACGTCGAGTCGCCGGAGTAGGAGGCGGTGACGTCGTCGGACTGGGCCCCTCCGGAGTAGGTCGTCGTGCAGGTCGCCTGGTCCGGCACGTCGCCGTCGAGAGCCACCGACGGACACAACGTCCCGCCATCGCCCGTGAACGTCACCGTGCCGGTGGGGTCACCGGCTCCCGTCGCCGGGTTGGAGACCGTCGCCGTGTAGGTGACGGACTGACCGGCCACCGGGGCGCTGGGCGACGCGGTCACCGTGGTCTGGCTGGCGACCGACTCCGTCGCCGTGGCGGCGGGGTCGAGGGTCACGGTCAGGATGTTCCGGTACAGGTCGGGATCGGTCGTCCCGATGGTCCACTGGGCGCTCGGGTTGGTGCCGAACGTCTCACCGGCGGTCGCGTCCCCGGGCATGCGGTAGCCCGAGAAGACCATCGTCAACGTACCGTCGGAGTTCTGGACCACGCTCGGTCCGTAGGCGCGCCCCTCGTAGTAGGCGCTGATCCCGAGGGGGTCGTCGTGGCCGGCCGCGAGGGCGTCGTCCTGGGCGACCGATGCGGCGAAGGTGTAGTCGGTGCTGAGCACGACCTGGGGAACCGTCCAGTGTTCGCCGTCGGTGGACTCGCTGTAGAAGATCTGGTTGAAGGCGTCACTGTCGCCGTCGGCCGCGTAGGCACCGGACAGGAAGAGACCGTAGGTCCCGTTCGGGTTGGTGATGATCGTCCCCGCCGAGCCGGCCCACCGCATCTCGGTGGCGTCCGGCGTGCCGGGGGCCGAGTACTTGTTGAGGTCGATCTGCCCGCTGGCGTTGAGTGGGTTGGTGGTGCTCGACGGGTCGGTCAGGTCGTCGTAGGCGCCGCCGCCGTTGCTGGCGCAGTTGCCCGACTCGCAGCCGGCCCCGCTGATGATTCCCCCGTTGGCCAGGCCGGTCGTCGAGAAGTTCACGCCGTCGGTGGTGTAGGCCACGCGGACGACCGACAGGTCCTCGTTGTTCTTGTAGAGCTTGGACACGTCCGTGGCCTTCCCCTCCCCGGTCAGGGCGAGGGTGCCCGGCGCCACCGTGGTGGCACCGGGAGCGGCGATGTACGAGTTCGAGGCGTAGGTCCAGCCGTTGTAGGTACTGGCGACGGTGCAGCCACCGAGCGTCCCGGCCGTCTCGTTGAGGCTGGTGCACGTGAGGGGCACGATGGCCGTGGCCGTGCTGCCCGAGACGTTCGTGGTGGCGCCGATCTGGACCGACCACGGCCCGGTCGAGGGGAGGTCCTGCGAGATGTACGTGCCGGGCGTGAAGCTGATGGTCTGCCCGGTCGCCGAGTTGAGGGTGCCACTTCCGGTGGTCTCACCGGCGTCGTAGTAGTTGAGCTCCTTCTCGGTGTACATGACGATGGTGGAGCCGGACGGCGCACCCGGGTAGCTCGGCAGCACGCCCACGATCCCGTCGGGCGCGACCAGGCCGTTGGTCATCCCGTCGCCTCCGCCCACGTTGTAGGCCGTGGCCGGCACGATCGGATCGCCGGTGATCGGTTGGCTCGCCCCCAGGGTCAGCGAGCTCGGGCTGTCCCCTGTCGTGCAGTCCTCGATGTGGGTGGTCGGGTTGGCGTTGGCGCCCGAGCAGTAGATCGCGCTGCCGTTGACGTAGAGGCGGTTGGGCGCATTGTCGTTGAAGGTCGTACCGGTGAGGGAGTTGGCGAAGCCCGGACCGGAGGCGGCGATGATGTCACTGGTGAACGAGGCCAGGCCACCGTCGCCGGTCGTCTTGTTCGGACCGGCGGGGATCACCAGGCCGGTGTCCGAACTGGGGGTCGTGAAGCCGAGGACCTGCTCGACGAGGTCACCGGCGTCGACGGTCAGCGTCTTGCCGGACGCGGTGGTGCAACCGGTCAGCGAGCTGGTACCGAGCCCGGTGCAGGTGATCACGGTGGGAGGGGTACCCGTGCCGGTAGGGGTCTGGGTGAGGTCGACGAAGCTCCCCACCGTGCCGGTGCCGGCGGTGTTCGGATCCATGACCAGCTGCTCCGGCGAGCCCGGCGTGCCCAGCGTCGTGAGCGGGATGGCCTGTGCCGTGCCGTGGGTGAGGCCGACCGAGGACGAGCCGGTGGGCACGAACGCGTCGGGGTCGATGCCGATCTCCTCGGTGGAGGGCAGGCCGGCGAGCGGGCTGGACTCGGTGGGGGCGAACTTGTGGATCAGCATGCCGACACCCTGCATGTCACCGGCGGCGCGGGCCAGGGTGTACAGGTACGTGTTGCCGTCGACCGTGATGATGTTGGCGTGACCCTGACCGTCGTCGTTGACGTCGGACGATGCGCAGTACCCCGGGTTCTGCTCGAGGGCCTCGCCGTCGTAGGTCCAGTCCTTGCCGTTGTCGGTCGACGTGGCCGCAACCAGGGCCTCGTCCTCGTCCTTGGGTCGGTAGTCGAAGTAGCCGGTGAGGCTCCCGTCGGCGTTCTTGACCACATGGGGGAAGTAGGCGGGAGCAAGCGGCAGGGTGGTGTCGGCCGGCTGCTTCGCGGGGGTGCCCGAGTACTCCTGGGTCTGGCTGCCCGTCCCGCAGTACCCATCAAGTGGTCCGGGGGTCCCGACGGTGCCGTTCGGGTACGGGGTGTCGCCGTCGGTGCCCGAGTTCACCCCGGGGTACACGGCGAGATTCGGCTCGGCGGTGACGCCGGAGCCGGTGGTCGCGCCACCGGGCGTGTACGTCGGCAGGACCGTGCCCGGGGACTGGCTGGCATACGCAGGCGACCCCGGATCACCCTGGGAGAGATTCCACGGAGCGGCGGTCGTGCCGTTGGTGATGGTGGCCAGGGACGGGGTGCCCGGCGAGTAGAAGGTCGTGGACCCGGCGGCGGCCGCCGGTGTGGCGGTGGCGACCGCCAGGGGCACGCCGACCGTGCCCGCGACGACCAGCAGGGCTGCCAGTGCGCCGGGCGCGGTACGACGGATGCGGGACGACAGGGAACGGTTCATCAGGTGCCTCCACCAGGGATCGATGGCGCATTGCTACCAGCGGCCGTTCCGGCCATGTCGCCTCAACGGCCGTTGTCACAATGAATTCATCGACCCTCTACCTTCTGGTGACGCAACCGACACACACCGGGGACCTCGAGCGGGCTCCGCCGCCGTCGCCGCGGGAGGGACCGCTCTTCGGCCGAACGGCGACAGGACCATCCCCCGTCGCCGGGCCCGGTCCCACGACCCGCGTGTGCACAGCCGGAGTCCGGTACCGCTTCCGGGCGAGGCGCTCGGGACGCAGCGAGGTGGGCTGTCGTCCCGAGATCGCCGCGCCGCCCTCGGGCGGAAGCCCGTCAGGTCCGGGCGGTTCAGGCCTTGATGGTGAGGGAGTCCGCCGGGACGTCGGTCGTGGTGGCGATGTACGGGCCCCCGCCGGCCACCATCGAGATCGTCTGGCTGGTGTCCGCCGGGACGTCGAGCGAGCCGCTGCCGATGGCCGTGCCGGTCAGCGTCTGGTCGGACGAGGTGGTGTTGTCCACGGTGAGTGCCACGAAGCCGGGCGCACCCTGGGCCGGGTAGTGGTCGGTGACGTGGTTCACGTTGAAGATGATGTGCCCCTTGGCGTTCGGGAGCAGCCTGACGGTCGGTGCCGCATAGGCGTCGACGGTCAGGTTCACCGAGTTGAGTGCCGTGCCGTCGACGGTGACCCCCACGGCCACGCTACCCACCGCGAGGTTCGGGGTGACGGCCGTGCACTTGCTCGGCGACGGGCAGGTCACCGACAGGGCCGGGTCGCCCCCGAAGGTGACGGCGGTCGAGCCGGCGGTGGTGCTGAAGCCGTGTCCGTGGATCACGATCGGGATCGAGGTGCCGGCCGGGGCCGACACCGGCGAGATGCGCGACACCGACGGCAGCGAGACCGCCGAGGCCGAGCCCAGCGTGCCCGGCACGCCGACGGCGACCAGCAGGCCGGACGCCACGACGGCCAGCGACGACGCGAGCAGGGTCGGGGACAGCGAGCGCGAGCGCATGGGCAGAGCCTCCTGGTTCGTGGTGCATTGCGGCCGCCGCGGCCACACCCTCCGTCGCACCTGTCTATGCAAACGAACGGGTCGGCGTTCCGTTACAGGTCCGGGCCGGCGACACACCACCAGGCAGGCGGCCGCTGCCGTTCAGGCGAGCAGGCCGGTGAAGCGGCGGGCGAACGTGTAGGCGTCGCCCGGCCACCGGGCCGACAGGTACGTGCCGTCGAGCACGGTGAAGCCCCGGTCGTCGCTCGTGGCGTCGTCCCTCCGCAATGAGCGGGGCCCGCGGGTGAACTGGCCCCGGTCGTCGAGCGCGGCCACCACCTCGTCCTCCACGTAGGCGGGGTAGGTCCGGTAGTACCGGCCGAGCTTCCATGCCGTCGCCAGGTACGCGCCGCGCTCCATCGGCTTGGTCAGGCACGTCGTTCGCCGATCGGCGATCACGCTCCGGCCGGTCGCCGGATCGAGTGTCCTGGCCAGTACCAGGACACCGTGGCAGATGGCCCCGACCGGCCGTTCGAGCTGCCAGAAGGCGGCCACCTTGGCCCGGAGCACCGCGGAACCCAGGTACTGCCGCATGCCTGGTGCATGACCGCCGGGCAGGAGCAGGGCGTCGAACGCCGTCGGGTCGAGGCCCTCCCAGCTGACCGGCTCCCGGAAGGCACCGTCCTCGAGGAGCCGCCCGTAGAACGCCTTGGGCTGGTCGGCCGCGCCGAGCCTGCCGAAGATGACGCCGTCGAGCAGTCGGGGGTCGGCGGCCGGGGCGACGCCGCCGGACTCGGTGGCGAACACCACCTCATGGCCGGCGCCGGTGAGGTAGTGCCAGGGAACGGCCACCTCGGTGACGTCCACGTCGTGATCGGGCAGCGGAACGAGGACTCGGACGGGCACGCCCACGACGCTAGGCCGCGACGGCCGCACCGGTCCTCGGCCGACGCCCGACACCGGCTCCCGACGCCCGGTTCCCGACAAGAAGGGGACTTCGCCCCTAGGTCACCCGCCACGGGGCGGGCATGCTGGCCTGGCGACCGTCCGGCGGGTGTCCGGGAAGGTCGGAGGAAACGTCATGAACCAGAACCTGCGGCTCGGCAAGATCGCCGGGATCCCCGTCGGTCTCAATTGGAGCGTCCTGTTCGTCTTCGCGCTCCTGGCCTGGGAGTTGGCCGATCTCGTCCTCCCCCAGGACCAGCCCCACCACTCCTCAGGCCTCTACTGGGCGGCGGGAATCGTCACGACCATCCTGTTCTTCGCGTCGCTGCTGGCCCACGAGGCCTCCCACGCCATCGTGGCCAAGCGCCACGGCATCGGTGTGCACCGCATCACCCTCTGGCTGTTCGGCGGGGTGTCGGAGCTGGAGAGCGAGGCCCTCACCCCGGGCGTCGACTTCCGGGTGGCCGTGGTCGGGCCACTGACGAGCTTCGCCGTCGCTCTGGTTTCCGGGGCCGCGGCCCTGGCGCTGGCCGGCGGAACCGGCGACCACCTCGTCGTGGCCGCCTCCCTCGGATGGCTGGCCTGGATCAACATCCTGCTCGGCGGGTTCAACCTGATACCGGCGGCCCCGCTCGACGGTGGCCGGATCCTGCGGGCGGCACTCTGGCACCGGAGCGGCGACCGCGTGGCCGCCTCCGCGACGGCGTCCCGGTGCGGCGAGTTCTTCGGTTACGCACTGGTGGTGTTCGGGGTGCTCGAGAGCCTCAGCGTCGGCCTCATCGGCCTGTGGTTCGTCTTCCTGGGCTGGTTCCTGCTGACCGCGGCCCGCGCCGAGCGGTCGAACGTGGTGCTGCGATCGTCGCTCGGCGACGTGCGGGTGCGCGACCTCATGACCGCGGGTCCGGTCACGTTCCCGGCGCAAGGATCCGTGGCCGAGCTGGTGGACCAGCGGCTCCACCACTACCGCTTCAGCACCTATCCGCTGGTGGCGCCCGATGGGCGCCTGGTCGGGCTGACCACGCTCAGTCGGATCCGGCACGTGCCGCCGGACCGGCGGGTCGCCACACGGCTGGTCGACACCGCAGCACCGCTACCCCAGGTCCCGGTCGGCTCACCGGACGAGCCGGTCGCCGACCTGTTCCAGCGCATGCAGGCGTCGCCGGACGGACGGGCACTGGTCATCGACGGAACCGGCCGGCTGGTCGGCATCGTGTCACCGAGCGACGTGGCCCGCTACGTGCAGGTGGCCATGCTGCGCCCGGCCGGTGGAACGTCGACCCGCAACTGACGGGCCGGCCCCCGACCCACCCGGCGTCCCGGTCTCAGGGGACCGGTACCAGCAGCAGGGGAACCGGGCAGCGGGTCAGGATCTCGCGTGCCACCGCACCCCGTTCGGGCCCGGCGGTGCGGGGCCATCCGACGACCACCAGCTCCGGTGCGATCGAGGCGATCACCGCCAGGACCTCCTCGGAGGGAACGCCGATGCGCAGTTCGACCCGGGCATCCCGCAGGCCCGGCCCGTGCCGGGACACGAACTCCTGCAGGTAGGCGTCGGCCTCGTGCTGCACCTGGTCGGTAAAGGGCGGGACCTCGACGTCCACGTGCACCACCACCAGGTCCAGGCCGGTCCACTCCGGTAGGGCCAGGGCCCACCGCAGGGCATGGCTCGAGGTCGGCGAACCCTCCACGGCCACCAGCACGGTCGACACGTGGTCGATCGGGCCGACGTCCGGCGGCACCGCCACCAACGGCGTGTCGGTGCGCCGGGTCACGTCGAGTACCAGGTGACCGGCCGGCCGCGGCCCAGAGGTCCGGTCGCGCAGCCCGAGCACCATGGCCACCACGTCGGCCCGGTCGGCTTCGGTGGCCAGGGCGTCGGCCGGTGCACCCGCGAGGGTCCGGAGGGTGAGCCCCGCCTCGCGGGCCGAGGACGTGGCCGTCTCGTGGCCGTCCTCCAGGACGTGGACCGCCTCGAGGTCGGCACCGAGCGAGGTCGCCACCGCCCGCCCCACGGTCAGGACGGCCCGAGCCGCCGCCGAGTTGTCGATCGCCGCCACCACGCGTGTCATCGCATCTGCTCCCAGTCGGAGCCGTGTCGCCGGAATCGCACGGTCCCGGCTCCGGCGGCCCGCGCCGTTCCGCCCACCAGCAGCGCGATCGGCCGGTCGGTGGTCACCCACAGCTGGTCGTGCTCCTTGCGCAGGCGGACCGCCGCCCCCCGGAACCGGACCCGGACCTCCATCGCGGACCAGGCCGGTGGTAGCAGCGGGTCTACCTGCAGCGTTCCGGCCCGGGCGCGCAGTCCCGCGAACCCGAAGGCCAGCGCCTGCCACAGTCCGCCCATGGTGGCCAGGTGGAGGCCGACCGAACTCGAACCGGTCAGGTCCTCGAGATCGAGGAACGCCGCGGTCCGCAGTGCGTCGAGGGCCGGCCCGAAGTCGCGCACGCGGGCCAGCAGCGACGCGTAGACCGCCGGTGAGAGCGAGCTGCCGTGCGCGGTGCGTCGCTCGTAGTGGCGCAGGTTCGGTTCGAGGCTGCCGGGCACGACCTCGTCGGGCACGAGATGGTGGAGCATCAGCACGTCGGCCTGCTTGATCACCTGGGCGCCGTGGGTACGGGCCGCGCCGAGGAGGAGGTCGGCGGCGATGGGCCGCCGCGGCGCCACCTCGGCGATGATCAGCGGCTCGAGGCGGTGGAAGCCGGCGAACTGCTCGTAGATGCCGGTGTCGCCGTCGTAGCCGTCGTAGAGGCCGTCAGCCAGATCCCGCCACCGGCCCAGCTCCGCCTCGGCCACCCCGTCGGGCTCCCTCTCCAGCAGGTCGGCCGCCCGGCGCAGGTTCCACCGGGCGAGCACATTGGTGCAGGCGTTGTCGTCGACCGGCTCGTGGTACTCGTCGGGGCCGATCACCCCGTAGATGTGGCCGGTGCCGTCGGCGTCGACCCGGATCCGGGATGCCCAGTACCGCGCCGTCTCGACCAGCAGGCTGCGGAACGGACCGCGCTCGAACGCCTGGTCTCCCGACCACTCGACGTAGGTGCTGGCGGCCAGCGGCACCTGGGCGACGATGTGCTCCTCCAGCTGACCCGTCCGGATGGGCACGACGGCCCCGGTCCGGTCGCGGGCGCTGGTCGGGGTCACGTCCTCACCGGTGTGGGCCGACTCCCAGGGGAAGCGGGCGCCCTCGCGGCCGAGGTTCCGGGCGGCAGCCACGGCCGCGGGGAGCCGGCGCACCCGGTACTCGAGCATGGCCCGGGCCGACGCCGGGTGCGTGGCGGCCAGGAAGGGCAGCACGAAGGCGTCGGCATCCCAGAACACGTGGCCGCTGTAGCCGGTGCCGGTCAGGCCGCGGGCGCCGACGGCCGCCTCGCCGGCGTCGGCGGCGGAGCCCATCACGTGGAACAGCGAGAAGCGGATCGCGCGCTGCAGCCCCTCGTCGCCCTCGACGACGATGTCGGCGTCCTCCCACCGGCGGGCCCATGCCCTGCGGTGCGACGCCAGCAGTCGATCGAAGCCGGTGCCGGCCGCCACGGACGCGGCAGCGACGACCTCGCCCGGGGGCGGTGGCGCGTCGGTCCCGGTGCGCAGGGCGACGACCCGGTCGACCACGGCGCGGCGTGGCGCGGCCGGCCCGGCCTCCCCGGCGACCACCACGCGGGTCTGCACCCCGGCAGCGGCGATCCCCCCCGTCGTACCCGTCACCCGGACCCAGCGCCGGCCCGAAATCGAGCCCGACTCGACGGCTCCCCCGTCGGACGGGGGACGGACCGGCGGCCCGGTACGGTGGCCACCGGGGACCGAGGCCCGGACCACTGCGGTCGTCGGTCGGTCGAGGGACAGGAAGCGGACGCTCTCGACAGCCGAGCCGTCCGAACCGCTGCGCTCGTGGAGCACGCCGGTCCGCAGGTCGAGGACCCGGCTGACGGGCGCGGCCGGCTCGGCTGTCCCGAGGGCGAAGGGCACCGGCCCGGGCAGCAGGTGGGTCGTGGACCCGGTCCCGTCGTACACGGCGTTCGCCACCGTCCATACGCGGTCCCCAGGTTCGCCGGCCAGAGGCGGCCCACCCGTACCGACCCGCCCGTCGGCCAGTCCGAACAGCGCGTCGCGGGCCGCCGACGGGTGCCCGTCGTCGTCGCAGGTCTCGACAGCCCACCCCGGTGTCGCGGTCCGGGCCGGCAGAGCGCGCGACCGCCGCAGCCCCAGCTGATGGGCGAGCACCTGTCGCATCCGCTCCCGCCCGCCCCCGAGCGTCAGGATGCCGGGCCGCGCCCGACTGCCGGTCCCCTCGAACAGGACGAAGGTCCCCTCGCGGACGTCGGGCTCGACCACCGGCGCGGCGCGGTGCGGCAGCCCGGTGGTGCCGTCGAGGAGTACGAGCAGGGACCTCGGATCGATACCACGGCCCCAGAGGTCGGACGCCACGTCGAGGGCCACGTCCCCGGAGTCGGCCACGGCGAGCACCAACCGCCGATGGTCGACGGCCACACGGACGTCGACCACTCCGGCGGTCCCGGCCGCCTCCGTGGCCAGCTCGGTCAACCCGACGATCCCGTTCAGGCCGTGGTCGAGGAGCAGTCGCTCGAGTCCGGCCCGCGAGTCGGGAAGGCCGTCGGCGCCGAGCTCCACGGACACGGCGGACCTCGGACGGTCCACCGGGACCGCCCGGGGACGGAGGCCGTACCGGCCGAGGCGCTCGACCAGAGCGTCGGCAGCCACGTGCAGTGCCGGAAGGTCCCTGCTATCCGGGGCGCGGGCCAGGACGTGCAGCCCGTCGGGGCCGAGCTCGGCCCGACCCGACCCGTCGCTGTCGGCCAGCAGCACGGGATCGACCCCGTCGGGCAGTGTTCCGAACCGCTCGGCCAGGGACCCGACGGGCAGCGGGGCGATCCACGCCACCGAGACGCCGGCACCGGCGAGGTCGACGAGCAGCCGCGCCGTGCGCAGGGCCAGCGACGGACGGCCACTCCACAGCAGGATCCCCTCGAACCGCCGATCGAGCCCGGTCGGCAGGTCGTCCGGGCCGACGGGAGCTGAGCGCGCCGGGGTCACGACAGGAACTCGTCCAGATCGCGCACCACGACGTCGGCTCCGTGGGCGGCCAGCGTGTCGGCCCGGCCCCGGCGATCGACCCCGACCACCATGCCGAACCCACCCGCCCGGCCCGCCTCGACGCCGACCAGGGCGTCCTCGACCACCACGGCCCGCGCCGGTGGGACCCCGAGCACCCGGGCCGCCTCGCGGTAGGTGTCGGGTGCGGGCTTGCCCGCCAGGTGGCGGTCGCGGGCCACCTGGCCGTCGACGCAGGCATCGAACAGGTCGGTGATGCCCGCGGCGGCCAGCACGGCCCGCGTGTTCTCGCTGGCCGACACCACCGCGGTCAGCACCTCCCGGGCGCGGAGCACCTCGATGAGGGCGACGGTGCCACCGAAGACCTCGATGCCCTCCCTGGTCAGGAGGCGGTGCACGAGTTCGTTCTTGCCGTCGGCGATGCCGAGAACGGTGCCGGCCGACGGCGGGTCCCCGGGTCGGCCCTCGTCGGGATGGATCCCCCGCGAGTCGAGGAAGGACCGCACGCCGTCACTTCGGGGCCGGCCGTCGACGAAGCGGAGGTACTCGCCCACGGGATCGAAGGGCGCCTGGGGCACCCCGGTGCGGTCCGCCTCGTCGACGAGGAACGGGTCGAAGGCCGCCTTCCATGCGGCGGCGTGGACCCGGGCCGTGTCGGTCACCACGCCGTCGAGGTCGAAGAGCCAGGCGTCGTACGCGTTCAGGTCGACGGCATCCGGCGGGATCACGCCGCCCCGGGGTCCACCGGCGGGCGCAGGCGTCGGCCCGTCACCACGTCACCCCGGATGTAGACCAGATGCTCCCCGGGTTCGGCCACCCGTGGATGGGGCAGGGCACCGGCGGCGGCCGGCTCGAGGCGTCCGCCGACGAGCCCCCGCACCAGGATGCTCCAGCGACCCTCCGGCCCCGGAGGGTCGTTCGACCCGGCGTTGTCCACCTGGAAGGCCACCAGCGAACCGTCGATCTGCTCGAAGATGTGGTCACCGATCCGCACGACGACACCGGAGCCGTCCGTGGTGTAGTCGACGGGCAGCACGAGTGGCGCACCGTCCTTTGCGATTCCGAGATGGCCGTGGAGGCCCGCCTTGGCCCCGACCGCCAGCAGTCGCCGGCATTCGCCCAGCGACAGCACCTCGGAGCCGCGATCGTCGATCCACATGCCTGCATTGTCCGGCCCGATCGGTGGCCCGCCCAGAGCCGAAGGTCACCGCTGACGCGGTAGCCCGTGCGCCACCGGTCGGTGTCGCGACCGCCGGCCCGAGACGACGACCGGCCGCGGGACCCCTCGGGGTCCCCCGGCCGGCTGCTCGTCCTCGGGCGGTTGCGGCCCCCGTGCGTCGGGTCAGATGCCGTACCCGATGCAGGTGCCGCCGTCGCCGTCGCTGTTGGAGCCGTCGGGGCACGTCGTGTCCGACCAGGTGACGCCGGTCAGGTCGGCTCCGGCGAAGTTGGCGCCCGCGAGGTCGGCCCCGGTCAGGTCCTCACCTGTCAGGTCGGAACCGGCGAAGTCGGCGAACTGCAGGTTGGCGTCCTCCAAGCTGGTCACCGCGGCCAGCTCCGCGCCGGTCACGGTGGCGCCCTCCAGGTCGGCGCCGGTCAGATCCGCGGCCGGGAAGGTCGCCCCGGCCAGGTCGGTACCCCAGCTGAGGCTGGCGTCCGGTCCGACCAGGTAACCCCCGGCCAGGCCCCAGCCCGTGGGCAGCGACGCCGGGATCCCGGTCACGCCCCCCGAGCTCACGGAGGAGAGATCGGCCCCGGCCAGCCTGGCGCCCTGCAGATCCGTTCCCGAGAGGTCGGCGAACTCCAGATCCGCGGTCGAGAAACTGGTGACCGCCCCGAGCGCGTCGCCGGTCAGGTTCGCTCCCTCGAGGTTGGCCCCGGTCAGGTCGGCCGCCGGAAAGGTGATCCCCGAGAGGTCGGCCCAATCCAGGCTGACGCCGGGCCCGAAGAGGTAGCCGCCACCCACGGCCCAGCCGGCCGGCAGCGCCGCCGGTGTCCCCGAGACGCCACCCGAACCGATGTACTGCAGGTCGGCGCCGGTCAGGTTCGCTCCGGTCAGCGTGGTCTCCGACAGGTTGGTGCCTTCGAGGTCGGCGTACTGCAGGTCGGCGCCCGTCAGGTCGGTACCCGACAGACTGGTGAAGGCGAAGTTGCACTCCTGCAGGTTGGCCCAGGGCCCGACATAGGAGCAGTTCTGCGCGGCCCCCGGGATGCCCGCGACGTATCCCGCGGTCCCGTCACCGGATCCATTGATCGCCCTGATCTTGAACGTGTCCGGCCTGCCGTTGATGAGCCCGGTGGCGATGCACGAGGTGGGGCCGGTCATGCTGCACGTCGGGTGCTCGTGCACCCCGCGTGCCGATACCGCGTACCCCGAGATCGGGGACGTCCCCGGAGAGGTTGGGGCCGACCACGACACGATCAGGGCAGTGTCCGCCGAGACGACCGTCATCGCGGTCGGGGCTCCCGGCTTCTTCATCACGTGGGCCGGAGCCGCACCGGCCACGGCCGGTGCCATCCCGACCAGAGCAGTAATTACGAGCGCGCACAGCGCGCCACCCAAGAGGTCCCGTCGCATCGTCTTCCGCCTTCCGCCGTGAACCCGACCCGCCGCCGGGTTGCACCCCGCTGTCTACCCCAGCCCCACCACGCGGTCAAGGGCGATGACGCTCCGTGATCCGTCGTCACCGCGATGGTGCCGGCCGGTCACCGGGCCGCGCTACGGGCACCGCCCGCGCAGGCGGGAGAGAGGGTCGGTGTGCGGCACCGGTGCCGGCCGCACACCGGGACCGCGGCGGTCCGGTCGGGCCGGGCCCGACGTAGGGAGCGGGACCTTCGGCCCTATCGACCTCACGGGACCGCGGGCATCCTTTCGGTAGCCCGCCGGACAGCGTTCCGACGCGGCGGAAGGAGCGCTGAGGATGCGACGAGGCAACGGTGCCGGCGAGGGGCGCGAGCACCCGCGTGGCATGCCACGACCCGTGACGCAGGAAGCTCCGTCGACGTCGCCCCCACGCCGTCCGAGGGGATCCACATGACCCTCGCGTCGCTCATCGTCACCAACCTGTGGGCCAAGAAGGCCCGTTCGATCGGGATCATCCTGGCCGTGGCCCTGGCCGTGATGACCGTCGTGGCCCTGGTGGCGGTCAGCAGCGGTCTCGAGGGCTCGGCCGCCCAGCTCATCACCATCGGGAAGTCCGACTTCACGGTGGCCCAGAAGGGGGTGTCGCAGATCCTCTACAGCAGCATCGACAACGGCCAGCTCCACTCCGTCCAGACCACCCCCGGCGTGGCCACCGCCGTCGGCGTCCTGCTCGAGACCCAGGACCTGAACGCCGACAACCCGCTGTTCATCGAGATCGGCATCCCGCCCGACGAACTGGCCAACTTCGGCGTCACCGTCGTCGCCGGCCGGCCGTTCACGGCCACCGCCGACCACGAGGTCATGCTCGGATGGCGGGCGGCCCAGAACTTCGGCGTGGGCGTGGGCGGGCGGTTCCAGGCCAACGGGACGTGGAACACTGTCGTCGGCATCTACTCGACCGGCATCTCCTACGGCGATCTCGGGGCCATGTTCCCGCTCACCGCCCTCCAGACCTACAACAGGGTGCCCGGATCGGTCAGCCTGGTCTTCGTGAAGGTCGCCCCCGGCTACCCCGTCAGCCACGTGGTGACGACCGTCAACACCGACTTCCCGGAGTTGACGACCATCCAGACCGCCGCCCAGTTCGGCCGGGCCGACCGCGACCTCGTCTTCCTGCAGGCGGCGGCCACCGGCAGCACGGTCCTGGCCGTGCTCATCGGCGCCGTCATCGTGGGGAACACCATGCTGCTGTCGCTGTTCGAGCGGACGCGCGAGTTCGGGCTGCTCCGCGCCATCGGCTGGTCACGGAGCCGGGTGGTCGCCCTCGTCGTGTCGGAGGGCATCGTCCTGGCCCTGATCGGCTCGATCATCGGCGTCGGCCTGTCCTTCGCCGCCACCGCGCTGCTGCAGGCCCTGCCGGCCCTGCACGGCGTGCTCCAACCCAACTTCACCCAGGGCGCCTTCTGGCGCGGACTGCTGACGGGTCTCGGGATGGCGTTGATCGGCGCCCTCTACCCCGCGCTCCGGGCGGCCAATCTCGTCCCCCTTCGGGCCCTGAGCCATGAGTGACGCTCCGGGCGTCGACCGGCCCATCATCGAGGTCGCCGGCCTCGAGAAGGTCTACGACGACGGGATGGTCCACGCCCTGCGGGGCGTGGACCTCACGGTGGCGAAGGGCGACATGGTGGCCATCACCGGACCGTCGGGGTGCGGCAAGTCGACGCTCCTCCACCTGCTGGCCGCCCTCGACCAGCCGACCGCCGGGACGATCACGGTCGACGGCCTCGACGTGGCCCACCTGCGCCACCCCGACGCGTACCGCCGCGAGAAGATCGGCCTCGTCTTCCAGCTCCACAACCTGCTGCCCCGCCTGTCGGCGCTCGGCAATGTGGAGATCGCCATGGCCGGCACCGGCCGCCACACCTCCGAGCGGTCGGCGCACGCACGCGAGCTGCTGGCCGACGTCCACCTCGACCACCTGGCCGACCGCCACCCGCCGCAGCTGTCCGGCGGCGAACGCCAGCGCGTCGCCATCGCCCGGGCGCTGGCCAACGACCCGCCGATCCTGTTGGCCGACGAGCCGACCGGCAGCCTCGACAGCGACGCGGTGCACACCGTGCTGGACCTCTTCACCGCCTTGCGACAGGAGAAGGGAGTCACCATCGTCCTGGTGACCCACGACGAGGCCGTGGCCGCGGTCGCCGACCGGGTGGTGGAGATGCTCGACGGGAAGGTCATGGCCGGCGCGCCGGCCGGCGGGAGGAACCACCTGCGCTGACCGGCGGGCGGTCGGCCTCGCCGGGAGCGCACCCGTCCATCCGGGTTGTCGGACCGTGTGCTTGCCCCGGCGCCGGGTCCGTCTTACCGTGGTGGTCCATGGACGGACGGGTGTGAGGTGACCTTCGGACGTCGTAGGCGGTATCCGTCGTGACCGACACGCTCGCCACCCCCGGCTCGCTGCGACTCCCCAAGCGCCAGCTCTACCTGGTCATCGGTGCCCTCATGCTGGGCATGTTCCTGGCCGCGCTCGACCAGACGGTCGTGTCGACCGCGCTCCCCACCATCGTCGGCGACCTCCACGGCGGCTCGCACCTCACGTGGGTGGTGACCGCATACCTCCTGTCGTCGACGGTCTCGACCCCACTGTGGGGCAAGCTCGGCGACCTCTACGGCCGCAAGTTCTTCTTCCAGGTGGCCATCGTCATCTTCCTCGTGGGCTCCGCCCTGTCCGGGCTGAGCCACACCATGGTCCAGCTGATCCTGTTCCGGTTCCTCCAGGGTCTCGGGGGTGGCGGCTTGATGGTCGGGGCCCAGACCATCCTCGGAGACGTCGTCTCGCCCCGCGAACGGGGCCGCTACATGGGCCTGTTCATGGCCATGTTCGGCATCACGACGGTCATCGGCCCCCTCATCGGTGGCGTCATCGTCGAGTACGCGTCGTGGCGCTGGATCTTCTACATCAACATCCCCATCGGACTGGTGGCCCTCGTGATCACGGCGGTCGTCCTGCCCGGGGCGCTCACCCGCATCAAGCGGGTGATCGACTACCTCGGCACCGCCCTGCTGGCCGGGTCGGTGTCGGCACTGGTGATCTTCACCAGCCTGGGCGGCACCTCCTATCCGTGGGGATCGCCGCTCATGATCGGCCTGGCCCTGGCCGGCGTGGTCCTCGGCGTGCTGTTCGTCCTGGCCGAACGGCGGGCGGCCGAGCCGGTCCTGCCCCTCCACCTGTTCGCCAACCGGGTCTTCTCGGCGGCCAGTGCCATCGGCTTCGTGGTCGGCTTCGCCATGTTCGGCGCGCTGACGTTCCTGCCCCTCTTCTTCCAGATCGTCAAAGGGGTCAGTCCGACGGCGTCCGGCCTCCAGCTCTTCCCCATGATGGGCGGGCTCCTGGTCGCCTCCGTCGGCTCGGGCCAGATCGTGAGCCGGTGGGGCCGCTACAAGGTCTTCCCCGTGGTGGGGACGGCCCTGATGACCGTGGGCCTGTTCGCCATGTCGCACATCGGGGTCGCCACGAGCGAGGCACTGATCGCCGGGTACATGGTCGTCTTCGGGTTGGGCCTGGGACTGGTGATGCCGGTCCTGGTGGTGTCGGTCCAGAACGCCGTGTCCTATGACGAACTGGGCACGGCCACCTCGGGCGTCACGTTCTTCCGCAGCATCGGCGGCTCGTTCGGCACGGCGGTGTTCGGCGCCATCTTCGCCAACGTGCTGGTGGGGAACCTGGCCGACCAGCTGCACCCACTCGGCATCTCGCGCATCCCCGGTGGCGCGGCGGGCCAGATCGACAACCCGGCCGTGTTGGCCAAACTGCCGGTCGCCGTGCACCACGCCGTGTCGGTGGCCATCGCCGACACCATCGACCGGGTGTTCCTGATCGGGGTCCCCATCGGTCTCCTGGCCTTCTGCCTCTCGTGGCTCCTCCCCGAGATCGAACTCCGCAAATCGGTCCGCACCAGCGAACCGGGCGAGAGCTTCACCCCGCCGAGCAGCCGCACGTCGCTCGAGGAGCTGCAGCTCAACCTGGAGCGCATCGTCGCCCGCGAGAACCGCGTCGAGCTCTACGAGACCCTGGCCCACCGGGCCGGCCTCGACATTCCGGCGCGGTCCTGCTGGCTGCTCTACCGGGTGGCCGACCGACCGGGATGCACGGTCGACGCCGTGGCCGCCCGGCTGAAGGTGGACCCGGACATCATCGAGCCGGGCATCGTCGGGCTCGAGGAGGCAGGGCTCGTCGTGGGGAAGGACGGTGCCGGGCCGGAGGACACACGGCAGCTCCAGCTGACCCCGGACGGCGAGTCGGCCGTGGCCCGGCTGGTCGAGGCCCGCCACAAGGGACTCACGGAACTCCTCGACGGCTGGGACCTCGACACCAACACCGAGGTGGTGGCCATGGTGAGGCAGCTCGCCGGCGAGCTCCTGGCCGACGACGAGAAGATGCTGGCCGCCGCCGGGTTACACGGGACGGCCTAGTCGCCCGCCGGTGGAACTGCGATCGGCGGACGCTAAATGGCCTGTCACCAGGGCAATCGTCGGATTCCGTCCTATGCGACACACGGGTGCACCTGCTAGAAATGGACTGCTGGGCCGGGCGGACGGCTGGAGCACCGGCCGATCGACATACGGTCGGCTCGCAGGGGGAGTCATGACCACACGCCGCCCACAGCTCCGCCGGGAAGAGACCCGCTCGATGTTCCTCGAGGCGGGTGTGGCCATCCTCCGGGAGCACGGGTTGGGGGCCTGGGGTGAGGTCCTGACCCTCAAGCGGGCCCGCGACCGGGTCGAGGCCGACCACGGGGTGCGCTTCGTGAACGCCTCGCTCATCGGCCGGATCTGGAAGGACCAGTACGACTACCAGACCGACGTGCTCGCCACCGTCGCCGCCGATGACAGCAACTCCGAGGTCGAGCAGACCCTCGACCTCGTGGCCACGCTGCTGGCCGGCCTCGACGTGCACTCACCGCCGGCGCGGCTGTGGTCGATCCAGGAGATGTGCCGGGTCGTGAGCGCCGTGCACCTCGACACCCTGCGGGGCTCGACGGACTGGGCCCTGTGGATGGGGATCCTGGCCACCACGGCGGTCGGCCCGGCCCAGGGGCAGCGCCCGCGGGTCGAAACCGCCCTCCTCCAGTCCTACGTGGACGTGACGGACCAGATGGAGGCCATCTACACCTCGCTCCTCGACTTCCTCGGCTTCCGGATCCGTGCCGGACTGAGCGTCCGCCAGTTCTCCATCGCCGCCGCGGCACTCACCGAGGGCTGCGTACTGCGGGACCGGGTCGACACGGGCCCGATGCACGGGATCATCCGCCCTACCGGGCGCGACGGCGAGGACCAGGAGTGGACCCTGTTCGGCGTGGTCCTCCACGGCCTGTCCGAGCAGTTCTTCGAGCTGGACCCCGAGTGGGAGTTGGAGCGGGCCCTTCGGCTCCGGCCGATGGGGATCGACGAGGCGACCGGGCAGGGGGTCCGCTGACCCGCACGGCACGGAGTGCACGTACCCGCCCCCGCCCCGTCGTATGGCGGACGTGCAGGTGCTCGGTAGACCGGCGGGGGCGGGTACGGACCGGATCGGAGGAGTCCTCCGCTTGCAGACGGAGGGATCCTCCGATTCGCCAGCGACTAGCCTGAAATGAGCCATGACCAGCGCAGGCGCCTTCCATGACGTGCGGTCACCGCGACCGAAGCGGGCCGACGCGCGCCGCAACTACGACAAGCTCATCGCCGCCGCCCTGGAGGCATTCACCGAGGAGGGCGGTTCCGCCTCGCTCGAGGAGATCGCACGAGCGCGCCGGCGTGGGCATCGGCACCCTCTACCGCAACTTCCCCACCCGCCAGGACCTGCTCGAGGCCGTCTACGTGGGCGAGGTCGAGGCGATCTGCCAGACCGCCGACGAGCTGATGGCGGAACCCCCGTGGGAGGGCCTCGCAGCCTGGCTGCACCGGTTCCTCGGCTACCTGGCCACCAAGCGGGCCCTCTCCGCCGAGCTCTTCGACCAGCTCGGCCGGGACGCCGCCGTGTTCCACGGGTGCCGCTCCGCCTTCTACGGGGCCGGCGAGCGGCTCCTCGTCCGGGCCCAGGAGGCCGGGGCCGTGCGGACGGACGTGTCGATCGACGACGTGGTCCTCCTCGTCGCCGGGATCTCCAAGATGCCGGCGACCACCGAGGGCCAGATCCCCCGCATCCTCGACATCGCCCTCGAGGGACTGCGCGATCCGACCGCGTCCGCCGCCACACGCTGACGGACCCGCACCGTCCGTCGGATACGCCGGACACGACGGGGGGCGGCGGAACGGACGAGAATGCGGTCCGGGTAGACCAGGAGCCGACGGCGCCGCCGTCGGACGGGACGACGACATCGGGAGGTGGCCACGATGGATGACAACGAGATCGTGCACCGGATCAACCAGCTGGCGGACGAGGAGCATCGCCTCGAGCGGTCCGAGGGCGGCGACGGCCTCACCGAGGACGAGCAACGGCGGCTGCGGGACCTCGAGATCGCCCTCGACCAGTGCTGGGACCTGCTCCGCCAGCGTCGCGCCCGTCGCAGCGCCGGTCTCGATCCCGACAACGTGGCCGTGCGGGACCCCGACGTGGTCAAGGGCTACACGCAGTAGGGAAGACGTGGCGACGCCGGCGACCTCCGGTCGCCCCGTGGTCGGGGCGCTCAGGCCGACGTGCCCCCGCCGACCGCGGCGTCCATCACCAGACAGCTGCCCGTCGCCGTGGCGACCCGCTTGCCGGATCCGTCCACGATGTCGGCGGAGGCGAAGCCCACCCGGCGGCCGGGCTTGGTGACCGTGCCGGTGGCGTACAGGACGCTGCCGCTGGTGACGGGACGCAGGTAGCTGACGCTCAGGTCGATCGACGTGTACGTCGACCCGACGGGCAGCGTCGTCTGGAGGGCGCACCCGATGACCGTGTCGGCCAGCGTGCAGACCAGGCCACCGTGGACCATGCCGATCGGGTTGTAGACGGAGTCGTCCGGCGCGCACCTGAACACGACCCTGCCGGTCTCGATCTCCTCGAGGGTGAAGCCGAGGAGCGAGGCGATGGGCGGCGGGGCCAGGTCGCCCCGCCTGATGGCCTCGAGGAATTCGATGCCGGACAGCTCCCGGCCACGGCGGGCCGTGGTCATGGGGTCGTACCAGGTCACCGTCCTGGAGGACGCCGGGCCCCAGGACACCGGGACCTCCTCCACGGCTCCCGGGGCGGCAGCCGGCGCGTCGGCCATCGCGTCGGGGGCCGCGCTGATGCCGGCTCCGGGGTGGTTCCGGCCTCGCCCGACGGATCGCGGCCGGCGCGGGCCGCCACCACCATGGGCGACCGCCCCACCCCCGCCACCGCGCCGTCGGTCGGGGCCGGGGAGGCGGCCGACGCGGGCCGGGCACGGAGCAGTCAGGCAGACGAGACCGGACGAGACGGCCATGGCCGCCGCGTACCACCACAGGTCGTGGAAGGCGTCCAGGGCGGCGGCCGCGGAGGTCGGGCGCCCCCAGGATCACCACCAGCACGGCGACCCCGAGCGCACCACCCACCTGGCGCGCCGTCTGGTTGACGGCGCTGCCCACCGCGAAGCGGGCGGCCTCGAGGGAGGAGACGGCGGCGGCGCTGAGTACCGGGAAGGTGAGTCCGATGCCGAGGCCGACGACCAGGGTCCCGGGCAGCCAGACCCCGAGGTAGTCGCGCCCGGCACCGATGCGGAGCGCATACCAGGCCAGGCCGGAGGCGAAGACGGCGAACCCGGCGAGCAGGACCGGCCGGAAGCCGATCCGCCCGGCCAGCTTGCCCGCGGGCCCGGACACCACGGCGACGACCAGCGGGCCCGGGGTGACGGCCAGGCCGGCCAGCAGGATCGAGTAGCCCCAGACGCTGGTGAGGAACAGGATGTTGCCGAGCAGCATGGCGAAGAACCCCATGGCGTAGAGCAGGGTGGCGAGGTTGGCCACGGTGAACGAACGGGACCGGAAGAGCCGTAGGTCGAGTACGGGTTCGGGGTGGCGCGACGAGCGCGTGACGAAGGCGGCCGTCAACGCCACGCTCGCGCCGAAGCAGGCCAGGATCGACGGGCTCGTCCAGCCCCAGGTGGGACCCTGCGAGATGCCCAGGACGAGGGCGGCCAGCGACCCGGCCAGCATGACGACGCCGAGGTAGTCCGGGGCCGCCTTCGACCCCGCCCCCGGCCTGCGCTCCAGCACCCTGCGGCCGACCAACCAGGCCACCAGGCCGACGGGCAGGTTCACGAAGAACGCGGCCCGCCAGCTCGAACCCGGTGATGAGGAGCGCCCCGACCGACGGTCCCGTCGCCACGGCCAGCGCCCCGATGCCGCCCCACAGGGCCACGACCTGGGAGCGGCGCTCGGACGGGAAGGCGCCGAGCAGGAGGGCGAGCGACGAGGGGAGCAGGGCCGCCGCGCCGAGGCCCTGGACGAGCCGGCCGGCCACTAGCAGTCCGACGGTCGGGGCCAGGCCGCACAGCAACGACCCGACGCAGAAGACGCCGAGTCCGGCGAAGAACACCCGGCGGCTGCCGAGTCGGTCGGCCGTCCGGCCCGCCACGACCAGCAGTGCCCCGAACACGATGCTGTATCCGGTGATGACCCAGGCCAGGGTGGCCCGCGAGTCACCGGAGAAGGTGCGCTCGAGGGCGGGGAAGGCCACGTTCACGATCGAGAGGTCGAGGGACGCCATGAACGCCCCCAGGGCGGTCACCGCGAACACGAGCCTGCGGTCCACGGACGGGACCCCGGGCTCCGGATCTGCCTGCGTCGGTTGCGTCATGGAACTGACCCTAACGGATTGCGTAGCATGATGCAACTGACTAACCTGGAGGCATGGAACGGAAGAGCTTCGGCGACATGGACTGCTCGGTGGCCCAGTGCCTCGAGGTGGTCGGCGACTGGTGGACCATGCTCATCGTCCGCGACGCCTTCCTCGGGGTGACCCGCTTCGAGGACTTCCGCCGGCGCCTCGGGATCTCGCGGAACATCCTCCAGCAGCGGCTCACCAAGCTCGTCGACGCCGGGGTGCTCGCGCGGGTTCCCTACTCCGAACATCCACCCCGGGACGACTACCGGCTGACGGCCAAGGGCCGGGACCTGTGGCCCGTGCTCACGGCCATGCGGCAGTGGGGCGACATCTATGCGGCCCCCGACGGTCCCCCGATCGAGGTGGTCCACGACGCCTGTGGCCACGCCGGCCGCCAGATCATGGTGTGCGAGCGGTGCCACGAGCCGGTGGGTCCCCGCGACGTGCACACGGTGCCCGGTGAGGGTCGCTCCCCCGGCCTCGTGGCGTCCCGCACGGGCTGACCCGGCCCCACGGCGGCACCTCGGCCCCGGTCGGTCGGCCCCGGTCGGTCGGCGTCGGTGCCGTGGGTGGGCGCGGCCTGAATCCACCGGGCCGGCCCGTCGGACATACTTTGCCGATGGACGCCGACTCCCTCCAGGAATTCCAGATGCACGGCCAGGACATCCCCTGGCTGCTCGCCCACTGGGCCGAGCACCGACCCGACCACCCGGTGCTCGTCTGGGACCCGCCCTCCGGCGGGGGCCGGCAGTGGACCTACCGGGAGCTCCTCGAGGACACCAACCGCCTGGCCGCCGGCCTGGTCGGCCGGGGCGTCGCCAAGGGCGACAAGGTGCTCCTCCACGCCGACAACTGTCCCGAACTGGTCCTGGCCTGGCTGGCCTGCGCCACCGTGGGTGCCGTCGGGGTGACGACGAACACGAAGTCCGTGACCGCCGAGCTGGCCTACTTCATCGACAAGGCCCAGTGCGTAGCCGCCATCACCCAGCCACGCTTCGCGGCGATGGTGACCGCCGCCGGTCCGGACCTGCGGTGGGTGGCCGTGACGGCGACGGACGGCGACGAACCCGGGACCTCGGACCCGGCCGGACTGGAGCTCGAGCCCTTCGACGGCCTGTTCGGCGAGGCGGACGCCTGGCCGGGCCGGCCCGCCGAGCCGCTGCTCCCCTTCGGGATCATGTTCACGTCGGGCACCACCAACAAACCGAAGGCCGTGGTCCACACCCACGCCAACGCGGTCTGGGCCAGCCGGCTCGGGCCCCGCAACATCGACCTGGGCCCGGACGACCGCTACCTCATCTACCTGCCCTTCTTCCACGTGAACGCGCAGAGCTGGACGTTCTTCCCGGTGCTGGGCGTCGGGGCGACTGCCGTCCTCACCCCGAAGTGGTCGACGAGCCGCTTCTGGGACGTCGTGGCCGACCAGGGGATCACCCACATCTCCCTCATGCCGTTCGTGATGGGCACCCTGGCCCAGCCGGACCGACCGGAGACCCGGTTGAGGGTGGGCGTCTTCGGGCTGATCATGCCCGACCTCGACCGCATGTTCGGGATCGACGTCTATGCCGCCTACGGCATGACCGAGCTGGTGTCCCACGCCATCACCGGTAAGCCGAGCGAGCACCTGCCCACCCGGTCCATGGGGCACGTGGCCCCGGGCTACGAGCTCGCCGTGGTCGACAAGGAGACCGGCGAGTTGTGTGTCGAGGGTCAGACCGGCGAGTTGTGGATGCGTGGCACCCGGGGCATCGAGATCTTCCTCGAGTACTTCGACAATCCCGAGGCCAACGCCGCCTCGTTCGAGGACGGCTGGTTCAAGACCGGCGACATGGTCCGGATGGGCCCCGGGGGCAACGTCTTCTACCAGGAACGGGACAAGGACCTGATCAAGGTGGGCGGCGAGAACGTCTCGGCCCGTGAGGTCGAGGAGACCGTCGCCACCGTGCCAGGAGTCGCCCAGGTCGCCGTCGTGGGCAAGAAGCACGAGTGGTTGGACCAGGTGGTGGTGGCCTTCGTGATCACCGCACCGGGCGCTCCCGAGCAGGCCGAGCTCGAACAGCAGGTCATCGAGGAGTGCAAGGGCCGGCTGGCCGAGTTCAAGGTTCCCCGGGCCGTCTACGTCGTCGAGGAGTTCCCCCTCGGGACGCTCGACAAGCTCCTCAAGAACAAGCTCCGCGACCTGGCCGACGAGCAGCCGGAGATCTGACCGGGGCCCGAGCGGCCCGGCGGGCCGTCCTGCCCGCCTCCGCCAACCGTTCTGCAACCGAGTTCGCGGCACGGCGCCTCAAGTAGGGCGCGACAACGGTCGATGCGGGGTGATGGAGACGGGTCCGCTCGCCGACCGACGACGTCGGCACCCGATTGCCCCGGACCTGGTGAGCGACGCCGCGGCGCGACGGCTGTGGGCCACCTACGCCGTGCTGGCTGCGGTCCTGATCGGATACTTCGCGGTCCTCCTCGTCCGCAGCACACTGGACACCTGGACGTGGCTGGACGGATGGACCGTCTGCGCCGTCGAGCTGGTCGCCTCGGGTCTCTGCCTGGCCCGGGGACTCGTCCGCCGCCCGGGACGGGCGGCCGCGCTGGTCCTCGGTCTCGCTCTGCTGTCGTGGACGACGGGCGACGTCCTGCTCACCATCGAGTCGCTCGGCGGTGCGACACCGTCGACCCCGTCCCTCGCCGATCTCTTCTACCTCAGCTTCTACCCCCTGACGTACGTCGCCGTCATGCTCTTCATCAAGGGCGAAGCCCGCCACGTGAGCCTGCCGAGCTGGATCGACGGGGGGATCGCCGCCCTCGGGGCCGCGGCCCTGTGTGCGGCGTTCGCCTTCCAGACCATCGTCGCGTCCACCGGGGTGAGCACCGCGGCGACCCTGACGGACCTCGCCTATCCGATCGGGGACGTCCTCCTCCTGGGCCTGGTGGTCGGTGGCTTCGCCCTGCTGTCGGGTCGGAACAGGACGCCCTGGCTCCTGCTGGCGGCCGGGATGCTGCTCAACGTGCTGGGCGACACCTCGAATCTGTTCCCGCACACCCTCGGCGCCTCGGCACCGGGCGTCGTCCTCAACGCCATCGCCTGGCCGACGTCGATCGTCCTGATGTCCCTGGCCGTCTGGCTCCGTCGAGCACGCCGCCAACCCGCTCCGGCTCGAAGAGCCGCCGGGGTTCCTCATCCCGGGCCTGGCGGCCTTCGCCGCCCTGGCGGTGCTCTTCACCGCCACGTTCCATCCCGTCGGCCGCGTGGCCACGGGCCTGGCCGCGGCCGCGCTGGCCGCCGTCGGCGTCCGACTGGTCGTGACCGTCCGGGACATGCGGCAGCTGAGCCAGGAACGGCGCCAGCAGAGCGTCACCGACGACCTCACCGGCCTCCACAATCGGCGCTACCTCTTCCATGTGCTCGACACGTTCTTCGAGGACTGTGCGGCGACGGGCGCCGAGCGGAGCGCAGCCTTCCTCTTCGTCGACCTCAATCGCTTCAAGGAGATCAACGACACGTTCGGCCACCCCGCCGGCGACGAGCTGCTCCGTCAGCTCGGCACCCGCCTGACCGGCGCGCTGCGCGACACGGACCTCCTCGTGCGCATCGGCGGCGACGAGTTCGCCGTCGTCCTCATCGACGGCGACGCCTCCTACGCGGTCGACGTGGCCCAGCGGCTCACCGACAGCCTCGAGGAGCCGTTCGCCCTCGACGTCGTGAGCGCCCACATCGGTGCCAGCATCGGTATCGCCATCGCCCCCGACGACGCCCAGGACAGCGCCGGCCTCGTGTGGTGCGCCGACGTGGCCATGTACCGCTCCAAGCTGGGGGGTACGGCCTTCGCCAGCTACACCCAGGACCTCGACGAGGACGGGGATCAGATGCACCTGGTCGAGGACCTCCGCGCCGCCATCAACGGCGGCGGACTCACCTTGCACTACCAGCCGCAGCTCAACCTCACGACGGGCGAGATCCTGAACGTGGAGGCCCTGGTCCGGTGGAACCACCCGAAGCTCGGCCTCCTGCCGCCCGACCGCTTCATCCCCCTGGCCGAGGAGTCCGGACTGATCGCGCCCCTGACCACCTGGGTCATCGACGAGGCCGTCGAGCAGGTGGCGATCTGGCGGGACACGGCTCGGCCGATGACCGTCTCGGTCAACATCTCACCGTCGACCCTGCTGAGGCCGGGCTTCGTCGACCAGGTCCGCGGCGCGCTCTCCGCCCGGAACCTCGGGACCGACGCCCTGGTACTCGAGATCACCGAGACGTGCGTGATCAGCGACTTCGAGCGGGCCCGCGCCGTCATCGGCGAGCTCCAGGACCACGGGTTCTGCGTGTCGATCGACGACTTCGGAGCCGGCGTGACGTCGCTCGCCTACCTCGGGAACCTGGCTGTCCGGGAACTGAAGCTGGACCGCGTGTTCATCTTGGGCACCGAGGGCGGGGACGACATCCGCCAGGTCGACCTCATCCGCTCGACCATCGACCTCGGGCACGCCATGGGACTGCGCATCGTGGCCGAGGGCATCGAGGACCACGAGACCCTCCGGCTCCTGGCCGACCTCGGGTGCGACTACGCCCAGGGCTACTGGATCTCCCGACCCAAGCCCGCCGACGACCTGGCCTTCCAGCCCGTGCAGCGGATCGCCGCCCGCTGACGACCCGGCCACGCCCTGCCGCGCAGCGGCGTCAGCCGACGATGGACTCGAGGAGCTGGTCGAGACCGTCGTCCCACGGCTCGGCGCCGAGGAGCGCCGTCACCTCGAGCGGCGACGGTGCGGTCAGGACCGGCAGCGAGGAGAGACGGGTGGTTCGATCGCGCACCTGGGCCGAGAAGAGACGGGCGAGCCGGCCGTGGCGGTTCGAACCCAGAACGATGACATCGGCCCGGCGATCGCGGGCCTCGGCGGCGATCGCGGCGGGCACGTCGCGGTGGCCGGCGGTGCGCACCGAGCCGGTGGCGACCACGTCGTGGTCGCCGAACTGTCGCACCGCACCGGTGACGAGATCGGTCACCTCCCGGCGGGTCCGCAGCGTGACGCCACCCCCTGCCACCTGGAACTCGTTGACGTGGAACACGTGCACCGAGGCGCCCGTGCGCGTCGCCAGCGCGGTCACGTAGGAGGTGGCCACCTCGCCGGCCGGCGAGCCGTCGAGAGCGAAGAGGATGCGGTCGAACATGAGTACTCCATCGACGTGGAATTGTTTCCAACAGGTTAACTCACCCGTAGCCGCAGGACGGGGCCCGCCCCTGTATCTTGTGGCCTCATGCCGACCTGCCTCGTGGTCCAGCACGTCGTCCCCGAATCGGCCTGGTCCGTCGGGACGGCCCTGGAGCGGGCCGGCGCGACCCTGGACGTCCGCCGCACCTTCGCCGGCGACGGCATCCCCTCCGACACCGAGGGCCTCGCCGGGCTCGTGGTGATGGGCGGACCGATGTCGGCCGCCACCGACGAGGGGTTCCCGACCCGGCGCGACGAGGTCGCACTGCTGGCCGACGCCGTCGCCCGGGGCCTTCCCACCCTCGGGATCTGCCTCGGCGCCCAACTGCTGGCCGTGTCCGCCGGCGCCGACGTGAGCGCCGGTGCCGGCGGGCCGGAGATCGGCTGGGCACCCGTCGACTTCACCTCGGCGGCAGCCGACGACGTGCTCCTCCACGGACTGCCGGACCGCCTTTGCGTCCTCCACTGGCACGGCGACACCTTCACCCTGCCGGCCGGCGGTGAACTGTTGGCCAGCAATGACCGCTACGAGCGTCAGGCCTTCCGAGTCGGCCCTGTCGCCTGGGGGCTGCAGTTCCACATGGAGGTGACGGCCGAGGCGGTCGAGGGGTTCCTCGCCGCGTTCGCCGACGAGGCCGACCAGCGCGCCGGGCGGAGCGGCCGCCGTCCGCGACGCCACAGCTCGGGGGCTGGCGGAGTTGACCCCGTGGAGCGACCTCGTGTTCGAGCGGTTCGCGGCCCTCGTGGTCCGCCCCGGAGGCACCACGACGGGCCTCTCGTCACCGCACGATTTCGCCTGTGTTTCCGATCCGTAAACTCTGACAAATCTTCTTGCCTCTGAGGCAAGTCGGGAGCATCATCCGTCCATGGAGCTGGACGACGTGCTTCCCCTGATCGCCGAGAGCATCCGCGACGCGCGGGCCCGGGCCGGACTGACACTGGAGCAGGTGGCCCAGCGGGCCGACCTGTCGGTTGCCCACCTGTCCCGCCTCGAGTCCGGGGACCGGCAGCCGTCGGTGGCCGCACTGATCGCCCTCTCGAGGGCCCTCGGGGTCTCGATGAGCACCCTGTTCGGCGAGCGGCGCGCCGACCCCGCCGTCGCCACGTACCCGGCCGGGCGGCCCGCTCACGTGGCCAACGGGCTGACCATCTCCCCCTGCAGCGGATTCCCCGGCTCGTCCACGCTCGAGGCCCTCCAGATCACCGTCGACACCGACCGCGTACCCCCCGAGCCGGCCCGCCACCGCGGCGAGGAGTGGATCTACGTCATCGGCGGCCGGCTCCGCCTCGAGTTCGACGGCGAGGACATCGTCCTCGAGCCGGGCGCCACCGTCCATTTCGACGCCAACCGGCCCCACCGACTGGGGGCCGAGGTCGACGGCACCGAGGTGCTCGTCGTCGCCGCCGACGCCCCCTACGACCTCCGCAACCACCCCTTGTTCACCACGACCATCAACGAGCACTGAGGAGCGAACCATGACCATGCTGACCGACCTGGAGGGAACCGGAGCGAAGTACTCCGTCGACCGGCTGTTGGAGGTACGGGCCCTCACCCGCAAGGCCGTCCATCTCATCGCCGACGAGGTGACGCCGGGCATGGCCGAGGAGGAGGCCAAGGCCAGGGCCCGGACCATCCTGAAGGACCTCGACATGCGCCGCGGGTGGCACCACATCATCGTGCGGTGCGGTCCGAACACGACGAAGGACTTCATGGAGCGGTCGGAGCCGGGGGTGGTCCTCGGGGAGAACGACATCTTCTTCGTCGACATCGGGCCCATCCACGGCGACACCGAGGGTGACGCCGGTGACACGTTCGTCCTCGGTGACGATCCCGACCACCTCCGGGCGAAGCACGAGGTCCGCACCATCTGGGACCAGGTGCGCGAGAAGTGGTTCACCGACGGCATCTCCGGCCGCGAGCTCTACGACTACGCGATCGAGGTGACCGAGGGCATGGGGTGGAAGCTCAATATGGACCTGTCGGGACACCGGTTGTCCGACTACCCCCATTCGGCCCACTACGACGGCCCGCTGGCCGAGGTCGGTTTCCGGCCCAACCCCAACCTGTGGGTCCTGGAGATCGCCATCGCCCACCCCGAGCGCGACTTCGGTGCCTTCTACGAGGACCTGCTCCTCGAAGACCAGTCCTTCCCCGCCTGAACAGCACGCCACCGCCCAGCCCACCCCTGACAAGGAGCACCTGCCATGAATCCTCCCGTAGGTACCAAAGAAGCTCCGGCCCTGCAGAAGATGCACGGGTTGCGACCACACTCGTTGGGACTGTCGGCGCTGTTCGCCCAGTCCCTGGCGGTCATCTCGCCGACCATGACGGCGGTCCTCATCATCCCCCTGGCGTTCGCCAGCGCCGGTCAGGGCACCTGGTTGGCCTATGCGTTCGGCACGCTCATGCTGCTGTTCGTCGTGTTCAACCTGAACAAGTTCGCCAAGCGTTCGGCGTTCGCCGGCTCGATGTACGCCTACACCGGCAAGGGGCTGGGTCCCTCGGCCGGTGTGTTCTCGGGCTGGACCCTGATCTGGGCCTACTACTTCATCGCCGTCGCCGGCCTCTGCGGCTTCGCGGTGTTCTGCGGTCAGTTGCTGTCGGCGTGCGGGTTCCACGGGTCGGTGCCACCGATCATCTTCTTCGCCGTCAGCGCTCTCGGTTGCTGGTTCATCGCCTACAAGGACATCCGGGTGTCCGCCATCCTGACGATGGTCCTCGAGGGAGCCTCGGTGGCCTGCATCATCGCCCTGGCCTGCGTGATCCTGTTCAAGCACGGCTTCAAGGTGGACACCCAGCAGCTGTCGCTCAGCGGCGTCGACGCCAAGGGCATGGGGCTCGCCATCGTGGCCTGCATCTTCTCCCTGGTCGGCTTCGAGGCGGCGACCACCATGGGCGGCGAGGCGAAGAACCCGACCAGGAACCTGCCCAGGGCGGTCATCGCCAGCCTCCTCATCACCGGGGCCTTCATGGTGTTCATGGCCTACGTCGAGGTCGGTGGGACGAGCAATTACGGGACCGCCTGGACCGGGGCGCCGCTCAACTTCCTGGCCAGCGCCTATGGCGTGAGCTTCTTCCGGATCCCGGTGTCGATCGGGGCGATGGCCAGCTTCTTCTCCCTCACCCTGTCGTGCCTCAACTCCGGGTCACGGATCATCTACCCGATGGCCCGGCACGGCATCTTCTCGGGGCATCTGGGGAAGGCCCACGCCACGAACCGCACCCCGCACGTCGCGGTGTCGCTCTACATCGGCCTGATCTTCGCCCTACCGGCGTTCCTGATGCTCTTCACCAACCCCCTGACGGCCTTCGGCGACGCCGGCACGCTGGCCGCCTTCGGGTTCCTGGTCGCCTACTACCTGATCACCGTGGCGGCGCCCATGTACCTGCGGAAACTCGGGCAGCTCCGCCCCCTGGACGTGGTCGTGTCGGCCCTGGCCGTCCTCTTCCTCCTGGTGCCGACCATCGGCAGCTTCTACCCGTTGCCCCCGTGGCCGGTCGACGCCTTCCCGTACATCTTCCTCGGGTGGATGGTGATCGGCGGAACGTGGCTCTTCGTGCAGAGCCGCCGCCGCCAGGGGATCCTCACCGAGATCGAGGCCGACCTGGAACGCACCTCGGACCCGATCGACGAGGAGCCCGTGGAGGTCACGGCCCCGGTGACCCAGCCGGCCGTGGCCTGATATCGCCGGCCGGGGGGCCGGTCCGTTCCGAACCGCGACACGACCCGCCCGCCCCGGCGTCGGCGGGTCGTGTCGCGCCGCGCCGGGGCGGGAGCCCCCGACGTCCCCGCACCGCATGGCCCGGTCCCCGGGCGGCGACCGGCACCGAGTGTTGCGGCCCGCCGCCGCCCCGCATGTGCAAACATCGGCTGCCTCCGGCGGAAGGAGACACCATGGTCGGGCATCGGGTCAGCAATGACCAGCGGATCGCGCTGCTGAAGGGGGTCGACCTCTTCGCCGGCTGCACCGTGGTGGAACTGAAGCGGATCGCGGCGTTGACCACACCGGCCAGCGTGAAGCAGGGGACCCTGCTGGCCAGGCAGGGCCGGCCCGGACGGGAGTTCTTCGTGGTGGTCGCCGGCACCGCCGTCGCCACCCGGAACGACCGCGAGCTGACCCGGTACGGTCCGGGCTCCTTCTTCGGCGAACTGGCGCTCCTCGACGGCGGCGAGCGCACGGCGACCGTGTACGCGGCGACGGGCATGTCGGTGCTGGTGCTGACCCGTGGCGAGTTCAACTCCCTCCAGCTGGCGGCGCCGTCGGTGGCCTTCAAGATGCTGACCGAGCTCGGCGCCCGGCTGCGGAGGGCCGACCAGCTCATGGACGAGTTCCTCGACGGCGACAAGCCGGTCACCCTGCCGGAGTCCTGGACCCTGTAGGCGACGGCACCGGCGGCGGGCGCCCGCGCCCGGGTGTCGAGAGGCCGCCGCCCCCCGACGAGCACCGTGTTGATCCGACGTCATCGCCCGGGTAGCTTCTCGGGGAACGCTTGGGGGGCTGGGCATGCGCGGACGGCGACTGGTCATTGGGGTCCTGGCGGGCCTGGTGGTGGTGGCCGGAGTATCCGTGCCGATCGTCGACGCGCTGGCCAGCGGTCCTCCCGACGTCACGACCGCCGCCTACTCCAACCTCCGGACGGGCTGGGACGCGTCGGAGCCCGGGCTCTCCCCCAGCGTTGTGCAGTCGGCGTCCTTCGGCCGGCTCTTCGACACCAAACTGTCGGGTGCCGTCTACGGGCAGCCGCTGGTGGTGGGGGGCACGGCGATCGTGACCACCGAGGATGCCGACGCCTACGGGGTAGACGCCACCACCGGGGCCATCGTGTGGCAGCGCAGCTTCGGGCCGCCGTTCAAGTCGAGGACCATCGGCTGCGGTGACCTGACCCCGGATCTGGGCTCCACGTCGACCCCGGTGGAGGACCCCAGCACCGGCATCGTCTACATCACCACGCGGACCGAGACGGGCAAGGGCGGGATCGCCAACGCCAACTGGTACATGCAGGCCGTGTACGCCTCGAGCGGCGCCGAAGTGACCGGCTATCCCGTCGAGATCACCGGCACCCCATCGAACACCCCGGGGGTGCCCTTCAACGGCAGTTACTCCAACCAGCGCCCGGGCCTCCTCCTGCTCGGGGGGGTGGTCTACGCGGCGTTCGCCTCCGACTGCGACATCACGCCCTATCGCGGCGTCGTCGTGGGAATGAGCACGGCCACCAGGAGCATCACCATGTGGAGCGACGAGTCGGGCATCGGCACGAACGAGAACTCGATGGCCGGCATCTGGCAGAGCGGCAGCGGGCTCGTCTCGCTCGGTCCGGACAACATCGTCCTGGCCACCGGCAACGGTGTCTCCCCCCAACCCGCCGCGTCGGACGACCCACCACCCACGCTGTCGGAGTCGGTGATCGGCCTCACCGTCGGGTCGGACGGCTCGCTCACCCCCACCCAGTTCTTCGCGCCGGCCAACGCGGCCACGCTCGACGCCAACGACGACGACTTCGGCTCCGGAGGGCCGATCGCCCTCCCGACGGCGTACTTCGGCACCTCCGCCCACCCGCAGCTCCTCGTGCAGGTGGGCAAGGACGGCAGGATCTTCCTCCTCGACGCCGCCGACATGGGCGGCTTCCAGCAGGGGGCGGGTGGAGGGGACGCCGCGCTCCAGGAGCTCGGTCCCTTCGGGGGGGTGTGGGGCCACCCCGCGGCCTACGGCGGGCAGGGTGGCTGGGTCTACGTGCTGGAGAGCGGGGGGGGCGGTTACCTGCGCGCGCTCACCTACGGCGTCGACGCCCAAGGTGTCCCCCAGCTGACGTCGGCGGGCACCAGCAGCGGGAGCTTCGGCTACACCTCCGGTTCACCCATGGTCACCAGCAACGGAACCGTCGCCGGCAGCGCGGTGGTCTGGGTCGTCTACACCGACGGCCCGGGCGGCCACCGGGCCCAGCTGCGGGCCTACGGGGCCGTCCCCTCGGGCGGGGTCCTCCCGCTGCTCTGGTCGGCGCCCATCGGGACCGCCAGCCAGTTCGCCGTGCCCACCGCCTGGAACGGTCGCATCCTGGTCGGCACGCGGAACGGGAGGCTGCTGGCCTTCGGACCGTCGTCGACCACATCGGCGTCGACCAGCCCGGTCCAGTTCGGCTCGGTCGCCGTCGGCTCGACCCGGACCATCACGGTGACGGGCACGGCGCCCCAGGCCATGACGGTGACCGGTCCCGCCGTGGTGAGTGGCTACCAGGCCACCTCCAGCCCGGACGCGTCGGGCGGCACCTCCACCTCCACGACCGTCCCGGCCTCGACCACGGCCGGCCCCACGTCAATCCCCCCGTCCGGGACCGAGCCGGTCCCGGCCGACGTCTTCGCCGTCTCGTCACCGCCCCTCGGCACCCGGGTGGCCGCCGGGGGGCACTTCACGATCAGGGTCAGCTTCACCCCGTCCGGCCCGGGCGAGGTCATCGCCTCGCTCTCGCTCCCCTCGAGCACCGGGTCCCCCACCATCCCGCTTTCCGGATACGGCACCGCACCGGGGCTCCTGCAGTCATCCGAGCCCCTGGACTTCAACTCGGTGCTCACCGGGGCGGGCGGGCTCGCCCTCACGACGACCGTCTCCAATTCGTGGGATCAGCCCGAGACGATCACGAGGATCTCCCTGCCGGGCGCTCCCTTCACGGTGAGCGGCGCGCCGGCCGTCGGGACGGTGCTCGCCCCCCAGCAGTCGATCACCGTATCGGTCAGGTTCAACCCTACGGAGGCCGGAACGTACGCTTCGGCACTCACCGTCGCCACCGACCACGGGTCGGTCACCCTGCCGACCACGGGCAGCGCGGTCACCGGGTCCCGGCAGCTCGCGGTCAGCGCCACCACGGTCGATGTCGGTGCGGTGCCGGTGGGCCAGGCGAAGGACGTCAGCTTCCAGGTGGGGAACAGCGGCACCGTCGCCCTGGTCATCACCCGGGCCCTCGCCCCGGACGGCGAGTTCACGGCCCAGCTGCCCATGCCGGAGGGCACGACCGTCGACCCGGCGACCTTCCTGCAGCAGACCGTGACCTTCCTGCCGACCAGGACGGGCCCCGACACCGAGAAGTACGTCTTCAAGTCGAACGGCGGCGGCCAGGTCACCGTCACGCTCATCGGCACCGGTACCTGAGCCGACCCGGGCGACGATCCCGGGCGCGACCGGACCGTGCGCTCGGGGCCCGCCCCCACAACCCCCCTACGTCGGGCGCGGCCGCCCCCCTCGTCCACGCGTCGTCCTCCGACCGGCCGCGGATCAACCGATCGGGTGGTGTGGCTACACCTGTATCTTCCCGGAGCCCCAGGACGCCGCCGGCATCCCGACAGCCCCCGTGACCTGCACCGGACCCTCCGACGGCCTGCAGCGGCCGGGCCCCGGACCATGGTCGTTCCCGCCGACGATCCGCAGGCGCCGTCGAGCGCTCCGCTAAAGAAAGCGATCGCCAGTGTCGATTTGCCGGTATGCCTGCCACCCGGTCCCAGATGTCCGACGTTGCCACACGCTCTCCGTCCCGGAAGCGCCCGTTCGCCGTCGTGGCGACGTTCCTGCTCCTGCTGACCGCCACGGCGGTGCCCGTCCTCGGCGGTCTCGCATCGCCGGCCGCGGCCTCCACCACGGTCACCCAGACGTTCGGATTCGACAACGACACGCTGCAGGGCTTCACCGTTCCCGCCGACGTGACGTCGATCACCATCACCGCCACCGGTGGCCAGGGAGGTTGGGGCGGAGCCGACGACTCCGGCAATCCCCCGCCCGGCGGCTACCAGGGCGTGGTCTCCGGCTCGATGTCGGTGACCCCGGGTGACTACCTCACGATCGGGGTCGGCTCCGGGGCCGACGAGCCGATCGAGACGGGCTGCACGGGCGGGCAGGACTGGACGTCACCCGACGACCCGAGCGACGCGGTGGCCGGCATCAGTCCGCTGCCGCAGTACGACGGGGGCACGGGTGGGGCCCCGGGGCCGAACGGCTGCTCCGGCTACGGCGGTGCCGGAGGGGCGGCCACTGCCGTCGAGATCGGCAGCTCGCCCGACGATCCCACCAGCGTGGGCTCCGTCGTGGCCGGTGGTGGCGGCGGCGACGGCGGATCGGGGCAGTACGCCCTCGTCCAGGGTCAGATCAACCTCGCCTCGTACGTCCCACAGACCACGCCCACGCCGATCACCTACGGGATCCCCGCCGGTTGCACGACGGACTGCGCCATGGAGAACACCATCGAGAGTCCGTCCCCGCTCCCGGCCGAGCCGACACAGGGTCAGGACGGCATCGCCGTGTTCACCCAGTGCGGGGGATCGACCAGCGGGTCCAATGCCGACCAGTACTTCGACACCGGCGCCCCGGACGATGAGCCGGGGTGTGACGGCGGAGGCGGTGCCGGTGGTGGCGGCGGAGCGGCGGGCGGTGCCGCGGGCAACGACCAGTTCGGCTCGGGGGCATCGGACGAATGGTACGGACAGGGCGGCAGCCCGGGCGAGAACTCGACCGGGGGGATCCCCGGCCTCAATGCCCTCTACGCCTACTACGCCGACGCCGACACCGGGGCGCCCAACCCCGACAACTCGTTCGCCGACCCCGGGGGCATGTACGACGGCTCCGTCGTGATCACCTATGCCACCGGCGTACCCGGCATTCCCACCGGCCTGTCGGCCACGGCCGGCGAGGGCGCGGTCTCCCTCCAGTGGGTGGCCCCCGACCCGGGCGCCCACCCGATCAGTGACTACGTCATCCAGTACTCCAGTGACGGCGGAGCCGACTGGACCAGTGACGACACCGGCTCGACCGCTACCTCGGCGACCGTGACCGGGCTGACCGACGGGACGCCCTACATCTTCGAGGTCCAGGCGGTGAACTCCGACGGGAGCGGTCCGTTCTCGACGCCGACGGGCACGGTCGAGCCGTCAGGGCCCCCCGCCGCCCCGTCCATCGCCTCGATCACCCCGGAGGACGGGGCGCTCCAGGTCGACTTCACGCCGCCGGCGTCCACCGCACCGATCACCACCTACCTCTACCAGCTCGACGGTGCCGGACCCTGGCGGTCCGTGGCCACGACGACGTCACCACTGACGATCTCGGGCCTGACCGACGGGACCACCTATTCCGTCGAGATCGAGGCGGTCAACACGACGGGGTCGAGTCCGGCGTCCAACTCGGTGAGCCAGACCCCCGAAGCGGTACCGGGTGCACCGACCGTCGACTCCGTCGCCGTGGGCGCCACCGGGGCGACCGTCGGGTTCACGCCGGGCGCCACCGGGGGGAGCAGCATCACCGGGTACCAGTACAGCCTCGACGGTGGCATGACATGGGTGCCGACGACGACGACCAGCCCGGTCGACGTGACCGGACTGACCGAGGCGACCGGCTACAGCTTCGAGCTCGAGGCGATCAACGGCAGCGGGCCGGGGGCCCCGGCCGACGCGTCCTTCACCACGACGGCGGCGCCGGCCGCCCCCACCATCACGGCGATCGCGCCCGGTGACCGCACGCTGTCGGTGACCGCGACCGAGCCGGCCAGCAACGGTTCGCCGATCACCGACTACGAATGGTCCACCGACGGCGGGCAGGACTGGTTTTCCGAAGCCACCTTCGGGACCCCGTGCCTGACCTCGGACGGTTCGGTCACGTGCGTGATCGCGGCGTCGGCGGTCGACGGCACGACCGGCCTCGTCGACGGCACTCCCTATGCGATCGAATTGCGCGCCGTCAACGCCGACGGCGCCGGAAGTGACTCGGCGCCGGTGACGGGCACACCGGTCACGACTCCCGGTGCTCCCGCCATTATCACCGGAGCGGACGGCATGGTGGCGTCCGACCGGTCGCTCACGGTGACCTTCGATGCGCCCGGCGGCGACGGTGGATCGCCGGTGACCGGCTACCAGTACTCGACCGATGCCGGGGCCACCTGGCACGACCGCACCGACGGCCAGCCGGCGACGTCCACGACCATGACGATCACCGCCCTGTCGACCGACGGGACGTCCAGCCTCACCGACGGAGTCACCTACGACGTCGAGCTGCGCGCCGTCAACGCCGCCGGTGCAGGTCCCGCCTCGGCCGTGGCCACGGGCATCCCGGTCAGCATGGCCGACGCCCCGTCGATCACCACCGTGACTCCCGGGAACGGCGCCCTCGTCGTGGAGTTCACACCCGGCTCCAACGGCGGGTCGGCGGTCACGTCCTACGACTACTCCGTCGACGGGGGCCCGTGGATCTCGACGGGAACCCTCGCCCCGGACGTCACCATCGGCGGCCTGACCAACGGCACCGCCTACTCGGTCCAGGTCCGGGCCGACAACGGCCAAGGCGACTCGGCGGCGTCCACCGCCGTCCCGGGTACACCGGCGACCGCCCCCGGCCAACCGGTCATCTCGTCCACCACCCGGGGCGATGCCACCATCTCGGTGACGTACTCCGAACCGTCGACGGGTGGAAGCCCCATCGCGTCCTACGAGTACTCGACCGACGCCGGCGCGACATGGCAGACCGCCGCATCGGACGCCGACCCGCTCGTGATCACGACGGCGTCGACCGACGGCGTGACTCCCGTCGTCGACGGCACCCAGTACCCGGTGGAGATCCGTGCGGTCAACGGGATCGGCAACTCGGAGGCGTCCCTTCCCGTCGACGTGGCCCCGGCGACGGTCCCAGGTGCACCGACCGTGACCCTGGCACCGCAGGACGGCGCCATCGACGTCACGGCCGTGGTCGGCGACGACGGCGGCTCGTCGGTCCTGGCGACGGAGTACTCGGTCGATGGCGGTCCCTGGACCGCCACCGGCACCACCAGCCCGTCCTTCACGATCCCGGGGCTGGACAACGGGACGCCCTACCAGGTGTCGGTCCGGGCCGACAGTGCCGTCGGTGACGGGCAGGCCTCCGCGCCCAGAGCGCCACGCCGCTCACCGTGCCCGACGTCCCGGTCGACGTGCTCGCGGCCAGTGACTCCGAGTCGGCCGACGTGACATGGACCGCCCCCGACTCCGACGGCGGATCGCCCGTCACCGGGTACACGGCGACGGCCTACGCCTCGTCGGACGGGTCCTCGCCGGTCGGTACCTGCACGACCGACGCGCTGGCGTGCACGATCGCCGGTCTCGTCGACGGCACGACGTACTACGTGGGGGTCGTCGCCACCAACGCCGCCGGTTCCGGCGTGCAGTCGGACCCGCTCCAGCCGGTGGTCCCGATCGCCCGCCCCCAGGCCCCGGCCATCACCGGCATCGGCGCGGGTGACTCCTACCTGTCGGTCTCGTTCTCCCCGGGGGACCCCGGTGGGGACCCGGTCACGACATTCCAGTACTCCCTCGACGGCGGAGACACCTGGACGTCGACCGGTGGGACGACGTCGCCCTTCGTGATCGACGGGCTCACCGATGGCACGACGTACTCGGTCCTGCTGGACGCGGTCAGTGCAGCGGGGACCAGCCCCGCCTCCTCGCCCCTGACGGGCACGCCGTTCACGTACCCGGGGCCGGTCGTGGCACCGTCGATCACGGCGTACGGCGAGGACGGGGCCGCGGTCGTGAGCTGGGCCGCCCCGTCCTCGGACGGTGGCGCGCCGATCAGCGACCAGACGGTCAACGGCATCGCCGACAGCGCCTACCTCGTCACCGCCTTCGACTCCCCCGCGGGCGGGAACCAGATCGCCACGTGCTCCACGTCCGGCGCGCTGACCTGCTCGCTCGACGGCCTCGATGACGGGACGACGTACTACGTCTCGATCCAGGCAGGCAACGCCGCCGGGCTCAGCGACCGCTCGACGCCGCGCGTGGCGGTCACGCCCTCGGCCTCCGGCATCACGTCGCCGGCGATGCCCGGTGGCGAGGTCGGCGTTCCCTACGACTCGGTGCCGTCGGCCACCGGCGGCTCGGGCTCGTACACCTGGTCCGTCGAGGACGGCGGCCTGCCCGGCGGCCTCACCCTCGATCCTTCGACCGGTGAGGTCAGCGGCACGCCCACGGTGGGCGGCGCCTTCTCCTTCACCCTGGTGGCCACCGACATCGGCGGCCAGCAGGCACTCCAGTCGGAGTCCTTCACCATCGAGCCGGCGCCCTCCTTCGGAGCGTCGACCCTTCCCGACGGCGAGATCGGCGTCCCCTACGACGCCACCCCGTCGCTCAGCGGAGGCTCGGGCCCCTACACCTGGTCCGTCGAGGACGGAAGCCTGCCCGGTGGTCTCACCCTGGATCCTTCGACCGGTGAGGTCAGCGGCACGCCCACGACGACCGGGCCCTTCTCCTTCACCCTTGTGGCCACCGACGGCAACGGGCAGACAGCCACCCAAGCGGAGCCTGTCCGGATCGAGCCGGCGCCGTCCGTGGCCGCCGACCGGACGCTCGACGGCATCGTCGGCGTCGCCCTGAGCGCCCAGCTGCATGTCGTCGGTGGCACGGGACCCGACGCGTGGGCCCTCGAGTCGGGCACGCTGCCCCCAGGTCTGGCGATGGCGCCCACCGGTGCGCTCAGCGGCACGCCGACCCAGGAGGGCACGTACGAGCTGACCGTCCGGGTGACCGACGACCTCGGCCTCACGGCTTCAGGTGCGCTGACAGTAGTCGTCACGCCGACAGGCCTCAACTCGCGGCGCATGGCCGTCACCCCGGACGGAGGGGGCTACTGGCTCGTGGCGCCGGGCGGTGCGGTGACCTGCTTCGGTGACGCCCGGTCCTACGGGTCCGAGGCGGGCGACCACCTGGACCAGCCGATGGTCGGCATCGCGGCGACACCGGACGGGAGGGGCTACTGGCTGGTCGGTGGCGACGGCGGGGTCTTCGCCTTCGGGGACGCCCGGTTCTACGGGTCCGAGGGCGGAGCCCACCTCAACCGGCCGCTCCTCGGCATCGTCGCGACGCCTGATGGCCAGGGCTACTGGCTGGTGGCGGCCGACGGCGGGGTCTTCACCTTCGGCGACGCCCGGTTCTACGGGTCCGAGGGCGGGGCCCATCTCGACCAGCCGATCGTCGGCATGGCCGCGACACCCGACGGCATGGGCTACTGGCTGGTGGCCGCCGACGGCGGGGTGTTCGCCTTCGGGGACGCCCGGTTCTACGGGTCCGAGGGCGGGGTCCATCTCGGACATCCGATCGTCGGCATGGCCGCGACCCCCGACGGCAGGGGCTACTGGCTGGTGGCCGCCGACGGCGGGGTGTTCACCTTCGGCGACGCCCGGTTCTACGGGTCCGAGGGCGGGGTCCATCTGGACCAGCCGATCGTCGGCATGGCCGCGACACCCGACGGCAGGGGCTACTGGCTGGTGGCCGCCGACGGCGGGGTGTTCACCTTCGGCGACGCCCGGTTCTACGGGTCCGGAGGGTGAGCGTGAGGCCGGTCCGGTCGCCCCACGGACGCTCACCAGCGGCTCCGTAGGCACCCGGACCGGGCGACGGGACACCCCGGTCGACCCCGGCACCGTTCGTCGACGACAATTGCCCGGTGGCGACCACGGGGGACGAGCAGCCCGCCTCCCCCGGACCCGTGGTGTGGCGGGCGACGCCGCCAGGTCACAGACGGCGGTTCCGGATAGCCATCGGGCTCGCGGTCGTGGCCGTGGGGCTCATCGCCCTGGGCGTCGCCGGCCACTCCCTCCTCGCCGAGTCCATCGCCACCTTCGGACACCTGCGATGGATCTGGATCCCTCCGGCCATCGTGGCCGAGGTCACGTCGATGGGTGCGTTCGCCCGCATGCAGCGCCACCTGTTCCGGGTCTGCGGCGTCCGCATGCGGCTGCGTTCGACCCTGGCCGTGACCTATGCGAGCAACGCCGTCTCCCTCTCGCTACCGGTCGCCGGTCCGGCCGCCTCCGTCGGCTACTCCTTCACGCAGTTCCGTCGCTACGGCGCCGACTCGGCCGCCACGGGCTGGACGCTCGCCGTCTCGTGGGTGATCTCGACGTTCACCCTGGGTGTGGTGCTGGCAGCGGGTGCGGTGTCGAGTGGCAACCCGACCGCAGGGATCATCGGACTCGTGAGCGCCGCGGCGGCAGTCGTGCCGATGGTGGGCGCGCTGCTCGCGCTCCGCAGCGAGCACGCCCGGGCGGTCATCCGGCGGCTCGCCCTGTCGGCCTGGGCCACCATCGGTCGCGTCACCCGCCGTCCGGCCGGGCCGTGGACGGCGTCGCTGCCGATCGACGCCTTCCTGGACGAACTGGCGGCCGTCAAGATGTCCGGCACCTCGTACGTCCACGTGGGTGCGCTGTCGCTGTGGAACTGGCTCGGCAATGCGCTCTGCCTGGTGTTCTCCATCCTCGCCACCGGCGGGGGCGTCCCGTGGCACGGGCTCCTGCTGGCCTACGCGGCCGGCACCGGTGCCGCCCTCCTCCCCCTCACCCCGGGTGGGGTCGGCGTGGTCGAGGTCGCCCTGGCCGCGGCACTGGTGGTGGCCGGCATGCACGGTCCCCACGCGTTGGCGGCGGTGATCGTCTTCCGCATCCTCAGTTTCTGGCTGATCATCGCCATCGGCTGGGTGGTCGTCGCCGTCCTGTACCGGTCGACCCGGATCAGGCCGCTGGCCTAGCCGTCCCGCCCACCCGGGAGCCGGCCGACGGGGGGGGACCCGCCGGTCACGACCCCGACGAGGCCCCGGCGATCGGCGCCGTCAGCTGGAACCCTCCCGAGGACGGGAGGAGCTCGGCGTCGCCGTAGGAGAACACGGTGCCGGCGGCGTCGACGAGCCAGTACCCGTCGCCGCTCGGGGTGGGACCGAAGCCGACCAGCGGTGGGGAGGCCGGGAGCCCCTGACCGGGGACGGAGCCGAGAAAGGGTGCGTCGCCGAAGGCGAACACGCCGCCGTCGGCGGCCAGCAGCCAGTAGCCACGTCCGTCGGGCGTCCCGGCCAAGCCGGTGACGGGCTGGTTCAGCGCGGTACCGCCGGTCGAGCCCAGGAACGGGGCGTCGCCGAAGGCGAACACACCGCCGTCGGCGGCCACCTCCCAGTAGCCCCGTCCGTCGGGCGTGGACGCGATGCCGACGATCGGCTGGTTGAGGTGCACGGAACCCAGCGAGCCGGCATAGTCGGCATCACCGAAGGCGAACACACCGCCGTCGGCGGCCACCTCCCAGTAGCCCCGTCCGTCGGGCGTGGACGCGATGCCGACGATCGGCTGGTCGAGACGGGCCCCGCTCATCGAGCCGTAGAACCCGGCGTCACCGAAGGCGAAGACCCCGCCGTCGGCGGCCACCTGCCAGTAGCCCTGGCGGTCGGGCGTGGCCACGATGCCGACGATCGGCCGGGCGAGCGGGCGCCCGCTCATGGAGCCGAAGAAGGTGGCGTCGCCCAGGGCGAACGCCCCGCCGTCCCTCGAGGCGAGGAGGAGTCCTTGGCTCTGGGAGGGCGGGAGTGTCGTCTGCTCGATCAACGACCGGAGGCCGGGATCGTTCTGGCTCGGTTGGACGGACGCACTCCCGACGGCCCAGCAGGCGAGTGACTGCGCACAGGAGACCGAATCGAGGAAGCCCAGGGCTCCGACCGTCGGGCTGGAGTCGATCGCCCACGTCCCGCCGTCCCAGCTCTCGACGAACCCCTGCGGCTGGAATCCGGCGCCACCATCGCCGCCGAAGGAGCCGAAGGAGCCGACGGCCCAGCAGCGGTCGGGGGCCATGCAGGTGACCGAACCCAGGATGTTCCCCGCGGAGGCGTCGGCGTCCGGGGTGGCGACCTGCGACCATCCGGTACCGTCCCAGCGCTCCATCAGCGTGGACCCGGCGATGCCGTCGGCATCGGTGACCGAGCCGGACGCCCAGCACTCGATGGCGCTCGTACAGGTCACGCTCGAGAGATACCCGCCGTCGGGGGCGGGCGCGGCCACGCTGGGTACCACCGACCAGGACGCGCCGTCCCACCGTTCGACGAGACCCTGGTTGCCGATGGCCGCCGGGAAGATCGGCAGGAAGTTGGGGTTCTGCTGGGCCGCCCCGGCGGAGCCCACCGCCCAGCAGTCCGAGGCGACGCACGTCACCGAGTCGAGCTGGTCGTAGGCCTGTCCGGTGTCGGGGCCCGCCACGATCGTCCACGACGCGCCGTTCCACCGCTCGGCGACGGCGTGCAGCGCGCCACCGTTCGCGTCCGTCCCGTATCCCACGGCCCAACAGTCCGAGGACGACGCGCAGCTGACGCTCTGCAGGATCCCGCCCACGGTCCCGGCCGGCGTCGGCGACGGCACGTGCGACCACCCCGTGCCGTCCCAGTGCTCGGTCAGGGTGCCCGTCGGATTGCCGTCGCCGGCGACGCCGAGCACGGCACCTACGGCCCAGCAGTCCGATGTGGTGACGCACGTCACGTCGAACAGTCCTCCGCCGTCGGAGTCCGGGATGGTCGCGGTCCGCTGGAGGGACCATGTCGAGCCGTCCCACCGCTGGACCAGGGGTGCGTAGGACGCGTTCGAGGTGATGTCCGAGATGCTGATGCCGACGGCCCAGCAGGTCACCGTGTCCGCGCAGGTCGATCCGAGCAGGACGTCGTCACCGCCTGTCCCGGGAGCGGTCACGACGGCCCACGACGCACCTCCCGTGGCGCCGGCCCGTCCCGCCGCGGGCACGGCCGTCAGGACCACCACCGCACAGGCGACCGCGGCGGCCCGGGTGAGGAACGAAGCTGTGCCCGTCCGCCGGCGCCGGCCCCCGCCACGACACGAATCCGATTGTGAGTTCATTGGACGCAATAGTCCCATCCGGGCGGCGGGCCCAGGTGGACCGCAGGCGGGTGGGTGGGCCCTGCCAGGCACGAGCCCCCGTGGGCGGGACTCCGCCGGAGTGTGAGTCAGACGATGCGGTCGTCGGCCAGGAGACGCTGGCCGAGGCGTTGGAGCTCCGTCACCATGCGCCGGGCACTGGCGACCTTCGCCTGCAACAACGTGCGTTCCGGTCCCTTCGGATCACCGAAGGCCAGCACGACCTCGTGGCCCACCTCCGACAACGTCGAGACGATCGAATCGAGCTGGCGCGCCCCCCACGGGTCGGGACACGGATCGCCCACGAGCGCCAGCTCCGCGCTGCGGGACTGCTCGCCGAGCCCTTTGGCCCGCTCCAGGTTGTCCGGCGGATCGCCGTCGATGATCGACTCCAATCGCCCGCAGTTGGCACTGAGGCTCTCGAAGATCCCGGCCGACCTCTGGAACCACTCGGACACCCGCTCCACGTAGACGAACGCCCCGCTTGCCTCGCTCATGCCGCCATCGTGCCACGGAGCGCCCGCCGGAGGGTGACCACCGCGAAGCCGGCCCCTGCGGGGCCCGCACGGTCAGCCCCCCGGGGGACCGACGACGGGGACGTCCACGGTGGCCCGGACCGGTCGGCCAGTGGCTAGCCTCGTCGGAGCAGCGGACGGAGGAGGCCCGGAGTGTCAGACGACGAAACAGCCGAGCGGACGGTGCGGGCCTGCATGGCCGCACTCGAGGCCCACGACACCGACGCGATCGCGCTGCTCATGACCGACGATGTCGTGTACCACAACATCCCCATGGAGCCGGCGGTGGGGCTGGACGCGACCCGGGCCTTCCTGGACGGGTTCTTCGGCATGTTCGCCGGCACGACGGTCGAGATCCTGCACCTCGCCGTACGGGACGGCGTCGTGCTCACCGAGCGGATCGACACGTTCACCATGGACGGGAAGAAGGCGCCGCTCCCGGTGATGGGTACCTTCGAGATCCGGGACGGGAAGATCTGCGCCTGGAGGGACTACTTCGACCTGGCCCAGGTCACCGCCATGCTGACCCCCTGACCCCGGGGTGGCGCCGGCCGCGGGTCAGTCGTCGACCCACCGGTCGCGGAGGTCCTGCAGCCACGCCGGCAGTTCGATCGGCGGGTCGGGCAACGCCTCGGCCCCGTGCTCGGCCAGCGCCCGTTCGAACGAGGCGGGGTCGTCGCCCCAGCCCCGCGGGTCTCCCATCATGACCTCGAAGAGGACCGCCCCCTCCTCGCCGGCCACGAAGGGACCGAAGGCCGCCCCGTACGGGAGTTCGATGTGCGTGCCGGCGGGGCAGAGCCGGTCGCCGCAGAGGATCTCGCCCTCGAGGACCATGAGTACGTGGGGGCTCAGGTGGCCGTGCCGGCGCTGGATGACCCCGGGGTCCCACCTCGCATAGAGCGAGAGGTAGAGGGGATCGGCGGAGAAGGCGAGCCACTTCTCCCACACCGACGCCACCGTCCCGTCCGCCCGTCGGACGGCGCGCACCTGCTGCCAGGGCACGTCGGGGTCGTCGAGGTGGCGGAACACCGGCTCCAGCCCCGGTGTCCTCACCACCGACGGGTCGTCGACCATGGCCGCAGGCTACCGGACCCGACCCGCGGGGAGGGTGGCCGCCACCTCCGCCGACCGGGCTCGATCCACACGCCGCGCCGTCCGGGGCCACGGTCCGAGGGCGTCAGGCGGGGTGGCCCAGGAGGACGTCCCCGGCGGAGTCGACGGCGGCACAGAACGTCGCCGTCGGACACGAGATGGCCGTCAGGTGGTGCCCGGGGTCGGCGTCGATCGAGGACCAGGTCGTGCCGCTCCACTGGAGGACGTCCCCGGCGGAGTCGACGGCGGCACAGTACGTGGACGAGGCGCACGAGATGCCGGTGGGAGAGGGCCCCACGGAGGTGGCGGAGGGCTGGCCGGACTCGATGCGGACCGGCGTGCCCCATGTCTGGCCGTTGAGGAGCATGACGTCGCCGGAGCTGATCGCCGCCGCACAGAACGACGACGTCGGGCAGGTCACCGACGTGAACGATCCGGTCGCGGCATAGCTGTCGGGTTGCGTCCACGACGAGCCGTCCCACTGGGAGATGCCGCCCGAGACGGAGACACAGAAGGTGGAGGACACACAGGAGATTCCCGACACCGATCCCCAGTCACCGCTGGTCGCCGTCCACCGACCGTCGTCGAAGGCGAAGGCGTACCCCTCGGCGTCGACCGTGGCGCAGTAGCCGGTCGGGGCACAACCGACGGCGCCCAGATCGGTCGCCCCCGGGAGGGTCTGGGGCGCCGACCACACGAGGCCGGTACCGGTGACGACCTGGGATCCGGCGGTGGGGACGGCCGCACAGAGCGTCGGACCGCCACAGGAGACGGAGATCGCACCCTGGCCGATCGGCCCGCTGGCGGGGGTCACCGGCCCCGACCAGGTGGATCCCTGGAAGTAGTGGATTCCCCCGTTCGCATCGACGGCGACACAGGACGTGGGCGTGGCACAGGAGACGGAGTCGAGGCCCGCACCCGACGCCACGGGGCGGGGGGCTGCGAAGACGAGCTGACCGACGGGTGTGGGACGGGTCGTCGAAGGCGCCGTCCTCCGGGTGGGGGGCGTCGCGGAGTGGGCGGTGGGTGACGCGGTGCAGGCGGCGGCGAGGAGGCCGAGGACCAGGAGCAGCGCCGGGGCCCCCGCCCGCCCCTTCTTCGCAGGCGAGCCGGCACCCCCAGGGTGGGACCGGCTGGCGGCACCGGTGTCGGCGGTGGGTGTGGGTGACATCGTGCGACTGCCTCTTTCGGACTCTTCTCGTCTTCGGCGGTGGGGCCGTCCTCACCGGTCCGAGGGGCCGAGGAGCACGTCCATGACCGACCATGTTCGCTCAGGTCGTAGACCCACGGGGTCGATGGTCGCACGAATGTCCGGGCCCCACGGACGGACGACCGGCGGCCGACCGTTGCCCGGCCTCGAAACGCGGCGATCGTCCCCGACGGGTCGGACTACGGTCTTCCCTGGTGGCGCCCGCGGATCGCCCGAGACGGAAAGGTGGCCCCGGTGATCAGCAGCATCCGGCTTCAGCAGGACGAACAGGTCGTCCTCGACATGCTTCCCTCGGCATTCTGGACGGCTCCCCTGTACGTGGTCACGCTCGGCCTGTGGGCCGTCTGGCGTCAACGGCACCACTTCATCCTCACCAATCAACGGGTGGTGGTCGCCCAGGGGATCGTGACCAGGAGGGAGAAGGCCGTTCCGCTCAGCCGCGTCCAGGACGTCCGCCTCATTCGCTCCTACCTGGTCGGCGGGCGCGTCCTGATGTCGAGTGCCGGAGGCCCGCTGAGCATCCAGACCGTCGGACCGCTCAGCCGGGAGCACGCGAGAGTATTTGCCGATGCCGTCGGCCCCAGGATCGACCTGGGCGGAGACGGACTGTCCACACCCCTGCGGAACGGCCCGCCACCCGCCGGGTCGCCCGCCGCGGTCCCGTCGACTCCGGCCTGCTGGGCCCCCGACCCCTACGGCGAGGCCGACCTCCGGTACTGGGACGGCAGGCGCTGGACGGAGCACGTCTCCCCCGCACTCCAGCCGGGCTCCGCTCGGCCCCCCGGATGACGGACTGAACCCCGGCGGTCAGCCCCCGGTCCGGGTTCCCCCGTCGTTGGCGCTGGAGCGCATGTTCGCCTTCTTGGCGGCATGGACCGCCCAGGCGATCTGATCGGAGGTCTCGGTCCCGGCTTCGAGGTTCTCCTTGCGGATGCGTTCGAGCACCTCGGCCCGGTCGATGCGGATCTGCCTCGGCGCCTCGATCCCCAGGCGCACCCGGCCGTTCTCCGAGACCGACACCACCGTGATCACGATGTCGTCCCCGATGAGGATCTTCTCCCCTACTTCACGGGTGAGGGTCAGCATCCGTGCCTCCTTCAGGCTCGCCGTCGGCCGTCGGGAGAGGCATCGGCGTCCGCACCTGCCAACCGACCTCACTCTCGGCGGCCGCCGGCACGAACTGGTCGGCGGCTCCGGTGTGGCGGTTGACGACGATCGGGGAGAACAGGTTGACCGTCGTCCGCTCCAGCGGATCGCGGGGGGTCACGATGGCCAGGAGGGCCGCGTCGTCCGGCGCCACCAGGTCGAGGCTCTCGGCGAACTCCTCGTCCAGCGCCACCTGGTACCGCGGCCACAGTGCGCACGGCGCGGTCACCAGGAAATTCAGTTCGGGAACGAGTGCGCCGCCTCGCAGCCGCACGGTGTCGCTGCACCGGAGCACCGCGAAGAGCCCGTTCGCCTCGGGGATGGGCTCGATCGTGAAATGGACGGCGCCGATCCAGCCGAGCATCTCCCGGCGGAACGTGATGCCCATCTCCTGCGCGGTGATGGGACGGCTGCGGGTCGTCTGCAAGGGGCTCCTTCGCGTTGATGGGATCGGCCGTCGGCTGCACGTGGCGTGACGGACACTGTCGTGGGGGGCGCCGATCCTCATGGAGATCCTGCCACCCCAGAGCCGCCTGGAGGGGGGATCACAGGAAATGGACGAGCGTCTCGGGTATCGCCTGTGATGCCGCCCACATCGCCGCCTGGTAGTTGGTCATCTCGGAGTCGAGCTGCGTGGTCACCGTAGCCACGTTGACGTCCTCCAGGCCTGCCTGGGTGGTCTGGGTCGCCGTGAGCTGCGTGGTCAACGACGCCGAAGCGTCGGTGACGGCGATCGATGCATTACCCAGCTCCGCACTGCCCTGTTCAGCCGTGGCGATGTTGCTGTCGAGCGCGGTGAGGGCCGTGTTCAGCTGCGCGGCCGTCGGGGCCCCGGTGCTCAGCTGGCCGATGACCGTCGACAGGACGGAGAACACGTTGGAGGTGCCGGTGCCGAACAGGGCGGTCCCCGGAACGGACAGCGCGGCCGCCTGTCCCGCGGTGCCGCCCGGCCCCACGATGACGGTCGGTGTGTCCTGGTTCCCCAGGTAGTTGCCGTTCGCGTCGTAGGCCTCGCTGGCGGCCGAGGTCCCGGCGAAGATGGGCCGGCCCTCGAACTGGGTGTTGGCCGCGGCCAGCAGGTTGGCGCTGACCCCTTGCAGCTGCTCGGCGATCCCCGTGTAGTTGGCGGCGCTCTCGGAACCCTGGTTGAGCGCCTGGAGCAGGAGCGTCTGTGCGCTCTGCATGGCGTCCAGCGCGCTGTTCGCCGAGTCGTTGGCCAGGCCGAGCCACGACGTCGCCGTCTGGGTGTTGTCCTGCCAACTGGCCAGCTGGCTGGCCTGGCCCGACAGCTGGAGGACCTGGGTGACCGCGGCCGGGTCGTCCGAGGGCTGGTTGAGCGCCTTGCCCGACGACACCTGCTCCTCGAGGGAGGCGATGCTGCTCTCCTGCTGATTGAGCTGCTGGGTGATCGCCTGCGACAGGCTCACGTCTGCGACTCGCATGTCAGACCGCCTGGAGGAGCGACTGGAACGACTGGACGATCGCATTTACCGCCTGCGATGCCGCCTGGAACGCGTTCTGGGCTGTCAAGACGTCGATCTCCTCCTCATTCTCGTTGACGCCGGAAACCGAGGCCAGGTTGTTGGCCGCGGTCGTCGCCAGGTTGGTCGCCGAGGTCGCCGTGTTCGACGCGTTGGCCGCCTCGGTCCCGAGGGCTCCGATCAGCCCCTGGTACAGCGCATCGGGGCCGGCCGTGGAGCTCGCCAGCGCGGCCATGGCCTGGGCGTTCGTGGCATCCAGCGTGGGGGTCCCGATGACGTTCGCGTTGCCCGGGCCGGGCGCGGCGGCCGTGGCGATGAGCGAGGGGTCGGCGCTGTAGGCCGACGACACGGTGATGGTCGCCGCGGCGCTCGAGGTGGCGGTGTACGTCGAGCCCGATCCACCGTCGACGAAGATGTTCGGGAGCACGGTGCCGGCGTAGCCGCCGGCGATGGCCGAACCGGGATCGCCGTTGGCGTCCATCCCGCCGGCCTGCAACGAGTTGACCGAGTCGGCCAGGGAGTTGGCCACCGAGGACAGCTGGGCCTGGTAGCCGGGCAGCACGGTGTTGACTGCGGACAGGGTCGCCCCGATCGACCCGCCCGCCGTCACCGGCGCCCCGGACGAGGTGGTGACGGCGAGGTCTCCGGTGGCGGCCGAACCCGAGGTGACCATCGTCTGGGCGACGTCACCCGACACCAGCTGGATACCGCCCAGCGACACCGTGAGGGACCCGTCGGGCGCGGTGGACGTCGAGACGCCGAGCAGGCCGGCCAGCTGGTCGACGTCGGCGCGCTGCTCGTCGCTCAACGAGTTGGGGTCCTGGCCGCCGGCGTTGCCGGCCACGATCCCCACGTTGAGCGAGGCGATCTGCGTGAGCAGGCCGTTGGCCTGGGCCAGCGTCCCCCCGTCGTTCGCGCCGGTCCCGACCTCGGCACTCAGGGACGAGGTCAGCTGGGAGAGCTGGGCGGAGCTGCTGTTCAGGGTCGACGCCAGGTTCTGCGCCGCCGTCGCCACGGACTGCTGGGCGCCCTGTTGGTTCGGGGTGGCGGCCAGGCTCGAAAGGTCCGACCAGAAGGTGCTGAGCTGGGCGGCCAGGCCGGTGGCGTCGGGCTCGGGGAAGATGGCCTCCACCGACTGCATCACCTCGTTGGCCTGATTCGCCGCTCCCTGCACCCCTTCGGCCGCGACGTTGGCCGATCCGTAGACGGCGTCGGTCAGCGCCTCCACCGAGGTGATGGTCACGCCTCCGCCGGACTGGAGGGGCTCGGCCGCCCCCACCGGAGCGAGCTCTACCGCCTCGCGTGCGTAGCCGGGCGTGTTGATGTTGGAGAGGTTGTTCGACGCCGTGTCGAGCTCGGCTGTGTCGGCATCGAGTCCACTCGCCAGGATCGACAGTCCGAGGTCGGTCACATCATTCCCCGCACGATCCGCGGGTGGGGCACCGAGCGACGACCGTAGTTCGACCCGTCGTCGCTCCGGAGATAGGCCAGCGCCTCCTCGGCCAGTGCGGAGCGGCGGTTGACCGCGGAGATCGTGAGGTCGGCCACGCTCTGGAGGTCGGCGACCTCCGCGAGCAGGGCACGGCGACGTTCGTCGAGGATCACCTTCCACTCGTCGGGGAGCTCACCGACGATGTTCTCCAGACGGGCGTCGTGATCGAGACCGCACGCGGTGGTCACGCCGATGGTGACCGCCGCTCGCCGCAGGTCGGTCAGCCGGAGCTCTTCACTGGCCGACTGGAGTGCGCTCACCGACCGGGGGATCCACGAGGACTGGTCGCTGGCGACCAGCGACGCCAGCACCGTGAACTGGTAACTCAGCGAGTGGACCTGCTCCACTTCGTCGTCGAGGACCATGGCCAGCTGCGTGAGGAGTTCTTGCTCATCCACGCTGACTACAACGGCCCAGAAGCCCAGCAAGTTCAGGGGTCAGCGCTCGATATCTCGCTTCGGTCGACGGTCGGGGCCGGACTGCGCCTGCACCCGGGCGTAGTGGAGCACGACCCCGGTCACGATCCACACCAGTACGCCCGAGACCACGAGTGCGAGTGCCAGGCGCACCAGGAGGGTGACGACCGGGAGGTCGCCCCTGATCACGTCCGACATCGACGGAAGGATCATGACGATGGCCAGAACGATGGCGGCCAGCGGGCGGAGTCGCTGGACGTCGGCCGCCAACATCCGGTAGTCCCGCCAGTTCACTCCCGTGGCTCCATCGCCCGGCTGAGCAAAGTCACGGTCCACCCCATGGCCGAGCTCGCCTCGCCGTCCACGAAGGTGATGGGCACGGCGCCGAGCAGCTCGGCGGGGCTGTAGGTCGACTCCACCCCCCACAGTGCCACCGCGTCCATCGACGGGAGGTGGTCCTTCCAGCGCTCGACGTCCTGCCGCTTCATCGATGCCGAGACCGCACCGAGCACATAGTCGGGCCGCAGGCTCTCGATGAACGCGAGGGTGGTCGACCGGATGGGGAGACCGGGATCGGATTCGACCGTCACCAGCGACGGGCGCCCGGCCGACCGGCGCCGGGCCACCTGTTGCACGGCGAGGAGGTCGTCTCCGGTCTGGAGGAGGCCCCCGGACGAGTCGTCCGAGGGTGCCGGGTCGTCGACGGTCCATGGACGCTGTCCGGGCGCCCTCCGGGGACCGTGGCGGTAGGGCGATTCGCCCAGGAGCAGCCGGGCGGTCCGGTCGACGGGCCCGCGGGTCCCGACGACGACCACGACCGTGCCGGCCTCGGTGGGCAGTGGTGGCGCGACCGGGAGCCGGTCCATGGCCTGGAGCAGTGCATCGAGGGTGGCCCTGGCCGACCGGGGCATGTGGGCCTCCGGCACGCCGAGTCCCCGGAGGCGCTCGTAGAGGTCGGGAACGGGCCGGGGTGGGGGCTTGCGGGCCGCGGGGACGGACGGGCCCGTGGCCTTCGGGCGCGACGGCCGGCGGGCGGGGGCGTCGGCCCGGGCCGGGGCGGCGGCGTACCCGACGACCGCGGGCGACGACGCGGCCTTCTCCCCGGTGGCCTTGCCCGCCGCCCCGGGGGACTTGGCTCCGGTCCTGGAGGACTTGGCCCCGGTCTTGGGGGCCTTGGCTCCCGCGGGCCGCCGGGCCGGGATAGCGGGCGGGTCGGTCCCCGGCGCGGGCTCCGGCGGTGGTGGCGCGGCGTCGCCGTCGATCGGCGAGGGTTCGGGTTCGGGCGGGTCGGGCTCCGGCGCGGGCTCCGGCGGTGGCGGTGCGGGCTCCGCCGACCGCTCGTCCCGGATGATCGCGGCATCCCCTGCGGTCAGGGCGGCCTCGGCCTCGGCCAGCACGTCGTCGAACGCGGCCGACGGGATGGGGTCGAACTGGAGCGTGAGCTGGTCGGTCGTGTCCTCGACCAGGGCCGCCAGCGTGTCCGGCACCTGCTCCGACGGTGCGGAGCCCACCCCGGCGCCCGTGTCCGGTTCGTCGGCGACCTGTGCGGCCTGTGCGACCGGGTCGTCCTCCCCCGTCGCGTGATCCGGCGGGCCCTCCGAGGACGTCCCCCCGGACGACGCCTCCCGCGCTGCGGCCCGGGCCCTGGCGGCACGCCGTCGCCGGGGCGCGGGCCCGTCGGCCCCGGGGGGCGGCTGGACGCCGGCGACGTACAGTTCGGTGGCGAAGAACCCGGCGACGCCGCCGCGCCGCGTCTTCCAGCACCGCAGCTCGACCGACGGACCCAGTGCCTCCCGGGCCCGCAGCAGGGCTTCCTCCGCTGAACGGCCCTCGAACTCGTCGGCGCCGGACGGGGCGGCCTCCGCCGGATCAGGCCGCGACCACAGTGCCATCGTTCACGCTCCCGACCGTCTCGAGTCGCATGGACGCCGTGATCTCACCCGCGCCGATCACGGCGATCCTCGGGAGACTGGGTTTGAGGAGCCGGCGGAGGGCGGGGCGGAGCCGGGTGGCACACAGGACCACCGGGTTGAGGCCCTTCGCTTCGGCGTCGCGGGACAGCTGGGCGACCTGGCGGACCATCGACTCGGCCACCGAGGGCTCGATGCCGACCGTGCGGCCGCGCTCGCCGACCCGCAGCGCACCGAGGAGGCTCTGCTCGAAGGCCGGGGCGAGGGTGATGATGGCCAGGGTGCCGTCGGCGGCGTACTGCGAACCGATGGTCGAACCCAGGGCGATCCGCGCCGCCTCCAGGAAGCTGTCGGCGTCCTTCTGCTGGGAACGCGACTGTTCGGTCAGGGCTTCGAGGATGCGGACCAGATCGCGCACCGGGATGCCCTCGTCGAGCAGCCCTCTGAGCACCCCCTGCACGTCGCCGAGGGTCAGGTTGGCCGCGGTCATCTCGTCGAGCACCACCGGATTCGACGCCTTGATCGCATCGAGCAGCAGCTTGGTGTCCTGTCGGGAGAGCAGCTCGCCGGCGTGCTCGCGGACCACCTCGGCCAGGTGGGTGGTCACGACCGCCGAGCGGTCCACCACGGTGATCCCGGCCACCGCCGCCTGGTGGCTGAGGTCCGCCGAGATCCACTTGGCTCGGCCGCCGAAGGCGGGATCACGGGTCTCCATGCCGGCAAGATTATCCAGGTTCTGGCCGATCGCCAGGAGCTTGCCGCGGGGTGCCTCGCCCCGCGCCACCTCCACCCCGTGGACCCGGATGGCGTAGGTGGCCCGGGGGAGATCGAGGTTGTCGCGGGTGTGGACCTGGGGCATGACGATCCCGAGTTCCATGGCCACATTCCTGCGCAAGGCCTTCACCCGCTCGAGCAGATCGCCCCCCCGGTCGGTCTGGACCAGGTCGACCAGCTCCAGCCCGATCTCGAGGGCCAGGGGCTCCACGGCCAGGCTGGCGGCCAGGGCCTCCGGCGTCTCCGTGGTCGAGGGGGCCTCCTCGGGAGCCGGCTCCTCGGTCACCTCCATGACGTCTCGCTTGATCCGCGCCCCGATGAAGAACACGGCCCCCCCGATGAGCAGGAACGGGATCTTGGGCAGTCCCGGGATGATGGCGAGGCCGGCGATCAACAGACCGGTCGTCCGCACGATCCTGCGATGCCGGGACAGCTGGGTCAGGACGTCGTGTCCGAGATCGTGCTCGGTGGCCGCACGGGTGACGATGATGCCCGTGGACAGCGACAGCAACAGCGCCGGGATCTGCGAGACCAACCCGTCCCCGACCGACAGGAGGCTGTAGGTGTTGACGGCCTGGCTCACCGACATGTGCTGCACCAGGATGCCGGTGGCGAGGCCACCCACCAGGTTGATCATGGTGATGACGATGGCCGCGATGGCGTCGCCCCGGACGAACTTGGAGGCTCCGTCCATGGCTCCGTAGAAGTCCGCCTCGTCGGCGATCTCCTTGCGGCGTCGGCGGGCCTCCTGCTCGTTGATCGCTCCCGCGTGCAGGTCGGCGTCGATGGCCATCTGCTTGCCGGGCATCCCGTCGAGCGTGAACCGTGCCGCCACCTCCGCCACCCGACCGGCGCCGGAGGTGATGACCACGAACTGGATGATGACGAGGATGAGGAAGACGACCAGGCCGACCAGGATCGACCCGCCGATCACGAAGTGGCCGAACGCCTCGATCACCACGCCCGCATAGCCGTGCAACAGGACCAGGCGGGTGGCCGCGACGTTGAGGGCCAGGCGGAACATGGTGGCGACCAGCACCAGCGTGGGGAAGACGGAGAAGTCCAGGGGCCGCTTCACCTGCATGGCCGTGAACAGGACCAGCACCGCGCCGGTGATGTTGGCCGTGATGAGCAGGTCGAGGACGAACGTGGGCAGCGGTACGACCAGCACGACGACCACGGCCACCACCGACAGCGGCACGGCCATGGTCGTCAGCGACCGCATCCGGCTCTCGGGGACGGTGCGGGTGGAGGACGGCGGAGTGCTAGCCACTCACGCGCCTACCCGTCTGCGGACGTGTTGCACGGAAGGAACTCCTGACGTGTGGCCTGGCCTGCTTCCCTCCGTGGATACGTCGCGGCCTTCCTGGCCCGATCGAACTACGGCCCGGTCGAGCCCAGAATTGAGGGGCAGCGTCCCGTTCGTCCGGGAGCGGGACCCGCCCGGGCGCTCCGGACCGATGACGCACGAGCCTGCGGCAGGGCTCAGCCGGCGGAACGCAGCTCGATGGAGTCCATGCGGTGGACGCTCCGGATCGCCTTGGCGGTGGGCGAGAGCGAGTAGACGAAGGCGAGGAGCCGGGCGACCGAACCGTAGAGGCGGGGCGGCACCAGGTCGTCGATCTCGCACGAGGCATGCAGGGTACGGGCCAGCAACGGGTTCTCGACCAGGGGGACCCCGTGCTCGACGGCCTCTTCCCGGATGCGCTGGGCCATGAAGTCGGCACCCTTGGCCACGACCCGGGGAGCCCGGTCGTTCTCCCGGTCGTAGGCGATGGCGACGGCGAAGTGGGTGGGATTGGTGACCACCACGTCGGCCGAGGCGACGGCGGCCATCATGCGCAGGCGGGACAGGCTCCGCGCCTTCCGCCGCACCGCGCGGCGGATCTCGGGGGAGCCGTCGTTCCGGCGCAGCTCGTCCCTGACCTGCTGCTTGGTCATCCGGAGGCTCTTCTGGTAGTTCCGACGGGTGAACCCGTAGTCGACCGCGGCGATGAGCAGCGCCAGGCCCCCGACGTCACGCAGCATCACCACGGTGGTCGAGGCCGTGGCCGCCAACGTGGTGGGCAGCGGGAGCGTGTTGCCGCCGAGCACGGCTCCCATCAGCCGGCGCATCGTGACGAAGGCGACGGCGCTCAGGATCCCGAGCTTCAGGAGGGTCTTGACGAGTGTCCACAGCCCCTGGCTCGAGAACGTCCGCTTGAACCCGGTCATCGGATTGACCCGGGACAGCTTCATCCCCACTGCCTTGGGCGTGAAGCGGAACCCGACCTGGCCGAAGGCGGCCGCGACACCGATGACCGTGCAGAGGACGACGATCGGGATCGCGGCGACGGCGAACGTGCCCATCCCGGCCGAGAGCACCCCGGTGGCGCTGGCGGTACTCGGGTCGGTCATGGCCTGGATCACCACCTGCGTGAAGCTGGTGATGCGGCTGGCGGCCGCGCCGCCGAGCGCCGGCAGTGTCGAGGCCACCACCAGCAGGCTGACCCACGAGCCGAGCTCCCGCGACAGTGCGACCTTGCCCTGTTCCCGCATCTCCTTGCGATGCTTGGGTGTGGCCTTCTCGGTCTTCTCCGACGACGGCGCCACGTCAGCCGCCGTAGAGCTGTGAGGTGGCCCGTCCGACCAGGTTGACGACGTCGCCGGGCAGGGCCACGAGGGCCAGGCCGACGCCGATCAGCGCCACCGTGATCTGCAGGGGGAAGCCGAACACGAAGACGTTGATCTGCGGTGCGGCCTTGGCCAGGAGGGCAAGCACCACCTGGGTCACGAACAGCACGGCGATCACCGGTGCCGCGATCTCCACCGCCGCGGCGAAGAACGTGGTCAGGTCGCCGGTGAGCAGGTTGGCCAGGTTGCCCGACGAGGCATTCGGAATCGAGGTCCCGATCGCGCTGAAGGAGCGGAGGAATCCGTTGACGATCACCAGGTCGGCCCCGGTCGTGAAGATGAGAGCCATGCTGACCAGGTTGTAGAACTGGCCGACGATCGGGGTCTGCTGCAGTGACAGCGGGTCGATCGCCGCCGGCAGGTTCATCCCGGAGAACAGGTCGATGAGGCTGCCCGCGGCGGTCACGGCCGAGACGAACATGAGCACCACGAAGCCCAGGACGAACCCCACCAGTGCCTGGATGACCACCTGGGTCACGATCTCCATGTCCGACGACGGCAGGGGGTAGTGCTGGACCGTGTGGGCCATGTCGAACGCGAGGCCGAGGGCGAGGGCGATCTTCGCCATGATCGGGATCGACTGGTTGGAGAACGGTGGGCAGACGATCACCCAGGCGGACGCCCGCACGAGGGCCAGCACGAAGGCGACGGCGAAGGCCGAGGACAGCTGGAACGTCACCCCTGCCCCGCGACGATCTTGGGAATCGAGTGGTAGAGCGATTCAGAGTAGGACACCGCATCGGCGAGCATCCAGTGCCCGAGGAGCAGGAGCACCACCCCGATCGCCACCACCTTGGGCAGGAACGTCAGGGTGAACTCCTGGATCGAGGTGACGGCCTGGAAGAGCGAGACGGTCAGGCCGACCACGAGGCTCACCACGAGCACCGGACCGGCGAGCTCGGCCACCAGCAGCAGCCCCTGCGATGCGAGGTGGAGGACGGTGTTGTCGGTCACCGGGTCCTGGCCTCCCCACGGTCCCGGCGGATCCCCCGCTGCGTCACGAGCGCCGGGGTACTCACGTGCGGAAGGACTGGATGAGGGAGCTCACGACGAGGGACCAGCCGTCGATGAGGACGAACAGGAGGATCTTGAAGGGGAGGGAGATGAGCGTGGGCGGCAGCATGTACATGCCCATCGACATCATGATCGCCGACACCACCAGGTCGATGATCATGAACGGGATGAAGATCATGAAGCCGATGAGGAACGCCGTCTCGATCTCCGACAGCACGAAGGCCGGTATGACCGTGGTCAAGGGCAGTGACTCCGGGTTCGACGTGTGCTCGTTGGCCGCGGAGGTGAACAGGGACAGCTCGTTCGACCTGGTCTGCAGCAGCATCCAGTGTTCGATCGGCACCTCGCCGCGATCGATGGCCTGGGTGGCCGTGATCTGCCCGTGCTCGTAGGGCTGGACGGCCACGTGGTTGATCTGGGTGATGACCGGACCCATGATGAACAGGGAGATGAACAGTGCCAGTCCGGCGATGACCTGGTTGGGCGGGACCGTCTGGGTCCCCAGGGCGTTGCGGGTGAGGGACAGCACGATGAAGACGCGCGTGAAGCCGGTCATCATGATCAGCACCGACGGCACGATCGCCAGCACCGTGATGACGATGATGATGAGCACCGCGGTGGACGGATCTTTCAATCCGCTCACATTCACGTTGACGTTGGAGGATGACGCGAGTAGCGAGAGCGTCAAGTAGGGACCTTGGGAACACCGGGAGAACTCCGGGACATGGCCCCGGTACGTCGGCTCAGCGCCGGACCGTCATCTCCCGAAGGCCGTCGACGATGGCATCCCATGCCGTTGAGGCTTCCGCCCGCGACCCCGGTGCCAGCCCTGGCATGAGGTCGTTCCTGCTCGTGGTGAACCGGCCCAGGGTGCGGGGCGACGCGGGCTCCGGCACGACCTCGAGAGGGGTGACCGGCTGCTCGACGATCTCGGTCAGCACGCTGATCTGCTGCGGGGTCTGCCCGAGCACGACGGTGCGGTCTCCGACCTTCACCACGGCGATCGAGCAGTGGCGGCCGAGTGAGCGTCGGGCCACCACGTCGATGCGGTTGGGCGTGCCCGCCGACTGCGGTCGACCGAGCTTTCCGCTCTGGCGTGCCCGGGCGACCTTGGCGAAGAGCCACAGCAGCCCGAGCACGAGGCCCAGGGCGACGAACATCCGACCGATTTCGTGGGCGACCATCTACGTACTCAGTCCGCCTCGTCGGAGACGATCTCGGTGATGCGCACCCCGTACTCGTCGTCCACGTCGACGACCTCGCCGCGGGCGATCACCACCTCGCGGTTCAACACGATGTCCACCGGGGCGCCCACCGCCCGGTCGAGCTCGATCACGTCACCAGGACGAAGCTTGGCCAGATCGCCGAAGGTCCGACGCGCCGTCCCGATCCACACGGAGACCTCGACGGTGACTCCACGGAACTGTGCCTCGCGGATGGCCTCGCGCGGGACGTCGTCGTCCGACCCCTCGTGGGGTCCGACGGGAACAGCGGCGTCTGACACCGTCATCACAGCACCTCCTCGGTGATCGAACACGCTTTGCGGACTCCGGAGCGCCCGATGGTGGCCAGGGCGACCAGCACGCCTTCGGCCCGGACCTCGAGCGGCCGGTCCGTCGGGTAGCCGAGATGCAACTCGTCGCCCACGCCGAGGTTCAGGAGCGCCTTGGGCGTGGTGGTGAAGCTGGGGAACTGCAGGATCAGCTCGAGCGGGACCTCCTGCAGCCGTTGGCGGGCGAGCCGCTCGCTCGATGTGGTCCCGTCCCCCGAATCCCGGCTCGGCCCGCTGTACATCGCCTCCACCAGTTGGCGGACGGTGGTGAAGGGGAGGCAGAGCACGAACTCGGTCGCCTCGCGCTCCATGAGCTCGCAGCTGAACCGGGCGACCAGGCACATCTCGGTCGGGGTGGCAACGGCCACGAATTGGACGTTCGACTCCTGGGCGCCGAGCGTCGGTGTCGTCTCCTGGAGCCTGGACAGCGTCCTGGCCAGCTCGTCGAGGAGGCCGGAGATGACCGGCGCCAGCAACTCCTGCTCGATCTCGGTGAGCACCCGATCGGGGTAGTCGTCGTCCCCGGTCCCGGCCAGCCGGAGGTCGACCATGGCCAGGGCCTGGACGGTCGGGAGGGTCAGCACCGCGGTACCGGCCAGGGGAGGGAGCGAGAACGTGAAGAAGTGCGTGCCGTCCCCGAACGATTCGGCCAGGTCCGTCCAGCTGATCTGCTCCGTCGACTGCAGGGCGAGCGTGCACGGCTGCCGGAGCACCGTGGACAGCGAAGCGCCACCGGAACGGGCGAAGGCCTCGAACACCGCGCTGATGGCGTGCTGGTGCACCCGCTCGAGGGTCTCGGTCCGCCGGAAGTCGTGCGGCGACGTCTCTCCGGTGCGGGTCATGAGGCGGACAGCACCGGTGCGGTCGACTGGGGGCTCACGACGATGTTGACGCGGCGGTTCTCCGCCCGATCGGCCGGCGAGTCGTTCGGGACGACCGGGTGGTACTGGCCGTATCCCACGGCCACGACGCGGGTCGGATCGACGTGGTCCGCGGTGGTGAGACGGACGACCACCGAGGTCGAGCGAGCCGCGGCCAGGGCCCAATTGTTCGCGTAGGGACCACCGGTGATGGGCTCGTCGTCGGTGTACCCGGCGACGACGATGGCATTGGTGTAGTGCTCGATCACCCCGCCGGACGTGTCGACGATCTCGATGCCGAGGGGCGTGAGCTGGGCCGAGTCCGTCGCGAACAGCGTGGAGTCGGCCACGAGGCCCTCGACCAGCCCGGACGAGTTGATGCTGAATTCCACGTCCGTGAGCAGCCCCCGCTCCCGGAGCGCGGCCTTGAGGTCCGCCTCGATCCGATGCAGGTTGTCGGGCGACGCGGACAGGGGGGCGGGTCCCTTGGGGGCCACGGTCGTCGTCCCGTGGACGACCGAGTCACCGACCAGTTTGGTGTGGCTCACCGATTGCTGGAACTGCCGGTACTTGGCCTCGTTGATCTTGGAGAGGGCGAACAGCACGATGAAGAGGACGAGGAGAAGGGTGATCATGTCGGCATAGGTCAGCAGCCATCGCTCGGAGCCGCCCTCCTCGTGCTCGACGTCGCTGTCGCGGGTGGCACGTTGACGGAGGGTCCGACGCCCGGCGCCCACGGCCACCGGCGGAGGCGTCCCGCTCATGCGGCAGCATCCGACGGCTCGGCCGCGGAAGGGGTCGGCGCCTGCTCGTCGGACCGCTCGGACGGCGGCAGGAAGGCGAAGAGGCGGTCCTTCAGGTCCATGCTCGATGCGTTGAGCTGCATGGTCAGCAGCCCCTCGATGACCATCTCCCGGTAGGCCACCTCCTCCTCGGTCTGTCGCCGCAGCCGGTTCGAGATGGGGAGCCACACGGCGTTGGCCAGCATGACGCCCCACAGGGTGGCGGTGAACGCCGCGGCGATGGCCGGGCCCAGCTTGCCGGGATTGGCGAGCTGGCCGAGCACGCCGATCAGACCGATGACCGTTCCCAGGATCCCGAACGTCGGTGAGAACCCGGACATGTCCGAAAAGAACTTGATCGCCGTCTGGTGCCTGAGCCGGAGCCCGTTCACCTCCGCGCCGAGCAGCTCGTGGACGCGTTCCGGGTCCGACGTCGACGTGATGAGCTGGACGCCCTTCTTGAGGAACAGGTCGTCGGTCTCGAGCTGCTCCAGGATCAGCGGGTTCTGCCGGACCTCCTTGGCCATGCCCAGGAGCTGGTCGATGGTCCCCCGCATATCGGGGGGGTGACTCGGCAGGATGACGTGCTTGACCGCTCTGGGGACCGTCTTGAGCTGCTTGCCACCGAACCCGGCCATGGTGGCGCCCAGGCTGCCGCCCACCACGAGGATGAGCGCGGGGATGTCGATGAGCGACATCACCTTGCCGTGGTCCAACGTCATGGAGGTGACGATGGCCGCCAAGGCCACGAAGATCCCGATAGGTGTCACGTGTGCAGAGCCCGACCAGAGGGCATCGCGGCCAACGGTGGCCGGTCGAGGTCGAACCGGGCGTCACCGATGGCCCGGGTCAACAGGGCCAGCTTTTCCGCGCGGATCTGCTCGACGATGACGGTCGCCTCTTCGCGGACGACCAGGTACGTGCCGTTGGTCAGGTAGATGGCCGACGTGACCTCTCCCTCGATGCGTTCCACCTGGTCTTCGTTGATGAACATCGTCGACCCGTCGAGCTTCGACAAAGCAATCACCCGCGTCTCCGTTCTCGAGGTCGATCTCCTTCCTCTGAGTAACGGCCCCTACGGGGAGAAAGTTCAGGGGCGACGGGTGCGGATCGGTCCTGATCAGGACATCTCGACCAGTGACTGGAGCGCCGTCGACGACGAGTCGACCACCTTGGTGTTGGCCTGGTACGCCGTCTGAGCCTCGATCAGGTCGGTCAGTTCGGTGGCCAGATCGACGTTGGACCCCTCGACGGCTCCACCCTGGAGGGTGCCGAGCCCATCCTGGCCCGGGGCCCCGAGCTGCGCGTTGCCCGAGGCGGCCGTGGCCGTGAAGTACGTGTTGCCCTCGTCGTCGAGGCCCTGTGGATTGGCGAAGCTCGCCAGGGCGATGGTCCCGAGGCTCTGGCTCTCCCCGTTGGAGTAGGTGCCCATGATGGTGCCGTCCGAGCCGATCGAGTACGACTGGAGGGTGCCCGCCGCGTAGCCGTCCTGGGCGGTGACGGCCAACGTCTGATCGCCGGCGAACTGGGTGACGGCGTTCTGCGAGCCTGCCGGTGGGAAGTCGAGCTGGGGTGCCCCACCCGTCCACGTGTAGTTGCTCGGCGGCGTGCCGATGGCCAGTGTGGTCGTCCCGGTTCCGACCGCGGTGCCGTTGAGCGACGTCAGCTGCCCCGACGACGAGAACTGCAGCGTCTGCGGCGCGTTCCACAGGGTGGTCGAAGCTCCCGGCACGGTGCCCTGCATGGTCCAGCTGCCCGGTGTCCCGGCCGGGGTGAACGTGAGGGTGGCCGGCACGGCGTCGCCGAGGGAGTCGTAGAGCGTCGCGGTCACCGTGACCGGACCGGTCGCGGTCGACGGCAGGTTGCCGCCCAGGTCGATGTTGGCGGTCTGGGCGGGCGGCTCGGCCGAGCCGGTGATGATGGACAGCGGCCCGGGCGCCGACGTCGTGGGCTGGTTGGGTGGCCAGCCGAGGACGAGCCCACCGCTGTTCGTGGCCAGGTTGCCGTTGGTGTCGATCTGGAGGTCGCCGTCGCGGGTGTAGACGGTCTGCCCGTCCTGGTCGACGGCCAGGAAGCCGTTGCCTTCGATCGCCACGTTCGAGCTGACCCCGGTCTGGGTGACCGCGCCTTCGGAGAAGTTCGTGGCGATGGCCGACACTTCGGCTCCCGAGCCGATGGCCGACGGATTGGTGCTCGCCTGCGAGCTGCCGTTGGCCGCTCCGGCGGGCTGCAGCTGCTCGGTCAGGAGATCCTCGAATTCGGCCGTCCCCGACTTGAAGCCGTCGGTCTCGGAGTTGGCGATGTCGTTTCCGATGGTGTCGAGGTCGGTCTGCATGATGTCGATGCCGGAGGCGGCAGCGCTGAGGGAACGGACGGTCATGGTTGGCTCCTTGTCGTGTTGGGTGGGGAAGAACGCACGCGATGAGGCGACGGTCGGGACGGCGGCGGAGGCGTCATCCCGACGCCGCCGTGTCGGTGATCTCCTCGACGTTGGAGAGGTCGACGCTGGTTCCGCCCACGTCGAGGAGCGGTCCGGACGTCGAGTTGATGACGCCGGTGACGACGCCGTTCACCTCGCCGCCGTCTTCGTTGCTGGCCGTGATCGTCTTGCCGATGAGATCCGATGCGTCGCCGAGCTGTGAGGACGACGACATCGTCTGGAGCTGCTCGACCTGGGAGAGCTCGGCGATCTGGGACATGAAGTCCGACGACGACGTCGGGTCCAGCGGATTCTGGTACTTGAGTTCGTCGACCAGCAGGCTGAGGAAGGTGGACGGATCCAGCAGGCTGGCGGTTCCGTTGTCGGCCGCCGCCGCCGAGCTGGTCCCGGCCGAGGAAGCACCGGCACCGGCCGCTACCGGGTCCGGTGTCGAGGAGATGGGCATCGTCATGGACATTCCTTCCGTGCAGGTGGCAGTGGGGGCGTCGTCATTCGTCGGGCTCCGGTCACAGGACCAGGTGGATGCGGCCGTCGCCGACGGGCAGCGATTGGTTCTGGTCGGTCGTCCGGTCGGGAGTGGCCGCACCGGTGGCTGGGCCCGACCTGCTCCCGTCGGTCGGGTTCCGGTCGCCCGCTTCCCCACGCGGTTCACCGAGGCTCACGTTCACCCGGAGGCCGTCCGCGGACAGCTGGTCGCGGAGGTCCGGCAGCACCCTGTCCAGGGCTTCGTGCCCGGCCGCCAGCTCGGGACTGAGCGTCACCTCGAGCGTGTCACCCCGGAGCGACAGGAGTGCCCGGACCTCGCCCAGCTGAGGGGGGTGCAGGCTCACGGCGACGCTGTACTCGCCGTTGCCCTCGGCGAGCGGCCTCGAGAGCGACGCGGTGAGCCCGGAGACGTCGAGGCCGTCGGCTTCGGTCGCCGCGGCCGAGGAGGTCGACCCCGCCGGGCCGGAGGCGCCCGCGACCGCGACGGTCGGCGCCGGCGCATCACCGCCGATGGCGTCCGCCAGCCCGTGGAGGGTTCCGGTGCCCGCCGGTGCCCCGGGGCGGGCCGTCACCGTGCCGGTTCCCGCGAGCTGTCGTGCACCGGTGGCTTCGGCGGTTCTGCCGCCGGTGCCGACGGCCACCGCGCCACCCACGTCCAGTTCCGGGGAGACCTGCGCCACGGCGGCGTCACCGGTCGGGGACCGCAGTTCGGCGACCGGGCCGGACAGGGCCCGGCTGCCGGAGGAGGGTGCCCCCGACTCCCCTGCCGGGCCCGCCCGCTCGGAGGTGCGCGCCGCCGTCCCGGTCGGGATCTCCACCTCGAGGGCCGGCTGTTCGGATCGTTCCCGGACGAGAGGATCTGCGGCAGCGGTCGAGGGCACCCCGTCCGTGGTGCCAGGGGTCTGAGCCGGCCGGCCGGTGGAGGCAGGGATCTGGGCGGTGCCGTCGGTGGTGGCAGGAGTCGGGGCCACGGCCACCGAGCGGGAGGTGGTCGAGGCGGCGGCGCGGGTGCCGGCGGTGACCCCGGTGGCCGGGGTGGAGGCCACGTCGTCGGTGGCGGCGGGGGTGGCCGGGCCGGGGACGAGGCCGGCCGCCCTCGGCACGGCCGTGGTGGCCGGTCCCGGCGCGACCGGTGCATCCTCGCCGCCGGCACGGAGGATCGTGAAGGACGGGACGAGGCCTGTCGCCGGCGGTGGGGCGGGATCCTCACCCGGCCGGTCCGGACCCGGTCCCGGCTCGACGTGCGCCGTATCGGATCCGGTCACGTGGTCCCCACCGTGGGCGGGCTCATCGTCCGACCGCGCCCGCACCGTGCTCCCGGCGCTTCCGTGGCCCGCCCGGGTGGACCCTCCCTCGTCGCGGATGGGCTGCTGGGAGAGCACCTCGGCGAACAGCCGGCCCTCGTCGGCACCGGTCGGGCCGGACCCGGGGGCGGGAGTCGAACCTGCGGTGTCGACCTCGGGTCCGACCATGGCCACGTCCGGGGCCGTGCCCACGCTCATGAGCCCGCCCCGGCGGCGCCGGACAGTCCGGCCAGCGCGAGGACGGCAGGTACGTAGGCCTGCGTCTCGGCGTACGGCGGGACGCCCCCGTAGGTCTCGACGGCTCCCGGGCCCGCGTCGTAGGCGGCCAGGGCGTCGGCGTACGATCCGAACTGCTGTGTATAGGAGCCGAGCAGCTTGGCCGCCCCCTCGATCGCCTGTGTGGGATCGAGCGGGTTCACGCCCATGCCGGCGGCGGTGGCCGGCATGAACTGGGCGATGCCCTCCGCTCCGGCCGAACTGACGGCATCCGGTTCGAAACTGCTCTCGTGGTAGAGCAGCCCGGCCAGCAGCGACGGCGGGATCCCGTTGGCCGTGGCGGCCTGTTCGATCGTCCCGGCGTAGGCGGCCGGCACGGCGACGTTGCCCATCGTGACCGAGCCGGTCGAGGTGCTCGCCGTGGAGGGATCGTCAGGGAGGACCTGGCGGATGGCCACCACCTCGTCGGCCGGGACCTGTTGGATCTGCACCGACGTCCCGGTGTAGGGAGCGTCGATCATCTCGCCGTTCCCGATGTAGATCCCCACGTGCCCGGGAGAGCTGGCCGTCCCGTCCGAGCCCGCGAAGAACAGGAGGTCGCCGGGCTGGGCCGCCGAGAGGCTGGCGACCGGCGTACCCACCTGGGCCTGCTCCTCGCTCGTACGGGGAAGCGACACCCCGAGCTGGCCGTAGACGTACTGCACGAGGCCCGAGCAGTCGAATCCCCCCGGGGCCGACCCGCCCCAGACGTAGGGCGTGCCGAGGAACTGTTCGGCCTCGGACACCACATCGGATCCGCTCGGCCCGCCCGTCGCCGCGGCTCCGGTATCGGCCGCACCGTCGAGGCCGGACATGCCGCCCAGCCCTCCCGCCGCGCCGAGGAGGAGCGACATCAGCTCCGTGCTCTCGTCCGACGGGCTCATCGCGGAGATCGACGACGAGTCGCCCGACAGCATCGAGGTGGGGAGGCCGGAATCTGTCGAGTCGGCGGAGGGATCGGCGTCGGCGGCCAGGGTCTCGGCGAACAGGTCGGACCCCGGCGGCGACCCGGTGATCTCGGCCAGCGTGTCGGCGAACTCGTCGTCCTGGGTCGACGACTCCGGCCCGATGATGTCGGTCGACGGGCTCGGTGAGGCTGCCTGGTCGACCCCGAGGGAGGTGATCGAGGCGATGGTCATCGTGCGGGTCCTCCTCGTGCGTACCGGACCGCGGCCAGATCGTCGATCTCCTTGGCCTCGGCCCGGGCGACGTCCTCCTCCCAGACCGCACGATGCCGGGCATCGAGCCGTTCGAGGACCGCACACTGGGTCCGGGCGGACTGCCAGGAGCTGCGGGCCTCGGCGACCACGCGTGCCGCCTCGTCGACGGCCTCCGCTCGGGCGCGCAGGTCCTCGGCCATGCGGCCGGCCTGGTCGCGGATCCACTCCACGTCACCCGGGGTGACCCGACCGCGGGGCGGCTCCAGGCCGTCGAGCTCGCGCCGCGACCGGGCGAGTGCCGCCTCGGCCAGACCCTTCTGCCGGGTGGCGCCCGCCAGCGCGTGGGCGGCGAGCTGCTCGCGCACCTCGCGGACGCGCAGGACCGTCTCCAGGCGGAACCGGTAGGCCTTCACGCCGCCACCTCCGGGGTCTCGACCAACCGGATCAGGGCCGCCCGGGTCGAGTCCAGGTCGCTCGACTCGGTGGCCGCCTGGCGGAGGAACGCGTCGATGGCCGGACGAAGCGCGATCGCCCGGTCGACCACCGGATTGGTGCCGGGCACGTAGGCGTCGATGTCGATCAGGTCCCGGGCATCCCTCCACGCCGCCATCAGCTCCCGGACCTGTCCGGTGGCGCGCAGGACTTCGGCGGGTGCCACCGCCGGGGCCACCCTGGAGATGGACTCGAGGACGTCGACGGCCGGGTAGTGGTTGGCCTCGGCCAACGACCGGGTGAGCCGGATGTGACCGTCGAGGATGGAGCGGGTGGTGTCCGCGATGGGCTCGTTCATGTCGTCGCCCTCGACCAGCACGGTGTACAGACCGGTGATCGAACCCTTCTCGGCCCTCCCGCCGCGCTCCAGCAGTCGGGGGAGGAGCCCGAAGACGCTGGGGGGATAGCCACGCGTGGCCGGGGGCTCACCGGCCGCCAGGCCCACCTCGCGCTGCGCCATGGCGAATCGGGTCACCGAGTCCATCATGAGCACGACGTCGTTGCCGCCATCACGGAACCACTCGGCGATCCGGGTGGCCGTGAAGGCCGCCCTGATCCTCACCATGGCCGGGGCGTCCGACGTGGCCACCACCACCACGGATCGGGCCATGCCTTCCGGCCCGAGATCCCGCTCGATGAACTCGGCGACTTCCCGACCGCGCTCGCCGATCAGTGCCACCACCGACACGTCGGCACGCGTGCCCCGTGCGATCATCGACAGCAGCGACGACTTGCCCACCCCGGAACCGGCGAAGATCCCGAGCCGCTGGCCCTTGCCACACGGCAGCAGCCCGTCGAGGACCCGGACGCCGAGCGGCAGTTGCTCGTCGACCATGCCTCGCCGCAGGGGGTGGGGTGGACGCCCGTCGATGGACGCCTCCACCCCACGAGGGGCCGGGCCGCCGTCGATCGGCCGTCCCATCCCGTCGAGGACCCGTCCGAGCAGATCCGGTCCCAGCCGGATGGGGATCGGGCCGCCGTAGGCGGTGACCGGTGTCCCGGCGCGCAGTCCGGCCGTCTCCCCGAGCGCCACGCAGGTCGACCGGCCGTCCCGGAGGGCGACCACCTCCGCCTCGATCGGGCCCTCCTCGGGAAGCAGCAACAGCCCGTCGCCGACCGCGGACGGGATCCCCGTCACCTCGATCGACATGCCCATCACCTGGGAGATCCGCCCGTAGCGCCTCGGTCGCGCCGCGGCGACCGCACGGTCGGTCAGGTCGTCCAGCACCGTGGTCATCGGGCGACCACGTCACGGTCCTCGAGCACGGCCCGCACCCGGCCCAGCGCGGCCGACAGTTGGCCGTCGATGGTGGTCTCCCCGATCTCGACGAGGGCCCCGCCACGCTCGACGGCGGGGTCGGCCACCACGGCCAGCGTGCGCCCCGACTCGAACTCGGCGAGATCACCCAGGGTGGCGACGTCGTCCGGATGCAGACGTGCGACCGCGTGGGTCGCACCGGCGTCCAGCGTCAGCGCCCGGGCGATCGCCTGGCGTCCGGGGTCGACCGACAGTGCCGACTCCGCCCCCACCAGCTCCACCAGGACGTCGAACACGAACCGTGGGATCGACTCCTCGAGTTCGGCCACACGTCCGTCGAACGACTCCCGGGCCGACTCCATCGAGCGGGAGAGCGCGGACAGGGCGGCCTCCACCTTCGCCTTCCGGTCGAGCTCGGACTGCTCCATCTCGGCCCTGGCTGCGGCCAGGCCGTCGGCGAACCCGGCGTCGTGGCCGTCGCGGTAGGCATCCTCGACGCGGTTCGCGGGGCTGCCGGTGCCCTCCGGGTCGCCGGGGGCCTGACCCACGTCCAACGCCAGGTAGTCGATGGCCCGGGCGGGATCGAGTGGTCGGCGCCGGACCGTGATGGCGGTCGTGGGCTGGCCCCGGCGCCGCGGCTGGGTCGTCTCCGACGACCGGGACGACGGGGGTGTCACTCGATCACCTCGTCGTCGTTGCGGGCGATGATGATGACGCCTTCGGCGTCGAGATCGCGCGCCGTCCGTACCACCTCGGCCTGGGCGGCGTCGACCTGTGAGGCCCGGACGGAACCGAGCACCTCCAGCTCCTCGTCGAGGTTCTCGGCGGCCCGCTCGGTCAGGTTCTTCCGGAGACGCTCCATCACCTCGGGCTCCAACTGGGCGCCCTTCAGTGCCGCAGCCAGTGTGGAGGGGGCGACTTTCCGGAAGATCTGTTGGAGCGAGCGGTCCTCGAGAGCCAGGACGTCGTCGAACGTGAACAGGTTGGCCCTGATCTGCTCGGCGAGGGCCGAGTCCTCGTCCTCCAGCTGGCCGAGGATCTGACGCTCGGTGGATCGATCCGAGTGGTTGAGGATCTCGGCGATGGCGGCGGCGCCGCCCGCCACCGTGGTGGCGGACGCCGAGCGGATGCTCCGCAGCTTGGCCTCGATCAGCGAGGTGGTCTGGCGGACGGCGGCCGGGTCGACCCGTTCCAGCTGGGCGATGCGACGGGCCACCTTCGTCCTGAACTCGGCCGGCAGCTCCGCCATCACCCGCGCCGCGTCCTCGGGAGGCATGTAGGCGAGCAGGACGGCCACGGTCTGGTGCTGCTGTTCGGCCAGGATGTTGGCCACCTGACGGGGATCGGCGTTGGCCAGGCCGGCCGTCGGACCGGACCCTGACCCGACCGCCATGTCGCCGAGGACCTCGTCCGCCCGGGCCTGGCCCAGGCGCTCCTGGAGGAACTGCCGGGCCAGGTCGACCCCGCCTTGGCTGACCAGGCTCGACTCGTGGACCTTGTCGACGAACTCGCCGAGCACGGCGATCACCGTCTGGGCGTCGAGCGGTGGCAGGTTGGCGATGTCGGTGGTGAGCTCGATGGCGTCCTCGTCCGTCATCTCGTTCAGGATCGGCTGGGACTTCTTCGGGCCCAGTTGTGCGACGACGACCGCCACCTTCTGTCGGTTGGTCAGGTGGATCGACGGCTTCGGCGTCGATCCGGTGGAGTCGGCCTCGAGGGCCTGCTGTTCCTTCAGCTCCATGGCGCCGAGGGCCGCCTCCGCGGGGGTGCTCATGCGCGGAGCTCACCCACCGACGTGTCGGAGTCCTCGCGTTCCTCGGCCCACATCCGCAGCAGCTGGACCGCAGCGGCCGGACGCTGCTCGACGATGTCGTCGACCTGGGCGAGAACCGCGTCCGGTCCGAGTTCGAGTGCCATCGACGACCTGGTGACGGGGATCTCACCGGTCGGGTCGTCTTCGTCGTGCGTGGTCATCGTCATCCCCTCGACCAGCGCTCCGACGGGGATCTCCTGGTACAGGGGCTTGCGCCGCTTCGATGCCCAGAGCCCGAAGATCAGCATGGCGACGAGGAGGAGCACCAGGCCACCGATCTCGATCATGCTCCCCATCCCGCCACCGGACCCCGATCCGCCGGCGGCCAGGGCACCGGCCGAGGTCGAAGCGGTCGCGGCGAAGGGCATGGACGAGACGACCAGCTGATCGCCGCCGGCGAGGTTGAGTCCGGCCGCCGCCGTCACCAGCGACTCGATCTGTGCCTTGCTCACGTGCTTGCTGGCGGACGAGTTCAGGAGCACCGCCACCGACGTCTGCTCCACCTTGCCGGGGGCCTGGGCCACGGTCTGGTTGACCTGGCCCACGGCGTTGGTGACCTGGGTACTGGTCGACGTGGCGTTACCGGTCGGCGTGGTGGTGGCGGTGGTCGACCCCAGGACCCCCGAAGCCGACGACCCCGCATTGGCGCCGGTATTGGTCGACGTGGTGGTCCCGGTGGCGGCGGTGACCGGCTGACCGTTGGGACCGAGCTGCAGCCCGTTGGTCGTGGTGTTCACCTGGTCGAAGTCCAACACGGCGTGCACCTGGACCGCGGCGTTCCCGGGGCCGACGACCTTGTCCAGCAGCGAGGAGATCGAGCCGGCGACCTGGGCGTCGTAGTCGTTGGTCTGGTCGGTGTTCGATCCGTCCGAGCCTCCCGAGGCCACTCCGGGGGCGTTCAGGACGTCACCGTGGTTGTCCACCACGGTGACGTTGGTTGCGGAAAGTCCCGGGGTCGAGGACGCGGCGAGGTGGACGATGGCCGCCACCTGGTCCGACGACAGGACCGTTCCCGGGGTGAGGCTGACCAGGACGGACGCCGTGGTTGCCGGCTGGTTGCCGATCACGAAGGCGCTCTGCTGGGGAACGTTGAGGTTCACCTGGGCGGACTGGACGCCGTCGATCGACTCGATGGTCTGGGCCAGCTGCGACTCGAGCGCTTGCTGGTACTCGACCTGCTGGACGAACTCGGATGAGGTGATGCCGCTCTTCTCCAGTTCGGAGAATCCGACGTTCGACCCTTCGGGGAGGCCTTGCTGGGCGAGAGCCACCCGTTCCTGGTCGACGTCGTTCGAGGGCACGAGCACGGTGGTCCCGCCGTCCGTGAGTTGGTACGGGACCTTCTGACTGGTCAGCTGCGAGGTGATGGCCCCGGCGTCCGAGGCCGAGAGGTTGGTGAACAGGGGCTGGTAGTCGGGTTGCGACTCGAGATTGGTGAACAGCACGCCCCCGACGATCACGGCGACGACGGCCAGCCCGGTCATGACCTTCTGGCCGGTGGTGAAGCCGGACCCGATCATGCTCATACGGCCGCGGGCCGACGTGAACGCGTCGCGGTTGGCCGGAAGGAGGGCCACGCCTAGGCCTGCATGTCCATGATCGTGTCGAAGGCGGTCACCGCTTTGTCGCGCACCGCGGTGACGAGCTGCGTCTCGAGGTCCGCCTCACTGGAGGCCACGGTGACGTCGGCGATGCTGGCGTTCCCCGAGGCCGCCTGCAGCGACAGATTGGTGGCGGTCTGCTCCGAGCCGTTGAGGGAATCGAGGGCGCTCCCCAGCATGTTCGAGAACGACGAGTCCGACGCGCCGCCCGCGGCGCCGGTCGCGGCGCCGGTCGCAGCCTGGCTGGCACCGGTCTCGACGGACGACCCGACCGTGGGGATGGCCGGAATGGAGGGGATGGCCGGGATCACGTCAGACCTTCATGTCCAGGATCGCCTGGTAGGCGCTGGTGGCGTGGGACATGACCGACGAGTTGGCCTGGTAGGAGGTCTGGGATTCGATCAGCTGGGTCATTTCGCTGCCGAGGTCGACCACGGGATAGGTCACCTCGCCAGAAGCGTTTGCCAGCGGGTTGTCGGGGTCGTACTCCTCCTGCCCCTGGGCGGGCCCGAGCGCGACCGACGTCACCTGGACCCCGTCGGCCGAGACGGGCGCCCCCCCGTCGGACACCTCCTCGCCCGGCTCCCCCTCGGCGGTGACCACCGGGTATTCGGCCTGGTAGACGGGCTGTCCGGGCGTCACGCCGTCCTCCATGTTCGCCACGTTCCCGCCGATCGTGTCGATCCACGTCTGGTCCACGTTGGCGCCGGAGCCGGCGATGTCGAGTGCTTCCCACATGATGGGCCTCCCTAACCGGTGATCGCGTCCGAGAGGACGGTGAATTGGTCGTTGAGCGCGTTGACCACGGTCTGGTTCTCCAGATCGTTCTCCTGCATCAGGGTCATCTCGGTGGGGAGCGAGACGTTGTTGCCGTTGCTCCCCGACGGCAGCCCCTCGGGGACGTCCTGCATCGTCGCGTTGCCGCCCTGGGACAGGGCGGTGGCCAGGGACTGCTCGAACGTCACCTCGTCCGCCTGGTAGCCGGGGGTGTCGTTGTTCGCGATGTTGTTGGCGATCACCTGTTGCTGATCGACCACCGAGTCGAGTGCGAACTGCAGGATCCCGATGGCTTGGGCCGCGTCGGCCATGAACGCCCTCCTCCATTGATGCTGGGAGCGGGGGCCGTCCTGGCCGTTACGCGAGCAATCCGTGCTCGATGGGTACTACGTCCCCTCGGCCACCAGAGTTGAGGGCTGGTCGAAACCTCGGCTGCGGGTCGAGGCCGCGTGCGTCACGCGTGCTGGTCCACGAAGTGGGCCGGCCGTACCGGTGACTCCAACAGGACCCGTCGGCGTCGTTGGATGTCCGACATGCGAGTGTGGACCTCGAGGGCCAGGAGGTCGTAGCCCAGGGCGAGCGCGTCCGCCTGGCGGACCAGCTCCTCGGGGATCGGCCCGGTGGGGCGTGGCAACGACGGCGGGATGGCGGTCCCGGCGATGACGGCCGCCCGCGACGCGCTCAGGTGCCTCCCCGCCGCATCGAGGTAGTCAGCCCACGCGTTCGGCACCGTCGATCCGATCGGGATTGGCCACTGCCAGGTGCCACGCACGCTGGAGGGGGGCGACGATCGAACCGCACTCGCGGATCTTGGCCTGATCCTTCTCCAAATTGGCCTCGACCAGGTGTTGGATGAGGAAGTCGTAGAGCGCGAGGAGCTGCTGCCCTCCCTCGAACCCGTCCGGGTCGAGGCTGTGCCGCAGCACGGAGACGATCTTCTGGGCGTGCTGGACGGTCTCGTTGGCGACGAAGTAGTCGCGCTCTTCCATCGCCCGGTCGGCGACCGCGATGTCGGCGGCCAGCCGGTCGTAGAGCATGACGAGGAGCTGGGGGCCCGGGGCGGTCTCGATGGCGTTGGTCCGATACTGGGCCGCCGGGTTGCGGGTCATCGTCATCGGGATCCCCGTCCGGCCGGATCAGCCATTGGACGACGAGTTCAGGGTGGCCGAGGAGGTGGAGGACGAGGAAGAGGACGACGAGGAGGAGCTGGCGTCGCTGAGCGCGCGCTGAGGAAGGAGCTCTCGGACTTGAGCTGCGTCATGGTGGTCTCGAGATTCTGGAACTCGGCGGTCAACGCGGCCTGCTGGGTGGCCACCAGTTGCTGCTGCATCGTGACCTCGCTGGTCACCTGGGCGAGCGTCGCCTGCTGTCCGGAGATCGCCAGCGGGATCAGCCCGTTCGGACCGAGCGACGCCTCCATGGCGATGTGGGCCAGACCCTGGGCGATCCCCGGCGCGTAGGCGATGCTCCCGAGCGGCGTGGACGTGGTGATGCCCGGCGCGGTCACCTGCACGACCAGTCCGTCGGCCGGGTCGCTCACGCCCGACAGGCTGAGCTCCTGGCCGGAGCCGGAGGCGGTCTGCCCGTCGATGGTGCCGGCCACGTCGGTTCCCGTGTAGCTGGTCCCCGACGTCGTCAGACCCAGTTGGTCCGCACCCGAGGCCGACACTCCGAACGTCGCCGCCGATCCGTAGGCGGCGGTCTGCAGCTGCACCTGGTAGGCGCCGGCCGAACCGACCAGGGCGGCCGACACCCCGATACCCGCGCTCGCCAGGGCCGAGTCGATCCCGTCGATCACGTCCGAGACGGTCTCCCCCGCGGTGGCCGAGTAGGACGCACTGGCCGACCCCGAGGTGATCGTGTACGACTCGGCCTGCGCCAAGGTGGAGGTGGAGGATGCCCAGGTGGCCGAGCCCGTGTCGACAGCCTGCTCGGCTGACTGGGACACCGTGACCGCATAGTTGCCGGGGTCGGTGTCGTCGGACCCCCCGACCACGGTGGCCTGACCGGCGAGCGACGACGACGCGGGGGTGAACGTCCCGCCCTCGGTGAACAGCGCCTGCACGGCCGCAGGGTCCTTCGCGTACGCCGCCTCGAACGCGGTCTGGTTGAAGGTGATCGTGCCCTGGCTGGTGATGGCGACCCCGGCCGATTCGCCGGCGGTCCCGTCGGACCCGGAGCCCGACGTGCCGACGGCGTTCCCGACCATGCTCAGCACCTGCTGGGCCAGTGAGGTCAGTGAGGTGTCGCCGTCCAGGGGGGCGGCCACACCGGTCTGCTCGTCGTAGGCGGTGTCCGTGGAGATGGTCGACAGCACCTGGTTCGCCGCGGACACGAGGGTCTGGACCTCTCCGGCCACCTGGGATCCGTCCGGGGAGACCGTGATGGTCACCGGCGTCGCACTCGCCTGGGCCAGCTGCACGCTGACCCCGGGAAGCAGTCCGGTGACCGTGTTGCTGTCCGAGGTGACCTGGTAGCCACCGACGCCTCCCAACGAGACGACTGCGTCCTGGGCCGCCGTCGTGGTCTCCAGGGCACCGAGTCCGGAGGAGGCGAAGGCCTGGGTGTCCACGGTGGTCGCCGCCGCCGACCCGGTCGCATCGGAGGTCACTTCAAGGGCGTAGCTGTCGGTACCGACCTGGAGCGCGTTGGCCGTCACGCCGAGCCCGGCGCTGTTCACGGCCGCCACCACCGAGTCGAGCGAGCCGTCACCGAGGGAGAGGTTGTCGGCCGACATCGAGCCGACGGTCAGCCCTCCGGTGATCGAGGCGGTGACGGTGCCGCCCGTGCCCGATGCCAGCGCGATCGACGTCGGGCCCGATCCGGCGATGTCGTCGACCGTGGTCGATGTGCCGTCCACGTCCACGATCCCGTCGACCCCGTTGACCGCGGCGCCGGCCGCCAGGCCCAGCGCGGTGAGCGCCGAGCCTCCGGTGACCTGCAGCGACGCCGTCGACCCCTCCTGGGTGGTGGCGAGCGACAGCACGCCAGATGAGCTGACCGATGCGGTGAGTGTGCCACCCGAGGCCTGCGTCACGGCATCGGCCAGCTGGGAGGCGGTGTAGGTGCCCGCCGCCAGGTCGATCGCCTGGTCCGTCCCGTCGACCGTCACGTCGAGCTCGTCGTTGGCCGCGGTGATGGTGGTGGTCGCGGCCGGTGCGGTCCCGCCGACGAGCGTGGCACCCGAGGATGCCTGGGTGACGGAGATCGTGTGGGTTCCGGCGGCGAGCCCGCTGGTGCCGTCGAACGACGCGATGCCCAGCGCGGCGCCCCCGGTTCCGACGAGGAGGCTTCCCGAGCTCACCACGTCGTCGGGGGAGGCCACCGTGCCCGAGGAGATCTGGGTGGAGCCGGTGGCGAGCTGGTCGACGGCGAGCGTGAGCGATCCGGACTCGGCACCGGAACTGATGCTGGCGGTGGCTACGGCGGAGTCCGAGGACGTCGCCGCGTAGGCCTGGCTGTAGGCCGAGGGGTCGGCCAGGGCGTCGCCCGCCTGTTGGAGAGCGAGCAACTGGGTGTTGAGGGTCTGGTAGTCGGAGATCTTCGTGTTGGTGGCGGTCTGCTGTGCCTGCAGATCGTCGAGCGGCTGCTCGAACACCGTCATCTCCGCGGAGATGATCGACGATGTGTCCAAACCGGATTCCAGTCCGGAGAACGTGACAGGTCCTGTAACCACGGAAGTGCTCCCGCTCCTCTCGTCGATCCACTTCCCGTGGTTCGGACCCCCTGGGCGGGTCGACCGCCCAGGGGAGTCCGTTCCACGAGGAACTCTTCCTACCGTTCCCGGTGCCTACCGGGAACGTCGGTTACTGCAGGAGCTTCAGCGCCAGGCTGGGCAGCTGCTCCGCCTGGGCGAGGACCGAGACACCCGACTGCTCCAGGATCTGGTCCGAGGCGAAGGTCGACGTCTCCTGGGCCACATTGACGTCCACCAGGTTGGCGTGCGCCGACTGGATGTTCTGCTGGGCGGTGGTCAGGTTCGACGCCAGGGCCTGGATGGCATTCTGGTTGGCACCGACGCTGGCCGCGTTGCTGGCCACCGAGGAGATGGCGGTCTGCACCGCGGTCATGGCCGCCTCGGCCGCGGCCACAGTACCGATGCTCACCGCGGCGGCATTGACGCCGAGCGACGTCGAGTCCGATGCGGCGATGGTGACGACCACTTCGTCGTTGGCCGTGGCATACGGGCCCACCTGGAAGGTCTCACCCGAATAGGTGCCACCCAGCAGCGGGGTCGTCCCGTAGGTCGTGCTCCCGGCGATCTGGTCGAGCTCCGCCTGCAGCGAGGCGAATTCGGCCTGACCGGCGGCCAGCGTGCCGGAGTCCGCAGTACCACCGTTGGCGGCCGCAGTGGCCAGGGTGTTCATCGCCTGGAGCACGGAGGACTCCTGGTTCAGGGCACCCTGTGCCGTCTGGAGGACCGAAACAGCATCCTGGGCATTGTTGATGGCCTGTCCGTACCCGTTCGACTCCTCCTGCAGGAGCTGGGCACTCACGTAGCCCGAGGGATTGTCGGCGGCGGTGTTGATCTGCAGACCCGAAGACAGCTCGCCTACAGCTGTGGTCAGTGCATCGCTCGTGCTGTCGAGGTTGTTGTAGGCATCGGTTGCCGCAAGGTTGTCGTTGATGATGAGGCCCGACATTGGTTGTCCTTCCTATGACTGTTGCCCTCCAAACGGGGAGGGGGAGCATCCATGCTCCGTTGTCTATTACGGCCGGGACGGGCTCGAACTTTAGAGGTAGACGGAAATCTCCATCCGGGCAACTCCGCCCGCATCGGATATCCACCCGCGATTCCACTGGGGAAACCGAGGGTCGTTGATCGGGGCCAGGCACGCCGGTACTGTCCCCGGCATCAACAAATTCTTCCGTCGATGATGCGCGACAGAGAGGGAACGACTGTGGCAGCGATGCGTGTCGAGGCACCCGGACCACACGATCCGAATGGCGGAGGAAAGAGCCTCACGACGGCGGCGGACGAACTCTGGACCCGTTACTGGCAGGATCCGACCCGTGAGAACCGGAATCTGCTGGTCGTCTTCTACGCTCCCCTGGTCACCATCGTGGCCAGGCGCTTCGCCCAGCGGGCGCGGTCTGCAGCCGCCCTCGAGGAGCTGTGCTCCTTCGGGCGCTTCGGACTGATCGACGCGATCGAGCGTTGGGACGCCTCGGGCGGGTTCCAGTTCGCCACGTACGCGACCAAGCGCATCCAGGGCTCGATCATCGACGAGCTGCGGCGTGACGACTTCCTGCCCAAGCGGCTCCGCGCGCGTCCAGGTCTACTTCACCGCCTGCGACGACCTGGAGTCCAAGCTCCGGCGGTCTCCCAGCATCCTCGAGATCGCCGACGAACTCGGCATCGGCGTCCCCGAGGCCATCGAGCTACGGGGAGAGGCGACCACCTTGACCCATCTGGCCCCGCTCACCAACGCCAACGAGGTCTCCGAAGGCCGCGTCCTCGGAGCGGCCACCGCGAGTCCGACACCGAGCGAGTGGGTCGAGTCGCAGGTGATGTCCGCTTCGGTCAAGGCCGCGCTGCGGCGTCTGACCGAGCGCCAACGACAGGTGCTCGTCCTGTACTTCCTCGAAGGATTGGCCAAGAGCGAGGTTGCCGACATCCTCGGTATCGGACGTTCACGGGTGACCCAGCTCGTGCAACAGGGACTGCTCAACCTGCGGGCCGAACTGGCCATCGACCAGGTGACCGACGCCGAGGATCTGCTTCCCGACCGATCCGAACCCTGACGCACCCGGCGGAGCCCGTCTGCCCGCCTCAACGCCTGCGCCGCCGTGCCGGGTCCCCGGGCCCCCGGGACCGGTGCGACGTGGCGGATCCGGAGTCCCGGCGGCGGCCGTCGACGCGCACCAGTCGGCGCCGGACGAACCGCGCCAGCTCGATCGAGGACAGCCGACGGTCGGCCGCCGCCCGGGCCCGCACGGCTCTGGCACGCGCCCCGTCCGGATCTGCGACGACAGCGCGCATCGCCGCCGCCGCGTCCTCGAGGTCCGCGTCCGCCCACACGGCCCCGGTCGGATACCGGTGGAGGTGGTCGGGGACGGGCGCCGGATCGGAGCGGACGAAGAGCACCTCCTGGTCGGTGACGAACTCCCGACTCGCCGGAGTCGCGGTCATGACCGTGGGAATGCCCCACGCCAGGGCCTTCGCTACCGGGAGGAAGCTGGCATCGGCCCGGGGGAGCGAGACGAAGCAGTCGCTGAGGGCGATGACGGCGTCGCATTCGTCCGCGGGACGCTCGCCGTGCTCCACCACCAGTACGTCGTGGCGGCTCCGGGCGAGCCCGGTGAGCTCGGCATGCTCCGACGGATACCGCGCCGCGTGGACGGCGTCGACGACCAGGTGCGGACCCTCTCCGGGAGGGAACGCCTCCACGAAGGCCTGCACCACGCCCAGCGGGTTCTGCCGTTCGTAGCCGTCGTCGTAGTCGACCGTCGTGGCGAAGACGAACCCGGCGGGGAGCCCGATCCCCCGTCGATCCATACCCGGCGGAGGCGCACCTGCGGGTACGGGGACCACGCGGGCCGAACCGGGGGCCACACCCTTCAAGGTGGCCACGCCGGTCTTCGTCGGCACCCACACCTCGTGCACCATCTTGGCCGCATCGGGCATGGACATCGCCGGCACCTGCAGGTCCCACAGCCAGAGCCCGACGATGTAGCGATCCTCGAACGACGCCGGACCGTTGTCCATCACGAAATCGCTCAGGTCGTCCGGTGCGATCACCAGCAGGTTGACGTCGAAGGGGAAGTCGCCCGCGTCCTCGTGGACCCACGGCACCGACGTGTCCCGGTGGTCGCGCAGATACGAGGTGGTCGAGATCGGGACCCCTTCGAGTCGGAGGGCGTCAGCGATGCGGCGACCCACCTCGGACTCGGCGCTCGTTCCCTCGAAGGGTGCGACGATGTTGAGGCCCCCGGGGCGGGCACCGGCCGCCACCTGCAGCGTCGCCACGCGGCGCAGGCCGGACCGGCTCGCCGCCGGTGGAGGCACCACCGGGACGGGCGCCACGGGTTCCTCCGGCGGGGCTCCCGCGTAGGCGCCGGTCACCTGGTGATCGCCGTCCAGAGCGGGGACGAGGTCCGGGGCCAGCCGCCCGATCTCGTCCAACGCGGCGAGCTGCCCGGTCGGATCGAGCTCGCCCAGGGCGTCGCGGACCGGCTGGATCAGCCGCTGGTCGCCACCGAAGGCCCCGAAGGCCGCGGCTCCGGCCCGGATGCGCACGATCGCCTCCAGGTCCTCACGCCGGGCGATGGCGACCAGGGGGCACGACGCGTCGAGCCCCCGGGCGCGCAGCCGCGCCGACCAGACCAGTGCCCGGGCGACGGGCAGGTCCACCGCCACTCGGGCGGCCGCGGCCAGCGGCTCCAGGCGGTCCGGGAACCTCTCCCAGGCTCCACTGATGAGCGCGTCGGCCAGGGCCGGTGGCTGGCGCAGTACCCGGCCCAGCGTGGGCACCAGGTCCGCCGCGGACAACGACGCCGTGATCTCCGACGGCGAGCGACCGGCGCTGAGCAGCCAGCGGACGAGCAGGCCGATGTCCACCTCGAGGACGCCGTCGGAGCGGACCGCGTCCAACACCACGTCGGCCGCCTCACCGAACCGCTCCAGCGATGCGAGCGCCTCGCCCCGGATGGCGGCCACCATGTGCGGCGCGTACTCCATCCCGTCGTCGTCGCGCCCCGCGTCGGGAGCCGGGCCAGGATGGCGAGACCCTCTTCCTGCTGGCCCATCCCCAGCCGGAGCCGGCCCTCGGCGATGTCGGCGGCGACCTGGCTCCGGGACAACTGTCTGAGCCGTCCCACCTGGACGATGGCCTCGTCGTACCGACCGAGGCGGCCCAGGATGTAGACCAGATTGGTGGTGGCCAGCCGCTTGGTGATCCCGTCCGGGGCGATCGACACGGCCTCGGTCAGGATGTCGACCGCCTCCTCGCTCCGGCCGACCGATTCCAGCGCCCGGCCGTAGTTCATCAGCGCGTAGGGCCGGGACTGCTCGCCGTCGTCCAGCGCGGCCCGGGCGAGCTCCAGGTTGCGCTCGCCTTTGTGACGGCCGTCGAACACCTCGGGCGTGTAGCCGTGGTGGACGAGACGCGCCGCGGACAGATAGCTGGTGCGGAGGTGGCGGGTCGGGTCGTCGGCCGCGACGACCTGCTCATGGATCCGGTGGCGCCAGGTGACCGAGGTCCTCTCGAACACCCGGATGGCGGTGTGCACGGACGACGCGTTCCCGGCTCCGTGGAGGTTCTCGATCGCCACCAGGTACGCCTCGATGCCGGAGGGCGTCCTGGCCAGTTGGTCGCGCATGGCGGCGGGATTGGCCAGCAGCGTCTCGTCCGCGTCGATGGACAGCACCCAGCGGCCGGTCGCCATGCCGAGTGCGGCGTTGCGGGCCGTGGCGAAGGAGTCCTCCCAGGTACCCTCGACGACCCGGGCTCCGGCGGCACGGGCGATCCGCACCGTGTCGTCGCTCGATCCCGTGTCGTAGACGACCACCTCGTCGACGACGTCGCTGAGGGATTCGAGGCAGGCGGGCAACATCCTCTCCTCGTCCTTGACGATCAGGCAGGCGCTGAGCAGCCCCGGGGCGGGCGGTGTCGACCGACCCCACTTCTCCTCGAAGTAGACCTGGTTCTTGGACTGCTCCACCATCCAGTCGACGTCGTTGGCGTCGAACGTCGCGTGGGCGTGGTGGTGCACCATGGAGGCTTCGGCCACCACCAGGCGCAGGCCCCTCTCCAGCACTCGGCGACAGAGATCATCGTCCTCGAAGCCGCCGATCCCGTAGCGCTCGTCGAAGCCGCCCACCTCGGAGAAGAGCGACGTCCGGATGGCGAGGCAGAAGCCGACCAGGCGGTGGATCTCGGTGACCTCATGGTGGTGCTCGTTCCGCCAGGATTCGGCGAATTCGAAGAACGTCCGCTGGTCATCGGGGGCGTAGGGAACACCCTCGACGTGCTGGGGTCCCGAGACGTTGTCGGAACGAGGGCCCGCGGCACCCACGTCCTGCCGGTGGAACGGCCACAGCAGCTCCTCCAGCCACCCGGCGGGAACGACGGTGTCGCTGTTGAGGAAGATGACGATCCGGCCCCGGGCCCTGGCGGCTCCCTGGTTGCACGCCCGGGCGAATCCCTGGTTTTCGCGGTTGGTGACCACCTCCACCCACGGAAACGCCATGAGGCCCTCCCGGGTGCCGTCACCCGAGCCGTTGTCGACGACGACGACCTGGTCACCGACGTCAAGAGTGGCGCTGAGGGACTGGAGGCAGGCCCGCGTATGCTCCCAGGCGTTCCAGGCCGGGATGACCACGGTTGCCGTGGGTCGCCTCGTTCCGTCCACCGGGGAGCGGCTCACACGGTCGACGGCGCACGATGCCGGACGGCCGGTACTGGCTTCGCACGGCGCACGGCAGTGTTACGTCCCGCGGCCATCAGGGAGTTGAGGGGCCGCAGGGGCTCAGGATCGCCCACGGGCAGATTGCTTCTGAGAGTTGCACTACGGTGAATCGTGCTGAGCCTCAAGTCTGATGGCGTTCGGGCTCAGGCGGCAGGTGTGAAGGCCTATACCGGTGGCGAGAATTGGCTTGGCGTGGGCCATACATCGTATGGCAGGAAGAAGCCGCTATGAGACTGACGGACATCGAGCAGTTGTTGCGGGAAGCCTCGAAGATCACCGACTCGACCCCGATCGAGCAACTCCCGCGACCGGAGGGACCGGCTCGCACACACGGCGGTGATGCTCTCCTACGCACGAAACGTGCTGTCCATCGACGTAGGGGTGCTCCGGAGTGCGTTGCAGGGCACGAGCGATCTCGAGGCCACCGTCGACGATCTCCCGGGGATACTGGCGTCGGAATCGATCGGCGGCGGCTGGTCCCTGTCCTGCGACTCGCCGATCGCCATGGCCTCGGCACGGCAGGCACTGCAGGGTGAGGCCGAGGGTTTGTTGTCGGCACACGGCAGGATCGCCGAGATGGACGTGAGCCGCCCCGAGTCCGTGCAGAGCGCCCTCGAGGATGTCCAGGAGCAGCTGGCGTTGGTCGTCGAGTGCCGCGAAACCGTCGAGCGCAGCCTCAGGCAGCACCAGTCGGCGATCGTGCAGCGCTACAAATCCGGCGACGCCGACGTGGACGACTGGCTCGCCTGAGGAGGCGACACGGTGGGCGGGGAGTCGTGCCTTTCCGGCCTGCGGAGCGTTCGATCACGCGGTGAGGTCGACCTGACCCCCTCCCCAATGCGGCGAAGCGTCGGCTGAGCTGCGATAGCTCCCGGCGGGATCAGCCCCGTGCCTCGGCAGTCCCGAGGCACCCACGCGCCGGCTCGCCCGCCTGTCCCGGAGGTGCCGACGATCGCGCTTGCGCGCCGTGGCGGGTTCCGACGGCTCACCGAAATCACCGATGACATCCGCCAACAGCACGTAGCACTTCTCCACCAGGGTGGCCGCTTCTGCCTCGAAGTCGGTGCTCTGTGCCTTGGTCAAGAGCTGTGCAGCCCTGTCCATCTTCTGCCGGTCCATCATGCGCCCCCTGCCCTGCCCGGTCGTGGGTGCTCAACCTGCTCTCATCGGGCGTGATCTGTCGCTCGTCCATCCCGATCCTTCTGTATATGCATTTTACGGAGCCCGGTGCACGACGTCCAAGGAATTCCGCGACTGCAACTTCCGTCGACCGGGCCGTCGACGGGTCACCCCTGGGCTTCGTCGGATTCAGGCCGCAATGCTCCACGGTCAGGGGGAGCGAAGGCCGGACGTCCGTAGGGCATGCCCGACGCTCCCCCCGGTCGTCGCTGGGGAGGGCGACGGGGGCCCACCGTCTCCGTCGGAAGGTGCCGGCGGCTACCGGACCACGGCGCCGGCGGGACCACGAGCCGGTCGGCGAGTCGATAGGCGATCGACTCGTAGTTGACCCTCCACCCGCGGAAGTCCGGCCACGCCTCGTCCGCCGTCCGCCCCATGGGGAAGCCGACGGCGGCGAGCATGTCCACCGCTTCCCGGAATTCCTCGATCGTGAGCTGGATCGGTCCGTCCGGGTCCGGATCGGGATCCACGCTCCAGCCCAACGACGACGCGATCCGGTGGAGCAGGGTGAAGCCCATCCGCAGGCACAGCCGGGCCTGCGACGGCGCATGGTCGGGGTCGAGGGCCAGGTGCATCGCTCCGGCGTCGAGTACGGCCAGGAGACCGACGAGCCACGACAGCCACGGTTCGGGCGAGCGGAAGAGGAGCAGGATCGGGTAGGTCGTGTGACTCTCGGCCACATCGGCCGACCACGCCTCCCAATCCTGGTAGAGCTCCGGCAAGGTGTCGGTGATGCCCACGAGCTGGTGACGGACAAGCACCTCCGGCCCCCACGCCGGCAGGCCCGCCCGGCTCTCGAGCATGGCCACGAGGCCCTCGCGCCGGCTGAACGAGCTGTAGAGCGCAGGCAGGTAGGCGATCTGCAGGGCGACGATCACGACCCAGATGGCGCCGATGGCGATGTCGACACCATCGTCCGGTCGCCCTCCGATGTGGATGGCCCCCACCGTGAACAGCGCGGTCAGCGCCTGCAGGAGCCCGTCGGGCAGGGAGTGGACGGTGGCGTACAGCATCAGTCCGAACCCCAGGACCAGCGCCACGGCCCAGAAGAGCAGCTGGGCGAGCAACGCCACCGGCGCCGTGGGAGCGAGGACGGCGTCCTTCCCCTCGTACGTCTTGGCCAGGCGGGAGAGGCCGATGAACGCCAGGCGCACGCTCCGGTTCACGACCAGGGTCATGCGCTCGATGGTGGCCGGTTGTCGCGGGAGGACGAGGGTGAACAGGACACTGACCACGGTGACGAGCACGACCACGAGCCCGAGGACGAAGACCACCCCGCTCATCCTCGACGACCCCCTCGACGGGAGCCCCGGGGGAACCGCGCTGCCAGGTCCGGGGACCCGGAGAGCCCGGGGCACGTACCACCGCCCGGTACCCTGCGACACCCGCGTGCCACGTCCGCCCGTCCCATCGGACGAGTGTGCCTCAGACCGGCGCTCCGTGTCGCAACGGACCTACCCGGCCACACCCGGCCCGCCCGGACCAGGTGCGCAGCCCCGTAGCGGTCATCGGTCCCGTTCAGGCGGTATCCGGTGCGATCCCGACCGGGATACAGTGTTCCGCTGATGTGTGCACCCTTGCGTCCGTCCCGGTGACGGACCACGGTTCCGAGCGCACCTCGGTGACCAGCGCTCGTAGCTCAACGGATTAGAGCATCTGACTACGGATCAGAAGGTTGCAGGTTCGAATCCTGCCGAGCGCGCCACATCGTGATGTGTTCGTCCTGACCAGATGCTGAACGCGGGGCGGTCGACGAACTGACCACGTGGGGTGGGATCTGGACAGCGTCACACCTGCGGGGCACGATTCCCGCGTGATCGTCCTCCACGCCGCTTGGGCGTCCCCCGCCGGCCGCCTGGCATTCTGGGCGGAGGACGGTGGTCGGCCCCGAACTGCCCCGGCCCGTCGCGGGCGCCCGCCTCGGCGTCCCCGCCCGAAGTCCCATCCCTTCGCCCTCGACGCCGATGGCATCCGACTGGTTGTCACCGAATTCGGAGGATTGTCGATCGGAAAGGCGGACGGATGGGGCGAGACGGAATTGACGCTGCGGCTGCCCGCCGCCGGAGGAGGGCCCGTCGGCTCGCCGTGGCTCGAGGACCGGCGCACCGACCCCTCGTCCGACCCGTCGGCCTCTCCCGAGTTGCCTCTGTGGACGGTTCCGGGCCTGGTGATCGAGTGGCCCGATGCCTCGGACGTCCTGTCCACGGTGACGGCTGTGATCGGACAGTCGGTCGGGCTGTCGACCACTGACCGCTCCGACATAGCACTTGCCGCCGACGTGCGGTTCGCCGCCCGGGCGGCAGAACTGGCTCTGGAGCTGACCACCCGGGGCCGCGTCGTTCCGGCGCTCGAACTCGCCGCCGACGGATGGCGAGCCCGGTGGCGTCCGCTCATCGACGGTGCCGACCGTGGCCGGATCGAAGAACTGGCGAGGACGCTCCCGGCCGCGTTCCTGGCCCCGGGCGCGCCCGACGCGAGCCAGGATTCCGGGCGCGGCGATCCCGCACCGGAGCCACCCGGCGATACGCTCCGTTCCCTCGTGTGGGGCTTCACGGATGCATTGGCACGCCGGTTCGCCCCCGACCATCCGCCGGCCGACCGACGGCGCCGACCGATGTCCAGGGGCCCGGTCGACGCGTGGTTGGCCGCACTGAGCTCGCCCGATGGGTCCGTGGCGGCCGATCATGACGAGCTGGAAGTGCTCGCCGGAAGACTGGATGCCTGGCAGGCAACGGCGGCTTCGCTCGCCGAGCCAGTGCGGACATGCTTCCGGATCATCCCTCCCGTCGGAGAGGGCGGGGACGTCCTGGCAGGCGCGGACGGCGCCACGCGGAATGGGCACCGTCGTCCGAAGGGCCGGCCCGAAGGTACCGACGAGTGGCGGATCGAGTTCGCATTGCAGGCGGTGGACGACCCGAGCCTGCTCGTGTCTGCCGCCGCCGTGTGGGCCGATGGACCGGAACTGACCGCCCTGGAGCGTCATGTGGCGTACCCCGACGAACAGCTTCTCCGTGGGCTCGGCCGGGCCGCCCGGCTCGTTCCCTCGCTCGGTCCCGCCCTGACTGACATGGCACCTTCCGGCCAGACGACAGATGCCCACGGGATCCTCGCCTTCCTCCGTGACGGTGCCCCCGTTCTGGAGGAGGCCGGATTCGGGGTCCTGGCGCCACCCTGGTGGCGGTCCTCGAAGAAACGTCTCGCCTTGCGGCTCAAGGCCAAGACAGGCTCGAAGATCGCCGGTTCGATGGGCACCATCGGGCTCGAAGGGCTCTGCGACGTCCGGTGGGAGGCTGTGCTCGGGGACGACAAACTCGGACTCACCGAACTTCGTCAGTTGGCTCGCCTCAAACAACCCCTCGTCCGGTTGCGTGGCCAGTGGGTCGAGCTGCACGAAGAGGATCTCGCCGCAGCCATCACCGCGGTCGGAAAGAAGGGTGCGGCCGCGGAACAGATGCCGGCCGGGCAGATCCTCCGCACGGCCCTCGGACTGGAGGGGTCCACGGGTGGCCTGCCGGTGGCCGAGGTGGAGGCGGACGGGTGGCTCGGCGACCTTCTCGCCGGTGCCGACGACCGGCGACTCCGGTCGATTCCGACTCCCGACGGCTTCGCCGGACAGTTGCGCCCGTACCAGGAGCGCGGCCTGGGCTGGCTTGCCTTCCTGGGTGAACTCGGCCTCGGGGCGTGCCTGGCCGACGACATGGGGCTCGGAAAGACGGCCCAGCTCCTCGCCCTCTTGGTCGACGAACGCAGCCATGGGGTCGAAGCCCCGACGCAACGGGGGAAGACCGCCGGTCCGAAGAAGCGGAGCCTCGCCACTCGACTGGGACCGACGCTGGTCCTGTGCCCGATGTCCCTGGTCGGTAACTGGCAGCGTGAGGCCGCCCGATTTGCTCCGAAACTGTCGGTCTACGTCCACCACGGATCCGACCGGCTCGACGGCAAGGCCTTCCTCCGTCAGGTCGGCGGGACCGACCTGGTCCTGTCCACCTACGGGTTGGCCACCCGCGACCAGCGGTTGCTGGCGAAGGTGCCGTGGCGACGGGTCGTCCTCGACGAGGCGCAGCAGATCAAGAACAGTGCGGCCCGGACTACCCAGAGCGTCCGCGCAATCCCAGCAGAGCGGCGGATCGCCATGACCGGCACGCCGGTGGAGAACCGACTGTCCGAGCTCTGGTCGATCATGCAATTCCTCAACCCGGGCATGCTGGGCTCTGAAAAGGCCTTCCATGAGCGGTTCGCCCTCCCCATCGAGCGCGACGGTGACGACGAGGCCGCAGCCCGGCTCCGGCAGATCACCGGCCCGTTCGTGCTCCGCCGCCTCAAGACCGACCGGTCGATCATCGCCGAGCTGCCCGACAAGCTCGAGATGAAGGAGTTCTGCAACCTGACCCGCGAGCAGGCCACGCTCTATCAGGCCGTGGTCGACGACATGCTCGCCCGCATCGACGAGGCCGAGGGCATCGAACGCCGTGGACTGGTCCTCGCCACGATGCTGAAGTTGAAGCAGGTGTGCAATCACCCGGCACAGTTCCTGGCCGATGGCTCTTCGATCGCCGGTCGGTCGGGCAAGGTGTCGCGGCTCGTCGAGATGCTCGAAGAAGCGGTGGCTGAAGGTGACCGTACCCTCGTCTTCACGCAGTTCACCCAGATGGGGGACATGCTGGAATCCCACCTGGGTCATCGGCTGGGTTGCGACGTCCTGTGGCTCCATGGTGGGGTGTCGAAGAAGGCCCGGGACGCGATGGTCGAGCGCTTCCAGGGACCGGAGGGAGCACCGGTGTTCCTGCTCTCGCTGAAGGCCGGCGGCACCGGCCTGAACCTCACGGCGGCGACCAACGTCGTGCACTTCGACCGGTGGTGGAACCCGGCAGTTGAGGACCAGGCGACGGATCGGGCCTTCCGGATCGGCCAGACGCGCAATGTGCAGGTACGGAAGTTCGTGTGCGGGGGGACGCTCGAGGAGCGGATCGACACCATGATCGAGGCAAAGCGCGCTCTGGCCGACCGGATCGTGGGTTCCGGTGAGGGTTGGATCACCGAACTGTCGACTGATCAACTGCGCGAGGTCGTCGCCCTCTCGGCCGACGCGGTCGGGGAGGACTGATGGCTGCACGCCGCCCGACCCCTCGGCGCCGGACGGGTAGCTCCCGCGCACCTACCGATGGGTGGTGGCCGACCCCATCCACGCCGATCGCCGTCGAGGGCGGACTACAGGCCCGCAGCCGGCGGGGACGGATCGGTGACACCTGGTGGTCGCAGCGCTTCATCGCCGTGCTCGAGACCTTCGGCATCGGCAGCCGTCTGCAACGCGGCAAGCGGTATGCCCGCACCGGTCAGGTGCTGACGATGGAGGTCACCGCCGGACAGCTGAAGGCCTCGGTGCAGGGATCGCGATCCAAGCCCTACCGGGTGTTCGTCGAGACGACCGTGATCACTGTGCCCGAGTGGGAGGCGGTCGAGTCGGTCATGGCCTCGAGCGCGGCCTTCGCGGCCAGCCTGCTCGCGGACGATATGCCGGAGGACATCGAAGATGCCTTTGCCGACTCGTCGGTCTCGCTGTTCCCGACGTCGGCAGACGAACTCGACTCGGCCTGTTCCTGCCCGGATTGGGAGAATCCGTGCAAGCACATTGCCGCCGTTCTCTACCTGCTGGCAGAGTCGTTCGACGCCGACCCGTTCCAGATCTTCGCGTGGCGTGGACGAACGAAGGAGGATCTGCTCGCGGGCCTGCGGTCCCGCCGACGCGGATCGGAACCGCGCAGTGATCCAGGACCAGGTGACACGTCGGGGTCGGCCGACACCGGCCCATTCGGCTGGCCGGTCGACCGTCGCGACCGCACCGCGGCAATGGAGGTGGCGGACCCGATGCCGCTGTGGGGAGTTGACGCCGATATCGCAGCCATTCAGACGCGGCCCCGCCTGGCGGTAGCCCCCGATCTCGTCCTCCGCCAACTCGACCCGGCGCCACTCGGCGCCGACGGGGACCACGTCACCGAGCACCTCCGCGTGCTCTACGGGGCGATCACATCAGGTGCTGCGACCCTGGCGCTGGGCGACGAGACGGAGCGGGCTCCGTGAGCCGGTAGCCCCACGGATACCACGGAGGCCGGCGGTCCAACTTCGACCAGGCGGATGAGCCGGCCGGTAGCTGAGCTATACCACCGAACGGTAGTATGAAACGTATGGCACGAGAGAAGGCAACAATTACGCTGGACCGCGCCAAGGCCGCTGCGGCCCGGGCCCTCCTGGGTGTCGGCTCGACCTCGGAGGCCATCGACGTGGCGTTGGACCAGCTCATTCATGCCGAGCGCCTGCGGGCCGACATCGCGGCGTATCGACGCACGCCACCGACCGGGGACGAGGTGGCGTTGGCCTCATTCGGCGACGCGGGTGCCATCGGCGACGACACCGACTGGGAAGCCCTGTACGGCGACGACCTCTCGTGACCGTCGCCGTCCGTCGGGGCGAGGTCTGGCTCGCCGACCTGGACAAGACCCGTCCCGTCATCGTGCTCACCCGCGATCCCCTGGGGCGGCTCCTCCACTCGGTGATGGTCGCTCCCGTCACCTCGACCATCCGGGGACTGTCCACCGAGGTCCCGCTCGGACGGGACGACGGCATCAGACACCCATCCGTCGCGAATCTCGACAACGTCCAACTCCTCGCCCGAGACCGCTTCCGAAGACGCATCGGACGGGCCCGGCCCACCACCATGACGGCGCTGTGCGCTGCCCTGTCGGTGGCCGTGGATTGCGGGCTGTCCGGCGCGTCGAGTGTCGGATATCCGGTCCCATCCGACTGATCGGTGAGAAAGCCGGTGAGAAGGACGTCGCCCATGCTCACGCTCTGTGCCGTCCCGCACGCCGAATCACCACTGTCCATGGCATTCGACGCTGGATGGTGAAAGTCGATTGCAATGGAAGGGCGCATTCCCATATGTTGAACCCGCAATAGCCCGTTGCAAGAGCAATGGGCCAGGCGGTCGAGCGGCGGGGAACACCGCTCCGGGGGCCCTAGGGGGGACAATGGTTGGACGTGGTTCGATCGCACGTGTAGGAATCGCGGGAGCGCTCGGCATCACCGGCCTGATGGCCCTGGCCTCGCCGGCGGGGGCCGCGAAGGTGTCGGCCACCGGCACGGCCACCTGCAGCGTCGCTGCGACCATGTCGTTCAACCCGCCGCTCCAGCCGGGGATCGGCACCCTCGTGCCCTCGGGCACGTCCGAGCTCGTGACCCTGAGCCCCTTCACCTTCTCCGGTTGCACAGGGTCGTCGACCACCCTCCCGATATCGGGAGTGCCCAGCAAGACCGTCGTGGTCAAGGTGAAGGCCTCCTCCTTCAACAGGAAGCTCTACGCCGGGGGCTGCCTCTTCCTGTCGGCCCTGCAGCTCCAGATCAAGCACACGGCGCTCGACTGGACGACGGCCACGGGTGCGCTGCGACCGACCAAGCTCGCCCCCGGCATCGCCGGTCTGAGCGCCGACGGCACAGGGAATCTCGGGTTCTCGTTCGGCGGTTCGGCGACCGGCTCGTTCGCGGGGTCGGCGACACTCGGTCTGTACACCGATGCCACGGGAACCACCGCTCTCGAGAATTGCGAGAGCAACCTCGGCGGCCCGATCTCGTCGCTGACCGTGGATCCGACGCAGAGCTCGCTAGCTCTCGGCTGACCGGCCCTCCCCCTCCGCCTCCACGATCACGACCCGGACCGGCGCAACCAGCTCCTGAGATTTCGACCTCACCATTACGTCCACGGCAGGCCATGCCACATGTCGGTGGCTCTGTCGCATCACTGCAGCGATGAGGAGACAGCTATGACGAGTGACCCGAGCACCATGAGAAGCGACCGGGGGCGGCACTACCGGCGACGGCTGGCCGCGGCGACGATCCTGGCCCTCACGTCCGTCGGCATCGCCGTCGGCACGGGGGTCGCTCCCGCAGGTGCGGCGGGCGCCCAGATCCTGGACGCGTGGGGGTACAACGCCTTCGGCCAGCTCGGCAACGGCACGACCAACAATTCGACCACCCCTGGACCGGTGTCGTTGCCGTCCGGCGTGGTCGCCACCAAAGCCGCGGCCGGCGGCGACCACAGCCTCGCCATCGGCTCGAACGGGACCCTGTACGCCTGGGGGCAGAACGGATACGGACAGCTCGGCAACGGCACCCTGGTCAACTCGTCGACACCGGTCGCCGTTCAGCTCCCGTCCGGCGTGCACGCCACCGCCATCGCCGCCGGTGCCGATGACAGCCTCGCACTGGGGTCCGACGGGAACGTCTACGCCTGGGGTGACGACAGCCTCAACGAGCTGGGCAACGGCGGCGGCTCGTCCTACTCGACCACTCCCGTGGTCGTGTCGCTGCCTGCCGGAACCACGGTCACCGCGATCTCCGCCGGGCAGTTCCACGACGAGGCTCTCACGTCGACCGGCGCGGTCTACGGCTGGGGCTACGACGGCTATGGCCAGCTCGGCAACGGCAGCCGCACCACACCGGCCACGCCGGTGCTCGCGGACATGCCCACCGGCGTGCGCGCGACCGCGATCGCGGCCGGCGGGTACCACACCATCGTGGCGGGCTCGGACGGAAACGTCTACTCGTTCGGGTACAACAACGACGGGCAGCTCGGCACGGGCGAGAAGAACATCCACACCAAGCCCACCCTGGTGCTCATGCCCGCCGGCGTGTCGGCCGTCGCACTGGCGGCCGGCCTCTATCACAGCGTCGCCATCGGCTCCGACGGAAAGGTCTATGCCTGGGGTGACAACACCTACGGGCAGCTGGGCACCGGCAACCTGACCTCGTCCACGTCGCCCGTGGTTTCGAACCTGACCGTGACGCCGTCGGCCATCTCCGCCGGCGAGTACTTCACCTCCGCCCTCCTCCCCAACGGCACCATCGACTCCTGGGGCCAGAACGGCTTCGGCCAGCTGGGCAACGGCACGACCTCCAACGCGACGAGCCCGACTCCGGTCCAGCTCCCGACCAACGCCACCTTCACCGCCCTCGCCACGGACTCCATGTCGAGCCACGCCCTCGCGATCGCCGTGCCCAGCCAGTCGAGCACGACCACGGCGCTGACCGCGTCGGTGGCGGCGCCGACGTACGGCCAGTCCGAGACGCTGACCTCGACCGTGACCGGTTCGGACGGCGGAGGCACCGTCGCCTTCGACGACGGGTCATCCGTGGTCACCGGTTGCGGGTCGGTCGCGCTCGACTGCAGGCGGCTCCTCGTTCCAGGCGAGCTGCACGATCTCCACGCTCGTCGCCTCCAGCCACTCGATCACCGCCTCCTACTCCGGTGACGGCAACTCGGCCCCCAGCACGTCGACGGCGCTGCCCGTCACCGTCACCCCGGCCCCGCTGGCCGTGACCGCCTCCAGCTCGGCGATCACGTACGGCACCGCCCCGACCACGGTGTCCGCGTCCTACAGCGGCTTCGTCAACGGCGAAGGCCCCAGTGTCCTGACCACCACGCCCACCTGCACGACCACAGCCACCGCGGCCAGCCCGGCGGGCACCTACGCGACGCAGTGTTCCGGGGCGTCCGCGTCGAACTACTCCATCACGTACGCCAACGGGATGGTCGTGGTCGGCCCGGCGCCGCTCAGCATCTCGGCATCGTCGGCCACCATGACCTACGGGGCCAGTCCGCCGACCATCACCCCCTCGTACACCGGCTTCGTGAACGGTGACACCGCGGCATCGCTGACCACGGCCCCGACCTGCACCACCGACGCCACCTCGACGAGCGACGTGGGGACGTACTCGTCCACCTGCACGGGTGCGACGGATCCCGACTACACGATCAGCACGACGCCGGGCCAGGTCGTGATCGGTGCCGCGCCGCTGGTGGTGACCGCCTCCTCGGCCGCGACCACGTACGGTACGGCGGCGACGGCCATCGTCCCCTCGTACTCCGGATTCGTCGGGGGGGACACCGCGGCGTCGCTCACCACGCAGCCCACCTGCACCACGACGGCCACCGAGTCCAGCGATGTCGGGACCTACCCCACGACCTGCGGTGGTGCGGTGGACCCGAACTACTCGATCTCCTACGTCGGTGGCACGGTCACGGTGTCGCCGGCACCCGTCACCATCACCGCATCGTCGGCGGCGATGACCTACGGCGGTGCCGCACCGGTGGTCACCCCCACGGTCGACGGACTGCAGAACGGTGAGGGGGCCGGCGTGCTGGGTGGCGGCCTCACGTGCACCACCGCGGCCGCCCCGACGAGCCCGGTGGGTACCTACGCCGCGACCTGCAGCGGGGCGGTGGACCCGAACTACTCGATCTCCTACGTCGACGGCACGACCACGGTGGCGGCCGCCCACCTGACCGTCACGGCGACGTCGGCATCCATGACGTACGGGGACTCCGTCCCCGCGGTCGACCGCGACCGTCGACGGTCTGCAGAACGGCGAGGACCCCACGGTCCTCGGCGCAAACCTGTCCTGCAGCACCGAGGCGACCTCGTCGAGCCCCGTCGGCGCCTATTCCGACACGTGCGCGGGTGCGTCCGACCCGAATTACGACGTGACCTACGTCAACGGGGCGACGACCGTCACCCCGGCCCAGTTGTCCGTCACCGCGTCGTCGGCATCGATGACGTACGGTGACCCGACCCCGTCGGTCACCCCGCAGGTGACCGGCCTCGTCAGCGGCGACGATGCCTCCGTCCTCGGAGCCGGGCTGCTGTGCTCGACCTCCGCGCAGTCGGGCTCCGCCGTCGGCACGTACGCGTCGATGTGCTCCGGTGCGGTCGATGCGAACTACACGATCACCTACGTGGACGGAAGCGTGACCGTCGACCCGGCGGCGCTCGTGGTGACGGCGTCGTCGTCGGCGATCAGTTACGGCGGCACGATCCCCTCGGTCTCTGCGTCGTATTCCGGCTTCGTCAACGGGGACGACGCCTCGTCCCTGGCCGACCCGCCCACCTGTACCACCACGGCCACCGACTCCTCGCCGGTCGGGTCGTACCCGAGTTCGTGCAGCGGCGCAGCCGATCCGAACTACTCCATCACCTACCAGTCCGGCTCCGTCGTCATCGGCCAGGCTCCGCTGGTCATCGTCGCCTCGAGTTCCACGATGACCTACGGCGACACGCCGCCGTCGGTGACACCCACCTATCTCGGCCTGACTCCGGGCGACACGCCGGGCTCGCTCGCCAACCCGCCGACCTGTACGACGACAGCGACGTCGAGTAGCGGAGTGGGCTCCTACGCGACCAGCTGTTCGGGCGCAGCCGACGCCAACTACGACATCAGCTACGAGCCGGGACAGACCGTCGTGGACGCGGCACCCCTGGGGATCACCGCCTCGTCGGCCTCGCAGTCGTACGGTGCCGCCCCACCGCACATCACCCCGACCTACACGGGTTTCGTCAACGGGGACTCGGCCGCATCGTTGACCACCCCTGCGACCTGTGACTCGACGGTCCTCCCGACCACGCCGGTCGGGAACTACGTGAGCTCCTGCTCCGGCGCGGCCGATCCGAACTACGCGATCAGCTACGGCACCGGAAACGTCACCGTCAGCCCCGCCGACGTCACGGTGACCGCGGGCTCCGTCTCGACCACCTACGGCACGCCGGCCCCCCCGGCGCCACCGACCATCACCGGCCTGCAGAACGGCGAGGACCCGTCGGTGCTCGGTGCCGGCCTGTCCTGCACCACCACCGCCGACGCCTCGAGCCCGGTCGGCAGCTACACCTCGTCCTGTGACGGCGCGACCGACCCGAACTACACGGTGAGCTACGTCGACGGGACCGTGGTCGTCACTCCGGCATCGGTGACGGTGACCGCTTCGTCCGCTTCGTTCACCTACGGGTCGAGCCCGCCGGCGGTGACCCCCACCGTGACCGGGTTGGTGGGAGATGACACGGCCTCGGCGCTCGGCGTCGGACTGACCTGCGGCACCTCGGCCACCGCGACCACTCCGGTCGGCGCGTACGCCACCTCCTGCTCCGGGGCCGTCGACGACAACTACGAGATCAGCTACGTCGACGGTGTGGTCCAGGAAGTCGCCGCGCCCCTGTTGGTGGCCGCGTCCTCGGGCACGATGTCCTACGGGTCCGCCCCGCCGGCCATCACCCCGAGCTACTCGGGCTTCGTGAACGGTGACGGCCCCGGTGCACTCAATGATGCGCCCACGTGCACGACGACGGCCACGTCATCGAGTCCCGTCGGCACCTACCCGAGCGCGTGCTCGGGGGCCTCCGACCCGGACTACACCCTGAGCTATGTGCCGGGCAGCGTCGTCGTCGGCGCCTCCCACCTGGTGGTGACGGCTTCGTCCGGCACCCGCACGTACGGCTCGGCTCCGGCGCCGATCACACCCACGTACACGGGATTCGTCAACGGAGACGGTCCGGCCTCGCTGACGACGGCGCCGACGTGCTCGTCATCGGGATCCGCGTCGAGCCCGGTGGGGAACTACGCGACGTCCTGTTCGGGAGCGACTGACCCGAACTACACCATCGACTACGTGAACGGCGTCGACGCGGTGACCCCGGCCCCGCTCACCGTGACCGCCTCATCGGCCACCATGACCTACGGCGGCCAGGCGCCGACGATCACCGTGGCGGCGACCGGGTTCCAGAACGGTGACGGGCTGGCCGCTCTCGGCTCCGGGCTCAGCTGCACCACGTCGGCCGGTCCGACGAGTCCGGTGGGTAGCTACGCGTCGACCTGTTCGGGGGCGGCGGACCCGAACTACGCCGTCACCTACGCCAGTGGGTCGGTCACGGTCGGGCCGGCCACCCTCACGGTCACGGCGACCAGCCTCACCAAGCAGTTCGGCACGGCCAACCCGGTCCTCACCGACACCGTGACGGGCTTCGTGAACGGCCAGACCCTGGCCACCTCGGGGGTGACCGGGGCGGCTGCGTGCACGACGACGGCCACGACCACGAGCCCGGCCGGCGCCTATCCCATCACCTGTGGTCCGGGGACGCTGCATGCCACCGACTATGCCTTCACCTTCGTGTCCGGCACCCTGACGGTGACCAACACCACCACGCTGGCCTGTCTGACGGTCGGCTCGGTGACGGTCTCGGCGGGCCAGTCCGTGCGGGTCGCCCCGGGATGCACCGTCATCGGGTCCATCACGGTCAAGACGGGAGGCGCGCTGGACGTGGAGGGCGCCCTCGTGCTGGGGGCACTGGACGGCACCGGCGGCACGGTGCGCATGTGCAACTCGAGCTTCGCGCTGGTCCTCTCGGTCTCCGGCGCCACGGGCCCGATCGACATCGGGGACGGCACGTCGGCGTGCGAGGGCTCCACCCTGGTCGGTGGGTTGTCCTTCACCTCGGACACCGGAGGCGTGTCCCTGGTGCATGACACCGCCCTGGGCGCCGTGTCCGTGACCCACGACTCGGGTGGTGTCACGGTGACCGGGAACTCGGTCTACGGGGCGCTGGCCGTCACCGGCAACACGGGCGTGGTCGTCGACCACCCGAACACCGTGGTGGGCTCTTCCACTCTGCAGTGACCCGTCGCCCGGGCGTCGGCGGTCGCCGGCTCCCGGGCGCGTGGGCACCGTGGTCACCGTGGGCTCGCCGGACGTCGTCGTCGATGCGGAACCCCCCGGGGGGCCCGGACCCGACGACGGCGCGGGTTCGGCCCACGAACGACACATCAGGTGCACGCGATGTCCACGGAACCCGGTGCCTGCCACGTCGTGGAACCTGGCCCCACCCACCGCGCCACAGAAGGCCAGGTCAGAGTGCCAGCACCAGCGGCGCTGACCCGACCCGCCCGGCCCGCCCGTCGCCCACTGCCACCTCACCGATAGGGTGCAGGGCGTGACGGATTCGGGAGGCTCCTTCGACCTGGAATTGGCCGCTGCCCAACTGCGGGCCGAGGGCTCCGACGTGCGCATCCTGGTCAAGGTCCTCGTCGAGCAGCTGTCCGACGCGCTCGGGTCCCGGCTCAGGGTCGAGCGGGCCGGTGGACGGTTCCGGAAGTCCGACGAGATCAAGTCGCTCACCATCACCATGGAGGACGACCAGTTCGACGCCGTCGTCGACGGACCCGTGCTCCGCTGCACCATCGGTCATTCGTCCGGGGGCATCCGCATCCGGAGCGAGAAGGTTGACATGGACACCTGGCTCAACCGCCTGCTCACCGTCCTGCAAGGCCGAGGCCGACCACAGCCAGGCCGTGCGCCAGGCACTCGAGAACATCGTCATCGGAGGAAACGGATGAGCGACACGCCGGAGGAACTTCCCCAGGACCTGCCCGAGGGGGCGTCCAAACGGCTGGCCGAACTCGAACAGGGCCTCTTCACCTCGGACCTGTCGGTCAACGAGTTCCTCCTCATCAAGGAGGTCGGCTTCCACCCCGTCGGGTTCGTGATGGGCTCGTCGATCTACCACACGGGCATCCAGACCCGGACGCTGGAGCCAGAGCCAGGAACTCACCAAGCTGACCGAGGCCATGTACAACGCCCGTGAGCTGGCCATGACCCGCATGGAGGAAGAGGCCCTCGAACTCGGGGCCGACGGCGTGGTCGGGGTCCGGCTCGACGTCAATTACTACGAGTGGGGCAAGGACGCCGCCGAGTTCATCGCCGTGGGCACGGCCGTCAAGGCCGAGAGCGGCGTGTCCCACCGCAACGCACTCGGCAAGCCCTTCACCTCGGACCTGTCCGGCCAGGACTTCTGGACGCTGATGCACACCGGTCACATCCCCCAGGGCCTGGTCATGGGGACCTGCGTCTACCACATCGCCCACCGGGGACTCGGGGCGACGCTGGGTTCGGCCGGGCAGAACGTGGAGCTCCCCAACTTCACCCAGGCGCTCTACGAGGCCCGGGAACTGGCCATGACCCGCATGCAGGACGAGGCCAACCAGCTCGGGGCCACGGGCATCGTCGGGGTCCGGCTCGAGGAGAAGTCCCACCAGTGGGGCAGCCACACCATCGAGTTCCTCTCCCTCGGCACCGCCGTCGTGAAGACCGCCGACGAGGTCACCCTGCCCACGCCGACCACCATCATCTCCCTCGACAACTGATGACCGTCCCGGCCGAGCAGCCCGGTGAGCTTCCTGAAGCGGCGGTCCGGCGATTCAACGAGGGCGCCTTCACCTCCGGCCTGACGGTCCCGGACTTCGCCGCCTGCCTCCAGATGGGCCTCGAGCCGGTCGGCTTCGCCCAGGGCTACTGCGTCATGCAGTGGCAGTGGTACGGGATGTCGCCGATGGGCGGTGGCTTCGGCTACCAGTGGGGCGGGGTGCGCGGCTACAGCGAGGGGTTCAACTGCCCCCACGGCATGGTCTAGCGCCGAGCACCGCTCCTTCGGCCAGAACTACGAGCAGTCCTGGATGGAGGACGCCTGGGCGTCCGGGTTCACCACGGCCTACGAGCGCATGATCGACGAGGCCACGTCGGCCGGGGCCCACGGCGTCGTCGGCGTGGTCGACGCCTCGGCCCCCCTCTCCGACCTGGGCGTGGTCGAGTTCAAGATCCAGGGCACGGCCGTCCGGGTCGTCGACGGGCCGCCGCCGGCCGACGGTCGGCCGTGGACCACCTACCTGGCCGGCCAGCGGTTGGCCAAGCTGGTCGAGGCCGGCTACGCCCCGGTCGCCGTCACCGCCGCCGTGGCCTCGGTCGGGGTCTGGGCCAACTGCATCACCCAGTACCTGACCGAAGGGTCGGGCTCCCTGTACGGCGGGGCCACCCCCGGCGCCGAGATCCTCCAGACGGTCAAGGCGCAGACGGCGGCCCGCCGCATCGCCACCGAGCGCATCCGCCGTCAGCTCGGCTCCGACTCGCTGCACGGCGCCTCGTTGACCACGACCCAGCGCGAGCTCGGCGAGGGCGATTCCGCCGTCGAGTGCATCCTGCGGGGCAACCGGGTCCGTCGGTTCAAGGACTTCGACCCCATGCCCGCCCCCCGACCCACGGTGCGGCTGCTGTGACCGGGCCCGCAGCCCCTGGGCGACCCCGAGGCGGCGCCGTGGACGCCCGGCCGACATGCGTGCCGCGGCCGCAGGCCCTGGCCCGGCCGCCGGGCAAGGCCACCGGCCGGATGACATCGGATCTGTCGATCGACGAGGAGCTGGTGCTCCACTCCATCGGCTGGGAACCGGTCGAGCTGGTCAGCGGGACGTCGATGCACTCGGTGCCCGGTGGGCGTGTGGAACTGGGGCCAGGGGGAGATCGGCTACGCCTCCGCCGCCTACGCCCGCTCCTTCGCCGCGGCCGTCCAGCGACTCCACGAGGCCTGCACCCACGCCGGCGGCCACGGCGTGGTCGGGGTCCACGTCGAGTGGGCCGTGGAGCGCCACCACATCGACGTCGCCCTGGTCGGCACGGCGGTGCGCCCGGTCGGGGCGACGAGCCTCGGGTCCGACCCGGTCTTCGTGTCCGACCTCTCCGGTCGGGACTTCGCCCTCCTCCGCACCGCCGGCTGGGCGCCGTTGGGCCTGGCCGCAGGGGCCAGCTTCGTCTACGCCCCCCGCCGGTCGATGGGGGCGGCCATGCAGCAGTCGGGCCAGAACGTCGAGCTCACCAACTTCACCGAGGCCATGTACGCCGCCCGCGAGTCGGCCATGGAGCGGATGCAGACGGCCGGCCATCAGCCCTCGGCGGCACAGGGGTGGTCGAGGTCAAGGTGACCGAGGGCCCGATGGAGTTCGCCCGCCACGCCGTGGGCTTCACCGCCTACGGCACCGTGGTGCGCCTCCTGCGCCGACGGGCACCGCAACCTCGGCGCCCAGATGGTCCTGCCGCTCGACGACGCCGACGTCGGCTTCGACGCCGCGTCGCTGCGCGGCTGAGCCCGAATCCGCCGGGCTCCCACCGGGGCACCGACCCACCGGTTCTGACGGTCCGTCAGATACACTGCGGGGCCATGCCCACCGACGCCCCCCTCCACGGCATCCGCATCCTCGAGGTCTCGGCCCTCGGGCCGGCCGCCATCACCATGCCCCTGATCGACCTGGGCGCCGAGGTGATCAAGGTGGAGCCGCCCGGCGGGCGACTACATCCGGGAGATGACCTGGCCCATCGTCGAGGGCGTCTCCCTCATGCACCTCCACCTCAACCGGGGCAAGCGCTCCATCGTCATGGACCTCCGCACCGACGAGGACGTGGCCACCTTCAAGGAACTGGCGACGACGTGCGACGTGGTCGTCGAGGCCATGCGCCCCGGCGGTCTGGCCCGCCGGGGCGTCGGCTACGACGCACTGCGCGCCCTCAAGCCCGACATCGTGTTCTGCACCATCTCGGGGTACGGCATGACCGGCCCCTACAAGGACCTGCCCGCCCACGGGGTGGCCTTCGACACCTGGGCCGGCATCGTCACGCCCCAGGTCGACGAGGACGGCTTCTCCTACCTGCCCGAGCACGCCTCGATGGGCATCCACGCCGGTCCCCTGTTCGGCGCCCTCGGCATCATGGCCGCCGTCCTGCGGGCCAAGCTGACCGGCGAGGGCTCCTACCTCGAGATCGCCCAGTCGGATGCGGCGGCGGCCATGGACTGGTACCGGAGCGAGACCTGGAAGGCCTACGAGCGGCCCGAGTCCGAGGTCACCGGCAACAAGTCGGACGACTACGAACGCCGGGAGCCGGGCACGGCCGGCATGATCCAGGGCGTCCGCTACCAGGTCTACGAGGCGACGGACGGCCGCTACGTCCTGTTCATGGCCTCGGAGCAGGCCTTCTGGAAGAACTTCTGCGAGGCGGTCGACCGGACGGACCTGTTCGAGCGGTGGCCGGGCTCGAAGTACGCCGACCACGCCCGGGGCAACCTCGAGCTCCGGGCCGAGCTCCGGGACATCTTCCGGACCAGGACGGCCAAGGCGTGGATCGACTTCGGGGTGGAGGAGAACTTCCCGGTGGCCCCGGTCAACTCGCCGAAGACCATCGCCGAGGACCCCCAGTTCCAGGACCGGTTCCACTGGTACCCGGTCGACCGGCTGGGGGCCGAGCAACTGGGCTCGCCGCTCAAGTTCATCGGCGAGCAGATGCCCGTCCCGGCCCATGCCCCGACCGTCGGCCAGCACACCGAGGAGGTCCTGCCGACCTGCTCGGCTGGGACACCGCCCGCATCGAGGAGTCGCGGGCCAGGGGCGGACTCGGCGGGCCGCCGGAGGCCTGATCCGGGCGGTGCCGTCATCTGTCGGCAAATCCGGCGCTCCGTTAGGCTCTCGACCATGACCACGAAAGACCCGGGTGCCGGCCATCGAGGGCTGGTTCACCATGGACGAGGCGGCGCCCGCCCTGCTCGGTTCCAGATGCACGAGCTGCGGCAACGTCGCCTTCCCCGGGGAGACGTACTTCTGCCGGAACCCGCACTGCCAGGGCACCGAGTTCGCCGAGGCGGAGCTCAGCCGGACCGGCAGGGTCTGGTCCTACACCGATGCCGGCTACCAGCCGCCCGAGCCCTATGTGGCCGCCGACCCCTACGTCCCCTTCGCCATCTGCGCCGTCGAGCTGGCGGCCGAGCAGCTGGTGGTCATGGGCCAGGTCGTGCCCGGTGTCGGCGTCGACGACCTGAGCATCGGTGCCGAGGTCGAGCTGGTGCTCGACACGCTGTTCGAGGACGACGAGCACGAGTTCATGGTGTGGAAGTGGCGCCCGGTCGGGCGCGACCAGCGGAAAGGAGGCCTAGCCATGGGAGCCGACAAGAAGGTCGCCGTGCTGGGCGCCGGCATGCACCCCTGGGGCAAGTGGGGACGCAACTTCGTCGAGTACGGCCTGGCCGCCGCCTCCGACGCCCTGTCCGAAGCGGGCATCGACTGGACCGACGTCCAGTTCGTGGCCGGCGCCGACACCATCCGCAACGGCTACCCCGGCTTCGTGGCCGGCGCCACCTTCGCCCAGGCCCTGGGCTGGACCGGTGCCCGGGTCTCCTCGTCCTACGCCGCGTGCGCCTCGGGCGCCCAGGCCATCAACAACGCCCGGGCCCAGATCCTGGCCGGGCTGTGCGACGTGGCCCTGGTGGTCGGAGCCGACACCACCCCCAAGGGCTTCTTCAAGCCCGTGGGCGGCGACCGCAAGGACGATCCCGACTGGCTGCGCTTCCACCTGATGGGGGCCACCAACCCGACCTACTTCGCCCTCTACGCCCGCCGCCGGATGGAACTGTTCGGGGCCACCGAGGCCGACTTCGCCGCCGTCAAGGTGAAGAACGCCCGACACGGTCTGGAGAACCCCTACGCCCGGTACCGCAAGGAGGTGACGGCCGAGGAGGTGCTCTCCTCCCCCATGGTCGCCGATCCCCTGCGCCTGCTCGAGATCTGCGCCACCTCCGACGGCGGGTGCGGCCCTCGTGCTCTGCTCCACCGAGTTCGCCAAGAGGCACGCCGGCGCACGTGACCTGGTCACCATCGACGCGGTCTCGACGGTCACCCCCCGGTTCCCCCAGGCCATCATCGAGATGCCCAACTTCTCGACCGACTCGTCGGCCGCCGCCGCCACGGTCGGCCCGACGTTCAAGGAGTCGGTGGCGCTGGCCGCCTACGAGGAGGCCGGCATCGGTCCCGAGGACGTGAGCCTGGCCGAGGTCTACGACCTCTCGTCGGCCCTCGAGCTCGACTGGTACGAGGACATCGGCCTGTGCAAGCAGGGCGAGGCCGAGAGGCTCCTCCGCGACGGCGACACGTCGCTGGGCGGGCCGGGTCCCGGTCAATGCCAGCGGCGGCCTGTCGTGCTTCGGCGAGGCCATCCCGGCCCAGGCCATCGCCCAGGTGTGCGAGCTGGTCTGGCAGCTGCGGGGCCAGGCGACCGGGCGTCAGGTGGAGGGGGCCCGGGTCGGCATCACCGCCAACCAGGGCCTCTTCGGCCACGGCTCCTCGGTCATCGTCTCCCGGTAGGCCCCACCCCCGGGTCCCACCTCCGGCCCTTGGTCGCGTTCCACGTCACGAGGACGGACGACACCTCACCGGCCGCCCGTGCGCAGCCGTTCGGCGGCATCGTCCGGCATGCCGTAGGGCATGGAGCGCTCGTGGACCAGCGCCTCGGCCCGGGTGCGCTCGCCCCGGTCGGCGATGAGCCTCTTGACGATGCGGTTGGTGCCCCGGGAGTTGGCCAGGATGCCGGCGGCCAGGTCGGCGACCGTGCCGTCGAGCCCGTCTTCGTCCACGCACACGTCGACGAGGCCGATCGCCTTCGCCTCGGTGCCGCTGACCCGCCGGCTCGTGTACATGAGGGCCTTGGCCACGGGCCGGCCGATCCGCTCGGGTAGTCGGACCGACATGCCCCAGATGGGGGCGAGGCCCCACTGGCCGTGGGTGTCGCCCAGCGTCGTGGACTCGGCGGCCACCAGCAGGTCGCAGGCCAGGGCCAGTTCCAGGCCGCCCGTGAAGCAGTGGCCGTGGAGCCGGGCGACCACCGGCTGGGGCAGGGCCTCCAGGGCATCGACGGTTTCCGGCTCGTAGTGCCGGCTGGGGGCCCGCTCGCCCGTGGTGATGGCCTCGAGATCGTGACCGGCGCAGAACGACCGGCCCGCCCCCCGGAGCACCACGCATCCGATCGAGGTGTCGCCGGCCAGCGCGTCGAGGTGGCCGCGCAGTTCGACGAACATGGCCGGCGTGAGGGCGTTGAGCTTCTCCGGCCGGTTGAGGGTGAGGCTGGCCAGCCCGCCGGCGTCGTGGCGGACCACGAGGGGTCCGGTCACCGACCGGCCCCGGGGGCTCGGCCGGTCACGCCTCGTTGACCAGGATGATCTTGCCCAGCTTGCCGCCGGCGGTGAACCGGTCGTAGGCCGCGGTGGGCTCGGACATGGGGAAGGTCGCGGCCACGGGCACGGTGACCGCGCCGGTGCCCAGCAGGTGGACGGCCCGGCTCTCCACCAGCCATGCCACGTCGGTCTTCTCCTCGACGGACCGGGACCGCAGCGTCGATCCGCCGATCCGGGACCGGGTCCCCATCAGGGCCAGCAGGTTGACCTGGGCCGTCGCTCCCGCCCCGACGCCGATCACCACGACGCGGGCGTGCGCGGCCAGATGGGGCAGCACCGCCTCGACGCCGGGGGCGCCCACCAGCTCGAGCGAGATGTCATAGGGGCCGAAGGCACCGACCTCGTCGGGCTGGATCACCTCCTGGGCGCCGAGCGCCCGGACCGCCTCGTGGTGGTCGGCGTTGCGCACGGTGGCGACCACCCGGGCACCGGCCACCGCGGCCAGCTGCACGGCGGCCGTGCCCACCCCGCCGGCCGCACCGGAGATGAGCACGGTGTCGCCTTCGCACAGCTCGGCCTGGGTGAACAGGGCGTCCTGGGCCGTCGAGAAGACCTCGGGGAACCCGCCCGCCGGCACCAGGTCGCAACCGTCGGGCACGGTCAGCAGGTTCGACTCGGCCACGGCCACCTGCTCCGCCTGGCCCCCGCCCCCGCAGATACCCATGACCCGGGCCCCGGGCGCGAAGCGGTTGGACCCTTCGCCGGTCGACAGGACGGTGCCCGAGAACTCCAGCCCGGGGATGTCCCGGGGCCATCCGGGGGGTGCGGGATAGTGGCCCCGGCGCTGCATCATGTCGGCCCCGTTGAGGCCGGCGGCGGCCACGGCCACCACCACCTCGCCCGCACCGGGCACGGGGTCGGGGTGCTCGGACCAGTGGAGCTCCCCCTCGACGATCGTGACGGCGCGCATGGCCCAAGGGTACCGGCCGTGCCCGGCCCCGGGCGTGGGGGCGGGGGACGGCGGGGGCGGGGCGGGGCGGGGCGGGGCGGCAGGTCTCCACGGACGGCGGGCCGGCGTCCGGGGACCGGGGCGGGCCCGCAGCAGGCGGTCGCGTCGATCCGACACCGGTGGTGCGCCCCTCCTAGGCTGGCCCCGGAGGACGCACCATGCCGGCCGATCCACTCGAGGACCACGTCGACGAGGGCCGGGACAGCGGCGCGGGCGCGCCCGGTGACCGGACGGGCACGGGCGAGGACGTCTTCCCGAACCCCACGGCCGGCATGGTCCTGCACCGGGTGCTGGCCATGTCGGCCCGCACCTTCCTCCTCAACGACCTGGGCGACGAGCTGGGCGACGAACGCAAGCGCAGCGGGACCGTCGACGCCCTCCACCTCGCCATGGGCACCCGACCCCTGTGGGCCCAGTCGGCGGCCGAGGCCCTGAAGGGCACCGAGCGCCGGGTCGACCCCACCGAGCGGGTCCACCAGACCCGGGTGGCCATGCGCCGCATCCGCTCCAACCTGCGCACCTTCCGCCTCCTCGTCGATCCGGGCTGGGGTACGGCCCTGCGCGCCGAGCTGGCCTGGTACGGCAACGAGCTGGGCCGCTCCCGTGACCTCGACCTCCTGGCCGCGGTGGTGGCCGGGCGTGGCCCCGAGGTGCTGGACCCCGACGAGGTGGCCCGGATGTCGGCGGTCATCGACTGGCGGCGCCACGAAGTGGCCGGCGAGCTCGGCGTCGACCGGGCGAGCCCCCGGCGGTTCCACCTGACCGAGCAGATGCGGATCCTGTGGGAGGGTCCGGAGTTCAAGGCCAAGGCGGCCAAGCCGGCCTCCGAGGTCCTCCCGGCGATGCTCCACCGGTCATGGCGCGACGTGCGGGGGGTGGCCCGCACGGCTCGCAAGGACGCCTCGGACGTCCACCTCCACCAGCTGCGGATCCGTCTGAAGGACCTCCGCTACGGGTCCGAGACGGTGGCCCTGGTGGCGGGTGGGCCGGCCCGCAAGACGGCGCGGGCGGCCGAGCGGCTGCAGAGCAAGCTCGGCGACCTCCACGACGTCGTGTTCTCGATCGGGTGGCTCGAGTCCCTCGCCACCGAGCAGCCCGACCTGGCCGACGCCGCCGGACGGCTGGTGACCCTGCAGCGCGAACGGGCCGAGACGGCGCGGAAGGGCTGGAAGAAGGACCTCAAGGAGGTCGAACGGCGCTGGCGGCGCTGGCAGGGCTGAGCACCCGGGCCGTCAGCTGTCTCGGTCGGCCGCCTTCTTCGGCACCCACAGCCGGATGCCACCCAGGATGCCGGCCGAGTTGTCGACCACGGTGACGTCGTCGGGCAGGTGGTGGCGGAGCACCCGGCGGGAGTTGCCACCCCCGATGTAGAGGTGGTCGAAGAGGGTGAGTGCCCGCATGTTGTCGATGGCCTTCATCACCCGCTTGTTCCAGCGGGACTCACCGATGTCCTTGCGGGTGGCCTCGCCCAGCTGCTCGTCGTACGTCTCGCCCTTGCGGAACGGCTGGTGGGCGATCTCCAGGTGGGGCATGAGCTCACCGTCGTAGAACAGGCCCGTCCCGAAGCCGGTCCCGAGGGTGACGACCAGCTCCAGGCCCCGGCCCTCGACCACGGCCGCCCCCTGGATGTCGGCGTCGTTGGCCGCCTTCGTCGGGATCCCGAACTGGGTGGTCAGGACCTGGGCCAGGTCGAACCGCTTCCACTGCTCGACCAGGTGGTGGTCGATGGCACTGCCCGGCCCGTTCACGGTCACGAAGTGCGGGGCCGACAGCACCACGCCGCCCCGGACCATGCCGGGAAAGCCGCAGGCGGCCCTCGCGGCCTGCGGCAGGGGCGCGATCAGCCGCTGCAGCGAGGCCACCAGCTTGTCGGGGGGCAGCGGGTAGGGAGTGGGGATCTTCACCCGGTCGGCCACCATCGCGCCCTTGGCGTCGAGGACCGACGCCTTCAGGCCGGTGCCACCGATGTCGACGGCCAGCGTGAAGGGATGCTCGGGCTCGGGCCGGTCGACGGGCGCCGCCTCGTCGACCTCGGGCACGGGATGGGGACCGATAGGGTCGGCCCCGTTGTCGGTGGAGGTCATGCCCTCACGCTAAACCCGATGGCGGCGCGGCGGCGCTCCGGTAGGTTCCGGGACGGGGGTCGGGATCCGCACCCCGGGGGCCGAGGAGGAACACCATGGAGCAGCGCACACTGGGAGTGGCCGGGCCCGTCTCGGCCCTGGGGCTGGGCTGCATGGGCATGTCCGGCGCCTACGGGCCGACCGATCGGGGCGACGCCATCGCCACCATCCACACCGCCCTCGAGGCCGGCGTCACCCTCCTCGACACCGGCGACTTCTACGCCATGGGCCACAACGAGTTGCTGGTGGCCGAGGCCCTGCGGGGCCGCGACCGCGACCGGGTCGTGCTCTCGGTCAAGTTCGGCGGCATGCGCTCGCCCGCCGGCGGGTTCCTGGGCTTCGACGGCCGGCCGGAGGCCGTCAAGAACTTCCTGGCCTACAGCCTGGTGCGCCTGGGCACCGACCACATCGACGTCTACCGGCCGGCCCGCCTCGACCCGGCCGTGCCCGTCGAGGACACCGTCGGGGCCATCGCCGAGTGCATCGAGGCCGGCTGGGTGCGCCACGTGGGGCTGTCCGAGGTCGGGGCCGACACGATCCGCCGGGCCCACGCCGTCCACCCCGTGGCCGACGTGCAGCTCGAGTACTCGCTCATGTCCCGCAGCCTGGAGGACAGGGTGCTCCCGACCACCCGCGAGCTCGGCATCGCCACCACCGCGTACGGCGCCCTCTCCCGTGGGCTGCTGTCCGGCCACTGGTCGCCCGACCGCGACGTCGCCCCGACCGACTTCCGGGCCCACGCCCCCCGCTTCTCGCCCGGGAACCTGGCCGCCAACCTGGCCCTGGTCGACGCCCTCGGGCAGGTGGCGGCCGACATCGGGGCCACCGTCGCGGAGGTCGCCATCGCCTGGGTGGCCAGCCGGGGCCCCGACATCGTCCCGGTCGTCGGGGCCCGTACGCCGGCCCAGCTGGAGGGCGCGCTCCGGGCCGTCGAGCTCGACCTGTCCGACGCCCAGCTGGCCGCCGTCGAGGCCGCCGTACCGGCCGACGCCGTGGCCGGTACCCGCTACGACCAGCGGGCCATGGCCGGCCTCGACTCCGAGCGCTGACGCGGTGCCGCCACTCGGATCGCGACCCGGCAGGATAGGTTCGCTCCATGACTGAACCGTGGCTGGAGGACGCCTGCGCACTGGTCGACGCCTTCCGGGGCGGGACCCTGAGTCCCAGCGAGGCCCTCGAGGGATCGCTCGCGGCCATCGAGGCGTCCGACCTCAACGCCGTGTGCCATCTCGACGTGGAGGCGGCCCGGGCCCAGGCCGACGCCGCCGACGTCTCCCTCCCCTTCGGCGGAGTGCCCATGGGCGTCAAGGAGCTCGAGCACGTGGCGGGCTGGCCCTACACCGAGGCCTCCCTGGTCTTCGCCGACCGGATGTCGGCCTTCGACTCGACCCACGTCACCCGGCTGCGGGCGGCCGGCGCCGTGCTGGCCGCCCAGACCACGTCGTCGGAGTTCGGCGGGGTCAACTGCACGTCCACCAAGCTGCACGGCGTGACCCGCAACCCGTGGGACACCGACCGCACCCCGGGCGGGTCCTCGGGCGGATCGGCCGCCGCGGTAGCCGGCGGCCTGCTGCCGATCGCCACGGGCAGCGACGGGGGCGGGTCGATCCGCATCCCGGCGGGGTTCACCGGCATGTTCGGCCTGAAGGCCACCTACGGCCGCATCCCCCGGGGGCCCCAGACCCTGCAGCCGCCCCTGACCGTGACGGTGGGCTGCGTATCCCGCTCGGTCCGCGACACGGCCCGCTGGTTCGACGTGACCAACGGCTTCGACGCCCGCGACAACCTCAGCCTGCCGCGGGTGTCGGGCTGGGAGGCGGGCCTCGGAACCCTCGACCTGGCCGGCAGGCGGGCCGTGGTCTCGGTCGACCTGGGGGCGGCCATCGTCGAGCCCCGGGTGGCCGCGCTGGTCACCGAGGCGGCCGAGGCCCTGATCCGCGACGCCGGGCTCCGGCGGGTCGACGTGGTGGTGGAGCTGCCCCAGGGCGGCCTCGAGTGGGCGCTCTCCAACCTGGTCGGGCTCGTGGAGGAGCTGGGCGACCGCTACCCCGCGTGCAACGACGATCTCACTCCCGAGATCCAGATCGGCATGAACCTGGCCAGCCACCACTACTCGATCCAGTCGGCGGGCAGGGCCGACGCCTTCCGGGTCGCCCTCAACGAACAGATGGCCGGGCTGTTCGACCAGGCCGACGTGGTCTTCGCCGCCACCAACCCGGACACCGCCTTCGACGCGGCCGGCCCCATGCCGACCATGGTCGGCGGCGTCGACCTCATCTCCACCTACGGCTTCGACAAGGCCGTCGGCAACAACGGCGCGCTCACGATCCCGGCCAACCTCTCGGGCCATCCCGCCGTGTCGATCCCGGTGGGCACCATCGACGGTGCTCCGGTGGGCATGCAGGTCATCGCGCGCCACCACGAGGAGCAGCTCCTCCTGGACCTGGCCCTGCTGGCCGAGCGCGAGCGGCCCTGGCCGTTGGTCGCGCCGTCCACCTCCGCCTGAGCGACCCTCCCGGCGGTACCCGGGAGGCCACCCGGTGCGCCCCGGGATTCAGCTAGAACCTGTTCCGTGCGCGTCGAACTCTGGGTCCCCACCGCCTCGCCCATCTCCACACCGGAGCTGCTGGCCTGCATCGGTCGGGAGGCCGAGGAGCGCGGCTTCTCCGGCGTGTGGGTCGGCGAGCACGTTGTGCTGTTCGAGGAGTACGCCTCGTCCTACCCCTACGCCGAGGACGGCAGGATCCCCGCCCCGCCCGGCTCGGGACTGCTTGAGCCGCTCAACACCCTGTCGTTCCTGGCCGCCCACACCTCGACCGTCCGCCTGGGCACGGCCATGGTCCTGCTGCCCCAGCGCAACCCCGTCTACACGGCCAAGGAGGTGGCGACCCTCGACTGGCTGTCGAACGGGCGGGTGGACCTCGGCGTCGGCGTGGGCTGGCTGGAGGAGGAGTTCCGGGCCGTCAACGTGCCGTGGCCGCAGCGGGGCCGGCGGACCGACGAGTACCTCGACGTGCTCACCACCCTCTGGACCGACGAGACGTCGTCCTACAAGGGCGAGTTCTACTCGCTCGACCCGTGCCAGATGTTCCCCAAGCCGATCCAGTCCCCGGTGCCCATCCACATCGGGGGCGAGTCGGACGCCGCCCTCCGCCGGGTGGCCCGGGCCGGCCACGGCTGGCACACCTTCAACCGGTCCCCCGACGGGCTGGCCGAACCGCTGGCCCGGCTCGACGGCCTGCTGGCCGACGAGGGCCGCGACCGCTCGGACGTGACCATCACCGTCTGCCCGTACTTCCAGCCGCTCGACGCCGACATCGCCGCCCGCTATGCCGAGGCGGGCGCCGACGCGGTGGCCGCGCTGGTCATCCCGATGGACGAGGACTCGGTACGGACGCAGCTCGATGCCCTGCTTCCGGTCCAGGAACGTGCCGCCTCGCTATGATCCCGCGGGTTCACTCGACGCCCGGCGGTTCCTCGACGCCCAGGACGCGGGCGGGACCTTCGACCGGGCCGTGGCCGAGCTGGCGGCCGGCCGCAAGCGCTCACACTGGATGTGGTTCGTCTTCCCCCAGCTCCGGGGCCTCGGCTCGAGCCCGACGGCCGACCACTACGGCCTGGCGTCGCTGGACGAGGCCGCCGACTACCTGGCCCACCCCGTACTGGGCGCGCGGCTCCGGCGGGTCACCGACACCGTGCTCGACACGGGGACCACGGACGCCGTCGCCCTCCTCGGGCCGGTGGACGCGCTCAAGCTGCGGTCGTCCATGACGTTCTTCGGCCGGGCCGCACCCGACGAGGAGCGCTTCACCCGCGTGCTCGGGCAGTTCTTCGACGGTACGCCGGACCCGAGGACGTTGCAGCTGCTCGGGTCGGGCCGGTAGGGGCCACCGCCCGACCGGCGGCCGGCCCTGCCCGCCGCCGGTAGCTTCTCTAGGCTGAGGGCAGCCAACGGAAAGGGTCCCACCATGCCGCCTGTCGCCCTCATCACCGGGACATCCTCGGGCATCGGCCTCTCGTCGGCCGTCGCCGCCGCCGGGCACGGCTTCACCGTGGTGGCGACCTTGCGCGACACGTCGAAGGACGCAGCGTTGCGGGCCGCCGCCGAGGCGGCCGGGGTGACCCTCGACATCCGCCGGCTCGACGTGGTGGACGAGGCCTCGATCACCGCGTGCGTCGACGGCGTGGTGGCCGACCACGGCTCCCTCGACGTCCTGGTCAACAACGCCGGTCGGGGCTTCGTGGGCACCATCGAGCAGGTCTCGATGGACGAGATGCGCTCGGTCCTGGACGTCAACTTCTTCGGCGTCGTGGCCACCACCAAGGCCGCCATGCCCCACCTGCGGGCCTCCCGGGGTCGGGTGGTCACGGTGACCAGCGTTGGCGGCGTGGTCGGCCAGCCCTTCAACGAGGCCTACTGCGCGGCCAAGTTCGCGGTGGAGGGATTCATGGAGAGCCTGGCGCCGGTGGCCGCCAGCGTCGGCGTCCACGTGTCGGTGATCGAGCCGGGTCCCGTGGCGACCGAGTTCGTCAACAACGTCGGGGTCGACGTCGAGAAGATGTTCGCCGAGGGTGGCGAGTACACCCCGGCGATGACGAGCTACCTCGACCACGTCATGGCCGAGTTCGCCGACCCCGGGGCGGTCCAGACCGGCGACGACGTGGCCGCGGTGGTCCTCACGGCCATGGTCACCGATTCGGCCGCCTTCCGGCACCAGACGTCGCAGTGGGCGAGGACGTTCTGCAGCTACAAGCTGAGCGACCACGACGGCTCGGCCGTGGTGGGGATGACCTCGGACTGGGTGCGCTGACCGGGTCGGGGGCCGACGGAGGGCCGGTTCAGGTCGGGGTGCCGGGAACCGCCACGGTCCAGCCGCTGTGCTTGCCCTTGGCGTTCCACACGCGCACCTCGACGTCGTAGGTGTGGCCGGCCCGGAGGCCGGTCACGGTGCACGAGAGCGAGAGGTCGTCGCAGCTGGCCCACGACTTGGCCGGCACGCCCTTCAGGTCGTAGTCGGTGATCACGTAGGGCACGTCGACCCCGAACCGGTTCACCCACTCGCCGTCGTAAGTGGGAGGGGACCACGAGACGACGAGCTCGGCGACGCCGGACGCGACCTGGACGTCGGTGGGCACGGTCGGCTTGATGCTCGGGAACTTGGTGGCAGCCACGGCCCCGGTCGACGCGACAACCGACAGCCCGGCCACCGCCAGAGCGGCGCCGAGGATCCGCACCGTCGTCGTCGCGCCCTTCCGCATCCGGTCCCCCCTCATGGCCTGCCTCCTCGCCCCCGCCGCCCCGTGGTGGATCGGCGGCACGTCCAGTGTCGGCGGTTCCGGCCGGGGTGTCAACGCACACCGGTTCCGGGCGCCCGGCCGGTCGCCGTCCCGGCCCGGGCGGCCAGCCACGGGTCGTCGAACCAGGTCCGCAGCGTGAGCCTGGCCGGCGCGAGGTCGCGGTAGACGAGGACGGCACCCCCCGGGGGCGTGCGGCGGAGGGCGTCGGGCGGGGCCAGTCGGCGGAGCGTCGGCGAACGGGTGGTGCTCGGGCCCGACCGGCCGCCCGAGGTGGTGGCGGGCAGCCTCCGCTCCTCGTCGCCCACCAGGTGGCTCGCGTAGTCAAGGGTCGCCGGATCGGAGATCCCGGAGAGGAAGAGCTTGGCCCGGTGGTTGTTCACCACCGTCGTGGCCCGCGGCCCGAACCGGGCGGTGATCTGGGCCAGGTCGTGCCACACCGTGACCAACTGGATGCCGTGGCCGGCGGCGGTGGCGGCCAGCGCGTCGAGGTCGGGCACCGGGGCGATGTTGGCCGCCTCGTCGAGCACCACCAGCAGGGGCGGATCGAGGGGCCGACCGGTGCGGGCCACCCGGTCGTAGGCCCGGTCGAGGACGGCCCGGAGCACACCGACGAACAGGGGGGTGAGCCGCCGCTGGTCGTGGGCCGGGGCGCACAGGTAGAGGGTGTCCGAACCGGTCACCACCGTGCCCGGGTCGAACTCGGGCGCGCCGGCCGGCGCGGCCCCCGCGAACGGCTCGAGCAGGGTCTCGAGTGTGGTCACGATGGAGCTCCGCTGGCGCTCCTCCTTCCCGAAGGCCGACCGGGCGGCGTCGACCGCCTCGGGCACGCCCGCCCACTGCAGCAGGTCGAGCACCTCGGCCTCCTCGCCGGTCTCCACCCAGTGCACGACCTCGGCCATGTCGCGGTCCCCGCACGCTGCGGCAAAGAGCAGCGGGGCCAGGAGACGGGCCGCCGTGGCGTACCAGAAGTCGCCGTCGGCCATGCTCCCCACCTGGGACCGGCCCACCTCGGTGAGGGTGCCGGCCGCCCGACGGGCCCCCGGCCAGGTCCGCGACGCCGGCACGGGCGACCAGGACACCGCCGGGCGTCCCGTCGCTCCGGTGGGGTCGAAGCAGTGCACCGCGCCGACCGAGGACCGGTGGTCGGCGGTGCGCTCGAGCAGGTCACCCTTCACGCTGGCCGCCACCACCGGCCCGGTCCACCCGAGGATGGCCGGCACCGCGAAGCCGGTGGTCTTGTGGGACTGGGTGGGCCCGAACACGATCACCGACTGCGCCCGCTCGGCCGCCACCAGACGGCGTCCCACCCGGCCCAGCACCAGCCGGCCGGAGGGGGGCGGTCCCGCCGACGGCACGACCAGGTCGCCGAGGTCGGAGGGGCGGGCCCATCGGGCCGTGGGCGGAGGGGCGGAACCGGGACGGCGGCCCGCACCGGGCCCCCGTACGCCGCGGGTGGGACGTCCCCGTCGGATGCCGGGTCGGTCGGGACCGACGAGGCCGGCCATCATCACGGCCGCGGCGCCGATCCCGAGGGCGGCCGCGGTGGCCGCCGTCACCATGCCACCGGCGCCGACGTCTCGGTGCCCTCGACGTCGGCCATGGCCCGGTCGGTGTCGACGAGCCAGGCCTCGCCCCGGCCGAGCCGGTGCTCCACCAGGAAGGAGCGCCGGCCCACCTTCCACAGGGCGGTGCCGCGCGGGAGGGTGCTGACGAGGTCGGCCTCGGTGTCGGTCAGGCCGAGCAGCTCACCGGTGCGGGCCACCTCGCCGGGGGACTGGGCGTAGACGACGCGGGTCTCGGAGTCGGCCAGCAGCCCCTCGGCCAGGCCGACCTGCTCACTGCCGGCCGCCCCGACCGAAGCCAGGTCGGAGAGGCGGTGGAGCACGGCGATGTTGGCCACCCCCATCGCCCGGGACAGCTTCCACGAGGATTGGAGCCACCGGGCCACGCCGAGGTTGCCGAGGATGGCCCACGCCTCGTCGACCACCAGGAGGATCCGGTTGCGGTGGCGGGCCTGCACGGCGCTCTGCAGCCAGGCGGCCGCACAGGCCATGAGCACGCCGAGGGCGGGCGAGTGGTAGACGGCGGACAGGTCGAGGACGACGAGCGGGCCGTCGAGGCGGAGGCCGTCGGTGGTAGGCCCGTCGAACATGCCACGCAGGTCGCCGTGGACCAGGCGACGGAGCTCCAGGGCCACGTCGCGGCCGTCCTCCACCAGGTCGGCGCGGGTGGTCCGCAGGTCGGCGGCGGCCCGCTCGTCGGGGTCGAGGAGGGCGTCGACCACCTGGGGCAGGGTCGGGGACGCCGTCGGGTGACCGGCGACCGCCGGGGCGGCTGCGGTGGCCGCCGCCAGGGCGGCGTCGATGGCCGCCCGCTCCCGGGGCAGCAGGTCCCGCCCGAGGCACGACACCGCGAGCGAGGCGCACAGCGTCGTCCGTCGCACCGCCGGCCCGTCTGACCCGTCGCCCGAGGTGTCCGGGCTCACGGCGGCGTCGGCCGTGTCCAGCGGGTTGAGCCGGACCGGGCCGCCGGGGCGCAGGGCGACGGGGGAGACGCCCCACGCCTCGCACAGCGGTCCGTACTCGCCTTTCGGGTCGATCACCCAGGCGCTGCGCCCGAAGACGGCCTGGCGCCACAGGTAGGACTTCACGAAGCTGCTCTTGCCCCTGCCGATCTGCCCGATCACCACCATGTTGGGGTTGGTGACCACCCCGGCCCGGTACAGCGCGAAGGGGTCGTAGACGAACGAGCCGCCGAGGACGTCGCGCCCGATCAGCACGCCACGGTGGCCGAGGCCGGCCTCGGCCACCAGAGGGTAGGCGGCGCAGAGGTGGCGGGTGGTGGCCACGTGGGCAGGCAGGGCCGGCGGCAACCGGGCCGACCAGGCAGGACTCACGACAGCCCCCTCCCGGTGGGCATGACGCAGAGCAGGGCCCCGTCCTGCTGGCCGTAGAGGCGTCGGACGTCGAGGCGGGCCTGCCCGGCCGCCTGCTCCAGTGCGGCACAGGCCTCGGCCAGACCGGCGCTGTCGTCGGCCGCCACGCCGAGGTACCCCGAGAACCGGAACTGGGCGTGGCCCTCGGCCAGCTCGACATCGCGGTCGTCGACGCTCTGGCGCTCGCGGGTGTGGCGGGCCGACGTGAGGAACCCGTTGCGACGGCGCAGCTCGCCGTCGGCCATGCCGGCGGTGCGGGCCTGGGCCACCTGCCGGGCGGCCCGGGTCGGGTCGACCGGCTCCATCACCACGGCGAGGGTGCGCCGGAGCGGGGCGAACAGCAGCGGTCCGAGGAAGTCGGGATGGACGTCGACCCGGGGCCACTCGGCCACCCAGTAGGTGGCGTGCCACGTGGCGTCGGTGCGCACCGACTCCCAGCCTGCCTCGGTGGCCATCGGCCACGGGTCGCCGGGGGTGTCGGACGGCCCGGACGACCGGCCCCCGGCCCCGGGGCGGAGCGCTCCGGCCAGCGCCTCGGCCAGCTCCCTTCGGTCGAGCACGGCCTCGATCCCGATGTCGGAGCCGGCCAGGGCCGTGCGCACCGCCCCCACCTCGCGCACCAGCACCTCCACGGCCCCCTCGAGCCCCCCGCCGGCGGCCCGGATGGCCCGGGCCGAGCGTCCCCGGTGGACGGAGACGGCCACCAGCACCCGGTGCCGTCGGGTGACCGGCGACGACTCATCGACCAGGCGCCGGTAGGAGCGCGACGCCGGGGCGTCGGGGTCGAGCACCCGGTGGTCCTCGAAGTGGGACCGCACGGCCCGCCCGTCGTCGGGCAGGCACGTCTCGACCCACTGGAGGCGGTGGACAGCCGAGCCCTCGCGGGCCAGCGAGGCCAGCACCCGGGCCCAGGCCGCCACCCGGGCGTCCTGCTCGTCCGGCCCGAGGAGGGCGAAGCTGTGGCCACGCACCTCGAGCACCGCCGTCACCGTGCGGGCCCGCCCGTCCTCCAGGACACCGGGGCCCGGCCCGTCGGCACCGGCCGGGCCGGCCAGCAGGTGCAGCCCGTCGAAGACCGAGTGCGGTGCGGGCGTGGCGCGGGACGCCACCCCCCGGGGAGCCCGGCCCCCCGGGCGTGTGGCCACGACGGCGACGGCGCCGTCGGTCGGGCCGTGCGCCGCCTCGACACGGTGCCCGGTGGCCCCGGCCCAGATCCAGCGGGCGACGACCGGCAGCCACTGCTCACCCGTGCGCCCGGCGACGGGCCAGAAGGCCAGCCCTACGGCACCCCCGACCCAGGCCACGGCCATCACCACGCCGGGGACCGACGGCCGGCTGCGCACCGACAGCACGGCCAGGATGAGACCGAAGGCCACGGCGGCGATCTGGCCGGCCCGCCATCCGGCGATGACGCCGCGCCGCTCGAGAGGGGGGAAGCGGTACCGCACCCGCGCCGCCCGGTCGGGACCGTCGCTCACCGGCCGCCCCCGTCCGGAGTCTGGTCGCCCGCGATGAGGACGGGCCCGAGGTGGTCGCGACCGAGGTGGTCGCGCCGCAGTGCCCCGCTCTGGCGGGGCAGTGGAGCCACGTAGGTCACCCCGGCCGGCATCATCGGCACGCCGTCGCCGCGTCGGGCCAGCGGCGGCGGGCCCTCGGCGAACGGGTCCCGGCCGGCCGCCACGTCGGCGAGGCGCCGGTTGGTCAACGCCGAGTGGGGATGGGGGGTCAGCATCGGGATCGATCCACCCGGCTCCCATGGCCGCGGGTCCGAGCCGCTGGCACCACCCGGGTCACCACCCCGGGGCCCGACCGGACCGGAGGGCAGGCCGTCGGACAACGTGTCCAGGCCGCCGGCGCCGCCGCCGGATGCGCCTGTGCCCCGGGAGCCCTCGCCGTGGGTGGTCCGTCCGGCCGCCGCCACCCCGACCACCCCGACGGGGCCGGTGGCCAGCGACCCGGCGGTGGCGGCCCGCATCGCCACGTTCGCCAGTCCGGTGACCGGGGCCGCGGTCAGATGGCGGGCCCGCTGACTGAGCCCCTCGAGGTGCCCGACGGCGCCGGCCTCCAGGAAGGGCAGCAGGCGGAAGAGCGACCACGGGGCCAGAGCCGCCAGGAGCAGCAACGCGGCTCCGCCGAGCACCGACGCGAAGCCCCCGCCCGACGCGGCGGCCCCCGACGGGGTCGATCCGGTGCCCGACGCCAGGGCACCGACGGCGAGGCTCAGGACAGCCACGATGACCAGCTTGGACAGCACCAGAGCGGCCAGCGTGTCGGCCAACCGGCGACTCCAGTGGGAGATGGCGGGCCACGCCAACCCGGCCAGGGCCAACGGCAGGAAGAGCACGGCGACGTAGACGGCGGCGGCCCGCAGCAGCAGCTCGAGCCAGACCATCAGCGCGCCCGCCACCACGGCGATGCCGCCGAGGAAGAGCACGAAGGTCGGCTCACCCGGCTCCCCCGAGGCCACGGCGGGAGCGAGGGCGGCGGCCACCGTGGCCATGAAGTGGCCGGCGTCGGTGCTGCTCCCCCCGGACACCATGGCGCACATGGCGTCGGTCACGGTCAGGCCGAGCTGGACGAGGGTGACGGCCACCGCGGTCAGCAGCAGCGCGAGCGGGACGTGGACGAGGACCGACCGGAGCAGCAGTGCCGCGCTCTGGCGGTACAGAGCCTGGAGCACGCCGAGGAGGAGGAGGGGAAGGATCACGACGGCGGCGAGTGCCGCCATGGTGGCGTAGTGGGCCTGGAACCACGGGGCACCGAGGTCGATCGACGTGGACGACGACAGCACCCCGCCGATCTGACCGAGCAGCCACACCGCGCCACTCGTCACCCAGCTGCTGACGGCGTCGAGGACGCTGTCCACACCGAACCCGACGGCCGACCCGACCGCGGAGCTCGACCGCGGAACCCACCGCGCTGGTCACCCCGCCGACCGTCGAGCACGCCACACCGAGGGCACCGGCGGCCGGGGTGCAGGCTGCGGCCGGCACGCCCGGAACGGTCACGGCCGGCAGGGCCACGAGCGGCGCCACTCAGTGCACGCCCTGTCCGGCGGCGAAGAAGAAGTTGACGATGGCCGGGCCCGCCCCGATCAGCAGGGCGGCGAACCCGGACACCAGGACCGCCTTCCGGCCGCTGTAGGACTGCTGGTAGTTCTGGCTGTGGGCACCCAGCGCCCACGCGGCCGCCCCGATGAGGAGGCCCACCAGCGAGAGGGCCAGCGCCCACCCGCCGAGCCCGTCGGTGAGCCTCTGGAGGACCTGCCCGCCGGGCAGCTGACTGGGGTCCGGGGTCATCGACACGACCTGGAACAGAGGGTGGGTGAACGGGGTCAGCGGGTGGATGAGCATGGGCCCACCCTACGAACACTTCTACATCGTTTCAAGATATTTCATGCCTTTTCATGTTCTTCCGCTACGCGGTTGCAACCCTGGTCACGATGGTGGTCACGGCCTGTCACACTTGGGTCCGTGAAGTCGTACGTGATCGGGTACATCGTCCTGGGGGTGGTGGCCCTCCTGGCCGTCGTGATCGCCTTCCAGACGGGGCGGAAGTCCGGCCGTCGCAGCCTCCAGCAGCGCCTGACCGCCCTGTCCAACCGCCTGGGCGTGGAAGCGCCGGACGACGCCGGCATGGAGCCCGTCCTCAGCCACCTGGAGAAGGTGGCCGGCGACGCCGCCGAGGCGGTGACCGAGGCCAGTGCCGACGCCATCCGCCTGCGCCGCGCCCTCGACACCCTCACCCAGGGCGTCATCGTGTGCGACGAGAACGGCGACGTGGCCTTCCGCAACGCCCGGGCCGTCGCCCTCATGAGCAACCGCCACGGGGACGCCCTGGCCGCCCAGGCCGTGACCGAGCTGCTCGAGAACGCCTGGCAGGAGGGGACGGCCGAGCGCACCCTCGACCTCTACGGGCCTCCCCGGCAGACCCTGGCCGTGCGCACCCGGCTCATCGACGACGGCCGGCGCCCCCTCGGGGTCATCGCCATCATCGAGGACGTGTCGGAGCGCCGCCGGCTCGAGGAGATCCGCCGCGACTTCGTGGCCAACGTCAGCCACGAGCTGAAGACCCCGATCGGCGCCCTCGGCCTCCTGGCCGAGACCCTGACCGTGGAGCCCGACCCCGAGGTCGCCCAGCGCCTGGCCTCGCGCATCCACGCCGAGGCGTTCCGGGTCAGTCGCATCATCGACGACCTGCTCGACCTCAGCCGCATCGAGTCCGAGGAGACCCCGCCCCGCGAGCCGATCAGCGTCAACCTGGTCATGGCCGAGGCCGTCGAGCGGGTGCGCAGCGCCGCCGAGCAGCGCCACATCGACATCGAGCTCGACGAGCCGGAGCCCCCGGTCCACGTGGTGGGCGACCGCCGCCAGCTCGTGTCGGCCATCCACAGCCTCCTCGAGAACGCCGTCACCTTCTCCTACGAGGACAGCGCCGTGACCGTGTCGGCCGTCCAGGCCGACGGCGAGATCCGGCTCTCGGTGGTCGACACCGGCGTGGGCATCCCGACCCGCGACCTCGAGCGCATCTTCGAGCGCTTCTACCGGGTCGACCACGGCCGCAGCCGGTCCACCGGCGGCACCGGCCTCGGCCTCTCCATCGTCCGCCACGTGGCCAGCAACCACCAGGGTCGGGTCGAGGTCGACTCACGGGAAGGCGAGGGCTCGACGTTCACGCTGGTGCTCCCGAACCCGCCCGAATACACGGTCTGACCGAGGAGTTCGTGACGTAGTGGCCAAGACACGGCAGTTGGGTAAGAGTGACGGCGTGAGCAAGGGCGAGAACGGCAAGGTGGCCATCGAGGTGCCGACCCAGACCCGGGTGCTCCTGGCGGAGGATGACGAGTCGTTCGTCGACGCCCTGGTCATCGGTCTCGCCCGCGAGGGATTCGACGTGACCGTGGCGACCGACGGCACCGAGGCGCTCCGCCTGTTCGGCGAGGTCGAGCCCGACCTCGTCCTCCTCGACCTCATGCTCCCCCGCCTGTCGGGCATCGACGTGTGCCGCTCGATCCGGGCCCACTCGACGGTCCCGATCATCATGGTCACGGCCAAGGGCACCGAGATCGACACGGTGGTGGGTCTCGAGGTCGGGGCCGACGACTACGTGACCAAGCCCTATCGGCTGCGCGAGCTGGTGGCCCGCATGCGGGCCGTCCTGCGCCGCACGCCGGGCGAGGGTGAGTCCTCCGACGGCGACGGGTCCGACGGGAACGGCGACGGTGAGCCCGTCCGGTCCCCCGAGCGACGGCTCGAGCCCGGGTCCGTCCTCGACGCCGGCGGGATCCAGGTCGACGTCGACCGCCACCTGGTCTTCATCCGCGGCGAGGAGGTCCACCTGCGCCGCAAGGAGTTCGAGCTGCTGAGCCTGCTCATGGAGAACGCCGGGCGGCTCCTGACCCGGGACGTCCTGATCGACCGCATCTGGGGGTCCGACTACTTCGGCGACACGAAGACGCTCGACGTCCACATCAAGCGCCTGCGGACCCACATCGAGGAGGACCCCTCGAACCCGAAGCTGATCACCACCATCCGGGGCGTCGGCTACCGCTTCGACGCCGCCCGGGACTGACCGCCCGGAGCTGTCCGACGGACCGGCTCAGTCCCGTGCCGGGATGACCGTCTCCCCCCGCAGGTAGGGGGCCAGCACCTCGGGCAGGACCACCGAGCCGTCGGCCTGGCGGCCCGTCTCGACGAGTGCCGCCCAGATCCGTGCCCAGGCCAGGGCCGAGCCGTTGAGGGTGTGCACGAACACCGGTGCCCTGCCGGCCTCGGGCCGGTAGCGGATGTTGGCCCGCCGGGCCTGGTAGTCGGTGCACCAGCTCACCGACGAGACCTCGAGCCACATGTCGACGCCGGGCGAGTAGACCTCGAGGTCGAACGTCCGGGCGGCCGAGTTGCCGATGTCACCCGTGCACAGGTCGAGCACCCGGTACCGGAGGCCGAGCTGGCGCAGCAGTCCCTCGGCCCGGGCCACCATCGACCGCAGCAGTTCCGGGGCCTCGTCAGGAGTCGAGTAGGCGAAGAGCTCGACCTTGTCGAACTCGTGGACCCGCAGCAGGCCCCGGGTGTCGCGACCGGCCGCTCCGGCCTCGCGGCGGTAGCAGGCGGTACCGGCGGTCAGCTTGAGCGGCAGGTCGGCCTCCTCCAGTACGTCGCCACGCCACATCGACGTGAGCGGCACCTCGGCCGTCGGGATGGCCCACAGGTCGTCCCGCTCCAGGTGGTAGGCCTCCTCCTCGAACTTCGGCAGGTGGCCGGTCGACACCATGGTGCCGGTGAGCACCAGGGTCGGGGGGCGGACCTCCTCGAATTCGTCGGCGTGGCTGTCGAGGGCGAACGAGCTGAGGGCCCGCAGCAGCCGGGCGCCGAAGCCCCGGTAGAGGGGGAACATCGACCCCGACAGCTTGGCGCCGCGCTCCATGTCGAGCAGTCCGAGCTCGGCACCGATGTCCCAGTGGGGCACCCGCTGGGCCTCGCGGTAGGCCGGCGGCACCTCGGGCCACGAGCGGGCCACCACGTTGTCGTCCTCACCCGTGCCGTCCGGGGCGTCCGGGTCCGGCAGGTTGGGCAGGTAGAGCAGGGCCTGACGGACCTCCTCCTGGGCACGCTCGGCCACTGTGTTGAGGCGCCGCTCCTCGTCACCGGCGGCCCGGCTCTGGTCGGTCAGCTGCTCGGCCCGCGCCGCCTCCCCCGCCTTGCGGGCCTCGCCCACCTGCTTGGAGAGCGCCTTGACGGTGGCCCGCACCTCGTCGCGCGCCCCTACGGCGGTGCGGGCGGCCACGTCGAGCTCGGCCAGCCGGTCGATGTCGGCCGGGTCGACGCCCCTGCGTCCCAGGGCGGCCTTGACCGCGTCGATGTCGTCTCGGACCAGTCGGATATCGATCATGACGGCACAACGGTAGCGTGGCCGTCCGTGGACCACGCCGAACGCACCCCGGGGGACGACGCGCGCCCGCCGGCCGTCGAGTGCGACGGGGTGGTCATCCGCTACGGCACCACGACGGCCGTCGACCGGCTGTCGTTCCGGGCCCACCACGGCGAGGTGCTCGCGCTGCTCGGCCCCAACGGTGCGGGCAAGACCAGCACGGTGGAGGCCCTCGAGGGCTACCGGGCGGTGGCGGCGGGAACGGTGCGGGTGCTCGGTCTCGACCCGGGCCGGGACCATGCCGACCTCGTCCCCCGGATCGGCGTCATGCTCCAGAAGGGCGGCGTCTACCCGATGCTGGGTCCGGCCCAGGTGCTCCACCTCTTCGCCGCCTACTACGACGATCCCGACGACCCGGACGCCCTGCTCGACCTCGTCGGCCTCGGCCACGTGCGGCGGACGCCGTGGCGTCGGCTGTCCGGGGGTGAGCAGCAACGCCTGTCGCTGGCGCTGGCGCTGGTCGGCAGGCCGGAGGTGCTGTTCCTCGACGAGCCCACCGCCGGCGTCGACCCCGAAGGCCGGATCGTGGTCCGCGAGCTCATCGCCGCCCAACGGGACAAGGGCCTGTGCGTGCTGCTCACCACCCACGAGCTGGGCGAGGCCGAGCGCCTGGCCGACCGGGTGGTCATCGTCGACCGGGGTCGGCTGCTGGCCGAGGGCACCCCCGCCGAACTGGCGTCGGGCACGGCCGACGGTTCGGTGCGCTTCTCGACCGATCCGGGCATCGACACGGCCGCCCTCACCACCGCCCTGGCGGCCACCGTCGCGCCGGGCGCGTCGGTCGACGAGGAGCGCCCCGGCGCCTACCGGCTCCGGCTGCCCGACGGGACGGCCACGCCTCCCGTGGTGGCCGTACTGGCCGGCTGGTTGGCCGAGCGCGACCTGTCCCTCGGCGATCTGCGGACCGGCCAGTCACTGGAGGAGGCCTACCTGGCCATCACCGGAGCGCCGGGTGAACCGGAGCCGACCCCGGCCCCGGAAGAGGGCACCCATGGCCGACGGGGCCGCAGGTCGCGGGGGAGGCACTGATGCGGGCACTCCTCGCCCAGCTGCGGGCCGAGCTCACCATGCTGTTCACCAACGGCGAGACGCTCTTCCTCACGCTCGGGATCCCGGTGGTGTTCCTGCTGTTCTTCAGCGCCGTGCACGTGCTGCCCGTCGGCACCGTCCACCCGGTCGACTTCCTGGTGCCGGGCATCCTGGCCCTGGCCGTCATGTCGACCTCGATGACCGCGCTGTCCATCGGAACCGGCTTCGAGCGTGGCTACGGCGTGCTCAAGCGGCTCGGCTCCACCCCGCTCGGGCGGCCCCGGCTGCTGGCGGCCAAGATCGTCGCCGTCATCGCCGTGGAGGTCCTCCAGGCCGGCGTGCTCATCGCCGTCGGCTACGCCCTGGGCTGGAACCCGGGGGGACCCGACGGCTCGGGGGCCTGCGTCGGCCAGGCGCTCCTCGCCATGGTGCTGGGCACGGTGGCGTTCGGGGGGATCGGCCTGGTCCTGGCCGGCACCCTGGCGCCGTTGGTCAACCTGGCCGTGGTCAACGCCCTCTTCGTCATCCTGCTGCTGCTCGGCGGGATGCTGATCCCGCTGTCCAAGCTGCCCACCTGGCTGGCCGACCTGTCGAAGCTGCTGCCCGCCGCCGCCCTGGCCGACGCGCTGCACGACACCCTCGGGCCGGGGTGTCGGTGTGACCGGCCACGACTGGCTGGTGCTGATCGTCTGGGCCGTGGCCGCGCCGGTCGTGGCGGCCCTCACCTTCCGCTGGGAGTGACCGGCGGACCGGCCGGGCTCAACCGCCGCCCACCAGCCGGTGGATCCAGCCGTCGAGCTGGGTCTTGGTGACCGGGCCGATGACGTGGCCCACGACGGTGCCCGACTCGTTGATGAAGAACGTGTTCGGCTCGGCGTCGAGGCCGTAGACGCCGGCTGTCACCTGCAGGTCGGCGTCCTGGGCCACCGGATAGGTGATGCCCGCCTGCTGGATGAAGGGAACGGCGTCGGCCGGAGGGTCGGCGGCGTCGACCCCCACGAACTGGAGCACCGAGCCCTTGGCCTGCTCGGCCCGGGCCGTCGCCGCGATCATCGGGGTCTCCTTGCGGCAGGGTATGCACCAGGAGGCGAAGAAGTTGAGCACCACCGGGTGGTGGTGGTCGACCCCCAGGGCGTAGAGGTTGACGGCCCGCCGCCGACCACGGCGGGCAGGGTGAAGTCGGGGGCCTGCGAGCCGACCGGCACCACACCGCCGGTGCTGACTCGACGTCGAACCCAGGCCGACGAAGAGGACGGCGGCGAGGACGGCGGCCAGCACCACGCCGATGAGGAAGGCGCCGCAGGCGGCGGGGCTTCCGGCGCGGGCGCGGGCCGGCCGTGGCGGCGGACCCGTCGGGGATCGCCGTCGGGGGGACGCCCGCCCCGGCGTCCGGAGTGGTCGGCCCGGCGTCCGGCGGCTCCGGTCAATGCCGGAGGAAGACGTCGACCGCCATGACCACGAACAGCAGCGTCAGGTACGTGATCGAGTAGCTGAACAGCTGCATCGACGCCTTCGGGGTGGCCCGCACCCACAGCCGGACGGCCATGGCGATGAATCCGGCGCCCAGGACCACGGCCGACACCACGTAGAGCGGGCCGAGGTGGGCCACCGGGGCGAGCGCCAGGGTGCAGCCGACCATGACCACCGTGTAGACGAGGATCTCGACGGCGGTCCGCCGGAAGGTGGCCACGACCGGCATCATCGGCACGTGGGCCGCCTCGTAGTCGTCCTTGTACTTGAAGGCCAGCGCCCAGAAGTGGGGCGGCGTCCACATGAAGATGACGGCGAACAGGACCACCGGGGTCCAGGCCAGCGAGTCGGTCACGGCGGCCCAGCCCACCAGCACGGGCATGGCGCCGGCCGCCCCGCCGATGACGATGTTCTGCTTGCTCGTCCGCTTCAGCCACAGCGTGTAGACGAAGACGTAGAACAAGGTGGCCGACACGGCCAGCACCGCGGACAGCAGGTTGACCCACGCCCACAGCTCGGCGAAGGCCACGACCTCGAGGGTGACGGCGAAGATCAGGGCGTTGCGGGGGGCGATGGCCCCCGTGACCAGGGGTCGCTTCGGCCGTCCGGTGCATCAGCTTGTCGATGTCCCGGTCGACGTACATGTTGATGGCGTTGGCGCCGCCGGCGGCCAGGGCCCCGCCCACGAGGGTGGCGACCATCAGCCACACGTCGGGGAGCCCGCCCTTGGCCAGGATCATCGTCGGCAGCGTGGTGATCAGCAGCAGCTCGATGATGCGCGGCTTGGTCAGTGCGACATAGGCGCTGACGCGCGCGAGCGGCGAGGTGCGGACCGGGCAATGGCCACGGCAGGGACGGACATCGCGTCCAGACTACCCCCAACCCTCGGGGGCCGACCGCTGCGACCCGGTCCCGGGACCGGTCGGCCTGGGCAGGCCGTCCGGAGCAGGACGATACGATCGGGGGACGGTGTCCACGTTCACGCATCAGCCCCCGGGCCTTCCTCCTGCTGTGCCGGATCTCCCTGGCCACGATCGTCCTCAACGTCGCCACCGGGGCGGCCGTGCGCCTGTCGGGCTCGGGTCTCGGCTGCCCGGACTGGCCGACCTGCAGCCACCAGCAGCTGACCCCGCCGCTCTCCCTGCACCCGGTCATCGAGTTCGGCAACCGGATGGTGGCTACCCTGCTGGTGGTCGTGTGCGCGGTCACCTGGGTGGCGTCGCTGCTGCGGCGCCCCGCCCGTCGCGACCTGCGCTGGCTGTCGGGGGGCCTGTTGCTCGGCATCCTGGGTGAGGCCGTGATCGGGGCCGTCGTCGTCTACTCCAAGCTCAACGCGTACGTGGTCATGACCCACTTCATGGTCGGCATCGCCCTGCTGGCCGTGGGCGTCGAACTGTGCCTGCGGGCCGCCCACGGCCCGGGGAGGGGCACGGTCGCCGTGAGCCGGCGGGTGCTCCTGCTGACCCGGGCCTACCTGGTCCTCCTCACCGTGCGCCCTGGTGGCCGGGACGGCCACCACCGGGGCCGGGCCCCACGCGGGTGGCAAGGGGGCCAAGCGGGTGCCCATCGGCCTGTCGGACATGACCCGCATCCACGCGGAAACGGTCTGGGTCACCGCCATCGTGCTCCTGGCCATCCTCTACGCCCTGTGGAGGTCCGACGCCCCGGCCCGCATCCAGGAGTCGGGTCGGATCCTGCTCGGCACCATGGTCGTCCAGGGAATGATCGGCTACACCCAGTACTTCACCAAGCTGCCGGCCGTCCTCGTCGGCTTCCACGTCGTCGGGGCCACCATCGTCGTCTCGGTCGCCCTGTGGTTCCACCACGGGCTGTCCGACCACCGGCCGGAGGTCGTCGACGGGACGACCGCTCCGGCCGACGCGATGGACCCGGCCGTCCCGGGACCGGCGGATCCGGTGCGGGAGCCGGCATGAGGGTCCCCGACGCCCCGCTGGCTGCGGACCGGGCCGATGCGGACCTCCGACGTGGTGCCGCCCGAGACGGCACCGGTCGGCGACCTCGGGACGATCATCGACCAGGACACGACCGAGGATCGGCCCTGGCTGGTGATCGTGTGGAACGACCCCATCAACCTGATGTCGTTCGTGACCTTCGTGCTCCAGAAGCTGTTCGGCTACTCCAAGGAGAAGGCCACCGCGCTGATGCTCGACATCCACCACAAGGGGCGGGCGGTGGTGTCGTCCGGCACCCGGGAGCGGGCCGAACTCGACGTCTACCGGCTCCACGAGCACGGGCTGTGGGCGACCATGGAGCAGTCCGGGTGACCCGGTCGGCCGCGGCCCGACCGTCGTGAGCTCGCCCATCAAGCGGCGGCGGGACGGCCGCTACGTCATCCGCCTCGACGCCAACGCCCGGGTGGTGCTGGCCAACCTGGCCGCCCAGCTACCCGAGGCCCTGGGCACCCGGGATCCCATGGTGCGGCGGCTCTTCCCCCCGGCGTACACGGCCGACGACCAGACCGCGGCCGAGCGCGACTACCGGGAGCTCGTCGACAGCGCCCTGGTCAACCACCACACCCGCTCACTCGAGACCCTGGTGGCGACGTCGGAGGCCGAGTCCCTGAGCCAGGAGGAGTTCCTGGCCTGGCTCGACGCCGTGGGGTCGCTGCGCCTGGTGCTCGGAACCCGCCTGGACGTCCACGAGGACATGGCGGCCCCCGATCCCCAGGATCCCCGGGCCGCCGAGTACGGGCTCTTCCTCTTCCTCGGCGAGCTCCAGTACCTGATGGTGGAGCTGCTGGCCGGAGATCTCCCCGACGAGGGTCGGCCCGAAGGCGCCCTGTGATCCCTCTGCTAAAGTCCGTAAGCCCTATTCGGGAACGAGCCCCCATCGTCTAGCGGCCGAGGACGCCGCCCTTTCAAGGCGGTAACACGGGTTCGAATCCCGTTGGGGGTGCTGTACACCCCAGCGTGCAAGAGCTGGTTGGGGACCTGTGGTGCAGTTTGGAGTGCACGCCGCCCTGTCAAGGCGGAGGTCGCGGGTTCAAATCCCGTCAGGTCCGCCACCCCGGAGTCCCCTTCGCGGGCTCCGGGGCGAGGTCGGGTAGCTCAGTTGGTAGAGCGCGCGCCTGAAAAGCGTGAGGTCACCGGATCGACGCCGGTCCCGACCACCAGGTAGTCCCGGGATGCAGGACCCTGTCTGGCACGTGCCGGCCGTGCAGATACGAATCCGTATCGGCTGCGTGCCCGGAGCGCTGGGTCGACGTCGGCTTCGACGTCGTTGGATCCGGTACCGGGAGAGTGGCCACCGAGCGGCGAGCCGTCGCAGGTGATGACCGCCCGTGTCTCTCACCGAGATCCGCCCACGCCTCCGCATTCGAACGGTGCGTCACTCTACGCGGGTGCTCTTCGCCGCGTGGCCAGGGACCATGGCTCACTCTCCGTGACGCTGGCAACGATTGTCCCAGCAAACACACCCGTTACATGTTATGCATCTGGCAGTATCAAATTGGGGTCAAGTCCCGGGCGAGTGGTGTACGACGACCACCGCACCAATCGTGTTGATTGGCTAACTGGCTACATCGAGTTGGGCAGTGGTCACCTCCTCGGGTCCGGCCACCTCACCGGTGATCAGGTGCATGCGGGCCTTGGTGAGCGACTCGGCCGACATGTAGCGCCGGGCGACCGCCCACTCGTCGTGCTGCTCGGCGAGCACGGCGCCGGCGAGGCGGATGAGGGCGGCCCGGTTCGGGAAGATCCCGACCACGTCGGTGCGTCGGCGGAGCTCCTTGTTGAGCCGTTCCTGGGTGTTGTTGGACCAGATCTGGCGCCAGTGCTCGACCGGGAAGGTGGCGAAGGCCAGCAGGTCGGCCTCGGCGTCGCAGAGGAACTCGGCGGCCGCCGGGAACTGGCCCTCCAGTTGATCGACCACCCGGGCGAACTGGGCCCGCACCTGGGTGGCGTCGGACTGGGCGAAGACCGTCCGCACCAGGGTGGCCACCATGGCCTGGGTGGCCTTGGGCACCCGGGTCAACAGGTTCCGCATGGCGTGGGTCCGACACCGCTGCCAGCAGGCCCCGGGCAGCACCGAGGCGATGGCGTTCTTCAGGCCCTCGTGGGCATCGGAGACCACCAGGGCCACCCCCGACAGCCCCCGGGCCACCAGGCCCCGCAGGAAGGCCATCCAACCGGCCCCGTCCTCGGTCGTGCACACGTCGACGCCGAGCACCTCGCGGTGGCCGTCGGCGTTGACCCCGGTGGCGATGACCGTGGCCACGCTCACCACCCGCCCGCCCTCGCGGACCTTGTGGAACAGGGCGTCCAGCCAGACGTAGGTGTAGGGCCCGGCATCGAGGGGCCGGTTGCGGAACTCGGCTACCTTGCCGTCGAGGTGCTTGGCCAACTCGGAGACCTGGGACTTGGACATCCCGTCGATGCCCATCGACCGGACCAGGTCGTCGACCCGCCGGGTCGAGACGCCCTCGACGTAGGCCTGGCAGACCACGGAGACCAGGGCCTGTTCGGCCCGCCGGCGGGGCTCGAGCAGGCTCGGCAGGTAACTGCCCTTCCGGAGCTTGGGGATCTCCAGGTTGATCGTGCCGGCCCGGGTGTCCCAGCGCCGCTCCCGGTGGCCGTTCCGGCTGTTCACCCGGTCCTCGGTGCGCTCGCCGTAGCCGGCGTTGCAGGCCACGTCGACCTCGGCGTCCATCAGCAGCTCGGCTGCCATCTTCACCATCTCGGCCAGTAGCTCGCTGCCGGCATCGGACTCCAGGTACTTGCGCACGAGCGCTGCCGCGCCCATCGTGTTGGTGACTTCCACCGCATCTTCTCCTTCGTGTTCTTTGGACGGAACTTGAAGATTGATGCGGTGGTCGTCGCGTCGGGGGGACCCTCAGGTCGGGCAACCCCTCGTACACCACTCTGGTGGACTCAACTCGAAATTGGTACAGGGGGCTTGGCGGGGCACTTCATCTGCGCTCATCTGCTGAGAGGCATCCTCCGACGATGCTTCATGAAAGCAGGTTGCAACCCATGTATCGCTCTCTAGCTGTTCGTTGCGCGCTCGCAGTGGGCCTGGCGGCCGGATCGGCCGTTGGATTCGTTGGAGCCGGGGGCATTGCCGCAGCAGGCACCCCGAAGCTCAAGGCGCCAGGGGCGCCAACTGCCGTCACGGTCACCCCGGCCAATGAGGTGTTCTCGGTGTCATGGGGCACCCCGACCACGGATGGCGGAGCCGCGATCACCGGATACACGGCGACCGCCACCTCCAAGGGCCTGGCCACGGAGTCCTGCACGTCGACAGGTGCCCATTCCTGCGTGATCTCCGGGATCGTGAATCCTGCCGGAAAGGCGAAGAACAAGTACAAGGTCTCGGTCACCGCAACCAACTCGGTCGGTACGGGCAAGGCCGGCAAGGCGTCTGGGACGTTCACCGGCACCACGGCCAGTGACTGCTCCACCGTCGCTCCGTTTGCAAACCTTCAGGACTGCAACCTGACGGGCGCCAATCTGAGTGGTGACAACCTGACCGGCGCGATCCTGATCGGAGCGACCTTGACCGGCGTCAACCTGGGGAACACCAACCTCACCGGCGCCGACTTGGCGGCTGACGACCTCACCGGCGTCGCCATAGCGGAGAGTGTCACCTTCAATGGTGCCGATCTGGCCGGGGCCGACTTGAGCGGGTTGAATCTCTACGCCTCGTTCATGTACTACACGAACCTGGCCGGCGCCGATCTGGTCGGTGCGGATATGTCCAGCGACGTTCTGGCGGGCACGAATCTCACCGATGCCAACTTGACCGGAGTTTCCTCGAATGTGGAAACCTACGCCGAATATGCCGACTTCCAGGGTGCCAACCTGACGAATGCCGATTTCGACGGAGTCGACTTCACGGGCGCCAGCCTCATCGACAGCAATCTGACGGACACCGACGTGGACGGCGCCACTCTCAATGACGCCAACCTCACCGGAGCTACATTGATCGGCAATCTGCTCAACTACACCGGCTGGTCGAACACGATCTGCCCCGATGGCTCAGTGACCGATGTCACCTGCGGAGGGATCCCCGGTGCCCCGACGAACGTAGCGATCACGTCGTGCAACGGCACGAGCTGCACCGCGAGCTGGACCGTGCCCGCAGGAAACGGAACGGAGCTCACCGAGTACATCGCCGGGGACTTCCAGGGCACCGCCGTGATTGACGGTGGTGGGTTCTTCATTGCAGGCGCCACTGGAACCACCATCACCACTGGATGGTCGGAGCCTTCCCAGTGCGTCGGGAACGACAGTTGCACCTTCCAGATCAGCGCAGTGAACAACTTCGGACAGGGTACGTTTGGAGTCTCCAACCCCTTCTGACCGAGGAAGATCACCCACGATCAACCTCACCGCAAGAGCCGCGAATCGAGTGACTCCTGCATTGCGAAGAGCCCCTGGCATCGGCCGGGGGCTCTTTGCATCCGGAGAATGGCGGAGTTACCGGAAGGTGACACCTGCCATCGACGGCGCGTGCGGCATGGAGGACCGATACTCTCGTCCGGGACCCTGCCAGTCTCCGCCGAGCCCGCATGTGAGCCGAGGAGGAGTGACGTGAACCATCTCCAATGACGGCCGGCGTCCCACTCCGGGACGTCGGCGAACTGGAGGAGGTTCGTCATGGCCCACCACAAGCGGCGCAGGCCGAAGAATCGGCGCGCCGGCTGCTTGCTGTGCAGGCCCTGGAAGATCAACGGTGCACCACCTGCGGACAAGTACCGCATCGGCGAACTGCGTCGCCTCGGTGGTCGGTTCCACCGCTTCACCGAGCGGGTCGCATCCGACGAGTAGCGCTCGTCGCCACCGACGGCCATCTAGATCTCCGGAGAGGGCCCGCCTCATAGATCTCCGGAGAGGGCCCGCCTCAGCCGAGCGGCAGGCGCGCCGCGATCGCCTCGAGCGCACCGAGGTGGTCGCCCACGGTGCCCAGCCCGGCTCCCATGGTCGTGATGGAGACATGGCTCGCACCCACCGCTCGCCAGCGCTCGATCCCGGCGATGGCGTCGTCCGCATCGCCCGTCCAGGCGACCCTGCCCTCCATGCCGATGGCTGACGGGTCACGCCCGGCCCGCTCCGCCGACTCGGCCACCACGGCCCGCGCCGCGTCGAGCTGCTCGCCCGGCGGCACCAGCGGGAACCAGCCGTCGGCCAAGCGGCCCATCCGTTCGTAGGCCCGGGACGAACGGCCCCCGAACCAGATGGGGATGGGACGTTGGCGGGGCGGCGGGGCGATCCCGGCGCCGGTCACCCGGTCGAACTCGCCCGCCGCGGTCACCGACCGCTCCGTCCAGAGGCGGCGGAGGAGGCCCACCTGCTCCTCGATCCGTCGGCCGCGTGTGGAGAAGTCCTGGCCCAGCGCCTCGTACTCCACGGGATTCCAACCGATGCCAACGCCGAGCCGGAACCCCCCACGGGTGAGCAGGTCCACCTCGGCCGCCTGCTTGGCGACGAGGGCCGTCTGGCGCTGGGGGAGGATCGTGATGCCGGTCACGAGGTCGAGTGACGTGCAGCCGGCCAGGAACCCGAACAGGACGAACGGCTCGTGGAACTGGGTGTCGACGTCGTAGGGTCCCTCCCACCGGGCGTGGACCGCCGGATCCGCGCCCACGACGTGGTCGTAGGCCAGGACGTGCTGGAACCCGAGCTCCTCCACCCCGAGCCCGTAGGCCCGCACGGCGGCGACCGAGGGGCCGAGTTCGGTCTGGGGGAGGATGACGCCGATTCTCATGGCGGGGACTCCTGGGTGGGGATGGAGGGTGCGGGTGGGGTGGAGGGTGCGGTCCGGACCGACCCGGACCACGCTAGCGGTGACCTGTCGAGACCGACGGGCCGACCGGGACGGCGCCGGCCCGGATCGAGCAGGACCGACCACCGTGCCCGGAGCCGACCGGGAGCGACGACCCGGGAATGGTTTTCCCTCCGGGGGGGTTGACAGCGGGTGTATTGCGATATATCGTGATTGCACGTGAGCGGTCTCGATACACCGCCCTACGAACCGCAGACGCCGGTCGGACGACCGGCCCATCGAACGCACGAGGAGACATCGGATGCACGGACACCACGAGCACGACACGCAACATGCAGGACACCCCGGACCCTGGTTCGGCCCACCGTCGGGCGGCCGGGGCGGCCGCTTCGGCGGCGATCCCGGGGATCGCCGACGGGGTCGGAGCCGCGGCCGCGACGGCTTCGGGCCCGGGTTCGGACGCCACGGCGGCTTCGGGCCCGGCCACGGCCGGGGCGGCAAGGCCCGGCGGGGCGACGTCCGCGCCGCCATCCTCGCCCTCCTGGCCGAGGAGCCGATGCACGGCTATCAGATCATCACCGAGCTCACGGAGCGGAGCGGTGGCGTCTGGCGGCCCAGCCCCGGCTCGGTCTACCCGACGCTCTCGGCGCTCGAGGACCAGGGACTGGTCACCGCGGACACCTCGGAGGGCCGCAGGGTCTTCCAGCTCACGCCCGACGGCCGGGCCGAGGCGGAGGCGGCCGGCGACGGTCCCACCCCCTGGGAGGAGGCGGCCGGCGGTGACCGTTCCGTCCCCGACATGCTCGGCCTGATGGTCCAGGTCATGAAAGCCACCAAGCAGGTGGCCCAGGCCGGCACGCCCGGCCAGATCCGGACCGTGGGCGAGATCCTCACCGACACCCGCCGGAAGATCTACCTCGTCCTCGCCGAGGGAGACGCCCCCGAGGCGTCCGACGGGGAGGCCTGACCGCTCACGGGGGGGCGCTCCCCCGCCCCGCCGGTGCAGGACAGGCACACCACCGACACGGCGCCCTCCGGGGCGCCGTGTCGCGTCCGGCTCAGGCGCCCTCGTAGGGGAAGCCGAGGTCGGGGGCGGTCAGCAGGGCGCGGAACTCGAGCCCCTCGGCGGCGGCCATGGCCGCGCACGTACCGCCGCGATCGACAACGGCCACCAGCAGGATGGGCTCGGCCCCGAACTCGCGCACGGCGTGGGCCGCGTCGAGCAGCGACGTGCCGCGCGTCACGGTGTCCTCGGTGATGACCACGCGGTCGCCGGGGTCGAGGGCCCCGGCGATCCGGCCTCCCGCCCCGTGGTCCTTCGCCTCCTTGCGCACGCTGAACGCCTTGAGGGCCCGTCCCCGGGTGGCGGCCACGCCGGCGGTCACGAAGGCCACCGGGTCGGCACCCATGGTCAGGCCGCCGATGGCGTCCGCGTCGTCGGGCACGACGGAGAGGATGCCGTCGGCCACCAGCACCATGGCCTCGGGCCGGCACACGGTCTGCTTGGAGTCGATGAACCACGACGACGTCCGGCCCGACTTGAGGGTGAATTCGCCCCGCTTCACCGAGTGCTCGAGCAGGTGGTCGCGCAGCTCCTCGAAGCGGGTGCCGGGCAGGGGTGTCGTCATCGTGCTCCTCGGTCGGTCCGGCCCATCAGCTCTCCCACGGATCAGCTCTCCCACAGAGGGGGCCCGGTCCACTCGACGCCCCGCTCCCCCTCCTCGACCCGGCCGACGACCACCGGGTCCACGCCGGCGGCGGACAGGGCCGTCGAGGCGCCCGCCACCGCGTCGGCCGCCACGGTGACGACCATGCCGATCCCGAGGTTGAACACCCGGGACATCTCGTCGTCGTCGACCAGGCCCAGCCGGCGGATCTCGGTGAAGATCGGCGGGATCGTCCAGCTGCCGCGCACGAGGACGGCCCGGCAGCCCTCCGGCAGGGCCCGGGGGATGTTGCCGGCGAATCCCCCGCCGGTGATGTGGGCGGCGGCATGCACCTCGGCGTGGGCCATGGCCGACCGCACGGCCGGGGTGTAGATCACCGAGGGCAGGAGCAGCTCGTCGGCCACCGTGGTCGTCGCCCCCGGCCAGGCCGGGTCGCCGTAGGCGAGGCCGGCCCGCTCCAGCAGGACGTGGCGGGCCAGGGTGTAGCCGTTCGAGCGCAGGCCGGGCGAGGGAAGTCCGAGCAGGACGTCGCCCGCCACCACCCGCTGCGGCCCGAGGATCTCGTCGCGCTCGACGACGCCCACCGCGAAGCCGACCAGGTCGAACTCGTCGGCCGACATGATGCCGGCGTGCTCGGCCATCTCCCCCCCGAGCAGGGTCGCCCCCACCTGCCGACACCCCTCGGCCACCCCGGACACCAGGTCGGCCATGCGGGACGGCTCGACCCGGCCGGTCGAGATGTAGTCGAGCAGGAAGAGGGGCTCCGCACCCTGGCAGACCAGGTCGTCCACGCACATGGCCACGAGGTCGAGGCCCACGGTGTCGTAGCGCCCCACGGCCTGGGCGACGGCCGCCTTGGTGCCCACGCCGTCGGTGCCCGACACGAGCACGGGCCGGCGGTAGCGGGAGGTGTCGAGGGCGAACAGGCCGCCGAAGTCGCCCAGGCCCCCGAGGACCTCGGGCCGGCGGGTGGAGGCCACCATCGGCTTGATCAGGTCGACGGCCCCCTCGCCGGCCTCGATGTCCACGCCCGCCGCCGCGTACGTGGCGGGGACGTCGGAGGAGGGCTCCGTCACGCCGTGGGCGAGCCGGCGGTCGCCGGCACGGCCGGCCGCTCGGTGAAGGCCACCGGGACGGCCACGGGCACCGGGTACACGCCGGTCAGGCAGGCATCGCAGAATCCGGCGCCCGGCGCGTCGATGGCCTCGACCAGGTGCTCGAGGGTCAGGTACTCGAGCGAGTCGACGTCGAGGAACCCGACGATCTCCTCGGGGGTCTTGACGGCTGCGAGCAGCTCGCTGCGGTCCGGGGTGTCGATGCCGTAGAAGCAGGGCCACTGGAACGGAGGCGAGGAGATGCGGAGATGGACCTCGGTGGCACCGGCCTCGCGCAGCATGGTCACCATGGCCCGCGTCGTCGTGCCCCGCACGATCGAGTCGTCGACCACGACAACCCGCTTGCCGGCGATGTTCTCGCGCAGCGGGTTGAGCTTGCGGCGCACCCCGTTGGCCCGCTCGGCCTGGGTCGGGGCGATGAAGGTGCGGCCGATGTAGCGGTTCTTCACCAGGCCCTGGCCGTAGGGGATGCCCGAGCCCACGGCGTAGCCCTCGGCGGCCGGCACACCGGAGTCGGGAACGCCCATGACCAGGTCGGCCTGGACGGGGCGCTGGGTGGCCAGCAGCTGGCCCATCCGGCGGCGGGCGCCGTGGACCTCGTTGCCGTAGAGGGTGGTGTCGGGCCGGGCGAAGTAGACGAACTCGAAGATGCAGAGCCGGGGGTCGATCCGCCCGGCGGGGAAGGGGCGCTCGGAGCGGACCTCCTTGCCGTCGATGACCACCATCTCCCCGGGCTCGAGCTCGCGGATGAAGGTGGCGCCGATGACGTCGAGGGCCGGCGACTCCGAGGCCAGGACCCAGCCCTGCTCGAACTCGTCGGTGGGGTCGAGGCGGCCGAGGCACAGCGGCCGGAAGCCGTTGGGGTCGCGGACTCCGATGATGCGGTCGGCGTCCATCAGCACGAAGGAGAAGGCACCCTCCAGGCTCGGCAGGACTTCCATCAGGGCCCGCTCGAGGTCCTCGGCGTGCTCGACCCGGGTCGTCTCGGGCGAGTCGGGCGGAAAGGCCCGGGCCAGCAGTTCGGCCACCAGGTCGCTGTCCGAGGACACCAGGCCGGGCAGCATGTTGGCCATCCCGGCCAGGGCGTCGGTGTTGGTCAGGTTCCCGTTGTGGGCCAGACCGAAGCCGGCCCGTCCCACACCTCGGAAGACGGGCTGGGCGTTCATCCAGTCGCTCGATCCCGCCGTCGAGTAGCGGGTGTGACCGATGGCCAGGTGGCCGCGCAGACCGGAGAGCTTCCGCTCGTCGAAGACGGTGGTGACGAGGCCCATGTCCTTCATCACGGTGATCAGGTCGCCGTCGCTGACGGCCATGCCGGCCGACTCCTGGCCCCGGTGCTGGAGGGCGTAGAGACCGTCGAAGGTCAGGTGTGCGACGGGGCGTCCCGGGGCGTAGACCCCGAAGACTCCACACGCTTCCTTGGCCTCCATCATCGATTGCTCACCGCACACACCGGGGGTCGTCGGATGGGCCGGACGAGATCGTGCACCGAGGCTCGCCGATCACCCAATTCACTCTAGTGGCACCGGGCCCCGATCCGCCCATCCGGGCCCCGTCGCGGCCGGCCGGTAGCGTCGCCGGGGTGATCGACCTCCACACCCACTCGACCGTCTCGGACGGGAGCGAGCCACCCGAGCGGATCGTGGAGCTCGCCCACGACGTCGGCTGCAGCGCCGTGGCCCTGACCGATCACGACTCGCTGGCCGGACTGGACCGGGCCAGGGTGCGGGCCGGCGAGCTGGGTATCCGCCTGGTTCCGGGCTGCGAGGTGTCGTGCCTGCCGATCGCCACCGGCGGCGTGCACGTGCTCGTCTACTTCGTCGACGACCCGGCGACCCCGCTCGGTGCGGAGCTCGAACGGCTCCGCGACGACCGCAGGGCCCGCAACCTGGCCCTCGTGGAGCGGCTCGACGAGCTCGGCATACCCGTCACCTTCGCCCAGGCGGCGGCCCACGCCGGGAGCGAGGCCGGAGTGGGGCGGCCCCACTTCGCCCAGGCCATGGTGGACGTCGGGGCGGTGGCCTCCGTCGAGGAGGCGTTCGACCGCTACCTCGGCAACGGCGGTGCCGCATACGTCCCCAAGGGCCGGCTCGGCGTGGCCGACGTGTGCCGGTTGGCCCGCGACTCGCACGGCGTGGCCGTCCTGGCCCACCCGACGACCGTCGGCCTGGTCGGTGACGATCTGGCCGCCGCCGTGCGGGACATGGCCGAGGCCGGACTCGGCGGCCTCGAGGCCGAATTACGGGCGCTACTCCCCCCGGACGCGCACCGATCTGGGCAACCTGGCCCGGCGGTTCGGCCTGGTGGCGACCGGGGGCTCCGACTTCCACGGGGCCACCAAGCCCGACCTGGCCGTCGGAACCGGGACGGGCGATCTCAGGGTCCCGGACACGGTGCTCGACCAGCTCGAGTCGGTGCGGCCGACGGGCTGAGCGCGGCGCCGGTCATCCGGCCGGGTCGGACGGGGCCCGAGGGGTGTCGGATCCCGATGCCACGTCCGGTTCGGCCTGGGCCGCAGCGCCGACGGCCACCGGCCGTCGGCGGCGGCGGCGGCGGTCCCAGACGGCCAGTCCGCCGGTGGCCACCAGGGCCAGCACCGACACCGCCGCCGAGCCGTGCTCGACCGTGCCGGGGTCGGCCGTCAGCACGACGTCGTGCCGGGTCGGGATCACGACCAGGTCGTCCGGTGCCAGGCGCCACGGACCGTCGGCGCCGTCGGCGCGCCACCACGGGAAGTACGTGGCCCGCACCTCGACCGGCACCCCGGTGCGGTCCACGTGGAACGACACGGTCGACGTGCCGGTCCGCACGTCCGACACGGTCACCTTCGGGAGCGTGCGGCCCGGCGCGGACCGGGACGGGTCGGACGATCGCGGCCACTCCGGAGGACCCCCGGCCGACGGCCGCGGCGTCGAGTCGTCCAGGAACCAGCTGGCGGCCGTGTCGATCCACGCCAGCGGATCGACCGACTGGTTCGGGTAGGCGACGACCGGGTCGTGGGTGAGCGGCTGGACCAGCGTCGTGCCCCGGACCTCCCAGATCACCCAGGGCCCGCTCGTCGCCACCCGCACGAGGCCCGGCTGGGCGTCGGCCTGCTTGATCAGGGTGGCGTTGTCCGCCAAGTAGTACCGGACGCCCAGGGTGCGCAGCAGTCCGACACCCTTGGCCACGTCCAGGCTCGGGTCGGTCACCCCGGGCTGTTCCACGTCGTAGTTGGTGATCGACAGCGTGGCGGAGGCCAGGTCCTGGAACGTGTAGTTGAGCGACTGGTCGGTCGGGGCGCCGTACATGGACTGGATGCAGCCGCCGGTCCAGTAGGGGAACAGCGAGAACTCGAACGCCGACCCGTAGATGCCGTACGGGTCGTACTGCGGCAGCGCCCGGCCGCACCCGAACTGGCGGCCGACCCGGGTCATGGTGTCCATGAGGGAGCGGTACTCCGGCCACTCCTCGGTGCCCTGGTAGCCGCCGAAGGCGGTCTTGACCGCCGAGGTCACCTGGTCGGTCCCGGTCGAGACGAACAACCACGTCGAGCGCGTCGGGGCCCCGGGCAGGAGGGCGGTCGTGGTGGTGCTGCCGGGCATCGTGCCGGTCACCACCGCGATGCACAGCAGCACCACGGCGAGGGCGGTGAGCGGGGCGACCACGGCGGCCGGCGACCATCGGCGGCTCCAGCGCAGGGCCAGGTCGCCGCCGCCGATCCCGGCCAGCAGGCCCGCCGACACGTACCAGAAGGGGAGGATGCGACCGGCCAGCTGGATCAGGGTCTGCTGGAACTCCCACCCACCGACCAGCCCGTGGGGCAGGACGGCCACGGCCAGGGCACTCACCAACGCGGTGCCGACCAGCATCAGCGACACCGGGTGCCGGCCGGTGACGGCGCGCACGACGCCGGCCACAGTGAGGGCCACCAGCAGCAGTTCGGACCAGGCGGGCAGGGGCAGGAGCAGGTGGAGCCAGCTGCCCGGCAACGTGTACGGGAGCGGGTCGACCTCGGACTGGTACCAGGCGAAGGGGAGCGTCCAGAAGGCGGCCAGCAGCGGGGCGAGGACCAGGATGGGGACGGCCCGACGGAGGGCGACCCAGCCGAGCTCGAGGCTGTGGGCCGCGATCAGCAGGCCGCCGGTGACCACCAGCATGAGCCCCACGATGGGATGGCACAACGCCGCGAGCGCGGCGAGCAGCGTGGTGAGGACCCGCCACCGTCCCGTGCGGAGCACCACGTCGAGCAGGCCGAGGGTGACCAGGGAGAGTACGAGGGCCAGCCCGTAGCTGTACTCGCCGATGACGGTCGAGAGCAGGTTGCCGCCGTACTTGTAGGACGAGTCGTCGAACAGGAACGGGAGGACGCCCACGGACATGGCCACCGGGATCGGCGAGGGCAGCCGGCTCATCCGACCGAGCGCCCATGCGGCCAGCGGCAGGGACAGCGGTACGGCGGCCACGACGAGCTTGACCGCGGTCCCGTAGGGCACGATGACGTTGACGCCCAGGATCGCCAGGGCCGGGATCGGCATGTAGAACTCGTAGACCGGGAATCCCTCGAACCAGAGGGGCGACCAGCCGGTCAGGTGGGGGAGGACGAGCTGCTGCAGCTGCACGGGTGCGCCGACATGGCCGCCGAGGTCACCCCCGGTGGGCAGCGATGCGGTAAAGAGCAGGTTCGGCTGCAGCTGCCAGAGCACGAACGCGGTCACGGCCACCAGGGCGACCGGGGTCAGCCAGCCGGGGACGGCGACCTGCCGGGCGGCGCGGGCCTGGCGGGCCCGGAGCGCCTGCGCCTCCTGGGGGGTCCGGCGGGGCGGCACGGCCGGCTGCGCCCGGAGCGGCTTCGCCCGCGGTGTCACGGTGGGGGCCTGGCGGGTCTTCGGCCCGGGGGTGGGTGCGCCCCGTGGGGTGGTGGCCTTCCCTCCTGCGGGCGGCCGGGCGCGACGTTGCGTGGACGATCGTTTCTTCGAGGCCACGGGATCCAGCTACGAATCGCGCCCGGCTGAGCGGTGGGTCCTCGCCCCCACGGAGCAGTCCGGAATCAGGTTCGACGGCGCCACGGCGGCAGGATAAATCTGTCACCCCTGTTGGCGTAAAGGCGGATGCGGTCCGGCGCGCCGCCCCCGACCGACCCCGGGGGGAACCTCAGTTGGTGACGGGCGCCAGATCGTCGAGGAGGTCCGGGAGGCGGCCGCGCCAGGTGGCCGTGGCCCCGGTCAGGTCGAGGTCGACCAGGTCGTCGATGACGATCCGGTCCCCTCCCGACGTGCCGAGCACCCGGAAGCCCACCCCGGCATCGGCCGCCCGGGACAGGAGGGCGTGGGAGTCGGTCGTGCACACCACCACCCGCGACGGCGCCTCGGAGAACAGCTCGTGGTGGTCGGCCACCCCCGACACCCGCACGCCCACGCCCGAGCGCACGGCCAGCTCGGCCAGGGCCACGCCCAGGCCGCCGCCCGACACGTCGTGGATGCCCTCCACCAGGCCGGGGTCGCCGGCGACACCCTCGGCCACCAGGCCGGCCACGAACGCGACCAGGCGGGCGTGCCCGGCCAGGTCGATCGGCGGCAGGGTCCCGTCGCGGTGGTGTCGGAGCTGCACCGCCCAGCGCGACCCGGCCAGCGACGGCGGGTGGTGGCGGGGGTCGGAGCTGCCCACGCTGGCGTCCAGCAGGACCAGGGTGCCGCCCTCGACGAGGGTCACCCCGGGGGGCCGGGCGGCCAGGTGATCGATGAGGCCGAGCGCCCCGATCACCGGGGTGGGGTCGATGTCCTTGCCGAAGCTCTCGTTGTAGAGGCTGACGTTGCCGCCGATCACCGGGAGCCCGAGAGCCAGACACGCCTCGGTCATGCCGTCGATGGCCTCCGACAGCTGCCACATCACCTCGGGATGCTCGGGGTTGCCGAAGTTGAGGCAGTTGACGACGGCCTTCGGGGTGGCCCCGGAGCAGGCCAGGTTCAACGCGGCCTCGGCGACGGTGGCCGCCGTGCCCGCCCTCGGGTCGAGGGCGCACCAGGCCGGGTTGGAGTCGGTGGTGAGGGCGAGCCCCCGCGTCGACGCGGGGAGCCCGGGGGCCGCCAGCCGCAGCACGGCGCTGTCGCCGCCGGGGCCCTCGACGGTGTTGAGGAAGAGCTGGTGGTCGTACTGGCGGTAGACCCACGTCGGGTCGGCGAGCAGGGCCAGCAGGTCGTGCCCGCAGTCCGCGGGCTCGGCAGCGCTCCGGGGTCATCGGCCAGGCGGGCGTCCTGGTCGGTCGGGCGGGCGAGCGGGCGACGGTAGAGGGGCGCGTCCTCGCTGAGGGCCGCGGCCGGCACGTCGCCGAGCACGGGACCGTCGAAGCCGTCGAGGATGCGCAGGCGACCCGGCCCGTCGGCGGGGGGCTCGGTGACCCGGCCGACGACGTCGGCGCGGACCTCCCACTTGGCGCAGACCTCGTGGACCCGGGCCAGGTCCCCCGGGGTGACGATGGCCAGCATCCGCTCCTGGCTCTCGGAGGTCATGACCTCGTAGTCGACCATGCCCGGCTCGCGACGGGGTACGGCGGAGACGTCGACGTCCATGCCCACCCCGCCCCGGGCGGCCGTCTCGCTGGTGGCGCACACCAGGCCCGCGCCGCCCAGGTCCTGGATGCCGACGACCAGCTTGGCGTCGAGCAGCTCGAGGCACGCCTCGATGAGGCGCTTCTCCTCGTAGGGGTCACCGACCTGGACGCTCGGTCGCTTGGCCGCCTCCTCCGCATCGTCGCCGCCACCGAAGCCGGCCGAGGCGAGCACGCTCACCCCGCCGATGCCGTCGCGCCCGGTCGACGATCCGAGCAGCACGGCCAGGTTGCCGGGACCCGAGGCCTGACCGAGGACGAGGCGCTCGGTGGGGAGGACTCCCATGCACAGCACGTTGACCAACGGGTTCTGGGCGTAGCAGGCGTCGAAGGTGAGCTCGCCCCCGACGGTGGGCACGCCCACCGAATTGCCGTAGCCGGAGATGCCGGCCACGACGCCCTCGATCAGCCACTGCTGCCTGGCCTCGGTCGGGTCGCCGAAGAAGAGCGGGTCCATGACGGCGATCGGCCGCGCGCCCATGGTGAAGATGTCGCGGAGGATGCCGCCCGACCCCGGTGGCCGCCCCCTGGTAGGGCTCGATGGCCGACGGGTGGTTGTGGGACTCGATGCGGATGGCCACGGCGATCCCGTCGCCGGCGTCGATCACCCCGGCGTTCTCCCCCGGCCCCACCAGCACGTGGGGGCCTTCGGTCGGGAGGCGCCGCAGGTGGATGCGCGACGACTTGTAGGAGCAGTGCTCGCTCCACATGACGGCGAACAGCGCCAGCTCCAGGTGGTTGGGCGCACGGCCCAGGATGCTCTCCACCTCGTCGTGCTCGGCGTCGGTGAGCCCGAGGGCACGGTGCAGCGGCTCTCCCGTCTCGGTCCACCAGCTCGGCGTCAGTCCGTCTCCACTCGGATCCATGGAACCGCAGGTTACCCGTCCGTCGCCCGGGCCCAGGAGGCCGGTACGGCACGCGTCGCGCTGGAGTTGCGACCGGGGAACTGCGGCCAGGCCGGGAGGGCGTAGCGCACGCGTTTACCCGCAATTCGGCCTCTTCCCGACGGATCCGGTAGCCGGGGTCGGGCCGGCATGGCCGGGCCTCGGCACCAGGATATTCACGATGGCCCTCAGGCACGAGCCCCGCAACACGTCGGGGACAAGCCCCCGGATCGCCAACCGCACTGCAACGGAATCTCGTAGCTGAGCATCCACGAAGTGACCGTACGATGGCAAATAGTATTACACTTGTTGTGGCGGAAGGTTTTGCCATAAATACCTCGACTCAGGAACCGTGAGAACATGCCTACTGCGACCCCCACCAAAGCCCGCAAGAAGACCCCAATGTCGGTCGAGCACAAGGCCGCGCTGGCCAAAGGCCGCGAGGAGGGCCGCGTCGTGCGGCAGTACCTCGAAGCGCTCGAGTCGACCAAGCCCCGTCGTGGCCGCAAGCGCACGCCGGACTCCATCCGCAAGCGGCTGGCCGCCATCGACGCCTCGCTGCCCGAAGCCGATCCGCTGAACCGGCTCCACCTCGTGGAGGAGAAGCAGCGCCTGGAGGCCGAGCTGGCCCACACCGGCGACGTCGTCGACCTGGCCGCACTCGAGAAGAGCTTCATCAAGGTGGCGCGCCCATACGGTGAGCGCAAGGGCATCTCGTACTCGGCCTGGCGGACCGTGGGCGTGAGCGCCTCGGTGCTGCAGCAGGCCAAGATTCCCCGGGCGCGCGGCTGAGCCGTCTGGACCGGGGGCGACCCAGGGCTCCCGGTCGTTCAGCCGACCGCGGCAGGGGCGGCTGCGGTGCGGAGCAGCGCCTTCAGCAGCACGAGCCCGTCCACCGACCCCAGCAGGGGATCGGATGCCCGCTCGGGGTGGGGCATGAGGCCCACCACGTTGCGGCCGGCGCTGCACACCCCGGCGATGTCGTCGATCGATCCGTTCGGGTTGTCGACGTAGCGCAGCACGACCCGGCCCTCGGCCCGCAGTTCGTGCCAGGGTGGCGGCATCGCAGGTGTAGTTGCCCTCGAAGTGGTTGATGGGAATGGCCAGTTCCGTGCCCACCGGCACGCCGGAGGTCAGCGCCGTGTCGTCGCGCTCCACCCGCAGCGTGGTCGTGGTGCACACGAAGCGCAGGCCCCGGTTCTTCTGCAGGGCGCCCGGTAGCAGTCCGGCCTCGGTCAGCACCTGGAAGCCGTTGCAGATGCCGACCACCGGGCCACCGGCGGCGGCGAAGGCGGCACACCGCCTCCATGACCGGGGAGAACCTGGCGATGGCACCGGGCCGGAGGTAGTCGCCGTGGGCGAACCCGCCGGGCAGGATCAACGCGTCGTAGCCTCCTACCGTCGATGCGCCGTGCCACACCAGGTCGGCGGAGCCGCCCAGCCGTTCGACGGCCTGGACGGCGTCGTACTCGCAGTTGGTGCCCGGGAACAGGACGACCCCGACCGCGCGGTGCCATCAGGCGGTCGCCCCCGCGGGGCGCACGGTGACCTGGGACTCCTCGATCACGGGATTGGCCAGCAGCCGGTCGGCCACCACGGTGGCCTGGGTCAGGGCGTCGGTCTCGTCGGCGGCGGCCACGTCGAAGCGGAAGGACTTGCCGGCCCGTACCGCAGTGACACCGTCGACGCCCAGTGCGGGCAGGGCCCGCTCGATGGTCGCCCCCTGGGGGTCGGCGATCCCATCGCGCAGGAGGACCTCGACCTGCACCGAGAATCGACGGTTGGCGGCCATGTCAGGCACCGTACCAGTCGCCCAGCGAGCGTCCGCAGACTCGCTCGTAGGCGGCCACGTACCGGGTCGAGGTGGCCTCGACGATCCCGGGCGGCAGGGCCGGCGGAGGCGGCTGCTTGTCCCACGGCTGGGCCTCGAGCCAGTCCCGCAGCGGTTGCTTGTCGAACGACGGCGGATTGGTGCCCGGCGCGCAGTCGTCAGCCGGCCAGAAGCGGGACGAGTCCGGGGTCAGGACCTCGTCGCAGAGCGAGAGCCTCCCGTCGATGTAGCCGAGCTCGAACTTGGTGTCGCAGATCACGATGCCCTGGCTCCTCGGCCCGGGCGGCGGCCCGACGGTAGGCGGCCGAGGCAGAGCTCGGCGGCGGCCTCGGCGGCCTCCTTGCCCACGATGTCGATGGCCTCGGCCATCCCGATGTTGAGGTCGTGGCCCTCGGTGGCCTTGGTCGAGGGCGTGAAGATCGGCTCGGGCAGCGCCTGGGCGTGGAGCAGGCCGGGCGGCATGGCCATGCCGTGGACGGTCCCCTCGCGCTCGTACTCCTTGTAGGCCGATCCGGCCAGGTAGCCGCGGACGATGCACTCGATGTCGAGCATGTCGGCGCGGTGGACCAGCATCGGACGGCCGGCCAGGTACTCCAGACCTCCGGGCAGCGCGGCCGCGCCCTCGGGGAAGTCGGCGGTGTCGGCGCTCACCAGATGGTTGGGTGCCAGGTCGGCCAGCTCCTCCAACCAGGCCGCGGTCATCGCCGTCAGCACCCGTCCCTTGTCCGGGATGGGCTCTTCCATGATGACGTCGAAGGCCGAGATCCGGTCGGACGCCACCATCAGCAGGCGGTCGTCGCCGGCGTCGTACAGCTCACGGACCTTGCCGGATGAGATCAGGGGCAGGGGGGACGGGGTCATGGGGCGAGCTCCTCCAGGGCGTCGGTGAATCGGTGGACGTGGCGCAGGGTACGGGACAGGTCGAAGGCGGCGTCGAGCTCCGCCGGGGTGAGCGTGACCTCGGGGTCGGCGTCGAGCACCGAGCGGAAGCTGCGGCCCTCCTCCCACGCGGCCCGGGCGTCGCGCTGCACGATCCGGTAGGCGGCGTCACGGCTGAGGCCGCCGGCCACCAGGGCCAGCAGCACCGACTGGCTGAAGACCAGGCCGTAGCTGCCCTCGGTGAGGGTGGCCAGGGCCCGCTCGGGATGGAGCACCAGCCCCTCGACGAGGCCCCGTGGCCTTCTGCAGCATGTAGAGGGTCAGCATGCTGGCGTCGGGCAGCACGACCCGCTCGACCGAGCTGTGGGAGATGTCCCGCTCGTGCCACAGGGCGACGTCCTCGAGGCCGGCGGACAGGTAGCCGCGCAGCACCCGGGCCAGGCCGCAGAGTCGCTCGGACAGGATCGGGTTGCGCTTGTGGGGCATGGCCGAACTGCCCTTCTGGCCCGGCTTGAACGGCTCCTCGACCTCGCCCAGCTCGCTGCGGGCCATGTGGCGGATCTCGGTGGCGATCTGCTCGATGGTGGCCCCGACCGACGCGCAGGCCCAGAGGTACTCGGCGTGGCGGTCGCGGGCCACCACCTGGGTGGCCGGCACCGGGACCAGGCCGAGGGCGGAGCACACGTGGGCCTCGACCCGGGGGTCGATGTTGGAGAACGTCCCGACGGCCCCGGACAGCTTGCCCACCGCCACCCGCTGGCGGGCCGCCCGCAGGCGCTGCACGGTCGCGGTCGGCCTGGAGGGCCCACAGTGCGAACTTGGCGCCGAAGGTGGTGGGCTCGGCGTGCATCCCGTGGGTGCGCCCGGTCACCGGGACGTCGATCGCCTCGAGGGCCCGGGCCTTGCAGGCACCGACCAGTTCGGTGGCCGCCTCGATCAGCAGGTCGGCGGCCCGGGTCAGGGTGGCACACAGCGCCGTGTCGACCACGTCGGACGACGTCAGCCCGTAGTGGATCCACGACCCCTGGGGCTGGCCGATGGCCTCCTGGACGACGTCCACGAAGGCGGCCACGTCGTGGTCGGTCACCCGCTCGCGCTCGGCCACCGCCTCGACGAAGGCGGCGTCGACCTCGGGGGCGTGGTCCCGGCAGAACTCGGCGGCGTCGCGCGGGCACGTCGCCGACCTCGACCCATCCGTCGGTGGCCAGGAGCTCGACCCGCAGCCACATGGCGAACCGGGCCTCGTCGGAGAAGAGTGCGGCCATCTCCTTCGGCGCGTAGCGGGGGATCATCGGGCGGCCTCTGCTTTCACGGTCGGTACGGCGGGACCCGCCGGCGAGCCCGTCGGGCGATGTCGGTGCGGTGCTGCATGCCCGGCCACCTGATGGCGGCCACACCGGCGTACGCCCGGGCGCGGGCCTCCTCCAGGGTGCCGCCGAGGGCGGTGACCCCGAGCACCCGGCCACCGGCGGTCGACGACGCCGTCCGGCCGGGTCGGGCCGGTGCCGGCGTGGAAGACGGTGACCCCGGGCAGGGCGCCGGCCTCGGCCAGGCCGGCGATGCGGTCGCCGGTGCGGGGCGACTCGGGGTAGCCCTCGGAGGCCAGCACCACGCACACGGCCGGTTCGGGGCGGAGCCGGGGCGCGTGACCAGGGCGCCCGGCGGCCACCTCGGCCAGCAGGGCGGCCAGGTCACCTTCGATGCGGGGCAGGACGACCTGGGTCTCCGGATCGCCGAAGCGGACGTTGAACTCGAGGACCTTCGGGCCCGACGGGGTCAGCATCAGCCCGGCGTAGAGCACGCCGCGGTAGTCGATGCCCCGGGCCCGCAGGGCGGCCACCAGCGGAGCCACGGACCCGGCCACCAGTGACGTCGACGAGGTCGTCGTCGACCGTGGGCACCGGCGAGTAGGCACCCATGCCGCCGGTGTTGGGTCCGGCGTCGCCGTCGTCCCGCCGCTTGAAGTCCTGGGCCGGGGCGAGGGGGGCCAGGCGCTGGCCGTCGCACAGCACCAGCAGCGAGCACTCCGGCCCGGTCAGGCCCTCTTCGACGACGACCCGCCGGCCGGCCGCCCCGAAGGCGTCGCCCGACAGCTTGGCGGCGACGTCGGCCTCGGCCTCGGCCAGCGAGTCGGTCACCAGCACGCCCTTGCCGGCGGCCAGGCCGTCGGTCTTGACCACCCAGGGGCCGTCGAGCGTCCGCAGGAAGCGCACGGCCGGGCCGACCTCGGTGAACACGCCGAAGCGGGCCGTCGGCACCCCGGCCTCGTCCAGCAGCTCCTTCATGAACGCCTTGGACCCCTCGATCCGGGCACCGTCGGCGCCCGGGCCCGAAGACCAGCCTGCCCTGGGCCCGCAGCCGGTCGGCCAGGCCGTCGACCAGGGGCGCCTCCGGACCGATGACGAACAGGTCGGCGTCGATCTCCTCGGGGGGCGTCGACACGCTGGTGAGCGTGTGGCCTTCGGCGGACCGCCGCAGATGCCGGGATTGCCCGGGGTGACGACCACGTCGGCGGTGCGGGCCAGCACCACGGCCAGCGCGTGCTCGCGACCCCCCGAGCCCACCACGCAGACCGTGCGATACCGGGCCGGGTCGCGGACGACCCGGGGACGCCTCCGCTCATGCGGCGAAGCGGACGAACTGCTCGCGGCCGGGCCCGACCCCGACGAGCCGCACCGGCACACCGATCTGCTCGGCCAGGAAGTGCACGTAGTCGCGGGCGGCCTGGGGCAGGTCCCCGAGCTCGGTGGCCGCCGAGATGTCCGTCTTCCACCCGGGCAGCTCCTCGTAGACAGGGGTGACCTGGTGGAACACCGACTGGTGGTAGGGCGGGTGGGTGAAGCGCTCGCCGTTGGCCTCGTAGGCCACGCACACCTTCACCGTGTCGAAGGTGTCGAGCACGTCGAGCTTGGTGAGGGCCACCTCGGAGAGCGAGTTGAGGCGCACGGCCTGGCGCATCATGACGGCGTCGAACCAGCCCGGGCGGCGCCGGCGGCCGGTGTTGACCCCGTACTCGTGGCCCCGGTCGACCAGGGTGTCGCCGATCTCGTCGGTCAGCTCGGTCGGGAACGGGCCGCTGCCCACCCGGGTCACGTAGGCCTTGGCGATGCCGATGACCTCGTCGATGTAGCGGGGGCCGATGCCCGCACCGGTGCAGGCGCCGCCGGCCACCGGGTTGGACGAGGTCACGAAGGGATAGGTGCCGTGGTCGAGGTCGAGGAAGGTGGCCTGGGCCCCTTCGAGCAGCACGTTGGCAGCCCGCTCGAGTGCGTCGTGGACAGGCCGACCGTGTCGGCCACCATCGGGGCGATCCGGGGGGCCAGCTGGTCGAGGTAGAGGTCGCAGATGTCGTCGGCCGACAGCGGCAGGCGGTTGTACACCTTGGCCAGGACCTGGTTCTTCTCCTTCAGGACCACGTCGAGCTTCTGGCGGAAGATCTTGGGGTCGAGGAGGTCCTGGACCCGCAGGCCCACCCGGGACGACTTGTCGGCGTAGGCGGGGCCGATGCCCCGCTTGGTGGTGCCCAACTTGTTCTTGCCCAGGTAGCGCTCGGCCAGCTGATCGAGTTCGTGGTGGTACGGCATGATCAGGTGGGCATTGCCGCTGACCAGGAGGTTCGACGGTATCGATGGCCTTGGACTCGAGCACGTCGACCTCGGCCAGGAGGACGGTCGGGTCGACCACCACCCCGTTGCCGATGACCGGGGTGATGTGGGGGTAGAGGATCCCGCTCGGCACCAGCTGGAGGGCGAAGGTCTCGCCGTCCACCACGATGGTGTGCCCGGCGTTGTGGCCACCCTGGTAGCGGACGACCACCTCCATCTCCTTGGCCAGGAGGTCGGTGAGCTTGCCTTTGCCCTCATCACCCCACTGGGTCCCGACGACGACGGTTGCCGGCACGCGTCACTCCTCCGTTGCGGATGCGGATTACAGCCCAGTGTACCCCGGGGGCCGGGGGTCATCCGAGGGGTGCTCCCCGCCTCCCGCCCCCGTCGGGCGGCGATCGGACCGCGACTCCCGTCGGGCCCGCAGGGACGGCCGGGCGGCGCGCTCCGGTCCGGTCCCGCGACGACCTTGGCGGGCAGCCACTACAGATCGGGGACCGGTGTGCCGAAATTCCCAGGTGAAGCCCTGCCCGGCCCGATCGTCCACCCCCCACGGTGGTCCGGAGCGGGCGCACCCCGCACGACGACGACAGCGACCACCACCAGCTCCACGGAGGCGGAACGGACCGATGGACCACCGAGGACGACACCACCGAGGCACCCGGCGGGCGCTGGCGCTGGCTGCCGCGGTCGTCGTCGGCAGCGTCGTGGCCGCCTGCGGTGGAAGCGCTCCGGCCGTCATGGCCACCGGCACCTGGACCGTGGCCCACGCCGACCCGTCCTCCTCGTCCGACAACGGACTCTTCAGTGTCTCGTGCCCGACGGCCACGTTCTGCGCGGCGGTCGACGGGTCGGGCGACGCCGTCCTGTGGAACGGCTCCCGGTGGTCGGCGCCCGTGCCGGCCACCACCATCGGCTCGCTCAACTCGGTGTCGTGCACGTCGCCCACGTTCTGCGTCGCCCTCAGCGGCCAGCAGGCGGTCTTCTTCGACGGGACCGCGTGGAGGACCTCCACCGCCGTGGGCCCCGCCCCGACCGGTCCCACGGGCGGACAGTACGAGGTGTCGTGCACGTCGCCCACGTTCTGCGCCTCGGTCAACACGGCCGGCGTGGTGAGCCTCTACGACGGGAACGTCTGGGGCCACGACGCCCTGGTCGCCGACGGCACGGCGAACGAGCCCGTGCAGAACGTGTCGTGCGCCACGCCGACCTTCTGCGCGGTGGTCTCGGCCACGGGGGAGATCGCCACGTTCGACGGTACGACCTGGTCCCATCGGCCGTCCCCCGGCCAGTCGCTCCTCCACTCGGTGTCGTGCCCGACGCCCACGTTCTGCATGGCCGTGGACCTGACCGGCCACGCCATCGTCTTCGACGGGACGTCGTGGAGCGACGCCCAGCCCATGCCGGGCGCCGGCTCGCTCACCTTCTCGGTGTCGTGCCCGTCGGCCGGACGGTGCGTGGTGGCCCGCTCCGACGGCTCGGTGTCGGTGTGGCAGTCGGGCACGTGGTCGGCGCCGGTGCCGGTGCTGACCGACGGCAGCGTGTCCACGGCGACGGTCAGCTGCCCGACGACGTCCTTCTGCGCCCTGGTCGATTCGGCCGGATCGGCCGCCACCTACCGCAGCTGAGCGGGTCGGCCCGCCACCTGGCCCGATCCACCGGTCAGACCAGGACGATCTCGCCGTCCTTGGCGTCCACCGTGACCGTCGACCCTTCGGGGTACCGGCCCTCCAACAGGGCCAGCGCCAACGGGTCCTCGACCTGGCGTTGGATGACCCGGCGCAGGGGACGGGCCCCGAAGTCGGGGTCGAACCCGTTGTGGGCCAGCAGCTGTGCGGCCGCCGGGGTGACCTCGAGCGACAGGCGCCGCTCGGCCAGGCGGTTGCGCAGCCCCTGGAATTGGATGGTCACGATCCGGTTGAGGTCGGCCTCGGTCAGATTGTGGAAGCGGACGATCTCGTCGATCCGGTTGACGAACTCGGGCTTGAAGTACTCGATCGGTTCGCCGGGGATGTTCGACGTCATGATCAGCACGGTGTTCGTGAAGTCGACCGTCCGGCCCTGGCCGTCGGTCAGCCGGCCGTCCTCCAGCACCTGGAGCAGCGAGTTGAACACGTCGGGGTGGGCCTTCTCGAGCTCGTCGAGCAGCACGACCGCGTAGGGGCGCCGCCGGATGGCCTCGGTCAGCTGGCCGCCCTCCTCGTAGCCGACGTAGCCGGGGGGCGCTCCGACGAGCCGGGCCACCGAGTGCCGCTCCATGTATTCGCTCATGTCGATCCGGACCATGGCCCGGGAGTCGTCGAAGAGGAACTCGGCCAGCGCCCGGGCGAGCTCCGTCTTGCCCACGCCCGTCGGCCCCATGAAGAGGAACGAGCCGATGGGACGGTCCGGGTTGGACAGGCCGGCCCGGCTCCGGCGGATGGCGTTGGACACGGCGGAGACGGCCTCGTCCTGACCCACCACGCGGGCGTGCAGGGCGTCCTCCATGCGCACCAGCTTCTCGACCTCGCCCTCGAGCAGCCGGCTGACCGGCACGCCGGTGGCCCGGCTGACCACCTCGGCCACGTCCTCGGCGTCGACCTCCTCCTTGAGGAAGCGCTGGTCCCGCTGGAGATCGTCGAGGGCGACGGTGGCCGCCTCCACCTGGCGCTCGAGGTCGGGGACCACGCCGTAGGTGATCTCCGAGGCGGCGGCCAGGTCACCCTCGCGACTCAGGCGCTCGGCGTCCGAGCGCGCCTGCTCGAGCTTGGTCTTGAGTGACTGGATGGTGGAGATGGCCTCCTTCTCGGCCTGCCAGTGCACCGTCATGGCCGAGGACTCCTCGGTCAGGTTGGCCATCTCCTCGTCCAGCTTGGCCAGCCGGTCGGCCGACGCCGGATCGGTCTCCTTGGCCAGCGCCATCCGCTCGATCTCGAGCTGACGCAGCCGCCGGGTGACGATGTCGAGCTCGGTCGGCATGGAGTCGATCTCGATGCGCAGGCGGCTGGCCGCCTCGTCCATCAGGTCGATGGCCTTGTCCGGGAGGAACCGGCCCGTCACGTAGCGGTCCGACAGCACCGCGGCCGCCACCAGGGCGGCGTCCTGGATGCGGACGCCGTGGTGGACCTCGTACCGTTCCTTCAGGCCGCGCAGGATGGCGATGGTGTCGGCCACCGAGGGCGGCGGCACGAAGACCTGCTGGAAGCGGCGCTCGAGCGCGGCGTCCTTCTCGATGTACTTGCGGTACTCGTCGAGGGTCGTGGCCCCGATGAGTCGGAGCTCGCCCCGGGCCAGCATCGGCTTGATCATGTTGCCGGCGTCCATGGCGCCCTCGGCGGCACCGGCCCCCACGATGGTGTGGAGCTCGTCGATGAAGGTGATGACCTCGCCCTCGGCGTCGACGATCTCCTTCAGGATGGCCTTGAGCCGCTCCTCGAACTCGCCGCGGTACTTGGCCCCGGCGATCATCGACCCCATGTCGAGGCTGATCACCCGCTTGCCCTGCAGGCCTTCGGGGACGTCGCCCTCGACGATGCGCTGGGCCAGTCCCTCGACGATGGCCGTCTTGCCGACGCCGGGCTCGCCGATGAGGACGGGGTTGTTCTTGGTGCGCCGGGACAGCACCTGGATCACCCGTCGGACCTCTTCGTCGCGCCCGATGACCGGATCCATCTTGCCCTGGCGGGCCAGGGCGGTCAGGTCCCGCCCGTACCGCTCGAGGGCCTGGAAGGTCTCTTCGGGGTTCTGCGAGGTCACCCGGTGACTGCCCCGCACGTCGCGCAGCGCGGTCAGCAGGGCGTCGCGCTCCACGCCGAGGCGGTCGGCCAGCGACAGCAGGACGTGCTCGACCGACAGGTACTCGTCGCCCATCTCGACGCGCTGGCGGTCCGCGGCCTCGAGGGCCTCGCGCAGGCTGCGGTCGATGGTCGGCTCGGCGCCACCGAACGCCTGGGGCAGCCGGCCCAGCTGCTCGGCGATGCGGGCGCGCACCACCGAGGGCTCGACCCCGACGCGGGCCAGGATCGGTCCGGCGATGCCGTCCGTCTGGTCCAGGATGGCGGCCAGCAGGTGCTCGGGGGTGACCTCGGCGTTGGAGGCCGCCCGGGCACGCTCGACGGCGCCCGCCAGGGCCTCCTGGGTCTTCAACGTCCACCGCTCAGGATTCAAGCTCATCGTGTTCCTCCGTTTCCGTGGGGGGGTCGGCGTGTGGTGCGGGTCGGGACGGGCAGCTGCGACAGCGGCACGAGGTCCCTGCGGTACTGCCGGTGGGTGACGGCCACCGCCTCGCGGGCGGCGGCCCGGGTGGCCTCGAGCTCGCGCTGGAGACGGGCCACCTCGTCCTGGAGCTCGAGGACCCGGCGGACGCCCTCGAGGTTGACGCCCTCGTTGGTGAGGCCCTGGATCTTGCGCAGGCGGTCGAGGTCCTGCTCCGAGAAGCGGCGGCTCCCGCCCCGGGTCCGGCTCGGGTCGAGCAGCCCCTTGCGCTCGTAGACGCGCAGCGTCTGGGGGTGGACCCCGGCGAGCTCGGCGGCCACCGAGATCACGTAGACGGCACGGTCGCGGCGCTCGTCGGTCATCTCACACCCCCAGGCCCGAGCGCGACGGGGGTTCGATGACCTTGGCCAGATCCTCCACGGCGGCCCGCTGCTCGTCGGACAGCTCGGCCGGCACGTCGACCTCGACGGTCACCAGCAGGTCGCCGGTGGTCGACTTCTTGCCCCCGGGCACGCCCCGGCCCTTGACCCGGAAGGTCCGGCCCGAGGGGGTGCCGGCCGGCACCCGCAGGGTCACCGAATCACCGAGGGTGGGCACGGTGAGCGTCGTGCCCAGGGCGGCCTCGGCGAAGCCCACCGGCACGGTCAGGGTCAGGTTGCGACCCTTGCGCCCGAACACGCTGTGGCGGCCGACGCGGACGACGACGTAGAGGTCGCCCGCCGGCCCCCCACCCCGGCCGGCCGCGCCCCGGCCCTTGACCCGGATGCGCTGGCCGTCCTCCACCCCGGCGGGCAGGCGCACCTTGACCGAGCGGTTGCGGTGCTCGGTCCCGGTGCCCGAGCACGTCGGGCAGGGATGGGTGACGATGGTGCCGCGGCCGCTGCACTGCGGGCAGATCTGGCTGAGGGAGAAGAGGCCCTGGTTGTCCTGGAGCGATCCGGTGCCGCCGCAGCGGGGGCACTTGTCGGGCCGCGTGCCCGGTGCCGAGCCCGAGCCGCCGCAGGTGTGGCAGCGGACGTCCGTCGTGACGTTGACCGAGGTGGTCACCCCGCGGACGGCGTCCTCGAAGGTCAGGTGCAGCTCGGTCTCGACGTCGGCCCCCCGCTGGGGTCCGCCCTGGTTCCCGCCCCGGCGACCCCGGCCGAAGAGGCCACCGAACAGGTCGCTGAAGTCGCCCGCGTCGTCGACCCGGAAGGTGGTACCCCCACCCGGGAACCCGCCGCCACCGCCCCCGAAGCCGCCGGGGAACCCGCTGGCCGCGGGACCGAGGGTGCGGACCTCGTCGTACTCCTTGCGCTTGTCGGCGTCACCGAGGACGTCGTAGGCCGCGGAGATCTCCTTGAAGAGCTCGTCGTCCCCCGGGTTGGTGTCCGGGTGGTGCTTCTTGGCCAGCTTCCGGTAGGCGCTGGTGATCTCCTTGGGCGTCGCCGTGGACGGCACCCCGAGGGTCTTGTAGTAGTCCTTCTCGAACCATTCGCGTTGCGGCGCCACCGTGTCTCTTCTCTGTCTGCGCTCTTCGTCCGTGCCCTGTCGTGCCCCCGGGGCGCTCTAGCCCTCGACCATGACCATGGCCGGTCGGACCACGGTCCCGTGCCACCGGTAGCCGGCCCGCATGACCTGGGTCACCCGGGGCTCACCCGACGCCGTGGGCTCGGCGTCCTCGGGTGCCGGCTGGTGCCCGACCGCCTCGTGGGCGGTGGGGTCGAACTCCTCGCCCGCCGGGTCGATCCGCTCGAGGCCCTCCTTCTCGAGGATCCCGTGCAGGAGCCCGGCGGCGGCCACCAGGGCCTTCGCCTCGTTCGAGTCGGTGCCCCCGACATGGTCGCTGGCGAGATCCAGGGCGTCGAGCACCGGGAGCAGCTTGTCGACCAGCGACGCGGCTGCCCGCGCCACCTGTTCGGACTGCTGCTTCAGCACCCGCTTCTTGTAGTTCTCGAATTCGGCCTGCAGCCGCCGTAGCGAGTCCAGGTATTCGTCCCGTTCGGCCCGCGCCACGCGGAGGGGGTCGGCCTCGTCGGCCTCCGCTCCCCCTGCGTCGTCGGCCCCGGGCACCTCGTTCAGCACCTCGGCGTCGACGACCTCGTCGTCGGGCCCGGTGACGGGGGCCCCGTCGGCCCCCGTCCCGTCATCCGTGCCGCTGTCGCGCGGCTCGTCTCCGACCGTCATCGACGATCAGCCCTCGTTGTCGACGATCTCGGCGTCGACGACCTCGTCGTCGTTGGGCTCCTCGGAGGGCACCTCGCCGCCCGGGGCCGAGGCGCTCTCCTTCGACGCCTCCTCGTAGAGACGCTGGCTGAACGACTGGCTGGCCGAGAGGAGGGTCTCGGTCGAGGTCTTGATGGCCTCGAGGTCGCTACCGGCCAGGGCCTCCTTGAGGCTGGACAGCGCGCTCTCGACCTTCTCCTTCTCGTCGCCCTCGAACTTGTCGCCCTGGTCCTTCAGCAGCTTCTCGGTCTGGTAGACGAGCGAGTCGGCGTTGTTGCGGACCTCGGCCTCCTCCTTGCGCTTCCGGTCGTCCTCGGCGTGGGACTCGGCGTCCTTGATCATCCGCTCGATGTCGTCCTTGGCCAGCGACGACTGACCGGTGATGGTCATGGACTGCTCCTTGCCCGTCGCCCGGTCCTTGGCCGACACGTGGACGATGCCGTTGGCGTCGATGTCGAAGGTGACCTCGATCTGCGGCACGCCCCGCGGGGCCGGGGGCAGGTCGACGAGCTGGAACTTGCCCAGCGTCTTGTTGTACATCGCCATCTCGCGCTCGCCCTGGAGGACGTGCACCTCGACCGAGGGCTGGTTGTCCTCGGCGGTGGTGAACACCTCGCTGCGCTTGGTCGGGATGGTGGTGTTGCGCTCGATGAGCCGGTGCATGACCGCGCCCTTGGTCTCGATGCCCAGCGACAGCGGGGTCACGTCGAGCAGCAGGACGTCCTTCACCTCGCCCTTCAGGACACCGGCCTGCACGGCGGCGCCGATGGCCACCACCTCGTCCGGGTTCACGCCCTTGTGGGCCTCCTTGCCGGTCAGCGACTGGACCAGGTCCTGGACCGCCGGGATCCGGGTCGAGCCGCCGACGAGGACCACGTGGTCGATGTCGGACTTGGACAGACCCGAGTCGGCGATGGCCTGGTCGAAGGGGCCCTTGCACCGGTCGACGAGGTCAGCGGTGAGCTCGTTGAAGTGGGCCCGCGTCAGCTTCACGTCGAGGTGCTTGGGGCCCTCGGACGTGGCCGTGATGAACGGCAGGTTGATCTGGGTCTCCTGGACCGACGACAGCTCGATCTTGGCCTTCTCGGCAGCCTCCTGGAGGCGCTGGGTGGCCATCTTGTCGGTGGAGAGGTCGACGCCCTCGGTGTCCTTGAACGTCTTCACCAGCCAGTCGATGATCTTCTGGTCCCAGTCGTCACCGCCGAGATGCGAGTCGCCCGATGTCGACTTGACCTCGAACACGCCGTCGCCGATCTCGAGGACGGAGACGTCGAAGGTGCCACCGCCGAGGTCGAACACGAGGACGGTCTGGTCGGCGCCCTCCTTGTCGAGGCCGTAGGCCAGGGCGGCCGCGGTCGGCTCGTTGATGATGCGGAGCACCTCGAGCCCGGCGATGGCGCCGGCCTCCTTGGTGGCGGTCCGCTGGGCGTCGTCGAAGTAGGCCGGCACGGTGATGACGGCCTGGGTGACGGTGTCACCGAGGAAGGACTCGGCGTCCCGCTTCAGCTTGCCGAGGATGCGGGCCGAGATCTCCTGGGGGGTGTAGTCCTTCCCGTCGATGTCGACCGTCCAGCCCGTGCCCATGTGACGCTTGACCGAACGGATGGTGCGGTCGGGGTTGGTGATGGCCTGGCGCTTGGCCACCTCGCCGACGAGGACCTCACCGGACTTGGCGAAGCCCACGACGGACGGCGTGGTGCGGCCGCCCTCGGCATTGGGGATGACGACGGGCTCGCCACCCTCCAGTACGGCGACCACCGAGTTGGTGGTCCCGAGATCGATTCCTACGGCCTTGGCCATGGCATTGCCTCCTACTCCCGTGCCCTCCGCGGGCCCTGGGCGTCTCGTTGCTGCTCTTGCTCTTCGTGTTCCGTTCCGACTGCGGTGCTGCTGGTGCGCCTCCCGGCGCCTCGACTCGTGGGACCCGGCCTCCGGAACCGTCCGGGGGCCCGCTGTCCTTCTGCCCCAGAAACAACTATAGCAAACTTGAGTGCTAGAGCAACAGGTTTTCTGAATGATTCTAGTGACTTCGGGTCACCTGGGGGCGTTGCACCAGAAAACCCCAGGTGGGCCGACTAATGGTGCACGAGGGATTTCTGCACCAAAAGGTGCGCCCTAGATCGGGTCAACACCCGCCAGCGAGGTTGCTGCCACCTACGCTTCGCCGATGGGAAAGAGACCAACGGGCGCACTGTCGTGGATTGGGCAGCTCGGACCGATTCGCTGGATTGCTAGGCGATGGCGACATCGTCGGCGCTTTCCACCGGGAGACCGATCGGCTCCCGTGGAGTGGGGCGCCTCACTTTGGGAACTCTTTTTTCGCTCATGGATTTGGGTGTGGTGGCTGGCAACTGCGGTTATTGCCGCTGCAACTGAACTGCTCGGGCACGTTCACAAAGTCCACATCAGCAAACACGCGTGGTTGTACATCCTCATCGTTGGGTCAGTGGTAAGCGTGCTCCGGGCGTTCCACCTCGTGCGCCTGGAACGAGACACCGCTCGGCGCGGTCCGGTCGGTGACGAACATCGCGAACATCTAAGGAGGTCGTTGTCGTCACTCCGGGTAAACATTGCTCGCAATGACCCGTGTCGCTATGAATCCGGCGAGGGGACGACCAGGCGAGATGCTTTTCGAGTCCATTATTCAGAACTAGTCCAGGCCCTTGATCACTGGGACGCGGTGGTCATCAAATACCAAGCTGCACATGCTGCGTGGGTCGAGAGATTGGTACAGGAGTCCTCCGAACGCGGGGTAGTCCAGCCGACATTTGATCAGGGTCGGATCATCGAGGCGCTCATCGCCACAACCGACTGTCCATGGCCAGATTTCAGTCCCCGCTTTTGGCCACGAGAAGTCCCCACCCCTCAGGGCAGATGTTCAGTTCTTGGCCAGCGTAGATCGACCTCCGTTCTGACGTGCTTCCTTCATCCGGAATGACTCCCCGTCGGTGACCACGATCACGCTGTGATGCAGCAGTCGGTCGAGCAGGCTGACCGCTGTGGTGTGTTCGGGGAGGAACTTGCCCCACTCCTCGAACGGCCAGTGGGAGCCGATGCCCAGCGACCGGCGTTCGTAGGCAGCGGCCACCAGTCGGAAGAACAGCTCGGCGCCGGTCGTGTCCATCGGAGCGAATCCGATTTCGTCGATGAGGATCAAGTCGGCCTTCAGGATCTGGGCGATCACCTTGCCCACCGAGTTGTCGGCGAGCGCCCGGTAGAGGGTCTCGACCAGCTCGGTGGCAGTGAAGTAGCGGACGCGATTCCCCTCCACGACAGCTTGGTGGCCGAGGGCCACCAACAGGTGGCTTTTGCCGGTCCCGGCGGGTCCGACCAGACAGAGGTTCTCTGTGGCCCGGACCCACTCGAGCCCCGCCAGGTAGTCGAACGTCGGACGGGGCACCGAGGAAGCGGCCACGTCGAATTCCTCGAGCGTCTTGGTCACCGGGAATGCAGCCACCTTCATCCGGGCCCGGGCGTTGGAGAGATCGCGGGAGGTGATCTCGGCTTCGACGAACACCCGGAGCAGCTCCTCGGGCTTCCACCGCTGGGTCTTGGCAGTGACCAACACTTCAGGCGCCAGAGTGCGCATGGCCGAGAGCCGCAGGCGGCGCAGACCGGCCTCGATGTCGGCGGCCAGCGGTGGTGGCGTTGTGGTCATGACTGACCCCCGATGGCGTAGTCCGCCAGCGAGCGCACCGGCACGCTCGGCAGCTCGACGATGAGGGCTTCACCGGGTCGGGTGGGACGGGGCACACCGGCACCGGAGTGGAGGATGGAGACCACATCGGCCGACCGGAATCGGCCGAAGGCGACCGCCCGCTCGAGTGCGGCGAGCACCGGTTCCCTCCCGTGGATGGCCTCGAGTCGAGAGAGCTCGTCGATGTCACGGGCAAGCCCGGTCATACCTTGTGCAGCCGCTCCCTTGATGAAGGCGTCAGCCACCGGGCCGAGGGCGCAGAAGGTCTTCTCGGCCGCGCTCTTGGGTCGGACGGCACGCTGGGGTGCGGGTCGCGCACCGCCGTAGTGGTCGTCGTCAATGGAGGTCTCACCAGGGGAAACGACCAGATGTTCCGCGACGATCTCGCCCAAGAACACCACCTGGATCACCCCGTCTTTGACCCGGAGGCTGACTTCACGGCCAATGTGCTCGTTCGGCACCGAGTAGCGGGCCGAGCCGAACCGGACACAGCTCAACTTGTCCACCTTGCGGGTGACGATCTTGCCGATTGCGGCCCGCAGGGACGGCAGGTCACTGAACAGCTCTCGCTCGGTTGCCAGTCGCTCGGCGGGGACGGCGTAGATCTCGGTGTGGACCGCAGCGTTCACTTCTGCGCACCAGGCGATCCCCTTGGCGTTGGCTTCTGCCAGGTCGGCGACCGACAGTGCTTCGGGGATCATCAGGTCGGACTTCACGTAGCCGACCAGGTTCTCCACTAACCCCTTGGACTCGGGGTCGGCACCCTCGCAGAAGTCGGGCCGGAACCCGTAGTGGGTGGCGAAGCGCACGTAGGCCGGAGTGGGGATCACGAGGCCAGCGACCGTGCCGCCCTTCAGGCATCCCATGCGGTCGGTGAGTGCCTTGTTCGGCACACCGCCGATCCGTTCGAAGCACTCGGCCAGGGCCTCCATGGTGGCCTCGGCTCCGAGGTTGTCGGTGAACCAGACGAAGCGGAACCGGCTCCAGGCGACGACCCCGCAGAAGACGAACAACGGGCCGATCTCTCCCCAGTCGAAGACCACCGTGTCACCCGGGGCCCACACCCCTGGCCGTCTCCCGCGGTGGTTCTTCGACTTCCATTTGCTCTTCGCCTCGGCCACCAGCCGGCGGAAGTTGCGGGCTGAGCCTTTGTAGCCGGCGGCCACCGCCACCGGTAGTAGTCGCTTGGCCGTGATCCGGCCCTTGGTGCGCGCAACCGTCTCGGCGACGACGTCGGCCACCCCGTCGTAGTTATGGCGGACCTCGCCGGGGACGGGTCCGGCATCGGCACGCTTCGCCGCTTCGACCGAACGCTTCACGGTCTTCGGCGTAGTCCCGCAGATCTCGGCTGCGGCCCGGTAGGAGCCGACCTCTCGGTAGGCGGCATGCATGTCCATTGACGCCGATCACGGAAACTCCCCACTCTCGATCATCGAAATTCCCCAGGTGCTCGCCCGGGGTGGGGTGATGCCAGAGACTATGCGTTCGGGTTGGACGTCACCCCCTTGGTGAGCTTCTCGGCACGGGCCCGGTGGGTCCGCATCCGGTAGCTCTCGCCGTCGATGTTGAACACGACGGAGCGGTGGAGCAGCCGGTCGAGCATGGCGGCGGCCACCATCGGATCGTCGAAGATCTTTCCCCACGACCCCACCCCGAGGTTGGTGGTCAGCACCGTCGAGCTCTTCAGGTAGCGCTGGGTGATGACCTGGAAGAGGGCGGCTGCTGCCTCGTTGGCCAACGGCAGGTAGCCGACTTCGTCGATGATTAGCAGCCTCGGTCCGGCGAAGAACCGCATGGTGGTCGCCCACCGGCCCTCCAGCGCGGCCCGGTGGCACCGGGCCACCAGATCGGCTGCCGTTGTGTAATAGGTCCGATAGCCGGCATCGATGGAGGCTCGGGCCAGGGCGACGGCCAGCATGGTCTTGCCCACCCCGGGAGGTCCGATGAACAGCACGTTGGTGGCGTCCTCCAAGAACCGCAGCGTGGCCAGCTCGTTCACCAGCTTCTTGTCGATCGACGGCTGGGCGTCGAAGTCGAAGTCACTCAGCCGGAATGGTGATGGTAGCGAGGCGAAGCGCTCCAGGCTGGCCCGTCGCCGGGCCTCGGTGGCCGACACCTCGACCTCCAACAGGCGCTCCAAGAAGGCCGTGTGACCGAGGTCGTGGGCGGCTGCGTGCTCGAGTTCGCCCGGCAGGGCCTCGGCGGCGGCAGCCAGCCGCAAGTAGGCCAGGTGGCTGCGGGCTTGTTGGTAGATCGAGTTATCGCTCATGGCGTCCCCTCGATCAGGTCGGCGTAGTCCTGCAGGTCGACCGTCACTTCTCGACCCTCGGCGCCCAGCAGCCGGGCCGCTTCGGCCAGTGACTCGGGGCCCGGTGGCCGGTTGGCCTTGGTGTCGCACGGCCGTGCGGTGGTGAAGCTCGACAGGACGACCGACTCGAGGGCAGCCCGGTGCTCGGGGGTGCGCACGATGGTCCCGGCTCCGGCCGGCGCCAACCGGTGGGTGGCGAGCAGCGCCCCCGAAGTCGCGTGGATCTCGAGGGTCGAAGACGCCAGCCGGTGGCGCAGCTCCAGCACCACCCCGGACAGCCCCGGCGGCACCGAGTAGCGGTTGCCCCGGAAGGCGACCGTGGCGTTGTCGTCCACCGGGCGGGTGACGGTGATCGTGGCTGGGAACGGGAGTGCCGGCAGGTCCAACAGCGGCTCCGCGTCGGCCAACTCGCCGACGGTCGTCTTCACTCCGGTGGGCGTGCGCCGTTCCCGGGCATCGCCTGCCCCGGCCAGGAACCGGTCGAGACTGGCTTGGGCCTCTTCAGGACTGGTGGCGCTGAGGGTGCGCCACCACCGGCCCGACGTGAACCGCACCGCGGCCTCGACCGCCCCTTTGCGGTTGCCCCGCCGGGGCGGACACGGCTCGACGACCGCCCCGTAGTGCTTGGCCACCGGGGCGAAGCTGGCCTGGACGTCTTTGGTCCCCGGCCGGATCACCGTGGCCAGTCGGTCGGTCCGCCAGATTCTGGACGTTCCACCCAATCGGCGCAGCACGCCGTCCATGGCCTCGATCAGGTGGGCCTGGTCCATCGATTCGGCCAGCACCCCCCGGGTCCGGCTGGAGTGGGGCAAGGTGCCGAGCAGCACGTAGGCGGTGCCGCCCCAGGGGGCACGACGACGCTCGAACCAGTCCCACTGGATCTCCTCACCCGGTGGGTGGTCGATCTCGATGGTGTCCCGGCCGACGACCCCCCGACACGCTTCGCAGTGTGGCCGCAGGCCACGGGTCCGGATCTGGCGGACGAAGGTCGGGTAGCTCTGGGCGTAGCCCAGGGCCGTGACCTCCTCGAACAGGACCGTGCCCCAGACGTGATGGTCGTCGGCGAACCGAGCGGTGAGGTACTTCTCGAAGTCAGCCAACGGGTCGGGTGTGTCGGGTCGGGCCCGGGCGCCGGGCACCCGCTCGCCGTTCAGGTAGGACCGAACCGTCTTGCGGTCACGGCCCAGGTGGCGGGCGATGGCCGAGATCGACCAACCCCTCTTTCTCAGTGCGTGAGCTTCCACGTCTTCTCCTCGTGTGAGCATGGAGGGGGTCCCTTCGGGCTGGTTGGCGTAGGAACCGCCAGCTTCGAAGGGGCCTCACCTCGGTTGGTGGACCTTCGGGTCCACCCCGGGCTCACAAGTGGGGAATTTCAGTGATCATCTCTGGGGAGTTTCCGGTGATCAGCGACACCATGTGTTCCCTCACTGATTTCATAGAGCTGTCCCTTGGTCCGGTGCGGATGTTGGCTGCAACCGCAACCGTCACCGGCCAAGGGGCGACTCAGGTGGATACGTCAGTGAGGGGTGGGGACTTCTCGTGGCCACAGGCGGGGACTTTCGTGGCCACCAGTGGGGACCTCAGATGGCCATAACCGGGGACTTTCTCGTGGCCACGGACAACCGACGCCAGGATTGAGCAGCAGCAGACCCACCTGCCGTTCCAATTGAGATGGCTCGGCTCTAGGGTTTCACCGCTCCCAGGGTTGCCAGTCTCAATGGACTGGTCAACCCCGATCCTTAACAGCATTGACCCCTGGGTATCCACGCCGCACCGCGAAGATGAGTCAGATCAGGACTGGGGTTCCCGCTTTCAATCGCTCACCGATAGCGTGGATCAGCTTGTCTCTGACTCGCAGTCGTGGCCGGAACTGGAACACGTGATCGAAGTTCATTCAGAGAGGGCCGAGATGAGGTCCGAAACTCTGGGGACTATCGAACTTTCTTCGCACCGAGAGGCTATTCGCACCGATCCCCGATGTCCGATCTGCAAGGTCAACGAACGGTGATGCCTCGGATCAGGGCACTAGGCGATCTGTGCCTCGGCTCCGAACGTCGGCGCCTCCAACCCGATCTCATGAATGCAGGAGATCAGTACGCACAGGTTGTGGCAGATCACCTTGCACAGAACCTCGTTCACCTGACCCGTGTCGGACTTGGACTTCAGGGAGTCACCGAACTTCGCCTTGATCATGGAGAACGTCGTCTCGACGTTGCTCCGCTGGTGGTAGCGAGAGAGGAACGTATCCCGCTGGTAGGCGAACATGTGGTACATCCGCGTCCAGGTCGACGCGGTAGCCGGGGGCGGGGGCGTAGCGCCGCCGTCGTGCACGGCGGGGATGTCGCCCCGGAACGGGATGAGGGGAAGTCCACCTGCAGCCTCAACGGCTGCCAGGTTGGCCTTACCGGAGTACGCCTTGTCGGCGGACACGTCCCCGATGGCGAAGTTCTCGGCAGTTGCGGCCAGAAGGGGGCGGAAGTACTTGGTGTCATTACTGCGCCATCCCGTGACCTCAACGGAAGTCACGATGTTGGTGCGGACGCCGGTCATGGCGTGCAGCTTGATCCACTCCCGCTTTTTGGCGGGCGTAGCGGCCGCCTCGGAACCCCACTTGTGGTCGAACCAGCGGACGAACCGGCATGTGCTGAATCCGGTGGAGTCGGCAGCGAAGTCAGTTTCGACGCCCTTCAGGGGCAGCGCCGACAGGGACACCAGTTCTTTCAGGACGGGGGTCATCTCGGGGTCACGCAGGTAGCGGAGCACGGAGTTGAAATGGGGGTCCTGCGTGGTCAGCCCCTTGGCTGCCTGGTCCCGAACGTCGCTGTCGGAACGACGGGCCGACATCCCGCCGTAGACCTTGGACACAGCAGCGAAGGCCATGTCACTCATCGGCAGGCGGGGTCGACCACGGCCCTGCTCGGGCTGCGGGATGGTGGAGCACAGGTCGGCCAGCATCGGGAGCAGCCGATCCTTTTCCTCGCACTGCGCACGGTTGTAGGCCGCCCAGTCCTGGGTGTACGTGACCTTGACTTCCTCGGTCACGGTGCCGTCCTCGGTCGTGACCTCACGGCGGATCGTGTACTCCACCGCCATGACGTGCTTGCAGGGCAGTCCGCGGAGGGTGAAGTCCGGGCACGTGCAGGCCATCTCCGGGGCGACCTCACGAACGGTGATGTCGGTCTTGACGGTCGACACGGTGTAGCCGGCGCCCTGGACGGTCTGCGAGGGAACGAGCCATCCGTGCGTGCTCTTGCGAACCGGCATGGTGGCTGCGATCTGCAGGGCCTTGATCTCTCGTGCTTCCATCGGATTCTCCCTTGGACTGTGTACCTACTAGTAATATACCTAGGGGTACACAGGAAGTCAAGTAGTAATCTGATACTTGACGTATATTCCTGGGAGGTACATAGTGGGGCGCATGGGAACGATCCTGAAGACGTTTTTCGTGTGCGAGCGGTGCGGGCACGAGTGGCCCCCGCGAGATCCCGCGAAGAAGCCCACCGTCTGCCCGAAGTGCAAGTCCCCGTACTGGGACAAGCCGCGACAGACTCCCAAAAAGGATGCGTGAGGCATCCGGGCCGGGTAGAATTTTGCTGTAACAAGCGTGGGGGCGGGAGGGATCGAACCTCCGACCATCGGATCCAGAGTCCGGTGCTCTGCCTGCTGAGCTACACCCCCGCAGACGAGTCTTGGGGGGTTGGGCCGCGAAACTTGGCCCCCCTTGACTCGGACTTCTCAGTAGGGCTGATGCGTTTCGTCGCCCTCCTTCCATCCCTGCTGGGGCGGCTTCTCCGGGGAGTCGGAGTCATGGGCCAATCGAGCGATGGAACGCCCACGCCCCACTGCCGACTGCACCTCGGCTGCCATCTGATCCATGACGGGGTGACGTCCCGTATTTGTTCCGGCCCGGATGAACTCCCATCTCCCAGCGCCAAGGGAAACGACACTGCCTCGGGACTTCTTCAGGTGGGCAAGGGACGCGCTGATGACCTCCAGACTGTCGTCTGTCCGTCCGTGCATTTTCAGGTTCGTCTGGATTTCAGTCAGGTGAAGGCCGGTAGACGACTCCTCCAGCACCTTCTCCACTGCACGGGTGCGGGGCATGTTGATCCAGTCCTCGGAGTCCAGGGATCGCACCTCTCCGGGGGCAGGCGGCACGTCCCAGCCACGGCGGATGGCGATCTGTTCCAGCGCCTCCCGCTGAACGATGAGTTCGGACAACGTTGCTCGGGCCTCAGACGCCTGCGCGGCGAGGCCGGACAGGAGCTGCTGAACGTTGTCAATCTCGCGGTCCTGCTGGATGATCAGGTCAAGGATGGGGTCGGTCGCCATGCCCCCACATTAGCACCTACACAAACTCAGTCGTGTACTTTTCCGCCCCTGACGGGCTGCCCGGTTTTCCAGATATTTGTGTGTGATAACCGGGCAGGTCCCCTACCTGGGCTAGTCGTAGGCTCATTTCATGAAACACGTCATCACCAGAGGCACGGCGGTCGCAGTGATCCTTGCTGACGTGTTCTTCATCCTGGGCGATCTGGTCCCTAGATCAGTCTCGATCCCGGTCGGACTTGTGGTGCTTGTTGTCGTCGGCGGGTGGCTGGTGTGGGACGTGAGGCGGTCCCATCGTTCATCCGAGGCGACCGCCTCACCCGCAGACCCCGATTTTCTGGTCACGTTGGACAAGGTGGCGCGAGCCCAGGACGCCCTGGTGGAGGAGGCATCGTCCAGATGGGTGCGGTATCGGAGATCGTTGGAAAAGGGCGGGGACCAGGGATGATGACCACTTTTGGTGCAGCGTGCGGAGTTTTTGTGCAGAAGAGAATTTCGGTGCAAGGCCTCACCTGGGGCCGGGATACGCTCGATCCATGCCTCAGCTGGTCCTTCTCCGTCACGGACAGTCCCTCTGGAACGCCGAGAACCTGTTCACCGGGTGGCACGACGTCGACCTCTCCCCTCTGGGTGAGGACGAGGCCCGCGGAGCGGGCAGGATGCTCGCCGACGAGGGTGGACTCGACCTGCGAATCGTCCACACGTCGGTCCTCACCCGGGCCGTCCGCACCGCCGACCTGGCCCTCGACGCCGCCGGGCGGTCGTGGCTCCCGGTGCGTCGGCACTGGCGCCTCAACGAACGGCACTACGGGGCCCTGCAGGGGCTCAACAAGAAGGAGACCACCGCCAGGCACGGCGACGCCCAGGTCAAGGAGTGGCGGCGGAGCTACGCGACCCCGCCCCCGGCGGTGGCCCGTGGCGACGCACACGACCCGGCGGGTGACCCCCGCTACCGGGACGTACCCGCCGACGCCCTGCCGCTCACCGAGTGCCTGGCCGACGTGGTGGACCGGGTCGTCCCGTACTGGGCCGACGCCATCGTGCCCGACCTCCTGACCGAGGGGTACCGCGGCGGGGCCGTGCTGGTGGTGGCCCACGGCAACAGCCTGCGGGCACTGCGCAAGCACATCGAGGGCATCGGCGACGACGAGATCGTCGACCTCGAGATCCCGACGGGCATCCCCTACCGGTACGTGCTCGACGACCGGCTCGGTGTCGTGACGCACGGGTTCCTCGGGGACGAGGCCGCCGCCGCGGCCGCCGCCGAGGCCGTCCGCCGCCAGGCCGGCTGAACCGGGCCGGCTGAACCGGGCCGGCCCGCGCCCCGCCGTACGCGACGAGTGGCCGGCCCCATCGGGCCGACCACTCGTCCTGTCCAACCGTCGGTGGGGGGCATCCGACGGGTATCGCGCTGTCGGGGAGAGGGGGGCTTCCCCCGACAGGTCCTCGGGCCCGGGAGGCCCGTGGGGACGACGCCTACAGGGCGTCGGCTCCCCGCTCGCCCGTGCGGACCCGGATGATCTCCTCGACGGCGAGGATCCATACCTTGCCGTCGCCGATCTTCCCGGTCCCGGCCACGTCGACGATGGCGTTGGCCACCTCGTCGACCTGGGCGTCGTCGACGACGACCTCGAGCCGGATCTTCGGCACGAACTCGACCTCGTACTCCGCTCCCCGGTAGACCTCGGTGTGTCCCCGCTGGCGCCCGAACCCCTGGGCCTCCGTGAGGGTCATCCCGTGGACGCCGAGCGCCTTGAGGGCTTCCTTGACTTCATCCAACTTGAACGGCTTGAGCACCGCCACGATCAACTTCATGCTGCATTTCTCCTTCTCGTACCCGATGTGGTCCAGACTGCTTCCGGCCTAGCCGGTACGGACACGGTCACACCGGTTCCTCCTCGGGTTCTGGCGCTCGCTTGTCGTTGGACGACTCGCCGGCCATCGACAGGGCGCCCACCCGTTCGGCGAGGGTCTCGGCCGGGAAGGCCTCCTCGCCATGGATGGCCAGGTCGCCGACCTCGAGGACCTCGTCGCTGTAGCGGGCACCACGCAGGACCCAGCCGATCAGCTTCATGAGGATGAAGGTCACGAGAGCCGACCAGAGGATGACCCACACGGCTGCCCGGAACTGTTCCCACAGCTGGTGGGCGGAGCCGGTGTAGATCAGTCCGCTGACGCTGAAGGGGGCACAGGCCGTCGCCTGCGAGGCGTAGGTGGCAGGAACATGGGCGACACCGCAGGGGTACTCGATCATGTTCGGGTCACCGAAGACACCGAGCAGGAGACCTCCGAGGAGTCCCGCCATCCCGTGGGTGTAGATGACGCCGAGCGCATCGTCCACCTTCGAGAACGGACGGACCTTGGAGAGGTAGTTCCAGGCGACCCACACGACGGCGGTGCAGATGGCGCCGACGTAGATGGCGCCCTGACCGTTCACCCAGCCGGCGCACGGAGTGATGCCGACCAGACCGCAGATCATGCCGTTCACCCCACCGAGGAAGGTGGGCTTCTTCTCCTTCGAGAGCCAGGCGTCCATGGCGATCCACACGAGGACACCGGTGGCGGTGGCCAGGTTGGTGTTGACCACGGCGGCGGCGGCGTCCGCACCGGCGTAGTACGGGTCACCACCATTGAAGCCGTTCCAACCGAGCCACAGGATGCCGGCCCCGACCCCGGCCATGACCAGGTTGTTCGGTATGGCGTGCTGTCGGTCGCGTAGCAGGCGTGGCCCGAGGACCCAGGCCGCTACGAATCCGGACACACCGGCGGACATGTGGATCACGTACCCACCGGAGAAGTCGAGCGCACCCTCCTGGGCGAAGTAGCCGCCGCCCCAGAGCAGGAAGGCGTCGACGCTGTAGACGAAGGTCGACCACAGCGGCACCAGCAGGCACCAGGCGCTGAACTTGATCCGGCCGAGCACGCTACCCATGAAGAGGAGCGGGGTGATGGCCGCGAACACGAACTGGAAGTAAGCCAGCGTCGAGGTCGGGAAGTGGAACGGGATGGCCGTGTTGGCCGCGGAGACTGCCTGGCCCTGTTCACCGAGTGGACTGGTGATCGGTCCCGGCTTGCCCCAGAAGTTGTCGATGAACTGTGTCCATCCACCTTTACCTAACTGGTTCTGCACCCCGTTGGTGACCCCGTTCCCCCACGAGTTGGCGCCGAAGCCCATCTTGTACTCGTACAGGAACCAGATGACCAATACGATCGAGAAGCCGGCGAACATCATCGCCATCACGTTGACGGCCCACTTCTTCTGCACGAGCGATGCGTAGAGCACCGCCAGTGCCGGCAGGCTCATCAGGCCGACGAATGTGGCAGCCACCAACTGCCACGTGTTGTCCCCCGTATTGAGCCAACTCGGATACGGAATCTGCACAATATGTACTGCTGCTTCTAGCACTGCTGGGTGCTCCTCTCCTCAGATGCCTCGTGCGTTGACTGCACCCCGCCCCCCACCCCACGGGGGGCGGCGACGATAGCCAAGGCAGGCAGATGCGCTCTGCCGGGTCACACAATGCAGCGTGGGGATTTCGGCACGGTCACTGCAGTGTTACCAACGCGTGAACTGGAACCGCCAGGCGCCGGCCCGGACGAACTACCAGGTCAATGCCGCGTTCGCGCCGTGCAACCGGTCGGATGCCCCCGCCCGGGGCGCGGTACGGGGCCTCTGTAGGAGCCGAGTGTGAACGACGTGGGGCGCTCGCCGACGGTCGCGCACCGGGTCACAGGGCAGCGTGTGCCCGAAGCGGAGGTCGACGACCTGAACACGTCGCGGGTGCGGTCAGGGGGTGCGTGCGCCGCGTGCCGCCGGTCCGTTCCACAGTGGCCCGACGGCCGTCACCGCGCTCCACACGGTCCGGGCGTCACGGGGACGCCGGATCGGTCACCCCTGGTCGTCGGAGGCGGGTGGCTTGGTCGGCTTCGGGGGCTTGGCCGGGGCCGAGGTCGGCGGCGTGTACCGCTTGTTCGGCTGGGCCCGACGGGCCGGCCCGGGGCTTCCCGGGGGAGCGTCCCCCGACTTGGCGAGCTTCAGCTTCTGCTGGATGCGGTACGTCCGGACGAGGTACCACGAGCCGATGAGGAGGAACGGGACGCCGAAGCCCCAGTAGTGCAGGTTGAACACGGAAAGCCCGTAGAGCGCGAGCACGATCCCGAGCAGCAGCCGCTTGCGGAACCAGGCACAGCCCAGGGTGACGAGGGCCAGACCGAAGAGGACGAGGAACAGCGAGCTGTCGACCGTGGTGGCGTGGCTCGTCCCCTTGGATCCGTAGCTGCTGACGACGAGGATGGCGATCACGCCGGCCAGCGGCGCGGCGGCCAGGCCGATCAACCGCTCCCTCTCGTCCAGCCCGGCGGCGGCGGCCTCGAGCTCCTCGACCGTCTGCGGGCCCTCGTCCTGCTCCTTGTCCGGGCGCGTGTCCGCCTTGATCACGGCGCGGGTCAACCGCTCCGACAGCGTGGGCTTGTCCGGATCACCAGCCATGCGTCACCGTACCGCGCTCCACCGAGGGGTCTCCACGACGCGCGACGGGGTCATGGCGCGCCGCGGCGCCGGTAGCGGACGAGGAGCCATCCGGCGCACCCGAGGGTCACGAACAGCAGCGCCGACGGCAGGAGCACCCTGGCCGGCGACGACCGCTCGGAGTCCACGGTCTGCGCCGTCGAGAAGAGGCCCGGGTCGGAGTTGGCGACGATCCCGTGCACCGTCGCCCCCGGCGAGTACAGGACCGAACCGGGCACCCCTTCGCTGTAGTGCTGCCCGCGGAACGTGTACGTTCCCGTGCACTCGTAGCCGGCCGCGTTCGAGCCACTGCCACCCATGAGGGCCAGGCAGTGCGAGATGGTGAGGTCGACGGGGACGGGATCCGCCTTCAGGCTGTCGATCTGGTCGTTCTTCCGGATGCCCGCGACCAGCAGCACGGCGGCCACGATGACGATCGCGACCAGGGCCAGGGCCAGGGCCACCCTTCCGGCGCGGGCGGCGTCGACCGAGACGCCCGCGCCACGGAGCGGGGCCACCCTGTCGTCGCCGAGGGGGCCGCCGCTCGCCTGCCGTGTCCCGTCCGTCCCGTCCGTCTCGTCCCGCAATACCATCCGTCCCTCTCGCCCTCGGCCCACCGGCGGTGTCGACCGCCCGGGATGGAGAGAGCGCCGATGGTAGCAGCGGGCCCCGGTTCAGCGACCCCACCCACACCGCACACCCGCCCGGTCACCCCCGGCACGGCGTTCCCATCGCGTCGACCATGGCGGTCCCCCGCACCCGAGGGGGTTCGTCTGTAGCCTGTGGCCATGGCGACGGGATCGAAGACGACCGACCTCAAGGACATCTGGCTGTTCTCGGGCTGCAGCGGCTCGGAGCTCCGCAAGATCAGGGCGTCGCTCGACGCACTGACCGTGCCGGCCGGCAAGGTCCTCGTCGAGGAGGGCCGCATCGGCCAGGAGTTCTTCATCATCGTCTCGGGCACGGCCAAGGTGACCCGGAACGGCAGGAAGGTGGCCACCCTCGGAGCCGGCAGCCACTTCGGCGAGCTGGCGCTGCTGGACCGTCGGCCCCGCTCGGCCTCCGTCGTCAGCGAGACGGACATGGACGTGCTGGTGATGTCCCAGCGTCAGTTCAACGGGCTGCTCGAGTCGGTGCCGACGATCGCCCGCAAGATGCTGTCGGCCCTGGCCACGCGCTTGCGCGAGGCCGACGCCAAAGCCTTCGGCTGAGGCCCTGCGGCCGCTCGGGTCCGCCCGACCGACCGGTTCTCGTCCGGGCCCGCGACGCGGTCGCGCTCACTCCTCGGTGGTCGGATCCTCGGCCGGCGCCGGCTGGGCCTCCGTCGGCGCAGGGGCACCGACGGCCACCGGCTGTCCCATCGACTCCTCGAGCAGCTGGGACAGGTCGAGAACGCGGACGTCGTCCTCCTTGGCGTTGGCCCGGACGGCGTCGTCCAGCATGATCATGCAGTAGGGACAGGCGGTCGAGACCACGTCGGCGCCGGTGCCGATGGCCTCGTTGGTCCGCTCCATGTTGACCCGGGTCCCGATGTTCTCCTCGAGCCACATGCGGGCGCCGCCGGCGCCACAGCAGAACCCGCGCTCGCGGCACCGCTTCATCTCGATCTGCTTGGCCCCGGGGATGGCGTCGATGACCGAGCGCGGCTCGTCGAACACCCGGTTGTGGCGGCCCAGGTAGCAGGGGTCGTGGTAGGTGACCGAACCCGCGTAGCCACCGCCGGGGGTGAGCTTGCCGGCCTGGACCAGGTGGTCGAGCAGCTGGCTGTGGTGGATGACCTCGAAGTTCCCACCGAGGGCCGGGTACTCATTGGCCAGCGAATTGAAGCAGTGGGGGCAGGTGGCGATGACCTTCTTGACCCCCGCGTCGTTGAGCGTCTCGATGTTCTTCATCGCCTGCTCCTGGTACAGATACTCGTTGCCGAGGCGCCGCACCGGGTCGCCGGTGCACGACTCCTTCGGGCCGAGGATGCCGAAGGTCACGCCGGCCCGATGGAGCATGCGCGCCGTGGCCTGGGCGCCCTTGCGGGCCCGCTCGTCGAGGGAGCCGGCGCAGCCCACCCAGTAGAGGTACTCGATGTCGTCGGGGATCGTGCCGCTGATCACCGGGACCTCGAAGTCGAGCGACTGGATCCAGTCGGTGCGCTTGGAGGCGCCGAGGCCCCACGGGTCGCCCTGGTTCTCGACATTGCGGAGCATCAGGCCCGCCTCGGACGGGAACTCGGACTCCATCAGCACCTGGTACCGGCGCATGTCGACGATGGTGTCGATGTGCTCGATGTCGACCGGGCACTCCTCCACACAGGCCCCGCAGGTCGTGCAGGACCACAGGACGTCGGGGTCGATGACGTTGGGGACCAGGTTCTCGACCTCGACACCGGCGGCCCGGTTCCGCTGCATGACCCGGTCGGCGTTGGCGAACATGTTGTCGCGCAGTTCCATGATGAGGAGCTTCGGCGAGAGGGGCTTGCCGGTGTTCCAGGCCGGGCACTGGGACTGGCAGCGCCCGCACTCGGTGCAGGTGGCCAGGTCGAGCAGCTGCTTCCACGAGAAGTCCTCGATGCGGCCGGCGCCGAACACGACCTCGTCGTCGTCGCCCACGTCCTCCATGGACATGTCGGGGGTGGAGGCCAGCGCGCCCAGGGCCCGTGGCCGGCGGGAGGTGGCCACGTTGATCGGGGCCAGGAAGATGTGCAGGTGCTTCGAGTAGGCGACGAACACCAGGAAGCCCATGATGATGGCGATGTTCAGCAGTAGCGCGGTCGTCTCGATGACGCTGTTCACGCCGGTGCCCAGCGGGTGCAGCAGCTTGGCGATGCCGTGGGAGGCGAAGGCGCCCCAGCCGTAGGGGAAGTTGCCGGTGTTGACCTGGGCGGCCCGGTACAGCAGGAGCGAGATGATGACTCCGGAGATGGCCAGCAGCACCAGCCACGCCGCACCGGTGTGCGATCCGAAGAACCGGGAGCGCCGGTTCTCCCGCTTGGGCGAGTGCTTGACCCGGATGATCACGAAGGTGGCCAGCGACAGAAGCACGGCCACGGCGAAGAAGTCCTCCAGGAACCCGATGAACTCCCACCGGCCGATGATCGGGATGTGGAAGTTGCGCTGGAAGAGACAGCCGAACGCCTCGATGATGGTGAGGATCAGGATGGTGAAGCCCCACATCGTGAAGAAGTGGGCCATGCCGGGCACGGTCCACTGCAGCAGCTTCTTCTGGCCGGCGACTTCGACCAGCTCGGCCTTGATCCGCTTCGGGATGTCCTTGGCCCGGCTGGGCACGGCGGGCTGCCCGGCGGTCACGAGGCGGCCCAACCAGAAGAACCGCCGACCCGCGATGGCGAGCATCACGACCGTGATGAGGAGCCCGATGCTGATTCTGACTGCCACTGCGGATCCTCCTAGGAGTTACTGAAGGGTAACTACGTTAGCGGGGGCGGGGTGGGACCGGAAAATCCGGCGCTCAGGCGCGGAAGTTGTCCGTGTACCGGCTCGGCGTCGGGCCCCACTGGCCCTGGTACTTCGACTTCAGGCCGTCCGACCCATAGGGGTGCTCGGCGGATGTCGTCATCTCGAGGAAGCTGATCTGTCCGATCTTCATACTCGGGTAGACGGTGATGGGAAGGTTGGCCACGTTGGACAGCTCGAGGGTGAGGTGCCCGTCCCAGCCGGCGTCGACGAAGCCGGCCGTCGAGTGGATGAGGAGGCCCAGGCGCCCGAGCGACGACTTGCCCTCGAGGCGGGCGACGAGGTTGTCCGGCAGGGACACCTTCTCGATGGTGGAGCCGAGCACGAACTCGCCCGGGTGGAGGATCAGCGGGTCCTCGCCCACGTCGACCAGTTCGGTCAGGTCCTCCTGGTCCTCCCGGACGTCGATGACCCGGCTGGTGTGGTTGCGAAAGAGACGGAAGTAGCGGTCCACGTGCAGATCGACCGACGAGGGCTGGATGCAGGACTCGTCCAACGGGTCGATCGAGATGTGGCCGGCGGCGAGCGCCTCGCGGATGGAGCGGTCTGAGAGAACCATGCCCGACAGACGATAGTGTGTTCTCCTCATCGTGGGTGTAGCTCAATGGTAGAGCGCCAGCTTCCCAAGCTGGACACGCGGGGTTCGATTCCCGTCACCCGCTCCGTGCCGGCGTCGCTGGTGAAGGGCAGTTTCCCGCCAGCGTGGCGAACCGAGGAGACTCGAAGGTTAGGCGGCCTGCCCCCGACGTGCTCCAGAGGATCAAGTGAGTCGCCACCGCGAGCGGTCGATCTGGGGGTCGAACCAAAAGCGGAACAGTAGGGCAGCGTCACTTGAACCGGCCTGGATCTGCTCAGCCTCGCCACCAGGCGTCCCCCCCCCCCGGCCCCTCGCACGAAGGACGAGAGGCTGGGGCCGGCCTGGACATGACAACGGGCGCCGAATTCAGGTGGTCTGCGAACCCACCTGATTCGGGCTGGAGCCAGTAGGCGCCGAGCCGCCTACCGCCGCGTCAAGGGCCGCCGCGGAGCAACCGACGGTGCTGTTTGGTCTGACTCACCACGTCCGCCCACCAAGGCCGGAGAGAGGCTTGCTTCGCCCATATTCGTATGTTACAAACCTATAGAAGTTACAAAGATAACGGGCTGACGTCCACCGGACCGGCCACCCAGAGCTAGGGGGAACCTTGAAGACCGACGCTGCAGTGCTGTGGAAGGTGGGGGGCAGTTGGGAGATCGAGGAGCTCGATCTCGACCCACCCAACGATCGCGAGGTGCTGGTCGAGCTGGCAGCGTCGGGGCTGTGTCACACCGACGATCACAGTGTCACCGGGGACGTCCCGACCTACCTCCCTTCGGTAGGTGGCCACGAGGGCGCAGGTGTCGTGGTCGAGGTGGGCAAGGAGGTGACCCGGGTGAAGCCGGGCGACCACGTAGTACTGACGGTGGTTCCGTCGTGTGGTCAGTGCCGTTGGTGCGCTAGCGGCCGGGGCAACCTGTGCGATCGGGGAGCGTGGGCCCTGGCCGGCAGCGCTCCGGATGGGACGTTCCGCCACCATCTCAAGGGACAGGACATCGGAAGCTTCTGTCAGCTCGGTGCCTTCTCCAAGTACGTGGTGACCAATGAGATCCAGGCCGTGAAGATCGACGATGACATCCCGCTCCATTTGGCAGCGTTGGTCGGCTGCGGAGTGACCACGGGGTTCGGGGCGGCCGTGCGGGTGGCCAAGGTCGAACCAGGCGATACCGTGGTTGTGGTCGGTACCGGAGGCGTGGGCATGAATGCCGTGCAGGGAGCCCGCATCGCCGGGGCGGCCCAGATCATCGCCGTGGACCCTGGCGACTTCAAGCGGGAGCAGGCACTCACGTTCGGTGCCCACCATGCGGTGGCATCGGTCGAGGACGCGACCGAACTGGTGAGCGAGCTCACCCAGGGAGTTGGGGCCGACAAGGCCATCATCTGCGTGGGCGTGGTCCGCGGCGACCTCATCGCTCCGGTGATGGGACTCGTGGCCAAGTCGGGCCGGGTGGTCATCACCGGCGTCTCCCCCATGAACGACACCGAGGTCACGCTTTCCCTGTTCGACCTGGCCATGATGAACAAGGAACTGGTCGGCCACATCTTCGGCGAGGCCCGGGCCATCGCCGACTTCCCCAGGATCTTCAGCCTGTACAAGGAGGGTTCGCTGCGCCTCGACGAACTGGTCACCCGCACCTACCAGCTGGAGCAGATCAACGAGGGCTGGGACGACATGTGGGCCGGTAAGAACATCCGCGGCCTCATCAGGTTCTCGTAGTCATGGCGGATGCACCAGCCGCCAGCCCGAACTCCACGGCAGGCGCCTCCCCGGCCGACGCGGTTCGGCAGTTCCAGCAGGCCATCGGCCAAGGCGACTGGGACGCCGCCGCCCAGGTGCTGGCTCCTGACGTGGTGTTCCACGAAGCACCGACGCTGCCTTTCGGTGGCGATCATCACGGGGTGGACGGCTACCGCAAGTTGGCCGACACGTTCGCCGGGCTGGCCGATTTCGAGTTCAGCCCGATGATGGAGCTGCTCACCACCGATCAGGGCGTCGTCGTCGTGCGAGGCGCGTTCACGGTGACCGGCAAGGCGACCGGGCGGAGCGCCACTACCCCCTTCGCCGAGTTCTATCTGGTGAAGGACGGCCTCATCGCCGATGTGGACGTCTTCTACTGGGACGAGGCTGCCGTCATCGACGCTCTTGTCGAGGAGGCGAAGTGAATTACGACCCCAACGCGCTGGCCGAACAGCTACCTGTCGGCCTTCTGATCGGAGGCGAGTGGGTCCATCAGTCCTCCGGTGGCACCATTCCCCATGTCAACCCGGCTACCGGCCGCGTCCAGCAACAGATCACGGTGGCCGGCGACCGCGAAGTGGACGATGCGGTGGCAGCGGCCCGCTGGGCGTTGCCGACATGGAGGTCCCTGGCTCCTCAGGCTCGAGCAGCCCAGTTGCGACGGGTGGCTCAAGGCCTACGGGACCGGGCCGACGAGTTGGGCACCATCACCACCCTCGAGAACGGCACGCTCCACCAGTTCGCGTCATCGTTCGTCGAGTTCGGTGCGTCGTGGTTCGACTACTACGCCGGATGGACCGACAAGTTGCACGGTGCCCACATCCCATTCCCGGGATCGCTCGATTACACCATCCTGGAACCGTACGGCGTGGTCGGGATCTTCCTCACCTGGAACGGACCCACCGGTTCCATCGGGATGAAGGCCGCTGCGGCCCTGGCCGCTGGGTGCACCATCGTCATCAAGACCCCGGAGCTGGCCCCGTTCTCCACCAACGTCTTCGGGTCCATCTGCGCCGATGCCGGCCTCCCCCCGGGGGTCGTCAACATCTTGAGTGGTGCGTCGGACACGGGGTACGCACTCGTTCGCCACCCGGGTGTCGACAAGATCAGCTTCACGGGAGGTCCCGAGACGGCCAAGGCAATCCAAGCGGCGTGCGCTGAGTCGTTGACCCCCTTGGTGCTCGAACTCGGGGGCAAGTCGGCCAACATCGTGTTCCCCGACGCCGACATCGACCGCGTCGTGGCCGACAGTGCGGCCGGCATCTGCGGCCTGCAGGGTCAAGTGTGCAATGCACCGACCCGCCTGCTGGTGCACCGCTCGCGCTACGACGAGGTGGTGGACCGGGTAGTGGCGGCGCTGGAAGGCGTCACCGTGGGCGATCCGTTCGACGACACCAGCGGCATGGGTCCGGTGATCAGCGAGCGGGCGGCCGACCGCATAATGGGCGTCATCGACGAGGCCAAGGCGGAGGACGGCACGCAGCTCCTGTTCGGAGGGCGACGATTGGATGGTGATGGGTTCTACGTCACTCCCACCGTCTTCGGAGTGTCGTCGAACGCCAGCTCGCTGGCCCAACGCGAGGTGTTCGGCCCCGTACTGGCGACTCTGAGCTTTGACGACGAGGACGAGGCGGTGTCCATGGCCAACGATTCGGTCTATGGGTTGGCTGCCTACCTCCACACCAGTGATCTCTCCCGGGCACACCGGATGGCCGCCCAGCTCGACGCCGGCAGCATTGGGGTCAACGGGGGTACCGGCCTGGCTGGTCCGGTGGCACCGTTCGGGGGCTTCAAGCGGAGCGGGTACGGCAAGGAGGGTGGTGTCGAGGGGATCCTCGAGTACATCCGGACCAAGAACGTGAACATCTTGCTGGGGTAGTCACCCGGTGACCCTGGTCTCGGCATGCTCCCAGCGCTGTACAGGATGCGCTTCGACGCCAGAAGGATCAGATGTGTAATTGCCGATCAGGGGCCACTTCGTCCATCAGGACGCCGCCGGACAGTCCACTTCGCCGACATTGTGCCGAAGGACAACCTCAGTCTGGACGAAAGGTGGTCCGGCTGCCAATGTGGCGCTTCAGCCCGAACGGCGCTGCGTTCAACCTCGGGCCGCGGCCTCGATCGCGGCGATGTCGATCTTCGTCATGGTCATCATCGCATCCATCGCCCGTTTTGCAGCGGCCTCGTCGTCGCTGCTCATCGCCTCCAGCAAGGCTCGAGGCGTGATCTGCCACGAGAAGCCCCACCGGTCTCTGCACCAGCCACAGGCGCTCTCTTCCCCGCCGCTGTCGACGATCGCGTTCCAGTACCGGTCGGTCTCAGCCTGGTCGTCGGTCAGCACCATGAAGCTGACGGCCTCGTTCGGAACGAAGTTCGGCCCACCGTTTAGACCCACGAACGGTCGGCCGAGCACGGTGAACTCGACCGTGAGCTCGTTCCCGGCCGATCCGTCCGGGTAATCCGAAGGAGCGGGCCGGGCCGCGTCGACGTGGCTGTCGGGAAAGGTCCTCGCGTAGAACTCAGCTGCCCCGCGGGCCTCACCGTGATCGAACCACAAGCAGGTTGCCAGTTTGTCGGACATGCAACACCTCGCCTCACTCTCGGGAGCTGAGAACGGCTTTCCCGAGCCGCCCTGTTGGCCTTCTTCATTCCCCGTAGCAACGTGGTCAGTCCATCCCCACGACGTCGCCACCTGGCCCCGTTCCTACAGCGGCACCGTCGCGGGGATCGGCGGTGTCCCGCGCGCCGATCCATCGTAACGAAGGAACCCATGACCCGGCAGCCGGTCAATTCCAGCACGTGGTAGGCGCTGTGCGGGATGATCTGGCCATGCTCCAAGTCTCCGATCTGCTCGCACGGGAAGCGATCCGCGATCTGGTGATCCGCTACAACTCCTACGGCGACAGCGGGCTCTTCGATCGCATGATCGGGCTCTTCGCGCCGGACGCGATCGTCGAGATCGATGGAGTTGCCTACCAAGGTCTCGACGAACTTCGGCGGCTATTCGGGGGTGTGCCCGAACGGACATCGAAGCCGGGGGGACGTCCCGCCTACCTCCGCCATTGCACCGCCACGCACCAGATCGATCTGGTGGACGACACAACGGCCACCGGACGGTGCTACTTCTTCGTGCTGACTGCGGTCGGATTGGACCATTGGGGCCGTTACCTGGACGAATACCGCGTGGTCGAAGGGGAGTGGCGCTTCGCTCGACGTCGAGTCCTGACCGACGCGCTGAGTCCGCACTCCATCTTTGCCCACCGGCAAGAGTGAACCGGAACAGAGTGCGCGTGAGGCCCGGGTCGGTCCCCTCACCGTGTGCGTGCCGGTCCTCCAGACGGTGGCAGGCTGCCGCGCCGACCGGTTAGGACGCCATGCCCGCGACATCCGTCACGCCGTCACCGCCCAGGCTGCCGTAGAACGGAGCATTGAACGCGAAGACCCCTCCATCGGAGGCCACGAGCCAGTAGCCGCTGCCGTCCTGGGTCGCCAGCATCCCGATGACAGGATCTGCGAGTGCGATGTTGCCGGTGGATCCGTGGAACGACGCGTCTCCGTAGTTGAAGACCCCGCCGTCGGAAGCCACGAACCAGTAGCCGTGACCGCTGGGCGATGCGGTCATGCCGACCACCGGCTTGTTCAACGTGAGGTTCCCGGTCGATCCGTAGAACGGCGCATTGCCGAAGGCGAAGATGCCTCCGTCAGAGGCCACCAGCCAGTAGCCGCCGGCCGGCGATGCCGCCATGCCGACGATCGGCTTGTTCAGCGTCTTCCCGCCCATCGATCCATAGAATGTGGCGTCCCCGTAGGCGAAGATGCCGCCGTCGGAGGCGACCAGCCAGTAGCCCTTGCCGTCTGGTGTCGCGGCCATCCCGACGATCGATTTGTCCAACACGAGGTCCCCTGCCGACCCGTAGAAGCCGGCGTCACCGAAGGCGAACACCCCTCCGTCGGATGCCACCATCCAGTACCCGCCACCGTCGGGCGTCGGTACCATCCCGACGATCGGTTGGTTGAGTGGGGTCAGCGCCAGGGTTCCAAGGTAGGAGAGGTAGTTGGTGTTGCCGAAGCCCTCGAGCGTTCCGTCGGAACCGTAGAGGTAGTACCCCTCGCCGGGGTCCGCGGGAAGGTTGAAGGCGATCGTTCCGGCGACCACGACGCTCCCGTACTGGCTGGCCTCGGCGCACTCGAACTGCATCGCCGCGGACACCACCGTGGAGCCTGACATGGTGATGTCGTCGATCTGCGTGAACCCGGCGCCGCCGGTGTTGGTTGCGCAGAGCACGTCGCCGGACGGGTTGGGCACGCTGACACTGACGAAGTCGGACTGACCGATCGTCGAGATGCCGCTGGAAATGATGTAGTGCCCGGAGCCCCAGGAGACGTACAGGCCGCCGTCGGATGGGACCGCCGCGGTCAGGCCGCCGGAGACCGTGGAGATCGTGGGCGTGGTGGCACCGTCTTGGTAGGTCGCGAAGTAGCCGTAACTGAGCGTCGGTGAACTCACGTGCGCCGCCGCCGTCGAGGACATGATGGGCGATGCGTCCGCCGGACCGGCACCGATGACCGGTACGGCTACCAAGGCGATGCTCAGGCCTGCGATGAGACGGCGGACAGCACCATGCACATTGACTCCCGTGGATTTGAGGACTTGTAAAGCAAGGTTTCTAGTCCAAATCACTGGCGCGGCGCACCGTCTGGGCGGTTGGCCGTGGCAACGCCAGTGGCAGCAAGAGCGACCGACCCGCAGAGATGCATGCAGCGTGTGTCAGCCGCCTGGGAATCACCCCGATCGAGATGCCTGGACGAAGCGACCTCGGTGCCCGCCCCCTGGACCTCACCGCCTGACCTGGTAGTCGAGGAGCAGGGATCCCGAAGGCGAGATGACGCTGCCCACGAGCGTCAGCTGCCTCGCCGTGGTTTCGGCAAAGAGCCTGCGTCCTCGCCCCTGCAGCGCCGGAGCGACCACGAGCCGCAGCTCGTCGACCAGCCCACCCACCAGGAGCGATTGGGTCAGTGCGATGCTCCCGTGAATCCCTATATCGCCTCCGGAACGGTGCTTCATTTCTGCCAGCACCCCGAGAGGATCACCGGTGATCGCCGTCGTGTGGGCCCAGGTCACCTCGGGAACCGTCGAACTGACGACGCACTTCTCCACACCGTTGATGAAGCTGGCGAATGGCTGATCGTCGCTGGCGGGCCAGTATCCGGCCCACTCGTCATAGGTCCGGCGTCCGAGGATGACGGCGTCCTGCGAGGCGATGACACGGCCGAGGTTGTCTCTCATCACGTCGTCGAAATCGGCGATGAACCGAGACGGCTCCTCCGCCACCCCGTCGAGTGACAGCAGCTCATAGGCGACCACCTTGCGCATCACTCCACCTCTGCTTGTCGCGAGACCGCAACTGTAGATTGGCACCGGGAGCGAAGGGGTCCTCGCAGCACGATGTCGCTCCGCGACGGCTGACATCGGCGAGCGCTGGGCGCGCAACCCGGGTGGCGCCGACCGGCTTCTCGGAGTCCCTCATCCGCGGACGGTGACCGACGCATACGGAGTGCAACCGACGAACCATTGACCGCGGTGCCCCGGAGCCTCCATGCTGGGTCACCGCATCGCTCCCGGTGGCTCCGACCACCGGCCGGTGCGCGGCCGGGACCGATTCGAGGGGGGCACGATAGATGCAGGCCAGACGCTGGATCCGACTGGGTGCCGCCGCGGTGGCCGTCCTCGGAGCGACCGGGGTTTCCGCTGCCGTGGCAACGGATGCGGGGGCTACCGGCTCGGCGCTCTACGCCTATGCCGGGGGTACCGGCAACCCGACCGGCTGCCCCGTCTACACGTCGGGGTCGACGGCCACCGAGTGCTCGCTCGAACACGCGCTCGATCAGGCCTCGGCCAAGTCGGCCTCCGTCCGGACCGTCTATCTGGCCACGGCTGGTGTGAACCCGACCACGGCCGGTGATCCCAGCCACTACACCGGTAACTGGACCCTCGCCCTCTCCAATACCACCGCGAGCACACCGGTCACGGTGGAGCCCGATCCCGGACTCTCCTCCCAGCCGGTCCTCGACGGCGACGGTGGTACGACCACACCTGCGTGCACGGCGCCGCACACGGCGCCCGACTGCACCGGCAGCATCTTTACCGTGACCACGGCGGGCTTCCTGGTGCTCCAGGGCTTCACCATGGCCAACGCGAACAACACCTCGACCGGTGACGGCGGGGCCATCGACAACGGCGACAGCGGTCCCGGCGCCACCGTCACGCTGACCCAGATGACCTTCACCGACGACACGGCGGATGACGGCGGAGCCATCGACAACGGCGACAACGCCTCGGGTACCGGCACGATCTCCGCGTCGGGCTGCACCTTCACCTCGGACACCGCCACCACGGACGGCGGGGCGATCGACAACGGCGACAACGGCGGCACCGGGACCGTCAGCGTCACCGGGACGACCGCGTTCGGCGACGACTCCGCCGCGTCGGACGGCGGGGCCATCGACAGCGCCGACGCGGGCGGCACCGGGACGCTGTCCACGTCACACGCAGCCTTCACCTCCGACACGGCGGGTTCCGACGGTGGGGCCATCGACAGCGCCGACTCGGGCGGAACCGGTGACGATGTGAGCGTCACCAGCTCGACCTTCACCGACGACTCGGCGACGAGTGGCGACGGCGGGGCCGTCGACAGCGCTGATTCGGGCGGGATCGGCAACGGCGTGAGCGTCACCAGCTCCACCTTCACCGGCGACTCGACGACCAGCGGTGACGGCGGCGCCATCGACAGCGCCGACTCGGGCGGAACCGGGACGCTCACGGTGATGGGATCGACGTTCTCCTCCGACAGCGCGGCCGGCGACGGCGGGGCCGTCGACAGTGGCGACTACGGCGGCTCCACGACGCCGGGCACGCTGACGGTGTCGGGCGCGACGTTCTCCTCCGACAGCGCGGCCGGCGACGGCGGGGCGCTGGCCAGCGCCGATGACGGCGGCGCCGGGAACGCCACCGTCTCCTCGTCGACCTTCACCTCGGACACCTCCCAGTCCGACGGCGGGGCCATCGACAGCACCGACGGCGGCACGTCCGGCAAACTCGTCGTCACCACGTCGTCCTTCACGAACGACGGTGCCTCCACCGACGGCGGGGCGATCGACGACGCCGACGGCGGCACGGGCACCGTGTCCGCCTCGGACTCGACGTTCACGTCGGACACCGCCGGTTCCGACGGGGGTGCCATCGATACCGGGGACAGCACCGGGGCGGCCGACGGGGCATCGGTCGCCGCCTCGACCTTCGCCTCCGACAGCGCCACCGGGGACGGAGGGGCGATCGACAACGCCGACGGCGGCGGCACCGGTACCGGGCTCGCGGTCTCCGGCTCGACCTTCTCGCTCGACACCGCCACCACCGGGGACGGTGGAGCGATCGACAACGCCGACGGCGGCGGCACCGGTACCGGGTTCACGGTCTCCGGCTCGACCTTCTCGGCCGACACTGCCACTTCCGGGGACGGTGGGGCGATCGACAACGCCGACTACGGCGGCACCGGTGGCGTGACCGTCACCACCTCGACCTTCTCGGCCGATGCCGCCGAGGACGGGGGGGCCATCGACAACGCCGACGACACGCCGACGTCAGGTCCCGTGGGCTCCGGCTCCGTGACCGTGAGGTCCTCGACCCTCTCGGGCAACACCGCCTCGTCGACCGGCCCGGCCATCGCCGACGTGGCGTCGAGCAGCAGCGGGGTGGGATCCGTCACCGTCGTCGCCGACCAGATCGCCGATGCCTGCGCCCCGGCCACCGGGGCGTGGCAGGACGCCGGATACGTCGTCGGCGACGTGACCTGCCAGAACGCCGGACCCGGCGACGTTCCCACGTCGACCCTCGCCACCGAGCTCGGGCCGCTCGCCAACAACGGAGGGGACACGGAGACCCTCGCCCCTCTGGCCGACAACCCCGGCATCGCCATCATCCCCGACCCCACGTCCGTCCTGGTCGACGGGACGCCCACGACCCTGTGCCCGACCACCGACCAGCGCGGCACGGCCAGCACGCCCGGGTTCTCCTGCTCGAGCGGCGCCGTCCAGAGCCCGCCCGGGAAGGTCGGCTTCACCTCCGCACCCGTGTCGGTGGTGGCCTCGACCTCGGCCACCCAGGCGATGACCGTGTCGGTCGAGGACGCGTCGGGCGACGCCACGGCCGCCGGTGCCGCCACCACCGTCGATCTGACCGCGACGGGCACGGGCGCCGTCTTCGCCGCCACGTCGGGCGGTGCCCCGGTCAGCAGTGTCGTGGTCCCCTCCGGCTCCACCGGGGTGACGGTCTGGTTCGCTGACCGCACCGCGGGTACGCCCGTACTGACCGCGTCGGCCACCGGCTACGTCTCCTCCTCCCAGTCGGCGACCGTCGCCGCCGGACCCGCCGCCACCTTCACGGTGAGCGCTCCGGCGACCGCCGCCCTGGGCACGGCGACCAGCCTGACCGTCACGGCCCACGACTCGCTCGGCAACCTCGCGTCGGCCTACCGGGGCACCGTCCACTTCGCGGTCTCCGGCGGGACAGCCACCCTCCCCGGCAACTACCCCTTCACCGCCGGCGACGCCGGCACCCACGTGTTCCCGGTCACGTTCACCTCGTCCGGCGATCCGAGGGTCACCGTCACCGACACGGTCACCCCCTCGTTGACGGGCTCCTCGGCCGGTACGGCGGTGACGGCCCACGGGTACTGGCTGGTCGGTGCCGACGGTGGGATCTTCAGCTTCGGGTCCGCGCAGTTCCACGGCTCGACGGGCAACCTCGTCCTGCAGCGCCCGGTCGTCGGCATCACGCCGACGGCAGACCGGAACGGCTACTGGCTGGTCGCGTCCGACGGGGGCGTCTTCGCCTTCGGCGACGCCGGCTTCTACGGCTCGATCCCCGGGCTCGGCATCGCACCGGCCGGCACGCCGGGCGCGGCCAAGCGGCTCAACGCGCCGATCGTCGCCATCGTCCCCTCGGCCGACGGCCTGGGCTACTTCATGGTCGCGTCGGACGGGGGGGTCTTCGCCTTCGGCGATGCCCGGTTCGCCGGTTCGTGCCCGGGCATCGGCGGATGCAGGGGAGCGGCCGTCGCCGTCATGCCCGACGCCAGCGGGAACGGGTACTGGCTCGTCACCGCCACCGGGAACGTCTACGCCTTCGGCGATGCGCACGCCCTCGGATCACCGGGCACCCAGGGGTCCGTGGTGACGTCGGCGGTCCGGACGCCGACTGGCAACGGCTACTGGATCCTGTTCGCCAACGGGACGGTCACGCACTTCGGCGACGCGAATCCCTACGGGTCGCCGGTGGGAGCGGTGGGCGGTGCCAATCCGGCCAACGCGATCTTCGCCACCGCCGACGGCCTCGGCTACTGGGTCGCCACGGCCGACGGCGCGGTCTTCAACTACGGGGACGCCCCGAACGACGGAGGCATGTCGGGCTCCCACCTCAATGCCCCGATCATCGCCGCCACCGGCTGGTGACGGGGACCAGTTGACGGGGGCTCGGCGGTCGCCGGACCATCCTCCGCGCCGACCCGGGTGACACCGGCGGCCTCCGGGATCGGACCCCGGCTGCCGCGGTGGAGTCCATCACGACAGCCGCGGCTTCACGTCGCGTCGACCGGTTCGGCCACGAAGGCGACGTCCACCGGACTGGTGTCGTCCGCCGGATAGGCGATGTCGGCGTGCTCACCGAGATCGAGCCCCGAGACCTGCTCGTCGGCGTCCACCCGTAGGCCGACCACCCGGTCGGTGGCCCACATGATCACCCACGTCATGACGAACGGGAAGGCCAGGGCGACGAGGGCCAGCACCGTCTGTCGACCGAGCTGCGTCCATCCGCCGGGCTCTCCCGCTGCGTTCACGATCAGGCTGGCGAACACTCCGGTCAGGACCACGCCGAGGAAACCGGCGACCATGTGGACACCGACCACGTCGAGAGCGTCGTCGTAGTGGAGGCGTCCCTTGAGTTGGACGGCCAGGTAGCAGAGCACCCCGGCCGCGGCACCGATGACGAGCGCGGCCCACGGTGGGACGTAGCCCGACGCGGGCGTGATCGCCGCCAGACCGGCCACTGCGCCCGCGCCGATGCCGAGGCCCGACGGCTTGCCCCGATGGGCCCACTCGATCGCCACCCAGGCGGCCATCGCCGCACAGGCACCCAGCTGGGTGTTGACCAGGGCGTACGTGGCGACGGACCCGGCGCTGCCCGCGCTGCCGGCGTTGAAGCCGAACCACCCGAACCACAGGATGCCGGCACCCAGCAGTACGAAGGGCACGTTGTGGGGACGGTCGATCGTGCGCCGACGCCCCAGGTAGAGCACGGTGGCCAGGGCGGACGCGCCGGCCAGTTCGTGCACGACCGAGCCGCCGGCGAAATCGATGGCGTGGAGGCCTCCCGCCCCCAGGAAGCCGCCGCCCCAGACCCAGTGGGCGAAGGGGCAGTAGACGAGCAACGACCAGAGGGCGACGAAGAGGAGGTAGCCGCGGAAGTGCATCCGCTCGGCGAAGGCGCCGGCGATCAGGGCCGGCGTGATGACGGCGAACATCATCTGGAACGCCATGAACAGGAGTGCCGGAATGTGGGGGGCGAAGGGGCTGGGGGCCGCGCCCACCCCCCGGAGCATGACGTGGTCGAACCCGCCGACCACACCGCCGTGGTCGCCGCCGAACGCGAGCGAGTAGCCGACCACCACCCACAGGATGCTGACGATGCCGATGGCCACGTAGGTCTGCGCCATGGTGGCGACGACGTTCTTCCTGCCGACCAGGCCTCCGTAGAAGAGGGCGAGCCCCGGCATCATGAACATCACCAGGGCGGTGGCCGTGAGGACCCATGCGGTGTCACCGGCGCTCAGCTGCACGATCGCTCCAACGGACCTCGGGGATCGTCCGGAGGTTCCGGGTCCACGCCAATGATCCGTGGTCGAGGGGTGCCGCCCCAGGGCCGAAAGTCACGATCGTCGGATCCTCGGCCCGGCGCCGTCGAACCCCGGACGTCGGACGCGCCGGCGTCCGTCAGGCGTCGTCCCCGGCTTCGGTGGGTCCGTCGGCTGGCACCGTCGAGCGGAACTCGAGGCCCGACCGCGTCCGGAACGGGGCCGTCTCGGCGTGCTCCGGCCGGTGACGCACCAGGGTGGCGGCGAACGCCCCGTACCGCGAGGCCAGTGGGCCGGCGGTCAAGCCGTGGAGCAGCACGCTGAGCGTGACCGTCACGACCACGACGGCCAGGACCTGGTGGGCCCCCGCCGTGTCGAGCGTGTCGAAGGCGATGAGGCCGAACACCACCGAGGCCAGGCCCCGGGGTCCGAACCACCCGACCAGGCCCACCGTGGCGCGGTCGAGACCGGAGCCGACCAGCGACACCGCCACCGGGACCATCCGCAGCACGGTCAGCGCCAGCACGGCGAACACGTAGTCCTCCCAGTGCGCCTCCCGGAAGCCGGGCACCACCATCACCGCCCCGAAGATCATCCACACCAGGAGGGCGAGCAGGCCACCCACCCCCTCGGCGAACAGGACGATCTCCTCGAGGTCCTGGCGGACGACGCTGCCGAAGCACATCCCGGCGATGAAGGCGGCCACGAAGCCGTTGCCGTGGAGCTGCAGTGACGAGGCGTAGGCCAGGAGAGCCATGCCCAGCGCGGCCAGGGGCCGGAAGCCCTGCATGCTCCACCCCGCGGTGATGGCCCGGGTGAGGAGCCAACCACCCACCAGCCCGACGCCCGCCCCCACGCCGGCGCCCACCACCAGCTCCCGGACGGCACTGGCGAGCTCGGCGGCATGGGCCGTCTCGGTCGAGACGGCACCGACCAGGAAGAGATTGACGAACGGGGTGGCGATCCCGTCGTTGAGGCCGCTCTCGACGTTGAGCAGGCGCCGGATCCGGTCAGGGATGCGCGGGTCCTCCATGATCGTCGCCCCGAGGGCGGCGTCCGTCGGCGCCACGATGGCCCCTACCGTGGCCGCCACCCAGATGCCGATGCCCGGCAGCACGCCGAACGCCGCCGCGGTGCCGAACCCGATGGTGAGGGGCAGCCCGATGGCGAGCAGGCGCACCGGGAGCCCGAGATCGTGGCGGAGCTGGTGGATGTTGACCCGCGAGGCGTCCGTGAACAGCACGAGGGCCAGTGTCACCTCGGCCAGCGCCAGGATGGTCGACGAGTGCGGGTTGATGGCGAAGAGGTGGACGGGCCCGTGGGTGGCCACCAGGCCGAGCACCACGAAGGCGATCGGTGCACTGATCGACCACCGTCCGGCGAGTCCGGAGACCAGTGCCCACAGCACCACGCAGGCGGCGACCACCGTCAGCACCTGCGTGTCCAGCCCATGCTCCACCGTGCGCACCTCTTCCCAGCTCCCGGGCCGCAGGCGACCGAGGCCGGCCCGGCGGACGCCCTGCAGTCTGCCCGGTGGCCACGCGCCGCGAGCGCGACGGTGGCTCCGGCGCGCCGGGCGCGGCCGATCAGCCCAGTGCCATCCCGACGATGGGCTTCACCAGCGACAGCGAGCCGGAGGAGCCCTCGAAGGTGGCACTGCCGAAGGCGAAGATGCCGCCGTCGGAGGCCACCAGGTAGTAGCCGTCGCCGTCGGGGGCCGCGGCCATCCCGACGATGGGCCGGTTGAGGTGCTGGCTGCCCATCGAGCCGAAGAACGGCGCGTTGAACGAGAAGATGCCGCCGTCGGCGGCCACCAGCCAGTAGCCCCCGGTGGCCGGGTCGGCGGCCATGCCCACGATCGGCTGGTCGAGGTGCTTGCCACCCATCGAGCCCTGGAACGTGGCGTCGGGACCGTAGGAGAAGATGCCGCCGTCGGCGGCCACCAACCAGTAGCCGTCGCCGTCGGGGGCCGCGGCCATGCCCACGATCGGCTGGTCGAGCGCGAGCCCGCCGGCCGACCCGTAGAACGGTACGGAGCCGTAGGAGAAGATCCCCCCGTCGGAGGCGACCGCCCAGCAGCCGCCGCCGCCCGGCACCGCGGTCATGCCCACGATCGGGTGGCTGGGTGCGGCGATCGATCCGGAGCAGGCCTTTCGGCGCCCGAAGCCGACCACGCTGCCGGCCGGGCTGACCAGCTGGTATCCCGTCCCTCCGGGCGTGGCGGCCATGGCCGCGGTGGTCCCGGTTCCCGTCAGCGAGCCGTAGAACGGCCGTCCGTAGCTGAAGATCCCACCGTCGGAGGCGACCAGCCAGTAGCCGCCGCTGCCCGGGGCCGGGGCGGCCACCGGCAGGTAGATGGGCGGCGTGACTCCGTCGTAGGCGACCCGGCGGTTGAAGGCGCACTGGCCCGTGCCGTATCCGCCGACCGGGGTGGCCGTGGACTGGCCGGAGTCGCCGAACTGCACCGCCGGGGAGTCGTCCTCGCAGATCAGGTTGCCGCCGACGCTGTAGTTGTGGACGATCTCGTTGCCGTCGGGATCGACCGTGGTGATGTCCGAGAACGTGGCACTGCCGCCGATGGTGTTGCGCAGCGCCCCGAACCAGTCGGTGGTGAGGTCGGTGACCGACAGGTCCCCACCGACGGTGTCGTCCTCGATGTCGCTGTACACCACCCCGTAGCCGCCGGGGATCGCGTAGAAGACGTTCGCGGGAGAGGCGGTGCACACCGTTCCGCACCCACCGCCGGTCATCTGCAGGTCGCCAAGGACGGTGGTCTCGTGCAGGATGACCCCGAGCGCATCGGTGGCGGTCAGGGTGCCCTCCACCTTGGTCGTCGACGTACCTGTCGGGTCGTCGTAGCAGGGGAAGCTGGACGCGTCGCAACCGAGGATGAGCGAGGACCCGGACGCCGCCGTCAGATCGCCCTGGATCATCAGGTTCGGCGACGTGGCGGTCGCGCCGTCGCCGAGGGCCCAGGTAGCGACCAGCGCGGCCCCCGTGACCACCGTGACGTTGCCCGTCACGATCACCTTGCCCACGCTGATGTCGCAGACGCCGTTGACTACGAGCGCACTGTAGGTACCACCCGTCAGCGCCTCGGGTGAGGCCACCGTACCGCCGCAGGTCGGAACCGGGGAGCCCGCAGCTGCGGTGGCCGATGCACCGGCCACCGTGCCGACCGGAGCGAGGAGGAGTAGGACACCGACGAGGGCGGCTCGGCTGCGCATGCGGCAACGCTAGGCCGCTGCCGGTCCCGACGGGTCGACCGAGCGCCCGCACGCTGTCCGCCCGGTCCGGGGTTGTCTACCCTGCGTCGATGCCGACCGATCCCCACCCGTCCACCGAGGCCACCGCCTACCTCGGGGTCGCCGCGCTCGTCGCCGGGTTCGGGGACGGCTCCCGCTCCAGCGCCGGGGTCGTCGACGCGCTCCTCGACCGGATCGCCGCCGTCGACGACCCGGCCGGACCGGTCGGCCTCCGGGCCGTGGCCGCGCTGGCCGCCGACGCACGGCAGGTGGCGGCCGAGCGCGACCTCGAACGCTCCCGGGGGGTCGTGCGCGGGCCACTCCACGGCGTGCCGGTGCTGGTCAAGGACAACATCGAGGTCACCGGCCTGCCCGGAACGGCCGGATCGACCGCCCTCCTCGGGCGGCCGGCCACCGACGCGCCGCTGGTCACCCGCCTGCGGGAGGCCGGAGCGGTCGTGCTCGGCAGCACCAACCTGTCCGAATGGGCCAACATCCGCTCCGAGCGGTCGACGAGCGGCTGGTCGGCCACGGGCGGCCTGGTCGGCAACCCGTGGGCACTGGACCGCAGTCCCGGGGGCTCGTCGTCCGGGTCGGGCGCGGCGGTGGCCGCCGGACTCGCGCCCCTCGCCGTCGGCACCGAGACGGACGGCTCCATCGTCTGCCCGGCCTCCGTCAGCGGCGTGGTGGGCCTGAAGCCCACGGTCGGCACCGTCCCGACCGGCGGTGTCGTGCCGATCAGCGCCAGCCAGGACAGCCCCGGACCCATGGCCCGCACGGTGGCCGACGTGGCCGCCCTCTACGCCGTGCTGGCCGATGTCGATCCTGTCGACCTCGACGATCCGTCCCCCCGGTTCGTGGCCGCCACCACGTGGCGGACCGACCACCCGCCGACCGACCATCTGGTGGCCGCGTTCGTCGAGGCGCTGCGCGTCTCGGGCGAGACCGTCGTCGACGGCCAGGTGGCGACTCCCGGGCCCGGGGTCGTCGACGACGAGTTCGCCGTGCTCCTGGCCGAGCTGGTGGACGACCTCGGCGCCTACCTGGCCTCCCGCCCGGGTGCCGGTGTCCGCTCGCTGGCCGATGTGGTGGCCCACGAGCAGGCCCACGCCGACGTGGAGCTCCCGTGGTTCGGACACGAACTGTTCGCCCAGGCCCTCGGCACCGGCGGTCGGGCCGGCGAGGCCTACGCCGCGGCCCGGGCCCGCAACCTCGCGTGGGCGGTCGACTCGTGCCTGGGACCGGCGCTGGACGGCGCCGACGTGCTGGTGGCCGCGGCCTACGGGCCCGCCTGGAAGAGCGATCTGGTCGTGGGCGGCCACGGTGGTGCCGTCTCCAGCTGGGTCACCACACCGGCGGCCATCGCCGGCTGGCCGATCATGAGCGTGCCCGTCGGACTGGTCCACGGGCTGCCCGTCGGCCTGGCCCTGGTCGCCCGGCCGGGCGAGGAGTGGACGCTGCTCGCCGCCGCGTCCCGCGTCGAGGCGGTGGTGGCCGCCACCGCCCCGCTCCCCCGGCCGTCGTGGCGGGCGCCGGGCCGCGGCTGAGCCCGCTCAGGCCTCGGCGGCCGCCCTGAGGTTGCGCAACGTCTCCTCCATGCCGCCCCGGTTGTGGCCCACCCGGTCCTCGACGCCGGTCACCACCCTGCCCAGGATCGTCACCAGCGTCCCCCGTTCGTCGTCCCACGTCTCGGTGACCAGGCACCCCCCGTCCGTCGGCTCGAAGCGGTAGGTCCAGCGGGCGACCTTCAGGCCCAGGGCGGTGACCCGGAACGCCAGGATCCGGCCGGGCACCGCCTCGACCACCGTGCCCGACGTGGACCACCGCTTCCGGCCGGCGGAGTTCGTCCCCTTGAACCTGGCCCCCGCCGCCGCCCCGGTGGCGCCGCCGAGCCAGGCCGCCCCGTCGTTCTCCGGGGACCACTCGCCCATCCGGGTGAGGTCGGCCACCATCCCGTAGACCGTCTCGGCCGGCGCCCCGATGTCGGCGGTCACGTGCACGTGCGCTCCCACTCCGCCACCGTACCGGCGCCCGGCGGCACCGTCCTGCGGACGGGCACCCGGCCCGGTGTCCAGGCCGGCGCCGACCCTAGACTCCGCCCATGGCAGACCCCGCCGCGGCCGACCTCGGCTTCGACCCCGACGCGCTGCGGCGCCGCTACGCCGAGGAGCGGGAGAGGCGCCTGCGCCCCGACGGCAAGGACCAGTACCTCGAGGTGTCCGGCGACTACGCCGGGTTCGTGACCGACCGGCTGGGGCACGTACCCGACCGGCCCCCGCTCGACGAGGAGGTGGGTGCCGTCGTGGTGGGGGGCGGCTTCGGCGGCCTGCTCGCCGGGGCCCGGCTCCGTGGGGCCGGCATCGACGACGTGCGCCTGGTCGAGAAGGGGGCCGGTATCGGCGGCACCTGGTACTGGAACCAGTACCCGGGAGCCCAGTGCGACATCGAGTCCTACATCTACCTGCCCCTGCTCGAGGAGCTCGGCGTCGTTCCCTCCGAGCGCTACGCACACGCCCCGGAGATCCTCGACCATGCCCGGCGCATCGCCGACCACTACGGGCTGGCGTCGCGCGCCCTGCTCGGCACCGAGGTCACCGACATGCACTGGGACGACGTCACGGGCCGCTGGTCCGTGCACACCTCGCGGGGCGACCGCCTCCGGGCCCGCTTCGTGGTCACGGCCACCGGCCCGCTGCACCGGCCCAAGCTGCCCGGGGTCGACGGCATCGGCACGTTCCGCGGTCACTCCTTCCACACCAGCCGGTGGGACTACGCCTATACCGGCGGCGGCCCCGAGGGAGGGCTCGACGGGCTGGCCGACAAGCGCGTGGCCGTCATCGGCACCGGGGCCACGGCGGTGCAGATCGTGCCCCACCTCGGCCGGTCCGCCGCCCGCCTGACCGTCTTCCAGCGGACCCCCTCGTCGATCGACGTGCGCGGCAACCGGCCCACCGATCCCCGGTGGGCGGCCGGCCTCGCCCCCGGCTCGGCAGCGCGAGCGGGTCCGCAACTTCAACGCCGTGCTGTCCGGCGTGCCCCAGGAGGTCGACCTGGTCGGCGACGGATGGACGACGCTCGTCGGCAAGATGATGCAGATCTACCGGAGCGGGCGGGCGGGCGTCCTCGACCGCCCCTTCGAGGAGGTCCTCGAACTGGCCAACTTCGAGAAGATGGAGGAGATCCGGGCCCGCGTCGACGCCGAGGTGCAGGACCCGGCCGTGGCCGAGGCGCTCAAGCCGTACTACAAGATGTTCTGCAAGCGGCCCTGCTTCCACGACGAGTACCTGGCCACGTTCAATCGGCCCACCGTCACCCTGGTCGACACCGACGGCCGGGGCGTCGACCGGATCACCGAGGAGGGCGTGGTGGCCGGCGGGATCCTCCACCCCGTCGACTGCATCATCTACGCCACCGGGTTCGAGGTCGGCACCGGCTACGAGCGGCGGGCCGGCTTCCGCATCCACGGGCGCGACGGGCGCACGCTCACCGACAAGTGGGACGAGCGGGGCATGCGCACGCTCCACGGCATGCTCACCCACGACTACCCCAACCTCTTCATCCTCGGGCAGTCGCAGGGGGCGTGGACCGCCAACTTCACCCAGCTCCTCGACGAGGCCACGCTCCACATGGCTCGCATCGTCGAGCACCTCGAGGCCCAGGACCTGTGGTCGGTCGAGGCCACGGCCGAGGCCGAGGACGCGTGGTCCGCCGAGATCGTCGCCCATGCGGTCAACGGCACCGGGGGCATCGGCGGGTCGGACTGCACGCCCGGCTACTACAACAACGAGGGGCGGCCTCTCGACGGGCCCCCGTGGAGCGCGTCCTACGGGAAGGGCTCCATCGAGTTCTTCCGGCTGACCACGGCCTGGCGCGAGTCGGGCGCCTGGGAGGGCGTCACGTTCGCCGGTCGCTGACCACCGGGGGCCGCCGGTGGGCGGGGGCCCGGCGCACGTAGGATTGCCCGGCTGCCACCCCGGGCGGTACCCCTTCGGTCATCACCCACGACACAGGAGAGACGCGAGGCCATGAGCACGGTGACCGGCGACCCGGTGGAGCCGGCGGCCCTCGCCACGGCCGACGAACCGGGCACGGCGCCGGGCGACCGCAGGTTCCGCCCCGACGTGGAGGGCCTGCGGGCGGTGGCCGTGGTCCTCGTCGTGCTCTACCACGCCGACCTGCGCGGGCTGTCGGGAGGCTTCGTCGGCGTCGACGTGTTCTTCGTGATCTCGGGATTCGTGATCACCGGCCTGCTGCTGCGCGAGCGGGAGGCGAGCGGGTCCACGTCGCTGGTCTCGTTCTACGGCCGCCGGGCCCGGCGCATCCTGCCGGCGGCCACCCTGGTGATCGTCACCGTGGTGATCGCCACCTACGCCGTGCTCGGCGTCTACTACGGCGACCCGACGGCGATCACCGCCCGGTGGACCTCGGTGTTCCTGGCCAACTTCCACTTCGCGGCCACCGGGACGAACTACCTCACGGCGACCCAGCCGCCGTCACCGCTGCAGAACTTCTGGTCGTTGGCCGTGGAGGAGCAGTTCTACCTGGTGTTCCCGGCCATCGTCCTGGTGGCCGCCTCGCTGCGGTCGCGGGTGTCGGTGCGGGCCCGGCTGACCGCCGTGCTCCTGCCCATCATCCTCCTGTCGTTCCTGCTGTCGGCGGTGCAGACCGGCACCGATCCGTCCACGGCGTACTTCTCGCCGCTCACCCGGGCCTGGGAGCTGGCGCTCGGCGCGCTGGTGGCGGTGGCCACCCCGTCGCTGCTCCGGCTGCACCGGCATGCCGCGGCGGCCATGACGTGGGCCGGCCTGGCCGCCATCGCCTACGCGGCAGTCGCCTACTCGTCGGCCACCTCCTACCCGGGCACGGCCGTGGCCGTACCGGTCGTGGGCACGGCACTCGTCATCGCCGGCGGCGCCCCGGTGCCCCGGTGGGGGGCCGAATCCGTCCTGCGGCTCGGCCCGTTCCAGTGGTTCGGCCGGCTCTCCTACTCCCTCTACCTGTGGCACTGGCCGATCCTGATCCTGGCCGCCGAGTCGGCCAGCAGCTTTTCGCTGCCCTTCCGCAGCAACATCGTGTGGCTGCTGGTCTCGGTGGCCGCCGCCTACGTCACCTACCGGCTCGTCGAGAACCCGATCCGCCACGCCGCGCTCTGGTCCGGGCGCCGGTGGCTGCCCCTCGCGGCGGGCGCCGCGCTCATCGCCACGTCGCTGGTGGTCGCCACCGTGGGCCTGGCCGTCCAGCCGACCCCGAGCAGCTCCTCGGCCGGCCGGGCCGTCGTGCCGCTCACGCCCGCGGAGCTGAAGCACGAGGTGGCCGCGGCCGTCCACATCACCTCGCTCCCCGCCGATCTCGCCCCGTCCCTGGCCGGCGTGCGCACCGACTGGGGCGGTCCCACCGCGCCGTGCTGGCCTTCCTACGGGCAGTCGACCGTGGGCCGCTGCCTCTTCGGCGACCCGAACGGCACCAGGACCATGGTGCTCTACGGCGACTCCCATGCCGCCATGTGGTTCGACACCATGGACGACCTCGCCTACCTGCTGGGCTGGAAGCTCCTGATCCTGGCCAAGGGTGACTGCCCGGTGCTCGACCTGCCCTTCGCCGATCCCGCGGGCTACGGGTCGCCCGACGGCACGTTCACGGCGTGCACCCAGTGGCACCGGTTCGCGTTGCAGCGCATCGCCGAGGTCCATCCGACCCTGGTCATCGTCACCGAGGACGCCGACCTCGGGCCGGGGGACCGGCACTACTCGCCCGACACGTGGCAGGCGGCGATGGTCCACACCATCCACGAGCTGCCGGTGCCCGCCTCGGAGGTGGTCGTGCTCGGCAACATTCCCCAGCTGACCCAGGGCGGCCCCGACTGCCTGTCGCTCAACCCGCACGCCGTGCAGCGGTGCTCCGGCCCGAACCTGCCCTACACGGCCGAGCACACCGATGCCGAGAAGCGCGCCGCGGCGCAGGCGGGGGCCCACTTCGTCGACACCACCCCCTGGTTCTGCTCGACCACGTGCACCGACGTCATCGGCCGCTACCAGCCGTACTGGGACCCGTACCACGTGACCAACACCTACGCCCACGTGCTCGGCCCCACCCTCCTGCAGGCGCTGGCCGCCGTGCTCCACCCTCCGGCTGAGGCGCCGGCCACGACGACGTCGGGTCCCGGCAGCGCAGGGTGACCCGCGTCTAACCTGCGGTCAACTCTGGCGACGGGTAGGGGCAGTGCGGACACTCCCATGTGAACGGCGGACCGGCTGATGCTCGTCCTCAACCTGGTCATCATCGCTCTCGCCATCACGCTCGAGCCCATCCCCTTCACCGCCTTCGCCCTGGTCCTGGCGTCGACGAACGGCATCACCAAGGCGGCGTTCTTCATCAGCGGGTGGATCCTGTCGCTGGCCGTCATGGTGGCCGTCACCCTGGCCGCCACCCAGGACCACCCGCCCAGGCCGAGCACCGCGCCGTCGACCGCGGCACTGGCGGTGAAGATCCTCCTCGGGGTCGTGCTGGTGGGCATCGCCGTGCGGCGCCGGCGGCGCATGGGCACGCCGAAGAAGCCCAAGGATCCTCCGAAGTGGCAGGCCGGCGTGGACGGGATGTCGAAGTGGTTCGCCTTCGCCCTCGGGCCACTGACCCAGCCCTGGGGGCTCGTGGCGGCCGGCGTGGCCACCATCGTCGACGCCAAGCTGGGCTCGTGGCAGAGCGTGGTGACCCTCGTCGTGTTCTGCCTGCTGTCGACGGCCACCTACCTGGCCGCCGAGGTCTACGCCTGGGTGCGGCCGGAGCGGACCAAGGAGCTGCTGACCGCGGTGCGGTCGTGGATCACGGGCCACACCGACCAGGTGATCATCGGCCTCTCGGGCGTCCTCGGGATCTGGCTGATCGTCGACAGCGTCTTCGTCCTGCTGTCCTGAATCCGGCCGAGCCGCTCAGTCGGCCGACCGCGGCGGTGGCGGGGGGTCGACGGACGGGGTGCCCCCGTCCTGGACGTGTTCGGTCCACGCCGTGCCCGACCAGTAGCGCTGCTCGTGTCGCACGAACGGGTCGACGAACCACCCGGCCGCGGTGCCGGTGTACCCCGGCGCGGCCTGCTGCTCGGTCATCGGGGCGACCGAGGAGGGCGGTGGCGCCGACTGCGACGTGAACCCCCGGTAGGGGCCGGACATGCCCCGCATGCCGGGTCGGCCGCCCTGGCGGCGACGCTGCGACGCGAACATCCGGATGGCCAGGACGGCGAGCACCGCCACGATGGCGAGCCAGGAATTGCCTCCGTTGCCGTAGAAACCCATGCACCCAGTCTAGGTGGGGCATCCCCCGTCCGGTCCTCGCCCCGGGGCCTCGGCTCAGCCGTCGGGGGTCATCGCCTCCAGCGTCCGGGCCATCTGGCGGTGCACGGCCTCCACGGCCTGGAGGGGGCGGATCATGACCCGGAACTCCACGATCCGGCCGGCCTCGTTGCACCGGATGATGTCGACCCCGTTGACGTACTTGCCGTCGACCGACGTCTCGAACTCGAGCACCGCCGTGTCGCCCCCCAGGACCTGCTTGGTGTAGCGGAACCCGCCGCCCTCCGGAAGGCGGCCCGGGTCGTCGGGGGGTCCCCCGGAGGCGGGGTCACCGGGCAGGGCCACCGCCGCGGCCTGCAGGTACATGGCGGTCACGGCCCTGCCCACCTGGGGCGTGAAGACGATCGGCGAGTAGAACACCACGTCGTCGTCGAGCAGGGCGTCGAGCCCGCCCGGCAACTCACCCCGCAGATGGCGGAGCCACCTGTCGACCACGTCCTCGATCATCGCCGTCCCCAGTCCGGCGGCCGCACGGGCGCGGCCCCGGCCAGACGGTAGCGCGGCCGGGCGCGACTCCCAGCGTCAGCCGGCCACGTCGGCCAGGTCGGCCAGCAGCGACTCGAACACGGACTCCGCCCACTGCCGGGCCCGGTCCGGCTCGCCCTCGACGAGCCGGTTGTCCCGCGAGACCAGGAAGCTGCGGGGCGCGGCCACCTCCGTGTAGCCGAAGTGGCGGAGCCGGCGCCCGATCCCCAGCGAGGCCCGACCGGTCAAGATCTCCGGACCCTCGAAGCGGGTGTCGAAGGCGGCGGCGGCCGTCCCGTCGACACGCCCCACCTTGCGGAACCAGTCGCGCAGCCCCGGGCCGGGCAGGTCGGTCCCCGACGGGTGGGCGTCTCGGGCCGCGGCGGACGGCGGCGCGGGCAGCCCGCTCTGGCGGGATGCGCGCGCGTCGACATGCCGTGGAGGTGGGTCGGACCCCCGACCAGCACCAGGTCCGCGCCCTCGAGTACGCCTGGACCCGCCACTTCGGCCCGCACCACCTCGACCTCCCCGTGCCGCCGCGCCACCGCTGCCAACTCCTGGGCGACGTGTTCCGTGTTCCCGTACACCGACTCGTAGATCACCACCGTCTTCATGCCGTCCACCTCCTGGCCCCATGGTGCTCGCCTCCACCGGAGGTTTCCAGAGGAGAACGACCCGAGGTCCGCCCGACGGGATCAGTGGAACTCGACGACCGCGAACACCAGGCCCCCCACGGCGAAGACCAGCGTGCCCGCGGTGACCAGGGCGAACGCCCGGCCGCCATCGAGGCCGCGGGGCGCCATCTCCGGGTGCAGCCTGCGCGACAGGCGCATGCCGACGGCCCACGACACCGCCCCGACACCCACCATGACCATGGCTGCGACCTCGACGGGTCCGGTGAGCGACCACACCTTGCGGGCGATCACCCCGACGGCGAGGAGCAGGGCGAGACCGGTCCGGCCCCAGGCCAGCTGGGTCCGCTCGGGAGCCAGTCCCTCGTCGTCCCCCCGGTCGGCCCTGGCCGTCGACCAGTCGGGGACGGGCTCACGTGCCATGCCGGCCCGGCCTACTTCGTCCCGATGATCACCAGCGCGATGGCGATCAGGGCGATGACGCCGATCCCCACGGACAGGATCATCGCCATGTTCGAGCGGGGCAGCGGCCGCTGGTGGCGCATGGCCCGCTCGTTGAGCCGCCACTGGCGGAAGCTGGTGAACGCCACCAGGGCGCCGAGCGCGATCAGGGGGATCCCGAGGATCTGGCGGCCACCCCGGATGTGGAACTCGGGCAGCAGCTGGGTGGCGGCCACGCCGGTGGCGATCAGGGCCAGCGCCGTCCGGTTCCACGCCAGGAAGGTCCGCTCGTTGGCGTACGTGAACCGGGCGTCCGGCTCGGACTCCTCCGTCGTGTCCCGACCGCTGCCGTCCCCGCTCACGCGCGCCTCACCGCGCCGCAGCCTACTGAACGACCGGGACGACCTCGATCGTCGTCAGGTCCTCGGACAGCACCACGACCCCGCCGAACTCACCCTGCGCCTGATCGATCCACTCCTGCTCGGCACCCGGCTGCACCGGCGGCACCATGTGGGTCAGCACGAGGCTGCCCACCCCGGCGCGTGCCGCCGTGCGGGCGGCGTCCTGCACCGACGAGTGGTAGTCGAGGACGTCGAGGAGCCGGGGGAGGCCGAGCGCCTCGATCTGGTCGCGCCGGACCACGGTGTGGACCAGCACGTCGGACCCGTCGCACAGACGGTCGAGCCCGTCGCACGGCACGGTGTCCCCGGCGATGACGACGGTCCGGTCGCCGTCCTCGACCCGGTAGCCCACCGTGGGGTGGACCGGCGCGTGGTCGGTGGGCGCCGCGGTCACCCGCACGTCGCCCTGTTCGAAGACCACGCCCTCGGTGACGTCGGTGGCGACGGTGTCCGGCCGCCAGGTCAGGTCCTCGTGGTGGGCCAGCCGGTAGCCGATGTCGGTCTCGAGCATGGCCTCGGTGGCGCCCACCAGGGCGGCGGTGCCGACCGGCCCGTAGACGGTCAGCGGGTTCGGCGCGAACGACATCGCCCACCGGGTGGTGATGACGTCGTTGAGGTCGGTGACGTGGTCGCTGTGGAGGTGGGTCAGGAAGACCGCCTGGAAGGCACCCGGGTTCGACAGGGCACCGGCCGCCCGCATGACCACGCCGCGCCCGGCGTCGAAGAGGAGGTCGCCGGCCGACGTGCGGACCAGCGTGGAGGGCCCGGCCCGGTCGGGCGACGGGAGGGGACTCCCGCTGCCCAGGATCACTACCTGCATGCTGGACTCTCCTCGCTCCGGTCCGGCGCGTGCGCCCGGCGGGCGGCTGGCCGGTCGGGCACTGTTCTGGCAGAGTCTATGACAGCACTACGATCCGTGCGTCACCTGCGCCCCTCCGGGCCTCCGGGCCCCGTCGGGACCGGGTCGCTACCCTGAGCGCGTGTCCTTCCACCATGACCAGGCCGACCAGCGATGAGCGGCGACGGTGCGGCCGATCGGATCGATCGGATCGAGCGCCGCCTGGACGCGGTCGAGTCGGTGCTCGCGCTCCACGAACTGAAGGCGCGCTACGGCGAGCTGGTCGACGCCCGCTACGCCCGCGGTGCGCTGGCCGGTCCGGACCGGCTGGCCGACCTGGCCGGGCAGGCGGCCGCCCTCTTCACCGAGGACGGCACCTGGGACGGGGGACCGGGACTGGGCGTGGCCCGCGGCCGCGAGGCGATCGCCGCCCGGCTGGCCTCGCCCACCCTCGTGTTCTCGAGGCACCTCTTCGTGAAGCCCCGCATCACCGTGGACGGCGAGCGGGCCACCGGCCGGTGGGACCTGCTCAGCCCCTGCACCCGGCCGGACGGCACGTCGCTGTGGATGTGCGGCTACGAGGAGGACTCCTACGCCCGGGTCGACGGTCGTTGGCTGCACCGATCGATGACCCTCACCACCCTGTTCGTCTCACCCGCCGGGGCGGGATGGCCGAAGATCCTGGCCTGACCGCCTGGACCATCGGGTCCGGGTCCGCCCCGGACGGCACGACGCCCGGTGGCCATGGGCAGATGGCTCACCGGGCGTCGCTGGGGCAGCGGTCGGGGGGGCCGACCGCAGGGGGGCGGTCAGGCGGGGGGACCGACCGCGAGGGTGACGGAGGAGGTATGGGACACGCCGGACTGGTCGGTCCACACGAGGTGGATGACGTCCCCGGGGTGGAACGGCTCGAGGGCTGCGGACAGGTCGGAGGAGTTGTCCACCGACGTGCTGTTCACCCCGGTGATGACGTCGCCCTCGACCAGGCCGGCGCCGGCACCGGGCGAGCCGGGCAGGGTGCCGTCGACGACGGCACCCACCGCGGTGGAACCGGTGGAACCGCTGGAGCCCGGCAGGAACGAGCCCGAGCCGCTGTCCGAGGAGTCCTGGACCTGGACTCCGAGGAATCCGGTGGCACCGATGTGGATGGTCGAGCTGGCCCGGCCCTCCTCGATGCTCTTGGCGATCGACAGGGCGGTGTCGATCGGGATGGCGTAGGCCTGCGCGGCCCCACCCAACTCGGTGGAGTCGGTGGAGGCGGCCGTGTCCATGCCGACGACCTTCCCGTTGGACTCGACCAGGGCCCCGCCCGAGTCGCCGGGCTGGATGTCGCAGTTCATCTCGATGAGGCCGGTGAGGTTCTCCGAGTTTCCGCCGCCACTGTCACTGGCGGTGATGGACTGCCCGAGGGCCGTGACCGAGCCACCGGCCGAGCTGGGTGTCCCGCCCGCGCCGCCGGCGTTGCCGACCCCGACCACGCCGTCGCCCACGCTGGGCTCCGACGAGGAGATCGGGGCGGTCTGGAGTCCGGAGGCCCCCACCAGCTGCACCACGGCGACGTCACCGGTGCGGTCGTAGCCGACCACGTTGGCCTTGTAGGTCTGGCCGTTGCCGACGTCCGTCACGCTGATGCTGGTGGCACCGTCGATGACGTGGTTGTTCGTGAGGATCTCGCCGTTCGAGGTCAGGACGATGCCGGTGCCGGCCGCCTGCTCGCTCTCGTAGCTGAGGTTGGTGTTGATGTCGACCAGGTCGGACGAGATCTTGGCGGCCACGCCGCTCACGTTCGCCGGGGCTCCGGCGCCGGTGGTCGAGCCGCCCGAGCCACTCGAGCTGGAACCGCTACCCGAGCCGAACGGGAACGAACTGCCCCCGCTCGAACCGGAACCGATCGACGGGCTCTGGGCCGACGCCGCCGTGGTGTCCGTGGGCCACGTGGCGTGACCGATGGTGGCGCCGAGGAGGAGGGCGGCCACGGCGATCACCGAGGCGACGACCGCCAGCTGGGCCCTGTGGCTGCGCCGCCGGGCCGGCGGGGCGGGCGGGGCCGGGTAGTAGCCGTAGGGCGACGGCGGCCACGTCGTCGGAGGCTGACCGCCGCCCACTCCGGCACCCCATCCACCGGGTGCCGGAACAGGCGTCGGTCCGGATGGGCCCCAACCGGGTGCCGCCACGGCACTCCAGGTGCCGGCGGCGGGGCTCGGGGCCCAGGGAGCGGCCGGGGCCGGAGAGGCCCCTGCCGGGAAGAGGTCGTCGCCGGCCACCACGACGGGCTGGCCCGGGTAGGGCGCCTCGGTCGGGGGCTCGACGTGCGGCACCGGCTGGGTCAGCGGGTGCTGCTGGGTCACGTTCGGGTCGGTCGCGGGCGGCTCGACCGGGGGGACGGGCGCGGTCGGCGCCTCGGGGGCATCGGCCTGCCAGGCGTCCTGGGCCGCATCCTGAGTTCCGTCCTGAGCTCCGTCCTGCTCCTCGCTGGGTTGCTCGTTCATCTCGTCCTACCTCCGGGCTGACACGACCTTCGTGACGACGTCACCTGACCATTGGACCCCTCGTCCGTAAGCCGTTCGTGAGCGGATCATATGAATTCCGTAAGGAACGCAAACGGGGAGGTCGGGCGGGGAGTTCACCGGGAATGCGCCATCACCCCGACGGGGCCACCACCGTCACCCGATCGCCGTGACGGCTCGCCCGCCAGCCTCCGTCGGCGAAGTCCTCCGCGGCCTCGAGGCCACCGTCGAGTACCGCCCGGGCCAGACGACCCTTGGCCGTCTTGGCCTCGTGGCCCACGGACCGTCGGCCGTCGGCGGTCACGAAGTGCACCCTCACCACACGGGTCGTTCCCGCCAGGGCGTCGAGGTCCAGCGCATGGGCGTGCTCGGCCGGCAGGAGGTCGACCACGATCCGCCCCCGGGCCCGGGTGGCCAGGGCGGGTGTGAGCGCCGGCCGCCAGAACGTCGACAGGCGGCCGAGCCGGCCGAGCGCCACCAGGAGCTTGAGCCGGTAGTCGGCCACCGGGTCGGCCGCCGTGGTCAGCCCGTAGAGGCCGGACGGGACGAGGATCCGTCGGCGGTCCACCGGCGAGAGGGTGGCCGGGTCGAGCCCGCCCCACACCACGCCCGAGTACCGCCGCCAGGCCGGCAGGACGGGTGCCGACCCGTCGACCAGCCGGGCGGTAGCGGCCACGGCCCGGGCGAGCAGCTCGCCCCGGACTCCCAGCACGGCCTCCCGGGCCCGGGTGTCGCGGCGGTCCAGCTCCCGTTCGAGCTCGGCCAGCACCGCCGCCCGGGGTGCCGCAAGCTCGTCGGCGAACGAGTCGGGCCGGCCGGCGGCCCGCCCGCCCTCGGCCTTGCCCTCGGAGGGCGGCAGCAGGAGCAGGGGAGGTCGCGGCACGGACCAGGACCGTAGCGGCCGCCGGTGGGCGTACCGTCCGCCGGACACCCGGTCCTCCGGGCGGTACAGGGTCAGGGGACGGGAGTGAGCTCCCGCACCCTGCAGCTCTCGGGAGCGGCGGCCAGCAGCAGCTCGAGGGTGGCGTCGTCGAGCAGGCCGGCCTGGGATCCGACGTGCTGCACCACGCGCATCGAGTTGACCGGCGCCCGGGCCATGGCGCGGTCCAGTGGGAGACCGGCGGCCAGGGCGGCGACCAGCGTGGCGGCGAAGGCGTCGCCGGCACCCGTGCGGTCGACGACCGGGCCGTCGTCGGGGAAGACCGGGACCGCGAACTTCGACGTGCCGTCGCTGCCGAATGCACCCGCCGAGCCGTCGGTCACCACGACCTGGTTGGGCCCGAGGTCGAGCATCCGGTCCAGCAGGTTCGCCGCGTCGTCTCCGACGTGGGCCCCGGTGAGTGCGGCCGCCTCCTCGCGGTTGCACACCACCAGCTCGGCCCGCCGGAAGAGGCGGTCGAGGGCCCCCGCCCCGCGCGCGATCTGGAGGGTACCCGGCTCGAAGGCCAGCGACACGTGGGGCTCGGTGTGGAGCCAGTCGACGATCTGGTCCTCGTAGTCACGGGCGTCGCGCCCCACCGACGACAGGTAGAGCCACGACGGCACCTCGGACGGCCGCAGGTGGGGCCACTGGCAGTCGTGCTGCTCGTGGTGGACGAGGATGGTGCGCTCGTGGCCGACCCGCAGGACGAAGTTGCGGTTGGTGGGCAGGCGGGGGTCGAGCCGGACCAGCGAGGCGTCGACGTCCTCGGCCCGCAGTGAAGCGACGGCCTCGCGACCGAGGGTGTCCTCACCCACATAGGCGGCCAGCGCCGTCCGCATCCCGAGTCGGGCGCAGGCCACCGCGGCATTGGACGAGTTCCCACCGGCGGCCACCGTGGTGGTGACCTCGCACGACACCTTCGCACCGAAGGGGAGTACGAGACGCCGGCCCTCGGGACCCGCCTCCACCGTCGTCGACCCGTCGTCCAGCGTGAGGTACTGGTCGACGGCCACGTCGCCCACGAACACGATGTCGAAGCGCTCCCCCGTGGGCATGGTTCCAGGCACGTCCCCTCCTCGTCGGTCGGACCCCATTGTCCCGCCGGCCCGGTGACCGGGACAGGGCCCTTCGTCCCACCCGCACCGGTGCTCCGGTCCCGGAGTCAGTCCACAGGCACGGGCGGGACCCAGTCCGGATCCGGTTCGAAGAACTGCAGGACCAGCGCCTCGAGGCCCACGGCGAACAGTGTCCACTCCTGCACCGACCCGCCCGGGCCGGTGGGCCGCTCGATCAGGGGGAGGTCCTCGGCCCCGACCTGGCGCAGGACGCAGCCCTCGAGGAGCGCTCCCGTCGACACGGTGAACTGTCGGACGGTGAGCGGCCCGCGCAGCCGGAACCCGAGGAGGCCGAGGACCGCCCGTTGCATCCCGCCCCAGGTCTCGGTGCCCGCCAGGTAGCCCTCGACCAGGGCGCCGCGGATGCGCCGGTTGTCCGTGCTCGGCGCGCTCGTCGCGGCCAGCACCCAAACCCCGACCCACAGCGACCACTGCCGGGAGTCGACCAGGGTCGCGAAGGCCGCCTGCCCGGCGACCCGGCACACCTCCCCCAGTGCGCCAAGGCGCGCCTCGGGCGTGGACAGGTCCAGCGCACCGAGCAGCGGCGCCAGGGCCTCGAGTGTCCGGTCCAGCTCGCCGGTGGAATTGCTGTCCGAGGCGATCGCCGCGAGCACATCGGTCTGGTAGTCGGACTGGTTCTCCCACACCCGGCGGATGATCGATGCGTTCGTCAGTCGCACGCCGGTGTCGACCGCCACCCGGTCGAAGGCGCGCTTGAAGGTCAGGTCGGCGGCACCGATGCCCAGCCCCTCTTCGTCGAGGATCTGGCGGCCCGCCGTCATCATGAAGGCGCGCAGCTCCTCCTTGCTGTGGCGCTGTCGGCGGGCTCCCTCCGTCTCCTCCATCCGAACATGCTCGCAGACCGCGGCGGGCCGTCCCTACAGGCTCGGACCACGCCTGCGCCGTACACCACGGCAACAGGTGTTGCAATCATTAGTTGCATTTTGCCACCGAGAAGTGCAGACTGGACGCACATGGGTGGCGGATTCACCTCCCGGAACCTGGCGGTATCCGGGCCCGAAGGGCAGCGGACATCCGGCGACAAGCCGGATGTCCGCTTCCCCATCGGGCGGGCGGCTCCTGGCGGAAGGCGGCGGTACGGATGGTACGGGAACTCGGCGATGCCGCGAGTCAGGAGACCCCCGGTACACCGCAGGCGACGGCACGCGTCGTATCGCATACTGCGACCGCACATCCTGCCGTCCTGGTCGACCAGGGACCCAGGGACCAGCCACCGATCGAGACCGACACCGCGGTGGTCGTGGACCACGGGTCGCCGCTGTTCGCCGTGCCCGGCCTCGTGCTGGTGGCCGCACTCGCCATCTTCGAGGCGTACCACTGGCTGCACCTGATCCCCAGCGGGTCGGCGCGCCCCACCGCCATCCTCTTCCTGGTGGGCGTGGTGCCCGTCACGGTGGCGCTGACCAGGCGCTTCGACGGCCCGGCACCGGGCGTCCTGTGTGCCCTGGCCCGGCTGGCCGCCGTCATGGTGCTCCTCCTCGGCCTCGCTGAGCTCGTCGTCCGCGACGTGCCCCTCACCCGGGTCGTCGGCGTGACCGCGCTCGTGCTGGCGGGAACCCTGCTGGTACTGGCCGTCGCCTCCGAAGCCGGCGAGCGCCGGCGCTCCGGCAACCTCTGACCCGCACCGGTGGCCGGTCGCCCCCCGGCCGGCCACCGGTGGACAGGGTCGCTCCGGCTCTCTATCGTCAGTCGGGTTGACAGTAGATTCCCGGTGCCGCGCCCCGACCCGTAGGCCGGCGCTCCTCCCCGACCTGAGGACGTCCCCATGCAGCAGTTCGAGCCCTTCGAGGGCGTGATCGCCCGGACCGAGTCGGAATCGGAGCCCTGGTGGCCCGTCCCGCCCCACCCCGGTCCCGACGCCCCCAACGTGGTGGTCATCCTGCTCGACGACACCGGGTTCTCCCACTTCGGCTGCTTCGGCTCGGACCTCACCACCCCGAACATCGACGCGTTGGCCGCCGAAGGCATCCGGTTCTCCAATTTCCACGTGACCCCGCTGTGCTCACCCACCCGCGCCGCCCTGCTGACCGGCCGCAACCACCACACGGTCGGGATGCGGGCCATCTCCAACTTCGACAGCGGCTATCCGCACATGCGTGGCCACATCACCAACCACGCCACCACCATGGCCGAGGTCCTGCGTGACCAGGGCTACGCCACCTTCGCCGTCGGCAAGTGGCACCTCTGCGCCATGGAGAACGCATCGGCGGCCGGCCCCTTCGACCAGTGGCCGCTCCAGCGGGGCTTCGACCGGTTCTACGGATTCCTCGAGGGGGAGACCGACCAGTTCTCCCCCGACCTCGTCTACGACAACCACCACGTGGAGCCCCCGGGCACGCCCGAGGACGGCTACCACCTGAGCGAGGACCTCGTCGACCACGCCATCCGCTTCGTGCACGACTCGGTCTCCATCCGGCCCGACCGCCCCTTCCTGACCTACCTGGCCTTCGGGGCCATGCACGCCCCCCACCAGGCCCCGCCCGAATACCTCGAGAAGTGGCGGGGGAAGTTCGACGACGGTTGGGACGCGGCCCGCGAGCGGTGGTTCGCCCGCCAGATCGAGATGGGCCTCCTCCCGGCCGACACCGAGCTCGCCCCGCGCAATCCCGGCGTGGAGCCCTGGGACTCGTTGCCCGAGAACCAGCGACGTCTCGCCGCCCGGCTCCAGGAGGCCTTCGCCGCGTTCCTCGAGCACACCGATGTCCAGATCGGGCGCTTCCTGGACGACCTGGAGCAGCTCGGCGTCCTCGACGACACGATCGTCCTGCTGCTGTCCGACAACGGCGCCAGCCAGGAGGGTGGCGAGTTCGGCGTGATGCACGAGATGAAGTACTTCAACATGATCCTGGAGACCCCCGACCAGGCCGTCCAGCGGATCGACGACATCGGCGGCCCCCACAGCCACGCCAACTACCCGTGGGGCTGGGCCCAGGCCGGCAACACGCCGTTCAAGTGGTACAAGCAGAACACCCACGAGGGCGGCGTCCACGTGCCGCTGATCGTCCGATGGCCCTCCCGCATCGCCGACGCGGGAGGGATCCGCGACCAGTTCCATCACGTCAACGACATCGTGCCCACCATCTACGAGCTCGTCGGGGCCACCGCACCCGACGTCTACCGCGGCTACGAGCAGCTACCCGTCTCGGGCACGTCGATGGCCTACGCGTTCGACGCGCCCGACGAACCGACGCGCAAGGGCCTGCAGTACTACGAGATGTTCGGCCACCGGGCGATCATCTCGGACGGGTGGAAGGCGGTCACCCGTCACGAGAAGGGCGTTCCCTTCGACGACGACGTCTGGGAGCTCTACCACCTCGACGTCGACCGCTCCGAGTGCCACGACCTGGCGGCCTCGGAACCGGACAGGCTCGCCGAGCTGGTGGCGCAGTGGTGGGTGGAGGCCGAGGACCAGGGGGTCCTGCCGTTGGACGACCGGAACATCGAGCTCTTCTTCACCCGCTTCCGCGACCACTCGCCCCATCCGATCAGCCGGCACTACGAGTACTTCCCGCCCATGGCCCCGTTGCCGTCCCAGGTATCGGCCTCACTCGGGGGCCGGGGCTTCGACATGTCGGCGACCATCGACCGGCGCCGCGGCGACGACGGCGTGCTCTTCGCCACCGGCACCGAGAACTCCGGCGTCAGCTTCTTCGTCCAGGACGACCGGCTGGTCCTCGACTACAACTGCTTCGACGACCACACGATCGTCGAGTCCGACGTCGAAGTGCCCGAAGGACCGTCGGTGGTCACCGTCGAGTTCCGGCGGGTCGGCCGTGGTGCCACGGTCGAGCTGCTCGTCGACGGGACGCCCTGCGGCTCGGCCGAGGTGCCCCTCGCCATGAACATCATCTCGAGCGTGGGCCCGAGCGTCGGCTACGACCACGGCAGCCCGGTCAGCGGTCGCTACTCCGGCCACTTCCCCTTCGAGGGCACCCTGCGCAAGGTCACCGTCGACGTGGTGCGCAAGGCACCGCCGGCTGACGTCGCGGCCGCCGAGCAGCGCGCCGCCATGTCCCAGCAGTAGGCCGTGTCCCGGTGGTAGGCGCGGCGGAGGCCGCCGGGCGACTCAGGCGGTGAACCGGGCCGACGCCCCGGCGTCGACGTCGATGACCGATCCGGTGATGTGGCGCGCCCCCTCGGAGCACAGGAACACCGAGCGCGGCGGTGATCTCCTCGGGCTCCATCCACGGCACGGGCTGCACGTGCAGCGTGGCCATGACCGTGGCCACCTCCTCCTGCGTCGGATGCTCGCGGTCCGGCCGCATGAGCGAGTACAGCGTGTCGTTGTGGATCATGTCGGTCGAGACGTTGCCCGGCGCGATGGCGTTGACGGTGACGCCGTGGTGGGCCATCTCCTGGGCCACCGACTTGGTGAGGCCGATGACCCCCCACTTGGATGCGCAGTAGGCGGCGATCAGCGGATTGGTGGAGCGTCCCATCATCGACGAGACCGTCACCATCCGGCCCCAGCGCTGCCGCCGCATGTGGGGGGCCGCCGCCCGAAGTGCGTTGAACACCCCGGTCAGGTTGGTGTCCACCGTCTCCGACCAGCCGGCGGCGTCGAGCTCGAACACGGAGCACATCGTCGAGACCCCGGCGTTCGCCACCAGGATGTCCACCGAGCCGAGCTCCTCCACCACGCCGTCGACCACGGCGATCATGGCGTCGAGGTCGCGCACGTCGGCCCGGGCGGTCACGCACCGGCCGCCCTCGGCCTCCACGAGGCGCGCCGTCTCGGCCAGGTCATCGGGGGTGGCGAGCGGGTAGGGCACGCTGGCCAGGTCGGCACACCGGTCGACCAGCGCCACGTCGGCGCCCTGGCGGGCCAGCTCGACGGCGTGGCTCCGGCCCTGACCCCGGGCCCCTCCGGTGATGACGGCCACCCGTCCCGCGAACTGACCGGTCCGGTCCTGTGCCTGCTGTGCCACGGCGCCTCCCCCTGGGTCGGGCCCCCGCTGCCCCACCGACGGTGGAGCGGGTTCCTCGGTCGGGGATCCTAGGCCGTCCGCGCCGAGCGGCCCCAGGCCCGCAGCACCTCCCGGTAGGCGCGGTCCCACGCCACGTACACCGACCGCAGGGTGGGCCCGGGCCAGTCGTCGGGCAGCAGCTCGGCCGGGAGCAGGGGGTCGGCCTGGAGGTGCCGGAGCACGGCGGCCGACAGCTCGAACCCGGGAGCGAGGTCGTCGGGGCCCCCGGTGGGCCGCGCCTCGAGCGCGGCCACCAGTGACCGGGCCCGCCCCGCCCACCGGCCCAGATCCCACAGCGAGCCGGCCAGCTCGACCGGGTCGGAATCGGGCACCGCGGTCCACGTGGCGAGATCGGGATCCTGGCGCGGGTCGGGACGGGGATCGACGTTGTCCGGACGGAGCCACACCCCCTCGCGCTGCTCGGCGAGGCGGGCCAGGGCCAGCCGGCGGCGCCGGGCGGCCCGCTGCTCGGCCGAGCTCCCCGCCGTGGTGACCACGGCCAGCAGCCAGCGGCCCTCCCACGCCCGGGTCGGGCCCACCACACTGTCGCCCTGGCGGTCGCGGCGCTCGAGCAGGCGACCGGCCAACCGGTAGCGGCCGGTGCCGTCGGTCGTCGCCTCCCCCGAGGACACCATCCGGCTGAGGGCCACGCGGGCCCGGTTCGGGTTGATGCCGAACAGCCCGGCCAGGTGGACCAGATGGGCCACGGGCAGCTCGGGCGGATCCTCGCCCAGCAGCGCGCTCGCCAGGACCGAGCGTGCCGTCAACGGCGCCGTCCCGTCGACCGGCGGGCTCACCGTGGTGTCGACCTTACGAGATTGCACCGGTTGGCATCGTTCTGTAACATAGCGGACATGGCGACCACCATGGTGGCCGATCAGGCCGCCCGACCCGACGTACTCCCCACCGAGCGCCTGCTCGAGAGCGGCAAGGCCCGGCCGGAACTGCGCGCCGAGTTGCGTCGCATCGACGACCTGCGCAACGCCGTCACCGTGGCCGCCGTCTGGTTCTGGGTCGCCGTGATCGTCGGCGGGAGCGTGTGGATCGACCGGTGGTGGGCCTACCTGGTGGCCTTCGTGCTGATGGGCCCGATGTACGCCGCGCTTCGCCATCCTCATGCACGAGGCGGCGCACAAGCTCCTCTTCAGCGACAAGCGGGTCAACGACTGGGTGGGGACGTGGCTGATCGCGTACCCCACCTGGACCCCCATCGGCCTCTACCGCCGGGGCCACTTCGCCCACCACAAGGAGGAGTTCGGGCCCAACGAGCCGGACCTGGCCTTCTACGGCGGCTACCCGTGCGACCGCCGGGCCCTGACCCGCCGCCTCGTGCGCGACGCGGTCGGCATCTCGGGATGGAAGAACTTCACCCCCCTGTTCAAGAGCCTGCGGTACAAGCAGTACCGCCGCACGTCGCTGTCGATCATCGGCGTCCAGGTCGTCCTGTGGGCCGTGCTGTGGGCCGCCACCGGACGGTGGTGGATCTATCCGCTGCTGTGGTGGCTGCCGTGGATGACCCAGTGGCGCGTGATCAACCGGCTCCGGGCCATCGCCGAGCACGGTGGGCTCGAGGCCGGCGCCGACCGCCGGGTCACCACCCACAACGTGCGCCAGAGCTGGATCGCCCGCTTCTGGTTCGTGCCGTACAACACGGGGTGGCACCTGGCCCACCACGTCGACATGGGCGTGCCGTGGCGCAACCTGCCCCGGTACCACGCCGAGCTCCTACGGGCCGGCTACGTGACCGAGGGGATCACCTACCCGAGCTACCTGGCCCTCTGGAGGACCCTCTCCTCGGCCGGGGCCACCCCGGCCTGACCCGTCGGCCCCGCCTCAGGACGGGCGACCCCGCATCTCCCGGTAGGTCCGCACCAGCTGCGCGCTGGAACTGTCCAGGTCGGACAGTTCCGGGGCGTCGACGGCACTGAGCGCCGGGCCGAGCTGCCCGGCCATCACCTTGCCGAGCTCGACCCCCCACTGGTCGAAGGAGTCGATGCCCCACACGGTTCCCTCGACGAAGACGGTGTGCTCGTAGAGGGCGACCAGCTGCCCCAGGACCGACGGGGTGAGTTCGGGAGCCAGGATGGTGGACGTCGGATGGTTGCCCGGCATGACCTTGTGGGGAACCACCGCGGCCGCCGTGCCCTCGGCCGCCACCTCCTCGGCCGTCCGCCCGAAGGCCAGCGCCCGGGTCTGGGCGAAGCAGTTGGCCATGAGCAGGTCCTGGCGGTCACCGTCCTCGTGGGTCGAGGTGGCGAAGCCGATGAAGTCGGCCGGGATCAGCCGGGTGCCCTGGTGGATGAGCTGGTAGAAGGCGTGCTGGCCGTTGGTCCCCGGCTCGCCCCAGAAGATCTCGCCCGTGCTCCCCTCCACCGGGGACCCGTCGCGGCGGACCGACTTGCCGTTGGACTCCATGGTCAACTGCTGGAGGTAGGCCGGGAAGCGGGCGAGGCGCTGGCTGTAGGGCAGCACGGCGTGGGTCTCGGCCCCGAACAGATCGGCGTACCAGACGTTGAGCATGCCCTGGAGCACCGGCAGGTTGGCCTCGAACGGTGCGTCGACGAAGTGGCGGTCGACGGTGTGGAACCCGGCGAGCATGTCGGCGAAGGCGGCCGGTCCGATGGCCACCATGAGCGAGAACCCGATGGCCGAGTCGTAGGAGTAACGGCCGCCCACCCAGTCCCAGAAGCCGAACATGTTGGCGGGATCGATCCCGAACCCCACGACACCTTCCCGGTTGGTCGACACGGCCACGAAGTGGCGGGCCACGGCCTCGTCGCCGCACTCGAGCCCTTCGAGCAGCCACGCCCGTGCAGCCCGTGCGTTGGTCAGGGTCTCCTGGGTCGTGAAGGTCTTGGAGGAGACGACGAACAGCGTCGAGGCGGGGTCGAGGTCGCGGGTCTTGGCGTAGAGATCGACCGGGTCGACGTTCGAGACGAAACGGCACTCGATGGCGGGGTCGGCATAGTCCCGCAACGCCTCGTGGGCCATGGCCGGGCCGAGGTCCGATCCCCCGATGCCGATGTTGACCACGGACCTGATGCGCTCGCCGGTGTGGCCGGTCCAGGCACCGGACCGGATGCGTTCGGCGACCGTACCCATGGCATCGAGCACGCCGTGCACGTCCGCCACCACGTCCCGCCCGTCCACGTGCAACTGCGCATCGCGCGGCATGCGCAGAGCCACGTGGAGCACGGCGCGGTCCTCGGTGGTGTTGATGTGCTCGCCCGCGAACATCGCGTCGCGTCGGCCGGCCACGCCGGCCCGCCGGGCCACGGCCACGAGCGCGGCCAGCGCGCGCCCGTCGATCCGGTGCTTCGAGTAGTCGAGGACGAGGTCACCGGCCCGGGCCACCAGTGCGGTCCCCCGTGTCGGGTCGGCCGCGAACAGCTCGCGCAGGTGGAGGTCGCGCAGCCGCTCGTAGTGCCCGGTGAGGTCCCGCCACTCGTCGGTCCCCCGGAGATCCACCACAGCGTTCGGGTCCATCTGCACTCGCCTCCGTACTCGTCGGGCGCCGGTGGACGCCACCGGACCGACTGTAGGGGCGACACCCGGTGCCGGTGCAGAAATTCACCAATGATTACCGTCTGATAACAGAGCGATCGCGTGCCGTTCACCTGGTGTCCGTACTGTCGCACGGGATGGCTCAGCACCACCAGGCGCGGTGTTCGCGCTCCCGACGGGTCACCCGGGCCGCGACCGACGCCACGGGCCTGGTCGTCTGCCGTCCCGGGTCGTGGACCCCGCTGCCTCTCACGGCAACCCCGCCGGCGCCGGCTCCGCCGGTCAGGCAGTCCAGCAGCGGCGTGTCCGCACGCTCCCGCCGGCACGGCGGCGGCGCCACGGTCTGCCCGCTGTTCCGGAACGTCAGGGCACCGTCGTGACCTTGACGTTCCGCGAAGTCGAGCGACGGTCGGTCCCCGACGAGGAAGCGCCCGTCATCCTGATCATCGACGACGACCACCTGACCCGCGATTCGCTCGCCGCGACGCTGTCGATCGAGGGCTTCGACGTGATCACCGCGTCGACCGGCGACGAGGGGGTCGCACTGGCTGCCTCCGGATCGCCGTCGCTGGTGATCCTCGACACGCAGATCGGCGACTCCGAGGGCTTCACCGTCTTCCGGCGCATCACCTCGGTCACGCCGTGGCTCCCCGTGATCATGATCACCGAGGAGGACGACGAGCTCGACGCCGTGCTGGCCCTGGAGGCCGGTGCGGCCGACCACATCACCAAACCCCCACGTCCCCGCGAGCTGACGGCCCGGATCCGGGCCGTCCTCCGCCGGGTCGGGCGCCAGCCCCAGAGCCTCGTGCCCATGGCCCCCAGCGGTGCCTACACCTTCGGCCCGGTGACCGTCGACGTCTCGCGCCGCGAGGCCACTCTCCACGGCCGGGACCTCGAACTGTCCCGCAAGGAGTTCGACCTGCTCGCCCTGCTGGTGTCGGAAGGCGGCCACGTGGTCACCCGCAAGCAGTGCATGGACCGCATCTGGCGCGACCGCAAGAAGGGCGACAGCCGGACCCTCGACACCCATGTCAAGCGACTGCGCAAGAAGGTCGAGCTCAATCCGGCCGAGCCCGTCCACCTGATCACCGTCCGGGGGGTGGGCTACCGCTTCAAACCGTAGGAGTCCGCCCGGCGCTTCCCCCGCCCATGCCCTCCCCCACTGGTCGTCGAGTGGCGCACGGGCGGACTCCTACGAGTTGGGGCGTCCCGGTCGACGGGGCCCGGCCCGACCGGCCCCGCGTGCCCGGAGCCGTCGCGGGCCCGGACATAGACTCCTCGGACCGATGGCACACGGTCGGACGCCGTGTCCGGGTGGAGGGTCCCCCCGCACCGCCCCGGGATCGGCACGCGTCGCCACGAAGGAGCAGCGGTGTCCAGCTCGACCAGGACGGACCGACAGGACGGCGGTGGAGGCCGCTCGCCCGACCCCCGGCACGTCCACCCCCACCACGGGCCCGGCCCGATGGCCGCCATCGCGGTGGGCGGGGCTCTCGGCACCCTGGCCCGGTACGGCATGGAGCGGGCCGTGGTGGCCGGAGCCGCCGACGTCCCCTGGGCCACCCTGACCGTCAACGTGGTCGGCTCGTTCGTGCTCGGCCTGGTGGTCACCCTCGTGGTCGAACGGTGGCCGGGCGACCGGTACCTGCGACCCCTCGTGGCCGTCGGGTTCTGCGGCGGGTTCACGACGTTCTCCACCTTCGCCGTCGAGGTCGACCAGCTGGCGCGACACGGGCACGGCGGGACCGCCCTGGGCTACCTGGTCGCCAGCCTGCTGGCCGGACTGGGCGCCGCCCTGGCCGGGATGACCCTGGCCCGGGGCCGGGTGCTGCCGGCACCGGGCACTCCCGGCCCGGTGGACCCGGACCTGCTGGCCGGTGACGAGGCCGACGCGGACCGTCGTGGCGCCGAGGGGACGTCGTGATCCTCCTCGGCCTGGTGGTGGCCGGCGCCTGCGGCGCCCTGCTGCGCTACGAGGCGGAGCTCCACGTGCGCCGCCGGCTCGGACCGCGCTTTCCGTACGGCACGCTGCTGATCAACGTGACCGGCGCCGTCGCCCTCGGAGTCCTGACCGGGCTCGCCTCCCACCAGGGGGTCCCGACCGACATCGTGACCGTGCTCGGAACCGGGCTGCTCGGCGCCTACACCACGTTCTCCACCTTCATGTACGACACCGTGGCGATGGCGGAGCAGGGACGGTCCGGGGCGACCGCGATGAACATCGGCGCCAGCGTGCTGCTCGGGCTGGCGGCCGCCGCCCTCGGCCTCCTCGTCGGCACCGCCCTCTGAGCGGACGCCTGGCGCCACGCGACGTTCACGGAACGATCACCGGGGTGTTCCTCGCGGATCGTCCGATGTTCACCTGGCATCCGTACCGTTGACGGCGAAGGGGGTGGCCCGTGCCGTCGGACCGTCAGTCCATCAAGGTCCTCGTCATCGAGGACGAGGAGTCCTACCGGCAGGCCCTGGCCTCCGGACTCGGCCGAGAAGGGTTCGAGGTGGTCCTCGCCCCTGACGGGCCCCAGGGCATCCGGCTCTTCAACGAGCACCACCCCGACATCGTGCTGCTCGACATGCTGCTGCCCGGGATGCACGGCATCGACGTCTGCCGCCGCCTCCGCGCCGTGTCGTCGGTACCCGTCCTGATGGTGAGCGCGGTCGATTCCGAACTCGACGTCGTGCTCGGCCTGGAGCTCGGGGCTTCGGGGTACGTGACCAAGCCGTTCCGGCTGCGCGAGCTGGTGGCCAGGATGCACGCCATCCTCCGACGGGTCGCCCCCCACACCCTGGCCCCGCTGTCGACGCTCGATCCGGCCGTGACCGAGTCCGCGGTCCAGCAGCAACCGGTCGGGATGTCCGGTGCCGCCCCGGCAGACGCGGTCGACCGCGTGACGTCGTTCGGGTCGGTCAGCGTGGACTACGTCCGCCGCGAGGTGACCGTCGCGGGAGAGTCGATCCACCTCTCCCGCAAGGAGTTCGACCTGCTGGCCGTCCTGCTGCACCCCGCCCAGCGGGTACGCTCACGCGACGAGCTCATCGACCTCCTGTGGCCGGACACCTACCTGACCGACACCCGGACCCTCGACACCCACATCCACCGTCTGAGGTCCAAGCTCGAGCCCGATCCCACCGACCCGCGCTTCATCGTGACCGTGCGCGGCGTCGGCTTCCGGATCGACCCGGACGGGACCTTCGGCGATCCCCCGCCGTCCGAACCGAGCGGCGTCGGCGCGGCGGTCATCGGCTGAGCGCCTCCCGCTCGCGGGCGCTCCTCAGCCGAAGCGGCCGTTGACGTAGTCGAGGGTGCGCGGGTCCTTCGGCTCGCTGAACAGCGTGCCGGTCGGCCCGAACTCGATCAGCTCGCCCGCCTTGTCGTCCCCCATCAGCAGGAAGGCGCAACGGTCGGAGACCCGCATGGCCTGCTGCATGTTGTGGGTGACGATGACGATCGTCACCCGGCTCTTCAGCTCGCCGACCAGCTCCTCGATCCGCTTGGTGGCGATGGGGTCGAGCGCCGACGTCGGCTCGTCCATCAGCAGCACCTTGGGCTCGACGGCCAGGGCGCGGGCGATGCAGAGGCGCTGCTGCTCGCCCCCCGACAGCGTGCTGCCGTTGGCCTTCAGCCGGTCCTTGACGCTGTCCCACAACGCCGCGGCGATGAGCGCCGACTCGGCCGCTTCGTCGAGCAGGGCCTTCTTGCGCACCCCGTTGAAGCGGAGCCCGGCCACCGCGTTGTCGTAGATGCTCATCGTGGGGAACGGATTGGGCCGCTGGAAGACCATGCCGACCTGGCTGCGCAGCAGGGTGGGGTCGGTGTCCGGGCCGTAGACGTCGAGGTCGCCCAGGTGGATCGTCCCGGTGACCTTGGCCGACCGCTCGGTGTCGTGCATGCGGTTGAGGGCCCGCAGCACGGTGGTCTTGCCCGAGCCGGACGGACCGATGAGGGCGGTGACCTCGCCGGCGGCCACGTCGAAGGACACGTCCCGTACGGCGGTCCGGCCGGCGAAGGCGACGGCCAGGTCGCGCAGCGTCATGACGACGTCGCCCCGCGGCGGTTGGGTCAGCGCCTGCTCGGCCTGCACGGTGAGGGACTCCTCGTCGTCGGGGTTCCGGGTTCCGGGTGTCGGGGGACCGGCGTCGGTCATCGGCGCTCCTTCCGCAGGTGGGCGGCGTACAGGCGGCTGCCGATGCTGAGTACCAGCACGACGACCATGAGCAGCAGGGCCGCGCCCCAGGCCACCTGGACGAGGTCGGCATAGGGCTGGCTCGAATAGCTGTAGATGAGGACGGGCAGGGCCTCCATCGGCTTCGTGGGATTCCACTGGAGGTACTGGTTGCCCAGGATGGTCAGCAGCAGGGGGGCCGTCTCGCCCAGGCCGCGGGCGACGGCCAGGAGGACGCCGGTGATCACCCCGGGCAGCGCTGTCGGGACCACGACCTTGCGGGCGATGGTGAACCTACGGGCCCCGAGGGCCAGTGCCGCCTCGTTGAGCGAGCCGGGCACCCCCCGGAAGGCCGTCTCGCCGGCACGGACGATGACCGGCAGCATGATGAACCCGATGGCGAACGCCCCGGCCAGACCGCTGTAGGCCTGGAAGTTCCGGACGATGGCGATGTAGCCGAAGATACCCACCGTGATCGAGGGGATGCCGGTCATCACGTCGGCCGTGAAGCGCACCGTGGCGGCGACCGGGCCGTCCGACTCGGCCAGGAACAGCCCGCAGCACAGTCCCACGGGCACCGCCACCGCCACGGCGATGGCGGTGATCACCACGGTGCCCACGATGGCGTTCCAGACGCCACCGCCCGGGATGCCCTCGGGGGTCGTCGTGTGGGTGAAGAAGTCGACGCTCCACGCCGGGAGCCCCTTCGCCACGACGTAGGCGACCACGGCCACCAGGGGAACCACGGCGATGCCCAGGAACAGCCAGCACACCCCGAGGGCCACCCGCGAGGTGAACTTGCGCCGGCGGAGGCTGGCGGACGCGGCCGCCTGCACGGCGCGCCGACGCTCGATGGTGGGGTCGGGCGGCGTGTCGAGGACGGCGGTCATCGACCGATCCCCGCTCCGGCGGCATCGGCGCCGGTCTGCCACACCAGCCACCGGGCCGCCGAGTTGACCAGGATGCCGATGACCAGCAGGACGAGTCCGGCACCGAACAGGGCGCTGAGCTCCGTGCCGGTGGACTCGCCGAAGTTGTTGACGATCAGCGAGGGCAGCGTGGCCGCGGACGACTTCAACGAGTGGGCGATGTAGGGCGAGTTCCCGATCACCATGGCCACCGCCACCGTCTCCCCGAGGGCCCGTCCGGTGGCCAGGGTGAACGCACCCAGGATGCCGGTCCGGGCGCCGGGCACGACGACCTTGCGGAGCACCTGCCACCGCGTGGCACCGAGGGCCATGGCCCCCTCGACCTGCTCGTTCGGTACCACGACGAGCACGTCCCGGGAGATGGCCACCATGGTCGGCAGGATCATGATGGCGAGGATCACACCGGCGAGCAGCAGACCGACCCCGCGGTCCGGCCCGTCGAACAGCCCCGTCCACCCGAAGGCCGAGGTCAGGAACGGTTCGACCGTGTCCCGGAAGATCGGGGCCAGGACGATGAGCCCCCACAGTCCGAAGATCACGCTCGGTACCGCCGCCAGCAGCTCCACGGTGGTCGACAGGACCGGCCGCATCCGACCCGGCACCAGGTAGGCCAGGGCGATGGCCGTGCCGAGGCCGATCGGCACGGCGAGCACCACGGCGATGGCGGTCGACTCGATCGTGCCGAGGATGAACGGGAGCAGCCCGTACTGGTCGTGGGTCGGGTTCCAGGTCTTCCCCACGATCCACGAGAACCCGAGCGTCGAGAAGGCCGGCCTGGCCTGGATGACGATCGAGACCAGGAACCAGACGGCCAGCGCACCGAACAGCAGGGCCACGACGCCGAGGATGCCCCGGTAGCCCCGGTCGTGCAGGACCAGCCCCTTCCTGCGCCCGGTGGGTGCAGGAAGGGGTGATTCGATCGTCGTCACGAGCCCACCTTCACGCCTGCGGCGTCACGGGCGGCAGGAGCCGCTGGACGGAGCCGGGCAGGTCACTTCGTGAGCAGTGTCTGGCCACTCGGTCCTGTGACGGTCAGCAGCTGCGTCCGGTTCTGGTTCTGCACGGCCGGCGGCAGCGCGACGTAGTACAGCGACGCCGCCAGGCTCTGGCCGCCGCCGGTGTGGGTGGTCCAGTCGAGCACCTTGACCACCTGGGCCCCGGTCGTGGCGTTCGTCTGCTTCTGCAGCAGGATGGCCCAGCTGTAGCCGGCGATCGGGTAGCTGGTGGCGCCGGGCTGGTTGACGATGGAGAAGTTGGTCGACGAGATTCCCGTCCTCTGGTCCGCGTCGGCGGCCACGGTGGCCGGGCTCGGCACCACGTAGACGCCCGCCGCGTTCTTGACCGCCGCGTAGGTCATCTTGTTCGTGATGGCATACGACATCTCGACATAGCCGATCGAGTACGGGGTCGACAGGATCGACGCGGCCACGCCCGAGTTCTTCGGGGTCTGCACGGCGGTCGACGGCCAGGCGATGGTCTTGGAGGTACCGAGCTTCCAGGTCGTCGGGCTGGCCGACGCCAGGTAGTCGGTGAAGATGTAGGTGGTGCCCGAACTGTCGGCCCGCACCTCCGGGGTGATGGCGTGGGCCGGCAGGGTCACCCCCGGGTTGAGGGCCGCGATCTGCGAGGCGTTCCAGGTCGTGATCGAGCCGTCGAAGATGCCGGCCAGGGTGGGGCCGTCCAGCTTGAGCCGGGTCGAGACGCCCGGCAGGTTGTAGGCCACGGTCACCCCGCCCAGGATGTCGGGGATCTGGATGACCGGTCCGGCGTTGGCCGGCATCTTGGCCAGGTCCGACGCGGCCATGGGGACGTCCGAGGCGGCGAAGTCCACGGTGCCGGACTGGAACGCGGTGATACCGGCACCCGACCCCACGCCCTGGTAGTTGACCTGCAGGGCCTGGTTCAGGCCGGTGTACTTGTAGAACGCCGAGTTGAAGAAGGGCTGCACGAAGGTCGAGCCCGAGGCGACCAGCGTGCCGGCCGGTGCCTTCAGGTCGGCGGCCAGGTAGGCGGCGTTGTTCGACGCCAGGGTCCCGCCCGGCGCCGCGGTCGTGGTGGTCGTCGAGCTCGCCGAGGAGGAGCTGCATGCGGACAGGAGGGCGGCCGCGGCCAGCCCGATACCGGCCAGCGTCGCCGTCCGCCGACCCCGCCGTGAGGTGGTGAATTTCCGGGTGTTCAACAAGGTATTGGCCTCCGTGGTCGTCATCACAACAGACGGACAGGCACGGGTCCGCCGTTCGGCAGTGCCCCATCCGCTACCTCCGACGGTAGTGAGGCCAGCTGAACCTGAGGTGAACTTCCAGTGAACTCACGGCCAAGATCAGGGGCCATCGTGATGAACTCAACCGGAGAGGGCGAACTCCTCGATCACGGTCGCCAGCTCCAGCGGCCGGTCGCCCTGGATGCTGTGACCCGCATCCTCGACCACCACGACCCGGTCGTGGGGCCTCCGCCGCCGGAACTCGGCCACGTCGTCGTCGTCGACCACCGGCGACCGGCTGCCACGGGCCAGCAGCACCGGCACCGGGATGGCCTCGAGCGCGTCCCACAGGTCCCCGAAGTCGGGCCGCTCCACGTGCAGCCCGGTGTCGACCGGGGGGCGCCCCGCCTGATGGCGCCAGGCCCACGTGCCGTCGGGCAGCTGGACCGAGTTGTGCAGGACGCCGCGGCGGAGCGACGACACCGACCGGGTCGGGTTGAACTGGATCGTCCGGTCGAGGATCTCGTCGAAGCTGGCAAAGGCCTCCGGCCCCGACAGGAACGCGGCGATGTCCGACGTCTTGTCGCCGTTGACCCCGGGGGTGATGTCGACCAGCAGCAGCCGGCGGACGAGGTCGGGATGGCCCGTGGCCAGGGCGATCGACGTGGCGCCCCCCAACGACATCCCCACCACGGCGCGGGCATCGGGGGCGAACCGCTCCGTCACCAGGGCCACGTCGTGGGCCATCGATGCGATGTCCAGCCATGCCGAGTCCTGCGGCCAGTCCGAGTGGCCGTGGCCGGGCAGGTCGATGGCCAGCAGCGGCCGGGCGAGGGCGAGGGCGACCGTGTCCCAGGTGTGGGCGTTCTGTCCCCCACCATGGAGGAGGACGAGCTCGGGTGGCCCCTCCCCCCAGACCAGGGCGCTGACCCGGCGGCCCGGTGCGACCTCCACCGATTCCCGGCGCACCACCGGGGGGCCCTCGAAGGGCAGGCCGACCTCTTCGGCGTTCTCGTGGAAGAGGGAGAACTCGTCGTAGGTGGGGGTGGGGTCGGTCACAGCGTCTCCTCGGTGTCGGGTCGCCCGCTCAGGGCGCGGGAATGGGCAGGGCGTCGGGCCTGGTGGCGCGGGCCAGCTCGTCCACGAGCTCGCCCAGCGTCTCGTCGGCCACCAGGTAGGGGGTGTAGAAGCCGACGCGGTCGACCAGGCCGCCGAAGCGGTCGACGATCACGTCGGCCACCTCGCCCGGCGAGCCGACGGCGGCCAGCGTGGCCAGCATGGAGTCGTCGATGCGGGCCGGCATCTCGTCCCAGCGCCCCGACTTGCTCAGGGCGTTGAGCTCGGGCTGGAGATCCTCCCAACCCTCGGCCTCGAGCACGGGCCGGTAGGCGGGGGTCGAGGCGTAGAAGGAGAGGAGCCAGCGGCCCGCCGTGCGGGCCGTCTCGAGCTCGGCCTCGTCGCGACCGCAGCAGACGATGACCTCGCCGGTGACCGTGAGCTCCGAGCGGTCCCGGCCCCCGCGGGCCAGGCCCTCGACCACGGCCGGAAGGGTCCGGGTGCGCAGGTGGCTGGCGGTGTTGAAGGGCATGACCAGCAGGCCGTCGGCCACCTCGGCGGCCAGGGCCACCATCTGGGGGCCGAGCCCGCCGAGCGCGATGTCCGGCGGGCCGTAGGGGTGGGGACCGGGATTGAACAGCGGCGGCATCAGCGTGTGGGAGGAGAACTCCCCCCGGAAGTCGAGGGGCTCGCCGGTCTCCCACGTGGCGAAGATCGCCCGCAGCGCCGCCACCAGCTCGCGCATCCGGGCGATCGGCCGGTCGAAGGACGCGCCGTAGCGCCGCTCCACCTGAGCACGGATCTGGCTGCCCAGCCCCAGCGAGAAGCGGCCCTCCGACAGCAGCTGCAGGTCCCACGCCTGGTGGGCCAGCTGCACCGGGTTGCGGGGAAAGGCGACGGCCACGTTGGTGGCGAGCTCGAGCGTCGTCGACGCGGAGGCGGCCAGGATCAGCGGGGTGAAGACGTCGTGGGGGCCCTCGAAGGTGAAGGCCCCGTCGACGCCGAGGTCCTCGAGGCGCCGGGCATGGGCGGCGGCATCCTCGAGACCGGCGAGCTGGGTGTCGAACCGCATGGGCCCATGCTCCCACCGACCGGGGGGAAGGCGCACCGTGGCTGTCCTGGACGTCGCGCCGCCAGGTGGGGACCAAGGACCCTCACCGCGGCGCGCGGCCGGTGCAACACTGTCACGATGGCACCACAGACCTGCACGCCCGACGAGGCCGCCGGCCGGATCAGCACGACCGACGCCATCGGCTTCGGGCTGGGCCCCGCCAATCCCGACGCCTTCCTGACCGCGCTCGGCGGGCGCGACGACTGGGTCGACCTCACCTTCGGCGGCGCCCTCCTGCTCGGCTTCTACCCGGTGCTGGCCCACCCCAACGTGTCCTACCGGTGCGGCTTCTTCGGCCCGGCCGAGCGGATGCTGCTGGCCGGCGGGGCCCGGATCGAGCTGGTCCCCGGCGGGTTCCGCCAGTTCGCCCCGATCCTGCGCCGCTACGACCCCCGGGTCATGACGGTGCTGGCCACACCGCCCCAGGACGGTGAGGTCAACCTGTCGCTCCACCTCGGCGCCACCTACGACGAGCTGCTCCTGGCCGGCAAGGACCCCGACCGGCTGCTGGTGGTCGAGGTCAATCCCCACCTGCCCCGCACCCGGACGCTCCGACCCGAGTACACGAACACCATCCCCCTCGAACTCGTCGACGTCCTCGTCGAGGCGGACGGGGCCCCGTTCACCCTGACCCAGCCCGAGCCCGACGCCATCGACGAGGCCATCGCCGAGCAGGCCCGCTCCTTCGTCGGCGACGGGGCCACCCTCCAGATCGGAATCGGGGCGGTGCCGAACATGGTGGCCACCAAGCTCGCCGAGGGTCCGGGCGGCGGCTACGGCGTCCACTCCGAGATGTTCACCGACGGCCTGATGCGGCTCCACCAGGCCGGCAAGGTCACCAATGACGCCAAGAGTGTGTTCAACGGTGTCTCGATCACCACCTTCGCCCTCGGATCGGCCGATCTCTACGCGTGGCTCGACGGCAACGACGACGTGGCGTTCGTGCCCGTCCAGGTCGTCAACGACCCCACGGTCATCGCCCAGAACCACGCCTTCGTGTCCATCAACGGGGCGCTGTGCGTCGACCTCTACGGCCAGGTGGTGGCCGACAACATCGAGGGGCGCCAGATCTCGGGGGTGGGCGGCCACGAGGACTTCGTGGCCGGCGCCGAAATGCGCGTCGACGACCACTCACTGATCTGCCTGCGGTCGACCGCGGTGTCGAACGGGGTCACCCGGTCCCGCATCCTGTCGTTCCTGCCCGAGGGTTCGGTGGTGTCCACCCCGCGGCACCACACCGGTGTGGTCATCACCGAGTACGGGTCGGCGGACCTGTCGGGGCGGACGGTGCGCGAGCGGGCCACCGCCCTGGCGGAGATCGCCCACCCCGACTTCCGGGACGAGCTGCGGGCGGCGGCCGAGACCTTCGGGCGACACTGAACCGGATGGAGGCATCGGGAAGGGACGGCCCCGGGGCGGTCGCTGCTCCGGGCCGGCGCGCCACACTGCGGGTGGCCAGCTTCAACGTCCACATGGGCGTCGACGGCTGGGGCCGGCCCTTCGACCTGGTCGCCGAGTGCGCCGCCCTCGACGCCGACGTCCTGGTCCTGCAGGAGGCCTGGACCCCCGACGACGGGTCCACGGGGACGGCGGCCCGGGTTGCGGACCACCTCGGGTACACGGTCGTGGCCGAGGCCCCTCTGGCCCACGCCCGCCTCTACGCGCCGGTGCCCACCTCGACCCGGCGCTGGGCACCGATGCTCGGGCAGGTGCGCAAGACGCTGCGCCTCGACGACGAGCGCTTCAAGGTGCCCGCCGGCTCCCGCGACCGCCCCGCGCAGCCGGGCCGGTGGGGGGTGGCGCTGCTGGCCCGGGTGCCGTGCCGCGACGTCGAGGTCCTGTCGCTGGGCAAGTTGAGGCGCGACCCGGCCCGCCGCGCCGTCGTGCGCTGCACCACGGTCGTCGGCGGGCGCGAGCTCGTGGTGCACGGCACCCACATGTCCCACATCACCCACCTGTCGCCGGCCCAGTACCGGCGGCTGGCCCGCCTGCTGCCCCCCCTGGACCGCCCCGCCCTCCTGGCCGGCGACATGAACATGTGGGGACCGCCGGCGTCGTCGTTCTTCGCCGGCTGGCGCCGGGCCGTGATCGGCCGGACCTGGCCGGCCCACCGTCCCCACAGCCAGCTCGACCACGTCCTCGTCACTCCGGCCGTCGACGTGGTGGATGCCCGGGTGGCCGAGGCCACGGGCTCCGACCACCGGCCCGTGGTGGTCACGCTGGCGCTCCGCTGAACCGGGTCGGGGCGTGGACGGCAACCCGGCGATAGCGTCCTCGCATGGCCGACTCCCTGGACGACTTCGAGCGCTCGACCTTCACGGCGGAGGGAACGACCCGGACCCTCTACCGGCTGGGGACGGGGCCGGCGGTGATCGTGATGAGCGAGATCCCCGGCATCACCCCGAACGTCGCCCGGTTCGCCCGCATGGTGGCCGGCATCGGCTGCACGGCCGTCATGCCCCACCTCTTCGGTGACGACGGGCGCGACCCGTCGGTTCCCCTGGCCCTCAAGGAGGCGGCGAAGGCCTGCGTGTCGCGCGAGTTCACGATGTTCGCCCTCGGCAGGGCCAGCCCGATCACCACGTGGCTGCGGGCCCTGGCCGCGGCCGAGCACGAGCGGTGCGGGGGCCCGGGCGTCGGTGCCGTGGGAATGTGCCTGACCGGCGGCTTCGCCCTGGCCATGATGGTCGACGACGTCGTGGTCGCGCCGGTGCTCAGCCAGCCGTCCCTGCCCGGTCCGGTGACGGCGCGGCACCGGCGGGACCTCGGGATCAGCGAGGCCGACGCCCGGCGGGTGGCCGAGCGGGCGGCGGGCGGCGTCTGCGTCCTCGGCCTGCGCTTCACCGGGGACAGGGCCGCGCCCCACGACCGCTTCGAGGCGCTGCACGACCTGCTCGGCGACGCCTTCGTCGGCGTGGAGCTCGACTCCTCCCCCGGCAATCCGTACGGACACCGCAAAGGCGCCCACTCCGTGCTCACCGAGGACCTCGACGACCGACCCGGTACCCCGACCCGGGAGGCACTCGACCAGGTCCTCGAGCTGTTCAGGACCCGCCTGGTCGGGTGAGCGCGCTCGTCGACGCCTGGCGGGACCGGGGCGGACACCGTACGGTCCTGGGCGAGCGCATCTTCGTGATCGACGTGCCCGCCACCGGGCCCGTGGAGGCCGCCCCCCTGCTCGTGCTCCACGGCTTCCCCACGTCGTCGTTCGACTTCCACCGGGTGGTGGGCCAGCTGGCCGCGGCGCGGCGCGTCGTGCTGTTCGACTATCTCGGCTACGGCCTGTCGGCCAAGCCGGACCGCCCGTACCGCCTCGTCGACCACGCCGACACGGCCGCGGCCCTGGTGGCCGACCTGGGCATCGACCGGCTCGGGATGCTGACCCATGACATCGGCGACACCGTCGGCGGCGAGCTGCTGGCCCGCCAGGTCGAAGGGGCCTGGCCCGTGGCGGTGACCGACCGGGTGGTGACCAACGGGACGCTGGCCATGGACCTCGTGCACCTCAGCGCCGGTCAGCAGTTCCTCGAGGCCCTGCCCGACGAGCTCCTCGATCCCGGGGTGCTGACCCGCGAGTCGGTGATCGCCGGCCTGGTCGCCACCTACGGCGCCGGGCACGCGGTCGCCGACGACGAGCTGGAGGCGGCCTGGGAGCTCATCTCGGCCGGGGGTGGTGAACGGCTGCTCGCCCGGCACGCCCGTTACATCGACGAGCGTCGCCGCCACGAGGGGCGCACCTCGCCGCCGGTGGCCGACCACCCCTCCCCCTTGACGGTGGTGTGGGGTACCGACGACCCCATCGCCGTGCCGGCCATGGCCGACCGCCTGGCCGACGCCCGTCCCGACGCCCGCGTGGTCCGCCTCGACGGCGTCGGCCACTACCCGATGCTCGAGGCGCCCGACCGGTTCGTGGCCGCCGTGCTCGACCGCCCCTGACGGCCGGCTCAGGCGATGGCCAGGATCTCGCCGTGGAGCATGGCGAACCAGCCGTCGGGCGACGCCGCCCAGCGGCGCCACGCGGCGCCGAAGGCGTCGAGGTCGGCCCGATCGGCGATCCCGTGCCCGGTGAGCTGGGCGCCCAGGAACGAGTCCGGCGCCGCGAACCGGTCGGCCCACAGGCCTCCCCACCAGGTCCGCTCGTCGGGGGTGGCGAAGCACCACGTCGAGGCCGACGGCGTCACGTCGTCGAGGCCGGCGGCGTGGGCGAAGGCGAGCAGGCGGCGTCCGGCATCCCAGTTCGCCCGGTTGACCCGGGTCAGCTCGCCGTACGCGGCGATGGCCCGCTCGAGGTCCGGCTCGGCGGGCCAGAAGGTGAACGTCGGGTAGTCGGAGTCGCGGGCCGCCACCACGCCGCCCGGCCGGCACACCCGACGCATCTCCACCAGTGCGGCCACCGGGTCGGCGACGTGTTGGAGGACCTGATGGGCATGGACGACGTCGAACGAGTCGTCGGGGAACGGCAGGGCGAACAGGTCGGCCACCTCAAAGGCCACGCCGTCGAGCCCGGCGGCCGCCGCCTCGGCCCGGGCCGCCTCCACCACGTCGGCGGCGGCGTCGACGCCGACCACCCGCCCGGGCGCCACCACCCGGGCCAGGTCGCAGGTCAAGGTGCCGGGCCCACATCCGACGTCCAGGAGGGAGAGGCCCGATGACAGGCGGGGCAGCAGGTAGGCGGCGGAATTGGCGGCGGTCCTCCAGCGGTGCGACCGCAGCACGTTGTCGTCGTGTCCGTGGGTGTAGGTGGTGTCGGGCATGGGTCCAGCATGCGCCGCGGCCGGCCCATTGGCAAAGTGCCTTACTGACGGACTCTTATAAGCTGAGCCAATGGCAACCGCTGAGTGGCTGCGGACGTTCGTCGCCATCTACCGCACCGGGTCGGTCACCGACGGCGCCGCCCTGCGCAACCTGTCGCAGCCGGCGGCCAGCCAGCAGCTGCGCTCCCTCGAGCGCTCGGTGGGCGCCGCCCTGTTCGAGCGCACGTCCCACGGAGTCGACCCGACCCGGCCCGGCCGCGAGCTCTACGCGTCGGTGGCCGACGCCCTCGACCGCCTCGAGCCCGTGTTGACCGGCCTGGACGGCGGGGCGTTGCACGCCACCACCCCGGCCCTCCGGCTCGGCTGCTCCCCCGAGTACCTCGCCTACGGTGTCGTGCCACGGCTCGGGCCCGACGACCTGCCCCTGGCCGTCCGGTTCGGGACCGACGCCGAGCTGGCGTCCCTCGTCCATCACGGTGAGCTGGACGTCGCCGTGACCACGACGGAGCCGAGCCGCCGGACCCTGTCCACCGTGGCCCTGGGCGTGACACCGTTCGTGCTGGTCTCGGCCCCGGGCCGCCTGGAGCCCGTACCGCCCGACCGCCCCGACGCGCTCGCCCGGGTCCTGGCCGGCGGTGACTGGGTCGCCTACAGCGCCGAGCTGCCGCGCACCCGTCGATTCTGGCAGACCACCCTGGGCCGGCCGTTCGGCGCCACCCTGCGCCTGTCGGCCCCCGACCTGCGGGCGGTGGCCGGAGCGGTGGCCCGGGGCCTCGGATCCAGTCTCCTCCCGGCCTACGCGTGCGCGGCCGGCCTGGCCTCGGGCGACCTCGTCGAGGTATGGCCGGTCGGCGCCGTCGTGCCCCCCGAACCCTGGTTCGCCGTCACCCGCCAGGCCGACGTGGTGCGCCCACAGGTCGCCGGGTTGGTCACCCGGCTCGGCGTGCCGGACGGCGCCGGGCCGGGCTCGTCAGGGCCCGACGCCGGCCACCGGTCGCCCGTCCTCTAGGTAGATCGTGCCCTCGGCGACCAACGCCCGGGCCACCCGGCGGCCCACCGGGCCGCTCAGCAGTCGGTGCGCCTCCTCGGGCGTCGCCCACCGGGCGTCGCCGATCTCCCCCTCCTGGAGCACCAGGTGGCCGCGGTCGGCGGCGTCGACCACGCCGCAGTCGAAGAGGAACCGCACGCCACCCGGCCGTCCGTGCCTCGGGTGGAGGAAGTCGACGCAGACCAGGCGTCCGGCCGCGACCACCAGTCCGGTCTCCTCGGCCACTTCCCGACGACACCCTTCCCAGGGCGACTCGCCGCCCTCCTCGATCTGCCCGCCGGGCACCGTCCATCCCGACTTGTAGGTCGGCTCGAGGATCAGGATGCGACCGTCGTCATCGTGCAGGAGTGCCCCGGCCGAAGCCGGAACCCGGGGGAGCACGTAGTCGTCCACGTACCCATGATCGCCGATGGCGACCGGGTCGGGAGCCACCGCCCCTCCGGGACCAGCACTACTAGCCCGTCGTGAGCGAGCCCTCCAGGGAGGCCACCGCGATGTCGCGCGCCCAGCGGTAGTCCGGCTTGCCGGAGGGCGAGCGCCGGACGGCATCGACGAACACGGCCTCGCGGGGGAGCTTGTACCCGGCCAGGTGACCGCGGCAGTGGCTCCGCAGCTCGGCCAGGCCCGGCGTCACCTCGAGGCCGCCGCGCAGCTGCACCACGGCGGTCACCACCGAGCCCCAACGCTCGCTCGGGGTGCCCACCACGACCGCGTCGAACACCGCCGGGTGGCTCTTCAGCACCTTCTCGACCTCCTCGGGGAAGACCTTCTCGCCGCCCGAGTTGATCGAGACCGAGCCCCGGCCGTAGACGGCGATGGTGCCGTCGGCCAGCAGCCTCGCCATGTCACCGGGGACGGCGTACCGCACGCCGTCGACCACCGGGAAGGTCTCGGCCGTCCTGGCCTCGTCCTTGTAGTAGCCGAGCGGGATGTGCCCGCTGGTGGCGAGCATTCCCATCCGTCCGTCACCCGGCGCGCACAGCGTGCCGTCGTCGGCGATCACCACGTTGCCGTCGCCCATCTGGAACACGGGCGCACCGTCCACGCTCTGGCCCACCAGGCTGCCCTGGCCCCCCGTCTCCGAGGCGCCGAAGCCGTCCAGCACCATCACGTGGGGCAGCAGCCGGTTGAGCGACTGTTTCAGCGACGGCGACAGGATGGCGCCACCGGAGCCGTAGACGAGGAGTTTGCCCAGGTCGTGGACGTCGGTGCCGAACTCCTCGAGGTGGTCGACGATCGGCCGGGCGTAGGCGTCGCCGATGGTCATGACGACCCGCACCTCCTCCTCGGCCATCACGCGCAGGGCGAACCCGGGGTCGAAGGCGAGGTCCCGGATGAGCACGTTGTAGGTGCCCGACAGCAGGGCCGAGAAGGCGATCCACCACCCGCCACCGTGCATCAGCGGGCAGAGGGTGAGTGTCCCCGGGATGGGGTAGGCGGCCGCGGCGCGGGCGGCCACGTCGTCGAGCGTCGCGACCGGTGCGATCCCGAGCGCGGGGTTGCCACCCCCACCGACCACCGACAGGTAGATGTCCTCGTGGCGCCACATCACGCCTTTGGGCATCCCGGTGGTCCCGCCCGTCCACAACCCGTACCGGTCGTCGGGACCGCGTCCGGGTACGTCGGGACGGCTGTCCGGGTGGTCGGCCAGCAGCGCCTCGTAGCGCTCGTCGGCCACCACCACGGGACAGTCCCACGCCAGCCCCTTGGCCGCCCGCTCGGCCCGGGCCTCGAGGTCGGGCTCGGTGAGCACCAGCCGTAGGTCGGCGGTGTCGAAGAGGTACTCGAGCTCCTCGTCGACGTAGCGGAAGTTCACGTTGACGGGCACCGCCCGGATCTTGAAGGCGGCCAGGTTCGCCTCGACGTACTGGTTGCCGTCGTAGAGATGGCACCCGATGTGGTCGCCCGGCCCGATGCCGGCCGCGGTCAGGGCGTGGGCCAGTCGGTTGGCCCGGGCCTCGAGCTCGGCGAAGCTCAGGCGGACCTCGTCGCCGGCCGTGGACCGGACCACCAGGGCCGGCGCCCCGGGCGTCGTGTCCACGACCGTCTCGAAGATGTCGGCGAAGTTCAGACCAGCCATGTGTCCCCCCCGGGAGTCGGCTCCTCCCACCGTACCGCCCCATCGGCGTCCGCCGCCGCCGGTGGGCCGGCACCCGGGCGGTCGTTCGAGGTCCCCGATCGACCCGGCACCCGGGCGGTCACGCGACCGTGTCCCGACCGCCGAGGTGGCCGGGACACGGTGTGGCGCCCCCCGACCGCCGAGGTCGCCGGGTGACGGGTCGGTTCAGTGGTTGCCGGACCCCCCGACGGTGATGTCGTCGTCGAAGCTGTTGTTGGCGATCCAGTTCGTGTTGCCACTGAACAGGTGGCTGTCGGTGATCGTCAGACTGCCCGGGAGGTCGCCGGCACCCTGGTCGTCCGACGAGACGTTGACGGCGTAGGTCTGGCCGATGATGGTGTCCCTGGTGGCCGTGGCCTGCACCCCGAAGGTCTGGCCGACGTACTGCAGCACCACGATCCCGGCGAGTCCGGTTCCGTCGAAGGTGTCCTTGGTGCTCGACAGCGAGCCCTGGTCGAGCATCAGGCCGGCGTAGCGGTTGTTCCCATAGACGTTCTTCGACGACGTCACCTCGGGGGCGGCCGGTGCGGTGGCCGCGCCCGAGAGGTAGTAGACCCCCATGTCGTTGTACTCGATGGTGGACTTCGTCAACGTCGAGCCGGGTGCCGACTCGTAGAAGAGCACACCGGACGCCTGGTACTGGGTCTGGTAGTTCGGCCCACAGGACCTGATGATCGTCCCGTCGCACTCGTTGCCGTAGATCGTGTCGGAGGTCAGCGTCCCGAACGCACCACAGTCGACCTCGATCCCGTTCTCCGCGGTTCCCACCGGGCCACGACCAGCGATGGTCGAATCCTTGACGTTCAGCGTCGTCCCACCGGACGTGGCCACGATGCCCGTCTTCTGGTAGCCGCTGACGTCCACCCCGGTGAGGGTGGCCGACGCCGACTCCAGATCGGAGCAGGCTTCGTACTGCGGCGAGTACCCGACCTCGATGCCCACGCCCCCCTGGCAGCCGACGTCGGACGCGCCGAGCGGCACGCCGGCACCGGTCACCGTGAGCGAGGCGCCGCCTCGCTTGGCGGCATCGGCCACGAACGTGCTGCCCTGGCCGACGAAGATCCCGTAGAGGTTGTCGTAGCACTCGTTGGGGAAGTAGGCCGAGACGGTGAACGGACCGGACATGGTCACGGCCGCCCCACAGATCGAGATCTCGTCCTGCGGGGCCTCGGCCCCCGACCCACCTTCGGTCGCGACCGTGTCGTCACAGGTCGAGGTGGAGTCGACCGGACTGGAGGGCAACGCGATGGTCACCGCGCCGTTCGCCACCAACGAGGTGTTCCCGGTGATGGTGAGCTGCTCCGTGTAGTTGCCGGCGCATACCTCGACCGTGCCCGATTCGAGCTCGGCCACGTCGACGGCGCTCTGGATGGTGGTGAAGCCGGGGTTCGCACAGCTGGTGTTCGTGCCGATCGTGGCCCCCGCGTTAACCCACACGACCGGTCCGGCGGGACCTCGTGCGGCCTGTGCGCCTGTCGCCGGGAGGGCCAGTGCTGCCAATGACAGCGCTACCGCCGCCGCCGTCATGAGTATGGGACGTGCCTTCATCTACTCCGCCTTTCGGTTCACACGTGGATACCTGAGGGGAGTCCGTCCGACCGCCGACCGCTGTCTGTTCGTGCTACCGGATCCGCCCGTCCGCACTCCGCCGGGGGAGAGTTAACACCTGGTTGCGGTCGGGGTGTCACGCTGAACCTGTCGGGAGGTAAAACCCCAGGTGAACCGGCACCGGGTGTGGTGACCCACCCGCAGAGGGTGCGGTTCTGTCTACAGCGGCGACACATTGTGCTCGGGTCGCGTCTGCCCGGGGCCCGGCCCGACGGTACGTCGTGCGAGAGCGTCCGGTCGTCCGTCCGCGCCGCCCCGGCCCGTCCGCCCGGCCGGTCAGCCCGGGCGGGGGACGACTTCGATGGCGGCCTCGGGGCAGGCCGTGACGCAGTCCATGCACCCCGTGCAGGATTCGGCGCGGACCGCGTACGCCGTCATCCGGCGATGGGCACGGCTGCGCATCCGGCCGAGCGCCCCCAGCGCCTCGAAGTCGGCGACCTCGATGCGGCGCACCTCGAAGACGTCGACCGGGCAGACCCGTACACAGTCCCGCTTGGCCTCACAACTGCCGTGGTCCACGACCGGCAGCCAGCCAGAGGTCGGTGGGTCGTCGTCCATGGTCAGGTCTCGGCCAGTCCCTTGACGCCGTCGACGGTGGCGGTCATGTTCTTGGACCAGTGACGGAGGCGACGGGCGATGATCTCGTCCGCGTGCTCGGGGTCGGCGGCGGCGGCCGCCCGGGGAGGGCTCAGAGCGGGGCCGAGCGTGGCGTGCATGCCGAGCAGCACGTCGTCACCCCGGTCCTCCAGCGTGTACCCCCAGGTGGCCACCGGCTCGTCCACCGACTCGACCACCCAGGCGAACGCCTCGCCCGGCCGGAACTCGACCACGGTGCACGTGGTGGACCACTCCAGGTCGCCGATCTTGTTGTGGCCGCGGAAGGTCGCCCCGGGACCCGGGTCGTCCAGCCATTCCCCACCCTGGAATTCGCGGGAGAACCGGGCGGGAAGGTCGACGTCGGTCACCAGCGCCCAGATCTGGTCGACCGGTGCCGTCACCACCGTCTCCACCTCGACGCGCTCCGCGTTGGCGGCCATGGCTCTCCCTCTCGTTCGTCACCACGCTGTGCCCGGGCGTCCGGGTCCACCCGCATCGAGCGGGGTTCGTGGTCGGGACCAACGGCTTCCGACTCTAGGCCACGTGTCGGCCTCGACGAGGCCCCCCTACACCCTGGCCATGTTGTCGAAGCGGGCGTGGTGGCCGATGAACGCCAGGCGGGTCACGCCGGTGGGCCCGTTGCGGTGCTTGGCCACGATCACCTCGGCCGTGCCCTGGGTCTCGGCGGCGTCGGGGTTGTAGACCTCGTCGCGGTAGAGGAAGAGGACGACGTCGGCGTCCTGCTCGATCGAGCCCGACTCACGCAGGTCGGCCAGCATCGGCCGCTTGTCGGGACGGCTCTCGAGAGACCGGGAGAGCTGCGACAGCGCCACGACGGGCACCTCGAGCTCGCGGGCCAGGATCTTGAGGCCGCGGCTGATCTCGGACACCTCGACCTGGCGGTTTTCGGAGCCGTGCCGGCCGGTCATCAGCTGGAGGTAGTCGATCACCACGAGGCTGAGGCCCTCACGGCTCTTGAGGCGCCGGGCCCGGGCCCGGATGTCCATGACCGTGAGGTTCGGGTTGTCGTCGATGTAGACAGGTGCCTCGCTCATCCGGCTGATGGCCTGACCGATCTTGGGCCAGTCGGTCTCGCGGAGCTTGCCGGTGCGCATGCGGCCGGCGTCGACCCGGGCCTCGGACGACAGCAGGCGCTGGGTGAGCTCCATGTGGCTCATCTCGAGGGAGAAGAGGAGCACCGGCTTCTTCAGCTTCACCCCCGCGTGGGCCACCATGCCCAGCGCGAAGGCGGTCTTCCCCATGGCGGGTCGCGCTCCGACCACCACCAGGTTGGACGGCTGCAGTCCGGCCAGCTGCTCGTCGAGATCGGTGTAGCCCGTCGCCAGGCCGGTGACCGACTCGCTCCGGCTGAAGAGCTGCTCGAGATGGTCGAGCGTGGCGCCGAGCAGCTCCTCGAGCGGGGTCATGGTGTCGACCACCCGGCGCTGGGCCACGTCGAACACCAGGCTCTCGGCCCGGTCGAGGACCTCGGTCACGTCCTCGGGCACCGAGTAGCCGAGCTCGGAGATCTCGCCCGCCACCGACACCAGTCGGCGCAGCAGCGCCAGCTCCTCGACGATCTTGGCGTAGTACTCGGCGTTGCCCACCGACGGCGTGTTGGCCTGGAGGGTGACGAAGACGGAGGTGTCGCCGATCGAGTCGAGCAGCTCGCGGCGGCGCAGCTCCTCGGTGACGGTCACCCAGTCGGCCGGCTCGCCACGGCCGTAGAGCGAGGTGATGGCCTCGAAGATGTAGCCGTGGGACGCCTTGTAGAAGTCCTCGGCCTTGCACGCCTGCATGGCCGAGGCGATCGCGTCGCGCGACAGCAGCATGGCGCCGAGGACGGACTCCTCCGCCTCCAGGTTGTGGGGCGGGACCCGTCCGGCGGGGCCGGCACCCCCGGGACGGGGGGTCAGGAGCCGGCGGGGTCTCGTGTCGTCGAACGCTTGCACCATGGTGGCTCAACCCTCACCCATCGGCCCTGTGGAACGTAAGGGCATCTTCCTGCGGATACAGGTGCCGGCAACTGTGGACCGGTCGTGGATAACCCCGGTCTGCCTGCGGACGTGGGGGCACATGGGGACAGTGTGCAGCACGGGTGTGCCAGCGGTCGGGGACCCCGGTGGCCGCGGGCCCGGACAGCGAGGTGCCCCGGCCGGTGGCCGGGGCACCTCGGCAACGTCCGGTCGGGTCGCGGACCGGAGGGCTCAGCCCTCGGCGACCACGTCCACCGTGAGTTCGAACACCACGCCACCGATCAGCTCGACGCGCACGTTGTGCTCGCCCACCGTCTTGATGGGCTCCTCGAGCATCAGGTCGTGGCGGTCGATGAACGCCCCGGTCTGCTCCTCGACGTGGCGCACGATGTCGGCCGTGCTGACCGAACCGAACAGCCGGTCGTTGGCGGCCCTGGCGGGGATGGTGATGGTGTTGCCGACCAGGGTCTTGGCCACGGTCTCCGAGCCCTCGCGGTCACGCGCGTCCTTGAGGTCCCGCGAGCGTCGCATGGCGGAGGCCTGCGCCTCCACGCCGTCGGAGGCGACGATGGCCTTGCCGGCCGGGAGCAGGTGGTTGCGGGCGAAGCCGCCAGCCACGTCGATGATGTCGCCGCGCTTGCCGACACCGTCCACGTCCGTGCGGAGCAGGACCTTCATGACTCCTCACCCGTCCCTTCGACGACGACGATCTCCTCGCCGTCGGTGAGCTCCACCACCTCGACCTCGGCGACCTCGACCTCGTCAGCTCCGGCCGGGGGAGTGCCGTCCGGGATGGCCGTCGACGCGCCCTCCTCACCCAACGTCCGCTCCTCGTCGCGCCCACGCCGTCCGCCGCCACCGGCGAACCCACCGTCGCGACCGCCACGGCCCCCACGGCCGCCGGGCCGCTCGGTGGTCGTGCGCTGCGTGTAGGGGAGCAGCACGAGCTCACGGGCCGTCTTGATGGCGATGGCCACGTCGCGCTGGTGCTGGGTGCAGTTGCCCGAGACGCGGCGGGCCCGGATCTTGCCGCGGTCGCTCATGTACTTGCGGAGCATGGCGACATCCTTGTAGTCGACCCACTCCACCCGGTCCTTGCAGAGGGCACAGGGCTTCTTCTTGACGCGCCGTCCGGTGTCCTTGGGGGCGCGGCGAGCGGTGCTGCCTCCACGATCGTTGTTCCTGGCCATCAGAACGGCTCCTCGCTGTATCCATATCCGGGTTCGGCCGGTGCGCCGCCCCCGCTCGACTGACCCCCGCGACCGGCGGCGGAGGGCCCGTCGCCGGGCCCGCGCCGCTCGTTCTTGGTGACCTGCGCCGTCGCCCAGCGGATGCTCGGGCCGATCTCGTCGGCCACGACCTCCACCTTGGAGCGCTTGTCGCCGTCCGGCGTCTCCCAGCTCCTCTGCTCCAGGCGACCGGTCACGATGACCCGCGAGCCGCGGCTCAGGCTCTCGGCGGCGTTCTCGGCCATCTCGCGCCAGCACACCACGTCGAAGAAGGAGGTGGCCTCCTCCCACTCCTGGGTCTGGCGGTTCTGCCAGCGGCGGTTCACGGCCAGGCCGAAACTCGCCGTGGCCTGCCCGGTGTTGGTGAACCGGAGCTCGGGATCGCGGGTGATGTTGCCCACCAGGGTGACTGCGTTGCCGGCCATGGTCAGCCCTCCCCGTTTGCGGCCGCGGCTGCGGCGGCGGCACGGCGACCGGCGACCTTCTCGGGCAGCCGGATGACCTTGTGGCGCAGCACCTCGTCGGCGAGCACGAGCACGCGCTCCATGTCGGCGACGGCCGGCGGCTCGGCGTTCAATTCGATGAGGACGTAGTAGCCCTCGCGCTTGTGCTGCAGCTCGTAGGCGAAGGTCCGGCGACCCCAGCGCTCGACCCGCCCGGGGTTGCCCCCCTTGGCCTTCAGCGCGGCGAGGGCCCGGTCGAGGACCCCGTTGACCGCAGCCTCGTCGGCTCCGGTGTCGAAAATGACCATGGTTTCGTAAGGCCGCATCTACGGCTCACCTCCCTCTGGATCGGGCGCCAGGCGCCCGAGCCCCACGGCGTGGGGCAGGTCGGACTATGACATCGGCCACCTGTCGTGCAGCGTGGCGGCCGGAACAGCCAGAGCACTCTAGCCGAAGCTCAGTGGTAGACCTCCGCGTCGGCCGGAAAGGCTCCCGAACGGACGTCGGCGGCATAGGCGGCCACGGCCGCCGTGGCGTCCTCGGCCAGGCTGGCATAGCGGCGGACGAACTTGGGCGTGCGCCCGGACACCCCGAGCAGGTCGTGGAGGACCAGGACCTGACCGTCGCAGGCGGGCCCCGCCCCGATGCCGATGGTCGGCACCTCGACGGCATCGGTGACGGCGGCCCCGACCTTCTCGGGCACGCCCTCCACCACGACGGCGAACGCCCCGGCCCCGACCAGGGTCGTCGCCCCCTCCACGAGCAGAGCGGCGGCCTCGTCGTCGCGGGCCTGGACCTTGAAGCCGCCGAAGGCGTTGACCGACTGGGGGGTGAGCCCGATGTGACCCATCACGGGGATCTCGGCGTCGACCAGCGCCCGCACCATGGGGCCCCGGATGGCACCGCCCTCGAGCTTGACGCACTGGGCGCCGGCGCGGATCAGCGTGGCCGCGTTGCGGACGGTGTCGGCCACGTCGACGTGGTAGCTCATCCACGGAAGGTCGCCGACGACCAGGGCACGGGGACGGGCACGGGCGACGGCGGCCACGTGGTGGGCCATGTCGTCGACCGTCACCTGCAGGGTGTCCTCGTAGCCGAGGACGACGTTGGCCACCGAGTCCCCCACCAGGATGATGTCCACACCGGCGGCGTCGACGATCCTGGCGCCGGGGGCGTCGTAGGCGGTGACCATCACGAGCGGCTCGCGGCCGTCACGGACTTTGGTGGCCCTGACCGACGGGACGGTCACGGGCGCGGGCGAATCGGGCATGGACTTCCTCCTCGTCTACCGTCCAGCGCCCGGGGGCTGCCGGCGGCATCGGCGGGACGTGCCCGCGGAGTACGGATGACTGCGCCCCCATTCTACCGCCGTCTGGGGGGACGGGACAGGCCCCCCGGCAGCCGGACGGGGATCAGCCCTTGGAGCGGCTCCGCAGTGGCTTGCGGGCCACCGCGTCGACCCCTGCACCGGCCGGGTACATGCGCTGGAGGTGGTTCCAGCGGCAGCCGCAGCACACCTCCACCACGTAGCAGACCACCGGGTCCTTGCGCCGCCAGTACCGGGTGAGCTCGGCCTGGGTGGCTACGCACCGGCCGCCGGCCGGCAGCTTCGAGCCGAACACGAAGGTCACGTCGACGAGCTCGGCCTCTTCGCAGATGGGGCACTGCTCGCCCATCGGACGACCGAGGTTGGTGGCCGCCCGCAGCAGCTCCGGGTGGGCGTCGCAGACGTCGAGACGGGACAGGCGGCCCTTGTGGAATTCGCGGATCACCGAGTTGCGGGCGAGCAGGTACTCGACCTGTCCCCCGGTGGGAGAGGTCTGGAGACCGTCGAGCGCTCCGGGTCGGTAGCCCATCGAGACAGGGTACCGCCTCGACCCCCGGACGGGGCCGTATCCGGCGGGCTCGGCGGGCCCCGCGGGCCGCCCACCGGTCCGTGCGGCAGGTCGGTGCGGCAGGTCCGTGCACGAGGTCGCCACCGGAGGGGTCCCTCGGTCCACGGCCCGACCGTGACGCCGGATCCGCGCCACCGATATGAACCATCGATATATCAACCTGATACATCGAATTGATGTATCATCTCAGGTATGCAGTCGGTGAACACCCGCCATGCGGCCCGGTCGGAGGCCTGACGTGCTCGACCTGGCCATCCTGGGCCTGCTCCTCGAACAGGAGATGCACGGCTACGAGATCCGCCGTCGCCTGCGCGACGAGCTGGGCCTGTTCGCCAACATCTCCTTCGGCTCCCTCTATCCCGCACTGTCCCGCCTGGAGCGCGCCGGCGCGGTGACCGTGGCCGGGGTGGGCGCGGCGGCTACGGCCCCGATCCCCTCCACCGGCTCGCTCAGCGGCGAGCGGGCCGGCCTGCGGGCCCGTCGGGCCGGCGCCAGCCTCGGAACGAAGCGGTCGCGCAAGGTCTACCGGATCACCGACGAGGGTCGGGCCCTGTTCGAGCAGCTCCTCGAGGGCGACGAGCCGGCCGGCACCGACGACGCACGCAGCTTCGGGCTGCGCCTGGCCTTCGCCCGGCACCTCGCCCCATCGGCCCGGCTGGCCCTGTTGGAGCGCCGGCGGGCCCAGCTGTCCCGCCGACTGGTCACCGACCTGGCGCGGGCGTCCGGGGAGCGCCTGGACGTCTACACCCGTTCACTCGTCGAGCACGGCACCGAGGCCACCGAGCACGACATCGCCTGGCTGGACCGCCTCATCGAGGCCGAGCGTCTGCGTCAGGCCCCTCCCCGTCCGGCCGACGGGCGCGTTTCCGACTCCGACCCACATTCCGACAGCACCGATCTTGGCGAGCCCCGCTCCGGGGGCGCCATGACCTCGACGTCACCTTCGGGTGCGTCATGAGAACCAGCACCCTCCGGGGAGCTCCTGCCAATGCGACCCCCCGGGGCGCGATCACCAACATGAAGGGAAACAGACGATGAGCAAGATCCGAGTGGCGATCGCCGGCGTGGGGAACTGCGCCAGCTCGCTGATCCAGGGCGTCGAGTACTACAAGGACGCGGTGGCCGGCGACGTGGTCCCCGGTTTGATGCATGTCGACCTGGGCGGCTACCACGTCAGCGACCTCGAGTTCGTCGCCGCCTTCGACGTGGACGCGGCCAAGGTCGGGCAGGACCTGGCCAAGGCCATCTTCTCCAGCCAGAACAACACCATCCGGTTCGCCGACGTGCCGGACGTCGGTGTGGAGGTCCAGCGGGGGCCGACCCTCGACGGTCTCAACCGGTACTACCGGGAGATGATCGAGGAGTCCCCGTCCGAGCCGGTCGACGTCGTGGCCGCCCTGCGGGAGTCGGGCGCCGAGGTCCTGGTCAGCTACCTCCCGGTCGGCTCGGAGGACGCTCAGCGCTTCTACGCCCAGTGCGCCCTCGACGCCAAGGTGGCCTTCGTCAACGCCATTCCCGTCTTCATCGCCTCGGACCCGGTGTGGGCCCGGAAGTTCCGCGAGGCCGGGGTGCCCATCGTGGGCGACGACATCAAGTCCCAGGTGGGGGCCACCATCGTCCACCGGGTGCTGACCCGGCTGTTCGAGGACCGCGGCCTGGCCCTCGACCACACCTATCAGCTCAACGTGGGCGGGAACATGGACTTCAAGAACATGCTCGACCGGGACCGCCTCGAGTCGAAGAAGGTCTCGAAGACCCAGGCCGTGACCAGCCAGATCCAGCACTCCACCCTCGGGCCCGACGACATCCACATCGGCCCCTCGGACCACGTGCCGTGGCTCCAGGACCGCAAGTGGTGCTACATCCGCATGGAGGGCCGCAACTTCGGCGACGTCCCGCTCAACCTCGAGCTCAAGCTCGAGGTGTGGGACTCCCCCAACTCCGGCGGCGTGATCATCGACGCGGTGCGCTGCGCCAAGCTCGCCCTCGACCGGGGCATCGGCGGACCCCTGCTCGGCCCGTCGTCCTACTTCATGAAGTCGCCGCCGGTGCAGTACACCGACGACATCTGCCACGAGATGGTCGAGGCCTTCGCCGCCGGCGACCCCGGACCGGTCTGGCCCGTGGACTGACCCGCGGGGCCCCGGTCACGGACCGGTGGGGCCCGTACCCACCGGGTCCGCGCCTCAGCCGGACGGGGCCCGTTCGGCCCACCACGCATCGAGTCGACGGAAGGCCTCCTCCTCACCGAGGGGGCCTTCGTCGATCCGGAGCTCGAGCAGGTAGGCCAGGGCCTGCCCCACCTCGCGGCCCGGCGGGATGCCCAGGCGCTCCATGACCTGGGCTCCGTCGAGGTCGGGGCGGATGGCGTCGAGCTCCTCCTGCTCGCGCAGTGCGGCGATACGGACCTCGAGCTCGTCCATGCGCCGGTCGAGGGCCCGGGCCTTGGCCGCGTTCCGGGTCGTGCAGTCGCATCGGGTCAGTTCGTTCAGCCGGTCGAGGAGCGGCCCGGCGTCGCGCACGTAGCGGCGGACGGCCCGGTCGGTCCAGCCCAGGCGGTAGGTGTGGAACCGCAGGTGCAGGTTGACCAGCTCGGTGACGGTGTCGACCTCCTCGTTCGGGTAGCGCAGGGCCTGCATCCGCTTGCGGGTCATCCGCGCCCCCACCACCTCGTGGTGGTGGAAGGTGACCCCACCGTCGACGAAGGCCCGGGTCCGGGGCTTGCCCACGTCGTGGAAGAGGGCGGCCAGCCGCAGCAGGCGGTCGGGCGAGGTCTTGTCCACCACGGCCAGGGTGTGGGCCAGCACGTCCTTGTGCCGGTGGATGGGGTCCTGCTCGAGGGCGAGACCGGGCAGCTCGGGCAGGAACTCCTCGGCCAACCCGGTGCGCACGACGAACCACAGGGCGGTCGACGGGACCGCCACGACCATGATCTTGTCCAGCTCGTCGCGGATCCGCTCGGCCGACACGATCGAGAGCCGTGCGTGCCCGGCGGTCACCGCGGCCACCAGCTCGGGGTCGGGCTCGAGGTCGAACCGGGCGATGAACCGGGCGGCCCGCAGCATGCGCAGCGGGTCGTCGGCGAACGAGACGTCCGGGTCGAGCGGGGTGCGGAGCCGCCGTTCGGCCAGGTCGGCCAGGCCCCCGAAGGGGTCGATGAGCTCGAGGTCGGGCAGGCGCAGGGCCATGGCGTTGACGGTGAAGTCCCGCCGGGACAGGTCGTCCTCGATGCTGTCGCCGAAGGCCACCTCGGGTTTGCGGGAGTCCGGGTGGTAGGCCTCGGCCCGATGGGTGGTGATCTCGTACTTCTGGTCGGCCCGCAGGCAGGCGATGGTCCCGAAGCGCTTGCCCTGGGTCCACACAGCGTCGGCCCACCCGCGCACCACCGCCTCGATGTCGTCGGGCCGGGCGTCGGTGGTGAAGTCCAGGTCAGGAGCCGCATCACCCACCGGCACGCCCTCACCGGCGACGATGGCGTCGCGGACGGAACCGCCCACCAGATACAGGGTGTGCCCGGCCGCCGCGGAACCGGTCGGACAGGTCGGCCGTGGCGTCGACCAGGGGCCTGAGTCGCTCGGGGAACACGCAGCCGAGGGTAGTTCGACTGACGTAGGCTGCGGTTCGACGTGGACCGGCACCGAGCCAGACCCTGCCCACCGGGCGGTGACCCCGGCGGGCGCCGATTCCCGGCCGCCCTCCTCCTCGCCGCACTGGTCGTCGTCGCCCTGGTGACCACCTCGGCGCCGGTCGGCGCGGCATCCGCGCCGGGTGCCGGCGGGTCGACCGTCCCGGCGCTCACCCTGCTGTCCCAGACCGCGTGGGTCACCACGGGTGGGACCTTCGACCTCCACCTCAAGGCCACGACCTCGGTGCCCGACACCTCGCTCGGGGTGGACGTGTCGGTCTACCCGTGCCTGTCCACCGTGTCGGGCTTCGACCAGTCGCTGACCGCCTCCGACCTCGGGAGCCGGTGTCGGCGACCCAGTCGGCCATCCCCCTCACGTCGCTACCCGCCGCGACCGGTGGCGGGTTCGACCTGGCCATGCCCGTCGAGGCCGGCGACACCGCCACCCCGACCGGATCAGCGCCCTTCACCATCGACCTCCTGCCCGTGAGCGAGCAGTGCCAGTCGTTCCCGGCCGGCGTCTTTCCCGTCCGGGTCCAGCTGGTCGACACATCGACCTCGGCGACGGTCGGATCGTTCACCACCCATCTCGTGACACCGACGCACCGGCCGACACCCAACGCCTGCGGGTGGCCGTGGTCCTCCCCCTCCAGGTCACCATGACGGCCTCCCACGATCCCTCCGCCGCCGAGCTGCTGGCCCGGCCGTCGTCCGCCCTGGCCACACCGTCGGGCGCCGGCGCTCGACGCCGTGGAGGACACCCTCGCCACCATCGCCACCCAGCACCCGACGGTGCCGGTGACCCTCCAGCTGAGCGGCCAGACGGCGGGCCTCGCTCGACACGCCCGCCCACCAGACGGCCGTCGACCAGCTCGGCGAGCTGGCCGACAGCCCCGGGGTCCACCAGCTCACGGCCGCCCCGTTCACCCCGGTCGACGCCACCGGCCTGGTCGATTCCGGCCTCAGCGACGAGCTCGCCCTCCAGGTGGCCCGGGGCACCGGCGTCGTGGCCGCCACCGGACCGACCGGCCGGCCGCCGACGGCTGGCGCCGGGCTCGGCCCCTGGATCACCGGGAACGGCATCGACGCCTGCCACGTCACGGCACTGGCCGCGGACGGCTATCGGCAGGTGGTGGTGCCCGCATCGCAGCTCAGCTCCACCCCGGCCAACGGATCCACCACGGCACCGTTCGCCGTCAGCGGCGCCCGGGGGGTCCAGCTGACGGCCATGGCCTCCGACGACGACCTGACGGCGCGGTTCACCTCCGATCCCGGCGACCCGGTACTGGCCGCCCACCAGCTCGTGGCCGAGCTGGCCCAGCTCTACTACGAGCGCCCGAACGGAGTCACGCCCGGGCCGTCATGGCCGTCGCCCCGACCGCGTGGACCGACGACCCGGCCTTCGTCGACGCGCTCCTCGGCTCGCTCGACGGCAACCCGGTGGTGGAGGCCGGTCACCACCGCGCAGCTGTTCGCCGCTCTTCCCCACGCCGGCCACCTGCCAGTCGGGATGCCGCCTCGATCCCGGTCGGCGGCAGCGTCGGCGCTGCCGGTGGCGCCATCCGGGCCCAGCGGGCCCGGGTCAACGGGTTCGCCCTGGCCGCCCTGGGGGCCCGCGCCCTGACCCTGCAACTCGGCGACCTGGTCCTGGCCGGCGAGTCCGAGCGCTGCGCACCACCCAGCAGTCGGCCGTGCTGGCCAACGCCGGCGCTGCCGTCGACGCCCAGCTCGGCCAGCTGGCCGTGGAGGGCGACCAGTCCGTCACCCTCACCGCCAGCAGCGGCCGCATCCCGGTGACCGTGGTGTCCGACGCGCCCTACCCGATGGTCGGCATCGCTGGTGCTGAGCAGCGACAAGCTGCTGTTCCCCAACGGGCAGACGGTCGTACGCACGGCCGGAGTCCCTCGCTGCCCCCACCACTCCAACGTCTCCTACGTGCAGGTGCAGGCCCGGGCATCGGGCGCCTTCCGCATGGACGTCACCTTCCACGCCCCCGGCGGCCCGCTCCGGCTGGCCACCGGTGAGCTCTCGGTCCGGTCCACGTCGTCATCGGTGGTCGGCGTGGTCCTCACCGTCGGGGCCGTGGCTGGTACTGGCCGTGTGGTGGTTCCGCACCTCGTGGCGCCGGCGGGCGGCCCGCCGGTCCGAAGAGGAGGGCGACGGCCAACCCGATGGCGGGCCCGACGACGTGCCCTCGCCGGTGGGCGCCGGCACGGGCGACGGCCCGCCGGCGGCGCCGTGACCGACGAGGACGCCTCGATCGAAGAGGGTACCGCCGATCGAGGAGGGGACGCGGACCCACCCCTCCCGGGGGCCACCACCCGACTGGGCGGAGCCACCGCGGGGATGGCCGTCGGCACCACGCTGTCGCGGCTGACCGGCGTGGGCCGGGTCGTCGCCCTCACCGCGGCGCTGAGCGGCGGGGGCTTCGCCGACGCCTACAACCTGGCCAACACCACGCCCAACATCATCACCGACATCGTGATCGGTGGCGTCCTGGCCGCCACCTTCGTGCCGGTCTTCGTTGCCGAGCTGACCACCCGGGCGGCCAAGGAGGCCTGGGAGGCCATCTCCGCAGTGGTGACCGTGACCGTCGCCGTCGTGGTAGCCGCCTCGGTCGTCTTCTTCGTCTTCACCCCGCAGATCATCGACCTGTACACCATCACCAACCACCACGCCGACGTGCACCAGCAGCAGCAGGTGGCCGTCTTCCTGCTGCGCTGGTTCGTCCCGCAGCTGGCCTGCTACGGGCTGATCGGCCTGTTCACCGCCCTGCTCAACACCCAGGGCAAGTTCGCCGCGCCGATGTTCGTGCCGATCGCCAACAACCTGGTGGTCATCGGCATGCTGGTGTGGTTCCACGAGCTGGTGCCGACCCCAACCTGGCCACCATCGAGGCACACCACACCGCACTGGTACTGCTCGGCGTGGGCACCACCCTGGGCGTCGTCGTCCAGGCCCTTCTGTTGATCCCCTCGCTGCTGCGGTCGGACCTGCACATCGCGTTCCGCTGGCAGCCGGGCCACGAGGCCATGCGCCGCATCACCCGACTGGCCGGGTGGACGTTCGGGATCGTGCTGTCCAATCAGGTCGCGCTGGTCGTGGTGCTGGCCCTGGCCGACGGGGCCAAGGTGCCCGGCGCGGTGTCGGCCTACACCTACGCGTACACCTTCTTCCAGCTGCCCTACGGGGTCATCGCCGTGTCGATCATGAGCGCGGTGACGCCCTCGCTGTCGGCGCGGTGGGCCGAGGGCGACATCGCCGGGTTCCGTCGACGGATGGCCTTCGGCCTGCGCAGCATCCTCGCCATCGTGATCCCCTCGGCGGTGGGCATGATCATCCTGGCCCACCCGCTGATCGACCTGATCCTGTACCACGGCGCCGAAACGGCGGCCCAGGCCTCCCGACCGCCGGCACGCTGGCCATGTTCGCCCTCGGCCTGCCCGGATTCTGCACCTTCCTCTACATGGTCCGCGTGCCTCCAGGCCATGCAGGACACCCGCACCGCATTCCGCATCTACCTGGTCGAGAACGGGATCAACATCGTGCTCGGCATCGCACTGGTCGGGCACGCTCGGCGTGCGCGGCCTGGCGCTGTCGGTGTCCGTGGCCTACACGGTCGCCGCCGTCATCGCCCTCTCGGTGGTGGCCCGCAAGGACGAGGGCCTGGGGGGCCACGAGCTGACCACCCCGGTCACCCGCGTGCTGGTGGCCACCGCGGTGATGGCCGTCGCCACCGTGCTGGCCGTGAGCGTGTCGGGCGCGACCTCCGGATTCGCCCTGCTCGGACGCGTCACCCTCGCCGTGGTGGTCGGCACCCTGGCCTTCGCCGGCACCACGGTCGTGCTCGCCACCCGCGAGGCCCGCCGGGTGGCCGGGGACCGGGCGGCCGCGGTGCAACGACCGGAGCCACCCGGGCCACCGGGCACGACGCGGACGACGGGCCCCGGCCTGCCCGCGGCCGGACCCGAGGACCCGAGGCTGCGGGCCGCGCACTCCTCGATCCGACTCGTCGACCCCGACGGAGAACCTCCTTACCCGTCGGCCGGGTACGACGACGCGGCCCCGGTCGCCGGGTCCTCGCCGATCCCGTTCCGTGGCAGACTCGGCGACGGGTCCGGAGGAGTCCCGGTGCGCCATCTGCGCCCGGTGCCCGGCGGGCGGGGGGAGTCGCCCACAGGCGATCCGGGGGGTGGCCGGACCACCGGCGATGTGCCGGTGGAGGAAGCGGAGGGCGTCGTGCCCCGGACGACGAGGAGGAGTTCCATGGCCCGTATCCGGGTGGTAACTGACAGCGCGTGCGACCTGTCGGCCGAGATGGCCGCCGAGCACGGAGTCACCGTCGTGCCGCTGACCATCCGGTTCGGCGAGGAGGAGTTCGTCGACGGCAAGGACCTCACACCCGAGGAATTCTGGGCCCGCTGCAAGGCCAGCCCCCTGCTGCCCGAGACGGCGGCACCCTCCCCGGGCGCCTTCCAGGAGGCGTTCCTGGCGGCGGCCGACGACGGCTACGACGGGGTGCTCAGCCTGAGCCTGTCGGCAGGGGTGTCCGCCACGTACCAGGCCGCGGTGGCGGCCGCCCGCTCGGTGGCGGACCGGATCGACGTGCGCACCGTCGACTCGCGCTCGCTGACGATGGGCCTCGGTCTCATGGTGCTCGACGTGGCCGACCTGGCCGCCACGGGAGCGGACCTCGACGCGCTCGAGGCCCGTGCCACCGGATTGATCCCCCGCACCTACGTCTACGGCGTCGTCGACACGCTGGACCACCTGGAGAAGGGCGGTCGCATCGGCGGGGCCCGGGCGCTGCTCGGTTCCCTGCTCTCCATCAAGCCGGTGGTGACCATCGTCGACGGTGAGGTGGCCGAGGAGTCGAAGCAGCGCACCCGCCAGCGATCGGTCCAGTACCTGGCCGACAAGGCCCTCCACGGGCCGCCCCTCAGCCGCATCGGCGTGGCCCACGGGGCGGCGTCCGACATCGACACCGTCCTCGGCATGCTGTCCGGGCTCGAGGTGGAGCACCCGCTGGTGGTGACCCAGCTCGGCCCGGTGGTCGGCACGCACACGGGCCCCGGGACCATCGGCGTCTGCATGGTGACGAAGGACTCCTGACCGCGGCGCGGCACCGGAGCCCCACCGTCCCGGAGGTGCAGCGTGGCGCCGGGGTATCCTCGGGCAATGGATCCGAAGCCTGAAACTCACGCGTCGTCGGTGCCGGGGCTGTCCGCGCTCAACGACCTGCCCGTCAAGGGTGCGGACGCCGTCGACGCGGTCGTCGACTTCATCCAGGTCAAGGCGGTCCGACCGCTCACACTGGCCACCCGGGGCATCGTCTTCGGGATCATCGTCTTCACGGCCGCGATCGTGACCGTCACCCTGCTGGCCATCACCCTGATCCGGGTGCTGACCGTCTACATCCCGGGCAACCGCGTGTGGGTGTCCGACCTGATCGTCGGGGCCGTCTTCGTCATCGTGGGATTCGTGGCCTGGTCACAGCGGATCAACCGCAGTGCCGAGTCTGACGCCGCAGCGGCATGACCGAGGCACGCCACGTCGTCATCGTCGGGTCGGGGCCTGCCGGGCTCACGGCCGCCGTCTACACCTCACGTGCCCAGCTGTCGCCCCTGGTCATCGAAGGTGAACCCTCCTCCACCAGCGACCAGCCCGGCGGCCAGCTCATGCTGACCACCGAGGTGGAGAACTACCCCGGCTTCGTCCAGGGGATCATGGGGCCCGAGCTGATGGGGGCCTTCCGCGAGCAGGCCGCCCGCTTCGGCACCGACTACGTGACGGCCAAGGTGTCCCGGGTCGACCTGTCCTCGCGCCCGTTCGGGCTGTGGATCGGGGATCCGGACGCGCCGGAGCCCACCTACTCCGCCGAGGCCCTCATCGTCGCCACCGGCGCCAAGTCGCTGATGTTGAGCCTGCCCAACGAGGCGCGCCTGCTCGGCTACGGGGTGTCCACGTGTGCCACCTGCGACGGGTTCTTCTTCCGCGGGCACGAGATCGCCGTCGTGGGCGGGGGCGACTCGGCGCTCGAGGAGGCCCTGTTCCTCACCCGGTTCGCCGACAAGGTGACGATCATCCACCGGCGCGGCGAGCTGCGGGCCTCGAAGGTGATGCAGCAGCGGGCCCGCGACAACCCCAAGGTCGAGTTCCTCTGGCACACCTCGGTGGTCGACGTGCTCGGTGACACCAAAGTCGACGGCATCCGGGTCCGCAACGTCGAGACGGGCGAGGAGTCCGAGCTCGGGGTGACCGGGCTGTTCGTGGCCATCGGGCACCAGCCCAACACGGACCTGTTCAAGGGCCAGCTCGACATGGAGGACAGCGGCTACCTGCGGACCATCGGCACCACCACGTACACCAACGTGGAGGGCGTCTTCGCCTGCGGTGACGTCCAGGACCACCGCTACCGGCAGGCCATCACCGCCGCCGGGTCCGGGTGCATGGCCGCCATCGACGCCGAGCGCTGGCTCGAGGACCAGGCCGCCTCGGGCCACTGACGTCCACGACCCGGGTCCGCCTCCCGGGGAATGCGATCAGCCACCCGGCGGTTGACCTAGCGTGTCCCGACACGGGGACGGTAGGGCCCGGATGGGCCCAGGAGGAACGACCACGATGAGTGAGAAGATCACCAACCTGACCGACGCTAGCTTTGACGAGCATGTCAAGGCCTCGGATGTTCCCGTGCTGGTGGACTTCTGGGCGGAGTGGTGCGGCCCGTGCAAGATGATCGCCCCCGTGCTCGAGGAGATCGCCGAGGAGCAGGCCGGCAAGGTAGAGGTCGTCAAGCTCAACATCGACGACAACCTCGACGTGACCCGTCGCTTCGACGTCATGAGCATCCCCACGCTGATCCTGTTCAAGGACGGCGAGCCGGCCATGCGCATCGTGGGTGCCAAGGGCAAGGGTCAGCTGCTCCAGGAGCTGTCCACCCACCTTTGAGCTTCCCGGTGGCCCCGTGGGGGCCACCCCGTCCGACTACGGGCCGGATCGCGGCCGTGGTCGGACGATGAGCTCCGGCCGCGAGATCCACCTCCAACTGGGGGACGAGGGTGACGCCGTCACGGACGTCCAGCGCCGCCTCGCCGAACTGGGGCTGTCACCCTGGGTCGACGGTGAGGGCCGGTTCCGTGAAGGTACCCGTGCCGCAGTCGAGGCCTTCCAGCATCGCCGGGGCCTTCGGGTCGACGGTGTGTGCGGACGCCAGACCTGGTCGGCCCTGGTCGAGGCCGGTCGCCGCCTGGGCGACCGGTTCCTCTACCGCCGTTCCCCCATGCTGCGAGGCGACGACGTGGCCGAGCTCCAGCAGCGCCTCAGCGCCCTGGGGTTCGACGCCGGCCGGGTCGACGGCATCTTCGGCGACCTCACGTCGGCCGCTCTCGGCGAGTTCCAGCGCAATGCCGGTCTCCCGGTCGACGGCATCGCCGGCGCCGCCACCGTGGCCGAGCTGCTGCGGTTCGGCTCACGCCACGACGGGTCCGAGCTCGTCTCGGCCGTCCGCGACCGCGAACGCCTGCGCCAGGCTCCCCGGACCCTGGCCGGGCGCAGGGTGTCGATCGGTGAGGAGGGAGGCCTCGGGGCCACCATCGGCGCCGTGCGGCGCCTGCTGGTCAGCCAGGGGGCCCTGGTCACCACCCACCACCATCCCGAAGGTTCGATCCAGGCGTCCGAGGCCAACGCCGCCGGCGCCGAGGTCTTCGTGGGCATCCGGGTCGGTGCCGATCAGGGTTGCTCCACCTCCTACTACGCCGGCTACCGGTACTCCTCCCCCGGCGGTCGCCGGTTGGCCGAACTGCTCCACGTCGCCCTGGCCACGACGCTGGGCCTTCCCGACGGGGGAACCAACGGGATGTCGCTCCCGGTCCTGCGCGAGACCCGGATGCCGGCCGTGATCTGCGAGATCGGTCCGGCATCGGTCCTGGTGGAGCGGGCTCCGGCCCTCGCCCGGGCCATGGTCGACTCGCTGAGCGAATGGGTCGGCACCGCCTGGGACTGAGAGGGGTCCTGCCATACCGCAGGCGCCGAACGACGGCCTCTGCGGGACTCACAGCGCTCCACCTCTACCTGACCTCGGGCTTCACCGATAATCCACAACCTCATGCACAGGTTGTGGAAGAAGCTCTACTTTGGGTTCAGGGATGTGAACTACCACTTACAGTGGTCACTGTAGCTGGGACTATGTCAGTTATGTCAGTTAACCTTACTCTACGTGATGTCAATTACAGTGCGGAGGACTCCACGCCGCCCACCATCAGCTTGTAGATCCGCTCCAGGTCCTCCAGGGTGGCGAATTCGACGACCACCTTGCCCCGTTTGGCGGACATGTCCACCTTCACGCGAGTGTTGAGGTGGGTCGACAGGAGCTCCTCGAGCTCGAGGATCCCCGGTGGGGGCAGCTGACGGGGCCCGGGTGCTCCCCCGGACCGACCGTCGACGTCCCGCACCGATGGGACGGGAGCGGGCCCGACGTGGACTCCCCCATCCGCCGCACCGGGGAGGAAGCCGGGTCCGTCCAGGTCACGCACCACACCGTTGGCCTCGTCGTTGTGTGCCCGGACCAGGTCCTCGATGGTCCGCACGGTGAGGCCGTCGGCCACCACCTGTCGGGCCAGGACCTCCTGGTAGCCGCGATCGGGGGTGCCGAGCAGGGCACGGGCATGGCCGGGGCTGATCTGGCCCTCGGCCAGGAGACGTTGAACCCCGGAGGGGAGCTGCAGCAGGCGGATGATGTTGGTGACGGCCGTGCGACTCTTGCCCACGCGGGTGGCCACCTGGTCGTGCGTGAATCCGAACTCCTCAATGAGCTGCTGGTAGGCCGCCGCCTCCTCCAGCACGTTGAGATCCTGGCGGTGGAGGTTCTCCACAAGGGCCTGCTCGAGGCTGTGGGTGTCGTCCGAGGTCTGGATGAGGACCGGGATCGTGTGGAGGCCGGCGCGCCGGGAGGCCCGCCAGCGACGCTCGCCGGCGATGAGCTCGAACTCGTCGGACTCCTCCCCCCCGATGCGACGTACCAGTACCGGCTGGAGGACGCCGAGCTCCTTGATCGACGCGGCCAACGACGCCATCGTGTCCTCGTCGAAATTGACCCGCGGCTGACGGGGATTCGGCCTGATGTTTCCGATCGGAACTTCGCGGAGCGCAGACGTGCGATCGCCCATGACCTCGGTGGGGATGAGGGCGCTCAGGCCCTTCCCCAGCCCGCTACGACGTGCCACCGCTGACCTCCTTGGCTAGTTCCCTGTAGGCAATGGCCCCGCGGGACGCAGGGTCGAACGCTGTGATCGGCTGCCCGAACGACGGGGCCTCGGACAGACGGACGGTCCGTGGGATCACGATCCGGCACACCTTGTTCCCGAAGTGGTTCCGGACCTCGGAGGCCACCTGGTCGGCCAGCTTGGTCCGGGCGTCGTACATCGTCAGGACGATGGTCGAGATGTCGAGCCGGGGGTTGAGGTTCGAAGCCACGAGGTGCACGTTGCGCATCAACTGACTGAGGCCTTCGAGGGCGTAGTACTCACACTGGATGGGGACGAGTACCTCGTCGGCCGCCGCCAGAGCGTTGACTGTGATGAGGCCGAGCGACGGGGGACAGTCGATGAGGACGTAGTCGAACTCGTCGATGACCGTCTCGATGGCCCTCTTGAGTTTGAGCTCCCGACTGAATGCCGGGACCAACTCGATCTCGGCTCCAGCCAGGGCGATGGTCGCGGGAGCCACGAAAAGATTCTTCATGCTGGTGGGCTCGACACAGTCTTCGAGCGACGAGTCCCGCATCAGGACGTCGTACATCGAGAGTTCGAAGTTCCGGGCGTCGATGCCGAGTCCCGTCGTGGCGTTGCCCTGCGGGTCCAGGTCGATGACCAGCACCCGGAAGCCGAGCTCGGCCAGAGCCGCACCCAGATTGACCGACGTCGTGGTCTTGCCCACCCCGCCCTTCTGGTTGGCGACGGCCATGACCCTGGGAAGGGGATTGCCCGAAGCTGCTTGGGGCTGGCGGCCGGCGGGGGCGGCGGACTCCTCCTCACCTAGCCCGGCGGCCGCAGCCGGCTGACCGGCACCGGTGGCGTCTGAGGCGACCTCGGCTCCGGACACTTCCGGAGCCCCCACTTCTACCGGTGCCTCGACGGCAACGGGCGGCGGTGCGGAGGCGGTCGTGACCTGCCGGGCCGCGGCCTCCGGCTCCTCCGTCGACGGCGAAGCGGCGGTATCGCCCACTCCGCTTTCCGACGTGTCCTCATCAGCATCGACTCCGGTCGCTCCGTCGACACTGGCCGGGTCATCCGCATGGGCCCGGGCATCCACATCGGGCTGTTCATTCTCCGTGGGAGCATCCCGTGTGCGCTCCGCCTCTGCCGGCTGGGGCTCGGAACTCTTGAGCACGATGACGGACCCCTTGCCACTCGACGAACTCGCTTCTGTCGATCCGTCGGAGGGGGGACTCGGAGGGAATGGCCTGTTCCGACCACGACGTCGGCCGCGCATTATCGTCTCCTCGAGTAGGCAGGGTGCAAGGGCTTCATACTCCCTTGCCACCAACCCCAGGTCAAGCATTCCGGGCAATGTTTCACGTGAAACATGAGACTTTCACCCGAGGGGCCTGATTCGTCGCTGCCGACAGCCCTCTCCCCCACCGATGACCACCTCCAGGGGGAAGTACCGGGGGTGTCATCGATGATGCCCACCGAGGATCCGACCGCCACGCCGGGTCCCCAATCTGATGCCGGTCCACGACGTGGTCCCGAAGACGGACGAGTCCGGATGCACCCTCCCGAGCTCGGAGGAGCGTGAGCGTGTATGCGTTTCGAACGACCCAGGTCGATCCCGCCGACGGGATGATGACCGTAGTGAGCCGTCCCACCTGGGCCCGGTGGCGCATCGTGCAGCTCGTGCTCGCTGGGCGAGGCGGACGCCGAGCGCGGGGGAGTGACAGCCGGACCCGGGCGGGGAATGGCCCGAGGATCCGAAACTCGGTTGCCGGCCGATCGACCGCTCCGGCGAACGTGGTCTCGAATCCCGGAGCATGACCTGCCTACAGGCCGACGATCCTGCGCCCTGGTGAGAAACGTCATCTCGCCGATGGCGCGATCCCACGAAAAGGGTCGACTCTCCCCCGCCCGCAACGTGCATTCGATCCCACCCCGTCGCGGCGGGCCCCACGATCGGCGATCCACCAGCTGACGGGCGTCCGGGACCTCCGACCCTCTGCAGGGCGGTGATGGCCCGGACCTCCGGAACAAGGCGGATCGCAGACCGTTGCACTTGCACTCATCCCCGCCGAACGTGCCGTGCGGCCCCTTCGTCCCCGCCGAACGTGCCGTGCGGCCCTATGGCGTCCCGTGAACAGAGGGCCCGGGGTGACGAGATGTCCCAGGTCGGAGGTCCCCCAGGCGGCGAGCACCGGAAAGGGGTCTCCCGACCCCGGGATCACCGACATGGAGGCCGAGCCTCGGGGCGGACATCCACGATTCCCTCGGGCCGGCTCCCATCAGAAGCACGAGGGGGAGAGCCTCCGATCCTCCTCGGATGCACAATCTCCGATCCGGATCCCGGAGCACGAATCCGAGGGCAGGACGGCTGGAGAAGAGGTGGTTGACCGAACTTCACCCTGCGGCACTCGACACCGGTCGTCACCGCCGGTGATTCGGCCCGTTGACGGTGCGAACTGGGGGAGTGGCCACGGATCCCCACTCCGCTCCATCGTGCCGCCGTTTCCCCCACACCCGGCGGGGCCGGCAGGGCCAGTAGGGCCAGTAGGGCCAGTAGGGCCAGTAGGGGTCAACGTTCACGGTCTCATCCGAGCGACTGGACGGGATCGATCCGCGCCGTGCACACCCACCCCCAAGCGGTCCACATCGACGATCCACGACGAGGGCGCCCGAAGGCTCTCCGTTCCTGAGCCGACAATCCGAGTCGATCCTCCCGGATGTTCCACGTGAAACATCACCGATCCAGACGCAGTTCCCTCCGCGGGGAAAGGGGCACTCAGAAGGCCGGGCGCTTCACGGGAACGCCCACCCGGCGGGGATACCGCTCGTCCAGCGCACCGATCTTGTGCAGGACCTGGTAACCGAACCGTTCCTCAGGACGCACGGACCCGACAGGCTCCAGTCCGAGACGCCTCAACCCGGATTCGGGCCAGCGCTCAAGGGTGGGGGAGTCCGGGGGCTCGGAGATGACCATGAGGCCACCGACCTCGAGGAATGACGCTCCGCACTCCGCCGTCGCTGCGGGGATCCCGAACGACCTCGAGGTCACAGCACCGAAGCTCTCCCGCAGGTCGGGATCCCTGCCCAGCTCCTCGGCGCGCCCCCGGATCACCTCCGCCCGGGCGGCGGCCAGCCAACCCTCCACCACCTCGATGAGAAAAGCTGTCCGCCGTTCATTGGCGTCCATCAGCACGACCCTCGACTCCGGCCAACACGACACGAGAACGAGCCCGGGGACTCCACCCCCGGTTCCCAGGTCGATCACGCTGTCCGGAGGCCTCCCCAGCTCGGCCTCGAGCGTCTCGACGAACCCGAGTGCATGATCGACCTGGTCCTCGATGGGCATGGCTCCGAGGAATCCCTGCTCGAACGATCGTTGCAGCACGGAGGTGAGTGCGGGTTCGACCTGCGCCCTCCGTCGCTCGAGCCACCCTGGTGAACTGCGCTCATCGTCGTTCACGGCTCTGTCCCTCCCCCATCCTGCTCAGGGCCGGAGTACGAACGCTGGCCGTCGTGGCCCCGTCTCCCCCCGGACGCGACCGTGGCACCGGAGATACCGGTGCCACGGTTCCAGGCTCTTCGACTGCTCGACCTGGTCAGGCCGGGGCAATCACCACGTAGCGGCTCGGCTCCACGCCGTCCGATCGGGTCTCCACACCCTCGATCTCATTGACCGTGTCATGGATGACCTTGCGATCGGCTGGAGACATCGGCTCGAGAGCCCGCTCCTCACCTGAGCTCTTGACATCCTCGACGATCCCCTCGGCAAACCGACGGAGAGCGGCGTTCCGCTTCTCCCGGTAACCGCCGACGTCGACCAGGATGCGATCCGTGCGGTTCTCGGACTGGCGCTGGACGAACGTCCGGGTCAGGTCCTGCACGGCTGCCAGGGTGGCACCCCGAGGGCCCACGAGCAGGCCCAGGTCGTCGCCGACAGCTGCCACCTGGACGGTGTCCTCGTCGACCTCCGAATAGGAGACCTCTGCGTCGAGTCCGAACTCCCGGACGAGTCCGGACAGGAACTGCTGCGCCGCCTCGCCCTGCTGCTCCAGTGTCAATGACTCTTCCATGCTGTCCTCACGTTCTCCGGACGGGCGTCCAGATCCTTGCTCTCGCTGTTGTTTCGACTGGCTGCTCCCGGACGACCTGCCGCCCCGGGACCGGCTCTTCCGGTTCCCACCGCCGTTACCGTTGGACCCGGCGGCCACTGCGACCTCGGGGGAACCCTCGACCGTCGCTCCATCCTCGTCGGCCCGCTGGGCCTTTTCGTCGCGGCTGCGTTCGCTCCCGTTCCTACCGCCCGAACCGGAGGAACGGGAGCGATCCCCGCCACCGCCCTCGCGCTTGCGGTCTGGTCGCGGCCTGCGGGCCCGCTTCGGTGGAGGGGCGACAGGACGGACCCGGGCCTGAACGCGCGCCTCGCCCCGTAGTCGGCCGAACAACCCCGCCTTGGGTTCGCTCAGTACGACGAACTCTGCGTCGTCCTCAGCCACCCCCAGCATGTCGAGGACCGACTCCTTCGCCTCGACCAGGGACTTCCCGCTTGCTTCCACCCACTCCACCTGTCAGCGCGCCTTTCGCTCTTTTTTGGCCTTTGACCGGGGGTGCTGCTTCTTGACCTCCCCGGATTCGGAACCGTTGCCCGCGACCGCACCCTTGCCGTTTCCGTTGGACGCCGGTGTCCTGCCGTTGGTCGACGACTTGCCCGTTCCCGACTTGGTCGTGCCGCCCGACGGTTTCGGCTTGGGCAGGGCCTTCTCCGCGGTGTCGATCCCGCTGTCCCGCTCCTTCGACGCCGAGATCGCCCGCGGCTTGCCCGAGCCCGAAGGGGCGGGCGTATTCGGGCCGGCCACGATGCCCTTCCGGAACAGCACTTCCTGCGTCCCGATCCGGATGGCGCTGGAAACGATGAAATAGACATTGAGAATTGCGGCAACATTAAGGTAAATAAACCCGAAGATGAGCGGCATGTATTTCTGCAACATGGCCGCCTGAGGATTGGCTTGATTTGCCTGTGGATTCCGGGCATTCAGGCGGGCCATCTGCAGATATTGGAGACCGACGGCCCCCGCCACCAGGAGGGCGTAGGGGATGTAGTCCACCGGGGATGCGTGGTGGGAGAGCAGCTTGGCGGCGAAGTTGAGCCCTCCCGACATGAGCTGGCCGTGGGCCTGCACGATGTCGGTGTACATCTTCGTGGTCGGGGAGATGTACCGGGGAAGGGCGCAGACCGACTCCGCGCACTTGCTCGGCCGGTTCGAGATGAACACCCCGTTCTGGTAGGTGTACGGAAGGGCGACGCCTTTGCCAACGGTGTTCGTGATCCCGCGGATCACGCTGTACAACATGAAGAAGAACGGCATCTGCAACAGCATCGGAAGACACCCGGATGCCGGGTTGACATTGTGCTCTTTGTAGAGCTTCATCATTTCTTCGTTGAGAACGGTCCTGTTCTCAGGGCCTTTGTACTTCTGCTGCAGCTTCTTCATCTCCGGCCCGAGGGCCTGCATGGCCGCCATGTTCTTCGTGCTCTTGACCGTGAGCGGTGTGAGCGCCGCCATCACCACGATCGTGAGCAGCGCCACCGCGACGGGGTAGCTCGGGATGAGGGCGAAGAAGAACGCCAGGATCTCGGCGATGAATTTCAGGATCGGCTGGAATACCCCACCGATGTCATGGGTCAGCGAACTCATGGGGTTCTCCGTTCAGGGACGGGGTCGAAACCGTGGCCGCCCCACGGGGCACAGCGGGAGATGCGCCGCACCGCGAGCCACGTGCCCTTGGCCGCACCGTGGACGTCGATGGCCTCGACGGCGTACTGCGAGCACGTGGGGAGGTAGCGGCACCCCGTCGGCCGGCCCACGCGGGCCATCTGGTAGGCGCGCACGGCCGAGATCAAGCCCCGCGACGAGGTCGGCCGGGGTGTGCCACCCGAGGTGGCCTCCTCCTCGTGCTCATGGCCGATGTGGTCATTGACCAGGGAGTTCGTGTCGGTATGGACGTCAGCCGGGTTCATCGGCCCACCGATTCCGGGGACCGGTTCGTCGCCTTGTCCAGTGCTCGGCTCATCGCCACCTTCAAATTCGTCGAAATCGAGAGCGGGCCCGCCCTCGACACTGCGCACCATGTAGGCGCCCACCGGCAGATCTGCGGCCTGTGCGGTCATGATGGCCCGCATACGGCGACGCAGCCGGTTGCGCTGCACGGCGTTACCCACCTTGCGGCTCACCGCGAATGCGACCTGGGATCGTTCCCACCCGGTGCGTGCCACGAAGGACACCGACACCGGACCGCTCCGACCCCGGGACGAGCTACGCCGCAGGTCGGCGAAGATCTCCCGGGACCTCACGGGTCCCACACCGGGGCGGCGCGGGGTCAGACCGAGAGGCGCTTGCGTCCCTTCGCCCGGCGGGCCTTGATGACCGCCTGACCTGCTTTGGTCGACATCCGCGAGCGGAACCCGTGGGTCTTGGCGCGTTTGCGCACGTTGGGTTGGTATGTCCGTTTCATCCATCCACTTCCTTCCTCGCCCTGGACCGCGGACATCGGTGTCCCGTTCGGCAGGGGGCCCCGTCACTCGGGACTGGGCATTCGACGTACATGCTACGCCGAAACATGCCTCCGGCTCTAGTCGGAGGCCGTGGGCACCGTCGCCGGGCACGGTGTACCGTTCCGACCCCGGGCACGCTACCGGGCCCACCGGCAGGGGACGGGACCGAACGGTGTGCACAAGCCAGACCTCAGTGACCATGCAGTGACAGCGCCCCTCCGACCCGTGTGAGGGTGACACCGACCGATGGTGCTCGTCCACAGCTGTGGAGAACTTTGTGGACCAATTGCGCAGTCAAAGGGCGGAGGCCCACGTGAACGATACCGACGACCTGTGGACATCCTGCGCCGACGCCCTCCGCGAGCAGGTGTCGGACGCCATCTGGCAGGCCTACCTGTCCGGTGTCACCCCGGTCTCCATCGAAGAGAGCAAGATCGTGCTCGGCGTGCCCAACAAGCTGATCCGCGACCGGGTCGAGGCGCGCTTCCTCGGACTCATCCAGGACACCATGACCGCCACGCTCGGACGCGACCTGGTGGTCCAGCTCGAGGTCGTGGCCCGGGCCGAGGAGCGCGAGCCCTTCCCCGTGCTCGACTCGGCGGTCGACGACGACGGGCCTCCCGCGCCGCCGGCCCGGGTGGTCGGCCGGCAGGACCCCTCCTCCTCCCAGGCCCTCGATCCCCGGTACACCTTCGAGACCTTCGTCATCGCCTCGTCGAACCGCTTCGCTCACGCCGCCGCACAGTCGGTGGCCGAGTCGCCGGCCCGGTCCTACAACCCCCTCTTCATCTACGGCGACGCCGGTCTGGGCAAGACCCACCTGCTCCACGCCATCGGCAACTACGTGATCGAGAACTTCGGCGGGCGCAACGTGCGCTACGTGACCACCGAGACCTACATGAACGAGTTCGTGGACGCCATCCGCCACAGCTCGACGACGGCCTTCAAGCGTCGGTACCGCGAGTGCGACGTGCTCCTGATCGACGACGTCCAGTTCATGGAGCGCAAGGAGTCGCTCCAGGAGGAGTTCTTCCACACCTTCAACTCCCTCTACGGCGCGTCCAAGCAGATCGTCCTCACCTCCGACCGGCCGCCCAAGTCGATCGCCACCCTCGAGGACCGCCTCCGTAGCCGGTTTCTCTCCGGGCTGATCACCGAGGTCCAGCCGCCCGAGCTCGAGACGCGCCTGGCCATCCTTCAGACCAAGGCCGAGCACGAGCACGCTGACGTACCCGACGACGTGCTCGAGTTCATCGCCACCCACGTGAAGGAGAACATCCGGGAGCTCGAAGGCGCCCTCATCCGCGTGACCGCCTTCGCCAGCCTCAACCACCAGCCCATGAGCATGGAGCTGGCCGAGGAGGTCCTGTCGGACATCGTCTCGGCCGATCAGCCCCGCCGGATCACCCCCCAGGTGATCCTGGAGGCCACCTCGGAGTCCTTCGGGTTCTCGGTCGAGGAGCTGTGCGGGCCGAATCGACGGCGGCCGCTGGTGACCGCACGCCAGGTGAGCATGTACGTCTTCCGGGAGCTCACCGACTTCAGCTACCCGGCCATCGGGCGCGAATTCGGCGGCCGCGACCACTCCACGGTCATGCACGCCGTCGAGAAGATCGCCGGGCTCATGAAGGAGCGCCAGCAGATCTACAACCAGGTCACCGACCTCATCGTCCGCATAAAGAGCGGCTCGTGATCGCACTCCGTCCATCCGGAGCTTGTGCCCATCCTGTGGATATCCCTGGGTGGAACCGGTCCGACTCTGTGAACTCCGGTGAACTTTTCCATAACAGGACACCGCTCGGACATCCGACAACCCCGTCCGCTCCCGGACCGGGGACGGACCGTGGATATCCAGAGTGCCTCCCACCAGGGAGAACTACTGTCCGTCCACAATCCACAACCCTTACTACCATCACTAGAAATTTCAATTAACTAACTGAGAAGCAATGCGAGAAAGGATTTCTTCGTGAAGTTTCGATGCGAGCGTGACTCGTTGGTGGAGGTGCTGACGACGGCCGGCCGGGCTGTCGGTACCCGCTCGTCCGCGCAGATGGTCCTGAGTGGCGTCCGCATCGAGTCGGTGGGAAACCATCTCTCGGTCATCGGAACGGACCTCGACCTCACCGTGCACGTCTCCACCGAGGCCATCGGGATCACCGATGGCGTGTGCGTGGCCCCGGCCAAGCTCCTGGCCGACATCGTGCGTTCGCTCGAGCCGGGTGCGGTGACCATCGAAGCCGAGGGCGAGAAGGTCGAGATCGGGGCGGCCCGGTCGCGCTTCAGCCTCCGGACCTTCCCGGTGGCCGACTTCCCGACGCTTCCCGAGCCGCCCGACCCGGCCACGTTCCTGCCCGCCACCGGACTGGCCAGCGCGCTGCGCCAGGTCGTGCGCGCCGCTTCGAGCGACGATGCCCGCCCGCTGCTGACCGGTGTGCTGATCGCTCCCGAGGGCAGCGGGGTGCGGCTGGTGGCGACCGACTCCTACCGACTCGCCCTGCGCGACATCGAGGGAAGCGACGCGTTCGTCGGTACCGCGCAGATCCTCGTGCCCGCCCGGGCCCTGGCCGAGTTGCAGCGCCTGTCGGTGCTCAGCTCGCCTGCCAAGGGTGACTCGGGCGAGGGGGAGGGCGACGACGCGGTGGTCGGACTGTCCATCGGCGACCACGACGTGACCTTCGCCGCCGGCGACGTCAAGGTGAGCACCCGTCTGCTCGACGGCACCTACCCCGACTACCGCCAGCTGATCCCGGCCGAGTACCCGAACCGCCTCCACGTGGGGAAGGACTCGCTGCTCGACGCCCTGCGCCGCGTGCGCCTGTTGGTGCGGGACAACACCACCCCGGTGCGGTTGTCGATGCGCCACGGCGGGGTCGACCTGACGGTGGTGTCCCAGGAGGTGGGCGATGCCAGCGAGACGGTGGACGCCGACTTCGAGGGCGAGGACCTGACCATCGCGTTCAACCCGACGTACCTCATCGACGGCGTCGAGGCCGTATCCGGGGACGAAGTGCTGCTGGAGACGGTGGACGCCACGAAGCCGGCCACGGTGCGGGCCGCGGAGGAGACCGACTTCCGGTACCTGCTCATGCCCGTGCGCGTGTCCTGACCAGCGCGTCGCCCCGGTAGCCCCGTGCACCTCGTCTCGTTGGCCGTCACCGACTTCCGCAATCTGGCCGAGACGGTGATCGAGCCCGACCCGGAGGGGACCACGGTCATCACCGGCGGCAACGGCTCCGGCAAGACCAGCCTGCTCGAGGCGACCGCGTACCTGGCCACGCTGCGGTCCTTCCGCGGGTCGCCGAAGGAGGCACTGGTGCGCCGGGGGACGGACCGGGCCATCCTCCGGGCCGAGACCCGGGTGGAGGACCGCACCCTGACCATCGAGGCCGAGGTGACCTCGGCGGGCCGCTCCCGCACCCAGGTGAACCGTCAGGTCGTCCGCCGCCGGGGCGATCTCCACGAAGCGCTGCGGGTCACGGTGTTCTCCCCCGAGGACATCGGGGTGGTGCGCTCCGGACCGGCCGACCGCCGACGGTTCCTCGACGAGACGCTCGCCGTGGTCGATCCCAAGGCCGCCCGCTCGGTCGAGGAGGTCGAGAAGGTGCTGCGCCAGCGCGCCGCACTGCTGCGGACCCCGGGCCGCACGCTCCCGCCGGACGCCGCCGTCACCCTCGACGTCTGGGACGCCCGCCTGGACGAGGCCGGCAGCCGTCTGGTGGAGGCCCGGGAGGAGCTGGTCGCCCACCTGGCACCGCTGGCCACCAGGCACTATGGGCGCCTGGCCGGCGAACCCACCGAGATCGGGCTGGCCTACCAGAGGTCCTGGACCGGCCCCTTGCTCGACGCCCTGACGGCTGCCCGCGACCACGACGTGCAACGGGGCGTGTCGACGGTCGGCCCCCACCGTGACGAGCTGGAACTCACGTTGGCCGGGCTGCCGTCGCGCACCCACGCCTCCCAGGGCGAGCAGCGCTCACTCGCCCTGGCCCTGCAGTTGGCCGCCCACGAACTCGCCACCACGCGGCTGGGGTCGGCCCCGGTACTGCTGCTGGACGACGTGTTCTCCGAGCTCGATCCCCAGCGTTCGCGGGCACTGCTCGAGGGGCTCCCGCCCGGCCAGACCCTCCTGACGACGGCCCAACCGGCCCCGCCGGAGGTGACGCCGGCGAAGGTCTACACCATGGCCCACGGCGGCCACGTGACGGCCCCGGGGGGCGGCCCGTGAGCCCGGAACCGCCCCACCGCCGGTACTCCGAGCCGAGGGCGCTCGACGGGTCCCTCGAGGCCTTGTCGAGGCGGCTCGGGATGGAGGGCGCCCACGGCGTCGGGCGCCTGTTCTCGGGGTGGCCGGAGATCGTGGGGGAGGCCATGGCCGAGCACGTCCAGCCGGTCCGGATCGACTCGACGGCCCTGGTGGTGACCGTCGACCACCCCGCCTGGGCCACCCAGGTCCGGCGCCTGGGGGACACCCTGCTGGATCGGGCCTCGGCCCACGCCGGCGTCGAGCGGCCGGCCCGCCTGGAGGTGCGGGTCCAGCGCTGAGCGGGGCCCGGTGGGGCCGGGCATCGGCCCGGAGTGAGGCACCGGGCGGCTACACTGGGTCATTGGAATCGGGAGATGACCCGGGGGTCCGACAGGTGCCGTGGGCACGGTCGGCAACCCGTCGGGGCACCGGTTCCCACCCGCTAGAACACTGCGAAAGGGCGCGCCTGTGGCGCTGAAGACGGAGAAGGCACCGACGGTGGGGGCACCCACGTACGACGCGGGCGACATCACCGTCCTGGAAGGTCTCGACCCGGTCCGTAAACGACCGGGGATGTACATCGGCTCGACCGGTCCGACCGGCCTCCACCACCTCGTGTGGGAGGTCGTGGACAACTCCGTCGACGAGGCCATGGCGGGCCACTGCGACCGTATCGAGGTCACCCTCCTGGCCGACGGGGGAGTGCGTGTGGCCGACAACGGCCGCGGCATCCCGACCGGGCTCCACCCGAAGTACAAGGACAAGACGGCCGCCGAGGTCGTACTCACCGTCCTGCACGCCGGGGGCAAGTTCGGCGAGGGCGGCGGCTACAAGGTCTCGGGCGGCCTCCACGGCGTCGGGGTCTCCGTGGTCAACGCACTGTCGACCCGCCTGCGCCTGGAGATCGACCGCGACGGCGACCACCACGTCATGGAGTTCGTGGACGGCGGCAAGCCGACCGGCAAGCTCGAGGTCACCGGCAGGGCCCCCCGCGGCCGCACCGGTACCACGGTGACGTTCTGGCCCGACCCCTCGATCTTCGAGGAGGTCGAGTTCCGGGCCCAGACGGTGGTCGAGCGCCTCCAGGTGATGGCGTTCCTCAACAAGAACCTCGAGATCCACTTCGAGGACCAGCGGCCCGACGCCAAGCCGGCGCAGACGTTCAAGTACAAGGACGGCATCGTCGACTACGTCCGTCACCTCAACGCCTCGAAGGAGGCGCTCTTCCGCAAGGTCTGCTCGTTCGAGCAGAAGGAGGAGGCGATGGAGGTGGAGATCGCCCTCCAGTGGAACGCCGGCTTCTACGAGAGCATCCACTCCTTCGCCAACGGCATCTCGACCATCGACGGCGGCATGCACGAGGAGGGTTTCAAGAAGTCCCTCACCAACGTGGCCAACAAGTACGCCCGGGCCAAGGGCACGCTCAAGGAGAAGGACGACAACCTCCTGGGCGAGGACATCCGCGAGGGCATCACCGCCATCATCTCGGTGCGACTGCAGGACCCGCAGTTCGAGGGCCAGACCAAGGGCAAGCTGGGCAACGTCCCGGTGCGGTCCCTGGTCGAGCGCGCCACCAACGAGAAGCTGGCCGACTGGTTCGAGGAGAACCCCCGCGAGGCCAACCAGATCATCCAGAAGGGCATGTTGGCCGCCCGCGCCCGGGTCGCCGCCCGTTCGGCCCGCGACCTGACCCGGCGGAAGTCGGCCCTGGACGGGGCCGGCCTGCCCGGCAAGCTCGTCGACTGCTCCTCGAAGGAGCCGCGCGAGAGCGAGCTGTTCATCGTCGAGGGCAACTCGGCCGGCGGCTCGGCCAAGGACGCCCGCAACCCCAAGACCCAGGCCATCCTGCCCATTCGCGGCAAGATCCTGAACGTCGAGCGGGCGCGCATCGACAAGATGCTGAAGAACACCGAGATCCAGGCGCTGATCTCGGCCATCGGCGCCGGCCTGGCCGAGGACTTCGACATCACCAAGATCCGGTACCACAAGGTGATCATCCTGGCCGACGCCGACGTCGACGGCTCCCACATCAGGACCCTCCTGCTGACGTTCTTCTTCCGCCAGATGAAGCCGCTCGTCGAGGGCGGGTTCGTCTACGTGGCCCAGCCGCCGCTGTACTCGACCCTGGTGGGCAAAGAGAAGATCTACCTGAAGGACGACCACGCCAGGGAGGCGTTCCTGGCCGAGCACCCCAACCACAAGGCCGATTTCCAGCGCCTGAAGGGTCTGGGGGAGATGGACTTCGGTGAGCTCAAGGACACCACCATGGACCCCGGCCAGCGCTCGCTGCTCCAGGTGGCGGTGGAGCAGGCGGCCATCGCCGACGAGGTGTGCTCGGTGCTGATGGGCGAGGACGTCGAGCTCCGGCGCAATTTCATCCAGACCAATGCCAAGGACGTCCGCTTCCTCGACATCTGAGGCGGGCGCGGGGCTGGTGACGGACAGAGAAGTGACGACGCAGATAGGGACAGTGCATGCCAGGACGTGACAACGAGGGCCGGGGCGGGTCCGACACCACCGACGACGTCGTCACCGGGTTCATCGAACCCATCGAGATCCAGGAGGAGATGGAGCGCTCGTTCCTCGAGTACTCCATGTCGGTGATCGTCTCGCGGGCCCTCCCCGACGTGCGCGACGGCCTGAAGCCCGTCCACCGCCGGATCCTGTACTCCATGTACGACCAGCGCCTGCTGCCCGACCGGCCGCACACCAAGTGCGCCAAGGTCGTGGGCGACGTCATGGGCTCCTACCACCCCCATGGTGACTCGGCCATCTACGAGGCCCTCGCCCGCATGGTGCAGGACTTCTCGATGCGTCATCCGCTCATCGACGGGCACGGCAACTTCGGCGGCACCGGCCCGGACGAGGGGCCTGCGGCCATGCGGTACACGGAGTGCCGGCTCGGGCCCCTGGCGCTGGAGCTGATGAACGGGATCGACCAGGAGACCGTCGACTTCGTCCCCAACTACGACGCCACCTCCGAGGAGCCCACGGTCCTGCCCGCGCGGTTCCCGAACATGCTGGTCAACGGCTCACAGGGCATCGCGGTGGGGATGGCCACGAACATCCCGCCCCACAACCTGGGTGAAGTGATCGACGCCACCACCCACCTCCTCGAGCATCCCGACGCCACCCCGGACGAGCTCATGGAGTTCATCAAGGGACCGGACTTCCCGACGGGTGCCCTCATCCTCGGACGCCAGGGGATCCTCGACGCCCTGCGCACCGGGCGCGGTTCGATCAAGCTCCGAGCCGTCGCCGAGATCGAGGAAGCGCGCGACGGCGTGACGCGGATCGTCATCTCCGAGATGCCGTACCAGACCTCCATCGCCTCGGTCTCCAAGAAGATCGAGGACCTGGTCCGGGCCGGCGACCTCGACGGCATCGCCGAGGCCCAGGACGACTCGTCGGGCGGCAAGACCCGGCTGGTCATCCGCCTGAAGCGGGACGCCAACGCCAACGTCGTCCTCAACAACCTGTTCAAGCAGACGCCGATGCAGACGACGTTCAGCGTGAACGCCGTGGCCCTGGTCGACGGGGTCCCCCGCACCCTGAACGTCGCCCAGATGCTGACCCACTACGTGGCCCACCAGGTCGAGGTGGTCACCCGCAGGTCGGAGTTCCTCCTGGCCAAGGCCAAGGCACGGGCCCACGTCGTCGAAGGCCTGCTCAAGGCCATCGACATGCTGGACCAGGTCATCGCCACGATCCGCGGCTCCGACGACCGGCCCGCCGCCCTCGAGGCGCTGTGCGCCGCACCCTTCGACTTCTCGGAGGAACAGGCCAACCACATTCTCGACATGACCCTGGCCCGCCTCACCCGGCTGGGCCGGACCAACCTCGAAGAGGAGCTGGCCAAGCTGCTCGAGGAGATCGCCGAGCTCGAGTCCATCCTGAACGACGACGCCAAGCTGCGCGGCGTGATCGCCGGGGAGCTGGGGGTTATCCGCGAGAAGTTCGCCAACGAGCGCCGCACGGTCATCACCCACGACCCGGGCGACATGAACGTGGAGGACCTGGTGGACGACGAGGAGATCGTCGTCACCCTCAGCCGGGCCGGCTACATCAAGGCCGTGTCCGCGGACGCCTTCCGGACCCAGGCCCGCGGCGGCCGTGGGGTCCAGGGAGCGAAGCTGAAGGAGGAGGACCTCATCGACGACGTGGTGCACACGTCGTCCCATGCCCACCTCCTGCTCTTCTCCAACCGCGGTCGGGTGTTCCGCCTGCGGGCCCTCGAGATCCCGGTCAAGGAGCGCGCGCGCCGCGGCACGGCGGTCGTGAACCTCCTGCCGTTGGCGCCGAGCGAGAGCATCCAGGCCATCATCGGCACGCGCGACTTCCCCGAGGACAACTTCCTGGTGTTCGCCACCAAGCAGGGCCAGATCAAGAAGACGGCGTTCAGCGAGTACGACAAGTCGCGACGCGAGGGATTCATCGCCATCAACCTGCGGGACGGCGACGAGCTCGTCCGGGTGGTCGAGACCCACGGGGACGACGATGTGTTCATCGTGACCTCGTCGGGCATGACGATCCGGTTCAGCGAGCAGGACGTCCGGGCCATGGGACGCGACGCCGCAGGGGTCCGTGGCGTGCGCCTCAAGCCGGAGGACGTGGTCGTGTCGTGCGATGTCGCCCGGGACGAGGCCGACATCCTGATCGTGACCGATGCCGGCTACGGCAAGCGCACGAAGGTCGATCGATTCAATCGCCAGGCCCGCGGCGGCCAGGGAGTGCGCGGTATCAAGCTCACCGCCAAGCGCGGTCGGGTCGTGGCCGCCTTCATGGCCGGCCTGGACGACCAGCTGCTGCTCATCTCGAGCTCCGGAGTAGTCATCCGCACCGCGGTGCGCGAGATCGCCAGCCAGGGCCGGGACGCGACGGGTGTCCGGGTGATGAACCTGGGTGAGGGCGACGCGGTGGCGGCGGTGGCTCCCGTGGCGGGTGAGTCGGGTGGCGACGCCTGATCCTCGGGCCGGCTGGGCGGCGGTCCCGGGCCACCCGCCGAGGTTGGTCACCCCCGGACGGTGGTGTAGCGTCAAGGTCCGGTTTGCGGGGCTATAGCTCAGTTGGTTAGAGCGCAGCACTGATAATGCTGAGGTCACAAGTTCGATTCTTGTTAGCCCCACCACCACCCTTCCTGGTAACGGGTTCGGCTCATCCTGGACGGGTCAGCTTCGCCTGATGCTCAAGCCACATCCGGCTCGTCGTCGACGCACTGCGGGCCGTCATGAGGGACGGCGAGACGGTGGGGTGGCGGATCCGTACGACGAGACTCGACTGTTCCTGGCAGGATGACCCGATGGCCAGCACGTACCCCGTCCCGACCACCGAGGAACTCGACGCGATGTTCGAGGCCCTGACCAACTGGACGCGGTGGGGTGCCGACGATGAACTCGGGACCCTCCACCTCCTGACCGACGAGCGCCGGGCGACGGCGGCCGGACTGGTGTCGACAGGCGAGTCGGTCAGCCTCTCGCACGACCTCGCGACCGAGCCCATGTCCGACCACCCCCGTCCGGTTCAGCACCACATGCTGGCGTCGGGAGACGCCCGTGATGCCAACGGCATCGAGGGCTACGAAGCGGCACGGGACCACCTGGCGCTCGACGTTCACGGGCTGTGGACCACCCACGTCGATGCCCTCTCCCACATGTTCGTCAATGGCCGGATGTACGGGGGACGGCCCGCCAGCGAGGTCCGCAGTGACGGCGCCCGGTCCAACACCATCCTGTCGATGGCCGACGGGGTGATCGGCCGGGGTGTCCTCCTCGACGTTCCTCGGGCTCTGGGGGTCGACTATCTCGACGGCAGCGAGGTCGTGACCGTGGCCGACCTCGAAGCGACCGAGGTGCACCAGGGAGTCCGGGTCGGTCCGGGTGACGTTCTGCTGGTGGCGTGGGGACGCGAGGCGCGCCGACGGTCGAGGCAGGGCTTCGACGGCTTCTCGGGCCTGCACCCCGAGTGTCTCCCCTGGCTGGCCGAGCGCGACGTGGCGGTACTCGGGAGCGACGGGATCTCCGACCCGATGCCCTTCCTCGGCGTTCCCGGGTGGCCGTTCCCCATCCACCAGATCGGCATCGTTGCCATGGGCCTGCCTCTGATCGACAACGTCCGGCTGGCGTCACTTGCCGAGCGATGCACCGAGTTGGCCCGGTGGGAGTTCCTGTTCACGATGGCGCCGCTGCGGATCCCCAAGGGAACGGGCTGCCCCGTCAACCCGGTGGCCGTCCTGTGAGCACGCCATCGGCACTGGGCGGAGGTGCTGGCGACTACGAGGAGCTGCGGGCCCTGGTCCAGCGCTACGCCCGTGCCGTAGACGAGCGCGACGTCGAAGAGCTGGCGGCGCTGTTCTGTCCGGAGGCCGAAGTGTCCGGGGCACGTGGCACCCAGGGGATCGCCGAGTGGCTCGACACCATGCGGGCGCCCCGGTCCTTTCCCACCAGCATGCACGTGCTGGGCGACCCGTTGATCCACCTGGCGCCGGACGCCGACGAGGCAGCACTCGATACGTATGCCGTCGTCTATCAGCTGAGTGACCCGGATTCCGGCGACGCGGACCTCACGCTGGGCATCCGTTACTTCGACGACGTGGTGCGGCAGGCGGGCAGGTGGGTCATCCGCCGGCGCTCGGTCCGCACGCTCTGGGCGCGGTAGGAGGCAGTCGGTAGCGAACGCATCGGTCAGCGACTCGAGCGGGCCGATGGAGCGAGGACCGAGCTGATGTGGCGCGCCGGGCCACGTCGACGGCGTCATGCCGGAACCGCGCCGGACGGGGATTCGTCACGTCGACACCCTTCCCGCGAGACCTGTCGACGGTGCAGTTCGGACGTCGCCGGAATCGCCTACCGGTCGACCGCGCCGCGCGATCACGCGGCTGGTGAGTCGGCAGCAGCCCGGCCGCGGTACAGCCAGGTGCAGGGTGGCCCGGAGAAAAGCTAACGTTAGTATGTGTACCATTCGATCTTCCATCGGGCCGGCTGAGGCTCGAGTTGACGTAGCCTGCCGCGAGCAGGGGATCGGCGAAGTCTCGACTCAATCGCAGCTCGGCATGAAGTGGCGCACAGAGAATGCGCGATGCGCCTGGCATCCATCGGCACGCAAAAGGGGAGATAGATGAGCAGACGTGACGAGATCGTGAGCAATGCGCGCACGATCTTCTCTTCCAAGGGCTACCGGAACACGTCGATGCGCGACATCGCTGATGCTTGCGGTCTACTCGCTGGAAGCCTCTACTCCCACTTCAAGTCGAAGGCGGAAATCCTCCAGCTGATCATCGACCCGTTCTACGACCAGCTGATCCCCGCACAGGAGGCTGCAGCACTGTCGCCAGGCACAGGAGCAGCCCGGACCGAAGAGATGCTTCGCCGGGCATTGCGCGTGCTCGCCTCTTGCGCTGAGGAGATGACCATCATCCATTACGACTGGCAGGACCTCGTCGACGTCGCCGAGTTCGAGGAGATTCGTGAGCGGAGCAACTATGCGCTCGAGCTCTGGCACCAGGTGATCGTGGCCGGCGTCGACGACGGGACACTCCGGTCAGAGATAGACCCTGAGCTCACCGTCCGGGTATTCACGAGTTCCCTCCACGGGGTGATCGACCCGAAACGGTACGGCGCCCGCCCGAAGCTCCTCACCGGCGATCGGTTCGAGGATCTGATTGACCAGTTCGTCCTGCTCATGCTGTCAGGACTTTGCGCGGACGGCGTGACCCAAGGCGGTCCCTCGGCTGCGACCCCGAAAGTCCGGAAGGCGTCCAAGGCCTCCAAAGCATCCACGTCCTCGAAGAGCCCACGGGTGACGAGATCGACGACGGGAACACCAGGGACCCGAGGGGGCAAATCCGCCTCCAAGTAGCGCGCGAGTCGACCGGGTCGCAACCATCGTAGGCGTAGCCAACTAACACTTGTAAGTGTGGTGGCTGTGCGCTAGGAAGGACGCGACGGACCGCCGAGCGTTGCCGAGGGGGGTGTGGATGTGGCCACGGGGTCAGGAAGACTCGACAGAAAAATTGCCCTGATCACGGGGGCCGCACGGGGCCAGGGCGAGGAGATCGCCCGGGCATTCGCCGCGGAGGGCGCCGAGGTGGTCATCGCCGATGTACTTGACGCCGAAGGCGAGGCGGTCGCTGCATCGATCGGAGCGACCGCCCGATACGTGCGCCTCGACGTGACCGACGAGTCCAACTGGGACCGGACCATCGAGCGTTGCTCTGCCGACATCGGCGACGTCAACGTCCTGGTCAACAACGCCGGAATCGTACGGGCCGCACCCTTGGAGTCGACCTCCATCGAGGACTACCGCGCCGTCATCGAGGTGAACCAGGTCGGCTGCTTCCTCGGGATGAAGGCCGTCGTCCCCGTGATGCGACGTTCGGGAGGCGGATCGATCATCAACACGTCGTCCGTGGCCGGACTCCATGGCGTGAAGGGCGTGATCGCGTACTCGGCGAGCAAGTTCGCCATACGGGGAATGTCCCGTTCGGCCGCGTTGGAACTGGGAACGAGCGGTATCCGGGTCAACTCCATCCATCCGGGCACCATCGACACTCCCATGGTGAACTCCGGTGACTTCTCGCATGTGGATCGCGACGCCTACTTCTCGGCGATCCCGGCCGGACGCATCGGACAGCCGCGCGACGTGGCCATGCTCGCCGTGTTCCTGGCGTCGGACGAGAGCGCGTACTGCACAGGTTCCGAGTTCGTCGTAGACGGTGGCTCATCCGCCGGCACCCGGACCTGATGCGGCCCATGCCGCCGAGCGCTCTCGGGAGATGTGCCTGCTGGTCGGCGCGGCATCAGGCGCCTCGCGTCGCCGTGGACAGCGTTTCCGCGTCGGCGGTTCAGAGCGACAGGGGTAGGGGGGTGACGTGGCCAGATTCGTAGCCCTGCTCGCGAGTGGTGTCGCCTACGGCGCCATCCTGATGCTGGTCTCCCTGGGTTTCGTGGTGCTCTACAAGGCAACCGGCATCGTCAACTTCGCCCAAGGAGACCTGGTCACCCTCGGCGCATTCGTGGCCTTCTGGGCGGGCAACTCGTTGGGCCTGCCAGTTCTCGCCACCTACCTGGTGGCGATCGTCGTCCTGTTCTGCTGTGGCGTGGTGATCGAGCGCATCGCCTACGTTCCGTTGCGGTCCCGCCCACCGATCGTCGTCATCATCGCGACGCTGGCCGTCTCCGTCATGATCGAGGGTTTCATCGAGCTGTGGCAGGGGTCGACTCCGAAGAACCTGCCCAGCCCGGTCGGGAGCGACGTCTGGCATATCGCCGGGGCGAACATCGCCATGCAGCGGGTGGTGATCGTCGTCGTCAGTGCAGTCGTCGCCGCAGCGGTCCTCTTCGTCTTCAAGCAGACTTCGATCGGCAGGCAGGTGCGGGCACTGGCCTCCGACTCGGAGACGGCGCAGCTCTACGGCGTGCGCACCCGGGCGATATCCGTGGGCGCCTTCGGGGTGTCCGCCGCACTCGCCGCTCTCGCCGGAGTGCTCGTCGCTCCCCTGTCCGCCATCGACGTGACCTTCGGCTTCACGCTGATGGTCAACTCGTTCTCAGCGGTCGTGCTCGGTGGATTCGTGAGCCTGGAGGGGACAGCCCTCGCCGCGCTCGGAATTGGCATCGTGCAGCAGGTGATCGGCGGCTACTTCCTCCCCGCCTACTCGGACTCCCTGCCCTTGATCGTGATGTTCCTGGTGATCGCGGTGCGACCGCAGGGACTGTTCGCCCTCCGCAGTAGCCGCCTGTGACCGCGCCCACAGAAACTCGAACCGAGGTCGGCCACCGGAGCACCCGTGGCATGGGCTCGCTCCTGTCCGGACGCTCGGCCGATGGGCCGCCGGTGTACCGCGAGCGGAAGTTCACGACCTGGTTCGTCGCGTTCGGACTGATCGCCCTGGTCGCGCCCAATCTCTTCACCGGACAGGCGGACCAGCTGTCCCTCAGCGTCTGGCTGTGTTACGCCATCGCCGGCGTGGGGTTCTACTGGGTCTTCGGCCTCGCCGGCCGGTTCGCCTTCTGCCAGACGCTCATGATGGCGATGGGCGGTTACATGTCAGCGTGGATCACACTCAAACTCGGACCAGGATGGTTTCTCGTCGGGGTGGTCGGCGCGATGGCGGTGACCGGCCTGATCGCAGTGGTCGTGGGCGTCATCCTGAGCCGCGCCCAGGAGTTCTATTTCGCCATCGGCACGCTGGCGGTGTCCGAGGTCGGAGCCGTGATCCTGACCCACACCACATCCTTCAGCGGTGCCGACGGGAGCACGGTGGCGATCGCCCCGCCGGAGATCTTCGGGTACGTCTTCGAGTCCTACCTGCAGATGTTCTGGCTCAGTCTCGTCGTCCTCGCCGTAGTGGTGCTCTTCGCCATCCTGCTCGAGCGCTCGCCCATCCGTCGTGATGCGATCGCCGGGCGTGAGAACGCCATGGTCGCCCGCTCGGGAGGGGTTCCCGTCGTGCGGACCCAGGTGCTGCTCTTCGCGCTCGGATCGATGCTCGGTGGCTTGTCGGGTGCACTGCTGGGGTCCATCGACTCGACGACGGACGTCAACTCGTTCGGCACCGATCTGGCCATCGGCATCTTCCTCATGCTCTTCATCGGGGGTGTCGGCTCCGTGTGGGGCCCCATCGTCGGCGCAGCTTTCTACGTGGCGATACCCCAGGAGCTCTCCAGCCTCTCCCAGTACGAGAACATCGTGTACGGCGCGCTCCTGCTCGTGGTCATCATCGTCTTCCCGGAGGGAATCGTCGGTGGGGTGCGGACGCTCACGGCCAGGGTCCGGAGCCGAAGTTCGCCGCTCCAGCCCGGCGCGACCCTCGTCGAACGACTCTCGTCACTGCTCCCTACGGGAGTCCGGAAGGAACATGATGCTCCTCCAGGCTGACGACATCTCGGTGAGCTTCGGCGGTGTGCACGCAGTGTCGTCGGTCTCCGCACACTGCACGTCGGGCGAGCTCCTCGGCATCATCGGACCGAACGGGAGCGGGAAGACCACGTTTCTCAATGCGCTGACCGGAGTGGTCGAGGCCACCGGCCAGCTCGTCGTCGACGGCCAGCCGGTCCCTCTCGGCACGCCGGCCGGCTCGTATCGCGCCGGACTCGTACGGGTGTTCCAGGCTCCCCAGATGTTCCCGTCGTTCACCGTTCTCGAAAATGTGCTCGTGGCCTCGAGGGACCGCACGGCCACAGGTTTCCTCGCCAGCTGGGGCCTCCGCCGGAGGATGTTCGATCACGAGCGCAGGCGATGGCGCACGGCGCAGGACGCCCTCGAGCGTGTCGGCCTCGTCGGCCTCGCCGCTGAACCGGCGACGAGCCTGTCGTACGGGAACCAGCGGCTGATCGAGATGGCCCGGGCGATGGTCGCCATGCCGAAGGTCCTCATGCTCGACGAGCCCAGTGCCGGCCTCAACGACGCCGAGACCGGCAATCTGGCCGACCTGATCGTCGGCTTGCGCGCCGACGGCCTGGGCATTCTCGTCGTCGACCACAAGATCGACTTCATCGATCGAATCTGTGACCGGATCATGGTGCTCGAACTCGGTAGGACGATCGCCGAGGGTAGGCCCGATGCCGTCTGGTCCAATCCGCTTGTGATGGACGCCTACCTGGGGACGGTCCCCGATGCTTGAGGTCAGGGGGCTGCGGGTCACCTACGGCACGACCGAGGCAGTGGCCGGTATCGATCTGGCGATCGACGCCATCGGGGCGGTCGCCCTCCTCGGACCTAACGGAGCCGGCAAGACGTCGACGCTCCGGGCAATCTCGCGACTGGTCCCCTCGGATGGCACCGTGCTGTTCGACGGAGCGTCGCTCAGTGGGCTGGCACCGGATGAGGTCGCCCGGCGGGGGTTGATCCACGTACCCGAGGGCCGACACGTGTTCCCCACGCTGACCGTCGATGAGAACCTCCGCATGGGTGAGGTCGCCGGCCGTCGACGAAGGGACGGGTTCACCATGTCCGACGTCTATGACCTGTTCCCGGCACTCCGACCGCTCCGGACCCGGGATGGGTACGCCCTCTCCGGAGGGGAACAGCAGATGGTCGCCATCGGTCGAGCGCTGGTGGCCGCGCCCAAACTCCTCTTGCTCGACGAGCCGTCACTCGGACTTGCTCCTGTCATCGTGCATTCGGTCTTCGCCGCACTCGCCGAGATCAGCCGGCGGACACCGATCCTCCTCGTTGAGCAGAACACCCAGCAGGCGCTCGCCCTGTGCGAACGCGTGTCGGTGCTGGTCAACGGAACCATCGAGATGAGCGGGGCTTCCGACGAGTTCACCGACCGTCAGGCACTCCTCGCGTCGTACCTGGGCCAGAAGGACACGGCCCAGCCCTGAGGCGTGCACGCCGGCCCGAGCCGGCACAGCGCCGAGGAAAACTAACACTTGTCAGCCTCGCCGAAGTAGGGTAAAACTCCACCGTGGCATCCGACGCCGGGGGGCGCCGGCCGGTTCGCAGCACTGCACCGGAGGCTCCAGGAAAGAGAATGACGTGACCGACATCTGCGAACACCGCGAGCAGATCACCGCATTGATCTACCGCTACGCGGAGTGCATCGATGCCGGTGACTTCGATGGGATCGCCTCGCTGTTCGAGCATGCGACCGTCCGGTCCGGAGAGCACGCATTCTCCGGACACGAGGTCCTGCGCGACCTGTGGAGCGGCATGGTGCGGATCTACGACAACGGGACGCCACTGACCAAACACGTCATCTCCAACGTGATCGTCACCGTGGATCCCGGGGGCGACAGCGCGACGGCGCGGTCGTACGTGACCGTCCTCCAGGCCAAGCCGCCGGAACTCCCACTCCAGGTCATCGTGAGTGCCCGACACCACGACACGTTCGAGCGGGTGGACGGTGTCTGGCGCTTCAGCGAGCGGATCGACATCACCGATCTCGTCGGCGACATGAGCTGGCACACCACGAGCCCGTACGCAGCCGATGCGCCCGCGCGATGACCGACGCGCGGAGATGACAGTCACCAGGAGGACGGACGAGATCATGGAGGACGGACAATGAGCGTGGAAGACCAACTCGCGGCCCTGCGATCAATCACCGACAGGGTGGAGATCCAGGAGACCCTCGCCCGTTACGCGACCGCAGTGGACGCCGGGCGATGGGAGCTCCTCGACCAGGTGTTCACCGAGGGAGCGGTCATCGACTTCGAAGCCAACGGAGGAGCCCGGGACACGTACCCGGCGATCACGGACTACCTCAAGAGCGCCCTCGGAGGATTCGCCGCCATCCAGCACTACTTCATGAACTTCCTGTTCGACGTCGTCGACAACGGGGCGAAGGGACGCTTCTACTGCTTCACCCAGATGGTCACCATCGTCGACGGTGCCGACGAGGTGCTCGCGGACGGTGGCTTCTATGACGCCTCGTTCGTCCGCACCAGCGAGGGCTGGCGGATCGTCGAGCTGATCGGCGGGTTGACGTGGCTGGACGGCCACTGGCCGGACGGTGTCCAGCGTCCGGGATGGTTCGGTCAGTCGACGGACCGCTTCTGATCGCACCGCCACCCGGGTCCATCTGCTCGTGGACGTACCGGGATACCGCTCGTCGGGGGGAAAGGAGATGGGGGACGTACCCGAGCCGGGACTCGGCCGGGCTGCATCAGCGCAGGTGTGACTACCGATGGATCGATTACCACTACTCACGAAGGACAGGGGAGACCAAGTGAAGGCCAAATTCAAGACGGCGGGAGTGCTCGTACTCGCCGGCGCGGCGCTCGCCGCATGTTCGTCCAACAGCTCGTCAGCATCGACCTCGGGGAGTTCATCCAGCTCCGCGGTCAAGCTCGGGCTCCTCTGGCAGGTCAAGGGTGAGGGCGCATACGGACAGAACGACTACCAGTACGGAGCGCTCCTGGCGATCGACCAGATCAACGCCTCCGGTGGGGTGAACGGTCACAAGGTCACCTGGTTCCGCGAGCCCGTGGATCCGACCGACAATCAGCAGACCCTGTCCACGTTCCTCGCCGCCACCGGACAGAATCCCACGGCCATGGTCGGCCTGGTCGCGCCGACGCAGATCCAGGCCATCTCGTCCAAGATCACCGCCGCCGGCATCCCCGTGCTGGCAACGACCACGAGTGACACATTCGACGCCTATGGCGCGACGAGCGGCAGCAAGTACCTCTGGTTCGTGGGTGCCTACAATCCGGCGCTCGCCGATTTCGGCACGAACTACCTGATCAAGGACCTCAATCTCAAGAACATCGGCCTGATGGGCACCAACGAGTCCTACGGGACCGAAGGGGTGGCTTCTGCCGCATCGACGTTGAGCGCGGCTGGCCTCAAGCCCTATGCGAATACGCCGTACAGCCCGACGGCGACCGACCTCACCCAGGAGGTACTCGCCCAGAAGGGTGCCGATGCTGTCTTCGACTGGGGCTACCCGAACACGGTCGCGGTGCAACTCAACCAGTTCGTCCAGAACGGGATCACCATTCCGACGATGACCTCCGACGGCGTCGACACGACGGTCTCCAGCGGCTTGGCGAAGGGGGAGGCTTTGGCCAATCTCTACGCCAGCCAGCCTTGCGACCTGACGTCGCCGGGATACTCGAAGACCCTCGCCTCCTTCGTCTCGGCATTCGAGAAGAAGTACGACTACGTCCCCTCGCAGAACGCGGCGTGGGCCTATGACGGTGTCAACATCGCCATCGCCGCCATTCGCAAGGCGGGGAGCACCAGTCCGTCCGCCGTCAACACCGCGTTGGGAGAGGTCAGCGTGCCCGGAGCCTGCAGCACGACCTACAAGGCGGATGCCGCCCACTTCATGGGGCATTCGGAGGAGATCTCCAAATTCAGCAGTGCCGGGACCACCACCGTGGTGAAGCAGGCCACGATCCCCAACCAGAATGCGGGCGTGTGATGCCGGGCTTCGAAGGAAAAGTCGCCCTGATCACGGGGGCCGCTAACGGGATCGGCGAGGCCACAGCTCGGGGATTCGCTTCACGAGGAGCGAGCGTGCTGCTGGCCGACAACGACTCGGAGCGCGGCGAGCAGGTCGCCGGGCAGATTGCGGATGAAGGGGGGACGGCCTCCTTCATCCGCACGGACGTCACCAGATCCGCCGACGTGCAGGCCATGGTCGACGCAGCCGTCGACCGCTACGGGCGGCTCGACTACGCGCACAACAACGCGGGGATCGTCGGCGGAGGGGCCACGGTGGTCGACATGCCCGAGGAGACCTGGAACCAGGGCATCGCGGTCATGCTCACCGGGGTCTTCCTGGGCCTCAAGTACGAGATACCGAGGATCCTGGAGAGCGGTGGAGGTGCGATCGTGAACACGTCGTCGGGAGCCGGAATCATCGGATTCCCCACCATGGCCAACTACGTCGCGGCCAAACACGGCGTGATCGGCCTCACCAAGACCGCCGCCCTCGAGTACGCGACGTCCGGCGTCCGCATCAATGCCGTGTGCCCGGGAACCGCCCGCTCGAAGATGGTGAACGAATGGATCGGTGATGAGCCGGCGCAGGAGGCCGAAGTGGCGGCCCTGCACCCCATCGGGCGGATCGCCGAAGCCGAGGAGATCGCGAACGGAGTGATGTGGCTGTGCTCCGATGCAGCGTCCTTCATGATCGGGCACGCCATGGTCATCGACGGAGGGTTCACCATCCAGTAGTCGCGCCGTCGGGTGCACGGAGCGCCTCGTCCCGCGATCCCAGCGATCGCCCAGGGCGAGCGTCTCACCCCCGGACCAGGCAGAGGAGGAGCACATGTACGACCTCATCATTCGTGGAGGCCTGGTCGTCGACGGCACCGGGGTGCCGGGCCGATACAGCGACATCGCGATCGAGGGCGGCAAGGTGGCCGCGGTCGGTCGGCTCGCGGGCGAACGCGCCGCACGGTCCTTCGACGCCGAAGGCTGTGTCGTCAGTCCCGGCATCATCGATGCCCACACCCACTACGACCCGCAACTCACCTGGGACCCACTGTGCGACACGTCGTCGCTTCACGGGGTGACGACCGTGGCCGCCGGCAACTGCGGATTCTCGGTCGCTCCCTGTCGGAGCGGCGACCACACCTACATCGCGCAGATGTTCGCGCGGGTGGAAGGTATGGACCTCGGGGCACTCGACCATGTCGCATGGGATTTCGAGACCTTCCCGGAGTACCTCGCCACCCGCCGCGGAAAGCTGGGGCTCAACCTGGGCATGTACGTGGGGCATTCGGCGATTCGGCGCTGGGCCCTCGGCGACGAGGCGTACGAACGCGCCGCCACGGATGACGAGATCCGGAGCATGGTCCAGATGGTGCACGAGGCGATGGCTGCGGGTGCCCTCGGGTTCTCGTCGTCGCAGGCGCCCACCCATCTGGACCTCGCCGATCGGCCGGTCCCTAGTCGATTGGCGACGCTCGACGAAGTGCGTGCCCTGGCGGATGCCGTGGGGGCCTTCGGGCGGGGGTCGATCGCCTACGCTCCGGAAAGTGCCGTCGAAGGGATCTCTCCCCATGATCGCGAGTTCCTCATCGAACTGGCCCGGCGCGGCTCCGTGCCCGTGATCACCCAGGGGTTGGGCGGTCGATCCAAGGTGGACGCCCCGACGGAGACGTGGAACGAGTCGCGCGCCTTCCTCGACCGATCGGCATCGATGGGAGCCCCCGTCTACTCCTTGCTGATGACGCGGGCGCTCAACGGGCCGTTCACGCTCGTCAACGGAACGTCTCGCTATCAAGGGGTGCCGCTCTGGAACGAGCTCATGACGGTCGACAGGGAGGAGCGTCGGTCCCGAATCCTCGACGAAGCCGAGCGCCGACGTCTCTGCCATGCGATCGACAATCCCAACCTCGATCCCTCGAAGGGGTCGACCCTCCCTCCTCCGCACTGGGAGAGCGTCCGCCTGCTCGACAGTCGGGTCACGGTGAACCACCCGTACCTCGGAAGGACGATGGCGGATATCGGCCGGGACGCGGCCAGGCATCCTGCGGACGTGTTCTTCGATATTGCGATCGCCGACGATCTGGAGGCGGTGTTCCACTGGTCGAATGAGACTCCGGCGTGGCGTGAGTTGCTCAGGGACGTCCAGCGGCATCCTCAGATGATCGTGGGTGTGTCCGATGGGGGCGCCCACCTCGATTTCGATGACGGGGCCGAATGGTCGTCGCACTTCCTCGCGACGTGGTGGCGCAACGAGCAGGTATGGCGCCTCGAGGAGGCGGTCAGGCTGATCACAGCCATACCGGCGGCGGTACTCGGCCTGACCGATCGAGGACTCCTGACACCGGGAATGGCGGGTGACGTCTTCATCTTCGACCCTGACACCGTCGGCCCGGGTACCTGTCGGGTCGAGACCGACCGGGTGGTCGGCGTCGATCGGTTCCGGGCCGTCCCCACGGGGACCCGCGCCACCGTGGTCGGCGGGGAATTCGTCGTCGAGGGGGGAGAGCCGACTGGCGCACGGCCAGGCGTGGTGGTCAGTCCCCGATGACGTCGGCTCCCCTGATGATCGGAACGCGCCCGGCAGCCTGGCTGGCGGAAGGCCTCGGGGCCACGTTCGTCGAACTCCCGGTCCTCGAGTTCGACGGGGGATGGTCCACCGGCGATGAACTGGATGCGTGGCGGACCGCGGCACTACAGGCGAACCCCTGTAGTGACATCGTGGTGGCGGTGTGGCAGGAGACGATGGCGCATTCGCCCATCGTGCACACGGTGCCCGATGCCTGGTATTCCGGGTTCGAGGCCCCGTTCGCCTGCTGGTTCGCGGCACTCACCGTCGCGGCCGACCGGTGCGCGTCGGGAGGGAAGCTCGTGGCCGTCACGGATCGCCCATCCATGAGGGCGGCCGGTGGACTGAGTATGCCCTCCGCACTGGCCGATGCCGTCGAGGTCACCGCGCGCTCGTTGATCCAGCTCCACAGCGCACGGGGCGTGGGCATCACGCTCGTCGCCACGCCGGACAGGACGACCGCCCTCGACGAGTTCGCCGCCGGCAGATCTCGTCGTCATCTCGTCGAGGCGGTCGAAATGGTCCTCTCGAGCAGCAGTCGTACGGGTTCGTTGACCGTGGTGCAGGTGAACGAGGGCGTCGATGTCTGAGCACGATCCCCCCGTGATTCTGGTGACCGGGGCCAGCGGCGGCGTCGGTCGCGGCATCGCCGTTGCTCTCGGTGGCTCGGGTTGGACGGTCTGGATCGCCGCCCGGCGTCCCGTCGAGGGCCGGGAGGTGGCCGACGCGGTCACTGCCGCGGGAGGTCGAGGCCGGTTCATCGAATGCGACGTGAGCGACGGTCAGGCGGTCGCCGGAGCGGTGGCGGCCGTGACAGCCGAGGACGGCCGTCTCGACGGTGTCGTGCACAACGCCACCAGTGCGCTTTCCCCGATTCCCGTCGCACCGTCCGAGGTGACCGCGGCCGACCTGCGTGAACACGTTGCGGTGTCGCTTCGCGGGGCATACCTGCTGGCCCGGGCGACCCATGGGCAGTTGGTGGCCTCCGGGGGAAGCATGGTCCTCCTGACGTCCGAGGCCGGATTCGTCGGAAAGATGCGGCTGGCACCCTACGCGGCAGTGAAGGGAGCGGTCCGAGGCCTGGCCAGGGCGTGGGCCCGGGAGTGGGGGCCGGACGGCGTCCGGGTCAACTGCGTTGCCCCCCTCGCGACGTCTCCGGCGATGGAGGTGGCGTTCGAGAAGGACCCGACCATGGAGGCCCGCCTGTTCGGGAGTCTTCCGCTGGGTCGACTCGGGGACCCCGTGAACGATATCGGGCCCGTCGTCCGATTCCTGCTGTCGAGGGATGCGAAGTTCGTGACCGGTGTGACAATCATGGCTGACGGAGGAAGTTGTCCCATCAGTTGAGCAGTTGAGCAGTTGAGCAGGTGGGCTCGAGGACCGTGCTGCGTCGACAACCGTGAGGCGGCCGCTCCATGGCGGAATCCGCGCGGATCGACGCCATGCCCGGTCGGCCGCCCCATTGACACTCCGTGCCCGTGACGTATTATCTCGATAATAAACAAACAAGGGGGATGGCCGATGGAGGACGACAACGGGTTCAGGGCCAGCTTCACCTGCATGGATGACGGTACCGAGGAGGAGATCCAGTTGGTGATGGGCATCGCCGCCCCGTACCTGCAGGGTCAGATGCTCGGCAACCTCCTCCAGCTCCTCGAGAGCCTGCGAGGGCCGACCCTGGGCTACCAGGTCGATCGGTACGAGCACTCGCTCCAGACCGCCACCCGCGCCTACCGCGACGGCGCCGGCCCCGACATGGTGATGGCGGCACTGTTCCACGACATCGGGGACGGCCTGGCCCCGGCCAACCACAGCGAGCTGGCCGCGGCCGTCCTCGAGCCTTACCTCGATGACGAGGCGACCTGGGTCGTCCGCCACCACGGCGTGTTCCAGGGCTACCACTACTGGCACAAGATGGGCGGCGATCGAAACGCCCGGGACCGGTACCGGGGCAGTCAGTTCTTCGACAGCGCCGCCCATTTCTGCGACGCCTGGGACCAACGGTCCTTCGACGCCGAGTACGAGACGCTGCCGCTGGACGTCTTCCTCCCCACGGTCAACGAGGTCTTCTCCCGGAAGCCGCGCCTCGAGATCTTCGGCGAGGAGGACGCCGAGGTGCCGGCCAACTCCTGAACCACGGAGCCGGCCAATCGAGTGCACCGGTCGGGGAGCCCTTCAGTCGACGACGGGCCCGTTGCGTCGTCGACCGGCTTCACCCTGAGCCGCGCGCAGGAGCTCGGCCACCTGGGCGACGCCGGGTTCGATGGCATCCGGGTCGGATTCGACTGACCGGGCGAGGCCGTGGGCTCCGGCGAGGTCGAGCATGGCGGGCAACCGGCGGCGGAGCCGCTCCAGTGTCCATTCCACCGGGTCGCCGTCGGCCACCTCGTCGATCCGGCACAGCAGCTGGGACCCCTCGGCCTGCATGAGGTAGTGGTAGTGGGGCTCGTGCTCGAAGCAGTCGAAGCGCAGGTGCTCCACGCCCTGGTCGTCGCACACGTGGACGGTGGCCCCGAAGTCGTCGTAGTCGGCGGTCAGGTCGACCTCGGGCATCTCCGAGGCCAAGATGTCGTTGGTCAACAGCCGGGACTCCACCACGAAGGTCAGTGGACCGGCGACGACCGGTACACAGTGCTCCTCCACGGGAGCGATTGGCATCACCTCGAAGGTGAAGCCCCGCTGATAGGGATGGGTGTTGGTCGTGTTCATCGTCCCCTCCTGTCCTGACCGGTGCGCCCGTGGCGGATCGCCGGCCGGGACCGGACCGCCACCCCGCCATCGTACTATTATCTGTAAGTTAAGGAAATTGGCGATCCGACAACGGCTGAAGGAGCAACGTCGTGTCATCTGCAGCAGGTCTGTTCCGCAACATGGCCGACCCCGGCCTGGCCGCCGACTACCGGAAGGCCGGGTGGTGGGGGGACGTCACGGTGGCCGACCTGGTCGACCGGCACGCCTCCACCCGTCCGGGCGCCCCTGCCCTCGTCACCCTCACCGACCGGTTGAGTTGGGCCGGCTACCGCCATTCGGCCGACCGTCTGGCCTCGGCACTGGTCGGGGCCGGCATCGAACCGGGCGAGCGGGTGGCCGTCCTCCTCCCCGACGGGGCGAGCGTCCACGTCGCGTTCCTGGCCAACGAGAAGGCGGGGGCGGTCACCGTGGGGATCGGGGCACGTGCCGGCGAGCAGGAGGTCCGCCACCTGCTGCGTCGCACCGGTGCCGTCGCCCTGATCTCCCTGGACCGTCACCGGGAGATCGACACCACCGGGCTGGTGGGCCAACTCCGGGCCGAGGGGATCGACCTGAGGACGCACATCGTGATCCCGGTGTTCGAGGCCGACCTGTCGGCCCCCATCCTGGTCGACGGTGTGGCGGTGCCGGCCGACGTCGACATCGACGCGGGCCTCTTCGCCGAGCGCCGCCTGGGACCTGACGACCTGTTCATGATCAACTCGACATCGGGGACCACCGGACTGCCGAAGTGTGTCATGCACACCCAGAATTCCAAGATGTACATGGCTCAGCAGGCCCGCGAGGCGGGGCAGCTGAGCCATGACGAGGTGCTCCTGGGCTTGGCCCCGGTCCCGTTCGGGTTCGGGTTGTTCACCACCCACTTCCTCGCCCCCCTGATCGGGGCGCCGGCCGTGGTCGTCGACCGGTTCTCCCCCGAGTCGGCGCTCGAGCTCATCGAGCGCGAGGGTGTGACGGTCCTGGTCTGCGTCAGCACCCAGTTCAAGATGATGTTGAACTCACCCGACCTGGACAAACGCGACATGTCCACGTTGCAGGTCATGTTCACCGGGGGCGAGATGATCCCCTACGAGGCGGCGCGCACCTTCGAGGAGCGGACTCGCTCACTCGTGCTCAACTTCTACGGCTCCAATGAGAGCGGATTCGCCACGGGCACCCGGGTCACCGACGGGCCTGAACGGCGGCTGCGGACCGGTGGGTCGGGCCTCCCCGGCACCGAGGTCCGCCTGTTCGACGACGGTGTCGACGTGACCGGGACGGGGCGGGGCCAGCCAGGGAGTCGAGGCCCCGCGCTCTGTCTCGGCTACTACGACGACCCCGAGGCCAACGCCCAGCTCTTCACCGAGGACGGCTACCTCCTCCATGCGGACATCGTCACCATCGACGACGAGGGCTACCTCACCGTGGTCGGACGGAAGTCGGAGATCATCATCCGGGGCGGTAAGAACATCAGCGCCGCCGTGGTGGAGGACCTGGTGTCCACGCATCCGGCGGTCGCCCTGGCGGCCGCGGTCCCCATGCCGGACCCCCTCTTCGGTGAGCGCGTGTGCGTGTTCGTCGAGCTCCGTCAGGGTCAGTCGCTCACCCTGGTCGAGCTGATCGACTCCTTCGGAGGTGGGGGAGCCTCCAAGGAGAACTACCCGGAGCATCTGGTGGTGATGGACGAGCTACCCCGGTCGTCGGGGGGGAAGGTGGCCAAGGGCCGGCTCACCGAGATGGCGGCGGACCTGGCCGCCAGGCCGGAGTCCGGACCGCCGCAGTAGCCGGGGACGAGCCACCGGCTACGAGCCGTTCAGCACCGAGTGGACCAGCATGGGGTCGATCCGGGCGCCGGTCTTGCGGTTGACCGCACCGTTCGTGGCCACATCCGACGGGTAGTGCTGGACGAACTGCAGGTGCTCGGCGCTCAGCTCCCGTACGCGGACCGAGTCGCCGGCGGCGATGAGGTCGATCAGCTCGGCATGGATGTCCAGAGCGTGCCGACGCTCCTCGACGGGCACCAGACCGGGGTCTCGGATCTGGTTGGCCCAGTCGGTCTCGTGGCTCGACCAGAGGACCTCGAGTGCGCCGACGATCACCTTCAGCGGCTCGTTTCCACACAGTTCGACGATGGCCTCGTGGAAGCGGCGCGAGGTGTTGGTCGCCTGGACCAGATCGGAGACGTTGGCCACCGCCTCCTTCTGCAGGGCTCGGAGCTTCGGGAGCACGGCGCGCTTGCGGTCCTTGCGTTCGGCGCACAGGGCGGCGCAGGCGGGCTCGCATTCCCGGAGGGCCGCCGCTACGTCCAGCGCACCAGCGCCCTGAGCACAGAGCACCAGGGCGAGGGTGTAGGCGACATTGGACGCGGAGGGGCGGTGCACCACCGCCCCTCCCATGTTGCCGCGAACGGATGCTGATGAGCCCCTCGGTCTCGAGGATCCGCATCGCCTCGCGCAGCGACGGCTTGCTCACCGGGTAGGTGGCCCGCAGCACCTCCTCCTTGGGGAGCAGGGCGCCGTCTTCCAGCTCGCCGCTGAGAATGCGATCACGAAGGTGGTTGGCCACGGTGACTGCCACCCGTTGCCACTTTAAGTTGGACAGCGGGACCTCGGTCATCTGCACCCCTCCTCCTCCTGGCCACTGGCCACCGCCTACGCGGTCGCGATCACGGGTCGCAGCCAGGCTACTCAACCTGTTCTGTCCAGGCGGCCATGGATCCGTCGCGCGATTGGGAGACTGGCGACGCTCGCTCCCCGGTGTCGACCCTGTCTGGACCACGGTGACTTGACAGTGATTCGGTAACTTCTAAATAATACACAGATGGGTGCGGCAACGGACGACGTCGACGAGTTCCAGATCCGCGAGGGGGGCCTCAAGGTCTGGGCACCCTCCGTCAGCCCCCCGATCGGCGTCGACCTGACCGACGAGCAGAAGCTCGCCTGCGCCTTCCGGGTGTTGGCACGCGACGGGTTCGCCGAGAACATCTCCGGACACATCACCTGGCAGCGTCCGGGCGAAGACACGCTGCTCATCAACCCGTGGGGCCTGTGGTGGAGGGAGCTCTCCGCCTCCGACATCTGTGCGGTGGACTTCGATGCCAGGGTCGTCTCCGGGAAGTGGGACGTCACCCCGGCCGTCCAGATCCACACCGAGCTGCACCGCCGGAGGCCGGACGCCCGGGTCGTGATCCATAACCACCCGTACCACGTCTGCGTGTTGGCGGCGGTGGGCAGACTTCCGGAGATCGTGCACCAGAGCGGCACCGTCTACCTGGACGATCTGGTCATGGTCCGGGAGTACGCCGGTGAGATCGACACCCCGGCGCTCGGGGCCGAGCTGGCCGAGCAGATCGGCGACGCCAGCGTGGCCGTCCTCGCCAGCCACGGCGTCATCGTCACCGGTCCGACGATCGAGGAAGCCACCTTCCGGGCCGCCACACTCGATCGGGCCTGCCGCATGGCCTACGACGTGCTGCTTCTGGGGGACGAGCCGATTCGGATTCCCAAGGGTCCGGCCCTCGGCATGAAGGCCTCCATCCTCGAGCGCGGGTCCGATGTGTTCTTCAACGGAGCCGTTCGCTGGCTCGTCCGCGAGGAGCCCGACGTCCTCCTCTGAGAGCGGAGACGGACCGGTGCACGCGTGAACCCTGTCACATGAAGGAGTACGGAAATGCTGTCGATCGACGACCTGCTGGCCAATTTGGAATTCACTGCCTCTGGCAAATCCGGCGACAAGACGGTCACCTTTCTTCCTGACCCCCCGCGGGCCGAGCGTCGCTACACGGTGATCTCCGCCGACGACCACATCGTCGAGCCACCCGACGTGTTCGAGGGTCGGATCCCGGCCGAGTACGCCGATCGTGCCCCGAAGGTGATCGAGAAGGACGACGGCACGCAGACATGGGTCTACGAGGACACCGAGCTGCCCAATGTCGGCTTCAACGCCGTCGTGGGCCGACCGGTCAGCGAATGGCGGATGGAGCCGACCCGGTTCGACGAGATGCGACGTGGGGCGTGGGACATCCACAAGCGGATCGAGGACATGGACCTCAACGGGATCTACGCCTCGTTGAACTTTCCCTCGTTCCTCCCCGGGTTCGCCGGGCAACGCCTGCAGCGTGTGACCCGGGACCAGGGGCTGGCCATGGCCGCCGTGCGGGCCTGGAACGACTGGCACCTCGAGGAGTGGGCGGGCGCCTATCCCGACCGGATCATCCCGTGCCAGATCCCCTGGCTCCTCGATGCGGAGGTCGGGGCGGACATGATCCGCGAGAACGCCGATCGTGGATTCAAGGCGGTGTCCTTCAGCGAGGAGCCCAGCCGCCTGGGGTTTCCCACGATCCACTCGGGCTACTGGGAGCCGTTCTTCCGGGCCTGCGAGGAGACCGGCACGGTGATCAACCTCCACATCGGATCCTCGGGCTCGTCGCCGGCCACCACCGACGACGCCCCGCCCGACGTGGCCGGGGTGCTGTTCTTCGCCTACGCGATCTCCGCCGCCGTGGACTGGCTGTACTCGCTGGCACCGGTGCGCTTCCCGGACCTCAAGATCTGCCTGTCCGAGGGCGGGATCGGCTGGGTTCCGGCCCTGCTCGATCGCCTCGACCACATGGGCCGGTACAGCTCGATGTACGGGACGTGGCAGTCGGATCTGGCACCGGCCGATGTCCTGCAGCGGAATTTCTGGTTCTGCGCGGTGGAGGACCAGTCGACCTTCGCGCTCCGCCATCGGATCGGAGTGGATCACATCCTGCTGGAGTCGGACTACCCGCACAGCGACTCCACCTGGCCCGAGACGCAGCGGGTCATCCACGAGGAGATCGGCGGTCTTCCCGACGAGGACATCAGGAAGATGACGTGGGAGAACGCCTCGAAGCTCTACCGGCACCCGGTCCCGCAGGCCGTGCAGGACTCGCCGGACGCCTACTGAGCCGGCGCCACCGGTCGGTGGCGGACTGACCCCTGGAGCCGCCGGCATCCCGGGATGCCGCGTCGTCGCAGGTCGGAACGGGCCGACCGGGCAGGTCCGGAAATTCGTGCAGCACCGACTTTCCGGTTTGAATTTTCAATGTTATAACGTTACGAAATCACAAGCGGCTGAGCGATCGGTTGCGCACCGAAGGGGGAGTTGTGACACATTCAGATTCGACCCGTAGCGGATCGAGGAGTTCGAGGAAGGGCTGGTTCGCCGCCGCCATCGGAGGGGCCGTCCTCCTCTCCAGCGTCGTCGTCGGGGTGCTCCCGGGGACTGCCGGAGCTTCCACCTCGGGCAAGGCCACCGGTAGCCCGATCACCGTGGGCGAGGACTGGGACAGCACCAGCTCCAGTGCCGCCTTCACCGACGTGACGGCCAAGACCATCCAGTTGGCCGTCAACCAGGTCAACAAGACCGGAGGCGTTCTCGGTCACCCGATCAAGCTGGTGATCGGAAACGACCAGAGCGACCCGACCGAGACGCCGGCCGTCACCCAGCAGCTGGCCAGCGAGGGCGCCAAGTTCATCCTCTACAACACCGGTACCGACGCGACGGCCAAGCCCGTGCTCCAGAAGCTGAAGATCCCGTCGATCGGCGTGACCGACGTCATCCCGACCTTCGCCACCGCGCCCGACAACAGCTACAGCTACCTGCTCTCCAGCCCACTGAGTGACTGGGCCTCGGTCTACTGCGGCGCCTGGAAGAAGACCGGTGTCAAGACGATCGGCGTCCTCCGCGACGACTCCACCACCACCGCCTCCCTGGACGACATCCTCTTCCCGGCGCTGCAGAAGTGCGTGAAGATCGTCGACGTGGAGACCGCTTCGGGTACCGCCTCGGACGTCACCGCGCAGGTCGCCCGGCTGAAGAGCCACAACCCGGGTGCGGTCCTGGTCGCCGACCTCGGGGGCAGCTTCGAGGTCCTGGCCCAGGAGACCGTCCACGAGCTCATGCCCAACACGGCACGGTACTCACTGGCCACCATCGTGAACGAGCCGTCCACCTGGACCCTCGCCACCCCTGGCTCCCTGAACGGGGTCATCTCGATGGGATCGCTGAATCCGACCAATCCCCAGACGGTGAAGCTGAAGGAGTTCCTGGCCGAGCACGACGGTGCGAGCTACCCGATGACCGCCTTCGACGCCGACGCCTGGGATGCGGTCCAGCTCATGAAGGCGGCCATGGTCAAGGCCGGCGGCGGCAACGATCCGTCGAAGACGAACACCGAGATGCAGTCCATGTCCAAGTACCTGGCCTCGTTCGGTCAGCCCGGCTACGACCTCACCTACTCCGCCACCAAGCACGCCGGGGCCACCGGACTCTGCGGACTGGTGCTCGAGCAATTCGGTTCGAACAACAAGCCGGACAAGGCGTTCGCCAAGTACCAGCCCTCGTGCAAGGCATCCTGACAGAGGGCCGTGTGACACTCCGGCGTCTGTCTGTGACAACGGCAACGTGACCGATCCCCAACTCTGGATATCAGCCGCTGAGCTCGGGTGCTTCTTCGGGCTCCTGGCGCTGTCGTACTACATCGTGCTGGCCGGGACGGGGTTCTTCAACTTCGCCGTCGGCCCGTACGCCATGGTCTCGGGGCTGTGCACGGCGTGGTTGGTCATGGAGCACGGAGTCGAGTTGTGGGTCGCCGTCGCCATCGCCGTGGTCGCCACCATGGTGTTGGCGGCGGTGACCGAACTGGCGGTGGTGCGGCCGGTCCAGCGGCGCTCCGGACGGAGCGAGCTGCCCGCGCTGGTGGCGGTGACCGCCGTCCTCTTCGCCGTCGAGCAGCTCGCCGGCGTCATCTTCGGCTATACCACCCTGCCCGGCCAGCAGCTCCTGAACATCCAGCCCATCACCGTGGGCTCCGCGGTGATCCTCCCGTCCGACGTCGTCGAGGGGATCGTCACCATCGTGGTCTTCGGAGGGGTCGCCCTGTGGGTGCGCCGGTCGCGTACCGGCCGGCTCCTGCGGGCCGTCGGCGACGGCCGCGATGCCGCCGCCCTGCTCGGGCTACCGGTCAACCAGATCCGACTGGTGGCATTCGTGCTGTCCGGCCTGTTGGCGGCCATCGCCGGCCTGCTCTTCGCGCCCAAGGCCGGGGTCAGTTCGACCAGCGGCCTCGACTGGGCCCTCAGCGGATTCCTGGCCCTGGTCATCGGGGGTACCGCCACTGTGTGGGCACCCCTGATCGGTGGGCTGATCCTGGGGGCCCTCCAGGTCTTCATCCCGTTCTACTTCGGAGGACCGTCCCTGTCCTATCTGCTGCTCGTTCTGGCCATCGTGTTCTTCGCCTTCCGACCGCAGGGCATATTCGCACGGCGGGTGAGGGTATGACCATGAACGAGTCCGCCGCCCCCCCGTCGGCCGAGCCGTCGCCCCGTCGCAGGCCGCCATGGCCCAGCGGGTTGCAGGCCAACGGGTCCCTCGGCCTCGGAGTCCTGGCTGCCATCGGACTGCTGGTCTGGGTGGGGGCGAACGGCTACAAGCAGACCCTGCTGGTCACCGCCGCCGCGTACGCACTGATCGCTCTGGGGATGTACGTCCCCTTCGTGCTGGCCGGATCGCTCTCCCTGGCGTACGGCGCCTACGCCAGCATCGGCGGCTACGCCGTGGCCCTCATCTCCACCGAGACCCACCTTCCGCTGTGGTTCGGTTGGCTGATCGGCCCTGTGATCGCCGCAGTCGCGGCGGTCATCCTGGGCCTGGCCACGCGCCGGCTCTCCGGCTTCTACCTGGTCGCCGTGACCCTGCTGTTCAGCGAGGCCTTCCAGGCCTATCTCAGCAACGCCTCGTTCACCGGCGGCAACGCCGGCCTGTCGAGCTTCCGCAACCTCGACGTGTTCGGATGGTATCCGTCCAACGAACAGCTGATCATCGCCACCGTCTGCCTCGTCTGCCTCGTCGCCTTCTTCCTCAACCGCCTGCGCCTGAGCCCTTGGGGAATCGTCGTCCGTTCGATGCGGGAGATCCCGTCCGCCGTGGAGGCGGCCGGGACGCGGGTGCCGATCCTCAATCTGGTGGCCCTGGGCATCGGCGCCGGCATCGGGGCCCTGGCCGGTGCGCTGTTCACCCAGATGTCGGGATCGATCCAACCGGACACCTTCACGCTCAACCTGGTGTTCCTGGCCATCTTCATGCCCATCATCGGCGGTACCGGGACACCGTGGGGTGCAGCGCTCGGCGGGCTCATCGTGGTGGAACTGACCCTGAACCTCCCCTCCTTGCACACCAGCGGGACCCTGCTCGTCTCCCTCGGTGTGTTGGTGATCATGCTCGTGGCGCCCCGGGGCGTGCTCGGGTACCTCGACACTGGACGCAAGGAGCTCACGCCGCGCCTTGCGGCCGAAGGAGGGTACCGATGGCTGACCAGCCGCTGCTGTTGGAGGGGTCGGGCCTCGAGAAGCGGTACGGCGGGGTGGTTGCCCTGTCCGACGTGTCCATCCGGCTGGCCCGCGGAGAGATCCTGGGTCTGGTGGGTCCCAACGGCGCGGGCAAGACCACGCTGGTCGACTGCATCTCGGGGACCCAGTCGGCCAACTCCGGCGTCCTCACCCTCAAGGGGGCCAAGCTGACCGGCCCGGCGTCCCGCAGGGCGAAGCTGGGTCTCGCCCGCACGTTCCAGTACCCCCAGCTGGCCCAGGACCTGACGGTCGGAGAGAATCTCCTGTTGGGGCGTGTCGCCATGCAGCACGGGTCCTGGTGGCGCATGGTCCTCCAGTCCCTGCGCGGCGCACTCTGGGTCGGCCGGAGCTCGGACGCCACCGTGGTCGAGGCCATCGCCGAGGAGCTCCAGATCACGCGGCTCGATCGACTGGCCGGCGACCTCACCCTGGGCGAACAGCGCCTGCTCGAGGTGGGCCGGGCCCTCGGTCAGGATCCGGAGGTCCTCCTCCTCGACGAGCCGTTCGCCGGATCCGACGCGAACGGAGTGGCCGGCATCGTGGACGTGATCCGCACGGTGCAGCGGAGGGGTCACGGGATCATCCTCATCGACCACAACGTGGACCTGGTCTCCACCTTGGTCGACCGGATCATGCTGCTGGACCGGGGTCGCGTGGTCTTCGACGGCGACCCGACCGAGTGCATCGCCAGCCCGGAGATGCAGCGTGTCTACTTCGGGGCAGTTGACCCTGACCCGGACCCCGACTTCGACGGCGAGCCCGACGACGAGGGGGTGCTCCGACATGTCCCCTGAGCACGACCGTGGCCTCCGGGTGGAAGCGCTGACCGTCCGCTACGGGCGGGCAACCGCTCTCACCGACGTCAGCCTCACGGTCCCACGGGGTGCGGTGACGGCGGTGGTCGGACCCAACGGGGCAGGCAAGTCCAGCCTGCTGCTGGGCATCTACGGCTCGGTGCCCGGCACCGGCACCGTCGAGGTGGATGGCGAGAACGTGAGCCGGCTCAAGCCGATCGCCCGGGCCCGGGCCGGCGTGGCCATCGTGCCCCAGGGACGCCAGCTCTTCCCTCGCCTCAACGTCACGGACAATCTCCGGGTGATGGCCGAGAGCCTCCGTCTCCCCGCGTCGTCGGTCGACGAGGCGTTGGACCGGTTCCCCATCCTGCGTACGCGGGCCCGGTCCCTGGCCGGGGTCCTGAGCGGCGGTGAGCAGCAGATGTTGGTGGTGTCCCCGCGTTGATGGGCTCTCCGAGGGTCCTCCTGTTCGACGAGATGATGACCGGTCTGGCCCCCCGGATCGTGCAGAGTCTCGGTGCCACGGTGGCCTCCCTGGCGGACGAAGGCGTGGCCGTGTTGTTGGCCGAGCCGTCCATCGGTCCGGCGTACTCGTTCATCACCCGTGGTTACGTGCTCATCCGGGGTGACGTGGTCGCCAGCGAGGAGGACGGCCGGGCCCTCGATGCCGCCTACCAGTCCGCGATGGGGGTCGAGCTGGCCAGGACGGCCGAGGCCGAAGCTGCCCATCCGGTCCCGGATGTCGACCCCATTCCGTGACCGTCCGTACCCAGTGAACCACCGCTGAGCTGCCCAAGGAGTGCCATGACCACCGCCGAACGACATGAGTACGACCCGATGGCTCCCGAGACGCTGGCCGACCCGTTCACGGCCCACACGAGGCTCCGCGAGGAGTGTCCGGTCCATCACTACGACGGCTTCGGAGCGAACGGCTTCTACACCCTCTCCCGCTACGACGACGTGGTCGACCTCTTCAAGAACCTCGAACGGTGGTCGGGGACCTTCGGACAGGGCCCGATCTACTACCAGGAAGGCGGGCTGCGCTCCGATCCCCCGGAGCACACCACCTACCGCCGACTGGTCACCCGGGCCATGCCGGCTCGCCAGGTACCGGCCATGGAGGGTGTCGTGCGGGACATCGCCAACGGCCTCATCGACACCTTCGTCGGCAGGGGCGAGGTCGACCTGATCGCCGAGTTCGCCATGCCTCTCCCGGTGATCATCATCTCCAAGCTCCTGGGGGTGCCCGAGGAGCGCGGCGCCGAGTTCAAGGCGTGGTCGGACGAGTTCATGGCCGGTCAGAACGCCGCCGACCCCGAGGTCCAGGGCCGGGCCCGGGCCAAGATCGACGGGTACTTCACGGAGGAGCTGCACCGTCGTCGGGCCCTGCTGGAGGCGGCCGGGGTGGGCGCCGAGGCGGCGGGCGGCGTGCTGCCCGACGACATCCTCACCGCCGTCATGTTGGCCGACAACGACGGTCGCCCGTTCACCGACGAGGAGCTGCTGCCACTGCTGCTCCTCGTGCTGGTGGGGGGGAACGAGACCACCACCTCCCTGATCGGGAGCATGGTCGCCCGGCTGCTCGACCTCGATCTGTGGGACCAGGTGGTGGGCGACGAGTCCCTGTGGGACGTTGCCGTCGAGGAGACGCTGCGCTACGACCCGCCGGTGCTGGGACTGTTCCGGACCGCCCGGGGTCCCCGGCAGGTCCACGGAGTCGACATTCCGGCCGACGCCAAGGTCCAGGGTCTGTTCGCGTCGGCCAACCGTGACCCCGAGGTCTGGGACGACCCCCAGACGTTCCGGCTCGACCGCGAACTCGTCGAGCTGCGGGCCAAGCAGACCTCCTTCGGGATCGGCGTCACCTTCTGTCCCGGGGCTGCCCTGGCCCGCCGGGAGACGCGCATCGCCCTGGAGCTACTGGGGAAGCGGCTCCCGAACCTGCGGCGGGCGGGTGCCGACCGGCGGGTGGCCAGCTTCATGATGTGGGGTCGGGAGTCCCTCCCGGTGGCGTGGGACGTCAGCCCGGGCTGACGATCCCGGGTCGGTGACGCGACGCCTTCCGTCGCGGAGAGAGCCAGGGTGGCGGCCCCCGGAGCGCTCAGGTCGGACGGAAGGCGGAGGCGCCCATGCTGACCTCCAGGACCGTCCCGCTGAGGGAACCCTCGTCGGCGGCGAGGTAGAGCACCGCCCTCGAGACGGCCTCGGGCTCCAGCCAGGGTCTGTGCATGGGGTTGAGGGCGCCGAACCGGGGCAGGGCATCCTCCAGGGTGGGGTTGTCCAGTTCCGGGCAGAAGAGCCGGTAGTTCTGCTCGTTCTCCACCATCGGCGTCCGGACCGTGGTGGGGCAGATCACGTTGGCCGTGATCCCGTGCTCGGCCATCTCCAGGGCGACCGTCTTGGTGAGGCCGATGACCCCCCACTTGGTGGACGAGTAGTGGGCCAGGTTCGGGGCCCCGGCTCGGCCCGCCCCGGAGGAGGTGACGATGATCCGTCCGTAGGCCTGTCCGACCATCGTGGGAAGGACGGCCCGGATGCACTTGAAGGTGCCCGACAGGTTGGTGTCGATCATGTCGTCCCAGATCTCGTCGGTGATCCCGGTCACCTGTCGGTAGCCGCACACACCGGCGTTCGCGACCAGGATGTCGACCCGCCCGAATCGCTCCACAGTTCGGGCCACGGCGTCATCGACCTGCGCGGCACGTCGGATGTCGACCGTCAGGCCGAGAGCCCGGCCGCCGCCCTGCCGTACGAGTCGCACGGTCTCCTCGAGCTGGCCCGGTTCGGCCAGCGGGTAGGGCACGGACTCGATGGGGGCGGCGATGTCCCACACCGAGACGGCGGCGCCCTGTTCCGCCAAGGCCAGGGCATGGGACCGACCCTGGCCGCGGGCTCCGCCGGTGACGACGGCCACCCGCCCCTCCAGATCTCCCATGGCCTCAGGTCCTCTCTGTCGGTGAAGCGGACGACCCGCCGGGCGGGAGGCCGGCGGCGGTCAGGGCTTGAAGGCGGACAGGCCGAGACCGACCTCGAGCACCGACCCGGTCGTGAATCCCTCGTCGGCGGCCAGGTAGACGACGGCGCGCGCCACTGCCTCGGGCGGCAGCCACGGCACCCCCAGCGGATTGAGCCCGGCGAAGGTCGGCTCCACGTCACCCCTGGTCGGATGGTCGAGGTCGGGACGGAAGACCCCGTACCACTCGTCGTTGTGGATCATCGGCGTGCTGGTGGTCGAGGGGCACACCACGTTGGCGGTGACTCCGAAGGCGGCCAGCTCCAGGGCGACGGACTTGACCAGGCCGATGACCCCGAACTTGGAGGCGCTGTAGTGGGCCAGGTTCTGGTTCCCCGACCGCCCGGACATCGAGGAGGTGACGATGATCCGCCCGTAGCGCTGCTGCTTCATGTGGCCGGCCACGGCCTGGACGGTGTGGAACGTCCCGGTCAGGTTGGTGCCGATCATGTCGTCCCACTGCTGGTCGGAGAGCTCCTCGAAGGGGCTGAAGCCACAGACGGCCGCGTTCGCCACGACCACGTCGATCCGGCCGAAGGCGGCGACGGCCTCGCTCGCCACCCGTTCCATGTCCGACCGGTGGCGGATGTCGGCCTCGGAGGCCAGGCAGGTGGCCCCGGTCGCCTCGAGCTGGCGGATCGTCTCGGCAAGGTCCTCGGCGGTGGACAGGGGGTACCGGACCGACGGGATCACTCCCGGCACGTCGGTGACGACGACAGCCGCGCCCTCCTCCGCCAGAGCGAGGGCATGGGCCCGGCCCTGACCGCGGCCGGCCCCGGTGACCAGAGCCACCCTTCCTTCCAGACGTCTCATGACCCCTCCGTGTCGGTATGGCGCAGGCGCGGCTCCGTGGGAGCGCCGCGGCTTGCTTTTCTAACGTTAATACTATAAAAAAATAGCCCGCAGGACACCGCCATTCAGGGGGCGGGCCGGGCATCGACGCCGATGCCCGGCTGCTCCGAACCGAGGGGGAGGTCACCACTTGACACGCACCGGGCACCCGGAGGGCACGCTCTTCATCAACGGGCGGTGGGTGACACCGGCCGGCGACGAGCGGGAGTCCGTCATCAACCCGGCCACCGAGGCGGTGCTGGCCGCGGTCCCCGTGGGAACGGACGCCGACTGCAACGCCGCCATCGCCGCCGCCCGGGAGGCCTTCGACCACGGCCCGTGGCCTGCCATGCCCGGTGCCGAGCGCGCCGACCTCATGAACCGGTTCTGGCAGGCCCTCGACGACCGGCACGGGGAGATCGTCGATCTGGTGATCGCCGAGACCGGTGCTCCCCGTCCCCTGGCCGAGGGCCTGCACTTCCAGACGTCCATGGACCACCTGGCCTTCTTCGCCGAGGCGGCCCGATGGGACCCGGTCGAGAGCCTCCCCATCGATGTCACGCCCAGACCCACCGGCGGCGCGTTGCTCGGCGGCGGCGTCCAGGTGCACGAACCATTCGGCGTGGTAGCGGCCATCACCCCGTTCAACTTCCCCTTCTTCATCGACGTGGCCAAGATCGGCCCGGCCATGGCCACCGGCAACACCGTGGTGCTCAAGCCGTCGCCGTTCACGCCACTCGAGGCGTTCGTGCTGGCCGAGGCCGCGGCCGCCGCCGGCATCCCCGACGGCGTTCTGAACGTCGTCACCGGCGGAACCGACGTCGGGCGTCGGCTCACCACCGATCCCCGGGTGGACATGGTGACCTTCACCGGCTCCGACACGGTGGGGGCCGCGGTCAGCGAGCAGGCATCGGCCTCGATCAAGAAGGTGCTGCTCGAATTGGGTGGCAAGTCGGCTCTCATCGTGCGCCGCGATGCGGACCTGGCCTCGGCAGCCCAGTTCGCGGTCGGCCAGTACACGCTCCAGGCCGGCCAAGGCTGCAGCCTGTGCACCCGCCACCTGGTCGACGAGGCGGTGAAGGCGGAGTTCCTCGATCTGATGGAGGCGTACACCCTGCAGCTCCAGCTCGGGGACCCGGCCCAGGCCACCACCACCATGGGACCGCTGATCCGCGAGTCCCAACGGACCCGCGTCTCGGGCTACGTGGACGCCGCCAGGAAGCAGGGGGCCCGGATCGTCACCGGGGGTCGGCGCCCGAAGGATCTCGACCTGGGCTTCTTCTACGAGCCGACGATCGTGACCGACGTCGACCACAGCTGGCCGGTGGCGCAGGACGAGATCTTCGGACCGGTGGCCGTGGTCCATGGCTTCCGCTCCGACGAGGAGGCGGTGGCCCTGGCCAACGACTCCGAGTTCGGCCTGTCCGGGGCCATCTTCTCGGCCGACTCCGGGTCCGCCTACGAGATGGCCCTGCGGATCCGGACCGGCGGCGTGGCCATCAACGGCGGAAGCGGCCGCATGAACTCATGGGCGCCGTTCGGGGGGAACAAGCGATCCGGCCTCGGACGTGAGTACGGGCTCGAGGGCGTGAGGGAGTACACGCAGACCAAGGTCATCACCTTCAACGCCGGCTGAACGCCGACGACCCCAGCATCGACATACCGCTTCATCATCGGACGAACCACAGCGAACACGGGAGGACAGGATGGGAAAGCTCGACGGGAAGGTCGCCTTCATCACCGGGGCGGCGCGGGGCCAGGGACGGTCCCACGCGGTCAGACTGGCAGAGGAGGGGGCCGACGTCGTGGCCGTCGACATCTGCCGGCCCATCGAGACCGTGCCGTACGCGTCGGCCACCAGGGAGGAACTGGCGGAGACGCTCAGCCTGGTGGAGAAGGCCGGGGGCCAGGCTGTCTCCGCCGAGGCGGACGTCCGCAGCAGTGAGCAGTTGGACGAGGCCGTGGCCAAGGCCAAGGAGGCCTTCGGACACATCGACATCCTGGTGTCCAACGCCGGCATCTGGTCGCTCTCCCACGAGTCGTGGAAGCTCGACGACGAGACCTGGCAGACCATGCTGGACGTCAACCTGACCGGGCAGTGGAAGACCGCCAAGGCGGTCATCCCCACGATGATCGAGCAGGGCACCGGCGGTGCCATCACCATCACCAGCTCGTCGATCGGGCTGAAGGCCACCACCGGGAACGTCCACTACACCACGGCGAAGCACGGAGTGATCGGTCTCGTACGGACGCTGGCCCACGAGCTGGCCCCCTACGACATCCGGTGCAATGCGGTGTGCCCCACCAGCGTGGACACCATCATGATCAAGAACGACGCCATCTACGAGCTGTTCCGGCCCGAACTCGAGCACCCCACGTTCGAAGACTGCGAAGAGGCGCTCACCGGACTGAACATCATGCCCCTGGCCCTGCTCGCCCCCCGGGACGTCAGCAACGCCATCAGCTGGCTGGTGTCCGACGACGCCCGTTACGTGACCGGCATCGCTCTGCCGGTCGACGCCGGCTCGACGGCCAAGTAGGCCGCACATGGACCTGCAATTGCACGGCCGGCTGGCCTTCGTGACCGGTTCCACCAAGGGCATCGGTCGGGCCACGGCGGCCCAGCTGGTGGCCGAGGGGGCCGCGGTGATCGTCCACGGGCGGTCGACTGCGACCGTGGCGCCGGTCGTGGAGGCACTGGGCGAGTCGGGTGAGGTGTTCGGCGTGTGGGGCGACCTCGCCACTCCGGAGGGCACGACGGCGGTGCTGGACCAGGTGCAGACGATCGGCTGGCCCGACATCGTGGTCAACAATGCCGCCGAGTTCTCGGCGGCGTCGTTCTTCGATCTCACCGACGACGACTGGTACCGCAGCATCGAGACCAACCTGTTGGCCGGCGTGCGGCTGGCGCGGGCGTTGATGCCGGCCATGCTCGAGCGTGACTGGGGGCGGGTGGTCTTCATCGCCTCCGACTACGGGGTGCAGATCAACTCCGCCCTCCTGCACTACTCGGTCGGGAAGGCGTCGCTGATCGCCCTGGCCCGCGGACTGGCGGTGACGGCCGCCGGCACCGGGGTGACGGTGAACTCGGTGATCGCCGGACCGACCTGGACCGAGGGCGCCGCCGGGTTCATCGCCGACAACAACCCCGAAGGCGTGCCGGTCGAGGACATCCGACGCTCGTTCTTCGAACCGGGAGGTCTCCTGAGCGACTCGCTCATCGGTCGGTACTCGGAGCCCCAGGAGATCGCCGACCTGGTGGTCTTCGTGTGCTCACCGCGCGCCTCGTCGGTGACCGGTACCGCGCAACGGGTCGAGGGCGGGACCATCAAGTCCGCCCTGTGAGCCCGACATCCCCGCTGCGCACAGGTCTCGACCGAGAGGTACGGCGGTGAGCGACGAAGGCCGGGTGGTGCTCCAGCGCTCCGAGTACACCGTGCGCATGGCCGACGTCGACGCGGCCAGCGTGATCTACTTCGCCTCACCCCTGCGGTGGCAGGAGATGCTGGTCAGCGAGTGGTACATCCGCTGCGGCCACTCCTTGAGCGATCAGCTCGCCCGGGGGACCTGCTGCCCGGTCGCCGAGGTCCGGGTGACGTACCACCGCCCGCTGCGCCTCGACGACCCGCTGACCCTCGAGTTGGCGGTCGAGCGGACCGGCCGGACCTCCTTCGGTCTCTCGATGACCGGCACCACCCCCACCGGGGAGGTGGCCGTCCGCGTGCACACGACCAACGTCTGGACGGAGTCCGGCAGCGACGGCAACGCCAGACCGATGCCCCTTCCCGACTGGTTGGAGGCCGCGCTGCTCGGCCGGTTCCCCTCGTGAGGCCGCACGGTGGTCGACCGGGTCGACGACGACAGCACCCCACCCGGTCGGAGGAATCACGCGGCGACACCGGCGGGAGCGGACGGTGCGGCGCCGACCCGGTGCGGCGGTGGGCGCGGCACGGTCACATGCAATCCTGATCTGCGATCCTGTTACCATCGAGTGGTCATCCGTTTCCGTGCTCGGCGAGGACAGCACGCAAATTGAGGAGTCGCATGCTTCGCGCCAAACAACACGGTCCTGCTACTGACGTCGCAGCACTCATCCTCCGGCTGACGATCGGGCCGATGATGGTCGTCCACGGTCTCAACAAGGTGCGGGGCCCCGGCGGCCTGGACGGCACGGCCAACTACTTCGAGTCCCTGGGACTCCAGCCGGCCGCGGTGCACGCCCGGGTGGCGGCAGCTACCGAGATCACCACCGGTGCTCTGCTGAGCCTCGGCGTGATGACCCCGGTGGCCTCCGCGGGAGTCATCGGAATCATGACGACCGCCGCGGCGACCGATCACAAGGGCAAGGGGTTCTTCATCTTCAAGGGCGGGTGGGAGTACGTCGCTGTCGTCGGTGCCACCGCGGCCGCCCTGTCGGCGCTCGGGCCGGGTCGGTTCTCGATCGACGGGGTCCGGGGCAAGTCGAAGAGCGGACTGCGGTACGCAGTCCTGTCCCTGGTACTCGGCGTCGGGGCTTCCCTCGGCCTGTTGGCAACGAGCCGGACGGACGTCGACGCCGACCTGCCCTCCTGAGCCTGGAACTGCCGGGCGGCGCCGCCCTCCTCCGTGGCGCGACCGTCGCGGACGCGTCGACGATGAGACAGATCCTGGATCGTTGTCGAGCGGGCCGGGAACGGGGCCTCGGAGGGAAATAGTTGAGCGGCCAGTTGTGTTCCCACTGTTCGGGAGGAACCAGCGGGAGGTGCCATGGCCAGGGACGCATGCGTGGCCGGGGATCGTGACGGTCCGACCTCCGCGCCCGGTGGCGCGATGCCCGGTGGCCCGATCGCCAGGCCCGGACCGGCGGTCGTCGGCGGAGTGCTCCGCCCCCCACCGGCGACGCGTGTCCGCGGGTCCGATCCGGAGCGGGCGCGATGAGCGTCTCCGTCATCACCGATTCCGCCGCCTCCCTCCCACGCGCCCCCTCGGAACATCTGGGCATCGGCGTGGTGCCGATGACGCTCGTGCTCGGCGGGCTGGTCTACGCGGACGGTGATCTCGCACCCCGGGAGCTCGTGGCCCGGGCGGCCCGCGGAATCGGTCAGTACGTCGTCACCGACCTCGGGAGCGTTCCTGAAGGCGGTGACATCGGCGACCGAGGAGAAGGGCGCAGGTGCCGAGGTCCTGATCCTGACCGTGTCCTCGGCGATGAGCTCCACCTACGAGGTGGCCAGGACGGCGGCCGGCTACGTCGACGACGCCGATGTGCGGGTGATCGATACGGGGACGGCGGCCGGAGCTCAGGGCCTGGTGGTCATGGCCGCGGCGGAGCTCGCCGTCAGCGGGGCGTCGCTCGATGACGTCGCCGTCAGGGCGCAGCAGGTGGCCTCCCGGGTGCGGCTGATGGCCTCGCTGTCCGATCTCGGCTACCTGGCCCGCTCGGGCCGGGTTCCCGGAGCCGCCGCCTGGGCGGGACGGTCCCTCGGCATGCGGGCCATGTTCGACTTCGTCTCCGGCGGAGTGCGTCCCCGACTTCCGGCCCGGAGCGAGCGGGCCGCGCTCGACCGCATGGTCGGGGCCGTGGCCCAGTCCCGACCCCGTGACGTGCCCGACGCCGTCCTGCACGCCGCCGCCCTGCAGGCTCAGGCCGCCGGATCGGCCCAGCGGCTCCGTGCGCTGGTCGTCGAGCTGGAGCCGGAGGCCGAGGTCTTCGAAGCACCGTTCAGCTCGGTCATGATCGCCCACACCGGACCCGGCCTGGTCGGCCTGGCCTGGTGGTGGGAGGCACGCGGCAGTGCCTCGGCCGCGTAGTCGCGCCTCCGGTCGTGCCAGGTCACCGGCTCGGGACCGTGGGAGATGACCGCCGAGGTCACCCCGTCGGCCCGACCGGCCCCGAGTGTCGTCGACACGCCGGAGTCGGCGCCCGGTGCGGAACGGGCCTCTCGCTCCCAGCCTTGGAGGCGGCGATGGTCCTGGATCCGTCGGGGGATCACGGTGGCGCTGGTGGGTGCGGCCGCCTGGTTCCTCGCCCAGCGCGGAACCGAGCTCGGGGCCGCGCTCGACCATCTGCGGCGCGTCGACTGGCGACTGATCGGCCTGGCCGTCGTGTTCGAGGCCGGCTCGACGGCCGTCTTCGCCCGCATGCAGCGACTGCTGGTCCGGGCGGGCGGCGTCGACCTGTCCCTCCGCACCGCGGTGGAGATCACCCTGGCCGGCAACGCCATCGCCGCCACCCTTCCGGGCGGGGTGGCATTCGCGGCATCCTGGGCCTTCGGACAGCTCTCCCGGCGGGGGGTGGGCCGCTTCCTGCGGATCTGGGTATTCCTGGTCGCCGGTGCCCTCTCGAGCTTCGCCCTGTTCGTGGTGGTGGCGGTGGGCATCGAGGTGGCGGGCAACCGGGGACCGGTGGCCGATCTCCGGTGGGCCGCCGTCAGCCTGGCCGCCATCCCTGTCGTCCTTGTCCTCGCGGTGGCGGCACGCCGGAGTCGCCCGGTGGAGCACCTCGAGTCCCGCCTCGTCGCGCTCGCCCGCCGACTGCCGGACGGGCAGTTCGTGGTGCGTTCGACCGGGTCCCTGCTTGATCGCGTGGAGGCGGTCCGCCTGAGCCCGCTGCACTGGGCGGAGCTTCTGGTCCTGGCCGTGTCGAACTGGGTCTTCGACGCGGCCGTGCTGGCCACCGCCCTGCTCGCGCTGCACGTCGAGGTTCCCTGGCGGGGCCTCTTCGTCATCTACGGGATCACCCAGATCGCCGCCTCGCTCCCGATCACCCCGGGGGGAGTGGTGGTCGTGGAGGGCAGCTTGGCGGCACTGCTCACCGCCTACGGGGTGCATCCCCAGCAGGCGCTGGCCGCCGTCGTCCTGTACCGGATCGTGAGCTTCTGGGGCGTGGTGCCGATCGGCTGGGCCGTCTGGGTGGGATTCGACCTGATGCAACGTCGAGGAATGACGAGCCGCCCGCATCCCTGGGCCTTCCATGGGCACGGGGTCGGACGCGCCGTGACGGGCCTCGTCCCCGAGCCCATGGCGTGCGCCGGGTGTGACGAAGAGGCGGAGGAGTCCACATGGGACGCACCGAAGACCTCCACGCCGGCGGGGTGATCACCGGCTGCCCGTTTCCGCAGGGACACGCCGGGGCCACGACCTGCCGTGCCCTGGCCGACGCGCTGCGGAGGTGACGGCGCCACGGTGTCGACGGGCACCGGACGGCCGCTGGCGTCGAGTATCGGCGCAGTTTTGGGGTTACGCTCGCGTCCGTGGTCATGGAGGAAGCGAATCGCCTGAACCGGGCGGAAATGACCCTCGTGACCGAAGACGGGGTCCGGCTCCGGGTCCGTCGCTCGAGCCACCCCGAAGGTGCTCGTGGCGTCGTCGTCGTGGCCCACGGCTTCGCCGCAGGTCTCGACAATCCGGACGTCCGTTCCCTGGCCGATCAGCTGTTCGGCGCCGATCTGGATGTGGTGACCTACGACGCCCGTGGCCACGGTCAGTCCGAGGGCAGTTGCGGTGTGGGGAGCACCGAGCACCACGATGTCGCCTGCGTCGTCTCGCATGTCGCCCTCGACGGACTCGCGGTCCTCGTCGTCGGGGTCTCGATGGGTGCCATCGCCGTGATCGCCCACCTGGCCGGAACCGAGGGGCAGGATCCCGCTGCCTCGGGCGCGGTGCTGGTCAGCGCACCGTCGCGGTGGCGGATGCGTCCGAGCGCCGTCGGGCTGCTCAACGTCGCGCTCACCCGCAGTGCGGTCGGTCGCTGGGCCGCCGGCAGGTGGCTCGGAGTGCGGATCCGGCCGGGATGGTGGCCGGGGGAGCCTCCCGAATCCGCCATGAACCGGATCGGGATCCCGGTGGTGGTGGTCCATGGGGCCAACGACCGCCTCCTGGCATCGTCCCACGCCCACCGCCTGCACGGCTCGGGCTCGGCGTCGAATCGCCTCCACGTGGTGGAGGGCATGGGACACGGTCTCGACGGCGACGGCCAGCGTGCCGTGCTGGACGCGGTGGAGTGGCTGCTGGCGGCGACCGACGAGGCCGAGGTCGTGTCGAGGGCCGGTTAGGCCCGGTCGCCGATCGGCCCCGGATCTGCGACGGACGTGACCATCGGTGCCCGGTGGTCGGCGGTCGCCCCCGCCACACCCTCCGGCACGGGATCCCGATCGAGGAGCAGCCGGGTCCGGAGCGCTCGCCAGCGGTCGTTCCGGGCCGCGGGTGCGTTCCCGGTCAATCGTTTGGCGATGATCGGGCCCGACACGCAGAGGGCGAGAACCACGCCCCGCCAGCCGTGGCGACGGGCGAGCACCGGTACCAACGCCACGAGGGCCGTCAGACAACCGAGCCCGGTCTGGCGGACCAGGCGGCCGCCGCCCAGACCGGCGGCGAGGAGGGCGGCCCCTTCCGGCGCGGTGACCAACGTGGCACCCAGGGCGGGGGAGATGCCGCGACCTCCGGCTCCGCCCATGAACGGCGACCAATTGTGCCCGGCGGCGGCGGCGGCGGCGGCCGACAGCGTCGGTCGACCCCTTCCGGCCAGAAGGGGTCCGACCGCTCCCTTGGCCACGTCGAGACTGCCGGCCACGGCGAGCGGTCCGAATCCTGAGACCTCGTAGAGACCGGTGCCGGAAACGGTGCCGGAACCGTGATTCCTCAGATCGATCCCGGCGATCACACGGGCCGCGAGGCCCGAGAAGGGTACGGCTCCGGCAGCGAAGGAGACGAGCAGCACGGCGCCGACGGGCATGACTGGCCGACCGCCGACGTCGTCACGTCGAGACGGCACCGCCCGATGCGAGCTCTGAGGCCTCGCGTCCCCCGAATCTCACCACGATCCCGGCCTTCCGCATCGTCCTCACGAACCACCACGTGGAGAGCACGATGCCGCCCCCGGTCAGCACCCACGTGACCATGGTCCGTTCGACGACGAATGCATGGAGTGAGGAGGCGACGAGCAACCAGAGCACGAACCCGCTGTTCACGAGCAGCACGACGGTCCACAGAACGGAGACGTGCACGAAGAACCGCCGGACGTGCGGCCGGCCCATCAGTTCCGCGTCGAGGGGACAGAAGTCGTGAGCCAACCGTTCGACGAGAGGACGGTCGAGCATGGCGGTGACCAGGAAGACCAGGGCGACGATGATCGTCCCGGCGGTCGGCTGGACGAAGTAGAGGAAGGCACTCTTGGTCAGGAAGCTGACGGCGGAGCGCACGGTGAGCAACCCGAGGCCGAGAGCCAGCAGCGCCGGAATGGGTTCCCGCCGCAACAGTCGACGACCGGCCGCCGCGTAGGCCCACACCAGGGCGAAGATGAGGGCACCGCGGAATCCGACGAAGGAGAGCGTGACGTAGAACAGGACCGCCGGTCCGATCGAGCCCTCCACGAGCGACGGGAAGGCGTGCCGCGCCATCCGCTTGATCGACGGCAGATGGAGGACTGCAGAGGGGGAGTCGGGACCCGATTCGATGCGCCAGGCTACCGCGCCCTGGTGCGTTCCCGGGGTGCGGCAGCTGCAGCTCGGTCGCCGCGGACGGTGCGCCCGTGGGTGCCTTTTCCCAGCTGGGGCTCCGTGCGGCGACCGGAATACCCGCCCGTTCCGGCGGCCGGAGCATCCGGTCGGAAGGTGGCTTCGCGGCCGGATTGAAGCTGGCTTCGATGCCGGCGCGTGGCTCTGGATGTGACAATCGGCGAGGTGGACGTTGGCGTGGTCGCCGCGTCGAGTGAGCGGCGACGCCGTGGCCGGGCCGGGCGGCGAGGAAGGGCGAACCGATGATCGGGGTCTTCCAGGAGCCGGAGTCGACAGGTGGTGCGCAACCGGCCGGCGACTTCCGGTGTCGGCCCGGGCACGGTGTCCACGGCGCGGAGCCGATGTGATGGCCTCCGCGTACCGCCGCCGTGAGATGGAGATCGCCGAGGTACTGGCCCGTTACGAGATGGGCCACCTGCTGCAGCTGGTGGGCCTCGAGGAACTCGTTTCGAAGGAGCGCACCGCTCTGCACCGCGGTCCTGCCCACACCCGACCCGAACGTCTTCGACTGGCGTTCGAAGAGCTGGGCCCGACCTTCATCAAGTTCGGCCAGATGCTGTCGACCCGGTCCGACCTGCTCCCTCCCGATTTCCAGGCCGAACTGGCGAAGCTCCAGGACAGCACCCAGCCCATTTCCGCAGATGCCATCGAGCGGGCCGTGCACACCGAACTGCACGTCGGCACGGCCGAGGCGTTTGCCAGCTTCGATCCTGAGCCACTGGCCGCCGCATCGATAGGACAGGTGCACGCCGCGACGCTGCACGACGGTAGCGAGGTGGTCGTGAAGGTCCGCCGCCCCGGAGCGTCCGAGGAGGTCGAGCAGGACCTCGAGATCCTCCAGAACATGGCGGCTCGGGCGAGCGAGCGGTGGAAGGACGCTCAGCACTGGGACCTGAATGCCCTGGTCGGCGTCTTCGCCACCGCGCTGCGGGCCGAACTGGACTACGTGCAGGAGGCGGAACATGCCCAGCAGTTCAAGGCGAACTTCGCGGCGGTGTCAGACGTCCACATACCGTCCGTCTTTCCGGAGCTCACCACCTCGCGCATGATCACGCTCGAGAGGATCAGGGGAACGAAGATCGACCACCTGGCCGAGCTCGACAGGACGGGTGCGGACCGGGCCGCCGTCGCCGAGCGGCTCGGCGAGGCAGTGGCCAAGATGGTGCTGGCCGACGGCTACTACCACGCCGACCCCCAACCGGGGAACTTCTTCGTCGAGCCGGACGGCCGGATCGGCATCGTCGACTTCGGCCGGGTCGGTCGCATCGACGACGACATGCGCTCAGGGCTCACCCGACTCATGATCGCGCTGACCCGCAGTGACGCTGATCACCTGACGGGCGCCCTGCTGGATCTCGCGCGTATCGACGTCACCGGTCGACCGAGGGCGGTTGCGCCGGGACCTCGCCGAGCTGTTGTCGCGCTACGGCGGCGACGGCATCCACGGCGTGCCCATCGGTACGGCCATCCTCGAGGTCATGGAGATCGTCCGCCGGCACGACCTCGTCATCTCCTCGGACCTGTCCCTGCTCTTCGCGGTGATCGTCATGGACGAGGGCCTCGCCCACGAGCTCGATCCCGGGTTCCACTTCGACCACGCCATCACCCCGTATGTCCAGCACTATCTGGCTTCCGCCGCATCGGCGGCGGCGTTGGCCCGGAAGGCCGAGCAGTTCGGGATCGAGGTCGCCGAGCTGGTGGGCGACCTGCCCGGCCAGCTCCGCAGGATCCTGGAAGTCATCGCAGACGGACAGTTCGAGGTCAACCTGCGGGCCAACGAACTCGACGACCTGGTCCACCGCATCGAACGCCTCGGCAACCTCGTGGCGGTCAGCATTCTGGCCGCGGCCGTGATCGACGGACTCTCCGAGTTGGCCGCCCACCCCAGCGAGCGGTGGACCCCGCGCCGACTGGTGCTCGGGGTCGGCGTGGGGACGGTTGCGTCTCTCGGCGCCTACGCCGGGTGGCGGCACACCACGGCCGCGTCGTTGCTCGGTCGATTCCGGTCGCACGCCCGACCACGTTCGTCCGCGTAGGTGCGTCGGCAACGCGATCGGGCCGACCGGTGCACCGGCCGTCCGCCGCCCGCCGCCCGGACCGGCGGCGAGGATCGCGGCTCCTTCCGGTCGGAGGGGTCCGACTGCCCCATAGGCCACGTCCAGACCGCCGGTGAGCCGGGTTCGTCATCCGTCCATGGTGCGATGTCCGCCCAACCTCTCACCCCTACGCCGCGACCCGGTGGGTCCTTCCGCGGTGCTACCGATGGTGCGCGGCAAGTCGCCAGTCCGGCCGGGAGATGGGGTACCGTGCGGGGGTCAGCGGACGGTCGTCACCGTATGAATCGACGGGGTACGACACCTGAGGAAGGAATGCGGGACCTTGCCCAGCGGCGACCTCCAACACGTCAGCCGCGGGGTCGCCGGTGCGGTCCCCGGGGGACGGACCCCGCCGGACCGCGATTCTGACGGGGTGGACCGGGGCGGTGTCCCGGTCGGCAACCGGTGGGAGCAGGGTGCCGGGACCGGGGAGGCGTCCCTCTCCCGGTTCGCGCACCCCGTCTCGGTGCTGCTGTTCAACCGTCCGGACTACGCCCTCATCACGCTCGAGTCCCTGCGGGATCAGACGTTACCGGTGTCCCCCGAACGGCTCATCGTGTCGATCGACGGGTACCCCGGGTCGAAGGACGAGGCTCTGGGGAAGGCCGACCGGACCGGCGAGGTGGCAGAGCTGGCCCGCACGATGTTTCCCGGGGCCACCGTCAGGAGCGCGCCATTCAATCTCGGGATCGCCCGGCATTTCGCACTCGTCGAGCAGCTGACATTCGACGACGATGCCCAGGAGTGGGCCACCTTCTTCGAAGAGGACTTCGAACTCGCTCCCTCGTACCTCGAGGTCATGACCGAGTTGATCGCGCACGTCCATGCGGAGGGACGGATCGTGCAGGTGTCCGCGACGGGCGACACGATGGTTCCCGAGGCTACGGATGCCGAGGTCCTCCGACCGATGTTCCACGCCTGGGCATTCGCCCTGCGACGGTCGCACTACCTCGAGCGGAAGGCGATCATCGACGCGTACCTCGAGGAACTTGCCGAGGTTCCGTACTACCAGAGGGACCATGTCGCCGTGATCTCTCGGCTGGTCGACTTCGGGCTCTATCCGATCGGTTCGGCCCAGGACCGCGTCAAACAGGCCATCCGGAAGCACTTCGGGGTGCTGGCGGTGACGACGGCGAGGCCGTACGGCCGGTACATCGGCGTCGAAGGGGAGCATTCCACACCGGAGAGCTTCGCCGAACTCGGCTACGACAACCCGCCGAGCATCCCGGACGAGGTACCCGAGTTCGACGACGCCGTCGCTGCCCTCGTCCCGGTGCTGGTGCGGGAGGACCAACGGGCGTGGGCCCGTGAGCTCAACGCCGTGTGGGAAAGTCGTCTGGAAGGTGCCACGGCGGAGGCCGAGAGGCGCTCCGCCGATGCCGAGGCCCGCCTGGCGGAGGCAGCTGAAGCCGCAGCACAGACCGAAGCCCGGGCGTCGGCCATCCGTGACCAGCTGGCCGACCGGGAGCTCCAGCTCGAAGCGACGGAACGCGAACTGCGGACCATGCTCGACAGCCGCTCCTGGAGAGTGACCGGAGCCCTGCGGATGCTGGGAGGAGGCTCTCGGATCGCCGCGTCGAGATTTCGTGGAGGCCGGTGACGGATTCCGTCCGGAGGGCGCCCGGATTCCGCGGCGGTGGGAAGGGTGCTGGTAGGTTCCGTCCTGTCGGTGCACGTGTCGTCCTGATCTTCGACGAGGTCGAAGTCCTCAGAACCCCAGGCGGGAAGCGCGGGCACGCGGAAACGCGCTGATCGGGTCGGACGGCAGCGTGATTGATCGGAGCTACCAGGAAGGTCCAATGGCTGTCAGCGGCGCTACGACCGAAGGCAGGCCGAGCGCCCTCGTCGCCCACGATGCGTCCTTCCCCCGAAGGGGCGCGTTCACACTGGCGGTGCTCGCCGCGTACGTGCTGCTCGCCGTCATTGCCTTCTGGCGGTTGTTTCCGGCCATGTCGCAACAGATCTACGGTCTCGGCGCGGACTCGATCCTGGGCATGTGGTTCCTCGCCTGGGTGCCCCACGCACTCGCGCACGGCCAGAATCCGCTGTTCAGCGGATCGATCTTCGTTCCGGCCGGCGTGAACCTCGCGCAGAACACGGAGGCACCGCTCCTCGGATTGATCACCGCCCCGTTCGCCGTGGTGCTGGGGCCGGTGGCCCGAGCGAATCTGCTGATGGTGCTGGCCATGCCGGCCTCGGCAACGGCGGCGTTCCTGGTATTGCGAAGGTGGAGGGTCTGGGACCCGGCAGCTGCGCTCGGTGGCCTCATCTACGGCTTCTCGCCGTTCGCCGTAGCCCACAGCCTCGGCCACCCGGTGCTGGTGTTCCTCCCGCTACCACCGTTGATCGCGATGACAGTGGTATCGATCCTGCAGGGGCGAGGCAGACCCCGGCGGCTCGGGATCGGGCTCGGCCTGCTCATCACCGCGCAATTCCTCATCGAGCCGGAGGTACTGACGACCGTCGCCATCCTCACCGCCTGGGCGGTGGCGTGCGCCGCACTTCGTTACCCGGCGAAGGTGGGGGACGTTGCCCGTGCCTCGGTGAGGCCGGTGGGTATCGCACTGGGGCTGGCGGCAGTCCTTCTCGCCTATCCGATCTGGATGATGCTCGCCGGTCCCCAGCACTACACGGGGACGGCGCAACCAATCGTCAATCCCTACTACAACGACCTCTTCAGCTTCATCGACCCGGGATCCCTCCAGAGGTTCACCTTCGGGCTGCCGGCACTGAAGGCCACCGCGGCCGGACCGGTGCAGGCCGGAGGCTATTTCGGCATCCCGCTCCTCATCCTGGCCGCACTGTTCGCCTGGCGATCCCGCCGCAGTCCACGGATGCAACTGACGGTGGCCGTACTCGTCGGGTCCGTCGTCCTGTCCCTCGGGCCACATCTGGCGATCGACGGACGGCTCACGCACATCCCGCTCCCGTTCCTGGTACTCACCCACCTGCCGCTGCTCGACAACATCCTGCCCGTCCGGCTGTCGATCGAGATCGCCGCGTGCGTCGCCGCGTTCGATCGCGTTCGGGCTCGACGACGTCCGTCGGGGGCCGGCACGTGCCCACCAGCACGGCTCATCGGCGCGGAAGACGGCCGCCTGCCTCGGCGTGGCGACACTCGCGGTGGTCGTCGTCACACAGTGGCCGACATGGCCGTACCCGGTGCAGGCTGCCCGACCGCTTCCGGCGCAGGTGGTCAGTGCGTTGCCGTCGGATGACCCGGTGGCGATCACGTACCCGTTCGCATCGCCGGTCTTCACGCAGCCCATGCTCTGGCAAGCCGATGACGGTTTTGCGTTCCGTCTACTCGGTGGATACGCGGAGCACCCCGATCCGGACGGGCGACCGACGGGTTTCCCGAACCCGATGAGCCCGCCGGGTCTGCAGTTGTTCCTCGAAGGACAGGAGGGCTACAACTCCTACCTTCCGCCGGTGCCGATCACCACCGGCCTTCTGGCCACCACCCGGACGGCGCTGTCGGAGAACGACATTCGGATGGTCGTGGTGGACCGGTCGGTGCGTGGCAGTGGGCAGGTCGTCAACCTGTTCACCCGTGTATTGGGCAGGCCGACGGTGTCGACGAACTCGTTCACCCTGTGGGCCAGCCGTACCGGCCCGCTCTGATCCGACCGGGCGGGGGCGCGAACGCCCCACCCAGCCGGGCGTACGTCGAGACGCACCCCGGCACCGCCACCACACCGACGATCCCGACGGTCAACTCCGGGTTCAGCGGGATCGCGTGGCCGGCCTCACCGTTCGCTGTCGTCCAGGCTGGCTGCCAGCGATTCCAGCAGGGACCGGGTTCCTCCCTCTCGCTGGGCCACCGTGTCGAGCCCGTCGAGGAACACCCCCTGCTCGGTGAGCACGAGTCGGGTCCCGGCCCCTACGGACGAGAACTGCACGGTGGCGAGGGACACGGAGATACGAGCCTCGCCGGCGTACATCTCGTAGGTGTAGATGATCCGCTGATCCGGAACGATCTCGTGGAACCGCGCGTCGTAGGTGTAGACGAGACCGTCGGGAGGCCCGCCCCGATTGACCTCGCGGCCGCCGACCCGGAAGTCGAGCTCGTAGCCGGCCCCGAGAGCATCATCGGAGCCGGCGAACCAGCGGGCCTTGAGCTGGGGGTCCGACCAGGCCCGGAAGGCGTGCCCGACCGGGGCGTCGTAGACCCGCTCGATCGCGAACGTGTCATGGGACATGGTGGACAGGGTCATGGCTTCTCCTCGGTGCTCGGTGCGTCGTTCAGGACGTCGCCCAATCGGTCCAGGCGCGCCTCCCAGCCTCGGCGTTGGCTGGAGATCCACTGCTCGGCGGCTGTCATCGCCACTCGTTCGATCCGGCAGATGCGGGATCTCCCCACCTTCTCGGTCCGCACGAGCCCGGACGATTCGAGGACCTGGACGTGCTGGACGACGGCGGCGAGGGACATGGCCAGGGGCTCCGCCAACTCACTGACCGAGGCGGGGCCCGACGTGAGTCGCTCCACCATGGTGCGCCGGCTCTTGTCGGCCAGCGCTTGGAAGGCCCGATCGAGGTCGATCGTTTGGTCAAGCATTTACTTGACTATAGGCCGTGGCTGAGCGGCCGTGCCCCGGAGCGTCGGTCGGCCCGACGCCGCTGGACGAGGTGAGAGCGAGGGGTGTCTAGTTGCTCGCGGCGGTGGCGGTCATACGCCGTCCTTGTGCAGATGGGCGAAGTGGGGCCACAGCCGCAGATCGATCTGCGGGTAGCGGGCGGCCAGGCGCACGACGTCGGGCTCGTAGAGCTCGCCCAGGAGACGTGCCATGCCGGGATCGAGCTCCCGCTTCGCCCTGGTCTCGTTGACCCTGGCCTGCAGGGCGGGGGGCTTGTAGGAGTCGTCGAGGCCGAGGAACCGGTAGGTGGCGGCGAGCTGGGTGGCCGGGTCGGCGGTGCACGCCTCGTACTGGAGCATCAGGATCCTGGACGGGTCGACCGCCTCCTCCCACGGCTCCAACTCGGCCGAGTAGAACCCGCGGGCGAGGCTGCGGTAGCGGACGTAGTGCAGGATCCGCCGCGGCATGCGGCGCGAGATGTCGGAGTGGTACCGCTCGATCGGGTCGCGCAGCATGACCAGGAACCGGGCTTCGGGGGCCACCTTCTCGAGGATGCCGGGCAGCAGGTAGGCGAACAGGTACGACGGGGTCCACTCGCCGGTGGTCGCCCCGGCGGGCCGGGGGAACCAGTTCCAGTAGGTGTGCAGTTGCTCGTCGGACACCCCATCCGCCCGGTACAGCTGCAGGAAGCTCCGGTTGAAGAACTGCAGCTCCTTCTGACCGGTCCGTGCACGTCGGGGTGGGCCAGGATCAGGCTGAACCACCACGAGGTGCCGCACTTCGGTACCCCCAGCCCGATGAAGTCGGGCGGCCCCGGTCGCATGCCCGGGGGGCAGGGTGGCGCATCGGGGGGCGACCGGTCTCCCAGGGCGTGTAGCTGCCCTTCCAGTGGAGGATCGACGTCCGCAGCCCGCGGGGCAGGGCCATGAACGCGGTTCGGGCCGAGGTGGGGAGCTCCATCAGATCAACTCCGGCGTCCGGTGTCCGGCGTTCGGCACGAGCAGGCACCGTACTACAGGGCCTGCGGTGTCCGACCGGGTGCCCGACGCTCCCGGCTGGGCTAGCCGGCCGGCGTGGTCGGCGTCGACGAGCCGTAGGAGACGGTGAAGGCGTTCCCGCTCGCGGACAGGGCCGACGGGATCGAGATCACGGGCTTGCCGGTGCCTCCGACCATCGAGATGGCGTCGGCCGGGACGAGGCCGGGAGCTCCACCGTTGGCGGTCATACCCGTGAAGGTGGTGGAGCCGTAGGGGGCGAGTGTGGCCAGCGTGGGCCCGACCTGGGGCCGCTCCTCGATCCATTCGGCCGAGGCCCCCGGGCCCCGGTACGGGCGGGTCAGGGCGAAGGTGGCTCCGGTGGTGGTGTCGGTCAGGGTGATGGTCCACCGCCGGCCGGTGACCTGGGTGACGACGGCGGTCATCCGGTTGCCCGGACTGACCGTCATCCGGCTGATGACCCGCTCGGCCCGGGGAGGACCTCGGTCCAGGCGTCGTAGTGGACGACGCCGTCGATCACGTCCGACTCGGTGCCCGTCTGGATGAGGTCCTGGTTGGCCAGCCCGTCGATGCCGATCCACGTCGAGGAGTACTCGGTGGCCCCGGGGCTGGGGGTGACGGCGGGCACCGTCCACGAGCCGCCGATCGAGGTGAAGGAACCGGCCTTGCCGTAGCCCGACCAGTTCGTCGAGTTGTTGCCGTTCGCCCGGATCATGGTCCTGGAGGCCACCGCCCCGACCGTCGACGACGCCCCGGCGGCCCCCAGCGCCAGTGGGGCCACGAGGGCGCCCGTGCCGAGCGCGGCGACGGCAAGTCGGACGATGCGGTGCGACACGAGATGCCCCTTCCGGTGGGGGACTGCCCTTCCCCCGACGTGCACCAATCTGACCACAGGGGACGTCGCAACGGCAACGGCCGCACCCGTCCTGCACCCGAGGGCGACCGGGTGGTTCCGGCGGCGCGGTGCGTCGGCCCGGCGAAGCGGCGCACACCTCTCTATGCTTCGGATGGCTCCCGGCGGGCGGGAGCGGCGACGGCGGGAGTCGGATGTTCAGCATCACGTTCAGCGACCTTCTGTACCGGCGACGCCAGTTCCTCATCGCCACACTCGGCGCTGGACTGGTGTTCGCCATGACGCTGCTGCTGGCCGGCCTGGTGTCCGGCTTCAGCGTGGAGATCGACCAGACGGTCTCCGGCTTCCACGCCGGCGTGTGGGTCGTCAAGGCCGGCTCGTCGGGACGGATCGCGTCGCTGGCCCCCATGGCGGAGTCCACCGTGGCCCGGGTGTACCGGGCACCCGGGGTGACCGGCACGGTCCCGGTCGTGGTGATCCCCCAGACGGTCGACCTGGGAGGCACCCTCCAGCAGGTGAACCTGGTCGGAACCCCGATCGGCTCGGTGCCGGGTCGCCAACCGCTGACCGAGGGCGCCCAGGTCGCCGGCCCGGGAGAGGCCGTCGTCGACCAGCGGCTGGGCGTGGGCGTCGGCAGCCGGGTGTCGGTGGGGGGCCATCGGTTCACGGTGGTGGGGGTGACCAGCGACCGGACCCTGCTGGGCGGGATCCCGGACATGTACGTGAGCCTGCGGGACGCCCAGGTGGCGGCGTTCGAGGGGGCCGAACTGATCAGCGCCGTGGTGGTGACGGGGACGCCGTCGGCCGTGCCGGCCGGGTTCGCGGTCATGACGAGCGGGCGGATCGACCAGGCGAGCCTCGAGCAGATGGCCACCGCCGTGTCGTCGATCAACAACTCGAAGCTCTTCATGTGGGCCATCGCCGCGGTCATCGTGGCGTCGCTGGTCTACGTCACCGCGCTCGAGCGGACGCGGGACTTCGCCGTGCTGAAGGCGCTGGGCGCCTCCTCGGGGCGCTCTACGTCGGGCTCGCCTTCCAGGCCGTGCTGGTGGCGCTCATCGCCGCCGCCTTCGCCGCCGTGCTCGCCCAGTTCATGGTCGGCGTCTTCTCCCAACCCGTGGACTTCCCGGTGAGCGCGTACATCGTACTGCCGGTGTCGGCGGTGGTGGTGGGGCTGCTGTCCAGTCTGATCGCGCTGCGACGGGCCGTGGCCGCCGATCCGGCCAAGGCGTTCGCGGGCTGAGGGGAGGGACCGTGGGTGAGCTCGAAGTGCGTGACCTGACCGTGGAGTTCGACTCGGGTGGCTACCGTGTGCGCCCGCTCGACCGCCTGAGCCTGGACGCCGAGGACGGCGAACTGGTCGTCCTCCTCGGTCCGAGCGGCTGCGGCAAGACCACCCTGCTCTCGTGTCTGGCCGGACTGCTCCAGCCCACGGACGGGTCGATCACGCTTCCGGGGCATCGACGTGGGTGGGCTCGGCGGCGCGGCGCTCGGCGCCTACCGCCGGCGCACGGTCGGGGTCGTGTTCCAGGCCTTCAACCTGCTGGCGAGTCTGACGGCCCGCAAGAACGTGATGGTCCCGATGACGTTGGCCGGGGTGGGCCGTCGCGAGGCCGGCGAGCGCGGCCGACGCGCTGCTGGAGCGGGTGGCGCTCGCCGAACGGGCGTCGCACCGGCCCGGCCAGATGTCGGGCGGCCAGCAGCAGCGGGTGGCCATCGCCCGGGCACTGGTGCACGACCCACCGCTGGTGGTGGCCGACGAGCCCACGGCCCACCTCGACCACATCCAGGTCGAGGGCATCCTCGTGCTGCTGCGCGAGCTGGCGGCACCGGGCCGCATGGTGGTCGTCTCCACCCACGACGACCGGATCACCCACATCGCCGACCGGGTCATCGAGCTGGCGCCGCAGTTCTCGGACGCGGAGCGGGCCGACGAGGAGGTGCGACTCGAGCCCGGACCGTCCTCTTCGAGCAGGGTGATCGGGGTGATCTGGTCTACGAGGTGAAGGAGGGTTCGGTCGAGATCTACCGGCATGCGCTTCGACGGCACGGCCGAGGTGCTGGTCGACATCGGCCCCGGCAACTACTTCGGCGAGATCGGCCCCATGCTCAACCTCCCCGCAGCGCGTCGGCCCGCGCCCGGGAGGAGACGGTGCTCACGGCGATGACCATCCGCTCGTTCCGCGCCCACTTCCCCGTGACCGCCAAGGACGCCCGGGAACCCTCGATCTGAGCCGGCTCAGAGCAGTCCGGGCACGATCGCCTCGACCACGCTCGGCCCCGGCGTGGCCAGCGCCCGGGCCAGCTCGTCGGCGAACTGCCTCGGCCGTCTCGGCCCGGGCCGCGTGCAGTCCGAACCCCCGGGCCAGAGTGCACGAAGTCGATGTCCGGCCGTCCGATGTCGAGCATGTCCCGGGCCCGCGGTCCGGGCGATTCGGCACCCACCCGGTCGAGCTCCATGTTGAGTACGGCGTACGAGTGGTTGTTGAGGATCACGGTGGTCACGTCGAGGCCCTCGCGGGCCATCGTCCACCACGACTGGACGGTGTAGAGCGGCGCTGCCGTCGGCCTCGAGGGCGAGGACCCGCCGGCCCGGGTCGGCCACGGCGGCACCGACGGCGACCGGCAGTCCCTGGCCGATGGCGCCACCGGTGAGGCACAGCCAGTCGTGGGGTGGGGCGCCGGCCGTGGCCGCGGGGGCGAACAGGCCGGACGTGTTGCCCTCGTCGGACACGATCGCCCCCTCGGGCAGCAGCGCTCCGATGGCCTGGCACACGGTCTGGGCGGTCAGGGCTCCGGACGGGAGGTCGGGCCGGTGCGCCTCCTGGCGGTCGGCCGACCCCGACGGTGGCCCCGACCAGGTCGGACAGCGACTCGACGGCAGCCGCCAGGTCGTCGGCCGGGCCGGCCACCGGATGGACGGTGCAGCCGTCGGGCACCAGGTCGCTCGGCCTGCCCGGATAGGCGAAGAACGAGACGGGCGACCTGCCGTCGAGGAGGATCAGGTGACGGATGCCGTCGAGGCGCATCGTGGCGAACTCGGCCAGATAGCCGAGCCGCTCCACGGGAGGCCGGCCCGCGCCCCGGGACAGGCGGGCCGGGAACGTCTCGCACAGCAGCTCGGCCCCGGTGGAGGCGGCCAGGTCGGCCACCTGCGTCGAGCAGGCGACCCGAACAGGCCCGGCCGCCGATGAAGACGGCGCACCGCTCGCCCGATCGCAGGGCGGCGGCCGCCGCCTCCAGGACGTCCGGGTCGGGAGGTGCCCCACCGGCGGGCCCGGCGTGCACCCCGTCCGTCGGGCCGGACCGGGACGCCGCCGTCGGACCACGAGACGTCGGCCGGCAGGATCAGGGTGGCCACCGACCCCGGCGGGCCGTGGGCGGCGGCCAGGGCGTCGCGCGCGTCGATCCCCACCGACTCGCTGGACTCGGTGGTCCGGACGAAGGGGGAGACGTTGCGGGCCACGGTGGCGATGTCGGACTGCAGCTGGGCGTCGTAGCGCCGATGGGAGAGGGCGTGGTCGCCGACGATGTTCATCACCGGGCTGTGGGCCCGCCGGGCGTTGTGGAGGTTGGCCAGCCCGTTGCCGAGCCCCGGACCGAGGTGGAGGAGCGTGGCCGCCGGCCCGCCGCGGATCCGGGCGTACCCGTCGGCCGCGCCGGTGGCCACCCCCTCGAACAGCGCCAGGACGCCGTGCATGCCGGGCTCGTCGTCGAGGGCGGCGACGAAGTGCATCTCGGAGGTGCCCGGGTTCATGAAGCACGTGTCGACGTCGTGGTTCAGGAGGGTGCGTACGAGAGACCGGGCACCGTTCACGGACGGGCTCCTTCCGGACGGGGGATGGCCAGGACCTTCCCGGGGTTGAGGATGCCCGCCGGGTCGAACGCCGCCTTGATCCGACGCATCAGGTCGAGCTTGACCGGGTCCTCGAGGTCGGTGAACGAGGCCAGCTTGGCCGTGCCGATACCGTGCTCGCCCGACACGGCACCGCCGAGGGCGATGCCGGCGGCCAGGATGTCGTGGACGAGCCCGTGCCGGCACGTCGGGGTCGGGCTGGAAGACCGACAGGTGGACGTTGCCGTCGCCCGCGTGGCCGCAGCCGACCACCAGGGACCCGGTCGCCGCGGCCAGGTCGCCGACGTCTGCCAGGTAGGTGGGGATGGACGCACGAGGCACCACGACGTCGACGATGTCGTCGGCGCCGGCCGCCTTGGACGCCCAGAAGGCGCGCTCGCGGGCGGCGATCGAGCGTCGTGGCCGGCGTGGTCCGGCAGCACGTAGACGTCGAGTGCACCGAGGTCGGCCAGTTGCCCGGCCAGCGCCGCGGTGTCCTCCTCCAGCCGGTCCGGGTGGTGGTCCTCGAGGACGATCACCAGGTAGGCCGCGGCGTCGGTCCGGACGTCGTCGGGGATCCCGAGGTCGATGCCGGCGTTGGCCGTGATCCCGGCCATGGAGATCATGTCGATGTACTCGACCAGCAGCGGGCCGACCCCGCTGGCCACCACCGGGGCGACGGCTCCGGCCACCAGATCCATGGTGGCGAACGGGGCGAGCACGGTCGTCTGGTGCTCGGGGCGGGGGTGGAGCCGGAGGATGGCCCGGGTCACCAGGGCCAGCGTCCCCTCGGAGCCGATGACGAGCTGGGTGAGGTCGTAGCCGCTCGTGGCCTTCACGAACCGGCCGCCCGTGGTGATGACCTCGCCCGTGCCCAGCACGGCCTCGAGGCCGAGTACGTGGTGGCGGGTGACCCCGTACTTGACCGCCCGCATGCCGCCGGCATTGGTGGCCACGTTGCCCCCGAGGCTGGCCGACTGCTCCCCCGGGAAGACGGGGTACACGAGGCCGACCGGGCCGAGGGCGGCGTCCAGCTGAGCCAAGGTGACCCCGGGCTCGACCACCGCCACCTGGTTGGCCGTGTCGATCTCCAGGATGGCGGCCATGCGCTCGAAGGAGACCACGATGCCCCCCTCGACCGGGGTCGAGGCGCCCGAGAGGCCCGTCCCCGACCCCCGGGCCGTCACCGGGACCCCGAGCTCGGCGGCGGCGGCCACCACGGCGGCCACCTCGTCGGTGGTGCCCGGACGCACCACGGCCAGTGGCCGCACGGACATGAGCCCGAGGCCCTCGTCGTGGCAGAGGTCGTCGGAGACGGCGTCGCCGACGTCGACGTTGGCGTCGCCGCAGGCGGCGACCAGCCGTGCCGTGATCATCGTCCGATCGCCCGTTCTCCCATGGCCACGGCCTCCCTCCGTCCGTCTCCTCGACACGCTAACCCGCGCCACCGCCCGGGCCCGGAGGCCCGGAGGGCCCGGCCGGCGACGACCACCTGGTCGGACCAGGACCAGGTCGGGTGGGTGATGTCGAATGGGACCCGGCGCCCCGTGCCGGTAGGCTGGACGCCGTGCCGACGAGTTCCGGGGCCCGCCCACGATGATGGGGATGCACGGTGGCCGGCGCCTAGGGTTCAGCCTGCACAATCTGCTGACCCACTGGGACACCAGCCCCTTTGCGCTCGTCGTCCTCGTCGCCGTGGTGGCGGTGGGTGCCTGGTATGTGCAGTCGTCGTGGGCACTGTCGGCCAAGGGCCGGTCGTGGAGCCGGTGGCGGACCACCTCCTTCCTGGCCGGGCTGGTGATGGTCGACCTGGCGCTCCAGTCGTCGGTGGCCACGTACACCATGGGCTACTTCCAGGCCCACATGGTCCAGCATCTCCTGCTCATGGTCGCCGCCCCGCCGCTGCTGGCCATGGGAGCGCCGATGACCCTCGCGCTCCAGACGTCGAGCCGGCCGGTCAAGACCCGGCTGCTCGGGTTCCTCAACTCGCGGGGCTTCCGGTGGTGGAGCCACCCGCTCCCGACCGCGGCGCTCTACTACGGTGGGATGTTCGTGTTCTTCCTCACCTCGGCGCTCGGCGTCGCCATGAACCACATGTGGGTGATGGATCTGGTCAACATCGCCTTCCTCACCGCGTCACTCCACTTCTGGTGGCCGATCGTCGGCGTCGACTACATCCCGCACTGGCGGATGAGCCACGGCACGAAGATGGCGGCGCTCCTCATCGGGATACCCCTGGAGTCGTTCCTGGCCCTGGCACTCCTGACCATGACGAAGCCGGCCGCCCCGATGTACACGGTGGCCAGCACGCACGCCGGCGCCGGGATCCTCTGGGTCGGCGCCGAGCTGTTCACCTTCCTGGCGCTGATCCCCGTGTTCCTGCAGTGGCTGCGCTTCGAGGGCCGTCGGACCTCGCGCCTGGATGCCGAGCTCGACGCCTCCTACGCGGAGGCCGGCACCACGCTGACCCCGGTCGACTACAGCGACATCGGGCGCTGAACCGCCCGGCCCGCCGGGTCAGGTGGACGTGAAGGTGTACGTGTAGGGGATCGCCTGCGGGACGGCGGTGAATGCGCTCTTCCCCTTGATGGTGACCCCGATCAGGACGGCCGACGAGCCGACCTCGACGGTCATGGTGCCGTCGGCCGGGATCGAGAGCACCTTGCCCGCCTGCTGTACGCCGCTCACCAGGGGCACCGCCGCGGACGAGCTGGTGATCTGCACCCAGCACGGGCCCGAGGTGGCCACCACTACGTCGTAGTGGGAGGTGGCCACCGTGTAGGAGGCGCCCGAGGGTGAGGTCCCGGCCGGCTGGACGGGGAACGTCTGCCTGGGGGCCGGGGCGGTCGACGGGGTCGACGGTCCGGGCGCGGCGGCGGCCGAGCCGGCCGGCACGACCCGCAGGATGTGGGCGTTGGCCAGGGTCCGCGGGTGGACGGCCAGCATGACGGAGCCGACGGCCACCACCAGCACGAGCACGCCCACGATCCAGGTCAGCACCTTGAGCCATCGTGGCGCGTGCATCCGCCGGCGCGCCCGGGCCACCTGACGGCGGCCCTTGCGGAGGTCCGACCGGGGGACCACCGGGAAGGTCCCCGTCGGCGGGCCCGTGGCCACCTTGAAGCCGTAGGTGCCGGACGCGCCCGAGGCCGAGGTCATCCGGCCACCGACCTGGGGTACCTCGCCGGTCTCGGTGAAGGCCCGCAGGTGGTCGGGCCCGGTCGTGACGGCGGCCCCGACGCTGGTCAGGGCCGGCGTGACCTGGGTGACGGACGCCTCGCGAGCGGCCTCGCGCTGGGCGACGAACCGGTCGGCCATGGCATCGCCGTCGAGGCCGAGCAGGGTGGCGTAGCGGCGCAGGGTGGACAGGGCCAGGACCTCGTCGGGCAGAGCGTCGATGTCGTCGTGCTCCAGGGCCTCGATCTGGGTGATGGGCCGCCCCAGGCGGTCGTGCACGGCCAGCAGGTCGAGGCCGCGCTCCACCCGCGTCCGGCGGAGCTCGGTCCCGACCGACCCGGCCGGAGCATCCAGCCGTTCGTCTTGACCGCCGCCACCACGTCGGGTCGTTCCGCCTCGTGGCCGGATCACCTGGTGTCTCCTGACATGTCGCTACGTCCAGCGTACCTGGCGACGTGCACATACCGGCTGACGAGGCGCGACCCGGCTGACGGGGCACGGCGCCCGGCATCCGGTGGGAATGTTGCGCGCACAACTAGTGTTGGGCAGTGGGAGGGTGAGCCGGCGCCGGAACCCGCCGGCGGGACCCCGAGTGCGAGGAGCGTGACCATGCCTGCCGTGACCGTCGACGATGTGCTGACCCTGCCCCGAGTGGGACCCCCGGACCCGGCGGCCACCGCGCACCGGCGCGTGCTGGGCGTCACCACGGCGCCCGGCGGCCTCGAGGGCGAGGGGTTCCCCGTGCGCCGGGCCTTCGCCGGCGTGGACCGCGCCGTGCTCGATCCCTTCGTCCACATGGACCAGATGGGGGAGGTCGAGTACGCCCCGGGCGAAGCCAAGGGCACGCCCTGGCACCCGCACCGCGGCTTCGAGACGGTCACCTACATGATCGACGGGACGTTCCGGCACATGGACTCGATCGGCGGGGGTGGCCTGATCACCAACGGCGACACCCAGTGGATGACGGCCGGGTCGGGCATCCTGCACATCGAGGCCCCGCCCCGCGAGCTGGTCGCCTCGGGCGGGCTCTTCCACGGGATCCAGCTGTGGGTGAACCTGCCGCGGTCCGCCAAGATGATCGAACCGGCGTACCAGGACATCCGCGGGGGTGACGTGGCCCTGGCCACCACGCCCGACGGCGGGGCGCTGCTGCGCATCATCGCCGGTGACCTGGGCGGGCAGGCCGGGCCGGGCTCGACCCACTCGCCGATGACCATGGTGCACGCCACCGTGGCGGCCGGTGCGTCGGTGACCCTGCCGTGGGACCCGGCAGCCAACGGCCTGCTGTACGTGCTGTCGGGCGACGGCACGGTCGGCGAGGAGCGCAGGCCGGTGACCGAGGGCCAGCTGGCCGTCTTCGGCCCGGGCGGCTCGCTCACCTTCGCGGCGTCGCCCACGCCGTCGGAGCGGACCCCGGAGCTCGACGTGCTGCTGCTCGGCGGCCGGCCGATCGGGGAGCCGGTCTACGCCTACGGCCCCTTCGTGATGAACACCAAGGGCGAAGTGGCCCAGGCCTTCGACGACTACCAGGCCGGCCGCATGGGCCGGGTGCCCGACCACTACTCCGGGTTCTGAGCCCCGCCGGGTCCGGCTGCGGCCACCTCGAAGTCGCCTTCGTCCATGCGCAGGGTGTCCCACCAGAAGCGCAACGTCCAGGACGGCCAATTGTTGGTGATCCGGCCGGCGGCGTCCTTGTACCAGCTCGTGCAGCTCCCGGCCCAGGCCGTGCGGTCGACGAGGCGCTGGGTGCGGCGGTCGTCGCGGTCGTAGGCCGGCCGGCGGACGGTGACGGCGGCTCCCGTCGAGCCCGCCATGGCCCGGGTCTGGGCGGCCAGGGCCTGGAGGACCAGGTTCAGCTGGCGTTCCACCATGAACAGGATCGAGTTGTGGCCCAGGTTGGTGTTGGGGCCGTAGAGGAGGTAGCAGTTCGGGAACCCGGCGACCGCCGAACCCAGATAGGCGTGGGCGCCGTCGGCCCACGCCTCGGCCAGCGACCGGCCGCCGACACCAGTCACCGGGACGTGCGACAGGAACTCCGTGGTGACGAAGCCCGTGCCGTAGACGAGGACGTCGGCCGGGTGTCGGCGGCCGTCGGCGGTGACGACCGCGTCCGGCTCGACCCGCTCGACCGCCGAGTCGACCACCGTGACGTCGGGGCGCAGCAGGGCCGGGTACCAGTCGTTGGAGATGAGGATGCGCTTGCAGCCGACGGGGTAGTCGGGGACGACCGCGTGCTCGGGCAGGCGCTCGTTCACCACCGCGTCGCGGATGCCCTTCGAGAGCAGCTGCTGGAGCTGCCGACCGGCCCACCCGTCACGACGGAACGACAGCCAGCGGACCTCGAGCGTCCAGTAGATCCACCAGCGGTAGGCCGTCCGTAGCGGGCCGGCCCGCCGCAGGGCCTGCCGTGTGGCGGCGCGGAAGGGGCGGTCCTGCTTCGGGGCGACGTAGGCGGGACTGCGCTGGAAGATCGTCGTCGACGCGGCCGCCGCGGCCACCGGTGGGACGAACTGGATGGCGCTGGCCCCGGTCCCGACCACGGCCACCCGCCGGCCGGTCAGGTCGACCGAGTGGTCCCAGCGGGCGGAGTGCCACGACGGCCCGGCGAAGGAGTCCACGCCCGCGACGTCGGGAAGCTGCGGTCGGTTGAGCTGGCCGCAGGCGAATACGACCGCGTCGGCCACCAATTCGTGGTTGCCCGTGGCGTCGGTGAGGTCGAGGTGCCAGGTGGCGTCGGACTCGTCGAACCGGGCGGCGGTCACGGTGGTGCCGAGACGGAGGTGGGTAGCGAGGTGGTACCGCTCGACCAGGTCCTCGGCGTACCCGAGGATCTCGGGCTGCTCGGCGAACCGCCGCGACCAGTCGGCCTTCGGGGCGAAGGAGAAGGAGTAGAGGTGGGAGGGAACGTCGCAGGCCGCCCCCGGGTAGACGTTGTCGCGCCAGGTGCCCCCGACCCCGTCCGACCGCTCGACGACGGTGAAGCCGCGCACCCCCGCCCGCACGAGCTGGATGGCGGCGGCCAGTCCCGAGAGGCCACCCCCCACGATGACCACGGTCGGTACGGGCCGGCCCTCGACGCGCGCCCTGCGCACCTCGCGCCCGAAAGCCCTCTGTCCGATGTCCAGTCCCACGACTCCCCTTGCGGCGGCGCACCGCCACGCCGACGGTGCGGGACGACGATACCGGGGCGCGGGTTGCCGGAGGGAGCGGCTCGTGCCGGCCCGCCGGCCCTGCCCCGACCCCCCGGGCCGCCCGGCCCGGGGGACCCGGAACGGGGGGTGCCCGCCACGCGGAAATACTCTAGACACATCCGGAAACGGGTGTTACGTTGCCGCTAGTCACGAGGGGTCCGCGACTGCAGATCGACGTCACCGTGCGATTGCGACCACGAGAAAGAGGACGCCCGTGCCTGAGGGAATCGAGCCCCTGGAGATCGACCCGGAGCACCTCGGTGTGCGGACGGACGAGGAGCTGCTGGCGGAGCTCGGGTACAAACAGGAGCTGAACCGGTCCTGGTCCGGCTTCTCCAACTTCGCCATCTCCTTCTCGATCATCTCGATCCTGGCCGGTTGCTTCACCACGTTCGCCAGCGGGTGGAACGGCGGCGGTCCCGCCGCCATCGCGTGGGGCTGGCCCATCCTGGCCTGCCTCATCCTCTGTATCGGGCTCTGCCTGGCCGAGTTGGTCTCGGCCTACCCGACGTCGGGCGGCATCTACTGGTGGGCGTCGAAGCTGGGCGGTCCCAAGGCCGGCTACTACACCGGGTGGCTCAACCTCATCGGCCTGCTGGCCATCGTGGCCTCGGTGGCCTACGGCTGCGCCACGTTCCTCGACCTGACACTCGGTGTCTTCGACACGAGCTGGCACTCGGGCAGCCTCAACACGATCTTCCTGTTCTTCATCGCCATCCTGGTCATCGCCGCCGCCGTCAACATCTTCTCGAGCCACCTGCTGGCCATGGTGAACAACGTCTCGGTGTGGTGGCACGTGTTCGGCGCCGCCATCGTGGTGCTGATCCTGATCATCCTCCCCCACCACCACGCCAGCGCCTCGTTCGTGTTCACAAGTCGGGTGAACAACACCGGCATCTTCGGCACCAAGACGGGCGGACTGGGCTTCCTCTTCATCATCCTGCCCATCGGTGGCCTGCTGACCCAGTACACGATCACCGGGTACGACGCCTCCGCCCACCTGTCGGAGGAGACCAACTCGGCCGCCGACACCGCGGCCAAGGGCATGTGGCGCTCGATCTTCTACTCGGCCATCGGCGGGTGGATCCTGCTCCTGGCCTTCCTGTTCGCCGTCCAGGACCCGGCCAAGGTCACGGCCGCCGGCGGCGGGGTGGCCACCATCTTCGAGCAGGCATTGACGTCCAAGTGGGCCGCCGCCGTCCTCTTCATCTCGACGATGGGACAGTTCTTCTGCACCATGGCCTGCATGACCAGCTGCTCCCGCATGCTGTTCGCCTTCAGTCGGGACGGCGCCGTGCCCGGCCACAGGAACTGGTCGCGGCTCAGCTCCCGGAAGGTCCCCGTCGCCGGTGTCATCCTGACCGGAGTCATCAGCGTCATCATCACCGCCCCCGCGCTCATCCCCGTCGACGTGAACGGCGCCCCGTCGCCCGTGGCCTTCTTCGCCGTGGTCTCCATCGGTGTCATCGGGCTCTACTGGTGCTTCTCCATCCCGATCTGGCACCGCTGGCGCCTGGGCGAGAAGTTCAAGCAGGGTGGTTGGAACATGGGCACCAAGTACAAGTGGCTGTGCGTCGTCGCCCTCATCGACATCGTGCTCTGCACGGTGATGGCCTTCATGCCCACGTCGAACCTCGGGATCCCGTGGTACAGCGGCTTCTCGATGAAGTACGTGAACTACACGATCATCGTGGTGCCGGTGGCCATGATCCTGCTGTGGATCTACTGGCACGCCTCGGTGAAGAAGTGGTTCACCGGGCCCCGCCAGACCATCGACGTGAGCGACGAGGAGCTGGCCAGGGGCATCTGACCGGGAACCCCGCGTCCTGGGGGGCTGACGGGCTCAGGTGATCCCGGTCTGCAGCGCGATCCTGATCCGGTCGGACCGGAAGATGTCCCTGGCGAACTCGACGGCCAGTCCGGCCGTGGTGAACGCCGTGCGGGTGATCAGCATGAGGGCCGAGCCCGGCTCGACGGCCAGCAGTTCGGCCTCGTCGGCCCGGGCGATCACCGGTTCCAGGGTCTCCACGGCCGAGGACGGGCGCTGGCCGTAGGCGCGGGTGAGCAGTGTGTACAGCGAGCCCGACAGACCGTGGTCGAGCAGGTCGGGGAACGGGCCGGTCGGGAAGTACGAGCGCTCGATGGCCAGCGGCTCGCGGCGTGCCGTGCGGACCCGCACGATCTCGTGGACCGGAGTGCCCCGCTGGATGCCGAGCGCGGTGGCCGTCTTGGCGTTGGCCAGGACGGTGGTGGCCGACACCATGCGCGCCCCGGCCCGCAGATTGGACCGTCGCATCTGCTCGGTAAAGCCGGCCATGCCCGTCAGGTCGCACTCGATGCGTGGCTCGCGCACGAAGGTGCCACCCAGCCGGCCGGTCTTGCGCTCCAGGGTGCCCTTGCCCTCGAGGGTGGCCAGGGCCTGGCGGAGCGTCATGCGGCTCACGCCGAGGGAGGCGGCGAAGGAGTCCTCGCGGGGCAACCGGTCGCCGGGTACGAGGTCCCCACGTCCGATGAGGTCGGTGAGCCACCGGGCGATGCTGGCGTGCACCGGCGCGCCGTCCGGGGGAGGGAACGTGGGAGCGCCCGCCATCCAGTCGAAGGGGGTATCGGCGCGGGTCACCGCGGGGATGCTAGCGGGATCGTCCCGGCCGGCAGTCTCCTGTAGGTTCTGTCTAGACCAGGAGCCCCGGGACGAGGGCGCCGTCGACAGCCCGCCGACGGGGTGGGCGGCCATCGTCGACCAGGGGGAGCCATGGAGGGATCGGGAGCGGGGACACCGGCGACCCACGGCCCGGTGCTGCCGCCGTCGTTGTGCGAGGCGGTCGACGTGCTGCGCGGCCGCCCCCTGGAGGTGACCGAGCTGACCGGAGGCCTCACCAACCGCAACTACCGGGTGGCGACGCCGGAGGGCACCTACGTGGTCCGCATCTCGGGTCGGGGGTCGGGCGCGCTGGCCATCGACCGCGCCAACGAGCACGCCAACTCCGTGATCGCCGCGGGCACCGGGGTCGGTGCGCCGGTCTACGCCCACGTGCCCGAGGCATCGGCGCTGGTCATCGGCTTCATCGAGGGGCGCACGCTCCGCGACGAGGACTTCGCTTCTCCGGGCGTCCTCGAGCGGGTGGCGGCGGCGTGCCGGCGTCTGCACGACGGTCCGCGCTTCGTGAACGACTTCGACATGTTCGACATCCAGGCCGGGTACCTGCGGATCGTCCTCGACCACGGCTATCGGCTGCCCCGGGGGTACCTCGACCACACCGCGGCGGTCGAGCGGATCCGGGGCGCCCTGGCCGTGCGACCGGTGCCCACGGTGGCCTGCAACAACGACCTGCTGGCCGGCAACTTCATCGACGACGGCGACACCATCCGCCTCATCGACTACGAGTACTCCGGCAACAACGACCCGTGCTTCGAGCTCGGGAACATCTGGAGCGAGTGTCACCTGTCAAACGAGCAGCTCGACCACCTGGTCACCTGGTACCACGGGCGCCCCCTCGCCAACCGGCTGGCCCGGGCCCACCTGCTCGGCCTCATGGGCCAGTACGGCTGGACGCTGTGGGCATCGATCCAGGAGGCGACCAGCGACATCGACTTCGAGTTCTGGCCGTGGGGCATGGAGAAGTACGAGCGGGCGGTGGCGACCTTCCGGAGCCCCGACCTCGACCGACTGATCGAGGACGTCCAGCGCGCCGACTGAGCTGCGCCGACCGCATTCCGAACGACATCGCGACGAGAGGGACGACACGGACATGAGCACCGACAGCGGCCAGCCCGACCGGGCGGACGTGGTCATCATCGGCGGCGGCATCGTGGGCGCCAGCGTCGCCTACCACCTGACCCGCATGGGCCGGACCGACGTGGTCCTGATCGAGCAGGGCCAGCTCTCGTCAGGTACCACCTGGCACGCGGCCGGCCTGCTCGGCCAACTGCGGGCGACGGAGGGTGGGACCCGACTCGTGCAGTACTCGGCCCAGCTCTACGACGAGCTCGAGGCCGAGACGGGACTGGCCACCGGCTTCAAGAGGTGTGGTGGGGTGACGGTGGCCCGCACCGAGGAGCGGATGGTCCAGCTGCGCCGCACGGCGGCCACCGCCGAGGTGTACGACCTCGAGTGTGAGCTCATCAGCCCCGAACGGGCCAGGGACCTCTACCCGCCGCTGGCCATCGACGACCTGGTGGGCGCCATCTGGCTGCCCGGCGACGGCACCGCCAACCCGGTCGACGTCACCGCGTCGCTGGCCCGGGGCGCCCGCGACCGGGGGCGCGGGTGGTCGAGCGGACGCGGGTGACCGGCATCGACCGGCGGGACGGCCGCGTGACCGGGGTGGTCACCGACCGTGGTTCGATCGAGGCCGACGTGGTGGTCAACTGCGCCGGGCAGTGGGCCAAGGCCGTGGGGGCGTTGGCCGGCGTCAACGTGCCCCTCCACTCGGCCGAGCACTTCTACGTGGTGTCCGAGCAGATCGAGGGCGTCCACTCGGACCTGCCCATCCTGCGCGACCCCGATGGCTACACCTACTTCAAGGAGGAGGTGGGGGGCCTGGTGATCGGCGGGTTCGAGCCCGAGGCCAAGCCGTGGGTGGCGCCGGACCAGCTGCCCCACCCCTTCGAGTTCCAACTGCTCGACGAGGACTGGGACCACTTCTCGATCCTGATGGAGAGTGCCCTGGAGAGGGTCCCGGCCCTCCACCACACCGGCATCCGGAAGTTCTACAACGGGCCCGAGAGCTTCACCCCCGACAACCAGTTCATCGTGGGGGAGGCCCCCGAGCTGGCCAACTTCTTCGTCGCGGCGGGATTCAACTCGGTGGGCATCGCCTCGGCGGGTGGCGCCGGTCGTGCCCTGGCCGAGTGGATCGTCGAGGGTGAACCCACCGTCGACCTGGTGGCCCAGGACATCAGGCGCTTCGCGCCCTTCAACGGGAACAACCAGTGGCTGCGCGCCCGGGTGGGCGAGATCCTCGGTCTCCACTACGAGATCCCCTGGCCGAACCGCGAGCTGGTCACCGCCCGGCCGTTCCGGCGGTCGCCCGTCTACCACCTGCTCGCGGCGTCCAATGCCCAGTTCGGCTCCAAGATGGGCTGGGAACGGGCCAACGTGTTCGCACCGCCGGGCGAGGCGCCGGTGCTCGAGTACACGTGGGACCGGCCGAACTGGCTCGCATGGTCGGCCGCCGAGCAGGAGCGGACCCGTCAGGCGGCGACCCTGTTCGACGAGACCTCCTTCGGCAAGCTGCTGATCACCGGGCGCCACGCCGAGTCGGTGCTGCAGCGGTTGTGCACGGCCGATGTCGCCGTGGCCGTCGGTCGGGCGGTCTACACCGGGATGCTCAACGCCCGTGGCGGCTACGAGGCCGACGTGACGGTCACCCGGCTGGCTCGCGACGGCTACCTCCTGGTCACCGGTTCGGCGTCGGTGGTGCGGGACCGTGCCTGGGTGGAGCGTCACGTGGCCCCGGACGAGCACGTGGCCGTGGTCGACGTCTCGTCGTCGACGGCCGTCTACGGCGTGATGGGCCCGCGCTCGCGCGATCTGCTGCAGCGGCTGACCCGCGTCGACCTGTCGGACGCGGCGTTCCCCTTCGCCACCAGCCGGGAGATCGATCTCGGCCACTCGTCCGTGCGGGCCACCCGCATCACGTACGTGGGCGAGCTGGGCTGGGAGCTCTACGTCCCGACCGAGTTCGCCGTCGGGGTCTACGAGCTGCTGCTCGAGGCCGGGGCCGACCTCCCACTCACCCAGGCCGGGTACTACGCCATCAACTCGCTCCGACTCGACAAGGGCTACCGCGCCTTCGGGGCCGATCTCACTCCCGACCACAACCCGGTGGAGGCCGGGCTCCGCTTCACCTGCAAGCTCGGCACCGGCATCGACTTCGTGGGCCGGGCGTCCGTGGAGCGGGCGGTGGCCGAAGGGCCGCGCCGCCGCCTGGTCTCGTTCCGCCTACGGGACCCCGAGGTCATGATGTGGGGCGGCGAGCTGGTGCTACGCGACGGGATGGCCGCCGGGCAGGTCACGTCGGTGGCCTGGTCGGCGACGCTGGGGGCGTGCGTCGGCCTGGCCTACGTCTGGCGGACGGACCGCGGGCCGGTCACGCCTGCGTTCGTGGCCGAGGGCACGTACCAGGTGAACGTCGGCGGACGGCTGCTGGCGGCCGACGTCGGGCCGAACGCCCCCTTCGATCCGGCCAACGAGCGCATCCGGTCGTGACCGGCGGTCGGCGAGCGGCTTGCCCCGGCGCCCCGGGGTCACCAGACTCGACAGCGTGACGGGCACGCCCTCCGACCCCTCCACCCCGGATGACCGGTCACGGGACGGCGGCGCGCCGGGCCCGACCCGGCTGGCCCGGGCCCGGGCGGCGTTCGGTCGGAGCCTGCGCACCCTGCTCGCCCCCGACGGGCTGCCCACCGGCGCCTCGGTCGAGCTCGAGGCGGCGCTGGGCGACATCGGGCGCGAGGCACTCACCCCCGGCCCCGGCCGCCTCGGGCGGATCCGGGCCGAGGTGGCGGCCGCCCCGCCCCGCCTGCTGGACTGGCTGTCGACCCAGGTCATCGACCACCCGGCCGTCGTCTACGACGTGGCCGGGGTGGAGGAGCTGACCTCCCGCCAGACCAAGTCGATCCAGGCGGCGGTCGGCGCACTGCAGCTGGCCCTGGTGGCGGCGGCGTCCGCCTCGACCCTGGAGGGTGGGCCGTTCATCGCCCTGGCCATCGACGGCGTGGTCGGCCAGGTGGCCGCCGTCGTCCACGGGGTGTGCGACTGGTATGCCACCGGGTCCTACCTGGTGCGCCGGCTGGACGCCGTCGGGATCCGGGTCGACGTGGGGGAGGTCCGACGGCTCACCAACGCAGCACTGATGTCCAGGGGGAAGGCGGTCGACGAGCGGATGCTGGCCCGCTCCACCGAGTTCCGTCTCATCCGCCGTTGGTCGGGTAACGGCCTGGTCGACGCCCTCCCGTTCGGCTCGTCGCTCGGCCGGGCGTCGGTCAAGGCCGCCGCCCGGATCGACGGCTCCGACCTCGGGCTGCTCGTGGCCGCGTTGCGGGCCGAGCCCCTGCCGCCCGCCGGCTGACCGGGGAGGTCCGCCGGCGGCAGCGTCCCGTCAACCCGTCGGCGCAGCCGCCGGCCTCGCTCCGCCCCCGCGCTCGACCTCGCGGTAGTGCTCCCGCCAGATGAGCCGGTACAGCCGGGTCCACCTCGGGATGGAGCGCAGCCCGGGGATGAACGGCAGGAGGGCGAGCAGGACCGTGAGGATGATCATGATGCTGAACACCTGGAGGTCGCCGCTGGACGACGAGTTCATCGGCGGCACCTGGTACCAGAGCGTGTAGAGCCACAGCCAGGCCTGGCCGGGGTAGTTGCCCGTCTCGTTCATCATCCCCCACTGGTCACCGGTGAGGTGGCGGGTGGTGGCCAGGTTGGTCATGTACTGGCCGTCGGCGATGAACAGCAGGGGCTTGGTGTAGTCGGTCCCGTAGAACTGGCGGGTGCTGAGCAGCGCCCCGTCGAGCGCCCCGCTGCGGGCCATGGCCGTCTCGGCGGCGATGAGGGTACCGACCGGCCCGTAGGCGCCACGGGGCACGACGAGTGTCCCGTGGCTGTACGTGGCGTCGGCCACCGCCTTCTCGTAGGCCGCCGTCCACGCCTGCTGCTGGGTGGACGACGCCGACCGGTACTCGGTGAGCGCCGCCTGGACCCGGGGGTTGTCGGGCAGGGTCGAGAGCGGACCGAGCACGTAGTCCTGGGCCGAGTCGATGGGATGGTGGACGCCGGCCCACTTCTCGGGCGAGAACGCGCCGATCGACTGCGCCGTCCCGTTCGTGTTGTACGGCGGTCCGTAGCTCCCGGTGCCGCTGGTCCCGTCGAGCTCGGTGATGGCCGTCTGGGCGAAGTCCACCGGATCGGACGTCGACCACGACTTGATGGTCACCGGCGCGTCGTCGGGCGAGCCGAACAGCACGGCCAGGCCCACCACCAGGACGCAGACGACGAGGAAGGCGACGAGGAACTCCTTGGCCAGGTCGTAGGGCACGTAGCGCCCGTGCCAGTCGGCGACGTCCCGGTCGACCTTGAACCTGCGGGTCCGGCCGGCGGCGGTGTGGGCGCTCATGCCTCCACCTCCGCGGCCGGCTCCGCGACGACGTCATCGGGGACTTCGCCCTTGGCCGGGAACGGCGGGACCACCCCGCGCAGGCGGACCATCAGCACGTGGATCCCGACGAGCACGATGATGCACAGCGGCAGCAGGGTGATGTGCCACATCAGCATCTGGCCGAAGTTGGTGACGTTGAAGACGGCCCCGGCCCCGGTCGAGTTGATCCCGTCCTTGGCCTGGGTGCTGATCCACTGCGAGTCGAAGTTCTGCTGGGACAGGTACCCCGTGAAGGCCGCGCCCACCGACACCAGGAAGGAGACGACCCCGGTGATCCAGGTGGTGCGGCGCTTGCCCCGCCAGGCGGCCATGAAGAACTTGCCCCACAGGTGGACCACCATGGCGAAGAAGAAGACCTCGACACTCCACAGGTGCAACGAGTTCACGAAGAGGCCGGTCGACGAGATGTGCCACCAGGTCGGGCCCATGACGGCCAGTACCAGCCCGGTGGCGATGACGACGAGGAGGGCGCTCACGGTGACGACCCCGAACACGTAGATCCACGACGCCACGTAGGCGGGCTGGCGGTCGGGGAGCAGCTTCTGCGGTGGCAGGGCGCCGAGTGCCGAGTCCCGCAGTTTCGCGGTCCACTGGTCGGCGTCCTCGGGCCGGCCGGCGGCCTTGTCCAGGTCAGCCTGGTCGGGCCGTGTCGGCTTCGGATCGAGGATGGTCATCGGTCCCCTCCCCGGTGTCCCTTGAAGGGGATCAGGATCGCCGCGAAGAACACGATGATCATCAGGAGGATCACCAGGCCGTTGGCGTACGAGAGCTGGATGAACCCCCAGTGGATGTAGTGGCCTGGTGAGTTCAGGTCGATGAGGCTCCCGAACAGGGTGCTGAGCACGGTGGCGACGGTCGTCATGGGCAGAACCTCCTTGATGGGAGGCTACGGAGGTCGCAGCGGCACCCGTAGGGCCGAAAGACCTTTGTGGCCGGGACGATCGGCCGGGATCCCGTCCCGGGGGCACGGGCCGCGACACACCCGGTGGCTAGGTTGGGCGGGTGACGTACCCCGGACCGGAGGCATTGGGCAGGAGCGTGGTCGTGCGCCCCGGGGTGTCACCTCCGGCCGCGTGGGCCGGCGCTCCGCGGATCGTCGTCGGGCCCGACGCCCTCACCGCTCCGGTTCCGGTGGTCGGGGCCCTGCACGACGCCTGGACCGGCCGCCGGCCCGTCGTGGTGGAGCTCGGCGTGGACCCGGACGAGCTGCGGGCTCCCGAGCGCTGCGCCGGTCCCGTCCACGCGCTGGCCCCCGGGTTCACCTTCTGGCGCGAGCGGCTCCAGTTCCTGGTGTGGGCCAACGCCTACGACGCCCGCGACGGCGAACCGGTGTGGTGGCACGGCCGCAAGGCGGCGCGGCGCCTGGCCGACGAGGGCGTGGCCGAGGGCGGCCCGGCCGACGTGACCCGTGCCGACGGCACGCCACTGTGGGTCGACGGCGGACCCCCGGATCCCCCGGACCCCGGCGACGGCACGGCCGTCGTGCACCGGTGGACGGCCGAGGCCGGGCGGCTCACCCCGTCCACCCGGCGCCGCCCCGAGGCCGACCTGGCCCCCGACCAGCTGGCCGCCGTCGACCACGCCGCCGGCCCCGCCCGGGTCATCGCGCCGGCCGGCTCCGGCAAGACCCGTGTGCTGACCGAGCGCCTGCGCCTGCTCGTCCGGCGCGGCACCTTCCCCGGTGCCGTCACCGCCCTCGCCTACAACACGCGGGCGGCCGACGAGCTCCGGGCCCGGACGGTGGACGTGCTCGGACCGGACGGCCCCCACGTGCGCACCCTCAACAGCCTGGCGTTGTGGATCTGCAACGCCTTCGGACCGGGCGGACCGGTGCGAGTGCTCGACGAGCCCGCCGTGCGCGATCTCGTCGGCGAGCTGTTCGAGGTGAGGCGGCAGGCCAACACCGACACGACCGCACCGTTCCTGGCGGCCCTGTCACTGGTCCGCCTGGGACTCGTGTCCCCGGGCGCCGCCGAGGAGGCCTTCCCCGACGCCTCGGGCGTCGCCGACGGCTTCGACGGATTCCGGGCCGTGCTCGCCGAACGCGGGCAGGTCGACTTCGACGAGCAGATCTACCGGGCCATCGAGATCCTGGTCACCGACCCGGTGGCGAGGGGCGCCGCCCAGGCCCGCTGCCGCCGGATGCTGGTCGACGAGTTCCAGGACCTGACCCCGGCCCACCTCCTGTTGATCCGCCTGCTCGTGGCGCCGGGCTACGACTGCTTCGGCGTCGGCGATGACGACCAGGTGATCTACGGCTACTCGGGAGCCACGCCCGAGTTCCTGATCGACTTCGCCCGGTACTTCCCGGGGGCGGCCGACCACCCCCTCGAGGTCAACTACCGCTGCCCGCCGGGGGTCGTGGACGCCGCCCGGCACCTGCTCTCGTACAACCACGAGCGGGTGGTGAAGACGATCCGGAGCCCCGAGGGCCGTACCGACCCGACCACGCCGACCACGGGCCTCCTGGCCGGGTCAGGTCCCGTGCTCGTCGACCGGGCACCGACCGATGCGCTGGCCGGCCGGGCGGTCGAGGTGATCGACGCCTGGCGGACGTCCGGCGTCGATCCGTCCGACATCGCCGTACTGGCCCGGGTCAACTCGGCGCTCCTGCCCGTCCAGGTGGCGTGCCTGGAGTCGGGCGTACCGTGCACCACGCCGCTGTCCACCCAGGTGCTGGCCCGCACCGGCATCCGTACGGCCTTCGCCTACCTGCGGATCGGCGCCGACCCCGGTGCCATCCGGCGCGAGGACATCCGCGACACCGTGCGCCGGCCGTCGCGGGGCATCGCCCCCATGGTGGTGGACATGCTGACCAAGCAGCGGACCACGTCGACCGCCGACATCCGGCGCCTGGCCTCCCGGTTGTCGGGTCGCGACGTGCCGAAGCTGCTGGCCTACGCCGACGACTTCGAGGTGGTGGCGGCCGCTGCGGCGCGGTCGACGGCCGACGCGCTCGGGGCCGTGCGGGTCGGGATCGGCCTCGATGCCACGCTCGACACGCTGGACGCCTCCCGGGCCGGCGCCGATCGGTCGACCCACGCCGACGACCTCGCGGCGCTCGAGTCGGTGGCACCGTTCCATCCCGACGCCGCCACCTTCGCCCACTGGTTGCGCGAGGTCCTCGGCCGGCCCCCGACGGAGGGTCCGGGGGTCGAGTTGTCGACCGTCCACCGGATCAAGGGCAAGGAGTGGGGTCACGTCCTGATCGTCGGCGCCTCGGCGGGCCTCTTCCCCCACCGGCTGAGCGACGACGTCGAGGGGGAGCGCCGGGTCTTCCACGTGGCCCTGACCCGGGGCGGGACGCAGGTGGTGGTGCTGGCCGACCGCGACGCGCCCTCTACCTTCCTGGCCGAGCTCGACGGCGGCGCCCCGCACCCGGCCCCGGCCGCCCCGGGCCGTCCGGCGGCGCGCCCGGCCCGGGGCGACCGTCGCCGCGCCGCGTCGGGAGCGGCCCCGACCCCCGGCTCCGGTGGCCCGGGAGAGGCCGCGCTCCGGGCATGGCGCTCGTCGGTGGCCCGCAAGGACGGGATGCCGGCGTACGTCGTCCTCAACGACAAGGAGCTGGTCGGCATCGCCGAGCGCAACCCGGGTTCACTCGCCGAGCTGGGCCGCTGCCGGGGCATGGGGCCCATCCGGCTGGAGCGGTGGGGCGATGAGATCCTGGCCGTGCTCGAGGGAGCGGTCGGACCTGACGACGGCTGACCGGGTCCTCGACGGTGCCGCGGGCCCTACGGTGGGTCCCGTCACGACCGTCCGCCACTGTGAGGAGCACCCATGGAACTCGGCATCCACTTCGCCAACTTCACCCTCCCGGGCGGGCCGGCCGCCATCGGACCGGCCCTGTCCGACACCGCGGTGGCGGCCGAGGCATCGGGGTGCACGTCCTTCACCCTGATGGACCACTACTTCCAGATGGAGGAGTTCGCCGACCGGCGCGAGCCGATGCTCGAGGGCTACGCCGCCCTGGGCTTCGTGGCCGGCCGGACGGAACGTCTACGCCTGGGCCTCCTGGTGACCGGGGTCACCTACCGGCACCCCGGGCTGCTGGCCAAGATCGTCACCACCCTCGACGTGGTGTCGGGCGGACGGGCCCAGCTCGGGATCGGGGCCGCCTGGTACGAGCGGGAGCATCTCGGCCTCGGGGTGCCCTTCCCTCCGACGTCCGAGCGGTTCGAGCGGCTGGAGGAGGCGCTGCAGATCTGCCACCAGATGTGGAGTGACGACGACGGCCCCTTCGACGGCACCCACTACCACCTGGCCGAGACGATCTGTTCGCCCCGGCCGGTCAGCAGCCCCCGGCCTCCGATCATGGTCGGGGGGAGCGGCGAGCGGAAGACCCTCCGCCTCGTCGCCCGCTACGCCGACGCCTGCAACCTCTTCGCCGCCGAGCCCGACGAGGTGGCCCACAAGCTCGACGTGCTCGACCGGCACTGTGCCGATGCCGGGCGCGACCCGGCCGAGATCCGGCGCACCATGCTGACCATGGCCGACCCGCTGTCCGACCCCGACGCGTTCCTGCGCTCGATGGAGCCCTACGCGGCGCTCGGCATCGAACTCGTCGAGATCACGCCACTGGTCGAGGACCCGGCGGCCTGGGCCGCGCAACTGGGCGAGCGGGTGGTGCCCGGACTGGCCGCGCTGGGCTCCTGACCCCCGGCGGTCAGGCGGTCTTCTTCGCCGCCCGGCGCGGCGTGGTCTTGGTGGCGGTGGTCTTGGCGGCGGTGGTCTTGGCGGCTGTCGCCTTGCGGGCCACCGCCTTCTTGGCCGGGGCCTTCCTGGTCGCCGCCTTCCTGGTCGGAGGCCGACGGACCGACGTCCTGGCCGCCACCCGGTGACGCGTCCGCTGGGTCGCCTCCCGTCCGACCTCGGCGGCCCGCTCGGTCTGCTCGTTGACCGCCTTCATGACGTCGGTCACCAGCTTGCGCTGGCTCTTGAGCACTCGCTCGGCCACGTCGAACACACCGTCGACCATCCGTTCGAGGTCCTCGCCCACCGGAGGGACGATCCGGTCGGCCTCCCGGGTGATCCCCTTGGCCAACTGGTGGCTGGCCTGGAGCAACTCCTTCTCGGCCCGTTCGATCGCCCGCTCGATCCGTTCCCGGGTGTCCCTGGACTCGGCCATGCGCATCTCCTCCTCGGTCGTCGGGGGACGTCCCCCGTTCCCCGGGAACATGGTGGACCGACCGGGGTCCGCTGACGAGGGGCGAACGTCCCTATCTGGGCGATCCTTCAGACCGGCGTGGGCGTGAAGCGCAGCGGGAGGCGGGCCGGACCCCAGATCCCGAAGGTGGCGGGCTTCCACTCGACGGGGCCGTCAACGGTCAGGTCGGGCAGGCGGCGCGCCAGCAGGACCAGCGCCTCCTGGAGCTCGGCCCGGGCCAGGGCGGCGCCCATGCAGTGGTGGATGCCCGACCCGAACGTCATCTGCTGGGTCGTGCGCTCGGCAGTGATGTCGAACGCGTCCGGCTCGTCATAGGAGCCGGGGTCGCGGTTGGCCCCGGCGAGCGACACCGAGACGAGGGTCCCCTTGGGGAACAGCACGTCGCGGAAGACGACATCCTCGGGGGTCACGCGGACGGTGCCCCGGACGGCACCGAGGTAGCGCATGGCCTCCTCCACGGCCCGCGGGGCGAGCTCGGGCCGCTCGGCCAGCAACGCCCACTGGTCCGGGTACTCGGCGAACAGGGCGAGGGCGCAGGCCAGCTGGTTGCGCGTGGTGTCGGTGCCGGCCATCAGCACGGCCACGGCCAGCGAGACCAGCTCCTGGTTGGACAGTCGGTCACCTTCCTGCTCGATGGCGATGAGCACGCTCAGCAGGTCGTCGCCCGGGGTCTCCCGTCGCGTCGCGATGAGGTCGGCCAGGTAGGCCTCGAGGGCGGCGTTCGCCGCCTCGATCCGTGGCAGGTCCTCGGCCAGGTTCTGGTTGAAGATCCGGAAGATGTCGGTGGCCCAGGCCGAGAACTGACGCCAGTCCTCCTTCGGGGCACCGAACAGCTCGCAGATGATGGGGATCGGGTAGGGCTCGCAGAGGTCGTGCACCACCTCGCACCGCCCTGCGGCTGCGAAGGAGTCGACGAGCCCGTTGACGACGTCCCGCATGAAGGGCCGCAGCCGGTCGGCCGCCATCGGCGTGAAGGCGGGCGCCACCAGGCGACGCAGGCGGGCGTGGTCGTCCCCCTCCATGGCCAGGATGGAGCGCCGCCGTTCGGGGGTGTCGGCGTCGGGCTCCATGCCGTTCATCTCCCGCAGCAGCGACAGACGCGTTGTGGAACCGCCGGTCACGCAGGAGGGCCACGCAGTCCGCCTGCCGGCTGACCGAGAAGCCCAGGGGCGTCCGGGCCAGCCAGTGGCGCTTGCGGGCGTCGGCGACGACGGCCAGGGACTCCTCGCGGCCCATGCCGACGGTGTCCACCGCGGGCAGGTCGAGCTCGTACACCGACGTCACCATGGGGCACTCTCCGTCCGGATCGGCACCCTGCCAAGGTAGCCCGGTGACCCGCCACCGGCGACCGCCGCGATGCCCGCCGTCAGTCCTGGCCGGCGAAGGCCACGAACCGGTCGGGTGCGGGCTCGGACTCGCCCGCCCACCGGTAGGCGACAAGCGGATGCCCGTCGCGCACCGCGCTGTAGTCGGTGCACACGGCGTAGCGGCCGGCCGGCCGGGGTGTGCCGCTGAACCAGTAGTGGCCGAAGAAGACGGGAACGGGGTCGGTGTAGCGGTAGTCGTGGCCGTGGTCGGACGGCACGTCCGGCAGCCCCGGGTGGGGCTCGCCGGCCAGGGTGCGCGATCCGGCGGGGATGACGGCGACGTCGCCCAGTGAGGTGGCCGAGTCGTCCCACCACCGGATGCGGGCCGCCCAGCGGGGGGTGCCGTCCTTGTCCAGGAAGGCGAGTTCGCGCGAGAGGTGGACCTCGGGGCCCTTGAGCACGGTCTCGACGGCATCGAAGACGTCGGTGTCGGGGGTGTTCGCCTCGAGCAGGAACTCGTCGCCCACCCGCATCCCGGGCGCCACCCACTTGTCGAGGACGGCGAGCGAACGGGGGTGCCAGCAGGCGTGGGCCACCCGGAGCCCCCCGAGGTCGAGCCAGAGGGGGAGGGTCCGGAACCACTCGACGGTGGAGGCGTGGAGCGCCGATCCCTCGCCGACCTGGTCGAGGAAGTCCTGGTGCTGGACGCGGTTGCGGGCTCCCCGCAGACCCCTGCGGGTGCGCAGGGTGTCGCCGGGCCGGTCGGGGTGGGAGGTGGCCCAGGAGATGGCGTTGAACTCGTGGTTGCCCATGACCATCCGGGCCGAACCGGCGTCCACCATGGCCCGGACGACCTCGAGGACCCGGACCTGCCCCGGACCCCGGTCGATGAGGTCGCCCACGAAGACGGCCTGGTGGCCGGCGAGGCGGTAGGCACCGCCGACCTCGGCGTACCCGAGGGCGCCGAGCAGGCCCTCGAGCTTGGCGGCGTTGCCGTGGACGTCTCCGATGATGTCGTAACCGGTCATCCGTACCTCCTCTCGTGGGGTGCACGGTGTCGGCACGCGTGCGACCAGGCGATCGCAACGGGGTGGGGCTGGCCACCGTCCGGCGGACGGCACGGCCTGCTGCGGGAAGTCTACGGGTCGGGGCCCACTCCCCCGCCGCGGCGGGGGCCCGACACGAGCCCGCGGCGCCCGCGGACCGGCGGGGCCCTGTGGCCCACGCGGTCAGCGCGAGCGGGTCGCCGCGCCCGGGGATCAGCGGATGAGGCCGAGCCCCTCCTGGCAGTGGGGTCCGCCCCAGTGCTCGACGATCTTGCCGTCCCGCATGCGCAGGATGGCCGTGCCGTTGATGACCACCCGCTCGCCCGATGCCGGCACGTCGTAGAAGGCGGCACCGGTGTGGGTGCCCTCGACGGTCCAGTTGGAGACGACCAGGTCGTCCTGCTCGATCAGTAGGTTGACGGTGAACTCCATGTCCGGAAAGGCGGCGCGGGCGCTCCGCCACCACTTCTGCTCCTCGCCCCGCACGTCGGTGCCGACCTTGTCCGGCGTGACCCGCTCGGTGACGTGGCTGTGGAACTCGGGGGCCCAGAAGGCGAAGACCGCCTCGCTGTCACCAGACTCCATGGCGGCGCTGTACTCGCCGAGGATCCGCAGGTTGTCCGACACGGTCCGCTCCCTCCACACGCTCGTCCCCGCACCCTAGCGACGCGGCGCGGAGCCGGCACGGGACGTCGTCCCGGGCTGCGGAGTGGGAGGGCGGGACGATCCGGACCCGACTCAGGCCGGCAGGCCTTCGATGAACTGGTCGGAGGTCGAGAGCTCCTCGAACTCCTCGGTCACCCACCGGTCGTGCTCCTCCTGGTCGCGGACGGCCGAGGACCGGCGCCACCGTCCGACCAGCAGGAAGATCGTGGGGAGGAAGAGGAGCTCGCCGGCGACGCACACGAGCCACCAGTGCTGCCACTGCCTGGGGGCGGCGGCCCGGGCGTCGAGGACCTGGCGGCCGTGGGTGGCGAGGAAGGCGCGGGCGTCCTTCGGGATCCTGGAGGCCGAGATGAGGTCGGCCGCGGCCACGGCGAAGGACACCCCCCGGGCGGCATGGATCTGGGCGACGGCGGCCACCTCGGCCCGTCGGTTCTTCGGGTCGGCCTGGAGGGCGGCCAGGGTGGCGGGGTGCACGACCTTGAGCGTGGCGATCTGCGTCGAGTACTGCGCCTGGAGGGCGGAGGCCTGCGGCCCGTAGTCGGCCACCGGCGTGGCGGACGGGACGACGAAGGGCACGACCAGGAAGGCGGCGGCGGCGACGATGCGGAGCACCCAGCCCCAGATGGCGAGGCCGGTGGCCACCAGGGCCGGGTTCCGGCTCTCGAGGGTCTCGGTGTAGGCGGCCATCCACGGGGCATAGGCGACGCCGCGGGCGGCCGACATGATCATGATGACCACGACGAAGGTCGCGTACGTGGTGTGGGGGCGGGTGGCCAGGCCGGCGAAGACCAGGCCCATGGCCACGGCCACGATCCCGCCGGCCAGCATGAAGGGCTTGCGCACCCGCAACCTGTCCGAGACGATCCCGACGGCCACCACCGCGACGGCGTCGGCCGACCAGAACCAGTTGCCCAGCCCGTTGGCCTCGGACTGGCTGAAGCCGAAGACGGATACGAAGTAGATCACGAAGAACCCGACGGCCGACAGGTAGATCAGCAGGAAGAGGCTGACCCCGAGAGACGGGATCAGCGTGTTCCACCCGGCCATCTGGCGGAACGGACGCCTCAGGGCGTCTTCCACCTGCATGCCCCGAGCCCGGACCTCGGCCAGGACCCGCTCGCGGAGCGACGTCATGAGCTGGTCGCGGATGGCCGGCGCCAGCTCCCGGAGGAACAGGAGGGCCACGACGAAGACGACCATGCCGACGGCGCCGGCCACCTGGAACTGGAACTGCCAGGCAGGGTGGGAGTCGAGCGTCTGGGACGCCACCAGCGAGACGGTCAGGCTGCCGAGCACCGGGCCCAGGGTCCAGAAGCCCATGGCGGCGCCGCGTCGTCGCTGGGGGAGAAGTCGCGCACCAGCGCCGGGGTCGCCACCAGCACCATGCCTTCGAAGAAGCCGACGGTGGCCACGGCCACCGCGTACGTCGCCTTGCTGTGGGCGTTCGGGATCCCGAGCAGGGTCACGAGGCCCACCACCAGGAGGCCGACCACCACCATGTTGGCCCGGCCGATGCGGTCGGCCACCGACGCCACCAGCGAGGAGACGGCGCCGGCCACGCTGCTCAACACCACCACCGTCAGGTAGAAGCGGAAGGACATCTGGTAGTAGCCGAGGATCTTGAAGGACACCGATCCGGCCACGTACTGCTGGTAGTACATGACGATGCTGCTCAGCACCACGAGGGCGAGCAGGCGGTAGCGCACCCGGGTGGTCGGGTAGTGGTCGAGTTCCCGGCGCCACAGCCGGGAGACGCGGGCGGTGGGGGACGCGGGCGTGGGGGCCGGCGCGAGAGTGGGCCCAGGACCAGAGCTCGGGGCGTCGCTCATGAGAACGCCGAGATGACGACGGAGACGGACCGGAGCAGATCGGCGCGCAGGTCGTCGGGGTCGCCCATCTGGACCACCCAGTCGACGATGGCGCCGAGGCCGAGCCGCACCAGGACGACGGCGGCGACGGCGGGGTCGGTGCCGGCCGCCAGCTCGCCGCCGTCCACCGCCTCGACGAAGGCGCGCTCGAGCTCCTGGCGCACCCGGTGGAGCAGCAGGAACCGCTCGGACCCCATGGCGGCGAGGACGCCGGAGGCCAGCAGGCCGCGCACCAGCTCACGCTCGTGGTCGACGATCCCGGTGAGCAGTTCGATCAGTCCGGTCACCCGGAACAGACCCCGGGAGTCGAGTCCGGCGAGTCCCTGGTCGAAGCGGAGCACGCCTTCGGCCATCAGCGCGGCGATGACGTCGTCGCGACCGCCGACCAGTGCGTAGATCGTCGGGACGCTCACCTGGGCCCCGTCGGCCAGCGTCCGCATGGACAGCGCCCCCACGCCCTCGGCGGCGATCAGGTCGCGCGCCGCCTGGAGGATCTGGTGGCGACGGCGCATCTTGTTGGTGGTCCGGAGATCTTGCACGTGTGCATGTTATTGCACGCGTGCAACCGCAACCCGTGGTGCAATCCGCGGTGGCAAATTACGCCGCCCACGCGTAACGTCTGGGGGCATCGCGGTCCACCGGGTTCCCACCCACGGACCGGGGGGGAGTAGTCCATGGGACCCACGCCGTTGGTCCCGACCGGCGTGCGGCGCCCCGAGCGGACGGAGGGGCGCCCTGTCGTCCTGGTCGTCGACCCGCAGCAGTCGGCACCGCCCGACCTCGTCGCCGGGTTGCTGGGGGAGGCGGCGCTGCCCTCCTCCGACCTGCTCCGGCCCGGCCGGTCCGCTCCGGACGTGCGGACGGTGCGGCACCGGGAGGACGCCCGGCGGGTCCTGGACCGCGAACCCGTGGTGGCCGCGGTCCTGATCCTGCCCGACGGCGACCGCCAGGCCCACGAACGGACCCGCGAGCTGCGGTCCGTCTCGAACCCCGTGCCTCTGGTGGTGGTCTACGACGGCCCGGACGAGATGCGGGCCGACCTGGTGGGCTGGGGAGCCGACGACGCCGTGCCCCGGAGCTCCCTCGGCACCGAGCTGGTGCCGGCGCTCCTGACCGAGCTGCGCCGTCACCGGCGGACCGCCCTCGAGCGGCAGCTCTCGGCCCACCTGCTGGTCGACGTACTCGCCTGGGAATCGGGGTACGTGCTGCTCGACCCGTCGGGATCGGTGGTCGAGAGCGCCCTGCAGTCGGGCGAACCGTGGTTCGGGAGCCTGACGGGCCTGCGCGCCGCCGACCTCGTCGTTGCCGGCGACGTCGAGCGGTTCGAGTCCGCCCGTCGCCTCGCGCAGCAGGTCGCCTCGGTGGCCCGCACCGTCGAGGTGGAGGTGATCGCGCCGGAGCCGGGGCGCCGCTGGCTCGAGGTGACCCTGGTCAACGTGTCCTCGGTGTCCCCCCTCGACGGCGTGGTGGCCACCCACCGGGACGTCACGGGGCGTCTCCTGGTTGCCGCGCCCGCCGCGCCCGCCGCGCCCGCCGCGACGACCGCACCCGACGCACACGCCGCGACGACCGCACCCGCCGCGACGACCGCACCCGCCGCACCCGACGCACCGATGCTCGACCTGCTGACCGAGGGGGTGGTCGTCTACCGGCCGGACGGGAGGATCACGTCGTGGAACGAGGCGGCGGCCCGGCTGCTCGGGACGCCGGTGGCCAGGGCGCTGGGCGCCGACATCCAGAGCATCGTTCCCCACGTGCCGCCGGCGGTGTCGGGACGGACCGAGGGTACCGATGTCTGGTCCGACGAGGTCCGAACGATCCTGCCCGACGGCGACGACCAGGTACTCGAACGGCACTTCGCCCGGGTGTGGGACGACCGAGGTGTGCTGCGGAACACCGTCCTCGTCGTGTCGTCGGTCACCGAGGCCAGGGCGGCGGCGGTCGTGGCCCAGCGGTTCAGGGCCATCCTCGACTCGTCGTCCGAGGCCATCCTGTCCAAGACCACCGAGGGAATCATCACCACCTGGAACGAGGCGGCGGCACGGATGTACGGCTACCCGGCCGAGGAGGTCGTCGGGCGGCACGTCTCGATGCTGGTGCCGGAGGACCGCCGGGCGGAACTGGCCGCCATCATGCACCAGGTGACCTCGGGCTCGGCGGTCTGCCGGCTCGAGACCGTCCGCCGGCGCAGCGACGGGACGGAGGCCCAGGTCATCCTCAACGTCTCGCCGCTCTTCGATCCCGACGACGCCATCGTGGGTGCGATCACCGTGGCCAGCGACGTGACCGAGCAGCGCGAGACCGAGGCCGAGCGCCGACTGGCCGAGGCGCGCTTCGACGGCGCCTTCCGGTACTCGACGTTCGGGATGGCCATGGCCGATCTGGTGGGTCGGGTCACCATCGTGAACCCGGCCCTCGTCGAACTGCTCGGCCGGTCGACCCGCGAACTGGTGGGGCACCAGCTGTCCGACTTCGAGCGCGCTGCCGGTGCCGTCCCCGGAGGGGGCGGCATCCCGTCGATCCACGACGGGATCGACTCGTACTCGGACGAGCGCCGGTACGTTCGGCCCGACGGATCGGCGGTATGGCTCCAGGCCAACGTGACCCTCATCCGCGGCCCCGCCGATGAGCCGCTCTACCAGATGGTCCAGGTGCTCGACACCACGTCCCGCAAACGCATCGAGCTCGAGCTCGAGCACCGTGCCCTCCACGACGACCTGACGGGACTCCCCAATCGGGCACTCCTGAACGACCGGCTGGACCAGGCGCTCGCCTCGACCCGCCGGTCGGGAGGTCGGGTCGGCGTGGCCTTCCTCGACGTCGACGGCTTCAAGAACGTCAACGACGTCCTGGGCCATGGCACGGGGGACCGCCTGCTGGTCGAGGTGGGTCACCGGCTGCGCTCGACGGTACGGCCCGACGACACCGTGGCCCGCTTCGGCGGCGACGAGTTCGTGGTCCTCTGCACCGAGGTGACCATGGCCGAGATGGAGCGGCTGGCCGCCAGGATCTCGTCGGCGCTGGCCGAGCCCTTCGATGTCGGGGGCCACGACATCGAGGTCCACGCCAGCCTCGGGATCACGGTCAGCGAGCCCGAGAGCTCGGTGCAGTCGATCCTGTCGGAGGCCGACGCCGCCATGTTCCGGGCCAAGGACCTCGGGCGCAACCGGGTCGCCGTGTTCGACGAGACCCTGCGGGACCGGGCGGCCGAGTTCCTCGACGGCGAGAAGTCCCTGCGTCTGGCCATCGCACGGCGCGACCTGGTGGCCTACTACCAGCCGATCGTGGACCTCGCCACCGGCCGCACCATCGGCGTCGAGGCACTGGCGCGGTGGGTGCGCGAGGGTGGGACCGTCGTGCCTCCCGACCAGTTCATCCCCCTGGCCGAGTCGACCGGGCTCGTCGTCCGCCTGGGCGAGCTGATGCTCCAGGAGGCGATCGCGGCGGTGTCGGTGTGGAACGAGACCCGGGGGGAGGCCGAGCCCCTGTGGGTCAGCGTGAACCTGTCGGCCCGCCAGCTGGCCGAGCCGACCCTGGTCCAGTCGGTCCGCGAGGCGCTGGCGACCACCGGACTGGCGCCGGAGCTGCTGCACCTCGAGGTCACCGAGACGGTGGTCATGGGTGATGTGCGCCAGTCGGTCGTGCGACTCGACGAGATCCGGTCCCTGGGGGCGCGGCTGGCGATCGACGACTTCGGGACCGGCTACAGCTCGCTGGCCTACCTCAAGCAGCTGCCGGTCGACACCCTCAAGATCGACCGCTCGTTCGTGGACGGCGTGGTGGACGATCCCGACGACCGGACGATCGTCGAGGCCGTCGTGGGCCTGGGACGGGCACTCGGGCTGACCTGCCTGGCCGAGGGGGTCGAGACCGACGGCCAGCTCGACGCCCTGGTGGGCATGGGCTGCCAGTTGGGACAGGGCTACCTCTGGGCCCGGCCCATGCCCGAGGTCGACGCACGCCGGTGGCTGGCCGAGCGTCACGATGCCGACGGGACGACGCACGACCTGTAACAGGGGCGGAACAATGCGGCCGTCGGACGTTACAGAGTCGTAAAGGACACTTCCCGACACCGGTCCGGCAGGTCAGAGTGAACGCATGGGATCGCCTGGCCAGCTCCGACGAGCGGAGGCTCCCGTCGTCGGGGGCCCCGCCACCCACCTACCGGCCGAGTCGCGCCGTGCCGAGTGGGTGCTGTTCGCGGCGGCCATCCTCGGACCGGTGGCCGTCGCCCTGCTGTTGACCCCGTGGCGGGACCGCCTGGCCGCCGCCGACAACGCCCTCATCCTGGTGGTGGTGATCGTCGCCGTGGCCACGACGGGTCGTCGCTGGGCAGCCGCGCTCTGTGCGCTCAGTGCCGCGCTCTCCTTCGACTTCTTCCTGACCCGCCCGTACCTGTCGCTGCGCATCACCCGCAGCAGCGATCTGGTCACCGAGATCCTGCTGCTGGTCGTGGGCCTCCTGGTCGGCGACCTGGCGGCCCGGGGCCGGTACCACCGGACGACGGCCCGCCGGGGCCGCGACCAGATCGCCGCCCTCCACGCCGTCACCGAGTTGGCCGCCAGCGGCAGCGTGCCCGAGGACGTGGCCCGGGAGGCCGGCGCCGAGCTCCAGCGCCTGCTGAGCCTGCGGACCTGCACCTACGCCACCGGGGACGGCGGCGTGGCCGCCCGCCTCGAGCCCGACGGCCGGGTCCAGGTCGGCGCCGTGACCTGGGACACCGACGACCTGGGCCTACCCCACCGGGGTGTCGACCTGCCCGTCCGGGCGGCCGGCGAGGTGCTGGGTCACTTCATCATGGTGCCCGTACCCGGGGTCCGCCTCCCGCGCGACCTGCTGCTGGTGGCCGTGGCCATCGCCGACCAGGTCGGCGCGGCCGTCGCCACCGCCCGGGTGACGGGCATCACCCGCCTCTGAGCCGGCCGTACCCCGGGGGCGGCCGTCCCGCACGGGTGCGGCCGTCCCGCATGGTGCCGGGCCCGGTTCATACGATGCGTGCACGCCCGCAATCTTCCGGAAACGAAGCCCGCATAGGGTCGGTCGTACGAGGGGACCGCATCGGTGAGCCCTCGACCCGAGGGGACCGGTCGGGGGCGGGCCCGACCGGCGACCTCGGGGCGGACATCACCGGCGTGGCGGTACGGAAGGGCGAAGGACGGAGCCATGGCCTCCGACGGACAGGACGGGATTGCCGAATACGCCCCGCTCGCCGAGAGCGGGGCCGGCGGGCACGCGCCCGCCACTCCCCACGTCATCGTGCTGTTCGGGGCCACCGGTGATCTGGCCAAGCGGAAGCTCCTCCCCGGCCTGTTCCACCTCTCGAGGGCGGGGATGCTGCCCGAGTGCCACATCGTGGCGACGTCCCTCGAGCCCCTGGAGGAGCACGAGTACCTCGGCGTGGCCCGGGCGGCGTGCGACGAGTTCGCCCGCGGCAGGGTCACCGAGGAGCACTGGATCGAGTTCGAACGGCGCATCCGGTACGTGCCGGGACACCATGGGATGGACGTGCTGGCCGAACAGGTCCGCTCCCTCGAGGCCACGTTCGACGTCGAGCCCCGGCGGCTGCACTATCTGAGCGTCCCTCCCCACGCCGCCGACGCGGTGGTGCGCACCCTCGGCGAGGCCGGCCTCACCGACCGGGCCCGGGTGATCATGGAGAAGCCGTTCGGGACCGACCTGCAGAGCGCCCGGAAGCTGAACTCACTGGTCCGCGAGGTCTTCGACGACGACCAGGTGTTCCGGATCGATCACTTCCTCGGCAAGGAGGCCGCCCAGAACATCCTCGCCTTCCGCTTCGCCAACGGGCTGTTCGAGCCCATCTGGAACCGCCAGCACATCGACCACGTGCAGATCGACGTGCCCGAGACCCTCGGCGTCGAGTCGCGAGCCGCCTTCTACGAACAGACGGGGGCGTTCCGTGACATGGTCGTGACCCATCTCCTGCAGGTGCTGGCCTTCGTGGCCATGGAGCCGCCGACCGAGCTCGAACCGCGCTCCATCAACGAGGAGAAGAACAAGGTCTTCCGTTCGCTCCGGCCCATCGACCCCCGGCACGTGGTGCGGGGTCAGTACGAGGGGTACACCCATGCCGACGGCGTGGCACCGGACTCCGACACCGAGACGTTCATCGCCCTGCGCTGCGAGATCGACAACTGGCGGTGGGCCGGTGTGCCGTTCTACCTCCGGACGGGCAAGCACCTGGCCGAAGGGGCCCGGATCGTCTCGATCGCCTTCCGGGAGCCACCCCAGTCGATGTTCCCGCCGGGGTCGGGCGTGGGCACCCAGGGCCCCGACCACCTCACCTTCGACCTGGCCGACGCCTCGAAGCTGTCGCTCTCGTTCTACGGCAAGCGCCCGGGCCCGGGCATGAAGCTCGACAAGCTGAGCCTCCAGTTCGCCCTGCACGAGACCGAGGAGTCCGACAACGTGCTCGAGGCCTACGAGCGGTTGATCCACGACTCGATGGCCGGCGACCAGACCCTGTTCACCAATGCCGAGGGCATCGAGCGCCTGTGGGAGGTGTCCCAACCGCTGCTCGACGACCCTCCGGAGGTGCAGCTGTACCGGGTCGGGTCGTGGGGCCCGACGGCCATGCGCGACCTCATCGCCCCGCGGTCGTGGCGGCTGCCCTTCGAGCGGGGATGGCGTCAGAAGCGGTGACCGGGCCGGGGCGGGTCACCCTGGACGAGCTCGAGGTGCCTGACGGGGGCTGGGGGGCCGACGGTCACGTGATCGTGTGCGGTCTCCACGGCGTGGGACTGCGCACGGTCGAGCAGCTCCACCAGAGCCGGGTCGGCGTGGTGGTGGTGGACGATGCCCCCGACCCCCGGCTGGCCCAGATCGTCGAGGAGTGGGGCGTCACCCTGATCCGCCGGAGCGCCAGGATCGGCGATGGTCTGGCCGGGGCCGGCCTCGACCGGGCCCAGGCGGTGATCTGCGTCGAGTCCGACGAACTGGCCACGCTCGAGATCGCCATGCGGGTGCGGGAGGCCCGTCCCGATGTCCGCCTGGTCGTGCTGATGGCCAACCCCTCGGTGGGCCGTGCTCTGGAGCGCGTCCTCGGGACCGGGATCATCCTGGACCCCGCAGCCCTGGCCGCACCGTCGTTCGTGGAGGTCTGCCTGCTGCGGCCGTCCCACCAGATCGAGCTCGGTGGCGAACGGTTCGCCGTGGCCGAGGTGGAGGTGGCGGAAGACGAGGCCGCCGGCCGGACGTTCCGCAGCCGGTTCGGTCACCTGGCGCCGGTGGCCGTCGTCCCCGTCGACGGCAGCGGCATCGTCTGCTGCCCGGGCCGGGACCATCCGGTCGACGTGGGGGACCGGGTGGCCGTGTTGGCGACGCCGGCCGATCTGGAGCGGGCCGGCATCGACCTCGGCGAGCGGCCGGGGCCCGCCGGGTCGGGCGTCCCACTGGTCGAGCGGACCAAGCGGCGCCTCACCGCCCTCCGTGAGTCGAACGCCTCGAGCCTCGCCGTCGTGGCCGCCGCCGTCGTACTGCTGCTCGTGGTGGCCTCGGCCGTGATCCGGGTCTCCTACGTCGTCCACCGACCGCCCGGACACCTGACCGTCCTGCAGTCGGTGTACTTCACCGTCGAGACGGTGGCCACAGTCGGCTACGGGGACTACAACTTCGCGGAGCAGCCGCCCTGGTTCGTGGTGTTCGGGATCGTACTCATCCTGCTCGGGGTCGCCCTGGTCTCGACGGTGTTCGCCCTCTTCACCAACTTCCTCGTGAGCCGACGGATCGAGCAGTCGCTGGGCCGGGGCAAGGTGCCGGGCATGGCCGGCCACGTGGTGGTGGTGGGTCTCGGCTCCGTGGGTGTGCGGGTGGTCGAGGGGTTGGTGGCCGAAGGTCGCAAGGTGGTGGTCGTCGAGAGCGACCCGGCCAACCGCTACCTCGACCGGGCCCGGGCCCTGCGGGTCCCCGTGGTCATCGCCGACGCCACCCAGCGCCAGACCCACGCCGCCGTCAACCTGGCCGACGCGTCGGCGGTGGCCATCCTCACCAGCGCCGACCTCACCAACATCGAGGCCGGCCTGGCCGTGCGCGAGTCGCTGGGCGACCGGTGGGACGTGGTGCCGGTGGTGCTGCGGGTGTTCGATCGCGACCTCGCCCGCATGATGGAGCGCAGCTTCGGGTTCCGTCACGTGCGGTCGACCTCGGCGCTGGCCGCCCCGTGGTTCGTGGGTGCCGCGCTCGGTCTCGACGTGCTGGAGACGTTCTTCGTCGACCAGCAGCCGTTCCTGGTCGGCCGGCTGACCATCGCCCCCGGCGGAGGGCTCCAGGGCCTGGCCATGCAGGACCTGTCGGCCCGTACCCGGGTGGTGGCCCTGGCCAGGACGTCGTCCGGGGGGACCCTCGAGCACCCGCCCCGACGCGGCACCCGGTTCCTCGGAGGGGACGAGGCCTACCTGCTCGGTCCCTACGACGAGCTGCTCGACGTGCTGCGGCGCGACCAGCGGCCGTCCGGCACCTGACGGCCGGAGCTCACCGGCGCGGCGGGCGGTGGCCCGGGCGTCCGGCGCCGGTGTCGTCGCCCGTGGTGACCACCTCGATCACGGGGTCGGCCCGGTCGTCGAACTCGGTCCGCAGCGCCCGCGACAGCACGGCGTGCTGCAGATAGAGGGTGGTGATGTAGGTCAGCTCGAGGATCTCCTCGTCGCCCAGCACGTCGTGCAGCCCGTCGAACAGGCCGTCGGGCACCCGGCCGTGGTCGTAGACCAGGCAGTCGGTGTAGGCCAGCACGAGGCGTTGGGCGCGGTCGTAGCAGTCGGCCGCCGCCCAGTGCGGTACCGACGAGATGACCTCCTCGGACAGCCCGAGGGCCCGGAGCGACTTGCAGTGCTGGGAGTAGACGAACTGGCTGCCGGTGGCCCATCCCACCCGGGACTGGGCCAGCTCCCGCAGTACGGGGTCGAGCAGGCGCTCCGGGCTCTGGTACAGACCGAAGCCCTGGACCGAGTGCTCGAGCACGTCGGGCACGAGGGCGACCACCGTCCACCAGTCGCCCGGTGTGCCGTCCGAGGTACCGGGCTCGGCCACCGGGTCGCGGTCCCCGAAGAGCAGGTCGTACATCACCGTGACGATGGGCGCCTCCGCCTCGGCGCGGGGGACCTGACGGAGTCGCGGCACCACCGGCCTCAGGCGCTGGCCGCGTCGACGGCGCGGGCCGGTGCGTGGGTGACATCGGCGGGCCCGAGCGGGCGGGTCCAGCAGGCGAACTCCAGCAGGATGCCGTCGGGGTCCTGGAAGTAGAGGGAGCGGACGAAGACGCCGGGGTGGAGGTCGTCGGCGATGCCCCACTCGCTGTCGTCGTGGTTGGCCACGTCGGTGCAGTCGACCCCGGCGGCGCGCAACCGGTCCCGGTAGCCCTCGATCTTCCCGGGCGGGACGGCGAAGGCGACGTGGTTCATCGAGCCCACGGCGCTGGTCAGGCTGCCCTGGTCGGGTCGACCCGCCGGGGCTGACACCCCCGGCACCCCGTCGGGCGCCTCGGGGAACCAGAAGAAGGCGAGGCTGTCGCCCCCGCCACAGTCGAAGAAGAAGTGCTGGCCCATGCCGGCCGGCAGCTCGATGGTCTTGATCAGGGGCATGCCGAGCACGTTGGTGTAGAAGTCGACGGTCCGGGCCATGTCGCGGCAGACCAGCGCGAGATGGTTGATGCCACGGACCTCGAATCCGGTGACGCCGGCGCCGTCCGGACCGTCCTGGTGGTGCTCCATGGGGTCCTCCTCGTGGTGGCTCCCGGCCGGGTGGCGGGCGGGCGACCGCGACCCCCGTCCCGCTCCCGCCACCGTACCGCCGACCCGGCGGCCGCGTCAGCGGTGGTCGAGCCGGGACAGCGCCTCGAGGTCGATGGCCTGCTGGGCGTGCCGGCGGGTGCTGGTCAGGAACATGGCATCGCCCCGCTCGGTCCGGCGCACCATCATCGACGCGGCCACGGCCATCACCAGGCCGCCGAAGCACTCGCGCCGGTAGTCGGCGCGCAGGTGGTCCAGCGTGTACCCCTCGACGCCGTGCCCGACCAGGGCGGCGTGGTACCCGGCCACCAGGTCGTCGCCACGGGACCGGCGCACCTCGGGCTCCAGGCAGCCGCCCACGAAGTAGGCGAGGTCGTAGGCGCCGCTGCCCCAGGTGACGGTCTGGTAGTCGACCACCACGGGGGCGGGGTCGCCGGGAGTGAAGAGCAGGTTGTCCAGTCGGAAGTCGGCGTGCACGACGGTGCGTGGGCCGCGGGGTCGGCCCATCCAGTCGTCGAGGCGGGGCAGGAAGGCCTCGAGGAGGGCCACGTGGGAGGCGTCGAGGCGGTCGCCGTAGCGGTCGAGGAAACCGGGGAACACCCCGGCGACGATGGAGGCGGTGAAGGCGTCGGTCTCCGGCGTCGACCGGTTGACCCAGGGGCTGGCGGCCAGGTCCGGAGCCTCCCAGCAGGGGGCGTGCAGCCCTGCCAGCTGCTCCAGCGCGGCCGAGGCCACCGCGGCGTCGCAGCCGGCGATCTCGTCGCCCTGGACGGCGCCGGCGACGTCCTCCAGCAGGAGGGTGAACCACGCGTCGACGGGGTCGACGGCGGCGAAGAGCAGGCGCGGGTGGCGGGCCGTCACCCGGGGGGCCACCTCCGCATAGAACCGCACCTCGACCTCGTAGGCCCGCATCACGCGACCGGTGGCGTGGCTCTGGGCGTCACCGGACGCGAACTTCCCGATCACGGCGGCGGGTCCGGCACCGGTGGGCTCGTACCCGAGGGCGAAGCGGACGGTGTCGGCCATCTGGCCGGTGCCCACCGGTGTCGGCGACACTGCGACCACCCGGTCACCCGGTCCGAGCAGGCCGCGGTCGCGGAGCACCACGGTCAGCCAGTCCGCGCCGACCCCGTCGGGGGTGCGCAGGACGGCGGACGGCCCAGCGGCCCCCGGCGTGTCGGTCGTCCCTCGGGTCACGTCGCAAGCTACCCCGGCGCCGCCGCGACGGTCACCCGAGGTCGTCGGCGGCCACGGCCAGCAGCCGCTGGAGGTGCAGCCCCCGGTGCACGTCGAGGGAGTGGTGGCGACCGGTGCGGGCGGTGTCGACGAACTCGTCGACCATGACGGTGGCCGCCGCGGCCGACGCGCCGACCGTCGACACCTCGAGGATCCCGTCGGCCGTGTGGACCTCCACGCCGGCCCGGGGCGGGCCGCCCGGGCTGTAGGCGGTCAGCGACGCCTCGCTGCGGGCGCCGCCCTCGTGGTCGAGGAGCAGGCCGATCCACCCCTGGAGATCGCCATGGGCCCGGATGCCCACCACCGTCCCGAGCGCCGCGTCGAGCAGGTCCACCACGTGGGGCCCGAGGTCGAGCAGCGGCCCGTGCTGCAGCCGCCAGGGCGTGGCGAACGGGCCGCCGAGCAGGCCACCGGTGAGGAAGTGGCCGCGGCCCCCGATCGCGGTCGTACGTCGGACCGTTTCCAGCAGCGCCCGCACCGCCGGCGTGTAGCGCCACGTCAGCACCAGTTGGGTGGGTACGCCGCTCCCGTCGATCACCCGGACCAGCTCCTCGGCACCGGGCACGTCGAGGGCCACGGGCTTCTCCAGCAGGAGGGCCCGGCCGGCCCGCGCCGCATCGGCGGCCAGGGCGGCCTGCACGTCGGGCGGCACGGCGAAGGCCACCGCGTCGACGTCGTCGAGGAAGCGGGCGAAGTCGTCGTGGGCGGTCGCTCCGCACGGGCCGGCGAGCTCCTCGGCTGCGCTCATCCGCCGGGCCCACACGGCGGTCAGCTCGGTGCGGGGGTGGGCGGCGAACGCCGGGGCGTGGAACATCCGCGCCCAGGGACCTGCGCCGGCCACGCCCACCCGGAGCGGGGCGTCACCCATCGGTGAGCCGCGGCGAGACGGTCAGGCCACCGTCGACCCGCAGCACCTGACCGTTCACGAACCCGGCCCGGTCGGACAGGAGGAAGCCCACGGCGTGGGCGATGTCGTCGGGTGTTCCCAGCCGGCCGAGCGGGTTCTGGGCCGCCAGTGCGACCCGCCCCGCCTCGGGCACGCCGCGGGCGGCGGACGCGGTGAGCACGAAGCCGGGGGCGACGACGTTGCAGCGGATGCCGTCGCGCCCGTAGCGGGTGGCCACGTGGCGGCCGAGCTGCTCGATGGCGGCCTTGGACACCCCGTAGGCCACCCGGCGGTGCTCGCCGATCGCCGCCGACCCCGAGGAGACGAGCACGATGGACCCGCCGCCACGGGCCCGCATCAGGGGCAGCACGGCCCGCACCAGCAACAGGCCCCCGGTGGTGTTGGTGGCGAGCACCCGATCCCAGGTGGCGAGGTCGACGTCCTCGGCCCCCAGGTCGGAGCCGAAGTCCGTCCACGCGGCGTTGTGGTCGAGCAGGTCGACGCTCCCGAACCGCCTGACCGTGGCCTCCACCGCCCCGCTCACCGCGTCACCGTCCGAGACGTCGCAGGCCAGGCCCACGGCCTCGTGGCCGGCGTCGACGAGCTCGGCGGCCACCGCGTGGGCCGCCTCCGGGTCCCTGTCGGTGACGGCCACGCGGGCGCCGAGCCGGCAGAGATGACGCACGGTGGCGGCGCCGATGCCCCGCCCCGCCCCCGACACCAGGGCCACCTTGCCGTCGAGGGTGCCGCTGACGTCGGGAGCCTCGGCTGGATCGTGCATGTCTGCACGGTAGCCAACCGACCCGGACCGGGTCGGATGCCGGCGTGCCCGGACGGTCGTCGGCGCCGCGCCGCTACCGTGGCCCGCACGGCCGCACGGCCGCCGATCCCAGGAGGCACCCATGTCCGACTCCCTCGCCGCACTCCATGCCTCGGTCGACCGGCTCGCCGCCCTGGTCGGCCCCCTCGAGCCGGCGACACTCGAGACGTCGGCCTATCCGACCGAGTGGACCATCGCCGACACGCTCTCCCACCTGGGATCCGGTGCCGTCATCTTCCTCCGGCTGCTCGACGACGCCCTGGCCGGCCGGGAGACACCGGGCGACGCCTTTCCGGCCGTGTGGGACGAGTGGAACGCCAAGTCCCCGACCGATCAGGCCGCCGACGCGGTGGTGGCCGACCGGGCACTGCTGGACCGGCTCGAAGGGCTGGATGCCGGGGACCGCGGCCGGGTCCATGTCACCCTCGGGCCCATGACCGTCGACTTCGACGGGCTGGTCGGCCTGCGCCTCAACGAGCACGCCCTCCACACGTGGGACATCGAGGTGGCCCTCGATCCGTCGGCCACGGTGGGGCCCGAGGCCACGGCGCGGGTGGTGGACGAGCTCGAACGGTTCGCCGGGTTCACCGCGAGGCCGACCGGCACCGAGCGTGCCCTGACGATGGTGACCACCGACCCCCGCCGGGGCCTCCAGGTCGTGCTGGGCGCGGACGCGGTCACGCTGTCCTACGTCGACCCGGTCGACGACCCCGACGTGGTGTTGCCGGCCGAGGCCTGCATCCGCCTCGTCTACGGTCGTCTCGACCCCGACCACACGCCACCCGTCGAGGGCGCCCTCGAGCTCGAGGAGCTGCGCCGGGCCTTCCCGGGAGCCTGATCCCGGGGTCCCGCCCCGTCGGTCGTCAGGCCCCGCCCACCCGGCGCGTGCCTGTGGAGAGGAGATCGCCCAGGCGCTCGTCGGCCGACATCAGGAGTCCGATCTCTTCGGCCGGAACCGGGCGCGAGAAGTAGTAACCCTGACCGTGGTCGCAGCCGTGGGACCGGAGTCCCTCGAGCTGGACGGGCTGTTCGATGCCCTCGGCCAGGGTCACGAGACCCAGCGTGTGCCCGAGGTCGACCAGTGTGTGGATGAGGGCGGCGGCGTCGGGTGAGGTGGTCATCTCCGACACGAACGTCCGATCGATCTTGAGCACGTCCACCGGGAACTGGCGGAGGTAGGCGAGGGACGAGTAGCCCGTCCCGAAGTCGTCGATGGCGATCCGGACGCCCAGCTCCTTGAGGGCCTTCAGCCGCTCCACGGTGGCGTGGGCGTCCTTCATCAGCACCGTCTCGGTGATCTCGACGACCAGGCTGTCGGGGGCCAGCCCGTGGGTCTGGAGGGCCTCCCGCACGTCGTCGACGAAGCAGGCGGACTCGAGCTGGCGCATCGAGGCGTTGACCGAGACGGCCAGCTCGTGGCCGGCCGACCGCCACCGGGCGAGCTGGGCGCAGGCCTCGTCGAGGACCCAGCGCCCGACGTCCACGATCAGCCCGCTGTCCTCCAGGGTCGGGATGAACCGGTCGGGTGTCACCGTGCCCCTGGTCGGGTGGTTCCAGCGGATGAGCGCCTCGACGCCCTCGATGCGGAGGTCGGTCAGGTCGACGATCGGCTGGTAGAGCAAGGTGAACTGGCCGTCGTGCAGGGCGACGTCCAGTTCGGTCCTGAGGGCCAGCCGGTCGTGGGTGGCCTTCTGCATGGCCTCCTCGAACACGATGGCCTGGTCGCGTCCGGCGCCCTTGGCCCGGTACAGGGCGATGTCGGCGTCGCGCAGCAGGTCCTGGGCCGACGAGCGATCACCGACGGCGATCCCGACGCTGGCCGACACGGTGATGGGGAGGGACTCGAATCCCTCGACGTAGAACACCGGCCGGAGGATCTGGCGGATGCGCTCGGCGATGGCCCCGGGGCCGTCGCGGAGGGAGATGCCCTCGGCCAGGACGACGAACTCGTCACCACCGAGGCGGCCCACCGTGTCACTGGTCCGCAGCAGTCCGACCAGGCGGCTGGCCACGGCCTGGAGCAGCCGGTCGCCGGCCTCGTGGCCCAGGGAGTCGTTGGCGTCCTTGAAGTTGTCGAGGTCCACGAAGTAGGCGGCCACCGGCTCGCCGGTGCGCCGCGCCCGCACGAGCATCTGATCGGCCCGGTCGAGGATCAGCTGTCGGTTGGCCAGCCCGGTCAGCGGGTCGTGCAGGGCCCGGTGGGAGAGGAGCTCCTCGAACTTCTTCCGCTCGGTGATGTCACGGACGTTGGCGACGTACCCGGCGACCGACGGACGGTCGTGCTGGTTGGAGATCACGGCCTCGATGTCGCGGGTCGTGCCGTCGCGCCGCACCATGCGGAACTCGAGGACGGTGGTGTCCGACGAGGCCTGGAACTGGGGGCCGAGACGCAGGTGCACGTACTCCTGGTCGTCGGGGTGGACGAACTCGGTGGCGTTCCTTCCCACGAGATCGTCCGGCGGGAAGCCCAGCAACTGCTCGACGGCGGGAGAGAGGTAGCGGTAGGTGCCGTCCACGCCGATGATGATGGTGACGTCCGACGAGTTCTGGATGAGCGACCGGAAGCGGTCCTCGCTCAGCCGGACGGCGCCCTCGGCCTCCTCCTTCTGCTCCATGGTGGCACCGGCCATGCGCATGACGAAGATGAGGACGAACCCGCCCATGATGGTGAGTGCCGTGGCCTGTCCGGCGGGGAGCATGGACGGCAGCCACCCCAGCCAGATGCCGAGCTGGCCGACGGTCATCCCCGCCAGGGTCCACACCACCACCGACAGCCACGCCCGCGAACCGCACTTGGCGATGACCTCGAGGGCGATGAAGGCGTACGCCCCCCACAGCACGGGTCCCCAGCCGGTCAGGTAGATGACGCCGGTGACGGCCGCCACCTGGGCCGCCACCCGGAGGTTGAGCGACAGGGGCCCCGGACGACGGTCGTAGATGCGGTCGACGAGGAGGTTGCAGGTCGGCACCGCGACGAACACGGCCAGCCACAGCCACGCCGACTCGTGCGTGACGTAGTCGAAGTGCATCAGCAGCAGGATGGCGAGGAGGGCCAGCGGGCCCATCAGGTACCCGAGCAGCGCAGGGTCCAGCATGGCCCGCGCCATGCTGGACGGCAGCAGATCCGCCCCGAGATTGTCGTCCGTCAGCCGGACGTTCGCCTGATCTGCCATGGCCCACTCTCCGGACGGTCGGGATTGTTCCGGCCCTCGGGAATCGGCGCGGGACGCGTTCTAACTTGAGTGCGGCGGGCCGCTCCGCGGGCACGAGGGAGCCGGTGGGCCGGAGCCGGAACCAGGCAGGTTGTGGGCAGGGAGGCCCGGTCGGGAGCGCTGCCCCGGCGCGATCCGGGCGCCGGCGGTCGACGGTCAGTGGGGGAGACGGTGGACGATCCCGCTCACGTAGGCAGCCTGCCCGACGTGCATGAGGTCGTCGGCGATGACGCTGACCAGCCGGACGCGGACCGTCACCGGGGGGTCCCACCGGGTGTCGACCACGCGGTCGAGCTCCTGGTCGGACACGGTCCCGATGTAGGCGATCGTGGCGGCGTGGACGTCCTCGAAGTAGTCGAGGAGGGTGTGGGCGTCGGCTACCACCAGTGCAACCTGGTCGGGATCGTGGCCGTATCCGGTGTCCGACGGTTCGAGGGGGAGCCCGAATCGGCCGAACCAGCCGCCCTCGAGCCAGCGCTGCCCGGTGCCGGCCAGGTCGGCCACGTGGTCGTCCTGGATCCGGGTCAGGTGCCAGGCCAACCAGGCGATGGAGTTCGACTCGCCGTCCAACCGGTAGGACAGCTGCGCCCGGGACAGGCCGTTGACGGCCGGGTGGATGCCGTCGCGGATCCGCTCGAAGGCGTCGGCGAGAAGCTCGGTGCTGCCCATGGGTCCCCCTCCGGTGGCGTGCGTCCGATTCCAGCATGCCCGGGATGGCACCGCCCGGCACGCCGGTCCCGGTCACGGTAGCTTCGGGAGCGGTAGGGGCACGAGGACCGGCCGGTGGGCCTGTCCCTCAGGGAGGAGCCGACGATGAGTGTCACCTGTACGCACCTGGACACCGTGGCCGACGTCACCCCCTCCTCCGACGGGTGCGAGGAGTGCCTCCGTACCGGAGGCCGGTGGCTCCACCTTCGCCTGTGCATGAACTGCGGTCATGTGGGATGTTGCGACAACTCGCCGGGGCGCCATGCCACCGCCCACTGGGGGGAGCACCAGGACCACCCCCTGATCCGCTCCTTCGAGCCGGGGGAGGACTGGTGGTGGTGCTACCTCGACGAGCTCCTGTTCGAGGTCGAGGGCGCGCCGTCCGCGCCGTCCCACGGCTGAGCGGTCGACACCCCGGACCTGGCCGGCGGCGTCCGCACGACCGTAGACTCCGACCTCCCGGACGAGTGACCATCGAGGATTCCCCACCATGACCTACTGCCTGGCCATCCGCCTCGACTCCGGGCTCGTCTTCCTCGGCGACTCCCGCACCAACGCCGGGGTCGACAACGTCAGCGTCTATCGCAAGGTGCACCTGTTCCAACCCGATCCCGACCGGTTCTTCGTGCTGGAGTCGGCGGGCAACCTGGCCACCACCCAGGAGGTCCTGGACCGGATCGGCCGGGACCTCACCGACCCCGGCGCCCGGGAGAGCCTGGCGACCGTGGACCACCTGTTCGAGGCGGCCCTGTACGTGGGCCGGCTGAGCCGGGAGGTGGCAGCCGCCCACCGCGAGGCCCTGGCCCAGGTCGGGGCGGACGGGACGGCCACCTTCCTGCTCGGCGGTGAGATCCGCGGCGGCGGCCCACCCGACATCCTGCTGGTCTACCCCGAGGGCAACTACATCCGGGCCTCCGACGACCGCCCCTTCCTGCAGATCGGCGAGAGCAAGTACGGCAAGTTCACCCTGGAGCTCGGAGTGGCCGCCCATGTCAACCTGGCCACCGCCACCAAGCTCGCCCTCACCTCCATGGTGAGCACGGCCGGCGCCAACCTGTCGGTCGGTCCCCCGTACGACCTGGTGATGTACCGATCCGGCTCCTTCGATCCCTTCGAGGCCCGGATCAACGCCGACTCGCCGTTCCTGACGCGGCTCGAGGCCGTCTGGGCCAAGTACCTGTTCGAGGCGATCGCCGAGCTGCCGGCCATCGAGGAGGGTGACCTCGAGACATGACGTCGCCGAGCGACGGGGACGGCAGCCGGTACCCCTTCGACCCGATCGGCGACCTGCTCGGGCAGATCCGTGACGAGTTCGCCGGTGACGACGATGGCGCGGTGGCGGACTACATCCCCCAGCTGGCACTGGCCGACCCCGCCGGGTTCGGGCTCGCCCTGGTCGGTGTGGCCGGGTCGCTCTACGAGGCCGGGCAGGCCCGGGTGCCCTTCACCGTCCAGTCGGTCTCGAAGCCGTTCGTGTACGCCCTGGCCCTGGCCGATCGCGGCACCGACGAGGTGCTTCGCCGGGTGGGCGTCGAGCCCAGCGGCGAGGGGTTCAACGCCATCAGCCTGCAGCCCGGCACCGGGCGCCCCGACAATCCGCTCATCAACGCGGGTGCCATCCTCACCACGTCCCTGGTGGCCGGCGCCGGACCCGCGGAACGGTCGGCCCGCATCCTCGACCTGCTGTCGCGCTGCGCGGGCCGGGAGCTGGCGGTCGACGAGGCCGTCTACCGCTCCGAGCACGACACCGGGGACCGCAACCGGGCGCTCGCCCATCTCATGCGGGCCGCAGGGTCGTTGACCATGCCCGTCGAGGACGCCGTGGACGTCTACTTCCGGCAGTGCTCGGTGCTGGTCACGGCGGCCGACCTGGCCGTCATGGCCGCCACCCTGGCCAACGGCGGGGTCAACCCGCGCACCGGCGACCACGTGATGGACCAGTCGGTGGCCGAGCAGGTGCTGACGGTCATGGCCACCTGCGGCATGTACGACTTCTCGGGGGAGTGGCTCCTCCGGGTGGGCCTGCCGGCCAAGTCCGGCGTGGCCGGCGGCCTGGTGGCGGTCAGCCCCTCGCAGTTCGGCATCGGCCTGTACAGCCCACGGCTCGACGAGCGGGGCAACAGCGTGCGCGCGGTCGCCGCCAGCAGGGCGATCTCGGAACGGTTCGCGCTCCACCTGATGCACCAGGCCGCCCGCAGCGGGCCGGCGTTCGTCCGGGTGGCGGCCGACGGCGCCGAGGTGCCCATCGGGGCACCCTTCCAGGAGGGTGAGGACGTCCGGGTCCTGGCGCTGCAGGGCCACATCGAGTTCGCCACGGCCGAGTTGGCGCTGCTGGCCGTGCGGACCCACGTCGACGATGCAGTGGTACCGGTCGGGGTGGTGATCGATCTCGATCACGTGACGAGGTGCCAGCCGGTCGCCGTGGCCCTCCTGGACGCCATCATCGTCGAGGCCGTGCGGTTCGGACTGGGGGTGGTCACGGTCGACCGGCGGGGTCGGACCCTGCTCCACGCGCCGGCGGAGTTCCCCACCCGGGCCGACGCCGTGGCCTACCTCCGTAGCGGCCCGTCGAGGACCTCGTAGCCGCAGTTGTAACCGGGGATGAACGTGATCCCCGGCCCCCCGTGGCATCCGGCACCGCAGAGGTAGAGGCCGTCGAGGGGCACGGGACTGTCCGGCCAGCCCCGCGGCCCGGGCCGGAAGGGCCCCATGAACTCGGGCTGGAGGAGGCCGTGGCAGAAGTCGCCGCCGGTGCAGCCGAACATCCGCTCGTAGGTGTAGGCGGGATAGTTGAACTGACGCTCGACCAGGTCCGGGAAGTTGGGTGCGAGGCGGGTGAGCTTGGACACCATCCGGTCCGCCATCTCGTCGCGCAGGCGGGCCTGGGCCGCGTGGTCGGTCCCGATCGGCGCGTAGAAGGCGAAGCTGCTGGCCACGTGCTTCCCCGGCGGCGCCAGGTCCGGGTCCCGCAGCGAGGGGATCGAGAGGTTGAACGAGGGCGACGCGGGGACCAGGCCCCGCACGCAGCCCTCGAAGTCGGACTGCATCTCCTCCGGCGTCCCGAAGAACGTCACGTTGTGGCTCAACCGGCCCTCGTTCAATTCCTCGTAGGGGCCGGCCCACTCGGGCAGTCCGTTGAGGGCGAAGTGCATCTGGAAGTACAGGGCGCGGTGGTCGATGGCGTCGACGCGGCGGACGAAGTCGTCGGGCAGCGACGCGGCGTCGATCAGCTGCGTGAACGTGGTCGTCGGGTCGAGGTTGGACACCACCACCGGGGCACCGACCGTCTGGCCGTCGGCCAGGGTGACGCCGACGACCCGGCCGGACTCGGCGGCGATCCCGGCCACCTTCGCGTGGCGACGCAGCTCGCCCCCGTGCTCGAGGAACAGCCCGGCCAGGTGGTCCGACAGGGTGCCGATGCCACCCTTGACCTTGGACATGGTGGCGCCGGTCGGCGAGGCGAGCGCGAAGGCCAGGCACAGCGCGCTCCCCTCCGAGTAGGGCCCGCGGTGGGTGGAGTTGACCGAGAGGAAGGCGAGCATGCTGCGCACCTGGGCGTGGCGCTGCCGGTCGGGCAGGTGGTGGTCGATGACGTCCATCACGCTGCCGAACATCGCGGTGCGGATGGCCTGGCGCTCGGTCTCGCTGGTCGCACAGGCGAACATCTCGTCGAGGGACTTCGGAGGCCGGCGGACGTCGAAGCGTCCGATGGCCCGCGCCGGGGCGTCGGCCCAGGCGGCGATCTCGGCCATGCCCAGCACCGCCTCCAGGCCCATGCGTTCACTCAGGTGTTCGAACAGCTTGTCCGGGTCGCTGTGGAGCAGCAGGGGAGGCTCGCCGGACGGTCCCATGGCGGCCGACTGGACCTCGGGTTCGAAGATCGGACAGGCGGCGAAGCCGAGGTCGTCGTAGATCTCGCTCGGGACGGGGAACTGGATCGATCCGGCCAGCTCGAAGCGGTAGCCGCGGGCCAGCTCGGTGGTGGTGGCCATGCCCCCGATGAAGTGGTTCTTCTCCAGGCAGAGGACCCGCATCCCGCCGCGGGCCATGACCGCGGCGGCGGTGAGCCCGTTGTGCCCGGCCCCGATGACGATGGCGTCGTAGTCCGGCATGGCGTCACCGTATCGGAGGGGGTCGTCGACCGCCGGGTACCGCCGACGGTTCAGCCGTGCTGCCAGACCCGGCTCGACAGGTTCCGGATGCCGGGCAGCGCGGCGCGGTCGAGGCGCGCCACCTCGTCCCCGTCCAGGTGCCAACCCAGCGCGCCGGCGTTCTCCTCGGCCTGGCCGCGGTTCTTCGCCCCGGGGATCGGGACGGCACCCTTGGCGATGATCCAGTTGAGGGCGACCTGGCTCGGGGTGCGGCCGTCGTGGGCCTCGCCGATGCGGCGCAACTCGCCGACGATGCCGTCGACCACCGCCATGGGGTGGTCCGAGAAGTTCCGCTTGCCCGGCGGGGGATGGGCGACCGAGTACTTGCCGGTCAGGCGGCCCTGCCCGATCGGCGAGTACGCGAGGGGAACGACGCCGAGGTCGGCGCAGGCGGCCAGGAGGCCTCCGGTCTCGGGGGAGCGGCGGAGGAGCGAGAACTCGATCTGATTGGTGGCCAGCCGCAGACCGTGACGCCCGAGGGCCTGGGCCATGGTCCGGGTCTCCTTGACCGAGTAGTTCGACACCCCGACGGCCCGGACCAGGCCCTCCTCGTGGGCGGCGGCCAGCGCGGCGGCCAGCGCGGCGTGGGAGCGCAGGCTGATCGGCCCGTGTATCTGGTAGAGGTCGACGGCCGGCAGGCCGAGCCGGCCCAGGGAGGCCCGAAGGGCGGCGAGCAGCGACCGCCGCACGTCGATCTTCCACGGACTCGGCATGAACTTGGTGGCGATCACGGCCCGGGCGGCCCGGCCGGGATCAGCGGCCAGCAGCGAGCCGATGATCCGCTCGCTCTCACCCCCGCCGTAGACCTCGGCGGTGTCGAAGAAGGTCACCCCGGCGTCGAGGGACGCCTCCCAGGCATCGCGGATGGTGTCGCGCGTGAGACCGGAGTCGTAGCCGTCCATGCCCCAGGTCGACTTGTCGCCCCAGGCCCACGTGCCCACCCCCAGGCGGGGGACGGCCACATCGCTCCCGGGCAGGATCAGGTCGTCGGTGGCCATGGCTGCAACGTACCTCCTGACCACGGCGGACGCGGCGGCGAGGGGCCGCCGGCTGCTCAAGGTGGGACACGGGAGGCCCGATGACAGACGTATGTCCATGGTGACCGAGGGGCCGGAGTCCACCGACGCCCGGCCCACCTCCGAGCAGGACCTGCTCCGCCTGCTGCGCGAGCTGCCCGACGTCGTCGTGGTCGTCGGCGCCTCCGGCGTGCTGGTCTGGGGCAACACCACGGCCGAGCACCTCTTCGGCACCACCATCGCCGAGGTCGAGGGGCTGTCCGGACTCGACTTCGTCCACCCCGAGGACCTCCCGTTCGTGCTGCTGTCGCTCGAGACCGTCCAGGACAAGGAGGTCGGGGCTCCGATCGAGATCCGGCTCCGGACCCCGACGGGCTGGCGCCTGGTGGAGCTGGTGGGTACCCCGGTGTCGTGGCTGGCCGAGGGTTCGGTCCTGCTGTGCCTGCGCGACCTGACCGAGCGCCGGCGCTTCGAGGTCTCCCACAACCGGGACGCCCGGCTGCGGGCCGTCGTCCAGCACGCCGCCGTGGTCACCATGCTCGTGGCCCGGGACGGCACCGTGCAGTCGTGCTCCGGTGCCGTCTCGCGCATGCTCGGCCACGACCCCGAGCTGGTCGAGGGCCGGCCGCTCGTGAACCTCGTCGCCACCGAGGACCGCCAGGCGGTGATGGAGTCGATCGTCCGGGCCGGGCAGATCGGGCCGCCGCTGGGGCCGGTGACGGTGACGGTGGGGCTGACCAGGGTCGGCGCCCCCGCCGCCGTCCCCTTCGAGCTGAGCATCGTGAACCTGCTGGACGACCCGACGGTCGGGGCGTTCGTCGTCTCCGCCCACGATGTCACCGACCGGACGCGCCTGGAGGAGGAGCTCTCGTACCAGGCGTTCCACGACTCGCTGACGGGGCTGGACAACCGGGCCCAGTTCCTCAACCGGCTGGAGGACGCCATCGAGCTGGCCGAACGGGGCGGCACCGGTGTGGCCGCCCTCTTCCTCGACATGGACGGGTTGAAGTCGGCCAACGACCGGCTCGGTCACGCGGCGGGCGACGCCCTCCTGCAGGCCATGGCCGGCGTGCTGCGCGCCAACGTCCGCAGGTCGGACACCGCGGCCCGTCTCGGGGGCGACGAGTTCGGCGTGATCGTGGAGGAGTTCTCGGACCCGGCCGAGGTCGAGGCGTTGGCCGACCGCATCCTGGCGGCCTGTCGCAAACCGTGCCTGGTCGGTTCCGACACCGTGTCGGGCACGGTCAGCATCGGCTTCGCCTTCTGGCGGCCCGGGGTCTCGGTCGACGAGCTGATGTCCAACGCCGACCAGGCCATGTACAGGGCCAAATCCCGGGGCAAGGACCGCCACGAGCAGTTCGGGTCGTGGGGTCCCGAGCCCGTCGATCGGGTGGGCTGAGCAGCCGGCGACCCGGCCGCCGCGCCGGGCGCCGGGACCGGTCCGCGGGGCGTACCGCCCTAATGTCCGGAGATGGCATCGGCCCGCTCGACCCTCGCCCGCCTCAAGGCCCGGCGGGCCCCGGCCTGGTGGCAGGACGCCAAGCTGGGGATCTTCGTCCACTGGACCCCGGCCTCGATCCCGGCGTACGCGCCGGTCATGGGTGACTACGACGAACTCCTGACCTCGGGCCGTCCCGACGCGTTCCAGTACTCGCCCTACGTCGAGTGGTACGAGAACTCGCTGCGGTTCCCGGACAGCCCGGCCTCCCGGCACCACCACGAGGTCTGGGGCGACCGCCCGTACCGGTCCTTCGCCGCCGACTTCGTGGCCGGGCTCGACTCGTGGGACCCCGAGGGGTGGGCGACCGCGTTCGCGGCCACCGGGGCGCGCTACGTCGTGCTGGTGGCGAAGCACGCCGACGGCTGGTGCCTGTGGCCCTCCGCCGTCCCAAATCCCCACGTGCCCGGGTGGCACTCGGAGCGGGATCTGGTAGGGGAGCTGGCCGAGGCGGTGCGCGGCCGGGGGATGCGGTTCGGGCTGTACTACAGCGGCGGCCTCGACTCGACGTTCCACGAGTTCCCGATGGGCTCGATGGGCGGTGTGCTGGCCGCCATCCCCCGCGGCGACTACCCCGCCTACGCCGAGGCCCAGGTGCGCGAGCTGATCGACCGGTACCGTCCGGCGGTGCTGTGGAACGACATCGCCTGGCCGGCGCCGGGCAAGGAGCTCTGGCCCCTCTTCGAGCACTACTACCGGATGGTGCCCGACGGGGTGGTCAACGACCGCTGGATGCCCTGGTCGCCGCTGCTCGCCCTGGCCCGGTCGGCGCGGGGCCGGCAGCTCATCGACACGCTCTACGCCCGCCAGGCGCGCGCGGCCGGGGGGCTGGTCCCGCCACGGCCTCCCCACTTCGGCTACCGGACCCCCGAGTACCTCGCGTTCGAGGACATCCAGACCACCCCCTGGGAGTGTGTGCGGGGGATGGACCACAGCTTCGGCTACAACGCCGAGTCGACGGAGGCCGACTTCCTGACCCGCGGGGAGCTGCTCTGGTCGGTCACCGACATCGCGGCCAAGGGGGCAACCTGCTGCTCAACGTCGGACCGCGGGCGGTCGATGCCGCCATCCCGGACCCGCAACTCGAGCGCCTCGGCTGGTTGGCCGGTCACGTACCGCCGAACGGCGACGCGCTGTTCGGCTCCCGGCCCTGGTGGACCCCGGGGTCGACCACCGTGGAGGGGGACCCGCTGCGCTACACGACCCGCGACGCCGACGTCTTCGCCTGGGTGCGGTCGACGTCCACCGCGGCCACGCTGGCCGAGGTGGCGCCCACCCCGGCCACCACGGTGACGGACCTCGCCGGTCGGAGTCTCCGATCCGAGGCCACCGCCGCCGGTCTGCGGGTCGACCTTCCCCCGTCCCCGGAGGGGGACCCTGTCGTGGTGGCACTCGCACACGTGGCGGCCGGGCCCGTCGTTCCCGGCCCGGGGTCCGCGGCCGGGACCTCCGCCATCGGATGAGCGGGCGGAGCGCCCACGCCCGCCGGTCGGCGGTACGTTGACGGGATGGCTCGACCTCCGGGCGCCCGTATCGACGGGTGGCTGTTCACGGGTCTCTGCCTCCTGACCGGTACGACCGGCGTCCTCGACGCCACCAGCTTCCTCGACCTCGGCCGGACGTTCACCGCCAACATGACCGGCAACGTCCTCCTGCTGGCGTTCACGCTCTCGGGGACCCCGCTCGGCGGGGGGTCGACCACGGGGAGCTTCGTCATCGCCCTGGTCGGGTTCGTGACCGGAGCGCTGGTCGGCGCGGCGGCCGCCGGCCGCCGGGGGAGGGGCGCCCGCCTGCACGTCGGTCTCGGCGTCGAGCTGGTGGCCGTGGCCGCGGCCCTGGCCGTGTCGCTGAGCGGCCCGGTCGACGTCGTCGGCCGGCGCGATGTCGTCGTGGCCCTCCTGGCGTTCGCCATGGGCGTGCAGAACGCCACGGTGCGGCGGATGGCGGTCCCCGAGGCCAACACCACCGTGCTGACGACCAGCCTCGGGTCGCTGGCCGCCGACGTGGTGACCTTCGGCCTCCCGACTCCCAGCGCCGGCCGCCGGGCGGCCACCGTCGGGTGCATCTTCCTCGGCGTGTTCGTGGGCGCGGTGCTCCAGAGGCACGGCGTGGGGTGGCCGCTCGGCGTCGCCCTGGCGCTGGTGACCCTGGCCGGAGGTGCCCTGGCCGTGGCCGGGTGGCCGGCACCCGACGGGTCGGAAGGGTAGGGGGCCACCCTATTCTTGACTAAGTCGATCGGTTTTACCTAGTATTGCCCCATGGCCCGCCTCACCACGTCCGTCGCATCCGCACTCCGATGACCGCCACCCTGGTCGTTCCACCCGTGGACACGGCGCGGCTGCGGTCGATCGCCGAGGGCCTGGCCCGCACGGCCGGGGACTGGCCGGGTCTGGAGGACCCCGTCACGCGCACGTGGCGCACGGTGGCCGCGACCGACCGCTACGAGGCGTTCGTCATCGCCTGGCCGGCGGGCGGGGCGATCGATCTGCACGACCACGGCGACTCGGCCGGAGCGGTGGTCGTGGTCGTCGGGCTCGCTCGTCGAGACGTCGGTCGGGCACGACGGTGACGGCCTCCTGGTGGCGAGCACGAGGACCCTCGGCCCGTGGGATCACCTGGAGTTCGGGCCCGGTCACATCCACGACCTGGCCAACGCGGGGCCGTCCCCGGCACTCAGCGTCCACGTCTACTCCCCGGCGCTGAGTTCCATGACCTTCTTCGAGCCGCGGGACGGTTCGGTCCTGGTGGCCGTGCGCACCGAGGACTACCGGGGGACGGGGATCGCGCCGTGAGCCGCTCCGTCGACGACCTGCTGGCCGAGGCCCGGGGTCGCATCGAACGGGTCGGGCCCGAGGAATTGGCCGAGGTGATCGACCAGGGCGGACTGCTCGTCGACATCCGGCCCGCGGCCCAGCGGCACGCGGAGGGCGACCTGCCCGGCGCGGTGGTGGTCGAGCGGAACGTGCTCGAGTGGAGGCTCGACCCCGACGGGGACCACCGGATCGCCGAGGTGCGGGACCGCGACCAGCGGATCGTGGTGGTGTGCTCGGCCGGGTACGCCTCCAGCCTGGCCGCCGCGTCACTGGTCGATCTCGGCTTCCGCAGGGCCGCGGACCTCGACGGCGGGTTCCAGGCATGGGTCCGCTGGCACGCCGCGCAGGGCGACGGATCGGTGGCACGTCGATGAGGCCCGTGCTCGTGGCGTTCCACGCCCACCCCGACGACGAGTCCATCTTCACGGGAGGCACCATCGCAACCGCCGCCGACGCCGGGTGGCGGGTCGTCCTCGTCGTGGCCACCGACGGCGACCGGGGCACGCGCCCGCCCGCCACCGCGGGCGACCTGGGCGCGCATCGGCGCGCCGAGGTCCGGGCGGCCGCCCGCATCCTCGGGATCGAGCGGGTCGAGTTCCTGGGCTACGGCGATTCCGGGTACGACGGGGTCCCGGCCGCGACCGGGGCCCGGGCACGCGGCCTGGCCGCCGGCAGTCTCGCCGCCGCCCACGTCGACGGCGCGGCCCGCGTCGTGCGCCGCCTGCTCCTCGAGGAGAGGGCCACCGCCCTCACCAGCTACGACGCCAATGGGATCTACGGCCACATCGACCACGTCCAGGTCCACGAGATCGCGGCGCGCAGCGCCGTCGGCACGGACTGCGAGCTCTACGAGGCGACACTCAGTCGCGACGACCTGCGGCGGATCCGGCGCGAACTGCTGGGCCGGGGGCTGGTGGCTGAGCTCTGGTCGTCGGCCCAGACCGAGCAGCTCGGCGTGGAGGACGGTCCCGACGTGGTCCGCGTCGACGTGGCCCACCATCTCCCGACCAAGCTCGCCGCCGTCGCGGCCCACTCCAGCCAGGTGCTCGAGGCGTCGTCGTTCATGGGCCTTCCGGCCGGAGTGTTCCACCACCTGTTCCGGGCGGAGTGGTTCCGGGTGGCCCGACGTGGCGGCGGGCGGTTCCTCGACCTGGTGGAGGCGTCGGGTACGGCACCTGGCGTCGGGAGCGCCTGGGAGTTCGCCGCCCTGGGATGATCCCCCCGGTGCGGGCGGGACGGTCCGGCGGGAGTCAGGCCGAGCGGGGCATCGGCGGTCCGTAGCGGATGACCGTCTGGACCCGTCGCATCTGGCTGCGTAGGCAGAGGCCCCGGAACTGCGCCTCGTCGACGCCCAGGTACCGCCTCACGGTAGCGGCCCGGTCGGGCTCGGGCAGATGCTCGTCACCCAGCAGGAGCAGCAGCTCGTCCATGGTGACGCCCAGCGCCACGGCGGCCGCCTCGGGCGAGTCGGCGCGCCCTTCCATCCGCTCGTCCAGTGCGTCACCGAGGGTCTGGAGTTTCATGGCGGTCGAACTCTCCGTAGCCGTGTCGTCGCGCCGTGCGACGGGACTGCCATCCATGGTCCGCCTTCCGGCATGGCGAAGCAAGTCGCGACCGCGCAGCGCGCGTGGATGGGTCACGAACTGGACGACGGCGGCCGATCGGCCAGGTCGGCGACCACGCACGGCGGTCTCCGGCCCCCGGCACCGGCGGACGATCCGGCCACCGCCCGGATCGGCGCCGGGGATCCGCCGACCGCGCCAGGGCCCCGGGCCCGCGATCAGGGGTGGAGGCGCCCATTGCCCCGCCCACGGGCGGCGGGTACCGTCGGGGGGGTCGGAGCTCCGCGGTCCGGTCGCTCGACCGTAGTCCCCGACGACCGTCATGGCGCTGGGGGTCGACGATGGACCAGCGGGAACCGGATGCGGTGTTCCTGGATGCCGGGGGAGTCGGCCGCCGGACAGGCGCTCCTCGACCGGTCGGGGTCCGGCGTGGCGGCCGACGACGCGTGGGAGCGGGCGCCGGTCGGTGTCCCGGCTCGGAGGAGGAGGTAACCGATGGGAACCGGAACGGACGACACGCCGACCACGGGTGAGGACCCACCGCGGGACGACCCGGTGGACGAGATGGTCGAGGAGAGCTTCCCGGCCAGCGATCCGCCGTCGGGTTGGGCGGGCGAGGACCCGCGCGACGTGCCCGACGGGGTCGGCCCCGCGGGCGGGGCGTGACGACCGGCCCCCTCAGTCCGACAGCATCCCGGCCACGGCCCCACCCGTGGAGGGATTGTTGAGGTAGGGCTCGGGGTCGTGGACCCGGTGGCCGTTGTCGACGTGGCGCTCCGTCACCGGTCCGTCGAACACCTCGGGGAGCGAGCGGAGGCATGCCGGATCGTCGGCGTTGCGGATGTTGACCCAGCTCGCGGCGCCCGCCGGGAAGCGGCCGCGACCGTCCTCGCCGGCGGGTTCGAGCAGGTCGAGGATCGCGCGGGCCCCCGAGGGGCGAGCCCAGGGTGACGAGGCCGGCCACATCCCACTCCGGGTGCAGCGCCAGGGTCTCGTAGGCGACGACCGTGCCGAGCGAGTGGGCGATCACGACCTCGGTGTCGGGGCCGATGAGAGCCTCCACCCGGGCCCGCGCCTCCTCCCGGATGGCGGTCGCTGCTCGAGATAGGCGGCCGCCTGGGCCAGCAGCCGGTCGAGATGCTGGTCGATGAGCAGCTTGACCAGTTCGTCCAGGTCGAGATCGTGCTCGCCGGCGGACACGACGCCCGAGGCCTGCGACAGGAGCGCGGCGAGGTCGAGGTCGGGGTCGTAGCCACGCTCGGGGTCCCGGCGGAAGAGGTCACCGTAGAACGCCACCTCGACGTCGGCCTCCTCCACCTCGACCCCGTGCCAGGCCAGCCCGTCGCACAGGGCCGGGTACCACCGGGCCTTGATCGACGCCGGCCCCCAGAGGGAGTTGCCGGCCCCGTGGACCATCACGATCTTCGCCATGGCCGACAGTGTGGCACCCCTCCGTGATCGGGTTCACCGGGGCCCGGGCGGAAGGAGGTCGGTATGCTCCGGTGGCCGTCCACGGACGCCGCGCACCACTGGGGGAGTCCAGCGTTGGCCACCGAAGTGCCCGTCGATCTCACCGATCCCGACCTGTTCGCCGACGGGCCGCCCCACGGCGCCTACCGCCGCCTGCGCGACGAGGCGCCGCTCTACTGGCACGGCCCCACGGCGACCACGCCCGACGGTGAGGGATTCTGGTGCCTCACGCGCCACGAGGACGTGGCCTGGGCGGCGAAGCGGCCGGACCTCTTCTCGTCGGAGGGTGGTGGTGGGCGTGAGGGTGGTGGCACGCTGATCGAGGACCTGCCGCGGGGCGTGGCCGCCGGCGTCCTGTTCAACATGCAGGACGACCCGCGGCACCGGCACATCCGCCGGCTGGTCTCGCCGTCGGTGGGCCCAGGCGACTGCGGACCGTCGAGGACGCCCTGGCCGACCGCTGCGCCGTGCTGCTCGACGACGCCGTCGCCCGGGGGACGTGCGACTTCCTGGTGGACGTGGCCGCCGAGCTGCCCCTCCAGGCCATCGCCTCGCTCCTCGGCGTCCCCCAGGAGGACCGCCACTTCCTGCTCGATTGGGCCGACGCCACGCTCGACTTCGCCGACCACAACCCGGGGGAGCCGTCGGCCAGGGTCCGGGAGTCGAGCGCCGCCATGTCGGCCTACTGCACCCGGCTGCTGGCGGACAAGCGGGCGTGCCCGGCCGACGACCTCCTGTCGGTCGTGGTCGGCGCCGACCTGCCGGACGGGGCCTCCCCCGCCGGTCCGCTGTCCGACCTCGAGCAGCAGATGTTCTTCCACCTGCTGGTGGCGGCGGGCAGCGAGACGACCCGCAACACGCTCACGGCCGGCCTGCTGGCGCTGATGGAGCGACCCGCACAGTGGGATGCGCTCCGCGCCGACCGGTCGCTGCTTCCCGGTGCGGTGGAGGAGATGCTGCGGTGGGCCTCGTCGACGATCTACAACCGGCGGACGGCGACCGGCGACACCGAGCTGCACGGTCGGGTGATCGGCGCGGGCGACAAGGTGGTGCTGTGGTGGCAGGCCGCCAACTTCGACGAACGGGCATTCGGGGACCCGCAGGCATTCGATGTCCGGCGGGACCCGAACCCGCACCTGGCCTTCGGGGCAGGCAGCCACTTCTGCCTCGGGGCCACCCTGGCGCGGCTCGAGGTCCGGCTCGTCTTCGAGGGGCTGCTCGAGCGCGTCGAGCGCATCGAGCCGGTCGGGCCCGTCGAGCGCACCCGCTCGAACAAGCACGCCGGCTTCCGTCACGCCCGGGTCAGGCTCGTTCCGACCGGGTCGTGACCCCGACCCCGTCCCGCGGTGGCCGGGGCACCGGTACGCCCCGGCATCGGGCCGGCCGTCAGCGTCCGGCCGTTCCCCGTCCGGCCGTGGCGATGATCAGCGGCCAGAGGCGGGGGGACAGCCAGTCGTAGAAGGCGTGGGCGACGGACTCCGACGCGTTCCCGGCGAAGGCGTTGCCGGGAGCGTAGGAGGGCGTGTGCACCCCGTCGCCCGCCCGGACCTGCACACCGTCGAGGTACTCGTGGTAGACGCCGCCGGGCGAGAGGATGGCCCCGTAGTCGACCACGCTGACCGTGCGGGGGTACTCGGCTGCGACCTCGGCGATCAGCCGGTCGTAGATGCGGCGACGCCCGGCCGCGTCGGCCCGTGCGGCCTCCGGCGAGTCGACGGCGGTCCCCATGGCCGGCATGGTGGCGAAGTCGAGGTGGGCGCCGTGGGCGGTCGCCAGGCGCACCACCGTGCGCATCTGGCCCAGTTCGTAGCGCTGGAAGGACCGCTGTTCGATGTCGCCCCAGCGCCCGTCCCGCTCCATGTCCTGCACCTCCCACGTGCCGGCCACGAAGAGGACGACGTCGCCGGGACGCGTGTCCGCCAAGCGGGTGGCGTCGACCGCCGGCCACTGCTGGGCCGGGGGCGTCGCCTCGTTGCACGCCGGGAACATCTGGAACTGCGGGGCGGGTGGATCGTTCGAGACCCAGGAGCCGATGGCCAGGCCGCAGCCGAAGAGCCCGCCGTTCTCCACGGTCGTCCCCGGGGGTGCGGTGGCGGCCAGGGCGTATCCCAGGGTGAGCGCGGTGCTGTCGCCGAGGACGGTGACGATCGGTGGGTCCTGGGCCGGCCCGGTGGCCCGGAACGGGCGGACCGGCACCGGTGACGCCGACGCCGCCGGCGTCACCGTCCCGACCACCACCACGGCGACGGTGGCCCCCATGGCCAGGGCCGCCGGCCAGGCCGCGGTCAGGGTGCGCCAGAACGTGCCCTCCATGACCGGGCGCTCGACCAGGTAGTAGCTGAGGGCGGCGAGCACGAGGGTGGTGGCGAACCGGGCGGCCAGCAGGCCCGGGCCACCGAGGCCGGTGCGGGCCGCATCGAGCTCGATGAACACCGGGAAGTGCCACAGGTAGGCGCCGTAGGAGACGGTGCCGATCCACACCAGGGGGCGGAGCGACAGCACCCGGGCGATCGGCCCTTCGACCACGCAGACCGCGGCGACGACGACGGCCGCGGCCGACAGGGCCGAGAGCAGGAACCCGCCCCGGTAGGCGAAGGCCTCGGTGCCGGTGGCCAGCCGGGTCAGGGCCAGGGTGCCGGCCAGGCCGCAGAGGCCGACCCCGGTGAGGACGACCCGGGCCCGGGGCGAGGCGGCCCGGGGGGCCATGCCCTCGAGGCCGCGGTGGCGCTGGACCAGGGTCAGGACGCAGGCCACGGTGGCCCCGACCAGGATCGACTGGGCGTGGGTGTCGGTGCCGAAGTAGAGCCGGGTGGTGTCGACCCCGGGGTGGTAGAGCAGGGCCATCTCCGTGGCCGAGGCGGCCACCCCCACCACCGACACCCCGAGCAGCAGCTCGACGCCCCGGTCGAACCTGCGGCCCAGGCGGAGCACGGCCAGCACCACCAGGGGCCACACCAGGTAGAACTGCTCCTCGACGGCCAGCGACCAGGTGTGGGTGAGCGGCGAGACGGCCCCGGTGACCACGAAGTAGTTGGACGAGACGGCGATCTGCCACCAGTTGGAGAAGTAGAACAGCGCCGACAGGTCGGCCATGCGCAGGTTGGGGTAGAGGCCGGCCGGGTAGGTGAAGCGGATCACCAGGGTCACCACCACCAGCACCACCAGCAGGGCGGGCAGCAGGCGCCGGGCCCGGCGCAGCCAGAAGGCCGCGAGCTTGATGCCGGCCCGCCTGGCCCACTCGCCCAGCAGCAGGCCGGTGATGAGGTAGCCGGACAGGACGTAGAAGATGTCGAGGCTGAAGAAGCCGCCCTGGAGCCAGCCCACCCCGAAGTGGTAGCCCATGATGATGAGCAGGGCGAAGGCCCGCAGGCCGTCGAGGGCGAGCACCCGCTCCCGGCCGGTGGCCGACGTGCGGACGTGGAGTGGTTGCGCCGCCCCCTGCCGTCGGTGCGCAGGGGCACTCGGACTCATCCGGCCGAGTCTGGCACCTCCGTCAGGGGGGCGACGGTCGCGAGGGTGACCCCCGTCGGAAGGGGCGGGGGGCGACGATGCCGATCACCGATCCGAGCACCGCGCCGGCCAGCACGTCCCCGGGGTAGTGCACCCCGCTGTGGACCCGCGAGTAGCCGACGGCCGCCGCCAGGGGGACGAGGGGCAGGGCGAGGGGCGGGATCTCGCCCGCCACCCCCAGGGTGAATGCGAAGGCCGAGGCGGTGTGGCCCGACGGGAACGACGTCGAGTCGGGCATGCGGACCGACCGGTGGCGCCGGGCCGGCGCCCGTTCGGGACGCCCCCTCCGCACCAGTCGCTTGACGCCCAGGTTGGCGACCGCCGAGGTGGTGCCCAGGGCCACGAGGCCCCGCAGTGCGGCCCGGCGGCCGCGGGGGCCTCCGGCGACGGCCAGGACGGCCGCCACGCCGAGCCAGATCCGGGAGTAGTCGGCCGCATGCGACAGGGCGACGATCCCGCGGTCCAACGTGGGGGTGGGCGTGCCGGCGACCGCGTCGTAGAGTGTGCGGTCGAGCTCCTCCGCCTCGTCGAGCACGGTGCGCCACGCCGGGACGGGCGCACCGTCGTCACGTGATCTCACAGGTCCGGACATGAGCGGCGCCGTCCACGTCCCCGGGCACGTCAGGCCACGATCCCCGCCGAGCGCAGTCCGGAAATGCGATCGGCCAGGCCCAGGTCGGTGAGGATGGCGTCGGTGTGCTCGCCCAGACCGGGGGAGCCACCGCTGAGGACGGCCGGTGTCGACCCGAACAGTGCGGGGTGCCGGGGCAGGCGGACGGGGCCGACGATGGGGTGGTCCTGGTACTCGAAGAGCCCGACGGCGACGGCATGGGGATCGTCGATGAGCTCCTCAGCCGAGAGGATCATGGCGTAGGGGATGTTCTCGGCATCGAAGCGCGCCGACGCCGCCGCGCCGGTCAACCCGTCGGCCGCGGCGTAGCAGCGCTCCATGACCTCGTGCATGAGGTCCCGGTTGGCGAACCGACCGACCGAGGTGGCCAGGCGCGGGTCGTCGTACCCCTCGACCCCGAGGGCGCGGCACATGCCGACGAAGTCGTGGTCGGAGGTGGGCGTGACGATCCCCCAGGCGTCGGCGAACCGGAACGGCCGTGACCCGGCCACGAAGCTCGAGGGCTGCGAGTTGTCGGACGCCACCAGGACCTCGTTGCCGGCCGAGTCCGCCCACAGGAACGAGACCACCGCATCCATCATCGACAGCTGGATGTGCTGGCCACCCCGGTCGCGCTCCCGGGCGAACAGGGCCGCGCTCACGGCCTGGGCCGCGAACAGGGCGGTGACCTTGTCGGCGGTCGCCTGCCGGAGGAACGACGGGACGCCGTCGGCCGGGTCGGCCTGGGAGCTGGCCAGGCCGCCGTAGGCCTGCATCACCGTGTCGTAGGCACCGCGGTCGCGGTTGGGACCCTCGGCACCGAACCCGGTCAGCGACGCGTAGACGACGTCGGGGCTGACCGCCCGGACGTCGTCGTACCCGAGGCCGAGCCGGTCCATCACGCCGGGCCGGAAGTTCTCGATGACCACGTCGCTGCGGGCCGCCAGGGCGAGCACGATCTCGATCCCCTCCGGTTGCTGCAGGTCCACGGCGATGCCCCGCTTGCCGCGGTTGCACACCAGGTACAGCGCACTCATCCCGTTGACGGACACGCCGATCCAGCGGGCGATGTCCCCGATCCCGGGGCGTTCGACCTTCACCACCTCCGCGCCCTGGTCCGCCAGCAGTGCGGCCGCGTACGGCCCGGTCAACGCGATCGACAGGTCGAGTGACGCGCACCCCTTCCATCGGTCCGGCCATGATCGGAACTCCTTCTGCCGACGGCCGACGCTATCCCCTCCGGCCGGTCGCGTCCCGGGCCCGCCGGGGGACGTGGAACCCCCAGGCCCGGAGCATTGGGTGGCGGGACCTTCAGCTACGACGGACCTGGGGGCTGGGACACCCTAGCGGGTTTGTGCAATCCGGCGACTGCATTTCCACCCGGACGGGCGCCGGTCAGACGCTGCCGTTTCCGGCGGCCCGCTGGCGTGCCTCGATGACCAGTCGACTCGCCGCCTGGCGGGACATCCCGAAGAGATCGCCGACTTCGACCCCGCTCCTTCCCTGGGCCAGCAGCACCGCGGTCAACGACACGCGTATGTCCTTCCTGGTCGACTCGAATTCATGGAGGCGGTCGGACACGTCCCGGCGGAGGTCAGCCGATCCGATGGAACGCATGTGGTCGTCGAGGACGAGGGGGTCGCCGGCAGCCCGCAGGCTCCGTTGGATTACCTCCTCCTGCCGGCCGAGCGCAGCCATCAGGTTGAGTGAGGCAACCCGATAGCGCGCGACATCACCTGGTGACCCTGTCGATTCCATCCGCCATGGAAGCAGACGATAATCCCTGTGAACACAGGTATGTCTCATGCTGATGTCCGACCCCGGGCGGGACTGCACCCGCCGGGCCAGGAGGAATGGCCCACCGTGGAGGAGCCCCGTGGAATGATGGCGTGGTGGAAGAGGAGCCGTCACCGTCGAGCGCCCGCGGCCGGGTGGTGGCCTCGCTCCGCGAGCTCCGGGCGTCGTCCGTGGAGCTGCGGCGCGAACTGCACGACAACGAGCGGGCCATGCAGATGATGATGGACGGGCTCGTGGCCGGCGTGCCGCTCGGGGACCTCCTCGACGCCGTCAATTCGGAGCGGATCCGCCCGCAGCTCACGGGCTCGCTGCAGTGCTTCGAGCGCCGCCGGCGCGAGGCGCGGCTGCGCATGATCGCGGTGGGCCTCGAGCAGGGCATGTCGGTCGAGGACATCCAGAAGCGGTGGGCCATCACGCGGTCACTCGCCGTTCGTAACATCCGGGAGGCCAAGGGCCTGGGGGCGTGAGCCCCGCCGGACGGGCGGCGCGTGACCGGATCCACCGGGGGTAGGGCCACAGGGCCGAACGGCCCTGGATCAAGAGTCGGACGGCCCTGAATACACACTTGTGTTCGTGTCAAAGTAGACACATGCACCCGGAATTCGATGCCTGACGAACCGCGAGAGCTCCCCGAGCTGACCCTCGAGGTGGCGGCGACGCTGTTCGCGGGCACGGTCCTGCAACTGGCCACGTCCGACGGGCCGCTCAGCGACCGGCTGATCGACGCGTACGGCGGGGTGACCATCGAGGTCATGCGTTTCGCCGACCAGCTGCCCCCCGAACTCGCCACCCGCATCGGGGACCTGCACGCCGAACTCACCGGCGGCGCCGATCCGGGCGCCGACGACGAGCCCGCATCGCTACGCGCCGCGGTGGAGGCCATGTCGGGTGCCGAGCTCACCGAGGTCGCCCGGAGGATCTGCTTCCTGGCCGACGACCTGACCTTCCTGGTGCTGCGCGACGACCCGCGGGCGTCCTAGTCACCCTGGCGCCGCCTTCGGCCCGGGCGACCCGATCGGCACGGCCGGCGGCACCGCCACCCCACCGAGGGTGCCCGGTCCTTGACAAATGCGGGGCCTGACGTCACGCTGAGTCCCTCAGTATGACCACGAGGGGTGGTGTAATGAACGCATACAGTGAGAATGCGGTCGACAGGCGGAGGTGGTGGCCGGGCTCGGTTCTCGCCCTCGGCCTGGTCACGGCGCTGATCGGCGCCGCCGCGCTCCCGGCCACGGTGGCGGGCGCCACCGTCGGCGCGGGGACGTCGGTGGCGCACTGGGGATCGTTCTTCGGTGACGGCAGCGCCGACAACGACCAGCTGATGTCTCCGACCGACGTGGCGCTGCCAGGGCCGGTGGCCCAGGTCGCCACCTCGAACTCGACCCAGTACGCGCTGCTCACCGACGGCGCCGTCTATGCGTGGGGGCTCGGCACCGAGGGAGAGCTGGGCGACGGCGCCACGACGAATTCGTTCACCGCTGCCGGTGCAGGTGCAGTTCCCGGCCGGCGTGACGATCGCCTCGCTGCCCACCGACGCCATGCCCTACAACACCGGACTGGCCATCGACACGTCGGGACATGCCTGGGGTTGGGGTGACGACTCGGCGGGGCAGCTGTGCCTGGGGAAGGCGTCCCTCGAGCTGCGACCGGTCGAGATCCCGCTGTCCGACGTGAAGGTCACGGCCGGGGCCGGTGACCACGCGCTCTACGACTCCGACGGGACACTGTACGGCTGCGGAGGGAACCAGGACGGCGACCTCGGCGCGGGGACGACGGGACCGAGCGACACGCCGGTCGAGGTCACGGCCCTCGCCGGTCGCCACGTCACGGCGCTCGTCGCCTCGTACCACGACTCGGGGGCCCTGCTGGCCGACGGCCACTTCTTCGACTGGGGCTACGACGCCCAGGGGCAGCTCGGCGACGGGCAGCTCGGTGTCTCGTCATCGGTCCCGGTCCTCGTCCACCTGCCGCTCCCGGTGACCCAGGTCGTCGAGGGTGGCTCGTACACCGGCAACGGGCAGACGCTGGTCATGCTGTCGGACGGGTCGTTGCGGTCCTGGGGCGCCGACCAGTCCGGCCAGCTCGGCAACGGCCGCACGGTGGACGAGGCCGCACCGGTCAAATTCTCCCCGCCGGCCGGCGTCACCTACGCACTGCTGGCGTCCGGCGCCACTACGTCGTACGCCGTGTCCACGACGGGCGACGTCTACAGCTGGGGGGGCAGCACCAGCGGCCAGATCGGCAACGGCGGCACGCACACCGAGCTGACACCCGTGATGGTGGCGTCCGGTGCGACGGCCATCTCCTCGACCGCACTCGACGTCGCCGTCGGCCTGGTGGCGGCGGCGCCCCCCGAGGCGAGCTGACCGGCCGACCTGACCGGCCCCTGGTTCGTGGGTCCTGGAGCCCGCCGGACGGCCGCCATGGACGTCGTGCTCGACGACCTGGCGTGGTGGGGGCGGCTCCTGGCCCACGGCCGCGCTCGAGGGAGAACTGATCCCCCGGATCTTCAGGGTCCGGGCGGCGCCTGCCCGGCCGTAGGGGAAGCTGCGCACGACGGGCACGTCCCGACGATCTCGATCGTGTGGCTGACATCGGTGAACGTGTGCTCGTCGGCGACCTGCTCGGCCCACGACTCGACCTCGGGCCCCTCGACCTCCACGGTGCGGCCGCAGCGCCGGCATACCAGATGATGGTGGTGGCCCTCGGCACAGCGTCGGTAGAGGGTCTCGCCGTCGTCGCCCCGCATGACGTCGACCTCCCCTGTTTCGGCCAGCGACCGCAGCTGGCCGTAGACGGTGGTCAGCCCCACGTTCTCGCCCTGGGCCCGGAGCTCGGTGAAGAGGTCCTGCGCGGAGCGGAAGCGGTCCGAGCCGGCGAGGACCGCGGCGAGGGCCCGCTTCTGCCGGGTCGAACGCTCCTGGGTCGACTTGCGGGGGGTGACGTCGGTCATCGGATCCGGATCAGACGGTCGCACCGGCCGCCCGGACCGCTGTCTCGCCGGCGTGGTGGATGGCGTCGTCGACGATGCGCCCGACGTGGGCGTCGGCCAGCTGGTAGGTGATCTCGTTGGCCCGTCGGGTCGTCGTCACCAGACCCGCGGGCGCGGCAGCACGCGGAGATGCTGGGACAGCAACGGCTGGCTCACCCGGCGCCCCGCGGAGCCCAGGGATCCCTGAAGTTCGTGGACGCACCGCGGGCTCGTCGCGAGCTGGCGCACCACCGCCAGTCGGATGGGTGACGCGAGGGCCCTGAACAGTCCCGCTGCCCCCGCGAGAGGGTCCTGTGTCATCGAATCTGCCACGAGTGAATATTAGTCAATGGTTATATATGCAGCAAGAGCGCAAAGCCGTCCGCCTAGTTGAAATGGTTACCGTTATGGTTTAGCTTACCTGCACTGACAACAGATAGTACGCCACCGGGCGGCAGCCGCCCGAGAGAGAGGGACCCGATGATCATGACCTCCGAGTCGACACGCCGGCACGGCCCGAGGAGGGCCCGGATCCTCGCCGTCGGCGCGGCCGTCGCCGTGATGGCCTCGACCCTCGCCGCCTGCGGCTCCTCGGGAGCTTCCGGTGCCGGCGGGACGGGCGGAGCCGTCCGGATCGTCGCCGGGCAGAACCAGTACGGCAACGTGGCCGCCCAGATCGGCGGGAAGTACGTGACGGTGTCCTCGGTCGAGAGCAACCCCAACACGGACCCCCACACCTACGAGGTCAGCCCCGGCGTAGCCAGCGAGATCTCCGACGCGCAGATCGTGATCCAGAACGGCGTGGGCTACGACACCTTCATGAACAAGGTCGAGGCCGCCTCGCCGAGTCCGGGTCGCAAGGTCATCAGCGTCCAGCAGCTGCTCGGGCTCCCCGACGACACGCCGAACCCCCACCTCTGGTACGACCCCACGACCATGCCGGCGGTGGCCAAGGCGCTGGCCTCCGACCTGTCGGACCTGCAGCCCGACCACGCCGCCTACTTCGAGTCCAACGCCACCAGATTCGTGGCCTCGCTCGATCCGTGGCTCGCGGCCATCGCGTCGTTCAAGGCGACCTACGGCGGTACGACCGCGGCCACCACGGAGCCGGTGGCCGACTACCTCCTGCAGGCCATGGGCATCGTCAACCTCACGCCGTTCCAGTTCCAGGCGGACATCATGAACGGTACCGACCCGTCCCCCCAGGACATCACCCTGGAGGACGGGTTCTTCACCAAGCACCAGGTGAAGGTGTTCTGCTACAACCAGCAGGTCGTCGACCCGCTGACGACGTCGATCCGGAAGACGGCGCAGAGCGCCGGCGTCCCGGTCGTCGGCGTCTACGAGACGATGCCGACCCCCGGGTACGACTACCAGTCCTGGATGCTGGCCGAGGTCAATGCCATCGAGGCCGCGGTGGCCCACGGCGTCTCGACCGAGCACCTGTGATCAGTCGTACGCTTCGCCCCGTGGGTCCATCCGATGCCGTGCTCGAAGTCGACGGCCTCAGCGTCGACCTGGGGCGTCGTAGGGTCCTCGACGCGGTGAGCTTCACGGTGGCCGCCGGGAGCTTCACGGGGCTGATCGGCACCAACGGCGCAGGCAAGACCACCCTGCTGCGGGCCATCCTCGGCCTGATCCCACCGACGGCGGGCCGGATCCTGCTGGGCGGTAGGGAACGGTCGGCGCGGTCGGGGTCGAACCGGACGGTCGGCTACGTCCCGCAGAAGATCGCCCTCGAGCCCGACATGCCGATGCGGGCCCGTGACCTCGTCGGCCTCGGGCTGGACGGGCACCGCTACGGGCTGGTGCGACCGAGCGCCGCCCGGCGCCGGGCGGTGGACGAGATGCTGGAGGCCGTGCACGCCACGACGTTCGCCGATGCGCGGGTGGGCGCCCTGTCCGGCGGCGAGCAGCAACGGATCATGATCGCCCACGCCCTGATCGGCCGGCCGAAGCTCCTCCTCCTCGACGAGCCGTTGGCCAACCTCGACATCCGGAGCGGCCAGGAGGTCGTCGAGCTGCTCGACGGGATCGCCTCGGAGCAGGGTGTGGCCGTCCTGCTGTCGGCCCATGACATGAACCCGCTGCTGCCCGTGATGGACCACCTGGTGTACCTGGCGGACGGACGCGCGGCCAGCGGCACGACCGAGGAGGTCGTCCGTACCGAGATCCTCTCCGGGCTCTACGGGCACCCCGTCGAGGTCGTCCGGGCCGCCGGCCGCGTCCTGGTGGTCTCGGGCTACGACGACGGCCACCACCACCGCGACGATCTCGACCCGCACGCCGGGTTGGGCTGACGGGAGCCGGGCGTGTCGCTGCTGTTCGAGGCCGGCTTCTTCTCCAGCGAGCCGGTCCACGTGGCCCTCGTGGTGGGCGGTGTGGTGGCTGTCATCAGCGCCCTGGTCGGGACCTTCACCGTGATCCGGGGGCAGTCCTTCGCCGGCCATGCGCTGTCGGACATCGGCACCGCGGGGGGATCCGGGGCGATACTCGTCGGGATCCCGACCCTGTACGGCTTCGTGGCGATGAACCTGGCCGCGGCCGGGGTGATGGAGATGATCGGAATCCGCCGGCCGCGCGGTCGGGACGTGGCCACGGGCATCGTGCTCGGGGCCTCCCTGGGGCTCGCCGCCCTCTTCCTCTACCTCGATACGACGCACTCGACCACGACCGGGGCGACGGTCGACGTCCTCTTCGGCTCGATCTTCACCGTCTCGAGCGACACCGTCCCGGTGGTGGTGGTGCTCGGCCTCGCGTCGGTCGCCCTCGTCGCCCTCGTCTACCGCCCGCTGCTGCTGAGTTCGGTCAGCGACGAGCTGGCCCGGGCCAAGGGAGTGGCGACCCGCCGGGTCGGCATCGCCTTCCTGGCCGCGTTGGCCATCGCCGTGTCCCTGTCCGCCATCACCATCGGGGCGATCCTCTCCACCGCACTGCTCATCGGGCCGGCGGCATCGGCCCTCAGGATCACCAAGCGGACGGGATCGGCCATCGGGATCGCCGCCGCCCTCGGTCTCGCCGCCACCTGGCTCGGCACCCTCCTGGCCTACGACAGCGCGGCGTGGTCGTCCAACGACCAGGGCTGGCCGGCCAGTTTCTGCATCGTCCTGGTGGTCTTCGTCGTCTACCTGCTGGCCGCCGCGGCGTCGCGGCTGACCGGGCGCCGGCGCGACCCGGTCGCCGTGGGGGTGCGCTGATGTTCGCCCCTTTCATGATCACGGCGTGGGAGGCCTCGGCCATCGTCGCCGTGGTGGCCGGAGTGGTCGGGTTCTTCACCGTGCTCCGGGGGTCGGCCTTCGCCGCCCATGCCCTCCCCAACGGAGCCTTCGCCGGAGCGGCCGGGGCGAGTCTCATCGGGGCCAACGAGCTCGTCGGGCTCGGCGTCTTCGCGCTCGGCGGCGCCGTCACCATCGCCGGTCTCGGGCGGCGGGCCCGCAACGACGTGGCCACCGCTCTGACCATCGTGGTCATGCTGGGCCTCGGTGACCTCTTCCTCTCCCGGACCACCGAGTACGCCCAGGAGATCTACTCGCTGCTCTTCGGCGAGGTCCTGGGGGTCTCGAACGCCGAGCTGGTGCCGACACTGTGCATCGCCGCGGTGTGCCTGTTGGCGGTCGTCGTCCTCTATCGCCCGCTGCTGCTGAACTCGGTGGCGCCCGAGGTGGCGGAGGCCAGGGGCATCCGCAGTGGCCGGATCAACCTCTACTTCCTCGTGGTGCTGGCCCTCGCCACGACGGCAGCGGTGCCCGTGGTCGGCTCCCTGCTGATCTTCAGCCTCCTCATCGGGCCACCGGCCGCCGCCGGGGCGATGGCCAGGCGCCCCTTCGTCGCCATGGGGATCTCGGTCGGCATCGCCCTGGTCACCGTGTGGTCGGCCATCGCCCTGTCCTACCTCGCGAACCTGCCCGTCGGCTTCTTCGTCGGGACGATCAGCGCGGTGGTCTATGCCGTCGGACGGGCCTGGGGGGCGTGGTGGCCCTCGCGGCGTGACGAGTCCGCGCCGGATGACATCGCCGCCGTGCCGGACGTGGTCGCGAGCCTGGACTGACGAGCCGGGCGCGGGCGCGCCGTCGCCCCGGGGCACCCGGGGGAGTCAGCGGACGCCGGGCGGCCGGAACTGCACGCTGATCCGGGGACCGACGTGCCGGGCCGTCTTGGGCACCGTGTGCTCCCAGGTGCGCTGGCAGCTGCCCCCCATGACCAGGAGGTCGCCGCCGCCGACGGTGAAGGCGAGGGAGCGGGCCCCGCCCCGCCTCGGTCGGAGGGCGAGCCGGCGGGGACAGCCGAGCGACACGATGGCGACCACGGTGTCCTCGGTGGCGCCGCGGCCGATGGTGTCGCCGTGCCAGGCGACGCTGTCGCGGCCGTCCCGGTAGAGGCAGAGCCCGGTCGTCGCCAGGTCCGCGCCGGGCACGCCCCGGTAGTGACGGGCGAGGGCGGCCCTGGCCTGGTCGAGCAGCGGGTGCGGGGCGCGGGCCCCGTCGCCGTAGGAGGCGAGGAGCCGGGGCACGGCGACGGTCCGGTCGTACATCTCCCGCTCCTCCGACCGCCAGGGGACGTCGTCGACCAGGGCCTCGAAGAGCAGGTCGGCCCGCTCCACCCAGCCGGCCAGGTGGTCGACCCAGGCGCCGTCACCGAGGGGGGTCCGGCGCAGCCCGTCGTCGAGCGGTCGGAGCCCCGGCTCGGAACCGGAGTCGAAGAGCGAGCCCTGGAAGGAGGACATCGGGGCCAGCCTAGTCGAACGTATGTTCGACCTCGGCGCGGCCGACGGGTGTCGATCCGGTCTCAGTCGGGCACTGCGGGCCCTCCGGCCAGTTGCTCCATGAACTCGAGGCGGATGCCCCCCGGGGCGGTCACGAAGGCGATCCGGCGCCGGCCGAACGCCCCCTCCACCACGTCGGGGCCCCAGATGACATCGTGTCCCTCGAGCTCGGCGTCGAGGTCGTCGGTGAAGAGCGCGGGGTGCAGGAAGCCCTCCGCGGGCAGGTCGACTGTGTCCTCGTAGATCGCGTGGGTGAAGAGGGTGATCATCACCGGACCGAGGAACACGTCGGCCCGCTCGCCGTTCCTCCACGCCATGCGATCCTGCACCCGGGCCCCGGCGGCCGCGTAGTAGGCGCACGCCTCGTCGAGGTCGGCCACCTTCACCGCGAGATTGGCCAGTCCCGTCACCGTCATCGTCGGCCTCCCTGCTTCTCTTCCCGCTTCCGGTGCCCCGCCCCCGATCGTCCGACGGGGATCATGGGGTCCCGGGTCGTCCTCACCGAAGGTCCTCCGGAGGAGAGTAGGTCCTCCGGAGGAGACGCGGAGGACTGCGCCAGGGGGAACGGCACCCGGGTGCGACGGGGGGTCCGTCGGACGCGATCGGCCGGCGTTCCCGCCGATGCCGCGGCAATGCTCCAGGTGGGCGCCGGGACGATCGCGCCGGGCACGGTCCGATTTCAGATCGGCCGGGCACGTGCCGAAGCTATCCGTATGGAATTGTCGGGGGACAGCAGCGTCAACAGCCAGGTGGTCGACCGCGACCCCCCGTCGGGTCCCTGCCTGCCGATGCCCTCCGACCGGAGCTCGCAGCGCCTGGCCCTCGGACTGGCGCTGCGCCGACGGGAGAAGGACATCCTGCGCCTCCTGCAGGAGGCCTACCTGCGCAGCTCGGGCACGACGCACGAGGAGGTGACCGCCTCGCCACTGTGGGAGATCCTGACCATCGCGGTCAGCGCCATCGTGGACTGGTTGACCGATGGACGGGTGGCAGGCGAGGACGACAAGTCGCGGATCGCTTCGCTCGGCACGTCGGTCGCCTCGGTCCAGGTGGCCACGGGCACCTCCGACCCACCCGCCGAGGGCCCGTCGGCCAGCCCTCCCCACCCGGCCGACAACAACCGGGCGCTCGACATGTTGTCGGTGACGCTGCTGACCAAGCTCAACCTGTGGTGGAGCGAGCAGACGTGTGCCGTCCTCACCGAGGAGGCCGCCCGCCTGGGCATCAGCCGGCCCATCCTGGACGAAGCGACCGAGATGGTCGTCCGGAGCTGCAACTCGAGCCTGGTGCGGATGGCCAAGCAGTACGACGCGGAGCTGGCCACACTCCATCAGGAGCTGTCCCGGCTCGCCCTGCACGACTCGTTGACGGGAATCGCCAACCGGAAGGTCTTCCTCGACCGGCTCGACCGCGCGCTGGCCCGGCTCGCCCGCCATGTCGGGGGCCTGGCCGTGGTCTTCATCGACCTCGACGACTTCAAGAGTGTGAACGACACCTACGGCCATGCCGTAGGGGACGCCGTCCTGGTCGAGATGGCCCGACGGATGACCGACCTGGGTCGGCCGGAGGACCTGTTCGCACGGATGAGCGGCGACGAGTTCGTCGCGCTGATCGAGGACCTGCCGAACCCTCTCGCGGACGTGCGGGTGCTGGCCGAGCGCCTCCGCTGCACGCTCTTCGAGCCGATCTTCGTGCACGGTGAGGCGTTGGAGGTGACCGTGTCCATCGGGGTCGCCGCAGTGAATGAGTCCGGTTGCCAGGCGGAGGAGGTGCTGGCCCGGGCCGACTCTGCCCTCTACGCCGCGAAGCGCGCGGGGCGCAACAGTGTCGCCGCCGTCGAGATCGGCGGGCACCTGGTGGATCCCTTCGCCATGACTCCAGGGCCCGGCCCGCAGCCCGGGTGACCGGCTCGGCCTCCCCGGCTACCGGCCGGTCGGGCTATCCCGCGCCGTGGGGGACGAGCAGGTCGAGCACGGGGCACACCTCGAGGAAGTGGTCGGAGCTGGAGCACGTGAGGGCCGTGGGTGTCGTCGTCGGGGCCTGATCAGCGGTGAGGAATTGCTCGACCGCCCCGGCGATCGCCCCGGCGATGACCTGCTGGTCGGCGGGGGTGACGGCGATCGAACCCTCGAAGGGATCGGTGAGGTAGAGCGGCTCGATGACCGCGCCGGGCATCTGGCTCGGCGAGCTGAAGTAGCCGGCCAACGCTGGTCCGATCAGCAGGAGGTGGTCGTAGGAGGCGGCCAGGGCCGCGAGCGTGTTGCCCGGGTCCTCCACCGAGGAGCCGAAGCCCGAGTCGGGCTGGGCCCCGTCGTTGGGGATGTCCCAGCCCTGGGCGTTCATGGCGGAGAGCACGTCGCTCTGGAGGAGCTGGGCCAAGTCCTGGTTGGCCGCCGCGAACGGCCGGTCGGTGTCGTAGAGGGTGAGGCCGCCGGCATCCGTCGAACTGTATCCGGCGTCCATGTAGATGCCCACCAACGCGTCGGCGCCGGCCAGGTTCGCGCACACGTCACGGTCCACCACGTCGTTGTGCACCCCGAGCACCGTGAGCAGGTTCCCCGACACGTCCTCGGGGGTCAGGAGCGCCACCGTGGTGTCGGTCGTCCGGGACACCACCACCCGGTAACCCTGGGCCCGCAGCAGGGTGGCGGTGTCGAGCTCGATGGCCAGATTGACCGTCGACTCGGCCACCGACTGGCCCGACAGGGTCGTGCCGACACCTCCCGGGTCGATGCCTCCGTGGCCCGCATCGAGGAACACCGTCAGATGGTTGTCCCCCGAGGTCGGGGGGAGGGCGACGCACGCGCCCGGTGACATCGCCGCCGGATCGAGGGCCTGGGGCCCGTCGGCGCCGTCCGACGTGGCGGCGCCCCGGGCCGGACGTGGGCTCGTCGCGGCCGCCGCGGTCACGGCGCAACTCACCAGGAGGACCGACGTGAGGAAACCGCCGGCCAGGACGCGCAGTGCCGACGCCACCCTGGCCGACACCCCGCCGGGACGGCGTCCGCTGCAGTCTCTCGATCGTCGGGCCGGTGCACTCATCGTTGGCGGTCCTCGGGCCTGGTCCACGCCTCCGCGCTGTCCCGCCAGTCTCCCACGGTCCTGTCCGCGTGCACGTTCGCCACGGAACCGGAGCGGTGGGGCGCAGGGAGCGGCGCCGGTGCGGTGGTCGTCGTCGGGGTCCGGGTCCCGGGTGCGGCGCGGGAAGGCCCGCCGGCGATCAGGACCCGGCGACGGCCGCCAGCGTGGCGTGGATGAGATCCGCACTGCGGTTGTCGCCGGTCGCCCCCAGACTCATCCGGTTCATCACGTACCCGAGACCGAGCTCGAGGTCGGGGTCGGCCCAGCCCAACGATCCACCCATCCCGAAATGCCCGAAGGACCGGGGTCCTCCGAGCCCCGCCAGGGTGAGGCTCCCGACGTTCAGCATGAAGCCCAGTCCCCACTGGATGTCCATCCCCACCAGGACCCGGTCGGGTCCCTGCGTCTGCTGGACGAGCGCCCTGTCCAGCTGACCGGGGTCGAGCACCCGGAAGGTGCCACCGCCGGGGGTGGGCACGTCGCCGACGCAGGCGCCGTAGACGCGGGCCACCGACCGGGCGTCGCAGATCCCGTTGGCCGCGGGGATCTCGGCGGCGTGCAGGCGGGGATCCTCCCAGACCTCCTCGGAGGCCAGCGCCCCGCCCGGGGCGGCCAGTGCCCTGGTCAACGTCCCGTCGGGGCCCAGGTACTCGGCGAGCTGGGCGGCCAGCTCGGCCATGGCCGGGTCGTCCCCGGACCCGGAGCCGAGGGAACCGAGCAGGTCGAACGGGCTTCCGCCGCCCTCGGTGGCGAACGGCACCAGACGGGCGACGCGGGGCTCGAGCTCGGCGGGCAGCCCGATGTACCAGTCGGCTCCGAGCGGACCGGCGATCTCCTCGCGGAAGTAGGTACCGAGGGACCGACCGCTGATCCGGCGGACGACCTCGCCGACCAGATAGCCGAAGGTGACCGCGTGATAGCCATGGTCGGTACCGGGCTCCCAGGACGGCTCCTGGCGGGCCAGCGCCTCGATCACGGGGTCCCAGGCCAGGACGTCGTCGAAGGACATCGTGCCGTCGATCCAGGCCAGCCCGGCCCGGTGGGACAGGAGGTCGGCGACGGTCACCGCCGCCTTGCCCGCCTGGGCGAACTCGGGCCAGTACCGGGCCACGGGGGCATCGACGTCGAGCAGACCCTGCTCGGCCAGCCGGTTGGCGCACATGGCCGTCGCGCCCTTGGTGGTCGAGTAGGTCAGGACCATCGTGTCCTCGTCCCACGTCCGGCCCGTCGTCGTGTCCGCGATCCCGCCCCACAGGTCCACGACCACCCGGCCGCGATGACAGGCGGCGAACGCGGCACCGTCCTCGGCGCCGCTGTCGAAGTTGGCCTGGAAGACGTCGCGGACCGCCTCGAACCCGGGAGCTACCCGACCGTTGATCGTGGTCATGCCCTCATCATTGCCGACCGTCGCAGTCGGGGCCGGCCCGGGCCGGACTCGGGAGCCGGTGCCGGTCGCAGCCACCACCGGAACCCGGACCCCCGTCCAACTAGGTTGGCGCGGGTTCGCCGTGTCCGGTCGGTCCGGTGACGGGCCTCGGGCGGCGCCCGGTACGGGCCGGACTGCGGAGGGAACCACGCGATGGGACGTGAGGGACGGGACGAGAGGGTCGCGGCGAGGCTGACGTCGGTTGCCGGTGCCCGGCTGGCGGCGCACCGGCGGATCCCGGCCCCGGTGGAGGGCTACGTCGAGGGCGGAGCGGGCGACGAGCGGACGCTGGCGGCGAACCTCGAGGCCGTGCGCGCGGTCCGGTTCCGGCCCCGGGTGGGAGCGGCCACGGGTGCACCACCCGATCTGTCGACCACGGTCCTCGGTACCCCGGTGGCGATGCCCGTCGTGCTCGGCCCCATCGGGTTCACCCGGATGATGCACCCGGACGGTGACGTGGCCGGAGCCGCGGCGGCCGCTGCCGCCGGGACGGTCTTCACCCACAGCTCCATGTCCGGCCACACCATGGAGGAGGTCCGGGCGGCCGCCCCGGGGCCGGCCTGGTTCCAGCTCTACTTCCTGGGTGGCCGCGACGGGGCGGCACGACTGGTGGGACGGGCCCGGGACCTGGGGTACTCGGCGCTGGTGGTCACGCTCGACACCGCCGTCCCCGGCGACCGGCGGCGCGAGAGCCGCTACCGGCTCCCGCCCCCGCTCCGGCTCGACCGGGACACGATGACGCGGATGGCCCCGCACGCGCTGCGCCGTCCGCGGTGGCTCGCCGACGCGGCGCGTGACGGGTTCCACCTGGATCTGGTCAACGCCCAGGGCCATGTGAGCGGCGGGGTTCCCATCGGACAGCAGGAGGCCCTGTTCCGGTGGATCGGCGAGCCCGCGACCTGGGGCGACTTCGACTGGATACGCACGCGCTTCGACGGACCGGTGGTGGCGAAGGGGATCATGACGACCGCCGATGCCCGGAGGGCGGTCGAGGCCGGGGCCTCGGCGGTGGTGGTCTCCAACCACGGCGGCCGCCAGCTCGACGGCTCGCCGGCCACCTACTCGGTACTCGAGGCCATCGTCGCCGAGGTCGGCGCCGAGGTCGAGGTCCTCGTCGACGGCGGGGTCCGGAGCGGTGCCGATGCCGTCCGCGCCGTGGCCCTCGGAGCGAGGGCGGCACTCATCGGCAGGGCGTGGGCCTACGGATTGTGCGCGGCAGGCCGACCCGGCGTCGAGCGGGTCGTCTCGCTGTTCCGCGAGGACATCGACCGCACGATGCGGCTGCTCGGGGTGGCGACCGTGGGGGAGCTCGACCGCTCCCTCGTCGACCCACCCGACCGGTGGCCGCGCTGAACCCGGACGAGCCGTTCAGCGCGGCACCGGGCGAGGTGGGTCAGGAGATGCCGTTCGCCGCCAGCGCCGACTCGAGGATGTCGGCCATCTCCTGCTCGCCGGTGGCGTCGGGGTGCACCGAGATGCCTCCGGATGTCGAGACGATGGCGTTGATCCACTGGTTCGAGCCGGTGGCGCACGATCCATGACCCTCGAACTGGTTGTAGGTCGAGACGTAGTGCACGCCGGCCGCCGCCGCCTCGGTCTGGATCGTCGAGTTCAGGTCCACCTCCAGGCTGTTGAGGTAGGCCGTGTCACCGTTCGTGAGCGGCATGGTCGGGTAGCAGCCCCCGCTCGACGGAAGGATGTCCGGGTAGCCGAGGACGTACACCTGGGCGTTCGGGGCGTGGGACCTGACCGTGGCGAAGGTGCTCTCGATGGTCGATGCGTCCGCTGTCACCTCGTTCGTGAAGGTGCTCCCGTAGAGGTCCTTGCACGGCGTGCCGATGTTGAAGACGTCGAGGATGTCGGTGGTCCCACAGGCCAGCAGCGCGGACACGAACAGGTCGTTGTCGTTGCCGCCGTCAGTCAACGTCACCAGCTGCGTGGACGACGAAAGGGCGTCGACCTGCGGCTGGACGCCCGGGTACTCCGCGGAGGCCGTCACATTCGCGGAGTCCGCTCCCGAGCAGGACACGTCGGTGAGTGACGCCCCGAGGTGTGAGGCCGTGTCGTAGGGATAGCTCGCCGACGACTGCAGGCACAGGAGGTTGCCCGTCGTGGGACCGTCCAGGGGGCCGGCCGAGTAGGAGTCCCCCAGGGCCACGTAGTCGAGGGCCGTCGATGCGTGTGCCTCCGGAGCTGCCAGGCCGACCCCTGTGAACGTGGTGACCGTCACCAGGCCCGAGGCCAGTGCCGCCCGGACCCACCTACGTCGCAGACCGGTGGATGTCGTCATTCCCATGGTTCCCCCATTTCGTGGATCGAGCACACGTCCGGAGATCGGACACGCTCGAGCACGGGCGACATGCACGCGCCGCACCCGTGTTCCGCTACCTGTGGTGACAGGAGCATCCCCAGGTGCCGGCCACGACTGGTCGACGCCCACCGATGCAACCGGCAGCAGGCTAGTTCCCGGGGTGCTGGAGGACCCGGATCGTCCCGGCCGGAGACGCCCGGAGACGCCGTCGCGCACGACATCGAGCGTCGACGCACATGTAGAGTGGGCGGGTCATTGTGGATTTGTTTCCAGATTGGCTGCACCAGGGCATGTCGAACCCGTCGCGTGCAGCACGTGTCGAAATCAGACTCTCATTGGCGGGGCTCCGCCGTCCCGGCGTGTCCCAGGCACAGGTCACAGAGCGGGCTTGAACCGAGAGTTGGCACATGGACATCCAGATGACCCCTCGGTCGACACACCTCGATGACTTCGCCGAGTTGTCGCGCCTCGTGCGTGCGGCCGGACTGATGTCCAAGCGGCGCAGGTACTACGCCGTCAAGATCGCCGCGACGGTCGGAGCGCTGGTGGCGCTGGCGATCGCACTCGTCGTGCTCGGGAACACATGGTGGTCCCTGACCGTGGCGGTCGGTCTGGCGTTCGTGCTCGCACAGCTGGGGTTCATCGCCCACGACGCCGGCCATCGGCAGGTGAGCGCCAACCGACGGGTGAACGACGTGATCGGCCTCACCATCACGAACCTCTTCGTGGGGTTCAGCTACGGCTGGTGGCTCGAGAAGCACAACCGCCACCATGCCCACACCAACCAACCGACGCGGGACCCCGACCTCCATCCGGGTGTCCTGGCCTACACCCGCGACCAGGCGCTGGCCAGAGATCGCTTCGGTCGGCTGTTCGCCCGGATCCAGTACCTCGTGATCGTGCCCCTGCTGTTCCTCGAGGCGATCAACCTCCAGGTGGCCAGCGTGGCGGCGTTGGCCCGCCGACGGGACAGGGCGGTGATCCTGGAGTCCGGACTGGTCGCTGTCCACCTGGCGTTCTTCTTCGTGGCCCCGTTCTTCCTGCTCGCCCCGATCCGAGCCGTCGCTTTCATCGCGCTGACCCAGACGCTGTTCGGCTTCTACCTGGGCACGAGCTTCCTGACCAATCACGTCGGCATGCCCACGATGACGGACGCCGACAACCTGGGCCACCTGCGCCGTCAGGTGGCGGCTTCCCGGAACCTCAGGCGGAGCCTCGTCACCGGGTTCGTCTTCGGGGGCCTGGACGCCCAGATCGAGCACCACCTCTTCCCGTCGATGCCCCGGGCCAACCTGCGGAGCGCCCGCGATCTGGTGCGGCCCTTCTGTGTCGACAGACTGATCGCCTACACCGAGGAGAGCCCGTGGCGCGCCTACGGGAACGTGGTGAGGCACCTGCGGGCCACGGGTGCCCCCTTCGGCGGATCCGTCGTCGTCTGAGCGCTCGACGCCGACACCGGGCGTCTTCCGTGGTCGTGACCTCGGATGCTCAAGCAACAGGCGTTGTCGGCCGATGGAAGTACGCCGGGCCCGTCGAACGTTTGGAACCGCCGACGGGATGTCCGGATGCACAGTCGACGATCCAGACCAAACCGTCCGATGGACGGGATGTCCCTGGACGTGGAACCACACCCCAGTGTGTCGCCAACATGGAGGACAGATGCCACACGCCCAGTCCGCGCTCGTCGCGGCCCTCGTTCAACTCTCCGACGCGAACAGGACGGTGCGACACCGATTCGAGCAGAGCAACGAGCTGCTCGACAACGCGTTGTCCATGGTGAGCGAGGGCATGTCGCCGACCGAGGCACTCCGGGTGCTTCCGATCCTCGCCACGCAGCAGGCCGCCGACGCCTCCGTCGCGGCGCTGTTCGAGGCTCGCCATCACGTGCGCAAGGTCGCGGTGTGCGAGGCATTGCGGGACGGCATGTCCATCGAGGAGCTGGCGACGATCTTCGACGTGCGACCGGACCTGGTCGCCTCCTACGCCGCGGAAGGATCGAACACGTTCCTCACCGCGGCCGGTGCGTGACCACCCACGTTCGCGGTGGTGTCACCTCGAACGGGACCACGGCTCCGGCCGACCCACTAGTCCAGCGCCGAGCGGTCGAGCCAGAACCGCAGCAGTGCCTCGTCCCCGTCGACGATGCCGTCGACGTCGTCGAGCGAGCGCCGTCGATAGAGCGAGAGCAGGAGGTCGATGCCGCTCGCGGTGAATTCGACGTCGACCCGGCCGTCGTCGTGGGTGAGCCTCGCTCCGGAGGGGTCCGACCGCACGACCCACCGCCTGGCAGTGCTCGAGTCGCGGAGTGCGAGGCGACCCCCGGCACGCTTCAGCTCGTCGATCCGTGGCGAGAACGTCGCAGCTGCCGGAAGATTGACCAGGAATTCGTCGATCGCATCGGCGGCGGTCTCGTCGTCCACATGAGGCCGTCCGTCCGTCGCCAACTGGATGTCGATCCGGTGGACCAATGTCTCGTGGTGTTGGCGCCGTGCCCAGAACCGGACGTGCTGGTCCGCCCCCCACGCCCACATCGCGAGGTTCGGATCGGTTCGGCGGAGCGTCGCCAGCAACCGTGCTCCGCCGTCCCGGATCCACGTCGGGTCGGCGGGGCCGCGATCGGCCGGGAGTTCCCCGGCGGCTATCCGCCGGTCAGCCAGGTTGTGCACCAGGAACTCGGACCACCGGTGGACGTGTCCGAGATGCTCCGCCAGGTCGAGGACCGACCATCCCGGGCACGTGGGCACGGGTCGCCCGCCGTCGGAGTCACGGAGGATGGCCGCGAACAGGGTGATCTCCTCCTCGAGCCCGTCGCAGTGTGCGAGATGATCCACCGCCCGGGATGCTACCGACGGAGTTCCGGGTCCGAGCGAGACCTCCGTCCGGCCGGAGCGATCATCGTGCTCGGGGCCGCCCGCAGGCGCCGTGGGGACGCATCGAGGTCGGCAGGCCGCTCCGTAGCCCCGGCGCTCGGCCCCTGTCTCACCCTCGATCGTCCGTCCCCCCGTGGGGAGCGGGACCGCACAGTCGTCAGGCGGCGAGTTCCAGGCCCGAGGCCCGGGTCAGTGACGCCTGGCGGACCGTGCGGGCGACCGACGGGGCGATCTCGAGCATCGACCGGAACTCGCTGACCGAACTCACCAGGACGACGAGGTCGGTGGTGGCCGTGACGGTCGCCGTGCGAGGCGTGCCGGCGAGCAGCGCCATCTCCCCCAGGAAGTCGCCGCTCCCGACGTCGGCGACGCGGACGTCCCCCACGGCCGACCCCCGGGTCACGCGGGCCGTGCCGCTGAGGATGACGATGAACTCCTTGGCGGCGCCGCCCTCACGGATCAGGACGTGACCCTCCGGTATGCGCAGGCGGGTCGTCAGGGAGCTGACCCGCTGGAGCTGCGCCCTGGTGCAGTCGCTGAAGAGGTCGAGGCCGTCGAGGCCCAGAGCGTTCGTCGATGCCGGCATCCTGGCTCCTTCGCTGGCAGGTGGAGGTCAGCTGCTGGCACCACTATACCGGTGCGATCGTAAATACACATCACCGGCTACCTAGTAATCACCTGAAGTGATGGTCGGGATCTACCGTCCGAGGCGGGGTGCAGGTGGGTCGGTCGTGACCCCGGGCCACGGTAGGGCGCGCATTTCTGCGCGCGGTATCCGCCAGACCGGGACACCCCACCGATATGGTGCGGCCATGGCCCGACCGAGGATCTACGAGGAGGATCGGGTGGCCACCGCGATCCGGCTGCCGGTGACGGTGCATGCCGAGTTGCGGCGCCTCGCCCGAGCCCGTGACGTGTCGGTCAACTACCTGGTCACCCGAGCGGTCGAGGAGCTCCTGGCGAACTCGCCCGGTCCGGAGGAGGAGTCCGGTCTGTTCGCCCGGCCGAAGAGGATGGCGGAGAAGATGGGACGGAGCGCATGACCGCGCTCACCGCCCCCGGGGAGCCGGTCCGTCGCCTCCGGAGGCCGACGTCGACCGCCACGTTCGGCTCGTCGCGCCGCGAGAGCCACGATGCGTCGGCCTTCTACGAGCGCTTCGTCGCACCCGAGGTGTCGTCGGACGTGACGGTCGTCCCGCCCACGGAGCGCGACGCCATCTACGTCGACGACGCCCGGGACATGAGCGCGGTGGCGTCGAACTCGGTAGCGCTCGTGGTGACCTCACCCCCGTACTTCGCCGGCAAGGAGTACGAGGAGAGCCTCGGAGAGAACGGGGTCCCGGGCTCCTACTTCGAGTACCTGGCCCTGCTGCGGGACGTGTTCGAGGAGTGCGTGCGGGTGCTCGAGCCCGGGGGTCGGATCGCCGTCAACGTGGCCAACCTCGGCCGTCGGCCGTACCGCTCCCTCGCGGGGGACGTGACCGAGCTCTTCCAGGACCTGGGCCTCCTGATGCGCGGCGAGGTCGTCTGGTGGAAGGGCAGGGCGGCCGGCGGATCATGCGCCTGGGGCACGTTCCAGCGACCCGCCAACCCGGTCCTGCGGGATGTGACCGAGCGGATCGTGATCGCCAGCAAGGGGCGGTTCGACCGCGCGCTCACACCGAGGCAACGACTGACCACGGGACTCCCCTCGACCGCGACGATCTCCCGCGACGAGTTCCTCGAGGCGACCACCGACCTGTGGGAGATCGCGCCCGAGAGCGCGACCCGGGTCGGGCACCCTGCGCCGTTCCCCGTCGACATCCCCAGGCGACTCATCGAGCTCTACACCTACGAAGAGGACCTCGTGCTGGATCCGTTCATGGGTTCGGGCAGCACGGCCGTGGCCGCCCTCCGGACCGGACGGCACTATGTCGGATTCGACCTCGACCCGGAGTACGTCGAGCGGGCGATGACCCGGATCGAGGCCGAGACGGAGCAACTCGGCAGGGACGGCGGCGGTGCGAATTTCAGGGTCCACCTCCCCGCCGTTCCGTCGGCCGACGGGGACGAGGACTTCCAGGCGCGGGCCGTCAGGGAAGGACGCCTCGCCAAGGACGTGGCCAAGCTGGTCCTGGAGGAGTGCGGGTTCGAGAACATCCGGTCGGGGGTGAAGCCGTCGGGGCTCGGCATCGAGCTCACCTACATCGCCGCGGACAGGAACGGTGGGGACTGGGCCTTCGACGTCTCCGGCGCCTTCACCTCGAATCGATCGGGTCTGACGAGAACGGACACCCTCTGGAAGGCACTCGGCAAAGCCGCGGTCCTGAGCCAGTCGGACCTGGGACTGCCGCTGGTCCTGCTGACCACCGACGCCCCCAGGAGGGGGAGTGCGGGCCACGCCGCGTTGGGCGTCGTCCTCGGAGCCGACAAGCCGGTCTTCGACGTGATCGAGATCCTCGACCCGGGCGCCCAGGCACGGCTCAAGGGCTATGCCGAGCGAGGGCGTGACGCCGGCTAGATGCCGTCGCAGCGGACACTCGTCACCGAACTCGCCACCGCGCTCGGCATGGCGGGCCCTCCCACCATCGAAGAGGTCCTGTCCGCCAGACCGGCGTCACTCTCGACCCTCGACGACGCGACGTGGGACCACCTCCGTGAGCTCCACGCCTCCGGGGTCCACGCGGACGGCTTCGCCGCCGGCTTCGTCAACGGGCGGGCCTTCCTGGAGGCGGGCGATGCGCTCGCGGGACGGGCACCACGTCGGATCGAATGGACCGGGGGCCACCGGCTCCCGGGCGATGAAGCCGTCCCTCTCGACCTCCGGATCGACCACGTCTACCTGGTGAGCTGCAAGTACCTCTCGAAGGTCCTGCAGAATGCCGGCCCCGCCCGTCTGGCCGAGGGGCTCCTGACCTTCCGCCAACTCGACGACCGGCGCGACTGGTACGAGCGGGTAGCTCCGGTCCAGTACCAGGCCCTCTATCGGGCGTCGCTCGATGCCCTGGGCGCGACGGGCTTCCCCGCCCTGGTCAGTGACCTCGGGGTGGCCGACAGGGTGAGGCTCTCGCCGATGCTCGACGGTCGTACCTGGCCGGAGGGAACCGAGGAGGCGCACCGCGAGTTCTGCCGGGCCGTCAGCACCGAGACGGCGCGCATCTGGAGGAGCTCCCTCCGCCGCTCCGAGACGGAGGCGATGCTCTGGCGGCTGCTCCGGATCGGCTCGGCCGCGTACTACGTGCTCGGTGGTGACGGTCGGGACTCGATGCGGCTCCGGGTGGACACCCCGTGGGACTGGCGCCAGAACTACCGCCTGGAGAGCTTCGAGATCGAGGCCCAGGAGTTCGGTCAGCCCAGGGTCGGGTGGACGGCCGGCTACGTCGACCTCCGCGACCAGGGGCACCGCGAGGTCCGCGGTCACGTCCAGTTCCGGTGGAGCCACGGCAGGTTCAGGCAGCGTCCGGAAGCGAAGGTCTACCTGGACACTCCCCATGTCGACGTCCCGGGCTACAACCCGCTGTGACGGCGTAGGGCCGGAGGGGGGATGCGCCGGGTCGACCCCCGGAGCGGACTCCGCGAGCGTGGCCTACGCTGCGGATGGAGGCGGAGCTGAAGGGAGAGTCGTGGCGGCGACCGAGACCATCACCGTGCTGTTCACCGATCTCGTCGGCTCTACCGAGCTGGCCTCCGCCCTGACGTCGGAGGCCGCGGACCAACTGCGTCGGTCCCACTTCGGCGCCCTGCGCAGGGCGATCGTCCCCTCCGGCGGGACCGAGGTGAAGAACCTCGGCGACGGTCTCATGGTCGTCTTCCCGAGCACGTCGGCGGCATTGTCGTGCGCGGTGGCCATGGTGCAGACCGTCGATCGCGAGAATGCCACGGCCCCACGACCACTGGGACTGCGCGTCGGACTCAGCGGCGGCGAGGCGACCAGGGAGGCCGACGACTTCTTCGGCGATCCGGTGGTCGAGGCCGCCCGGCTCTGCGCACGCGCCGGTGCCGGTCAGATCCTGGCCACCGACGCCGTCCGGGTGATGGTCGGGCGTCGCACGCGACATGAGTTCAACCGACTCGGGGCGGTCGAGCTCAAAGGGCTGCCCGAGCCCGTCGAGGTCCTCGAGGTCGTCTGGGAGCCGATCGACGAGCAGGCGACCGGGTACGAGATTCCGCTTCCCGCACGCATGGCGGTGGTACCGCCCACGGGCGTCGTCGCCCGGGAGTCCGAGGTGGAGGAGTTGGTCGACAACTTCAAGCGCGTTGCCGCAGGTGACGGGCAGGCGGTGACCCTGGTCTCCGGTGAGGCGGGAGTCGGTAAGACGACGCTCGTCGCCGAGGCCGCCCGTCGTGCCGTCGACGAGGGCGCCTGGGTGCTCCTCGGGCGCTGCCGGGAGGATGCCGGTGCGTCCTACGTGCCCGTCGCCGAAGCGCTCGACCATCTCGTGACCCATGCCCCCGAGCACGTGCTGCGGGACCACGTGGCCGTCTACGGCGGCACCCTGGCCTCGATGGTCCCCGCCCTCGGGCAACGCGTGGGAGAGCTCGCCCCGCCGACGACGTCGGACCTGGAGGTGGAGCGCTACGTCCTGTTCGGAGCGGTGACGGGCCTGCTGGTGGCCGCGTCGAACGAGCGACCGGTCGTCCTCGTCCTCGACGACCTCCAGTGGTCGGACAGTCCGACGCTCCATCTCCTCCGCTACGTCATCACCAATGCGGAGTCGGCTCCCCTCTTCGTGCTGGGGACGTTCAGGGACACCGAAGTCGGCCTGTCGAGCCCCCTCAACGATCTGCTCGGAACCCTCCGACGTGAGCCGCGGGTCGGCCGGATCCATCTGGAGGGCTTCGACGACACGGGAGTGCTCGCGTTCGTCGAGGCCGCAGCCGGCCAGCACCTGGAGGGGACGGAGTTGGAGCTGGCCCGGGCCGTGTGCCGCGAGACCGAGGGGAATCCGTTCTTCGTCGGCGAAGTCCTCCGGAGCCTCATCGAGACCGGCGCCGTCTACCGGGACGGGAGAGGCCACTGGGCAGCAGCCGGTGACTGGTCCGACATGGAGCTGCCCAACAGCGTGCGGGAGGTCATCTCCGCCCGCGTGGCCCGGCTCGGCGCGCCGGCCGGTCAGATCCTCACCCTGGCGGCGGTCATCGGGCGGGAATTCGACTTCGACCTGCTCGAGTCGGTGACCGGGATCGATCCGGAACAGGTGATCGACGTGCTCGACGCGGCATCGTCGGCGGCGCTGGTGCGCGAAGTGACGGAACACCCCGGCCGCTTCACGTTCTCCCATGCCCTGACGCAGCACACCCTGTACCAGCAGATGGGGATCGTCCGTCGGTCCCTCGCCCACCGCAAGGTCGCCGAGGCGATCGAGGTGACCAACGGACGACGGCCCGGGGACCGTGGAGTGGAGCTGGCCCACCACTGGCTCAACGCCCCCCAGCCGGCCAACTCCGCCAAGGCCATGGCCTACGCCCGCCAGGCCGGCGAGGCCGCGCTCGCGGCCCTGGCTCCGGATGACGCGGTGCGGTACTTCTCCCAGGCACTCCAGCTGCTCGACGTGGCCGCCCCGGACGATCCGCAGTCCGAATGCGATCTGCTGCTGGTGCTGGGTGAGGCGGAGCGACAGGCCGGGATCCCCTCGTTCCGAAAGACGTTCCTCGACGCCGCACGTCGGGCCGAGCGGACCGGTGCGACCGACCGGCTGGTGGCCGCCGCACTGGGCAACAGCAGGGGGTTCTTCAGCTCCATCGGAGTCATCGACGCGGACAGGGTGGCGGTGCTCGAGTCCGCGCTCGCCGCCCTGCCCGCCGACGACAGCAACGATCGAGCCCTGCTCCTGGCCACGCTCTGCAGTGAGCTCGCCCTCGGAACGACGTTGGAACGGCGCAAGGAGCTGGCCGACGCGGCACGGGCGATGGCCCGTCGACTGGGGGACAGGACCACCGTCGTCCGGACGCTCAACCTCGTCTGCGATCCGCTCCAGGTCCCCTCCACGCTTGCCGAGCGGTTGGTCGATGCCCGGGAGGCCACCGAGCTGGCGGACGCCCTGGACAATCCGGATCTGCGCTTCTGGACCAGCTCCTACGCGCGGCATGGCGGCTGCACAGGCTGGCGACGTCGACTGGTCGCGCCGGTGCCTCGACACCATGCGCACGGTGATCAGCGGCCTCCGGCAGCCGGGGATGATCTGGGTCACGCTCTTCAACGAGGCGGCCGATCGGATCCTGACCGGGGACCCCGAGCAGGCCGAGCAGTTCGCCGCCGCCGCCCTGGAGGTGGGCACCGAAAGCGGGCAGCCCGACGCGTCGAGCTTCTACGGCGCGGAGATGATCGGGATCCGCGGCCAGCAGGGCCGACTGGGCGAGCTCGTTCCGCTGATCGAGCAGATGACCGAGGAGAACCCGGATCTCGTGGTGTTCCGGGCCACGCTGGCCGCCGGATACCTCCAGGCCGGCGACCTCGACGGCGCACGCCGCCTGCTGGATGCCGCGGCAGGGGAACTCGCGTCCGTGCCCTATGACGTGCTCTGGACCTTCGTCCTCGCCAACTACGCCGAAGTCGCAAGCGAGCTGCGGGCCGAGGAGCCGGCCCGGCAGCTGCTCGGGCTCCTCGCTCCGTTCGACGACCAGATCCTCTTCATCGGGGCCACCGCCGGGAGCTCCGTGGCGTACCACTGCGCGAGCCTGGAGTCGGTGCTCGGGCGCTACGACGACGCTGAACGCCACTTCGCCATGGCCTCGGAGCACCACCGTCGTGGCGGCATGCAGTATTCGACAGCGCTCACCGATCTCCTGTGGGGCCGGATGCTCTCCACCCGCGCCAGGCCCCGCGATCGGGCGCGGGCTTCGGAACTGCTCTCACGGTCCCGGAGCGCCGCGCTGGCTCACGGGTACGCGAGCGTCGCCGATCGTGCCGCGACCGCACTCGCCGGACTGCGGGGATCGCCACCGGTTGACGCGCGCGGTGACTCCGCGGAAGATGGCTCTCGATGAGGCGTACCTCCGATCGGATCAGCTGGCCAGTGCGTGCCTGCGCGATCGGCTCCCTGGTGTGCGGGGTGCTCCTGGCGGTGGTGCTCATCGGATTCATCGCTCGCAACCTCGGCTCGGTCGTCGTCGCCATCGTCGGATTTGCCGTTGCCGTCGCCGGTGCATGGTGGGCAGTCACCGAGAGAACGCCCCGGAGGGCGATCGGCATCGTCGGAGCGGTGCTCGGCGTGGGCGCGATGGTCGTGGCACTGGTACGGGCGACACCGCAAGGGGACCGGGTGGTCCTGCGCCTGGTCGTGCTGGCGTTGCTCCTGGCGGTGTCGGTCAGCCTCGGGCGGCTGGCGCTCGTGCGGGACCTCCATGCCCACGACGAGCTGCGGCCCGTGTACGTGGGCCCTCCACGGCACCCGGTGCTCATCTGCAATCCGTGGTCGGGCGGCGGAAAGGTGGAGAAGTTCGGACTGGCCGACCTGGCGACCGGGCTCGGGGTCGAGGTCGTCATGCTCGATCGGGGACTCGATCTCGAACAGTTGGCCCGCGACGCCATCGCCGGAGGCGCTGACTGTCTGGGCATGGCGGGAGGGGACGGCTCACAGGCGCTGGTGGCCTCCATCGCCATCGAGCACGACCTGCCGTTCGTCTGCGTGTCGGCCGGCACCCGGAACCACTTCGCCCTCGATCTCGGGATCGACCGCGAGGACCCCCGGCTGAGCCTGGACGCCTTCCGTGACGGCGTCGAACGGCGAATCGACTACGCCACTGTCGGCGAACGGCTGTTCGTCAACAACGTGTCACTCGGCATCTACGCCACCATCGTGCAGCAGGAGGGATACCGGGAGGCAAAGGCGGAGACCACCAGGACCGTGCTCTCCGAGATGCTGGGGAGGACCGAGGAGCCGTTCGACCTCCAGTTCACCGACCCGGACCGGGGGGAGGTGGACGGTGCCTTCCTGATCCAGGTGTCGAACAACCCGTACGTGCTCGGAGCGACCCTGGACGCCTCGCAGCGCCGTCGGCTCGACACGGGGAAGCTCGGCGTCGTCGCCATCTCGGCCGGCAACGGGGCCGAGGCGGCCCAGGTCTTCACCCTGTCGGCGCTGGGCCAACGGCGCCGGAGCCCTTTCTGGCACGAGTTCACCGCCGAGCGGTTCGAGGTGCGGTCGACGTCGGGAGTGGCCTATGCCGGCATCGACGGCGAGGCACTCGAACTCGCGACCCCGTTGGAATTCCGGATCCACCCCCGAGGGCTGCGGTTGCTGGTCCCGAAGGGGAACGCCGCTGCGGCCGAGCAACGTCGGGCCCGGGACGTCTCGGCGCGAGACCTGGTCGATATCGCTCTCGGACGAGACCCGCTGGCGGAACCGGCGTCGTAGCCCTCGACCGGGCCGGTCGCCCGACCGAGAAGACCGGAACGGAGGGACGTCGAGTTCAGAACCGATCCGGAACGTGGTGCAGCGGCATCGTGGGCTCGTGCCCGTCGACGACGGACGGACGATCAGGCAGTTCGATGCGGCGTGGCTCGATCGGCCGGTACGGGATCCGGTCGAGCATGTGGGAGATGACGTTCAGCCTTGCCCGTCTCTTGTCGTCGGACGGGGCGATCCACCACGGCGCCCAGGCGGTGTCCGTGGCCGCGAACATGTCGTCGCGTGCCTGCGAGTACTCGGACCAACACTGGTAGGAGCGGAGGTCCAGGTCCGACAGCTTCCAGATCTTCCGGGGGTCGTCGATCCTGCTCTGGAGCCGGCGGGTCTGCTCGTCGGGGCTGACTTCCAGCCAGTACTTGAGGAGCAGGATGCCCGAGTCGACCATGGCCCTCTCGACCCCCGGGGTGAGCTCCAGGAAACGACGGGTCTCTTCCGGCGTGCAGAAGCCCATCACCCGTTCGACGCCGGCCCGGTTGTACCAGCTGCGGTCGAAGATGGTCACCTCGCCGGCGGCGGGAAAGTGCGCCATGTACCGCTGGATGTACATCTGTGACTTCTCGCGCTCGGTCGGCGCCGGCAGCGCGACGACGCGGAACACCCTGGGGCTGACGCGTTCCGTGATGGCCTTGATGGTCCCCCCTTTACCCGCGGTGTCACGGCCCTCGAACACGACACAGATCTTGGCTCCCGTGCCCTTGACCCACTCCTGGACGGCGACCAGCTCTCCGTGCAGGACCCGGAGCTCGTTCTCGTACTCCTTGCGCTTCATGTTCGGGTCGCGCATGGTGAGTGGCGGGTCGGCCCCGTCGGGAGCTCTCGTCCGGCCATCGAGATCGGTGGATGCGCCGCGGCTCCGACAGCGCGCCGCCCTGCGCGATCCCGGCCGTGGGTGCAGCTGCTCATCGAGCCATCTTCGTCCGATTCCGTGCGGGCTTCCACCGGACATCGCCTTCGCTCCGGCGGGTAGCCCCGTGGCGATACCGTCCTGGTGCAAGATGCAGTATGGCCGACACGGCGGCGACGGGACGGACCTGGGCTTCCGCTACCGGGGGTTCGCCAGCGCCCTTCCGTGCGAGCCATCGGCCCGTAGGACCGGGTGACCGGGCGGCGGCGTGCAGCGCGTGCTGAGCCGCTGGGCCCCGGGAGTGGTCACGCTACGGAACTACGAGCGCGGGTGGCTTCGACCGGACCTGGTCGCGGGCGTTGTCCTGGCGGCGATCCTGGTGCCCCAGGGCATGGCCTACGCAGAACTTGCGGGGCTGCCGGCGGTGACGGGCCTCTATACGACGGTCGCCTGTCTGGTGGCCTATGCCGTGTTCGGGCCGTCGAAGGTCCTGGTCCTGGGCCCGGACTCGTCGGTCTCGCCGCTGATCCTGGCCGCCATCCTGCCCTTGATGGTCACCGACGACCCCGCGAGGGCGATCGCTCTGGCCGGCATGATGGCGATCCTGGTGGGGCTCATCGAGATCGGGCTGGGAGTCGCCAAGCTCGGCTTCGTCGCCGACCTCCTGTCCAGTGAGGTCCGCGTCGGTTACCTCAACGGCCTGGCCGTCACCATCATCGTCGGCCAGCTACCCAAGCTCTTCGGGTTCTCCACGACCGCCGACAGCTTCATCGCCGAAGTGCGAGCCTTCGTCGACGGGCTCGACCAGACCAATCGGACGACTCTGGTGACCGGAATCTGCGTCCTGGCCGTGCTCCTGGTTCTTCCGCGGATCACCAGGCTGGTGCCCGCCGTGCTGGTGGCCGTAGTGGGGGTGACGGTGGTCTCCGCGGTACTCGACCTCGCGGCACACGGGGTGAAGACGGTGGGCACGCTTCCCCATGGGGTTCCGACTCCGGCATTGCCGTGGACCACGTGGTCCGACGTCGGGCCGCTTCTCCTCGGTGCGGTGGGAATCACGCTGGTATCACTCACGGACACCATCGCCACGGCGTCGAGCTTCGCGGACCGGCACGGCGACGAGGTCGATCCCGACCAGGAGATGGTCGGGATCGGCACGGCGAACATCGCGGCCGGCTTCTTCCAGGGTTTCGCCGTCTCCGTCAGCGGCTCACGCACGGCCGTGGCCGACCAGTCCGGTGCGAAGACGCAGATGACGGGACTGGTCGGAGCCGGCCTGGTCCTTCTCCTCCTGCTCTTCCTCAACGGGCTCCTCGCAGATCTGCCCCAGGCCGCCCTCGCCGCGGTCGTCATCACGGCGGCGCTGTCGCTCATGGACCTGGACGCACTCCGGCGCTACGCCCGGGTGCGTCGATCCGCGTTGGCGGTGAGTCTGGTGGCCGCGGGCGGAGTGATCCTCTTCGGGGTCCTGCAGGGGATCGTCGTGGCCATCATCCTGTCCGTCCTCCTCTACTTCCGCCGTGGATGGTGGCCCCACGGGGCCGTCCTGGGGAACGTGCCGGCGATCGGAGGCTGGCACGACATGGCCAAGTACCCGGAGGCAACCGAACTGCCGGGAATCGTGGTGTTCCGCTGGGAAGCCCCGCTCTTCTTCGCCAACAGCGGGCAGTTCCGCGACCAGGTCCGCAAGCTCGCCCACGACCGGGCCCCCGGTTGGATCGTCCTGGAGTGCGAAGCGGTGACCGACATCGACGTCACCGCGGCCGAGGTGCTCCAAGCCATGGATCGGGAGCTCAACGACCGCGGTGTCCATCTCGCCTTCGTGGAGTTACGCGATCGCCTCCAGGACCTGGTCCGCCGCTACGGTCTGAACGCCACGCTCGACCAGGAGCACTTCTATCCCAGCCTGGACCTGGCACTCCGTGCGATCGCCGACACGACCGGGTACATCCCCCCGCCGCACGACGAAGGCATGACGCCACCATGAGCCTCCGAATGATCTGAAGGAGCTGGGGGGTGATGCTCCAGTCCATTCACCCTGCAACACTGAGTTGGCCGCTGGGACGGTGACGAGATCAGCGAGGAGGGCATCGGGGTGAAGGCCAACGTTCTCGCGCTCGTCGCCGCATTCGCCTTTGCGTTCGGCAACGTCCTGCAGCAGAAGGGCACCCTCGAGGCACCGGCCGAAGGCGGTGACACGCGCTTTCTCGCGCAGATCATCCGCCGTCCGGTGTGGCTGGCCGGGGCGGTCTGCCAGGGCACGGGTTGGGTGTTCCAGGCGGTCGCCCTCGACTCCGGCTCCCTCATCGTCGTCCAGTCGCTCACCACGATGAGCCTCGTGATCGCGCTACCGCTCGGGAAGCACTTCACCGGGCAGCAGGTGGATCGGCGCGTGTGGGTCGGTGCCGTGGCCATCGTGGCCGGAATCGTCCTGTTCCTGTCGGTCGGATCGCCGTCCGGTGGCACCTCCACGCCACCCGCTTCCGCCTGGTGGTCGGCCGGCTTGTCGGCGATCGTCCTGGTCGCCCTGTTGGGCAGGAGTGGGAAGCGTCGCCAAGGAGCCGCCAGGGCCCTGCTCTTCGGCTCGGCTGCCGGGATCGCCTTCGCGATGCAGTCTGCGGTCACCAAGGTGTTCGTCACGCTGGTCGGTCAAGGGATCTCGGCCGTCCTGTCGAGCTGGACCATCTACGTCCTCGTCGTCACGGCACTGGCCGGCTTCGCCTTCCAGCAGTCCGCCCTCAGAACCGGCGTCCTCGCCCCGGCGATGGCCTCGAGCAACGCCGTCACGCTGTTCGGGAGCGTGGCCTTCGGGGCGACCGTCTTCGGAGAGAGTCTCTCCTCGGGCGGAGCTCGGCTCGCCCCCGCCCTGATCGGGTTGGCTGTGGCCCTGGTGGGCGTCGTCCTGCTGGCCGGTGCCAAGCCCCCTCAGGCATCCGAAGGGACGCCGCGGTTCGACCGGTTCCCCCCGGTCGACGATCGCAACGACTAGCCGCGCGGCCCAGTGCCGAGGAACCCGCCGTCGACACCCGTGCCTCGGTCGACGACTGGAACGGGGAACCCGATCGCTCGAGCTGGCTCGGTCCCGTGCGAGATCGTTGACGCTCCGGGGGGGCCGTCGGTAGCGTCCCCCCATGGGTCCCGATCCCTCCGCGCTTCCGACGACGCCGACGGAGATGCCGGGATGGACCGTGGCGGCGAACTCGGCGTCCGTGCGCCCCGAGACACACGCCCGCTTCGAGTTCCAGGGTGGCGCGCCCTACTCCTTGGACACGATCCTCCACGTGTCCCGCTACCTGTGGGCCGCCCAGTTCTTCGTGCAGCCCGAGCACCACGTGCTCGACTTCGGTTGCGGCACCGGCTTCGGCGTGGCGATCCTGTCCCCCCGGTGTGCCGACGTCGTGGGGATCGATTTCGACCCGGACGTCGTGGACCTGACGGAGAAGTTCCAGCTCACCAACGCGCAGTTCCTCCGTGCCGATGCCTGCCTACCCGATCTCGGGGCTGCCCTCGGAATCGGCGGCATCGACACCGTGCTCTCCATGGAGACGATCGAACACCTGGAGGACTACTTCAGCTATGTGGAGAACGCGGTGTCCATGATGACGCCGACGGGCACCTTCGTGGTGGGCACGCCGAATCGCACCATGACCTACAACCGCTATCCCGACCGATGCCATATGGACCCGTCCCACGTCCAGGAGTTCACCGCGCGATCGCTCGAACGGACGTTGGCGACGTACTTCGACCACGTGGAGATGTACTACCAGTACCTCCCCAACTTCTGGGAGGAGGCGGCCGCGGGGATCACCCGGGAGCTCACGTTCGGCGACGTGGCCTTCCATCGCATCGAAGATGTGCCGCACCAGGCCACCGATGCCTTCGCCGTCGTCGGTGTGGCCACCCGGCCCAAGTAGGGCGGGTCAGCGAGGGCGATCGGCAGGGCCGCTGTCGGCCGGGCCGAGGATGCCGCCGAGGCCCTCGCGCCGCGCTGGCCTGACTGTGTAGGCAAGGTCGTGGCGAGCGGCCCGCTCACTGCGTGGCACCAAGGCCCAACAGGTCGCTGACCTGCACACTTCCTGTCGGGGCGCGGTACCGTTGGTGGAGCGTGGGGAGTTGGAGCGTGCCGACGATCGGAGACAGACGATGACCTCGAAGTCCGACTTCACGACTGAGGAATGGGATCTGATCCTGGAAGCGCCACCGAGTGCCGGGATGATCGTGGTCACGGCCCAACGGGGGGCTCGTTCCGCGAAACCATCGCCATGGCCAAGGCGTATGCGGAGGCGCGTCAGCAGCACGGTGAAAGTGAGCTTCTGGACGCGATCGTCTCGGCCAAACCCGAGCGGGACCACTCTCACTACCACTCTCCCGAGGAGCTCAAGCTGCACGGACTGCAGCACCTCAGTGATTCGATCGGCGTCCTCGAGAGAAAGGCCACGCCGGCCGAGGTCGACGAGTATCGCCAGTTCATCGTCAACCTCGCCCAGAAGGTCGCCGCTGCGCACCGAGAGCACGGTCAGGCGGTGAGCGAGTCCGAGGAGGCCGCGATCGACGAGATCGCGGAGGCGCTGAAGGGGACGGCCGGGTAGGAGACCGGGGAGGCAGGACGCCCGGTGTCGGGACTGCCCGGGACGGCGGGCCGACAGCCGTCCCGAACCACCCGCATGATCAGGGCGTTCTCGGTGCGACCCGGCCAGTTCTGCCGGTGTCCCTTGGTTGGTGGGCGAGGGGGGACTTGAACCCCCACATCCTTTCGGACACAGGAACCTGAATCCTGCGCGTCTGCCAATTCCGCCACTCGCCCGAGCGACCGGTAGAGGCTACCCGAAGATCCGGACCCTGGAATTCGCGCGATCGGCACCCCCGTGGCCTCCGGAGGGCCTCCCCGGGCCAGCTCGTGGGACCCTCTCCCCGGTGGTCCCGCTCTACCCGGGACGGACCGGAGGCGGTACCATCGGCCCGTACCCCCTACCAGGGGGTAGACACCGGTAGGCTGACGCCGACATGGGACTGCAGAAGTTCGAAGGGCGCCTTGAGCGCATGGTCGACGGCACGCTCTCCAAGGCCTTCCGGGGCGAACTCCATCCCGTGGAGATCGGTCGTCGGTTGACCCGGGAGATGGACCTGAAGCGACGACTGGGCGTCCACGGCCTGATCGCGCCCAATTCGTTCGTGGTCCACCTGTCGGCCTCGGACTTCGACCGGTTCGAGAGCTTCCTGGACGCCCTCGTGCGCGAGCTCGAGGAGGCCGCCCGGGAACACGCCCGGACCGAGGACTACGTGTTCGTGGGCCCGGTGACGGTGTCCGTGGTCGAGGACCCCCGGCAGCGACGGGGCCGGTTCGCCGTGGTGTCCGACGTGCACGAGGGCCCGGCCGGACTGACTGCCGCCTCGGTCGTGCTGGCCGACGGCATGCGGGTGGTGCTCGGCCCCGAGCCCATCACCATCGGGCGTCTACCCGAGAGCACGATCGTCGTGAACGACCCGAACGCCAGCCGCCGCCATGCCGAGATCCGTCGATCCGGCAACGACGTGGTGGTGGTCGACCTGAACTCGACGAACGGGACCCGGGTCAACGGCGCCACCATCCGGGAGCGGGTCCTCACCGACGGCGACCAGATCGTCATCGGCACGACCGTGCTCCGCTTCGAGACCTCGTGAGCCCTGGCACCCGACCTTGATCCCACTCCTCACGGCAGCCGCCACCGCACCTGCTCCCGTCGACAACACCCCGGTACTCCGGGCGCTGGAGATCGGGGTCATCCTCCTGCTGTGGCTCTTCTTCATGTGGGTCGTCCGCGCCGTGTGGGTGGAGGTCCGCCCGCTCAAGCGCAAGCGCCGGCGCGGCCGCGACGTCGACCCGGTGGTGGACGGCAAGCGCCGTCGGTTGCTGCGCCTGCACGTCATCCGACCCGACGACCAGGCCGGTCGTGTCTACGACGTCGGGGACGAGGTCACCGTGGGCCGGGCGCCCGGTTGCGGCGTCCCCATCGACTACGACTCGTACGCGTCGAACCTCCACGCCCGCCTCTTCCGCCTCGACGGCGACCTGTGGATCGAGGATCTCGGGTCGACCAACGGCTCGTGGGTCAACACCGTGCGCATCGAGGAGCGCACCAAGCTGCAGAAGGGGGACCTCCTGCAGGTCGGGGGCACCGTCTTCGAGGTCGGGCGCTGACATGACCCTGCTCCGCTCCGGATCGGCGACCGACACCGGACTGGTCCGCTCGGTCAACCAGGACCTGGCCGTGGAGACGGGGACCCTGTTCGCGGTGGCCGACGGCATGGGTGGCCACGCCGGTGGCGAGGTGGCGGCCCGGCTCGCCGTCGACACCCTGACGGTGGCCTTCGGGGCCAAGCCCACCGGATCCGGTCTGTCCGAGGCCGTCTCCGAGGCCAACCAGGTCGTCTTCGAGCACAGCCTCGACAATCCCGAGCTGCGGGGGATGGGCACCACCCTGACGGCCGCCGCCCTGGTCAACGAGGACGACCGGGACGTGATCGCCCTGGTCAACGTGGGCGATTCGAGGTCCTACCGGTTCCACGACGGCCGCTCAGCCAGATCACGGTCGACCACAGCCTGGCCGAGGAGATGGTCCGCAGCGGGGAGATCAGCGACGCCGAGGCCGCAGTCCATCCGCATCGCCACATCCTGACCCGCGCCCTCGGTGTGACCGACGAGGTGGATCGTCGACCTGTGGCGGATCCACCCGTCCCGGGGCGACCGGTTCCTGCTGTGCAGCGACGGGTTGACCAACGAGCTCGACGACCAGCAGATCGCCGAGGTCCTGGCGACCGTGCCCGATCCCCAGGTGGCCGCCGACCTGCTGGTGCGCGGCGGCGCGCACCCACGGGGGCAGCGACAACATCACGGTGGTGGTGATCGACGTCCTGGTGGGCGAGGACGACGAGGTGGACGTGCCGGCCGTGGCCGCCGTGGCCCCGGACTTCCAGAGTGCCCTCCCGGTGGAGGCGCCCGAGCCGCCGGTCGACGGGCCCGGTGGGCGAGCCGACGAGGAGGTCGAGGTCCTGCCCGGGCCCGAGGCACTCAAGCCCAAGTTCCGCGACCGCTGGCGGGCCCGCCGCAAGGCCCGGCGGGCGGCCCGCGGCCGACGCCTGATCACGATCCGGACCGTCCTGTTCGTGGTGATCCTCGCCGGGATCCTCTACGCCGCGTACTTCGCCGTGCACTGGTACGACACGAACGCCTACTACGTGCAGATCGACAACAACGAGCTGATGATCTACCACGGCCGGATCGGTGGCGGCGTGCTCTACAAGCCGGTGCTGGTGGAGCGCACCGGGGACACCACGGCCGACGTCCCGCAGTATGCGTTGTCCGAGCTGGAGACCGGCGTCCAGGAGGACTCCCTGAAGTCCGCCCGGGCCTACGTGGCCAATCTCGTAGCCGCCCAGCAGGCGACGGTGTGCGCCCAGAACCCTGCCACTCCCGGGTGCACGACGGGCGCCGGCCTGCCCACCACGTCGACGACGGTGGCGCCCTGATGGAACGGCGCATCCGCTGGCTCGGCGTCGTCCTGGTGCTGTGCTTCGTCGCACTGTTCCTCCAGCTCAACAACATCCAGATCCTGAAGGCCCACGCGCTGGCCACCTCGCCGGACAACCCCCGGAACCTCCAACTGGCGCGCAACGACCCCCGCGGCGACATCCTCTCGGCCGACGGCGTCGTGCTGGCCAGCTCCGTTCCCTCGAGCGGTTACTACAAGTACAAGCGGGTCTACAACCCCTACACCGCGGACCTCTTCTCGCAGATCGTCGGCATCGATTCGATCATCTACGGCCAGACCGGCATCGAGGCCGAGTACAACAGCTACCTGGAGTCCCACACCCGGCCGGCCAAGACCCTCGGCGACCTGCTGACCAACCGGACCACCACGGGCAACGTGACGCTCACGATCAGCACCAAACTGCAGAGCCAGGTGGCCCAGGCGGTCGACGCCACCGACGTGGACGGCAGCGCGCCGGAAGCGGGCGCCATCGTGATCGACCCTCAGACCGGGGCGATCGAGGCCATGTACGGCAACCCGACGTTCGACCCGAACCCTCTGGTGTCGCCGAACATCACCGAGGAGAAGTACGCCTGGACGGCCCTCGACCCCGGCAGCGGTCTGAGCCCACTGGTGTCGCGCGTGTTCCAGCGGGGCTGGGCTCCCGGCTCGACCTTCAAGGTGGTCACCTCCACCGCCGTCTACGACCACCAGCCCGCCCTGGCCAAGGTGGACTACCCGGTGACCGGCTGCATCTCGCTGGAGCCCCAGTCGAACCAGCCCCTCTGCAACTACGGCGCCGGTTCCGAGCACTGCGGCGGCATGCTGACCCAGACCCTGCCGGAGTCGTGCGACACCGCGTTCGCCCAGATGGGCATGGCGCTCGGGGGCCCCACGCTGACCCAGGAGGCCCAGGCCTTCGGGTTCAACATGGTCCCGCCCATCGACCTGCCGGGCGCCAACGCCTCCACCTTCCCCACGGGTTCGATGATCAACGGCCCGAGCAACAAGCCGTTCCAGGCCTATGCGGCGTTCGGCCAGGGGACCGACCTGACCGGCACGGTGCTGCAGATGGGCCTGGTGGCCGCCGCCATCGCCGACCGGGGGGTGATCATGACGCCCCACGTCATGCAGGACATCCACGACTCGTCGGGCAACCTCCTCACCACGTACCAGCCCAAGCCGTGGCTGACCGCCACCGACCCGCTGACGGCACTCGCCGTCAGCTCGCTGATGCAGGGGGTGGTGAACGATCCGGGAGGGACCGCCTACGGCATCTTCCCGGCCTCGTGGGACGTGGCGGCCAAGACCGGCACGGCCCAGACCGGCCCCGACCTGTCCCTGACCAACGACTGGATGATCGCCTTCGCCCCGGCCAGTGACCCGAAGGTCGCCGTGGCCGTGGCGGTGCCGAACCAGCCGGCCAACGAGACCGGCGCCTCGACATCGGGTCCGCCCATGAAGACCATCCTCGGCGACGCGCTGGCGGACACCCCGTGAGCAGGCCGGCGGCGCAGGGCGGAGCACCGCAGCACCCATCTTCCGGAACCCCGGAACCGAGCGACAGCAGGCATAGGCTTTGACCCACATGGACCCCAACGAGACGCCGCGTGTCTTCTCCGAGCGCTATGAACTGAACCACCTGATCGCCCGTGGCGGCATGGCCGAGGTCTACCGCGCCCACGACCGGCTGCTCGACCGGCCCGTGGCCCTGAAGGTCCTCTTCCCCGAGCTGTCGGTGGACCGCTCCTTCGTCGAGCGGTTCCGCCGGGAGGCCCAGGCGGCGGCCAACCTCTCCCACCCGAACATCGTGCCCGTCTTCGACTGGGGTGAGGACACCGGCACGTACTTCATCGTCATGGAGTTCATCGACGGCCGACCGCTGTCGTCGATCCTCAAGTCGGCCGGACCGCTGTCGGCAGAGCGCACGGCCGACATCGGAGCCCACGTGGCCGCCGCCCTCGGTTATGCCCACAAGCACGGCGTGGTCCACCGCGACGTCAAGCCGGGCAACGTGCTGATCACCGACGACGGCCAGGTCAAGGTGACCGACTTCGGCATCGCCCGGGCCGTGAACACCGAGGAGAGCCTCACCCAGACCGGGGCGGTCATGGGCACGGCCACGTACTTCTCGCCCGAGCAGGCCGAAGGCCTCGGCGTCGACTCCCGCAGCGACATCTACTCGCTCGGGGTCGTCCTCTTCGAGATGGTGACGGGCCGGCCGCCCTTCCTCGGCGAGTCGCCGGTGGCCGTGGCGTCCAAGCACGTCCGCGACAATCCCCCCGCACCGCGCGAGCTCAATCCGCAGGTCCCGCCGACCTTCGAGGCCATCATCCTCAAGTCGATGGCCAAGGACCCGGCCCACCGCTACGCCACCGCCGAGGAGCTCCGCGCCGACCTGCTGCGCTTCAACGAGGGTCGGAGCGTGCTGGCCATGGACGACACCACGGCCATGATCGGGGTGGCCGGGGCCACCACCACGGTCGCCGCGGCGGTGGGGATGGACGCCACCCGGGCGGTCGCCCCGGTCGGGAACGGGGGGGACACCGGCGGTCCGGGGTCGACGGGTGACGTTCCCGACGAGTCGGGCACCAACCGCACCCGCACCTACGCCATCATCCTGGCGATCCTGATCGTGATCCTGCTGGTCGCCGGCTTCCTGTTCGCCCGCAACCTCGGGTACCTCGGCGGCAGCGCCTCGTTCAACCTGCCCTCGGTGGTGGGCCAGCAGGCCTCCGTGGCCACGGCCACCCTGCGGGCCGACGGGCTCAACGTGACCCAGGTCCAGCAGGTGTCCAGTGACGCCCCGGGCACGGTCATCTCGACCGATCCGGCGCCCGACGCCCTGGTCAAGAAGGGCGACACGGTCACCTTGAAGGTGGCCGAGACGCCGCCGCCGATCCAGGTCGCCGTGCCGGAGGGCCTGACCAACACGACGGTGACCGACGCCACGTCGATCCTGCAGAGCGCCGGGCTCACGCCGGCCACCGTCTACAAGGTGAGCACGGCCCTGAAGGGCACGGTGCTGAGCACCGATCCGGCCTCGGGTACCAAGGTCGACCAGGGCTCGACGGTCACCCTCACCGTGTCGGCGGGCCCGGCCGACGTGGTCGTGCCGTCGCTCGCCGGACTCTCCCAGTCCGTCGCCGGTCAGACGCTGGGCAGTGCCCAGTTGACGGTGGGAACCATCACCTCGGTCTCGTCGACGCAGTACGGCCCGGGGATCGTCGTCTCGTCGAGCCCGGTAGCGGGCACCAGTGTCCCGCCGGGCAGCTCGGTGGACATCGCCGTCTCGACCGGTGCGCCGCCGACCACGACCACCACCACGACGACCGTCCCACCACCCACGTCGACGCCGACGACATCCTCGACGACCACGACGTCGACCAACCCGGGGCGCGGGGGTGGGAACGGGCCCTGACCCGTGCCGGGTCCTGCCCGGCGGGCGCCGGTCGGCTCAGACGGTGGCCGCCGCCATGGCCAGGAAGTTGGCCAGCAGCGAGGGGCCTTCGGGGGTCAGCAACGACTCGGGGTGGAACTGGACGCCCTCGACGGCCAGGGTGCGGTGCCGCAGTCCCATGATCACGCCGTCGGCGGTCCGGGCCGTGACCTCGAGGACGTCGGGGACGCTGTCCGGCTCCACCACCAGTGAGTGGTAGCGGGTGGCCGTCAGGGGGTCCGGCAGGTCGGCGAACACCCCGGCCCCGTCGTGGTGGATGGCCGAGGTCTTGCCGTGCATCAGCGTGGGGGCCCGGACGATCTCGCCGCCGAAGGCCTGGCCGATCGCCTGGTGGCCGAGGCAGACGCCGAGGATCGGTACCTCACCGGCCAGTTCCTCGATGACGGCCAGCGACACGCCGGCGTCCTCGGGCCGCCCAGGGCCGGGGGAGATGAGGACGGCGTCGGGGGCGGCCGCACGGATCCCGTCCACGTCGATGGCGTCGTTGCGGTGGACGACGGGGTCGGCGCCCAGCTCGCCCAGCTCCTGGACGAGGTTGTAGACGAACGAGTCGTAGTTGTCGATGACCAGCACGTGGACCGCCATGGGAGCCCGATGGTACCGGGCGGTGCGGGGCGGGGCCGCCGGGCTCCCGTGGGGCCCGGTTCTGGCTATCCTTCGGCCATGGCATCCACGGCCAGGCAGGGACCCGGCAAGGCGCAGAAGAAGGGCGGACGGGTGACCCCGTCGTCCAAGGGGAGCGGAAAGGGCGCATCCGCCTCGGCCTCGGCCTCGGGCTCGGTGCAGTCCAGCCGGTACACGCCGCCCATCGACCGCAAGGAGAAGGTCAGCCCGAAGTGGCTCGGGATCCTGATCATCGCCATGTTCGCCCTGGGCGTGGTCATCGTCATCCTCAACTACGCCGGCCTGCTGCCCGGCGGCGTCAACAACGCCTGGCTGATCGCCGCCATCGGGGCGATCTTCGTCGGCCTGATCCTGGCCACCCGCTACCACTAGCGCGGAGCGGCACCGCCGCGTCCGCGGCCGCCCACGCGGAAGACCGGCCCCGCAGGGCCGGTCTTCGTCACGTCGGTGCCAGTGGGCCCACGGGCCCGCCGCCGCTCAGCCGAGCCGCTCGATGATGGTGGCGTTGGCCATGCCGCCGCCCTCGCACATCGTGAGCAGGCCGTAACGGCCGTCGGTGCGCTCCAGCTCGTTGAGCAGGGTGGCCATCAGCTTGGCCCCGGAGGCGCCCAGTGGGTGGCCGAGGGCGATGGCCCCGCCGTTCACGTTCACCTTGTCCATGTCCGCCTTGAACTCCTGGGCCCAGGCCAGGGGGACGGACGCGAACGCCTCGTTGATCTCGACGACGTCGATGTCATCGAGGGTCAGGCCGCCGCGCTCGAGGGCCATGCGGGTGGCCGGGATCGGGCCGGTCAGCATGGTGATGGGGTCGCTGCCGGCCACGGCAAAGGAGTGGAAGCGGGCCCGGGGGTGAGTCCGAGCGACGTCGCCCTGGCCTCGCTCATGATCAGGACACCGGAGGCGCCGTCGGTGATCTGGGACGAGTTGCCGGCCGTGATCCTGCCGTTCTCCGGGCGGAAGGCGGGCTTGAGCTTGCCCAGGGACTCCACCGTGGAGTCGGGACGGATGCCCTCGTCGGCGGTCATGAGCTCGTCGGTGTCGTTCCGGTCGTCGTCCTTGACGGCGACCGGGATGATCTCCCGCTCGAAGCGGCCCTCGGCCGTGGCCTGGGCGGCCCGCTGGTGCGAGCGGGCCGAGAAGGCGTCGAGGTCCTCTCGGCTGAGGCCCCACTGCTCGGCGATCAACTCGGCGCCCTCGCCCTGGCCGACGAGGCCTCCGCGCTCCTTGTAACGGTCCATGGTGCGGGGGCCGAAGGGGAAGCCCAGTTCGCGGACGACCGATGAGCCCATCGGGGTGCGGGACATGACCTCGACACCGCCGCCGATGACCACGTCGTAGGCCCCGGCGATGACGCCCTGGGCGCCGAAGTGGAGCGCCTGCTGGCTCGATCCGCACTGGCGGTCGATGGTGGTGGCCGGTACCGACTCGGGGTAGCCCGCGGCCAGGACGGCACTGCGACCCACGTTGAGCGACTGCTCGCCCACCTGCATGACGCAGCCCATGATGACGTCGTCGACCAGGGCCGGGTCGAGGTCGTTGCGCTCGACGAGGGCCTTGAGCGCCTCGGAGCCCAGGTCCGCGGCGTGCCAGTTGCGGAGCTTGCCGTTGCGCTTGCCTCCGGGGGTGCGAACGGCGTCGATGATGACGGCCTCAGCCATGGTCGGTCTCCTTCCGAGGTCCGGCGGAGCGTTCCTGCCGGCCGTGCCCGGTCGTTGCGTGCGGCGGGGCCCGGCCCCGCCAGGCGGCCACGGTGGTCGCCGTCGACAGAGCCTACCGGGATGTCGTCGGTAGGAGTGACAGAAGTGACGCAGCCCGGCGCTACGGTTCTGGTCATGGCAGACCGCATCAAGGACATGGACCGCTGGCTGGGCGACGGTGGCATGGAACTCATCGGCACCGTCGGGGCGTCCTTCGCCGACTACGGCGTCGACGGCGAGGACCTGGGCTGGGTCACGGGCGCGTTCACCCCGTCGAAGCAGGCCTGCAACCCGCACGGGATCGTGCAGGCCGGCATCCACGGGCTGCTCCTCGATGCGGCCATGAACTTCGCCATCAACGCGGCCCTGCCCGGTGGGTCCAGGACCCGCGGGACCCTCGAGATGAAGATCGAGACCATGCGCCCGGCGCGGGAGGGCGGCTCGTACGCGCTCCGGGGGGATGTCGTCCGTATGGCCAGACAGGTGGCGTACGCCGAGGCCAGCGTGAGTGACGCCGACGGACAGCTGGTGAGCCGGTCGACGGGTACCTTCCTCCTGCACCGCCCGGACGACCGGCCGCCCCGGACCTGATCCGGCGGGGCGGGGTCCCCGCTCTCGCGGCCCGGGCCGCCCCAGACCCGCCGGCGCCGCCGGCCGACACGGGAGCGCCGTGCCCGACGACCACCCACCCACGCCCGACGACCCGCCACGGACCGGATCCGACGACGGCGTGCGGTGCCGCATCTGCGGCCGGGCCCTGCACCGGCCGTCGCCGGTGTGCTTCTGCTGCCGGACGGTCGCCCGCCAGCTCGGCCTGCCCCTGGTCCCGATCGTCGTGGTCCGCGAGTACCGGGTGGGCGACGCCGACCACCGGCGTCTGCGGGGCTACAAGGACGCGCCCACGCGTGAGGCCCGACGGCACCACCGACAGCGCCTGGTCGAGGAGCTGGCGGAGTGGACCGCCGGGAACGGCGACGCCCTGGACCGGCGGCTCGGGTCCTGGACGGTGGTCACGGCGGTGCCGTCCACCAGACGACCGGGCCCCTCGCCGGCCGGGGCGCTGCTCGACGGCGTGCCCGAACTGGCCGCACGCCACCTGCCCCTGCTCCGTCGGGGACGGGGTGCCCCCGACCACCTGACTGCCTGCCGCAACGGGTTCGCCCCGGCACCCGGGGTGGACCGCGTCGGCCTCGACGGGATGGCCGTGCTGGTGTTCGACGACAGCGTGACGACGGGGGCGCGGGCCCAGTCGGCGGCGGCTGCTCTGCGGCTGACCGGGGTGCGGGTGGTCGGGATCCTGGCCGTCGGACGGGCGCTCCCGGCCGACCGGCCCACCGTAGGGCAGACGTGCGATCGCCGATCGCAGGCCGGTGGCTAGCGCACGTCTCCCGAGCAGATATACTTGCTTGGCACAAGCACCTAGATGACAGCGCACGGGCGGCAGTCCACCCGCGGACTGCTGTCGTGCCGTCCGCCACCCAGACCAGAGGTACCGATGACGACTCCGGGCATCCACACCACCGACCGACCGGCCGTGCCGGCCGGTCGCGTGTCGGCCGGCCTGGAGCGGTCCCTCACCCAGGTGGCCCGGGCCATCCTCCGCCTCGAGGTGCCCCGGGACGCCCTCCCCGACGGGACGACGGTGAGCCGGACCGGCTACTGGCTCCTGGTCCGGGTGTCCGAGGAGGCTCCGGTCCGGATGTCCGACATCGCCGGGACGGTGGAGCTCGACCTCTCGACCATCAGCCGCCAGATCCGCGATCTGGTCAACGCCGGCCTGATCGCCCGCACCCCCGACCCGGCCGACGGACGGGCCGTCCTGCTCAGCCTCACCGAGCTGGGCACCTCGGTCCTGGAGGCCGTGTCGGAGTCGCGCCGTCGGGTACTGGCCCGGGCCGTCGCCGACTGGTCCGACGAGGAGCGCAACGCACTGGCCAGTGGGCTCTTCCGCCTCGGGGTGGGCCTGCACGACATCCGCGACTGGGGAGGCCTTCCCGACGCCGGTGGTCCGACGGAGGGGAGGGGCCCCCGGTGACCGTCGACGCCGCGCCCCAGGGTGGCCCCGAAGACGCCGAGCGGGAGGACCCCAGCGCCGACCTCGCGCCGCTGGACGCCCCCGGGCCGGTGGTGTCCCTGACCCACCGCCAGATCCTGCTCGTCTTCAGCGGTCTGCTCCTGGGGATGTTCTTGGCCGCCCTGGACCAGACGATCGTCGGTACGGCGCTCCCCACCATCGTGAACAGCCTCCACGGCCTCAACCACATGAGCTGGGTGGTGACGGCCTACCTGCTGACCTCGACGATCTCGACCCCGCTCTACGGCAAGCTGTCGGACCAGTTCGGCCGCAAGGGCATCTTCCAGTTCGCCATCGTGATCTTCCTGGTGGGGTCGGTCCTGGCCGGACTCAGCCAGAACATGGGCCAGCTCATCGCCTTCCGCGGCATCCAGGGCCTCGGCGCCGGCGGACTGATGGCGATGGGCATGACGATCATCGCCGACGTCGTCTCACCGCGGGAGCGCGGGCGGTACCAGGGGTACTTCGGCGCCACCTTCGCCCTGTCCTCGATAGCCGGCCCCCTGCTCGGCGGCGTGTTCACCGACGAGCTGTCCTGGCGGTGGATCTTCTACATCAACCTGCCCATCGGGATCGTCGCCCTCGTCGTCACCTCGGCCGTGCTCAAGCTGCCGTTCCGCCGGCAGTCGCACCGCATCGACTTCCTCGGGGCCGGCCTCATGATGGTCGGGGTGACCGGGGTGCTGCTGGTGACGGTGTGGGGCGGCACCCAGTACGCCTGGTCCTCGCCCGTGATCGTCGTCATGGGCGCGGTGTCGGCGCTGTTCGTCGCCGCGTTCATCGTGTGGGAGCACTACGCCGCCGAGCCCATCCTGCCGCCGTCGCTGTTCCACATCGGCGTGGTCCGCACCGCGTCGACGGTCAGCTTCCTGCTCTCCATCGTGATGTACGGGGCGATCATCTTCCTGCCGCTGTACCTCCAGCTGGTCGACGGGGTGTCGGCCACGGTGTCGGGCCTCCTGATGATCCCGCTGATGATGGGCCTCCTGGCGTCCTCCATCGCCTCGGGCCAGATCGTCACCCGGACCGGCATCTACAAGCCGATGCCCATCATCGGCTCGGTCCTGGTGACCATCGCCATGTGGCTGCTGTCCCACCTGGGCCTGCACACGTCCCACGTCACCATGAGCCTCTACGTGGCACTGCTCGGGGCGGGCATGGGCATGGCGATGCAGATCATGGTCCTGGCCACCCAGAACGCCGTGCCCGCCACCCTGATCGGAACGGGCACGGCCGCGGTCACCTTCTTCCGGTCACTGGGAGGTGCGTTCGGGACGGCGCTGTTCGGCGCCATCTTCATCGCCGGCCTCAGCCACTGGATCCCCCGGCTGGTGCCGGGGGCCGCCGCGGCCGGGATCCACGTGCACGGCAGCTTCTCGATGAGCCCGGCCGAACTGCACTCGTTCCCGCCCGGCATGCAGTACGGGATCCTCGACTCGTTCGTGCGGTCGCTCCACACCGTCTTCATCGTCGGGGTGCCGATCTCCGTCGGGATGCTGGTGGCCTCGCTCTTCCTCAAGCAGGTCCCGCTCCGGTCGTCCTCGGGCCTCGAACGTCCGAGCGAGGACCTGGCCATGGCCATGGGCGAGGTCGGGTCGTCCGATGCCGAGATCGACGAGGGATTCGTCGACCGAGGCTTCTCGATCGGCTGAGCGGCGTCGGCCGGCCGGGTCCGACGGCACGCCGGGAGGCCGTCCCGGATAGACCGGGGGAATGGACCTCCGCATCTTCACCGAGCCCCAGCAGGGCGCCTCCTACGACGACCTCCTGACCGTGGCCCAGGCGGCCGAGCGTCACGGCTTCGACGCCTTCTTCCGCAGCGACCACTACCTGGTCATGGGTGGTGGCGACGGGCTCCCCGGACCCACCGACGCCTGGGTGACCCTGGCCGGCATCGCCCGGGAGACGAGCACCATCCGACTGGGCACCCTGATGACGGCGGCCACCTTCCGGCTGCCGGGCCCGCTGGCCATCGCGGTGGCCCAGGTGGACGCCATGAGTAGTGGACGGGTGGAGTTGGGTATCGGCGCCGCCTGGTACGACGCCGAGCACACCGCCTACGGCATCCCGTTCCCCCCGGTGGTGGAGCGCTTCGAGCGCCTCGAGGAGCAGCTGGCCATCGTCACCGGGCTGTGGTCGGCACCCGATGGCGTCGCCTACTCGTTCGAGGGTGCCCACTACCGGCTGGAGGACAGTCCGGGGCTGCCCAAGCCGGTGCAGCGGCCCGGCCCGCCGATCATCATCGGCGGCAGTGGCCCGACGCGCACGCCGCGGCTGGCCGCCACCTACGCCGCCGAATTCAACCTGGGCTTCCGTACCCCCGACGAGACCGACCACCAGTTCGACGTGGTGCGCGGGGCCTGCCGTTCCGCCGGCCGCGATCCGGCCACCCTGGTCCTGTCGGTGGCCCAGATCGTGTGCTGTGGCCGCGACGAGGCCGAGATCGCCCGCCGGGCGGCGGCGCTCGGCCGGCAGGTCGACGAGCTGCGGGTCAACGGCCTGTGCGGCACCCCCGCCGAGGTGGTCGACAAGCTCGGGCGCTTCGCCGACCTGGGCGCCACGCGGGCCTACCTGCAGATCCTGGACCTGACCGACCTCGACCACCTGGCCCTGCTGGCCGAGGAGGTCCTGCCCCGGGTGGCCACGGCCTGAGTCGTGCCCGGGGCGGGGGACCGGGGGCTCACGCGGCCTCGAGCCCCCGACGCTCGGCCACCAGGGCCAGCGACCGGGTCCGGGTGGCCAGGTCGTGGGCCCGGGTGGAGAGCATCAGTTCGTCGGCGCCGGTGCGCGCCACCAGGGCGGCGAGTCCCCGGTCCACGGCGTCCGGGCCGCCCACGATGTGCTCGGCAGTCGACGCCTCCACGATCGCCCGCTCCTGGGGTGAATAGGAGTAGGCCGCGGCCTCCTCGGGACTGACCACCGGCGAGGGACGTCCGGTGCGGAGGTGGAGCATGGCGAGGGCGGCCGGCCCGGACAGGTAGCGGGCCTCCTCGTCGGTGTCGGCACACAGCACCGACGCGGCGACCATCACGTACGGCTCGGCCAGGAGGCCGGTCGGGCGGAAGTTCGACCGGTAGAGGGCGACGGCTTCGTCGACCAGGGCCGGTGCGAAGTGGAAGGCGAAGCTGAACGGGAGTCCGAGCATCCCGGCCAGCTGGGCGCTGAACGTCGACGAGCCCAGCAGCCACACCTGGGGGAGGTAGCCGCGCCCGGGCACCGGCGCCGGCGTCGTGGGCGGCCCGTCGGAGGGGACCAGATAGGTGATCAGCTCGACGACGTCCTCGGGAAAGTGCTCGGCACCGACATCGGCGCTGCGCCGCAGGGCGCGGGCCGTCGCCGGGTCGGTGCCCGGGGCCCGGCCGAGGCCGAGGTCGATGCGACCGGGGTGCAGCGCTTCGAGGGTGGCGAACTGCTCGGCCACCACCAGCGGCGCGTGGTTGGGGAGCATGACGCCGCCGGCGCCCACCCGCAGCGTGGTGGTGGCGTCGGCGAGGTGTCCGACCAGGACAGCGGGGGCGGAACTGGCCACCGACGGCATGCCGTGGTGCTCCGCCACCCAGAGCCGGTGGTAGCCGAGGGACTCGACGACACGGGCCAGCCGGGTGGTGTCGGCCAGCGCGTCGGCCGCGGTGGCCCCCTGGGCGACGGTGGCCAGATCGAGTACGGAGAGCGTGGTCATGCGCTGGTCAACACCGTCCGGAGGCCGATGCTTCCGCGGGCGGTCCCGCTCAGGTGGTGGTGACGATGCCCTCGATGCGTTCGAGCGTCTTGGCCATGCTCGTTGCGGTCTTGGTCGGGAGGCCCCCGAGCTTCAGCAGTGCCCGCTGGTGGTCCTGGCTGATGTCCCAGCTCTCGCGGACCAGGGTGCCGCCTGCGCTCGGCTCGAGCTCGTAGCGCCAGATGCGGCCGGCCACGAACCTGCCGACGAACCCACCGGGCCGGCTCTGCCAGGCGATGCGACGGTCCTCCTCGTACTCGATGACCGTCGAGACCATGGAGTAGGCCACCCCCATCTTCATGGACATTCCGAAGGTGGCACCGAGGCTCAGCTTCTGCGGGGCACCCGGCTTGACCTGGCGAACGGTGCCGGACCCGTCGATCTCGGGGTGGCGGGAGGCGTCGGACAGCAGGGCGAAGATCGCCGCCGGCCCTGCCGGGATCACACGTTCCACCGATACGACGTCGCCCTCCATGGGGTACTCCTCCTGCTCGTCGGTCGTGCTCCCCGCCCGGCGTGAGCCTAGGCCCGACCGCGACCGTCGCACCGGGCTGGCATCATCGCGGGGTGCCGTCCCCTCCCTGACCGTCGTCGTCGACGAGCTGGCGGCCGGCGATCCCGTGCTCGCCGGGCTCGTCGCCCGCCACGGGCCGCCACCGCCCCGCCGCCGAGTGCCGGTCGACCGCCGGTTCGACCATCTGGCTCGCGGCATCGTCTACCAGCAGTTGGCCGGACGGGCCGCGGCGTCGATCCACGGTCGCTTCGTGGAGGCCCTCGACGGGCGGGTCACTGCGGAGGGGGTGCTTGCCACCCCCGAGCCGGTGCTGCGGGCGTGCGGGCTGAGCGGGGCCAAGACGGCGTCGCTGCTCGACCTGGCCGACAAGGTGACCTCGGGCGAGGTGGCCCTCGAGCGGTTGGGGCGGCTGACGGACGAGGACGTGGTGGCCCACCTGACCGTGGTCCGCGGCATCGGACCGTGGACGGCCCAGATGTTCCTCATGAATGCGCTGGGCCGGCTCGACGTGTGGCCGACCGGGGACTTCGGGGTGCGGGCCGGTTTCGCCCGGGCCTGGGGTCTCGAGGAGTTGCCCCACCCGAGGGACCTGCACGGCCTGGGGGAGCCGTACCGTCCCTACCGCAGCCTCGTCGCCTGGTACTGCTGGCGGGCCGCCGACGACCGCGACGGCGGTGGGCAGGCGGGGTAGGGCGGGCAGAGGGTAGGGCGGGCAGAGGGCAGGGCGGGCAGAGGGCAGGGCGGGCAGAGGGCAGGGCGGGCAGAGGGCAGGGCGGGCAGAGGGCAGGGATCAGCCGGTGTATCCGGCGGTCATGGCGGTGAACTCCCACGGCGTCTGGGCGATGCCGCTGCACGAGTTGCCGACCGCCTCCCCCGAGGTGCAGGCGCGGTCGCGGTCGGCCATCCAGAAGGTGACCCGGGCCAGGTGGTCGGTCTCGGCGTAGTCGAGGATGGTCTGGTAGTCGGCGGGGCTGACGGTCTCGTCCGATTCGTCGGTCTGGCCGTTCATCGACGAGATGCCCATGTGGGCGTACGCGGTGGCCGAGTCCTCGCCGTAGGCGGACATGAGGTCGGCGTGCAGGCCCTCGGCCGCCGCCACGCTGGTCGCTCCCATGTCCGGCTCGGGCGCCCCGAAGTCGAAGGGCATGATCGTCCAGGCGTAGGGCTGCAGGCTGACCGAGACGGCGTCGGCGATGAGGCTGCGGCCGGCCCGATCGGGCCCCGTGGGCGACGTCCCGAACGTGATCGTGATCTCGACCGTCGGGTCGGCCACCTGGATCTGGCGCAGCGCGGTCACGACCCGCAGCCGGGTGGCCGCGTTGGAGACCTCGGTGTGTTCGATGTCGACGTCGATCGCCTGCAGGTCGTAGGCACCGATGACCTTCTGGTAGGCACCGGCCGAGCGCGGCGGGTGTCCTGCAGGCACTGCCGAGTTTCCGGCCCGACCAGCCGCCGAAGGAGACGGAGGCGTCGCCCCCGGCGGCGCGGATGGCGGCGATCGATGCGGCGTCGCTGCCGCCGAGGAGGGGACGGGTGCCGTCCCACAGCGGGTTGCAGCCCTTGCCGGACAGCATGAAGGCCAAGGTGAAGTCGTGGACCCCGGTGGCGGCCATGACCGTGGTCGGGTCGGGTGGGTCGCCCCAACCGAGGGTCAGGTAGGGGGCGGCCATGCTGACGGGCGTCGTGGCGGCTCCGACGGGCCGGGCCGGGAGGGCGACGGCGGCCGCGACCACCACGGCGAAGGTGACGAGGCGCGCGACGAGCCGTGAGCGTCGGGCGGCGGTCGGTCGATCGGTCATGGTCGGCCCCTCCTGGCGCGACCGGTCCGCGCCGCCCACGAGCGTAGACGGGCGGGTCGCGACGGTGCGGCGCCCGCCCCTCGGCGCCTTCACTGCCATGTCGCAATTCCGCCAGTTCGCCATCCTCCGATGGAGCACACTGGGGTGGTGCACGACGACCCGGACCGCTGCTACCTCGCGGTGCAGTCACGCGATCCCCGTTTCGACGGTTGGTTCGTCACCGCCGTGCTCTCGACCGGCATCTACTGCCGGCCGAGCTGCCCGGCCCGCACGCCGCTGCGTCGCAACGTGCGCTTCCTGCCCACGGCGGCAGCCGCCCAGCGGGCCGGCTTCCGGGCCTGCAAGCGCTGCCGTCCCGACGCCACCCCCGGATCCCCCCAGTGGGACGTCCGGGCCGACGTGGTAGCCCGGGCCATGCGTCTCATCGCCGACGGGACCATCGACCGGACCGGCGTGCCCGGGCTCGCCGCCGAGCTGGGCTACAGCGTGCGCCAGGTCGAGCGCCTGCTCCTGGCCGAGGTCGGCGCCGGCCCGGTGGCACTGGCCCGGGCCCAACGAGCCCAGACGGCCCGGGTGCTGATCGAGACCACGGCACTGCCCATGGCCGAGGTGGCGTTCGGTGCCGGCTTCGCCAGCATCCGCCAGTTCAACGACACGGTCCGGGCCGTCTTCGACGTCACACCTTCCGACCTCCGGGCCCGGCGATCCGGGCGACCGGTGGACGCCGCCCCCGGTGGACTGCTCGTCCGGCTCCCGTTCCGGCGGCCGCTCTGCCCGGACAACCTCTTCGGCCACCTGGCGGCCACCGCGGTTCCCGGCGTGGAGGAGGTGGTCGGCGACACCTACCGACGCACCCTGCGCCTGGCCAACGGTCCGGGGGTGGTGGCGCTCACACCCATCCCCGACCACATCGCCTGCCGGGTGGAACTGGCCGACATCGCCGACCTGACCACGGCCATCACCCGGTGCCGGCGCCTGCTCGACCTCGACGCCGACCCCGAAGCCGTCGACCACGTGCTGGCCGACGATCCGATCCTCGCCCCCCTGGTGGCCAAGGCACCCGGTCGACGGGTCCCCCGGACGGTGGACGGCGCCGAGTTCGCCGTCCGTTCCGTTCTCGGCCAGCAGGTCTCGACCGCCGCGGCCCGGACGACGACGGCCGCTCTGGTGTCCGCCCACGGGGATCCCGTCGACGACCCTACGGGCGGTCTCACCCACCTCTTCCCGATGCCGGAGCAGCTGGTCGACGCCACACCGGCACTACCCGCCGCCCGCCGGCGCACGCTCGCCGCGCTGACCGACGCCCTCGTCTCCGGCCGGCTGGACCTGGGTCCGGGCGCCGACCGGGACCGCTCCCGGGCCGTGCTCGGTGCCCTTCCCGGGGTGGGGCCCTGGACCCTGGAGATGGTGGCCATGCGGGCCCTCGGCGATCCGGACGCCTTCTGCGGTGGCGACCTCGGCGTGCGTCGGGGCGCCGGGCTCCTCGGTCTGCCGTCGACCCCCGCCACCCTGTCCGTCCGTGCCGAGGCGTGGCGTCCGTGGCGGGCCTACGCCGTCCAGCACCTCTGGGCCGCCACCGACCATCCCGTCAACCGGTGGCCGCCTCCGACCCGACCCGTGACCGAACGACGCGCCGATCCGGCGCAGAAGGGGCCGTCCCGTGCCTGACGCAACCACCACCGAGACCGTGTTCACGACAGTGGACAGCCCCATCGGTCCGCTCACCCTGATGTCCCGCGAGGGCCGGCTGACCAACCTGGTCATGCACGAGCAGGCCCACGCCGTCACGCCGCCTCCGGGCAGCCGGCGCGACGCCGCGGCGCTCGCCGGGGTGGCCGGCCAGCTCGACGAGTACTTCGCCGGCGATCGTTCGGCCTTCGACGTCCCGCTCGACCTGGAGGGCACCGACTTCCAGCGCAGCGTGTGGGCCGAGCTGTGCGCCATCCCCTACGGCGAGACCATCAGCTACGGCGAGCTGGCCCGCCGGGTGGGCAATCCCAGGGCATCGCGGGCCGTGGGACTGGCCAACGGGCGCAACCCGGTGGCCGTCATCGTGCCCTGCCACCGGGTGATCGCCACCGACGGCGGGCCCGGCGGCTACGGCGGGGGGCTCGAGCGCAAGCTCCACCTGCTGGCGCTGGAGCGGGATCACCGGACCGCCGACTGATCTGCCGCACGGGTCCCGACACGGCGGCCCCGCCCTAGTGTTGGCCAGATGGGACGGGCCGCCGAGGATCCGGACGACGCCACCGCCGACGTGGTGGCCGTGGTGGTCGTCGACCACGGCTCGAGGAGGGCCGAGTCCAACGCCTCCTTCGAGTCGTTCGTGCGGGAGTCGTCGGGCCGCCTGCCCTATCCGATCGTCGAGCCCGCCCACATGGAACTGGTCGAGCCGTCGATCGGCACCGCCTTCGACCGGTGCGTGGCCGCCGGGGCCACCGTGGTGGCCGTCGCCCCCTGGTTCCTCGGCCCGGGCAGCCACTGGGACCGCGACATCCCGGCCCTGACCGACGAGGCGGCGGCCCGGCACCCGGGGGTCCGGTGGCTGGTGGCCGCTCCGCTCGGACCCGATCCCCTCCTGCTCGACCTGGTCGGCCACCGGGTGGACCGGTGCCTGGCGCACGCCGCGGGTCGCAGCGAAGGCTGCGAGGTGTGCGCCGGGACGGGACGGTGCGCGCTCCGGTGAGCGACCTCCCCGACGTGCTCGGGTAGGGGGCCGACCACCGCCACCGCCACCGTCCGTCCGGACGGCGGTGCCTGGTCAGCTACAGCGGTCGCCCAACCACGGCTGTTCGCCGTCGAGGGAGTAGAGGGTGACCGCCACGGTGTCCTGCTCGGCCTTGGTGGCGTCGTTCGGTGGCACGCCGACCAGCAACGGGAGCCCCGCTGCCGACGCGGCCGAGTTCCACGTGGGCTGGCTGAACTGGAAGGCCCCCATGTAGAGACCGTTGGGCGACACGATGCTGTAGTCACCGCCGGACTCAGCCTGGACGACGCACGTGAGGTAGGGGTTGAGGGCCGGGTCCGGCAGGTTCGGGTAGGGGTCGCCGTCGGAGGCGGATCCCGTCGGTGCCGCACCGGAGGACGGCGCCGGGGACGAGGCCGGGGCCGAGGACGTCGAGGACGTCGAGGACGTCGGGGGCGACGCCGGCACGGTGGCGACAGGGCCGACGCTGCCGGTCGCGGTGGTCTGCGGGGTGACCTTGGGGGCCCGGGCCACGGCAGCGGCGGCCGCCGCCGCCTGGGCGGCCTGCTGGGCCGCGACCGCAGTGGCCAGCTGGCCGGTCACCTGGGCCTGCTCGGCCTGGAGGGCCGCGGTGGCCGTGTCGGCCTGGGCCAGTTCGCTCGACTGGTGGGCCTGGTCGGCCCGGTCCTGGCTCTCCTTGGCCTGGAGATCTGCCTGCTGGACCTGCAGCTGGTGTTGGGCGGTGTGCAGCTGGTCCATCTCGGTGGTGATGTTGCCGACGGCCAGGCTGGCGTACTCGCTGGCCACCTGGGCCCGGGCGGTACCGCCGTCGAAGAGGGAGGCGTCGCTGCTCGACGCGTCGGAACCCGAGTCGATGTAGGACTCGATCGCCTGGGCCTGGACCACGTGGAGATGCTGGTTGATCGCCCGCTGGTCGGCGGACAGCTGCTGGTCGATCTGGGTGATGGCCTGGGCGTCCGCCGTCACCCGGGCCGATGCCACCGACGTGGCCTGGAGATCGGCATCGAGTTCGAGCTGCTCGAGCACGAGCTTCTGGGACACGGCGGCGGCCTGGGCCTGGAGGTCGCCCACGGTGTCCGCACCGGCGGGCCGGAGGTTGGAGCCCAAGGGCAGGGACGCGGCAGCCACCAGCAGGGGGAGGCAGAGGACCCGGAACGTTCGACGGACCCGCCTCGCTGCGACTGGCCCCGTCTGCGGGGTCGATCCGGAGCGAAACACGAGGCCGCCCAATCTACCGGGGACCCCGGGAGGCCGACAAGCCGTAGCAAAAGACCTGGTCAGAGGCGCGCGGGCCACTGGTGACCTTCGGCCCTGACCTGTACCCCGGTGCCGTCCTAGGTTGACCAACGGGGCATGGGAGGGACGACTATGGCGCGCTACGACGAGCAATTCATGCGGCATTCGGACGCGTTGGCCTGGAACATGGAGCACGATCCGGGTCTGCGCTCGACCATCGTGGGGATCACCTGGTTGAAGTCCCCGCCCGACCTGGACGCGCTGACCGCCCGGCTCGACCGGGCCACGCGGTTGGCCCCCCGGTTCCGGCAGCGCCCGGTCCACCCACCCGGTCCGTTCGCCACGCCCCGGTGGGTCGACTGCGAGGTCGACCTCTCGCTCCACCTGCGGCGCATCGCCGCCCCCTCTCCCCACACGCCGCGCACGGTGATCGAGTTCGCCCGGTCGGAGGCGATGACCGAGTTCGACCCGTTCCGGCCCCTGTGGGTCATGACCCTCGTCGAGGGGGTCACCGGCGGCCGGGCCGCCCTGGTGATGAAGCTCCACCATTCGTTGACCGACGGTCTCGGGGCCGTGCAGCTCGGCTGGCTGCTGTTCGAGACGTCCCCCGAACCGGAGCCGGTGACCCCGGTGGAGGAGTTCGGCCCCGAACCGGTGCCGGGCGGCCCCGAACTGGTGCGCGAGGCGCTGTCGCGCTCGGCACGGCGGATGGTGGCCACCGCCCGCGACGGCTTGGGCCTGGTGGTGCCGGCCACCACCACCACGGTGCGGCATCCGCTGCGGTCGACCCTCGACGTCCTGGCCACGGCGAGCTCGCTCGGACGGTTCGTGAGGCCGGCCTCCGAGACGCTCTCGCCGGTGATGACGCGGCGGGGGCTGGGCCGGCACCTCGACATGATCGAGGTCGAGGTCGACGCGCTGAAGGCCGCCGGTTCGGCGGCGGGTTCGACGCTCAATGACGCCTTCGTGGCCTCGGTGACCGGCGGACTGCGCCGCTACCACGAACTGCACGGTGCGCCCGTCCAGGAGTTGCGGGTGACGATGCCGGTCTCCACCCGGCGCGAGGTCGACCCGGTGGGCGGCAACCGCTTCACCCTCGAGCGGTTCACGCTGTCGGTGGGGGAGGCCGACCCCGCCAACCGGATACGCACGACAGGGTGGCAGTGCCGTGCCGCCCGCTACGAGGAGGCGCTACCCCTGTCGGACGCGGTGGCCGGCGTCCTCAACCTGCTGCCCTCCTGGGTGATCGGGTCGATGCTCAAGCACGTGGACTTCGTGGCCAGCGACGTGCCCGGGGTGCCGGTGCCCCTCTACCTGGCCGGCGCGGAGGTGACCGGCACCTACGCCTTCGGCCCCACCACCGGGGCGGCACTCAACGTGACGCTCCTCTCGTACCGGGGAACGTGCTGCGTCGGTTGCACGATCGACACTGCCGCCGTGCCCGACCCGGAGGTGATGATGGGCTGCCTCCGCCAGGGCTTCGACGAGGTCCTGGCCCTGGCCGGCGCGCACCGGCCGGCGAGGTCGCCACTGGCCGACGCCGAGCGAGCGCCCGGCTCCGGTGAGTCGGCGGGTGGAGGTCCCTCGAACCTGCGGGCCCTGCCCTGAGCGGCTGTGGCGATCAGAGCCCGGAGGCGGGCGAGACCCGGGGCGGGGTGACGACCCAGCGGAAGGCGCTCCCGAGGAGGCGCGCCGACGGCCGTACGGCCAGCCGGTCGCCCGCCGGCACGGTCGGCAGGCGCAGCTGCCGGCGTGCCCATACCGGAAGGACACCCTGGGCGGCGCCGACCAGCAGTCCGTAGGTGGCCAGTTCGTGCGGCCACCGTCCCACTCCCCGCAGTACGAAGTTGCGGGCCGTACGGGCCTCGGGGGTCAGCCGGAGCCGGGGCCGGACCTCTGCGAAGTACGCGTCGAGGTCGGCGGTCGACCGGGGAACGTCGACCGCGCCGAGGTCGAGGGCCACCCGGGCCATCTGGTCGAGGTAGTCGTCGGCCTCGGCGCGGGTGGGGGCCACGGGGGCGTAGGCGCGGGAGGCGGCCAGGAAGCTCGAGACCTCGGCGGCGTGGACCCAGCTCAGCAGGTCGGGGTCGGCGGCCGAGTACGGGCGCCCGTCGGAGGCGACGCCGCGCACCCGCGCGTGGACCCGCCGGACCCGGTCGATGGCGTCGCGGGCCTCCTCCGTCGTCCCGAAGGTGGTGGTTCCGAGGAACGACGCCGTGCGCTCGAGCCGGCCGAGCGGGTCGTCGCGGTAGTTGGAGTGCTGGGCGACACCGGCCATGGCCAGCGGGTGGAGCATCTGGAACAGCAGCGCGGACAGGCCGCCGATGAGCATCGAGGGGAGGTCGCCGTGGATGCGGCGGACGATCGACCCGGGGCGACGTAGGCCCGGACGGGATCGGTGCAGGCCGGCGGTGGTACCCGCGTCATCCCCATCGACCGGCGGACCTGGACGAGGGCCTGGCCCCGGATCTGCTCGATGCGGTCCTCGGCCACGGCCCGTCCCACGGCATGGGCCTCGGCGATCTGTGCCCTCGGGTCCATGGGACGACCCTACCAACGCCCCCCGGCCGACCGGCTGCGCCCGATCGGGCCGCCGGGCCAGCCGTGCGCGCGGTCAGGCGGCCCGGGCCCGGTCAGGCGGCGCGGGTGGGAAGGTCGGCCGGGGCCTGCCGACCGGCGGCTGGTGCATCCCCGAGCACCTCGACGGTCACCACCTTGTGCGACCGGTCCGGGTAGGCGTCCGGGTAGTCGACCACCCGGACCCGGCCCGTCGGGACGTAGCGGCCCGAGTCGATCACCAGGCGGGGCACATAGGGGTCGAGCCCCATGGACCGGAACAGGCGGGTGGTCGGCTCCCAGATCGAGGCCTGCTCGTGCCAGACCAGTCGGTCCAGCTGGCGCAGCACGATGAGGAGCGTGACGAGCGTGCCCGTCAGCACGCCGGCGACCAGGGCGCCCCAGATGGTCCCGCCGGGCATGACGGTGATGAGGGCGACGATCATGCCGAGCAGGAGCAGCATCCCGGTCCACTCCACCGGCATCAGCGACTGCCCGGTGGTGGTGTCGACGAGCGCCCGCTCGGCGCCCATGTGGATGCACTGTTCGACGAGTTTCCTGTAGATGACCTCTTCCTGGCGCGTCTGCGGGTCGAGGGCGTACACGGCCTCGACCAACGCATGGTGGGCGGGGCTGGACAGGTGGTTGTCGACGAGGCGGAAATCGATCTGGCTGGTCAGCTGGTCGTCGACGAGTCCGCGGATCCGGCTCCGGTCTGGTTCGGGGAAGATCTCCATCATCTGGTGGATGGAGAGCAGCGAGGAGTTGCCCTTGCTCATCAGCTCGCGGATGAGGGTGAGCCGCTCCCGGGTGCGGGCGATGGTGAACGCCAGCAGGACGCCGAACAGGAACGTGGTCATGGAGGCCAGCGCGACCTCGACGCTGAGGTCCAGCCGGATCGAGCCGATGGCCAGCGACGCCGCTGCCGCCAGCGCACCCGCCACCACCGCCGGCCAGATCACGACCTCGCCCTGGACCACCGACCGGGCGGTGTCCTTGATCGAATCGAGCACGGAGGCGAACGTAGCCGAACGCGACGTCCGGTGACCAGGCCTCGTGCCGCGGTGAGCAGGGATCACGCTCTCCTCATCCTGGTGTCACGGGGGCGTCACCGAGGCGTCACCGGGGCGTCACCCGGGCGTCACCCGGAGTCACCACCGGCTGCGCGACCGCGCGCCTGCGACGACGCCCGGCCCCGAGGACCGACCCGGTCAGTCGGACGTCTCGACGATGAGCAGGTCGCAGGAGACACGGCGCGACACCTTGTTGGCGATCGGGCCGAGGAGGAAGCGGGCTGTCGAGTGCATGCCCTTCGAGCCGACGACCAGCAGGTCGGCCGCCTGGTCCACGGTGACCTGGAGCAGCACCTCGGAGGCGTCGCCGGCCACCGCTTCGTAGGAGACCTTGGTGACGCCATCGGCCTTGGCCTTCTCACCGGCCTCCTTGGCGACCGCCTCGGCGCCCGCCTGGGCGGCGGCCACCCAGCTGGAGTCGATGGCGATTCCCGCCGCGGCCACGCCCGACGGGGCACGGTTGTTGTACGCGGACACGATGATGAGCTCGGCACCGACGGCGGCGGCCAACGCCGTTGCCTTGCCCACGGCACGCTCGGCGGTGGGGGAACCGTCGGTCCCGACGACGATCTTGGTGGGGACTCCGCTGTCCGACTGACCACTCATGGATCCGCCCTCCTTGTCTCGTGGCTGTCCGCCAGCACACGCTCCATTCTTAGCCCACCGGCCGGTGGGCCGCCCGCGCGGCTCGCGCTCAGGTGGTGGGGAGGATGAGCACCGAGCATGTGGCCCGGTGGGCCACCGAGTTCGGCACGCTACCGAGCACCCGGCGGGCGCCCTTCATGCCCTTGTTTCCCACCACGATGAGGTCGGCTCCCTCACGGTCGGCCACGCCCACGATCGCGTCGGCCGGGTCGTCGGTCGCGGCGTGGAGTTCCGAGACCACCCCCTGGGCGGTGGCCAGCTCGGCCAGTCGGCGCAGGAGCACGTCGGCTTCGCCGGTCGACGCCATGGAGTACCGGAACTCGTCGGGGAGGGCGCCGTTGTCGGTCGGCTTCGGCTTGTAGGCGGTCACGATGTGCAAGGTGCCCCCCGACATCCTGGCGAATTCGACGGCCTTCGTGAAGGCCTCGAGGGCGGTCGGCGAATCGTCGGCACCTACGACTACGACGTTGTACATGCTCTCTCCTGTATGGGGACGGCCTGCCGGAACGGGATGACGCCGGTGTCGGCGGGGGCTCAGTCGGTCTTGACGACGAGGACTGCGCAGCCCGCCCCGTGGGCGATCGTGTTCGGCACACTCCCGAGCACCCGGCGCTGCATCCCCTGTGAGCCGACGACGATGAGGTCGGCGCCGACCCGGTCGGCCACCGTGGTGATGGCCTCGGCGGGGTCACCGGCCTGGGCGTGGGTCTCGGCCTTCACCGACTCGGCCCGGGCCCGCGAGGCCAGGTCGTCCAGGAGGCTCTGGGCGTGACTGTCCGGTTGGACGGAGCCGGTGAACTCGGAGGGCACTCCGGAGGACGACCGGGAGGCCGGCTTGTAGGCCGTGACGATGTGGAGCGTGCCGCCGGAGAGCTTCGCCAGCTCGATGGCTGCGGCTACCGCCTTGGCCGCGGTCGGTGAGTCGTCGGCGCCTACCACCACGGTGTCGAACATGCAGGCACTCTAAACCGCACCCGCCGACTTGTCGACGTGACCGACTGTGCCACGTGGTGTCCGCGGAGCGGTCGTCAGCCCTCACCGGAGATGGGACAATGGGAGGCGCATGACGAGCGTTCCCACCAGCCGGCGGAAGGTCGGGATGCGCGACGAGGCGGACCGGGTCGTGGACGGAGGGGGCCTGTCCGACGTCCTGGCGCCCTACCTACCGCGCCTCAGCATCGAGTGGATGGCCGACCGACCTGACGATCGGTACCGGGTCGAGCCGGGCACGGTGGTCTTCGTCGACATCTCGGGCTTCACGAAGCTGTCCGAGGGACTGGCCAAGCACGGCAAGGTCGGGGCCGAGGAGCTGACGGCCACCATCGGGTCCTGCTTCGTGGCACTGCTCGACCTGGCCGTGGCCTACGGCGGTCGGCTGCTCAAATTCGGGGGCGACGCGCTCCTCCTCTACTTCTCCGGTGAGGCCCACGAGGTGCGTGGCTGCCGGGCGGCGGTCGAGATGCGGCGCGAGTTGCGGACGGTCGGGCGCCTGGTCGTACTGGGCCAGAAGGTGTCCCTGCGCATGTCGGTGGGCGTGCACTCCGGCGACTTCCACTTCTTCCTGGTCGGTGGCTCCCACCGCGAGCTGATCGTCACCGGCCCGGCGGCCAGTGCCACGGTGGAGATGGAGGGCACGGCCGACGCGGGCCAGATCGTGGTGAGCCCCTCCACCGCTCGGGCCCTGCGCCCCGGCCTGGTCGGCGAGGCCAAGGGGCCGGGCATGTTGCTGCGGCGGGCGCCCGACGTCCCCGCCGATCCGTTCGTCCCCTTCGAGCCGATCGCCCCCGGCACGGACATCCTCCAGGGTGTGCCGGTGGCCCTGCGTGACACGCTGACCGCCCGCCACCAGGAGCCCGAGCACCGCCGGGTGACGGTGGCCTTCATCCACTTCGACGGTACGGACGACCTGGTCCGGGACCTCGGTGCGGCCGAGGCGGCGGACCAGCTCGACGAGCTGGTGCGGAACGTGCAGGTAGCCGTCGAGCGCAACCACGTCACCTTCCTGGCCACGGACGTGGACCACGACGGAGGCAAGATCATCCTCACCGCCGGTGCCCCGTCGACCTCCGGCGACGACGAGCACCGCATGCTGCTGTGCGTCCGCGAGGTCATGGACGCCGGCAACCGGCTGCCCATCCGCATCGGCGTCAACCGGGGGGCGGTCTTCGTCGGCGAGATCGGCCCCCACTACCGCCGCACGTTCACCGTGATGGGCGATGCCGTCAACCTCGCCGCCCGCCTGATGGCCAGGGCCGGACCGGGCCAGATCGTGGTGTCACCCGATGTGCTGAGCCGGTCGCGCACCTCCTTCGCCACCGAGGAGCTCGAGCCCTTCCTGGTCAAGGGGAAGGCCCGTCCCGTCCGCGCCTTCCTGCTCGGCGAGGTCGCCGGGGAACAGGAGCTCGAGACCGGCCACACGACCCCGTTCGTGGGCCGGGAGGCCGAGCTGGGCGTGCTGCGGAGCCATGCCGCGGAGGCCGCGGCCGGCGTCGGACGACTCGTGGAGCTCGTCGGGGAGCCCGGCTCGGGCAAGACCCGCCTGGTCGCCGAGCTGGAGGCCCAGGCGTCGGATCGACCTCTGTTGTCGTTGACCTGCCAGCACTACGACGCCTCGACCGCGTACCACGTGGTCCGCCGGCTCCTCCGCCAGCTGCTCGGACTGCCAGCGCAGGGGAGCGACGAGACGGTGGTCGCGCAGTTCCTGACGACGCTGGCCGACCGCGCCCCCGCGGTCCTGCCGTGGGCACCGCTCATCGCCCGGGCGATCGGCGTCACCGTGCCCGACACCGACGAGACGCGCGAGCTCGACGAGACGTTCGTGCGGCCGCGGCTCGCCCGGGCCGTCATGGACCTGCTGGCCGGCCTGCTGCCGGCCTCGGGCCTCCTCGTGATCGACGACGCCCAGTACATGGACGACGCATCGGCCGACCTGTTCCGGCACGTGTCGGAGGCGGTGGGGCTCACGTCGTGGCTGATCTGCATCGCCCGCCGCGATGTCGGCGGCGGATTCGTGGCACCGGAAGGTGCGGAGCGGATCGAGCTCGGCCCCCTCGGCCGTACCTCGGCCCTCGAGCTGGTGCGCCGGGCGTCCGAGGGTTCGATGCTGTCGCCGCACCAGCTCGACACCATCGTGGACCGTTCGGCCGGGAACCCGCTCTTCCTCCGTGAGCTCCTGGCCGCTGCCGCACACCGGGGCGATGTCGACGGCCTCCCCGACACCATCGACGACGTGGTGGCCGCCCGCATAGACAGTCTGTCGAGCGACGACCGGTTCCTGCTCCGCCAGCTGTCCGTCCTGGGCCGGTCGTTCCCGCTCGAGGTGGCGCGCGACGCGCTCGACGAGGTACCGCACTCGTCGGACCCCGTGTGGCGCCGTCTCGACGAGTTCGTCGTGCGCGACGGCACCGGCCGGCTCGAGTTCCGCAGCGGGCTGCTGCGGGACAGTGCCTACGACGGCCTGTCGTTCCGGCAGCGCCGTCACATCCACCTCGCCGCCGGCAACGCGTTGCGCGACGGCGGCACGCCGGACCACGAGGCGTTTCCCGAACTCCTGTCGTTCCACTACCTCCATGCCCAGCAGTACGCGGAGGCATGGGAGTTCTCGCTGGTGGCGGCCGAGCGGGCGAAGGAGGTCCACGCCAACTTCGAAGCCGCGGAGTTCTTCGAGCGGGCGCTGGTGGCCGGACGCCGGTTGGACGACGTGTCGGCGGTGCAGCTCGCGTCGGTCTACGAGGAGCTGGGGGATGCCCAGGTGCGATCCGGTCGCTACGCGGCCGCGGCTTCCGCCTACCGGGCGGCCCGGCGCCTCGTCCACGGTGATCCGCCGGCGGAGGCCCGGGTGGTGCTCAAGCTGGCGCGCGTCCAGGGGTGGCTGGACCGGTACTCGACGGCACTGCGGTGGATCACCAAGGGACTGGGACTCCTGGAGGGCCTCGACGGAGGCGCACCGTCGAGCGAGCGGGCCCAGCTCCTCTGCTGGTACGGGAGGTTCTGCGAGGAGGCGGGCAACCACACACGGGCCATCTCGTGGTGCACGCGGGCCGCGGCCGAAGCCGAGGCCTGCGGCGACCGTGCGGTCCTGGCGGACGCGCTCCGCTTCATCGACTGGCCGACGATGGAGCTCGGTCAGCTCGACGACCAGTCCAACTCCGAGCGTGCCCTCGCCATCTACGAGGAGCTCGGTGACCTCACCGGCCAGGCGCACACCATGAACGTCCTGGGGGCCAACGCCTACTGGCGGGGGGACTGGGCCGGGGCACTGGACTTCTACCGGAAGTGCCTCGTCATCGACCGGCGCACCGGCAACCCCGTGAACGTCGCCTTCGGGCACCTCAACATCGGCGAGATCGCACTCGACCAGGGACGGCTCGACGACGCCGAGGGGGAGTTCACCGAGGCACTGCGCGAATGGAGGGCGTCCGGCTACCGGTCGGGCGTGGGCGCGGCGACCGCCATGCTGGCCAGGGTGGCCGGCAACCGCGGTCGGTTCGACGAGGCCGCGCAGCTGTTCGAGGACGCACTCGGCGAGTTCCGGGCCATCGGGAGCCACGTCGAGACGCTCGAGACCGAGGCCCGCCTGGCGGAGTGCCAGCTGCTCTCCGGCGACGCGGACCGGGCCGTCGCGACGGCCGACGCCGGGCTGGCCCAGGCCCGTGCGCTCGGTGGGGTGTCGGCCCAGCTGCCCCTGCTGCTGCGGGTGCGCGGCGCCGCACTGTTCCGGACGGGCGCGTACGACGAAGCGGTGGCGGCACTCGAGCAGAGCATGGACGCGGCGCGGTCCCGGAGCGCCGAGCACGAGGTGGCCCTGACCGGGCAGCTGCTGGCCCGCGTGCTCTCGCGCGTCGACAGGGGTGCGGCGGCGGCGCAGCTCGCGGCGTCGTCGGAGGCCACACTGGCCAGGCTCGGGGTCGTGTGGTCCCCGGACCTGTTGGCGGAAAGAACGGCACCGGCCGTGGCCCTGACACCGCCAGGCTGATGTGATTCCCACCCACCGTGGCCTTTGTGTGACGCTGGTGTGACATTGGTGCAACATGATTGCTCCTCGGTTGCACGCGACCTACAGTGGCCCGACATCCAGGCAGGATGTAGGGGTTCGGCGGGCACGGCGGCGGCGGTGTGAGGACCTCTTTGCCAGAAGCGGAGGGCGGTCATCATGGGCAGGAACATGAACTCATTCGTGAAGTCGCTGGGGATCGGCCTCGGGCTGGTCCTCGTGGCTGCGGTGGGGATCCCGGGCGTGTCGGCCGCTACGGGCACGCCTCTCTACCCGGAGTGCCCCGCCGCAGGGCCGGACTCCGGCTGCGGCGTGCTGATCACGGTGAACGCCAACGGATCGACGACCGTGGCGACCGACCCGTCCCAGCCCGCCCTCGACGGCGGGAGCGGCGTGCTGGTGGGCGTCGTCAACGACTCGAACACGACGGTGTCGGGCATCTCGGTGAGCGGCCCCGACTCCTTCGCCCTCGGCGGCAAGGGTGTCTGCACCGTCCACCCCAGCCCGTGCTTCTCGCCCACGGAGTTCGGCCCGACCGGATACGAGGGTCCCGGCACCACGGTGACGCCGACCGGCAGCTCGGACGGCACGGTCGGGTTCGTCGGGGGCATGGCACCCGAGGCCGGTACCTACTTCAGCCTGTCCGGGTCACCTCTGACCGTGTCCTCGGCCGATCTCGAGGCCGACATCAGCGTGGGCGCCACCGACGTCGCCCCCTACACGGGCATCCCGTTCAGCGGAGCGGTGGGTACCTTCGACGTGGGCAACTCCGACGACTCGCCGGTCGCGGACTTCAGCGCCACGGTCGCGTGGGGCGACGGTTCGACGTCGGACGCCACGATCTCCCAGCCGGGCGGCCCGGGCTCGTCCTACGTGCTGACGGGCGACCACACCTACGCCAGCTCCGGCTCGTACACCGACACGGTGACCGTCGACGACACGGTGATCACGACCATGACCAACCAGGGGCAAGGGTCGGCCACGTCGGACGTCACCACGGAGCCGGTGTCGATCACGCCGGCCGCCGTCCCGGACCAGCTGGCGGGTAGCCCGTTCAGTGGCGAGGTCGCCACGTTCACCAGCCCGGTGGCGGGGGTCGTGGCCAGCGACTTCAGTGTCACGCTCGACTGGGGTGACGGAGGGTCGGGCCCCGGCACGATCACCCAGCCCGGCGGTCCGGGCACCCCGTTCGAGGTCAGCGGTTCGTACACGTGGGCCTCGAGCGGCCAGTACGACATCACGGTCGCGGTGACCTACGACGGCGTGACCGCCGACGGTCTGGTGCAGGTCGAGGTCGACGCCGCCCAGACCACGGTGCCGTGCACCGGCAGCTGCTCGGGCGGGGTCACGACGGATGTCCAGACGTCGACGGGTACCACGTCCAGTGGCAGCGGGTCGCTGTTCGTCTCGCTGTCCGACGGCTCGCTCGACTGCACGAGCGGCACCCCCTACGACTACGCCCCGCAGATCACCACGGTGTCGACCACCGGGGTCCCGCTCAACGCGACGGTCAGGGTCCACGTGACCTTCCTGCGCGAGCACCTCCAGGGCCCCGCAGGTGCCCCGATCGAGGTCTGCTTCGCCTCGAACATCCAGTTCACGACGCTGGGGGGCGGATCGGGAACCCCAGAGGTGATCGACGGCCAGGACTACTACGTCGGACTCCTCCCGAGGTGCGTGGCGACGAGCCCGCAGCGGTTCGGTCCCTGCCTCGGCCATGTCTCGGAGCCGGTGCCCGGTTGGAGGACCGTGGTCGAGAACGTCAAGTTCCCGGCCGGTGACCCGAAACAGAGGTAGGTCGGTTCGGATCCGTCACCGGCCGGGCGCAGCACCCGCAGGTGACGTCCGGTCGTGGACACCGTCCGCTGCCTGATCCTCACCGGACCCCCGGGCTCGGACAAGTCGACGGTGGGCGCCCCTCGTGGCACGCCGGTACGAACGCCGCCTCGACGCCCGCGCCACGGCCGAGCTCGCCGGGCGGCTGTTCGACGACGACCTGCTCCGGCTGGAGTCGGCCCGACACGTTCGGGGGTGGCGCACCTACTCTGTGTGTAGGCGGAGCGAGGAGGTCGATCGATGGAGCACCACCGCACCGGAACCCGCGACGAGTGGCTCGAGGCCCGGCTCCGGCTGCTGACGGCCGAGAAGGAGCTGACCCGGCTGAACGACGACGTCGCCCGGCAGCGACAGGAATTGCCGTGGGTCCGCGTCGACGAGGACTACGTGTTCGACACCGAGATCGGCGAGGCCACGCTGGCCGATCTGTTCCGGGGCCGATCGCAACTGATCGTGTACCACTTCATGTTCGGGCCCGACTGGACCGAAGGCTGCCCGAGCTGCTCCTCGGTGGCGGACGGCTTCGACGAGACGCAGCTGCACCTCCAGAACCACGACGTGGCGTTCACCGCCGTCTCCCGGGCCCCGCTCGAGAAGCTGCTCGCCTGCCGGGACCGGATGGGATGGGGCTTCCCCTGGGCGTCGTCGGGCCGGAGCGCCTTCAACTTCGACTACGGCGTGTCGTTCACCGAGGAGTCGGTGGCGGGCGGCGGGTCGTACAACTTCCGGCCGCTGGACGGTTGGCAGCTCGATCCCGGGGAGCTCCCGTACGAGGGACCGGGTATGAGCTCGTTCTCGCGCCAGGACGGCGTCGTGTACCACACCTACTCCTGCTACGCGCGGGGGCTCGACGCACTGTGGACGATGTGGCAGTGGCTCGACCGTGCCCCGCTCGGTCGCAACGAGGGGGACATGTCCTGGTTCCGACGTCACGACCTCTACGGGGACAGCCAGCGCTGACGGCGGGGGCGCGCCGGGCAGGACGGGTTCGGCTGTCGGACCCGCTCCCGGTCGTCAGGCGGTCACCGGAGGTGCGACGGTCCGTGGGGCGTGGTCGGGGCTGGGGTGGGCGACCGCCGACGTCCGTCCCTCGGTGACGATGCGGCGATGGGCCTCCTCCCAGGTCGGAAGGTCGGTGGAGTCCTGTTCCCAATGGGCGACGTGGGCCTCGTCGCACCAGTCGCGCAGGCGCGGCATGACCTCACCGTGGGCACCCGTGGTCATGTAGGCCCGCACGGCGGCACGATCGGTCCAGACGGTCCTGGTCCAGAACGTGTCGTTCGCCTCGGCCAAGAGGTCGAGCGCGAGGTTCCCCGGGGCGGTCGAGGCCTGGCCGTAGACATCGGTGACGGCGACCGAGAAGGGGTCGATGAACTCGGGCGACCTGACCCGGAGCCGGGTGACGGACACGAAGGGCATCCGAGCCATGATCCCACGGGCACCGGTCCCGTGCCCGTGGACGGTCGGGAGGTGCGGAGCCGTTACGTGGCGAGGACGATGGCGACGGTCTGGACGGCGATCTTGCCGTCCCGCACGATGATGGTGTCGGTCCCGAAGGCGAAGCCGTCGGCCGTCCAGGTCACGTAGTACGTGCCGCCCTCGGTGTACGAGGCGGTCTTGACGTACCCGGGGAGCTGTCCCGCGGCCTCGAGGAACGGGCGGATGGCGTCGCGGCCCGTGGCCACTCCTCCGAGGTTGAGGATGAACACCGAGTCGTCGGTGTAGTCCTCCATCACCGCGTCGATGTCGCCGGACTGCAGCGCCGCCATGTGGCGGTCGATCACGGACTGGGTCTCGTCGCTGGTCACATGGGCCCCTTCGCTCGGGGGCGCCCCTCGGCGCCCCGGTCGAGCGCCATTGTGCACCATCGGCGCCGCGCCGTACCGCACCCGGGGAGAGGGCCGGCTGGCCGGGTGGGCCGGGTCACCGGGTGGGGGCGGAAAGGTAGCCCGGGTTGGCCACCAGGAGCTGATCGCGCGCCGCCGTGGCCAGGGCGCGTCCCAGTGGCTCCAGGTCGTCGTCGAATCGGCCCCCTCGGATTGCGACGGACAGTCCGGCATCGTCGGCGAACCCGAGACCGTCCAGTCGGTCGACGTGGTCCCGGGCCAGCGCCGGGCCGAGGCGCAGCTCCCGCTCGACCATGGCGAGGGCATTGGCGGCCACCCGGGCGTCGAACCGGGCCCGCCCTCCGCCCGCGCCGTCCCGCGTCCCCTCGAGGTACTCGCGGACGGCCTCGACCAGCTCGGCGCTGGTGGGCCGGCCGAACGGCGGCAGCACCGCCGGCGGAGGGGGCTCGGGGTCTGGGGCCACCCCGTCGACGTCGGACGTCGCTCCGAGGAGGGCCAGCAGGTCCCACTCGCTCTCGCAGACCCGCCGCCCGATGGCCGCCAGCTCCACCGACCGACTGGCGCCGCCGAGGTGGGTGGCGGCCTGCAGGGCGCAGATGACGGCCCACTTGACCGTGGCGTACACCTGCCACCAGCGGATCCGTTCCGGTCCGACGTGGTCGCCGCCGGCTTCCGTGTAGGCCTCCACCAGATCGGTGGGGTCGCCGAAACCACCGACGACCCCGGGACCACCGAAGCGCCAGGCCGGTGCGCAGAGCCAGCCCAGGTCCTCGGCCGGGTCGCCCACGTGGGCGAGCTCCCAGTCGAGGACGGCACGCAGCCCGTCGGGCCCGACGAGCAGGTTGCCCATCCGGAAGTCGCCGTGGACCGCGACCCGCGGCCCGGGGTCCGACCGGTGGAGCTGGAGCCACCGCGCGCCCAGCTCGACCGCCGGTCGGGACTCGCCCAGGTCGTCGAGGAGGGGCAGTGGATCGCCCAGCGGATCCCGGCGGGGCAGGCCGGGGACGTCGTCGGGCGGGATCCGGTGCACGGCGGCCAGTGCCGCGCCGCACTGGGCCGTCAGGTCGGCCCGGGCGGCCGCCCATTCCGGGTCCCGGAGCAGCTTGCGCGGGATCGTCTCGCCCTCGAGCCGCTCGACCACCAGCCAGCCCGCGGCGAGTCCGCCGGCCGCTCCGGCCGCCACGACCCCGGGGACCGGCACGCCCGCGGCCCGGGCGGCGGCCAGGAGGGTCGCCTCGACCGCCATGCGACTCCCCGGCGCGACCGCGCTGTCGCGCTCCTGCTGGAGGATGAGCGCCCGGACGGTCCCGTCCGGGCGCTCGAGGTCGAACGAGTTCGTGATCCTGGAGGCCCCGCCGGACAGTCGGTCCAGCCGGTGGACGGTACCGCCGAGGACCCGGCCGAGCGTCTCGGCCACCTCCGCCGGGGAGGGACCCACTACTCGACGGCGACGGCTGGCCTCCCGCCGCCGTCCAGCTGGTGGAGGTACTCGGCGATCCCGGTACCCGAGCGGGTGGGGCCGTCCCCGAGGAGGGTCCACCGGGCGAGTCCCTCGTTGATCAGGGTCCCCGAGGGGCGGCCGATGTCGGCGACGCGTAGGACGTCGCCGCGCAACGCGTACTCGACGCCGCGTCTGTCGACGACGGTGAGGTGCACCGTCCGGTGGGTGAGGCCGTCGGCGGCCACCTCGGTCCGCAGGCGCCATTCGGCGACGCTCGAGACGGTGCCGTCGTCGTACACCCACCCCCGGTGGAGGTCGCCGAGGTCGGTGCCGAGCCGGATGCCCCCGAAGTGGAGCCGCTCGTCGACGTTGATGCTGAACCACCGCCACATGGGCGGGCCGCCCCAGTTCCTGGGTCCCCACGAGCGGTCGCGGTTGCCGAGGGCACCGTCCCAGGCGTGGCGGACGCCGTCGACCTCGATCCACCCCGTCCATGTGCCCGCCTGCTCGAGGTGGCCCTTGCCGGTGGTGCCGGCGGCGGCGGCCGACTCGGCCGAGTTGCGGCGGGCCGCCGCCTGCCCGTCGGTCCCGACGGGCGGGGTGAGCGAGTCGAACCGGAGGTCGAGGCGCACGTGGGCGTCGTGGTCCGAGCCGGAACCGCGCGTGCAGGGGCGTACCGCCACCGGGGCGTCCATGGTCAGGCGCCACGTCCGGACGGCCTCGAGCAGCTCGTAGCGGACGGCGCCCACGTCGAGGACCGTGTCGACCATCCCGTGCTGGGGCCTGTCGGCGCGGTACTCACCGAGATCGCCATCCGGGAGCCAGACCGACAGTCCGACGTCCATGGTCCCCTCGTTGGGTCGGATGCCGATGCGGGTGAACAGGCCGGAGTCGGACCCGGCGTCGTAGCCGTTGAAGTAGTACGACTCGCTCCAGGCCGGGTCGGCCTCGACCGGGTGACCGAGGTCGTGTCGCGGGTCGAGTATCGGCACGACCCCATCCTTGCCGCTCCGGGGTCCCCGGACAACGGACGGCTCGCCATCCGACGGGGGGTGTGGCCGGGGAGGCCGTCCTCCTTCCGCCTCGACGTTCCGCCGCCGGTGGTACCCGGGCCGGGCAGACTGGAGCCGATCCGGAGCACTGACCGATCGAGAGGCGACGCGATGATCATCCAGACCCGGCACTCGAGCCCCCACCTCGCCCGGAACCTGCTGGGGGACCCCGACGAGCGCGACCTGTTCGTCTACCTGCCGCCCGGCTACGAGGAGTCGGACCGCCGTTACGCCACCGCCTACCTGCTCCACGCCTTCGGGCAGGACGCCGGCGGGCTGGTCCATCCGCCCACCGACCGCGAGCGCTGGGCGCCCCCCCTGGAGGACGTGCTCGACCCCGTCTTCGGCCGGATGGGGGTGCCCCCGATGATCGTGGTCATCCCGAACGGGAACTGCCGTTGGGGCTGTGGTCAGTGGGTCGACTCCCCGACCAGTGGCTCCTTCGGCTCCTACGTGGCCGAGGACGTCGTCGCCCACGTCGACGCCACGTACCGCACCCTCCCGTCGGCCGGGAGTCGAGGGGTGCTCGGATTCTCGTCGGGCGGCGTGGGCGCGTGGAACCTGGCCTCGACCCGGCCGGACGTGTTCGGGGCCATGGCCGTGCTGTCGGCGGACAGCTATCTCGACCTCACGCACAAGAACATGCCGTACGAGTTCCTGGACAGCATCTGGCCCGAGGCGCCGGACGGCCCGATCGAGGGAAACGACATGTCGATGCTCGTCTACGCCTACTCGGCGGCCTACGCACCGAATCCGGACAACCCGCCGTACTTCGTCGACCTGCCCGTGGCGTGGCCCAGTGGCGAGCTCCTCCCCGACGTGTGGGACCGCTGGCTGCGTCACGACCCGATCGAGAACTGCCGCGACCGCGTCGACGACCTGCGACAGCTGTCCGGGATCCTCCTCGACGTCGGGGTGAACGACAACCACGAGCTGCAGTGGGGCCATCGCGTCCTGAGCCACCGGCTGCACGGAGCGGGCGTCTCCCACCTCGCCACCGAGAACGCGGGCAACCACGGTGGGAGGTCCCGCGAGCGCCAGCAGGTGGCGCTCGAGTGGCTGGGGGGGATCCTCGACCACGGGTGAGGTCGCACCCGGTTCCGACCGACCGGGTGCGAGCGCGGTGCGGGCCGGGCCGGAGCACCCCGGGCGCGCTACCCTCCCGCGATGTCCCCCGACGAGCTCGCCGCCGAACTGCTGACCTCGGTCCTCGACGCCGACCCGCTGGCCGGTTCGCTCTACGGGCTTCCCGGCTACGACGACAGGTTGCCCGATTTCAGCCGGGAGGCCGAGGACGGGTTCGCCCGCACCGTGACCTCCGTCGCCGAGCGGGCCGAGGCGCTGCCGACCGCCGATCTGGACGAGACCGGCCTCCAGACGATCGACTTCGTCCGCCACATGGCACGGGGTATGGCCGGTGCCGCCCGGGTGCCGGTGGTCGAGTTCACCATCTGCGACACGTTCGCGGCCCCCGTGGCCGCGGTGCTCACCATGCTGCCCAAGGTCCCGCTCGACACGGCGGAGCGCCGGGCCGCCTATGTCTCGCGCCTGGAGGGCCTCGGGGCCATGCTCGCCACGGCGGCGGACCGCCATCGGGAGGGGGTCGCAGCAGGGCGGACCCCGGTGGCCCGCCTGGTCCGGTCGGCCGTCGCCCAGCTCGACTTCCTCATCGCCGATCCGGACGCCGGGGCGATCGCCCGGCCGGGGGAGGGCGACGACGCATTCGCCGCGGCAGTCGCGACGGCCGTCGACGGCCACGTCCGGTCGGCGCTCGCCGTCTACCGCGACGCGCTGCGCGACGACGTCCTTCCCTCGGCCCGCGACGACGACCACCCGGGCATCTGCTTCCTGCCCGGGGGCGAGGCGATGTACCGCTCGCTGGCCCGTCTCCACAGTTCCTCCGACGCCACGCCCGACGAGCTGCATGAGCTCGGTCGTGAGATCGTCGACGAGGTCGGAGCGGAGCTCGTCGAGACCGGTGCGCGGCTCTTCGCCACCTCGGACCTGTCCGAGATCTTCGACCACCTGTCGAGCGACCCGGCGCAGCGCTACGCCAGTCGCGACGAGATGCTCGACCACGCCCGGCGGGTCGTGGCGGCCGCCGAGGCCGCGGCGCCGGCCTGGTTCGCCCGCGTGCCCGACGAGCCGTGCACGGTCCAGCCGGTGCCCGACGCCGAGGAGGCCGGCTCGCCTCCGGCGTACTACATGACCGGTGCCGTGGACGGGTCGCGCCACGGCACCTACTTCCTCAACACCGCGGATCCCGGCGAGCGGCACCGGTACATGGCCGAGGACATGGCCTTCCACGAAGCCGTGCCCGGGCACCACTTCCAGCTCACCATCGCCATGGAGTCGACGGGCCTGCCCCCGGCCCGGCGCCTGCTCTCCGACACGGCCTGTGCCGAGGGCTGGGGCCTCTACAGCGAGCGCCTGGCCGACGAGATGGGGCTCTACACCGACGACCTGGCCCGTATGGGGCTCTTCGCCGCCGACTCGTGGCGGGCCAGCCGCCTGGTCGTCGACACCGGACTGCACGCCCGGGGCTGGACCCGGAGCCAGGCCGCGCGCTGGATGTCGGAGCACACGCCTCTACCCCCGATCGAGATCGAGGCCGAGGTCGACCGCTACATCTCGTATCCGGGCCAGGCGCTCTCCTACATGGTCGGTCGGCGGGAGATCGTCCGGCTGCGCGCCCTGGCCACGGACACCCTCGGCGACGGCTTCGACGTGAAGGAGTTCCACGACGTGGTGCTGCGAGCGGGGATCATGCCCCTGGCCGCCCTTGCCGCGACGGTCGAGCGCTGGATGGCCCGATCGGGCGGCTGACGCCGGCCGGTCAGCCGGAAATGGCGTCGAGTTCGGCCAGGTCCCCGTCGGACAGGCGCAGTCCGGCGCCGGCCACGTTCTGCTCCAGGTGGTCGACGGAGGACGTGCCCGGAATGAGCAGGATGTTCGGCGACCGCTGCAGGAGCCACGCCAGGGCGACCGCCATGGGCGACGCTCCGAGCCGCGAGGCGACGGTGCCGAGCGCATCGGACTGGAGCGGGGTGAACCCCCCGAGCGGAAAGTACGGCACGTAGGCGATGTCCTGGGAGGCCAGCGACTCGATCAACGGGTCGTCGACCCGGTGGGCGATGTTGTAGAAGTTCTGCACGCAGACGACCGGGGCGATGGACTGCGCCTCGGCGACCTGGTCGGCGTCGACGGTACTGACGCCGAGATGACGGACGAGGCCTTCCTCCCGGAGCTCGGCCAGCGCTCCGAACTGCTCGGCGATCGAGCCGGGTTCGGGCGAGTCGAAGCCGCCGACGCGCAGGTTGACGACGTCGAGCGCCTCGAGCCCGAGTCTCCCCAGGTTGTCATGGACGGCCTGACGGAGCTCCTCGGGGGAACGGGCGTGCGGCCAGCCGCCGGTGGCGTCGCGCCGCGCGCCGACCTTGGTCACCAGGACCAGATCGTCGGGATAGGGGTGGAGGGCCTCCTTGATGATCTCGTTCGTGACGTAGGGACCGTAGAAATCGCTGGTGTCGATGTGGTTGATCCCGAGCTCGACGGCGCGCCGGAGTACGGCGACGGCCTCGCCCCGGTCCGCGGGCGGTCCGAAGACACCCGGCCCGGCCAACTGCATGGCGCCGTAGCCCATGCGGGCGACCACCAGGTCGCCGCCCAGGGTGAATGTGCCGCCGGGGAGTGTCGTGTCCGTCAACTGTGGTCCTCTCGTGTCGGCAGGGGCCCGTCGTGGCCCGGGCGGCCGCCACCGTCCCGACGACGGCCGAGCTGTCAGCGTAGGGGGACGGGCCGGGCGCCCGTACGGCGGTGACCGGGACCCCGAGCGTGGCGCGGGTCGTCGCGGCGCACCGCCGGTCAGGTGCCGATGTACGCCGCGAGGTGCTCCCCGGTGAGGGTCGAGCGGGCGGCGACCAGGTCGGCGGGCGTGCCGTCGAAGACGATCCGGCCGCCCTCGTGTCCGGCACCGGGGCCGAGGTCGATGATCCAGTCGGCGTGCACCATGACTGCCTGGTGATGGGTGATGACGATGACCGACCTGCCGGCGTCGACGAGACCGTCGAGCAGACCGAGCAGCTGCCCGACGTCGGCCGGGTGGAGACCGGTGGTCGGCTCGTCGAGGACCAGCACGGCGTCCTTGTCGGACAGGCGAGCGGCCAGCTTGAGGCGCTGCCGCTCGCCGCCGGACAGGGTGGGCAGAGGCTGGCCGAGGATGAGGTAGCCGAGACCGATGTCGACCAGCCGTCCGAGGATCGACCGGGCGGCCGGTGTGTGCGCCTCGCCTTCGCCGAAGTACACCACGGCCTCGGTCACCGACATCGCCAGGACCTGGCTGATGTCGCGGCCTCCGAGCCGGTACTCCAGCACCGATGCCTCGTACCGCCTGCCCTCGCAGACCGGACAGGTGGTGGCGACACCCGCCATCATCGCCAGGTCGGTGTAGATGACACCGGCGCCGTTGCATTCCGGGCAGGCGCCCTCGGAGTTGGCGCTGAACAGGGCCGGCTTCACCCCGTTCGCCTTGGCGAACGCCTTGCGGATCGGTTCGAGCAGACCGGTGTAGGTCGCGGGATTGCTCCGTCGGGATCCTCGGATGGGCGCCTGGTCGATGGGCACGACCCCTGCCGCGGTGGCGACCGATCCGTGCACGAGCGAGCTCTTGCCGGAGCCGGCCACGCCGGTGACGGCGACGAGCACCCCCAGCGGGACGTCCACGTCGACGGCGCGCAGATTGTTCGTGGTCGCGCCGCGGATCTCCAGAACGCCGGTGGGTGACCGCACCGACTCCTTGAAGGCGGCCCGGTCGTCGAGGTGGCGCCCGGTGACCGTGTTGCTCTTGCGCAGCCCCTCGACGGTTCCCTCGAAGCAGATGGTTCCCCCCGCCTTGCCCGCGCCGGGACCGAGGTCGACGACGCGGTCGGCGATGACGATCGTCTCGGGTTTGTGCTCGACGACGAGCACCGTGTTCCCCTTGTCCCGGAGCTGCACCAGCAGGTCGTTCATCCGTTGGATGTCGTGAGGGTGCAGCCCCGTGGTGGGCTCGTCGAAGACGTAGGTCACGTCGGTGAGCGCCGAGCCGAGCTGCCGGATCATCTTGATGCGTTGGGACTCGCCACCGGAGAGCGTGGCCGACGGCCGATCCAACGAGAGATAGCCCAGTCCGATGTCCACCATCGAGTCGAGGGTGGCGCCCAGCGCCGCGAGCAGCGGGGCCACCGTCGGCTCGTCGAGTCCGCGCACCCACCCGGCGAGATCACCGACCTCCATGGCGCAGGCTCCGGCGATGTCCACCTTCCCGATCTTCGACGACCGCGCCGTCTCGCTCAGGCGGGTCCCGTCACACTCCGGGCAGGTGGCGAACGTCACCGCCCGATCGACGAAAGCGCGGACGTGGGGCTGCAGCGCCTCCGGATCCTTGGAGAGGAACGACTTCTGCATCCGCGGGAGCAGGCCCTCGTAGGTCAGGTTGACCCCGTCGACCGTGATCCTGGTCGCCTCCTTGTGGAGCAGGACCTTCAGCTCGGTCTTGGTGTACTTCCGGATGGGCTTGTCCGGATCGAAGAAGCCGCAGCCGAGGAAGATGCGGCCGTACCAGCCGTCCATGCTGTAGCCGGGGATCGTGATCGCCCCTTCGGCGAGGGACTTGCCGGCGTCGTACAGCTGGGTCAGGTCGACGTCGGTGACCGATCCCCGGCCCTCGCAGCGTGGGCACATGCCACCGGTGCGGTTGAACGTCTGGCGCGCCGTCCTGCCGCCACCGCGTTCCACCGTGATCGTGCCGCTCGCCCGGACCGTCGGGACGTTGAAGGCGAACGCGTTGGGTGGGCCGATGTGCGGCTTCCCGAGCCGGCTGAAGAGGATGCGCAGCATGGCGTTGGCATCGGTGGCCGTGCCGACGGTGGAGCGGGCATCGGCACCCATCCGTTCCTGGTCGACGACGATCGCCGTCGTCAGCCCCTCGAGGACGTCGACCTCGGGACGCGACAGGGTCGGCAGGAAACCCTGGACGAACGCGCTGTACGTCTCGTTGACCAGTCGCTGCGACTCGGCGGCGATGGTGCCGAACGCCAGTGAGCTCTTGCCCGAGCCGGAGACCCCCGTGATCACGGTGAGCCGGCGCTTCGGGATCTCGACGCTGATGTCCTTGAGGTTGTTCACGCGTGCGCCGTGGACGCGGATCTCGTCCTGGCTGTCGGCGAGGTGCGGTGGCGGTACGGCCATGTTCACTGTCCTCCTGACGAACCGGGGTCCCTCAGCGCCTCCAGGACCTTGTCGACCCGTCGTTGGCGTGTGTCCGTCCGCTTCGCGCTCTCGATGGTGCGCACATACTCCCGTCGGCGACCCTGGGGCAGTCGGTCGTAGGCGGCGCGGGCGCCGGGATCGGCGTCGAGGGCGCGGGCGAGGTCCACGGGCTCGGTCACGACACGCGGCTCGGTGTCGAGCTCCACGTCGACGTCGATCTCGTCCCCGGTCGCCACGCCGGCGGCCTGCCGGTTGGCCCGGCTCAGCCCGATCAGGTACCGGCCGCGCATGATGGCGATCCTGCTCCTCCAGGAATGCCCGTTGATGGCGATGGTCACCGGCGGGCGCTGACCGCCTCCGATCGACTCGATGACGTCCTTCGGGACCTCCAGTCCCTTCATCGGTTCCGGAGGCTCGACGAGGGCGCGGAATCTCACGGTCTGCTCCTGGTGTCGTGTGTCATGTCGTCGCGTCCCAGCCTAGGTAGGCGGAGTGCCTCACGTCGGCGTGCACCCTCACCGGCGCCCTGCCCCCGGGGCCAGACCACGGCCCGAGGGTGGATTCGATCTGCCTCGAATCGGTCGGCTGGCGACGTCGGCTGGTCCACGTGTCACAATCTCCTCGGCTCCGGTGTCATACACAGTGACCCACGAGCGTGGCGACATGTGACAGGAGGAGGAGACCCCGTGCCCATCCAGTGCAGGACCGTGCTCTACCCGGTGAAGGACCTGGACGCGGCGAAGGCGCTCTTCGCCGTCCTGTTCGGGGCCGACCCCCATGTCGAATCGCCCTACTACGTCGGCTTCGCCGTCGACGGTCACGAGATCGGCCTGGTCCCGGGTGGGCACGACCAGGGGATGACGGGTCCGATCGCGTACTACGACGTCGAGGACGTCGCCGCCACCATCGGCTCCCTCCAGGCGGTCGGTGCGCAGGTGGCCCAGGAGCCGACCGACGTCGGTGGCGGAATGCTCGTGGCGAAGGTCGTCGACGCCGAAGGCAACGACATCGGGCTGCGCCAGCCACCGACCGGCCCGTAGCGGCCCCGGCGAGCGGGCGCGTCGACGGTGCGACCGGCTGTTCGGGCGGATGGCGACGACCCTGGGCGCCCGCGCCCTACTTCTTCTTGGCCGCCCGCTCGGCGACGACCGCGGCGTTGGCCGCCACCGCGGCACGGATGAGCCGCGTGAAGGCGGCCTCGTCGATCTTCTCCCCCTCGCGGAAGTCGATGGCGCGCCGGGCGTTCCCCTCCAGGCTGGAATTGAAGAGCTTCGCCGGGTCGTCGATGGAGGCTCCCCGGAAGAACGTGAGCTTCACCACCTGCTTGTAGGTCTCCCCCGTGCAGACGCCACCGTCGTGGGCCCAGACGGCCACGCCGGGAGAGGTGGGCTTCTGCCACTTCCACTCCTCCTCGATGTCGGGGTCGGCCTCGAGGATGAGCTGCCGGAGACGACCGAGGGTCGACCCCCGCCAATCGCCCAGGTCGTCGATGTGTGCGCTGATCTTCGCCGAGGCGTCCTCGTCGTTCGGCGTGGCTGGCGGCGTCATGGTGCCTCCTCGTGCTGTGGGACGGGTCGTCTCCGTCCGGGTGGGGGGAGTGCGCCGGCACTGCTCACTGGCAGTCCCGACATCTCCCGTAGATGGCGAAGTGGTGGGGATCGATCTGGAACCCGAACTGTGCCCTGGCGCTCTTCGACAGGCCTCGGAACAGCGCATCGGGAGCTTCGAATGTGACACCGCAGCCCTCGCACACGAAATGCGAGTGGGCGCCCTCGGCCAGGTGGTAGGTGGCGGCTCCGTGGCCGAGGTGGGAGTGGACGAGTATGCCCAGCTTCTCCATCTCCTCGACGTTGCGGTAGATCGTCGACAGGTGCACGTCCGGTGCCTTGGCCTGGACCTTGGCGGCCAGCTCCTCGACCGTGCTGTGCCCCTCCGACTCGAAGATGGCCTCCAGCAGGAACCGGCGGGACGAGGTGATCCGTCCGCCGTGCTCACGGAGCAGCGCGAGCGCACCCTCGAAGGTCGAGGCGCCGACTGACGCCGTCTCCATGTCTGGCGTGGACCGGGGCACGGGGTCATCCTAGCGACCGGCCTGGCGAACCTACTGGGCTCCGGAGGACGCGGGAACCGTGCGCGCCCGGCCCGGTCGACGGGGAGGCTGGGTATCGGGGCGGCATCGCTCCTGGTCAGGACTCCGGTCGACGGGTGGCGACGATCACGCCGGGCCGGGGAACGGGTCGGTCACAGATGGAAGACGTACGCTGTTGCGAACCGTTTGCACCCGTTCTACTCTGCGGGGGAGCGCACCGCCCGTCGACGGAGGAGACATCCATTGTTGTGGACGAAGCGTCCGTGGTGACTGCGGCACCGACTCGAGGTGCGGACCCGGCCGAGCGCCGACTGCGCCAGTCGTTCCGGCTCTGGGACCTCGTACCGCTGTCGGTCTCGAGCGTCGGTCCGCTGTTCTCCGTGGCCGCGACCGGCGGTGTCATGGCCGCGCAGGCGGGCTGGTGGACCCTCCCGGCCATCGCCGTCCTCGCGCTGCCCTTCGTCGTGTCGAGCTTCGTGTTCCGCCTGTTGAACCGCCACTTCCCCCATGCGGGTGCCTCCTACCACTGGTCGGCCCGCATCATCGGCAAGAGGGCGTCGCGCTACCAGGCATGGATCCTGATCCTGGCCTACTTCCTGTCGATCCCGCCGATCGCCATCCCGGCCGGGGCGTACACCCTCGCCCTCATCGCGCCGCACTACCGCGCCCCGGCGAGCGTGCAGATGGCGATGACCCTCTTCTGGATCGCCTTCGCCGCCGTGCCGCTCCTCCTGGGAGCCAGGCCGACGGCCCGCATCACGCAGGTCTTCTTCTGCGTCGAGATGATCTCGCTCGCTGCGTTCGGGGTCATCGGAGTGCTGAGCTGGAACCGCCTGTCGGTCCCGATCCACTTCGGCAAGCCACCCATCGGCGGCATCCTGATCGTCGCGGTGATCGCCGCGACCATCCTCGACGGCTGGGAGATCGACAGCTACGCTGCCGAGGAGTCCCGACGCCCGCGCGACCACCCCGGAGTCGGCGGGATCATCGGTGCGTTCGGGGCACTGCTGTTCTATGCCGTGCTCTACCCGCTCATGCTGGGTGAGACCCCGATGAACCTCCTGGCGAACTCCGCCGACCCACTCGCCGTGTGGTCGCACCGGCTGGTTCCCGGCGAGCCGTGGGCGATGCTGCTCCCGATCCTGCTGTCGACCGCCGGCGGGCTGTGGCTCACGAGCTTCATCCTGACGCGGGCGCTCTACGCCATGGGCCGGGAACGACTCATTCCCTCCACGTTCGGGAGGCTCAACCGCCACCAGGTGCCCCATGTGGCCATCATCGTGGCGCTCGGTGCGGCGGTCGTCGTCGTCGCCCTGCAGCTGTTCGTCTCGTCCCTCGGATCCTTCTTCAACCTCGTCCTCGCCGGGGCGGGGTTCTTCCTGCTCGCCGAGTTCTTCCTGGACTCGGTGACCGCGACGGTGTTCCTCACCACCGGGCACCGGCGACTCCCGGACGTGCAACTCCAGCCGCACTCGCACCGACTGCTCACCGTGGGAGCCGTGTTCTCGAGCGTCGTCATGGGTGCGCTCCTCGTGGCGTTCTTCGTCTACGGCCCCGAGGCGATCGGGGGCGGTGTCGATCAGACCTTCGCCGTCCTGATCGGACTGGGCGTCGCCTTCACCTGGTGGACCGGGCGCCGGGCCTCGTCGACCTTCCATTTCGCGGGAACGGACGTCCCGGTCGAAACCCCGGTGCCGTAGGGGTATCCCGCTCCGAGGTGCGGGGGAGCAGCCGGGACCGTTCGAACCGTCGCCATCGCCGTGGGCACCGGACTAGGAAGCCATCAGCGCCTCGACCGCCGCCAACCTGTCGACCAGGGTGGTGAGGACGGTGTCCTGCGCGAGCAGGTGATCCTGGATCTTGACGGCTTCGTGCAGGATGGCGTCGGCGTCGTCGTAGGTCGCCTCGGAGCGCTTGTCCGCGGCAGCGGCCAGCACGTTCTGACCGACGATGATCACCGAGAGCAGGACCAGCTGGAGGAACGTCTGGGACACCCAGGACACGAGCGTCACCGCGTCGTGCGAACCGATGGCCTGGGGCAGGCTGATCAGGGCGATGGCCGCGAAGGCATAGGCGCACCACATGGTGCCGACCCCCTTGGTCACCTGCACCGCGAACCACGCGTTGAATCGGGCGGCGCCACCGCCGCCCGGCAGTTGCTCTGCGACCTTGATCGGGTGGTCGAGGCTGCCGGCCAACTTGGTCCTCGTCCGGGGATGGGGGATGTACTCGTAGATGGCTTGGTCGGTCATCGATGGCTCCTTTGGGTGGTGGGCGACGGGTCAACTCCGACGGAGACGTGCCCATCTTGACGTCACACCCGGGGTGCGCTCTACAGCAGGCCCACTCCGATGGCGACACCCACGAGGAGGAGCACGGCTCCTCCCACCAGCTCGCTCCGGTGGCCGAGACGCTCCCCGAGCCGGCCTCCGATCTCCAGGCCGACCAGGGAGAGCGCGACGCTCGTTCCACCGATGACGACCGCGGCGACCACGACGTCGACGTGGTGGGCGCCGAGGGCGAAGCCGATGACCAGGTTGTCGATACTGAGGGCCGCCCCGATGAGCAGGAGCTGGCGCACGCTCGGATCCGGCCCCGTGGTGGCGTCTCGACCGCCGAACAGCCCGGTGAGGATGGCATAGGCACCGGCGAGACCCAGGAGAGCGCCGGCGACGGGATCGGCGACGCTGCCCAGGGTGTGCGCCAGGGAGCGACCGAGCAGCAGGCCGACGACCGGCATGAGTCCCTCGAAGAGCCCGAAGATCACCGCGACGCGGAGGCGGAGCTTCGAGTCGACCCCGGTCACGCCGAGGGCGGTCGCGGCTGCGACGTTGTCCAGACCGACCGACACTGCGACGAGGAGCAGCGCGAGCATCCTCGCGACGCTACTGGTGTGACCGGCCCGTTCCCGGGTGGACCGGACCGCCGGGGGCGCCAGGTCCCCGGTCGGTCACGCCGTCAGGTCTGGTTGGCCACGGGCGGTGTCGGCGTGGCGCCGGCGGTGCACGCCCTGGGGTCCCACGGCTGCAGCTGCGTGTTGCTCGGTGAGGGGGCGGTGATATTCGGATTCGTCGTGGCCGTGGACGTGGCGGCGGACGTCGAGGACGTCGAACCGCCGGCTGCACCGGCGGCGGTCGATGCGGTCCCCGCGCTCGAGGCGGGGGCGTTCACGGCGAACTGCGTCCCGGTGACCACGGTGATCTCCGCCCCGGCCGTGACCTGGCTGGGGTCGTAGGCCATGATCACCGCTCCCGACATCGAGCGGGTCACCGCTTCAGCTGCCGCCTCGACGGCGTGGGACCGCGAGCCGTAGTTCACGACCGTCTCCGACAGGTCGCCCGCCGGGTCGACGTCACCGGCGACGGTCGCGTGGAAGCCCAGTGCCGACAGTGCGGTCGCGGTATCGCCCGCCTGGTCGGTGGTGCCGGTGCCGTTCTCGACCGACACGTCGACGGACGACGGGACGGGCAGTGGCTGACCGGTCATGGAGTCGATCGACGGCTTGATGTCGAGTACCTGGTCGATGACGGACTGGTCCTGGGCCTCCGACGGGAATTCGACGTCGCCGTAGCCGCTGCCCGAGCTGCCCTCGTACTCGTAGTCCCCGTCGGGGCCGTCAGGGTCGGTGACCGACGCTACCGGCAGGGTGAGTTGGGGCACCGAGTCGATGTTGACCGAGTGGAAGTCGAGCACGAGGCTCTCCATGTCGCTCACGGGCCAGTTGGAATCGAAGGTGAGGTCGCTCTTCACCGAGTTGATCAGGTCGAGATCGGTGATCGGGTTTCCGAGGCCCTGCTTGGCCACGGTGCTGGCCAGCACCCGGAGGAACTCGTGGTCGCGGCGGATCCGGGCCAGGTCGCTCTGGGCCTCCTGGGGCCAGTCGGGCGCGTACGTGCCGTCGACACTGGGATCGTCGTCGTACTGGAGGTGGCGAGCCCGCACCACCTGGAGCGCCTGGGTGCCGTCGAGGTGCACGCAGGTCGCGGCCTGCACGTTCAGGCCGGAGTTGACATCGAACAGCGACATCGGGAACGACATGTTGATGCCACCGAGCGCGTCCACGATATTGGCGAACTGATCGAAGTTGACCTCGACGGTGTGCTGGATGGGAATCCCGAAGTCCTCCTCGATGGCCGCCACCAGCTGGCTCGGGCCCTCGTACAGGCCGGCGTCGATCTTGTTGGCGCCATCGGCGCGGGCATTCGGGATGAACAGGTCTCGAGGGATGGAGAGGAGCGCCAGCTGATGGGTGGTCGGATTGGCGTGGAGGATCATGATCACGTCACTGTTGACGCCGTTCACCGGTGCAGAGTCCGCTGAGCCCTGACACAGACCGTAGGCCGGGTTCTGAACGGCCAGGGCGCAGCGCGAGGTGGACCCCATCATCAGGATGTTCTCGCTGCCGGCCTCCGAGCCGCTGGTGAACGCGCTGTTCAGTCCGTTCACGTTGACCCGGCTGAGGTCGTGGGTGACGTAGTAGGCGTACCCCGCGCCACCGGCCACCACCACCAGGAGGACCACGACGCCGAGCGCCGCGATCCGGCCGGCTCGGCGTCGACGGCGAGTCCGGACGTTCGACCGGCGAGTGCCACGTCGCCCGGTTCCTTGGCGCCGCATGTCCTCCGCCAAGGACGCCAGCCCCTGCTCGTTGGCCACCTTACGTTCGCTCCGGTCGCGATCGATCCGGTCGCCCAGGGAGCGCAGCGCGTCCTGGTTCGTTCCACTGGTGGCCTTCTTCGGACGTGTCACTCGGGTCGATGCTCCAGCTTCATGGTGGCGGACAGGTTGGTCGGGACGCGACGGAACGGAGGATCCCAACCCGTGGACAGGGTACCCGGGCCCCCTCGGGTACCTGTGGGCAGGACGCGCCCCGGCGGACGCCGCTGTTCGATTTCGGCAGGCCCGGGCAAGGGTGCCGTCGGCCGGTCAGGATGCCAGAGGACCCGCGGAGCCCTGCGTGGTAACGTCGCTCGGACGCAGTACAGAAGTACCACGACCCAGGGGAAGCCGGTCAGAGTCCGGCGCTGGTCCGCAACCGTAGGCGGTGTGCCCCGTGGGGTCGCCGTGAGCCGGGATACCTGGTCGGGGTGAGCTCCTATCGTCGAGACACACGGTTCGGGGCTCGGTGGTCGCCCATCATCGCGTCGTGGTGGTGGAGGGCTCCCGGGTTCGGACCCGGAAAGCGAGCATCCGTGAACCACCCTTCCCGCCTGCCGGTACCGGGCGTCGTCGGCACCACATCCGACTCACCCATCACGGGCGCGGCGGCCTCCGGCCGCACGACCGGCCGGTAGGTCGATGGTGACGACCGGACCGTCGGTCAGCAGGTGGAGCGTCCGTGACCTCGGCTCCCGGCTGGTCGCTCTCATCGCCGTGACCAGCTTCGGTGTGGTGGGGGCCGCCTTCGCGCTGTCGGTCGGTGGCCCGGCGCCGACGGCCTCGGCCGACCCGGTGGGCGCCTGCAGCACGACGACCGGTGTGGTGGTCGCCGTCGATTTCGGGCCCTTCGGGGGGCAGGTCCAGGCCGGCTGCGACCCGACGGCGACCACCGCCCTGAACGCCCTGGAGGTGGCCGGCTTCACGCCGACCGGCACCTCGCAGTACGGCCTGGCCTTCGTCTGCCTCATCGACGGGGACCCGACGAACCAGAGCTGCACCTCCACGCCCCCCGCCTCGGCCAGCTGGTCCTTCTGGCTGGCCGACTCCGGTACCGACAGGTGGACCTACAGCACGGCCGGTGCGTCCACGCTCGAGCCCGAACCGGGAAGCGTCGAGGCCTGGACCTTCGGGGACTCGAGCCCGGGTGACAAGCCGGACTTCACACCGGCGAAGGTGCGGAAGGCCGGCTCCGGATCGCCATCCACCACCTCCCCGACCGGGGTCTCGCCGGACACCACCGCCCCGACCGGCAACGGTGGCACGACGCCCGCCACCCCGCGCACCAGGCAGGCCGGCAGCCCCTCGGGCAACCCCGCAGCCCACACCGGTGGCCCGGCCCGCGGTTCGCCCGGCACGGTGGTGACGACGACCACAACACCTGAATCCTCCGCGCCGGTGACCGGTGGCGCTGCGGCCACGACGACCGGAGGCTCGGCGCAGCACGGTTCCGCCGCCCCGGCCGTCGTCGCCGCCTCGCCGGATGCATCGGACCACCAGGGCACCACCGGTTCGCCACTGCCCCTCGTCATCGCCATCGTGGCGGTGGTCGTCCTGGGGGGCTGGGCGGGCATCGTCGCCTGGCGCCGGCGCCGGGCGGCATGACCGTCGCCGGCCAGGCCCGCCACCTCGGCCTGGGCCACGCCCGGCTGCCCCGCACGCTCCATCCGATCGCCTGGTGGATCTGGGCGCTCGGGCTGGCCACCGCGTGCAGCCGGACCACCAACCCGTTGCTGCTGGCCCTGGTGCTCGGTGTCCTGGCCGTGGTGGTGGCCAATCGGCGCTCCGAGGCCCCGTGGGCCCGGGCGTTCAAGTACTACCTGTACCTGGCCCTGACCGTCATCCTGCTGCGGGTGGCCTTCCGCTCGGTCTTCGGCGGCGACATCGACGCCCAGAGCATGCACGTGCTGTTCCGGCTGCCCCAGGTCCCCCTTCCCTCGTGGGCCGCCGGCGTCCAGCTCGGCGGCCCGGTGACACTCGAAGGCACGATGGCCGCGATCTACGACGGGCTCCGCCTCGGGACCCTGCTGTGCTGCCTGGGAGCCGCCAACGCGCTGGCCAATCCCAAGCGGGCCCTGCGGGTCCTGCCCGGGGCGCTCTACGAGCTCGGCGTGGCCGTGGTGGTCTCGCTCAGCGTGGCCCCCCAACTCGTCGAGAGCGTCCAACGTGTCCGGCGTGCCCGCAAGCTCCGGGGCGGGCCGACCAGTGGGCGCCACGCCTTGCGGGGGATCGCCATCCCGGTGCTCGAGGACGCGTTCGAGCGCTCGTTGAAGCTGGCCGCGGCCATGGACTCGCGTGGCTACGGCCGCACCGCAGGCGCGTCGCGTCGATCCCGGCGGACCACGGCGCTGCTCATGATGGCCGGCATGCTGGGCCTCTGTACGGGTGCGTACGGCCTGCTCGGCGGGACCACTCCGGGGGTGCTCGGCCTACCGACGATGGCAGCGGGGGCCGTCCTGTGCTGCCTGGGTCTCGCCCTCGGGAGCCGCCGGGTGGTGCGGACGCAGTACCGCCCCGATCCCTGGCGGTTGCCCGAGTGGGCGGTGGTGGCCTGCGGTCTGGTGCCGGCCGTGGTGTTCCTGGTCTCCTTCGGGGCCGGTGCGTCGGGCCTCAACCCGTCGACCGACCCGATGGTGTGGCCCACCCTCCCGATCATCCCGGCCCTGGCCGTCGTGGTGGCCGCGCTGGCCGCGGTGGTGGCGCCGCCTCCGGTGCGCCCCGGGCGCGCCCCGGGTCACCTGACCGAGGTCGGGCCTGAGCGCGACGTCGCACGCCTGCGCACGACGGGTGTGGCGTCGTGATCGAGTTCGAGCGGGTCACCGTCACCTACCAGGGGGCACCGGGACCGGTGCTGAGCGACGTCGACCTGACCATCGGCGAAGGCGAGCTGGTCCTGGTGGTGGGCAGGACCGGGGTGGGCAAATCGACGCTGCTCGGTGCCGTCAACGGGCTGGTTCCCCATTTCACCGGGGGCACCCTGGCCGGGCGGGTGCTGGTCGACGGGCGCGATACCCGGACCCACAAGCCGCGGGAGCTGGCCGACGTGGTGGGGGTGGTGGGTCAGGACCCCCTGGCCGGCTTCGTCACCGACACGGTGGAGGAGGAGCTGGCCTATGCCATGGAGCAACTGGCCGTCCCGGCTCCCGTGATGCGCAAGCGGGTCGAGGAGACGCTCGACCTGCTCGGCATCGCCGAGCTGCGGGACCGCCCGCTCCACCAGCTGTCCGGTGGCCAGCAGCAGCGCGTGGCGATCGGATCGGTGCTGACGGCCCATCCACGCGTCCTGGTGCTCGACGAGCCGACCTCGGCCCTGGACCCGACGGCGGCCGAAGAGGTGCTGGCCGCCATCACACGGTTGGTGCACGACCTCGGTGTCACGGTGATCCTGGCCGAGCACCGCTTGGAGCGGGTCGTGCAGTACGCCGACACGGTGGTCGAGGTACGGACCGACGGCACGGTGGACGCCGGACCCCCGGCCGCCATGCTCGCCACGACGGCGGTCGCCCCCCCGGTGGTCGAGCTCGGCCGCCTGGCCGGCTGGGACCCCCTCGCCCTGTCGGTGCGCGACGCCCGACGCATGGTCGGGCCGCTGCGCCGACGGTTGGGCGATGGACCGGCTCCCGCTCCCATCCGACTGGTGCCACGCGCACCGGGAGCGGCCGTCCTCCGGGCCCGCAAGGTGACCGTCCGCTTCGGCGAGACGGTCGCGGTGCGGACCGTCGATCTCGAACTCGACGCGGGTCAGGTGACGGCCCTGATGGGTCGCAACGGCTCCGGCAAGTCGTCATTGCTCTGGGCACTCCAGGGGTCGGGCCCGCGTCAGGGGGGATTGGTCACCGTCGAGGGGACGGACCCGGCCGAGGTACCCGCCGCGGAGGCCCGGGCGCTGGTCGGACTGGTGCCCCAGACCCCGGCCGACCTGCTCTACCTCGACACCGTCGCCGAGGAGTGCGATCAGGCCGATCGCGAGGTGGCAGGTGTCGTGCCGCTCACGGCACGGGAGGTCCTCGACCGACTGGCTCCGGGAATCGACGACGGCGAGCATCCCCGCGACCTCTCCGAGGGCCAGCGACTGGCCCTGGTCCTCGCCATCCAGCTGGCCGGCAGTCCCCGAGTGGTGCTGCTCGACGAGCCCACCCGGGGACTCGACTACCCGGCCAAGCGGGCACTCGTCGGCATCCTCGACATGCTGGCGGGGGAGGGTCGGGCGGTGGTCATCGCCACCCACGACGTCGAATTCGCGGCCGCCGCGGCCGACCGGGTGGTCGTGATGGCGGTCGGCGACGTGGTCGCCGACGGTCCGACGGCCGCGGTGGTCACCGCGTCGCCTGCCTTCGCCCCCCAGTTGGCCAAGATCCTCGCTCCGGCCGCCTACCTCACCCTGGACCAGGTGGTCCAGGGTCTGGGGGAGGCGTGATGCCGGGCCGGACCAGTGCCATACCCGTCGGGCACCTGTCGCGGCTCACGCTGGCCATGGCCTCGTTCCTCGGTTTCGTCGCCTTTCTGTGGCCCTTCGTGGTAGCTCCGGGACGGGTCGGCGACACCACGCTGGCCCCGCTCATGTTCGGTGCCCTGCTGATCCTGGTGCTGGCCATCGTCTTCGCCGGCGTGGCCGACGGCGGCATCGACGCCAAGGCCATCGCCATGCTCGGTGTGCTCTCGGCGGTGGGCGCCGCGCTGCGGCCCTCGGCGCCGGGACCGCCGGCATCGAACTGGTCTTCTTCATCCTGGTCCTGGCCGGGCGGGTCTTCGGTTCCGGCTTCGGCTTCGCCCTCGGCTGCACCACCCTGTTCGCCTCGGCCCTGCTCACCGGGGGTGTCGGGCCATGGATGCCGTATCAGATGTTCGGGTGTGCCTGGGTCGGGCTCTTCGCCGGCCTGCTCCCCCCGGCCACGGGCCGTCGCGAGGTGCTGCTCCTGGCCGGCTACGGGGCTGCCGCGGCCTACTTCTACGGATTCATGGTGAACCTCTCGTTCTGGCCGTTCTCACTCGACCCGCAGAGTTCGATCGCCTACCAGCCGGGGGCGTCGTTCAGCGTGAACGTGCACCATTACCTGATCTTCGACGCCACCACGTCCCTCGGCTGGGACACCGGGCGAGCCGTCACCACGGCCGTGTGCATCGTGCTCGTCGGGCCGGCCCTGCTCGCCACCTTCCGTCGGGCTTCGCGCCGGGCCGCCTTCCAGGCCCCGACGGCGTTCTCCCCGTCCGTCGACGGGCCACACGAGCCCGCCGGGCTCCGGGGCCCGACGACAACCAGGGGTGGGCTCGAACCGTGACCGACGACGTGCGCACCGTGGGGCTGGCCGCCTGGGAAGGCCCGTGGGACCCCGATGATCCCGACGCCAACTTCAAGGCAGAGGTGGCGCTCTACTCTCACGTCGACCCGATGGCGACCATCGATGCGCTCGCCGCCGCCCTGGATCTGCCGGAGGGTGCGCTCGTGCGGTACGTGCTGGGCAGATGGGCCTCGGAGGGCAGTGGCGGACTGCTCGAGCTCGGCCCGACCATGGTGCGCCGCCTCTGGAGGGTGGTGGAGGGGGCCGAGGCGGAGGGGACCGACCTCGCCCGGATGGCGGCCTACGACCAGCTCCGTCAGATGATCTCCTGGCTCCGCCTGCCGCTCGTCGACGAGGGGACGGACCGGGACGCCTGATCGGCTGGATCGGCCGGCACCCGCACGCCGGCGCGATCGTCGCCGGGCGGCCGTGGGCACGTGGCGCCCCCTGGGCCGGAGGGTAGCCTCGCCTGGACGGCGCCGACGCGGGAGGTGCGGAACGGTCATGGCAGGTGCGAACGGAGCCGGGGGGACGCCGGTGGAGGAGGCCCGTCTGGTCATCGGCGGCGTGCCGGTCCCGGGCGCCGGGGCGCCCTACCCGGTGGTCAACCCGGCCCGGCCCGACCGTGTCGTGCTGCTCGCCCCCTCGGCCTCGCCGTCCCAGCTCGACGCGGCCGTGGACGCGGCCCGCGACGCCCAGCCGACCTGGTCGGCCGTTCCCTTCGAGGAGCGGGTCGCCCTGCTGCAGGCCGCCGCCGACGGGGCGTCGGCCTCGTGTGACCTCGAGACCAGGGCGGCCGGGCTGACCCGGGAGCACGGCAAGGTCCTGCCCGAATCGATGATCGACGTGGCTGCCGGACTGGGCATGGTCGGAGCCCTCGCACCGCTCATGGCCGAGGCCCTGGCCGACCGCACGGCCGGGACATCGGTGATCGAGGCGGTGCCCCACGGTGTGGTGGCCGCCGTCCTGCCCTTCAACTGGCCCCCGGCGGTGATGGGGAACAAGATCCTGCCCGGCCTCCTGGCCGGCAACACGGTGGTGGTCAAGCCCCCACCCACCTGTCCCGGGACCGTCCTGGCGCTGGCCGCCGCCCTGGCGGCCCACCTCCCCCCGGGCGTCCTGAACGCAGTCAACGGGCCCGGTCCCGGTATCGGCTCCGCCCTGGTCGCCCATCCCGGGGTGGACATGGTCTCCTTCACCGGCGGTGTCGGGGCCGGCCGGGCCGTGCTGGTGGCCTGCGCCGAGCGGTTCCGGCCGGTCGTGGCGGAACTGGGAGGCAACGACCCGGCCATCGTCGCCCCCGACCTGGAGCCGTCCGAGGAGGTGGCCGGACGGCTGATCGACGCCGCCTTCACCACCTCGGGCCAGGTGTGCATGGCGGTCAAGCGGATCTACGTCCCGGCCGATCGGCTGCAGGGCTGGGGCGACGCGCTGGCCGCGGTGCTGGCCCGGATGGTCGTGGGCGACGGTCTGGATCCGGAGGTGACCATGGGCCCGGTCCACACCGAGTCCGCCCGCGACCGGGTGGAGTCGATGATCGCCGAGGCGCGGGCGTCGGGTGGCCGGGTGGTGCGCCCGGCCCGGGTGGCCTCCGACGCCGGGTGGGTCGTCCCTCCGGCGCTGGCCGTCGGTCCCGATCCGGACACGGCGCTGGTCGTCGAGGAGCAGTTCGCCCCGGCCCTGCCGGTGCTCCCGTACCGGTCGGTCGACGAGGCCGTCGGGGCGGCCAACGGCACCCCCTTCGGCCTCTGCGCCTCGGTGTGGACGGCCGACGACGAACTGGCCGCCTCCGTGGCCGGCCGGCTGGAGGCGGGGACGGTGTGGACCAATGCCCACGGGATGGGGGCGATGGACCACCTGGCTCCCATGGGCGGCTGGGGTCGGTCAGGTCTCGGTGTGGAACTGGGAGTCGAGGGCATGGCCGCGTTCGTGCGGCCCCGGGTGCGGCGAAGGGGCACGCTCTGACCGATCGGCGATCCGTCGGGGAGCCACCGGGGGCGTCGCGTCGGGCCGGCCGGTCCGCCGACTGCGTGGTGGTGGGCGGCGGCCTGGTGGGGACGGCGCTCGCCTACGAGCTGACCCACCGCGGCGCCACGGTCGTGGTCGTCGACCGCCACGACCCGGGTCGGGCCACCGATGCCGGGGCCGGCATCCTCTCACCCGAGACGGACCTCGACCCCGCACCGGGGACCTTCGCCGTCGGGCACGCCGCGGCCAGGCACTACGAGCGGCTGGTCGACCAGCTGGGCGCGGACGGGCACACCGACACCGGGTATGCCCGGACCGGCTCGCTGCTCGTCGCCGAGCGTCCGGGTGACGACGCGACCATGACGGCGGCCGCCGAGCTGATCCTGGGCCGAGGGGCGGGGGTCGAGGAGCTGGATCCGGAGGAGGCCCGCCGACTCGTTCCGGTCCTCGGGACCGTCCGGCGGGCGCTCTACAACCCGGACGGGCGGCGGGTGGACGGACGGGTCCTGCGGGCTGCGATGCAGGGCGCGGCCGAGCGCCGGGGGGCGCTGTGGCGGCAGGGAACGGTCACCGGGATCGTCGGAACTCCGGCTGGCGGGCGGGTGGATGCGGTGCGGACCGACCGAGGCGACATCGCGGCCGGTGCGGTGGCCCTCTGCGGCGGGGCCTGGTCCGAGGAACTGGCCGGGGACCTCCGGACGGTCCTGCCGGTCGGGCCCCTGAAGGGCCAGATCGTCCATCTCCGCCTGCCGGACGTCGACACCTCGACGTGGGCCATCGTCCAGCCGGTGCTGGGCTTCTACCTGGTCCCGTGGCCCGGTGGCCGGGTGGCCTGCGGCGGGACGATGGAGGCCGCGGCCGGGTTCGACCACCGGGTGACCGCCGACGGGGTGCACCAGCTGCTGCGCGAGTGCCTGAGGACCGCGCCCGGACTGGGCGCCGCCGAGCTGGTCGACGTGCGTGTGGGGTCCCGGCCGGTCAGTGCCGACGGGCTGCCGCTGGTCGGTCCGGTCCCCGGGTGGTCGAACGCCTTCGTGGCCACCGGTCACGGGACCGACGGGCTGCTGCTCGGGCCGTTGAGCGCGGCGCTGCTGGCCGATCCGATGGTGGAGGCGTCGGGCGCCGGAGGTCCGGGGACCGGACATCCGGCGGGCGGACCGGCCGGGGATGCCGTGGTGTCCGCCGAACTCGCCCGGTGGTCCCCCGAGCGATTCGTCGGGTGAGGCCGGGCCGCCGCCGGGTACGACGGACCCGACGGCCGGTTCCCTCACCAGCGGCGCCCGATCGAGGTCAGTGGATCAGCACCTTCAGCGCGTCATGGTCCGCCGCATGTCCGAAGACCTCGTAGGCCTCGAGCATCTGGTCGAACGAGAACTCGTGGGTCACGAACTTGTCGGCCGGCAGCTTGTGCTCGGCGACGAGGGAGAGCAGCATCCCGAGCGTGTTCGTGTTGACCAGCCCCATCGAGATGTCGATGTTCTTGATCCACAGCTCGTTGAGGGCGAGGTCCACCGATCTGCCGTGCACGCCGATGTTGGCGACGTTGCCGCCGGGACGGACGATGACCGTGGCCATGGTGAAGGTCTCCGGTAAGCCGACGGCCTCGATGGCCACGTCGACCCCCAGTCCGTCCGTCAGCGCCAGGACCTGGTCCTTCCAGTCCGGGTCCTTCGAGCTGACCGTCTCGGTGGCCCCGAACTCCTTGGCCCGCGCCAGCCGGGCGTCGTCGAGGTCGACGGCGATGATCTTGGACGGCCCGTAGAGGCGGGACGTCATGACGGCCGAGAGCCCGACCGGGCCGGACCCGATCACGGCAACCACGTCACCCGGCTGGACGTGTCCGTACTGGACGCCGATCTCGAACCCGGTCGGAAGGATGTCCGACAGCAGGATCCCCTCGGCATCGGTCATCCCGGCGGGAACCCGGTACACCGAGGTCTCGGCGAACGGCACGCGGACGTACTCGGCCTGTGTCCCGTCGATCATGTACCCGAAGATCCAGCCGATGCCGGCCATCCCCTCGGACGCCAGGCAGTGGCTGTAGAGGCCCTTGCGGCAGTTCGGGCACCGCCCACACGAACTCACGCACGACAGGATGACCCGGTCGCCGACCGCAAGCTGGTCGACGCCGTCACCGACCTCGGTGATCACCCCGATGCCCTCGTGGCCCAGGATGCGGCCGACCGCCACCTCGGGGACGTCACCTTTGAGGATGTGGAGGTCCGTCCCGCAGATCGTGGTGGCCGCCATCCGGACGATGACGTCGGTCGCCTGCTGGATCTTCGGGTCGGCGACCTCGTCCCAGGTCTTCGCCCCCGGTCCCTTGTAGACGAGTGCCTTCATGACTGACCTCCTGGGCCCGGTACGCCGAGCGGCACGATGCGACCCGTGAGACCGACCTCCACCCGTGGGCCGAGTACATGGGCCTCCATCGCCGATGGTACGGCCGCGCCGTTCCGGCGCCCAGGGCCGAATGGCACATCGACGGTCGTCGGGCCCAGGGATCCGCCGCTTCCGCCCGTGTCACTGTTGGGCCAGGATCGCCTCCACCTCCGCCGCCGGATCGCGCACCATCGGCCCCCTGGTCTCCACCACGGCCCGATCGATGACCGCATTGAAGCGGTCCGGCGCGACGTAGTCGTTCCCGACCGCCGGTCCCCACTCGTACCCGCAGGTCAGTCCCACGCCGACGCCGTTGAACGCCTGAGGGGTGAACCGGCGGATCGGGCCCCGGGCCACGACCCGACCGTCGCAGCGGAGCGTGCCCGTACCACCCAGGCCGTCGTCCTTGTCGAAGGCGTACTCGACGGAGTGGGTGCCCGGCCCGACGACCTCGTCGGATGCGATCAGATGGAGCTCCTTGCCGTACAGGTTGTGGACATAGCGGGGTCGCCCCTCCCGGAAGTGCAGGGACCACCCGCCCAGGGCCGAGCCGAGGGCCAGCAGCGTGCCCTGCGGGACCACCCCGTCGGGCACCGTGATGTCGACCATGAGGGCGTGCGACCGGTTGCGGACGTTGACGGCCACCGACTCGGGAACCTGCGCCCCGTCCTGGAAGTAGCGGAAGCGGTCGCGTTCGCGTCGGGCGTCGGGTTTCGGGTGCACCAGGGCCCACAGGACGCGGTTGTCCAGGGGGAGTACCTGGTTGCGCTCGGCTTCGGTCCACCACAGTCCGATCATCTGGCGCAGTCGCTCGGGGTGCTCCTGGGCCAGGTCCCTGGTCTCGGACAGATCGGACTCGACGTGGTAGAGCTCCCAGATGTCGTCGTCGAAGGGCGCATTGGGGTTCAGCCCGTCCGGGTAGAGCGGCGCCGGCGGGTGGAAGGTGACCGCTTTCCACCCCTGGTGGTAGATGGCCCGGGATCCGAGCATCTCGAAGTGCTGGGTGAGGTGCCGTTCGGGCTCCGCCCCGCCCTGGTGGCCGAGCAGATACGAGAAGCTCACCCCGTCGAGGTGGGACTGGGGCACCGAGTCGATCGTCTCCGGCGGCGTCAGTCCGATCAGTTCCAGCACGCTGGGGAAGACGTCGACGGCGTGGACGAACTGGTGCCGTACCGACCCCCGGTCGACCTCACCCCGGGGCCAGTGGACGATGCAGGGGTCGGCCACCCCTCCTTCGTGCACCTCGCGCTTCCACCGCTTGAACGGGGTATTGCCGGCCATCGTCCAGCCCCACGGGTAGTTGTTGTGGGTGAGCGGTCCCCCGATCTGGTCGATCCGCTCCTGCATCTCCCCGATCCCGGCCGGATCCATGTTGTACAGGCGGACGTCGTTGATGGAACCCTCGGGACCACCCTCCGAACTGGCTCCGTTGTCCGAGACCAGGACGATGAGGGTGTCGTCGAGTTCGCCGAGCTCCTCGAGGAATGCGACCAGCCGACCGATCTCGGCATCGGTATGGGAGAGGAAGCCGGCGAAGCACTCCATGAACCGGGCGGCCACCGCCTGCTCGGCGGGACTCAGCTCGTCCCACGGCCGCACCCAGATCGGCCGGGGCGACAACGCGGTGCCGGGGGGAAGGACGCCCATCTCCAGCTGGCGGGCGTGGATCTGGTCACGCAGGTGATCCCAGCCCTGGTCGAAGGAGCCCCGGTACCGCTCGATCCACGGTCGGGGGGCCTGGTGGGGAGAGTGGCAGGCACCGGGAGCGAAGTACAGGAAGAACGGCCGGTCGGCATCGACGGCGCGCAGGTCGCCGACGAACTCGATGGCCCGGTCGGTCAGGTCGGTGGTCAGGTGGTAGCCGTCCGCCATCTCCCGGGGCGGACGGATCGAATGGTTGTCGTGGTAGAGGGCGGGGACGAACTGTTGGGTCTCGCCTCCGTGGAAGCCGTACCACCGGTCGAATCCCCGTCCCAGGGGCCACGAGGCGCGCGAGGAGGCCATGTTGCCCTCGTCGTCGGGAGTGAGATGCCACTTGCCCACCGCGTACGTGGCATACCCCGATGCGCGGAGCACCTCGGAGAGGAACCCGTTTTCGCGCGGCGGCTTGCCCCAGTACCCCGGGAATCCGATGGCCAGGTCGGCCACCCGCCCCATGGCGTTGCGGTGGTGGTTGCGACCTGTCAGCAGGCAGGCGCGGGTGGGGGAGCACAGCGCGGTGGTGTGGAAGTTGGCCAGCCTGAGCCCGTTTCCGGCCAGCCGGTCGATGACGGGTGTGTCGATGGCCGAGCCGTAACACCCCAGCTGGGCGAAGCCGACGTCGTCGAGCACGATCAGGACGACGTTGGGCGATCCGTCGGGAGGGGTGGGTTCCGGGGGCCACCAGGGTTCCGAGTCCCGCCAGTCCCGGCCGATCCGACCTTCGAATGTCACGCCCATCGTTCGCACCTTCCCGACTCGGCTGGCGCATGTTACCAATCACCTGAGCCGGTCCTCCGCGTCACGGCGAGCGGGCAGCCGCCGCGCCGGTCCAGTTCGCACCGTCGCGCGGCGGAACCGGTCCGGATCGTCGACATGGTCGTCCGCAGGGGTCGGCCCGGTAAGTTCCGGTCAGGGACGAGCGGAGGAGACGCCGATGGCTGACAGCCCGATCACACTCGACGAGACCACCCGGGCGACGGTCGCCTCCGGACGGCTCGTCCATCTGGCCACGATCAACCCCGACGGCACCCCGCAGGTCACGTGCATCTACGTCGGTTGGGACGGGGACGAGATCGTCGCCGGACACCTCGCCGACCACGTGAAGCTGCGGAATATCCGGCGCGATCCGCGGGTCACGCTGTCCGTCGAATCGGATGTGCCCTTCGATGGATTCAGCCCCTATCTCGTGATCCGCGGGATCGCCCGGGTCGAGGAGGGCGGAGCGGTGCCGTTGCTGCGCCGGATCACCAACGACCAGTTCCCGCCACCCGGAGGCGAGTGGCCCCCAGGTTTCGTCACCCGCATCTCGCCCCTGCAGTTCTCGGGCGTCGGGCCGTGGGCCCTGGCGGGTTGATGTCGCGCCCGTGACGACGGGGCAGGCAGCCCGACGGGCATCCCGACTGCAGGCAGGCTAGGGATGTCCGAGGGCGAGTCCGGCGAAGAGATCACCGTCGGTCTCGACCCGGGTGAGCACGTCGTCGGTGGTGAATCTGAGGACCCGTCCACCGTCGGATGCCGCACCCTGATCGACTTCGTCCCACGAGATCGGGGTGGACACGGTCGGCTCGTCCCGACCCCGGATCGAATATGCGGCGACAGTGGTCTTTGCCGGGTGGTTCTGACTCCAGTCGATGAGCACCTTGCCGGCCCGTAGCCGCCTGCTCATGTTGGAGACCACCAGATCGGGGTGCTCCCGCTCGAGCCGGACGGCGATCCCGCGGGCTCGTTCGCGCGCGCTGTCCCAGGTGGTTCGGCTGTGCACGGGTTGGTACAGCTGCAGCCCCTTCGATCCGCTGGTCTTCGGCCAGCAGTGAGCTCGCCCGCCGGCCAGGAGCTCGACCAGGTGCCGGGCGACCCGGCAGCACTCGACGATCGTCGCTCCCTCGCCGGGATCCAGGTCGAAGACCAGGTGATCGGGCGATGCCGGCAGGACCTTCCGCCGACCGATGTGCCACAGGGGGACGTGATATTCGAGCGCGGCCAGGTTGGCGGCCCACGCCAGCGTGGCCCGGTCGCTGACCACCGCGTACTCGACCGGACCGGCGTCCGAGGAGGTGGGGACGGAGATCCGCCGGACCCACGGTGGTGCATGCGTCGGGACGTGCTTCTCGAAGAAGGAGGGATGGTCGACACCGTTCGGGTACCGCCTCATCGTCACGGGACGGTCACGGACGTGCGGCAGCATCACGTCCGCAATCCGCATGTAGTAGTCGATGACCTGGCCTTTGGTGAACCCGGACCTCGGGAAGAGCACCTTCCCGAGGTTGGACACCCGGAGTTCCCGCCCGTCGATGACGCTCCGGGTCGAGTCAGGCGCCACGGCGCAGCTCGTCGGGTGTCCGGTCCGGTCGGAGGCCGCGCCAGACTGGGTGTCGGAAGCGACCGTCCGGGGTCCTCTCGCTGAAGCGGACCTCGCCGACCATGTTCGGCGTGACCCAGACGGCCTCCCGCCTCACCTCGGCCGGCAATTCGACGTCGAAGGGACTGGTGGCCCGGACGAGCCGCCCGAGGTCGCCGATCAATTCGGCTCTGGCCTGCTCGCTGAAGCCCGTGCCCACCTTGCCCACGTAGGAGAGCTTCCGACTGCCGGTGATCGGCAGGCCGAGGATCAGGGCACCGAAATCCGACCGCCGGCTCCCGTTCCCCCTGGTGAAACCGCCGATGACCACCTCCTGCATGGACTGACTCTTGACCTTGATCCAGTCGCGGCTGCGCCGTCCCGGCTGGTAGCGGCTGGAGCGCCGTTTGGCGACGACCCCTTCCATGCCGATCTCGATCGACGAGCGGAGGACGTCACGCCCCTTCTCCTCCGTGAACGAGGGGGTCACGGCCCAGCCGGGAGCCCCGATGTCCAGCTGCTCGAGTCTCCCGCGGCGCTGGTCGTAGGAGAGATCGACGAGCGGGGCACCGTCCAGGTGCAGGAGGTCGAAGAGCACGAGGCTGACCGGAGACGCCGCCGCGGCCTTCCTGATCCCGCCGGGCGACGTGGCATGCATGCGCCGCTGCAGCAGGGCGAACGATGGCCGCCCGTCATCTCGGAGCGCGACGATCTCCCCGTCGAGGAGGACCTGGTGATCGCCGAGCGCTCCGCCCAGACCCCGCAACTCGGGGAAGGACGCCGTCACGTCGGTGCCGGTGCGGCTGACGATGCGGACCCGGCCCCCGTCGACCCAGACGAGGACCCGCATGCCGTCCCACTTGAACTCGAACGCCCACTCACCGTCGTCGGTCGGGAGGTGGTCCGGAGTGGCCAACATCGGCTGCATCCGAGGAGGTAGCGGAACGAATCCGTCGGGAGCAGGATCCATGCGATGGATCATCCACTTCCTGCCCGTGGTGGGGAACAGGACGTACCGGCCCTTCGCCCGCCGGCCGTGGAGGACGACCTTGATCTCCTTCGGGGTCCACTTCTCGCAGTCGTAGGTACCGCGGTCCCAGATCGAGACCACACCGGCGCCGTACTCGCCCTTGGGGATCGAGCCGCTGAAGGATCCGTACTCGAGCGGATGGTCCTCGACCCGGACGGCCAGATGATTCGCCTTCGGGGAGCGCGGGAGACCCTTCGGGACCGCCCACGACACGAGGACATCGTCACGCTCGAGACGGAAGTCCCAGTGCAGCGTCGACGCATGGTGCTCCTGGATGACGAAGGTGGGCCTCTCGCCCTTACCGGTTCGTCCGGCCCGGCGCGTGCCCTCGTCGGCCATCGGTTCGGGCGTGTGTCCCGACCGCCGTTTCCCGTGGTACCTCGCCAGTGAGCCGGGCACCCGTCCTGTCTACCCCCAAACGGTCGACCTGATCCGGGCCAGGCGCCGCACGCCTACGAGCTTCGACGCTCCCTCACGTCCCGGGGTGTCCGCGACACCGCGAGCGCGGGGTGCTCGAGGGCACGCTCCACGATCTGGTCGGATCCGCACCCCCGGGCAGCCGCGGCACGGGGGACGAGAGTGCCCAGGTAGACGGTCAGATTGAGCAGGTCGAGCCGACCGCAGGTGCCTGTGAACGGAACCGGCTCGATCGCCCTGTCCGGTGGGCCGCCGTCGAGGATGGCCTCCCGAATGGCCCACAGCTGCTCCACCGCCTCCTCGACCTCGAGCCCATTTGTGTGCATCCAGGCGGAAAGGCCCAGCTCAAGGCCAAGGTCCGGCTGCGTGGTGCCGGGTGGCACGAGCACGGCCAGACTCCGGAGGACCGAAGGGGCGAAGCCGATCGGATCGTGCGAGTTCACGGTCCGAGTGTGGCAAATGGGTGGTACACGGGTGGTGGATGGGCCCTGGCAGGGGTAAAGATTGGTGCATGCCGCGAACCGTCTGGAAGGGTGCGCTCAGCTTCGGGCTCGTGAACGTCGCCGTGGCGCTGTACCCGGCGACCCAGGACAGGACCCTCCACTTCAACCAGTTCGAGGCGGGTACGTCCGACCGGATCCGGTACAAGAAGGTCAACGAGCGCACCGGCAAGGAGGTGCCGGCCGCCGAGATCGTCAAGGGGTACGAACTGGGTGGAGGGGAGTACGTCCTGCTCGGCGACGACGAGCTCGAGGCGGCGGAGCCCAGCAAGTCCAAGCTCATCGAGCTGACCGACTTCGTCGATCTCGACCAGATCGACCCCGTCTTCTTCCGGTCGACGTACTACCTCGCGCCTGCAGGTGACGCGGCGAGCAAGGCGTACGCACTCCTGAGGAAGGTGATGGGCGAGGCCGACAAGGTCGCGATCGGGACGGTGGTGATGCGGAACCAGGAGCATCCCGTGGCGGTACGCGCCAACGGCGAGATCCTCGAACTCCAGACCATGTACTTCGCGGACGAGATCCGGCCCGTCGACGAGGTGCTTCCTGAGCTCCCGACGGGAGAGGACGTCACGGACCGGGAGCTCCAGATGGCGACTCTCCTGCTCGAGTCGATGGAGAGCGACTGGGATCCTGAGAAGTACCAGGACACCCATCGGCAACAGCTCGAGGCCGTCATCGAGGCGAAGCGACTCGGCGATCAGGTCGTGACGGGTGTCGAACAGGCACCCCCGTCGACGAAGGTGGTCGACCTGATGGAGGTCCTCAGCGCGAGCGTCGACTCGGTCAGGTCGACCCGCAGGGGGAGCATCGACGGCGAGCCGGCGCCGAGGAAGCGTGCCGCCAAGCAGCCGGCGACGGCCAAGAAGAGCGCCGGGACCGCCAAGCCGAAGGCGCCGGGTCGGCGCCGGGCGTCGTAGGGACGATCGAGCGCCTGGGCGGCATCCTCAGCGGTCAGTCCAGCTCCAGTGCGACTCCCGCATTCAGGAGGCAGGACGCCACGGGGGCCGACCGACGGACTCAGCTGACTTCTTTCGCCGTCTCCTCGACCGCCTTGTCGAGGTCCTTGGCACTCACGTCGAGCTGCTTGGCCGCGTGCTTCTCCGCTTTGAGGCCCGCCTTGTCGATGGCTTCCTCGATCGTGCTCTCGCCGACGATCACGAGGGCGGCCTGACCGGCGTCGATGAGGTCACCGAACTCCTTCACGTCCGCACGCGACATGCCCTTCCACAGGTGTCCGCTCACTCCGCCTACCGCGGCGCCGACCGCCGCGGCGCCGATGATCGCGGGTGGGAAGAGGATGCCGACGACCGCCCCGACCGCAGCGCCACCCCACGCCCCGTGGCGGGTCGCTGTCTCGTGCTTGTTCACGTGGACCTTGCCGTCGGGATCCTTGGTGACGACACCGGCGTCGTAGGTTCCGACGGCCCCCGCGGCGTGCAGGTCCTTGACGATCTCGTAGTCGGCGCGTGCCGCGTCCTCGCTCGGGTAGGTCCCGACGTAGATGAATACTGGGTCAGCCTTGGCCATAGCTGTGGCTCCTGTCTCGTTCCGGGTTCGACCCGGACCACGACGGCCCGAGCCCGCGTCGTCACGTTAGGACCGGGGTCGGACCCCGCCTAGGGGCTTCTGGCCGGATCTGCCGCCGGGGTTCCCGTCGAGCCGACCTCCACCGAGGATCGCTGAAGGACCTTCGGCCCTGTTCGGTAGCTCCGCCGCCGTGAAACCTGGACACAGAGGCGTCATCGGGCGCCTTCGCACTCCGTGGGGAGGACCGTCATGCTTGCCTACAGCTTTCCGCTACTCAGCGTCTTCTGGAGCTTGCTGATGTTCGCCGGCTTCGTCCTGTGGATCTTCATCGTCGTGTGGACGTTCATCGACAATTTCCGCCGGAAGGACCACAGTGGCGTGGCCAAGGCCCTGTGGTTCCTCTTCATCGTCTTCGTTCCCGTCATAGGGGTGCTCGTCTACCTCATCGCCCGACCGCGGGACGTCGACGTGGTGGTGGCGTAGATCGTCGACTGCTCTGTCGTCAGTCCACATAGCCGATTTCCGGAGAAGGTCCTGTTCGTGGTAAGGGACCGACCGGCCACAACGAGAGAGGTCCACCATGAGGAAACGGATCGCGGCGCTCACCCTTGTAGTGGCGGCGGTGGCGATGGTGGGGTGCTCGTCGAACTCCAGCACGAGCACGCCGACCACCAACAGGCAGCCCACCACTACGACGACCTCGGTGGCCAACAGCGTGGCCGGAACGGTGAAGTGGGCGACCACCAACAAGGCCGTCGTGACCTCGCTGAGTTCTGACATCGCCGCACTGGGGACGGCTCTGCCAGGAGCGGTGTCCTCGACCGATCCGTCGGCCGTCACGGCGGGCTGTCAGAAGCTCACCACGGACGTGGCGACCGCCAAGGCGCTGCCGCCCATCCCCAACTCGACGGCCCAACAGCTCTGGACGTCCTTGCTGAGTGGACTGAGCACAGCGGCCCAGAAGTGCAGCGACGGAGCCGCCACGAACGACACGGCCGACCTCAGCCAAGCGTCGTCGGAGCTCACGAGCGCCAGTGGGACGCTCAAGAGCCTCACCAGCACCCTCGGCTTGAGCGTCACGTAGGCAACGGCCGGGTCCGGAGTGGGGGGTACGTCAAGAGGAGTCATGTCGGCCACCCCGAGGGTGCCCGAGCTGGTCCCGATCCGCTACGGGCGGATGCTGGTCTCGCCGTTCAGCTTCCTGCGTGGCGCCGCCCTCGTCATGGCCGCCGACCCGACCGAACTTCCTCGAATGACCAGTCCAGCAATCAGGAGGTCAATTGCCATGTGCCCCCGTCTCATCACTACCACTGGATGTGCCCGGTCACGTCCTCGGCTCTCCGTGCCTCGGCTGCTCGCCCGTGGGCGCCTGCGATGGCTCGATGACGAAAGCCCAGCTCACCAAGATCGGAGCCATCGCCACGATCGGTGGCGGGATCGTGACACTCCACGGCATCACCAGCGGGCACTGGAGGCGGGCCCACACACTGTTCTCGGTAGCGGGTGGGGTCGTCGGAGTCCTCTCCTTCGCGCAAGGCCGTCGTGAGAACAGCGGCGCGCCCCGTGGCTCGACGGCGACGGACTGACCCGGCCGGTCACTCTTCGAGGAGCGGCCGGAGTTCGACCCTCCGGTTGCAGTGCTTCGACCCCTGGGTGGCGAGCCGGAGCGCGACGTCGAGGTCGGGGGCCCGGATGATCCAGAATCCCGCGACGTACTCCTGCGTCTCGACGTAGGGACCGTCGGCGACCACCACTTCTCCGCCGCGCCCGTCGATGACGGTGGCGGCGGCGGGCGCCGCCAGGCCACCGGCGAAGACCCAGTTGCCATCGGCCAGGAGCTGCTCGTTGAAGACATCGATCGCGGCCATCTCCTCCGCGGTCGCCGCGCCCGCTGTTTCGTCGAGCACGGAAATCAGATACTGCGCCATCGGAATCACCTCCTGTCGTCGTGTGGCTGCCCCGCGGACCGCCTCCCACTCCTACTACCAATGGCGACGTCCCGATCCGAGATTCGGATCAGACAGCGACAGCAATTCGCGCGACATGGCACGGTGCGGCGATCGGAACCTTCCAGAGCGGGAACGGTCGAGACGCCTCGTCAGTCAGTGGACAGCACGGTGATGAAGTCCCGGATCCAGCCGACCTGGCACTGGTCGGCTGGTCGGGCCTGGCCGGGGACCCTGGCCACCAGGGGGCTGCCCGGTGTCGCCGCGGTGTCCAACTGCAGGGTGCTGGGATTGATGTCGAGCTGCATGGCCGTGACCGCGCCGGCACTCACGAGGGCGCCGGAGAGGTCCACCGGGAGGGAGTAGCCGGCAGCGGCATACAACAGGTCGCCCTGCGCGTCCTCGCCGAGGGCGCTGCGCGGCACCCGGGGGACGTCGCCGAGGGTGTAGCCCCAGTCCTGCCACGTGCCCACGTCGGCAGCGGGCTGGCCGTCCAGGATGAGCGGAGGCAGGTTCTGGCGGACACTCGCCACCGACTCGCCCGGTGTGGGGACGGTCGAACCCCACACGCCGATCTGGGCACTGCCGTCCGAGTTGATGACGAGGCTGGCCTCACCGGCCTGCAGTGGGAGCAGGACCGTTCCGTTGGTCTCGACGCCGCCCGCACCGGCATTCGCCTTGAACCCCCCGTTGAAGCAGGCCAGAAGGTGGGGTTGCTCGGTTGCACTGACCGCCGGACCCGACTCCGGTCCCAAGGTCGCCCCGTTGGTGGGCGGCTCCTGGCTACCGATGTGGAGCTCGTAGCTGACGTTGCCACGAAGGAATCGGGCCACGGTGACCGGGATGCCGTCCGACTGGGTGAAGATCCGTTCGTCGATCGCCACGCCGTGGGGTCCGATGCTGAGCGTGGTCCATCCGGGCTGCTCCGGCGTGAGCGTGGTCGTGGTCGTCGGGGCGACGGTCGAGGTCGTCGTCGTGGGGCCGGAGGCCGACCGGGTCGAGCAACTGCACAGCATCAGCGCGGTGACCGCCAGCACCGCGAACGTGCACCGGCCGGGCCGACGCCGACTGACGGAACGTTTCATAGGCACACCACCGGGAGACGGGCTGACGGGCGCAAGAAGGCCCGCATGCTGCCCGGGTAGTCCGGGCGACTACACCAGGGTCCGTCACGACAGGACCCACACGACCGTGGTCCTGATGCTAGTCCGCGACGTCCTGAGACTTCGCATGGTCGGAGGCCATGGGACCCTGTCCGAACGCCCCCTGTGGGAGCGGTCGGACCTATTCCGGGGTTCGTCATCCCCCTCGGGGCGACGCGGGCGATCTCGCACGCTGCCACCCGGGCGAACGGCCGGCGCAACGCCCGGAATGCCGGACCTCGTCCCCTACACTGATCTGTCCGTGCCCCGGCCTGCGCCTCAGATCGATCGGGTGGTGGCTGTCCTCAACCTCTTGTCCGGCAGGGTGGAGGGAGCGACGCTCACCGAGCTGGCCGACGAGCTCGGCCAGTCGTCATCGACCATGGTCCACGTCCTGGCCGCACTGACCACGGCTGGTTACCTGGTGCGGGAGCTGCCCGACCGCCGCTACCACCTGGGTCCCGCACTGGTGGAACCGGGTCGCGTGGCGGCCGACCGCTACCCAGGTCTGTCCATCGCTCGCCGCCATATGGACCGGCTGTCGCGGACGTTCGGATCGCCCTGCTACGCCTTCGTCCGCGATCGCCGGTGGGCCCGCCTGGTCCACTACACGTGGGATCCGCACCATCCGGTGCCACCCATGAGGATCGGCGAGTTGATCCCGATGGTGCCTCCGTTGGGAGCGGTGTTCGTGGCATGGGCACCGACCGAACTCGTCGACGACTGGCTCGCCACCGACCCATCCCTGTCCGTCGAACGGTCGACGTGGATTCGGGCGGCACTCGTGGGCATGCGCCGACTGGGCTTCTCCCTGGAGGTCCGCAGTGACGAAGACATCGGCGACCGGGTGCTCGACCGCCTGCAGGAGCCGCCCTCGCCGGTCCGTGACCTGGAACTGCGCAGGATGTTGTCCGACCAGGAGCCTCTGGTGGCCAGGATCGACCCGCAGGCGACCTACTGGGTGACCGGGATCGGGGCACCCGTGTTCGGCGTGTCCGGTGTGGTCGAGCTGTCGATCACCCTGAGTCCGGTGGGCCGGTCACTGTCGGGTCGGGAGGTCACGGCCATAGGCAGCCAGGTCAGAGCTGCTGCCGACGCCGTGACCGAAGAGCTGGGCGGCCACGGGCCGGCGATTCGGCCGACGCGGCGTCCATGAGTTTGCACTGTGCAAAGGATTGCATTCGTGAGCGATCCTCGGCACGATCGGGGCCGGGGCACGGCGAATGGCGCCGACATCACTGACCAGGGGGATTCGACATGGCCGATCTCGTGATTCGCGGCGGCACCATCGTTGACGGCACGGGCACGCCACGGTTCGTGGGCGACATCGCCGTGCAGGGTGAACGCCTCGTCGCTGTCGGCTCCGACCTTCCGCCTGGTGACGAGGAGATCGATGCCACCGGACTGTTGGTGACCCCCGGATGGGTGGACATCCACACCCACTACGACGGCCAGGTCACCTGGGACGAGGTGCTGGCTCCGTCGTCGTGGCACGGGGTCACCACCGTCGTCACCGGGAACTGCGGCGTCGGCTTCGCACCGGTGCGCGAGGACCGGCGCGAGTGGCTGGTGGGCCTCATGGAGGGCGTCGAGGACATCCCCGGCACCGCCCTCTCCGAAGGCATCGATTGGCAGTGGGAATCCTTCCCCGAGTACCTGGACGCCCTCGAGCAGAAGCAGTGGACGGTCGACGTCGGGACCCAGATCGCCCATGGGGCGGTCCGGGCCTATGTGATGGGTGATCGCGGCGCACGCAACGAACCGGCAACCCCCGACGACATCGACTCCATGCGGGTCATCGTCCGTGACGCCATGGCCGCGGGGGCGCTCGGGTTCTCGACGTCGCGCACCATCGCGCACCGGGCCATCGACGGCGAGCCGGTGCCCGGCACCTTCGCAGCCGAGGACGAACTGTTCGGCATCGGCTCGGCGCTCGGTGACGTCCGTGCCGGCGTGTTCGAACTGGCCCCGACGGGGGCCGCCGGAGAAGACATCGACGAGCCGGCGAGGGAGGTCGACTGGATGCGGCGACTGTCGGCCAAGATCGGTCGGCCGGTGTCGTTCGCACTGATCCAGGTGGACGCCGACCCGGATCTGTGGCGTGGCCTCATGGCCGCGTCGCTCGATGCCGTGGACGACGGGGCGGACCTGTGGCCGCAGGTGGCCGGCCGGGCGACCGGTCTGCTCTCGGGCTTGGAGACGACCTACTGCCTGCTCGACGTGGTGCCGGCCTTCCAGGAGCTCAAGGCCAAGGGTCTCGCCCACGGCGAGCTGCTCGCCGCGCTGCGCACCGATTCGGTCCGCCGGGCGATTCTCGAATGGGTGCCCGACGCGGAGACGGCCGACCGACTGGACCAGGCGTATGCCTCCACGTACCTGCTCGGCGACCCGCCCGACTACGAGCCGGCCCCCGATTGCTCCCTGGCCGCACGGGCGGAGGCAGCCCACCGCCACCCGCTGGAGATGGCGTACGACGCCCTGGTCGCCGGGGACGGCAAGGGCCTGTTCTACGTCCCGATCCTCAACTACTCCGACGGCGACCTCGAACCGGCTCGTGAGATGCTGCTGCACCCCCGTTCGGTCTGCGGGCTCGGCGACGGTGGCGCCCACTGCGGTGTGATCTGCGACGCCTCGATTCCCACGTTCATGCTCACCCACTGGACCCGGGACCGACGTCGCGGCGACACGATGCCGCTCGAACTCGTCGTCAAGAAGCAGAGCCATGACACCGCCCGCCTCTACGGGCTCGAGGACCGTGGCACGATCGAGGTGGGGATGCTGGCCGACCTCAACCTCATCGACTACGACATGCTCCAGCTGGAGCCGCCGCGGGTCACGTACGACCTGCCGGCCGGTGGGTCACGCCTCGTCCAGCAGGCGCGGGGGTATGTGGCGACCATCAAGTCGGGTGTGACGACATTCGAGCACGGGATCGAGACCGGTCGCCGCCCGGGTCGGCTCGTCCGTGGCGGTGTGGCCGCATCGGTGGGGACCTGAGCATGGCTTCTCCACAGATGACCGCGCTGGGCCGGCGGATGATCGCCAACACGATCGCCGGGACGACGGACCTGGGTGAGGGCACCTATGTCGGCGACGGATCGGTCTTCACCGATCCGGCTCGCTTCGAGCGTGAACGCGAGATCCTCTTCCGGCGGACGCCCCAGGTCATCGCCTGGGCAGGGGACGTGGCCGAACCGGGGGACGTCGTGGCGCGCGACGTCGCCGGCGTCCCGGTCGTGGTGACCCGAGGTGAGGACGGCCGTCTCCGGGCCTTCCTCAACGCCTGTTCCCATCGCGGCATGGCGTTGTGCGACGGAGTCGACAACAGGCGGCGCCTCACCTGCCCCTATCACGGGTGGAGCTACGGACTCGACGGCGCGCTCCGCGGCATTCCCCAGCGCGACCGATTCCCCGGATTCGACCCGGAAGGCGCAGGACTGCGGCCGCTGCCGGTCGCTGAACAGTGCGGGCTGGTCCTGGTCGGGCTGCGGTCCGACGTCGAGGTGGACGGCTTCCTCGATCCTCTGGGTGACGAGTACTCGTGGTTGGGCTACGACCGCTATCGCAGCGGTAGTGAGCGCACCTTCGCCAACGCCGCGAACTGGAAACTCTCCATCGACCTCAACGTGGAGGCGTATCACGTGCCTTCGCTGCACAGGGAGAGCCTGTTGCCCTTCCTCGCCGACCACTGCGCCGTCGACACCTTCGGCCCGCACTGCCGCATGGCTGTGCCCTTCAAGGGCATCGAGGCCATGGCCGACGTCCCCGAAGACCTGTGGCCTGACCGCCTGGACACGATCATGGTCACGTGCATCTTCCCGGCGACGGTGATGGTCGACCATCCGGGCGGTGGCGGGTCCCTGCACCGGATCTCGCCGGGTCGCGTGCCGGGGCAGTCGACCATCCACCTCATCGAGGGCTGTCCGGGGGTCATGGACGAGGCCGGTCGGGACCTGTGTGCATCCGTGATGGAGGCCAATGTCACGATCCTCGGGGGTGAGGACTACCCGGCCACCGAGGCGTGCCAGCGCGGCTACGACGCCGGCTCACCCTTCCTCATCGGTGGAGCGGGAGAGCCGCTGATCGGTCACCTGCACACGATGTGGGACGCAGCGCTCGCTGCCGCGTCGCATGCGTCCCACACGGGGGGTTAGCCCCATTGGAAGACGCCGACTAGCCGTATTCCGATCGGCGGGTTGCTGCAATACCGTGACCGGTGATGATCACTGCACACGCACTCACCAAGCGGTACGGCGACGCAACCGCCGTGGACGACCTGACCTTCGAGGTTCCTTCCGGTGAGGTCACCGGATTCCTCGGGCCCAACGGATCGGGCAAATCGACGACGATGCGGATGATCATGGGACTCGACCTCCCGGACTCGGGATCGGCCCTGATCAACGGCAAGCGCTATTGCGAGCTGGACTGGCCCCTTCGTGAGGTCGGCGCCCTGCTCGACGCCAAGGCGTTCCACCCGGCCCGCACCGCCCGTAACCACCTCCGCTGGCTGGCCCTGGCCAACGACATCCCGACCGGCCGGGTCGACGAGGTCCTCGACCAGGTGGGCCTCACGTCGGTGGCCGGTCGGCGCGTCGGCAAGTTCTCCCTCGGCATGAATCAGCGCCTGGGCATCGCCGCGGCACTGTTGGGCGATCCCGGCGTCCTGCTCTTCGACGAGCCCGTCAACGGGCTCGATCCCGAGGGCATCCGCTGGGTCCGCCACTTCCTCCGCGACCTGGCCCGACAGGGGCGGACGGTGCTGGTGTCGAGCCATCTGATCAGCGAGATGGCCCTGACCGCCGACCGGCTGGTGGTGATCGGCCGGGGCCGCCTGATCGCGGAGACGAGCGTGGCCGACTTCGTCGCCCGCAGCGGGGGCGGGGCGGTCCGGCTCGTCACCCCGGACGTGGACGCGTTCACCGCCAGCCTGGCGGAGGCCGGGGCCACCATCGTGTCCGAGGACGGGGCGCTCACCGTCGGAGGTCTCCTTTCCCCTCAGATCGGCGACCTGGCGGACCAGCACGGACTCCGGATCTACGAGCTGACGCCAGTGACGGCGTCCCTGGAGGACGCGTTCATGGAACTGACCCAGGACGAGGTGGAGTACCGCCCGTCCACGATGCCCGGCGAGTTCGCCGCCGAACGAGGAGCGTGACCATGACCACCGAGATCCTTCTGGACACCCCGAAGGGCCACTACCGATCGAAGCACATCGCCCGGTCCGAGCTGGCCAAGATCGTGACCCTGCGGTCGACGGCGATCACGGTCGGCCTGACCGTCGTCGCCTGCCTCCTCGTGACGGGCCTCGTCACCCATGCGGCGCTGCATCACAACCCCCTCTTCTACCAGGGCTTCGATCCCACCCAGGAGTCCCTGACCGGCATGATCACGGTCGCCTTGGCCGGCGGTGTCTTCGGGGCCCTGCTCATCACGGGCGAGTACTCGAGCGGGACCATCCGCACCACGTTGGCCGCCGCACCGAAGCGACCGCTGCTGCTCGCCACCAAGCTCGGCGTCACCACGTCGCTCGCCATGATCTTCTGCCTGGTCCTGAGCTTCGCCTCCTTCTTCCTGGGACAGGGCATCCTCTCCAGCGGAGGGGCGCCCACCGCCACGCTGGCATCGCCGGGCGCGGCCCGGGCCGTCGTCCTGACCGGGCTCTTCATCGGGCTCCTCGCCCTCCTGTCGTTCGGTTTCGGGCTCATCTTCCGCAGCACCGCGGCGGCGATCGCCGCATTCGTCGGGGTGATCTTCGTCCTCCCCCTGGTGATGCACGGAATCTCGGAGAGCGGTGTCCGCTTCCTGCCGACCAACATCCTCACCAACTCGATCATGTCGACCGCGAGCCAGACGCCGGGCGAGCCCTTCCCTCCGCTCACTCCGGTCGTAGGCTTGCTGCTGATGGTCCTCTACGCCGCTGTCGCCCTCGCCGTGGGAGCCGTGCTCTTCTCGAGGCGCGACGCTTGAGCGGCCCGGGCGCCGAAGTCGGCTGGGTGCAGATCCGGATCCCCGAGGAGCGGGCCCAGCAGGCCAGGCGACTGGTGCAGGTCCTCCTGCGCGAGCCCTTCCTGAAGCGCAGCCGGGCGGAGCTGGGGTACTTCCTGGCGGCGTCGACGCTTGCCGTGGGGGCGGTCGTGGTCCTCGGTGCCATCGGCTTCGTGGGCCTGGTCCTCACCGTCGCGCTGGTGGGGATCTTCATCCTGGGCGGTGGACTGCGGCTCGCCCGGGGCCTCGGTCGCTGGCAGCGCTCCCTGGCCTGGGCGACGTTGGGCGAGGAGATCGCCGAGCCCGAGCCGTTCAGCCCCGCCCCCGGCATCTTCCGGTGGCTGCGGGCGGCACTGGGCGACGGTGCGGCGTGGCGGTCGGTGCTCTACTTCGCCGCCAAGGTCCCGCTGACGCTCTTCGGGGCGTGGTTCGCCCTCAGCCTATGGGTCGAGGCGGTACTCGGCATAGCGTCGCCCCTCCTCGGAGGTGGACCCACGACCCGGTTCGGCCTCCTCGGCCATGCCACCGGTACGGACGGGGCCTCGCCGGGCCCACCAAACCTGGATACCCATGTCACCGAATTCGCGATCGGCGTCCTCCTCCTCTTCATCGCCCCGTGGGCGATGCGGTTCGTCGTCTACGTCGACCGGCGCATCATGCACCTCCTACTGGGTCCGAACGCCACCACGTCCCGGGTCCGGAGCCTCGAGGTGTCGAGGACGAGAACGCTCGACGCCGCCACGGAGACGCTCCAGCGCATCGAGCGAAATCTGCATGACGGCACCCAGGCCCAACTGGTGGCCCTGGCCATGCGCCTCGGGCAGGCGAAGGAGCGGCTGGAGGGTATCGACGTCGACGCCGGTGGCGCCGCTGATCTGCAGGTCGTCCGACGCCTGGTGGACGAGGCCCATTGCGGGGCGAAGGAGGCCATCACGGACCTGCGGGACCTGGCCCGCGGCATCCACCCGCCGGCCCTCGACACCGGATTGGAGAACGCGTTGGCCACGCTGGCCGCCAGGTCGACGATCCCGACCGACGTGCACGTCTCCGTCCACTCCCGGCCGAGCCCGGCCATCGAGGCGATCTGCTACTTCTGTGCGGCTGAGCTGCTGGCCAACGTGGCCCAGCACGCCGAGGCGTCCCGGGCATCGTTGAGCTGTGCCCAACACGGTCCGTGGCTGCGAATCGTCGTGCGCGACGACGGACACGGCGGGGCCACCGTCAACCGGGTCGGTTCGTCGTCGAGCGGCCTGGCCGGCCTGGCCGACCGGGTCGGAGCGGTCGACGGGCACCTGAGCATCGCCAGTCCTCCCGGGGGTCCGACCGTCGTCACCGTGGACCTGCCCACGCTCGCATGACCGTGCCCGACGCCGACACCATCCGGGTGGTGATCGCCGAGGACTCCGCCATCCTGCGGGACGGGCTGCACCAGCTGCTGTCGGACCGCGGGTTCACCGTGGTCCGGGCGGTGGGCGATGCCGTGGGACTCGAGCAGGCGGTCGCCGACGACCCGACCGATGTGGCCGTGGTCGACATCCGGATGCCTCCGACCTTCACCGACGAAGGCCTGCGATCCGCCATCCGGCTGCGCTCGGACCGTCCCGACGTGGGGATCCTGGTGTTCTCGCAGTACGTGGAGACGAGGTTCGCCGCCGAACTGCTGGCCGGTGGCGCCGCCGGCATCGGCTACCTGCTGAAGGACCGGGTGGCCGATGTCACCGATTTCGTCGAGGCACTGGTCCGGGTGGCGTCAGGGGGGACCGCCCTCGACCCGGAAGTGGTCACCCAGCTGATGGGAGCCTCGCGGCGCAGGGACGCTCTGTCCGGGCTCAGCGTCCGCGAGCGCCAGGTCCTGGCACTGATGGCCGAGGGCCGCACGAACTCCGCCATCGCATCCGGTCTCGTCGTCTCGGAAGGGGCCGTGGAGAAGCACATCGCCAACATCTTCTCCAAGCTGGACCTGCCCGCATCGTCCACCGACCACCGGCGGGTCCTGGCCGTACTGCGCTACCTCGAGGGATGACCGGCTCTTCCGGGATGGTGGGGACACGAGCGGGCGACGAGCCGTAGCCGGTCTGCCCTGCCCGCGCACGCGGGTCGACGAGCACAGCTCCGCAGTCGCCTCCCGGGAGCAGCCTGGCGTCCCCGCAGACTCAGTTGCCGGTTGCGCAGCAGGGAGTGCCTAGCGATCTGCGTGAGAGGTCGGCGGCTGGAGAACCGCCTGGAGAAACCACTCGTTCACGACGATCGCGGGGTCGCTTCCCACTGTGATGGTGTACCGCCGAGAAAGTGCAGCCCTGTCGAGGAGGCTGACGATCCTCGCGGAGGTGCCCACCGCAACCACCGGACCGGCGAGTGGATCCCGGCGGACCTCGAGACGGAATTCGGTGAGCACGCGACCGATGGGGTCCCGACTTGATTCGAGACGCCGTCGAGCGGGGGCGGGAAGTCGCTCCGCTGCGATCGCGGACTCGGCGTAGACGAACCTCCGGCCTGAGACGCGCCCGGTGAGCAGCACGTTCCGCCGAATCAGCACGGCATCGGATCCGAGTCCGAGCGAGTTGTCGTGGCCGGCAGACCCGGTCTTCTGGGAGAGGATGTCTGCGTCGATGGGCTCCCCGGCAAGGTCTTCCAGGAACCCGGTGACCGTCCCCTGCGCACGGTGCAGAGCGCTCGAGAGCTCGGCAGCTGTCCGGGGAGGCAGCCCGGTCATGACCCCGTACGCCGTCGTGGCGAAGCATCGTTCGACACGAGCCGACCGTACTCCGACGATTCCCGAGTGGGCCCGCCGCGCCGTCGGAGGCATGACCGAGTGGACGGTCTAGCGGTCGCCGGGCTCCATCTGCGCACAAAGAGCCCCTAGCGCAGCCGGTCGACAGCCAGGGCGGTTGCGAGCATCACGAGCGCCCATGACATTGCCCGCAGCGCCTGTTCCAACGGAGCCAGCAGCACCGATCGATCGACGGGAATCGTTCCACCGTCAGCCAGCGCGATGGTTCCTGTGACATCAGCGGACTTCCGGCGCAGCAGCCGAGCCGGTCTGCTCAACGCCCGTTGGGCGGCGGACAGCGCAGCTGCACCGACGGCGGCAATGAGCGGCGCGACGGCCAATGTTCCGGTCTGGGCGACGTAGGCGGTAAGTACTGGAAAGGCGCCCCAACTCGCGGCGAACCCGACATCGTTGTGGATGACTCCGCCAAACATCTCGAAGTTGTAGGCGACGACGAGTACCGGCCCGATGACGAGGAAGGGGACCACGGCCCAGCCGATCTTCGCGATCCCGATGACTCCGAGGGCGATCGAGCCGGCAAGTCCGACACCAGCGACGACGACGAGTGCGCCCGACGGGATCCGGGTGCGTAACGGTCGCCCGTGCAACTCATCGAGCGCGTGGGCCGCGAGGCCGACCGCGAAGAAGAACGCCATCAGGGTGCCGATCAGGCGCGTGGCATTGACCACCGGTGCCAGGCAGGCACCAATGACGACATAGGCGAGGTGCCACACGGTGTAGGGCGGGTGGAGCAGTGTCCACCAATCGCGCCAGCCGCCCGGGCGAGCCGCGTAGAAGGCGGCTCGTTGGTCGGGCGGTGGATCCAGTGGCGTCTCACCCATTGGAGCGCCGACCCCACATGATCAATCCGCCACCGAGGCTCATGCGCCGCACACCGACGTCGACGAAGCCCGCCTTCTTCCAAGCTTCGATCGTCCAATCCACCGAACAGCGCCGGTAGTGCGCCGAGATGTTGGGACCGAGGAACCGGCCCACCTCGAACCACGCCCTGCCGCCGGTGAGCCAGCCACCGGCGGGCAGCAGGAGCCTGGTGTAGCCCCACCACCAGAACCTCCAGAACCGGCTCTGCGGCAGGAGGAACTCGAGGCTGGCGACGGACCCGCCGGGCCTCACCAGCCGAGCCAGCTCCATCAGGGTGGCCTGGGGGTCGTCCACGTATCGGAGGAGGTACGTGAAGGTCAGCGCATCAAAGGTGGCGTCGGCGAAGGGTGTCTGCTCAGCCCGCCCGGCCACCAGCTGGACCTGGTCGGTCATCCCCCGTTCGGCGACACTGCGCTGGCCTTGGCGCAGCATGTCGAGCGTCAGATCGATCCCAACCACCCGGGCACCCGTGCGATCGGCGAGCTGGAGCGCCACGCCGGCCGGCCCGGTGGCGACGTCGAGAATCAGCTCGGGGTGGTCGGGGACGATGTGGTCGACCATGGCCCGGCGCCAGCGTCCGTTCTGTCCCATCGACAAGAGCTCGGCCAGGCGGTCGTACCGCCCGGGAAGCGGCGTGAAGAGCTTTTGGGCGAATTGGTTGGCGTCCTCTTCCACCGGATTGCCCACGGCGACTCCTTGGGTGTGAAGATCACTGTAAGCGGTTGGAGGCCGGAAGGAGTCGTGTGAGCCGCAGGCGCTTTGACGTGCTCGTCGTGGGAGCCGGTCCGGCGGGAAGCATCGCCGCCCTGGTGCTGGCACGCGCCGGGGCCAGCGTGGCGCTGCTCGACAAGGCACAGTTCCCCAGGGACAAAGCCTGCGGCGACTTCATCGGGCCACGGGGCCTCCAGGTGCTCACTGATCTCGGGATACCGGAACCGCCTGGAGCCGACGTCGGCGACATGGCCGTTGTAGGTCCGACGGGTCGACGGGTCGTCCTCCCTTGCTTCGATGGCGTGACGTACCCGGGTCGTGCCCGGGCCGTCACCCGCTCCGTGTTCGACGACGCCCTGCGCACCGCCGCCCTCGAAGAAGGCGCCATCGCGTTCGTCGGGCGTGCCGACCGCCCCCTCGGGTCGGGGGGTGCCATTGACGGCTTCACCGTGAGCGACGGTGAAGAGCTGCGGGCCGACTCTGTCATCGGCGCCGACGGCGCCACCAGCCACGTGGCACAGAGTGCGGGCCTCGTCGAGGAGTCGCGGGTGCTCTGGGGGTTCGCGGTGCGCTGCTACGTGGACCAGCACGTCGACCTCCCGGCGATCACCCTGTGGGAACGGACACGTTGGCACGCCTTCCCCGGTTACGGTTGGATTTTTCCGGGCCCAGGGGGAGTCGCCAATATCGGCGTCGGCATCGGGACACTGGCGGATCGCCAGGCCGGCGCCGGGGCGGTGCGCCTGCTTCCCGCCTATCTCGACCACCTGGTCGAACTCGGACTCCTCGACCGGGCGGCCGTTTCGCCGCTGCCGCGGCGATTGGGGGGATGGCTCAAGATGGGGATGGTGGGGACCACGCCCGCAGCCGGACGTGTGCTGTTAGCCGGCGACGCTGCCGGTCTCGTCAACCCGCTGCAGGGCGAGGGCATCGCCCAGGCCATGACCAGCGGACGATTGGCCGCCGACGCGGTCCTCGGCTCGCCGGGCCATGCAGCAACCAGTTTCTGCGAGAATTTGGCCCGAGCCCATCTGCCGTACCAGCGGATCACCGCGGCCGGCCACGCCGCACTGGTCGGCCGCCCCCGCGCCATCGCCGCAGTGGGACGCCTGCTCACGGCCCCGGTACTCGGGAGAGCGCTCGCAGGCGGCTGGGGGATCTTCTGGAACGAACTACTCGACGGGGCGGCGCCAGGAGGTGCACGGACCATGGCCACGGCCTCTACGTGGTTCGGGCGGGCAGTCACGGCCCGAACTGACGTTTCCCGCTGGTTCGCGGCCACCTTCGACAATCACGGAGCTCCCGGACCCTGGGAGACGACCGAGCGCGGGTCGACCTGGTCCGACCAGACTTCCGGGTGAACCAAGAGCTGTAACTCTGGCGCGGGTGGAGGCGATGGGACTCGAACCCACGACTTCGACCTTGCAAAGGTCGCACTCTAGCCAACTGAGTTACGCCCCCGGGGTGACAACCTGCGGTGACCGCCGGACCAGTCAACCGTACCAGTCCGCTCCTCGCCCCCGGCCCGACGGGTGATCGTCCGACGCGTCCAGGAGCAGGAACCAGGTCGACAGATCAGCGGGAAGGGACGGGGCCAGTCACACCATTCGGGTCAGGCCAGGCCCTGCTCGAGGACCTGACCAGTGTGAGCGTCACACGCCCTCCGTATGGTTCCGGTCACCGGCGGTCACCGCCCGGTCCGGACCGGGCACACCGCCGGCCACTCGCTCCCGACCGGAGCCCCCCACCCACGGGGCGCCCGTCGACCGGTCGTCCCCGGAACGCCAGGAGCCCCCAGTGGCCCGTATCGACCATGACCACCTGCTCGACATCCTGACCCAGGGCATCGAGTCCCTCACCACCTCGGACGCGTGGCGGGCCCACCTCGAGGTCCAGGGACGCTTCCATCGCTACAGCTTCTCCAACGCCCTCCTGATCTCCAGCCAGGACCCGGGAGCGACGCGGGTGGCCGGATTCACCGCCTGGAAGAAGCTCGGCCGCGCCGTGCGCAAGGGGGAGCGGGCCCTCTGGATCCTGGCCCCCATGACCGGCCGACGGGCCCGGTCCGACGACGGCGAGGAGCGCCGGCCCATCGTGGGCTTCCGTCCCGTGCCGGTGTTCGACGTCGCCCAGACCGACGGCGAACCGCTGCCGGAGGTCTGCCGCAACCTCCGGGGCGACGACCCCCGCTCGTGCTTCGGGCTCCTCGTCGCCCGGGCCGGGCGCCTGGGGTACACCGTGGAGACGACCGAGCTGCCCGGCTCGACCAACGGCGACTGTGCCTTCGCCCGCCGCCGGATCCGCGTCGAGGGCAGGAACGAGCCCGCCCAGCAGGTCAAGACGCTCGCCCACGAGCTCGCACACGCCCTGCTCCACGAGGGCACCGACGACCGGGTGCTGGCCGAGCTCGAGGCCGAGTCGGCGGCGTTCGTGGTGTGCCGCACCCTCGGGTTCGACACCTCCGACTACAGCTTCGGCTACGTCGCCTGTTGGGCGGGAGGCGGCCCCGAGGCCGTGGCCCGGGTCAAGTCGTCGGGGGCGAGGATCCAGCGTGCCGCGTCGGCGATCCTCGAGGCGTTCGACGTGGAGGACGCGGCCCCGTCGGCCGCCGCCTGAGGACAGCTCAGACCTCGGTGCCCGCCCGTTCGTAGGATCGGGCGATCTCCTCCCACGCCGCCTCGACCCCGTCGAAGCCCCGCACCTCGGTGCGCTTGTGGGGTTCGAGGTCCTTGTAGACCTCGAAGAAGTGGGCGATCTCGAAGGTGAGGTGGGGAGGGAGCTGCTCGAGGGTGTGGATGGTCTCCCACATCGGGTCTCCGCAGGCCACGCAGATGATCTTGGCGTCGGGGCCCTTCTCGTCGGTCATCCAGAACACCCCGACCGGCCGGCTCTCGACCATGCACCCGGGGAAGGTCGGCTCGTCGAGCAGGACCAGAGCGTCGAGCGGGTCACCGTCCTCGGCCAGGGTGTCGGGCACGAATCCGTAGTCGGCCGGGTAGAAGGTGGCCGAGAAGAGCCGCCGGTCCAGGCGGAAGACGTGGTTCTCGTGGTCGTACTCGTACTTGTTGCGGCTCCCCCGGGGGATCTCCACCATGACGTCGATCGTGCGATCCGTGTCCATCGTCCCAGCCCTTTCGTCGGTGAGGCGGCACCCCATTCTGACCCATCGCGACAGGTGCCCCGACGAGCCCGTCGGGCGCCTCGGTCTCCGGCAGGGCCACCGGAGTGCCTTGCTAACGTTGGGGTGTGAGTAACGATCCCGTACCTGGACAGGCGACCGGCACGGAGGATCGGCAGGGAGCCCGCTACTTCGCCCGTCAGCTCTCCGACCTCGACTTCAACGACCGCCTGCTCGACCTGGTGGCCGAGGGCGACCTGCCCCTGCTGGAGCGGGTCAAGTTCCTCATCCTCTTCTCCGAGCGGATCGACGAGTTCTTCCAGGTCCAGGTGGCCGGCCTGCGGCGCCAGGTGGTGGCCGGCATCACGAGCCGGGCCCTCAACGGGGCCACTCCCGAGAGGCTCCTGGCCGACGTCCGGGCGTCCCTCGAGCGCATGGTGCGTCGCGAGGAGACGCTGCTGCTCGACACCCTGGCACCGGCCCTCACCGCCGCCGGGATCGAGCTCTGCAACTGGGACGATCTCGGGGCCCGCGACCGGACCTACCTGCACGAGGTGTTCGACCGCCTCATCCTCCCGGTCGTGACCCCGCTGACCGTGGATCCGAGCCACCCCTTCCCCTACATCTCCAACCTCTCCCTCAACATCGGTGTCGAGGTACGGAGCCGGACGGACGAGACGTCGCGCTTCGCCCGGGTCAAGATCCCCCCGAACGTCGACCGGCTCCTGCCGCTCCCGGGAGGTGAGCGGTTCATTCCCCTCGAGCAGGTCATGGTGGCCTTCCTCAACGAGCTGTTCCCGGGGATGGAGGTCGGCGAGGCCTGCGTCTTCCGGGTCACCCGTGATGCCGACCTCGCCCTCGACGACGACGCCGCCGACGACCTGCTCCTCGCCCTCCAGGAAGAGCTGCGCCGCCGCCGGTTCCTGCCGGTGGTCCGCCTCGAGATCGACTCCCGGACCTCGGAGACATCGATCGAGCGGCTCACCGGGGAGCTCGGGCTCGGTCCCGACGACGTCTACCGGTTCGCCGGCCCCCTCGGTCTCGACTGCCTGTGGGCCATCTACGGCCTCGACCGGACCGATCTCCACGACCGCCCGTGGACGCCGCTCGTGCCGCCCGCCTTCACGTCGGTGGAGCGCGACGAGGGGGCGACCATCTTCAGCGTCCTCGACCGGCAGGACGTCCTCGTCCACCATCCCTACGACTCCTTCTCGGCGTCGGTCGAGGAGCTGCTGAACGAGGCGGCGGAGGACCCCCACGTCCTCGCCATCAAGCAGTGCCTGTACCGAACGTCCGGCGACAGCCCGATCGTCGCCGCCCTGGTGCGGGCCGCCGAGCGGGGCAAGCAGGTGGCCGTCCTGGTCGAGGTGACCGCCCGGTTCGACGAGGAGGCGAACATCGGATGGGCCCGCGCACTCGAGGAGGCGGGTGCCCATGTGATCTACGGCCTCATGGGCCTGAAGACCCACGCCAAGACCACGCTGGTCGTCCGCCAGGACGGGGACGCCGTCCGGCTCTACTGCCATGTCGGCACCGGCAACTACAACCCCAAGACGGCCCGGATGTACGAGGACCTCGGCGTGCTGTCCTCCCGGCCCGAGTTGGGTGCGGACGTCACCCGCTTCTTCAACTACATCACCGGCTTCAGCCAGCCCCCGCACTACCAGGAGCTGGTCACCTCCCCCGGGGGCATCCGCGACCGGGTGGTGGAGCTCATCGACGCGGAGGCCGCGGCCGGGTCCGCTGGGAGCATCGCCATCAAGGTCAACGGGCTCGACGACGTGGCCGTGATCGACGCGCTGTACCGGGCCTCGAAGGCCGGCGTCCCGATCGAGCTGGTGATCCGCGGCATCTGCTGCCTGCGGCCGGGTGTCCCCGGACTGTCCGAGACGATCCACGTGCGCTCCATCGTCGGTCGGTTCCTCGAACATTCCCGCATCCTCCGCTTCGGCGGAGGGGCTGGCCGCCCGGCGGTGTACTACATCGGCTCGGCGGACCTGCGCCGCCGGAACCTCGACCGGCGGGTCGAGGCCATGATCCCGGTAGCCGACCCCGACGCCGTCGACCGCCTGGAGGAGATCCTCGCCTTCAACCTGGCCGACGACGTGCAGTCGTGGTCGCTGAGCTCCGACGGGTCCTGGCACCGGATACCGACGGTGCTCGGCAACGCCACCCAGGCCTCGCTGGAAGAGGCCGCCCTCAAGCGCGGCGAGCTGCTGGACCGGCCCCGGGCGGCCCGGGCCTGAGACCGTGGTCACGGGCGCGGCGGGTGACGAGGGCGTGACCGGTCGGCGGGCCTCGGACCGGGCCCTGGCCGAGCAGCGGCACCACTACGAGGAGCTGCTGGCCGGCATCCGGGTCCGCTCCCGGCGGATTGCCGTCCTCTACTCGATCGCCGGGGTGGTGCTCATCCCCTGGACCGTCTACCTGGCCGTGTCCCTACCCCGTCGTGACCTCGACACCCACTACCGGGCGGCGTGGGTGGGCTTCGACATCCTCCTGGTGGCGACCATCGTCATGACCGCCCATTTCGCCTACCGGATGGACGCCCGGGTGCAGTTGCCGGCCACGGCGACCGCCACCCTGCTCGTCGTCGATGCCTGGTTCGACGTGATGACGGCGGGGAGGCGCCAGTCGACCTTCGAGGCCGTGCTCATGGCCGTGTGCATCGAGATCCCGGCCGCGCTCTTCTCGTTGTGGCTGGCCCGGCGCGTCAACCGGAACGCCGCCGTGCTGGCCGCTCAGGAGCACGATCCCTCCCTCGACGCCTGATCCCTCGACCGGTCGAGCCGGTCCCCGGTCGATCAGCCGATGATGGCGGCGATCCTGGCCATGACGTCGTCGGTCAGGCGGGGGACGACCTCGAGGGCGGCCAGGTTCTCGTGGACCTGCTCGACCCGGCTGGCCCCCGTGATCACCGTCGAGACGTGCGGGTTCTTCACGCACCAGGCGATGGACAGCTGGGCCAGGGTGCAGTCGAGCTCCCCGGCGATGCCCTGGAGCTCGGCCACCTTCTGGTTGCGGTCCGGATCGGTCAGCAGGTTGCGCAGCCACTCGTAGCCGGGCAGGGTGGCCCGCGAGCCCTCGGGCACGCCGTCGAGGTACTTGCCGGACAGGAGCCCCGAGGCGAGCGGGCTCCACGTGGTGAGTCCGAGACCGATGCTGTCGTAGAGGGGCGCGTACTCCTGCTCGACACGGTCCCGCCACAGCAGGTTGTACTGGGGCTGCTCGACCACCGGCTTGTGGAGGTGGTGGCGGTCGGCGATGTCCCACGCTTCGCGCAGGGCCTCGGCCGACCACTCCGAGGTGCCCCAGTAGAGGGCCTTGCCGGCCGAGATCATGTCCGACATGGCCCAGACCGTCTCCTCCACCGGGGTCTCCGGATCGGGGCGGTGGCAGTAGACGAGGTCGACGAACTCGAGGCCCAACCGCTCGAGCGAGGCGTCGATGGCCTGCATCAGGTACTTGCGGTTGAGCGTGTTGCGCATGTTGACGTCCGGGAAGAGGCCCCAGAAGAGCTTGGTGGAGAGGACGTAGCGAGTGGCGCGGCCACCCGAGGGCCCGGATGGCCTCGCCCATGATCTGCTCCGACTCGCCACCGGCGTAGGCCTCGGCGTTGTCGAAGAAGTTGACCCCCGCCTCGTGGGCGGCGGCCAGGCAGTCCTCGGCCAGGTTGCCGGCCAGCTGCGGTCCGAAGGTGACCCACGAGCCGAAGGACAGCACGCTGACCTTGAGACCGGTGTTGCCCAGGCGTCGGTACTCCATCTCCATGGTGACTCCTCTGTCTACTGTCCGGTTCGTCGGACAGCGATCGGTCCGCATCCTATGGCGAAGCCCGACGGGGCACACGAGACATCGGCCCGGTCCTGGCGCGCGAAGCTGGACCGGTGTCCGACGCTCCCGTGCCGGCCTGCCCACTCGTGCCACTCCCGACCCAGCCGCCCGGGGTCCCGTGGCCGACCGCCGACTGGCCGACCGCCGATTTGCCGGACGGCGTGGTGCTCGACGGGCTGATGGACGAGGCCTTCGACCCCGCCGGGCCGCTCCACGACACCTATGCCGTGGTCATGGTGTCCGGCGGCCGCCTCGTCCACGAGCGCTACGGCGGGGCACTGCCGCGTCTGGACGGCCCGGGCCGGCCCGTCGTGCCCGACACGCCGCTGCTGTCGTGGTCGGTGGCCAAGTCCATGCTCCACGCCGTCGTCGGCATGCTGGTGGCCGACGGGGTGCTCGATCCGGCGGCCCCGGCGGACGTCCCGCAATGGACGTCGTCCCCCACTGACCCGCGGCGGGCGATCACACTGGGCGACCTCCTCGAGATGCGGGACGGGCTCGACTTCGCCGAGGACTACGACGACCCCGAGACCTCCGACGTGCTCCAGATGCTCTTCGGAAGGGGACAGGCGGACATGGCGGCCTTTGCCGCCGACCGGCCGCTCGCCGCCCCGCCGGGCGCCCGGTTCGCCTATACGACGGGGGCGTCGATGGTGGTGTCGGGCATCGTGGCCCGGGTCCTCGGGCCCGGCGCCCCCTACCGGGACTACGTGGTCCGGCGCCTGTTCGAGCCGCTCGGCATGACCACGGCCGAGGCGGACTTCGATGACGCCGGAACCTGGGTGGCCGGCTCCTACGTGCGCGCCACCGCCCACGACTTCGCCCGCTTCGGGCTGCTCTACCTGCGCGACGGTCACTGGGACGGACAGCGCCTCCTGCCCGAGGGTTGGGTCGACTACGGGCGCACGGCCCGGTCGGTCGACCCCGACGACGGGAACCTGTTCGGCGCCCACTGGTGGACCCGGGACGAGCCGCTCGGCACCTTCTGGGCGGCCGGTCACGACGGGCAATACATCGATGTATGCCCCGCGCTCGACCTCGTCGTGGTCCGCCTCGGTCGCACCGGGTCGGACCGCACGCCCGCGATGCGGGCCTGGCGGGACCGGGTGATCGGCGCGTTCACACTTTCCCCCGGTGCAGGATCAGGCGCATGATGGGCTGATGGACGAGCTGCCCCCCTTCCCCCCGGTCAGGCCCACCTCCCACGTCGGCGGCCCCGACGTGGAGTCGGCCCCTTCCCGCCGGCTCCCGCACCAGGCCGCCCTCCGGCGGGACGGGTTCGATCTCGACGCGCACCCCGTCGCCAACCTCGCCGAGGGTGGCGGCCGCCCGAAGGCCATCGGGTCGTGACGGAGCACGGGAGCCCCGTCGACCGCTCCACCGAGTGGGACGACCTGCGGGCCCGCTACCTGCGGCCGCCGGGTGAGCGGCCGGCCTCGTCGGCCCGTGGCCTGCACCACTTCGCCCTCGTCTCGAGTGACGTCGAACGGACGATCACCTTCTACCAGGACCTGCTGGAGTTCCCCCTGGCCGAGCTGTTCGAGAACCGGGACTATCGCGGCTCGACCCACTTCTTCTTCGATGTCGGCAACGGCAACTACCTGGCCTACTTCGACTTCCCGGGCCTTGATCTCGACGGGTACGCCGAAGTGCTCGGCGGTCTGCACCACATCGCCATCAGCGTGACCCCCGCGCAGTTCGACCGGCTGGTCGCCAAGGTCCGTGACGCCGGCATCGACGTCCACGTGGTGAACGGCGACTCGGCGTACTTCTCGGGCCCGGACGGCGAACGGCTCGAACTGCTGAGCTACCCCCTGCACGACATGTACGGCACCGTCGTCTCGCCGTGACGGCTCGCCGGACGCTCCGCTGACGTCTGGCGGGGTCGGGCGAAGTTCAGTGGCTCACATGAGCCGATGGTCGGCGGAATGCGGTCCAGAACAACGGCGCTGCAGACAGCGCATAAGATCCTGGCCCCGATCCCGCAGGAAGGTAGCGACCTTGGACATCATCGACCGCCACTTCGCCGCGGAGAACAGCCGTGATATCCCGGGCATCCTTGCCACCTACACCGAGGATGTCGTCTGGGACGACGTGGGCCACCCTGACTGCCCGGTGCATGGCAAGCCGGCAGCGGCCGAGATGTACCAGGGAATTGCCGCCGCGGTGCCCGACCTCCATCTCGGAACGGTGCGTCGATTCAGCGCCGGCGCGCTCGTGGTCGACGAGGCAATCGCCACCGGCCACGTAGACGGACCTTTTCTGGGCGTGGACGGGCGCGGCGCGCCTGTGGAGTTTCGGATCCTCCACGTGTTCCAGCTCAGCGACGGACTCATCAGCCACGAGCAGGCTTGGTTCGACACTGCCGGCGTGATTCGCCAGATCGAGGCGTTCGAGCCGTCAACCGACTGACGCCGGTTCCTCGAGACCGGCGCTGGCACCCTCCCGCACCATGGCGATCATCCCGGGAGCCGAGAATATCCCGATCGGCACCGGTCATCGTGAGCGGACCATGGTGCTCCCGTTCCGGCATGCTTGAGGATCGTGAGCGCCACCGAACCAGCTGCCGGCACGGGTCGGCTCGGTTGGGTCCTGACCACGGTCGGATGCCTGGGTGTCGTGCTATCTGTCCTGCTGAGTCCCGCCCACGCCCGGGAAGCCGCATCGCAGGACTGGCCTCCCTTCGTGCTCGTGACCGGCCTCCTCCTCGTCGGCCTCGTCGCCGACGAGGACAGGCTGTTCTCGTCGGCCGGCCACGGCCTCGCCCGCCTGGCGCCGAACGGGGTCGTCCTCTACTGCGGCGCGGCACTGCTCGTCGTGACGGTGACCACGATCCTGAACCTCGACACGTCGGTGGCCTTCCTCACTCCCGTCCTCGTCTACACCGCCCAGAGTCGGGGTGAAGGCGAAGCTCCCCTGCTCTATGGATGCCTGCTGCTGTCCAATGCCGGGTCGATGCTGCTTCCCGGCTCCAACCTCACCAACCTGATCGTCCTCGGCCGCCTGCACCTCTCGGGCCGGGAGTTCCTGCGGCACATGGGACCGGCGGCTGCCGCGGCGGCGGTCGTCACGGCCCTGGTCGTCGGCGTCGCCCACCATCGCGACCTCCGTACGCCGGTTGCCCCCGTGGCTGGGACCGAGCGACCGATCGTGGGCGTCGGACTGGTCGCCGTGGCCGTCGTGACCGGGCTCGTTCTCGTCCTCCGGTCGCCAGCGCTGCCGGTTCTGGTCGTCGGTGTGGTGGCCGTCACCGTCCGGGCACGAGGGAGGAAGGACCGGCGCAGGGACGTCGTGGCGGTGCTCGGTCTGCCCGTGCTCATCGGGCTGTTCGGGGTCGCCATGACCTTGGGGACGGTGGGACGGTCATGGTCGGGACCCGCCGACCTGCTCGCCCATCTCGACTCGTGGTGGACAGCGATCGTCGCGGCGCTCGCCAGCCTGGTGGTGAACAACCTCCCCGCCGCCTCGCTCCTGGCCGCTCGCCGACCTCCTCGGCCCTATGCCCTACTCGTGGGCCTCAACATCGGGCCGAACCTGTTCGCCACTGGCTCACTGGCCTGGTTCCTCTGGCTGCGGGCCGCGCGGTCGGCGGGTGCTCGACCTTCCATCGCCAGAGCCGGTCGCCTCGGGCTGGTCGCCGTACCTCCGGCGATGGTCGCAGCCCTCGGCATGCTGGCCGTGACCGGTCCGCATTGACGTCGACAGACCCGCCCGCGATGTGCCACCACCCCGCCCTCCCGGGTATCCCACGACACGTACGGGTCCGACCAGGGTGCCTCCGGCACCTTGCCCGGCCTCCGATCCGGGTGCACAATCGAGAGGTGGCCCCGAGGCGCCTGGTCAACGGACGTCGACCAGGCGCCGGGCCTTCCCCGTCCACTCCCACCGAGCGCCGACCCGTCGGCACCCACGTGTGGATCACGTGTCGGCGGCGGACTCGCTCGCAAGCGGGATGTGAACCGACCAGCGGAGGTGTCCAGATGGCCGAAGTCCCATCACCACCAGCGGAGGAGATTCTGCTGACCCACTTCATCGTCTCGGACGACGTCGAGCGCTCTCGGCGCTTCTACACCGAAGTGCTGGGGGGCGAGGTGGCCTTCCGGGGAACCGACACCGATGTGGTCAATGTCAAACTGTCCAACAGCTGGATCGTCATCAATACCGGCGGGGGCCCTACCGACGACAAGCCTGCGGTCACCTTGGAGACGCCACGTGAGCCCGACCGGGTCAGTAGCTTCCTCAACATCCGGGTCAAAGACATCGATGCCGTCTACGCCGAATGGAGCGCCCGGGGTGCTCAGTTCCTGACGCCGCCGAAACAGCACCGGTATGAGACTCGCTGCTACATCCGCGATCCCGACGGTCATCTGATCGAGGTGGGTCAGACCACGGACCCGGAGGGTGACTGGTCACCGGCTCGCTGGCCCTCGAGTACGTCCGACGGGCGGCCCGGGTGAATTCCGTGATCGTCACGGGATGTCCCATCGACGGCGTCCGGCCTGCCGGGCAGTGCACCCGAACCTGCAGTGTGAGATATGAGGAGCGACGAATCCTGTGACGAATCGACGTGACGGGCACCCTCCGCCAGCTGCCCCGCGCCCACCAGGTGACCCGCCCATAGGCATCCACCAACAGGGCCCCGTGGCCCCCGATTCTTGCGGTTGCTAAGGCCCAAGGATCGAAGGGACACGGGACATGGTGGAACGTAGTGGCGATGCAACCGCGTTGCTGGGGATGGAAGGGTTCGTGGTCCTGGCCATGGACCAGATCGATGGCGAGTGGTGGTTGCTCGTCGAGACGGCGCCGAGGAGGGTGGCCTGCCCGGACTGTGGCGTCCGCTCGGTCGGCCATGGACGGAGCACGGTCCAGGTGCGGGACCTGCCCAACGGGAGCGGTCCCGTCCGGCTGATCTGGCGCAAGCGTCGATGGCGGTGTGTGGACCCCGATTGCGAGCGCCGGACCTTCACTGAGCGAAGCGAGCTGGTCGAGGGGTCCCTCACCCGCCGGGCCCGGGCCGAGATCTGCCGGGCGGTCGGGGAGAGTGGCCACACCGTCGCCGAACAGTCCCGCCGCTTCGGGATCGGCTGGGCGACGGCCATGGCGGCGGTGCGTGACCACGGGCGACCGTTGGTCGAGGACCGCCGACGCCTCAGCCGGGTAGGCACGCTCGGGGTCGACGAACACAAGATGCTGGCGGCGGGCCCACGCCACCACACCGTCTTCGCCACCCAGCTGGTCGATCTCCGGCGCGGTCGGCTGCTCGACGTCGTCCCTGGCCGGAGCGCCAAGAGCGTCTCGGCCTGGCTGGATGAGCGCACCCGCTACTGGCGTGATCACGTCGAGGTGGTCGCCATCGATCCCCACCGGGGCTATCACAATGCCCTCACCTCGAGGTTGCCCCGGGCGACGGTCACCATCGACCACTTCCACGCCATCAAGCTGGCGAACGCGGCGATCGACGACGTCCGTCGCCGGGTCCAACGGGAGACCACCGGCCACCGGGGGCGCCGGGACGATCCCCTCTATGGAGCCCGGCGCCTCATGACCCGCGGCTGGGAACGCCTCGCCGACCACCAGGTCGCCCGACTCATGGAGGCGCTCCGGGTGGGCGACATCTTCGACGAGGTGGCGTCGGCCATCGCCGCCAAGGAGCTCCTCCGTGAGTTCTACGCGTCGAGGTCACCGTCCACGGCACGACGGCGACTGGACCGGTTCTATGCCCACGCCGCGGTCCGCTCGGGTGACCGAGGTCTCCCGGCTCGCCCGCACGATCAAGCGCTGGGAGCCCGAGATCCTCACCTTCTTCGAGACACGCACGTCCAACGCGGGCAGTGAGGCCATGAACCTGATCACCGAGAAGCTCCGCCGCAACGCCCACGGCTTCAGGAACTTCGAGAACTACCGCCTCCGACTGTTGCTCCACTCGGGAGTCGAATGGGACACTCCATCAACTGCACGAATCAGGGGCCGTCAACCACGCCTCGTCGCGTAGAGCCCGTATGGCCGTTGGCCGGGCATAGTCTCGTGCCTTGGGTTCACCCCTATCTCAAGTTTAGACGGATCCGGCAATGGCGGCGGAGGTGGCGGCGGAGGTGGCGGTGGCGGCGGAGGTGGCGTTGGCGGTGGCGGTGGCGGTGGCGGTGGCGGTGGCGTTGGCGTTGGCGGTGGCAGCTCATCCAATCAAGCGCAGCAGCAATATGACCAGCAAGTCGCCAATGCCTGGGAAGCGGGCGCGGACTACCTAGCAGCATGGCAGCAAGCGGAGGACGCTCTACATGCGCTCAGCAATACGGATCTGCCCCCTGGCAGTCACTACCTTCGTATCCGGAGGCGACCATTTCCGGACAAACCAGTTTCTGGGACGAATTGGCCCACGTGGCTCAGAGCACTGCGGAGGTCGTAGTAATGGTCGGAGGTTGCGCTGCTGGCGTAGGTGTGGGGAGTGTCATTGAACCAGGAGGAGGCACGTTAGTCGGAGCTGTTGTAGCATGCGGGGTCGGAGGTGCTTCCGCATATGTTTCCAATGAAGCGATCATGTTCCCCTAACGGACTGAAGTGAATAATCAATCGGACGTCGAAGAAAGCTGGTATGGATCTTACCTGAATATGGCAATATTGATTTCGCTCCCGCTTGCGGCCTTCTCAGTACCATTGGCCGTATTGGGCAGCGTTCGATGGGTTTTTCCGATTGGACTAGTGGCAGGAGCATTCACAATTCCCCTGATGCTTAGACCATATAATAGAGTCACTGTCCTAAAGCAGTGCATTGTATTTAAGTTGGGAATTTCATGAAATCTGCATTCCCTGGTCCGAGGTAGAGGGAATAAAGGGGCACTGGTATGGTGCTAGTTTAATTCTCAAGCACCCTCGTAAGATCGGCTTCATATCTCGCCGGAGAATGGCACTGTGTTCTTGCGACCTCGCATGGAAGAGTCGGCCTACAGTTGTCGCTGCGATGTCGCGATTGAATACGAATCCGGTCGACTGACGGGGCGACGTAGCGCTTGAGGCGGCGGACGATCTCCCGCCCGGACTTCCTAGCCGATGACGGAGATCATACGCTGGCCATTTCGCAGTTGGTGGTGGACCTGTCGAACGCTGACCGTGCCGGGCAGTTCGAGGTCCTGGATCTCCAGGGCGAGCCTCGCTGCTGGCGCCAGATGGGCAGTAGTAACGGAAGGTCCACGCTTCGCCCGGATCTCTATGTCGTGCTGGGCACGCCCGACTATGAATTCCGCGGGTTCGTGGAGTGGGACCGGGGAAGTGAGCACCTCCCGACCCTGTTGGCCAAGTGTCGAGCCTACGAGGACTACTACGGACAGGTGCCGAACAGTGAACCCACGGCGTCTTCCCGCTGGTCTGCTGGATCGTTTCGACGGAAGCCCGTGTGGAACAGCTCGTGGGGAAGATCGAGAAGGCCGACCAGCTCACGTCAGCGATGTTCGACGTGAACACGCCGGAGCGCGCCATTGCGACCTTGTCGGGAGGAATCCAATGATCTCGCGTAATCTGGTGATGGTCGGCGACGTCCGGGAGGTGCTGTTCACACTAGTGGTGCGTCGCGGATTTGACTCTGGTGAGTGCGGCCCGTCCCCGACGGACCTTGGCGATGATCTCCTCGGCCGGCTTGTGCCAGATGAAGGGCTTCGGGTCGTCGTTCCAGTGCTCGGTCCAGAGTTCGATGGCATCGATCAGCTGCGGCACGGAGGTGAACACGCCACGTCGGAGTCGACGCTCGGTGAGTTCTTTGAACCAGCGCTCGACGAGGTTGCACCACGACGAGGAGGTCGGGGTGAAGTGCAGGTGCCAGCGGGCCCTCTTCGGATCGTCCAGCCACGTCGTGACCACCGGTGCCTTGTGTGCAGAGAGGTTGTCGAGCACCACGTGGATCTCGAGGTCTTTCGGCAGTGAAGGTCGATCAGCTTGAAGAAGGCCAAGACGTCGGTGGCCTTGTGGGACTTCTTCGTGTCGTAGAGGACCTCGCCGGTGGTGACGTTCATCGCCGCGAACAGATCGGTCGTGCCGTGGCGCTTGTAGTCGTGGGTGAGGGTCGTTCCCCGACCCTTCTTCATCGGCAAGCTCGGCTGCGTGCGGTCGAGGGCCTGGACCTGGGTCTTTTCGTCAAAGCTGAAGACCACGGCCCGTTCCGGCGGATCCATGTAGAGCCCGACGACGTCGACGAGCTTCTCCTCGAAGTGCGGATCGTTCGAGACCTTGAACGTGTCGAACTTCCACGGCTTCAGGTTGTGGTCCCTCCAGATCCGGGCGACGGTGTCCTTCCCGATCCCGAATCGCTTGGCCATCAATCTTATTGTCCAGTGGGTCGAGCCGTCGTCCGGCGATTCGTGCAGGGTGGCGTGGACGACGGCGGCAACCGTGCCCTCGGAAAGCCACGAGCGTCGTCCCCGGCCCTTGGCGATGCGGCCGACCCCGTCGATGCCCTCGGCCTCGAATCGGCGACGCCATGCCCGCACCGAGTCGTTGGTCGCATGACACCGCCTCGCCACTTCGTTGTTGGCCAAGCCGTCGTTTGCCAGGAGGAGGGCCTTCGCCTGGACCACCTTGCGATGGGCGAGCGTCGTCGAGCGCGCCATCGTCTCCAACGTCGCTCGTTGCTCGTCCGTCATGGCCAGCGGGGGTGCAGTCACCGTCAACATGGTGCCACCCTAGCTATCGGACCTATATCAGCGACGGACCACTAGCTCCAAAAAAATCAACTGAATGTCAGCAACTGCTGTTGGCAAGCGGTTCAGCAATGTTGCCAGCCGATCTGGACGAGCCGATCCCTCGGAGGTGATCAATAGCATGGGCTCAACCGTGTCCATGACCCCTCGATGTCCGGGAAGTTCATCAGGGATCTATCTCCCATGCCACTCCCAATCGCAATTGGGTGAGAGTAGTGACATCGACAACAGTGATTGCCCAAATTCGATTGACGGAGCTCGCCGCGCCCGTCATGATGCCCAGCAGGAATCTGGCTCCTCGGAAATCAGCGGGGTGTGACCGTGTCGAGCAGGTCCCAGTTGGGCTTGCCTGCGTAGAGAAGTGAGCGGATCCGGTAGTTCCGGAAGGACGTGAAGCCGAAGGCGGCGCGCTTCACCCGCTTGATCAAGTTGTTGACCGCCTCGGTCGGTCCGTTGCGTCACGTGGGCGAGATGCCAGGCGGCGATCTGTTGCCGCCAGCGGATCAGCGTGCGTCCGAGGGACCGGGCCTCGATCGGATAGTCCTTGTCCTGGAGGTCGTGCCCGAGCTGGGTCACCCACTCGAGGGCGACCTCGGCGTCAGCGTGCACGTAGGACTCCGGACGGCCTCCTTCGCCTCCCAGCAGGTGGCGATGTCGCCGTTCGGATCGCCGGCCCGGAGCAGCCCGGCCAGCTTCTCTGACCCTGTGTCGTCGAGCCGCTCCTTCGCCTTGGTCAGCAGACGCCGGGACCGATAGAGCGGATCGGACTTCCGTCCCCGGTGGCCGAGCGTCTCGTTCTGCACCCGCCGGCGGCACTCGTCGAGCTTGGTGTTGGCGAGCTTGCAGAGGTGGAAGGGATCGGCGACCAGGGTGGCGTTCGGCACCATGACTTCGAAGACGTGTCGGTAGGCGCCGGACAGATCGAGGGTGCCGAACTCATGTGGTCCCGGAAGGCACGTCCTTGCTCGGCCAGCCAGCCCATGGGCTCGGCACTGCTGCGACCAGGGACGATGTCGAGCAGTGTCGACGTCGAAGCTGGGTCGAGAAGTGCCGGTGGTGGAAGGGTCCGATCCGCACCATGAGCACCTCGTCGAGCCCGAGGGCGGTGACCTCGCCGATGCGGTCGAGGTCGGCCTCGAGCAGGGCTTCGCCATAGTCGATGACCGTCCGGTTCACGGTGTGCCAGTCGCATCCGAACTCACCTGCCACCTCGTTCACGCTCCGGGCGTGTCGGCCGACCTGGTGGGTCGCCCACCGGGCGGAACGGGAGGTCAGGAGCTGTCGGGGCCCGGCGATCCGGTCGTCCTCTTCGGTCCAGCTCCCCGTGGCACAGTCCTCCTCCGGGCACATCCACCGGCGCTTGCGCCACACCAGCCGGGCGGGCCGCCCCTGGAGCGGCAGGTCGACGAGTTCCACCCGGGGTCGGTCCTTCACCTGGGCAGGCACGCCGCACGACGGGCAGCCCACCGATCGGGCCACGGTCTCGATGTGGATCTTGCCCACACCACCCGGTCCATCCTCGACGCCCAGGAAGGTGATGTCGGGAAGTCCAATCATCCACACGGCACCGCGTAGGGTAGTCTCCACGGGGGTCCTCCATCTTCGGTCTTCGAACAACCAAAGACTGGTGGACCCCCGCTACCGCCCGTGGATCCGACTACGAGACCCCGCTCAGATCCGAAGTGCCTCTTTTCAACACCTAAGTCAACACACCTCGGACCACCCTCGAGCCATGCGAGCAGATCCGAAGCGAACGAGCGGCCCCGACCGAGTCCTCCCAGGTCAGCGACCTGGGCGGGAGAAAGGTCACAACTTAGGTCACACCCTCTCCGGCACGGTGCGGGGTATGTCCACGACCCGTCACATCCCGCTCCCCGCCGACGTCGTCTCACCCGCTGACCGCCGAGTCGTGGAGGGGATCCTCACCCGGCTTCAGCGCCCCGGAGGGGTCGAGGACTTCACCACCCAGGTCCGGGCTGTCCGGGGCTGTCGGCGTCCGATCCGCCTGTCGGGTTGGGTCATGACGGCAGAGCCCGGTGGGATGCCGGAGGTCCGATTCGACACCCGGAGGCTGCCCGACGGCGTGCTGCTGAAGGCCTGTGGTTCTCGCCGGGAGACGGTCTGTCCGCCCTGTGCCTCCCTCTACCGGGGCGACGCCTTCGCCCTCGTGGCAGCCGGCCTCCGAGGCGGCAAGGGCGTGCCCGAGTCCATCGGGGACCATCCGGCCGTTCTGCTGACCCTCACCGCCCCGAGCTTCGGGGCCGTCCATCGCCGGCGTCCCGACGGCACTTGCAATCCGACCGGCACTCGGTGCGAGCACGGACAGCCCCTCATCTGCGGCCAGAGGCACCCGGAGTCCGATCCCGCCCTCGGCCAGGCCCTCTGCCCTGACTGCTACGACTACGAGGCAGCGGTGCTGTTCAACGCCGGGGTGTCCGAGCTCTGGCGTCGGACCACTATCTATGCCGTCCGGGCCCTTGGGACACTTCTGGAGTTGTCGTCTCGACAGGCCTCCCGACAGCTCCGCCTGTCCTACGTGAAGGTCGTGGAGTTCCAGAAGCGAGGCTCGGTCCACCTCCACGCCCTGGTCCGAGCCGACCGACGGGAGGACGAGCACAGAGCGGCACCCGACGACATCGATCCGGACCTCCTGGCCACGGCCCTGCAGATGGCGGCCCGCAGGGTCAGTGCTCCGGTGCCCGGAACCACCACTGGCGCCCGCCACGTCTGGGGCACCCAGATCGATACGGTGGTCATGGCCGAGGCAGAAGACGGGCGGGCTCGGGCCGCTGCCTATCTGGCCAAGTACGCGACCAAGGGCACCGACGAGTTCGGCTTGCTCGACCATCGGCTGCCGTCGGGCATCTGTCGGGACTCCCGTCTGCCCGAGCACCTGCAGAATCTCGTATCGACGGCCTGGTCGCTCGGGAGAGTCACCGAGGAACCTGTGACCGAGGAGATCGTCACCACCTCCGAATGGACCTTCGAGGGGTCGGGCTACGTCACAGCTGGTGACGCCTGCCTTGCCCGATCGGTCGAGGAGCAGCCCAGAGCTGGTCGCCTGCTCGAACGTGAAGGTCAAACGGGCGCGAGCACCGGTGGCCCCGCATCATGACCGCTCCCGACAGGTCGTCCCGACCGACTGCATCACCATCCGCTGCACCGGTCAACTATGCGGCGACGTCTCAACCCAGCCCACTCCTGGACGTCGAAGACGTCGCCCGCAGGCTCTGCACGAGCGTCCGACATGTTCAGCGGCTCGTTCACGAGAGGCGACTGCCCTACGTGAAGGTGGGTCACTTCGTTCGGTTCGACGTCACTGATGTGGCGACCTGGATCGACGAGCAGAAAGTCACCGGTCGAATCGCCAACGCACACCCCCTGGCTACGATCGCGGTCGAACCGCAGATTGCGCCGACTGCGATCCTGGACAGGCGCCCAACCAGTGCCACCGAGGTGCTCGCGCGGTGGAAGTCAGCATCGGGGTAGGGCATGTCGGGACGACGGAGCTTCGGCAGTGTGCGAAAAGCGCGGACGCAAGTGGGAAGCCTCCTATTGGCATGCCGGCCAGAGGCACATCGCACCCGCGCCGTTCGGTACGAAGTCCGAGGCTCTCAGCTTCCTTGCGGCCGTCCAGACGGAGATCGGATGGAACAACTGGATCGACCCGAGCTTGAGCCGCACGTCCTTCGAGGTGGTTGCGGCCCACTGGTTCGTGTCGAACCCAGCCAAGCGCGAGTCCACGCTCGCACGGGAGGAAGTGTCCCTCCGAGTGCACATCCTCCCGGTCATCGGATCGTTAAGGCTCGACCAGGTCTCGCCGTTCGAGATCCAACAGATAGTCAATGAGTGGAGCCAGCACCGGGCACCCCGGAGCGTTCGACGCGACTACGACGTGATCCGGGCTGACTCGCCATTCGTCTGGAAGACGACATCCATGCCCAGCTGAGCATGCTCGCTCAGCTCGAGGAGTTGACGGTGACCGACGCCATCCGGCAGGCCATCGACACCTACATCGAGACCAAGCGCAGCCAGCCTGAGCTCACGGCACGAGCCGAGGCCGTGCTCGCGGACATAGACCGCGACGCAGCTTCGAGGCGAGACGCCATCGCTTCCCTATTTGAGGGAAACGGGCCGAAGCCCAAGCCAACGGAACCTGCTGGTGCCAAGACACCTGCCCGGTCCCGTTCCAAGGGGGGTAGCGCAACGACGTAGTCACGTACTTCCCAAACACCACGGTGGGGGCTCCCTCGACGTCGCATCTAGCGACTCGGGAGCCTCCACCACAACACATGAATAACGAAAGGAGGTGAGACATGGAAAACCAGCAACCACATCAACCGCCTGAGCAGCACCGCGAGGGGGATCAGACCTCCGCTGAGCAACTGCAAGAGGACGAGCAACGCCAGAATGAACACAACGAACGAGATCGTCACGAGGCGCCCCGCATCTACGTGGCCAGCCTCGCCGACTACAACGCCGGGCACCTCCACGGGAAGTGGATCGACGCCGACGCTGAAGCCGAGCAAATCCACGCAGCAATCCACGTGATGCTGCAGAGATCACCGACTGAGGACGCCGAGGAGTTCGCCATCTTCGACTTCGATGGCTTCCATCCCTGGAAGCCCGACGAGTACGAGTCGATCGAGACAGTGGCCACCGTTGCCCAGGGGATCGCTGAGCACGGTCAAGCGTTCGCTCATTGGGTAGGGGTCATCGGCACGGCCGAAGCAACACTGCTGGACGGCTTCGAGGATGCCTACCTCGGCCACTGGGAGAGCACGGCCTCCTATGCCGAAGATCTGGTCGAGAGTATCGGACTCTGGACCGATCAGGTCGTACCCGATTCGCTTACGCACGCTACGTACGGTTCGACTACGAGTCCTTCGCAGACGACCTCACCGGATCCGGTGACATCGTCGCCAGTGAGGGGGACGGTGGGGTGTACCTGTTCGAGGGGAACCGATAATGGGGTCTCACGTTGTGAAATGGTCTACAAAGGGATGCGTATACGCATCGTTCCTGGTAGAATGGAAATTCAACACAGGAATTCACGCCATGAACAACGAACAAGCCAAAGCTTTTGGTGCGATGCTCCGTGAGCGTCGACGGTCCCTCGGACTCACCATCCGAGACGTCGAGCGCACTACCGACATCGACAACGCCACCATCTCCCGGATCGAGACGGGCTCGTTCAAGGCCCCCCGGCCCGACAAGCTGGCCCGAATCGCTGAGGCACTCGGCATGACTGCCGGCGAGGTGTTCGCTCAGGCCGGTTACCTGGTGCCTGACGACCTCCCCGATTACGCCACTTACCTTGCCACCAAGCATCCTGAGCTGCCCCACGATGAGCGGGAGCGATTGAACGACCACTTCGCCGAACTGCTCGGACAGCTTGGACTCATCCCAACCCAGCAACCTGCCTTCGAGGAGCAGAACGATGACTCACCTGGAGAAGACCGATGATGATGGAGATGCCTTCGAGATGACGGCGTCGCGCTCTCCTCAGACACCACGGAATCTGAGGAACAGCGCGCGGCAATCATTCGCATGGCGAAGAGCCCCAAGACCTAGGTAAAGAGAAGCGCTCCGTGTTGTATTTGCGGGTGAGCACGCCGTCCCAGGTCCACACCGACTACAACCCCGAGGGCATCTCCATCCCGGCCCAACGAGAGGCCTGTGAGCGGAAAGCCGTCTCCCTTGGGGCTGAGGCCTGTTCGCGAGTTCATCGAACCAGGTCGAACGGCAACCACCATCGAAAAGCGACCGGTCTTTCAGGAGATGCTGGCCTGGATCAAGGCTGAGCAGTCCGTCGACTTCATCATCGTCTACCACTTCAATCGGATTTTCCGGAACAGCATCGACGCAGCAATCACGAAGCAAGCACTGGGCAAGATGGGCGTTCGGCTGGTGTCGAGCATTCTCGACATGGGGGAGAGCCCAGAGAGCGCCATGGTCGAGACCATCATCCACGCTGTCGATCAGTACCAGTCACAGGCCAGCGGTGCGGACATCAGTTACAAGATGTTGCAGAAGGCTCGCAACGGCGGCACCTTGGGGCGCGCTCCAATGGGCTACCTCAACGCTCGTGATCAATCGGAGGGGCGAGATATTGGAATCGTTGTGATCGATTCGGAGCGAGGTCCGTTCATCCGGATCGCCTTCGAGCTCTATGCGACCGGCGAGTTCACACTCGACGAACTCGTGGCCGAGTTGACGACCCGTGGCCTTCGTTCGCGACCAGGGCGTCATCCCGCAGGGCCGATTGCAACTTCCACTCTTCACAAGATCCTTCAGGATCCCTACTACATGGGAATCGTCACCTACAGGGGTCAGCAAAGCTCCTCCATCAGCAGCTGACAGCAGAGCTGCTTCGGCTCGACACCAAAGAGGAAAACTTGATTGATCTGGTGGCTGATGGCCAAATCGCCTCGTCGAAGGTCAACGATCGCCTGAAGGAGATCACTCGGCAACGGGTGAAGGTTCAAAAGCAGTTCGATCGGTCCGAGGGGTGTCTTAGTGCCGGGGCCGACCTCATCGAGAGCGCATTGGCACTCATGGATGGACCCCAGGACGTATATCTGAAGATGGGACCGGACCAGCGCCGCCAGATGAACTTGGCCGTGTTCGAGCGGCTCTACGTGATTGAGGAACGTGTCAGTGAGGCGACGTTCAAGCCGCCGTTCGACGAGTTGCTACTCGTCAGAGATCAGGTCCGTGACGCGAAAAATGCCGAACACCGTGTCCGGCGTTCGGCAAGTTCCGTTGATTCTGGACTACACCCCCTGGCCACTGCCCTTTTGGGCGATGGTTCAAATAAGGGTCTTATGGTCGGGCTGCCCGGATTTGAACCGAGGACCTCTGCGTCCCGAACGCAGCGCGCTACCAAACTGCGCCACAGCCCGTACTGCCCGGACGGCACAGGCCGCACCGGACAGGTCATGCTACCCGACGGCGGTGTGGTGGTTCCCCCGGTCCTCGTCGTCGGGCCCCCCGGCCCCCGCCTCGGGGGCGGGCACCCGCTTGACCACCACCTTGGCGATGCGGCGCTTGTCCATCTCGGCCACCCGGAGCTCCCAGCCGTCGAAGCGGTGGGTCTCCCCCTCCTCGGGGATGTGGCCGAAGGCGTCGAACAGGTAGCCGCCCACGGTCACGTACTCGCCCTCGGGCAGTTCGATGCCGAGCCGGTCGGCCAGTTCGTCCACGCTCATCCGGCCGTCGACCAGCCACCGACGGCCGTCGACCCGGACCACGTCGGGCTCGTCGTCGGTGTCGAACTCGTCGGGCAGGTCGCCGACCAGGGCGCCGAGCAGGTCCTTGACGGTCAGGACCCCCTCGACGCCGCCGTGCTCGTCGACGACCACGGCGAAGGCCCGCCGCTGGCGTCGCATCTCGGCCAGGACGTCGAGGACCAATCGGGATTCGGGGACGAGGAACGGCTGGCGCAGGCGCCGCGAGATGTCGATCGGGCTCGGTGACCTGCGCTCGTCGTCCTGGGCGCTGACGGTCCAGCCCGCCCGGAACAGGTCGTTCACGAACAGGACCCCGATGAGGTCGTCGAGGTTGTCGCCGCACACCGGGAAGCACGAGTGGCCCGACTCGCGGACGGCCCGCGATACGGACTCCACGGTCAGGGGGATGGTCAGGGCGACCACGTCGACCCGCGGCGTCATCACCTCGCGCACCGCCATGTCGCGCAGGTCCTGGAGGGCATCGATGATGAACTGCTCCTGGGCATCGGCCCCTCCGCCGACGGGCAGCCCGGGGGCCTCGGACCCGGTGGGGGGCTGCCCCGGATCGCGCCGCTTCGACCGGCGTCCCGGGGAACCCTCGGACTGGTCTTCGTGGCGACGGAATACGGACAAGGCGGTGACCCGGTCTGTGGAGGGTGGGGCCGTCAGGCTCCTGGAGGTGCCGCGACGACCGACAGCGGTGCGTAGGACTCGTCGAAGTACGTGCCGCCGTCCAGGAGGGCGGTCACGGCCCGGCGGAGCCGGATCGGGTCGAGCGGCTTGACCAGCCATCCCTCGGCGCCCGATCGGCGGGCCAGGAACACGTCGGGACGGCGGTCCAGCAGCATCAGGACCGGCACGTGGCCGAGCTTGTCGTAGGAGGCCTCGAGGTGCAGCTCGAGCGTGGTGGCCATGCCCCCCATGTTCCCCATCTGCATGTCCACGATCACCAGGTCGGGCAGCGACTCGGCCACGAGCGCCATCACGTCGGGTCCCGATCGGGCCTCGACGATGGTGGTGTCCGGGTTCCCGGCGATGGCCGCGACCTCGGCACGGACGGTCGGGGCGTCACTGGCCACGAGGATGGTCGACACGTTCGAGAGGTTAGCGCCCCGCGGCGAGGACGCTCCACGCCGGGCCCGGCCCCCGGGGGCCGGTTCCCTCCGACGTGGCGCTCAGTCCCCCTCCTGGCCGAACAGCAGGTCGGCGACGTGGCCGAGCCCGTCGAGATCGTGGACGTCGGTGTTGAGCAGTGGCACACGGTAGACGGGGGCCGGGGCGACCTGCGCCACCAGCTCGGCGTAGGCGGACTCCTCGCGGTCCGAGGCCATCGTGTACCCGGCCAGGTTCTCGACCAGCTCGGCCAGGGCCACCGCGGCGGGATCGTCCGGGCGGGACGTGCGGTCGCCGTACGGGGCCAGCCGGGCCAGCTCGTCGTCGGAGGCGAACCGGGGCTGCACCCGGTTCATGATCAGGGCGGTCGCCTTCATGCCCGACTCCTCCAGCTTGCCGGCGAAGTGCACGGCCTCGTCCACCGAGTCGGGCCGGGGGGAGGCCACGAGGACGAAGGCGGTGCCCGGCTGGACCAGCAGCTCCCTGACCCGGGCGGCACGCAGGCGGAATCCCTCCTCCATGCCCTCGAAGGCCTGGAAGAAGGCCACGGCGTCGTGGACGATGTCGGCCCCGGCCACCTTGGAGATGGTCCGCAGCAGGGCCTGGGCGGCCACCCCCATGAAGCGCAGCCCGACGCGGGTGGGGGCCATGAGCGCCTGGAAGATGCGGTTCTCCAGGAAGTGGGTCAGCCGCCGCGGGGCGTCGAGGAAGTCCAGAGCGTTCCTCGACGGCGGGGTGTCGACCACCACCACGTCGAAGCCTCCCTCCTCCACCAGTTCGTGGAGCTTCTCCATGGCCATGTACTCCTGGGTCCCCGACAGGGTGCCCGTCAGGTTCCGGTAGATGCGGTTGACCCGGATGTCGTCGGCCTGGGCCTCGGAGTCGGAGTACCGGGTGATGAGGTCGTCGAAGGTCCCCTTGGGGTCGAGCATCAGGGCGTGCAGCTCGCCGGGCCAGTCGCCCTCGATGCGGGTGGGTCGGTTTGAGAGCTCGTCCACGCCGAGCGAGTTGGCCAACCGGCGGGCGGGGTCGATGGTGACCACGCAGGCGGCGCGGCCCAGGCGGGCGGCCTCCAGGGCGATGGCCGCCGACGTGGTGGTCTTGCCCACCCCGCCCGAGCCGCAGCAGATGACGATCGACCGGTGGCGGACGACGTCCCCGATCGTGGGCGGCGCGCCGCCGTCGCCCGCGACCGGCCCGGTCACCGGGCCACCGGGTGGGGTTCGTGGAGGGCCTCGATGCCCCGTGCCAGCGACCGGCTGAGGGTGTCCAGCTCGAGGGGGCCGATGGTGCCCGCGAACAGGAACGGGACCCGCAGCTGGGGGAGGGGCAGCTCCTCGGCCAACCGGGCCACCTGCTCCTCCTGGAGCTCGTGGCGCCGCTGGCGGAAGCGGCGGGCCTGCTCCAGGGAGCCGAGGAGGGCCGGGTCGAGGTCGACGCCGGCCGCGTCCACGGTGGCCGACGCCGGCCCGTCCAGCCCGGTCGACACCGGGTAACAGGCGTTCACGATGACGGGGCCCAGGGAGATGCCCACCCGGTCCTCCAGCTGGTAGGCCGCCTCCACCACCTCGTTGACCGGCATCTCCTCGGGCAGGGTGACGAGGGTCACCTGGCAGCGCCGGGGGTCCGACAGCAGCGCCACCACGTCGGCCGCCTGCGACCGGATCGGTCCGCCACGGGCGGCGTCGAGCAGGCCCCCGGCCGAGGACAGGAAGGTCATGGTGTGGCCGGTCGCCGGAGCGTCGACCAGGACCAGGTCGGCGATGCCCTGCTGCTCGATCTGCTTGACCTTGCCCAGCACCAGGATGTCCCTGATCCCGGGAATCGCCCCGGCGACGATGTCGATGATCCCCGAGGACAGCAGGCGCTTGGAGAATCGCCTCATCCCGTGGTCGTCGAGGTACTCGAGTAGGGCGTCGTCCGGGGTGATCGTCCGGGCGTGGACGGTGCCGGGGGCGATGGGCGCACCCTCGTCGACGATCCCTCCGTCGAGGTCCCGGGCGCCGGCGGCGTGGAGCACCTCGCCCGCGTAGCCCAGCTCGCCCGACCCCCCGAACGCGGTGCTCACCCCGCTGCGTCCCTCGAGCTCGATGACCAGCACGGAGAGCCCGGCACCGGCCGCCAGGTGGGCCAGGGCGGCGACCATGGTGGTCTTGCCGACCCCGCCCTTGCCGGCCACGATCATGACCCGGCTCTGGCTGCAGAAGGAGCGGATGTCCATGACGCCCCGAGCGTAGTGTCCGCCCCAGGGGCCCCGGCTCCGCCCCGGACGGCCACGCTCGGCGCGAATGTCGCGTGAAAAGCCCGTAAACCTCTTGCCACCTCTTGTTTCCCCAGGAGGCTGGGACTACGTTCCAACTCGTCAGGACGCACCGAAGGGGGAATCGGGCAGTGGAGCAGTTGATGGATTCATGGCAGCTGAAGGCGGCGTGCCGTGGGCCCCAGGCGGAGATCTTCTTCCCACCGGCCCATGCCGAACGCAAAGAGGAGAAGCTGCAGCGCGAGGAGCGGGCCAAGGCGATCTGCGCGACCTGTTCGGTCCGGCACGAGTGCCTGGAGTACGCGGTGCGGATACGGGAGCCCCACGGCATCTGGGGCGGCCTGAACGAGATGGAGCGGCGGCAGTACGCGGAGCGACGGGTCGGCTGACAGGCTGTCGGCCGGGGCGACCCGGTCGGCTCAGGATGCGGTCGGCGGGGCCGGCCTGGCCAACCCGAGCGCACCGTCCGCCGCGAGGACACCCTTCGAGCTGCAGACCGCCGCGGGCTGCTGCCCGGTGGCCGAGCAGATGCCGGCCGACAGCTCGTTGGCCACGGCCAGCACGGCCTGTCCGGTGGGCGGCGTCGGGACGCTCCCGGTGTCGGTCATCGAGCTGGTCGGCGGCGGGTCGGCCACGGTGTTCGCGATCTGGGCCTGCGACTGGCCGGCCAGGAGCGCCGGACTGAATCCCGACGTGGTGGTGGCGAGCCGCCCGGCGATGTCGAGGAACGGCACGCCCCCCGGCGACAGGCCGCCGGCGTCGGGTGCGGTGCGGGCCACCACGGCGGCCTCGGTCGGGGTGAGGCTGGCGAGGCGCTGGTAGGTACCGTCCGGTCCCGTCTGGTCGGAGTAGAGCTCGACCCCGGTCAGGGTCACCCAACGGCTCGAGTAGGCGACTCCCACGAAGCTGAAGGTCGGCGTCCCGGGAAAGACGGCATTCGACGAGGACACCCCGTCGCGGAGCGCGGTGAACGTGCCGAAGCGGGCGAGCGCCACCACGAGGGGCCACCGCTCGGCCGCGCAGAACGGGCAGAACTCGCCTCCGACGAACAGCACGTCGGGCTTTCCGTCCACCGTCAGCGGCGCCATGCCGGACAGGACCGTCGGCGGGGTGAGGGTCGTCCCGGCCACAGAGACGCCGACCTCGTCGAACGTGGCGGTGGGGATCTTCGACAGGGTGGCCAGCACGGCCGGTGAGGTGACGGCCGGTGGCGCCGGCGTGGTGGGGGAGGCCACGTGGGTCAGGGCGTAGGTGACGAGGCCGACCACTCCGAGGAGGATGGCGATCACGGCTCCCCACGCCAGTCGGGCGGCCCGGCCCGGCCCCGCCTCAGCCACGGGACGCCCGGAGCCGGTTCAGGGCTGGACGCCGTCCGCCGGCACCGCCCCGACCTCGTCCGGGTCGGGGGACCCGCCGTAGTCCGAGGACTCGTCGTAGCCCGACGAGAGGACGATCGGTGAGGCGGTGGCGATGATGATGAAGAGGGCGAGCGTGGCGATGTGCACGCTCGAGCACCACAGGCAGATCGCCTTGATGATGAAGAGCTCGGCCGAGATCAGGTAGACGATCATGCCGACCCCGGTGACGGACAGCACGAGGCGGACCACATGGACCCAGCGCTGGGTCGACCGCCAGGCGACCGGCAGGCACAGCACCAGCATGGGTACGAAGAAGGCCAGGCCCAGCATGGCGACGGGGATCCCGAGGATCTCGGACTGCGGACTGGTGGTCACCTTCGCACAGTTGATGATTCCACCCGTGTTGCACACCAGGGTGGCCTTGTCGAAATGGGTGATGGTCAGGTAGATCGACGCGCCCAACCCATAGACGGACAACAGGAGCGAGGCGATCGGCTGCCACCGGAGGGTTGGCATGGGAACCGGTGACCCTCAGCTCAACTCGCCGAGATCCCGAGGGCCTTGGCCGCCGCCTGGACGCCCGAGGTGTTGCACACGCTGCCCGGCTGCCCGTGCGTGGCCTGGCAGATCCCGGCCGACATGTAGTTGGCCGTGGTCAGGATGACCTCGGTCACGGGGTTGGTGGGGTCGGACAGGCTGCTCGAGATGTTGGTCCAGGTCAGTCCGGCCAGGATCTGGGGGTCGTAGCTGGCGCCCGAGAAGAGCAGCCCGTTGTTGATGTCCACGAACGGGAACGAGATCCCGCCGGAGCTGCTGGAGTTGGGCAGGTACTTCGACGAGCTGTACTTGGTGAGGATCGCGGCCTCGGCCTTGGTGGGATTCTGGAGGGTGGTGTAGCCGCCGTTTGAGGTCGGGATGTTGGAGTACTGCTCGATCGGGGCGAAGGTGATGTACGGGCTGTCCAGGGTGGCCCCGTAGAAGCTGAAGGTGTGGGTCTCGGCATCGACGTCGGTGTGGGACGAGGCCGTGATCTTCAGGTTGCTCCAGGTGCCGAAGCGGGCCAGGGCCGTGGCCATGGCCCAGCGCTCGGCTGCGCAGTAGGGGCAGTATTCGGCGCCGTAGTAGAGCATCGCCGGGGTCTTCCCGTCGAGCGTCATGGCCGGCTGGTCGGTCAGGACGATGGGCTTGGAGACCAGGCTGGAGCTGACGCCCACCGAGTTCCATGTCGATGTCGGGATGGTGCTGATGTCGTTTACCACCTCGGCCGGGGCGGGCGTGGTCGGAGTGTACGAGAGGTCCTGGGTGTTCGACGAGGTGGCCTTCACGATGAAGAGGGCGGCGATCACCACGATCACCAGGGCGACGGCACCCCAGGCGATGTAGACGCCCCGGCGCGAGCCCGAAGGCCCCTTGCCGCCGGACGCCGGCTTGCCGCCCCTGGGGGTGTTCCCACCGCCACCGCCACCGCCCTTGGGGCCCTTGGTGGCGACCGGCCGGCTCGCGGCCCGGCTCTTGTCCTTGGCGCTCTGGCCTCCGTTCCCGGTCGGCTTGGGCTTGTTGCCCCCGCTGCCGGGACTCTTCGGGTTGTCAGCCATGGGTCTGCGGTCCTCACTTCGTCCGAACGTCGGATGGAGCGTAACGTGTCCCGCCCACCCCATGCGGTCGCCGGGCACCAGGAGCGGCCGGGCCGCTGCCTAGAGTGGACCCATGTTGGAGGAGACGTCAGCCCAGGTACGGCCCGGAGGACGCGGAGCCCGCGATCCCGCCGCCCTGGCGGCCGCCCGGTCGATCGACTGGCGCACGACCACGGTCGACGGCCGACCTGTCCGCTACGGCGTCGCCGGGTCGGGCCGGCCGGCCCTGTTCCTGCACGGGTGGGGGCTGCGCCCTAATGCCTACGCCCGGGACATCGAGGCCATGGCCGCCGCCGGCTGCAGGGTGGCGGCGCCCTGCCTTCCCGGGTTCGGTGGCACGGCCGAGCTGGACGGGGACCAGCGCACCTTCAGCGGCTACGGAGCCTGGGTGGGCCGGTTCTGCGATGCCGTGGGGCTCGGCGAGCTCGCCCTGGTGGCCGGGCACTCGATGGGCGGGGGGGTGTCGGCCGCCTTCACCCACCAGCGCCCGGGGCAGGTGGACTCGCTGCTGCTGGCCAATGCCATCGGGGGCCCGACGTGGGCCCTGTTCCCCAATGAGGTCCGGACCATGGTGCAGCGTCCCTTCTGGGACTGGGGACGCCACTTCGGGAGGGACCTCCTGCAGTCGCCGCCGCGACCTCCGCATGCTGCCGCTCCTGCTCGAGGACTTCATCCCGAACCTGGTGCGCAACCCGCTCGGGATGGTGCGCACGGGCGAGTTCATCCGCAAGGCCGACCTGGTGGCCGAGGTACGGGAGATCGCCCTCCGGGGCATCCCGGTGACGGTGGCCTGGTCGGACCGGGACGGTCTGGTGCCGCGATCCGCCTTCGACGACCTGCGCCACGCCGCCGGGGTCGAGGGTGTGGTGGTCGAGGGGGCCCACGCCTGGCTGATCGCCGAGCCCGAACGCTTCGGGGAGCTGGCCATCAGCGCACTGGTCGACGCCCGGCGGCCCGACGACTCCGTCCCGCAGCCCCTAGTGGGGTCAGGGCCGGGCCGGGGGTAGCGTGGCGGACATGGTCGTTCCCGTGCGTGACGCCGCCACCGTGATGCTGGTACGGGACGCCGTCGACCGTCAGGGCCGGCCCGATGTCGAGGTGTGCATGTTGCGCCGCAACCTGGCCAGCGAGTTCGTGGCCGGCGCCTACGTCTTCCCCGGGGGGTCGGTCGACCCGGCCGACCGTGACGATGCGGCCGGCGACCTGTGCCGGGGGCTGTCGGACGCCGAGGCGAGCCGCCTGCTGGACGTCGACTCCGGCGGCCTGGCCTTCTGGGTGGGCGCTCTGCGCGAGTGCTTCGAGGAGGCCGGCGTGCTGCTCGCCCAGCGGCGCGGGGCCGGCGGGGGCGACATGCTCGACACCACCGACCCGGAGGTTCGGGCCCGCTTCGACGCCCACCGGCTCGAGGTCAACGAGGGGAGGGTGGGGCTGCTCGACGTGTGCCGGGCCGAAGACCTGGTGCTGGTGGCCGACGCCGTCCACTACGTGAGCCACTGGATCACTCCGGAGCTCTCCCCCCGGCGTTACGACACCCGGTTCTTCGTGACCGCCGCCCCGCCGGGCCAGGTGGCCCACCACGACGACGGCGAGACCATCGCCACGATCTGGGTGCGTCCCCAGGACGCCCTGGACCGGTTCGCGGCCGGCGAGATCGAGCTGCTGCCCCCGACCGTCGACAACCTCGAGAAGCTGGCGCGCCACGCGTCCACCGAGGGTGTCATCGCCTGGGCCCGCCAGGTGACCGACATCCCGACGGTCCTCCCCATCGTCCTCATCGAGGACGGTCAGCTGTTGATCCTGCGTCCCGGTGACACCGGCTACGAACAGGCGCTCGAGGACCGGCTGGCGTCGTCGGACCCGATCTCGCCCGAGCTGGCCCGGGCCGCCCGGGACGCATGGGGCCCCTTGGCGGGTCGGGCCTAGTTCGGCTCGCCGGCGGCCACGGCCGCCTCGACCCGCTCGAGCATGCGGGCGCTGCAGCCCTCCATCGAGACCGTGGGGGGCGGGTTCGCCACCAGGGCCGCGGCGATCCGCGCGAACTCGGCGGCCAGGGGTTGCCCGTCGTCCAGGGCCACCGGGCGTCCGGCGTCCCCTCCGGCGGCCACCGAGGGATGGAGCGGTACGCGGCCGAGCAGTGGCACCCCGACGTCGGCGGCCAGGCGGTCGCCACCGCCGGAGCCGAACAGGGCGTAGCTCGTGCCGTGCTCGCAGGTGAAGTCGCTCATGTTCTCGATCACCCCGGTGACCCGCAAGTAGCCCTTGCGGGCCATGTCGGCGGTGCGGGCGGCCACCTTCTGGGCGGCCACGGGCGGGGTGGTGACGACCAGGACCTCGGCCTGCGGCATCATCCGGGCCAGGCCCATCTGGATGTCGCCGGTGCCGGGAGGCATGTCGATGAGGAGGAAGTCGAGGTCTCCCCAGTGGACGTCCTCGAGGAACTGCTGGACGGCCCGGTTGAGGATGAGCCCGCGCCACATGATGGCATTCTCCTCGTCGGCCAGGAAGCCCATGGACAGCACCCGCAGGGTCCCGTCGCCCACCCGTCGCTCGAGGGGCACCATCTTCTTGTCCCGCGCCTCGACGTCGCCCTGCATGCCGAGCAGCCGGGGCACGCTGAAGCCCCAGATGTCGGCGTCGAGCACCCCCACGGTCAGCCCCCGCCGGGCGAGGGCCACGGCCAGGTTCACGGTGACCGAGCTCTTGCCGACCCCGCCCTTGCCCGAGGCGATGGCCACCACCCGGGCGCTCGTCGGGATGTCGGTGGGGGAGGGATCGTCGCGGGCGATCCTCCGGGCCCGGTCCATGACGGCCCGCTTCTGGTCGGGACCCATCACCCCGGTGGTGACGGTGACCGAGCGGACGCCGGGCAGGGCCCCCACATGGAGGTCGACATCGCGCTGGATCTGGGCCCGCAGCGGGCAGCCGGCGATGGTGAGGGCCACCTCGACCCCGACGTCGGGCCCGTCGACCCGGATGCCGGTCACCATCCCCAGCTCGACGATGTCGCCACCGAGCTCCGGATCGCGGACGTGGCGCAGCGCTTCGCGGATGGAGTCCTCGGTCGGCGAGGACCCGCCGAGCTCGGGGCTGTCGGTCCAGGTCACCGAAGAATTACCGGGGAGAGGGGTGGGACCGGGCGTTGCCCGACCCACGGCCACCGGCCGCCCACCCGGTGCGGGCCGGCGGCGTACCGGAGCGGGGCGGTCCCGGGTACGATCGTGGGGGAACGCGACGCCGTAAGCGGGCGCGCACCACCAGGACCTCGACAGGACGGCCGCTCCGTCCCGCGACCGAAGAGGAGCAGCGATGAGTTCGACCATGCAGAACGTCACCATCGGGAGGAAGCCCAACCCCGTGACCCTCACCGACGTGGCCTCCGCCAAGGTCGCCGAGCTCCTGGCCGAGGAGGACACGCAGGACCTGGCGCTTCGCGTGGCCGTCCGGCCGGGCGGGTGCTCCGGCTTCAGCTACGAGATGTTCTTCGACGCCGATGTGGCCGAGGACGACGTCGTCCGTGAGTTCGGCACTGTCCGGGTCGTGGTCGACCAGACCAGCGCCGACCTGCTCAAGGGCTCGACGCTCGACTACAGCGACGGCCTGCAGGGTGCCGGGTTCCACGTCACGAACCCCAACGCCAGCCGCACCTGCGGCTGTGGCTCCTCGTTCAGCTGATCCGCTGATCCGCTGATCCGGCTCCGCGTCAACGGCGCTGACGTCGAGGTCCCCGACGACGGGTCGACACTGCTCGAGGTGCTGCGCGAGCGCCTGTCGCTGCGCTCGCTGAAGGACGGCTGCAGTCCCCAGGGCCAGTGCGGTTGCTGCACGGTCTGGGTCGACGGTGCCCCCCGCGTGGCGTGTGTGACCCCGGCGCGGCGCATGGACGGCCGCCAGGTCACCACCCTCGAAGGACTGTCCGACGGCGACCGCTCGGCCTGGGCGGACGCGATGACGGCGTGCGGCGGCAGCCAGTGCGGATTCTGCACCCCCGGGATCGTGATGCGCCTGGCCGCCCTCGAGGGGCCGGTGGGTGACGAGCGGATCGACCAGTCGCTGCTCGCCCACCTGTGCCGGTGCACCGGCTGGCAGACGATCCGGGAGGCGGCCCACGCCGTCCTCGACGACCCCGGCATCGCGCCGGAGGTCGACCGCAGCCGCGACCTCGACGTCGCCGCGACCCGGGCCGCGCTCGAGGGAGGGGTACCCCAACGGGTCGGACCCGCCGTGGTCCTGGGCGACGCCGGATTCGCCGACGACGGCTGCCCGGACGGTGCCCTGGTCGCCGTGGTGGGGGCCGACGGCGGCTACGTCGTGGCCGGGTCGCTCCCCGAGGCCCGGGCGCTGGCCGGCAAGGTCCAGGGCCGCAGTACGACCGTGCCGCTGGACCGTCCGGTGGAGGTGCCGCCGGGGCGGTGGGCCCTCACGCTCGCCACCGGCTGGGTGGAGCCGGCCTACGTGGAGCCCGACGCCTCCTGGTGCGTCCCCGGAGGGCTGCCCGCCTCCGCCTACGGCAACGGTGGCGCCTTCGGGGGCAAGCTGGGGTCGCCCGTGGCCGAGGACGCCCGCCGCCTGGCCGATGAGCACGGCCGACCGGTCCGGGTGCTGTGGACCCGCGAGGACGTCGTGCGGCGGGGGCCGAAGCGCCCGCCGGTGGCTGCCGGACTGGCCGCCGACGGGACCGGTGTCCTGCGGGTCGGGGTGAGCGGCGGGTCGCTCACCGGGCCGGCGTGGGACGCCACCCTGGCCGCCGTCGCCGCGGTGGCGCCCGGGCTGGCCGTCGAGCAGGTGGCCGTCACCGGACCGCCGACGTCGTTGGCGCTGCGGGCTGCCGTGTGGGCCGAGGCCGCGGTGCTGGCCGCCGTCGCCGGCCACGCCGGCCGGGGCCCGGTCGTCGACACGCCGGTCGAGGTGACGTCCCCGCGGGGGTCCCGGGCCGTGGCCCGCTGCCGGGCCGACGGGTCGGTCGGGCTCGAGCTGTCGGCCGGCACCGTGCTCGACGCCACCGTGCTCCGCTCCTACGCGATCGGTGCCGCCCACCAGGCCCTCGGTTGGGTCGGCAGCGAGGGCATCGCCGTCGACCCGGACGGCGCCGTGCGGGACCTGACGGTGCGGTCCTTCGGCATCCTGCAGGCCCGGGCCATGCCGCCCGTCGAGGTCCGTGTCGACGCCACGGCGACGGGTGACCCCGTCAACGGCTCGGACGCCGTGTTCGCCGCGGTGGCGGCCGCCCGGTGGCTGGCCGACGGCCTGGCGCCGACGTGGCCGACCGCCCGCGGCACGGAGTCGCGTCGTCGCTGATCCCGTCGGGCCGTGCCTAGAGTCTGGGTGCGCCCGCCCGTCCCGAGGAGTCCCCATGAGCCCACCCGTCGGTCCCTACACCCCGATCGTCCGCGCCGGATCGTGGCTGGTCTGCTCGGGCCAGCTCGGGCTGGCCCCGACGCCCGGAGGCGGCGCCCCGGCCCTGGTGGAGGGCGGAGCGGGCCCCCAGTTGGCCCAGGCGGTGGCCAACGCCGTCGCCCTGTTGGCGGGCGAGGGTGCCTCGCTCGCCGACGTGGTCAAGACCACGGTCTTCGCCACCGACGCCGCCGACTTCCCGGTGGTCAACGAGGCCTACGTGGCCGCCTTCGGCGACCATCGTCCGGCCCGGTCGATGGTGGCGGTGTCCGCGCTGCCCATGGGGGCGGACGTCGAGATCGAGGTGTGGGCGCTCGCCGGACCATCCTGATCGTCCCGGCGGCCCGCGCCCGACCGTCCACTAGGGGGTCCAGGTGGTCTGGCCGAAGCGGTAGCCGACCGACCGGACGGTCTGGATCAGGTGGGCGTGCTCCTCGCCGAGCTTGGCCCGCAACCGGCGGACGTGGACGTCGACCGTCCGGGCCCCGCCGTAGTACTCGTAGCCCCAGACCCTGCTCAGCAGCGTCTCGCGGGTGAACACCTTGCCGGGCCGGGCGGCCAGGAAGCGGAGCAGCTCGTACTCCATGTACGTCAGGTCGAGGACCCGCCCCGACACCGCCGCCTGGTAGGTCTCGAGGTTGAGGACCAGCGGGCCGTGTTCGAGCAGGTCCGGGCGCAGGCCGCGGCCGGTGCGCCAGAACAGGTGGGCGAGCCGGGCAGCCAGCTCGCCGGCGTTGACCGGCTCCAGGCAGAGGTCGTCGAAGAGGTCCTCGCGCAACTCGAGCTCGCCGAGCTGGTCGGCCGGGACCACGACGAGCACCGGGGCCAGGGGCACGTCGCGGGTGCGCAGGTGGCGGCAGAGCGCGAAGGCCGCTTTGGGGTCGGTTCCGCTGGCGATGACCGCCCCGGACCAGCCGTCCTCGGGCTCGTCGGCCTCGACGGCCTCGGGCGTGTCGATGCCGCGCCACGGGTAGCCGGCCCGCTCCAGGACCCCGGTCACCGCCGGGGGAGGGGACAGGGGGAAGCACAGCAGTGGTTCCATGGCGGTGTTCCCCCTCTCCTCGGTCGTGTGCTGGGCTGGTCCGGACAGTTGTTGCGACGGGTCGGCGAGTGACTCAGAGCAGGGGTAGGTAGCGGTCGAGCTCGAACTGCGTGACGTGGGCCTTGTAGCCCGCCCATTCGGCACGCTTGTTGCGGATGAACCACTCGAAGACGTGGTCGCCCAAGGTGTCGGCCAGCAGCTCGGAGGACTCCATCAGCGACAGCGCCTCCTGGAGGCTGCCGGGGAGGTGCAGGATGCCCTTGGCGTCGAGCTCCTCGGGGCTGAGGGCGAACAGGTTGGCGTCGGCCTCGGGCGGCAGCTCGTAGCCCTGCTCGATGCCCCGCAGTCCGGCGGCCAGGATGACGGCGAAGGCCAGGTACGGGTTGCAGGCGCTGTCGGGCGCCCGGTACTCGATCCGGGTGGACTCGCTCTTGCCCGGCTTGACGACCGGCACCCGCACCAGCGCCGAGCGGTTGTTGCGGGCCCACGAGACGTGGATGGGGGCCTCGTAGCCGGACACCAGCCGCTTGTAGGAGTTGACCCACTGGTTGGTGATGGCGGTGATCTCGCCCGCGTGGCGCAGCAGCCCGGCGATGAACCCCTGGGCCACCTCCGAGAGCCCGCCGGGGCGGTCGAGGTCGACGAAGGCGTTGGTGTCGCCCTGGAAGAGCGACATGTGGGTGTGCATGCCCGAGCCCTGGACGCCGGCCAGCGGCTTGGGCATGAAGCTGGCGAACACGCCCTGCTGCCGGGCCATCTCCTTGACCACCAGGCGGACCGTCATGATGGTGTCGGCCATGGTGAGGGCGTCGGTGTAGCGCAGGTCGATCTCGTGCTGGCTGGGGGCGTCCTCGTGCTGGGCGTGCTCGACGGGGATCCCCATCTCCTCGAGGGTCAGCACCGTGCGCTGGCGGATGTCGCTGGCCCGGTCGGCCACCGTCAGCTCGAAGTAGGAGCCGGTGTCGAGCCCGGTCGGGGCGTGGCTCGGGTCACTGTCGGTGAAGTAGAAGAACTCCATCTCGGGAGCGGCGTAGAAGGTGAAGTCCTGGGCCCGCGCCCGTTCCAGGCTCCGCTTCAGCACGTGGCGGGGGCAGCCCTGGAAGGGCGAGCCGTCGAGATCGACGATGTCGCAGAAGACACGGGCCACCTGGGCGTCGCCGTCGGAGAGGTTGTGGTGGCTGTCGTTGCCCGTCCCCTGGCCATGGCCGTGCCAGGGCAGGAGCTGGAACGTGTTGGCGTCGGGACGGGCCAGGACGTCGCTCTCCTGCACCCGGCTGAACCCGTCGATGGCCGAGCCGTCGAAGGTCATGCCCTCGTCGAGCGCGTTCTCGAGCTCGGCCGGGGTGATGCTGAAGGTCTTGGGGGTGCCCAGCACGTCGGTGAACCAGAGTTGGACGAAGCGGATGCCGCGCTCCTCCACGGTCCGGAGGACGTACTCCTCTTGACTCCTCATGGGGTCGTGCACCTCCGGTGACGTGGCGCGCTCGGGTGGTCGGGTTCCGTTCGATCCACTCATTGTCGCAGGTGGCGGTCGGTCCGGTCGACGGGGAGGGTGTGGAGCGCACGGAGGCGGGTCCCGAGGGACCCGCCTCCGTGGACGTCCGTTCACCCGGCGGGCCGCACGGGCCCGCCGCCGGTCACTTGCCGGCCGCGTCGCCGCAGACGGTCTCGACCATGACGGCGGTGACCTGGTAGGGGTCCATGTTGGCGTTCGGACGACGGTCCTCGAGCCAGCCCTTCTTGTCCTTGGCGACCTTCCACGGAATGCGGATGGAGGCGCCGCGGTCCGAGGTCCCGTAGCTGAACTTGGTGAAGTGGGCGGTCTCGTGGGCGCCGGTCAGGCGGCTCTCGATCCCCACGCCGTAGACGGCGATGTGCTCGTCCACCCGCTTACCGATGGCCTCGCACCCGGCGATGATGGCGTCCCAGCCGCCGTCCTCCCGCATGGCCTTGGTCGAGAAGTTGGTGTGGGCGCCGGCGCCGTTCCAGTCACCGAGGATCGGCTTGGGCTCGAGCGTGGCGAAGACCCCGAAGTCCTCGGCGATGCGGAAGAGCAGCCAGCGGGCCACCCACAGCTGGTCCCCCATGTCGAGCGGCGCCAGCACGCCCAGCTGGAACTCCCACTGGCCCATCATGACCTCGGCGTTGGTGCCCTCGATCGAGATGCCGGCGTCGATGCAGGCCGCCGTGTGCAGCTCCACGATCTCGCGGCCGGGCATCTTGTCGCCGCCCACGCCGCAGTAGTAGGGGCCCTGGGGCGCCGGGTAGCCGACGGCGGGCCAGCCGAGCGGCCGCCCGTCCTTGAAGAAGGTGTACTCCTGCTCGATGCCGAACATCGGCTCCTGGTCGCCGTACTCCTCGACGATGGCGCGCAGCTTCGCCCGGGTGTTGGTCGGGTGGGGGGTGTAGTCAGTCAGCTCGACCTCGCACATCACGAGCTTGTCGTCGGGCCCGCGCAGCGGGTCGGGGCAGGTCCAGACGGGCCGCAGCACGCAGTCCGAGTCGTGTCCGAGGGCCTGGTTGGTGCTCGACCCGTCGAAGCCCCAGATGCCCGGCTCCTCGCCGTCGGCGACGATCCGGGTCTTGCTCCGGAGGAGCGGGGACGGCTCGGTCCCGTCGATCCAGATGTACTCAGCTTGATACGGCACGTGCGCTCCTCTATTGCTCGGTTGCTCTGCTCTCCACTGCCCTGAAGCGGTGAAATTACCACCGGGACCTTCCGGGACTCCGGGCGGTGCCTACCTCCCCGGGGGCGTACCCACTGTCGCAGGAGGGCGTTTCCCCGCCGTTACCCGATTGTGAACGGAGCATGAACAGGTCCGAGCGGCCGGGAGGCACCGCAGACGGGGGAGCGGGTCGCCCGTCGGGCCGCAGGGGCCGCCGGGGGCCCCGATAGGCTGGGCCGATGCCGCAGATCCGGGTCGCCGCATGCCAGCTCAACACGGTGGTGGGCGACCTGGAGGGCAACGTGGGGCGCATCCTGGCGGCCCTGGCCGAGGCCGACCGGGCCGGTGCCGACCTGGCCGTACTGCCCGAGCTGGCGGTGACGGGCTACCCGCCCGAGGACCTGCTCGGCCGCCCGGCCTTCGTGGCCGACAACCTGGTCGCCTTCGCCGAGGTGGTGGCGGCCACCGGAGCCTGCGCCGCCGTGGTCGGGTACGTCGACGTCGCCCCCGACGGCCGCCTGGTCAACGCCGCCGCCCTCTGCCGCAAGGGAGAGGTCCTGGGCCGCTACGTGAAGCGGATGCTGCCCAACTACGGGGTCTTCGACGAGCAGCGCTGGTTCATTCCGGGGTCGGGCCCGGCCACCGTGTTCGAGGTCGCCGGGGTGGTCGTCGGCGTGACCATCTGCGAGGACATGTGGTTCCCCGGCGGGCCCATGGCCGACCAGGCCGCGGCCGGCGCCCGCCTGCTGGTGAACGCCAACGCCTCGCCGTACTCCCGGGGACGCCGCGAGGAGCGCCTCGCCGTGCTGGGCCACCGCACCGACGAAACGGGCTGCACCATCGTCTACGTCAACCAGGTCGGCGGCCAGGACGAGCTGGTCTTCGACGGCGCCTCGCTGGTCGTCGGTCCGGACGGGGGGGTGCTGGCCTCGGCCCACCAGTTCACCGAGGACGTGCTCGTCTGCGACCTGGACGTGCCGACCGCCCCCGGGCCGGCAGGACCGTCGCGGGTGGCGGTCACGTCCGCCACCCGGGCGCCGGGCGGGCCACCGCTCCGGCCCGTGGTCGCGCCGCTCGACCCGGTGGCCGAGGTGTACGAGGCCCTGGTGCTCGGGACCCGCGACTACCTGGGCAAGAACGGGTTCGCCGACGCGGTGGTCGGGCTGTCCGGGGGGATCGACTCGTCGCTGGTGGCAGCGGTGGCCGTCGACGCCGTCGGGGCCGACCACGTCCACGGGGTGGCCATGCCGTCGCGCTACTCGAGCGAGGGCTCCGAGTCCGACGCCGAGGCGCTGGCCGCCGCCCTGGGCATCGACCTCGCCCGGGCACCGATCGAGCAGGCCCATCGGGCCCTGTCCGACACGCTCGCCCCGCTGCTGGGTGGCGACCCGACCGGCCTGACCGACGAGAACCTGCAGAGCCGGATCCGGGGCGTCCTCCTGATGGCGCTGTCCAATGCCAACGGGTGGATCGTCCTCACCACCGGCAACAAGAGCGAGATGGCCACCGGCTACTCCACCCTCTACGGCGACTCGGCCGGGGGATTCGCCGTGATCAAGGACGTGGCCAAGACCCTCGTCTACGAGCTCTGTCGCTACCGGAACGCCCGGGCCGGCAAGGAGGTCGTGCCCGAGACGGTGCTGACCAAGCCGCCGTCGGCCGAGCTCCGTCCCGACCAACGGGACGACGAGTCGCTCCCGCCCTACGAGGTGCTGGACCCGGTCATGGCCGGCTACGTCGAGGGGGACCGGTCGGCCGACGACCTGGTGGCCGAGGGCTTCGATCCCGAGGCCGTGGCCCGCGTGGTGAGCCTGATCGACCGGGCCGAGTACAAGCGCCGGCAGATGCCGCCGGGGGTCCGGATCTCGGGCAAGGCCTTCGGCAAGGATCGACGCATGCCGATCACCAACAACTACCGCCCGGTGGCCGCTACCGCGCCCGCCACCGACGGGGCTCCGTCCGTTGTCTGACGTCACCGTCGACCCGACCGCCGGCGTGGTGCCGGCCGACGCGGACCCGTCGGACGGACCGTTGCCCCTGACGACCACGGCCGCCCTGGTGGGCGAGTACCGCTGGATCGAGACGACCCTCTACGCCACCCTCGGCGCCTGGGTCTCCGAACTGCCGCTCGCCGGGGTGCAGGTGCAGCTCGACGCACAGAGCATGCGGCACGCGTGGCACGCCGAGCTGTTCGCCGACCGGCTCCCGGTGCGGGCCGGCGTCGACCCCGACGCCCTGACCCGTCCGTCGGCGGCGACCCTGGCGCTGTTCGCCGCCCTGGACGGTGTCGAGCTCACCGGCAGCGGGCCCGGTGCGACGTGGCCGCCGGCCGACCGCGAGCCGACCCCCCGTCCGGGCGCGCTGCCCCGCCTGGCCGGCCTCTACCGGGTGGTGCTGCCCCGGCTGGTGACCACCTACACGCGGCACCTGCGCGTCGCCTCCGGGGTGTCCGACGGCCCACTGCGCCGAGCCCTCACGCTCGTGCTGCGGGACGAGGTGGAGGACTGGATGGCCGGGGAGCGACTGGTGCAGCGTCTGGTCAACCGACCCCACGACGTGGCCGCCGTCTACGGGTTCCAGGAGCGGCTGGAATCGGTCGCGGTGGCCGCGGGTGCCCACTCGGGCCTCGTCACCCTGCCGGACGGGGTCCCCGACGACTGAGGCGGTCCGGGGCACCGGGCGGTGCGCCGTTCGGGGGACTTGACGCGTCCGGTAAACTGCGTGGAGCAGCGATCGTTGCGCCCGAATTCGCTTGTTCCCCGTTGTCGGGCCCGTCACCCGGGCACCCATCACCGAGGGCCGAGCGTCCCCCACGCAGGTGGGAAACCGAAGGACCTGGTGAACTTGGCAAAGGAGCGGCTCGAGCGAGACGACGAGGACCTGGTCCGACTGTACCTGACCGACATCGGCCAGTACCCGCTGCTGACCAAGGACGACGAGGTCCGACTGGCCCAGGCCATCGAGGCCGGCCGCGAGGCGGACGCGCAGATGCAGTCGGCGCCCAAGGGGCTGACCCCGGCGAAGAAGCGGGAGTTGCGCCGCACCGTGCTGCAGGGCGAGTCGGCCCAGCAGACCTTCGTGCAGTCGAACCTCCGGCTGGTCGTGTCGATCGCCAAGAAGTACCAGGCGTCCGGGCTGCCGCTGCTCGACCTGATCCAGGAGGGCAACCTCGGCCTGATGCACGCCGTCGAGAAGTTCGACTGGCGCAAGGGCTTCAAGTTCTCGACGTACGCCACGTGGTGGATCCGGCAGGCCATCACCCGCGGCATCGCCAATACCGGTCGCACGATCCGGCTCCCCGTGCACGCGGGCGACACGCTGGCCAGGGTCCAGAAGGCCCAGGCCCGGCTGGAGCTCAAGTACGGCCGCCCGGCCACCCTGGCCGAGCTGGGTGCCGAGGTCGAGATGCCCGAGGACAAGCTGGTCGAGGCCCTGCGATTCCGGGCCGAGCCGCTGTCGCTGTCCGAGCCGCTGCGCGAGGACGGCGACGCCGAGCTGGGCGACGTGGTCGAGGACCGCTCGGCGGAGTCGCCCTTCGAGGTCGCCGCCGTGTCGTTGCTGCCCGAGGAGATCGGCCGCCTGCTGTCGCCGCTCGACGAGCGGGAGCGCGAGATCCTGCGCCTGCGCTTCGGCCTCGACCGGGGCGAGCCCCGCACGCTCGAGGAGGTCGGCGAGCACTTCAACCTGACCCGTGAGCGCATCCGCCAGATCGAGGCCCGGGCCATGTCGAAGCTGCGCCACCCGTCGTCGGACACCGGCGCCCGCGATCTCCTCACCGTCTAGAGGCGGGCACTCCGGTCCCGATCCCACTGGATCCGGGGCCCGGGGGAGTGGATAAGATCCTCCCCATGAAGAAGCTCGTGATCCTCGTCGTCATCATCGCCCTCGGTGCCCTGGCCGCCCAGCGGCTCCGCTCCGCCTGAGCGGACCGCACGACCGACTCCCGGTAGGGGTTCTCGTCGTAAGGGTTCCGGCCGCGTGCCGCGGCCGGAAGAGTGGGTCGCGCGTGGCATCGGTCCCGGCGGTCCCCATGTCGATCGCGAGCTGACCCCACGCCCCCGGGCGTCGGGTCCCGGTCCCCGGTGAGCGGCCGCGCCGCTCCGGTCAGGAGTGGATGCGGCGGGACATCCGCCAGGCCACCAGCACCCCCGCCGTCGCCACCGCGGTGATGCCGGCCGCCGTGGCCGTGGTCGACAGGCTCGGGACGCTCACTCGGTCGCGCAGTCGCACCGGCTTGGTGAACTGCATCACCTCCCACTCGCGCTCCTTGGCCACCTTGGCCAGCACCCGGTCGGGGTTGACGGCGACAGGGTGGCCGACCGCCTCGAGCATGGGCAGGTCGGTGTAGGAGTCCGAGTAGGCCGACGACTCGGACAGGTCGAGATCCTCGAGCTCGGCCAGCGCCCGCATGGCCTCGGCCTTGAAGGGTCCGTACGCGTAGAACTCCATCTCCCCGGCGTAACGGCCCTCCTCGTCGACGACGGCCCGCGTGGCGATGCAGCCGTCGACCCCCAGGTGCTCGGCCAGGGGCTCGACGATCTCCTCCGGGGACGCCGACACCAGGTAGACCTTGTGTCCGGCGGCCCGGTGGGCCTCGATCAGGTCGAGGGCCTCGGCGTAGATGATGGGTTCGACCGTCTCCTCGAGGGCCTCGCGGACGATCTCGCGGATCTGCTCGCGGTCCCACCCCTTGGTGAGGGTGAGCATCGACTCGCGCACGCGGGCCAGCTTCTGCTCGGACGCCCCGAGGTGCAGGTAGATGATCTGGGAGACGACCGACCGGGCGATCAGCCGGCGGTTGATGAGTCCGCCCTTGTAGAAGGGGCGACCGAACGCGGCGATCGACGCCTTGGCGATGACGGTCTTGTCCAGGTCGAAGAAGGCGGCCCGCATCCGGTTCAGGGCCCGACCAGCAGGCGCTGCACCTCGTCCTCGGCGTCGGCGGTGATGAGCACGAGGACCTCGTCACCGACGGCCAGGCAGGTGTCGCCGCGCGGGACGATCAGGTGATCGGACCGCACCACCGCCACGATGGTGGCGTCGCGGGGCACGCCGAGGTCGGCGACCGACACACCGTCGGCGGGCGAGTCCTCGGCCAGGGTCACCTCGACCAGATGGGCGTTGCCGCCCTCGAAGTGCAGCAGGCGGACGAGGCTGCCCACCGACACCGCCTCCTCGACCAGGGCGGTGAGCAGTTGGGGGGTGGACACCGACACGTCCACGCCCCACGTCTCGGTGAAGAGCCACTGGTTCTTCGGGTGGTTGACCCGGGCCACCACCCGGGGCACGGCGAACTCCTGCTTGGCCAGCAGCGATACGACCAGGTTGTCCTCGTCGTCGCCGGTGGCGGCCACGACCACGTCGACCGTGGACAGACCGGCGGCGTCCAGCGAAGCCACCTCGCAGGCGTCGGCGACCACCCAGGTGACAGCGAGCTCGTGGCGGTGGCGGGCCACGATGTCGGGGTCCTGCTCGATCAGCAGGACGTCGTGGCCGGCGGCGTAGAGATCGGCGGCGATCGCCGTCCCGACGCTGCCCGCACCGGCGATGGCGACCTTCATCCCTGCCCCCCGGCGGTGGCCGCGGCGACGCCGATCAGCCGTTGCTGGAACCGGTCGAGCGCCTCGGTGGTGGCGACGAGATGCAGGATGTCGCCGTCCTGGCCCACCAGGTCGGTGAAGTCGAGGCGGGCCACGCCGGACCGGGTGACCGAGACCAGGGTGACCTCGCCGGGCACGCAGAGGTCGGCCAGGCGCTTCCCGGCCCACCGCTCGGGCAGGCGGCGCTCGATGAGTGCCACGCCGCCGGTCGGGTCCGACCACTCGGTCTCGATCTCCGTCGGCAGCAGCTGGTGGCGGACCTGCTCGATGGTCCAGGACACGGTGGCCACCGTGGCGATCCCCAGGCGCAGGTAGATCTGGGCCCGGCGCGGATCGTAGATGCGGGCCACCACGTTGGCGATCCCGTAGGTCTCGCGGGCGATCCGCGCCGTCAGGATGTTGGAGTTGTCGCCGCTGGTGACGGCGGCCAGGGCGGAGGCCCGGGGGGCGCCGGCCTGCTCGAGATCGTCGCGGTCGAAGCCGGAGCCCACCACGGTGGTTCCCGGCCAGTCGACCGGCAGGCGGCGGAACGCCTTGGCGTTGCGGTCGATGATGGCCACGGAGTGGCCCTGGGTGGTGAGGTCCGCACCGAGGCCGGATCCGACCCGGCCGCAACCGACGATGACGATGTGCACGGGCACCATGCAACACGCATCGAACCGCCGGCACAACTCACGGCCACGCCCCGTGATCGGGGTCCCGGGCGCCGGGAGCCCCGGGCGCGGCATGCTCTAATGAGGGCATGGATCCCGACGTCAGCACCGGCGCGCCCTCCGGCGCGCCCGGTAACGCCGGATCCACGGACGTCCCCCGGCGGACCTCGGCACCGCCACCACGCCCCTCGGCGTCCCCGGTGGTGAAGGTGGATCTGCCCGAGACCCTGCGCTACCGGATGAAGAACGTCCTGCTCGGGCCCCCGCTGGTGAACGAGAAGCTCAGCGACGAGCGCCTCGGTCGGCCCTCGGCCCTGGGCGTCCTGGCCCCCGACTGCATCTCGTCCTCGGCGTACGGCTCCGAGGAGATGCTGAACCAGCTGATCCCCTTCGTGGGCCTGGCCGCCTTCGCCCTCGTGGTCCCCATCACCATGGCGATCCTCGGGGTCCTGTTCTTCGTCACCCTCTCCTACCTCGACGTCATCAAGCTCTACACCCAGGCCGGCGGGGCCTACGTGGTGGCGCGCGAGAACTTCGGGCCGAAGGTCGCCCAGGTCGCGGCCGTCGCCCTGCTCATCGACTACACGGTCACCGTCGCCGTCCAGACGGCGGCCGGCACGGACGGGCTGACCAGCGCCTTCCCCGTGTTGACCCGATGGACGGTCGAGATCACCGTGGCCGTCGTCCTGCTCCTGCTCTACGGCAACCTCCGGGGTATCCGCGAGGCCGGCCGCTTCTTCGCCTTCCCCACCTACTTCTTCATCGTCAGCCTGGCCTTCGTGGTGGTCTCCGGGTACATCCGCGAGGCCCTGGGCCAGCTCCACCCCCAGGCCATCGCCACCCACTGCGTGGTCACGGCCACGACGGGCTGCCCGCTCACCCAGACCCACCCGGCCACCGGGCCGTCGTGGATCTACGGGGCCACCTTCATCGTCATCCTCCGCTCCTTCGCCAACGGCGGCTCCTCGCTGACCGGGCTCGAGGCCATCTCCAACGGCGTGGCCACCTTCCGCGAGCCGGCCTCGCGGCACGCCCGCCAGACCCTGGTGGTGATGAGCTCGGTACTGGCCTTCCTGGTCCTCGGCGTGAGCCTGATCGCACACTGGACGCACGCCGTCCCCTACACCAACGGCACGCCGACGGTCGTCTCCCAGGAGGTGAAGCTGGTCTTCGGGCACGGCGCCTTCGGCAACGTGGCCTTCTACGTGGTCCAGGCGGCCACCGTGCTCATCCTGTACACCGGCGGCAACACGTCGTTCAACGGCTTCCCGTTCCTGGCCAGCTACGTGGCCCAGGACGCCTATCTCCCCAAACAGCTCACCCGGCGTGGGCACCGCCTCGCCTTCTCCAACGGGATCATCGTCCTGACGGTGGTGGCCCTGGCCCTCATCCTGGCCACCGGGGCCAACCTTTCCGCCCTGGTGGCGCTGTACGCCATCGGCGTGTTCACCGGGTTCACCATGGCCGGCAGCGGAATGGTCAAGCACTACCTCGACGACAAGACCGGCCACTGGAAGCGGCACGTGGCCATCAACGGCCTGTCCGCCGCGCTGTCGGCGATCGTCGTGCTCATCTTCGCCATCGTGAAGTTCAAGGAGGGCGCCTGGGTCGTGGTGTTCGTCGGTCCCCTCATGTTCTTCGGGCTGATCCGCCTGCACCGGCAGTACGTGGTGGAGGAGGTACAGCTCGAGGAGGGGGCCTCGGAGGCGGCCGAGGCACCGGTCCTGACCCGTCACGCCGTCGTCGTCCTCGTCGACCGCCTGGACATGGCCACGGCGCGCGCCCTGCAGTACGCCCGCACCCTCCATCCCGATGACCTCCGGGCCATCCACTTCGCCCTCGACCCCCTGGCCTCCCAGCAGCTGGAGGACGAGTGGCGCCGCCTCGGCCTGTCCGACTTCCCCCTCGACATCCAGGAGTGCGAGGACCGGCGGCTCACCCGCGCCGCCCTCGAGCTCGCCGCGGAAACGGTGGCCGACCGGCGCACCGAGCTCACCATCCTGCTACCCCGCCGGATCTTCGCCTCCGCCTGGCAGCGGGTGCTCCACGACAACACGGCCGAGACCATCGCCACCGCCGTCGGCCACCTCGAGCACGTCAATGCCACCGTCGTCCCCTATCAACTGTCCGGAGGGTGGTGGTCGAACCGCCGCGAATGGCGGCGCGGGATCGACGCCGCGGGTAGCCCGGCGCCGGGCCAGCGGGCCGCCGACCGGGCGGCCGACCGCGACCGGGCGGCCCGGGCGCTGTCCCACCGGGAGGCCTTCGGCGAACGGGCCCGGGGGACGGTCCCGATCGGCGACGTCCAGTGGCGTCAGCGGGTGAGGGTGGCCGGCCGGGTGCGCTCGGTGCGCGTCCAGCCCCGGGCCGGCACCTCCAACCTCGAGTGCCTCCTGGCCGACGACAGCGGCATGCTGCTCCTGGTCTTCCAGGGCCGCCGCAGGATCCCCGGCATCCAGCCCGGCGCGCGCCTCGTGGTCGAGGGCATGGTGGGCGACTGGGCCAGGCGCCAGGCCATCCTGAACCCCGACTACGAGCTCATCGCCGGCCCCGACGCCGCCAACGAGCCGGTCTGAGTCCGGCCCGGGCGGGCCGATTCTTGCCCCTGACCCCGGTTGTCACTATGTTCTCCCCGATTGCCGGAATCGCGCGCCATGGGCTCGCCCCGGCAGTCGACCGCTCGGCCGTGGCTTCGCGCGCTTGGGGGACGAGTGCCCCCTGTCTGCGACGTGACGCTCAACCGGCCGCGACGTGATCGACCGTAACCGTGCAGTACACCGAAGGGAGCCCCACCGATGACCTACCTCCTGGCTGAAGGGGGTTACCAGGTATTCACGTTGACCAGCAACGAGAAGCTCTGGCTCTACTTCGCACTCGTATGTTCCCTCGCCGCCATCGTCACGGCGCTGGTGCTGGTCCGGGGCGTGCTCGCCGCCGACCAGGGCACCGCGACCATGAAGGACATCGCCAAGGCGATCCAGGAGGGCGCCGAGGCGTTCCTGGCCCGGCAGTTCAAGACGATCGGGATCATCATCGTCCCGCTGGCCGTCCTCATCTTCTTCACGGCGACGAAGGTGACCCACCAGACGACCCACATCGGGGTCTTCGGCGGGGGCGTGGTGGTGGTCCGCCACACCGTGGTCGACCTCACCTTCGTCCAGGCCGGCATCTACCGGGTGCTGTGCTTCCTGGCCGGCGCCATCTGCTCGGGCCTCACGGGATTCATCGGCATGAGCCTGGCCGTGCGCGGCAACGTCCGCACCGCGGCCGCCGCCCGTGAGGGCAAGATGGCCCCGGCCCTCAAGGTCGCCTACCGCACGGGCGCCATCACCGGCCTGCTCTGCGTCGGGCTCGGACTGCTCGGCACCACGGTCATCGTCCTGATCTTCCAGAACACCGCCACCGCCGTCCTCATCGGGTTCGCCTTCGGCGCCTCGCTGCTGGCCCTGTTCATGCGGGTCGGCGGCGGCATCTTCACGAAGGCCGCCGACGTCGGCGCCGACCTCGTCGGCAAGGTCGAGGCCGGCATTCCCGAGGACGACCCCCGCAATGCCGCCACCATCGCCGACAACGTCGGGGACAACGTGGGTGACTGCGCCGGCATGGCCGCCGACCTCTTCGAGTCCTACGTGATCACCATCATCGCCGCGGTGATCCTGGGCGTGACCGCCTTCGCCTCCATCCACCGCGGCGCCGACGCCGCCAAGACGGTCATCTTCCCGATCGCCATCCCGGCGATCGGGATCCTGGCCACCATCATCGGTGTGTTCGTGGTGCGGGCCGGCAAGAACGACAGGAACGCCATGGCCCCCATCAACCGGGGCGTGTGGACCGCCGCCGTCCTGACCATCGGCGGCACGGCCGTCGTTGCCGGTGCCTACCTCCACTACTGGAAGGCGTTCTACGCCGTGCTGACCGGCGTCGTCCTGATGCTCGTGGCCAGTCAGATCACCGAGCACTTCACGTCCACCGAGCGCGGCCCCGTCAAGGAGGTCGCCGAGACGGCACGTACCGGGCCGGCCACCCTCACCCTGGCCGGTCTCGCCCTGGGCCTCGAGTCGTCGGTGTGGGCCATCATCGCCATCGTCCTGGCCATCGCCGTGTCGATCGGCCTGGGTGGCGGCAACATCCAGCTGACCCTCTACCTCGTGGCCCTGACCGGCATCGGCCTCCTGTCGACGGCCGGCATGATCGTCTCGGAGGACAGCTTCGGCCCGGTGTCGGACAACGCCGCCGGCGTGGCGGAGATGTCGGGCGAGTTCACCGGCGAGGCCGAGCGGGTCATGGTCAGCCTCGACGCCGTGGGCAACACCACCAAGGCCGTGACCAAGGGCGTGGCCATCGGCTCCGCCGTCATCGCCTCGGTGGCCCTGTTCGCCTCGTTCATCGAGACCATCGGGAGCCAGCTCAACCTGCATGCGCCACCGCTCGCCCCGGTCAACTGGCTCTTCGACCTGCCCCAGACGTCGATCAACGTGTCGCACCCGACGGTCTTCATCGGCGTGCTCATCGGCGGCTCGATCGCCTTCCTCTTTTCGGCGCTCGCCATCCGCGCCGTCGGCCGCTCGGCCGGCACCGTGGTCCAGGAGGTGCGCCGCCAGTTCCGGGAGCACCCGGGGATCATGGACTACTCCGAGAAGCCCGAGTACGGCAAGGTCATCGCCATCTGCACCGCGGCCAGCCAGCGGGAGCTGGCCACCCCGGCCCTCCTGGCGATCCTGTCGCCGGTGATCGTCGGCTTCGGCATCAGCTACTTCGCCCTCGGGGCGTTCCTGGTCGGGGCCATCCTGACCGGCCAGCTCATGGCCAACTTCCTCTCCAACTCCGGTGGGGCCTGGGACAACGCCAAGAAGTACATCGAGGACGGCCACGAGGGCGGCAAGGGCTCCGAGGCCCACAAGGCCGCCGTCATCGGCGACACCATCGGCGACCCGTTCAAGGACACCGCCGGTCCGGCGCTCAACCCCCTGATCAAGGTGATGAACCTGGTGTCGCTGCTGATCCTCCCGGGCGTCATCAGCCTGTCCCATCACACTGCCGCCCGCCTGTCCATCGCCGGCGTGTCGCTGGTGGTCCTGCTCGCGGGCATCGCCTTCTCGAAGCGGAAGACGGAGAGCATGGACAGCGAGGTCCCGAGCACCCAGGCGGCCCCGGCCCCGGTGTCCTGAGCCGCCCACGGCGGTCCTGGGGACCCGGGACCGCTGCTCGGCGGTGCCCCGTCCGGCGACCCCGGACAGGGGCCGTGACCAGCACCGATAGGAATTCCCACCGGGGCCGGAGGGCCCCGGTGGCGCGCTACCGGCCTTGACAAGGCCTCGCCCGACCGTTCACCCTTGCCCACAGCGATGCCACCCACCGACCTGACAGAGACGACACCCGAGACGACCGACGAGGCCACCGCGACCGCGGGGGGTACCCCGTCCCGCCGCCGCGCCCGGGGGGGTGAGCGGAAGCTGGTGATCGTCGAGTCACCGGCCAAGGCCAAGACCATCGCCGGCATGCTCGGGCCGGACTACGTGGTGGAATCGTCCATCGGCCACATCCGCGACCTGGCCACGCGCAAGGAGCTGCCCGAGGCCTTCAAGCACGAGTCGTGGGCCGATCTGGCCGTTGACGTGGACAACGGGTTCAAGCCGGTCTACATCGTCTCGCCCGAGAAGAAGTCCCAGGTGACCATGTTGAAGCGCCTGGCCCGGGAGGCCGGCGAGGTCTACCTGGCGACGGACGAGGACCGCGAGGGCGAGTCGATCGCCTGGCACCTCAGCCAGGTCCTGGGCCTCCCCGAGGACACGCCGCGCATGGTCTTCCACGAGATCACGCCCCAGGCCATCCAGCGGGCCATCGAGGAGTGCCGGACCATCGACCCCCACCTGGTCGAGGCCCAGGAGGCCCGCCGCATCTTCGACCGCATCTACGGCTTCAAGCTGTCCGACGTCATGCGCCGCAAGACCAACGGCCGGTCGGCGGGCCGGGTCCAGAGCGTCGCCACCAGGATGGTCGTCGACCGTGAACGGGAGCGGATGGCCTTCCGATCGGCCGGATGGTGGGGGATCGACGCCACCGTCACGGCCCGCGGCGAGGCCGCCCGCACCGCCGCGGCCGACGTCTCGCCGGACTTCACGGCCTCGCTCCTGGCCGTCGACGGGACACCGCTCGCCGGAGGCAAGGACTTCGACTCGTCGGGCCGTCTGGCCGACGCCGCCAGGGTGCTGGTGCTCGACGAGACGGCGGCACGCGCCCTGGCCGCCGGACTCGAGGGGGAGGCACTCACCGTCTCCTCGATGACCCACAAGCCCTACCGGCGGTCGCCCCGGGCACCGTTCATCACCTCGACCCTCCAGCAGGAGGCCGGTCGCAAGCTGCGGTTCAGCTCGAAGCGGACCATGTCGGTGGCCCAGCACCTCTACGAGGAGGGCTGGATCACCTACATGCGCACCGACTCGACGACACTGTCTGACCAGGCTCTGTCCGCCGCCCGGGCCCAGGCCACGGCCATGTACGGCCCGGCCTACGTGCCGGCCGCGCCCCGCCACTACAACAAGAAGGTCAAGAACGCCCAGGAGGCCCACGAGGCCATCCGCCCGGCGGGCGAGACGTTCCGCACCCCGGACGAGGCCGCCCGGTCGCTGTCGGGCGACGAGCTCCGGCTCTACGACCTCATCTGGAAGCGCACCGTGGCGTCCCAGATGGCCGACGCCACCGGCACCAGCGCCCAGGTGCGCCTGACCGGTTCCGCCACCGTCGACGGGGCGGTGCGCGCCGTGGAGTTCGGCGCCTCGGGCACCGTCATCGAGTTCCCCGGCTTCCAGCGCGCCTACGTGGAGGGCGAGGACGACCCCGAGGCCGAGCTCGCCGACCGCGAGGTGCGCCTGCCCCCGATGGCCGAGGGCGACCCGGCCGGCCTGTCGGCCGTGGCACCCGGCGGTCACGCCACCCAGCCGCCGGCCCGCTACACCGAGGCCTCGCTGGTCAAGGCCATGGAGGAGATCGGCGTGGGCCGTCCCTCCACCTACGCCAGCATCGTCTCCACCATCCTGGACCGCGGCTATGTGTGGAAGAAGGGGTCGGCCATGGTGCCCTCGCTGACCGCCTTCGGTGTGGTCGGTCTGCTGGAGCAGCACTTCGCCGACCTCGTCGACTACGGACTCACCGCGTCGATGGAGGACGACCTCGACGAGATCGCCGGGGGCGACGAGGACATGGCCGCCTGGCTGGGCGAGTTCTGGTTCGGCCCCGACGGGCACGGCGGCCTGCGCGACCAGGTGGCCGACAACCTCGACGCCATCGATGCCGCCGCCGTCAACGCCGTGCCCATCGGGACGGCCTCGGACGGCCAGGAGATCGTCGCCCGGTCGGGCAAGTACGGCCCGTACCTGAAGAAGGGCGAGGAGACCGTCTCCATCCCCGAGGACCTCGCCCCCGACGAGCTCACCGTCGAGAAGGCCGAGGAGCTGCTGGCCGCACCGTCGTCCGACCGGGTCCTCGGCACCGATCCCGAGACCGGCCTCGAGGTCCAGGTCAAGGCGGGCCGCTTCGGTCCCTACGTGCAACTGGGCGAGCTCGTCGACGGCGGCCCCAAGCCGCGCACGTCGTCGCTGTTCGCGTCGATGTCGCCGGCCACCCTGACCCTCGACCAGGCCCTGGAGCTGCTGCGGATCCCCAGGACGGTCGGCACCGACCCGGGCTCGGGCGAGGAGATCGTGGCCTTCAACGGCAAGTTCGGGCCCTATCTGAAGAAGGGGACCGACTCGCGCAGCCTGCTGTCCGAGGACCAGCTCCTCACGGTCACGGTCGACGACGCCCTGGCCCTGTTCGCCCAGCCGAAGACCCGTGGCCGCAACGCCAAGGGCCCCCTGCGCGACCTGGGTCCCGACCCCGACACCGGCCTGCCGATGGTGGTGAAGGACGGCCGGTTCGGGCCCTACGTCACCGACGGCACCACCAACGCCTCGCTCCGCCGGGGCGACGATGTGGAGGAGCTGACCGTCGAACGGGCCTCCGAGCTGCTCGCCGAGCGCCGGGCGGCCGGTCCGTCGAAGAAGAAGGCGGCGAAGAAGAAGGCCCCGGCAAAGAAGAAGGCCACGGCCAAGAAGGCCACGGCGAAGAAGGCCACCCCCACCAAGCGGGCGGCCACGAAGAAGGCGGCGGCCACCACGAAGGCCGCCGCCAAGGCGGCGCCGGTCGTGGCCGCCCCGAGCGCCGACGACGACGGGTGAACGGTCCCCGGGGCCGCCTCATCGCCCTGGAGGGGATCGACGGCTGCGGGAAGTCCACCCAGGCCCGGCTCCTCGCCGACCGTCTGGGCGTGGTGCCCACCTTCGAGCCCGGGGCCACGCCGCTCGGCGCCTCGCTGCGGGCCCTGCTCCTCGACCGGGACGGACATTCGGTGGCGGCCCGGGCCGAGGCACTGCTGATGGCGGCCGACCGGGCCCAGCACGTGGCCGACGTGATCACCCCGGCGCTCGAGGCCGGTCGGTGGGTGGTCACCGACCGCTATTCGGCCTCGACCCTCGCCTACCAGGGCTACGGGCGCGGCCTCGACCGGGATGAGCTCGAGGCCCTGGTGGGTTGGGCCACCGGCGGCCTCCGCCCCGACCTCACCCTCCTGTTCGACCTGCCCGTGTCCGTGGCCGCGTCGCGGCGCCGGGGCGACCACGACGGCGACGACAGGATGGAGGCCGAGGGCCTCGCCTTCCAGCAACGGGTGGCCGACGGCTACCTCGCCCTCGCGGCCGAGGGACGGGACCCCTGGATCGTGATCGACGCCACCGGCCCGGTCGGCGACGTGGCCACCGCCGTGTGGGACGCCGTCGCACCACTGACCGCACCGGGCGGGCACCGGTGACCGCCTCGGCCGCCGTCCAGACGCCCGACCCCGTACTGTTCGCGGCGGTGGTGGGCCAGGAGCGGGCCGTGGCCCAGCTGGAGTCCGCCGCCCGGCACCCGGTCCACGCCTACCTGTTCCACGGGCCTCCGGGCTCGGGCAAGCGGGCGGCGGCGCGGGGGCTGGCCGCCGCGCTGCTCTGCCCCGACGGCGGGTGCGGCGTGTGCAACACGTGCCGGCGGGCGCTGGCCGGCACGCATCCGGACCTGGTGACGGTGGAGCGGTCGGGTGCCTCGCTGGACGTCGACGACGCCCGGGAGATCACCACCCGGGCCCAGCGCCGTCCGCTCGAGTCGTCCCGTCAGGTCATCCTGGTCCCGGATGTGCACCTGGCCCTCAGGGCGGCCCCGGCGCTGCTCAAGACGGTGGAAGAGCCGCCGCCGTCGACCGTCTTCGTGCTCCTGGCCGACGACCTGTCCCCGGGGATCGCCACCATCGTGAGCCGGTGCGTGCGGGTGCCGTTCGCCCCGGTGGCCCCCGCCGCGGTCGAGGCGTGGCTCGTGGGGCGGGGCGTGGATGCGTCGGTTGCCGCGTCGGTTGCCGCCGCGTCGGGGGGCGACCTCGACCGGGCCCGCCTGCTGGCCGACGACCCGGGGTTCTCGGACCGGCGTGAGCGCTGGCACTCGGTGCCGGGCCGGCTGGACGGCACCGGGGCGGCGGCCGTGACGGTCTCCGACGAGCTGCTCGCCCTGGCCGACGGGGCGCTGGCCCCGCTGCGTGCGGAGCACGCCCGTGAGCTCGCCGGATTGGAGGAGCAGGCCGAGGCCACGGGGGCCCGGGGGGTCCCCGGGCGCAGGGCGGTGGAGGAGCGCCACAAGCGCGAGGAGCGCCGCTGGCGCACCGATGACCTGCGGATGGGACTCGCCGCACTGGCCGACGCCTTGCGCGACCGCATGGTGGCCACCGTGGCCGCGGTCACCCCGGCCGGTTCGTCGGGGGCAGGGGTCGAGCGCCGCCGAGCCGCCGCCCACGTGGAGGCGGTCAACCGGGCGTCGGCGGCCCTCGGGCGCAACGTGCGCGAGGACCTGCTGCTCGAGTCCCTCATGGTCGAGCTGTCGGGGCTGGCCGAGTAGCCGGGTCCGCCTCGCACCCGGTCGCCGGGAGGGGAACCGGTCCCGGCGGGCAGCGGGCCCGGACCGGCATCCGAAGGGGGACGGCGGCGCGGGTAACGTGGTGGCCCGGTACACCGGCCCACCGGCCGGGAACGGGGGCAGCCCCCGCTCCCCGGCGGACCGGACGTGCCGTTGCCTGGGTAGCTCAGTCGGTAGAGCAACGCACTCGTAATGCGTAGGTCAGGAGTTCGATTCTCCTCCCAGGCTCCAACGTCCGTGCCCGGAGGCCGGCCGGTCGGCGCGGCGGCCCTCCGGCAGCAGGGCTCTCCCGGGAGGTGCCGGGGCAGCCGGCCCGGCGCTCTGCTTGACTGGCCCGGTGACCGACACCTACCGTCGCATCCTGCTCGCCGCCCGTCCCCGGGGGCTGGTGGTGGACACCGATCTCCTGGTCGACGACACGGCCGCCGTGCCCGAGCCGTCCGCCGGCCAGGCGCTGGTGGCGGTGCGCCACCTGTCGATCGACCCGACCATCCGTACCTGGATGGACGACGCCCCGGGCTACCTGCCGCCCATCGGCCTCGGCGAGGTGGTGCGCAGCGGCGGCATCGGCGAGGTGGTGGCGAGCCGGACCGACGCCCTGGCCGTGGGGGACACGGTGTTCGGCATGCTGGGCTGGCAGGAGTACGCGCTGGTCGACGGGGACGACGGGACGATGACGGTGGTACCCCCGGGCGTCGACCCCGCCGTGGTGCTCGGCGTACTGGGTGTCACCGGAATGACCGCCTACTTCGGGATCAAGGACATCGGACGGCCCGGCGGGGGGGACACCGTGGTGGTCTCCGGCGCGGCCGGCGCCACGGGCTCGGTGGCCGGGCAGCTGGCCCGTATCGAAGGGGCCGGGACGGTGGTCGGGATCGCCGGAACCGACGAGAAGTGCGCCTGGCTCGTGGACGAGCTCGGCTTCGACCACGCCGTCAACTACCGCACCGAGGACGTGGTCGACCGGATCCGCGCCACGTGCCCGGACGGGATCGACGTCTTCTTCGACAACGTCGGAGGTGAGATCCTCGACGCCTGCCTGGCCAACCTGGCCCTGCGGGCCCGGGTGGTGCTGTGCGGGGCCATCTCCCAGTACAACGAGGACCGCCCGGTGGGGCCCCGGAACTACCTCCAGCTGATCGTCAAGCGGGCCCGCATGGAGGGCTTCCTCATCCTCGACTACCTGGACCGGTTCCCCGGCGCCCAGCTCGAGATGGCCGGCTGGGTGATGGAGGGCCGGATCCACCATCGCGAGCATGTCGTCGAGGGCCTGGACCGGGCCGGCGAGGCCCTCAACCTTCTGTTCAGCGGCGGCAACACGGGCAAGGTCGTCGTCTCCGTCTGAACCGCTCCGGCCCGGCGCCGGGGGATCGTCCCTGGTCACACGGGGGTTCCACGCCACCCCGCGGATCTGGGTCATGCTGTGGGCGCGGTGGTGACATCGACCAAGTACCAACAGGCATCGGGCAGGTTGCCGTCCGGGAAAGCCTTGTTAGCGATGGCCGCCGCCACGTTGATCCTCGTCGCGTCCGTGGTCACGGGCGTGGTGCTCCACTTCGGGGCCGGCTCGACGGCCCCCCAGATCGCCGGATCGCCTGCCGCGCCGACGGCGGCCGAGGTCAGCCCGATCTGCACCACGACCGACCCCGCGACCGTGCTCGGTCCGGCGGCGACGACCCTCCCGACGTCGCCGGTGTCCACGGTGACGACCCCGTCGGGCGGCGTCGTCAACTTCGCCGCCACCTCGTCGGCGCTCTACGTCAACAACGGGACGCAGCTGGTGACGTACTCGCTGTCCGGCACCGAGGAGAGCGCCTTCACCCTGCCCGCGCTGTTCACCAAGAGCTACGCCAACACTCCGGTCATCGACCCGTCGGGCGACATCTACCTGTCGTCCTACTACGGCAAGAAGGTGGACAAGTTCTCGCCGTCGGGCACCCTGCTGTGGTCGGTGGACCCGAGCAGCGACAACCCGACCAGTATCTTCGGGGTGGGCACGGGCTCGAGCTTCGAGCTGGTGGCCAGCCTGGTCCAGGACACCGCGTCGAGCGTCGTCCTCAGCACGTCGACCGGCGCGGCAGGGGGGCACCTTCCCGCTCATCGACAACGGGTTCGTCACCCAGGAGTCCGACGGCGACCTGCTGTACGCGGCGAACGGCTACGTCGAGACGGTCAGCTCCACGGGCGCCGTGCTCTCGACGTTCGGCGCCTCGCACACCGAGGGGAACGACGTTCACACCGGATCGGGGGAGCAGTTCTACTACCCGGCCCAGGCGGTCCAGGGGCCCGACGGGACCATCTACACGGCCGACCCGCTCTACACCATGCAGGCCACGTCCCCCACCGGGATCCTGCAGGGGTCGACCACCCTCGGCGGCCACCTCGACTTCGGCGGGTGGAACTTCGCGCTCGTGGGAGACACCTTCTACTTCCAGAGCGGGCCACCCTTCGACAACGGGGGTGACGCCATCTCGTCGTTCACCCTCTCGAGCGTCGACGACTACCTCGACGCCGTGCAGGCGCCGTCGGACACGCTCGGTTGGGGCGCCGGGCTCGCCACGCCGGCCACCGGCAACTACTTCGCCCCCGGCACCACGCCCGCCGTCGACGCCACCTTCGACCCGTGGTGGACCTCACTGGCCGGCCACCTCGAGCTGTCGTACTCGGTGGAGAACGACGCCACGCTGACCGCCGAGACGATCCCGGCACCCACCGTCGAGGACCTGCCGACGACGGCGACGAAGCTCGCCTCGATGCCCCTCGCCCTGCCCGCGGCGGACAGCGTCCCCGGCCCCTACGAGGTGCAGGCCTCGTTGCTCGACACGTCGACGTCGCCGCCCACCACGCTCGGCACGACCTGCCTGCCCTACACGGTGGGCGCCACCGGCGACAACCTGGACTTCGCCACCCTCCCGGCCGGCTCGGGCTCGGGCGGCCCGGCCGACCCCCGGGGCGTGGCGCTCAGCGACCAGCTCGGCCTCACCGGCCTGCGCAGCCTCACGACGATCGACTGGAGCTCGGTACTCCCGAACTGCAACGCGTCGGCCCCGACGGCCGCCACCTGCGGTGCGTCGGCGATGACCTTCACCGGATCGAGCACCGACCCGTACAAGGCGGCCTACGAAGGCGTCAAGGACCACGTCGCCTACTGGATCCAGGTCAGTGCGGGCGACCCGGTGTCGACCGCGCTCGTCGACGACGGGTACTGGCAGGCCGACGTGGCGGCGGTCGTGGCCCACTACGCCACCGTGCCGTCGGGCTGCGGGGCCTGCGCTCCCGTGACCATGTGGGAGCCGTGGAACGAGCCGAACAACACCGGGTGGGGCAACGGCGGCACGTACGCCACCCAGGTGCTCGAGCCGTTCTACAAGGCCGTCAAGTCCGTGGAGCCGGGCACGTCGTCGACCGTGCTGGGTGGTTCCACGCTCGAACCGGTGCCGTGGTGGTGGCAGCAGCTCATCACCGCCGGCGGCCTGGCCTGGATGGACGTCGCCGCCATCCATCCCTACACGGGCTCGAACGACTCCTACGAGGAGGACGGGATGCCCGCCCAGGTCGAGCAGCTCCAGGCGCTGCTCCAGGGCAAGCCGCTGTGGTTCAGCGAAGTGGGGTGGTGGAGCGACGGCGACTACAACTACCTCTCTCAGGCCGACAACATGGCCCGCTCCCTGATCTGGCAGAAGGTGCTCGGCGTGCCGGTCGAGAACTACTTCTTCGACGAGGGCACCTGGGGCAACAACGGCGTGAGCTTCTCGCTCATCCAGGCCTCCAGCGCCGTCGACTACGTCAAGCCGGCCGCCCTGACCACCATGACCACGACGGGCATGCTGGCCGGCCGGCCCTACGTCTCGATGCCGGCGACAGGTATCCCCCACGCCTACCGGGCCGACTTCGGTCCCACCTCGGGGGGCACCACCGACATGACCGCGGTGTGGACCGATGGTCTGCCCGTGACTGGTACCGTCACCCTCACCTCGCCCTCGGGCTCGGACGTCCCGGTGACGGTCACGGACGAGTACGGCGGGGCGACCACCGCACAGGCCACCTCGGGCACGACCTACAGCCTGCCCCTGTCGAACCAGGTCACGTATCTCACGTATCCGGCCGGCGACACGCTGGCCGTCGGCCCGACCGAGGCCTACGGCACCGACGTGGCCTCGGCGGCCGGCGGCGCCACGGCGACGGCGTCGAGCGGGACGGCGTCGGCCGCCATCGCCGGCGACCCGGTGGGCTACGGCCAGGGCTGGTCGTCGACGTCGGGTGACACCACGCCGAGCCTGACCGACACCTTCGCCTCGACCACGACCATCGACCGGATCCTGGTCGACACCCAGTCCAACGGGTCGACGGCCACCTCCGTGCGGAACTACACGCTGTCGGCCGACGAGCCCGGCACCGGCTGGACGACCGTGGCCACCGAGGTGGGCCAGTACCGCGACCACATCCTGCAGTTCACCTTCCCGCCGGTGGCGGCCAGCGGCATCCGCATCGCCGTGACCGAGACCGACTTCGGCGGCTACTACGGCGGGGGCATCCCGCCCTGGTGGTCGCCGACTCAGATCGCGCCGGCCTTCCTCCACAGCATCCAGGCCTACGCCGGCACCGGCGGGCCGTCGGTCGTGGACGGCTCGGCCCTGCCCGCCCTCCTCGGCGGCAGCTCCTCGGGCGGGACCGGCAGCGGCACCACGACCACCACCGACCCGGCGACCACGACGACCGACCCGGCGACCACGACGACCGACCCGCCGTCGACCACGGACACCACCTCGACGACGAGTCCGCCGACCACGACCACCACCTTGCCCGCGCCCCCCGACACGGGCACCGGCTACCGCATGGTGACCTCGGCCGCCCAGGTCTTCGCCTACGGGACCGACCAGTCGTACGGTCCGAACGGCGCCCTCGACCTCAACCGACCCATCGTGGGCATCGCCTCGACCCCGGACGGGAACGGCTACTGGCTGGTGGCATCCGACGGAGGCATCTTCGCCTTCGGGAACGCGCCGTTCCTCGGGTCGACCGGGGGAATGGGACTCAACGCCCCCATCGTGGGCATGGCCGCCACCCCGGACGGGAACGGCTACTGGCTGGTGGGGGCCGACGGAGGCATCTTCGCCAACGGCGACGCCCCCTACGTGGGCTCGACCGGCGCCCTCACGCTCAACAAGCCGGTGGTGGGCATGGCCGCCACCCCGGACGGCAAGGGCTACTGGCTGGTCGCCTCGGACGGTGGCGTGTTCGCCTTCGGCGACGCCGGCTTCTACGGCTCGCTCGGCAGCCTGGTCCTCAACAAGCCCATCGTGGGCATGGTCGCCACCCCGGACGGCAAGGGCTACTGGCTGGTCGCCTCGGACGGTGGCGTGTTCGCCTTCGGCGACGCCGGCTTCTACGGCTCGACCGGCGGCCTGGTCCTGAACAAGCCCATCGTGGGCATGGACGCCATGCCGGACGGCGGGGGCTACTGGCTGGTCGCCTCCGACGGTGGCGTGTTCGCCTTCGGCGACGCCACGTTCTACGGCTCAGCCGAGGGCACGGCCGCAGGCCAACCCGTCGTCGGCATCGCCCCCTGAGCCGGCCGAGGCGCGCACCGGGTCGTGGACCGCGGCGGTTCGTGTCACCACCGATGTGTAGGGTGGCCCCATGGCCGACCAGGAGCAGTTCTCCGACCTCGCCATGGAATACATGCCGGCCCTCTACACGGCAGCGCTGCGCATGACGAGGAACCCGGCGGACGCCGAGGACCTCGTCCAGGAGACGTACCTCAAGGCCTACCGGGCCTTCGGCTCCTTCGAGACCGGCACGAACCTCAAGGCGTGGCTCTACCGGATCCTGACCAACACGTACATCAACACGTACCGGGCCAAGAAGCGGCGGCCCGAGATCGCCGACGTCGAGGACGTCGAGGACCTGTACCTCTACCACCACCTGGCGGGGGACCCCTCGGCCGGGCTCGGCCGCAGCGCGGAGGACGAGGCGCTCGACCGGTTCACCGACACGGACGTGAAGGCCGCCATCGAGTCCCTCCCCGACACGTTCCGCATCGCCGTGCTGCTGGCCGACGTCGAGGGCTTCTCGTACAAGGAGATCGCCGAGATCACCGACGTGCCCATCGGCACGGTCATGAGCAGGATCCACCGAGGAAGAAAAGCCCTGCAGAAGGCGTTGTTGGACGTTGGAAGAGCACGGGGCCTGGTCGGTGTGTCCGACGAGGCGAGGTAGTGGGGAGACTGCCGATGGGAACAGAAGGAGACGGCGTAGCGGGCCCGAGCGGGGCGCGCCCGAGCCGCCGGCCGGCTTCGTCAGCTGTGACGAGACCATCGAGCGGCTCTACTTCTACCTCGACGGCGAGCTGACCGAGCAGCGCCGGATCGAGATCGCCCGCCACCTCGACCTCTGCGGGCCGTGCGTCGGCGCCTACGGGTTCGAGCAGGAGGTACGCAAGCTGGTGGCCAACCGCTGCCAGGATCGTGTGCCCGATGCACTGCGCGAGCGCGTGGCCCGCGCCCTGCGCGACGAGAGCGCCACCGCGGCCGACTGACGCCCGCGGAACCCCCGGAAGGCCCCGTATACCTACACTGGTCCCTGTGACCGTCACCGAACCCGCTCCGCCCGCCGTGGACGACCAGACGGTCGGCCCCGGCGCCGTGGGCTGGGACACGGCCGAACGGGTCGCCACCTGGGTGGGCGGACGGGCCCGGGTGCCCGCCCCCTACCGCCCCGACCTGCTCCAGGCCGAATTCGAGGAGCTGACGGCCCAGGCCGAGGAGCTGGTGGCCGCATCCACCGGGCTGCGCTCGGCGGCCGGACCGGCCCGGGCCCGGGTGACCGACCGGGCCGGCTGGGTCCATGCCAACGTGGCCAGCTTCCAGCGCCTCCTCGGTCCCCATCTGGACCGGCTCGACCCGACCCGTCTCTCGGGGTCGAACGCCGTGCTGGGCCTCATCTCGGGGCCGCTGGCTTCGGCGGGCCGGACGGCCACCGGCGCCCAGATGGGGATCGTGCTGGGCTGGCTCTCGACCCGGGTGCTCGGTCAGTACGACCTGCTGCTCACCGAGGAGGCCGTGGACGAGCAGGACCTGGTCTACTTCGTGGGGCCCAACGTGGTGGCCCTCGAGCGTCAGCACGGCTTCGAGCCCCGGGAGTTCCGGCTCTGGCTCGCCCTCCACGAGGTCACCCACCGGTGCCAGTTCACCGCCATCCCCTGGATGCGGGACTACTTCGTGTCGCTGGTCGAGGAGGGGATCGGCTCGCTCGAACCCGACCCCGGACGCCTGGCCGCGGCGGTCAGGCGCATGGCCGACGAGATCCGGGCCGGACGCAACCCGCTCGACGACAATGGCGCCCTCGGTCTGGTGGCCACCCCCGAGCAGCTCGAGGGCCTCCACCGGATCCAGGCCCTGATGAGCCTCCTCGAGGGGCATGGCGACGTGACGATGGACCGGGCCGGCGCCGCCGACATCCCGAGCGCGGCCCACTTCTCGAGGGTCCTGCGCGCCCGGCGCAAGCAGGCCCACGGAGTGTCCCGCCTGCTCCAGCAGCTCATCGGCATCGAGGCCAAGCTCCGCCAGTACGAGGAGGGCGAGCGCTTCATCGCCGCCGTCGAGGGGGAGGGCGGGACCGCCCTGCTCGACAACGCCTGGCGCGGTCCCGAGTGGCTGCCGTCGCTCGACGAGATTCGCGACCCGGCGTCGTGGATCACCCGGGTCGGCGGCGCACCGGCGCCGGCCTTCCTGCCCTGATCGCATGACCGGCGAGCAGGGCGGCCCGGAGGCCGGTCTGGCCGACGACCCCCTGGTGGCCGGCCTCCTGGCCCGTTGCACCTTCCCGCCGGTCGGGGCGCCGCTCGTCTGCGGGGTGTCGGGCGGGCCCGACTCGCTGGCCCTGCTGGTCCTGGCCCGGGCCGCCGGCTGCGACGTGACCGCCGTCCACGTCGACCACGGGCTGCGACCCGGCTCGGCCGGTGAGGCCGACGTGGTGGCCGGGGCCGCCGCCCGCTTCGGGGCCCGCTACCGGTCGGAGCGGGTGGCCGTGGCCGAGGGCGCCAACCTCGAGGCCCGGGCCCGTGCGGCCCGCCACGCGGCCCTCGGCCCGGGAGCCGCCACCGGGCATACCGCCGACGACCAGGCCGAGACCGTGCTCGTCAACCTGCTGCGGGGGGCCGGAGCGCACGGACTGGCCGGGATGCGCGTCGGCCCGAGCCACCCGCTCCTCGCCCTGCGCCGGGCCGAGACCGTGGACCTCTGCTCCCACCTGGGGCTGGATCCGGTCCGTGACCCGACCAACGCCGATCCCCGCTTCCTGCGCAACCGCGTGCGGGCCGAGCTGCTCCCGTTGTGCTCGGACATCGCCGGCCGTGACGTGGTGCCCGTTCTGGCCCGCCAGGCAGGGTTGCTGGCCGGCGACGCCGACCTGCTCGACACGCTGGGTGGGCTGCTCGACCCGACGGATGCCGCGGCGTTGGCCGCGGCCCCACCGGCCCAGGCCCGTCGGGCGGTGCGGGGATGGCTGGCGGCCGGGGGCCCCTATCCGCCGCCGGCCGCCGCCGTCGACCGCGTCCTCGAGGTGGCCCGGAAGGAGCGTCGGGCCACCGAAGTGCCGGGCGGGGTGCGCGTCTCGCGGTCGGGCGGGCGCATGTCCCAGGGCCCCGGCGCTCCGGTACAGTCGTGGCGTGACCGACCCCGGGATTGACCTTCCAGCCGGTGGCGCGCGGCTCGAGGACGGGGACGGGGTCGGGCGGGTCATCGTGTCCGAGGCCGAGCTCCAGACCCGCATCGCCGAGCTGGGGGCGGCTATCACCGCCGACTACCAGGGCCGGCCGCCCCTGCTGGTGGGGGTGCTGAAGGGCGCGTTCATGTTCATGAGCGACCTGTCCCGGGCCATCGCCCTGCCCTGCGAGGTCGACTTCATGGCCGTCTCGTCCTACGGCACGGCCACCCGCACCTCGGGCGTGGTGCGGATCGTGAAGGACCTCGACCTCGACCTGCTCGACCGGCACGTGCTGGTGGTCGAGGACATCGTCGACTCGGGCCTGACCCTCAGCTACCTGCAGCGCTACCTCCTGGCCCGCCAGCCGGCCAGCCTCGACGTGTGTGCCCTGCTCGTCAAGGAGGGCCAGCAGCGCACCGCCCTCGACCTGCGCTATGTGGGCTTCACCATCCCCGCCGACTTCGTCATCGGGTACGGACTCGACGTGGCCGAGCGCTTCCGCAACCTCCGGGCCATCCACGGCTACGAGGGCCCGCGTACGTGACGCCACGCTGCGGATGGCACGACCGAAGGCGCCCACCAGGTAGAACGGGTGGTCAAGCCCCGCCCCCGGGGCCCCGATCGGAGAGGTGACCGGACGATGAGCGTGGATACGAAGCGGATCGAAGCCGCGGTCCTCGAGATCCTGTCCGCCCTCGGCGAAGATCCCGACCGGGACGGCCTGCTGATGACGCCCGGCCGCGTGGCCCGGATGTACGAGGAGCTCTTCGCCGGGTTCGGCGAGAACCCGGCCGACCACCTCGAGGTGACCTTCGCCGCCGACCACGACGAGATGGTGATGGTCCGCGACATCCCCTTCGCCTCACTGTGCGAGCATCACATGGTCCCCTTCGTGGGGCGGGCCCACGTGGCCTACATCCCGGGGTCGGACGGGCGGATCACGGGGCTGTCCAAGCTGGCCCGCCTGGTCGACGGCTACGCCAAGCGCCTCCAGGTGCAGGAGCGGATGACCACCCAGATCGCCGACGCCATCGAGAACGCCCTCGACCCCAAGGGGGTCCTGGTGGTGGTCGAGGCCGAGCACCTCTGCATGTCGATGCGGGGTGTGAAGAAGTCCGGCACCTCGACGATCACCTCCGCCGTCCGGGGCCTGTTCCGGAGCGACACCTCCACCCGCTTCGAGGCCATGCAGTTCGTGCGCGGGCACTAGGAGACCAGGCAGCCGCCGGTCGCGCCACCCTGCGCCCTGGTTTACGCTGGTGGCGATGCCCGAACCCACGACAACGGCGCCCATCCCACCGGACCGGGCCCTGGTCATGGGGATCCTCAATGTCACCCCCGACTCGTTCTCCGACGGTGGCCGGTGGTTCGAGCCGGATCGGGCCATCGCCCGCGGCCTGGAACTGATCGAGGAGGGGGCCGACATCGTCGACGTGGGCGGCGAGTCCACCCGTCCCGGGGCGGGCACCGTGCCGGCGGACGAGGAGCTGCGCCGGGTCCTGCCCGTGGTCGAGGCCCTCAGCTCCCACGTGAGGGTGTCCATCGACACCGTCAAGGAGTCCGTCGCCGAGGCGGCCGTGGCCGCCGGTGCCACCCTGGTCAACGACGTGTCGGCCTCGCTGTGGGCGGTCGCCGCCCGCTGCGGCGTCGGCTGGGTGGCGATGCATCGCCAGGGCACGCCGACCACCATGCAGGACGACCCCCGCTACGACGACGTCGTGGCCGAGGTCCGCGACCTGCTGGCCGACCGGGCCGGGCGGGCGGCGGCGGCCGGGGTGCGGGAGATCTGGATCGACCCGGGGATCGGCTTCGGGAAGACGCTGGACCACAATCTCGAGCTGCTGGCCGGTCTCGACGCCCTGGTGGCGACCGGGTACCCGGTGCTGGTGGGCACCAGTCGCAAGGGCTTCCTGGGCGTCCTCGGGGCGGGACCGGACGGGGTGCCGGTCCCCGTCGACCAGCGTCTGCCCGGCTCGCTGGCCACGGCCACGTATGCCCTCCACCGGGGGGCGGGTATGGTCCGGGTGCACGACGTGGCCGCCACCGTGCAGGCCGCGCTCCTGGTCGGCCGGCCGCCCGGCGGGTCCGGGGACGCAGGATCGATGCTGGAGACGGAGGTCGGATCGTGAAGGGCAAGTGGGCTGCAGGCATCCCGCCGCGGAACTTCACCTGGGTGATCAAGGACCGCCTGGCCATGAGCGAGCGCCCCGGGGGCTTCGCCCCCAACCACCGCAAGGTGCGCCGCCAGGAGGAGATCATCTGGCTCCAGGTCCAGGGGTTCAACCGGGTCGTCTCGCTGCTCCCGTCCTCCCACAACCTGCAGGCCTACGAGGAGAAGGCCCTGGCCAGCGTCCACTACCCGCTGCCCGCCTCCGGCGACGTGCGCGGTGTCCTGACCGACGTCTACCGCGACGTCCACACCCGGCTGTCCGCCGGCGAGCGGATCCTCGTCCACCAGGAGGAGCTGGGCGACCGGGTCTCGGGGGTCGTGGCGGGCTACCTGCTGTGGTCGGGCCGCCTGCCGAGCGGTCCCCAGGCCGTGACCGTGCTCGAGCACCTCACCGGGCACCCGATGGGCCCGTCGGGACGGGAGCTGGTGGCCGAGGCCGGTCAGTTGGCGCCGCTCACGGGCCAGCCCGACAGCGGCTCGTCCCAGTCGGCCTGATGCCGGGGGCCGACGGTCCGGTCGACCGCATCGAGCTGCGGGGCCTGCGCGTCGTCGGCACCCATGGCGTGCTGTCCGAGGAGCAGGAGCGGGCCCAGCCCTTCGAGGTCGACCTCGACCTCGACGTCGACCTGCGCCCGGCCGGCGTGTCCGACGCCCTGGCCGACACCGTCGACTACGGCGCGGTGGCCGACGTCGTGGCCACCACCGTGTCCGGGCCCCGCTCCTTCGCGCTCATGGAGGCACTGGCCTGGCACGTAGCCGATGCCGTGCTCGACGTCGACCACCGGATCCGCGGGGTGAGCGTCGTCCTGCGCAAGCTGCGGCCCCCGCTGGCCGTCGACATCGACACCGTGGGGGTCCGGGTGGCCCGTACCCGGTGAGCGTCCCGTCGGCCGAGCAGCCCGCCCGCCGGGCGTTCCTGTCGCTCGGGTCGAACCTGGGCGACCGCCGGGCCCACCTGCGCCGGGCCGTCGACCAGTTGCGGGCCGGCAGCGCACCGGCCGTCACCGCCGTCTCCCGGGTCTACGAGACCGACCCGGTGGGGGGTCCCGAGGACCAGGGGGCGTATCTGAACCTGGTCGTCGAGCTGGCCGTTCCCGACGCGGTCGACCCCTACCGGCTGCTCGAGCAGTGCCACCGCCTGGAGGCGGCGGCCCACCGGGTGCGGGCCGTACGTTGGGGCCCCCGGACCCTGGACGTGGACGTGGTCTGGATCGACGGCGTCACCCTGGACGATCCCGTCCTCACCCTGCCCCACCCCCGGTGGCGCGAGCGCCGGTTCGTGCTCGCTCCCCTGGCCGAGCTCGCCCCCGACCTGGCGGACGACGCCGACGTCGGGACCGCTGGCGGTGAGGTCCGGGTCGTGGGTAGTCTCTGACCAGCAGTTCCAGGAGTTCCTGTAGCGACCGGCACCCTCGAGGGCCGGAACGTCGAAAGGGGTCTCGTGACCACATTCCGTGTAGTAGGGCCGGGCCGTGCCGGCCGTTCGTTGACGGCAGCCCTCGAGGCTGTCGGGGGGTACCGATCGCTGGGGGCGTGGGGGCGCGACCGCTCGCCCGTCGACGCCGCCCACGGCGTCGACATCCTCTTCATCGCCACCCCGGACGACGTGGTGGCCGAGGTGGCCGCCCAGGTCCGCCCGGTGGCCACCACCGTGGTGGTCCACCTGTCGGGCTCACTCGGCCTCGACGTCCTGGCCGGGCACCCCCGGCGCGGGTCGCTGCACCCGCTGGTGCCGCTGCCCAACCCGGCCATCGGCGCCGAACGGCTGTGCTCGGGCGTGACGCTGACCGTGGCCGGCGACCCGGTGACCCGGGCCGTGGCCGAGGACCTCGGGGGCAACGTGGTCGAGGTCGACGACGCCGACCGCGCCGCCTACCACGCCGCCGCCGTGATCGCCGCCAACCACCTGGTCGCCCTCATGGGCCAGGTCGAGCGGGTGGCGGCCACCGCGGGACTCCCGCTCGACGCGTTCGCCGGCCTGATGCGGGCGGCCAGCGAGGACGCCTTCGCCCTCGGTCCCCGCCAGGCCCTCACCGGGCCCGCCGCCCGGGGCGACTGGGACACGGTGGAGCGCCACCGGACCGCCATCGCCGGGATGCCCGCCCACCGTACCGAGCTGGCCGGCTACGACGCCATGGTGGCGTTGGCCCGGCGGCTCTCGCTGGACACGGCCGCCGCCGTCGACACCGACGCCGCCGAGTTCGCGGGCCAGCTGTCCTTCGGCGTGCCCGAGACGGCCGGCGCCGAGCAGGTGGCGTGAGCACCACCACCATCTCCCCCGGGGTGGTGGTGGTCGGCACCCTGGCCGAGTTCTCGTCCCGGCTGGACGACGAGCGGCGGGCCGGTCGGAGCGTCGGCCTCGTGTTGACCATGGGCGCCCTCCACGACGGCCACGCATCGCTGCTGCGTCGGGCGGCCGGTGAGTGCGACGTCGTCGCCCTCTCGGTGTTCGTCAACCCCACCCAGTTCGCCGAGGCGGCCGACCTCACCAACTACCCCCGCACCCTCGACGCCGACCTGGCGGTGGCCCGGGAGGCCGGCTGCGACCTGGTCCTCGCCCCGGCGGTGGAGGAGATGTACCCGGACTGGCCGGTGCCGCCGGCCACCACCGTGACCGTCCGCTCGCTCGTCGACCGCTGGGAGGGGGCATCCCGTCCGGGGCACTTCGACGGGGTGGCGACCGTGGTGACCAAGCTCCTGTCGGCGGCGGGCCGCTGCCGCACGTACTTCGGCGAGAAGGACTTCCAGCAGCTGGCCGTGGTGCGACGGGTGGTGCGCGACCTGTCGCTTCCGGCCGAGGTCGTGGGCTGCGCCACGGTGCGCGAGCCCGACGGCCTGGCCCTGTCGAGCCGCAACGTGCGGATGTCGCCGGCCGAGCGATCGGCCGCCGCCTGCCTCTCCCGGGCGTTGGCCGCCGGTGCCGACGCACTGGCCGGCGGGGCCGACCCCGGCGAGGTGGAGGCGGTCATGGCCGGCGTCGTGGCCGAGCAGCCGCTGGTGGAGCTGGACTACGGAGTCCTGGTCGACGCCGACGACCTCGAGCCGGCCGGCGCGGCATCGGCCGGACCGCTCCGCCTGCTCGTCGCGGCCCGGGTGGGCCCGGTGCGCCTCATCGACAACATCGACCCCCGGTCCCCCCGGTGAGCACCACGCCCCCGACCCCCCCGACCCCCCCGACCCTCGACGTCCTGGTGCTGGGGAGCGGGGTGGCCGGGCTGTCCGCCGCCGTCCGGCTGGCCGCACCCCTGCGCTCGGCCGGCCGGGACGCCGACGGCGGCGGGCTGCGGGTGGGGGTCCTGACCAAGGCCGAGCTGTCGCAGTCGGCCACCCGCTGGGCCCAGGGCGGCGTGGCGGCCGTGTTGGGCGGAGACGAGGACTCGACCGACCTCCACCTGGCCGACACGCTGTCCGCCGGTGCCGGGCTGTGCGACGCCGACGCCGTGCGGGTGCTGGTCGACGAGGGCCCGTCCCGGGTCCACGAGCTCATCGCCATGGGGGCGGTGTTCGACCGCCAGCCCGGTGGCGCGCTGGCGCTGGCCCGCGAAGGCGGGCACTCGACGGCCCGGATCGTCCACGCCGGCGGCGCGGCCACCGGTGCCGAGGTGGAGCGGGCCCTGGTCGACGCCACCCGGTCCTCGGCCGCCGCCGTGCTCGAGGAGTGGTTCGCGTTGGACCTGCTGGTCGAGGAGGGACGGTGCCGGGGCGTGGTGGCCCTCGACACCGCCGGGCGGCGGGTCGAGGTTCGGGCCACCCACACCGTCCTGGCCACCGGGGGCGCCGGCCAGATGTTCTCCGTCACCACCAACCCGGCCGAGGCCACCGGGGACGGGGTGGCCATGGCCCTCCGCGCCGGCGTCCCCGTGGCCGACGTCGAATTCATGCAGTTCCATCCCACCGCGCTGCACCACCCGGCCATGCCCCGGCCCCTGCTGTCCGAGGCGCTCCGGGGCCACGGCGCCCTGCTGCGCGACGCCAGGGGCGGGCGGTTCGTGGACGAGCTGGCCCCCCGGGACGTGGTCAGCCGGGCCATGGCCGAGCGCATGCACGACCAGGGGGTCCAGAGCCTGTGGTTGGACGCCACCGGCCTCGACTCCTTCGACTCCCGGTTCCCGACCATCAGCGCCTCGCTGGCCGCCATCGGCCTCGACCCCTCCTCCGACTGGCTCCCCATCGCCCCGGCCGCCCACTACCTGTCCGGCGGGGTGCTCACCGACCTGTGGGGGGCGACGGCCCTGCCCGGTCTGTGGGCGGCGGGCGAAGCGGCCTGCACCGGCGTCCACGGCGCCAACCGCCTGGCCTCCAACTCCCTCCTCGAGGGGATGGTGTTCGGCGCCCGTCTGGCCGAGACGATCCTGGGCGGGGGGGACGGTCCCACGGCCACCGGGGTCCTGGCCCCGCTGCTCGAGGGCCGGGTCGTCGGGGTCCGGGACCACGCCGCCGAGGTGGCCGGCGGGGCGGGCGGGGCTCCGGGCGCCACGGCCGTCGGCCACGACGGGCCGAAGTCCCGGGACCAGCTGCAGCGGGCCATGACCGACGGCGCCGGTGTGGTGCGCAGCGCCGAGTCCCTGGCCCGCGCCGCCCGGACGGTGGCCGAGGTGGCCGCCGCCGCTCCGGAACCCACCGACCGGGCCGGCGGCGAGCTGGCCAACCTGCTGACCGCGGCCCGCAGCGTGCTGGCCTCGGCCACCCTGCGCACCGAGACGCGTGGCGCCCACGCCCGCAGCGACTTCCCCGAGGCCTCCGACGCGTGGCGGTGCCGGATCGTCCACGGCGACGGCGGGACCACCGTCCTGGTCCCGGCCGGGCGGCCCGACCGGTGACCCCCCCTCCGACGGCGGACCCCGGAGCGGACGACTGGGCACCCGTGGTCGACCCGCCGCGGGCGGCCGTGGTCGACGCCGTGGCCCGAGCCATCGCCGAGGACGTGCTGCCCCTGGGCGATCTCACGGCCGGGCTGATCGCCGCCGACCGCCGGGCCATCGTCGACGTGGTCAGCCGCGGGCGCGGCGTGGTGGCCGGGCGGGCCTGCGCCGTCGAGGCCTTCGGCCAGATCGATCCGAGCGTGACCGTCGACTGGCGGCTGCCCGACGGGTCGCCGGTCGGCCCGGGCGACGTGGTGGCCACCGTCGAGGGGTCGCTGCGCTCGATCCTCACGGCCGAGCGGACCGCGCTCAACTTCCTCGGGCACCTGTCGGGCGTGGCCACGTTGACGCGCGCCTACGTGGACGTCGTGCAGGCGGCCAACCCGGGGACGCGGGTGCTCGACACCCGCAAGACCACACCGGGCCTGCGAGCCCTGGAGAAGGCGGCGGTCCGCGCCGGGGGAGGCCACAACCACCGGGGCAGCCTGTCCGAGGCCGTGCTGGTGAAGGACAACCACCTGGGCGGGGCCACCATCGCCGAGGCGGTGGCCCGGGCCCGCACCCAGTGGCCGGGCCGGATGGTCGAAGTGGAGTGCGACCGCCTCGATCAGGTGGACGAGGCGGTGGCCGCCGGTGCCACCGTCGTCATGCTCGACAACATGGGGCCCGACGGCGTGTCCGAGGCGGTGGCCCGGGTCCGGGCGTCCGGTGCGCCGGTCCTGATCGAGGTGTCGGGTGGCGTGACGCTCGCCTCGGCCCCGGCCCTGGCCGCCGCCGGGGCCGACGTGCTGTCGGCCGGGGCCCTGACCCACTCGGCTCCGGTGCTGGACCTCGGGCTCGACCTCCGCCCGTGACCGGTCCCGGCCGGGACGCCGCTGCTGAGAAAGGAACGCCATGCTGCTTGCCATCGACGTGGGGAACACCGAGACGGTCGTGGGGCTCTTCGCCGACGACCCGACGGCACCCGTCGACGAGTCGGTGCCCCGCGACGGCACCGAGCCGGTCGGTCTGGCCCACCACTGGCGGCTGTCGACGGTGGACGTCCGCACCGCCGACGAGCACGCCCTGCTGCTGACCCAGCTCCTCGACCTCAACGGGCTCGACATCGACCACGCCGTGTCGGGCATCGCCGTCACCTCGTCGGTCCCCCTGGTCACGGCCAACCTGCGCCAGATGGCCGCCCGGTGGTTCGACGTGCCGTCCGTGGTCCTGGAGCCGGGAGTGAAGAGCGGCATGCCGATCCTCTACGACAACCCCAAGGAAGTGGGCGCCGACCGGATCGCCAACGCCGTCGGCGCCTACGACCTCTTCGGCGGGCCCTGCGTGGTGGTCGACCTCGGCACGGCCACGACCTTCGACGCCATCTCCGAGGCCGGCGAGTACCTGGGCGGGGCCATCACCCCGGGAGTGGCCATCAGCCTCGACGCCCTGTTCGCCCACGCCGCCGCCCTGCGCCGAGTGGAGCTGATCGAGCCCCGCAGCGTCATCGGCAAGTCGACGGTGGAGTCGATCCAGTCGGGCGCCCTCTACGGGTTCGCCGGCCAGGTCGACGGCCTGTGCCGGCGGTTCGCCGCCGTGCTCGGCGGCTGCACGGTGGTGGCGACGGGCGGTCTGTCCGAGCTGATCTCGCCGTACTCCGACGAGATCGAGTACGTCGAGCCGTGGCTGACCTTGCACGGCCTGCGCATCATCTTCGAGCGCAACGTCCCGGCGCCCTGAGCGACGGCCCACCGGGTCGGGGGGCGGTCGAGGTCAGCCGAAGCGCAGTCGGCTGACCGTGGACAGCGAGCACCAGTAGACCGTGGCGTCCCACCCGAGCGCCGGGAAGACCGCCGACTGCAGCGGTCCGCCCGTGTCGGCCCGGGCCAGTTCGGCGCCGGTCGAGATGTCGACCACCACCACCTGCTCGACCATGCGGTCCCGGTCGTGGTCGCCGGTCACGAGGGCGCCGCTGTCGGGCAGCAGCAGCAGGTGGGAGGCGTGGTCGTGGTCGCGGCGCCAGCGCACGGCCAGGCTCCCGTCGGCGGCGATGTCGAACCCGGCCATGACCCCGTTGCCGCTGTCGTAGCCGACGGCGATCCGCCGCGACTCGTCGACGATCGGCGGGTTGGTGATGAGCCCGCCGGCGGCGTCGCACACGGCGGCGGCCGACACCGAGCCGTCGGCCAGGTCGACCCGGAGCAACTGCAGGGGCGACGTCGAGATCCCCTTGCCGCGGAAGGACCCGTCGAAGTTGGTGGAGCCGTCGCCGTTGTCGAGGAACCAGGCGGCCCCGAGGGCCAGCACGCAGTCCCAGCCGTAGGTCTGGCCCTCGGCGCTCAGGTAGGTGGCCCGGAACCTGGGGTCGGCGCGGAACCCGCCGTCCCAGCCCGCCCGCAGGAGGCTCGAGTCGCCCACCGCGTAGATGTGGGTGCCGTCGGAGGACAGGCGGGCGATGGACGGCTCGGGCAGCACCAGGCGGTCGACCACGGTGAGCCCGTCGGGCTCGAGGGCGACGAGCTCGCACGGCTCCCGCCGGTCCGGCGGCACCGGGGCTCCGGGCAGCGACCCGGCGAAGTCCTTGGTCACCAGGGTGCCGTCGGGGAGGATCACGAAGCTGTTGTAGGGGCGGTCCCGGGGGAGCTCGGCCGAGGCCACGAGGGAGAGGTCCGGCGCGAGCCGGTGGGCGTGGTTGCCGAAGACCACGTACAGCGAGCCGTTGGCGTGGGCGGCCAGACCGCCGGGCCACATCCGGCCTCCGGCCAGCGGACCGGAGTCGGCCACCGTGGACAGGGTGTCGGGGTCGATGCGCTCGACCGAACACGTGACGTCGGGACCCATGCCGTTGCGGAGCAGGAAGACCTCGCCCGGGTCGCGGGTCACCACCATGGTCACCAGCGGATCGGTGCGGGACACGACGTCGACCGGCGTGCCGGCGCGGATGGTGGGGGTCGGGCTGGCGTCGGCGGGCACGCCCAGCCGGCGGGGGCCGCCGTCCTCGCCGGGCCAGGGCCCCGACCAGTAGCCGGCCCCGGCCCCCACCCCGGTGCTCACACCGGCGCCTCGAGCGAGAGGCGGTCGGCCCGCTTCGCGGGCTGCGAGTCCCAGAGGTCGTCGACCAGGTCCTCGCGCAGGGGGAGCACCGACGGGTCGTCCCACCGGTTGACCTGCTGGAGCGGGTCCTCGACCAGGTCGTAGAGCTCGCCCTCGGTCCCGTCGTGGCTGGTGCCGGGTTGGTACGTGGTGACGACCCACCGGTCGCTCAGCATGGTGCGGAGGTGGACGTCGACGCCGAACAGCTCGCTGTCCCACTCGGTGAGCACCTTGTCGAAGCCCCGCGCCTCGGCGTCGGCGTCGTCGACGGGCAGGGGCCGGCCCTGCATCCACTCGGGGGGCTCGACGCCGGCGATGGCGCAGAACGTCGGGGCCAGGTCGACGAGGCCGACGGGGCGGTGGACGACCGACGGGCCCGTCGCCCCGGTGCGCGACGAGGGCGCCGGCCGCCACACCAGCGGCAGCCGCATGAGGGCGTCCACGTGGTACGGGCCCTTGAAGAGGAAGCCGAAGTCGCCCTGGAGCTCTCCGTGGTCGGTCGTGAAGACGACGTCGACGTCGTCGCCCCAGCCCCGCTCGCCGACCCGGGCCAGCACGCGGCCGAGCGCCTCGTCGATGAGCTCCACCTCGACCGCGTTGCGGGCGTTGACCTCGCGCACCTGGTCGGTGGTCAGCGTGGCCGGCACCCAGTCGGCCGGTGCCTCGTAGTTGGACACCAGCGTCCCGTCGTACCAGGCCCGCCAGTGGCGCGGCTTGCCGTCGATGATGGCCTCCCGGGTGGCCCGGTCCTCGGGGTAGCCGGCGGGCAGGGGCACCTCGCGCCAGTCGATGCGTCCCATCTCGGACTCCGGCGGGTCCCACGGGTGGTGGGGGTCGGGGAAGCTCATCCAGCAGAACCAGTCGTCGTCGGCCTCCAACGAGTCGAGCCAGTCGATCGTCCGGTCGGCCACCCAGTCGGTGTGGTAGATCCCGCGTTCGATGGGGTTGACCTTCACCTGCGGCGCGCCGGTGTCCCCGCCGGGCTCGGCGCTGACCTCGAGGTGGTCGTCGATGGCCCGGGCGTACATGCCGAGGGCCTCGGGGTGGTTGCGGATCAGCCACTGGGCGTAGTGGAGCGGGCCCATGGCGCCGTGGCTGGCCGTCTCGAGGTGCTCGAAGCCCCGCCGCGAGCCCCCGTGGGGCACGGTGCCGTTCGTCGACAGCAGGTTCTCCTCGAAGCGGAGGAACGGGTCGAAGTACGGCTCGAAGTGGGACTTGCCGACCAGGGCGGTGCGGTAGCCCGATGCCCGCAGGACCTCGGCCACCGACGGCGCGTCGGGTGGGAGGGGCACGCCGTTCATGAACACCCCGTGGGTGCTGGGGTGCTGGCCGGTCAGGATGGTCGACCGCGACGGCATGCACACCACCGACTGGGGGTGGGCCCGGTCGAACCGGACGCCCTCCGCGGCCAGCCCGTCGACCACCGGGGTCCGGGACAGGGTCCCGCCGTTGCAGGCGAGCGTGTCGAAGCGCTGCTGGTCGGTGGTGACGAGGAGGATCTTGCGGCCCATCAGCGGGCTCCTTTCGGGGTGCCCCGGAGCGGGGAGCGGGAGGTGCCGACGGACGGGCGGGCGTCCGGCGCAGGGGTCACGGCCGGTACTCCTTCACGCCCAGGACTTCCGGCAGGTTGTCGCAGCGCGGCCCGGGCTGCGCCGGCGATGACCAGGGCGAGGACGGCCGGCTCGGCGTCGACGCTGTACACGGTCAGGCACGTGCCGTCCTCCAGGTCGTGGACGTCGATGGTGCTGAGGTGCTCGGCGAAGAGCGGCGCGGTGATCCGGTACTGGAACCGCCGCAGTTGGGGATCGATGGTCAGCAGCCGCTCGGGCATGGGCAGCCCCGAGCGGGTCACGATGGTCCGCTCGTCGCCCTCCACCGTGGCCGACTCGACGCCCTCCCACCACTCGGTCAGCCGCCCGGGCGCGCCGACCAGGTCCCAGACCGCGTCGGCGCGGGCAGCAGCAGCCGGATCGAGTGGCGCATGCTGCCGCGCGCGCGCCGTCATCGGACACCACCGGGGGAGAGCAGGGCGGTGAGGGTGGCCACCAGTACGGTGCGGACCTCGTCAGGGGTGAACCCGCGGTCGCCGGTCAGCAGGTGGTACGACTCGAAGCTGGCCAGTACGTCGGCCCCGGCCAGCGCGGCCTCGGCGGGTGCGTCGCCCATGGCGGCGAGCTCGGCGGCGAACAGGGTCTGCACCTGGCCGCGCAGGAACCGCCGCCCCTCGGTGAGGGTCTCGGCCAGCCGGGACTGGAACGGTGCCCGCAGCCGCGAGACCTGGGCGGCCTGGCCCATGGTGGCGAACAGGCGGAGCCGCTGGTCGACGAGGGCGGCCACCCGGACGTCGAAGGGCGCGTCGGGCCCGGCGTCGACGGGCAGCAGGGGGAGCACCCGGGCCTGCTGGCGGGCCACGGCCTCGCCGGCCAGGTCGTCGGCGTCCTCGAAGTAGCGGAACAGCGACCGCGGGGAGATCCCGGCCCGCTCGGCGATCTCGTCGGTGCTCGGACGCAGGTTGCCCTCGGCGTAGAGGTCCAGGAGTGCGTCGACCACGGCCTCCCGGTTCAGGGCACGCCGCATTCGCCGGCCGTCGGTCTGGGCCGAGGGCTCGTCGTCGCCGTCGGGGCCGGCGACGAAGACGGCACCGGGGTCGGCCGGCCAGATGGCTTCGGGCGCCGGCCGGGCCGTCGCGTCGGACCGGGGCCGCCGGGATCGGGTGTGGGTCATCCGGTCGATCCTACGGTCCGGTCAGCGTGCAGATGTCGCCGATGCCCGGGTCGACGCGCCCGTCGAGCACGGCCCGGTACACGGACTCCACGGCCGCGGGTCCGCCGGCGTGCCGGATGGTCAGCCACCGCTCGGACCAGGGGACGAAGCGGTCCCAGGCGGCGGCCACCGCCGTCTCGAAGCCTTCCCGTCCCCAGTCCGTCCGCCGCTTGGCGATCTGGTCCGGCGCGAACAGGAACTCGGGGTCCGGACCGGGTAGACCGCCGTCGACCCGGTCGGTGTTGTCCCAGTGCGTGTCACCGACCACCATCGAGTAGCGGAGTCCGTCGCCGAGGTGGGCGTGGACGGCGTGGGTGACGTCCTTGCGCCCGGCGACGTCGACATAGACGGACGGCGCGACGTCCAGGCCGTCCACCGCGTCGTAGGGAAGGACGGAGTCGTAGCAGCCGAGCGACCGGACGAACTCCAGGTTCCCGAGCGAGGTCAGACCGATCACCTCGAGACCGTCCCGCTCGGCCAGCAGGAAGGCGGCGCCGACGGCCGTCTTGGACGATGCGCTCGAGACGACGGCGGTGCGTGCACCGAAGAGGCCGTGGTCGCCGAGGAAGTCGTCGACCACGAAGGACGTGACGAACAGGGGCCACAGCAACATCTGCCGGTCCTCCCGGTCGGGGGAGTAGATGGGGTCGGCCGTGGTGAGGCCGTAGCGGGCGTAGACCGACGGCACGGCCTCGCGGCGGGGTGCGATGTCGGAGAAGCCCTGGTCGTCGATGCGCCCCGGCGACACCACCAGCTCGTCGCCGAGGGGAAAGTAGCCGTAGACCCGGCTGCCCTCGTCCACGCCGGGGGTGGTGGACTCGACGATGTCACCGAACCCCCATACGGGCACGCGCCCCCACGGCACGCCGTCCTCCTCCTCGGCCGGGAAGCAGTCCCAGTAGTGCATGAGATCGCCGTAGACGGCATAGGTGATGTTGTTGGCGGACATGCCGAAGGCGTCGATGCGGAGGCGGGCCTCGCCGGGGCCGAGGGGCGCCGAGGCATGGGAGACGGTCCGGACGTGATGGAGGTCGGAACGGTCGACGTCGAGTTGCATGGTGCCCGCTTCCCTCGGTCGGCCCGGCGGTTCGGTACCGTCCGGCGCCGCACCCGACGGCCAGGCTAACAGTTGACAGTAGTTATGACAAGTGTTTACATGACGGTCACGTGAGCACAGCACACGCCGGCCCGGTCGTCGGGCCACCGGAAGGAGCCACCGTGTCGGGATCGCCGCAGTCGGGAGTGACGGGGACGGAGCCCGGGGGCGGCGGACCTCGCCCTCGACTCGCTGCAGCGGCGCATGCACGCCCTGTTCTCGCTCTACGACGACGCGGTGGCGACCATGGACATCGACCAGGTCAACCACTTCGAGCGGGAGGGCGTGCTCCCCATCGCCTTCAGCCTCTTCCACATCGTCAACATGATCGACGCCTCCTTCCTGCTCATGACCGGCACGCCGCCGATCTGGGACGCCGAATGGGAGGCGAGGGTGCACCCGGCCATCGCCGACCACGGCAAGCACCGGACGGTGGCCGAGATGGTCCACCAGCGCATCGGCGACTACGACGAGTTCCAGCGCTACATGCGGGCCGTCTTCGACCGGGTGGAGGCATGGCTCGCCGACCTCGACCCGGCCGAGCTGGACCGGCTGGTCATCGCCCGGCCCTTCCCCGAGCAGATCGCCTCCACCTACAGCGCCCGGGTGGCGGGTCCCGAGGGCATCACCCTCCTCGACGCCGCCGAGTGCTGGATCTACCAGCACGGGCTGCGTCACATGGGGGAGATCGAGCTGTCCCGAGGCCTGGTGGGCCTCGGGGGCATGACGTCCTGACCCGGGAGCCTCAGCCCCGGCCGCGGCGCGGCCGCGCCGCGGCCACGACGGAGGCCGATGGCCGGGGACGCGCCTTCACACTTCCCTCATCATCGGCTCATCGATTCCACACGACCGCGGACGATCGTGACGGAGGGGATTTTCCGGGGGCAATTGGGTAGATTGTCCCTACATCTCACGGTGGAGGCATCCGATGGTGAGGGTGGGAGACGGGGAACTGCAGGGGTTCCACGGAATGAGGAGCGCATCAGCATGGTGAACGTGAAGATCGTGGCGGCCAAGGTCGCCGTCTCCCTGGTGGCAGTGGGTTCCCTGGTCACCGTAGGAACCGGCGTGGCCGGTGCCAGCACGACGGCGCCGGCGTCGTCGCACGCCGCCACCCGTGAACGGACCTGCACCCACGACCGCCGCTACGTGGCCTTCGCGACGGCCAACCAGGCCCGGTTCGCGGCCGGCACGGCCCGGTTCGAGGCGCTGGCGAACAAGGCCGCCGCCGCAGGTGAGATGTCGCGGGCCAAGGCACTGGGATGCCGTGGTCGGCCGCCGTGAGCTCGCGCTGAACCGCAGGAAGGCGTCGCTCGACGCCCGCATCCACCGCGACGCCCGGCTGCGCTCGGCCGCCGACGGCAGCTGCTGAGGCGGCACCACGAACTCCGGCCGACGGGGTGACCCGCCGGCCCACGGTGCCCGCCGGCCCACGGTGCCCGAATCCGTAAGGTGAGGTTTCGGGTCGAGTCGCGTCCCGTGCGCTCGGGCCCGGGGAAGTGGTCCCGACGCGGACGAGGGTCGGGCGGGACGGCGAGGGTCGGGCGACGGGGGTCAGGCGACGGGGGTCAGGCGGTGGGAAGACTGTCGACCAGGCTGTGGGCCAGACGGGTCAGGGCTTCGGCCAACTGCGGCGACGGACCCGCGTGGGCGGCCGATGCCGCCTCCTGGGCGTAGGCCCGTGCGACCTGGACCGACGCGGCGATGGCCCCGGAGCAGGCCACGATCGAGCGGGCCTTCTCCTGCTCGGGCAGGCCGAGCGGCTGGCCCAGCAGGGCCTGCAGCTCGGGCCCGTGGACGGGGTTGGCCAGGGTGAGGAGCACGGGGAGGGTGTAGATGCCCTCGGCCAGGTCCTGACCGGCCGGCTTGCCGAGTTCGGCCTCGGTGCCGACCACGTCGAGGATGTCGTCCCTCACCTGGAAGATCATGCCGAAACAGCGCCCGAAGTCGGTGAAGGCGTCGACCTGCCCTCGGCCCAGGCCTCCGGTCAGGGCACCGATGCGACAGGACGTGGCCATGAGCGAGGCGGTCTTGCCGGCGATGGCCGACGAGTAGTCCTCGCGGCTCCGGTCGATCCGGAAGGCGGCCCGGACCTCCGCCACCTGGCCCTGGCACAGCTCGCCCAGCGTGGCGGCCAGCAGCGCGGCGATCTCGACCCCCAGGCCGGCGGCGATCTCGGCCGAACGGGCCAGGAGGAAGTCGCCGGCCACGATGGCGACCAGGTTGCCGAACCGGGAGTTGACGCTCTCCACGTTGCGCCGCATGGTCGCCTCGTCCATCACGTCGTCGTGGTAGAGCGAGGCCAGATGGACGAGTTCGACGGCGACCGCGCCGAGGAGGTCCTCCCGGGTAGGCATCCCGGTTGCCCGAGGTGGCCGTGGCCAGGGCCAGGACGGGGCGCAGGCGCTTCCCGCCGGCCGCCAGGAGATGGGTGGTGACCTCGTCCAGAAATGCGTCCCCGGTCACCACGGATTCGACGAGCAGCGGCTCGAGGTCGGACCAGCTGTTGTTCCAGTGCGGGTAGTCCCAGGAGTTCGACGACGTTCACTGGCTACAGACGATAGGGCAGACTGCCGATGACCGGTACATGCCCACCGGCATCCGGGGCTGTGGGTGCGGTGAGCACCGCCACCTGTAGACTCGGTTTCCAGTTACTGACCGCGGATGGAGGCGGTGGAGTGTTCGAACGATTCACAGACCGAGCTCGACGAGTCCTGGTGTTGGCGCAGGAGGAAGCGCGGCTGCTCAACCACAGTTTCATCGGCACCGAGCACATCCTCCTGGGCCTGATCCACGAGGGTGAGGGGGTTGCCGCCAAGGCGCTCGAGTCCCTCGGCGTCTCGCTGGAGGCCGTCCGCGAGAAGGTCGAGGAGACGATCGGGCTGGCCGGCACGGCCCCGACCGGGTCACCGCCGTTCACCCCGAGGGCCAAGAAGGTCCTCGAGCTGTCGCTGCGCGAGGCGCTGCAGCTCGGCCACAGCTACATCGGCACCGAGCACATGCTCCTCGGTCTGGTGCGTGAAGGCGAAGGCGTGGCCGCCCAGGTGCTGCAGAGCCTCGGCGCCGACCTGCCCCGCGTGCGCCAGCAGGTCATCCAGCTGCTCTCGGGCTACCAGGGCAAGGAGGCCGTCGGCGGCGGCCAGCCCGGCAACCAGCAGGCCGACGCTCCGACGGGTTCGGCGGTGCTCGACCAGTTCGGCCGCAACCTCACCGCCCTGGCCCGCGACCACAAGCTCGACCCGGTCATCGGGCGCGAGAAAGAGATCGAACGGGTCATGCAGGTGCTGTCGCGCCGCACGAAGAACAACCCGGTCCTGATCGGCGAGCCCGGCGTCGGCAAGACGGCCATCGTCGAGGGCCTCGCCCAGCGGATCGTGGCCGACGAGGTCCCCGAGACGCTCACGGGCAAGCAGCTCTACACCCTCGACCTCGGCGCCCTGGTGGCCGGCAGCCGCTACCGCGGCGATTTCGAGGAGCGGCTCAAGAAGGTCCTGAAGGAGATCCGTACCCGCGGCGACATCGTGCTGTTCATCGACGAGCTCCACACCCTGGTGGGTGCCGGGGCCGCCGAGGGCGCCATCGATGCGGCGTCGATCCTGAAGCCGATGCTCGCCCGCGGCGAGCTGCAGACGATCGGTGCGACCACCATCGACGAGTACCGCAAGCACCTGGAGAAGGACGCCGCCCTCGAGCGCCGGTTCCAGCCCATCAAGGTGGAGCAGCCGAACGTCGCGCTCACCATCGAGATCCTGAAGGGCCTGCGCGACCGCTACGAGTCGCACCATGCCGTGACGATCACCGACCAGGCCCTGGTGGCGGCGGCCAACCTGGCCGACCGCTACCTGGCCGACCGGTACCTCCCGGACAAGGCGATCGACCTCATCGACGAGGCCGGCAGCCGCCTGCGGATCCGCCGGATGACGACCCCGCCGGCCTACAAGAAGCTGGAGGAGGAGATCTCCCGGCTGCGCTCCGACAAGGAGGCCGCCATCGAGAAGCAGGCCTTCGACCAGGCCAAGAAGCTGGCCGAGCAGGAGAAGGACCGCCTCGACGCCAAGGAGGCCATGGAGGCCGAGTGGCGGGCCGAGGGCGTCGACCTGTTCGACGTCGTCGACGAGGAGGTCATCGCCGAGGTCCTGGCCAACTGGACGGGCATCCCCGTCTACCGCCTCACCGAGGAGGAGACGGCCAAGCTGCTGCGCATGGAGGACGAGCTGCACAAGCGGGTGATCGGCCAGGAGCCGGCCATCGCCGCCCTGGCCCGCTCGATCCGCCGTACCCGGGCCGGCCTCAAGGACCCGAAGCGTCCGAGCGGATCGTTCATCTTCCTCGGCCCGACGGGCGTGGGGAAGACCGAGCTCGCCAAGACGCTCGCCGAGTTCCTGTTCGACGACGAGGACGCCCTCATCCAGCTCGACATGTCCGAGTACATGGAGAAGCACACGGTGAGCCGCCTGGTCGGCTCGCCCCCCGGCTACGTCGGGTACGAAGAGGGCGGTCAGCTGACCGAGGCCGTGCGGCGCAAGCCGTTCTCGGTCGTCCTGTTCGACGAGGTCGAGAAGGCCCACGCCGACGTGTTCAACACGCTGCTCCAGATCCTGGAGGACGGCCGTCTCACCGACGCCCAGGGCCGTTCGGTCGACTTCAAGAACACCGTGCTGATCATGACGTCCAACCTGGGAACCGCCGATCTGCGCAAGACGTCGGTGGGCTTCGCCCAGTCGTCCGGCGCCGTGACCTACGAGCGGATGAAGGCGAAGGTCAACGAGGCACTGAAGGCCCACTTCCGTCCCGAGTTCCTCAATCGCATCGACGAGGTCGTGGTGTTCCACGAGCTCTCGAAGGTGGAGGTCATCGAGATCGTCGACCTCATGATCCAGCGGGTGTCGAACCAGCTCGAGCTCCAGGGCCTGAGCCTGGCCCTGACACCCGAGGCCAAGACGCTCCTGGCCGACAAGGGCTACGACCCGCAGTTGGGTGCCCGGCCGTTGCGCCGGGCCATCCAGCAGCTGGTCGAGGACCCGCTGTCGGAGCGGATCCTCTGGAAGGAGTTCCGGGTCGGTCAGACCATCGTCGTCGACGTGGAGACCATCACCCCCGAGATGGCCGAGGCCTACGACGTGAAGGGCGCTCCGCCCCTCGTGGCGGGGGACCAGCAGCTCACCTTCACGGCGATCGAGGGTATCGAGCCGCCGCCCATGGAGCTGGCCGGAGCGGACTCCTCCGCCGACTGACCGCCGCATGCGGGCCCCGGCCCGCGCCTGACCTACGGACCGAGGCCCCACCCGAGCGGTGGGGCCTCGCCGCGCTGTGGGGCCTCGCCGCGACCGCACCGCCGTCGTGGCAGGTGCCGGGGAGGGCCGTGTCGTGGCCTGCGCCACGGGTTGCCGCTCCCGAACGTGACCTTCGCCCCTGCCGCACGTCGCCCCGGGGGCGGTTGACTGGAGGGGACGGGGATCCTTTGGCCGGTCCGCCCCCCACGGACCGGCTCGGCGGGACCCTGCGACGCTCGAGCGGCTCTTCCCCCCGGAGACCGGATCGGGCAGGTCACGTCCCTCCGGGCCCACCCGGAGGGACGTGGCGCGCCCGGGGCGGATGGCGGGGTCGCACCGGACGGCACACCCGGTCCCTACCATCCAGACATGGCAAAGACGGCCAAGCGCCACCGCTGTATCGACTGCGGCTCGACGACGGCCCGGTGGGCCGGACGCTGCCCTACCTGTGGGGAGTGGAACACCCTGGTCGAGGAGTCGGCCCTCGGCCCGCTGGTCCGGGCCGTGGACGAGCTCGACCTGTCCGGGCTGCCCGTGCCCCTCGCCTCGGTCGACCTGTCGGAGGCGGCGGCCGTGCCGACCGGGGTCGAGGAGTTCGACCGGGTGCTCTCCGGCGGTCTGGTGCCCGGGTCGGTCACCCTGCTCGGCGGCGAGCCCGGCATCGGCAAGTCGACCCTCCTGCTCCAGGTCCTGGCGGCGCGGGCCTCGGCCGGCCACCGGGTCCTGCTGGTGTCGGCCGAGGAATCGGCCCACCAGGTGCGCCTGCGCGCCGAGCGCCTGGGCCCGGTGCCGCCCGGCCTGCTCATCCTGTCGGCCACCGATGTCGGCCAGGTGATCAACGCGGTCGTCGAGTCCGAGCCCGATCTGGTGGTGATCGACTCCATCCAGGCGGTGGCCGTCGGACCGGCCACCCCGGGCGAGCGTCGGACTTCCGGGGTACCGGGGTCGATCGGCCAGGTGCGTGAGTGCGCCGACCAGCTGGTGGGCCTGGCCAAGGCGCGCCAGGTGGCGACCGTGCTGGTCGGCCACGTGACCAAGGACGGCTCGCTGGCCGGTCCCCGCGCCCTCGAGCACATGGTCGACTCCGTGCTCAGCTTCGAGGGCGACCGGCACCACGCCCTGCGCCTGCTGCTGGCCGTGAAGCACCGCTTCGGCCCGACGGGCGAGCTCGGCCTGTTCGAGATGGGCGACCAGGGACTCAACCGGGTCGACGATCCCGGCCGGCTCCTCCTCGGCGACCGGCTGACCGGTGTCCCGGGCGGGGTGGTCCTCCCGGCCCTACAGGGCCGCCGCACCCTGATGGTCGAGCTGCAGGCCCTGGTGGCCCCGATGGGCCAGGCCCAGCCCAAGCGGTCGGTCGTCGGCCTCGACGGAGGGCGCCTGGTGATGACGCTCGCCGTCCTGGCCCGCCACGCGGGGCTGCCGATGCACGCCGTCGACGTCTTCGCCTCGGTGGCCGGCGGCATCCGGGTCACCGAGCCCGCGGCCGACCTCGCCCTCGCCCTGGCGGTGGCCTCGGCGTCGACCGGCGTCGCCCTGCCCGCCGACCTGGCCGCGGTGGGCGAGGTCGGACTGGCCGGCGAGGTGCGCCAGGTGACGAACCTGCCGCGACGCCTCGACGAGGCGGTCCGGCTCGGGTTCGGCCGGGTGGTGGTGCCCGCATCGGCGCCGGGCGGGCCGGCGGGGGTGGAGCTGATCCGGGTCGACACCGTGGCCGAGGCGGTGGGCCGCTTCGGCTGCCTCGACACGGTCGGAGGATGACCCTGGCGCCGATCCCGGGCACCACGGTGACGGGTACGATTCCGGGGTGACCACACGCCAGAACGCGGCCATGAGCGATGCACTGGCCATGGTGGCCCCGGGCCAGCCACTCCGTGACGGACTCGACCGGATCCTGCGGGCCAAGCGGGGCGGCCTGGTGGTGGTGGGTGACGGGCCCGACGTGCTGTCGATCTGCTCGGGGGGCTTTCTGCTCGACTCCGAATTCAGCCCCCAGCGGCTGTCGGAGCTGGCCAAGATGGACGGCGCCATCATCCTGGCCGCCGACGCCTCCCGCATCGCCCGGGCCAACGTCCACCTGATGCCGGAACCGTCGATCCCCACGACCGAGACGGGCACCCGCCACCGCACGGCCGAGCGGGTGGCGCGGTCGATCGACGTGCCCGTGCTGTCGGTGTCGGCGGCCATGTCGGTGATCGCCGTCTACCGCAACGACGTCAAGCACACGGTGCAGCCGACCGGATGGCTCCACGACCGGACCGACCAGGCGCTCGCCACCATGCAGCGGTTCCGCAGCCGGTTCGACGTCGCCCTCGGCAACCTGTCCATCCTGGAAGTGGAGGACACCGTGTCGGCCAGCGACGTCGTCCACGTGATCCAGACCGCCGAGATGGTGCTCCGCATCGGCGAGGAGGTCGACGGCTACCTGGTCGAGCTGGGGGAGGACGGACGCCTCGTCAGCCTGCAGTCGGCCGAGCTGTCCGACGGGGTCGCCCGGGCTCTCGACCTGGTGATCCGGGACTACGCGGTCATGACCCGCGACGAGGCCGACGACCGGTCGGCCTTCGAGGAGTGGGTCGTCCAGCAGCTGGCCGACCTGAGCTCGGACGAGCTGCGCAATCCGGTGCGGGTGGCGGCCATCCTGCGGCTGCCCGGCGCGTTCCACGACACCGACTCCGGCCTCGAGCCCCGCGGCTACCGGCTGCTCCATCACCTGCCCCGCCTGTCCGACGTGATCATCGAACGGATCGTGGGCCGGTTCGAGAACCTCCAGCACATCATGCGGGCGTCGATCTCCGACCTCGAGCAGGTGGGGGGCGTGGGCCGGGCCCGGGCCACCTCGGTCAAGGAGGGCCTGTCCCGCCTGGCCGAGGCCAGCATCTTCGAGCGCTACCAGTAGGCCCACGGGCCGGTGCAGGTCCCGGAGCGCCGGGCCGGGGGCTCCGCCGGCAGCTGGTAGAATGGATTGCTCTCCCCAGCAAACCGGATGTCGCCCACCAGCCCCGGTTCCGCTCCGCAACGCCAGGAGGAACGGTGTTCGACATCGGTGACAAGGTCGTCTATCCGCACCACGGCGCGGCGGTAGTCGAACGACGCGAGACCAAAGAGGCATTCGGCAAGAAGCAGGAGTACCTGGTGCTCCGGCTCGCCTACGGGGACCTGACCCTCATGGTGCCGGCCGACAACACGGACGGCGTGGGCCTGCGCGAGGTGATCAACGACGAAGAGGTCGAGGAGGTGTTCGCCGTACTCCGCAAGAAGGAGGCGCGGATGCCGACGAACTGGTCACGGCGCTACAAGAACCACTCGGAGAAGCTGCGCTCCGGCGACATCTACCAGGTGGCCGAAGTCGTGCGGAACCTCTCGATCCGCGACAAGGACAAGGGCCTGTCGGCCGGCGAGAAGCGCATGCTGAGCCGGGCCCGCCAGATCCTGGTGTCCGAGCTGACCTTCGCCCTCGGGGTCGACGAGGAGACCGCCGAGGTCCGCCTCAACGAGGCGCTGCCCTGAGCCGAGCGGGGCCCGTCTGGGCCATCGTGGTGGCCGGCGGATCGGGTCGCCGGTTCGGCGGGCCCAAGCAATTCCTCCCCCTGGCCGGGCAGCCGGTCGCCTCCTGGTCGGTCCGCGCCGCCCGCACCGTGGCCGACGGTGTCGTCCTGGTGGTGCCGGCCCCCGGGCCGGACGACGACGCCGACGGCCCACCCGCACCCGGGGCCACCGGCGAGTCGGCCCTCGGGGCCACCGTCGTGGTGGTCGGTGGGGCGACCCGAGCCGACTCGGTGCGGGCCGGGCTGGCCGCCGTCCCCGACGACGCCGCCATCGTGGTCGTGCACGACGCCGCCCGTCCGTTGGCCGGAGCCGACCTGTTCGCCGCGGTGGTCGGGGCCGTGCGCTCGGGTGACGTCGACGGCGCCGTCCCGGTGGTGGCGGTCACCGACACCGTGAAGCGCGTCGACGGCGGTCGCGTCGTGGCCACCGTCGCCCGCGACGACCTCGTGGCCGTGCAGACCCCCCAGGCCTTCGCCGCCCCCGCCCTGCGGGCCGCCCACGCCGGCGGTGGGGACGCCACCGACGACGCCGGGCTGCTCGAGGCGGCCGGCCTGGCCGTGGGGACCGTCCCGGGCGACCCGGGCAACCTCAAGCTGACCCGGCCCGAGGACCTGGTCCTCGCCGGGATGCTGCTGGCCGGAGTGCGGGCATGAGCGCGGCTCCGGTCCTGCGTGTGGGGCAGGGCATCGACGTCCACCCCTTCAGCGACGACCCCGACCGCCCGCTGGTGCTGGGCGGGGTCGTGATCGCGGGGGAAGGCGTGCGGGGCCTCGACGGACACTCGGACGCCGACGCGGTGGCACACGCCGTCGCCGACGCGGTGCTCGGAGCCGCCGGACTGGGTGACCTCGGGCGCCACATGCCCGACACCGATCCGCGCTGGGCGGGGGCCGACTCGATCGGGCTGCTCGAACGGGTCGTGGCCCTGGCCGCCGACGCCGGATGGGTGCCGGTCAATGCCGACTGCACGGTGGTGGCCGAGCGGCCCCGGCTGGCACCCCACGTGGACCGGATGGCCGAGCGGCTGGGCGGTGCACTGGGCGCTCCGGTCAACGTGAAGGCCACCCGGGCCGAGGGCCTGGGTGCACTCGGCCGGGCCGAGGGGATCGCCTGCACCGCGGTGGTGCTGCTGGCCGCCGACCGCCAGGCTCCCGTCGCCGACCGGCCCGGGGAGGGTGGGGCCCGATGAGCGCGGCAGCGACGGGAGGCGGGCGGGGGAAGCGCTCGCGCAGCCCGGCGCCCAAGGGAGGTGCCCGGGCGGCGTCGAAGCCCACCGGGCGCGACGCCAAGGCCGCCTGGATGAAGGCCAAGGACGCCTCCGGCGGGCGGGGTGGGGCGCGCCGCACCGGCGAAGGGAGCGGCCCGGACGCCGGTGAACGACCGCGGGCGCGGCCCGGGTGCCTCGCAGGACGGGCCCGTCCGGCGCGGCCCGAAGCACGTGGGGCTGGGGGGCGACCAGGTGGAGGGACGTCAGGCCGTGCGCGAACTGTTGAGCGCCGGTCGCCGGCCGGTCACCACGCTGCTGATGGCCGAGGGGATGGACGCGGCCGACATCCTCGACGACATCGAGGCCCTGGCCACCCGTCGCCGGGTCAAGGTGGAGTACGTGTCGCGCAAGCGCATCGACGCCGCGGCCCGTACGGACGGCTCGCAGGGCGTCGTGGCTCTGGCCAAGCCGATCGAGGAGACGCCGCTGGAGGACCTGTGCCAGCCCACCACGAGGGGCCGGCTGCCGTTCCTGCTGGTGCTCGACGGGATCACCGACCCCCACAACCTGGGCGCGGTGCTGCGCAGCGCCGAGTGCGCGGGGGTGACGGGCGTGGTCCTGCCCCGCCACCGCTCGGCCCACCTGTCGCCCACCGCCGCCAAGGTGGCCGCCGGGGCCATCGAGTACCTCCCCATGGCCCTGGTGGCCGGGGTGCCGACCGCGCTCCAGCAGCTGTCGGCGCTGGGGGTGGTGACCGTCGGCCTGGTGGGGGAAGCGCAGACCTCCCTCTACGACCTGCCGTTGGGGGACCAGCCGGTGGCGCTGGTGCTCGGCTCCGAGGGGTCGGGACTGGCCGCGCTCACCCGGCGTCGGTGCGACGAGCAGGTCGCCATCCCCCAGCACGGCACGCTGTCGTCCCTCAACGTCGCCACGGCCGGCGCCATCGCCTGCTTCGACGTGTCCCGCCAGCGGGCGGCCGCCGGCCACTGAGGCGACACGGGCGCCGGGAGGTCAGACCTCCTCGACGGTGACGCCCTTCCAGAAGGCCACCCGGTCGAGGATCTCGGCGGCCGCCTCCTTGGGTTCGGGGTAGTACCAGGCGGCGTCCTCGTTGCGGGCACCGTCGACCACGACGGTGCGATAGCTGGCCGTCCCCTTCCAGGGGCAGACCGTGCGGGTATCGCTGATCTCGAAGAACTCGTCGCGGACGTCGGCCGGGGGGAAGTAGTGGTTGCCCTCGACGACCACGGTGCCGTCGCTCTCGGCCAGGACGGCACCGTTCCATGTCGCACGCATCGTCATGGTGTGTCCAACCCCGCGGCGGCCCGGCCTGTTCCCACGGCTCCGGCAGGCGGCGGTCACGTCAGGGTCGACGGGGTCAGGGTCGACAAGGCCGGGTGTCGACGGGGTCAGGGTCGACGGGCCAGCGTGAGCACGAACTCGTCGCCGTCGGCCACCCAGGAGTCCTCGACCTCGAGGCCGCACGCCTCGAGCTCGCCGCGCAGGGCATCGAGGGTGAACTTGGTGCTGATCTCGGTGAGGAGCTCCTCGCCCGCCGCGAACTCCACCTCGAGGTCGAGGTCCTCGACCCGGACCCGGCAGTCGTCGAGTGAGCGGAGCCACATCTCGATGCGGTGGTCCGACTCGTTCCACCGGGCCACGTGGGCGAAGCGGTCGGGCACGAAGTCGGCGCCCAGGTCGCGGTTGAGGACGTGGAGCACGTTGCGGTTGAACTCGGCCGTGACCCCGGCCGAGTCGTCGTAGGCGGCGACGAGGCGGTCCCGGTCCTTGATCACGTCGGTCCCGAGCAGGAAGCGGTCGCCCGGGCGCATCACCCGGGCCAGCCCGTCGAGGAAGGACGAACGCTGACCGGGGTCGAAGTTGCCCACCGTCCCGCCGAGGAAGGCGAACAGGCGGCGGTCGGGGACGTCGAGCTGGTCCAGGTGGTGGTGGAAGTCGCCCACGACGGCGCGGACGGTCAGGCCCGGGTACTCCTCGGCGATGGCGGTGGCGGCCTCCCACAGGGTGGTGTCGCTGACGTCGAGCGGTACGTAGGTGCCGAGGCGCCCGTTGTCGCGCATGGCGTCGAGCAGGACACGCGTCTTGTCGCACGTGCCGGCGCCCAGTTCGACGAGGGCATCGGCCCCGGCCGTGGCCACCATGTCCTTGGCGTGGGCCTCGAGGATCGATCGCTCGGCCCGGGTCGGGTAGTACTCGGGCAGCCGGGTGATCTCGTCGAAGAGCCGGCTGCCCCGGTCGTCGTAGAAGTAGACGGGTGGGAGCTGCTTGGGCGAGGCGGTGAGCCCGACGCGCACATCGGCCTCCATGGCCGCTCGCAGATCGGCCGAGGTGAGGTGCACGTCGATGGTGGGGGGGATCACGGTGTCCATGGGCTCCGGGGGGTCGGGTGAAGGGTCGGCGATGATGCCGTCCCGGACGGATGGTCAGGCGTTACGGGCCAACCGCAGACCGCTGAACGCCCAGCGGGCCGAGGGCGGGAAGAAGTTCCGGTAGGTGGGTCGGATGTGGTCCGGCGGGGTGGCACAGGACCCGCCGCGCAGGACGTACTGGTTCACCATGAATTTGCCGTTGTACTCGCCGACCGCGCCCGGGGCCGGGGCGAACCCGGGATAGGGACTGTAGGCCGAGGAGGTCCACTGCCAGACGCCGCCGAACGGTGGGGCCGACCCGTCGGCGGACGGTGTGGGGTGGAGCACGGCGGTGTCGAGGAGGTGGCCGGTGGTGCCGTCCTCGGTGGCCCGGGCGGTGCTCACCACCTCCCACTCGGCCTCGGTGGGCAGGCGGCTCCCGGCCCACCGGGCGTAGGCGTCGGCCTCGTAGTAGCTCACGTGGCAGACGGGACGGGTCGGATCGACCGCCTCCTCGCCGGCCAGGGTGAACTCGCGCCAGGCGTCGCCGCGCCGGGCCCAGTAGAGCGGTGCCTCCCAGCCCTCGGCATCGACCGTCGCCCACCCGTCGGAGAGCCACAGTTCGGGGCGTCGGTACCCGCCGTCGTCCATGAAGTCCTGCCACTCGCCGCAGGTGACCGGACGGTCGGCGAGGGCGAAGGGCTCGAGGTGGGTGCGGTGGCGCGGGAACTCGTTGTCGAAGCCGAACCCGCCGCCGGGGTGTCCCATCGGAACGGTCCCACCGGGATGCGAGGTCCACGTCGTCGGCTTCCCGTCGCCCGGACGGGAGGGCTCGAGTGCCGCATAGGCCGGCAGCAGCGGGTTCTTCGACAGGACGTGTTTGATGTCCATGATGAGCAGCTCCTGGTGCTGCTGCTCGTGCTGGATGCCCAGCTCGACCAGGGCGGCCGTCGGGCGGTCGGGGCCCTCGTGCAGGAGGTCGGCCATGCCCGTGTCGACGTGGCGACGGTAGTCCGCCACCTCCACGATGCCCGGGCGGGAGATCAGCCCGCGGTCAGGTCGTGGGTACCGGTCGCCGACCCCCACGTAGTACGAGTTGAAGAGGAAGCCGAAGTCGGGGTGGAAGAGCCGGTACCCGGACAGGGAGGGGACGAGCAGGAAGGTCTCGAAGAACCACGACGTGTGGGCCCTGTGCCACTTGGTGGGGCTCACGTCCGGCATCGACTGCACCGTCTGGTCCTCGGCCGACAGGGGCGAGGCGAGCTCCTCGGTGAGTCGGCGCGTCGCCTCGAACCGTTCGGCCAGCATCTGGTCGTCCACGGTCGTGAGGAGGTCGGACATCCCCGCTCCTTCCGGCTCGCCTGGAGGATCGTCGGTCACCCTCCGGAACGAGCGACGGTGACCACGGGAGAACTTACCCGGAACCGTCCCGGATCATGCCGTCCCCGGCTCCGGCCCGCCCACCGCGGTCCCGTGGAAGGGGCGTAGGCCCCGGTCGCGGGCGCCGGCCCGCCCACTCCGTCCGGCGTCCGAACTCGACGTCGACGCGAGTCGAGGGTGCCTGCACCGCGAGTCGAGGGTGCCTGCACCGACCCTCAGGCGACGCTCCCGGGGCCCGGCTGGATGCTGTACCCGACGCCCGGTGCCGTCTGGATCAGCGTGCCCGATTCGTCGTGGAGCTTCTGGCGCAGCCGGTGCACGTAGGTGCGCACGTACTGGCCCTCCTGGCTGTAGCCGGGCCCCCATACCGCCGACAGGATCATCTGGCGGGTGCAGGTCTTCCCCGCGTGCCGGGTCAGGAAGGAGAGCAGGTCGAACTCGCGTGCCGTGAGCTCGACCCGGTCGCCGTCGAGGCGGGCCTCGTGGTGCACGAGGTCGAGCTCGAGCGGTCCCACGGTGACGGTCTCGGGTACGGGCTCGACGGCTTCGGGGGACCGGTGGCGGATGGCGGCGCGGATCCGGGCCTCGAGCTCCGCCATGCCGAACGGCTTGGTCACGTAGTCGTCGGCTCCCCCGTTGAGCGCCGCGACCTTGCGGTCCTCGGTGCCACTGGCCGACAGGATGATGATCGGCACCTCGCTCCACTGGCGGATCCGCTTGCACACGGACAGCCCGTCGATGTCGGGGAGCCCGAGGTCGAGGACGATGACGTCCGGGGTGACGAGAGCGGCCTGCGAGATTCCCTGCTCGCCGTTGGCCGCACTGACGACCTCGTGGCCGCCGGCGCGCAGGCTGACGCGCAGCGCCCGCAGGAGCGAGGGATCGTCGTCGATCACGAGCACCTTGGCCACGTCCGCTACCGCCGCCCGCCGTCGGCGCCGCTGCCGTTGCTGCTGTTGCCGTCGATGGGACCGCTGGCGCCGGTACCGGCGCCGGCACCGCCGTCCCGTGCGGCCGGCAGCGTGAAGACGAACCGGGCCCCGCCACCGGGTGCGTCCTCCACCCAGATGTGCTCGCCGTGGGCCTCCACGAACGTCTTGGCGATGGTCAGGCCGAGGCCGGTCCGGCCTCCGGTGTCGAAGCGCACGAACCGGTCGAAGACGGCCTCGCGCTCGGACACCGGGACGCCCGGACCATGGTCGGACACGGCGACCGCCACCCGTCCGTCGTACCGCTCGCCGGAGACGGTGATCACGCTGTGCGGCGGCGAGTGGCGGACGGCATTGTCCAGGAGGTTAGCGAGCACCTGGCCGATCAGGAGGTGGTCGACCTCGACGTCCGGCAGTCCGCCGTCGACGACCACGTCCACCCGGTGGTCACCCAACGCGGAGCGCAGCGCCGCCACGGAGTCGTTCACGAGGTCGGGAACGGCGATGGTGGCGGGTCGGACCTCGAGCTCCCCGGCGTCGATCCGGGTCATGTCCAGGAGACTGGTCACCAGGCGGGTGAGCCGGTCGGTCTCCCTGTCGATCAGGGTGTAGAGCTCCTCGGTGTCGGCGTCCGACAGCGGGGCGGGGGGATCGAGGAGGATCGAGGACGCCACCTTCATGGTGGCGAGCGGCGTGCGGAGGTCGTGGGAGACCGCGCCCATCAGGGCGTGGCGCAACCGGTCGACCTCCTCCAGCAGCTCCGTGCGGAGGGCCTGCTCGCGGAGCTGGGCCCGCTCGAGGGCCAGGGCGGAGTGGTTGGCGAACGTCCCGAGCAGGGCCCGGTCGGCCTCGTTGGCCGGGAGCCCCCGCAGGGCCAGGATGCCCACCGGCCGCCCGGCGGCAGTCAGGGCCACGGTGTGCATGGCGGCGGAGGAGCCGCCGGCCGTGCCCAGGCGGACCGGGACCCCGGACCGGGGGTCCAGCTGGCGCAGCTCCTGGCGGGACAGTTCCTCGCCGGCCGACGCGGCGATGGTCAGCCGGCCGCCGTCGGGGACCAGGAGGGCCACCCCCGGCACCGCGAAGACGCTCGCCACGACCCGGACGATGGTCTTGAGCAGGTCCTCCACGGACTGGTCCTCCACCAGCAGCTCGGACAGCTCGAAGAGCCGACGGGTCTCCTCGGCCCGCCGGTTGGACTCGGCGCGAGCCGACCTGGAGGTCGGCCACCACCCGGGCCACCAGCACCATGACGACCACGTAGACGATCAACGTCTCCCAGTTCCGGGGATTGGCCACGTTTAGCCGGTAGTAGGGCGGGAGGAAGAGGAAGTCGTAGACGAGGAAGCCGGCGGCCACGCTCACCACGCCGGCGGCGAACCCCCCGACCATGACCCCGGCAACGACCGGCAGGATGAGGGCGGTGGCGGCCGCGGCCACGCTCAGGTGCGGGCGGGACGGCACCATGGCGGCACCGAGGGTGACCGCCAGGAGGATACCGATGACCGCTCCCAACAGGCCTCTGCGCACCCCGCGATTGTCCCACCGATGGGAACCGGCAGTCCGGTGATGGGCCGCTGTTCACAGATTATTGATCCCTGCGGGCTGCTGTTCACAACCTGTTCACGGCGACGGCCGGATACTCGACGCATGGCAGACTTCCTCGTAATCCTCGGCATGCTCGGCTTCGCCGCTGCGATGCTCGGACTCATCTGGGCCCTGGACCGGGTATGACACTCACCCAGGGCATTCTCCTCGGCGTCGCCGTCCTGATGTTCATCTATCTGGGCGTCGCCATGTTCAAGCCCGAGAAGTTCTGACATGGGCCTCACGTGGACGATCATCACGCTGGTCATCGCCCTGGGCCTGACCTGGCGCTACCTCGGGTCCTACATGGCCGCCGTCTTCGACGGCAGGGTGCACTTCCTCGGGTGGGCCGAACGGCCGGTCTACCGGTTGCTCGCCACGTCACCCGACAAGGAGCAGAACTGGAAGCGCTATGGCGCGTCGATGGTCATCTTCTCGACCGTGGCCATGGCCGTGACCTACCTGCTCCTCCGGATCCAGGGGTCGCTACCCCTCAATCCGCAGCATCTGGGTCATGTGGGACAGGCGCTCAGCTTCAACACCGCGGCCTCGTTCATGACCAACACGAACTGGCAGAACTACGGCGGCGAGTCGACCATGTCGTACTTCTCGCAGATCGGCGCCCTCACCCTCGAGCAGTTCCTGAGCCCGGTCATCGGAATCGCCGTGGCCATCGTGCTCGTGCGCGGGTTCTCGAGGCGCAACTCCCCGACGATCGGGAACTTCTGGGTCGACATGACCCGGGGCCTGCTGTACATCGTCATCCCGATCGCCTTCCTCGGCGGGCTCGTCTTCGTCGGCCAGGGCGCCGTGCAGACCCTGGCCGGGACGGTCAGCTTCCACGACGCACTCAACGGAGTGTCGCAGACCATCGCGCGAGGGCCGATCGGGTTCATGGAGTCGATCAAGCAGCTGGGTAACAACGGAGGTGGCTTCCTCAACGCCAACTCGGCGACGACCTTCGAGAATCCCACCGGCGTGACCAATTGGCTGTCCATCTACCTGCTGCTCGCCATCCCGTTCGCGCTGACCTACACCTTCGGGAAGATGGTGGGCAGCATCCGCCACGGTGCCGCGCTGCTGGCGGCCATGGTCATCATCTTCGCCGTGTGGGTGGGTTACACCAGCTACGCCGAGCACCAGCAGAATCCGGCCGTGGCTGCCGCCGGAGTGCACTCCACGGTCGGTAACACCGAGGGCAAGGAGGTGCGTTTCGGCGACACCTCCACGGCCCTGTTCGGGGTGGCCTCGACCAATACCTCGACCGGCTCGGCCGACGGCTCCTATGACTCGTTCACCCCGATCGGTGGGCTGGGCCTGATGAGCGGCATGATGCTCGGCGAGGTGACACCCGGTGGTGCGGGCAGCGGTCTCTACACGATCCTCATCTACGCCATCATCGCCGTGTTCATCGGCGGGCTGATGATCGGGCGAACGCCGGAGTACCTGGGCAAGAAGATCCAGGCCAAGGAGGTGAAACTCGCCGGCCTCGGGGCCCTGGTCATGCCCATCATCGTGCTCGTCTTCACCGCCATCGCCGTGTCGGTCCACGCCGGTCGGGCCGGGCCGCTCAACGCCGGCCCCCACGGGTTCTCCGAGATCCTCTACGCCCTGACCTCGCAGGGCAACAACAACGGCTCCGCCTTCGGCGGCCTCACCGGGAACACCCCCTTCTACAACATCATCGGGGGGATCGACATGCTCCTGGGGAGGGTGGGGATCATGATCCCGGCACTGGCCCTCGGTGGCACGCTCGCCGCCAAGAACGTCGTGCCGGAGTCGCTCGGCACCTTCCGGACCGACAACGGCATGTTCGTCGGCCTCACCATCGGTGTCATCGTGATCATCGGTGGCCTCACCTTCTTCCCCGCCCTCGCTCTCGGCCCGATCGTCGAGCAGCTCAGCCACGGAAAGTTCTTCTGATGACGATGACCACCACCCAACCCGAGCAACCGTCGCCCGGCGCCGAGGCCCACGGCGTGGCCCAGGCCCGAGGGCTGTTCGACGGCCCGATCCTGCGCCAGGCGCTGATCGACTCCTTCAAGAAGCTGAACCCGACCCAGCAGATCCGCAACCCGGTCATGTTCGTGGTGCTCGTCGGGACGGTGATCACCTTCATCGAGGCCATCGCCCACCCGAGCACCTTCACCTGGTCGATCACCATCTGGCTCTTCCTGACCGTCATCTTCGCCAACTTCGCCGAGGGCATGGCCGAGGGACGGGGCAAGGCCCAGGCCGACACGCTGCGGCGGATGCGCTCGGAAACCGAGGCCCGGCGATTGAATCCCGACGGTACCGAGGAGCTGGTGGCGGCCGCGTCGCTGAGCAGGGGCGATCTTGTCGTCTGCGAGGCAGGTGACCTGATCCCCTCGGACGGCGACATCATCGAGGGCATCGCCTCGGTCGACGAGTCGGCCATCACGGGCGAGTCGGCCCCGGTCATCCGCGAGTCGGGCGGTGACCGCTCGGCCGTCACCGGCGGCACCAAGGTCCTGTCCGACCGGATCGTGGTGCGCATCACCGCGGAGCGGGGCCAGACCTTCCTCGACCGGATGATCACCCTGGTGGAAGGGGCCAACAGGCAGAAGACCCCCAACGAGATCGCCCTGACCATCCTGCTGTCGGTGCTCACCATCGTCTTCCTGCCCGTCGTGGTGACCCTCCAAGCGTTCGGCCACTACTCCGGAGCGACGGTATCCGTCGTGGTGCTGATCGCCCTGCTGGTCTGCCTCATCCCCACCACCATCGGCGCCCTGTTGTCCGCCATCGGGATCGCGGGCATGGACCGCCTGGTCCAGCGCAACGTGCTGGCCATGAGCGGCCGGGCGGTGGAGGCGGCCGGTGACGTGCAGACCCTCCTGCTGGACAAGACGGGAACCATCACCCTCGGCAACCGGATGGCGTCGGACTTCTTCCCGGTCGGCGGCCACAGTGAACAGGACGTGGCCGACGTGGCCCAGCTGGCTTCCCTGGCCGACGAGACGCCCGAGGGCCGCTCCATCGTGGTGCTGGCCAAGGAGCGCTTCAACATCCGGGAGCGCGAGCTCGAGGGCGACCACGAGTTCGTCCCCTTCACCGCCCAGACCCGGATGTCGGGCCTCGACATCGGCTCCCGCCAGATCCGCAAGGGGGCGGCCGACTCGGTCAAACGGTGGGTGGCCGACAACGGCGGCACCGTGCCCGACGACCTCGACACCATCGTCGAGCGGGTGTCGCGGGCCGGCTCCACCCCGTTGGCCGTGGCCGACGGGACCAGCATCCTCGGAGTCATCGAGCTGAAGGACGTGGTGAAGCAGGGCATCAAGGAGAAGTTCGACGAGATGCGCCAGATGGGCATCCGGACGGTGATGATCACCGGGGACAACCCGCTCACCGCGGCGGCCATCGCCCAGGAGGCCGGCGTCGACGACTTCCTGGCCGAAGCCACGCCCGAGGCCAAGATGGCCCTCATCAAGGCCGAGCAAGAGGGCGGCAAGCTCGTGGCCATGACCGGCGACGGCACCAACGACGCCCCCGCCCTGGCCCAGGCCGACGTGGGCGTGGCCATGAACACGGGGACCACGGCGGCCAAGGAGGCCGGCAACATGGTCGACCTCGACTCCAACCCGACCAAGCTCATCGACGTCGTGGAGATCGGCAAGCAGCTGCTCATCACCCGGGGATCGCTCACCACGTTCTCGATCGCCAACGACGTGGCCAAGTACTTCGCCATCGTCCCGGCCCTGTTCATCGCCACCTATCCGCAGCTCGCGCCGCTCAACATCATGAGGCTGCACAGCCCGCAGAGCGCGGTGCTGTCGGCCGTGATCTTCAACGCACTGGTGATCGTGGCCCTCATCCCCCTCGCCCTGCGCGGTGTCAAGTTCCGCGCCGCCAGCTCGCAGGCCATCCTGCGCCGCAACGTGTTCATCTACGGAGTCGGCGGCATCATCGCCCCCTTCATTTTCATCAAGCTCATCGATCTCGTGCTCGTCGCACTGCACGCCTACTGATGGAGTCAGTCTGATGCTCGTCCACATCCGCCGAGCGGTCACCCTCGTGGTGATCGCCCTCGTCCTGACCTTCGCCTACGCCTACCTCGGCACCGGCGTGTCCCAGGTGCTGTTCAAGCACCAGGCCGACGGGTCGTTGACCCCGAACGGCTCCACACTCATCGGACAGAACTGGTCCCAGACGAAGTGCCCGGGCCACCCCCTGGGCAGCTGCGTGTTCCAGGGCCGTCCCGACGACCTCGGGCCCTACGCCGGTTCGACGAGCCCGGTGGTCGCCGGTGGGGACAATCCGCTCGAGGCCAACAACATCCCCGGCAAGCCGGGCGTCATGAACCCCGGCGAGTCCGGGGCCACCAACCTTGGGCCCCGCTCCAAGGTCCTGCTGAGCAACACCCAGGCCCTCGTCGCCTACTGGCACAGCCGGGGCGTCGACCCCACCCCCGACCTGGTCACCACCTCGGGGAGCGGCTACGACCCGGACATCACCCCGGCCGACGCCACGGCCGAGATCCCCATGGTCTCGGCGGCCACCGGACTGTCGCCGGCCACCCTCCGCGCCCTCATCGCCCGGGAGACCAACGGTGAGCAGCTCGGGTTCCTGGGCAGCAGCTACATCGTCGTGCTGCAGCTGAACCAGGCGCTCGCCAAGCTGCGGTGAACCGGCCAGCCGGGGCCGACGGCACCTGACCGGAAGGCACGGCGATCCAGCGATGGCGACTCCCGAGGACCGACCGGAACCGCCGGGTGACCGCGGGGACGTCCGTCCGGACCCGGATGCCGCCGACACCCGGGGACGGTTCCACGTCTACCTGGGGGCGGCTCCCGGGGTCGGGAAGACCTGGGCGATGCTCGACGAGGGCCACCGGCGGAAGCTGCGGGGTGCGGACGTGGCCGTCGGCTTCGTCGAGTGCCACGGGAGGCAGTCGGTCGAGGAGCTCGTCGAGGGCCTGGAGGTCGTCCGCCGCAAGGACGTGACGTACCGGGGCTCGCACTTCCAGGAGATGGACGTCGATACCGTGCTCGACCGGCGCCCCCAGGTCGTCCTGGTGGACGAGCTCGCCCACACCAACGTGCCGGGGTCGGGTCCCCACGAGAAGCGCTGGCAGGACGTGGTCCAGCTGCTTGACGCCGGCATCGGGGTGATCACCACCTTGAACGTGCAGCACCTGGAGTCCATAGCCGCCGCGGTGGAGGGGATCATCGAGGTGCCCGTCCGGGAGCGGGTGCCCGACGAGGTCGTGCGGCGGGCCGATCAGATCGAGCTGGTCGACGCGTCGCCCGAGCACCTCCGCCGCCGGCTGCTACGCGGCGGCGTCTACTCCCCCGAACAGACAGAAGGCGCGCTGTCGCACTATTTCCGGGCCGACAACCTCGCCGTGCTGCGGGAGCTGGCCCTCCGCTTCCTGTCCGGTGAGACCGAGGCGGAGCTGCTCGAGTACCTGCACGGCAAACGGCGTGACGCGGTGCCCGACACTCCCGAACGCATCCTGGTCGGCGTCACGGCGGCCCCCGGCGCCGAGTTCTTCGTCGGTCGCGCCTCCCGGATGGCGGTGCGGTTCCGCGCCGATCTCGACGCCCTCCACGTCCTGGCGCCCAAGGACTCGCACCGACCACCGGACGAGCGGCTGGCTGCCCTGCGCCAGGTGGTGGACGATGTCGGCGGCCGATGGCACCAGGTCCTCGACGACGACCCGGCCCAGGCCATCATGGAATTCGCCCGGCGGCGGCACGTCACGCAGATCGTGGTCGGCTCCAGCGCCCGCAGCCGCTGGCGTGAGCTGCTGGGCGGCGGGTCGATCGTCCGGAAGATCTCGCGTCTGGCCGCGGCCGAGGCCATCGACGTGCACATCATCGCCCGCCGGGCGGACGTGCCCGAGGTCCCACCGGCCCCGGGGTCCGGGCCGGCGCCCGGTGCGGGCTCCACGGGAGGCCCTCCCGGCGGAGCGGATCCCGCCGGGTCGGGTACCGCGGTGGAGCCGGCGGTGGGAATCGAACCCACGACCTGACGATTACAAATCGTCTGCTCTGCCAACTGAGCTACACCGGCGCGGACACCGGCGACGGAGTGCCCGGGCCCAGTGTACGGTCCCCGCCCCACTATCTGGGGTGTGCTTGCCAAACCCCCCTGCGGTTGGCAGGCTGGCGGAAGTGGACGATCCCTCGGCGCCCGAACCCCGTCCCCCGGAGCGCTCGGGGTCCCGCGTCCCGATGGACCGGGCGATCATCCTGGTGGGGCTCTTCGTCCTGGCCACCGTCCTGCTCCTCGGGCGCATCCACACCGGGGCGGCGCCGGTCAGCTCCGCCTCGGCGACCACCACGACGACGAGGCCGGCCGGGGCCGCCGCGACCCCGACGACCACCACGACCACGACGACGCTGCCAAAGGCGGTCCCGAACGTCCCCGTGCTGGTCGTCAACGCCTCGGGCCAGACCGGTGCGGCCGCCGCCATCTCCGATCAGCTCCAGGTGGCCGGATGGGACACCCAGACCCCGATGAACGCCACCGCCAACGTGTCCACCTCCGCCGTGTACTACGTGGCCGGCCAGAAGGCGGCTGCCGACGCGGTCGCCGCGACGCTCCACCTGCCGGCGTCCTCGGTCCTGCCGTACACGACGTCCGCCCCGGTCGCCACGCTCGGCACGGCCGACATCCTCGTCGTGGTCGCCCCGGACCTGGCCTCCACGGTGGCGACCACCACCACCACCGTGGCGGGCGCCTGACCCGCGTCCCGGTGGCTGACGGATCCGGGCCCGCGCCGCTGCCGGAAGCGGTGACGGCCCTGCTCGCACCCCTCACCGTGGACCCGTCCCGAACGGCGCTCCTCTGTGACTTCGACGGCACGCTGGCCCCGATCGTCGACGACCCGGCCTCGGCCCGGCCGGTCGAGGGCGCTCCCGAGCTCCTGGCCCGCCTGTCCCGGCGGTACGCCACGGTGGCCGTCGTCTCCGGACGTCCGGCCGCCTTCCTGGCCGCCCGGATGGCCGGCGGCGCCGATAGGGCCGGTGCGACGGGTGGGTCCCGGGTCCAGCTGGTCGGGCTCTACGGGATGGAGTCGATCGGCCCCGACGGGACCGTCCGGTCCGACGAGCGGGTCGCCCCGTGGCTGCCGGTGGTGTCCGGGGTGGCCGCACGGCTGGCCGCGGACGCGCCCGACGGGGTCCTGGTCGAAGCCAAGGGCTCGGCGGTGGCGGTCCACTGGCGCCGGGCGCCGGACGCCGGGGGGTGGGCGGCGGCCCGGACGGCCGAGGAGGCCGCACGGACCGGCCTGGTTGCCCATGCGGGCCGGCTGTCGGTCGAGCTGAGCCCGCCGCTGGACGTCGACAAGGGGACCGTCGTCCGCCGGCTGACCGCCGGCTGCACGGCGGCCTGCTATCTCGGCGACGACCTCGGCGACCTGCCCGCCTTCGCGGCGCTGTCCCGGCGGGCCGGCGAGGACGGCCTGGCCGGCGTGGGCGTGGCCGTCCGGGACACGGAGACGGCCTCCGAGGTGGCCGCCGCCGCCGATCTCACCGTGGAGGGCCCCGAGGGGGCGCTGGCCGTGCTGGCCTGGCTGGAGTGGGCCGCCGGTCGGCCGGGATGAGCAGGGGCCACACCCACCGGTCGAGCTTCCCGGGTTCCGTCGCTCAGCGGGCGGCGGCGATCTGATCGGCGAGCCAGTCGGCCGGCCGGCGGGCCAGGACGGCGTCCCGCAGGGCGACCGCCCGGGCCGCCCGCTCCCCGGGGTCGAGGGCCAGGGCCCGGGCGAGGACGGTGGCCGTGTCGGTCACGTCGAACGGGTTGACCTCGAGGGCCCCGACGGCCAGGCGGTCGAACGCCCCGGCCTCGCGGGACAGGGCCAGCACGCCGTCGCGGGTGTTGAGGAGCGGGCCCTCCATGGCCACGAGGTTGAGCCCGTCGCGCACCGGGTTGACCAGCAGCACGTCGTAGCGGGTCAGGGCGGCCAGCGAGCGGGGGTAGTCGTCCTCGACCTCCAGCACGACGGGTGTCCACCCGGGGGTGCCCCACCGCTCGTTGATGCGGGCCACCGTGGTCTCGACCTCGTCGTGATAGGCGAGGTACTCGGGTAGGCCCTGCCGGGTGGGGTAGGCGAGGGCGACGAAGACCACCCGCTCCCGCAGGTCCGGCTGCCGCTCGAGGAGCTCGTCGAACGCCCAGAACCCGCGCAGCAGGTTCTTCGACAGCTCCATCCGGTCGACCCGGACGATCACCCGCCGGTCGGCTCCTCCGACGGCGTCCTCGATCCTGCCGAGGGCGGCGGCGACGTCGGGTCCCGATGCCGAAGCGCGCAGCCGTTCGGCGTCGGGGGACAGGGGGGAGACGAACGTCGACCCGTCACCGGCGTCACGTCCGGACGTGACCAGACCGGCCCGGTAGGCCGCCGCCCAGCGCCCGGAGTGGAATCCGCACGCCCCGAAACCGGACATGGCGGCCAGGAGCTCGTCGCCCACCGCCGTCGGCAGCATCCGCAGGACCGACGGGTCGGCGAACGGCGTGTGGGTGAAGTGCGCGGTGACCAGGTCGGGTCGCAAGTCGGCCAGTGCGGGGGCCATGAGGGCCAGGTGGTAGTCCTGGACCAGCACCCTGGCGCGCTCGGGGGCCACCTTGGCCACCCGTTCGGCCATGAGCCGGTTGTAGGTGCGGTAGGCGTCCCAGGCGTCCATCCACCGGCGGTCGGTCCGGGGCCGGCGGGCCGAGTCGAAGAGGTGGTGGTGGCAGAACCACAGGGTGGCGTTGGACACGACGTTGTAGGCCAGGTTGTAGACGTCGGACTCGTGCTCGACCAGTTCGATCCGCAGACCGTCGGCGGTCATCAGGCCCTCGGCCACGGCCAGACGATCGGCCTCGCCCATCGAAGAGGCCACCCAGGTGGCGCCCGTCCCCTCGACGAGGGGGTGGAGGGAGCCGGCCAGCCCGCCTCCGGACGCGACCTCCACCGGGTGACCGTCCTGTATCCGAAAGGCCAGGGGTCCACGGTTGGAGACCAGGACGACTTCGGCCAGCGACCGTTCGGCGGGGCCCATAACCGGACGCTACCCGGTTCTCCCGGCGTCGCCTCCCGATTGCGGGCCTCCCGTTCCTCCGGCGGGACGGGGGCTTGACAGGTAGTGAGTGAGCACTCACAATGGACGGATGATGGTTTCGACCCGGATGACCGCCTCGGAGCGCCGCACCACCGTCCTGGCTGCGGCCATCACCGAGTTCGCCCGTGCGGGCTACGCCGGTACCTCCACCGAGGCCATCGCCGCCCGGGCCGGGATCTCCCAGCCCTACCTGTTCCGGCTGTTCGGTACCAAGAAGGAACTGTTCATCGCCACCTACGAGCTCGTCTCCGACCGGATCATCGCCGCCATGACCCGGGCCGGCACGGGGCTCGAGGGCCCGGCCGCCCGGGAGGCCATGGGCGCCGCGTACACGGAACTGCTCCAGGACCCCGAGTTGCTGCAGGTGCAGCTCCACGGGTTTGCCGCCGCCCCGGGCGACCCCGAGATCGCCGCCACCTGCCGGAGCACGTTCGAGGTGCTGTGGCACCTGGTCCACGAGCGGACCGACAGCACCGACGCGGAGATCGTGGAGTTCTTCTCCATGGGGATGATGATGAACATCATCGCCGCCATCGACCTGGTGTCGGTCTCCGACCACTGGGCCCGGAGCCTCTGCCCGAGCCCGACGAAGATGGCCGCCATCCAGGCGGCCAGCCAGGCCGTCAAGGAGCTGCACCGCCAGGGGCGACGGACCGATGACACCGTCGCCGACCCCGGACCCGCGGATCCCGGACCCGCCGAACCCGAACCCGCCGAACCGCGCATCACCGAACCGCACGCCGCCGGACCCGCCTCGGCCGGGCCCGTCCCCACCCAGGAGGTCCCCGCATGAACCAGCCGGCCATCCCCCTTTTTTTGACCCGCAGAGTTAGTGATCACTCACAACTCGACGACGTCCCCTACCGCCGCCGGGTCTGGACCACGGTGACCCGCTCGTCGGTCGCCACCGGTGGCCACGACGGCGGAGCCGCCCCCCGCCCCGCGCCCGCTCCCGCCGCATCGCCGCCGGTCGGGGGAGCGGCCCCGCGGTCGCGCGCCGTGTGGGCCGTGGTCATCACCGGCCTGGCCCTCTTCATGGCCTCGCTCGACAACCTCGTGGTCTCGACCGCACTCCCCGTCATCCGCGTCCACCTCCACGCCGGCCTGTCGGGGCTCGAGTGGACCGTGAACGCCTACACCCTCACCTTCGCCGTCCTGCTGCTGTCGGCCGCCGCTCTCGGCGAACGCTTCGGACGCCGCCGCATCTTCGTGACCGGCATCGCGCTGTTCACCGCGTCGTCGGCCGCGGCCGCCCTAGCGCCGTCCATCGGGGTGCTGGTCGCCGCCCGTGCCCTGCAGGGTGCCGGCGGGGCGATGATCATGCCCCTGTCGCTGACACTGCTCAGCGCGTCGGTCCGGCCCGAACGCCGCAACGCCGCACTCGGCATCTGGGGTGCCATCGGGGGCTGTGCCGTGGCCATCGGCCCGCTCGTCGGCGGGGCCGTGACCAGCGGGTGGGCCTGGCAGTACATCTTCTGGCTCAACGTGCCCGTCGGCGTGCTGCTGCTGCCCCTGGCCCGCTGGCGCCTGTCCGAGTCGCGGGGGGCATCCGCTCCGCTCGACCTGGCCGGTGTCGGCCTCGTGAGCGTGGGCCTTTTCGGCGTCGTGCTCGGGCTCGTCCGGGGCAACGCCCATGGCTGGACGTCGCCCTCGGTGCTGGCCTCCTTCGTCGTCGGTGCCGTGCTGCTGGTCGCCTTCGTGGCCTGGGAGCTACGCGTCGACCACCCGATGCTGGACGTCCGGCTCTTCGCCCACCGCGGCTTCACCGCCGTCAACCTGACCGCCCTGCTGTTCAGCTTCGGGATGTTCGGGTCGATCTTCTTCCTGACCCAGTTCCTGCAGACCGTCCAGGGGTACTCGCCCCTCGAGGCGGGTGTCCGGGTCCTGCCGTGGACGGCCATCACCATGGTGCTGGCTCCTGTCGTGGGCCAGCTGTCCGAGCGGTGGGGCGGCAAGCGCCTGGTGGTGGTCGGCCTCGCCCTGCAGGCCACCGGACTCGGCGTGGTTGGCATCGGTCCTGACGCCGACCACCCCCTACGCGGACCTGGTGGCGCCCTTCGTGGTGTGCGGGATCGGCATGACCCTGTTCTTCGTGCCGCTGGCCTCGGTGGTGCTGGGCACGCTGCCCAAGGCACTCGAGGGCGTGGCCTCGGGGGCCAACGCCGCCTTCCGTGAACTCGGCGGGGTGCTCGGGATCGCCGTGCTCGGGGCCGTGTTCAGCTCCCGCGGCGGCTACGCCTCGGGCCAGGACTTCGTGTCCGGACTGGTCCCCGCCGTCTCGGTGGGTGCCGTCGTGGTGGGCGTCGGGGCCCTGTGCGCACTGGCGCTGCCCGGCCGGCGCCGCCTGCAGGCCCCGGTCGACCTCGCCGACGTCCCTGTGCTGGCGTGCGAGAAGGCCGGGTCGGTCGTGTCCTGAACCGGGGAACCGGCCCGGGGTCGCGCCGGCGCCGTTCAGTCGCCGCCGGCCAGCGGCGACCGCGCCAGGGCGGCGGCCAGGATGTCGGTCGCCTGGGGTCGGAGCTCGGACAGCGGTCGGTTCCGGTGGACCCGCACGCCGAGGTCGACCTGGGCGACGGTCTCGACGCCGAAATGCGACGCCACGTCGATGAGCAGGGCCAGCTCGACGGCATAGCCGTCGGCCGGCGCACACTTCTCGAAGACCCAGCGGGGTGCCGCCGTCTCGCCGGCCAGGGGCTGGCGGATGACTGCCAGGGACGGGAAGAGGAGGTCGATGACCGGTCGGGCCATGAGCTCGGTGACCCGGCCGCCACCGTCCGGGGCGCCGTTCAGGGGGCGCTGGTAGAAGCCCTTCACGACCGTGGTGGTGTCGTCGGTCAACAGCGGCCCGAGCAGGCCGGTCACGAAGTGCGGTCCGAAGTTGGTCACGTCGCCGTCGATGAAGGCGACGAGGTCACCCTGGGCCTCGCGGAGGGCGACGCGCATGGCCTGACCCTTGCCCCCGCTGGCCGTCTCACCGTTGACCACGCGGGCCCCGGCCCGGGCCGCCGCCGCCCCCGTCCCGTCGGTCGAGCCGTCGTCGACCACCACCACCTCGTCGACCAGTGGGACGCCGCCGCCAGCGGCGGTCAGTGAGGACACGATGCACCGCACGATGACGTCGATCGTGGTCGCCTCGTTGCGGGCCGGGATGCACACCGACACCGTGCGACCCGCCTTTGCCCCGGCCAGTGCCGCGGCGTCGAAGTCGGCGTGGTCGTGGACGCGCGCCTGCTCGTGGTTGGGGAGCGGTGCCGGCATGCCCCCATCTTCCCTCACCGGACTGCCGGTCGTCGCGGGCCAACCATGCGCCAGAGCGTAGGGGGACCGGCCCCCCGGCCCGCCGGGCACGTTGACGCGCCCGGCGGGCCGATGGCGTACACTGGACACCATCATCCAGAGCAGCTGAGGGACCGGGCCCTACGACGCTGCGGCAACCAGAGCGCCGACGACCACCCACGACGGGGTCCGAGGCTCCAGGTGCCAATGCCCGAGCGATGAGGAGACTGTCATGGATTTCGTATCGGGTTTGCGCTGCCGTGAATGTGGTCGGAGCTATCCGGCAGAGGCGCTCCACGTGTGCGACTTCTGTTTCGGGCCTCTCGAGGTCACCTACGACTACGAGCGGGTGGCCGCCACCGTCACCCGCGAGCGGATCGAGGCGGGGCCGCGGACGATCTGGCGTTACGCCGACCTGCTGCCGGTGCGCGACCCCGCGCCCGTAGACCTGGGCGCCGGCTTCACGCCGCTGGTCCGGGCCGACCGGCTGGCCGCCGAACTGGGCCTGGGCGAGCTCTGGATCAAGGACGACACCGCCAATCCGACAGGCTCGTTCAAGGACCGGGTGGTGTCCGTCGCCCTGACCAAGGCGCGCCAGCTGGGCTTCAAGGTGGCCGCCTGCGCCTCCACCGGGAACCTGGCCAACTCGGTGGCGGCCCACGCGGCCCGGGCGGGGATGGACTCGGTGGTGCTCATCCCGCACGACCTCGAGCGGGCCAAGGTGACCATGACCTCCGTCTACGGCGGCCGGGTCTTCGCCGTCGAGGGGAGCTACGACGACGTCAACCGGCTCTGCGCCGAGCTGACCAGCGAGCAGCCGGAGTGGGCCTTCGTCAACGTGAACGTCCGCACCTACTACGCCGAGGGGTCGAAGACGCTCGCCTTCGAGGTCGCCGAGCAGCTCGGCTGGCAGGCCCCCGACCATGTGGTCGTGCCCATCGGCTCGGGTAGCCAGCTGACCAAGGTGGCCAAGGGCTTCGCCGAGCTGTACAAGGTCGGCCTGCTCGACGAGGAGCCGTCGGTGCGGGTCTCGGGGGCCCAGGCCGCCGGCTGCTCGCCGGTGGCGACAGCCTTCGCCGAGGGGACCGACGCCATCCGGCCGGTCAAGCCGGACACCATCGCCAAGTCCCTGGCCATCGGCAATCCCGCCGACGGCTGGTACGCACTGGACGCCATCCGCACGTCGGGTGGCGCCTGCGCCTCGGTCACCGACGACGAGATCCGGGACGCGATCAAGCTGCTGGCCCGGACGGAGGGGATCTTCGCCGAGACCGCCGGCGGGGTGACCATCGCCACCCTGGCCCAGCTGGCGGGCCAGGGAGTCATCCGCTCGGACGAGCGGGTGGTGGCCATGGTCACCGGGCACGGCCTGAAGACGGTGGAGGCCCTGACGGACGTGGTCGGTCCGACGGCCACCATCGCCCCCACACTCGACTCGTTCGCCGAGGCCATGGCGGCCGACGCGGCATCCACCCAGAGGAGCGAACAGTGATCAAGGTCCGAGTTCCCGCGCAACTGCGCACGCTGACCGGAGGTCTCGGCGAGATCACCATGGAGGGTTCGACGGTGGGCGAGGTGCTGAAGGGCCTCGACGCCGCCCACCCCGGGTTCGCCGAGCGGATCTTCGACGCCGACGGCGGCCTGCGCCGCTTCGTCAACGTCTTCCTCGACGAGGAGGACGTCCGGTTCCTCGACGGCCTCGCGACGCCGGTCACCGACGGACAGACGCTGTCGATCGTCCCCGCGGTCGCCGGGGGCTGACGCCGTTCCCGGCGAACAGGCACCGGACCAGGGGGCCGGTACACTGGGAGTTCACGCTGACACAGGAGCGACGATGAGCTCGACGCAAGGATCCACCCCGGGGACGTCCTCGGGCAGCACCCCGACCGGCGGCACGGCCACCCGGACGCGGCGCACCGGCGCATCGTTCGGGACGGCGTCGAACTACAACCGGATGGTGACGGCGTTCCCGACCGCGCCGGCCCCCGCGCCGTCCAACTGGAAGCAGCAGCCCGACGGCAACTGGTGGTCGTGGGACGGGGCCACCTGGCACCTCCAGCCCCAGGGCCCCCCGCCGATGCCGCCGGTGGCCGGGCAGACCCGGACCTTCACCGCGGACGGGGCGCTCAACAAGGCCGGCCTGCTCGGTCTCCTCGCCCTGGTGGTCGGCACGGTGGCCTATCTCGGCAACCTGCCCATGGGCGTGGCCGTGGTCGCCATGTTCGGCGGGCTCGGCGTCGCCCTGTGGTGCATCTTCCGGCCCCGGCTCGCGCCCGTGCTCGCGCCGATCTACGCCGTGGCCGAGGGCGTGGTGCTCGGTGTCATCTCGCGGTACTACGCCGACCAGGGTGCCCATGTGGTCACCCTGGCGGTCGTGGGGACGACGGTCATCGTGGCCGGCGTGTGGGGCGTCTACCGCACAGGCCTGGTCAAGGTCGGGCACCGGTTCTTCATGGTCACGATCGTGGCCGGCATCGGGCTGCTCGCGGTGATGATGACGTCCTTCATCACCGGGTGGGGGCTCTCCGGCACGTCCGGCCTGCTCATCTTCGGCGTCCTCTACCTGGTGGTCGCGGTGTTGAACCTCTTCATGGACTTCAGCTTCGTGGACCGGGCCCAGGCGGCGGGCATCGAGGCCGACGCCGAGTGGTTCTCGGCCTTCACCATCCTGATCTCGTCGGTGATGGTCTACCTGGCCCTGCTGCGCATCTTCGGCGGCTCCCGCTAGACGGGCGGGCCGCCGGGCCGGTCCTTCACACTGGCCGCCAGGCCGGTCCTCGGCTCAGGCCGCCAGGCCGGTCCTCGGCTCAGGCCGCCAGGCCGGTCCTCGGCTCAGGCCGCCAGGCCGGTCCTCGGCTCAGGCCGCCAGGCCGGCTCCTCAGGCCGTCCGGCTCAGGCCGCCAGGCCGGTCCTCGGCTCAGGCCGCCAGGCCGTGCAGGATGAACCGGACGGTGTCGGCCGCCGCCTCCGACCGGTCCCGGGGCTCGGGCTCGGCGGCCCGCACGGCCATCGCCCCGTAGATCTGCTGGCCGATCAGGCCGATGGCCAGGTCGGTGTCGAGCGGACGGAAGTCACCCCGGGCCACTCCCTCCTCGACCAGATCCCGGATCAGCCGGGCGATGTCGAGACCGATGAGAGCCAGTTCGGAGCCGAGGGCTTCGGCGTCCCGGGCCGGGCTGCCCTGGGTGACGAGGGCCAGACGGAAGAACGCCGGGCTGTCGTCCACCCGGGCCAGCATCTCCTCGATCAGTCGTTCGAGCCGGAGGGCCGGCAGAGCGCCCTCCTCCCAGGTGGAGGCGATGGCCTCGAGCAGCTGGGCGTGCATGCGCTGCAGGCAGGCCCGCAGGAGCTCCCCGCGGTTGGCGAAGTAGACGTAGACGGTCGACCGGGCGACGCCCGCCTCGGAGGCGATCTCGTCCATGGAGACGTCGGTGCTGCCCCGCTCGCCGAACAGCCGACGGGCGACGTCGATGACCTGGTCGCGACGGAAGTCGCGGATGACCTCCTTCAGGTCGTCGGAGGTCCTGCGTACGGCCATCTACCCGGCGACGCGTGGCCCGGTCGGGAAGGTGATCGGGATGTGCTTGACCCCACTGATGAAGGCCGACTGGAGGCGCTGGACCGGCCCGGCCAGCTCCAGGTCGGGCATGCGGTCGAGCAGATGCTCGAACATCACGCGGATCTCCATGCGGGCCAGGTTGGCGCCCAGGCAGAAGTGCGGGCCGCCGGCGCCGAAGGCCATGTGCGGGTTGGGGTTGCGGGTGATGTCGAACGACTGCGGGTCCTCGAAGGCCAGCTCGTCGCGGTTGGCGGAGATGTGGAAGAACACGACCTTGGAGTCGCCCTCGATCTTCTGGCCGCCGAGCTCGAAGCCGGTGGTCGTCTGGCGACGGAAGTTCATCACCGGAGTGACGTAGCGGAGCATCTCCTCGACGGCGCCGGGCAGCAGCGACCGGTCCTTGCGGAGCAGCTCCCACTGGTCCGGGTTCTCGAAGAAGGTCGCCATCGCCCCCGAGATGAGGTTGCGGGTCGTCTCGTTGCCGGCCACGGTCAGCAGGAGGAAGAAGAGCTCGAGCTCGAACGAGGAGAGTTGCTCGCCATCGATGTCGACCTGGGTGAGCACGCTCATGAGGTCGTCGCGGGGATCGGCCCGCTTCTTGGCGAACAGCTCCGACGCGTAGGCGTAGAGCTCCATCGAGGCGATCTGGGCGGCCTCGCCGGCCGTCTGGTACTCGGGGTCCTGCGAACCGATCATGCGGTTGGACCAGTCGAACATCCGATGGCGGTCCTCGTTGGGGACGCCGAGGAGCTCGGCGATGACGACGAGGGGAAGCTCGGCGGCGATGTCGGTGACGAAGTCGGCCGAGCCCTGCTCGATGACCGAGTCGATGATGGTGTCGGTCGCGGCGTGGATGCGCTCGTGGAGCTGGTTGACCATCCGGGGGGTGAAGCCCTTGTTGACCAGGCGCCGGTAGCGGGTGTGGAGCGGCGGGTCCATGTTGAGCATGATCAGCTGTTGCTGGGCCAGGTCGTCCTCGGCCAGGTCCCACAGGTAGGTGGCCTGCCGGGCGGAGGAGAAGTGCTCGTAGTCACGGTTGACCTGGGTGGCCTCGGCCAGGGTGGTCACGGCCCAGAAACCGGGGCCGTCCTCCTCCTCCTGCCACCACACCGGCGCGTTCTTGCGCAGGAAGGCGAACCACTCGTGGGGCACCCGCTCGGCGAAGACCGTGGAATCGAGCAGGTTGATGTCGGCGAAGTCGACGCCGCTGATGTCCAGTTCCGTCTGACTCATGTCGGACGCCCCCTCCCATGAATCGGACACCATGTCCGACAGGGGGGATAGTACGTCCGGGCTGGTCGGGCGTCAACACTTGCCGCCGCCACCGTCGCCCATCCCAAGGGGGGTGGATCGGACCCGTGGCGGGCCGGGGTCACCAGTCGACGGTGCCGTCGATCACGATCACGGGCTCCTCGGTCAACACGACCTCGAGGTGGTCCGTGTCGAGGAATTTGGCGATGTCCTCCATCATGGCGGGAAAGTCGGGCTCGGTCATGTGGGCGTTGTAGGCGTCCATCGACTCGAACCACTGGACCGTGACGCCGTCGTAGCCGGACCGGTCGTCGTCGTTCCGGTAGTCGCTCAGCGGCCGGGGGTTCTGCTCGTAGCGGATGACGTACTTGGCCGCGCTGGAGTTGGCGATGAGCGGGCCGTGGTGGTCGCGCCAGTAGGCGTGGAACTCGGCGGGGGTCAACCCCTCCTTGCGCCGCAGCAGGCAGGTCAGTTTGATCATGGTCGGTGCTCTCCCCTGGATGGTGGGTCGTGGTGGTGGCTCACGCGCCCGGGACCCGGCACAGGCTGCCCCGCCGCAGCGCCGCTGGCAAGCCCGGGCACCCGGTCATCGGACGGTGGTGCAGAACAGGTCCGCGACGTACGGAAGCCGGATCGGCTCGTCGAGCGTCGCGGCCAGGTCGGCGACGTGGCCGAGGATCTCGGCCCTCCGGTCCTCGGGGAGCACGGCGATGTAGCTGCGGGACGCCACCTGTTCGACGAAGCCCGTGCGGTCGAGCTCCTGGGTGAAGCGCAGTCTGGTGCGGGAGACGGGGCCGAACCGCCCAGAGGCGGCGATGACCGGGCCGAAGTCCATGCCTACCGGGTAGGGCTGGTGGACGTCCCACTTGCTGATCCGCGTCAGCTCGGCGACCACCGGGTCCGACTCGTCGCGCTCGTTCCACACGAGGCCGAGGCCGCCTCCGGGTCGGAGCACCCGGGCGAACTCGGCCAGGGCCACCGGGGCGTCGAACCAGTGGAAGGCCTGGGCCACCGTGACGGCGTCGAACGACCGGTCGGCGAAGGGGAGCAGCTCGGCGGTGGATCCCACCTGGAGCGCGCCAGGGACCGCGGAGGCGAACACGTCCCGCATCGACGCCGAGGGCTCGCAGGCGACGGTGGCGGCACCGGCCGCCACCAGGGCCCGGGTCAGCTTGCCGGTGCCGGCGGCCACGTCCAGCACCCGGCTGTCGGCACCGATGGCGAGGGCGTCGAGCAGGTGGGCCACCGCATCGCCGGAGTAGCCCGGCCGGGCCCGCTCGTAGAGCGCGGAGCCGCTGGCGAAGCCCGACCGCCCGAGCCGCGCCTTGTCGGCCAGCACGCCGTCGACGCCGTCGTCACCACCGGCGGCCCGCTCGGGATCGTCGGGGCCGATCTGCACGGCGCCCATCGTAGGGTGGGTCGCCCCCCGGCGTCGGAGCCCGGGATCGCCCGGCCGCCGGTGCGTCAGATACCGTCGCGGGGTGAGCGCAGCGAGCCCGGACCCCTCCGCCGCCGACGTCCCCGGACGTCCCACGGGCACCCCTCCGGGCCCCGGACCGTCCGCGCCTCCGGGCCCCGCCACCCGCCCGGCCACCCGACCGCGGCGCGGGAGCGTGCCGCCGCGGGGCCTGCGGGCCCGGCGCCACCGTTGGCTGCACTCGCTCGTCCACGCCGGGTGGGGCTGGATGGAGCGCCACGGTGCGACCGGCCCCGGCGATCGGCTGGCCGACCGGTTCGGCGCCTTCGGCCGGGGCAGCTGCCTCGCCTTCCCCACGGGTGCCGTCTTCGGCGAGGAGTGGATCCACATCGGCGAGGACACCCTGGTCGGACCCTATGTGAGCCTGTCCGCCGGGATGGTTCCCGGGCAGGAGATGGTCACCGATCCGGTCGTCAGCATCGGCGACCGCAGCATGATCGGCCGGGGCAGCCACATCGTGGGCCACTTCTCCATCACGATCGGCAGTGATGTCCAGACGGGGCCCTACGTGTACATCACCGACCAGAACCACGGCTACGAGAACCCCGACGAGGTCGTCCACGTCCAGTGGCCCCACGACGTGCCCGTGGTCATCGGTGACGGCAGCTGGCTCGGCACCGGGGTGGTCATCCTGCCCGGCACCGAGCTGGGCAGGAACGTCGTGGTGGGAGCGGGCGCGGTGGTGCGCGGCACCTTCCCGGACCACTGCGTGATCGCCGGGGTGCCCGCCCGGATCGTGCGGCGCTACGTGCCCGGCTCGGGCTGGGTGACCGGCGCGGCGACCGCGGAAGGGGAGGGATCGGCGGACGGCGCGGCGCCGTCGTCGGGGACGACCGGGGAAGACGTCGCCGGCGGGGCCGACGCGTCGCCCTCCTCGCCGCCGGCCGATGCGACCGGTCCGGCGGCCACGGCGGGAACCGGGAGCGGCGGAGCCGGATAGGGGATGGTGCCGAGCGTGTAGCGGCGGACGATCTCGGAGGCCTCGGCCCTGCCGAGGGCGACGAGGTGCTCGGTGGTGGAGAAGTCGTCGAAGTCCCGGGTCGCACCGTCGGGACCTGCGCAGAGGATGACCTCGACGCCCTCGGGCAGGTGGGCCATGTCCCGGACGAACCGGGCGTGGATGGCGATGAGCAGCGCATTGACCATTCCCTCGACCGGCCGCTTGGAGGACTGCGGCGTGACGATGGGCGGTGAGCACAGGAGCACCACGATCCGGGTGGCTCCGGCGTCGATGGCCCGTTGGATCGGCACGTTGTTGACCACGCCCCCGTCGATGTAGCGCTCGCCGTCGATCTCGACCGGCGGGAAGATGGCGGGCATGGCCGCGGACGCCAGGATCGGGTCGACCGCCGGGCCCTGGGTGAACCACCGCTCGCCCCCGTCGGTCAACGAGGTGGCCACCACCTCGAGCGGGATCGGCGACTCCTCGAGCCGGTCGAAGGGGAATCCCTGGGAGATGATGGTCCGCAGGCCCGAGTTCGAGTAGACGGCGTCCCGCTGCTGGACATAGAGCCAGGGGCCGTGCAGCCGGCCCTGCGGGTAGACGTCCTCGCGCTTCAGCCCGAGCCAGATCTGGGCCATCCGCTCCACGCCCTCCCGGGTCGGGTCGGCGGCGAACCCGGCGCCGTTGATGGCCCCGACGGACGAGCCGTAGACGCGGTCGGGCACGAACCCGTGCTCCGACAGGACCTGGAGCATGCCGATCTGGATGGCGCCGCGGGTGCTCCCACCGGCCAGGACGAGGGCGGTCATCTCCTCCTGCTCGTCGTCCTCCTCGTCCTCCTCCTCCTCCTCGTCCTCCTGGTCCTCGTTGCCGACGCCGGGATCCTCGGCGGTGCGGCGGTCCAGCCAGGCGGCCCGGTTCCGGCGCGCCTGGGCGATGACGAACCGCAGGGTGAGGACGATCAGCACGACGGCGGCCACGACGAACAGGGTGAAGACGACGGCGAAGAGCGTGGACGTGGCCGCGACGGTCATCGGGGCAGAGGCTACCGGGGACCTCCGACGGGGACGGTCGTGTGACACCCCCCGTCCACACTGTGTCCATGCGAACGACGGACGCCCCGGTGGGGGAGCAGGGAGAGGGACGCCGGAGGTCCCGTGACATCGGCGGCACGGGGCCCGGGTCCGGGGGGTCGGCGACCGGGGGCGGAGGAACCCGGCCGCTGGCCGGCGCGGCGCTGCTCGAACGCCTGCGGGTGACGGGCCGGGCCCGACCGGCCGCCGATCCGATGTTCGCCGGGGACCTCCGCTCCTACCTGGAGGACGCGGTCGCCGGAGTGGACCGCGGGTGCCCGCCGCTCGACGCCGCCCGCTCGGTCGTCACCCACGAGCGGCTCGAACGTGCCCTGTCGTGTCCGCCCCACCGCCCCACCGACCGTTCCACCGAACGAACCTTCACCGTCCCGCTGGCCTGCGGTGCGCTGGTCGGCGCCCTCTTCCGCCAACTGGTGACCGTCGGCGCCATCGCCGACCCGATGGCCGACGCGCTCGAGGCCCTCTCCCTCGACGACCGCCAGGCCCCGCTCGTGGACTGGATCGAGGGTCTGGTTACCGCCGAGCGGGCCGAACTGGGCGCCGAGGTCGGCCGCCAGGCCCGCGGGCTCGTCGAGCGGTGGCCCACCCTCGAGTCCTCGTGGCTCCCACGCACCGACGAGACCCTGCGGGTCCCCCTCCGTGACGGCATCGTCGAACTGACCACCCGGGTCGATCTGGCCATCGGGCGCCCGGCGGGTGGGGAGGCGACGGTGGCGCTGGTCGACGTGGCCTCCGGGGTTCGACGCCCGGGCCACCGCGACGACCGGGCCGTCGACGCCCTCGTCGAGACCCTACGCACCTCGGTACCGCCGTTCGTCGTCGCCACCTACTACACGCGGACCGGGGAACTCGACGTGGAGCCGGTCACCCGCGAACTGCTGGTGGCGGCGGCCAGGAGGTGCGCCGCCGGCATCCGGGCCCTGCTCGACGGACGACCCGGTTCGGACGACGGGACCTGGTGCGCGACGTGCGCCACCCTGCTCCAGCGGCCGCCGGTGGCTCTGTCCGGCGGTGCCGCCGCCCGCCCTGTGCCCGCCCCTGCCGCGGCCTCCGGACCCGTGGCGCCGGTGGTGGACCTCCCCAGGGAGCAGGCGGCCTGATGCCCGTGGACGCCACGCTCACCGACGTGCTGCTGGCGCCGGCCGCGGCCGGGGTGGAGCCGGAGGGGTGGGCGCGGGTGAGGGACCGGCTGGTCGCCGGGCTGGTCGACGCGGCCGCCGGACGGGGCGGCGACGTCGACGTCGAGGTCGGAGTCCGCCAGCTCCGGCGGGCCCGCTACCGCCCCGAGCTGCTGGGCCTGCCCGAGGAGCCCTTCGCCTGGAAGCCGGCGTTCGTCCGCCGGTCGCTCGGGCATCGCCGCGGTGCGGGCCTGCGCCGAGGGGCGGTTCCGGGGGCCGGCGGAGGCGGTCGGCCCGCTGGCCGACGGGGCGGTCGAGGAGTGGCGGCGCTCCGGCTGGCGCACCTTCCACTGGGAGCCGTGGTTCGCCGGGCTCGGGGCCGGCGGCCGGCCCCGGTTCTGGCCGATGCGGTCACCTGGGCCACCCCGGTGTGGGCCGCCTTCGACTGGGCGGCGCCTGGCCCCCTCCGTCGAGCTGGGTGGGCCGGACGACCGGTGGTCGGCGCCGGGCCCGGGGCCGGTCCGCCTGCGGGGCCGGTCGGAGGCCCGCGTCGGCCGCGGTCGGGGTCGGCACGCCGCCGGAGGCGGGGTGACGGGGCTGGTGTCGGTCTCGGGCGGCCGATCCGGGCGACGGATAGCGCGAGGAGCTGGCCTTCCTGGCCCTGGTCGCCGGACTGGCGTCGCCGGCCGGGTCGACCCCGGCACGGGTGGTCGGGCCTGTGGCCCGAGGCCGGCAGAGGTGCGGGTGGTCGAGATCGACGAGTCGGCCCTGGACGGCGCCGTCGACCGGGTGGTGGACACCGTGGCGGTCATGGCCGATGTCGCAGGGGTCGCTCCGACGACGGCGGTGGCCTGATCCGGACCTGGCGGCCCGGCCACCCGGAGCGGCGTGCTCCCCGACCGGTGCGCCCCGGGAGCGGGGCTGGTCAGAAGAGGGCCTTGGCCGCCTTGGCGTCGGGCTTGCCTGCCGCGGTCAGGGGGATCTCCTCGACCACGAGGAGCTGGCGGGGGACCTTGTAGCCGGCCACGTGGCCCCGGCAGTGGGTGCCCAGATCGTCGAGGGCGAGCGGCCCGGCGCCGTCGCGCAGTCGCACGACGGCGGCCACCCGTTCGCCGAAACGCTCGTCGGGCAGACCGACCACGATGGCGTCGTACACGTCGGGGTGTGCCTTGACGGCGGCCTCGACCTCCTCGGGAAAGATCTTCTCGCCGCCCGAGTTGATCGACGCCGAGCCGCGCCCGTGGACGGTGATGACGCCGTCGGGCCCGACGGAGGCCAGGTCGCCCGGCACCGACCACCGGACGCCGTCGGGATCGGTCGGGAAGGTGGCGGCCGTCTTGGCCTCGTCCTTGTAGTAGCCGAGCGGGATCCGCCCGGACCGGGCCAGGTGGCCGATCCGTCCGTCGCCGGGGGCGAGGGGGCGCAGGTCGTCGTCGAGGACCGCCGTGTCGTCGCCCATCACGAAGCGCGGCCCGGTCGCCCCGTCCTCGACGGCGCCCTGGGCGCCGGCCTCGCTCGATCCGAACCGGTCCATGATCGCGGCCCCGGGAAACTGGCGCCCCAGCTCCGCCTTGACGGTCGCCGACAGCATGGCGCCCCCTGAGCGCGATGACCATGAGGGTCGAGACGTCGTAGGTGCCGGGTGGTGCCGTCGCCATCAGGTCGGCCAACGGCCGGGCCATGGCGTCGCCGACCAGCGCCGAGGACATCACGCCCTCGTCGCCGATGAGCCGGAGGATCCGGTCGGGGTCGAAGTGGTGCTCGGTGTAGAGCACGGTCGTACCGGCCATCAGGAAGGCGTTCCACATGGCCCACTGCGCGTTGCCGTGCATGAGCGGCCCGAGTACCAGCATCGGGACGCGACCCGACTCGGCGGTGTTCAGCCGACCGGCCAGGTCGTCCGCCGCGGTGATCGGCTCGGCGCCCCAGCCGCCCCCTCCCATGGCCGCGAAGAAGATGTCCTCCTGACGCCACATGACCCCCTTGGGCATCCCCGTGGTCCCGCCCGTGTAGAGGACGTAGAGGTCGTCGGGGGAGCGGGGCCCGAAGGCACGCCCGGCGTGGGCCACGGCCAGCGCGTCCTCGTAGCGGTCGGGGACCGCGCCGGTGACGCTCGTGACCGGGTCCGGGCCGGCGGGCGGGTCGCCGTCGTCGATCACCAGGAGGTGGAGGGACTGGGCCGGTGGGGCCCCGGCCAGTGAGTCGGCCACCAGTCGGGACAGGCTCCGTTCGTAGACGAGGGCCCGGAGATCGGCGTTGTCGATGACGTAGCGGAGCTCGGGGGCGACGTAGCGGTAGTTGAGGTTGATGGGGACGGTACGGGCTTTGAAGCAACCGATCATCGACTCGACCCACTCGGCCCGATTGCGGGCCAGGATCCCGACGTGGGCACCGGGGTCGAGGCCGAGCGAGACGAGGTGTCTGGCCACCCGGTCGGCCCGGCGCGTCGAGCTGGCGATAGGTGAGGCGACCGTCGCCGGCCACCAGGGCCAGGCGGTCGGGCACGGTCCCGGCCACCAGCTCGAACAGGTCGGCCAGGTTGAACTCGCGTTCGGCTCACTGCAGTCTCCTCGTCCGGCCCGCGGGTACCGGCCGGCGGCCCGATCGTCGCCGGGCCTCCGGGATTGCCGCGTTCCCGCGTCCGTAGCATGCTGCTCCGGAACCCGGACGGTAGCCACTCTCGGCCACCGTCGGGAGACAGACCGTCGACGACGGGTCGCGACGACGATCCAGAGGGGGGCAACCAGTGACGGACGCCATCGGATCCACGACGGGCATCGCCGGGTACACCGCGCTCGTGACCGGCGGTGGCAGCGGCATCGGCCTGGGCACGGCCACCCGGCTGGTGGCCGACGGCGCCCACGTCACCATCTGCGGCCGTACGGAGGAGACGCTGGCCTCGGCGGTGGCGACCCTCGGGCGGGTGTGCGGCCGACGCCGCGGCGGCCGGGAGGGCCGCCGGATCGGCCCGCTACGTCGTGGCCGACGTCACCGTCGAGGAGCAGGTGGCCGCCGCGGTGGCCGAGGCCGCCTCGCCGCGGGGCCATCTCGACGTCCTGTTCGCCAATGCCGGCGGCTCGCTCACCATGGGGCCCATCGCCGAGGCCGACGCTGGACGCCGTCCGGGCGACCATCGATCTCAACATGGTGGGCACCTTCCTGTGCCTCAAGCACGGGGCCCCGCTGATGGCGGCCGGGGTCGGGGACGGGATGGACGGGGGACCGCCCGCCGGAGGCTCGTTCATCGGGATGTCGTCCGGCGCCGGGCACTTCCCCCACCGCTACCTGTGGGCCTACGGCTCGGCCAAGGCCGGCATCGACATGCTGTGCAAGTACGCCGCGGAGGAGCTCGGGCACAGCCGGCATGCGGGTCAACTCGGTGCAGCCGGGGATCGTCGACGACGAGCTGATGTCGTTCATCACCGCCGGTGGCCCGCTGCTCGACGACTACCTGGCGCGAGATGCCGGTCAGCCGGCTGGGCACGGTCGAGGACATCGCCGCCGCGGTGCGGTTCCTGGCCGGACCGGAGTCCGGACTGGATCACCGGGGAGGCCCTGGCCGTCGACGGGGGCCACCATCTCCGACGGGGGGCCAACTACGGACTGCTGTTCGGCGCCTGAGTTCCGGCCCCGACGGGCGCCGACCGTCGGCGCCGACGCCGGGTCCGGGGGGCGGGTCCGGACGTGCGGTTCCCCGACGCCCTTTCCGGTGACGCGGTTGCCGATAGCGTGGCTGCAGCAGGCCGTCCGGAATCCGCTTCCGTACGGGAGTTGCGTGTGCCTGGGGGTGTCCCGGATCGACCGACCGGACCGCGGCACGCGTGCGTGGGGCGAGCACCGTACCGGAGGTACCCATGACCTGTCGTCGCCGTGTCCACGCCGCCAGCGGGCGCGCCCTGCGTCGTGCGGCACCCGTGGCCGGAGCCGCCCTGCTGGTCGGGGTCACCCTGATCTCGGCGGCCGGGCCGTCGGCCGGGGCGCACCGGCCCAGGGTCGGCCACGACGGCGTCGGTCGTGCTGACCGTTCCCACCGCCCTCGGTCACGGCTACCGCCACGGCGCCGTGCCCCGCAGGACGCGCGACGTGGCTCGGGCGTCGACGCACTCGGGTACATGTCCCGGTGACGCCCGCCGCCGCCCGCAAGGTGAAGCCCTCCAGGTTGGACGTCCGCTACGGCGGCGGCCTGACCGCGGGCGGCCTCGTCGGCGCCGGTGTGACCACCGGACACCCCGAGGTCTACCTGGTGTTCATGGGGAGCCAGTGGGGGACGGAGTCGACGAACCGGCCGGTCAGGACGTCTTCAGCGGCGACACCGACGGCATGGCGCCCGCCCTGCAGACGCTCTACGCGCGGATCGGGACCGGTGGCGAGCGTGGAGCGCGACCATGACCCAGTACTGCGACGGCGCACCGGTCGGCGCGACCACCTGTGAGGAGGGTGACACGCAGATCCCGTACCCGACGGGTGGGGTGCTGGCCGGGGTCTGGTACGACGACTCGGTCGCCTCCACGATCGGAGGAGGCCGCCGGCCTGACCGGCCACCAGCTGGCCGCCGAGGCCGAGGCGGCCGCCGTCCACTTCGGCAACACCACCCAGGCCGGCCAACCGCGACACGCAGTACGTGATCGCCTCGCCCACCGGCACGGACCCCGACGGATGGGCCAGCCCCACCGACGGGTACTGCGCCTACCACGACGACACCCACGACGCCTCCATCGACGGCGGCGGGGCGGTGCCGGGGCCGATCGTCGCCTTCACCAACCTCCCCTACGTGGCCGACGCCGGCTACGACTGCGGCGCGGGTGACGTCAACACGCCGGGGATCCTCGACGGCGCCACCGAGGCAGCCAGCCACGAGTACGCCGAGACCGTCACGGACCAGTTCCCCGAGGGCGTACCCGGCTCCCGGGTGGATGGACTCCGTCGGGCGAGGAGATGGCCGACCTGTGCGCCTACGTCTCGACCGGCCCGGGCGCCATGTTCAACTTGACCTGGCCACGGCACGGTGACCGTCCAGGGCCTCTGGTCGAACGAGGCGGACGGGGGCGTCGGCTCGTGCTCCGACGGCAGCCCGGACTACACCTACACCGCGCTGGTGACGGGCGTCTCGCCGACCACGGCTGCGGCCGGGTCCACGGTGACCGTCACGGGTGAGAACCTGGGCACCGCCTCCGAGGTCCTGTTCGACGGAACCCCCGGGGTGATCTCCTCGGACAGCCCCACCGAGGTGACGGCCGTGGTACCCACCGGGGCGGGGAACGGGGTCGTCAGCGTGGTCACCACCTACGGGACGGTCGCCAGTGCGAAGGCCGTCGATCTGAGCCCGGCGCTGACCTCGTTCGCCCCGACCGCCGTGGCCCCGGACGGCACCTTGACGCTGACCGGTTCGGGACTGGGCGCGGTCAGGAAGGTCGAGGTGGGCGGCAAGAAGGCCGTCGTCATCTCGGACACCGACGTCCAGATCGTGGTCACCGTGGCCGCCAAGGCCCGGTCCGGTTCGGTCGAGGTCGCCACCAAGTACGGCTCGTCGACACTGGGCGGACTTACCGTCTCCTGAGCCGACGGGTCGCCGGGAACCGCCGGTTCGGGGCCGCACGCGGGGTGGGGGCCGAGTACCAGGGCCCGGTTGCCGGGCGGTAGCGTGGCCCGGATGCCCGTGTGTGCCGGACGCCGATGACTGGAATGGGTGCCCCTCCGGGGCCGGGCGATTCGTCGATCATCGCCGAGTTCCACCATCAGCTGGCCATCCAGGGGGCCCTCGTGATGGTCCTGCTCGCCGTCCTCTTCATCGGGTGGAACCAGCTCCGCGCCATGCAGTACCGCCGGGCCGTCGCCCGGGGCGAGCCCGTCACCCCGCCCGTCGCCCGCCCGACGCCCGAACCGGCCGGCCGCCGGTTCCTGCGCATCGCCTTCGGTCTGGTCTGGCTGTTCGACGGCCTGCTCCAGCTGCAGTCGGGCATGCCCACCGGCCTGCCCTCGGGCGTCATCGAGCCCTCCGCGACCACCTCCCCCTCCTGGGTCCGCCACCTGGTCGAATCCGGCCTGACGCTCTGGGCCAACCATCCGGCCGCCGCCGCCGCCTCCACGGTGTGGATCCAGATCGGCATCGGCCTGCTCCTCCTGCGTGGCGCCGCGGGGACTCTGGAGCCGCGGCGCAGGCGTCGTGAGCGTGGTCTGGGGCCTCGTCGTCTGGTCGTTCGGCAACGCCTTCGGGGGCATCTTCGCCCCGGGGCTCACCCTGCTGTTCGGTGCTCCCGGCGCCATCGTCTTCTACATCGCGGCCGGGACCCTCGTCGCCCTGCCCGACAGGGCGTGGAGCGGCCGACGGCTCGGCCGCCTCGTCCTCGGGGGGATGGGGGTGCTCCTCCTCGGGTTCGGGGTGCTCCAGGCCTGGCCCGGCCGAGGATTCTGGCAGGGTCAGATCCACGGGCAGCCGGGCACCCTCACGGGGATGGTCTCCCAGATGGCGCAGACATCGCAGCCCCATCCGCTGGCATCACTGCTGTCCTCGTTCACGTCGTTCGACCGGGCGCACGGTTGGGGCGTCAATCTGGTGGCGGTAGTGGCCATGCTCGTTCTCGGGGGCATCCTGCTCTTCGTGGCCGTGCGCACGGGCGACGACGGCGATGCCCCCGTGCCGGGCGGTGTCGCCCGGCTCCTCGGCCCGACCCTCGCCGTCCTCGCCGTCCTCTGCGTCGCCGACTGGGTCCTGATCGAGGACTTCGGCTTCTGGGGCGGCACCGGCACCGACCCCAACTCGATGCTGCCCCTGCTGTTCGTGACCTTCGGCGGATACCTCGCGCTCGTCCGCCCCGCCAGGGTGGGGGCCGGCGGCCGCGGCGGACCAGAGGGCCGTCCCCGCAGCGCCCCCGGAGTCCGGGTCCGAGCTGCCGGTCGGTCCCGGTCCGCCGTTCGAGCCCGAACCCGAGCTGGTGGGCGCCGGGGCCGCCGCGGCCACGGACACGACCGCCCCCGCGTTGGTTCCGCCCGCCGAGCGGTCGTGGTGGGAGGAGATCGACTCCAAGCGGGCCGGCCGGCTCGCCGCCGCCGGCGGGGCGCTCCTGATCCTGCTGGTGGGGGTGGCCCCGATGGCGGCGGCCGCGGCCCAGCAGGCGGCGGACCCCGAGATCGCCGTGGCCGTCGACGGCGCACCGACCGTGACCTCGGGGCCGGCCCCGCCGTTCACCCTCACCGCGCCCGACGGCTCCACGGTCTCCCTGGCCGACCTGCGCGGCGACACGGTCGTCCTCACCTTCCTCGACCCGGTCTGCACGAGCGACTGCCCGGTCATCGCCCAGGAGCTGCGGGTGGCCAACGAGTTCCTCGGGGGTGACGCCGCCAAGGTCCGCTTCGTCGCCATCGTGGCCAACCCCGTCTACCGCTCACTCCAGACGGTGGCCGACTTCAACCGGCAGGAGGGGCTCGACTCCGAGTCGAACTGGCTCTTCCTGACCGGGTCGGAGGCCGCCCTCCAGAGGGCGTGGAACGACTACGGCGTGACCGTCGAGACGGCGCCGGCCGGCGGGATGGTCGCCCATTCGGACGTCGTCTACATCATCGACGCCCGCGGCCAGATCCGACGCATCCTCAACTCCGACCCGGGACCGGCCAACGAGTCGACCGAGTCGTCGTTCAGCGGGCTCGTCGCCTCGCAGGTCACCCAGGTCCAGCACCAGTGAGCCGGCGCGGTCTGGCTGGTCCTCGGCGGCCTGCTCGTCGTCGCGCTGGTGCTCGTCGTCGCGATGGTGTCGACCGCGGGGCAGCCCACCGAGTCGGTCCCGACGGTGTCGCCGCACGTGCCGCCGTCGCCGTCGGGGAGCACCACCCCGGCGCTGGCCACCGAGGTCCTCGGGATGGGCAACCTCTCCGACCCCAAGAACACCTTCTACCAACTGCTCGAGCGCCCGACCGGCAGTTCGACGTGGACCCTGTCGACGCCGCCCGGCGTCGCCGACAACGGCGGCCTGGTCGTCGGCCCGTCGTCCGCCGGAGCGGTGACGGCCGGCTTCCTGCCCTCGCAGGACCTGACCTTCTCCGTGCTGGCCACCAGTGCCGCCGGGTCAACCCAGTGGGAGCCGTCGGACATTCCCGGGTCGCTGGCCGCCGAACCGGACGGACTGGCGACCGGACCGGCCGGCCAGAGCGCGGCCGTGCTGGCCTCGGCGGGCACCCCCGTCCTGGCGGCCGGGCCCGGAGCCACCTCCTGGCACCGGCTCACGACGGCCACCGCTCTCGCCGCCAGCTCGGGCTGCCGGGTGACCCGGGTGACCGCGGTGGCCGTCACCTCGGCCGGGCTCCCGGTGGTGGGCGCATGGTGCGCCGGGACCGGCGTCGGCCTGTTCGAACCGTCCGATCCCTCCGCCGCCTCCGCCGAGGGGCTCCCGGCGCCCACCGGGTGGGTCCGGGTCGGACCGTCTCTCGGCGCCCCGGGGGTGACGTCCACCACCGTCCTGCGCCTGCAGGCCGACGGCACGGGTGTCGTCGGCCTCGTCGAGTCCACCGGTGGTGGACGGTCGTCGGTGGCCGGCGTGTGGTACACGCCCGGCGGGTCAGCCGTCGTGTCGGCGGCGCTCACGGTCCCACACGCGGCTGGACGGTGAGGTCCACGGCCACCGGGGGTGCCGGAGGCCCGGGACTCGCCGTACTGCTCGGCGGGCCCAGCGCCTCCGACCTCCGCCTCACCACCGTCGCCGGCCCGGGGCAGGCCTGGGTGTCGAACGGCCCGCCCCCGGCCGGCACGAGGGGGGTGGCCACGGTCGGCGACGAGGTGGACGCCTTCGTGCCGTCCGGCGTCAAACTCCGGATCTGGGCGGCCACAGGTGCGGGGCCGTGGCACGTGACGGCCGACCTCACCGTGCCCATCCAGTACGGCTCGTCGGACTGAGCCCGGCACAGATTCGCACCGGGAGGCGGCCGGCCCGATACCGGGGCCGCTAGCATCGGTCCGTCACGGAAGGACAGGCCGATGGTGCTCCCCCAGTTCTGGCAGGTCACTCCGATCGCCGTCATCGCGCTCGTCGTAGGCGTGGCCCACGAGATCGGGCGCCGGCGACTGGCGGAGCGCCAGACGGCCTCCCACCGGCGGGCGCGGTGGCACCGGTCACTGGCCTTCTACGCCGGCCTCCTCCTGGTGGCCCTCGTGGCGTCCGGTCCGCTGGACCGGTGGGCGATGACGTGGCTCAGCATCCACATGGTGATGCACGTGCTCGAGATGTTCTACCTTCCGCCCCTCCTCATCCTCGGCGCCCCCTGGGTACCCCTGCTGTTCGCCGCCCCGGCCGGGCTGAGACGTCGCTGGCTGCGCTGGTACAACCTGTCGCCCTCGGGGGCCGGGCTGCGCGGACCGGTGGCCGTGCTCACCAACCCCGTCGTGGCCATCGTCCTCTTCAACGGGGTCATGGTCCTGTGGCACATCCCTGCCGTCTTCGACTGGGCCACGTGGCATCCGTGGGTCATGGACTGGCTGATGGCACCGTCGTTCGTGGTCACCGGCTACCTGTTCTGGCGGGTGATCCTGCCGTCGCACCCTTCGGGACCGCGCGGCTCGACCCGGGTGCAGATCGCTGCCGTGGTGGTCACGGCGTTCGAGATGCTGGTGCTCGCCATGTCGATGGCGATCTTCACCAAGACCCCGTGGTACTCGATGAACATGCTGATGGACGGGCCGGTGGCCGCACTGCGCGATCAACGGTTCGCGGCCGGGATCCTCTGGGTGTGCGGCGACTTCTGGGCCGTGCCCGCCCTGGTGCTCATCGCCTACCGGCTCTACGGCGTCGAGGGCGGCGTGTCGGCATCGTTCGAGCGTGCGCTCGGCCGGGTCTGATCGACCCGGCCTGCGGCCCATTCACGCACCCCACGGGCCCCATTCGCCCTCCCCGGAGGCCGCATTCACGCACGCCGGCCGGCGCATTCGCCCTCCCGAGAGGCCGCATTCGCCCTACCCTGAAGACGCATTCGCCCTCCCGAGAGGCCGCATTGGCGCAACCCAGCGTGCCTGTTCTCCAGGCCCGGCGAGCGCATTCACCGACCACGGCGACCCCGATCGCCAGGCCCAGCGGGCCCGATCGCCAGGCCGACAAGCCGCATTCGCCAGGCCCACCGGCCGCATTCACCGACCACGGCGATCCCGATCGGGCCGCATTCGTCGGTCAGTCGGCCCCGGCCTGTCGACGCTCGTCGGCCTCCATGGCCACCAGGTACTCCTGCCACGCCGCGAGATCGGGGTCGGCGCCCGCTCGGGGGGCCGACCCGCCGGGAGCCGGCGGCGGCTGCTCACCGGGCTCGGTGGCAACCGGTACGGCCCGGGGGCGGCCGTCCGGCCCGATGGTGGGAGCGGCCGGCTTGCGTCGACGGCCGTCCTGGCCGTGCAGCAGGTTCCACCACATGTAGATGGCGAAGACGGCGAAGATCGGCCATTCGAACACGTAGGCCCAGCTCAGCGCGTTCCCGTCCAGGGCCCGGAACACCTCGATGACGAAGGCGCCGACGCAGATCGTCAGTCCGACGACCAGGGTGAGGTGGAGGCGGAAGGCATCGGCCCCCCGGAGCCGTTGTCCGGGTACGGGGTCGGTGGGCACCGACTGCCGGTCGGCCGGTTGCTGGGGAGCCACGTCGCCACATTACCGATGCCCCGGCGATCACCGACGTGCGGGTCGGACACCCTGCGCGTGTATAGCGTCACGACCCGTGGCGGATCCGGTAGGTTTGCCGTCGATTCCAATCACGTGAATTGTCGGCGTGAGTTTGCTAAGAAGTGTTGTGTAGTCCGTAACTAGGGGATTGATTCCTTGAGAAGGCACTGTGCCGGGACCCCCGCACAGCCTAAGTAGGAGGGGGGGGTCGTGGCAGACCAAGAAGCGCCGACACCACCGGGGGACGGCACGTCCACCGGTGCGAATTCGGGCAAGGCGAGGCCGATAGGGATCATCGCCACGTTCGTGGTGGCCTTCGTCGCCATCGCCGGAGTGGCCGCATTCTTCATGTCACAGGCGTACACGTCGCCGAACTACCCCAATGGGGTGCAGGTGGCGACGTCGCTCGGCACGGCGCAGGTGAACGGCCAGACGCTCCAGCACGTGGCCCTCCACTTCCAGACCTACCCGGACTCGACGGGATCGGTTGACGGGAAGCAGATCCATCCGAGCGGCAACCCGAGCTGGCCCGCCTACGGCTTCACCAACCAGTACCAGGTGCCGGCCCACGCCCTCGTCACCGTCACGGTCCAGCAGTACGACTCGGGCGGTTCGCTCAACGACCCGTTCTTCGCCAAGGTGGCGGGCACGGTCGGCGGCACCGCCACCTTCACCACCCCGAGCGGCAAGACCACCGTGGCCAACCACTGGGACCCCAACAACATCGGGCACACGTTCACCATGCGCAGCGCCCCGGGCGTCGACAGCAACTTCTTCCTGAACGTGCCGCTGCCCACCAACGCCAACCTGCCGACCGGCTCGTCGAACGACGACGCCGGCCAGCACTACACGGTCACCTTCAGCTTCATCTCGGGCTCCAAGGGCGTCTACGCCTGGAACTGCGAGTTTCCGTGCGGGTCGATGGTGGCCAGCTTCGGTGGTGTGATGGGCGCCTACGGGTTCATGTCGGGGTTCGTCCATGTCGTTTGAGGAAGAAGTCGACGACATCGAGGCCAACACCCTCCTCGGCGGCGAGCCGTTCTTCGCCCGGGCCGGCGGCAAGATCTTCATCATCTGGCTGGTCTTCACGGTCTTCGGGGTACTCGTCGGGGTCTACGCCCCCCACCACCTGCTGCCCACCCTGCTGTCGCCCGAGGGCGGCGACGTGTGGGCGACGGTCGTCGTCTTCACCGTCCTGGCGGCCCCGGTGGCCGCATTCGTCTACGCAGTGGGCTTCTACAGCCTGATCGCCTGGCGCCACAAGGGGGGCGACCCGGACGTGCCGCCGCCCGACGGCGCCCCACAGCGGGGCAACGGCCCGGTGACGGTGCTGTGGCTGGGGATCTCCACCTTCCTGGTGGTCGTGCTGCTGTTCTGGGGCATCACCGTGTGGAGTGCCCAGCAGGTCACCCATCCGAACACCCTCCAGGTCAACGTGACGGGCCAGCAGTGGGTCTGGACGTACAGCTACCCGGGAACGGGCGTGGAGACCCGGACCCTCGAGCTGCCGCTGAACCGGCCCGTCCAGTTCAACGTGACCTCGGTGGACGTGACCCACGGTTTCTGGCCGGCTGCGCTCGGTGTGCAGGTCGACGCCAACCCCGGCGAGGTGACGGTGATCCGCACGACGCCGAACAAGCTCGGCAACTTCATCGTGCAGTGCAGCCAGCTGTGCGGGCTCTACCACGCCTTCATGAACAACAAGGGCGCCGTGGTCACGTCCCAGCAGTTCGACAGCTGGCTCCAGGGCAACGGTGCCACTCCGTCCGCCGCGGCGACCGACGCCGATCTGTCGTCCAGCGGCTCGACCACCGCGATGAGCAAGTAGCGCCGGGGGCTGGCATGACCCACCGGGCGAGCAGGGACCAAGTACGCAGCACCGAAAGGGTACGAACGTGACGACAGCCGTGGCGCCGCCGCTCCTCGAGGACACGCAACTCAGCAACAGAGCCGGCGGCTTCTACCGGCGCCAGAACATCTGGACCGGGCTCGGGTTCGGGATCTTCCTGGGCTTCGTGGCCTGGTTGGTCTCGCACGCCACCGTCCAGGGCTCGAACTGGGGCTCCGACATGGTGGTCACCTGCACCATGGTCGGGTGGGTCGTGGGGTTCAACATCGGGGTGGGTACCTTCAACGCCCCGATCCGCTGGATCCTGGGCCACGACCAGACCCACGAGGACGAGCTGTACGCGGCAGGCGTCGGCCAGGGCAAGTCCCGGTACATCAAGTTCTGCACCGACCACAAGGTCGTCGGCACCCAGTACCTGATCCTGGTCATGGTGCTCTTCGGCGTGGGCGGCACGCTCGCCATGATGATCCGCACCCAGCTGATCACGCCCCACTCGTCGCTGCTCGACCCCCAGACCTACAACTCCGTGGTGACCATCCACGGCATGGTCATGATCATCGCCACCATCATCATGGTGTCGGGGCCCTTCGCCAACTTCATCATGCCCATCATGATCGGCGCCAAGGACATGGCCTTCCCCCGGCTCAACGCCATGAGCTTCTGGGTCGTCGTGTCGGCGGTGCCGTGCCTGCTGGCCACCTTCTTCCTCGGCGGGGTCAACGCCGGCTGGACCACCTACGCTCCGCTCTCGGTGCAGGCGCCGCCGGCCATGGACGCCTTCGCCATCACCATCATCACCTTCGTGGTGTCGGTCACGATCGCCGGTGTGAACACCATCGTCACCGTGGTCACCATGCGGGCCAAGGGCATGACGATGGGCCGGCTGCCCATCTTCACGTGGGGTGCCGTGATCGGCGGTGCCCTCGGGCTCTACGCCATGCCCGCCTTCCTGGCGATCATGACCATGATGATCACCGACCGGGCCACCGGGACGTCGTTCTTCGTGCCCCAGATGGGCGGCTCGGCGTGGCTCTACGAGAACCTCTTCTGGATCATGGGCCATCCCGAGGTCTACGTGATCCTCCTCCCACCGGTGGCCGCGGTGCTGGAGATCGCCTCCACCTTCGCCCGCAAACCGGTGTTCGGCTACAAGGTGGCAGTCGCCGGCTTCGTGTCCATCGCCGCGCTGTCGATCATGGTGTGGGCGCACCACATGTTCACCACCGGCTGGGCACCCAACCTCGCCGCGCCCTTCATGCTGACCACGGAGCTCATCTCCATCCCCACCGGGATCATCTTCCTGTGCACCATCGGCACGATGTGGAAGGGGAGCATCTGGATGCGATTGCCGATGTGGTTCGTGTACCTCTTCATCTGGAACTTCATCATCGGCGGCGTCACCGGCATCTACCTGTCCGACGTGCCCGCCGACCAGTTCTTCCACGGTGACATGTTCGTGACCGCCCACTTCCACTACACGTTGCTGGGCGGCGCCATGATCGGGGCGACGGCGGCCGTCTGCTACTGGTTCCCGAAGGTGAGCGGCCGCATGCTCAACGAGCGGATCGGCAAGGTGGCCTTCTGGATGATCGCGCTCGGTATCCAGGTCACGTACTTCGGCATGTTCTGGGAGGGATTCCAGGGCATGGCCCGGCGGGTGGCGTACTACAACCCCCACTACGAGTCGGCCAACCAGATGGCGACGGCCGGTGCGTACCTGCTCATGGCCGGCTGGCTGGTGTTCCTCTACATGATGATCCACGGCTGGCGGCACGGGAAGCTGGCGCCGGCCAACCCGTGGTTCTCCAAGACGCTCGAGTGGAAGGTGCCGACCCCGGTACCGCTCGAGAACTTCCTGGTCGACCCCGTGGTCACCTCGGACCCGTACACCTACGGCGAGGGCGTGCCGGACGGGCAGGAGGTGCCGGAGACGGCACCGGCTGCGGAACCGGAACTTGTTCCCGCGGGCCGGGGGCCCGCGTCCGACGAGGGTGACGGGGGGACGCTCTGATGACGATCACCACGACCGACCACGGACACGACGACCACGGACACGGTGCCGCGGCCGTCGAAGGGGCCGAGAACCCGGGCGGTGTGCACGAGTCGGCCTTCAAGCGGGACCAGAAGGAACGGCTCATGCTGTGGCTGCTCATCGGCGGCGACGCGCTCTTCCTGGTGCTCGAGCTCTTCACCTGGTTCTACCTGCGGACCCTCAACACGAGCGGGCTGTGGAACGGAGCGGCCTGCACCAAGGCCAACCCGTGCACCGACGGCCTCGGCAATCCCATCACCGCACCGATCACACGGGCCGACCCGACGTACGCCATCATCATCGCCGTCCTCGCCGTGTTGGCCGCGGCGTTCGTCTGGATCGCCGAGTCGGCCGCCCAGCGTGAGGCCGGGAAGCGGGCGGTGGCCTCGGCCGCGGGCGTCGCCTTCCTGTTCATGCTGGCCGCCATCGCGATGCAGATCTACCAGTTCCAGGTGATCCCCTTCACGACGATCGACGGTGCCTACGCGTCGTCCTACGAGTTCTTCATGGGCTCGACGCTGGCCCACCTGATCCTGATGGCGTTCATCGGCTTCGGACTGTGGGTCCGGGCATCGAAGGGGCGCTACGAAGGAGGGACCTGGTACCGGGTCCGGATCATCCGGTTCTTCGCCGTGTGGATCGCCATCTCGACGGTCATCCTGGTGGCCGTCGCCGCCCTCTTCTACTGAGCGGGCCCACCTACTGAGGGGCTGCACTTCCTGAGGGGCCGCCTGGCGCGGCCGGTCCCGAGGGGGAGACGGGCCTCCGTGAGGCGCAGGCCGCCCGGGATCACCGGAGCCCGAGCTGGCGGAACAGCCAGATGTAGTCGGGGTGGGCCAGTGCCGGCCAGGGGACCTCGTCCGGTCGGAACCACGCCACCGTCTCGTGCTCGTACGGGTCGGCATTGCGGGGCTCCCCGACCCACTCGTCGATCAGCCAGACGGACAGGGCCACGCCGTCGACGGTGATGCCGGCACGGGCCGGGCCCGACGGCGGGTCCACGATGATCCCGAGCTCCTCCCGCAGCTCCCGGGCCAGCGCGGCCTCCGGCTGCTCACCGGTCAGGACCCGGCCCCCCGGGAGGTCCCAGGCACCCGGGTGCCGCGTGCGGTAAGGGGTGCGCTTGCACAGCACGACCAGCTCCCCGCTCCTGACCACACCGGCGACGCGACGGCGTGGCACCGGGGCACCGACCTCAGGGCTCGAAGCGGTAGCCCATGCCGGGCTCGGTGATGAAGTGGCGCGGCCGTGAGTGGTCGTCCTCGAGCTTGCGCCGGACCCGGCCCATCAGCACCCGCAGGTACTCCGTCTCCTTCTCGTACTGGGGTCCCCACACGTCGTGGAGCAGCTGGCGTTGGGACACCAGGCGGCCGGGATTGCGTACCAGTACCTCGACGAGCTCCCACTCCTTCGGAGTCAGGTGCACCTCCGCGCCGTCCCGCACGACCCGCTTGGTGTCGAGGTCCACGGTGAAGCCCTCGGCCTCGACGCGGGGGTCCTGGTCGGCCCCGGGGGCGCGGCGCAGCGCGGCCCGGATGCGGGCCAGCAGCTCGTCCATGCCGAAGGGTTTGGTCACGTAGTCGTCCGCCCCGAGGTCGAGGGCCTCGACCTTGCTCATCGACTGGTGCCTGGCCGACAGCACCAGCACCGGAACCGCACTCCAGCCCCGGATGCCCCGGATGACCTCGACGCCGTCGATGCCGGGCAGCCCGAGGTCGACCAGGACGAGGTCGGGATGCCAATGGGCGACCCGGTCGAGGCCCTCCTCGCCGGTCCGGGCGCCGGCGACCTCGTAGCCGCGGGCGCCGAGGCTGATGGTGAGGGCCCGCAGCAGCGCCGGGTCGTCGTCGACCACCAGGACCCGGGCCGTTCCCACCTCCCGGCCCCCGCGGCGTGTGCCGACGCTGGCCGACGAGGCGCTCACGGCCGCACCTGAGCGCCCCGGTCCCCGCCGCCGGTGTCGGTACCCGACACGTCGGTGTCGTCCGTGTCGTCCGTGTCGGGCACGACGACGTCCCCGTCCAGGTCGGCGTCGATGATGGTCGGGGTGTGGTCCTCGGGCAGGGGCAGGCTCACCACCAGGGTGCAGCCGCCCCCGGGCGTGTCCTCGAGATCGAGATCGCCGCCCACGGCCTCGACGAAGCCCCGGGACACGGCGAGCCCGAGGCCGACCCCGGTGCGGTTCTCGGTGTCACCCAGGCGCTGGAACGGCCGGAACACGAGTTCGTGGTCGGCCGCACGGATGCCCGGCCCGTGGTCGATGATCCGGATGTCGACCCGTCCCGCCACCGTGCCCGCCTCGACGCGGACGGGGGCACCGGCTCCGTGCACCAGCGCGTTGTCGACCAGGTTGGCCACGACCCGCTCGACGAGCGCCGGGTCGGTCCTGATGAGGGGCACACCGGCCTCGACGGAGACCACGACCCCGCGGGCCCGGGGGCCGAGACTGTTCAGTGCCGCGCCGATGAGTTCCTCGACGTCGGTCGTCCGCGAGAGGACGTCCATCGATCCCGTCTCGAGCCGGCTCATGTCGAGCAGGTTCTCCACGAGGGCGCTCAGCCGGTCGGCCTCGTCGTCGACCGTGTGCAGCAGGATCGCCGTCTCCTCGGGACCGAAGTCGAGCTGCTCGGACAGGAGGCTCGACGAGGCAGCCTTGATGGAGGCCAGCGGCGTGCGCAGGTCGTGGCTCACGGCGGCGAGCAGGGCCGACCGCAGCTGGTTGGCCCGGGCCAGCGAGTCGGCCTCGCTCACCTCGGCGTGGAGCCGGTCGCTCTCGAGGGCCGCGGCGAGCTGGGCGGCGAAGGCGGACAGGATGTCCCGGTCCTCGGCGCTCAGTCCCGGGCCCTGCAGGGCGAGCACGTCGAGGTCGGTGAGCGGCAGGGTGAGCGACGCCTCGGCCGGTGTCGTGACCGGGGCCGTTCCGGCCGACGCCACCGTCCGCCACGACCCACCCTGGCCGTCGGCCCGATCGTCGCGCAGGATGGCGGCCGACTCCAGGCGGAAGGCGACGACCAGCTCCTCCAGCAGCGCCGGCAGCGGATTGCCCTCGGGGGAGACCAGCCGGCCGGCCACCCGGGCCAGCATGCGGGCATCGGAGCGGGCCTGCACGGCCGCGGCGGACCGGCGCGCCGCCACGTCGACCAGGATGCTCACCACCCCGGCCGTCACCAGGAAGATGAGCAGCGCCAGCACGTCGCGGGCGTCGGCGATGGTGAACGTGTGGACGGGCGGGGCGAAGTAGTAGTTGGACAGCAGGAACCCGACGATGGCGGCCACGAAGGCCGGCCACACCCCGCCGGTGGCGGCGACCGCCACCACGAGCAGCAGGTAGGAGCTGATCGCCGTCGCCAGTTCGGCATGGGTGCCGGTGGAGGTCAGCAGCAGGGTGAAGAGCGGAAAGCCGATGACCCCCAGGAGCACGGCGGCGAGCCGCCGGCGGGCCGGCAGGGGCGACAGCAGCTGGCGACGGTTCCGCGGGCCGCCTGCCGGGCGATGGCGGGGGTGGTCGGTCCCGTCCTCCGTGCCGTCGTCCGCCACGTCGGTGGCGATCACGTGCACGTCGAGCGCCCCACCGGCGGCCCGGATCACCGAGTTGATGACCGACCCCCGGACGAACTCGGTCAGGCGGCTGCGGTGGGTGGCGCCCATGACCAGCTGGGTGGCGTTCTGGGCGCGGGCCACCTGCACGAGGGCCGGGGCCACGTCGGCGCCCACCACCTCGACGTAGCGGCCGCCGAGGTCGTCGAGCAGGGCGCGGTTGCGGGCGAGCCCGTCGCTGCCCGCGCTCGACAGTCCGTCGTCGGTGCGCACGTGCACCCCCACGAACTCGGCCTTGGTGCGCATGGCCATGCGGGCGGCCCGGCGGATCAGCACGGCACTGCCCGGCGCCCCGGTCAGCGACACCACCACCCGCTCCTTGGTCTCCCACGCCCCGGCGATGTCGTGGCGCTCCCGGTAGTCGTGGAGCTCCTCGTCGACGCGGTCGGCCACCCACAGCAGGGCCAGCTCGCGCAGGGCGGTCAGGTTGCCGGTTCGGAAGTAGTTGCCCAGGGCGGCGTCGATGCGCTCCGGCGGGTAGACGTTGCCGTGGGCCAGGCGACGGCGGAGGGCCTCGGGGGCCATGTCGACCAGCTCGATCTGGTCGGCGGCCCGGACCACCCGGTCGGGCACCGTCTCCTGCTGGGCCACGCCGGTGATCCGCTCGACCACGTCGTTGAGCGACTCGAGGTGCTGGAGGTTGATCGTGGAGATGACGTTGATACCGGCGTCGAGCAGGACCTTGACGTCCTCCCAGCGCTTCGCGTTCCCCGAGCCCGGGATGTTGGTGTGGGCCAGCTCGTCGACCAGGACGAGCTCGGGCCGGCGGGCCAGCAGGCCCTCGAGGTCCATCTCCTCGAAGGTCTGGCCCCGGTACTCGATGCTCCGGCGGGGGAAGATCGGCAGGTCGCGGATCTGGGCGTCGGTGTGGGGGCGCCCGTGCTCCTGCACCCAGCCGATCACCACGTCGGTGCCGCGCTGCTGGCGCCGCCAGCCCTCGTTGAGCATGGCGTAGGTCTTGCCGACGCCGGGTGCGGCGCCGAGGTACAGGCGGAGCTTGCCGCGGGCCATGTCGTCCTACCGGTCGGGCCGGTGGCGGAGCATCAGGGTGCGCCCAGCTCGTCGAGGGCGGTGGTCAAGGTCGGCACGTCCACTCCTGGGTCGCCGGGCACACGCCGGTAACGCCTCGGGCACGTGCGGCAGAGGTCCCGTCCAAACCTGCGATGTCGGCGACATGTCCAGCAAAGTCTACTGAGCGCACCCGTCCACGTTCACACGGTCCGTCCTCGGTGTGAAGAGGACTTTGCACCACTTTTACACGCGTCGCCCCCTTCTTTACGCGGTTGTTACAGGGGTGTCGGACCGGCCCACTCCGCGCCGTCGGCCGTGGTCGACGACCTGTCCGATGGTTCAGCCGGACGCCCGGGTGTAACTACCATACTGATCGGTATTGCATACTGACCAGTATGATATAGAGTGGGCGGATGCCGCGAGGAGCCACGAAGCGCCGACCACGGACGGTCACGGCACTGCTCGATGCGGCACTGGAGTTGTTCGCCGAACAGGGGTACGGGGCCACCTCCATCCCCGACATCTGTACGCACGCCGGCCTCACCAAGGGCGCCTTCTACTCCAACTTCGCCAACAAGGACGCCCTGTTCCTCGCCCTGCTCGATCGCAGTTGGGAACGGAGGGCGGAGGCGATCCGCCGGACGACGGACCTCGACGCCCTGGGCGCGGAGTTCGACGACCCGACCCGGGCACCGGACCTGCCGGTGGACCGCCAGTGGACGCTCGTGTCGACCGAGTTCTCACTGCACGCCATCCGCCGTCCGGCGGTGGCGCAGCTCCTCGTCGAGCACGAGCTCCGCGTTCGCTCGGAACTCGCCGTGCTGGTGACCGGAGCGCTCGAGCGCGCCGGCCGTCGCCCGACCGTCCCCGTGGACGAACTGGCACGCATGATCGTCGCCGTCACGGAAGGGAGCGACATCCAGGCCCTGACCGATGCCGCGGCCGGCGCCACCCGTTCGAACCTCGGCCCCCGGGCGGTGACCGCGCTGCTCCGCCACTTCTCGGTCCCGACCGTCCCGGACGCGCCGTCCGATCACGGTGCCACCCGATGACCGCCACCCCGGACGGTGGGATCGGTCCCCACGCCGCTGCCCCGGCCGCGCCGAGGCAGGCATCCGCGCCGGACGGATTCGATCCGCTGGTGCAGCTCGACGAGCTGCTGTCGGACGTCGGGCTCTCGCGGGGAGACGCCGGGGGCTCCGTCTCCTTCGCCGGCCGGGACCCGATCGTCCCTTCGGCGCACCGGCTCGGAGCGTGCATCGGCGTCCCGCTCATGGCCGGCGCGGTGGCCGCGGTCGCCTTCCACCGGCGGCGGGGCGGACCGGCTCAGGACCTCCACCTCGACCTCCGTCAGGCCGTGCACACGATCAATCCCGGCGCCTTCTGGCACCCGACGCTGGGCGGACTGGCGCCACCCCATCCGCTCGTGCTCGACAACCCGTTCCAGGTGCAGCCGTACCGCACGGCGGACGGCCGCTGGGTGATGGCCACGGGTGTCTATCCGCACCTGGCCGCGGCCTGGTGCCGCTTCCTCGACGTGCCCCCTGACCCGGTCCGGGTCGCCGAGGTGATCGCCACCTGGGACGCCTTCGACTTGGAGGAGCGGGCGAGCGCCGCCCACCTGCCGATCTGCGTCGTGCGCAGCCGCGACGAGTGGTCGGGCCACGAGCAGGGGGCGCTGCTCGCCACCCAGCCGGTCATCGGCCTCGAACGCATCGGTGACGCCCCGCCACGGGACGCCGACGGGACCGAGCGTCCGTTCGACCGCATTCGTGTGCTGTCGTTCACCCACGCGGTGGCCGGTCCGACCGTGGGCCGCACCTTGGCCGAGCAGGGGGCCGATGTGCTCGGCGCCACCCGCCCCAACGACTACGAGCACGAGTTCATCTACGCCGAAGCCAACGTCGGGTCCCGGAGCACCTACGTGGACCTCGACAGCCCCACTGGGAGGGAGCGGGCGGCGGCGCTCCTGGCCGACGCCGACATCGTGGTGAACAACCACCGGCTGCACTCGCTCGAGCGCCGCGGCCTCGACCCCGGGCGACTGGCGGAGCAGCATCCCGGCATCGTCTACGTCTCCGTCACCTGCTACGGAGCGAGCGGGCCGTGGGCCGGGCGCGGTGGCTTCGACATGAACGGGTCCGCGGCCGCCGGCCTCCTGACGAGCGAGGGGTCGGAGGCCGAGCCCCGGTTTCCCGCCACCTTCCTCCTCAACGACTACATCACGGGCTACCTGGGATCCGTGGGCGCGGCGGCCGCGCTCGTGCGACGCGCCACCGAGGGCGGGTCGTGGCACGTCACCGTCAACCTGACGAGGACGGCGATGTGGTGCGGGTCGCTGGGTCTCGTGGACCCGGCGCTCGCCGGATGCGACGAGGAGCACCGCCTCCGGACCCCCGCCTCCTACGACGCGCCCAGCCCCCTCGGGGACGTGCACATGCTGGCCCCGCCCGTGCGCTACTCCCGCACGCCTCCGGCGTGGCCGGAGCCCCTCCTCGTCCCGCGCGGCTCGAGCCGGCCGGAGTGGCGCGCCTGATCCCGGGCGGGGACCGACGACAAGCTGGACCGACGACGGTCCGCCGCAGCGCCGTGGCCCGGCCCCCGACGGCGCCCCGGATCAGGCTGTCCCGGCCGGCTTCCGCAGGGGGCGGAGCGCCGCCTCGGTCCGCAGCAGCTCGTCGAGCATGGCGTCGGCGGCCTGCTCCATGACCTCGTTGGCCTGCAGCTGGCCCTCCTCGTCGATGAACTGTGCGTGGAAGGGAATGCTGACCGCCTCGAAGACGGGAAGCATCTTCAGGGTGGTGACGACCTGCTTGAGCTGCTGCACGGCCCGGGTGCCGGCGGCGACCCCGCCGTAGGAGACGAATCCGACCGACTTGTACTTCCACTCCTCGTGCAGGTAGTCGATGGCGTTCTTGATCGTCGCCGGGTAGCCGTAGTTGTACTCGGGGGTCACGATCACGAACACGTCGGAGGCCTCGACGATCTCACTCCAGACCTGGGTGTGCTCGTGGACGTAGCGGCGCAGGCGCGGGTGGTTGGGCTCGTCGAGCAGGGGGAGGTCGATCTCGGCCAGGTCGGCGACACGGACGTCGAAGGCTCCGTGGGCCCTGGCCCGTGCGATGAACCATTCGCCGATGGGCAGCCCGGCCCGTCCGGGTCGGGTCGAGCTGATGATGACGGACAAGGTGGGCATGGCACATCGCTTTCTCTGTTGGTGGTCGGGGACGAACTCGGGCAGGCCGCTACGACGTGAGGTGCACCGCCACGGCTCCCTCCGGGCCCGGGCGAGGTCGAGGGATGCGGCGGTCGAGGAGCACGGTGGCGAGGGCCACCGCCACGATGCCGGCGGACACGAGGAACGACACCTGGTAGCCGCGCACCAGCGAGCCGTGGGCGCCGGCGGTGCTCGCGGCGGCGATGGTGGCGAGGGCGGCGAGCCCGACGGCTTGGCCGACCTGCTGCGAGGTGGCGAACAGGCCGCCGGCCAGACCGCGCTCGTTCGGACCCATCCGGGCGGTGACGGCCACCGATGCGGTCGGGAAGACGAGGCCGATCCCGAAGGCGGTCAGGACCAGACCGCCGAGCACGTTCACGGCGTAGCTGCCGCCGACGTCGATCCGGGAGAGCCACAGCTGCCCGATGCCGGCGGCGAGCAGGCCGGCGAGCAGCAGGGGCCGGGTCCCGAAGCGGGCGAGCAGTCGCCGGGTGAGGACGACGGACACGACGAGGACCGTCGCGGTGGAGGGGATGAGCGCCAGTCCGGTGAGCAGGGGACTGAAGTGGAGGACCTTCTGGAGGTACAGGGAGTTGAAGTAGACGTACCCGGCCACCACCGCCCCCATGAGCGCCATGACGATGAGGGCGACCCTTCGGGTCGGGTCGGCGAGCACGCTGAGGGGGACCATGGGAGCCGGGGAGCGCCGTTGGACCACGACGAACGCCGCGGTGAGCACGATCGTGAGGGCGAACGCGGCGATCGCCAGCGGGGTGGCGAACCCGTGCTGCTGGCCCTGGCTGAGGCCGAAGATCAGGCTGGCGATCGAGACGGTGGCCAGGACGGCCCCGGGGACGTCGAGGCGCGAGGCCTGCCTGCCGCGGTCCCGGCGGGGCAGGACGCGGATCATGGCGACGACCAGGACGGCGATGATCGGCGGGTTCACCAGGAAGATGGACCGCCATCCGACGTACTGGGTGAGGATCCCCCCGAGCACGATCCCGGCGCTGGCACCGGCCGCGGTGGCGCCCTGGAAGATCCCGAGGGCCCGCACCCGGGCCGGGCCCTCGGCGTAGAGGTCGGTGACCGAGGCGAGGGCCATCGGGGCCACCATGGCGGCGCTGGCGCCCTGGGCGAATCGGGACACGATCAGCGAGGTCGAGCTCTGGGCCAGCCCGGCGCTGAGCGATGTCACGCCGAAGAGGACGAGGCCCGTCACGAGGAGGGTGCGCCGACCGACGGCATCGCCCAGCCGGCCGCCGAAGAGCAGCAGCGAGCCGAAGGTCGAGCGCGTAGCCCGTCACGATCCACTGCAGGTCGGCAGGGGAGAAGTCCAGCTGCCGTTGGATCGTCGGTAGCGCGACGTTGACGATGCTGAAGTCGAGCTGGAGGACGAACTGCGCGGCGACGACCAGCGCCAGTGCCCACCCCAGGGAGTGCGCGGCGCCCGCCCGGTCGTGGTCCGGGGTCGTCGGCGGTACCACGTCGGGCGGGAGTGGGGTGGAACCCGGTCCGGAAGACCCGGTGTCGGGCTCCGTCACGCGTCCGCCCCGAAAGGATGGCTGTCCGCGTCGTCGGCCCCCTCGGGCAGGGGGATCCACCGGTGCGACCAGGCGATGACCGCGTCGAGGACCGGCTCGAGCTCCCGGCCGGCCTCGGTCAGCCCGTACTCGACGCGCACCGGCGAACTCGGTACGACCCGACGCTCCACCAGACCGGCCCGCTCCAGTTCCCGGAGGCGCTGCGTCAGCATCGTGTCGCTGACGTGGGGGATGGCGGCCTTGATGTCGGCGAACCGGTGCGATCCGGTGAACATCGCGCGCAGGACGGCGCCCGACCACTTGGCACCGATCAGCTCGATGGCCGCGTGGTACCGGACGCATACCGTGTGGACGTCGCCCATCCCCTACTCCAACTTCCCTGAGTAGCTAGGTATTCCTGAGTGGGAGCGGTCGACCGGACGGCTGCGGCGCGACGGCGCGCCCCGGACGCAGACCTCGAGTCTGTCGCGCCCGCCCGGACCGATCTCTCGGATGCTCTCGGTCATCGCCACCTACCGCAACTGTGGGGATGGTTCCCATTGTTGCTCAGTCGGGCGCAGCCTCAAAGGTCCGACGCCGAATACCGCCTCTGACCTGCGGAACTGCTGACACGGGGGGCGATCCACGCCCCCCTCCGGTGGGTCCCCCGCGCCGTCGTCAGGATGGGTGCCGGGTCATGGTGGCGTGCATCTTGACCGCCCGCATCACCGGGGCGGTCTCGATGTGGTGGAGGCCGTCGAACGCGGCGATGTCGCCGGTGATGAACTCGTAGAGCGACCGGTCGTCCCGGCAGAGCACCGCGGCGACCAGGTTGGTCGAGCCGGTCGTGGCGGCCACGAACGGGACCTCGGGACGATCGGCCAGGGCCTGTCCGACCTGGTCGAGCTTGGCCGGTACCACCGACATCCACAGCAGGGCCCGCGAGCGGAATCCCAGAGCGTCGCCGGCGAGGTCCACGTCGAAGCCGAGGACCCCCGAGGCGGTGAGTTCCTCGATCCGGCGGCGGACGGTCGACTCGTGCCAGTGGATGCGCACCGCCAGCTGCCGGTAGGTGGCGCGGCCGTCTTCGGCGAGGGCCTGGACGAGTGGCCAGTCGGTGTCCTGCAGGGTGACCGTCGACCGGTCGACCGGCGTCCGGGCCCGCGCCGGGGACAGCAGCCGGTCGATCTCCGCCTGGCTGAGGGCGGTCGAACCCGGTGGGGGTGACGCCCCGGTGGCGAACAGGTGGAGCAGGCAGTAGGCCTCGAGGGCCACGACCTGGCGTCCCAGGGACAGTTGGCTGAGCAGGAGCGGGGTGGGCTCGTCGCGGTGGCGGGAGTGGACCGTGCTGAAGATCTCGGTGCCTCCCGAGGTCAGCTGCACCCAGGCGGTGTCCGGGTGCTCGGCCAGCTTGGTGGCGACGGCGGGTGCGGAACCGGGAGCACAGCGCATGCGGACGGCCCAGTCGGACTGGCCGAGCCGTTGGGAGTCGAGCTGGCCGACGACCCGGACGACGCGACCGTCGAACAGGCGGCGGTAGCGGCGGGCGATCGTCTGCTCGGAGCAGTCGAGCACCTCGGACAGCCGGCTGAAGGGCGCCCGCGGGTCGACGTAGAGGGCGTGGATGATTCTTCGGTCAAGCGCATCGACGACCACGGATCCCACGCAGTCCACCGTAGATCATGGAGGAAACGGGCGAATGCCGTAAAACCGGTGGCAGGACTCGGTAGAGAGGAGCAGCCTGGTAGGTATGGAACGAAAGTGGTGGACCCTGGCTGTCGTGTGCGCGGCGACCTTCATGCTGCTCCTCGACGTGACGATCGTGATCGTCGCCCTGCCGACCATCCAGTCGGGTCTGCACGCGAGCTTCAGCGAGGTGCAGTGGGTCGTCGACGCCTATGCGCTGACGCTGGCCTCGGTCCTGCTGACCGCCGGGTCCCTGGCCGACCGGTACGGCCGGCGGCTCCTGTTCACCATCGGCCTCGTCGTCTTCACCCTCGGATCGTTGCTGTGCGGGGTGGCCCAGTCGCCGATCATGCTGATCCTGTCCCGCAGCGCCCAGGGGATCGGCGGCGCCATCCTGTTCGCCACGTCGTTGGCGCTGTTGGCCCACAGCTTCCGCGGCCACGAGCGGGGGGTGGCCTTCGGGATCTGGGGTGCCGTCACCGGCGTGGCCGTGGCGCTCGGACCGGTGCTGGGCGGGATCATCACCACGGCGATCAGCTGGCGGGGCATCTTCCTGGTGAACCTGCCGGTCGGTGTGGCCGCGCTGGTGGTCACCAGGGCGGAGGTCGAGGAGTCCAAGACGCCGAACGCCGCCCGACCCGACTGGGCCGGCTTCGCGTTCCTCACGGCCGGCCTGGTCAGCCTGGTCTACGGCCTGATCCGCGCCGGCGAGATCGCCTGGGGAAACACCGGCGTCGCCATCTGCCTGGCGCTCGCCGTGGTGTTCCTGGGGGCGTTCGTGGCGGTGGAGCACCGGGGGGACCATCCGATGTTCGACCTCTCGCTGTTCCGGATCCCCACCTTCGGCGGGGGCCTGGCCGCCGCCTTCGCCATGAACGGCTCGCTCTACGCGATGCTCCTGTACCTCGTCCTCTACCTGCAGGACGACCTCGGCTACTCCGCCCTGCAGACGGGCCTCCGACTGCTGATCATGAGCGGGGTGACCCTGGTCACGGCCACGATCGCCGGGCGACTCAGCACCCACATGCCCGTCCGGTGGCTCATCGGGCCCGGCCTCTTCCTGGTCGGAATCGGCCTGCTGCTCATGACCGGGCTCGACGGAGCCAGCAGCTGGACCCACCTGATCCCCGGCTTCATCGTGGCCGGGGCCGGGAGCGGCATGGTCAACCCGCCGCTGGCGTCCACCGCCGTGGGTGTCGTCACCCCCCAGCGCTCGGGGATGGCCTCGGGCGTCAACACCACCTTCCGCCAGATCGGCATCGCCACCGGCATCGCCGTCTACGGGTCCATCTTCGCGGCATCGCTGCACAGCAAGCTGGACCAGGCCCTGGCCGGTGACCCGTCACTGCACCAACTGCTGCCGACGGTGGTCACCGACATCCAGCAGGGCAAGGCCGTGCAGGCCGTCGACGCCGTGCCCGAGTCGCTACGCGGACCGCTGGTCGCCGCCATCCACTCCAGCTTCGCCGGCACGCTCGACGTGCTGTTGGTGGTCAGTGCCGCCCTGGCCCTGGTCGGCGCGGCCTGCGCCCTCGCACTGATCCGGACCCGGGACTTCGTGGTGACGCATCAGCCCGAGCCGGAGCGGGCAGCCTCGGGTGCCGTCGGTTCCCCGTCGCGGTGAGGGTCGCCGTCGGTCGCGTCACGGTGCGGCCGCAGGTCGCGGAGAGACGTCCCGTGAGGTTCGGGTGGGTGTTGTCCGGCAGCCCACGGGCCGATGGCGCCGACGCGCGTGACCGAGTACCGCACGGGGAAACCGGGCTCGGCCCCTCCGGGACGGGGACGTCGGCATCGGGTGAGACGTATAGGGCCATGCCTGACCGGCGAATGGAGGCGAACATGGACGAGTCTGAATCGGATGCCCAGGGCGACGACGTCGCGGGCGGTCTGTATGACTCCAGCTTGGGCCAAGTGGTCGATATCGCCGAAAGGTATCTCGATCTGGCTCGTAGCGGTCATATCGATCTGGGATTGACACTCGATGAGCTGGTCCAGGAGGGCAACACCGTACTGCTGCTAGCTATCGAGAGATTCGAGCCCCAAGGAGGCAGTACGTTTTCGACCTACGCTGCTCGGTGGATCCGCTTGGCCATGTTCCGGGCCGTACTGCAGGACGCCCTCCGCAACGACGCGTCGGCACCGGGACCTCAGGCACGCATCGGGCAATTGGTTTCCATCCAGGAGTTTCGCGAGGAGTGCGATCGTCTGCTGGAACTCCTTGACGGACGAGAGCGCGCACTTCTTCATTTGCGATTTGGAATGGGTCGAGGCGAGGAACCTCGGACCCTCGCCGACGTGAGCGAGCAATGGCATTGGAGCCGAGAGAGGGTGCGACAGGTGGAGGCACGCGCCCTCTCCAAGATCCGGCACTTCGAGATGCCCGACGTGAGCATTGCTGCCGATCGGTTCATGCGTGACGGAACTCGGTAATGGATCTCCTCGGGACTCACCGGGATGTGACGATGGCCACCAGTTCCCGGTTGGGCTTGCCGGCGTCGTGCCTTCATGGCACCTACCCGGCTCCACCTACACCAACGAGAGCCGTATTCCCTTTGAATGCTCGGGTATCCAATCGCTGTCCGGCCAATCGAGATGATCCTGAACCACCCATAGCGTGTATCCCGACAGACCAGCGCTCAGGGCGAGGAGCACCGGCCAGAGGCTTCCACCGGCGAAGATCTGCAATGACCTTGCGATCCGGATCCCACGAGCTCCATAACGTGCCCAGCGCTCCCAATCCTTGGCGTGTTCGGGCACCCGGCCGACCACCACGAGCGCATCGTGGTGCCTTGCTCCATCGAGGGCGTCAAGCAGCTGGTGACACTTCGCTTCGAGACTGTCGACGTCGAGGATGCGGCGCAGAATCCACCGCTCGGCAGACTGCTTGAGTTCGTCGAGGCTGGATTCCGTGAGCTTACGGACTGCTGGAACCCAATTTCCGAAGACGGCCAGGATCTTGTCGCGAGCCGCCGAGAAGATCTCGAGCACCTTGCGCACAACCCGGCCGACGCCTCGTTCGTGCGCTGCCCCTACGAACGCTCCCCCGAAGAACTCGGCGACGTGCGCGCCGATGCCACCTGCATCGAGTGAGATGAGACCGGCCGTGATGGTCTTCTCCAGTGTTTCAGCTCCGTCATCGATGATCTGGTCGATAGCGTGCTCGACCCGCAGCATCTCTTGTGGATTGCCGTCTGCACCTCCTGATACTCGGTACAGACCGCTGATCCCGAGCATCACTTCAGGGACACTTCGGTAGCGGAGGTCGGCGAGCAAGGCATCCAAGGGATCGGCGCCCTGACGGATGCTCTCGAGCATCGCGCTGTCGACGACCTGTGGTCCTTCGAACAGCGTGCCGGCCAGGTCGGCAGAGGCCTGCCGGGTGGTCACAGCGATGAGCGACAGGGCCTCGGCGGCGATGAAGTCACCCGCCGAAGCGGCGGCGAGGCGCCGGATGGCGAGCTGTTGGAACGGTTCGTAGCCCGGTGGCTCGTCTGCCGTCTCTCGGGTGTCACCGGCGATTCCCCTCTGAAGGATACCGGCCAGGTCCGACGATGCCCGAAGGTAGACGTCAGCCATTTCCTCCACTGCCCCAAACTCAAGCTCGTCGACGGCGGTATCGATCTGTTCCCTGATCGAGGGACCCTCCCGCGCGATGACGTCGAGTAAAGCGGTCAGCGAGGACTCGTAAATGCCGATTGCGGCGTCGAGTTCTTGCGTGGTTTCCACCGGACATCACCTCGCCTTTGAGCAGGGGTGGACCCACCACCTCGGCACAAGCATTCGATAGCAGGGGAACGCTGAAGGCGCAAGGGATGCCGGTGCCTGGCCGGGTTCCATGTGCACACGAATCAAAGAACTGTTTCGTGAGGCGAACTCGCATCGGCGACGGATCGGCGAGGTCGAACGGCAACGTCGGCAGTTGAGTCCACCAGAGTGGTGTACGAGGGGTTGCCCGACCTGAGGGTCCCCCCGACGCGACGACCACCGCATCAATCTTCAAGTTCCGTCCAAAGAACACGAAGGAGAAGATGCGGTGGAAGTCACCAACACGATGGGCGCGGCAGCGCTCGTGCGCAAGTACCTGGAGTCCGATGCCGGCAGCGAGCTACTGGCCGAGATGGTGAAGATGGCAGCCGAGCTGCTGATGGACGCCGAGGTCGACGTGGCCTGCAACGCCGGCTACGGCGAGCGCACCGAGGACCGGGTGAACAGCCGGAACGGCCACCGGGAGCGGCGCTGGGACACCCGGGCCGGCACGATCAACCTGGAGATCCCCAAGCTCCGGAAGGGCAGTTACCTGCCGAGCCTGCTCGAGCCCCGCCGGCGGGCCGAACAGGCCCTGGTCTCCGTGGTCTGCCAGGCCTACGTCGAGGGCGTCTCGACCCGGCGGGTCGACGACCTGGTCCGGTCGATGGGCATCGACGGGATGTCCAAGTCCCAGGTCTCCGAGTTGGCCAAGCACCTCGACGGCAAGGTAGCCGAGTTCCGCAACCGGCCCCTCGATGCCGGGCCCTACACCTACGTCTGGCTGGACGCCCTGTTCCACAAGGTCCGCGAGGGCGGGCGGGTGGTGAGCGTGGCCACGGTCATCGCCACCGGGGTCAACGCCGACGGCCACCGCGAGGTGCTCGGCGTCGACGTGTGCACGACCGAGGACGGGGCCGGTTGGATGGCCTTCCTGCGGGGCCTGGTGGCCCGGGGGCTGTCGGGGGTGGCCCTGGTGGTCTCCGATGCCCACGAGGGCCTGAAGAACGCCATCGCCTCGGTGCTGCCCGGGGCCTGCTGGCAGCGGTGTCGGACCCACGCCATGCGGAACCTGTTGACCCGGGTGCCCAAGGCCACCCAGGCCATGGTGGCCACCCTGGTGCGGACGGTCTTCGCCCAGTCCGACGCCACCCAGGTGCGGGCCCAGTTCGCCCGGGTGGTCGATCAACTGGAGGGCCAGTTCCCGGCGGCCGCCGAGTTCCTCTGCGACGCCGAGGCCGACCTGCTGGCCTTCGCCACCTTCCCGGTCGAGCACTGGCGCCAGATCTGGTCCAACAACACCCAGGAACGGCTCAACAAGGAGCTCCGCCGACGCACCGACGTGGTCGGGATCTTCCCGAACCGGGCCGCCCTCATCCGCCTCGCCGGCGCCGTGCTCGCCGAGCAGCACGACGAGTGGGCGGTCGCCCGGCGCTACATGTCGGCCGAGTCGCTCACCAAGGCCCGCATGCACCTGATCACCGGTGAGGTGGCCGGACCCGAGGAGGTGACCACTGCCCAACTCGATGTAGCCAGTTAGCCAATCAACACGATTGGTGCGGTGGTCGTCGTACACCACT
>CAWHKZ010000006.1:0-263985 GCA_963830165.1 uncultured Acidimicrobiaceae bacterium
GATCTCCGGTACGGCCGATGGGTCGTAGGGATTGAGTTTGTTGAACTGCGCACGGATCGCGTCGACCTGGGCGCGAAAGGGCCCGCACCGCCTCTCTCCCATCGGGTAGCCGTTCGGAGCCTCCCGGGCATGGCACGAGGCCGCCCCGTTCGGTGGCGACGATGGCCATGGAGTCCGTGTCACAGAAGGCCCAGGTGCCACCAGTTCGGTCGACTCATCGCTCCAGCATGGCCAGCATGAGGCGAGCGGCCCCCGTGATGCAAGCTGGCGAAGGGAGGGAAGCAGTACGCCGGGGTCCTCCGGGGCTGCCACTCGGTCGACGAAGGCTTCCTTGCGCCCGTGGACCTCGGCCTTGGTGGTTTCTCCCTTGCGGCGCTCCCGGGCGTTGAACTCGCTGTAGATGCCATAGGAGCCGGCATTGGCCACGATCTTCAGGGCGCCAGCCAGGCGATTCCGCTCGGACTGGGGCAGCGCTTGGTTGCGCCGCACCCGCTGACGCTCTTCGACCATGGTGGCCATGGGGTCTTGCGAGGGGGTCGATCTCGACGGATCCTCGAAGGCGCACCGAGGCCACCCGGGGCCCTCTCCCGGTCGGGACGAGCCGCACGATGCGCAGTACTTCCGCCTCCCGTCCGGTGAGCAGTTCGGCGGCAGCAATGTCGGCCAACGAGTACCAGAGGGGTTCGTCAGAGGTCACCGGGTTCACCCCGATCCCCCAGGTGCACCGTTGTAGGCGGCTCGAGCGGCAGGACATCCCCTTGGGGGTGGACCAGGCCGAATCCCACCAGCAGCGGCCAGAACTCAGGATCGAAGCAATCGTCGACGGTCAGTTTCCGAACATGGCAGTTCCTCTCCTGGACCGTCGATGATCTCGATCTGCCCGGCCAACTGGAACCGGTGTAGGTCCATGAGGGCATCGACCGTGGGGTACATCGAAGTGAAGTCCACGAGGTCGACGGGAACCGGGATCCGCCGGATCCGGCACTCCGCCCGCCCCCGAAGAAGGCGGCCATGGCATAGCCCAGGACCTCTCGGTGGGAATCCGGATGGCGGTCGAGGATGGGGTGTGATCCCCATGGCGACGAGATACGCCTTGGACAATGAGGCTGGGGAGTAGGCCCGCTCCGGCTTCGAGGTCGATGGGGTGGCAATGCGAACTCGGCCATCAGTGCCTCGTAAAGGCCGACCGTGGCGGCAACGTCTTGGCGGCAGTAGTCGACGTAGTGCTCGGTGATCACCCCATGCTCTCCGGACTCCGACTTGCCCGGGGACGCCAAAGGCGTGGCAGGCCCCGTCCAGGGAGTAGGTCCTCCGCCGTGAGGGCGAAGGCCAGGGTGCGGAAGGTCAAGGAACTCGCCCGGGCCAGACATAGTAACCGGGGTCGGGTTGCCGTCCACGCTGTCCTCGGGGATGAGGAGGTCCACCTCGTCTGGCTCCATCGGCTTGGTGAAGGAGATGAAGGCCCCCTTGGTGTCGCGGTGGTTGATCGACGACCTCGGGGCGTTGGCTGCCGCTCCTGGATGGTCCGTGCCACTCATCTGGCCCGAGACAGGACGAGGGAGATGCCGCCGAAGTTGCTTCCCCTTGCCTCGGTGGCGTCGATGGCCAGGCGGGAGAGGTCGAAGGGGAGATTGAACCCGACGACCCGTGGCCCGAACCTCGTAGGCCGCCCGCAGAAGACCTTGTCGACGAACTCGGACCGGCTCAGGAGGCGGATGGCACGTGGCCGCTCGGTCTCGGCGGGTGGTCAGCAGCACGAATCGCTGCAGGATCACGAAGCCGACTGGATCGCTTTCGGGCAGGTCGTCGGCATACAGGATCCCTTCGTCGATACATCGAAAGCCATTCGAGTCGACCCGGTAGTACCGCCAGCACCCGAAGGTGAGGGACTGGCGTTGGTCGGTCGTGGTCTCGCAGTCGAAGACCAGCACATACCTCGGGCCGTCCCGTCTCTTCGCCCGGCGAACTCGGCGGTGAGGTTTCTGTCCTCCGGCCGATCTCCGTCCAGACCCGATGGGCGATGGCGAGCGTGTCGCTGCTCATGGCATTCCCGGAATCGTCCGCCAGGCGGGAAAGTGCTCGTCGAGCAGCCCAACAACCTGGGCCAACTTGTCCGCCCACCCGTAGAAGGTCACGGCCAGGAGTTCGAAGAACGACCCGAGCGAAACGTAGGGCCCGGTCCATTCCCTCGAGGAAGGTGTCTGCTTGGTCCGGGACCAGAACTCCGACGTCGTGCTGAAGAGCGGTTGCCCTGGCATGACAGTTGAGGCACAGCACGACGATCAGGAACTCGTCGTTCGACTCGACGGCGGCATGATGACCTTCGAGGAGCCACCGAGGAACCTTCCTCAGCCCAGGACCTCTCGGTTGTTGCTCACCGCACAGAGCACACGCAGCGTCTGGGGGCAGTCGGCGGGCTCGGCGCACCCTGCGTGCGTCGGAGGAAATGGGGTTGGGCTCCGGCCTCATTGACGACTTCTCTTCTCTGAATCAGACGTAAATGTCATCGATGTCCAACTCCCCTCGCCTCAGGTACTCCTCGATCAGGTCGGGGTCGGTGCGAGTAGCACGACACCGCCCACTCGCTTTCCGGCAAACTGGGCGAGCACCGCCACATCACCGGTCCTCCCGAAGCGTCCGACGGCGTTCCAGTGTCGACCGATGAGGGACCGAGAACGGGAGCCTCGGAGGTCGATATCCGTCAGTCCATCGGTCGAGAGCACCGACATCCGCTGGTAACTGCGGTCCGCAGGCGCGGGCTAAAAAGCGCCGGCCTTCTCGCACGAGAGAATCCGATGCGTATCGTCGGACCGTTGCCGGCTTGGTGCCGACCTGTTGAGCGGCAGCCTTCAGCGAGAGACCTTTGCGCCGCATCAGGCTGATGACCTCATAAGCCCGATGTCGGGCTTCCTGCTCACGTGGAGTCAGGCGTTCATAGTCGGATCGGTTCTGGATGAGAACGGGGACGATCTGCTTCCTAACCTTTCGCTTCGTCATCGTCCGTCCACCTCCGACTTCTCCGCCCGGCTGGAAGTCGACGACCCGGGTGGGCCACCAGTCCTCGTGGCTGCAAAGGTGGCGACAGTCTCCGGCAGCCAGAGGCGCCCCAGTTCGGTCTCTTGATCGGGTGGCAGCCGCCCGGATCGTGCAAGCTGGCGAACCCTCTCAGAGGAGAGACCGAGCCGTCGGGCAACCTGGGAAACGGTGAGGAACTGCTGGTTCGTGGTCATGCTGCCAAGCCTGGATTGGGCCTTGCGGAGCAACAAGGGTCACCAGAGATGTAAGCTGAAGAATGTGGGCTTGAGCAGAAAAGGAATGGTCGAAGCAGCAAGGGAAGCGGGCTTCGAAACGACGGAGCGACTGGTCACTGATTGGGCGGCCAAGGGCCTACTCGATCAGCCGCAACGGACCCCTCGTGGCAAAGGCGGAGGCCGTGGTGCTCACTACGAGTGGCCGGAGACCCAGCGAGACCTCTTCTTGACGCTCCTCGGACAGCGCCCCACCGTGAAGGGGGTTACCGGATTGTGTCCAATCCCTGTCGGGATCTGGCTCTATTGGGGAGACGAGTGGGTTCCCTTGCGCCAGGTCCGTCCTGCACTACGGACGTGGTGGTCGACTTCCGGTCGTGTCGGATCGGACCGGTCGCTCGAGATCGCTCGCCAAGTGGTCGGTTCGATGTTGCCCGACCGGCGCTCCTCGGTCCGTGAAGTCGGAACTCCGAGAACTGGTAGCAGGGGCGCTGGATGAAGGTGTCTTTCCGCGTGATCAGATCACGGCACTTGTCCAGCAATTCATGGGCAAGGGTCCGGCGCCGGGCCAGTTGGGGCCCACCACGATGCGTGTCGATCAGGTGGTCGACGGGATGTGGTCGATGGCGGTCGCGATGGAACGCTACGGCGAGATCGATGACGGAATGTTCCTCGAAGCCCGGGCCCGCTTGGCTCCAATCATCTTGAACTATGCCCAGCAGTGGCCGCAGTTGTCCCTCGATCCCATCTACGGCAAGGCCTTCGAGCAGCCCACGTGGGAGTTCTTCATCAACCGATCGTGCTCGCAGCTCCTGATCGGCCTGGGCCTCCAGTTCCTCGCCCAGGACGACGGACGATCCCTGGGACCCGTTCATGTCGGCCAACCATCGATTGCTCGATCGCTTTCGGCGGCGGGCATACCGCTCCGATGAGATCACAAATCGCCGTATCCGCCTAACAGATAGGGCCTCCAGGCCGGCGGCAACCGACCTGGAGGCGTGCCCGAGGAGGGTGAACTCCATGGACGTCCCGCAAGCTACCCCCACCTCGCCTCGCGAGGAATCAGCGACCTCGCTGATCTTCAGCCGAGACGCCGAGAATCCCGCTGTCTGCGTGGTCGACGGCTACGGGATCAAGGTCACGACTCGCTCAGGCCGGCTGGTGGTCAGCGACGGAATCGGGCGTCAGCGCAGAGAGCGGACCTACAACCGGGCGACGCACGGGCTCTCCCGTCTGGTCGTCATGGCCACCACCGGACACATCACCGTCGAGGCCTACCGGTGGCTGGACCAGCTCGGCATCGGTCTTGCCATGCTCGATCCGACGACTGGTGATGTCACCTTGGCCACCGCCCGGGTGGCCAACGATGACGCCCGCCTCCGCCGGGCCCAGGCCCTGGCCATGGGAACCAGAACGGGACTCGACATCGCCAAGTACCTGATCGGGCTGAAGCTGACTGGTCAGGCTGCCGTCACCCGCCAGGAGTTGACTTCCCCTGAGGCCGCCGAAACCATTGATCAGCTCGCTCGGTCAGTGGAACATTCGCCCAGCCTGGAGGAGGTGCGCCAACTCGAGGCCTCTGCTGCCAACCTCTACTGGTTCGCCTGGGGGCAAGTGGAGGCCAGGTTCGTTAAATCCGACACCCCGAGAGTGCCAGAGAACTGGCACCGCTTCGAGGGGCGCCGGTCGGCGGTGACTCCCGGGACGGCCCGCAATGCAACCGACCCGATCAATGCCCTCCTCAACTTCTCCTATCGCCTGGTGGAGGCGGAGGGACACCTTGCAACGCTGGCCGTGGGAATGGACCCGGGCATGGGGATCCTCCATGCGGACTTGAAGAGGCGGACCAGTTTCGTCCTCGACCTCATCGAGGCGGTGCGCCCTCTCGCCGACCTACATGTTCTCCGACTGGTCAGAGCGCACCCTCTCCGGTGGAGGGACTTCCATGAGGATGCCCGCGGTGTGGTCCGGGTACTTTCTCCCCTTACGCACCGATTGGCAGAGGGCATGCCCGGATACGCTGACCTACTCCGCGCCCGTCACCGAACAAGTGGCGCGCATGCTGGCGGAGGCCAGTCCCTACGACGTGGGGACTCCCTCCACCCTCACCAAGGAGAAGCACAAGGCTGCAGCCCGTCGGCGGGTGCAAGTGACCGACGGTGCACCCGTTGCCCACGGACCTGCACATGCAGGCATGTCCCCACGCAAGAAGAGTCGCCAAAAGCCCTCGGCCGAACACGAACCTGCCCTCCCGCTTCCCATATGCAAGGGGTGTGGGGCCGGTTTGGCCCCCGAACCGGACCGGCCCCGCAGACGGGGTGCATACTGCCCCTCATGCCTGGGCGCCCGGCGCAGGAAGGTAGGGGGCACCTTGGGGGCGCATTCGGCCCGCACCCTATCTGACCAAGAAGTACGTACGGGAACACGCCCCACGCACACTCCGGAAGCCAAAGTGGCCCGTCAGGTCGGAAACACCACCCAAAGGGCCACGCAGGCAGCATGGGAGGCCGAACACGGGGGTGAGGTGCATGATCCGGCATGGTTCACCCGGGCGGTGCTCCCTGGCCTTCATGGCATATCCCTCACCACCATCTCCAGAGCCACCGGCATGTCCACGTCGAGTGCATCAAAAGTCAGGGCGGGGCGGAGGGTGCCCCATCCGAGGCACTGGGGCCCCTTGGCCCAGCTTGCCGGGGCCAGCGTGACCGTCGAAGGAATAGCCGGGGGTGCCCGATGAGTGCTGCCGACCACCTACCCCGTGCCCAGGCCGAGGAGATCCGCTACCAGCAGAAGGAATGGAAGGCCGGCTATGCGGCGGCCCGACGGCATCAGCGCTGGACAACCATGGGCGTGATCGTCACCGTGTTCCTGGCCCTGCGCCGTTGGAAGGTGCCGGTGGTGGCAATCGTCGCATGGGGGCTGGCGCTCGTCCTCGCCTTTTGGTGGCTGATCCTGCTCCTGGCCGTCATCGAAGTGCGGCGCCGAAATCGATTCCGAGGAGTGCTTGAGGCCACGTTTGCAGATGATCCGTTCCCCTAAGCAACGGCGGAAGTTGCCTGCACCACAATTGCATAGCGAGATCAACTCCCGTAGCCTTGCGGAGGCTGGAAAAGCGCATGTCCAGCCTTTGGCATCCTGGAAGTTTGGTCAAGACTCATGAACGAAGGCGGAGGGAAAAAAAATGGGATTGCTTTCTCGCTTGGCTGGAGCAGATGGGATCGATCGCGGCTTAACGGCCATTGATCAGCAGATTCAAGAAGGGCTGTCCGGAGGAAGCTCACGTATGGTCGTCAAGGTTGTGGAAGCAGATTTTCCGTTGGTAGCGAGGAACAGCCAACTGGTACCGACGGTCATAGACCACATCCAAAGAAGAGGGTTCTCGGTTCTGGGCGTGGACTCGGAACCGTGGCGGGGGTTGTCGTTCTTGCATGTTTCAACTCAATCCGGCGTTGCTGAACGTGGCAAGGCTGACGAGGATCCGTGGGCGACCGTAATCGGATCTGAGGAAGCAACCGGCGGCGAGCTTCTAACGGGCGAAGTCGGGGCATTCAGAGTTCTCAAGAAATGGGGAAATCGCACACAGGTTGGCTTACCTTTCGGGCCGTCGTTCGGTCTCGAAGATGCCAAACAAGCCGTTGCGCAATATATAGAGCAACCGACCGACGTCAGGTTGTGGGGCAGAGGATTGGCGCTGGACTTGGCGTCTCAGCATCAGTCGGGTGTCTTGGGGTTCGACAACTGGGACGAAGCAATGGGTTGCACGAGTCGAGCATTCGCCTCGCACGGACTCAGCGAGGATCAAGGCCTCGCATGTTACGAGTCGCTCAAAGAGGCAAAGCGGGTGGTTATCGACATGATCGATCAAATTGGTCCGGCGTTCGATAAGTGGGCTAGCGATGATTCGTTTGCCCTGAGCGCCTACGTCACCCACCAAGTTGCCTACCTCAGGTTCGGAGCACTTGGTCTGATCGACACAATCGACCTCTAAGTCCCTCATCGCTGGCCGGTGATCGTGGTCCTGGTGGTGATCGAGGTGCACCGTCGACGTCTGCGACGGGAGGCAATCGGGGCGACGTTCGCCGATGACCGATTCCCAGGATGAATCGGGCTCCGCCGTCAGGCCGTCTTTCTCCGCATTCGGGGTAGCCGAGCCACACTGGCCAGGATCTCAGTCCGAACTGCGGCGTGGTTTGACCGATCAGAGAACGTTGATTCCCGGGATCAGCTTGAAGATGACGGTGAGGATCCCGAGAACAAGTCCAGCCGTAGCCATCCCCTTCCCGTCAGGAAGTTGCGATGATCGGGAAAGGCCGATCGAGCTGAAGACGATCGCGATGACTCCCATGATCAGACCGATGATGATTCCAAGGAATGGAATGAGACTAAGGGCGGCCCCGACGATCCCAACCACTCCACCTGTCTTTGCTGCGCTGTTCGACGGCGTCGTCGGCGAGTAGGTCGCGGGTGCACTGTATGGCTGGGGAACCATCGCATACGGCGGAGCAGGGGCGTGGCCGGTCGGAGCGATTTGAGGTGGATACCAGTTCCCGTCGCCCGCCATCCACCATCCAGGTCCTGGCGGGACCGCCGACTGGTACCACCGACCGTCGGAAGCCTGCCACCATCCGCCGCCGACCGGTCCACTCATCGAAACTCCTCAGCTGACATCTCCTGCAGGGTACTGCGGCGTAAGTATGCCAACGCCCAGCGGAGTCCACACGTATCCTGCGCCGTACCCATGCTGGGCCCACCTGCGATTGGTTAGCGTACGTCTTGGCTGCAAGTGGCCAAGAGCAATCCGGACCCTCGGTGGAGGCGGTAGATGAGCGAAATACCTCAGGGACCAGGCTGGTGGCAGGCTTCGGATGGACGGTGGTATCCGCCGCCGTCCCCTCAAACTCCACCTTCGGTCCTGCCGACGAAGTCGTCCCACACGGTGCCTCTGGTCTTGGCGGGAGTGATCGTCGTTGCGCTCATCGCTGGGGGAGTTACTGCATTCGTGCTCGTCTCTCGAAAGAGCCCTCAGCCCTACCCTGCGGCTGCACTGCCGTCGACGACCCCATCAACATCGAGCGCCGCACAGGCGGCTGACGAAGTCCGAGGATGCATGCAGGCACACAACATGCCCTACGCCAGCGTTGTCGTTCACGATTACACCGCTTCGACGCCAGCCTTTCTTCAATCCAATCCATACACGAGCCAATCGACGGATCCGATCTATGCAGGAGCATCCCCCGTGACCACTGAGTTCGAATCGTGTATGTGGCCACCCGGAGCTGGTGCCGACCAAACGGGTTATAGCCAGATACTGATGTCCACGGTTCCCGGTGACTCGACCTGGCCGGGGGAAGTTGCCCCCTTTGCCTATGCCGACGCGGTTGATGCGACCTGCAGCACCATCACGGCACAGTACAGCGGAGGCCACACTGGAACATCGTTTTCCGAGACCGTGAGCGTTTCTTCGGGCGGACTCGTCGTGACCCAGACGGGCGGCTCCGGCTCTTTTGCAGTGGCACCCGGACAAGCCGCCGGCCAGCCACTCAGCCTGGCAAACTGGGCTCAGGCGGTCGGTTACTTCATCCAGCCGGGCGAATCTGCAATTCTGCATGCGGCCGACGAGTCCGTTACCAACGCACGATGCGGAAGTTAGTTAGTCCCACTCGTCCAGGCAAAGAGATTCAGCTGAGTGCTTCGCTCTGCAATCTCGACAAGGCGAGTCTCAGTGGCTCAGCCTGCCTCACTGTCCGGATTCACTATTCGGATTCGGCGGAAGTGGGTCCAGGGGAGTGAGTGAACTTCCGTCCCAATGGAATCGAACGAGTCGAGACCCGGCTGTCGGACAGCAATGTGGGTCATCTGGGGCATACAGGGCGTAGCTCAACGCGACCGTGTCGGCGGTCTGCCACGACAACTCCACGGCAATGTCGATTGCTGAGGTATCGGTACCGATGTACTTGCTACCGACAAAGAGAACGGCGTTTGCAGTAGCCAGTCCCACTCGTGGCACATTGCCCGATGAGCGCATTCAGTGCTCCGGGGGCAGTCTCTTGATCATCTGGCGGGCTGATGACGGTGTATCCCAGTTGGCTCACCGTTTGGGAAGCAGCATCAAAGTTGAAGACACCATTGATGTCTGATGGTGCCGACGACGGTGTCGTAGTGGGCGGCACCGCCGAAGTTGATGTGATGGCAGCGGGAGCGGTCGTTGTCGTTGTCGTTTTCGCAGCGTGGGATCCCGGCCTATCGGATTGGCTGGAATCAGCCTTGCTATTGGAGTGGCTTAGGTAGCCGATACCGATGCCCCCTGCCCCGGCAAGAAGAATCAGTGCTGCAGCGAGGATCCAACCTGTTCGAATTCGCTTCCTGGGCGGAACCTCGACCACTTGTGGCGATGGACCCTGATGCCAAGTGTGATCGAGAAACTGGGTCGCCATCGATTCTGGCCGACCAGAAAGTACGGCACCTCTCGCGGAAATCCTGACGGTCTCGAGGAGCAAACTTCGGCGGTCGGTCGATCGGCAGGCTCCTTGGCTAGAGCTTGTTCGACAAGCGGTCTGAGTCTTGGGTCCACTCCATTCAGATCCGGGGCCTCGTGGACGACCCGGAAGAGGACAGCCTCTGGTCGACCATCGCCGAACGGTGACCGGCCCGTGGAGGCGAACGCGGACAGTGGCGCCCCATGAGAAAACGTCTACAGCCGGCGTTGTCGGCCTTCCGAGGGCCTGCTCTGGAGCCATCCAACCCGGCGAGCCGATGACACCCCCTATCTGCGTCAGGTTCGTGCCATCGGCGGCCAGTGAGATCCCGAAGTCGACGACCTTGGGTCCGCTGGGAGCCATGAGCACGTTTGATGGCTTGAGATCACGGTGGATGACTCCGGCTGCATCCATGGCAACCATCGCTTCAGCCAGGCCGACTGCAAGCCCGATCAGTTGATCACCGACAAGGGGACCCTGCCGAACTACGCAATCGAAGAGGCTGCCGCCTTCGACGTACTCGGTCACAAGGTACGGATGAACGGACTCCATATCGGCGTCTAGGTATCGTGCGTTGTAGATACCACCGACTCGTTGCGCTGCTTGGACCTCCCGCCGAAACCGGGAGCGAAGTCCAGCATCTTCGGCCAGCTCGGGACGAAGCAGCTTCAAGGCAAAATGGGCGCCCGTCTCGTCCTCCACGAGGTAGACGACGCCCATCCCACCTGTGCCGACACGACTGAGGGCGCGGTACGGGCCGAATGTCCGAGGATCCGCCGCATGGAGGGGCTCCATATGCGTCGGACTCTAGTGGCATCTCTCAACCGGAAGCCGATTGACATCGTGCCCCGAAATCCCACGGCTGGTGTCACCCGTCTCAATTGTTGAGGGCGTCGATCTCTGTTGATGATCCAAGTGACGACCCAGGGCCACCGTTGGCGCTCTGCGGACGCAACTCCAACAGAAGCTGTTCCATGCGTTCGAGCCGTTCTTCCAATCGATCGGTCTTCTGGTCGACGAAGTAACTGGCGACGGTGGCGGTCAGCACCCCGATGAGACCGATACCAACCAGCATCAGAATGACCGCGACTCCCTCCCCAAACGGTGTCACCGGGTACCGGTCTCCGTAGCCGACCGTCGTGACCGTCACGATTGCCCACCACAGTCCTTGCCCGAAGTCGTGGATGTTCGCGCCCTTGGCAGAGCGCTCGGCGATCGTGACGAGACCGGCACATGCGAACACAATCACCGCCACTGCAAGCATCACGAAGTGGACTCCCTTATGGGTCATCAACTTCTTCGCCCGTGCGAGCACGTCAGCTGCGACGACACCGATGCGTCCAAGCCGACCGAGGTTGACCAGCCGACCTAGTCGTGCGGGGCGGAAGAACGGGACGGCGACGATCACTAGATCGAGGAGATGAGTTCGGAAGTAGGTACTCCTCTTTGGAGCAAGAGCAAACTTGGCGAGGTACTCGACGGCAAACAAGGCCCAGACGGTGTAGTCGATGACCTCGAAGGTGCGGGCGACGGTCCCATGCACCGGCCACAAGAGCGGCACGATGAGCACTGGAAGCCACAGGATCGTGATCACCATCATTGGACCGTCGACCGCCGCTGCGAATCGGTCATATGCCGTCTGAGACCTAGCCATTGACCACTCCGTTCAAATTCCACCCTGACCGGGTGACAGTGCAGGTGATCCTATTTCGACGACAACAACACATGGAGGGGACTATGGGGACTGCGTGTCGGGGCCGTCGGGACTGTGCGCTCTCGGCAATCCGTTTGCTTTCGCCAGCCGACTGGAGAAGATTGTGCCACCAGGTGATACGGCGAGCGAAGGCGGAACGATGAGGCGAATAGCGATAGCGGCGGTCGCAATCTTGGCAATCGGTGCGGCAGCCTGTTCGTCCAGCACGACTTCGGCTACGACCACAACCACCAGGTCTTCGACCGCAACCACTTCAAAGGCGCGACCGACAATTACGGCCCCCCCGACCACCACAACTCCTCCCACCACTGTTCCGCCGACGACCACAGTCCCACCCACTACCACGACGACGAGCCCGCCACCGCCGCCGACCACGGCCCCCCCGGCACCGGCTCCAGCCGTCGCCCAGAGTTGCACCCCCCTGTGATCTTCTGAAGCCGTTCCGTTCGTGGACACACCGGCAGGATCAGCCACCGAACCGCGGATCTCCAGCATGAGCTGTTCCATGCGCTCCAGCCGCTCCTCCAGCCGATCGGTCTTCTGATCCACGAAGAAGCTCGCCACGGTGGCCGTCAGCACTCCGATGAGACCGATGCCGACGAGCATCAGGATGACGGCGACTCCTTGGCCGAACGGCGTCACCGGATAGCGGTCCCCGTACCCGACTGTCGTCACCGTGACGATCGACCACCAAAGTCCTTGCCCGAAGTCGTGGATGTTGGCACCCCTGGCCGAGCGCTCGGCGATCGTCACGAGTCCAGCGCAAGCGAAGACGATCACCGCTACGGCGAGCAGCACGAAGTGCACTCCCTTGTGCGTCATCAGCTTCTTCGCCCGCTCGAGCACGTCGGCCGCGACGACGCCGATTCGCCCGAGGCGGGAGAGATTGATCAGCCGTCCCAGCCGCGCAAGGCGGAAGAACGGGACGGCCACGATGACAAGATCGAGCAGGTGGCTCCGGAAGTAGCGGCGCCTGCTGGGTGCCAGGGCGAGCTTCACCAGGTACTCAACGGCGAAGAATGCCCACACCGTGTAGTCGATCACCTCCATCGTCCGGGCGACGTCTCCATGAACGGGGAACAACAGCGGCACGATGAGCACGGGAAGCCACAGGATCGTGATCACCATCATCGGCCCGTCGACCGCAGCCGTGAACCGGTCGTACGCCTTCTGAGACCCAGCCATTGCCCACTCCGATCGAGTTCGACCCAGTTCGGGTCTGGGCTTGCACCGGTCTGACGGACATCCACCATCAGGGGCAGAGCCCCGGAAAGGATGTCCAAAATGGAGACCATGGAACGGAAGACACCCCGTCCTCGTCGGTCCTTCACCCCGGAATTCAAGGCCGAGATCGTCGAGTGCTGCCAGCGCGGCGATCCCAGCATCGGCCAGGTAGCCCGGGACTTCGACCTGACGGAGACCGCCGTGCGGGCCTGGGTGCACCAGGCCGAGACCGATGCCGGGCAGCGCCCCGGATTGACCACGGAAGAGAAGGAGGAGCTCACCCGCCTGCGCCGGGAGAACCGCTCCCTCCGGGAGGACGTGGAGATCCTCAAGCGTGCGACGGTTTTCTTCGCCAAGGAGACCCGATGAAGCTGGACCCCTTCATCGCGGCGGAGAAGATCGCAGGCCACGGCGTCACCAGGACCTGTGGTCTGTTCGAGGTCTCCCGTTCCGCCTACTACGAACGCAAGAACGGCGTCCCCTCGGACCGCCAGGTCGCAGACGCCGAGCTGACCGAACGGATCGTGGCCATCCACGAGGAGTCCAAGGGCACCTATGGCGCCTCCCGGGTCCACCAGGCGCTCCGCCAGCGTCGGGTGGCCTGCGGCAAGCGGCGGGTGACCAGGCTGATGCGGGTGGCCGGTCTCGAGGGCCGGTGCAAGAAGCGGTGGCGGAAGACCACCGTCGCCGATCCCGAGGCTGAAGCCGCCCGGGACCTCATCCAGCGCCACTTCGGACCGGTGGAGCATGCTATTTCCGCGATCGATCGGAGTGGACAAGAGTCGCGGCATGGCACGACGAAGCTCGCTGAGGAGCCAGTTGTACAGGGCAGCCCGAGACCTCGGCAACGTCCAGGCCGCCTCGAAGGGCCCGGACGCTTACAGCAAGAGGGTGGTGCGGAGGAAGGTCTACCGGACGACCAACGGCATGACCCGACACCTGCTACGAGGTTTCGGCCTGTAGCTCTGGACGATCGCGACCGACAACACGACCGACCACGTCGTTGTCGCCGTGTACTGGGTCTTCGTTTTGTTCTTGGCTCTTGCGATCCGTGTCCACGACCTGGACGTGCCGCCCCCGGCGCTCTTAACCTTTCCAGGATCACGCCGTTCGGGCTGCGTTCCAGGCCCGGCGGGAGACCCGAACCAGCTGCCGGGGACCATGCGAAGCAAGGGTTCGCGGCCGCTGGCCGTCAGGCGCGCAAGTCCCCTTGCCATGGCCACGTGGCAACTACTGTCTGTCCATGGCGGTGGCTAGGGACAAGTTCCTTCAAGACGTGCGCGACTACGTCGATGCGGGCGAGCAGCTGATCGAGGGCCTGACGGCCTTCAACGACATGAACGCCGCGGCACTCGAAGATCTGGAGGGCGGCATGACGCTCACCGACTCGTTTGCCCGACGTGACTCAGCCGGTTGGAGCAGACGGATCAGTGCCCTGCTGGACAATTACGAGACGTGCCGTCGGAAGACCCGCGAATCGGCCGCACTGGCGCTTCTGGACGAAGGACAGAGCGTCAAATCTGTTGCGGCAGCATTCGGGACGACCCGTCAATGGGCCGAACGACTGGTGAAGGGCGCGAGGACGACTGAGGCCGGGGACGAGCCACGTCGATCGGGATCGAGGGAGAATCCGTCGACCGGCTGAGACTCGCAGTCCGAACTACGAAATGGTCCGTCGCCCTGGATCCACCGGACCCTTCGGATCCAGGCGGGAATCCCTACACTTGCGTCGTGGACGCACCGGATCGCGAGACCATCCAGGCGATGAGAGATCTGATCGAGGCCAACCGCGCCGCTCGTGAAGCCCTCAGGGTGAACGAGGAGATACTCGATCGATCGATCGAGCGACACCTGGCCGGCGAGGGCATTGCGGAGGTCTTCCTCACGTCGCCGTCCGGGGAACAGCGCCAGGTCACGCAGGATGCCTTCGACTTCGTCGCATCGACGAGGCACGCGTATCGACTGCGGATCATCGCCGCGCTCATGGAGCACGGGATGCCCATGTGGGAGATCGCCACTGTGTGGGGCTTCTCCCGCCAGCGTGTGGACCGGTACGTCCAGGAGATCAAGAGATCGCAGTAGGCCCTACGGCACCACCCGGGTATCGGGGTCAGACCTCGTAGAGCCAGCTCCTCGGTTCCGTTGGTGTCCGTCAGGTGGGGCCGGGTGCCTCCTCGTCAGGGGGGCTGCAGGGCGGTGACTCGGTACCCGCGGCCCGGACGAGCAGGTGGAACAGGGTGGCGCGCTCCTCGGGGCTGAGGGCGGCAAGGAGGTCGTCCTCCACCAGGCGGAGCCGGATGTAGGCGTCGGCGATCGCCGCTTCGCCTGTCGGCGAGAGGTCGACGATGTGGCGCCGCCGGTCGGTGGGATCGCGCCGGCGGGTGATCAGTCCGCGCTCCTCGAGTTCGTTCAACAGACCCACGACGTTGCTCGGATCGAGGCTCAGCACCTCGCCGAGGCTCTGCTGGCTCAGAGGTCCCCGTTCGCTCAGGATGTTGAGTGCATGGAGATGTCGGGGCCGGAGGCCTCCGGGAGTGGAAGCCTCGGCGGCCCGACGGCCGACGCGAGCAAGGTGGTCCAGCAGCGGTAGCGACTGACAGTCCACGTCCGAGGACATCCTGGCCATACACCAAAGGTACACCAATGCTATATCATTGGTGTACCACAAACGATTGCTGCTACACTTCCGACACGGCGCCGAGTCGTCCCAGGAGGGTCACATGTCCAAACTGCAGATCATCGTAGGAAGCACGCGGCCGACCCGATCCGCCGACGTCGTCGTCCCCTGGGTCGCCTCCAGGGCTTCCGCCCACGGAAGGTTCGACGTCGAGGTGATCGATCTCCGGGACTGGCCCCTGCCGTTCTTCGCCGAGCACATGGGCACGATCGGTGACTTCAGTGACCCGACCTACTCCGAGCCCATCGTGAAGGCGTGGAACACCAAGATCAAGGAGGCCGACGCCTTCATCGTCGTCACCCCCGAGTACCAGCACAGCCTTCCCGGGGTCCTGAAGAACGCCATCGACAGTGTCTTCGTCTCGTTCGGGCTCCGCAACAAGCCGATCGCCGCGGTCGGCTACAGCGCCGGCATCGGCGGCGGGATCCGGGCCATCGAGCATCTGGCCCACGTGGCCATCGAGGCCGAGGCCGTACCGCTGCGCAACACCGTCGTCGTCCCGTTCGTGGCTACCGCGTTCGATGAGCACGGCGAGCCGAACGACCCCGCGGCCAACGTGAGCCTGGACGTCATGCTCGACGACCTGGCGTGGTGGTCACAGGTGCTCGAGGCGGCGCGCGCCGCCGGTGAGCTCGCCCCGGGAGCCTTCCGCATCCGGGCGGCCATGGCCGCCGCGGCCGCCGACTCCGAGCCGGCGGCCTGACGGGGAGGGCTACTCCTTCCGGTCGGCCGGCGGCAGGTCGGCATAGTAGGGAATGCGGGCCCGTCGAAGCGCCGGCGTCAGCCGCTCTCGGACCCACTCCGCGCCCTTGTGTTCCACCTCCCACACCGGCTCCTGGCCGTCCCTCGTCCTGACGGTGATCAGCGTCACCTGCTTCGGCTTCGTCACCGGCCGTCCTCGGACACCCCCGGCGATCCCCAGACCGACGATGGTCTCCGATTGCGAACCCCCGAACTGGCACTCGGTCACCTCGACGCTGGTAACGGTGCTGAGCGGTATGGCGTGGGTGAGCGCGAACTCCCCATAGCCCACTTTGCCCTCCTCGATCCGGAAGTGCCTGCCGTGCGTTCCCAGTGCGGCATGGCCGCCCCGATAGACGCACTTGACCGGCATGCCGATGTTGACGCCCTCGTCGGATGGCGGATGGCCGGGCACGCCCGAGGGTCTAGCAGCCCCGAGGCACGGTGCGCTCGAACGGCACGGTGCGCACGAACGGCACGGTGCGGGTGTGGGTCGTCAGGTGGGAAGGTGGAAGCCGCTGGTCGCGTCCAGCGTGACCGAGAAGGTCATGTACATGAGCCAGGCGCCGGTGAGCAACCGCGAGTACCCGAGTGCCTGCAGGCCGAAGGTGTTCAGGGCCTGGATCCGGGAACCGGTACCGGTCGGGGTGAAGGCGTTGGCGCAGAGCTCGCACAGGTAGACCAGGACCAGGCCGGTGAACACGAGTCCGACCGGCCAGTCGCCGGCATGGAAGAAGACGATCATCCCCAGGACCGAGATCAGGGCGAAGGTCACCGCCATGAACTCGTTGGGCCGGGGGTCGCCGCCGAGGGCCCTGGTGAGGCCGAGGGCGAACCAGTGAACGCCGTACGCGGTGAACGCCAGTGCAGCCATGTACAACGGCGGTGATGTGAGGGAATGGAACCAGGCCAGCCCGGCCCACAAGTACGCCCCGGCGAACAGCTGCATGAAGCCGGGCATCCAGATACCCCAGATCCCGGTGGACAGGTCCACCTGACGGTTGCGGGCCGGCATGGCGAGCGCCTCCTGGGGCCCGTAGATCAGGTAGCCGGTGCCCAGTCCGAAGAACCCGACGGCAAGAGGAGCGAACGCCGACGTCGGGAAGGTGACGGTGGTGGCGGCGAAACCGATCATCGATCAGGTTCGGCGCCGGGTGACGGAACTCCCTCGACGATCCGGAATGGGATCCCACGGGAGCTGTCGTGACCACCGCCAGGCACCGACCCGCCAGGCGCCGACCCGCGTCGCCGATCGTTCATCGACCCCACCCTCCCGGCCGAACGGGTGATGTCGCATCACCCGATGTTCGTGATTTCGGAATTCACGGGATGCAGCACGCGGCGCCCGACCCGGGGTGCGCGGCGGCTCATGACCGACGCCGCGCGGGTGCTCGCTGTGCAGTAGTCCGATCACTTTGTGCAGATGGAACATCCGAGCAGGTCCGGCACCACGACGGCGCGCCGTGGAGCACCGAGCCGGCCACGGGCCCGTTGACCGTCCCGGACCCGAGGTGTACAACGACAGACGGGGTGGCCGGCGTCTTCGGGCCGGGGCCTCGGCGGAGTTGGCGGTCCGATGGCGCACGGCACACACGAACCGCACGGCACACACGAACGAAGGGCGGAACCAATGAGGACTCGCTTGGCACGGACGATCCTTGGACCCCTGTCGCTGCTCGTCATGGGCGCGGCCCTCGCTCTGGTCTTACCGAGTGCGGCCGGTGCCGCGCCGGTCGGATCCTTTGGTTCGACGTTCGGCACCTTCGGTCCGAGGTCACTCCCGACAGGAGGGGCACCGGCCGGCCTCTTCTTCAACTACACGTGTCCGGCCGGGAGCATTCCCCCCGGCACCTACGGATCGATCCTGGTCACCGGCATCTGCTACATGCCGGCCGGCAACATCACCGTCCAGGGGAACGTCACGGTCGCACCGGGCGCCCTGCTCGACGCGGTCACCCCCGGCGACCCGACGACGGGGCCACCGGTCGTGCCCGCGACCGTCTCGATCGGTGGCAACGTCATCGTGGGCAAGGGGGCCGTCCTTCTTCTCGGCTGTTCACCCAACATCTCCTGCGCGGCTCCTGACCCCGGCATCTCCTTCGACAGGGTCGCCGGGAGCATCGAGGCATCCGGCGCTCAGGCCGTCGTCATCCACTCGACGACCATCGGTGGGAGCCTGTCCGTCATCGGCGGGGGTGGTGGTCCGGCGGCCGAGACCTGCAACGCCCAGCCTCCGCCCCCGGCGAATCCGATCACCAACCTGCGTCCGTGGTCGGAGGACCCGAATCTCGCCTTCACGCCCGTGTACACCGACGTCGAGGACAGCTCCGTCGGTGGGAACTACACCATCTCCGGCCTGACGTCGTGTTGGCTCGGCTCGATCCGGAACGTGATCGGGGGAAGCGCGACCTTCGTCGCCAACGCGATGGGCGATCCTGACGCGATGGAGATCGGGAACAACCTCATCACCGGCAGTCTCACCTGCATCCAGAATCAGCCCGCACCGCAGTTCGGCGACGGGGCGGCGCCCGACCTCGTCAGCGGCACCGGCGTCGGCCAGTGCGGGTTCGACGTCGTCCTCCAGAACCCGGCGCAGGAGGCGATCGAGAACAACGGGCTCGAACCGGACGTGGGCATCAACGAACACTTCGTGGTCAGTACCCGGAGCCTCGGAACCTACTCGGGCACGCACACGTCCACCACCGTGGCGACGCTCGGGCCGCCGGCGAGTTCGCTGACCTACCCGGTCACCACCGAGGCCGGCGATTCGATCATCGGCGAACTGAACGACATCACGCTCACCGGGTCCGGTATCACCGGTTCCGCGACCTACAGCGGAGGCCCCCCCGGTCAATCACCCGGCGAGGCCTTCCTGGCGACCGCCTACCCGACGAACGGGTCGGTGTCGTTCCTCGCCTACGACGACTGCCCGGCCTGCAGTTTCGACGGACAGACCGGCATGGTGACCCTGCGGGCATACGGGACGGTCTCGCCGTCCGGTGTCATCAGCGGCACCTTCCTGATCACCTCCTCGGGTGTCCCTCTGCCACCAGGAAGCCCGGTCCCGGGCCTCGCGACCCTGACCGGTTACGGCACCTTCGTGGGCACCGGCTCGACCGTGAGCCTGGTCGAGCATCTCGGGTTCGGCTGATCGGACGCTTCCCAGCGGGCGGGGTGGATCGGTAGGACCCGACGCCGGCGTGGACCCGTCACTCCGTGGCGCGGCTCACGGATCTGCGGTCCTCGGCGCGCTGGCGGTCGAATGAGAAACACCCGGGATGGTGGCCGGAAGGCGGTGACCCGGCCCACGCAGTCGATGAATGGGGTGCGTCGGGTATTGGTGCCATCCAGGCCACGGTTGAGGGCGAAGGGCGCGTCTCTTATCACGAGTGGAATGTGGAGTCACTCCCTCCGATCGGAGGAAGGTGCCGTCGGCGGTCGCACGCAAAGGGCTGTCATGGTGGACCGCTGGTCGGCACCGGTGGAGCGGCGGAATCCCATGTATGAGCGGGGGATCACTTCCGACGAACACTGCGATCGCCGAGATCAGATCACGTCGACCGGGACCGGTGACCTGTGCCCGCGACGTCGGCTCCGCCGGTCACGACGTAGGGCCGCCGCATCGATCGGCCGGGGCGCTAGGCCAGACTGAGGCGCCGGGCATGGGACCATGCCCGCTCCAGGGAGTCCACCCGGCGTGACATGTAGGTGGCGAACGACTCCGGCAGCTGGTCGACGCCCGCATCGATCCCTTCGGGCGCCCGCCTCGCGACCTCGGTCATCATCGCCCACAGGCCGGCACAGGCCCCGATCAACGCCTCCATCGAACGGGACACGTCGGGATCCGGACTGGGATTGTCCCGCAGGAAGCGCTCGAGCCGCGCCAACGCAGCATCGATCTGGTCGCAGGCTGCCAGCACGACAAGGGCCGGTTCACCGACATCGGCGATGAGATCTCCCTGGGCCCGGTGCAGGGCGATGATCATGGGGATGGCCTCCCGCCTCCACCGGATCATCCTCCAGGTTCTCACCATCGTCCGACCATATCTCCAGGGTCCGTGGAGTGCCTCCGTGGTCACCCAACGTGCTCGTTGTGGGCCATTGCTCTTCCGGGCGGTCACTCTGTGTGGCTCACGAATAGGTGACATGTGGCCGACAAGGAATCTCGGGCATTTGGTTGCCGTGTCTTGATTTCCGATCCGTATTTGCAGTGGGACGACAGCTTCCGCTTCCGGAAGAACGCGTCACGGCGACCTGCATGCCGATGTGGTGGTCGGAATCTGCGATCCGGTCTGCAGAGCAGTCGACTTCGTCGACACTCCGTCCGCCACCTCCATCGTTCGACCATAGCGGTGGTCACGGGAGCTGCTCGGTTAGAGTCGCCCGGTCAATAGCCATTCAATGCGAAGGTGGTCTGAAGTGAGCAGCATTCTGGCAACAGCTACGTCGACCATTCCCGGGTTCGCGTCAAGCGGCGTGTCATCGGGATTGTCGACCGGAGGCTCGTTCTCACCGCCCCCCAGCGTGGGGAGCGGCAGCTCGGGGTTTGCCGACCCGGCACTCGGACTGTCCTCGCTCGCCAGCGCACTCGTGGAGATCCTCGCGGTCATGGTCATGGTGGCGATCGTGGGTGTCATCATCATCGCCGTCGTCGCCAACCGCGCCGATCCGGATCCCACGGGCCGCCGCCCCCAGTCGGTCTACTTCTTCGTCGTCTCCTTCGTGACGATCACGACCGCGCTCACCGGCTCGGCCCTCTTCGTGGCCGTCGTCCTGGGACTCACCGCGCACCACTCGCCTGCGGCCGGCAACGCGCTCGACCCGCCTCCTGCTCGCCAGCGTGCTCATCACCGTGGTCAGCGCGGTTCTGCTCTCCGTCCACCTCCGGCGGGGTCTCGTCCTGGCTCGGGCCCACGGATCGGGTTCGAGCCCGTCGCAGCGTGTCGGGCAGAGCTACGTCTCCGTCGTCGCGTTCGTCTCCGTCCTGGTGATCCTCGCCACCTCGATCCTCTCGATCTACCTGGTGTTTGCCATCGCGTCGCCGGCGACGTTCGGATCTTTCGGCGGACAGGGATGGGCGATCCGGATCCTGATCGAGTCGGTCTACCTGGCGGTGGTCGCTGCGTTCGTGGTCTGGCGCCACAGTTCGCTCCTGCCGCCCGGCCTGAACATCTGGGGCAGGACGACCGGTGACCCGGGCCCTGTCGGACCCACGTCCGTGGGCGGGCCCCCGATGCCCCGACCCCTCACCTGACGAGGCCCCCGAGCGGTCGCGCCGGTGCTGTGCGAGGTGGCTCCCGGGATCCGGGTGGCGCACCTTCCGGACGGGGGCGGGGTCGCACCAGGGCGACACCGTCCGGATCGGTACTGCGGGGGTGGGCGGTATCGGTGACGGCCGACGAACGTCGGTCGGCCTGCGTCACACGGCGGGGGTCGAGCCGTGGCCCACCAGCTCGAAGGCGTTCCACATCGCCGCGTAGCGCCCCCCCTGCTGCAGCAGTTCGTCGTGGCTTCCGACCTCGGCCACCTGTCCGGCGTGCATCACGACGATGCGGTCGGCCGAGCGTGCGGTCTGGAGGCGGTGGGCGATCACCACGGTGGTCCGACCCTGGGCCACGCGCTGCAGCGCGGTGGCCACCTTGCCCTCGGTCACGAGGTCCAGGTTGGACGTGGCCTCGTCGAGCAGCAGGATGGCCGGATCCACGATCTCGGCCCGGGCCAGGGCGATGAGCTGGCGCTGTCCCGACGAGAGCGACCGACCCCGCTCGGAAAGCTCGTGGAGGTAGCCGCCGGGTAGCCGGGAGATGAACTCGTGGGCACCGACGGACCGCGCCGCCGCCTCGACCCGGGCATCGCCGGCGTCGGGCCGACCGTAGGCGATGTTGTCGCGGATGGTGCCCGAGAAGAGGAACGCCTCCTGAGGTACGTAGCCGAGCTGGTGCCGGAAGGACTGCAGCGGAAGCGAGCGGAGGTCGTGGCCGTCGACCACGACGGCGCCCTGGTCGGGGTCGTAGAAGCGGGCGAGCAGCTTCATCACCGTGGACTTGCCGGCCCCGGTCTCGCCCACCAGGGCCACCGTCTCCCCGGGGGCGATCCGCAGGTCGACACCCCGGAGGGCTTCCGGCGGCTTCTGGTATCCGGTGTCGGGCGAGTCGAGCAACCGGGGATCACGCGGCCCCCGGCGCTCGGCCGGGTTCCCCCGGTTCTGGGCGGTCCCGGCCTGGATCGTCGGATAGGAGAACCGGACGTCGTGGAGCACCAGCTCGCCGCGCAGTCGACCGGGCTCGACCGGTTCGGGGGCCTCCGGGGTGAGCGTCTCGAGCTCCATCAACTCGGAGATGCGGCCGACCGAGATCCGGGTCTGCTGCCACGCGTCGAACACCTGGGAGAGCTGCTGGATGGGCGAGAACAGCATGTCGATGTACAGGATGAAGGCGATCAGGGCACCCGTGGTCAGGTGGCCCGAGGCGATCAGCCCCGCGCCGACGCCGAGCACGATGGCGTCCGCGATCCCCGAGAGGAACTGGATGAAGGGGAAGTAGACGGCCACCAGTCGCTGGGCCCCGACCCGGGACTCCAGGTAGTTGCGACCGAGCTCGTGGAAGTGGGCGGTGCTCGCCCCCTCGTGCACGTAGGCCTGGGACTCCCGGACCCCGGAGAGGCTCTCCTGGAAGTCGGCGTTGACGATGGCGATCCGCTCCCGGGAGAGGTCGTAGAGCACGGAGGACCTCCGGCGGAAGACCACGGTAGCCAGGGCCATGGGCACGACCACCGAGAGGGTGCACGCACCGAGCTCCGGGTTGATGACGACCAGTGCCACGGCCACGCCGACGAAGGTGACGATGGCCACCAGGGCCGACAGCACCCCGTTCTCGATCAGCGATTCGAATTGGTCGACGTCGGTCGTCATCCGGGTCATGATCCGCCCGGCCATCTCCCGCTCGTAGTAGTCGAGCGACAGCCGCTGGAGCTGGGCCCAGATGCGGATGCGGAGCGACAGCATGATGCGCTCCGCCGCCCGACCGGTGACGAAGGTCTCGCCGATCTCGTCGAACATGTCCACGAGCGTGATCACCAGGAAGACGCCCGCCGCGGCGAACAGCACGGCCTCGGAGCCACCCGAGACGCCACCGTCGATGCCCGTCTTGACCAGGATGGGCCCGGCCAGGGTGGCCAGGGCGTCGATCACGACCAGCAACAGTCCGAGGAGAAGGGGCCGTCGGAACTGGTTGAGCAACCGGGACAGGTTGAAGCCGGGGTCGGGAAGTGACTCGCGCTCGAGGTCGACGGCGGCCACGTCGCGGACCGGCCGCAGCGCGGCCACCCGGGCCAACAGTTCGGGTGTCGGCGCCAGGTTCAACCGCCAGCCACCGCCTCCCCCTCCGCCGCCGCCCCGGCCCCCACCCAGTCCGGGACCGATGCTCGGGGCCCCGAAGGTCCTCGGTGCGGAAGCGGGGGATCCCGCCCCGCCGGCCCCGGTCCACGCCGAAGCCGTCGTCGACCCCTCGGTCGGCGTCGCGATGGCGGCCAGGGCCTCGATGCGGTCACCGATCTCCTCGGCCCGCTCCTCGTCGAGGCCACTCAGGAGCATCCGGTAGAGCGGGCTCCGATCGAGCAGTTCGTCGTGGGTACCCTGATCGACGATGCGCCCGCCGTCCAGGACCAGGATCCGGTCGGCGAGGTGCAGGGTCGAGCGCCGATGGGCGATGAGCAGTGTCGTCCGGTCCTTCAGGATGCCGGTGAGGGCGTGGTGGATGGCGCTCTCCACGGTGGCGTCGATGGCGCTGGTGGCGTCGTCGAGGATCAGGATGCGGGGGTCGTAGAGAATCGCCCGGGCCAGGGCGATGCGCTGGCGCTGACCGCCCGAGAGGGTGAGGCCGCGCTCACCGACCACCGTGTCGTAGCCCCGGGGCAGGTCCAGGATGAACTCGTGGGCCTGAGCCGCCCGGGCGGCGGCCACGATCTCCTCCTCGCTGGCCTCGGGCCGGCCGAAGGCGATGTTGGCCCGCACCGAGTCGGAGAAGAGGAAGCTCTCCTCGAAGACCACGCCGACCTGACGGCGGAGCGATCGGAGCGTGACCCGGCGGACGTCGTGGCCGTCGACCAGCACCGCACCTTCGTCGGGGTCGTAGAAGCGCGGGATCAGCATGGCGAGCGTCGACTTGCCGCTCCCGCTCGGACCGACGATGGCCACCCGCTCACCCGGCTCGATGTGGAGGTCGATCCCCTGCAGGACCGGCCTGCCCTCGGCGTGGTTGAAGTGGACGTTGCGGAAGGTGATCGAGCCCTGCATCGTGGCCAGGTCGACCGCCTCGTCGGGATCGACGATGGCCGGTCGCTGGTCGAGCAGCTGGAAGATCCGCTCCACGCCGGCCCGGGCCTGCTGGGCGATGGTCAGCAGGCCGGCCAGCTGGCGGGCCGGAGCCATGAGCATGGCGATGTACGTCGAGAAGGCCAGGAACGTACCGAGGGTGATCTCGTGGTGGAAGGCCATCCATCCACCGAGGGCCAGGATGACCACCTGGCCGAGCGTCGGGATGGCCTCGAGCACCGGCTGGTAGCGCGACTGGAGCCGGGTCGCCCGCATCTGGGACCCGTAGACGGCCTGTGACGTGTCGGCCACCCGTCGCAGCTCGCGCTCCTCCTGTCCGAAGGCCTTGACCACCCGGACACCGTTGACGTCCTCGTCGACGATCTGGATGACGTCGCCTTCCCGCTGCTGGCCGTCCCAGGTGGCCGGGAAGACCTGGCGGCGCATCCGGTAGGAGACGACCAGGAGGCTGGGCACGATGACGAGGCTGACCACCGAGAGCAACGGGGACAGATAGATCATGAAGGCCAGCGAGAACAGCAGCAGGAGCACGTTGCTGCTCATCATCGGGAAGAAGTTGAGCAGTCCCTGGACGAGGGTCGAATCGGAGTTGGCCCGGGCGACCAGTTGACCGGTCGGCATCCGGCTCAGATTGTCGAAATCCATCGCCTGGAGGTGGTCGTGCATGGCGTTGCGCAGGTCGTACTGGACGCCGAGGGCCATGCGACCGCCGCGGTAGCGGCGGATGTAGGCGAAGCCGAACCCGGCTGCCGAGAGCGTGACCAGGAGGGTGATCCAGGGCCAGAGGGCGGAGGAGTGGGTGAGGATCACCCCGTCGACGATCTGCCGGGCGATGAGAGGGATCAGTGCCTGGGTGACGCTGCCCAGGCCGGCGGCCGTGAAGGCGAGCACCACGTCGCGGCGGTGGAGGCGCATGACGCCCCACAGACGTCGCACCCATCCGGGCGGAGCCGGCGACGCCGCATCGGGCGACCCTGCGACCTGGTCCGGTGGGCCGGCGACCTGATCCGGTGGGCCAGTGGTCATCGGGGTCCCGTCAACGGGCCGCCTCCCGGGCGGCGCGGCGCTCGGCGGCCATCTGGTCGAGGGCGAGTCCGATCCACGCCAGCGACTGCTGGACCTGGGCACCGTCCGGCGTCCGGGCACACAGGTCCTCGATCCGGCGGACCATCTCCGCCTCGGCCTCGTCGAGGACGGACCGACCGGAGTCGGTCACGCGGAGCGACATGGCCCGCTGGTCCCCGGGCTCCACCGAGCGGTCGAGATAGCCGCTCCGGCACAGGGCCTCGACCGCGGCACTGACGGTCGGTTTGCCGATCTCCAGGCGCTGTGCCACGCGGGTCGCCCGTTCGTCACCGGAGGAGACGGCGCTCAGGACCCGGTACTGGGCGAGGCTCAGATGGGTGGATGACCGTTCGAGGATCCGGGCGAGGCGGGCCAACGCCCGTACGGCGTCGAGGGGGGAGCCGTCGCCCCCCGGAACCGGACTGGTTGGGGAAGGAGCCACCGGGCCAGTGTAGGGGAGAAAGTTCGGTCGTCGAACTACCAGGTGGTGGCGGGTCCTTTCCGGAACGCACATGCGAACTCCGTGACCCCCGACGCACTGCGACGTCGTGGTCGTCCCGGACCGCATGGGCCCGGCTCGCCGGGGCTCACTGCCCTCCGGGCCGATCCCACGCATCGGTGCGGAGGATGTCCGGCGTCACCGGTGCCCGTAGCGACGACGACGAGATGGCGGCCTTCAGACTGCCCAACGCCTGATTGGCCTCCGAATGCGAGGCGCGGGTCGACCAGGCTCCGATCGGCTTGACCGGGACCGGACCGCCATAGTGCTTGACGACGATGAGTTCGACCGAGCCGAGGCTCGGCTCGCTCCTGAAGAACGCCGATACGACGTCGAAGAGCCACCATGCGATCACCGCCGCGAATCCACCGCCGAGGAAGCCGGCCCAGGCTGCACCCGAGGCGGGCGAGCCCTTCTCGACAAGCGCGGCATCGTCGAGGTCCTCCAGGGCCAGCTTCTGCATGGAGAACGACCACCTCCACAGGAGATGGGTCTCGGTGATCTCCATGCGGGCGGTTGCGCGGCTGAGGCCCGAGACGAGGAGGGCAGCTCCGAGGATGCAGATCACCACACCCAGGGGAACCGCGTCGTGCGTGCCGCCCGACACGCCGAGTGCCACACCCGCGAGGACGACGACGATCCCGAGGGCGAGGTCCACGGTTCCCGCGATCCGCACCGCTCGCGACCGGAACACGAGATGTCCCGCCGCGTCCTCACCTGTCCGGGCCGCCATGTCTTCCGATCGGCGTTCGCGAAACGCACCTTGAGGAGACGGTCGGGACTCCCGGGTCGCGGCACAGCCGGGTCCGCGCCGCAGCCGTCCGGCTCCCGGGGCAGGACCGTCGGCCGGTGGGGCGGCCCCGGATCAGGCCCAGCCCAGCTCCCGCAGTCGCTGCTCGCCGATGCCGAAGTGGTGCCCGACCTCGTGGAGCAGGGTGACGCGGACGCGGTGGACGAGATCTTCACGCGTGGGCGCGGACTGACAGATGGTGGCGAGGAAGAGCGTGATCCGGTCGGGGCGGGCACCCGAGTAGTTGCCGCGACTGGTCAGGGGGACTCCCTCGTACAGGCCGTAGAGCGGACCCGGCGGGCTCCTGTCGTCGATGATGATCGCCACGTTGTCGATCTCGGCCCGCAGGTCGTCGGGGATCGTGGCCAACGCATCGACCACCAACTCCTCGAACGCGTCGACGTCGATCGGCTCCACGGCCCTCACCTTGCCAGGCATCGGGCTGCCCCGCTCGCCGGGACGCTTCCCGCGGCTCCGACCGGTCCCGCCCGTCCGCATGCCGGCGGCGCGGTTCCGACATCCGTCTGGTCGGTGTCGATCCTGGTCATGCGGCGTTCACGTCACGGCGACTGCGGCAGGGCGTGGTGAGCCGAAGCCAGCGACTCCGACGGACCGCTCCAGCACGCCCGGTGAGTGCCGTACCCCTGCTGCACTGAGGACAGGGGTCCTCCTACTGCACCCAGGAAAGTTGGTCGAGGCTCGGCGATGGCGACCCGTCGTTCGGCTCGACGTGGGCTCCGAGTGGGGCCACGGGCCCCTCGGCGAGAAGTCCGGAATCTCCCATCGCGGGAATTCCCGGCGGTGGCGGTGGCGAGGGGTGGATGAGGCGGCCCGGCCTTCCGAGTGCGAAGCCCTGCCCGACGGGACATCCCAGAGATCGCAGCGTCAGCAGCTCGCCCTTCGTCTCGATCCCCTCGGCGACCATGGTCGTCCGGTACGCGTCCAGCCCGAACTGGAGCAGCGCACGGCCGAGCGCCTGACGAGCCGGGTCCCGGTCGATGCCTCTCGTCAATGCGATGTCCAGTTTGACGATGTCGGGCTTGAGGTCGATGAGGTGGGCGAATCCGGCGTATCCGGAGCCGGCATCGTCCACGGCGAGGCGGATGCCGCGAGACCGAAGATCGGCGATGCCCGCGGCGAACTGGACGTAGTCGGTGATCGGCGTGTGTTCGGTCACTTCGAGCACCACCCGCTCCGCCTGGACTTCTGCCAGGCAGTCGTGGAACTCATCCGACAGGATCGTCGCGGGCGACGCGTTGATGGACATGTACATGTCGGTAGGCAGCCGGTCGATCTCGGCCAGCGCCACTTCGACCGCGGCGATCTCGAGTTCACTTCCGAGCCCCACCGAGGCGGCCTCCGCGAACCAGCGGTCCGGTGGCCGCGACGGCTGCTGGGCGAAGCGGGACAGGGCTTCGACGCCCTGGGGACGCCCGGTTCTGAGGTTGACGATCGCCTGGAAGTGGGTCTCCAGCGACCGGTTGTCGATGATGCGACGGATGCGCTGCTCGGTCTCCGCGAGCAACCGTTGGGCGGCGCCGTGGTCGGCGGTGGAGCGATGCAGGAGGGAGGCCGAGGCCCGGATCGGAACGCGGAGGCCTTCCCAGGCATGCGTCTTCCGACTCTTCTTGTGGATGAACAGGTCATCCGTTATCGGAGTCGTGGCTCTCATAGGGCACCTTCCGCCGCAATCATCGTGCAACGACTGTTTGTCACGTCCGACTGGCAGGAACGTCGTCAGCACCGGCCCACTTGGAAGATCGACTCGATCCGGCAATTACTTGAGTGCCCGGTTACCTCCGGACTCGACCCGACCTTCGGGTCCCGGTCCCGGCCGCAGGCCCATGCGTGGCGCCGAGCTCCGCCAACCGGTGGTCGGCGCGGGCACGGCGGCCGCGGTCGGCATCACGTCACTGCGGCAGATCTCGGACGTCCTCGGCCTCGGGGGTCACGGTGTCGAGTTCGTCCCGCAGCATCTGCTCGAACTCGGACGCCGTCAGGCTGCACGGTATGAGGCAGTGCTTGTGGCACATGAGGCACCGGTGCAACATGCGCAGCCGCACCACCGCCGGAGGCTCGGCGAAGGCATGTTCCGACGGCGGGGCCATGCCTACCGGATCGGCCCGTCGGAGCGTTCCCTTGACCTCTACTTCCGCCCGGCCCGTCCCGGTCTCGCAGGACACCGTGCGTCCGGCCCGGGAGCGGGGCGTCGAGGCCGGGTCAGGCTCCCGCCGGTCGCAGGAGCACGAGCGGGATCTCCCGGTCCGTCCTGCTCTGATATCCCGCATAGCCGTGGTACGTGCTTGCGACGATCGGCCAGATCCGCGCCCGCTCGCCGGCGTCCGCGATCTCGGCGATCATCGCCGTGGGCGGTGCGGGGCCCCGCTTGACCATCACCTTCGGATCGTCCCTGAGGTTGAGGAACCATGCGGGGTTGGTGTCGTCGCCACCCCGGGAAGCCACGACGACGATGGTCGAATCCTCCTGGTGGGGCGAGGTCAGCATGGTCGTGCGCAGCTTGCCGCTCTTCCTACCGGTCGTGGTCAGCTCGATCACGGGCATCCCGGAGATCCGCCAGCCGAGCCGACCGCCTGAGATGCCGAGCAGTACCCGATGCATCCGGTTCATGGCTTTGAGCGAGAGGTCCGAGGGCATGGCCGGAAGCGTAACCAGACTCGGCGGCCGATCCACGCCCGCCGCTCGGGGGCGTCGCTACGACCGTCGGGCGGACCGATACCTCGGGCTGAGGGAGGTGGCCCCGGGAGGCTCGGGTCCCTAGCGCTTGGTGATCATGCCGGGGTTGCTCAGCAGCTCGAGGTAGTCGCGGCCCGGGACGCGACCGGAGGTGAGGACGTTGCGGAGGAGGGTGGTCGCGTCGGTCAGTCCCTGCCGCTGATCGCGGTCCTTGGGCATCGCCGCGCGGCTCGGTCCCTTCCCCTTGGCGATCGTGATGGCGCTGATCACACCGAGGCAGTACATCCCGTGGCGGTCGATCTTGTTCTTGCCCTTCACGGTGTGCTCGGTGTGTTGGTCGACCTCCTTCTGGGCCCACCGCTCCATGCCACCCACCCAGAGGGCGGTGCGTCGATTCGAGATGAAGCCCATGGGAATCCTCCGTCTCCCCCCACGCGTGGCGCGCAGTTGGGAGTGTAGGGCGGAGGACGGAGGGCGATACCTCCGACCGGACGGTGCCGATGTCGAGGGGCGCCCGGCGACACCGAGGACCCGCCTACGGCGTGCCCGGCAGGACCCGGGGCTCGATGCGCTCCTCGATCGCAGTACCCCCCTGGCCACGGACGGAGTAGGCCCCTCTGCCCCTGACCTCGGTGACCGCCTCGTCCAGCTCCGTGCCCCGGTACACGAGGCCGACGCCGTCGTCGGTGGCGTACCCGTCGGGCAGCGTCCCCTCCGCCACCAGGCGCTGGAACAGCGGCCGGCGCCGGGGCTCGGAGTCGTAGTGGACGCCGTTGGCGTAGGGGAGGAGACCGAGACCGTTGGTGACCACCTGCAGGTCGGGACCGAACGAGTCGGTGGTGCCCCCGACGTGCCAGCAGATCGACCCGGCCGAGACACCGCCGAGCACCACACCGGCACGCCAGACCTCGGTGAAGATGGCGTCGAGGCCGTGGACGCGCCAGACGGCGAGCAGGTTGGCGACGCTGCCGCCGCCGACCCAGACGACGTCCTGGTCGAGCAGGAGCCCGAGCGCGTCGTCGGCGCTCATCATGGGGAACAGGTTGAGGTGGACCACGTCGATGCCGGCCACCTGTCCGGCCTCGTCGAGCCAGGCGTTCCACCAGCGCTGGTCCCCGCCGGCCGTGCCCAGGTGGCAGATCCTCGGCCGGCGTCCGGTGACCCCCGACCGCTCGATGGCGTGCAGGACGAGCGGTGCGAACTCGACGTCGGTGCGGGTCCCCCGCCGGACGCCACCCGAGGTGGCGACGATGGTGGGCTGGTCGGCGGGCATGCCCCGCAGCGTACCGACCCCGGCCGCCGCCGAGCCCGACGTCCCCGGCGAAGACCCCGCCTCAGGCGTCGGGTGGGGACTGCTTGTCCGGCAGTGCCTGGATGAGCCGGCTCACGGCCGAGTAGTGGCCCTCCCGCCAGGCCTCGGCGATCGTCTGGTCGCCGAGCTCGCGGTGGCGGGTGAAGTTCCACCACCGGGTCACGTCGCTGTCCGAGTAGCCCTTGTTGGCCAGGATGATGTTGAGACGGGTGGCCTCCCACGCCGCCTCGTCGGCGGTGAGCGCCCCCGAGGGCTCGTCCGGGGCGACCGGCCCCTCGGCCCGCTTCTCCATCTCGTGGGCGAGCTCGCGGTCGAGGTCCCGGGAGACGTGGCCGCGGATGGTGGGCAGCGATCCACCGGTCACGCTGTGGCGGTCGGCCACCCGGCGCTCGCGCTCGTCCTCGAGACTGCGCGACCAGAGGTGCTGGGCGGTGTCGTCGACGTCGCCGGCGGTCACCCGTAGGCGGAGGCGGCGTTCGATGCGTTCGGCCGCCTTCTGGGGGGCGTCGTCGGGGGCGAGGCGCGGATCCGTCGAGGCTGCCTCGACCACGTCCACCGGGCGACGGTCGCGGGGCCGTCGCCTGCGCTCGAGCTCGTTCGGGGTCGGCCCGGGCGGGGTCGGCCCGGGCGGCGTCGGCGCCCGGGTGGGAGTGTCCTCGCCCGGCCAGCCGGCCACCTCCTCGCGGGCCATGCGGGAGGGGGCGGCATAGCTGTCGGGGCCGAACAGGTCGTCAGCCGTTCCGGCGATGGCGGCCGACAGGTACGAGGCGGTCCAACGGCTGTCGCCCACGGTGACCGCGTCGGCGCCGGTGGAGACCAGGCGGGCCAGCGGCACGTCGAGGCAGGCGGCCACCGCGATGGCCTCGGTCAGGCCGATCCGGCGGTTGGTCGTCTCGACCTGGGCCACCGTCTCGCGCGTCCAGGCCACGCCGCGCAGCAGCATCTCGTCGGCCAGTGCCTGCTGGGTCAGGTTGTCCCTCGCCCGCAGTGAGGCGATGTTCCGCCGGACGATGTCCTCGATGCTGGTCGCCCCGTCGCCGTTCATGCGGCCACCTTACCGTTCACCCGGACACGGCCGTGTGCCTGCGTTGTAAGGAATTTGAACATCATGTAGCGGTCGTGTGGGTCTTTCACCCATTTGACGTGGAAGTTCTCCGGAATCGGCGGAAAAGTTGTGGACCATCTCCTAACAAAGAGTGCGACGCTCGGTCGCACATCGACCACGCACAGCGCCCGGTCGGAACCGACGCGGGACGATCAGTTGCAGTTCGCCCTGCGGCCTACAGATGGTCCCGATGTGGTCCGATAGTTGGGAGGTACGGCGGGACGCCCGGCAGGACCGGGGTCCCGGTGCGGATCAGCCGCACCAGCCGACACCGCCGATGACGACAGCAGACCACAAGGGGCAGGAACCACAGTGACGATCGAACCACACACCCAGCGCGCTCTCCGGGACTGGCACGACGAAGATTTCGACCTCGACGACCTCGGGGACATGACCTTGCCGGCCCAGCGCACCTGGCAGCGCTGCGGCGCCGTGCACTGCATCGACCACGGCCCGTGGATCGGCACCCTGGTGTGCTGCATCCGTCAGAGCGGCCATGCCAACGACCACTCGATGTCGCTGGGCGACTTCGGTCAATCCGACTACTGGCAGGAGAGCTGGTACTGACCAGCCCCGCGCTCCACCGGGCTCAGCCGCGCAGGACGACCGCCCGGTCGGGCCCGACCACCCCGGACCAGCCGTCCGACGGCGCCGGGTCGTCGGATGCCAGCAGTACCTCCGTGCCCAGCTTCCCCAGCGCGGCCACGTCGACCTCCTCGCCGCGGAAGTTCACGACGACCGTGCACGCATCGCCGTCCAGGACGCGGCGGTAGGCGAGGGTCCCCTCGGGCGATTCGAGTAGCTCGAGGTCGCCGAGGACCAGCGCCGGCGTCGCCCGGCGCACGGCCAGGGCCCGTCGGTAGAGGTGGAGGATGGACGCGGGGTCGCCGGCCAGGGTGGCGCGATTCCGCGTGTCGGCATCCGGGGGGAACGGCAGCCAGGTGGTCGTCCCACCGGACGTCGGCCAGCCGTGGTCGGCCGTACCGTCCCACGGGACCGGTGCCCGGCAGCCGTCCCTCCCACCGGGGTCGACCTGGCGGTCCGCGGGGACCTCGGCGTCGGTGAGGCCGAGCTCGTCCCCCTGGTAGACGAACGGGGTCCCCCGCAGGGTGAGCAACAGCACGGCCGCAGCGCGCGCCCGTGGCTCGCTGCGCCGGGCCGACGTCGCCGGGTCCTCGCCGGCCCGGGCCGCGGCCCGGTCGTAGCGGGTGCGGTGGCGGGGGTTGTCGTGGTTGGAGAGCACCCACGTCGGCCACGCCCCCCGGGGGTCGAGCCAGCGGTGGGCATCCTCGATGCAGCCGGCCCACCGGTCGGCGAGCCACGGGGCGAACAGAGGCGGGAAGTTGAACGCCAGGTGGAGCTCGTCGTCGTGGCCGTAGTAGGTGGCGACGGCCTCGGTGGACAACAGGAACACCTCGCCCACCATCATCCGCTCGCCCGGGTAGCTGTCGATGAGCGTCCGGATGGACCGGAGCCGCTGGTGGGTGACGGGCACGTCGTTGAGCGCGCAGTGGGGGACCCCGGCCATCCCGGGTGGATCGTCGGGCAGGGCCGGGTCCTTGCCGATGCCGTGCACCACGTCGGCCCGGAAGCCGTCGACGCCGCGGTCGAGCCAGAACCGGAGGGTGTCGTGCATGGCCGCCTCGACGGCGGGCTCGTCCCAGTCCAGGTCGGGCTGGGCGGACTCGAACAGGTGGAGGTACCACTGGCCCGTCGGCTCGTGGAAGGTCCAGGCCGGCGCGGTCAGGTCGAAGGCGGCGATCCAGTTGTTGGGCGGCGCGCCGTCCGGGCGCGGTTCGCGCCACACGTACCAGTCGCGGTGCTCGCTGTCCCGTGACGACACGGCGTCGACGAACCACGGGTGCCGGTCGGAGGTGTGGTTCGGGACCCAGTCGATGACGACCCGCAGGCCCAGGGCGTGGGCGTCGGCCACCAGTGCGTCGAAGGCGTCCAGGTTGCCGAACAGGGGGTCCACGTCGCAGTAGTCGCTCACGTCGTAGCCGAAGTCGGCCATGGGGGAGCGGAAGAACGGCGAGATCCACAGGGCGTCGACGCCCAACCAGGCCAGGTCGGGCAGGCGGGCCCGGATGCCGGCCAGGTCGCCCACGCCGTCGCCGTCGGAGTCGGCGAACGACCGGGGGTACACCTGGTAGAAGACGGCGCGACGCCACCACGGGACGTCGTCCACGGGCGCCGTCACCCCCGCCGCCGGCGTGCCGGAGGGGTCGTGTCGCGGGCCATGGAGTGACGTTACCAATCCGGTGTCCGATGCCCTCTGAACGCGTTTCAGTTCTCGCTCCCGCGTGCCGATGGTCTGTGCAGGACCGGTCGCCGGACGGCGCACCGGTGGGTTGGGAACCCGCTGGCCGAGGAGCCGCCGGGCAAGCAAGCAAGGAGAGCGGTGGCATGGTGGAACGTCGAATCGCCGAGGACGGGTCGATGCTGGCCGAAGGGCTCTCCGGAGCCCTCCCCCCACAGTCCTACGGGACCGGGCGGGTGTGCATCGAGCCGTCGTGCCAGGTGCGCCTGTCGCGCTACAACAGCACCGACTGGTGTGCCCTGCACGAGAGCCCTGCGGCCACCGGCCGCCCCTTCGACACCTCGATCCGGCCCCGCGGCCGCCGCCGCAACTCGCGCCGCCGATCGCAGAAGTCGGCCGCCTGACCCGGGGCACCCCGCCCCGCCCGCTCGCTGCCGCGGGTGGCCTCGGTACACTTCGTCGCTGACGCCGGGCCGCACGGGTCCGGGGCGATCTGGACGGGGGACCCACCCATGACGGAACGACTCGACGGCACCGTTGCCCTGGTCACCGGTGCCTCCAGCGGCATCGGCGAGGCCACGGCGGTGGCCCTCGCCGCCCAGGGGGCACAGGTGGCCGTCGCCGCCCGACGGCGCGACCGGCTGGAGGACCTGGCCGACCGCATCGGTCGCGACCGGGTGCTCGTCCTCGAGACCGACGTGACCGACGAGGCCCAGGCCCGGGCCATGGTCGACCGCACCGTCGCCGCCCACGGGCGCCTCGACACCCTCGTCAACAACGCGGGGGTGATGCTGCTCGGCCCCATCGTCGACGCCCCGGTCGACGAGTGGCGCCGCATGGTCGAGCTCAACCTGCTCGGTCTCCTCTACTGCACCCACGCCGCCCTCCCCCACCTGCTGGCCGCGGCCGACTCGGCGCCCCGCAACGTGGCCGACGTGGTCAATGTCAGCTCGGTGGCGGGCCGGTTCGCCCGCCAGAACAGCGGTGTCTACAACGCCACCAAGTTCGGCGTGGGCGCCTTCTCCGAGTCGCTCCGCCAGGAGGTGACCCGCCGCCACGTCCGGGTGTCGCTCGTCGAGCCCGGGGCGGTCAGGACCGAGCTGGCCGGCCACAACCGGCCCGAGGTACTGGAGCAGATGGCCGCCACCTTCGGCCAGACGGAGATACTCCACGCCGAGGACATCGCGGACGCCATCGCCTTCACCGTCACCCGGCCGCGCCGGATGACGGTCAACGAGGTCCTCGTGCGCCCGACCGAACAGGAGCGCTGAGTGGGATTCAGCGCCTACCCGCCCGTCGAGCACCTGCTCGCGGACATGGGCATGGAGGCCGAGGTGACCACCGAGGAGACGGCACGGGTCCGGACCCGGGTCACCCCCTTCGTCACCACCGCCGACGGCGGCGTCCGGGCCGGGGTGCTCGCCACCCTGGTCGACATCGTCGGTGGGGCGATCGCCGCCCGGGTCCTGCGGCCGGACTGGTTGGCCACGGCCGACCTGGCCGTGCAGCGGACCGGTCCGGTGCACGGCTCCTGGGTCGAGGCCCGGGGCTCGGTCCTGCGGCGGGGGAGGACCACGCTGGTCATCGAGGCGCTCGTGGTGTCGCTCGACGACGACGGCCGCGAGGTGGAGGTCGACGGCGCACCGGCCGGCCCCGTCGCGTGGGCGTCGATGACCTTCGCCGTGCTGCCCGCCCGGAACCCGTCCTCGCCGGTGCAGATGGCGGGCGACCTGCCGGTGCGGTGGTCGTTCGACGGCGGGTCGCTCTCGGTGCCCGTGCTCGACGCCCTGCCCGTCGAGGTGCTCGACGGTCCGGCCGGCACGGTGGCGCTGGCCGTGCGGCCCTACCTGCACAACTCGTTCGGTGCCGTCCAGGGCGGGGTGATCGCGTTGGTGGCCGAGGCGGCCGGCGCCGAGGCGATCGGCGCGGCGTCCGGCGGCGACGGTTCGTCCGTGGTGGTGACCGGCCTGCAGGTGGCCTACCTGGCCCTCGGTCGTGTCGGTCCCGTGGTGACCTCGACGCGGGTCCTCGGGACGGGGCCGGACGGGCACGGCAGCGCGGTGGTGGAGCTGCGGGACTCGGGGGCGGACGACCGTCTCATGACGGTGGTCAACGTGGTCGGCGTCCCGACCGCCGCCCTGGTCGGGTCGGCGTGAGTCCCGCGGGGCCCGACCCCGAGGTGGACCGCCGCCGCCACGTCAGCGAGTACCTCCGGCTGGAGCGCTGGGAGCTGCCGTCCGACGACGAGGGGCTGCCGTCGGTGTCGGGGGCGGGCCCCGGTCGACGACCACCTGCGGGGCCCCGGTGGGGGCCTGCGCACGGGCGGCCTGCTCACCAATCTCGACTCGCTCGGCGGCTTCACGAGTGGGCTGGCCGTGCTCCCCCGGTGGATCGTCACCACCTCGCTGCTCGCCACCGTGTCCGACCTCCGCCACGTCGGTCCGCTGCGGTTCGGGGTCGACGTGGTCCGACGGGGACGCTCCTCGGTGGTGACCGCCATCGACGTGGTCGACGAGGGGGCGGGCGACCGACGGGTGGCCGCGGCCACCATGACGTGCGCCGTCCTCGACCCGGGGGACGGCATGACCCTCGAGTTCGAGCGGCCGGCGGTCGTGGCGATGCCACCGCTGCAGGCCGACGCCGTGGGCCCGGAGGCGTTCTTCTGCATCGAGCCCGGCGAGGGTCCGGTGACCCGCCTGCGGCTGGAGGACCGGCTGCGCAATCCGTGGGGCATCCTCCACGGAGGGGCGGTGGCCATGCTGGCAGACGAGGCCGCGTGCCGGGCGGCCGCCACCGTGCCGGGTGCGGCGGGTGCCGGCGGGGTGGCGTCGGCCGACGCCGTGCTCCACTACCTCCGCCCGGTCAAGGTCGGGCCGGTGGAGGCCCGCTGCGCGGTGCTCGGGTCGCAGGCCGGGCGGACCACGGTGCGGGTGGCCATCCACGACGTGGGCGCCGGGGACCGGATGACCACGCTCGGGACCGTGACGGTCCTGTCCCTCTGACCGTCGCCGCGGCGCTCCGTTCCGGGACGACGACCCGGGGTACGGGTGAGATGGCGATCCTGTGGGAGTGCGCCGCCTACCATGGGCCCGGCATCGGTCCATCGGAAGAAACGGAAGACGACATGTCGAAGGAATGGGGCCCCCTCGGGGCGTTGATCGGCGAGTGGGAAGGCGAAGGCGGTCTCGACAGTTCGTACTCGCACGCCCGGGGCGAGGTCGCCGGCACCCCGTACCTGGAGAAGGTCTCGTTCAAGCCCTTCGGCCCCGTCGACAACGGGTCCCAGCACCTCTACGGGCTCGACTACAAGACCGCCATGTGGCGCGGCGACGAGGACAATCCCTTCCACACCGAGGTCGGCTACTGGCTGTGGGACGGTGCCACCGGCGAGATCCTGCGGGCCTTCGCCGTCCCGCGCGGCATCGCCGTCCTGGCCGGCGGCACGGCGGCGGCCGACGCCTACCTCCTTCACGCTGAAGGCGGCCGTGGGCGACGCCCAGTACCCGATCGGCGAGGGCCGGTACCTGTCGGCCAACGCCAGTTCGGTCAGCTTCGAGTCGACCGTCACCCTCAACGACGACGGCTCGTGGTCCTACGACGAGACCACGATGCTGCGCATGAACGAGTTCCCGGACCTGCTGCCCCACACCGACCACAACACCCTCCACAAGGTCGGCTGAGGGCCCGGACAAGGTCGGCTGAGGGCCCGGACCCGGGCCCGAGGTGGACGAGGCCGGGGTTGACAAGGCGTCAGAGTTAGGCGAACCTAACTGCATGACCTTGGCGCACCTATGGTAGCGGCCGGATGATCCCGACCTTCGTGATCTTCCTCCGCGAGGGCGTCGAGGCCAGCATGATCGTGGCCATCCTGCTGTCGTACCTCGACCAGATCGGCCAGCGCCGCCACTTCCGCGGACGTCTTCCTGGGCGTCGGTGCCGCGGCCTGGTGCTCGTCCTCGGCGGTGGGATCGCCGCCTACAGCCTGATCCACCAGTACTCCGGGTCGACGGTGCAGACCATCTTCGAGACGTTCACCTTCCTGCTGGCGGCCACCGTCCTGACCTACATGACGTTCTGGATGCAGTCCCACAGCCGCACCATGCTCGACGAGCTGCAGCGCCGCTCCGACGCGGCCCTCGAGGGCCGCACCCGCTGGGGTCTCGGCCTGCTGGCCTTCCAGGCGGTGGGCCGCGAGGGCCTCGAGACCATGGTCTTCACCCTGGCCATCGTGTTCGCCTCGTCGGCCCAGGCGCCGACCGCGGCCCGGGGCCACGGGCTCCTGATCGGCGCCGTCCTGGGCCTGGCCCTGGCCCTGGTCATCGCCTACGTGATCTTCAGGCTCGGCAAACGGCTCAACCTCGGCCTCTTCTTCCGGGTCATCGGCATCGTGCTGATGGTGTTCGCGGCCGGCCTGCTGGCCGACGCGGTCGAGAACATGCAGCAGCTGGGCTGGCTCCCCTTCCTCGACCACGTGATGTGGAACACGAGCGGGGCGCTGAGCGAGGCCAGTTCGATCGGCGACGTGTTCCACAGCCTGCTCGGCTACGCCGACCAGCCGACACTGCTGCAGCTCCTGGTGTGGGTCACCTACCTCGTCGTGGCCACGACGGCATTCATCAGGATGGGCCGCAAGCGGCCGGCCGCCCGCCGCGCCCCCGAGCCGGCGGACGTGGAGGTTCCGGCGACGACCACCCCGTCGGCCACCGCCGCGGGGGCGGCGACCCCGGCCGCGTCCCCGGCACCGCTGGCCGGCACGCAACCGCCAGGCTGACCGGCCGCCTCCCAGGCGCTACCGTCGACCCGGCGCCCGAGCTCCGGGTCGCCTCGCGACCGTCAGGACCACCATGCGCTCGAAGGCACCCGACGTCCCCTCGATGGACGGCAAGACCGTCGTGATCACCGGGGGCAACTCCGGCATCGGCAAGGCCGCCGCCGTGGCCCTGGCCACCGCGGGCGCCCGCGTGGTCATCACGGCCCGCAGCGAGCCGCGGGGCGCGGCCGCCCGGGCCGACATCGCCGAGGCCAGCGGTTCGGACGCGGTGGAACTCTCGGTGTTCGACCTCGCCGACCTGTCCTCGGTCCGCTCCGGGGCCGCCGACCTGCTCGAGCGGTGCCCGCGCATCGACGTGCTGCTCAACAACGCCGGGCTGATCCTGTCCGAGCGCACGCTCAGCCGCGACGGCTACGAGGCCACGTTCGCCATCAACCACCTCGGCCCGTTCCTCCTCACCGAGCTGCTGCTCGACCGCCTGAAGCAGTCGGCGCCGTCGCGGATCGTCAACGTGGCCTCGACGGCCCACACCTTCGCCCGCCGGGGCATGGTCTTCGACGACCTGATGGCCGAGCGGAGCTACAGGTCCATGGAGGTCTACGGGCGGAGCAAGCTGGCCAACATCCTCTTCACCACCGAGCTGGCGAAGCGCCTGGCCGGTACCGGCGTCACCGCCAACTCGCTCCACCCGGGCTCGGTGGCCACCGGGTACGCCCGTGACGGCGATACGACGGGACTCATGGCCTGGGGCGTCAAGGTCTTCGCCCACCTGCCCATCAGCCTCACCCCCGAGCAGGGGGCGAAGACCTCGGTCTACCTGAGCTCGTCCCCCGAGGTGGCCGGCGTGTCGGGCCGGTACTTCTTCAAGTGCAAGGAGAAGACCCCGTCGGCCAACGCCAGGGACGAGGCGGCCGCGGCCCGGCTGTGGGAGGTCAGCGAGGAGCTGGTCGCCCGGGCGGCCGCCTCCTGAGCCGCGGGGCCGGATCCGGGGCCGGCCGGAACCCTTCTGCCTTCGGGCACCCGTCAGCCGGGCCCTGCCGGCTCGCCCTCAGAGGGGCTCGCCCTCACCCAGCTCGGTCAGGGCCTCGGCCACGGCCTCCCCGGTGGCCGCGGCGCTGAGCGGCCGGCCGCCGCCGGCGTCGGCCCACAGCTCGGGCACCCGCCACAGCAGGACGCCGACGCCGATCACGCAGGCCAGTCCGCCCGACCAGACGGCGAACTCGGGTCCGCCGATGGCGGCGGCCACGCCCGTCTCGAGGTCGCCGAGGCGGGGCCCGCCGGCGACGACGGCGAAGAAGGTGCCCGACAGGCGGCCCTGGAGGTGGTCGGGCACGGCCCGCTGCTGGACGTTCTGGCGGAACACGGCCGAGATCACGTCGGCGCCGCCGGCCACGGCCAGCAGGGCCAGGCCGACCCACAGCACGGGGACGACGCCGACGACGGCGATGGTGCCGCCCCACACGACCACGCAGGCGGCGATGGCCCGACCCTGGTGGCGGATGCGGGCCGTCCACCCGGTGACCAGGGATCCCACCAGGGCACCCGCCCCGGGTGCGGCGTACAGCAGGCCGACGACACCGGCACCGCCGCCGTACAGGTGGACGGCCAGCGCCGGGAACACGGCCCGGGGCATGCCGAAGATCATGGCGTTGAGGTCGATCCAGTAGGTGGCCGACAGCAGGCGCTCGCTTCTCAGGTGGCGGAGGCCCTCGGTCATCGACCGGAGGCCCATCGGCGTACCGCCGCCGGTCGGCACCAGGCCGGGGGAGGAGCCGGACGATGGTGAGGGAGAAGGCGAAGGAGGCCATGTCGATCCCGTAGACCGGCGTGAGTCCGAGCCGGGCGATGAGCACGCCGCCCACCGCGGGCCCGACCACCATCGACAGGGCCATGGTGGTGGTCTGGAGGGTGACGGCGGCGGTCACGTCGGCCCGGTCCACCAGCGCCGGCAGGGCGGCCCGACGGGCGGGCCAGTCCACCCCCTGGAATCCGGCGCTGGCCGCCGCACAGACGAACAGCACCCAGACCTGCGGATGGTCCAGCGAGGCATTGACGGCCAGGCCGCCGACGGCCACGGCCATGGCCGTCTGGGTGAGGGTGAGGACCCGCCTGCGGTCCCAGGCGTCGGCCAGGGTCCCGCCCCACAGCGCCCCGGCCAGCAGGGGGACGAGCCCGGTGAACCCGAGGAGGCCCACCATCAAGGTGGAGTGGGTCAGGTGGAACGTCTGGTACGCCAGGGCCACCAGGGTGAGCTGGCTGCCCATCGCCGAGATCGTCTGGCCCGTCCAGAGGCGGCGGAACTGGCGCGAGTGGCGAAGGGGTGAGACGTCGGCGAAGAGGGTGGCCACCGGCAAAAGCTAGCGGGCGGGCACCGGACCGGGACCCGGGTCCCCGGGTCCCGGGCCACCGACCCGGAACCTACCGGCAAGGGCCCGCGAAGTTCATCCTCGCGAAACACGGGTGACCACAATGCCCTCCCGGATGTCGGTAGACTGCACATATATGGCAGCAGGGGACACCAACGGGACGGGCACCCGTCGGAACAGGCAGCGGCTTGCCATCGTGGAGTCGGCAGGCGCCGAGCAGCCCTCCGCCTCCGACCCCGCAGCTCCCCCCATGGCGGTGTCCATCGCCGGCGTCTCGACCGCCTGCAGCAAGGACGCCCTGGCCTCGAGCGCCGAGGCCGTCCGCAAGACCCTCGCCCCCGAGTGAGCCGGCGGCCTCGGGCCGCGCTCCCGGTTCCTCACCGTGGCTCGTCGGGCGCGTGCCGGACCCTTACCAGTAGTCGACCATGAGTTCGGTCGACCACGCCGGCTGGTGGACCTCGCCCCGTGGGGCGAACTCGGCCAGGTAGGGCTTCACGTCGAGGACCGGCGTCCCGTCGACGGCGTCGAGCCCGACCACGGCGATGGCGTACGGCCCGACCCCGACCACCCGGCAGGTGGTGATCCCGATGCGGTTGGGACGATCCTTGGCCCGCTGGGCCAGGATCCCCACCGACGGCCAGTCGGTCCGCCCCCGCGGGTGGCGCCTGCCGCGGCAGACGGCCCCCTCGTCGACCCGGTCGAAGCAGAACACCACCTCGATGTGGGAGAAGTCGGCGAGCCCGTCGGTCGCCCCGGCCTCGAGCACGTCGGGGTCGAGCTCGATGGTGGCCGCCACCGCGTCCCAGCGGTCGTCGACGGCCTCGCCGCGGCCCCCGACCACCCGGCCGATCGGTCGCAGGTCGATGGTTCCGGCGTCGTCCGTCGTCACAGTGCCTCCCGGTACGTGTCGTCGACGGCGTCAGCGTCGTCGCCCGGCCACGGCGTGTCCTGGTCCTGCCCCTCGAACTGGATGCGGTAGAGCTCGGCGTACTGGCCTCCCGAGGCCAGCAGGTCCTCGTGGCGGCCCTGCTCGACGATGCGGCCCTGGTTGAGCACCAGGATCTTGTCGGCCTCCCGCACGGTCGACAGGCGGTGGGCGATGACCAGCGAGGTGCGACCCTCGAGGGCGGTGGCCAGCGCCAGCTGGACCGCCGCCTCGGACTCACTGTCGAGGTGGGCGGTGGCCTCGTCGAGCACGACGATCTCGGGGGCCTTGAGCAGCAGTCGGGCGATGGCCAGCCGCTGCTTCTCGCCGCCCGACAGCCGGTAGCCACGGTCGCCCACCACGGTGTCGAGGCCGTCGGGCAGGGCGTCGACCATCGTGGCGATCTGGGCGCCGGCCAGGGCCGAGGCGAGCTCGGCCTCGGTGGCGGCGGGTCGGGCGTAGAGGAGGTTGCCGCGGATGGTCTCGTGGAAGAGGTGGGCGTCCTGGGTGACCACGCCCACCGTGGCGGCCAACGACTCGAGGGTGGCCTGGCGGATGTCGAGCCCGTTGATGCGGATGGCCCCGCCGGTCACGTCGTAGAGCCGGGGGAGCAGCTGGCTGATGGTGGTCTTGCCCGCCCCCGAGGGGCCGACCAGAGCCACCATCTGGCCGGGCTCGATGGTGAAGGACACGTCGTGCAGCACCTGGCTCGACACGGTGGTGTCGAGGATGGCCACCGACTCGAGGGAGGCGAGCGACACCTCCTCGGCCGTGGGGTAGCGGAAGTCGACGTGGTCGTACTCGATGGTCGCCGGGCCCCGGGGCAGCGGGCGGGCGTCGGGGGCGTCGACGATCATGGGCTGGAGGTCGAGGACCTCGAAGACCCGGTCGAAGGAGACGAGCGCGGTCATGACGTCGAGCTGCACGTTGGACAGGGCGGTCAGCGGTGCGTACAGGCGGGTGAGGTAGGCGGCGAGGGCCACCACCGTGCCGACGGACAGCGCGCCGTCGATGGCCTGGACGCCGCCCCAGCCGTAGACGACGGCGGTGGCCAGTGCGGCGGTCAGGCTCAGCGCGGCCATGAAGTACCGGGCGTACATGGCCTGGGTGACGCCGATGTCGCGCACCCGGCCGGCCCGGGCCTCGAAGGTGCCCCGTTCCTCGGACGGCCGCCCGAACAGCTTGACCAGGAGAGCCCCGGACACGTTGAAGCGTTCGTTCATGGTGTTGTTCATCTCGGCGTTGATGCCGTACGACTCGCGGGTGATGACCGAGAGCTTGCGTCCCACCCGCTTGGCCGGGACCACGAAGATGGGCAGGATGACGAGGCTGATGAGGGTGATCTGCCACGACAGGATGAACATCACGATGAGCACCAGGGTGACGCTGATCAGGTTGGAGACGATCGACGACAGGGTGTCGGTGAAGGCCTGCTGGGCCCCGATGACGTCGTTGTTGAGCCGGCTGATCAGCGCTCCGGTCTGGGTGCGGGTGAAGAAGGCGATCGGCATCTTCTGGATGTGCTCGAACACCTGGGAGCGCATGTCGTAGATGAGCCCCTCACCCACCGACGCGGACACGTAGCGGATGCCGATCGTGAGTCCGGTGTCGACGACGGCGATCAGGGCGGCGACCACGGCCAGGGAGATGATGAGCCGCTTGTCGGGGTCGTGGCCGGTGAGGCTGTCGATGATCGCCCGGAACAGCAGCGGATTGACGATCCCGACGAACGCATCGATGATGACGAGGACCAGGAACCAGGTCAGGATCTTGCGGTAGGGCCGGGCGAACCGGAACATCCTGCGGGTGGTGCCTTTGGTGACGTGCTGGTTCTTCACTGACTCGTCCCGCCGCATCGAGCGCATGACCGAGCCGTACTGGCCGCCGCCACCCATGCCGTGTCCGCTCATGGCCATGGGAGGGCTCCGGGAGAGAGGGGCATGAGCGGGACCCTACCAACTGGACCGGCGGCACCGATCGGCGCAGCCGGTGCGTGGCTACGCTGCGACGATGGCGTTCGACGAGGGCCTGGGGGAGCGCATCCGGGAGTTGTTGGACGGCGCCCCCGACGTGTCCGAGCGCCGGATGTTCGGTGGCCTCGCCTTCATGGTGGCCGGCGCCATGGCCTGCGGGGTCGTCGGGGACGACCTGCTGGTCCGGGTGGGACGCGACGCCTACGGCGCGACCCTCGACCTGCCCCATGCCCGCCCCATGGACATGGGGGGCCGGACGATGCGGGGCTTCGTGCTGGTGGACGCCGAGGGGATCGCCGAGGACGAGGACCTGGAGGACTGGGTCGACCGGGGCGTCGACGTCGCCCGCTCGCTGCCTGCCAGGTGAGGGTGGGTCGGACGACGGGGCGGGTCAGACGACCAGGCCGGTCCCGTAGACGGTCGGCAGGTCGAGTGCGGTCAGCAGGCCGGGGCGCCCCTCGACGACGGCCGGCACCGCATTGACCAGGCGCATGGCCGTGGCCTTCAGGCCGCCGGTGTTGTGGTCGCCGTCGCGGCCCATCAGCTGCATGTCGACGGTGTAGGTGGGCTCGCCGGTGAGGGTCACCCGGTAGCAGCCCTGGCCGGCCGGTTGGGGCCACCCGGGCGCCAGGTCGTCGCGCAGCCGGGTGACGTGCTCGAGCACGATGACCGCCCGGCCCGCCTTCATGCCCCGCAGTTCGAAGTGCAGGCCGGCGGCCGTGCCCGCGGCGATGGGCCCGGCGTCGACGTCGAAGTCCTCGGGGGCCGGCACCCGCTCGTACCATTCGACGAGGTCGCCGTCGAGGTCCACCTGGAGGGCGGCGGCCAGTTGGCGGACGACGCTGCCCCAGGCCATGGTCAGCACGCCGGGCTGCAGGATCATCGGGACGTCCTCCATCGGCCGGCCGAAGCCCATGATGTCGAACAGGACCATGCCCTGGTCGTAGGTGGCGTAGTTGAGGATCTCGGCCACCCGCACCTCGTCGATCTGCTCGCACACGCCGGACATCACGAGGGGCAGGGCGTCGTTGGCGAACCCCGGGTCCACGCCGTTCACGAAGATGGACGCGCCGCCGGCCTCGGCCGCCTCGACGGTCGGGGTGATCATCCCCTCGTCGACCACGCCGTACGGGTACTGGAGGAAGACGGGTCCCGACGAGAGCACGTTGATACCGGCCCGCAGCATGGACTGCATGTCGCCGAGCGCCTCGAACAGGCGGTTGTCGGCCATGGCCGAGTGGATGATGGCGTCGGGCGCGAGGGCGAAGAGCGCGTCCACGTCAGTGGTGGCGGCCACGCCCAGGGTGCGCCCGAGGCCGGCCAGCTCACCGCGTCGCGGCCCACCTTCTCCGGGTTGGAGACCCACAGGCCCACGAGCTCGAGGTCGGGACGGGCGTCGATGCCGGCGATGACGTGGCGTCCCACGTTGCCCGTGCTCCAGGCGACGACTCGGTAGGTCTTGGACATGGATGCCTCCTCGGCGGGTCGGGGGCGGGCGGTGCTCACAGGTCGGGCAGTCCGAGGGGGAGCGTGGGCGACTCGATCCCGCCGTCCACCTCGAGGATCTTGCCGGTCACATAGGACCCGGCCTTCGAGGCCAGGTAGACGATGGCGGCGGCGATGTCCTCGGGATCGCCGATGCGACCGAGCGGGGTGGCCTTCTCCATGGTGGTGCGCATCTCCTCGACCTGCATCACGATGTCGAGGGCCGAGGTGGCCACCGAGCCCACGGCGATGGCGTTGACCCGGATCCGCGGCGCCAGGTCGGTGGCGGCCAGGCGGGTGTAGTGGGCCAGCGCACCCTTGGCCGTGCCGTAGGCGAGGAAGCCGCGGTCGGCCATCCGGCCCATGGCCGACGAGATGTTCACGGCCGATCCACCCCCGCCCTCGAGCATGAGGGGCACGGCCGCCTGCAGGAGGGTGTGGGCCGTCGCCACGTTGAAGTGGAAGGCGGCCTCCAGCACCTTCGGCGACGTGTCCATGAAGGCCTGGGGCATCGTGCCCCCCACGTTGTTGACCACCAGATCCAGCCGGCCGAAGGCGTCGCGGGCGTGGTCGACCAGGCCCGCCACCGCGTCGAGGTCGTTGAGGTTGGCGGGCACGGTCACGGCCCGCCGCCCGGCCGCCGCCACCGAGGCGGCCACCTCGTCGAGCTGCTCGGCGGTCCGGGCCGAGATCACGACGTCGGCCCCGGCCTCGGCCAGGGCGATGGCCGTGGCCGCACCGATGCCGCGCCCCGCGCCCGTGACGACGGCCACCTGGTCGTCCAGCCTGAAGCGATCGAGAATCATGGACGGTCCCCCCTTGCGCCCGCCGGTGCGGACCCATGTAGTGCTAGCAGCCCCGTCGTCACCTCCGCCACGCCGAACGCCCCTCGGTCACGCGGGCCGCCAGGCGACGCCGTCCCACCACAGGGGGTGGGACCACCCGGTCCCGTCCCACCAGCCCATGCGGCGCGGGTCGCGATCGACCACGTACCAGCCGGGCGGCACCGTGGGTCGGGCCGGAGGCGGAGGCGGGGGCGGGGGCGACAGCCGCGGCAGGCCGGGTGGGAGGTGGCCGAGGTCGGGCACCGGAACCGGCCGGGGCGCGACGAAGCTGGGGACGGGAGGCGGGGCGAGGACCGTTGGCCCGTAGGCGACGGCCGGGGCGCCAACAGGGGGACCGGGGGCACGGCCGTAGGGTGGCGCACCGGCGGACGCGGTGGGCGCCTCCACCTGGACCGGGTCGATGCAGCCCCACGTCTTGATCTGGGGACGCCACGGCGGCGGACAGGATCCCACGGCACTCGGGCGCGTCAGCTCCCGGGCGGCGTGGCGGCCGAGCAGGAAGCAGGCGATCCCGATGCCCGTCGCGAAGACGGCCCCGGAGATGCCCAGGCGGACGGCCTGGCCCAGCGACTGGGCGATCGAGGCCGGCGACGGCGAGGGGGACACGCCGAACAGCGTGATGAAGCCGTCGTGCACCGAGTGGATGGCCATGGCGATGAGGACCGCCACCGTGCCCGCCTTCGTCACCGCCCGCCCGGCCCGCCAGGCGGCCAGCCAGATCACGGCGCCCGCGAACCCGGTCACGAACACGTGGGGCAGTTCGGCCGCCGGCCGGACGAGGGCGAGCTGGAGGTGGAACCACGTGTAGCCGGTCCGCGCCTGCCACTCCGTCCCCTCGACGGCCCCGGTGGTGGCCCCGCTGACCAGCACCAGGTACAGCCCGGCCAGGGGATCCTTGAACCGCGCCGACCCGAAGGCCAGCAGCAGGAAGGGGACGAGCAGCTTGGCCCCCTCCTCGATCGGTCCGGTCAGCCACAGGGTGGTGACGTCGCCGAAGGCGTGGACGGTGAGGGTCTCGAGGCCGAAGGCGATCCCGAACCCGACCAGTCCGCAGCCGATCCCGATGGCCGTGAGGCCCCGCAGCCTCAAGAGCCGGTCGATGGCCAGGTAGCGGACCATGACCTGCACCGTCCCGATCATGAAGGCCGAGTAGCCGACGATCGACGCCCACGACCAGGCCCCCGACCCGGTGTCGCCACTGACCACGCCCGGGACGATGACCAGCACCTGACCGACGACCATCCACCACAGCCACGACTGGCGCAGGAAGGCGAAGGGCGGCGGGGGACCCGGCAGCTCGGGGGCGGTCGCGGTGTAGTGGGTGTTGCCCGTCCAGGCGGTGCCGTCCCACTCGGCCAGCGAGGCGACGGCCCGGTAGCAGTACCAGCCCGGCGGGTCGGTCAATCCGCCAGACCCCCGGTGGCCAGGATCCGGGTCGGTCGCAGGCGCACGACGAGCTCGCCGGGCACGCCGTTGCGGGCCCCGTAGGCCTCGGCCTGGTCCTCGCCCATGTAGCGGCCGCCGATGGCGGTCGCCCAGTGGCGCAGCTCGCCGGGATCGTCGCTCAGCGTCACCGTCCCCTCCACGATGACGAAGGCGAACGGCGGGGCCTCGTCGTCGACGCACAGGGCGGTGCGTGGGTCGCGGGCCAGGTTCCTCCCCTTCACCGTGTCGACCCCGGTGTTGAACACCAGGTCGCCGACGGGCGAGTCCGGGGTGGCCGCCGAGCGGTCGAGGACGAACCAGATCGGGGCGATGTGGGGACGGCCGTCGGGCCGGACGGTCGCCAGCTTGCCGGTACGAGCGGGCGGCGCCCCGAGGAAGGCCGCCACCTCCTCGTCGTCCATGGCGTGGGCCACCGTCGGGCCCCTACGCGGGTCGCGTCGAGGGGAGGCCGAGCTTGCGGTGGTCCCAGGACACCGTGCGCTCGACGTTGACCTTGGCCACGATTCGCTTGTTGAGCATGACCTCGACCATCGGGCGCAGCTCCTCGGTGTAGGCGCCGTAGTAGCGCTCGAACAGGTTGACGCCGAGCTCCCACATCTTGTCCGGGTCCTCGACGATCTCGGCCCGGCCGACCAGTTCGACCCCCCGGAGCTCCTCGTAGTAGTCGCCGTCCTCCATCATGCAGGTGATGCGGCCGTCCCGGACGAGGTTCACGGCCTTCTGGGCCTTGGCCTTCGTCTCGATGGCGATCGTCCCGTCGACGAAGCCGTACCACATGGCCACGGCGTGGATCGAGCCGTCGTGGTTGATGGTGCACATGGTCATCGGGCGCCGCTCGTGGAGGAAGGCGTCGATCTCCTCGGGGGTCATGCGGATGACGTCCCGCTGCTTGATCCCGTGGCCCATCTGCTGGTCGGGCTGGCTGGCTGGCGACTCGCTCATCGTTCCTCCGCGGCTCGGTGGCGGGTCCGGCCCGCACCTGTCCGCGCCACCGTACCGGGGCAGGCGGCGTCACGGACAGGACCCCCCGGCGACCGGGCAGAATGACCTGGTGCCCCCGACCGATTCCGCACCGGCCGATCCGATCAAGGTGGTGTTCGTCTGCACCGGCAACATCTGCCGGTCGCCCATGGCCGACGTGGTCCTGCGCGCCCTGGCCACCGACCGGGCCCTGGCCGACGGCTCGGCACTCGGCGCCGAGCTCGACGTCTCGAGCGCCGGGACGGGCGGCTGGCACGCCGGCGAGGGCATGGACCCCCGGGCCCGCGCCGCCCTGGAGCGCCGGGGCTACGCCGACCACGGCCACCGGGCCCGCGCCTTCGAGACGGCGTGGATGGACGACGCCGACCTGGTGGTCTGCATGGACCGGGGCCACCGCCAGACGCTGGCCTCCATGGCCCGGGCCCGGGCCGGCGACTACCGCCACGACGACCGGCTGGTGATGCTGCGCAGCTTCGACGGTCGGGCCGGCGGGGATGTCGACGTGCCCGACCCCTACTACGGCGACGACGCCGACTTCGAGCGCTGCCTCGACCTGGTGGAGGCCGGGTGCCGCGGCCTCGTGGCCCACCTGGCCGGTCTGGCCGACGCCCGCACCGGCCCGTGACGGGCGGCGCCGACGCCGGTGGCCCCGTCATGCGGGTCGCCGTCCACGGCGCCTCGGGTAGCGGCAAGACCATGCTGGCCTCGGCGCTGGCCGCCCGGCTCGGGGTGCCCCGCACCGAGCTGGACGGGCTCTACCACCAGCCCGGATGGACCCGGTTGCCGGTCGACGAGTTCCGGGCCGCGGTGGCCGACGTCGTGGCCGGGCCCGGCTGGGTGGTCGACGGCAACTACCGCGACGTACGGGACCTGGTGTGGGAGCGGGCCCAGCTGATCGTGGTGCTCGATCTCCCGCGCTGGAGGGTCATGGCCCAGCTGGTCCGCCGCTCGGTGGTCCGTGGTGCCCGGCGCTCCGAGCTGTGGAACGGGAACCGCGAGTCGCTCGGCAGCCTGCTGTCCGTCGACGAGCGACGCAACGTGGTGCTCTGGTCGTGGCGCACCCACTCCCGGTACCACGAGGAGGTTCCCGCCGAGGCCCGGGCCGCGGCCCCGCACGCCCGGGTGGTGGTGCTGACGGACGGGCCGTCGATCGCGGGCTTCTGCGACCGCGTGGCGTCGGGTGTGCTCTGATCGGCCCGGCGACGTGGGTCGGCTCAGGGCCGGTTGGCCCGGAACCATCCCGTGGCGAAGTCGACGAGGGCGGGCAGGTGGAGCAGCCGGGCGGTGGCTCCGCCCACCGGCCCCACCGCCTCGATCCCGGCGACCGCCGCGGCCCGGCCGACCTGGAGGAAGTCGCCGGTCTCGAGGTCGAGCTCCTCGTACGCGATCCACCGTCGGGCACCGTCGACGAGGACGGGGGCCCCCTGGGTCCGGGTCCCCCTGGTGCGGCTCCGGTGCTCGGCCAGGTGCAACGAGGTGTTGTTGTCGTGCCCGACCCCGAGCAACAGGATGTCCGCTCCGAGATCGTAGAGACGGCCGAGCGGCGACATCTCGCCGAGGCCCCCGTCGAGGGTGTGCCCGCCGGTGACGGCGCGGGCCTGCGGGCCCACCGCGCAGAAGGAGTAGGCGGGGTGCGCGCTGCGCTCCGCGCCGGGCAGGTGGCGCACGGTGTCGGCCACGAGGCCCATGCGGGAGGTGGGGGTGAGCAACGGGTCGTAGGCGGGCATGGTGTCCCGGATCGGCCCCCACCAGGCCTCCGGGACGGGCGGGTTCTGCCACAGGCCCGGGTCGGACACGTCGCCCGAGTGGGTCGGGACCACGAGGGTCCCCTCGGCCCCGAGGACCTGGAGCAGCGCCAGGACGACCGTATGGGCGCCGCCGCTCACATAGCCGAGCGAGGACAACGAGCTGTGGACGATCAGCACGGAACCCGGCGATACACCGAGGGCCGCGAGGTCGGCGGCGAGTGACGCGACCGTCACCGGTGCCGACTGTGCACCGTCGACGGACTCCACGGGCTCAGGTTAGACAATCCGCACCCGCCGGGTCCTGTCTCCCGGCCGGGGGCTCTCGTACGCTGGCCGCATGAGCTACACGACGGCGACGTCGGTCTTCGCGATCGCACTGGCGGTCGTCGTCGCGCCGCTGTGCTCCGAGGTGCTGCGGCGGTGGCGCGTCCCGAGTGTCCTGTTCGAGCTCCTCCTCGGGATCCTGATCGGCCCCGACCTCCTCGGCTGGGCGCATCTGGACCCCTTCGTCGACGGGCTGTCGACCCTCGGGATCTGCTTCCTGTTCTTCATGGCCGGCTACGAGATCAACTTCGGCAAGCTGTCCGGCGACCCGCTCAACCGGGGGATCATCGGCTGGCTCGCGTCGCTCGTCCTCGGCCTCGCCATCGGCGTCCTCCTCCTGTTCTCCGGCTACGTGATCTCCAGCCTGCTGGTCGGCCTCTCGCTGACCACGACGGCGGTCGGCACCCTGCTCCCCATGCTGCGCGACCGCGACATGCTGGAGTCCCCGTTCGGCAAGTTCCTGGTCGCGTCCGGCACCGTCGGCGAGTTCGGGCCCGTACTGGCCGTCACCGTCCTGCTCGGCGTGTCGAGCCCCGAGACCGAACTCGCGCTGCTCGTCCTCTTCGTGGTGCTGACCGTGGGCGTGGCCTTCCTGGCGTCCCGGCCCCAGCCGCCGCGGATGGTGGAGACGCTCCAGCGGCAGCTCGGCACCTCGACGCAGTTGCCGGTACGCATCGTGCTGCTGCTCATCACCGGGCTCGCGTTCCTCGCCTCGTCACTGAGCCTCGAGATCCTGCTGGGTGCCTTCGCCGCCGGCCTCATCGTCCGCATCGCCTTCAACCACGACCAGGCCGAGGCCATGCAGCCCCGGCTCGAGGCGATCGGGTTCGGCTTCCTCATCCCGATCTTCTTCGTGGTGAGCGGCATCAAGTTCCACGCCCACGCCCTGTTCCACAGCTCGGCCACCCTCGAGCGGGTGCCGATCTACCTCGCCCTCTTCCTCGTGGTCCGCGGACTGCCCGCGCTCGTCGTCTACGCGCGCTCGCTGACCTGGCGCCAGCGCGTCTCGCTCGGGGTGCTGCAGTCGACGGCCCTGCCGCTGCTGGTGGTCATCAGCGACATCGGACTGGCCACCCACCGCATGCTGCCGGTCAACGCCACCGCCCTCGTCGGGGCGGGCATGGTGTCGGTGCTGGTCTTCCCGCTGGTCGGCTTCGCCCTGGCCGGCTCGGACGCCGGTCCGGTGCAGCGGCGGCTGGTGGACGGGACCGATCCGGCCCGCGACTTCCTGTAGCCCGGAACCCCACCCGCGCGGCCCGTCAGTTCGGGAAGGTGACGAAGGACTCCTGCTCGTAGGCGAGCAGTCGCTCGTACTGCTCGCGCAGGTCCTTGCCCCGGGACGGGTCGTTGGCCAGGTTCACCAGTTCGTGGGGATCGCTTTCCTGGTCGTACCACTCGTGGTCGTTGTCGTCGAAGGCGCAGTCGACGTCGAACAGCTTGGTGCCCGGCGACTTGCCCCACAGCCCCGTGCCCGGCTTGCCGCCGCCCACGCCGTAGTAGCGGGCGTACTTGTGTCGCCCGTCGAAGAAGCCGCGCAGCGCATAGCGGACCTTGTTGAGGTTGGTGGTCTGGGCCGAGTCCTGGGCGAAGAGGATGTGGTCGCGGACCGAACCCGCCGGGTCGGCCAGCACCGGCGTGAGGTCGCGGCCCTGCACGGTGGCCGAGGCGGTGGCCGGGTCGACGCCGGCCAGCGAGCAGATGGTGGCGGCCAGGTCGACGTGGGAGCCGAGGGCCGAGGTCACCGACCCCGGCGTGGTGGTGCCCGGAACCTTCACGTAGAGGGGCACGCGCATGATCTCGTCGTAGACGAAGGGGCCCTTCGACCGCAGCCCGTGGGAGCCGCACATGTCGCCGTGGTCGGAGGTGAAGATGACGACGGTGTCGTCCCACGCGCCGGAGGCCTCGAGCGCGCCGAGCACGGTGCCGAGGCTGTCGTCGGCCAGGTGGTGCAGGTGGACGTAGTAGTCGAGGTGCCGGAGCCACGAGCCGGTGTCCGACGGGTCGATGTACCCCATCAGCCCGTGCTGCTGGTCCCAGCGCCACTGGCGATGGGCCTCCGGCTTGGCGTGGAGCGGGTCGCCGAAGTTGGCCGGCAGCTCCTCGCACACCTCCGGGTAGGGGTCCCGGTAGACGGGCAGGGTCTCGTCCTCCTTCCAGGCGGCCGACTCCAGGACCTTGCGGATATGGGCCACGTCCTCGGGGTTGCGCTCCTCGTAGCCGGGCTGGTCCACCGGGAACCACATCACGTCGTGGGGGTTGACCAGGGCCACGGTCAGGAACCAGGGCTCGGCGCCGGCGGAGTCGGGCCCGGCGTTCTCGGTCAGCCAGTGGGCGGCGTTGGAGGCGATGATGGGGTCGAAGTGGACGCCGGTGCCGGCCCAGCCCATGAAGTGCCGGTCGTTGCCGTCCCAGTCGGCGAAGCCGTAGGCCTCCATGTCCGGCCGCGGGGCGTGGGAGAGGTGCCACTTGCCGATGTAGGAGGATCGGTACCCGGCCCCGGCGAGCAGCGAGCCGAGGGTCGGCGTCGAGGTGGGCAGTTCGTCGTGCTCGGGCATGATCACGTTGTCGAGCACCCCGTGCCCCGGCAGGTAGCGACCGGTCAGCAGGCTGGCCCGGCTGGGCGAGCACGGCGACGAGTGGGTGAAGTAGTCGGTGAACTCGAGGCCTTCGGCCCGTAGCCGGTCCCGCCACGGCAGCGACGTGCCCTGCGGCAACCACGAGCGCTGGCGCTCCTGGTCGGACACGACGAGCAGGATGTTGGGGCGTTTCGGAGCGTCTGCGGTGGCGACCATGGGGGAACGGTACCGCCACCGGCCCCCGGCAGGTGGCCTCCCGACCGGTCGGACCCACCCGAATCCGGACCTGAGGAGGCACAAAACTGAAATCTGTTCTACATTTCGTGCTTCACGTCCGACGCACGCCAGGGGGAGATCCGTCATGGCCGACAGTGAGGTCCTGCACGCAGAGCACCGGCTCGAATACCCGTACTCGCGCTCGACCGGCCCGGTCATCGGCGCCTTCCTGACGGCCCTGCGCGACGGCCGGTTCGTAGGGGCCACGGGCAGCGGCGGCAGGGTCATCGTGCCACCCACCGAGTACGACCCGATCACCGGCGACGACGTCGGCGAGCTCGTGGAGGTGGGCCCCGGCGGGGTCGTCGAGTCGTGGGCATGGGTCTCCCACCCCCTGCGCAAGCACCCGCTGCAGACACCGTTCGCCTGGGCCCTGATCCGGCTCGACGGCGCCGACACCGGCCTGCTCCATGCGGTCTCCGCCCCCGGGCCCGACGCCCTGTCCACCGGGGCCCGGGTCACCGCCGCGTTCCGTCCGGAGTCCGAGCGCATCGGCTCCATGGCCGACATCGAGGCATTCGTCCTCGAAGGGGGTGCGTCCTGATGGCCGACGAGTCGACGACCACGGAGCCGGACGAGCGGGGGCCGGTCACCACGCTGGCCACACCGATCCGCCTCGACTTCGAGTTCACGCCCGGAGTGGCGCAGTCGACGTTCCTACGGGGCCTCGAGCGGGGGCAGTTCCTCGGCCAGCGGTGCGGGACCTGCGGCAAGGTCTACGTGCCGAGCCGCGGCACGTGCCCGACCGACGGCGTGCCGACCACCGAGGACGTGGTGCTGGGCAACTCCGGCACGGTGACCACCTACTGCGTGGTCAACGTGCCCTTCGCCGGCCAGTCCATCGAGATCCCCTACATCTGCGCCCAGGTGCTGCTCGACGGGGCCAACCTCTCGTTCATGGGCCTCATCCAGGAGATCCCCACCGACCAGATCCGCATGGGCATGCGGGTCGAGGCCGTATGGGTCGACGAGGCCGACCTGACCTCGTCCCTCGCGTCGGTCAAGTACTTCCGACCCAACGGCGAGCCGGACGCCGACTACGAGACCTACAAGGAGTACCTGTGAGCGCCGCCGGAAGGACCGTCCGTCCCGTCTCCATCGCCTCGTTCGCCCAGTCGCCGAGCGTCCGCAGGGACAACCAGCGCAACGAGGCCGAAGGCCTGATCCCGGTCATCGCCGAGGTGTTCGGCAACATCGGGATCACCAAGGACGACGTCGACTTCATCTGCTCGGGCTCCACCGACTACCTGATCGGCGGGCCCTTCAGCTTCGTGATGGCCCTCGACGCGGTGGGGGTGTGGCCGCCCCGGGCGGAGTCCCACGTGGAGATGGACGGAGCCTGGGCCCTGTACGAGGCGTGGGTGCTGCTCCAGGAAGGCGAGATCGACGCCGCCCTCGTCTACTCCTTCGGGCGCTCGTCACTGGGCGACCTCAACGAGATCCTGACCCTGCAGCTCGACCCCTACTACGAGGCCCCGCTGTGGCCGGACATCGTGAGTCTCAGCGCCCTCCAGGCCCGCGCCCTGATCGACTCGGGCAAGGCCACCGAGGCCGACTTCGCCGCCGTCGCCTCGCGTTCCGCCGGGACGCCCTCGACAACCCCAAGGCCCAGGTGCGCAAGGACGTGTCGCCCGAGCAGCTCCTCGAGGACGACTACGTGGTGGCCCCGCTGCGCCGCCACACGCTCCCGCCCATCACCGACGGCGCCGCGGCCATCGTGCTGGCCGCCGGCGACAAGGCCACCCGGTGGTCGGAGCGGCCGGTGTGGATCACCGGCTTCGACCACCGCATGGAGACCCACTCGTTGGGCGCCCGGGACCTGACGGTGTCACCGTCGGTGGCCAAGGCCGCCGAGGTGGCGGGGGTGGCCGACGGCAAGGTGGACATCGCCGAGCTGCACGCACCCTTCGCCCACCAGGAGCTCATCGTCAAGGAGGCCCTGGGCCTCGACGACTCGGTGGTGATCAACCCGTCGGGCGGGCCGCTGGCGGCCAACCCGCTGATGTCGGCCGGCCTCATCCGCATCGGCGAGGCGGCGAGCCGCATCCGGGCCGGCCAGGCCGACCGGGCCGTGGCCCACGCCACCTCGGGCCCCTGTCTCCAACAGAATCTCGTGTGCGTCCTGGAGGGTGCGTGATGGCAGAGCGCTGTGCAGTCATCGGGGTGGGCCAGACCCACCACAAGGCCAAGCGCGAGGACGTGTCCATCGCCGGCCTGGTCCGCGAGGCGGCCAAGATGGCCCTGGCCGACGCCGACCTGACCTGGTCGGACATCGACGCCGTGGTCATCGGCAAGGCCCCCGACATGTTCGAGGGCAACATGATGCCGGAGATCTACCTGGCCCCCGCCCTCGGCGCGGTGGGCAAGCCGATGATCCGCGTCCACACCGCCGGCTCGGTGGGTGGCTCGACCGCCATCGTGGCCGCCCACCTCGTGAAGTCCGGGATCCACAAGCGGGTGCTGACCGTCGCCTACGAAAAGCAGTCCGACTCGGACGCCATGTGGGCCCTGTCGGTACCGCAGCCCTTCGCCGCTCCGCTGCTGGCCGGGGCGGGCGGATACTTCGCCCCGCACATCCGGGCCTACATGCGCCGGTCGGGTGCCCCCGACCACATCGGCCGGATGGTGGCCGTCAAGGACCGCCAGAACGCCATGCGGAACCCGTACGCCCACCTCCATCTGGCCGACATCGACATGAAGATGGTCGAGGACTCGATGATGCTGTGGGACCCCCTGCGCTACCTCGAGGCCTGCCCGTCGTCCGACGGCGCCGCGGCCATGGTGCTGGCCGCCGAGGACGCCATCTCGGGCGGGCACCCGCCGGCGTGGATCCACGGCACCGCCATGCGGTCCGAGCCCACGATGTTCGCCGGCCGCGACCAGATCAACCCGCAGGCCGGGCGCGACTGCTCGGCCGACGTGTACGCCCAGGCCGGTGTCACCGACCCCCGCACGCAGTTCGACTGCGCCGAGGTCTACGTGCCGTTCAGCTGGTACGAGCCGATGTGGCTGGAGAACCTCGGGTTCTGCGACCTGGGCGACGGGTGGAAGCTGACCGAGGCGGGGGCGACGGCCTTCGACGGCGACATCCCCTGGAACGCGTCGGGAGGCGTCCTGTCCTCCAACCCGATCGGGGCGTCCGGCATGCTCCGCTTCCTCGAGGTGGCCATGCAGGTGCGCGGCCAGGCCGGGGAGCACCAGGTCGACGGGGCCAGACTGGCCCTCGGCCAGGCCTACGGCGGCGGGTCGCAGTTCTTCTCCATGTGGGTGGTCGGCAGCGACAAGCCCTAGCTAGGGGGCCCGGCGGGCCCCGACCCGCCGGGAACCGGTGACCCGCACCCGACGGTGGGAGAGCGAGACGTTGGAAGAGCACGAGCACTGCCCGGATACCACGGTGGGCGCCGGCGGCCTCGTCGACGTGGTCGACGGCGTCTACGCCTGGGTGCAGCCCGACGGCACGTGGTGGGTCAACAACGCCGGCGCGGTGACCGGTGGGGACGGCACGCTGGTGGTCGACACGTGCGCCACCGAGGCGCGCACCCGGCGGTTCCTCGACGCCGTCGACGCGGCCACGTCCGGCGCGCCCGTGCGCTTCGCCGTCAACACCCACCAGCACGGTGACCACACCTACGGCAACTCGCTGCTGCCCGACGACGCCGTGCTCATCGGCCACGAGACGATGCGCGGCGGAGCTGCTGCGCGACCGGGTGCTCGAACAGTGCCCGCCGTTCTGGTACCCGCTACCCGCGTGGGGATCGGTCACCCGCCGGGCACCGACGGTGGTGACACGGAGCGAGCTGACGGTCCACACGGGCGACCGGCGCATCGACGTGCTCCACCCCGGGTACCGGGCCCACACCGGCGGCGATCTGGTGGCCTGGCTGCCCGAAGAGCGGGTGCTGTTCTGCGGGGACCTGCTCTTCGTCGGGCTGACGCCGCTCGTCTTCGCCGGGTCGGTCGACGGGGCCCTCCGCTCGCTCGACTGGATCGACTCCTTCGGTCCCGACGTGGTCGTGCCCGGCCACGGTCCGCTCGCCACCGCGTCCGACCTGCCCACCGTGCTGGGCGACCACGAGCGGTACTTCCGGTTCGTGCTGGGCCTGGCCGCCGAGGGCCTGCGCGAGGGGATCGCCCCACTCGAGCTGGCCCGCGGCGCCGACCTCGGACCGTTTGCCGGGTGGTCGGACGCCGAGCGGCTCGTGCTCAACCTGCACCGGGCCTACGCCGACGCCGACGGAGGCCGCCTCGACCTGCTCGGGGCCCTCGCCGACGCCACGACGTGGAACGGCGGCCCGTTGACCACGCACGTCTGCTGCCTGGGCTGATCGGCCGGCACGGCGCGGGTGCCGGTCCGCCGGGGAAGGCAGTTGCCGGTCCGCCGGACGGGACGGCGGGGTACGATCACCGTGTGAAGTGAGCCCCGGTCGACCACGTCCCGTCACGTCTCCCGGTCCCGGAGGTCTCCTGTGCCCGCTCCACGCCGAACCCCACCCACCCACCGCGTCGAGGCGGCGCCCGCAGCCACGCTCGTGGCCCGATCGCTCACCCACGACCGCGGCGGCCGCACGATCCTCGCCGACGTCTCCCTGACGGTGGGACCGCACGCCTGCGTCGGCGTCACCGGCCCCAACGGTGCGGGCAAGACCACCCTGCTGCGGCTGCTGGCCGGCATCGAGGTGCCCGACGCCGGTTCGGTCACCCTCGACCCACCGTCGGCCACCGTCGGGTACCTGGCCCAGGAGCACGAGCGCGTGGTGGGGGAGACCGTGCGCGACCACCTGACCCGCCGGACCGGGGCCCGGGGCGCCGAGGACGAACTGGCCGACGCGGCCGCCGGGCTGGCGGCCGGCACCCGGGCCGCCGAGGCCCGCTACGAGACGGCCCTCGAGCGCTTCACCGCGCTGGGCGCCGCCGACCTCGACGCCCGGATCGACGCGGTGCTCGACGAGCTCGGACCGGGGGCCCGGTTGGCCGATCGGCAGACGACCTCGTTGTCGGGCGGCCAGGAGGCCAAGGTCGCCCTGGCCGCCATCGTGCTGTCGCGCTTCGGGATCACCCTGCTCGACGAACCGACCAACGACCTCGACTTCGAGGGCCTCGAACGCCTGGTGGCGTGGATCGGCCGCCGGAGCGGCGGCATGGTCGTCGTCTCCCACGACCGGGCCTTCCTCGAGCAGACGGTGTCGACCGTCCTCGAGATCGACGAGCACGACCACACGGCCCGGGAGTTCGGCGGCGGCTGGGCCGGCTACCTGGCGGAGCGGGCCACGGCCCGTCGTCAGGCCGAGGAGGCCCACGACCTCTACCAGCGCACCCGCAGCGAGCTCCAGGACCGGGCCACCCGGCAGCGCCAGTGGGCCACCTCGGGGGTGGCCCGCGAGACGCGGTCGCCCCGGGACAACGACAAGGCCCAGCGCTCCTTCCGGATCAACCGCACCGAGAAGCTGGCATCCAAGGCCCGCCAGACCGAGCGGGCGATGGCCGCCCTCGACGAGGTGGCGAAGCCGTGGGAGGGCTGGGACCTCCGCTTCACCATCGGGGAGACCGAGCGAGCCGGCGCCGTCGTGGCCCGCCTGACCGCCGCCGTCGTCACCCGGGGCACGTTCGTCCTCGGGCCGCTCGACCTGGAGATCGCCTGGGGCGACCGCCTCGGTCTGACCGGGGCCAACGGCACGGGCAAGTCGACGCTGGTGGGGGCGGTCCTCGGCACGGTCCCGTTGTCCGCCGGCGAGCGGTGGCTGGGCCCGAGCGTGGTGCCCGGCGTGCTGGGCCAGGACCGGAGGGTCCTGGGGGGTGACCGCGACCTGGTCCGGGAGGTGTGCGACCGGTGCGGGGTCACGGTGTCCGAGGCCCGCTCCCTGCTGGCCAAGTTCGGCCTGGAGGCCGAGCAGGTGACCCGGCCGGCGGGCACCCTGTCACCGGGCGAGCGGACCCGGGCCGAGCTGGCGGTCTTCCAGGCCCTGGGGGTGAACTTCCTGGTCCTCGACGAACCGACCAACCATCTCGACCTGCCGGCCATCGAGCAGCTCGAGTCCGCCCTGCGGTCGTTCACCGGGACCCTGCTCCTGGTCACCCACGACCGGCGCATGCTCGAGGCGGTCGAGCTGACCAGGACGCTGGCGCTCGATCGGTCGTGAGCGGGCCCGTCAGGGTCCGGCGGTGGCCCTCCGGCGGAGCGGCGGCACGGTGGTCGGTGGCCGGCGACGGTCCGGGAGCTCGGCGAGCAGGGTGGCGGTGGCCTCGGCCACGGCCCGCACCGCCCGCTCGACGGCATCGGCCGTGACCGGCGACATCGACTGGAGACCGCCCACCTTGCGCACGTACTGACGCGCGGCGGCCTCGACCTCGTCGGGCGTGGCCGGGGGTTCGAGGCCACGCAGGATGGTGATGTTGCGGCACATGCGTCGACCCTACGCTCGTCGACGGTCGATCGTCGGGCCACGGATGCGGCCGGGTCACCCGCGACCGGTGACCGGCCGACCGCACCACGTGCCCGGGTCGGGCAGGCGGGTTGCGTCGCGGAAGCCGGAGTGCTCTCATGGGGGGGCCGTCGCCGCCTGTGGGGGACGTGTCGCGGCCAACGGGAGGGATGGGGCATGCTCGTCAACAGATTCGTCCGCACCGCTGGGGTGCTCGCGGTCGGTGTCGGCCTGGCCGTGGTCGGTACCGGGGTCGTCGCCGGTACGGCCGGCGCCACCGGGGCCACGGCCGCACCGTTCACCATCGATGTCAACGGGGCCAACTCGACGGCCACGACCACCTCACCCACGTCGACCCTGCGGGTCGCCGGCCTGCCGGACTCCGCCACCGGCACGGTGGTGTTCGACCAGGCGGGCACCCCGCTGTGCACGGCCACCCTGCCCTCCCGGTCCTGTACGACGGGCAGCCTCGCCCCCGGGAACTACCCCGACGTGACCGGCACGTACTCGGGTGACAGCGCCTTTTCCGGCTCGACCTCGACCAACTCGGTGGACCTCATCGTCCTGGCCGGCGGTGGCCCGACGACCTCCTGCTCCAAGGTGTCCGGCTTCGTGACGAAGAAGATCACCTTCTCCTACTGCCAGGTCTCGCAGCGGGGCGCGCACATCATCGGCACCGACGTGTGGACCGGCGGGAGCCTGACCTGGAACGCATCCAAGACCGTCACCACCTACACCGGCTCGGCGACCTCGCCCGGTCAGGGGGTCTGCCACACCGGGTCGACCGAGGAGGTCTTCACGGGAACGGTCACCTCGGACGGCTCGACGTTCGCCACCGTCGGCGGCGCCGTGAGCTACGACGTGTGCGAGAGCGCCAAGGGAGTCCTGAAGCTGGTGCCGGGCACGAAGGCCACCTTCTGACCCGATCCGGTCAGGCGGCCCCGGGCGCCCGGTAGCCGCTGAAGACGTCCCGGCCGAACGTGCTGGTGACCGTGGCTGCCTGGCCCAGCTTGGACAGGCCGAAGATGTCCTCGATGGTGGCCAGCGTGGAGTAGTGGTTGTAGGGCACCGCACTCACCGTGCCCGGCCGGATGAACGGCGACACGAGCACCGTCCCGATCCGGCCGCCCCCCGGCCCCGTGACGCCGGGCAGGGCCGCGGCGGGCCCCGGCTGCTCGTTGCAGCAGGCCGTGGCGTCGGACTGGGGGCCCGAGGTGTCGGCCTCGTCGAAGGTGACGATGAGCAGTCCGTCCCGGACGAAGGCCGGCGAGTGGGTGATGATCGGCACCCACGTCGACAGGAAGGAGTCGATGTTGGCACCGGCCGTCGGTGCCGCGGTCTGGTTGATGCACGGGGCGTCGTGCCCGTCGTCGCAGAGGTTCGGGGTGATGAAGATGAGGTTCGGGGTGGTCGAGATCTTCTTCAGGTCGGTGGCGAGGCCCGTGGTGCCGGTCGGCGCCGAGGCGGGCAGGGTGCCCGTAGGGGAGCCGAGGGGCACGACCCGGGCGTCGCACAGGGCGGTGTCGTCGATGATCGAGTGGAAGTACACGAACGGGTCGTGCCGGGTGGCGTAGCCGTCGCCGGGGACCGCCTTCTGGGTCAGGTCGACGGCACCCACGGCCGGATGTCCGCACACCGCCGACTCGCGCGAGGGGATGTTGCCCATGTCCTGCATGTAGGCCTTCCACGTGAGCCCCGCGGCGTCGAGCTGACCGGCGACGGTCTGCACGGCGGAGGGGAAGACGCAGCCCGAACCGCTGATCTGGCCGTCCGGGGCGATCGTGGCGTCGGCCGGGAAGTCGTTGAACACCTGGCAGTCGCTCTGGTTGTCCGGATTGGGGGCCTGGCCCGAGATGAGGGCGATGTAGTTGTCATTGGAGAAGTGGCCGATGCCGTAGTACTCGCTCAGCTTGGCGCCCGAGGCCGACAGCGTGGTGGCGAGGTAGGGGTCGGAGGCCGGGTCGCCGAACGTGTCGGTGTAGTCCTCGTTCTCCAGCACGATGACGAAGACGTGGCGGATCGGCGGGAGCCCGGTGGACGGGCTGACCTCCGACGGCAGGGCCTTGCCGGTGGCCAACGTGGTGACGGTGGTGGCGGTCGACGACGGGCCCGACGAGCAGGCCGCGGCCAGCACCGCGATGCCCACCACCAGGGCCGATGCCAGCGTGCGGTGGGCGCGGCGGGGACGTCGCCCCGGACGTCCGGCGGGGTCCCGAGCGATGTCCATGGGGGTGTTCTAGCAGTCCGGCCGTGTCCCGGCATGACCCCGGCGGCCCGGTACAGTGGGCGTCTTCACCGAGCTCCCGGAGGGACACCATGAAAATTGTCGTGGACTACGACGAGTGCGCGAGCAACGCCGTCTGCATGGGGATCGCACCCGAGGTCTTCGAAGTCCGTGATGACGGGTTCCTCTACGTCCTGGACGAGCATCCGGGCGAGGAGCTGCGCGAAAAGGTGCGCCAGGCCGCCAACGGCTGCCCGACGGGCGCCATCACCATCGTCGAGGACGAGTAAGGCCCGGGTGGCACCAGACACCCCGAGAGTCCGGTTCGCACCTTCCCCCACCGGGTACTTCCACGTCGGGAGCGCCCGGACCGCACTGTTCAACTGGCTCGTCGCCCGGCAGTCGGGTGGCACCTACGTGCTCCGGATCGAGGACACCGACGCCGAGCGCAACCGCGAGGAGTGGGTGGACGGCATCATGTCCGCCCTCCACTGGCTGGGCATGGATCCCGACGAGGGCCCCTACCGCCAGTCGCTGCGCGCCGGGCGGTACCACGGGGCCATCGACGCCCTGTGGGACGCCGGCCTCCTGTACGCGTGCGGGTGCACCCACGACGAGGTGACGGCCCGCAACACGGCGGCCGGCATCCTGACCCCGGGCTACGACGGCCACTGCCGTCACCTCGGGCTGCCGCGGGGCGAGGGTCGGGCTTTGCGCTACGTCACCCCCGACGAAGGGACGGTGGTCGTCCCCGACGTCATCCGGGGCGACGTCGAATTCCCCTGTTCGGCCATGGACGACTTCGTCGCCGTCAAGGGCAATGGCGCCCCCCTGTTCGTGCTGGCCAACGTGGTCGACGACATCGACATGGCCATCACCCACGTCATCCGGGGCGAGGACCTGCTGCCCACCACACCCAAGGGCATCCTGATCTGGCGGTCGCTGGACCAGGTCGGCTGGACCACGGACGGTTCGGCGGGTCCGGCGGGTGAGCCGACGCCGCCGCTCCCCGTCTTCGCCCACCTGCCCATGCTGGTCAACGAGGCCCGCAAGAAACTCTCCAAGCGCAAGGACCCGGTGGCCGTCGAGTCCTACCGCGACCAGGGCTACCTGCCCGAGGCGTTCGTCAACTACCTCGGACTGCTCGGCTGGAGCCCGCCCAACGGCGAGCCCGAGGTCTTCACCCGCGAGCAGATGGTCGCGTGGTTCTCCCTGGCCGACGTGAACCACTCACCGGCCTTCTTCGACGTGGCCAAGCTCACCCACATGAACGGCGAGTACATCCGGGCGATGAGTCCGGATGCCTTCGCGGAGGCCTGTCGGCCCTGGCTCGAGGGGGACGGGACTCCGTGGCCCGCCGCCGCCTTCGACGAGGCGGCGTTCCGGGCCATGGCGCCGGTGGTCCAGGAGCGGGTCGCCGTGCTCGGCGAGGTGCCGGCCATGGTCGACTTCCTCTTCCTCGACGCGCCCGAGATCGACCCCGACTCGTGGGACAAGGCACTGGCCGGTGACGAGGTGGCTCCGGCCATCCTGGCCGCGGCGACGGCCGCCTACGCAGCCCTGCGCGGCGACTGGACGGCCGCGGCCCTCCACGCCGCCACCCTCGGGGTGGCCGAGTCGGTCGGCCGCAAGCTCGGCAAGGCCCAGGCCCCGATCCGGGTGGCCGTGACCGGCCGCCGGGTGGGCCCACCACTGTTCGAGGCCCTCGAGGTGCTCGGACCCGACCGCACGCTCGCACGGCTGAATGCTGCCGCCGACCGCCTGTCCGGCGGCACCCCCGACCCGTCGTGACCGTCCCTGTGCCCGCCCCCGGGTCGGGCCGCTGATCCCGGCGCAGGCCGGCTCCGCGCTGCTCGCCGTCCGAATGCTCCGGCTCCTGTTCCGGCTGCTCAAGTGGCTCCTCATCGCCGTGGTCGTCTATCTCGGGATCACCGCGTGGCAGGTGTGGCGCACCGGCCAGCAGTACGCGCCGCAGGCGGCCGGCGCCATCGTGGTGATGGGGGCGGCCCAGTACAACGGGGTGCCGTCACCCGACCTCAAGGCCCGGCTCGACCAGGCCGCGCTGCTGTGGCACGAGCGCTACGTGTCCACGATCATGGTCACCGGCTCGAAGGAGCCCGGCGACAACTACACCGAGGCCGAGGCGGGTGCCCGCTACCTCGAGTCGGTGGGCATCCCGGCCGGCGACATCCTCCAGGCCGGTGGGCGCAACTCGTGGGAGAACCTGGCCCTGGCCGCGCCGGCGCTCATCGCCCGCGGCGACACCGACGTCCTCGTGGTGACCGACAAATTCCACGAGGACCGCAGCATGGCCATCGCCTCGTCGGTCGGCCTCCACCCGCACCCGGCCCCGACCCAGACCTCGCCGATCAGCGGCTTCGCCGCCGTCCCCTACTACGCCAAGGAGACGGTGGGCGTGGCGCTCGGGCGGATCATCGGCTTCCAGAACCTCGACTCGATCCACTCGTTCGGCATCGGCCGGCCGCCGACGGGTCCGTCGGTGTGACCGACGGACCCGTCGCCTAGCCCGGGGTCCCGAGCACGACGGCCGGCAGCTCGGCGATGGAGCCGAGCAGGTGGGTGTGGGGGGCGGTGGCGAGCTCCTCGGCCGAGTGGGCGCCGGTCAGCACGCCGGCCACCACCGAGGCGCCCGATCGGGTCCCGGCCAGCAGGTCGGAGGTGGTGTCGCCGGCCACGGCCACCTCGGCCACGTCGTCGATGCGGAGGCGCAGGACGGCGGTGAGGATCATGTCCGGCCAGGGCCGACCCCGGCCGGCGTCGACCGGGGACAGGGCGAGGTCGATGCGGCCCACCCAGTCGAGGGCGTCCACGATGCGGTCACGGGTGGCGGGCGAGAAGCCGGTGGTCAGGCAGATCCGGACACCGGCGTCGCGCAGGGTGGCGAACACGTCCTCGGCGGCGGGCAGTGCGGCCACCTCGCCCCGGTCGACGGCCTGGTCGAACGCGGCCTCGAAGGCGATGTTGGCCCGCTCGGCCCGGTGGCGGTCCCCACCGAGGAGTTCGGTGAAGACGGTGATCTTGGACTGGCCCATGGTGCGACGGATGTAGGCCCCCGGGTCATCCATGAGGTCGCCGGACACGAGGCCGACGGCGTCGAGGGCGGACTGGAACGCCTCCTCCACCGCCCCTTCGTCAGCCACGGTGGTGCCGGCCATGTCGAGGGCGGCGAGTCGGATCGGTGGTCTCATCGGGTCAGTTCCTCCCAGGTCTCCTCGGCGATGGCCGGCGACAGGGTCATGCCCCGGCCGGCCGGCCCGGTCACCACCACGACCCCGGGTCCGGGCGTGGACCGGTAGTACATGCGGTCGTCGGTCACCACGGTGTAGACGCCGGCCCAGCGGCGCACGACGGCGGGGAGCGGCCAACCGAGCACGGACTCGGCCCGGGCCACCAGGTCGTCGGTCAGGTGCTCCTCCACGGCGAAGTCGAAGGGCTCGTCGTAGACGTGGGTGTCCCCGATGGTGAGCCCGCCCGCCGCCCGCTGGGCGACGAGCAGTTGCATGCCCCACTCCTCGGTCAGGGCCGACGGCTCGGGCAGCCCCGCCCGTCCGGGCAGGTCGAAGGCCGGGTAGTAGCGCATCGAGTCGGCGTCGGCCACGGCGGTGGTGAGTCGCTCGTCCGCCGGCGCGGTCTGCAGCATCTGGAGCCGGCAGCGGCGGAGCGGTGCGGCGGCCAGGGTGGCGCCGACCCGGCCACCCAGGCCGGTGAGCCGGTCACCGATGCAGAGCACCACGGCCGAGCCCTCGTGCCGGTGACCCAGATGATCGACGGCCGCCGCGCTGTCGCCGGCCCGGGTCTCGACGTCGACGACCTGACGGCGGGGCAGCCAGGAGTAGCGGCCGGTGGCCTCGAGCGTGACCCGCAGGGCCCCGAGCACCAGGCCGGGCTCGACCACGGCGTCGCGTCGGCACAGCAGGCCGCCGACCACGTCGCCCCGCAGGGCCGGGTTGACCGCCCGGACCCCGGCGGCATCGAGCAGCTCGAGCTCGCGAATGCCGGCGTCGGGCTGGGCCGCCGCCTCGGCCATGAGTGCCAGTTCGGCCTCGTGGCGGGCCACGGTCAGCGAGCCGTCGGGGCGGAAGCCGATGGCGGGGGAGTGGACGGCGATCTGCTCCCACAGGTCACGGGCCCGCACGGCCAGGGCCAGCTCGCGCCCGGCCGCACGGCCGCTCACCCAGACCAGGCCGAAGTTGCGCACCGAGGCTCGCCGGGGTCCGGCGTCGGCCTCCAGGTGGGTGACCTCCCACCCCCGACGGCAGGCCTCGAGGGCGTGCATGGTGCCGAGGACGCCTCCGCCGACGATGACCACCCGCTGCGCGTCCACGGGACGATCGTAGTGAGAGGCGGGGGGTCTGCTCGACGGTCGGGGCCGGGGCCGGGGAAGGGCGGCCGGAGGCCGGAGCCGGGTCGGCGTCTCCGGCACCCGCCAGGTCGGCTAAATTGGCGGTTCGCCCATTCGGGGGTGGCGCAACTGGCAGCGCGCGTGATTCTGGTTCATGAGGTTGGAGGTTCGAGCCCTCCCCCCCGAGCGCTTGCAGTGGCCCTGGTGAGGGCCGTTGTGGCAGGTTGCTCCCCCCGGAGCGGTCGGTCGCACCACCGAGGTTCACTGCAGCACCGAAGTACGGGGTCGCCATCCGGCGGCCCGACAGGGTCCCATCGTCTAGAGGCCTAGGACACCACCCTCTCAAGGTGGCGACACGGGTTCGAATCCCGTTGGGACTGCTCTGCATTGTGGTTGGATTGAGGGGTGACGGGGGCTCCGGCCTCCTCCCCCTCGGCCGGCTTCGTCAGTCCTGCGTCCGTCTGTGCTTCGACGGGTACCAGTGGGATGACCGGGATGACCGGCGGAACCACTGCCATCTCGGCGGATGAGTGATGGGGAACTACTGGCTGGCGGCGAGTGCGACGTCTATCGCCTCGGCCATTCGACAGGGACCAGCGACCGTCATCCGGCCGCGGACCTTGGAGCGGAGGACGGCGGCAATCAAGATGCCGAGCGCTGCCGTCATCACCATGATGGATAGCGCTTCCGTGCCGATGAAGAACTGAAGGACCAGCAGGAGGCCGAGGCCGACCCCGGTGAGGACCGACGACCGTCGCTGCCGGATCATCAACTCAACGGTCCTTCGATGATCTCGGCGTCCAGCCCTCGGGCACGGCCCACGGCCGCATCGAAGTCCTTGCCTGCTAGTCCTCGACCGACTCTCACGCCGGGATTGCTGCGATCGGACTTCGGTGACACCCGGCAGCCGAGCGCGCGGTCACGTCTGTGGGGGCGTCGGAGGCGCACCGAGGAGCGACGCTTGCTCGAGCAGGAACAGCTCGAAGGCTTGGGTGGTCCCGGCGGCATCGCCCGACGCCAACAGGTCGAGGAGCAGGCCTCGGGTGACCGCCAGACCGAGGCGGGCTGCCGTCCGAGCGTCTGCCTCGTTGACTCCTGCGGTGGTCATCGCTTCGGCCACCGGGGCGAGCCAGCCCTCGAGCACCTCGTCCAGAAAGCCCTCAGTTCCCGGGCGGCCCAAAAGCGCATGCGAGTAGATCTCGAAGAACAGCCGCTCCTGGGGTCGCAGCGACGGATCGGCCAGCCGGTTCCATTGGCGGAGCGCGTCTTGAACCGACACGGCGGCGTCGCCAAGCGTCTGACGCTCGCGCTCTTCTACTTCGCGTACGACCGCGACAAGCAGACCCTCCCGTGATCCGAAGTGATAGATGAGCATCCGATGGCTCGTGCCAATCGCTGCCGCGATCTCCCGGAGGCTCAGATCCACGATCCCCTTGCTCAGGGCGTGCTCGACGGCGGCGTCGAGCAGTCGCTCCCGGGCTTGCGAAGTAGGCACGGCCAACCGTACCATCTGGTACGTGTACCAGATGGTACGGGAGAGGAGACGAAGTGGTGAGTCAACTATCGGTTGAAGCCAAGGGGACGACGCGAGCGGGTCCGGGGATCGTGTGGTCGATGGTGTCCGATGCGAATACCTATCCAAAATGGGGCCCTTGGAATGACGGGGGCTACCGCCCGCATGCCGCGGGTCCTTCTCGCCCCGGTTCGGTCCAGTGGTTTCGTTACGGGCGCCGAACGACCAGCGTCGAGGAGATCATCGAGGTCGAAGAGCCCCGCCGCGTCGTCTACAAAGTGGTGAGCGGCCTTCCGGTGAAGAACTATCGGGCGGAAGTGACCCTGACACCGACACCGTCCGGCGGCACGCAGATCTGCTGGGCGGCGACGTGGGACAAGACGTTCCTGGGCGGCATGGTGCGACGCAAGCTGGCCCAGGTCTACCCCGAAGTAGTGGACGCCTTGGTGGCCGCGGCCGATCATCAACAGGCTTCGAGCACACGTCCATGATTCGTCGTCCGCAGATTCCGAACCGGGCGTGACGACTCCGCCGATTCGTCCACCACGCCGACGGAGAGGAAGGGCGGCGCGCCTCGAGCTGCGACCGGCGACATGCTCGCCGTTGGCCACGACGAGTCGATCCCAGGTGTGTCCGCCCGAGCGGCCACTCGACACCTCCGGCGGAACCTCGACGGATCCGAGTAGGCCGCTACGACGGACGGACGGCCTGCCCGAGTGCACCTGGCGAGTCGGCATCAGTGGCCAATCGCGTCGCGTGGCCCATCAGCGCTTCGATCATGCCCGGCTCGACGGGCTTCGAGAACATGAAGCCCTGGCCGGACTGGCAGTTGTTCTCGCGCAGACACGCCAGCTGCGCTTCGTCCTCGATGCCCTCGGCGAGCGTGACGAGTCCCGAACGCGCGTCCCAACTCCACCATCGTCCGGATGAGGGTGAGCGAGTCCTCCGAGCCGTCCATCGCGGAGACGAACGAGCGGTCGATCTTCAGCACGTCGACGGGGAACTGTCGCAGGTAGGCCAGAGAGGAATAGCCGGTCCCGAAGTCGTCGATTGCGATCTTGACCCCCAGCTCCTTCAGCTGCACCAACCTTGACACGGTGGATTCGGCATCCTTCATCAGTGACGTCTCCGTCACCTCGATGACCAATGCCTGCGGTTCGAGCTGGTTCACCGCCAGGGCCCGTTCGACATCCCCTACGAGCGAGTCGCATTCCAGCTGGCGCATCGACACGTTGACCGACATGGTCGCAAGGTACCCGCGGTCGCGCCACTGACCGGCCTGCGCACATGCGGTCTCCAGCACCCAGCGCCCGACCTCCACGATATGGCCGCTGTCTTCGAGTATGGGAATGAAGTCGTTGGGGGCGATCACACCGCGGGTCGGATGCTGCCAGCGGAGCAACGCCTCCACCCCTCGGACGTCCGTGCTGTGGAGGTCGACGATCGGCTGGTAGAGCAGGAAGAACTCATTGTGGGCGAGGGCGGATTCGATGTCCGTTCTGAGCTCCAACTTCCCGGCGAGCGCCTCCTGCATCGCCGGCTCGAACAGCACCGACTGGTCACGCCCGGCCGCCTTGCAGCGGTAGAGGGCGATGTCCGCGTCACGCAGCAGCTCCTGGGCGGACTCGCGTTCGCCCGTGGCCACGCCGATGCTTGCCGTGACGCTCACCTGGACCCCGCCGAAGCCGTCGATGAGGAAGGGCTCCTTCAGGACCTCGCGGATCCGACCTGCGAGGTCCTGGGGCCCGTCGGCGAGCGAGAGGCCCTCGGCGAGGATGACGAACTCGTCACCGCCGAGGCGACCCACGGTGTCGCTCGATCGGAGGATCGACTCGAGCCGCTGACCTACGGCTTGCAACAGCTTGTCGCCGGCTTCGTGGCCCAGCGAGTCGTTGGCGTCCTTGAAGTTGTCCAGGTCGATGAAGAACGCGGCGATCGGGTCGAAGGTCCGTCGCGACCGGGCGATCATCTGCTCTGCCCGATCGAGGATGAGCTGGCGATTGGCGAGTCCGGTCAGAGGGTCGTGCAGGGCGCGGTGGGCGAGCAGCGCCTCGAACTCCTTGCGTTCGGTGATGTCGCGGAGATGGGCGACATAGCCGGCGATCGACGGCCGGTTCAGTTGATTCGTCACCACGGCCTCGACCTCGCACCAGCTGCCGTCCGCCCGGGCCATGCGGAACTGCAGTGACACCGCCCCCGGCGGGGCCTGCAGCTCGGCGGTGAGCCGGGTGGCGACTCGATCCCGATCATCCGGGTGGACCAGGTCGGTGGCGATCCTGCCCAGGAGCTCGATCGGCGGGTACCCGAGCAGTACGGCACTGGCGGGACTCACGTACGTGCAGTTCCCGCCGCTGCCGATCACCATCGTCATGTCCGACGAGTCCTGGATCAGTGAGCGGAAGCGATCCTCGCTGAGACCCATCTGTCGCTCCGCGGCCTCCTTCTTTCGCATGGTGACGCCCGCCATCCAGATGACGAAGACCAGTACGAAGGCACCCATGATGGCCAGGGCGTTGCCTTGTCCAGCAGTGAGCTCACTGGGCATCACGCCCTCGGCGATGAGGAACTGGCCGGCCCCGATGCCGACCAGGCTCCACAGTGCTGCGATTCCCCACGACCTCGAGCCGTCGTTCGAGATGTTCTCCAACGCCGTAAAGGCAAAAGCACCCCACAGCACCGGGCCCCACCCGGTGAAATAGATCACCGCCGTCACGGCGGCGGCGTGCGACGCAATACGTACGTGAGTGGTCACCAACGATGGATGGGCCTGATTCAGCGCCTCCGCTCCGAGCGACGAGAGCGGCACCGCGATGAAGATCCCGACCCAGACCCAGACGGGCTCCCGTGTGACTGCGCCGAAGTGCATGAGGAGCAGGATTGCCACCAGCGCACACGGGGCGATGAGATAGGCAAGGTAGGTGGGAGCCTTGGCCTCGAAGGTCGCATGTTCCGACGGGCCCGAGGCGTCCTGGCCCTCGTGTCGCCGTTGGTCAATTCTGTTGGCGATCGTTCCGCCCATATCCGCTCAACCTTGTCGATCCCCCCAGAATCTCTGGTAGGTCAGTTATCGCCACCTGGGCAGACGAACTTGAGGTGGACGCCTGCGCTGACCGCCTCAGGAGGGTCGTGATCTCGAGATCGCGCAGGGTCTTCGCACCGCTGCTGGAGCGTCAGGCGGCGAGTCCGATGACCAGCCCGAGGGCGGCGGCGCCCAGCCCGACCGCGACACTCACCACGATGTAGCCGGCGGCTTCCAGGAACGCACCCTCCTCCAACAGCCGGATCGACTCGAACGTGAATGTCGAGAACGTCGTGTAGGCACCGCAGAATCCCGTGGCCAGGAACGCCGTGGGCAGGTCTGGCAAGTGGTGGCTGAGGGCGAGCCCGGTGAGGAGTCCGAGCAGCACCGACCCGGTCATGTTGATGGCGAACGTGCCCCACGGGAGAACCGAACTGACACGCCGGCTGACCATCCGATCGACGAGGTACCGCGATGGAGCGCCGACGAAGCCGCCCACGGCGACGGCGAGGAACAGCAGGAGTCGCATCGGTCAGACCAGCGTCTCGTCCACCGGTCAGAAGTCGATCACGTCGACCGGGTCGAGCAGGTAACAGGCACCCTCGAGGAGCTCGTCGACGCTCTCGATGAAGGCGTCGATGCGCTCGGGCGTGTCGATGATGACCAGGTTCTGCGGGGCGTCCTTGGCGAACAGCTGGGTCCGGTGCAGCTTTCCCGAGGTGCCGTAGCCCTCGACGGCCTCGAAGAGGATTGCGCCGACGAGGCCCGCCCCGCGGGACCTCTCCATGAGCGCGACCGACAGCGAGTGGTGGCGCGTGTGGTCCCGAGCGCTCAGCAGGATGGTCAGCCGCACGGCCGGATGGCTCGCCATGGGGCGGTCGGGTCCGGTCCGTATCACGGACCTCTCCTGAGTCGTCGTTCGAGTTGCAACAAGCCATGCACGCCGGTCATCCCGGCCCAGCACGCCGAGAGGCCGGCAACGACCGTGGCCACCACGTAGACGACGGCCGTCTCGGGATGTCCGGCTCGCACGAGGACGACGGCATCGACTTCGAAGTTCGAGAACGTGGTGTAGGCCCCGATGATTCCCGTGCCCAGTACGGGCCGTGTCAGGCCGGAACGGGGGAATCGGTCGACGAGCAGGACGAGAAGGAGTCCAAGGACCGCGCTGCCGGTGATGTTGACGAGGAAGGTGCTCCACGGGAACCCCCCGGAGCCCGTCGGCACGGCGAGTGACACCGCATAACGGGCCACCGCTCCGAAGACGCCACCGATACCCACGGCGAGCACGATCGTCTTCTGGGAGTGCCGAACCGCCGGTCGTTCGGTGGCGGCGGCTGCACGGCCATCCGGCCCCGTGTCGTCGTCGGGTCCGAGCGGGAACTCGTCATTCTGGTCTTCGGTCGAGGACACGCACGCCTCCTTCCATGCGGCCCACAGACGTGGGCGTGGTCACGGTAGGAGTCATCAACCTCTGGGGCGGTTCCGGCGAACTCCATCGCCAACCCACATCGTAGCGAGAGGGTGCGAACGTCCTGCAGGGAGCCCTCCGGTCGCCATCGTGGGCCGCGATGGGGCGGCGGTAGAGTGAACACAGGGCACGGTTCGGGGGAGGTGGACGATGCGAGTCGACCAGGAGGCCGTGAGGCTGTTCGTGTTCCTCACGGACGAGGACCACTGTGGCCACCGGAGGCTTCACAACGTCCTGTTGGAACGGGCCCGGGACAGCGGCATCGCCGGCGGTACGTTGTGGCGCGGTCTCGAAGGGTACGGGCGGTCGGGGGTGGTGCGCAGCAACCGGTTCGTGGACTCGACGCTCGGGCTGCCCCTCGCCCTCGAGTTCATCGACTCCGAGGAGAAGATCGAGTCGTTCCTGCCGGTGCTGGCCGAGCTGGCACCAGGTTCCCTTGTCACCCGGGAGACGGTGCACATGAGCCGCGCCCGACCCGGTGACCCGGGCACGGGAGTCGACGACCCGCCGAGTTGACACCATGCCGAGGTCGGACGGGGCGGTAGGTCCGCCATTCGGTCATCCGACCGGACCTCATCCAGGCTTACGCAGCCGGACAGCCCCGAACGTGACCAGGTCCAGCGACGCATCCCGGTCAGAGCCTCACGCCCCGGGGCCGTCCTGCTTCAGGAGCATCCCTTCGGGTCAGTCGTAGACTTGAGGTGTGCAGATCACAGCAACGCCGGATCTCCTGGCCTACGTCCAGGATCACGGAGGATCGCTCTTCGTGCGGAGCCAGCGCGTGCACCTCTCCCGGGGTATCTCCTTCCTCCGGGCCAGCGTCCGGGAACCTCGATCGCTCGCCGGATACGAAGTGTTCGTCGTGGAGGGGGTCCTGGTGATGACCCACTTTCCGGCGCGGACGCGTCCCCATGAACTGCATCTGTCCATGAAGGGTCGCCGGAGGTCGCATCCGGTCGTCTCCTGGGACGGTTGTGCCTACGTGATCTGAGGATGGTCGGGCATCCGTCGTTCCGGCCCGAAGCTGTAATCGGAAGCGCCGACTACGTGGCGCGTCCGACGTCCGCCTGTGCCCGAGCGGTCCTGACCGCGAGGCCGAGTGTCGCGAGGTCGTACGCTCCCGGCTGGCGCTGACCGTTGACGAAGAAGCTCGGCGTGCCCGCGACGCCGCTCACGTCGGCGCTCTCGACGTCCGACTCGACGTGCTCAGCCCATCGGTGGCTGCGTATGTCCTGGGTGAATGCCTCCACGTCCAGTCCGAGCCCTTCCGCGTACTGGACCAGGTCGTCGGGGGTCAGCTCGTCCTGGTGATCGAGCAGCACGTCGTGCATCGGCCAGAAGGCTCCCTGCGCAGCGGCCGCCTCGGCTGCCTCGGCCGCCAGTTGGGCCTGCGGGTGCACGTCGGTGAGAGGCAGATGGCGCCACACGTAACGCAGGTCACCGAAGTCGGCCAGCAGCTCCCGGATGACTGGTTCCGCCCGCCCGCAGTACGGGCACTCGAAGTCGCCGTACTCGACGAGGGTCACGTCGGCGTCCGCCGGCCCGCGGATGTGGTCCCGCGCAGCATCGACGGGATCGGCGAGGTCCACGATCACCGGGGACCGGCCGAGGAGCGCCCGGGTGCGGCGGAGCGAGGGCAGGCGCCCCGCGATCTGGAACACGGACCACGTCAGCAGTGCCGCCCCCACCGAAGCGGTGAGCACACCGAGCGTCGCCTCCTCCAACTCGACTCCGGTGAACGCGACCGAGGCGACGAGGAGCGAGACGGTGAAGCCCATGCCGGCGAGGGTGCCGCCGCCCAGGGCGGCCACCCATCCGACCGGCGGACGGAGCCGACCTCCCGTGATCGCGCTGACGAGGGCGGAGACGGCCATGATCCCGATCGGCTTGCCGACGACGTAGCCGATGGCGATCCCGAGCGTGATGGGCGAGGTGTAGGCCCGGGCGAGGAATCCGGCATCGATGGCAATGCCGGCATTGGCCAGGCCGAACAGCGGGACGATCAGGTAGCTCGTCCATGGATGCCACAGCTGCTGCAGGCGGTCGTTGGGGGAGACCGCGGTTCGTACGCCGGCGCTGAGCTGTCCCGCCATCCGGGCGGTCGGTTGTTCCCGAAAGCCCCGGAAGAGATCCGACGTCCGCTCCAGGTCGGCGCGGGCCGGCGGAGCGGCGTAGGCGATCAGGCCCGCCGCAAGTCCCACGACCACGGGATCGACACCGGACTCGACCAGTGCGACCCAGCCGGCGGCGGCCAGAGCGAAGTACACCAGTCCGTAGTGCATCCGGAGGGACGCGGCCACGGCGGCGATGGCCATCAGCACGACTGCGATCAGGAGCGGAGCGACCGTCAGGTGGTGGGTGTAGACCGTGGCGATCACCACGAGGCCCACGATGTCGTCGACGACGGTGAGCGTGAGGATGAAGCCCCGCAGTCGATCGGGAGCGTGTCTGCCGAGCAGAGCCAGCAGGCCGAGGGCGAAGGCGGTATCCGTCGACATCGCCACGCCCCAACCGTGTGCCGAGGTCCTACCGGCGTTGATCGCCAGGTAGAGCCCGACCGCGCCCACCATCCCGCCGAGCCCCGCCAGCACGGGAAGGACGATACGGGGACGCTCCCGGAACTCTCCGATGTCGAACTCCCGGCGTGCCTCGAGCCCGACGACAAGGAAGAAGAAGCTCATGAGACCGCTATTGATCCAGTCCCGCAGATCGAGGGACAGCGTGGCCTGACCGAGGTGTATCGACAGGCGGGTCTCCCACACCCGCACGTAGGAGGACATGTCGACGTTCGCCCACATCAGTGCGCTCACGGCAGACCCGAGGAGAAGGGCAGAACTCGCCGTCTCCGTCCGCAGGAATCGGCGGAGCGCGTTGTCGTGGTGCAACCACGCCGTGCGAGTGGAATTCTCGGAGGGATCGACGATGGCCATACGGCTCAACGAGAGCTTATCTGGACGCCGCCACCGGGCTGGCCGCCGGACCGGGTGCCCATCGTCGTCGGGTGGTCAGCCCCGGGCCCCCGCCTGCACCGACCGGCTCCCCACCGCGGCGGCCACGAGCAGGGCCCCGCCCAGGGCCAGCAGCGCCCAACCGACGGAACCGTGACCGTTCGACCACAGATCGGCGCTGGCGATCCCGATGCCGTGATCCAGGATGGTCAGGTACCCCGAGATCGGCGAGTAGCGGAGGCTGAAGTCGATCGCATTCGCCTGGGCGGCGGCGGAATCGAGTCCATGGATGCCCAGCCGGGCGCGCGAGGCCGGGTCTGCGACGATGCCCAACCACTCTCCGAGTGGCAGCCGCACGGACAGGACGTTCACGAAGGCTCCCCAGAGTGCCAGCAGGACCGCGCCGGCCCGCACGACGACGCCGACCGGTCGCCTGCCTTCGGTCGCACGGAGCACCGGCACGATGGTCAGGGACAGCACGGCCACCGACGGCAGGAGGAACCGGGGACCCCACACGGCGCCGGCGTCCCACACGCCCCATTTGGCGAAGAAGAGGATGCGCGGGACCACTGCCAGCGTGGCCACGACCGCCAGCGGTCGGTCGCGGAGTTCGGGGGCCACCACCAGGAGCACCAGGCCGACCACGCCGAGCAGCGTCATCGGATTGAAGACGAACAGGCCCTTGCCCGGGCTCAGCAGGAGGCCGCGCAGGCCGTGGGCGAGCGGCGTGCTGAAGCCACCTCCGGGACCGTAGGAACTCACGAACGCCTTGCCGTAGCGAATCTCGTTGTACCAGACCAGGAGCCCGATGCTGACGGCCATGGGGCCGCCGGCCAACGCCAGCGACCGTGGAGACCGAAGCGCCGCCCACGGTACGAACAGCGGGGCGGCGGCGAGCATGATCCACACCGTGAACAGCGAATCCGACCGGAACTGCAGCGCGACAGCCGCCGCCAGTCCGATCCACATCGGTGCCCACTGGTGCCCCTGGCGCCAACGGATCATCCCGTACACGATGACGAGCACGCACAGCGACACCGCCGGCTCGCTGAACAGCTCCACCGTGTACCACACCGCCATCGACAGCAGTCCGAACGACAGTGCTGCCACGACGGCGTGCACCGCCCGCCATCGGAGTGCCCGGCAGATCGCGTAGATCAGGGCAACGCAGCACGCCGTGAGAAGAGGTGCCACCAGCGACACGATGACGGGGAAGTGCCCCGTCCACTTGGAGAGCACGTAGGCCGGGACGGCGAGGATGCTGACTCCGATGCCGTAGGGCGCATACGGCGTGCTCACCGGGCCGAGGCTCCACCCGCTCCCGACCGTCGTCAGGGACGCGTGGTTCACCAGGTTCTCGGTGACGCTGAGCATGGACTTGGTGTCGTAGGCCTCGATCTTCCCCCGGAGCACCGCCAGATAGACGACGAGCACGCCCGTGAACAGGAGGCACCCGATCCGCCGGTCCGACCAGGCCGGGCCGGGCGGTCCCTCCGTCGCCAGCGTCGATCGGTGTACGGACCTCCGGCTCACCACCCTCGCGGCCGGTACCTCCGCCGGCACCGTCCGATCGGGCGTCACGGTCGTATCCGTTCCGGGTGCGGGTCCGTCAGGCATCGACGCCACGTCCGCCGGCACGCCTGGGCCGCCCGCCCCATCGCCTCCCGTTCGCCGGTATCACGGTCGGATATCCGATTCTCACCGACGTTGCACCGCAGGCGAGACGGCTACCCATCGGAGCGGTCCAGGCTGGATGTCACCGACGGCCCCGACGTCGGGGCAGACCTCACCGCTGGCCGGCCGGAGCGCCGCCGCCGATGTGCTTGCGGAGCGCTTTGAGGGTGTCGACGTAGATCTCCGAGAAGGTGGGGAACGGCTGGATCGTGTCACGCAGCACCTCGAGCGGCACCCTGGCCCGGATGGCCAGGGTGGCTTGCTGCAACCACTCGCCGGCCTCGGGTCCCAAGGCGGAGGCGCCGGTCAGCACGTCGCCGTCGCTGAGAAGGGTCAGAAAGCCGTTCGATTGTCCGTAGGCGTGGGTGTACGTCGCGGTCTTGGCCACCTCGGACAGCTGGGTGGTGGCCTGGAAGGGGGCTGCCGTGGCCCCCACCGACGCCGCCTGGGGGTCCGTGTACACGACATCGGGAATGGCCTCGTAGTTGGCCTGACGGGGCTCACCCAGGATGTTGGCGGCGACGACCTCGCCCTGGTATTTACCCACGTGGGTCAGCAGCCGCACGCCGGTGACATCGCCGATGGCCCACAGGCCGTCGCCGGCGCGCAGGTGGCCGTCGACCGGGATGCCGTGTCGGTCGGGGCGGACGCCGACCGTGTCGAGGCCGATCCCGTCCACGCGGGGGCGCCGGCCGGTGGCGAGGAGCAGGTGGTCGCCGCGCACCTCGCGGCCGTCATCGAGGGCGAGGACGAAGTCCCCGTCCTCGCGGCGGGCCGCCGTCGCATGGATGCCCAACAGCAGTTCGATGCCGTCGCCGCGCAGTACCTCGCCGAGCGCCTCGCCCAGCGGTGCGGGCTCGCGGGCGAGCACGTGGGCCGCTCCCTCGACCAGGACCACCTCGCCGCCCAGGCGGCGCACGGCCTGGGCCATCTCGGCGCCGACCGGGCCGCCACCCAGAATCAGCAGGCGTCGCGGCACGGCCTTCATGCCGGTCACCTCGCGGCTGGACCAGACACCCTCGAGGTCGGCCAATCCCGGGACCGGGGGCACGACCGGATCCGAGCCGGTCGCCACGACGACGTGCTCAGCGGTGTGGGCCACGCCGTCGACTTCGACCACACCCACTCCGGCGAGCCGGCCACTGCCGCGCAGCAGGTCGATGCCCCTGTCCGTCAACCACTGCACCTGGCCGGAATCCGAGTAGTTCGAGACCATGACGTCGCGGTAGGCCAGGGCCGCTTCGACATCGACCTGGGCGCTCGCGGCCGCTTCGCGTGCCCCCTCGACGGCCTCCCCGGGGCGCAGCAGCGTCTTGGAGGGGATGCACGCCCAGTAGGAGCACTCGCCGCCCGCCAGCTGGCGTTCGACCACGGCGACCCGCAGTCCACCGTCGGCCAACTCGCCCGCACAGTGTTCACCCGGCGACCCGGCGCCCAGGACGATGACGTCGTAGCTGCTCATGCGCTCGCCCCGCCCGCCCCGGTGGCGACGTCGGACTGCTGGTCCACCATGCCGTGCGCGTGCCCGTCGGACCGGAGCGGTACGGGTCGCCCGCCGTCGTCGCGGCGGCTGGCGGCGACCGGATCGATGGCGGAATCGTCGGTGGCTGGCATCGCGGTACCTCCCACTGATGAGGGGTGGCGACCTGGCGACTGCCAGCTCACCGTCTGGTCACCACCCCGGGAGGCGCGTCGTCACCTTCCGGGGAGATCAGCCGCCGCCGTCCGGATCACCGGACGAGACCGACGACTGACCGGTCATGTGCTCTGGGGCGTGGCCCGACGGCGCCACCCGCCCGACCAGGGATCCGCCGTCTCCTGGAGCCACCTTCGCGCCGCTCGCCGCCGAAGTCCAGACCCCTGCATCCGAGCCGGTGGAGGCCATGTGCACTGTTGAGGTGGAGCGGTCTTTGTGGCTAGCGTTCGGTCATGCCGGGTGAGTGGCCGAGAATCCCCTACCGGGAGTGGAGCGAGACCTGCGACACGTTGCACGCCCACACCCAGGTGCTCGGCAAGCTCTCGGTCGTGCTCGCCCCGGCCCAGCCACAACTGCAGCATGCCGCCCTCCGACTCACCGCACGTGGGTGGGAGACCGCCCCGCTCCCTTCGCCGGACGGCGGAGGAGCATTCGTCGTGGCACTCGATCTCCTGGTCCACCAGGTGGTGATCGAATCGAGCAGGGGAGTGGTCCGACGGATCCCTCTCACGCCGCATCGATCCGTGGGCGAGGTGACCCGCGAGGTTCTCCAGACCATCGCCGATCTGGTCGGAGGTGTCGACATCGATCCGCGCCCCCAGGAAGTGCCGTGGAGCGTGCCACTCGACGAGGACGAGGAACACCGTCGCTATGACCCGGACAAGGTCACCTCGTACTTCGCGGCGGCCACCCAGGCCGCGCTGGTACTCGCCGCGTTCCGCGCTCCCTACAGAGGACGGTCGACACCGGTCAATGCCTGGTGGGGCTCGTTCGACCTCGCCGTGAATCTCTTCTCGGGGCTCCCGGCTGCGCCACCGTCGGATGGGTTCATCATGCGAAACGCCATGGACGCGCAGGAGGTGGCCATCGGGTGGTGGCCCGGAGATGCACGGTCCCCCCGGGCGGCCTTCTATGCCTACGCGCATCCGGCGCCCGCCGAGTTCGCCGCGGCGACGCTCGCCCCCGCTCAAGCCCGTTGGGACGCGGCGCTCGGGGAGTACCTCCTGGACTGGGAGGACGTCTGCACCAGCCCCGACCCACGGGCCCTCGGGCTCGAGTTCGCCCATTCGGCGATGAGCCACGCCTGTTCCGTGTGCAGGTGGGACCCGGTCCTGCTCGAAAGCGCCGAAGGTACGCCTCCACCCGTCACCTAGCCGTTCCGGCCCACCAGGCAGTCGACGCGGTCGCCTGGTGACTCCAGCTCCGGTCGGCGGCTACTGCGCGGTGCCGGACGGGAAGTCCGGCAGACCACCGGTCGCGGCCGAGCAGGACTGGGTGTCGGCGGGACCGTCCTGGACCACTCCCGCCTCGTCCGTGCCGGCGTAGATGCCGGTGAGCGGCGGGCAGGAGGTGCCGGAGCCCGTGGCACCGTCGGCATCCACCGTGTCGAGAGCCCACGAGGGCGTCGAGGGGGTGAGGTACCCAGGCGGAGCGAGGTAGGTCAGCAGCGGGTCCCACGTGTAGTTCTTCGTGTAGCCGCTGACGGGGCCCTCGACCCCGAAGGTTCCCACCGGGCCGCGGGCGAACTGCTGCACTGATCCGTAGATCGCCAGTTTCCCTTCCGCACTCCCGACGTCGAAGTTGTTCACGAGAAAGGATTCGTTCAGCGCGAGGATGGCGGCATCGATGGTGATGCCCGACTGGTCGGTGCCGTCGACGAGGGCGCCCCCCGGAGTGGCGGGGTCACACAGCGCACCTGCGGTGCCGTCGCAGGAGGCCAGGACGCCGTCGCCGGTGCTGGCGACCGGGTGGTTGACCTCGACGTACGAGTCGGCGACGAGACCGAGCGAGTCGTTGGGGCCGGCCACCGAGTACGGGCAGAAGTCCTCCAGTCCGCTCTGTCCGGTCGTCCAGTTGCCCGAGCAGTCCGCGTAGGTCAGGTTGCCGTCGATGACCACGTCGTTCTGGGTGCCGATGGTGAACTGCCCCGAGAGGTCGCCGCTCACGAAGGCGTCGCCCTCCGCGTCCGGCATGGCGGTCTCGCCGTAGTAGCAGTTGTCGCAGCCACCGGCGGTGGTTTGCGAGTTCGGGCCGTACCCCACTCCGGGGGAGAGGGTGTCGGACTGGCCGAGGGTGCCTTCCGAGGGCCCGGTGTAGGTGCCACCGCTGTAGTCGGCCGAGAACGACCCCGTGCCGTCGGTGGCTTCGACGGTCGTGCAGGTGACGGAGGACTGCCAGGCGCCGTCCACCAGCACGGGTGTCGACCAGTCGGCCATCGACGCACAACCGGCGATGGCGGACGAGGAGGTCGTGGTATGGCCGGAGACGGTCGTGCTGGTGGTCTGACCGAAGTCCACCGTGGCCCCGGCGCCGATCTGGCTGACGCTCGAGGTGACGGTGGCGGTCAGCGTGACGGGCTGGCCCGCGACCGGCGACGACGGATCGGCGGTGACGTCGGTCACCGTGTCGGCAACGAGATCGTCGAAGGGGTTGGCTCCGGTTACCGTCTCGCTCGACGTGGCATTCTCGACGTAGACGACGCCGCCGGCCGGGAGGTCGGCCGTTCCGTCGTTCGGGCAATTGTTGTAATTGGTCGTGATGTTGTCGTCGTCCCAGGTGACGGGCGTCCCGGCGTCGGACACCGTGCTCTCGGTGGTGTCCGGACTGATGACCGTCATCCGGCCGACGCTCCTGCCGTCGACGACGGTGGTGCTGAGGGTGATCTGGGTCGGACCCGAGTACAGGCAGCCGCTGGCGGCGGCCACGGTGGCGAGCTTGGCGTCGCTCGACGGCGGAGCCTCGACTGGGTGCCCGTAGGTGCTGTTCGCCGCGTCGAAGAGGGCCACGTCGCCGTCGGCCAGGCTGCAGTCGGCATCGCTGCCGCTCATGCCGTGGCTGTCGTCGACGAACAGGCAGTTCGGGTCCGCGGTCTGCACCGCAGAAGGCGATCCGGGCGTGCCGAACGAAGGGCCCCCGGTGTCACCGGTGACGAAGATCGAGTCATTGGTGAACAGGGGCCCGAAGAGATAGTCGCCGGGGCCGAAGTAGATGGGACTGCAGCCGCCCTCGTCGTCGTCGGCGTCGTAGCTGTTCCGCGACCAGTCGTAGTCGCAGCCTGCGTAGTCGCCCGTCTCGCTGAAGGACTCGAGATTGGACCACCAGACGGTGTCGAGGAACCCGTTGGTCGGCGTGAGGGTGATCGTCGCCTGCTCGAAGGTGTAGCCGTCGGTGGCGGAGGGGTCGACGGCGGCGCCCACGACCTGGACGGACAGGTGGTCGATGGCGTGCGTCGAGGGATCGAACGTCGGCTGGGGGTTCCCGAAGGCGTAGTACTCCGAGTCCGAGTCAGAGTCCGCGACCGGGTACCACGTGCCGTATCCGGCTCCGGTGCACGTTCCCGATCCGTCGGTGCCGGTGCTGCACTGGGCCAGATCCGGGTCGGCGTTGACCGCGGCCACGTAGGCGGTCTCGCCTGCGCCGACGGCCTGCTGGGCGGGGGGTTGGCTCCCGACGGTCGGCACCACCGTGTTCGACGGGGTGGACGGTGTCCCGTCGACGGATCCGGCTCGGGCGGTCACGGTGAAGGCGTAGGTGTCCCCATCGGCGAGCCCGGTCACGGTCACGGGGCTCGGGCCCGACGCCGTCTGCCCACCGTCGGCCGGCGTGGTCTGGTCGGTGGCCTCGACCTCGTACGTCGTGCCCGTGGGGGCGTCCCCGGGCGGTGCGAACGAGACGGTGGCCTGCCCGTCACCGGCGGTGGCCGTGAGGTCGGTCGGTGCGCCGGGCACGGCGTCGGGGACGACCTGGTTCGACGCCGATGACGCAGGTCCCGGACCCACCGAGTCCGTGGCCTGGACGGTGAAGACGTAGCTGTCGCCGTCGGTCAACCCGACCACGGTCACCGGGCTCGTGATGGCGGACGTCGTCTGGCCACCATTGGCGGACGTCGTGAGATCCGTGGTGACGACCTGGTAGGTCGTGTCGGCACTGGCATCGCCCGGCCCCACGAAGGAGACGGTCGCGTCCCCGTCGCCGGCTACCGCCGAGACGTCCGTAGGTACGCCGGGCACAACGTCAGGGACCACCTCGTTGGAGTCCGCGGACGGAGGGCTGGTGCCGATCTCGCTGGTGGCGGTCGCGGTGAACCGGTACGCGTCGCCGTCGACGAGGCCCGTCACGGTCAGTGGGCTGGAACTTGCCGAGGCGGTCTGGCCACCGCCCGCCGCCGAGGTCACGTCGATCGCCGTCACGGTGTAGGACGCGATCGGTTCGCCCCCGTCCGCGGACGGTGGGGTCACGGTGACGGTCGCCGACGTGTCCGACGCGGTTGCCACGACGGACGTGGGGGCTCCGGGCAGGCTGCGCCCTCCGGCACCCGGGTCGACCAGCAGGGTCACGTGCGCCGACTTCACCCCACCGGGTCCGGTGGCGGTCAGGGTCACGCGCACCTTCTCGGGCTTCTTGCGGGAGTTCTCGGGCACGAAGAGCGTGCTCGATGCGGTGCCCGACGCACAGCTGCCGACGGCCGGTGTGAGCGTGGCTCCCGGAGTCGTCGTGGTGAAGGCGCAGGAGGACGCTCCGGTGACCGTCGCGGCAAGGTGGACGTACCCGCTCGGACCGGCGACGGTCGTCGGTGACACGGTGTAGCCCGCAATCGTCGGCTTCGGTGTCCTCGCTGCTGCAGCCGCCGTCGATGTCCACCCGACGAGGGTGATCAGTACCGCGGCCACCGCAGCCCGCGCCAAGACCGGTCGCACGATGCTTCCCCCACCTCTGGATCACCGGCGACGGCTGTCGCCCTGGAGGAATTCTAGGGCCCGCAGACTCGCATTCGATAGGAGGAATCTGTTCCGGTGGCAACGGGCATGGACAGGCCCGGGCTACGGTCGCCGATCCCGAAGAGGAGGTCCGGTCGTCAGCGGGGCACCCGTCGCCTGCACGCCGCTCAGCCCTCGAAGAGGTCGTTGAGCTCGTCCGCGTGATCCTCCTCCTCCTTGAGGATCTCCTCGATGAGCCGGCGGGAGGTGATGTCGGCCGCGCCGAGCCAGCGGATGATCTCGGTGTAGGCCTCGATGACGATGCGTTCGCCGATGAGGTTCTCGCGGAGCATGCCCTGCAGGTCGGTCTCGTCGTCGGGCGCGGAGTAGTTGGTGATGGCACGCTCCGTCATCGTGGCGGGATTCATGTCCGGTGATCCGCCGAGCTGGTTGATGCGGTCGGAGATCCGCTGGAAGTGCCCGAGCTCCTCGGTGGCGTGGTCCACGAACAAGCTGGACACCTGCTCGCGGTCGATGCCCTGGGCGACGATCGCGTTCTGGGTGTACCGCAGGTAGCACACCATCTCGCTGGCCAGCACCTGGTTGAGCACGGTGACGACCCGGTCGACGTCCGTGGTGTCGGACGGGGTGACCGGCCCCTGCTTGAGGTGCTGGCGAGCCTCGTCCCGGATGCGGGCGACGTCGATGGCGAAGCCGGAGGCGGGGTTGTCAGACGATCTGTCTGTGACTGTGGTCATGGTGCTCCTTCCCGGTGGATTCTGCTGGGTGGTCGGACGGACCTCTACGTCCCGATGAGTCTCCGAGTCGTCGGGATCGTCACGCGCCTCGGTCGATGGAGGGGGGCGGATGGCGGGGTGCAGTCAGGACTGTCCGTTGCGGACCCCCTTCTCGACTCGGTCGCCCAGGCTCTTGTCCACGTCGCGCAGGTAGCCGAAGGCACGTTGCAGTACGGCTTCGGTGACGCCGTTGAGCAGCTGGGCGACGGTGTTGGCCACCAGCCGGTCCCGGGCGGCGTCGTCCATCACATCGCGGACCAGCGAGCCGGCCTGGGTGAAGTCGTCGTCCTCGGCGTGCGCCTCGAACGCGGTCCGCATGATCTCACCTTCGGCGTACCAGCTCGGCGGGGCGTAACGCTCGGGATCGGCGCGTGGGCCGCCCTTGGAGTTCGGGAAGTACACCGGGTCGCTGCGGTTCACGACCCGCATCAGGCCGTCCTTGCTGTACGTGTTGACCGGCGCGACCGGTGCGTTGACCGGGATCTGCTGGTAGTTGACGCCCAGACGGTAGCGGTGGGAGTCGGCGTAGGAGAACAGCCGTGCCAGGAGCATCCGGTCCGGGCTGGGTCCGATGCCGGGCACCATGTTGCTGGGCGACGGGGCGAACTGCTCCATCTCGGTGTGGTTGTCGACAGGATTGCGATCCAGGGTGAACCGGCCCACCTCGACGAGCGGGTAGTCGGCGTGCGGCCAGACCTTGGTCAGGTCGAACGGGTTGATCCGGTAGCCCGGCGCATCGTCGAACGGCATGATCTGCACGTGCATCGTCCAACTGGGGTAGTCGCCCCCCGCAATCGATTCGAACAGGTCCCGGGTGTGGTAGTCGTAGTCGGTCCAGACCAGCCCGGCGGCCTGCTCGTCGGTGAAGAACTCGATGCCCTGGTCGGTCTTGAAGTGGTACTTCACCCAGAACCGTTGGCCCTTGGCATTGATCCACATGTAGGTGTGGCTGGAGTATCCGTTCATGTTGCGCCAGGTCTTGGGTAGCCCGCGGTCGCCCATCAGCCAGACGACCTGGTGCGCGGTCTCCGGTAGCAGGGTCCAGAAATCCCACTGCATGTCGTTGGAGCGCAGGTTGTTGTCGGTGCGGCGCTTCTGGGAACGGATGAAGTTCTGGAAGTGGATGGGATCCCTCATAAAGAAGACCGGCGTGTCGTTGCCGACCATGTCGTAGTTGCCCTCGGAGGTGTAGAACTTCAAGGCGAAGCCGCGCAGGTCCCGCCACAGATCCGGGCTGCCGCGCTCGCCGGCGACGGTGGAGAACCGGGCGGCCAGGTCGGTCGTCGTGTTCGGCTGGAACACCGCCGCCTTCGTGTAGGCGGAGACGTCCTTGGTGACCTCGAACCGCCCGAACGCGCCGCTGCCCTTGGCGTGCGGCTGCCGCTCGGGGATCCGCTCCCGGTTCCACTGCGCCATCTGTTCGATCAGATAGCTGTCCTGCAGCAGGATCGGGCCGCCCACGCCCACGGTCAGCGAATACTTGTCGCTCTCGACCGGGATGCCGGCATCCGTCGTCTGTGTCGGTGTCTGCTCGGTGGTCATGTGCCGCTCTCCTTCGGTGGACGGAACTCGGACAGTGACAGACTCGGGTTGCACGTTGAGCGACCAAGTGCCCCCACGAGGTCTCTCCAGCCGAGCGACGAGCCGGGACCCTTCGGCCCCGACCCTTCGTGTACGTGGTAGTCAGTCACGAGCCCGGACGGGCTCTTCTGGCAATGTGCCCGACTGCGCAGCGGCGGACCGAGCCACGCGACAACGATGCCCGGAACTCCGCGGATAGTCACTCCCGGCAGCACGGATTGCACGAGTACGGCTAGCTGGGTTGACGTCCGCTGCGAGTCGGCGCTGCCTGAAGATGCGCCCGAAGGCGTTCCTGGCTCGCCGGCGATCCGCTCCCACTTCACTGGCCGGGTCCTCGACCCGGGTGCCGAGCGGAACTCGCGAAGTCTGATGCCGAGGACGCGACATCACCGATACCACCGCGCCTGACGGTGGCCGAGCCGGCCGGGCTCGGTCCGTCGGTCGGCGACCCGTGGCCCTGGCCGGCGCCTCCCTCCAGCATCTGGCGGCCCTGCAGGCTGAACAGCAGCGCGATCGACGGCACGACGAGTACGGCGATGAGGACGGCGACCACGATGACCGCGACCAGCGTCGCCTCGGGTGCGCCGGCGTTGTACAGGGTCAGCGGTGTCTTGGGGAGGAGGACGGGGAACTGGGCGACCCCCCATCCCCAGATGACGCAGGCCACCCCCAGGGCGGCGACGACCCGGGCCACCATCACCGTTCCCGCCACCAGCAGGCCGATGGTCGCCAGACCACACACCCCCGCAATCACCACGAGGGGGAGGGCCCGGCCGGTGAGGCGTCCGTAGAGCACGGCATTCGAGCTGTGCAGCTCGCCGAGCGCGGCGAGCGACAGGGCTCCCGCCACCACGCCGGCGACCATGGCTCGTCGGGAGAAGTAGGTCACCAGCTTCCCGTCGTCGCGGCGGGCGGCTTCGCCGGCGAGATACACCGCGGCGAGGTAGGCGCAGGCGGCCACGAACACGAAGCCGGCCAGGAGCGCGGTGGCACTCGTCCACGCCGCCACACTGCCCTGGGTGGCGTCGGCGGGGACGGCCCCGGTGGCGATGGCACCGACGACCACACCCATGAAGAACGGGGTGGCGAACGAGGACAGCGCGAACACCGCTCCGGCGGTGACGACGAGCTCGGGACGGGTGATCTCCTTGCGGAACGCGAATCCCGCGCCGCGCAGCACGATGCCGGCCAGGGCCAGCCAGAGGGGGAGGGCCAGGACGATCATCACCGGCGCGAAGGCGAAGGGAAAGGCGGTCCAGAAGATGACCAGGCAGATGACGAGCCACACGTGGTTGGTCTCCCACACCGGGGTGATCGAGGTCTCGATCAACCGGCGGGGCTCCCGTCCCCGCGCTTCGCCGCCGCCGACGAGGTCCCACAGGCCACCACCGAAGTCCGCTCCGGCCAGGATGGCGTAGAGCATCACGCACCCCACCAGGATCGCCCCGACCGCATCGGCCGTCATCAGACCCCCGCCCGTTCGACGCGGTCCTGGTCCTCCGCCTGCTGGACCATCCGGTCCTCCGGACCGTAGGGAACGGCGGCCTCCTCCGTCTCGGTTCGGCGCCACCGGCGCGACAGCCCTCGCAGGATGAGGACCGTCGCCACGCCGATCACCGCGTACAGGACGACGACGATGCTCAGACTCGTGAGCACCCCGCCGTTCGTGGTCGCGGCCGACGCGGTGGTCTGGAGCCGGTAGACGACCCAGGGCTGGCGTCCCACCTCGGTGACGACCCACCCGGACTCCATGGCGACGACCGCCGCGACACCGCTCACCGCACCGGCCATCCAGAACAACCTCCCGCGCGGCAGGCGACGGCGCCGGATCCAGACGACGAGGGCCCACAGTCCCACCAGGAGCAAGAGGAAGCCCAGCCCGACCATGGCGTCGAAGCACAGGTGGATGAGCCACACCACCGGCGGACGATCGGCGGCCGGCACGCTGTCCCAGCCGATGACCCTGGTGCCGGGGCCGAATCCCACCAACAGCGAATCGAAGTCCGGGATCTTGATTCCGGCATAGATGTCGCCACCCGAGTACACGCCGAGGATCCACTCCGGAACGTGCCGCGATGTAGTGGCCACGTACTCCATGGCGGCGAACTTGACGGGCTGGTCGGAGGCGATCGCCCGGGCCGCGGTGTCGCCCACGAAGATCTGGAACGGAGTCAGGACGGCGGCCGGCACGAAGCCGAGGGCGAAGCCGGTCCGGTGGTACAGGTCGCGCCGCCCACGGAGGTATCCCACCGCGTACACCCCGGCCACCAGGAACCCCGTCACCATGTAGGCGGCCAGGATCATGTGCGGCATCTCGTAGAGAGCGGCGTGGTTGAAGTACACCTGCCACGGATCGACCGACACGACATGACCGTTGCGAACGGTGAAGCCGCCCGGTTGGTTCATCCACGAGTTGACGGCCACCACGGACATCGCCCCGAAGATCCCGCTCACGGCGATGGGCATCCCGCTCCAGAAGTGGGCCCAGGGTCGGAGGCGCCCCCAACCGAAGAGGTAGATGGCGGTGAAGATGGCCTCGAGGAAGAAGAAGACGCCCTCGATCCCGAACGGAATGCCGAGTACCGCGCCGTACTTGTGCATGAGCCCCGGCCACAACAGGCCCAACTCGAAGGACAGCACCGTCCCGGTGACGGCCCCGACCGCGATGAGCACACCCATCGCCTGCGACCACCGCTTGGCGAGCCGCATGGCCGTCGCGTTGTTCTTCCGCAGGCCGATGAACTCGGCCAGCAGCACGATCGACGGGAAGGCGATGCCGAGGCAGGCCAGGATGATGTGGAACCCGAGGGTGGTGGCCATCTGCGCCCGGGCGGGGACCACCTCGTGGGAGACCGCCAGGGCCGAGTGCACCGCCGCAGGGACCATGACCATCACGTACCGCAGACGCTGGGTATCCTGCGGGACGAGCCAGGACGGGTTGGCCGCGGGACGGCGGACGGGCCGCCGACGTAAACGATCCGGGCGAGGCATTCGATCCGGTCGGTCGACCCATCCGTCACCGGTCGTCTCGTGGGAGCCGTTGCGTCGTCAGGTGGGCGTTGCACCGAGCGTTCCTCCTGTCGCCGGCGACGATTCCGATCGGAGGAGGAACCGCGGCCGACCTCGTCGAGGCAGAGCAGGCCGACCAGCGCGCCTCCCTCGCCGACGACGGCCAGTCGGCTCCCGCCCCGGCGACGCAGGATCGCCCGCGCCGTCCGGAGCGAATCGGTCGGACCGACGGTCCGGCCGACCAGTGTGCCCATCGTCACCGCGGGAACGACTGCTCCGGTCGACGGCGGGAGATCCGATCTCTCGATGGCCGTGATCAGCCGCCCGTCCTCGGTCACGATGAGAGCCATGCGGACCTGCTCGTCCCGGAAGAAGGATGCCACCGACGTGCTCGTGGCATCGGAGCCATGAGTCGTCAGATGGGTCACCATCACGTCGGCCACGCGCCCTCCGTCGATGAGCGGGTGCAGCACGCGCAGGCTGATCCACGCGGCCCCGATGCCGACAGCCACGCCGACCACGGTGTCGGCGAACCGGAGGATGGGCTGCTGCCAGGCATCCTGCGGGCTCACGGCGGCGACGACCATGACCACGGTGGTGGTGATGGCGGCGGTGATGGCGTCCTCGGGGCGGCCGAGGAGCGTGACGATCAGGGTACTGGCCCCGATCAGCAACGCCAGACCCCAGGGTTCGAACGGCAGGAAGGCCAGGTAGACCAAGCAGACCACGAAGCTGACCATGGTGGCCGACATGCGGGTCGCCGCCGCGGACAGGCTCTGGCGGTAACTGTTGCGGATGACGAAGATGGTGGCGATCACGGCCCACATGCCGCCGAGGAGGTCGCTGTCCCTGGAGACGAACGTGAAGGTGGTCAGCGCGTGCACGGCCACCAGGTAGGTGATCAGGCAGGCGACGGCCAGGACGGTCGCGTCCACGGTGGCACTCCCGGCCTCGGCCCAGCCGGGAAGGTGCCGGAAGGACATCATGCACTCCGTTCCGTTGCTGCCCCTGCCGGCGACCCGGCACTGCGATCGTCAGACATTCTCGATCCCGAGCACGGAGGCCGTCCTGGCGCGGGTCTCCCTGCAGGCGGCCGCGTCCTGCACCAGATCGATGCCGTAGGTCGGGATGATGGCTTTCAACCGGTCGCTCCAGCCGTCCTCCAGCTCACCGGCGAAGCCCTTCTGCAGTACCTCGAGCGCGATGAACGCGGAGACGGATGCGCCGGGCGAGGCGCCGAGCAGGGCCACGATCGAGTTGTCGGCGCTGGCGATCACGTCGGTGCCGAACTTGAGCACGCCCTTGTGGTGCGGCTCGGGCATGATGACCTGCACCCGCTGGCCGGCCACGACCTCCTGCCAGTCGTTCCGCTGCGCTCGGGGAAAGTACTGCTTGAGCGTCGCGAACTGGTGGGATCCGGTCTGCAGCACCTGCCCGATGAGATATTCGGCCAGGCGCCAGTCGTCCCGGGCCACCGTCAGCATCGGCAGGACGTTGCCGGGCTCGATCGAGCGGAACAGGTCCATGTGGGATCCGTGCTTGAGGAACTTGGTGGAGAATCCGGCGTAGGGTCCGAAGAGCAGCGACCGCTTGCCCGAGATCATGCGGGTGTCGAGATGGGGCACCGACATCGGAGGGGAGCCCTCGGCGGCCTTTCCGTAGACCTTGGCGTGGTGGCGCGCGCTCACGGCATCGACATCGCAGCGCAGCCAGATGCCGCTCACCGGAAAGCCGCCGTAGCCGTGGCCCTCGGGAATCTTGGACTTCTGCAGCAGCTCGAGCGCGCCGCCACCGGCACCGGCGAAGACGAACTTCGCCCGGACGGTACGCCTCTCGGCGGTGTCGACGTGCTCCGCGCTGACGGCCCAACGCCCGTCGTCGAGGCGGTCGAGGCCGACGACCTTGTGCTTGTAGAGGACGGAGAAGTTCGGCTGCGCCTCGAGGTGGGTGACCAGGAGGTGGGTCAGCGCGCCGTAGTCGATGTCGGTCCCGGTGACCATCCGGGTGGCGGCGATGGGCTCGCCCTGTTCGCGCCCCTCCATCACGAGCGGCACCCAGCCCGCGACCTCGTCGCGGTCCTCGCTGAACTCCATGCCGGCATAGCAGTGGTGCGACGACATCTCCTTGTACCGGTCGCGCAGGAAGGCGACGTTCTCGGTGCCCCAGACGAAGCTCATGTGCGGACACGATTCGACGAAGGCGTGCGGATCGGGGATGGCGCCCTTGGCGACGAGGTACGACCACAGCTGGCGCGAGATGTCGAACTCGGTGTTGACGGTGAGGGCCTCGGAGATGTCGATGGTGCCGTCGGACCGCCGCGGCGTGTAGTTGAGTTCGCAATTCGCGGCATGCCCGGTGCCCGCGTTGTTCCAGGCCTCGGAGCTCTCCAGCGCGCAGTCACGGAGCGTCTCGAACATCACGACATCGAGCGTCGGATCCAGTTCCTTGAGGAGGGTGCCCAGCGTCGCACTCATGATCCCCGCGCCGATCAGCGCGACATCCGGGCTCTCCGAGGCGGGGGTGCTCATGCCTGCTCCTTCCGGCTCGCCGGTGTGAAGTTGAGTTCGGCCCCTTCCCGGTAGACGACGTACGCCCTACGCCAGGGCTCGTCGCCGATGAGCATCCACTGGTGGCCCGTGCCGCTGTTGTCCTGCGCGAGCAGGATGTCTCCCGGGTGGATCATGAACGTCGCCCCCGATTTGGTGGTGAACTTGAGCGTCCCGGAGAGGGTGATGACGAAGCGCGGGACGGGGTCCTGGTGCCACTCGTACGACCCACCCGAGCGCGTCTCCTGGAAGGACAGCTCGGCGACGGGAACGTCCTTGCCCACGGAGTCGCCACGGATCCCCTCGACGAGATCGATCGAGCCCTCCTCGAACAGCGAGTTGCCGTCCTCGCCGGTCCACATGCGAACGCAACGGATCATCGTGGGACTCCTTCCGGCGTCGACGGCCGGAGCTTCCGGCCGCTCTGCCCTCGCACGGGCCAAGGCGCCAGCCACGGCTGCGGACCGGTCGTCGGACTCGTGCACCAGCGCATGGGACCCCTTCCGGTCCGGTGACGAGTTCGGGCACGTGCAGCTGTACCGTCACTTTCTGCCGGAACGGGACGGTCGTCCAAGACTTCCTGCCGACCAAGCGATAGACGCCGTCTATCAGGCGCGTCGACGGGTGACGGTCGTGTCGACAGCTCGATTCCGCGGCGTCGAGGACTGCACGACGACTGCACGACGCCGGCCGGCTGATGAGCGGCAACCGCCCGGGTTCCGGCCGACGGGGCGCCATGATCGGTGCCCCCTATCTCATGATCGGCGCGAAAGCTTGGACGTGGACGCCGGCTGGTGTGATGGTGACAGCAGCAGGGCGATCCGGCGGACCTCGTCCACGGACCCCCGCCGAGGGATGCGGGGCGGAGCCCGTCGACCCGCCGTGCAGCCGGAACAGACAAGGAGGCCGGGATGGCACTCGACATCGACGGTTCACCGCTGGCCGAAGGAACGCTCGGCGTCGACGACGGCGCGGTGACGGGCAGGGGAGCCCGGTGATGGCGGCCCAGGCCCCGACCGGCGACGTGGATCTGCGTGATGTACCGATCGGGACCGGTCAGAGCGGGACGAGGGCCGAGAGCGACTCGATGGGGTCCGTCGAGGTGCCGGCCGAGCACTACTGGGGGGCGCAGACCCAGCGCTCGCTGATCCACTTCTCGATCGGGGACGACCGTATGCCCAAGGCCGTCTACCACGCATACGGCTACGTGAAGAAGGCGGCGGCACTGGTCAATGCCGCCGCGGGACGCCTCGATCCGGCGATCGCGAAGGCCATCGTCGCCGCCGCCGACGAGGTCATCGCGGGAAAGCTGGATTCGGAATTCCCCCTGTACGTCTGGCAGACCGGTTCCGGGACCCAGTCGAACATGAACGTGAACGAGGTCATCGGCAACCGGGCCAGCCAGCTGCTGGGCGGGGCCCTCGGGTCCAAGCACCCTGTACACCCCAACGACCACGTGAACATGGGCCAGTCGTCCAACGACACCTTCCCGACGGCGATGCACATCGCCACGCTCTTCGCGGTCCGACAGCACACGCTTCCCCGCGTCGGCGAGCTCGCCGACGCCCTCTGGGCCAAGGCGGTGATGTGGGTCGACGTCGTCAAGATCGGGCGGACCCACCTCGAGGACGCCACTCCCCTCACCGTCGGACAGGAGTGGTCCGGATGGGTCACGCAGCTCCGGGACGCCTCGCACCGGCTCGACAGCTCCCTCGCCGCCGTCGAGGAGCTCGCCGTGGGCGGCACGGCGGTGGGAACGGGCCTCAACGCCCCGGAAGGCTTCGGCCGGGCGGTGGCCGAGAAGCTCTCCGGACTGACGGGTCTGTCGCTGCGGACGGCACCGAACAAGTTCGCAGCTCAGGGCTCCCTGGATGCCATGGTGGCCGTCAGCGGCGGATTGAGAGGCGTGGCTGTCTCGCTGATGAAGATCGCCAACGACATCCGGTGGCTGTCCTCCGGCCCCCGGGCCGGTCTCCACGAGCTCCGACTGCCGGCCAACGAACCCGGATCGTCGATCATGCCCGGCAAGGTCAATCCGACCCAGGAGGAGGCCGCGGTCATGGTGTGCCTCCAGGTCATCGGCGAGGACTCGATCGTCGCCGCGGCCGGTGCCCAGGGCAATTTCGAGCTCAATGCGATGCGACCGATCATCGTGAACAACCTCCTGCACTCCGCGCGCATCCTCGGCGACGTCTGCGAGAAGCTCCGGATGTACAGCATCGAGGGCGCCGACCTCGACGAGACCCGCGTGGAGAGCTACGTCGGCGAGTCGCTCATGCTCGTCACCGCGCTGAGTCCGCACATCGGCTACGACAAGGCTTCGGCGATCGCCCACAAGGCCGACGACGAAGGGACGACCCTGAAGGTTGCGGCCCTGGCCATGGGTGTGTCCGAGAAGGACTTCGACCGGATCATCGATCCGGCCACGATGGTGGGCGATCCCCGCCGCGATCTCGGCGTGGGACCGCCCGCGGGTAGGAAGGCGGCGCCTGCCCGCCGGTAACCGCCCGGGGCCAGCTCCGGCGGTGCAGTCGAGCGCACCTCGGCCGGCTTCGACGACCCGTCAGTCCGGCCGTTCCGGTTCCGGTATCACCGATCGGTCGGGACGTCGGCGTAGCGCGCGTTCCACATCGTCGCCTCGACGGCCTCGACCGGATCGGACAGGTCGACCTGGGCCACACCATCCAGTTTCGCCTGCTCAGCGACAGCGACGGCGACCGAAGCCGAACTGGCCCGTAGGTTCACGACGTCGGGCACCAGCCCCGCTCCGGTACGTCGGACGTCGACCTGCTCCGCCACCGCCTTGGACGCGGCAACCAGCATGTTGTCCGTGACCCGGTTCGCCCGGCAGGTGATGGTGCCCAGTCCGATTCCGGGATAGATCGAGCGCGTTGTTGGCCTGACCGATCTCGTAGGAGACACCCTTGTGGACCACCGGGTCCCACGGGAGGCCGGTCGTGATCAGCGCCCTGCCGTCCGTCCACCGGATCATGTCGGCGGGAATCGCCTCGATCCGTTCCGTCGGATTGGAGATGGGGAAGATCATCGGTCGCTCGACATGCTTCGCGACCTCCTTGATGATCTGCTCGGTGAAGGCGCCCCCTGTCGTCGAGGTCCCCACGAGTACGGTCGGATGGACCGTGCCGACCACAGTGGCCAGATCCACGATCCCACCGTCGGACGCCGCAGAGGCACGGAGGGCGGCCATCTGCGGCCAGCGCGCCTCCTGTTCCAGAGCAACCTGCACCTCGGTGCGGGCCCACGTGGCGCTCTCCTCCGCAGGCCGGGCGAACGGCTTCTGGTAATAGAGCAGTCCGTCGGTCATGTCGCTGGTCAGCAGACCGGGAAGGTCCACGATCCAGATGCGTGACCTGGCCTCGTCTTCACCGAGTCCATCGAAGATCATCTGCTTCCGGATTTGGTCGGCGATGCCGATTCCTGCGGTACCACCCCCGAAGATGACCACCCGCTGGTCTCTCGCCTTCGTCTCCGAGGCCCGTAGCCCACTGAGGAATGCCGCGAGGACGATGGCCGCAGTCCCCTGCACGTCGTCGTTGAAGATGGGCGCCTTGTCGCGGTACGTGTCGAGGATCCGCGTCGCGTTGGTCGCTCCGAAGTCCTCGAAGTGCAGCAGGGCCTTGGGGAACATCCGCAGCGCCGTTTCGATGAATGCCGCGACCAACTGGTCGTATCGCTCACCTCGCACCCTGCTGTGACGATTGCCGATGTAGAGAGGATCGTTGAGGAGGGACTCGCGGTCCGTGCCCACGTCGAGCATCACGGGGATCACCCGGTCGGGGTCGATGCCCGCGGCCGCGGTGTACACCGCCAGCTTTCCCACCGAGATGTCCATCCCGTTCGCGCCCCAGTCGCCGATACCCAGGATCTCCTCCGCGTCGGTGACCACGACCAGATCGACGTCGTCGGCGCCGAGTCCGTAGTTCTCGAAGCTCTCCCTGACGCTCTCGACGGCGTCCACGGAGAGATAAACACCGTCGGACCGCTGGAACTGGTGGCTGTACGTCTCGATCGCCCGGGCGATCCAGGGGTCGTACACGACGGGCAGCATCTCCTTGAGGTGATCCTCCAGCAGCTTGAAGAAGAGCACTTCGTTGCGGTCACGGAGGGCCGCGAGGAACTCGTTACGCGCCAGATCGGAGGGTTCGGCGAGATACTGCTCATAGGACCGTTTCGCCTGGTCCTCCAGCGACTGCACCGCCGGGGGCAGGAGACCCTGCAGGTGCGCAGCGCTGCGTTGCTCCTCGGTGAAAGCGGTCCCGCGGTTGTAGCGCGCGTCTCGCATGAGGTTCCGACCTGACAGCGTGGCACTCGACGATCGGGTGGTTGCCATGATTGCTTCCTTTCGATTGGAATCGATCAGCCGATGCCCGGCGCCGGCCGGCACCGGAGCACCCGGGGGAGGTCCCGCTCCGCCCGGTGGGAGCGCGCGACAAACCCCCTGGCCCGCTGCGGTGCCCGGTGCTGTCGCGATGTTCGCCGATTCGTGCGAACCCGCCATCGAAGTCAGCATGAAGGCCCAATTGCGGCTAGCGGTCACGGGCCGGTACCGGCTAGCGGGAATCCTGCCGGACCGTCCGCGATCCATCGCCGCCGCCGGGTGCCGAGTCCCATGTGTCGGCGGCTGACGTCGAGGTGGACGTCGCTATCGTGGGTGACGTCGCGGCCAGGATCGCCCCAGGATCGCCAAGGGCTGAGCCGTTCCACTGCTGACGAGGGAGAGGGAGATGCTGTTCCGGCAGCTCGAGTACTTCGTGGCCCTGGCTCGGGAGGAGCACTTCGCCCGGGCCGCCGCGGTGTGTTACGTGTCGCAGCCGGCGCTGTCGGAGGCGATCCGGAAGTTGGAGCGCGAGCTGGGCGTCCCGCTGGTGAACCGGGGGCGGGCGTTCGAGGGCCTGACGCCGGAAGGGGAGCGGATCGTCGTCTGGGCCCAGCGGATCCTGGCGGACCATGACGCGCTGAAGCATGAGGTGGCGGCGATGCAGTCCGGCCTGGAGGGCCAGCTCCGGCTGGCGGTGATACCTGCCGCGTCCACGACCATCTCGCTGCTGCTCGAGCCCTTCTGTGCCGCCCACCCCCTGGTGAGCGTGGTGCTCGAGACGAAGCTGACCTCGTCGGAGATCCTCGACCGGCTCGACCGCTCCGAGCTCGATGCCGGGATCGTGAATGTGGAGGAGAGCGCGCTGGACAGTCGTGCCACCGCCACGCACTTCTACCGTGAGCACACGGTGCTGGCTGCCTCCCGCAATCTGGTTCCCGATTCGATCGAGCAGGTGGAGTGGTCGAAGCTGTGCCAGCTCCCGGTGTGCGCCCTCGATCCGTCGATGGGTGGTCGACGCCTGGTCGACGAGGCCCTGTACCGCCACGACGTGGTCCTCCATCCAGAGATCGAGACGGACTCGATCGCCTCGATCTACTCCTTGGCGGCCACCGGCCGATGGGCCGGGATCGTCCCCCAACCCTGGTTCCACGCGTTCCCCGATCGGACGAGGTTCGACTCGTGCCACTGGTGAAGCCGGTGGTCACGTCCCCGGTGCTGGTGGTCACCGGGCGGCCCGACGCCGGATCGACGCTCGGGAGCGCGTTCGCGGCCGCGGCCAGGGCGATGGCCCTGGACGAGTTCTTTGCGTTCGTGGGTCCCACCCACAACCTGGCGCGGCTCCCCGAGGTGACGGTCTAGTCGCCACTGCTGCCGGGGCTGCTGGCTCCGCTCACGGTGTAGGACTGGGCACCGGTTCCGGCGAGTTGGCCCCCGTCGACGATGAGGTACTCCTGACGGATGGCCCGGTGGGCGAAGAAGTCTTCGAGGATCTCCCGGGTGCCGGCGGCGTAGCGCGCCTGGGCTGACAGCGTGGTGCCCGAGGTGTGGGGCGTCATGGCGTTGTTCGGCATCGTGCGCCACGGGTGGTCGCCGGGCGGCGGCTGCGGGTACCACACGTCCCCGGCGTACCCCGCGAGCTGGCCGGACCGGAGTGCCCGTACCACCGCGTCACGGTCCATGATGGCGCCCCGTGCCGTGTTGACGATGTACGCCCCCCGCTTCATCGACCCGAGCAGATCGTCGTCGAAGAGGTGGTAGGTCGCCGGCACCAGCGGGCTGTGGATCGACAGGACGTCGACGGTCCGGACCAGTGACCGCACGTCGTGATGGAAGGTGAGGCCGAGCTCGTGTTCGAGCTCGGAGCTGAGGCGGCGCTTGTCGCTGTAGTGCAGGTGGACGTCGAACGGGGCGAGCCGGCGCAGCACGGCGACCCCGATGCGCCCGGCGGCGAGGACCCCGACGACCATGCCCTCGAGGTCGTAGGCCCGTTCCACGCTGTCGGCGATATTCCATCCGCCGCTGGTGATCCACCCGTGCGAGGGCAGGAAGTTGCGCACCAGGGCCAGGATCTGCATGACCGCGTGCTCGGCCACGCTGATGCTGTTGCAGAAGGTGACCTCGGCGACCGTGATCCCGCGGGCGATGGCGGCGTTGAGGTCGACATGGTCGGAGCCGATGCCCGCGGTGACGGCAAGCGTGAGGTTCGGTGCGTTGGCGATGCGCTCCGCCGTGAGGTAGGCGGGCCAGAACGGTTGCGAGATGACCACGTCGGCGTCGGCGAGCTCCTTCTCGAAGACGGAGTCGGGGCCGTCCTTGTCGGACGTGACCACGAAGGCGTGACCGGCGGCCTCCAGGAACTTCCGGAGCCCCAGTTCACCCGAGACCGAGCCGAGCAGCTCGCCGGGGGTGAAGTCGATGGACTCGGGGGTGGGCAGCATCTGGCCGTCGGGGTAGCCGTGCAGGACGGGGATGCTGTCGCGGGCGTAGACGGGCGGATAGCCACCGACCGGATCCGGGTAGAGGACACACACGATCTTGGCCATCGCACAACTCCCTGGACGGTGTTCGCGGACGAGGCTCCTCGGATCGCCCCGTTCCTGCCACCATCACATCCCCCGGCGGACGCGTCCAAGATTTCGCGCCGATCAGAAGATAGGGGCCGCCGATCAGGTGCGAGGCCGAGGTCGGCTCGTTCTCCGTCTTCCGGGTGAGCCGCCGGTGCCATGACCTCCGACCTGGGGACGGGGTGCTGCGGACCGCGTGGCGACCCTGATAGCCGGCGTCTATCACCTGGTCGGCAGGAAGTCTTGGACGCCCACCGCGTTCCGGCGGACAGTGATGGAGATGCCCCGACCACCCTCCACGATCGGATCGGGCCCCGGACCGCACCGGAAGGGGTCCGACCGATGAGCACCACCCTCGCCCCTCCGGCTCCGGCGACCAGATCCACCGAGCTGACCGACGGGTTCCACCTGGTCATCGATGCGCTGAAGCTCAACGGCGTCGAGACCATGTACGGGCTGCCCGGCATCCCCATCACCGATCTGGCCCGCCTGGCCCAGGCATCGGGCATCCGCTTCATCGCGTTCCGCCACGAGGCCAGCGCGGGCAATGCGGCCGCCGCCGCCGGGTTCCTGACCGGGAAGCCCGGCGTCTCCCTCACGGTCTCGGCCCCCGGATTCCTGAACGGACTGGTGGCCCTGGCCAACGCGACCGTCAACTGCTTTCCGATGATCCAGATCTCCGGGTCGAGTGAACGGCCCATCGTCGACCTGCAGCGGGGTGACTACGAAGAACTGGACCAGTTCGCCGCGGCCAGGCCGTTGGCCAAGGCCGCCTACCGCATCGACCGCGCCGAGGACATCGGGCTCGGTGTGGCCCGCGCCGTGCGTACCGCGAGCTCGGGCCGACCCGGCGGTGTCTACCTCGACGTTCCGGCCGCCGTGCTCGCCGAGACGATGGACGCGGTCGCCGGTGCCCGGTCGCTCTGGCGGGTGACCGACCCCGCACCCCGCCAGCTGCCGGCGCCCGAAGCGGTCGACCGGGCGGTCGACGTGCTCGCGGCCGCGGAGCGACCTCTGGTGGTGCTGGGCAAAGGCGCCGCCTACGCCCGGGCCGACGAGGAGATCCGGACGTTCCTCGAGTCGACCGGTCTCCCCTTCCTGCCGATGTCGATGGCCAAGGGCCTGCTTCCCGACGGCCACCCCCAGTCGGCGGCCGCGGCACGTTCCCTGGCGCTGGGCAGGGCGGACGTCGTGATGCTGGTCGGCACGCGGCTCAATTGGCTCCTGGCCCACGGCGAGCCGCCCGAATGGGCGGCGGACGCCACGTTCGTCCAGGTGGACATCGATGCCACCGAACTGGACAGCAACCAGCCCATCACCGCACCCCTGGTCGGGGACATCGGATCGGTGATGACGGCGCTCAACGAGCGGGTGGGCGGGAAGGTCGCCACCCCGGCGGCCTGGACCGACGAACTCGGGGCCCGCACGGCGCACAATGCGGCCTCGATGCAGAGGCGCCTGGCGGACGATCCGCTGCCCATGCACTTCTACAACGCCCTCGGCGCGGTCCGTGACGTGCTCGCCGACCGGCCCGACGTGTACGTGGTCAACGAGGGCGCCAATGCCCTGGACATCTGCCGCGACGTGCTCGACATGGCGGTGCCCCGGCACCGGCTCGACTGCGGCACCTGGGGCGTGATGGGCATCGGGATGGGCTATGCCATCGCCGCCGCGGTCGAGAGTGGTGCGCCTGTCGTGTGCATCTCGGGTGACAGCGCCTTCGGGTTCGCCGGCATGGAGATCGAGACGATCTGCCGCTACCACCTCCCGGTCACGGTGGTCATCCTCAACAACGGCGGCATCTACCGGGGTGACGGCGTGAACACGGTCTCGTCCGACCCGGCGGTGACGGTGCTCGAGCCGGACGCCCACCACGAGCGGCTCATCGAGGCCTTCGCCGGGACCGGCCACCACGTCACCACGCCCGAAGGTCTGACGGCCGCCCTGCGAGCGTCGCTGGACTCCCGGGCCCCGGCGCTCATCGACTGCGTCCTCGATCCGTCGGCCGGCACCGAGAGCGGGCACCTGACCAACCTCAACCCGAAGAGCGGAGCAGGCCCCGGCCCGGGTCCGTCCGGCTGAGTCACCGTCGCGACGGTGGCGATCCTCGCCGTTCCGGTCACCACGAGCCGACCACACACCCAACCACCAACCTCCCCCGAGAAAGGAGCGCGATCATGGCTGACGCCCTCCCCCTGACCGGCATCAGGGTCATCGACTTCACCGGGGTGCAGGCCGGGCCGGCCTGCACCCAGCTCCTCGCCTGGTTCGGCGCCGACGTGCTGAAGGTCGAGCGAACGACAGGCGGCGACGTGACCCGCCACCAGCTCCAGGACATCCCCGGCATCGACGCCCTGTACTTCACGATGCTCAACAGCAACAAGCGCTCGCTGGCCATCAACACCAAGACCCCCGAGGGCCTGGCCGTCATGGAGGAGCTGATCCGCCGCTCCGATGTGCTGGTCGAGAACTTCGCCCCCGGGGCGATGGACCGCATGGGTCTCACCTGGAAGCACATCCAGGAGCTCAACCCCCGCATCGTGTACGGCTCGGTCAAGGGCTTCAACGACGACTCCCGCTTCGCCGACCTGAAGGTGTACGAGAACGTGGCCCAGGCCGCCGGCGGTGCGGCGTCGACCACCGGCTTCTGGGACGGCCCTCCGACGGTCAGCGGGGCGGCGCTCGGCGACTCCAACACCGGCATGCACCTGGCCATCGGCATCCTGACCGCCCTCGTCGGCCGGGAGAAGACCGGCAAGGGCCAGAAGGTGAGCGTGTCCATGCAGGACGCGGTGCTCAACCTCTGCCGGGTCAAGCTACGGGACCAGGAGCGCCTCGAGGACGTCGGCTACCTGGAGGAGTACCCGCAGTATCCGAACGGGAAGTTCGGTGACGCGGTGCCCCGGGGTGGCAACGCCGGTGGCGGGGGTCAGCCGGGTTGGATCCTCAAGTGCAAGGGCTGGGAGACCGACCCCAACGCCTACATCTACTTCACCATCCAGGAGCAGAACTGGGCCCGCACCTGTGAGGCCATCGGCAGGCCCGGGTGGGCCGACGACCCCGACTACAAGACCGCCAGGGCCCGCCAGCCCCACCTGATGGACATCTTCGCCGACATCGAGAAAGGGTTGGCGGACAAGACCAAGTACGAGGCGGTCGACACCTTCCGCAGCTACGGCATCCCCTGCGCCCCGGTGCTGTCGATGAAGGAGATCGCCTACGACCCCGACCTGCGCAAGAGCGGCACCGTCGTCCAGGTCGACGAGGAGAAGCGGGGCAAGTACCTGACCGTGGGCAGCCCGATCAAGTTCTCCGACTTCACACCGACCGTCACCGGCGCCCCCCTGCTCGGTGAGCAGAGCGACGAGGTCCTCGGCGAGCTCGGCTACGACTCGGAGCGGATCGGCGCCCTGCACGAGGCCGGCATCGTCGTCGGAGGCTGAGCTCCATGGCCGGGTATCGGCCACCCCGGATACCGGACCTCGACCGGTTCCTGGACGAGGCGGTCGAGGCGCGGCCGACGGCGGCCGCCCTCGTGGTGGGTCCCGAGCGGCTGCCGGTCAGCTTCGCCGAGCTGGCGTCCCTGACGGACCACCTCGCCGCCGTCCTTCCGGCCCAAGGCCTGAACGCCGGCGACCTCGTGGCCCTCGAGGCCGCCAACAGCGTCGAGTTCGTGGCCGGCCTCCTCGGTGTGGCACGGGCCGGGATGGTGGTCGCCCCCATCGACTCGGCCCTCTCCTCCGAGGAGCGGAACGACCGCCTCGATCGTCTCGGAGCCCGTATCGCGCTCACCGAGGAGCGTGCCGACGTCGCCGACGGCGACTGCCCGGTGTGGAAGCTGGGCTTCACCCCGGGATGCTCCGACCTCCAGGTCACCGTGAGCGGGGGACCCAGGACCACGCCGTCGAACGCCCCCCGACTGGTGCCGGACGACCGGCTCGTCATGTTCACGGCCGGCACCACCGGTCGGCCGAAGATGGTCCCCTGGACGTGCCGGAGCATCACCGTGGCGATCGGCGACATCTGCGCCTGCTACGAGCTGACGCCGGCGGATGCCACCGTCGCGGTGATGCCGTTCTTCCACGGGCACGGCCTGATCGCCGGACTCCTCGCGCCGCTCGCCGGCGGAGGGTGCGTGCTGCTCCCCGCCCGGGGTCGGTTCAGCGCCCACACCTTCTGGGCCGACCTGGGCGCGGCCAAGGCCACGTGGTTCACGGCGGTGCCGACCATCCTCACGATCCTCCAGGCCCGTGCCAGCACCGACCAGCCCGCCTATATGCCGGCCCACCTCCGGTTCGTGCGCACGTGCAGCGCCCCGCTCAACCCGGTCACCGGCCGGGACTTCGAGCACCTGATCGGTGCTCCGGTGCTCGACGCCTACGGCATGACCGAGACCACCCACCAGGTCTCCAGCCAGCCCCTCCCGGCCAACGGGTCGGTGAAGGCCGGCACGGTCGGCCTCCCGACCGGGGTCGTGGTGCGCGTCGTCGGGACCGACGGGCACGACTGCCCGGCGGGTACGACCGGTGAGATCTGGATCGACGGACCGACGGTGACCCGCGGCTACCTCGAGGATGCGCAGGACACCGTCGCGAGCTTCACCGACGGCTGGTACCACACCGGCGACCTCGGCACCCTCGACGCCGACGGCTGTCTGAGCGTCACGGGCCGGATCAAGACCCTCATCAACCGGGGAGGCGAGAAGATCGCCCCGGAACACGTCGAGGGGATTCTCGACCAGCACCCGGCCGTCGCCGAATCCGCCGTCCTCGCCCAGCCCGACCCCGTGCTGGGCGAACGCGTCGTCGCCCTCCTCGTTCCCGGACCCGGCGCGCACCTCGACCCTTCCGCCGTCGTGGCCTACGGCCGGGGACGGCTGGCCCCCTACGAGGTGCCCCAGGACGTCAGGGTCGTCGACGCCATCCCGCACACCTCGAAAGGCGCCATCGACCGCCCGGCCGCGCTCGCCGCCTACGGGCACCCGGGCTGAGAGCCAGGGCGTCAGACGTGGAGCCTGTCCACGGCGCTCGTGATGTCATGGAACACACTGTCGACGGTCTGCTCGCCATCGATGTCGAGGAGCAGTCCGCGGTGGCCGTAGAAGCCGAGGAGGGGCTCCGTCTGGGCCTCGAACACCTCCAACCGGTGGGCGCTCGTGGTCTCGTCGTCGTCCCTGCGCTCCTCCCGGTCCCCCCGGGCCCGGAGCCGCCTGAGTAGCTCGTCACGACCGACGCGGAGGTAGACGACGGCCTGGAGCTCGACGCCGCCGACTTCGTGCGCCACCGAGTAGGCGGCCTCCGCCTGGCGCAGCGTCCTCGGGAAGCCGTCGAGCACGTAGCCCCCGTGGCCCGCCGCCTCGAGGACCGGCCCGGCCAGCATCTCGAGCACGAGTTCGTCGGGGACGAGATCGCCCCGCCGCACGTAGTCGGCTGCGACCCTGCCGATCCTCGTGCCACGGGCGATCTCGGATCGCAACAGTGCCCCGCTGGACAGATGTGCGATTCCGTAGTGGGCAGCCAGCTTCGTCGCCTGGGTGCTCTTTCCGGCACCCGGATACGCCACCAGCAAGAGTCGCACCTTCGTCAGGGTACCGGCGACCCCGTAGCGCCCGGCCCGGGACGTCGCCGACCTGGTGGTCCGGGCCTACTCCCGTCCGGGGCCGGGGTGGGGGCCGTCGGGCAGGTGGGAGCGGGTCTCGAGCACGAGCTGGCCATCGGCGTCGAAGGCGGCGGCCACCTCGCCGGACAGGAGGCGACGGATGGGTGTGCCGGCGAGGTCGCTGCGCCAGCCCACGTCGAGCCGGCTCGGCTCACCCGCCACCAGGAGGGCGATGTCGGAGCGGGTGGCCAGGAGGCCCTGGTCGAAGTCCAGCTCGTCGGCGATCTGGCGCACGAGGCCGGCGCACACGGTCACCGCGACGGGCGACGCCTTCGCCTCGGCGGCCTCCGGTGGGAGCCGCAGCGCACCCTGGTCCAGGGCGCGGCCCCGCTCGACGGCGTCGAGGATCTGCGCCGCGGCGCCCTTGGCCAGACTGCGACCGTCGACCCCGCGGAGCTTCTCGAGCTCCTGGCGGTTGCGCGGCGGCCGCTGGGCGATGGTGAGGACGGCCAGGTCCGACAGCACGCTGCGACGGGGCCGGTCGACCTCGGCGGCCCGGAGCTCACGCCAGGCGGCCACCTCCTGGGCGACCCCCCGGGCCCGCCCGGTCAGCCTGCGCATGTCGCCCACCCTCCACCAGGCCTCTTCGGGCACCGCGGTACGGCGCTGGCCGGGCAGTACGAGGGAGCACTCCTCGAGGGCCCAGGCCAGACGCCCACGTTGCGTGAGCTGCCCGACCATGGCGGACCGGAGCGCCAGCAGGTGATCGACGTCGGCGGCCGCGTACGCGAGCTGCGACGCCGGTAGGGGACGGTGGAGCCAGTCGGACAGCTGGTCCGCCTTGGCCAGGCTGATCCCGAGCACGAGGTCGACCAGTCGACCCAGCGAGGGCGACGACATCCCCAGGAACCCGGCGGCGACCTGGGTGTCGAAGACCCGGGCGGGAGCCGCACCGCACGCCCTGCGGAGGATGTCGAGATCCTGCCCGGCGGCGTGGGCGACGGCGGTGCCCGGGCCCTCGAAGAGGCGCCGCAGCGGCGCGGGATCGACGGCCAACGGGTCGACGAGCGCGACCTGGTCCTGCCAGGCCAGCTGGATCAGGGCCAGCGCCGGCCAGTAGGTGCGCTCGGTGTGGAACTCGGTGTCGAGGGCGTAGTACTCCTCGCCGGACACCTCGTCGCAGAGGGCCTCCAGCTGGTCGGTCCCACTGATCAACTCGGGTACCGATCCGGCGGAGGTCACCTCGGGCAACGTAGCCCAGCGGGCCGACGGGCCGGGAGCAGGGCCGGGGTCAGGCGGCGACCGACGTTGCGGCCGACGGCGTCCCGGCCCGGCCGGCCGCGCCCCCTCGTCGAGGGCCGCGGCCAGCACGTCGCCGATGTCGCTGGCCAGGTGGAAGGTCATCTGGTCGCGCACCAGCTCGGGCACGTCCTCGAGGTCGGGGCCGTTGCGGGCCGGGAGCACGACCGTGGTGAGTCCGGCCCGGTGGGCGGCCAGCACCTTCTGGCGCACGCCGCCGATGGGCAGGACCCTGCCCTGCAGGGTGACCTCGCCGGTCATCCCCACCACCGGTCGCACCGGGACGTCCCGCAGCAGGCTGACCAGTGCCGTGGTCATGGTGACCCCGGCCGACGGGCCGTCCTTGGGGATGGCCCCGGCCGGGACGTGCACGTGGAACCGCTTGCCGGCGAAGGCCGCCGGATCGATGCCGAGTGCCACCGCATGGGACCGGACGTAGGAGAGGGCGATCTCCGCCGACTCCTTCATCACGTCGCCGAGCTGTCCCGTCAGGGTCAGCCCCTCGACGCCGTCCATGACCGAGGCCTCGACGTACAGCACATCGCCCCCGGTGCCGGTGACGGCCAGGCCGGTCGCCACCCCGGGGACGGCCGTGCGGTCGGCCGACTCGAAGAAGAACTTGGGCCGGCCGAGCCACCCGCGCACGTCGTCGGAATCCACGACGACCGGCGCCACCGACGGGTCGGCGGCGATCGTCGAGGCCACCTTGCGCAGGAGGCGTCCGAGCTCGCGCTCGAGCGAGCGCACGCCGGCCTCACGGGTGTAGTCGCCGACGACGGTGCGCAGTGCCCCGTCGGTGACGGTCACGTCCGTCGCGTCGAGTGCGGCACGCTCGCGCTGACGCCCGACCAGGTGGTGGCGGGCGATGGCCACCTTCTCCTCCTCGGTGTACCCGTCGAGCCGGATGACCTCCATCCGGTCGAGCAGGGGCCCGGGGATGGTGTCGATCATGTTGGCCGTGGCCAGGAACAGGACCTTCGACAGGTCCAGCTCGACCTCGAGGTAGTGGTCGCGGAAGGTGTGGTTCTGCGCCGGGTCGAGCACCTCCAACAGGGCCGACGAGGGATCGCCCCGGTAGTCGGCACCCAGCTTGTCGACCTCGTCGAGGAGGATGACCGGGTTCATGGTGCCGGCCTCGCGCAGGGCCCGCACCAGGCGGCCCGGCTGGGCCCCCACGTAGGTCCGGCGGTGGCCGCGGATCTCGGCCTCGTCCCGCACGCCGCCCAGGGCCACCCGGACGAAGGAACGTCCCAGCGCCCGGGCCACCGACTCGCCCAGCGACGTCTTGCCGACGCCGGGAGGTCCGACCAGTGCCAGGATGGCGCCCGCGCCCCTGCCGCTGAGCGGAGCCAGGCCGCGCTCGGACCGCAGCTTGCGCACGGCCAGGTGCTCGAGGATCCGGTCCTTCACGTCGTCCAGACCGTCGTGGTCCTCGTCGAGCACGCGCGCCGCCTCGGCGACGTCCAACCGGTCCTCGGACTCCTCGCCCCAGGGCAGCTCGAACACGGTGTCGAGCCACGTCCGGATCCATCCGTGCTCGGGGTTCTGCTCGCTCATCCGCTCGAGCCTGTCGATCTCGCGGTCCACCGCCTTGCGGACGGCCTCGGGCAGGTCGCGCGCCGCGGCCCGGGCCCGGTAGTCGTCGGGCTGGTCCTCGTCGTCGTCGCCCAGCTGCCCGAGCTCCTTCTTGATGGACTCCAGCTGGCGGCGCAGGAGGAACTCACGCTGGGTCTTCTCCATGCCCTCCTCGACGTCGCTCTTGATCCGCTCGCGCAGGGTCAGGTCGGCCAGGACCTCCCGTGACCAGGCGATGACCAGGCGGAGTCGGGCGGCCACGTCGAGGGTCTCGAGGACCTGGACCTTCTGGGCGAGGGAGAGGTCGGGCGAGTAGCCGGCCATGTCGGCCACGCGGCCGGGATCGGTGACGTCGGCCAGCCGCTCGGCCAGCCGACCGGCGCCGCGGCTCACCAGGATGTTCTCGACCACGGCCCGGTACTCGCGGGCCAGCTCGGTGGTCACCGCGGTGGGCTCGTCCTCGTCGACGACCTCGACCTCGACCCACAGGGCGTGACCGGTCCCGGGCACCGCGGTGCCGAGGCGCGCCCGCTCGACGCCGCGCACGGCGACGGCGGCCATGCCGCCGGGGAGCGCGCCCGACTCCATCACCTCGGCGACCACGCCCACCGAGGCGTAGCGCCCGTCGATGAACGGGACGATGACGAAGTGTCCGTCGGCCGCGCCCGCGGCCTCGGCCGCCGCGGTGGCCTCGTCGGACTCGAGGGCCATGGTGAACACCATGCCCGGGAGCACCACCCCGGATGTGAGGGGGAGCAGGGGCAGGTTCCGCACTCCGGAACCGCTCCCGCCGTCGGTCGTCCTCGTCACGTCAGTCGTCTCGTCCACTGTTCCTCCAGATGTCTCCATGCACTTGTGTGAAGAGATCAACAGTGGAGGCGAACGTATATTCCCCTCAGGCCGGTGAGCTGGGACTTCGCGCCGCTCCAGGTCTCGGAGGACCGACCTCGGGAGTCCGGTCCCCGCGTGGCGGCGGCGGGCGGTCGGGGGGCGACCGGGGCCGCCGTCCCAGCTCAGCCGTCGGCGCCCTACGCTTCGAACGACGCCCGGGCGTCGCGGGCGAAGCGGCTGGCCAGCTGCCGGGTGACGCCGAAGAGGTCGCCGATCTCGGAGGCCGACAGGCCCTCGGCCCGGAGCGCCGCCGTGATCGACAGCCGGATCTCGCGCCGCACCTCCTCGAACTCCTCCAGGCGCTGGGTCAGGTCACGGCTGAGGGTCGAGGAGTCGGCCCTCAGCATCTTGGCCTCCATGGTGATCCCGCTCCGCAGGACCTCGATGTCCTCGTCGCTGGACGCCACCTGGCGCTGGAGGCCCTCGATCAGGCCCTGGGTCGCCACCCGGTACCTCCGGACGTCAGCGATCACGCGCTCGATCGGATCGTCCATACCGGAATACTAGGTGAGCTGCGGCACCCTTCCGGGCGACGGGTCCACGCCCGGGCGGGGCGCGGCGCGGCCGTCGGTCCGCCTAGCGTGAGCCGGGACGGCCCAGCACACCGGGCCCGGACAAGGAGGCACGATGGGCTGGGACTTCTCGACGGACCCCGGGTACCAGGAGAAGCTGGACTGGGTGGAGCGGTTCTGCCGCGACGAGGTCGAGCCGCTCGAGTTCGTCTTCCCCCACGCGGTCCGGTCGAAGGAACCCAGGATCCGGGCCCTGGTGAGGGGCCTCCAGCAGCAGGTCAAGGACCAGGGGCTCTGGGCCATCTTCCTGGACCGGGACCTCGGCGGTCCCGGCTACGGCCAGCTGCAGCTCGCCCTGCTCAACGAGATCCTGGGCAGGTACCCGTCCGCTCCGCAGATGTTCGGGGCGGCGGCTCCCGACACCGGCAACATGGAGATGCTCGCCGCCTACGGCACCGAGGAGCAGAAGGAGCGGTGGCTGCGGCCCATGCTCGACCAGGAGCTCTGGTCGGCGTACTCGATGACGGAGCCGCAGGGCGGATCGGATCCCAACCTGTTCCGGACCCACGCCGTCCGGGACGGCGACGAGTGGGTCATCTCGGGCGAGAAGTGGTTCACCAGCGCCGGTCGTGTGGCTGACATCCTCTTCGTGATGTGCACCAACGGCATGTTCGTGGTGCCCCGTGACACGCCGGGCGTCGACATCCAGCCCGAGCCCCGCAACCACAACCACATCATCTACGACGAGGTGCGCGTGCCCCTCGACCACCTGCTCGGGCCCGAGGACGGGGCGAAGGTGCTGGCCCAGCGCCGGCTGGGCGGGGGCCGCATCCACCACGCCATGCGCACCATCGCCCAGTGCACCCTGGCCTTCGACATGATGTGCGAGCGGGCGCTCAGTCGCGAGTCGCACGGCAAGATCATCGGCGAGCACCAGATGGTCCAGGAGCGCATCGCCGACTCCTACGCCCAGATCCGCATGCTCCGCCTGCTGGTCCTGGAGACGGCCTGGAAGATCGACCACTCGAGTACCCAGGAGTGCCGCACCGACATCGCCGCCGTCAAGTTCACGATGGCCAAGGTGTTGCGCGACGTCTCCTACAACGCGCTGCACATCATGGGCTCGCTGGGCACGACCGACCTGACGCCGCTCCAGGCCATGTACGCCGGGGCGCCGACCATGGGGATCGCCGACGGGGTCGACGAGGTCCACAAGGCGACCGTGGCCCGCAACGTCCTGAAGGGCTACCGGCCCCACGAGGGCTACTGGCCGACCGAGTACATCCCGGCCAAGCGCGAGGCGGCCTGGAAGGCGTTCCAGCCCCGGTTCGACGCCGACCCCGAGCTGCTGGCCCTGGCCGAGGGCTACCGGGCCTACCTGGCCAAGCGGCGCTGAGGCCGGGCAGCCGGGTGGCCGGGCGACGCCCCTGGTGGCGGCACGGTGGCGACCGGGTCCGCGGCGCCTAGCGCAGGATCCACCGGGGGCGGGACCAGACCTGCCAGTGCTCGAGGGTGGCGTACCCCTCCTCGCCGTACAACCGCTCGCCGGCCGGTGACGCCGTCAGCAGTGCGCCGGGCGGGCCGCCGAGGCGGCGGCGGTGGTAGTTGGTGGCCCGCATCAGGCGCCGGCCGTAGCCGGAGCGCTGCCGATCGGGGGCGGTGGCGAGCGCCCACCCGACGCTGTACGCGTCGCGCACCCAGACGCTGAGGGAGCAGCACCGCAGGGCGCCGTCCTCGAACAGTCCCCACGCCAGCGTGTCGGGCCGGGCGAGTGCCTCCTCGGTGTAGACGATGGCCCCCACCTCGTCGGGCACCCCGAAGGCGGTCACGACCAGGGCCCGGGCGTCGGCCAGTTCCCGGGGCTCGAGCAGCCGGACCGCAGGGTCGTCGACGCACGGCCCGCTGGCCCGCTCCATGAACGGCAGCGTGCCGGTGCACACCCATCCGGCCTCGCTCAGCGTCCCGACGGCGCCCAGTCCGGCGCCGGCCAGCATGATGACCGCCGGCACGCCGGCCTCGCCGATGGTGTCGATGACGTGGGTGGCGGCGTCGAGGGCCGCCGGGCCGTGCAGGAGGGCGAGGTTGTAGTCGACGTGGGGGGTGCCGCTGAGGGCGAGCCACCAGTCCTCCTCGACCCGGAGGCCCCCGGCGTGCGACCAGGCGATGGTGCCGAGCCCGAAGCACGTGCGCGCCCGTCGCAGGTCGTCGGCGGGCAGCGACTGCGGTCGGTCCATGGGTCCCCCTCCGCCGGCGGGCGCCGCAGGGGCGGCCCCGCAACATGGGTGTCGCCACAGTCTGCCAAACCCCGGGAACCACCGACGGGACACGCCGGTGGTTCCCCGGCCGGTTCCGCCCGCCCGGGATCCGGCGTGAGCGGGGCCCGCCATCCGGCGCGGGGTCCGTGGCCGCGGGTGGGCCTTCGCCCGTGCCGGGCTGAGCAGGTGGTTTCCCCCCTCCCGCCTCACCCGCAACCTAAGGTGCAGCCATGCGTCGCGAGGACCTGAGGGAACTGCTGATCGACGTGGGGCTGGACCTCCTGATCGAGGAGGGACTGGCCCGGGGCACCGAGCGGCTGACGTTCAAGCGGGTCTTCGAGCGCGCCGCCGAGGAGCGGGGGGTCCGGGTGACCAATGCCTCGGTGATCGGCCGGATCTGGGACGACATGGCCGACTACCAGGCCGACGTGCTCGCCTCGGCGCTCGAGAACCTCGACCGGGCCGGCGTCGAGGAGACCCTCCGGGCCGCCGCCGACGTCCTGGACGTCGCCGACCTCGACAGCGTGGAGGGCCGCCGGGCGGCGACCACCGAGGTCATCCGGGTGGCGTGCGCCGCCCACGTCGAGGCCATCACCCACTCGCGCAACGCCGCCCTCAACATGGGCCTGCGGGGCCTGTCGGCGTCGAAGCTCCCCTCCGACGAGGGGACACCGGCGGCCGACAGCGTCCGGCACGCCTACGAGGTGTTCTGCATCCGCTGGGACTTCGTGCTCGAGCAGTCCTTCGAGAAGTTGGGCATCCGGATGCGCCCTGGCCTCACCGTGCGGCAGCTGTCGATGCTCGCCATCTCGCTGGCCGAGGGGTTCACCATCTGGGACCGGGTCGACCCGACCGCCACGCGCCACATCCTCCGGCCGACGGGACCCGATCGCCGCTCCCAGGAGTGGTCGCTGTTCTCGCTCGGGCTCGAGGCGCTCGTCGCACAGTTCACCGAACTGGTGGAGGAAACCGGCGGAGCCACGCCGTGGGCGGGCCCGCCGACCCCCGGAAACCCCGAGTAGCCGCCGCTACCCGGGACCCGGTGGATCCGCCGGGTGGATCCGCCACCTGTGTTGTCAGTATGCAGTGCCGGGCCCCAGATAGCAACCGTTGGTTGCCATATTTCCGGATCCGACGTCCTCGGCCCTTCGGTCCGCGGTCCCGGCCCCTACATGCCGACGATGGGCGGACGGGCCACCGCGAACACCACCACACACCCGAGCACGGTCGCGAGCGTCCACGACCAGGCGGCCCTCGGGGCCTGGCGGACCGCGGTGACGACCACCATGGCGGCGGCCCCGAGGGTGGCGACGAGTGCGGCGGTGCGGACGACGACCAGGTCGCCGCCGAGCGCCCAGATCGTGCAAGCGCAGGCGACGAGCACGACGACGCCGACCAGCAGGTCCGTGCGGGCCGACAGTCGCTGGGGCAGCCCGGCGATGCCGGACCGGGCGTCGTCGTCGCGGTCGGCGAGGGTGTTGACGAAGTGCGCCCCCACGCCCAGCAGACCGGTGGCCACCATCACCGCCGGCCGGGGCCACGGGTGGGTGGGCAGGCCGAGGGTCACGAAGGCGGGCAGCAGGGCGAAGGAGACGGCGTAGGGGAGGGGGCTGAGCAGGGTCGCCTTGAGCCCGGCGTTGTAGGCCCAGGCGGAGGCGACGGCCACCAAATGCACCACGGCGGCCCGCCAGCCGGACAGCAGCGACAGCGGCACGCAGGCCACCAGCGCGACGAGGGCGGCGGCCCGGACGGTGGCCACGTCGACCGACCCGGCCACGATCGGCTTGTCGGTGCGACCGACGGCGGTGTCACGCCCGGCGTCGAACCAGTCGTTGCTCCAGCCGGTGGAGAGCTGCCCGGCCAGCACGGCCAGGGCCACGACCACGCAGCCGAGGGCTCCCCGTCCGGCCAGCGCGGCCAGTGCCGTGGTCACGGCCACGACAGCCACCGTGGGCTGGAAGTGGCAGGCCCGGGCGAGGCCGAACAGCGGTCGCCGGGGCGCCGTCGCCGGGGACGTCCGGTCGGGGGTCACGGGCCACCCTACGTCCGGCCGCCGCGGCGGGGGAGTGGTCGGGGTGGTGCGACGACACCCGTCCGGGTCTACCGTTGGTCGGGCGGACGGAGGTCCGGCCCCCCGGGGGGGAGAGCGGAGGTGCGCACGATGCTCGACGTGGTCATCAAGGGGGGCACGGTGGTCGACGGGACCGGCGGCGCCGCGCTCACCGCCGATGTCGGGGTCCGCGAGGGACGCATCGTGGAGATCGGCTCCGTCTCCGGTGCCGCCACCGAGACCATCGACGCGGACGGCGCGCTGGTCACGCCCGGCTGGGTCGACGTGCACACCCACTACGACGGCCAGGTCACCTGGGACGACGTCCTGGAGCCCTCCGCGTCCAACGGGGTGACCACCGTGGTCATGGGCAATTGCGGCGTCGGGTTCGCGCCGGTGCGCCAGACCGACCACGACGTCCTCATCGACCTGATGGAGGGGGTCGAGGACATCCCGGGCTCGGCGCTGAGCGTCGGCATGCCGTGGGGCAAGTGGGAGAGCTTCGGCGAGTACCTCGACCTGCTCGACGGCGGCCGCTACGCGGTCGACATCGCCGCCCAGGTGGCGCACGGCGCGGTGCGCTTCTACGTGATGGGTGAGCGGGGCGCGGCCAACGAGGACGCCACGGCGGAGGACATCGCCGCCATGTCGGCCATCGTGGGCGAGGCCATGGCCGCCGGTGCCGTCGGGTTCACCACGTCGCGCACCATCGGCCACAAGGCCCGGTCGGGCCGGCCCGTCCCCGGCACCTACGCACCCGAGGAGGAGGTCCTGGCCTTCGCGCGGGCCCTGGGATCGGCGGGTCACGGCGTGTTCGAGGCCATCGTGGCCGGGACGATCGGCACACTGGACCGCCTGGGTGGCGAACGGGCGAAGCCCCTCGAGGAGATGCCCCTGCTGGTGGCGGCCGGACGGGCCAGCGGCCGGCCGGTGACGTTCACCGTGGCCCAGCTGTTCGAGGACCCGGACCATTGGCGCCTGGTCCTCGACGCCGCCGCCGAGGCCAACCGCCAGGGCGTGGAACTGCGCCCCCAGGTCATCCCCCGCTCGGTCACCATCATGACCAGCCTCGACACCTACCACCTGTTCATGGGCCGGCCCACCTACCGCCGCATCGCCGACCTCCCGCTGGCCGCACGCGTCGCCGAGATGCGCCGCCCCGAGGTGCGGCGGGCGATCCTGTCCGAGGAGACCACGGCGGCCGGCGCCGCCGACTTCAGCGAGCTGATGGTCGAGCTGTTCCTGCCGGCCCTGCCGGTCACGTTCCCCCTGACCGACCCGGTCGAGTACGAGCCCAGCTTCGACCAGTCGGTGTGGGCCACGGCCACGGCCCGGGGCATCGACCCGGTCGGGTACATGTACGACCTGCTGCTGGAGGACGACGGCACGGCCTTCTACGCGCTGCTCGGGTCGAACTACGTGAACGGGACCCTCGACGTCTGTCGCGAGATGCTGCTCGACCCGAACACGGTGACGGGCCTCGGTGACGCCGGCGCCCACGTCAACCTCATCTCGGACTGCTCGGCGTCGACGTTCCACCTGACCCACTGGGCCCGTGACCGCACGGTGGGGGAGAGGCTGCCCCTCGAACTGCTGGTCCACAAGCTGAGCGGGGCCAACGCCGCCCTCTACGGCTTCGACGACCGGGGCACGGTCACGGTGGGCAAGCGGGCCGACCTCAACGTGGTCGACTTCGAGCACCTGCGGATCCGCCCGCCGGTCCTGCGCCACGACCTGCCCACCGGGGTGAGCCGCATCCTGCAACCGGCCGAGGGCTACCTGGCCACCCTGGTCGACGGCCAGGTCACCCGGCGCCACGATGCCGACACCGGGGCCCGGTCGGGCCGCCTGGTGCGTGGCTCCGCCGCCTGAGGGGTACTCGAATGCGCCGCGCCCGTCGAGGCGGAACCGATCGCCTGGCCGCCGCGGGTGCCGCTCTCGGCGCGCTGGCGCTGTGCGCCGGCGTCCTCGTGCCCGCCGGGCCCGCCGCCGCCGACCCGGGGACGGTGCTCCCCGGCACCACCTGCCCGGCGTTCCCGGCCGACAACGTCTGGAACACGCCGATCACCGACCTGCCCGTCGCCCCCGACAGCGCGACGTGGCTCGCCTCGATGGACGCATCGACGACCTTCCTCCATCCCGACTACGGCCCGTCCTCCCACCCGAAGAAGCCCTACGGCATCCCCTGGGAGATCGTCCCGACGGGCACGGCGCTCGTCCCGGTCAGGTTCACCTACGCCTCCGAGAGCGACCCCGGCCCCTACCCGCTGTCGGCCACCACGCCGATCGAGCACGGTTCGGACCGCCACGCCCTGATGGTCGATCCGGCCACCTGCACCCTGTACGAGACGTTCGACACCCACTACCACCCCGACGGGAAGTCGAAGGCCGGGTCGGGTGCCGTCTGGAGTCTCGGGTCCGACGCCCTGCGGCCGGCCGGGTGGACGTCGGCCGACGCCGCCGGCCTGCCCATCCTGCCCGGGTTGGTCAACTACGACGAGGTCGCCTCGGGGGCCATGGACCACGCCATCCGCTTCACCGTGGCCTGCACCCAGGAGTCCTACCTGTGGCCCGCCCGCCACGAGGCCGGTCAGGCGGACACCTCCTGCCCGCCGATGGGCGCCCGCTTCCGGCTCGACGCCTCGTTCACCCTGCCGGCCTCGGCGTGCGCGGCGTTCTGCCAGACGGTCCTCACCACGATGAAGACCTACGGGATGATCGTGGCCGACAACGGGTCGAACTGGTTCTTCCAGGGCACGGCCGACACCCGGTGGACGGACACCGAGGTGGACCAGCTCAAGCAGATCCCGGCCGCCGCCTTCGAGGCCGTCGACGAGTCGTGCCTGCAGGTGTCGGCCGGCTCCGGCCAGGCGCGGCAACCGGGCACGGCGGCCTACACCGCGGCCTGCGGCTGAGCCCGCTCCGGTCCGGTTGCCCGGTCACCGGGCGGCGGCCAGGATGGCCCATGGCCTCCGACCCGGTGCGGACGGCGCCCGACCGCCCCGCCGACCGCCCTCGACCTGGTCGTCCCGTTCCTCCTCGAGCTGTCCGACCGGGCCGAGCCCGTCGCGCTCGGCGCTGGCCCTGACCGGCCGGGCCCCGGTGGTCACCTGCAACGTCCTCGGCTGACGGCCGCCGTCCCCGACGTGCGTGCCGCGGTGGCCGTACGCTGAGCGGGGGCCCAGACCGGGGGAGCGTGCGTCCGTGCAGTTCACCGTCACCGAGACCATCGCCGCCGCACGTGCCGACGTCGTGCGCGCCCTGGCCGACCCGGGCTACTACCTCGGCCTCGGCGACGCCTCGAGTTCGGTGCGCGCCCCGGAACTGCTGTCGTCCTCGACGGAAGCCGGGACGCTGCGGGTGCGCGTGCGCTACGCCTTCGCCGGCACCATCACCGGGCCGGCGGCCCGGGTGGTCGACGTCGACAAGCTGACCTGGGTGATCGAGACCACCTACGACACCGCCTCCCACCGAGGCCGCCTGGTGGTGGTGCCCGACAACTACGGCGGGATGCTCAGCTGTGACGGGACCCTGGCCCTGGACGGATCGGGCGGGACGACCACCGAAACCGTGGCCGGCCGGCTCGAGGTGCGGATTCCGCTGGTCTCCCGGTCGGCCGAGAAGGCCATCTTCGGAGGGTTCACGAAGCAGCTCGACCTCGAGGCCGCCGCCCTGGCCGCCTGGTGCGCCGCCCATCCGGCCTGACGGGACGGTTCCGCTCAAGTCCCGCGGCCACATGCCGATCCTCCAGGTATAGGTTCCCGTCCGGAGGTGGCGATCGTGACCCAGTCAGAAGCGTTCAGGACCTGTCCCTACTGTGGGGCGCAGGACGTACCCAAGCTGGTCGTGTACCCCCGCCTGGTTTCGGGCTCGGCCACCAGCTGGAAGTGCCGGTCGTGCGACGGCTACTGGTCCGACACCCAGGTGGTGCTCCTGCGGGCGTCCTGAGCGGCGCGACGGGCCGGCCGGAGCCGGGCGCGCGTTCCTCAGGCGGCGTCCCCCTGGGCCATGAGGAGGCCGACCATCTCGTACATGGCGACCAGGACCTCCTCGGCCTCGTCCGGGGTCGTGCCCAGGAGATCGCCGAAGGCCTCGTTGCCCATCGTGTAGGTCAGGAACACATTGGCGCAGATGGGCAGGTACCTGCCCTCGAGCCCGGTCTCGCGGGAGATGGCCCGCTCGACGGCGACGACCAACGGGGACCGACCCTCCCGCGGACGGGCGGGCGGCATGGTGCGCCCGGTCAGGTACCGGTAGAGCTTGAACCACAGGGTGACCTCGGGCCGCGACGTCATCCGGGTCAGTCGGGTGCCTGACTGGTCGAGGCGCAACAGCGGCATGCCGCTGTCGATGAGCTCGCCGAGCCGCACGCCGAGCTCGTCGGCCGCGGCCCACATCAGGCCGTCGCGACTGCCGAAGTAGCGGGTGATGTAGTTGGTGGCCGTTCCGGACGCATCGGCGATCATGCGGCTGGTGACTTCGTGCACGTCGTAGCGCCCGACCAGGTCGATGGTGGCGTGGATCATCCTCGCCTCGTTGGCGATCCGGATCGGGAGCCGGCGCCTGGACGTCGATTCGTGGGGGTGCATGTCCGTCTCCCGGGCCTGCGCATGGGTGCTCATTTGGTCGACCCTAGATCCCTATGGTGTCAAATTCGTTGCGCAAACTGGTGCAACTCGGTGAATATCGCATTCACGGTTCGCGGCCGATCTGGTGATCCCGCTGGGTCTCGGCGATGGAGCCGAGCCTGGCCAGGGCCCGCCCGCCCTCCTCCTGGCTGGTCCCGAGCAAGGGGCCGAAGGCGAGGCCGCCCATGATGTAGGTGAGGAACACGTTGGCCCAGAACCGCGCGTCCTCGCCCTCGATCCGGAGCATCCGGGCCACCGCGGCCTCGCAGGCGTCGACCACCGGCGGCCGGGAGCCCGGCCCACGGGCGGCCACCAGGTTCCGGGTCGCCAGGTAGCGGGAGAGCTTGAACCACAGCGTGACCTCGGGCAGGGCCACCACCTCCTCCAGGAAGGCCAGCGGCTGATCGAGGTGTGGTCGGGTCCCGAACACGTCGATCTGCTCGGCGATCCGGATGCCCAGCTCCAGGGCGGTGGCGGCGAGCAGTGCGTCGCGCCCGCCGAAGTAGCGCGAGATGTAGTTGGTGGCGGTGCCCGACCGTTCCGCGATCATCCGGCTGGTGATCTGCCCGACCGGGTACTCGACGACGAGCTCGATCGTCGCCCGGATCATCTTCTTCTCGTTGGCGATCTGGATGGGCCGACGCCGTCTGTTCGTCTCCGCCAGTTCGCGTTCGGCTGTCCCGGTCATGGGTGCGTCTCGCAACTCTCTCCGGGTCCTCCACACGACCGTCCGGACCCTTGGGTGCCACAGTTGTAGCACCATGGCGGCGTTGAAACACGGGTTTCACAATTGCAGGTGGACGCCGCGTCAACCCGGGTAGCGGGCGGCCGCGGCGACCCAGTCCGAGGCGATGGCCTGGCGGGCCGTGGCCAGGGGGAGCTTCCCGGCGCAGACGAGCTCCCGCAGGGTGTCCTCGAGGTCGTCCTTGGCATTGTGGGTGGAGGTGGCGTCGGGGTCGTCGTTGGGCTCCACCCACAGGTTGGCCGGGTCGTCGGGATCTCCGCCCAGCTCGAGGGGGATCAGGTGGTCGTACTCCGCCGTGGCGAACGGACCGGTGTAGCCGTAGGCCGCGGCCGAGGCCTCCTTCTCGGGGCCGGTCACGCCCTCGGGGGGCCGCACGGTCGCCGTCCAACCCGCCTTGCAGATCGTGGACCCGATGTCGGACTGGGTGACGGCGGGGTCGACGGCCCCCGGCGTGCACCTCGGGTCGGGCAGGGGATCCCGCCCCACCCACGAGTAGTGGCAGGTGCCGGGGGCGGGCTGTGGTTCGACCGAGTAGACCGCCCGGGCGCCCGGCCCCACGAGGATCGTCGTGTCCGCCGCCGCCGCCGCTGCGGGGGTGGTGACCGCCGCCGCCGGCCCCGTCGCTGCGGTCGGACCGCCGGTGGCCGCAGGTGGGGTGGCCCCGCAACCGGCGGCCGCTACGGCCAGGACGGCGATGCCCACCGCCGCGGCGAGCGCCGCGGGTGGGCGGCTCATGCGTCGGGATAGTGGATGGTCGCCTCGGACCCCCTGCTCGTCGGGGCGATCGTGATCCCGGTCGGGAGCGCGTCCTTCAGCTCCTGGACGTGGCTGATGACGCCGACCATCCTCCCGCCGTCCTGGAGCGACCGCAGGACGTCGATGACGGTGTCGAGGGAGTCGCCGTCGAGGGAGCCGAACCCCTCGTCCACGAAGAGGGCGCCGATCGAGTAGTTCGACCCGGCCGACACCACGTCGGCCAGTCCGAGGGCCAGGGCCAGGGCGGCCATGAAGGTCTCGCCCCCCGAGAGCGTCGTGGCCGGGCGCGACTGGCCGGTCTCGGCGTCGAGCGCCGAGATGTCGAGGCCCCACGGCCGGCGCCCGTCGGCGTGCTCGCCACTGAGGTCGAGCGCGTACCGGCCGTTCGTCATCGTGTGGAGGCGGCGGTTGGCGTGGGCGAGGACCTGGCGCAGGTAGTAGGCGAGCACCCAGTTCTTGAGGGAGAGCCGGGTGGCGTCGGGCCCGGCGCCGAGGCCGGCGCACAGGCCGGCCAGGGTGTCCGCCTCCTCCTTGGCCGCCAGTGCGTCGGCGGCTGCCGCCGCGCCGCCGGTGAGCTCGGCCACCGCCGCGTCGATCATGGCCAGCCGGCCATCCAGCGCGGCCACGCGCCCGACCAGCGAGTTGTGCACCTCGCCCGCCGCCCGCTCGGCCAGGAGGGCGGGCGTCAGATCGGGCTCCTCCTCGGGCCCGCCGTCGGCCGCGTAGGCGGCGATGCGGGCGGCCACCTCGCGGCGGCGGTCGGCCCGCGCCGCGAGGGCCGAGCGGGCGGCCTCGATCTCGGCGGCGCTGCGGGACCAGCGCTCGAGCCCGCCCGGGTCGTCGACCCCGAACTCGGCCATGGCGTCGGCCAGGACGCCGAGCTGCTGGGAGCGGGCCGCGGCGGCCGTCGCGGTCGACTCGAGGTTGGCGGCGAGCGTGGTCACGGCGTCGGCCAGGACCCGGCGGGCCCGGGCCGCCTCGGCCGTCGACGCCAGGAGGCCGTGCTCGTCGACGAAGGCGTCGCGGTCGGCCTCCCACCGGGCCCTCCGCTCGGTCAGCCCGCCGGCCCGCCCGTCGAGGGCGGAGCGTCGGCGTCCGATCTCGGCGGTCATGGTGGCGGCCGCCCCGCTCAGGCGCAGCAGCTCGGCGGCCTGTGCCTCGGCGGCCCCGGCGTCGGCGTCGACGGCCTCGAGGTCGGCGCGGGCCGCAGCCAGCCGCGCGGCCACGTCGGCCCCTCCGGCGATGTCGGGGAGCGCGTCGAGGGCGCCGCGGGCCTCGGCCACCTGGACCTCGAGGTGCCTGCGCTCGTCGCCGACCTCCCGGGCCGCCGCCTCCGCCGCCTCGAGCTCGTCGTCCCCCGGGCCGCCGTCCGCCGCCACGGCGGGGTCGGGATGGTCGGTGGCCCCGCAGGTCGGGCACGGCCGGCCGTCGACCAGGTGGGTGGCCAGCCGTCCGGCCAGGCCCGACCTCCACCGCTCCCGGACGGTGGAGGCCCGCTCCTCGGCCTCGGCCAGCCGGACGGCAGCCGCCTCGAGCCGGTCGGCCAGCTCGGCCAGGCGCCGCGCGGCCTGGGACCGCGCCTCGACACCGGCGACCTCGTGCCCGAGCCGCTCGACCAGCGCCGCCGCGGCGGGGCGGGCCGCCGTCCGCGTCGCCAGGTCGGCCAGCGCCGCCTCGGTGGCCGTCACCCGGTCGGTCGTCCCCCCCAGCTCCTCGACCAGGCCGGCCAGGGCCGCGGTGTCGTCGGCCAGCTCCCGCTCCCCGGCCTCGAGTTCCCGGGCGGCGCGACCGAGGGTGACGAAGATCCCGTCGGCCCGTTCGAGGGCCACGGCCTCGGCGTTCAGCCCCGAGGCGAGCAGGTGGGCGGGCGTGGCCCCGTCGAGCGCGGAGCGCTCGTAGCCGTCGACCCAGGCGGCATCGACCGTCGCCAGGAGGCGCCGCCGCTCCACGTCGAGGGCGGCGAGCTGGTCGGTGGCGCCCCGCCAGGCGGCCAGTGCCCCGGACAGCGTTGCCACCTGGACCGACCGGTCGAGCTCACGGGCCGCCTCGGCGTCGGCGCCGTGCTGGACGATGTGGGACCGGGCCTCGGCGACGTCGGTCCGCCACCGCTCCCACCGTTCGACGGCCACACGCACCTCGGCCAGCCGGGTCCGGGTCGCGGCACAGGCGGCGTCCGCCGCGTCCCGGTCGGCGGCCACCGAGTCCAGGACCCCGACCAGCTCGACGCGCAGCTCGGGAAGACGGGCCAGGTCCACGTCGTCGCCGGGTGGTCCGTCACCCGGTGGTCCGTCACCCGGTGGTCCGTCGCCCGGTCCGGCGCCGGGCGTGTCCCGGGCGGCCTCCCGGAAGGCCGCCACCTCGGCCCGGATGCGCTCCTCGGTCGCCTCCCGGCCCCGCGTCAGCTTCTCGTAGGCCTCGCGGCGGTCCGAAGCGAGCTGGCGCAGCGCGTCGGTGGTGCGGAGGTAGACGTCGACCGGGAACAGCTTGGCCAGCAGGTCGGCGCGCTCCTGGGTCTTGGCCTTCAGGACCTCCTCGAACTTCCCCTGGGGGATGAGCACGACTTGCTCGAACTGGGCCTTGTCGAGGCCGACCAGCTCGTCGATCCGGTCCGCCACCTCGCGCTTGCGGGTGAGGGCGCGCCCGTCGGTGCCGGCCTCGGCCAGGACGACCTTCGAGGCGTCCTCGACGAGGCCGGTGGACGACCGACCGCTCGGCCGGGTCTGGGCCGGTGAGCGGGTGAGCACCCAGCGGCGCCCCTCGGCCTCGAACTCGAGGGTGACCTCGGTCCGGGTGGACACGTCCGCGTACTGGCTGCGGACGTGGCTGTTGACCCGGAACCCGGGCAGGTCGTCGTAGAGGGCGTAGACGATGGCGTCGAAGATGGTCGACTTGCCCGCCCCGGTCGGGCCGGTGATCGAGAAGACGCCGTGGTGCCCGAGCCGGGCGAAGTCGATGGCGAACTCGCCCGCGTAGGAGCCGAAGGCCTGGAGCCGGAGGGCGAGGGGCCTCACGGTCGGCCCTCGCGGTGGGCGGCGGCCAGGGCGTCGAGTACCAGCCGGTGTTCGGAGTCCGAGGGGGGGCGGTCGCGCACCTCCTCGAGGAACTCGAGGACGACGTCTTCGTCGGACCGCTCCCCGATCGGCGGGCCCGCCGACCCGAAGTCCACGATGGCCCCGGTGCGGGGGTCGTCGTAGCGGAGGCTCACGGCGTGCGGGAAGCGGGCCCGCAGGCGCTCCATGGGCTGGGTCTGCACCGTGTCGTCGGTCAGGCGGGCCGCCACCCAGTGGTCGGCATAGGCGGCGTGGGCCGGGTCGGTGAGCAGCTGCTCCAGGGTCCCGCTCAGCGTGACGACCTGGCGCCCGACCGGGACGGGGACGGTGCCGACCTCGGTCAGGTGGCCGTCGGTGACCTCGAGCAGCCGCACCGACTTCGGGTGGTCCTCGCTGAAGGAGTAGGGGAGGGGCGATCCCGAGTAGGCCATGGCGTCGGAACCGCCGATCCGCTGGGGCCGGTGGAGGTGGCCGAGGGCCACGTAGTCGAATCCGGCCAGCACGGCGGGGTCGACCTGGTCCGCACCGCCGATGGCCAGCGTCCGTTCGGAGTCGGACAGCCCGGCACCCGACACGTAGGCGTGGGCCACGGCGATCGACGGCATGGGGGCGAGGTCGCCCAGTGCGGCGCGCCCGGCGTCGAGGGCGTCGGCCAGGACGCTCTGGTGGGTGGGCGGCCGCCGGGTCCCGTCGTCGGCCGGTCGGGGAGCCGTCGCCAGGTGCGGGTCGAGGAAGGGGACGGCGACGACGGCGACCTGCTCGCCGCCGGCGGACAGGACCCGGGGGACCGGCGGGGTGCGCTCGTCGGCGAAGACGTGCACGCCCCCGAGGGCCTGACGCCCGGCGCCGAAGCCGAGCCGCCGGGCGCTGTCGTGGTTGCCGGGGATGAGCACCACCTCGGCGCCCGCGGCCCGGAGTCCGTCGAGGCCCAGGTCGAGCAGCGCGACGGCGTCCTCGGCCGGCAGCGACCGGTCGTAGATGTCGCCGGCCACGATGACGAGGTCGACCCGCCGCTCCTCGACGAGACCGGCCAGCCAGGACAGGAACGCCCGCTGGTCGTCCTCGAGCGGCTCCCGCTCGAAGCGGCGCCCGAGGTGCCAGTCGCTGGTGTGGATGATCCTCATGACCCCGTCCCGTGCACGCCGACACACTGCCAGACCGGTGTGCCACCACGGATCGCCCGCGAACCACCACCTGGCCGGGCCGGGTCGCTAGGGTGCGCGCATGCACGACCACCCGGGCGACCTCGCCCAGGACGATGTCGACCGCCTGGTGCGCAGGGCCGGCAAGTTCCTGCTGCGGAACAGCTCGGAGGGTACGTTCGACCTCGACACCACCCTGCGGGCGATCGGGGCCTCCTACGGGGCGCGGGTCGAGGCCCTCATCAACATGGAGGGGATGAGCTTCGTCGTCACCCATCCCGACGGGAGCCAGCGCGCCGGCATCGTCCACGCCCAGCCCTCCCTCGAGCGGCTCGACCAGGTGTCGGAGTTCAAGGAGCTCACCGCGCGGATCTCCTCGGGGGCACTGACCGCCGCCGCGGCCGGCGACGCCCTGGACTGCCTGGAGGCGTCACGCTCGCCCTACCCGGTCTGGGCCCGCTTCCTCGGGGTGATCCTGTTCGCGGCCGGCTTCGCCCCGAGCATGCAGGCCAACTGGCGACAGGTCGGGGCATCGGTGGTCCTCGGCGGCGTCATGGCCGTCGTCTACCTGGTCGGCGAACGGCTCGAGATCCTGCGGACGATCCTCCCGCTGATCGCCTCCACCGCCGTCGCCGTGGTCGGGTTCGGGATCCTCCACGAGGCCCACGCCCACGGCGGCCCGGTGCTCGTCATGGTGCCGGCGCTGTTCGTGATGATCCCGGGCGACTTCTTGTGCGCGGCCGCGGCCGAGATCTCGGTCGGGCAGTTCACCGTCGGGACCATCCGTCTGGTGCAGTCGGTGTTCATCCTGCTCCAGCTGGCGGCCGGGGTGATCATCGCCGCCGATCTCACCGGGGCCGGCACGGCGTCGCTGATCTCGTCGACGACGGTCGACAACATCCCCTGGATCGTGACCGCACTGGCCTGGATCCCCTTCACCGTCGGCATGGCCCTCACCTTCTGCGCCCGCCGCCGGGACATCGGATGGCTGCTGCTCGGCGTGTACGTGGCCTGGGGTGTGCAGCTCCTGGTGGTGCGGACCTCCGGGGACGCGGCCGGGACGTTCGCCGCCGCCACCGTCCTGTCGCTCCTGGGCATCCTCCTCGGGCGGAGCCCGAATCGCCCACCCAACCTCGTCATCATCCTCGGCGGCGTGTTCGTCCTGACGGTGGGGTCGATGGCACTGCGCGGGCTCACCACCCTCGCCGGCGGCCACCTGATCGAGAGCTTCCACGACCTGGCCACCTTCTCGCGGGTGGCCGGTTCGCTCTCGCTCGGCCTCATCGTGGGGACGAGCGCCGGGGTCCTGATCTTGCGTCGGCGGAGCCCCGAGGTGGCCGCGGAGGTCGCCCTCGAGCGCTGACCCGCACCGGGGTCCGGCCCCTACAGGCAGGCGTAGAGGGCGTCGACGAGGGACCGGTTGCGGCTGCTCTGCCAGCGGGGGACGACGTGGTTCATCACGTACCCGAACGCCACCCGGGCGTCGGGGTCGGCGAACCCGACGGCGCCGCCGGTGCCGAAGTGCCCGAAGGCCGAGGGGTTGGGCCCGAAGGGCCGTCTGGCCGTGGTCGGCTTGAACCCGAGACCGAAGGTGACCTCCTCGCCGAGGACGGGGCAGAACCCTACGGACTGGGGCGACGTGGCCTCGGCCAGCAGGGCGGGCGAGAGCAGCCGCCCGGGCTCGAGCAGCGCCCGGTAGATGCGGGCCACGCCGTCGGCCGTGCCGTGGGTGTTGGTGGAGGGGACCTGCGCGGCCCGCCACTGCGGGGTGTTGACCACGCCCACCGAGGAGTAGCCCGGCGGGTTGAAGTAGCCGAGCATGACCATCCGCTCGTCGCCGACGAGCGAACCGAGGTCCACGGCCTGCGCCGCGCCACCGACTGCCCATACGACGTCGGCGCAGCGGGCCTGCTCCTCCTCGGGGAGGCCGCACCAGACGTCGGCGCCCAGTTCCCCGGCCACCCTCCGCAGCCGGGTCCCGGGTAGGTCGCCGGTGAGGCGCCGGACGGGCTCGCCGATCAGGTGGCCGTAGGTGTTGGTGTGGTAGGCGTGCCGGGTCCCGGGCTCCCACCACGGGGCGGTTGCGGCCAGGGCGTCGGCCATGGTCGACCACCGGCCCAGGTCGGCGTCGACGAGCGGGCGGCGGATGGCCGGGACGCCGGCCCGGTGGCACAGGGCGTGGCGGACGGTGGCGCCCTCCTTGCCTTCCGCCGCGAACTCGGGCCATACCGTGGCCAGCGGATCGTCGAGCCCCACCAGGCCGTCGTCGACCAGCTGCAGGAGGAGGAGGGCCACGAACGCCTTGCCCACCGAGTAGACGTCGACCAGCGTGTCGGCCCGCCACGGTCGGGTGCGCGCCGCGTCGGCCCACCCGCCGACCAGGTCGATCACGAGGTCGCCGTCGACGTACACGGCGACCGCGGCGCCGACCTCACCGCGCTCGGCGAAGTTGTCGGCGAAGGCGTCCCGTACCGGCGCGAACCGCTCGTGGCACCGGCCCGAGACGGGCACGACGGCCGGCGGACGGCCCGCCCCTCCGGCCCCGGTAACGGTCACGGTCCGGGGACGGCCAGGAAGGCGCGGATGTCGGGCAGCGCGGTGCGGTCCTGGACGAAGAAGGCGTGGCCCCCGTCGTAGACCCGCAGTTCGGCCCCGGCGATCCGGGAGGCGATGGCCTCGCTGTTGGCCACCGGGGCGATGGGGTCGAACCGGCCGCAGGCCACCAGCGTGGGCGAGGAGACGGCCCCCAACCGGTCCCAGACGTCGTGCCTGCTCCTGGCCTCCAGCTGGGCCAGGCGTCCGGCGGCCGCCGTCGGGTCGGGGTCGTCGGGGCGCTCCATCACCTCGACGAGCGCCCGGTCGCCCGGATGGGCCTCGAGCCAGGCGTCGTCGAAGCGCTCGTCGATGAGCTGCCGGACCACCTGGGCCCGGTCACCGGGCTCCAGGTCCTCGAGCTCGTGGAGCGGGTACGAGGAGCCACCGGCGCCGCCGGCCGAGGTGCAGAGCAGGGCCAGGCGCTCGACCCGACCGGGTGCCGTGACGGCCAGCTCCTGGGCCACCATGCCGCCGAAGCTGAGGCCGATCACCCGGGCGGTGTCCCACCCGACGGCGTCGAGCAGGCCGAGGGCGTCGGACGCGCAGGTGGCCATGTCGTAGGGGCCGGGTGCGGGGCCGCTCGTCCCGAGGCCCCGGGGGTCGAAGGCCAGCAGGGTGACGCCCGCGCCGAGCAGCGACAGCACGGGCCGGCCCCGCTCCATGGTCATGCCCGAGCCGTTGATCAAGAGCAGGCGCGGGCCACTCCCGGCGACCTCGTAGGCCAGGTCGACGCCGTTGACGTGGGCGGTGGGCAAGGGCACCTCGCAGGGGTGGGATGGGACGGCACGGGTGGAGACTCGTCAGCCTTGCACGTGCCACGCGGCCCGGGAGCCCGGGCCGACCACCGGTGCGGGAGTCGCGCCTACAGTGCCGCCATGACTTTGGAGCGATTCAACGGAAAGCACGTGCTGGTGACGGGAGGTGCCTCGGGCATCGGACGGGCGACCGCCCTGCGCCTGGCCGACGAGGGTGCCGCGGTGGTGGCGGTCGACGTCAACGCCCAGGCGCTGGCCGCGATGGCGGTCGAGGCGTCCGGGCTGTCCGGGTCGGTCGTCGCCCATCCGGGCGACGTCTCCACCGAGGAGGGCGTCCGGGCCATCGTGACGGGCGCCGTGGACGCCCTCGGCTCGCTCGACGTGGTGGTCAACGTGGCCGGGGTGCTCTCCTTCGGCCACTCCCACGAGATCACGCTCGAGGAGTGGAACCGGCTGATCACCATCAACCTGACCGGCACCTTCCTCATGTGCCGCGAGTCACTGCCCCATCTGCTCGCCACGAAGGGCAACATCGTCAACATCGCCTCGACCGCCGCCCACGCCGGGCAGCCCTGGGCCCTGGCCTACACCGCCTCCAAGGGCGGCGTACTGGCCCTGACCCGGGAGCTGGCCATCGAGTACGCCCGGGCCGGCCTGCGCTGCAACAGCGTGAGCCCGGGCGCGGTCGACACGCCGATCACGGCGGCGTTCGAGGTTCCCGAGGGGGCCTACGCCAAGTTGATCAACCGGGTCATGCCGCTCGGACCCTTCGGCACGCCCGAGGGGATCGCCGCCACCATCGCCTTCGTGGCCTCCGACGAGGCCTCCCACATGAACGGGTCCGACATCCGGGTGGACGGGGCGACCCTGTCCTGAGGCCGGCCCGTCCCGCGGCGTCAGGCCCCGAGGCTCGAGCGCCCGTCGGTGGCCCACCACTCGGCCGTCAGCGTGATGCCGGCGATGGAGGCACGGGGGATGAGCTCCTCGAAGGAGCGCTTGTAGCCGGTGTGGAGGATCTTCCACTCGCCGTCCCGCTTGACGTAGCGGTCCTCGTAGAAGGCCGCGCCCTGGATGGTCAGGGCGAAGTCGGTGAGGATCACCGTGTCCTCGAGCGCCCAGATGCCGGTGGCCGCGTCGTCGCCGACCAGGTCGATCTCGGGGTGGTGGCACCGGTGGCTCGACAGGAACGTCGTGGCCCCCATGGACTCGCGGCAGAAGGCCACGATGTCGTCCCTGCTCGAGAACTCGTAGAGGCCGCCGCCGTAGCGCGCCGTCGCCTCGGATACGAAGCAGGTCTCGAACTCGTCCCACAGCTTCTGGTCGAGGCAGCGCAGGTAGCGGTACTTGAGCCGCTTGATCAGCTCCAGTTCGACGAGGTCCTCGGGGGTCATGGCAGCTCCTGTCTGGGATGGTCGGGATCCGCCGGCGGCGGGCCCGGGAACGGTCCTCCGCCCGTCAGCGGATGGTACCGACCCCCGGGATGAGGGGAAGGTCGAGGGCGGTGACCCACCCCGCCGGCAGCTCGTTCACGTACGGCACGGCGTTGAGGGCCCGCAGTCCGGTGGCCAGGCAGCCGGCGGCCGCCGCGTCCCGGCCCGAGCCGTCGGTGAAGCGGAAGGCGGTCTCCTGGGTGATGGACGGGGTGCCGTCGATCACCACCCGGTAGACGTCGTTGTCGTTGCCCCGCGGCCAGTCCGGGGCGGCGTCCTGGCCGACCCGGTTGACGTGCTCCAGGCAGATGCGGGGCCGGCCGTCGACGATGCCGTTGATGGTGAAACGGATGGCGGCCACGTTGCCCGGCTCGATGGTGCCCTTGGCGGTGGTGATGGCCGTCGGGGTGACCCACTTCTCCCATGTGGAGGTGATCGACTCGAGCTCGACGCCGAGGGCGTGGGCCATCATCGGGACGGTGCCGCCCCAGGACATCACCAGGATCTCGGTGTGCTCGAGCATGGGGACGTAGTCCGGCGGCATGCCGATCCCCATCTCCACCTCGTAGTCGCCCTCGTAGTTGATGTAGTCGAGGATCTCGAGGGCCCGGACCTGGCGCACCTCGCTGCAGAGCCCCATCAGGGTCATGGGGAACAGGTCGTTGGCGAATCCGGGGTCGATCCCGGTGGTGAAGCACGAAGAACCGCCGGCCTCACAGGCCTCGGTGACCGGGTCGATCCACGACGGCGGGTTCTGCGCCATGTGGGGCCAGACCCACGGGGTCATGGCCGTCGAGCACACGTCGATGCCGGCCCGCAGGAAGGCGCCCATCAGGGCGATGTTGACGTCGGCCTTGGCCGCGGTCGGCCCGTAGTGCACCAGCGCGTCGGGTGCGAGGGCGATCAGGGCGTCGACGTCGTCGGTGGCGGTCACGCCGACCGGCTCGGTGCCGCAGATCTCGCCGGCGTCCCTGCCCACCTTGTCGGGACTCGACACCCCCACGCCGACCAGCTGGAACCCGGGATGGGCCACGATCTCGGGAATGACCATCTTCCCGACGAACCCGGTCCCCCAGACCACCACCCGCTTGGGACCGCTCACCGGAACATCTCCCCCGAGTTGACCAGCAGGTACTGCCCGGTCACGGCCTTGGCCCGGTCGGAGGCGAAGAAGGCGACCACGTCGGCCACCTCGCCGTCCTCGGTCATCCGCCGCAGCGGAAACCTCCCCACCACGTCGTGGAGCGCCTCCTCCACCGTCTTGTCCTCGTTGGTGGCCCGCCAGTTCATCAGCATCTCGACCGGCGGGCCCCACATCCACGACGGGATCACCATGTTGCAGCGGATGTTGTCGGGCCCGAGCTCGTCGCACAGGTAGTACATGGCCGACAGCAGGGCGCTCTTGGACGCCGCGTACCCGCCCTGGGGCATCTGGGGGGCGAACATGGACTGGGACCCGATGAGCACCACGGCGCCGCCGCCGGCCTCCTTCATGGCGGCCGCGGCGGGCCGGATCACGTTGATGGCACCGAGCACGTTGGTCTCGAAGGCGGCCCGCCAGTCCTCGAACTTCAGGTCGTAGAGGCCGCCCCAGGCATTCTCGAAGGCCGCCACCTGCACCAGGGCGTCGACCGAGCCGAAGCGCTCGGTGGCGAGGCGGACCAGCGCGTCGCACGACTCGGCGTCAGTGATGTCGGTCACGTGGTGGGCCACCCGGGCGCCCGACGGATCGAGCTCGGCGGCGATGGTCGCCAGCGCGTCGGCGCTCCGGGCCGCCACCACCACGTTCGCTCCGTCGCGGAGGGCGGCGGCGGCGCATTCGCGCCCCAGGCCTCCTCCGACTCCGGTCACCAGTACGGTCTTGCCCTCGAGGATCATCGCACTCGTCTATCGGTTCCGAACACGCAGTGTCAATCGAGGGGGTGACCGGTCGACCGGTCGACGTCCCGATCGGTCCCCGGTGCCCGGCGACCGATCGGGACCTTCGGCCCTGTCCGGTCCCTCCGGCCCGCCCGAAGATGGACCGGTGCCCAGGTGGGGCCACGACCCGACGGAGGAGATGGACCGGATGGAACTCACCCTGACCGACGAGGAGGCCTCCGAGTTGCGTGACCTGCTGGACGGGACCCTCGGCGACCTGTCGACCGAGATCGCCGACACCGACAACGCCGGGTACCGGGTGGCGCTGAAGGAGCGTCGCGAGCGGCTGCGGTCGGTGCAGGGCAAGCTCGCCGTCGTCGGGTAGCGAGTATCGGGTAGCGGGTAGCGGGTGCCCCGGGGCCGTCCGGGCCGGGCCGGAACCGGCCGTCAGGCCAGGCCCATGCGGGCCAGCAGGTCCTCGGGCGCCTCGATGGCGTGGAGGGCCGCGGCCAGGGCGTCCACGAGTTCGGACTCCTCCGGCCCGCCGGTCCGGTCCTCGAGCTCGTCCGGGTCGATCGAGGTGTCGAACAGCAGCGTGCGGGACGGCGACGGCCCGAGCGCCCAGAACGGGAGCGCATCGCCGGGGCCGAAGGGCTGCACGATGACCGGCACCGACGTGCCCGGCATGGTGCGCAGTTCCGCTCGGTCGTCCGGGCGGGGGAGGCGCAGTTCGGGCAGCGGGTGGACGGGCATGGTCGACCACCGGTTGGACCACATCGACAGCGGCAGGTTCTCGTCGCCGCAGCCCCGCAGGTAGCGCCGGCGGCCGTCGGTGACCCCGACGTGCCGCCCCCAGTAGCCGAACAGGGCGTGCTCGCGGACCGAGACGGCGGCGCCCTGGATGAGCGGCAGCAGCGAGGTGCCGTGGGTGGGATGGCCGACCTCCGCGCCGAACACGTCGGCGATGGTGGCGTGCAGGTCGACGGAGGTGGTCAGTGCGTCGACCTCCCGGGGGGCCTGGCCGGGCCACCGCACGAGCAGCGGGATCCGGCCCAGCTCGCTGTAGACCGGGGCCGCCGGCTTGCCGAAGAGGTCGTGCTCGCCCAGGTAGTGGCCGTGGTCGGTGCACAGCACGATGCCCGTGGTGCCCGCCAGCCCGGCCTCGTCGACGGCCTCGAGCAGCCGACCGAACCAGTGGTCGATCATGGTCAGCTTCGCCCCGTAATTGTTGCGGAGGTGGCGGGCCCGGGCCGGGTCGAGCAGTCCGCTGGCCAGCGCGTCGACGAGGTACGGCGGCCAGATGGCCCGCTCGGCGCCCTCCTCGCCGCCGTTGTAGAGGGACGCATAGGGCTCGGGGGTGTCGAAGGGCTCGTGGGGGTCGAACTCGTCGACCATCAGGAAGAACCGGTCGTGCTGCGGGGCCGACGTGCGGATCCATTCGGCTGCGGCCCGCATCGTCCGCGGTCCCGGGAAGTCCTCCTCGCTCCGGAACCAGGTGCGGGAGTCGTCGTACATGTGGTGGTAGGCCGGGCGCTCGACGGGCAGCGCCGGCGACCCCATCCAGGTCGGGTCCGGGGTCGTCCGCCACGGGTCGTTCTCGTGGCCGCGCTCGTAGGCCCAGGCGGTGAAGTCGGTGTGGTAGTTCTCGCCGCCGGTCTCGAACAGGTGGGGATGGTCCGAGACCAGCATGGTGGCCACCCCGTTGCGCCGGAGCGACCGGGTGACCGCGTCCTCCCACACCTCGATCGATCCCCACGGTCGCCACGGGAAGTCGAGGGCGCCGACCAGGATGTCGTGCCGGGCCGGCATGCACGGCAGCGATCCGGCGTGGTGCCCGGTGAAGCGCAGCGCCGAGGCGGCGAAGGCGTCGATGGACGGGGTGGCGAACTCGCGGCCGCCGTAGGCCCCGAGCATCTGCCGATTCAGGCTGTCGAGCAGCACGACCACGAGATTGTCGGGACGACCGCCCCGACCGGGCCGCCTGTCGTCGTCCCCGCCGCCGGACCGCACGTCCTCCATGGCTGCCTCCCGTGGCGTCGCCGTCGGCCGACACCGACCGTCACCCGGCGACAGTAGCGGTGGGAGGTCGGCGCTAGCGCCCCGGCCGGGCGGCGACCACCTCGACCAGCCGATCCAGCTCGGTGTCGGTGTTGTAGTAGTGCGGCGACGCCCGGACCACCCCCTCCGGACGCCCCCCGCCGAGGTCGAGCCGGGCCGCCGGTCGGTCGGTGACCGACACGTTGACGCCGGCCGCCCGGGCCGCGTCGGCGACGTCGACGGTGGACCGACCGGCGACGGTGAAGGTCACGATCCCGCAGCGACGCCGCCCGCCGTCGTGGACCTCCACCCCGTCGACCGAGGCCAGGCGGGACCGCAGCTCTTCGGCCAGGGCACCGACCCGCTCGGCCACGGCGTCGATCCCGAGGGCCAGGGCGTGGTCGATCGCCGTGCCGAGTCCGAGCCGGACGGCCACCGGCGTCTCGAAGACCACGAAGCGCTGGGCCCCCTCCTCGAGCCGGTAGTGGTCGTCGGCGTCCCATCTGGCCGAACGCCCGTCGATCCCGATCGGGCGGACGTGGTCGGCGAAGCCGGCCCGCACGTAGACGAGCCCCGTCCCCCGGGGGCCGCGCAGCCACTTGCGACCGGTGGCGGTCAGGACGTCGCAGCCGATGGCCCGACGTCGACGGGGAGCTGGCCCACGCTCTGGCAGGCGTCGACGAAGACGACGGCGCCGGCCTCGCGGCAGAGGCGGGCGGCCTCGGCCACCGGGTTGACCAGGCCCCGGTGGGTGCCGACGTGGGTGAGGCTGGCCAGTGCCACGTCGCCCCCGGCGAGAGCGTCGGCCAGGGCGTCGAGGTCGAGGGTCCCGTCGGCGGCGGCGGGCACCGCCTCGATGGTCGTCCCGGCCACGTCCGAGACCTGGACCAGGCCCATGTAGTGGCTGTCGTAGGCGATGCGGTCGACCAGGATGCGGCGACCCCGCTCGAGGCCGCCGCCCAGCGGAGGCCCCACAGGCCCTTGGTCCACCCCTCGGTGTCCGAGCCGGTCACCGCGACCTCGCCCGGGTCGCACCCGAGGAGGGTGGCGGCCGATGCCCGCACCGCGGCCACCCGCCCGCCGACGGCGGCCTCGGCCTCGTAGCTCGCCGATCTCGGCCTCGTACCGGAGGTGCTCGCCGATGGTGGCCAGCGTGGCCGAGGTCGCCAGCCCGGCGCCTGCGTTGTTGAGGTGGGCGACCCGGGCTGCCGGGGGTGGCGGCCCGTTCGGCGTCGACGTCGATGGGGCCGGCCGCAGTGGGCGAATCTACCGGCCATCGACCCCGCCACGTCCCGGGTGACCGGTGGGGTGTCCGGGCCCCCGTCCGGGAAGTGCCGTGCCGCCGCGACCGGTCACTAGGGTCGGGGCCATGGATGGCACGCACGGGGACGCCCAGCCGGTCGTCGAGCCGGACCGGAACGGCCTCGACGAGCACACCGTCGACCGAGACCCGTTCGTGGAGTTCGGCCGCTGGTACGACCGGGCGTCACTGGTGGTCGCCGCTCCCGAGGCGATGGCCCTGGCCACCGCGGACGCCGGCGGCCGCCCGACGGCCCGGATGGTGCTGCTCAAGGCGTGGGACGCCGACGGCTTCGTCTTCTACACGAACTACGACGGGCGGCAAGAGCCACGACCTGGCCGTCAATCCCGAAGCCGCCCTGCTCTTCTACTGGGAGCCGCTCGGCCGCCAGGTCCGCATCGAGGGCTCCGCCACCCGGACGACCGGCGCCGAGTCGGACGCGTACTTCGCCACCCGCGACGTGGCCAGCCAGGTCGGCGCCTACGCCTCCCACCAGAGCCGCCCGATCGGCGAGCCGGCGGGAGCTCGACACCGCCGTGGAGCTGTGGACCGACCGGTTCGCCGGTCGTGCCGTCCCCCGCCCGGAGTGGTGGGGAGGGTGGCGGGTCGTGCCTCGGGCCTTCGAGTTCTGGCAGCAGGGTCACCACCGCCTCCACGACCGGGTCCGCTACGAGCCCGGGGGAGCGGGCTGGAGGATCGAGCGCCTGCAGCCCTGACCGGGCGTCGCGCCGCCGCCTGACCGGGCATCGCGGCGGGCGGTATGGTTCGTGTCATGGCAGATGACACGACGCTCGTCGAGGAGCGCACGACGCAGCTGCTGGACGAGCTCGACCCGACGTCGGTGACCGTCGAGGAGTTCCGGGGCCGCCAGTTCGACCTGGGGCTGGCCTGGATCTCCTTCCCCGAGGGCCTCGGCGGCCTCGGACTCCCGCCGAACCTGCAGCGGCATCGTCGACCGGCGGCTGGCCGAGGCGGGGGCCACGCCCGGCCGGCGCCCGCGAGTTCTTCGGGCTCGACCATGGCCGGCCCGACCGTGGTGACCCACGGTTCCGACGAGCTGCGCGCACCGCCTGCTGCGCCGGACCTTCACCGGCGAGGAGGCCTGGTGCCAGCTGTTCAGCGAGCCCGGCTCCGGCTCCGACCTGGCCAGCCTGGCCACCCGGGCCGTCCGCGACGGCGACGAGTGGGTCATCACCGGCCAGAAGGTCTGGAACACCCTGGCCCACATCGCCGACCGGGGCATGCTGGTGGCCCGCACCGACCCCGATGCTCCCCAAGCACAAGGGCCTCACCTACTTCGCCCTCGACATGCACGCGCCCGGGCGTCGAGGTCCGGCCGCTGCGGCAGATGACCGGGGAGGCCGAGTTCAACGAGGTCTACATGACCGAGGTCCGGGTGCCCGACGCCGACCGGATCGGCGACGTCGGCGAGGGCTGGCGGGTGGCCATGACCACCCTGTCCAACGAGCGGACCACCATCGGCGGCGGCGGCGGCGCCCCGCCGCGAGGGTCGGGGTCGATCGCCGAGGCCGTGCGGATCTTCCAGGGCGAGGCGCCCGACGCACCGCCGTCGAGCGGGACCGCCTGATGCAGCTGTGGGTCGAGGTCGAGGTCCTCCGGCTCACCAACATGCGGGCCGTCGCAGAACCGCAAGGCCGGCAACCCCGGTCCCGAGGGGTCGATCGCCAAGCTCATGTTCGCCGAGGTCAACCAGCGGATCTTCGAGCTGTGCGTCGACCTGCTGGGTGCCGACGCCCTCGTCGGCTACGACTACACCATGCGCCGGTCCGAGGGCCTCGGGCTGGTCGGCCCGCCCGGCACGTCGCGCAAGTATCTTCCTGCGGTCGCGGGCCAACTCGATCGAGGGCGGCACGTCCGAGATCCAGCGCAACATCCTGGGCGAGCGCATCCTCGGCCTGCCCGGCGACGTCCGGGTCGACAAGGAGCTGCCCTGGGCCCAGGTCCCGCGCAGTTGAGCCGCCGCCGCGCCGGCGGGCCCGGACGATGACCGACGCACCGGCACTTCCTCGGGATGGAGGAGCGGGGCGACCCGCTCCACTGGCGCCTCGAGGTCGGTGCCCGAGCTCTGACCACCCCGGCCGCTTCCTCTTCGGCGGGCTGCGGCCTCGGCGCCGCGCTGGTCGCCCTGGAGGCGGCCTCGGGCCGGCCCACCGTGTGGTCCACCTGCCCAGTACCTCTCGTTCGCGCCGACCGGCTCGGTCCTCGACCTGACCGTCACCCTGGCCGCCGAGGGCAACCGGGTCACCCAGGCCCGGGCGGTGGGCCGGCACGGGGGAGACCGAGATCCTCACCGTCAACGCCGCCCTCGGGATGCCGGCCGACGTGGACGCCGACGGGGTGTGGGAGTGCCCGCCCCAGGTGCCGCCGCCCGACGAGTGCCCGCCGCGTCGGCTGCCGTCGATGTTCTCGACCTCGATCTTCGACCAGATCGACGTCCGCCTGGCCAAGGGCCGGAGCTTCGAGGAGCTGAGCTCGGGCCCGCCGACGGCGGGCGAGCCCACGAGCGCGCTGTGGGCGCGGGTGCCGGGGCACCTCGAGCCCTCGGCGGCCACGCTCGCCATCCTCGGCGACTACGTGACCGGCGGTGTGTCGCAGCCCCTGGGGCGACGCACGATGTCGCGCAGCCTCGACAACACGTTGCGGGTGGTGCGCCTCGAGCCGACGGAGTGGGTGCTGTGCGACATCCGGATCCAGGCCCTGGCCGGCGGGTTCGGCCAGGGCATGGCGTTCCTGTGGTCGGAGTCGGGCACGCTGCTGGCGACGGCGAGCCAGTCGATGAGCATCCGGCTCGCCCCGCCCGCCTCCTGACCACCCCCGGCGCCGACCCGGGGCCGGCGTCGGGGACGAGGCCGTCCCCGACGGGCAGGGCGGTGCCGTCGGGCAGTCGCCGGTCGGTCCCCTAATGTCGGTTGGGCACGTTCCGTAGCCGAATCGACAGGGGACCACGATGAAGATCAGCACGATGCTCAGCTACGCCGGAGGCTTCCGCAAGGCCGCCGCCCAGGTGGCGGAGATGGAGAAGGCCGGCCTGGACCTGGTGTGGGTGGCCGAGGCCTACGGCATCGACAGTCCGAGTCAGATGGGCTACCTGGCCGCCCTGACCGAGACGGTGGAGATCGGCTCGGCCATCCTGCCCATCTTCACCCGGACCCCCACGCTCATCGCCATGACGGCGGCCGGCATCGACGCCCTCTCCGAGGGCCGTTTCCACCTGGGGCTGGGCTCGTCGGGTCCCCAGGTGATCGAGGGCTGGCACGGCGTGCCCTTCGACGCCCCGCTCGGTCGGACACGCGAGATCGTCGACGTCTGCCGCCAGGTCTGGGCTCGCGAGGCGCCGCTCGAGCACCACGGCCGCTACTACGACATGCCCCTGCCCGAGGGCGAGGGCACCGGCCTGGGCAAGGCGCTCAAGATCATCGGACGCCCGGTGCGGCCCCGGATCCCCATCTGGGTGGCCTCGCTGGGCCACAAGAACGTGGCCCTGACCGCCGAGCTCGCCGACGGCTGGATCCCCATGCTCTACGTGCCCGAGAAGGCCCGCGACGTCTGGGGCGACTCGCTCGACGCCGGCCGGGCCAGGCGCGACCCGTCGCTCGACCCGCTCCAGATCACCGTGGGCGGCATGGTGGCCATCGGCGAGGGGGACGACGTGACGGCCCTCCGCGAGATGGCCAGACCGATGGTGGCCCTCTACGTGGGCGGCATGGGGGCCAAGGGCCGCAACTTCTACAACGACGTCGTCCGGCGCTACGGCTACGAGGAGGAGGCGGAGAAGATCCAGGACCTCTACCTCGAGGGGAAGAAGGCGGAGGCCGAGGCGCTCGTGCCGGACGAACTGCTCGAGTCGACCTCGTTGTGCGGCCCCGAGAGCTACGTGGCCGAGCGGATCGCCGCCTTCAAGGCCGCGGGGGTCAGTCACCTGCAGGTGGTGCCGGTGCCGACCGGCGATCAGACCCCGGTGGACATCATCGCCAAGGTCAAGGAGCTGGCCGGGTAGGGGTGCCCCCCGTCAGGCCGGGGCGGCCGGCCCGGGCCGGGTCACTCGTCGGAGACGAGCTCCCCCGGGTGTCCTCGGCGGTGTCGAGGGCGAGCAGATCGTCGAGCTGCTGGGCCATCTGCTCGATCTCCCCCGCCTCGTAGTAGCTGCGGTTGAGCGTCAGCGTGAGCTGGTCCTGCACGAGGGCCAGGGCGTCCTCGGCCGCCGTGGCGGCGTCGTACACCGAGAAGAGGCGGGCCTGCATGGCCTGGGCCGACACGTACCGGGTACCCCGGTCGGCGGCCTCGACGGGGAGCGCGCGCAGTGCGTCGCCCGGGGTCGCGGGGGCCGACGAGGCGGTCGTCTCGGCCGTCTGGGCTGCAAGCTCCTGGTCCATGGTCATCTGCCTTTCGTGGTCTCGTCCACGCCACCACTGTGGTGTCCTCCCATTCAACACCCCGGGAGCGACACTTCATCCGCACGCCGGCCAGAGTTCACCGAGTTGCAACCGTCGCGGCGGCCGGCGGTGGCGGCGGTCGTGGGCGGGCCCACCTCCCGCGGCGGTGGGAGGATCGGGCGGTGGTGACCCGGTGACCAGCTTCGACGCCGTGGTGGTGGGCTCCGGCCCCAACGGGCTGGCGGCGGCGGTGACACTGGCCCGGGCCGGACTGGCCGTGCACGTCGTCGAGGGATCCGACGTCCCCGGCGGTGGCTGCCGGACCGCCGAGCGGACCCTTCCGGGGTTCCGCCACGACATCTGCTCCGCGGCCCACCCGCTGCTCGCCCTCTCGCCGTTCTTCGCCGATCCGGCCTTCGACGGGCTGCGGTCCGAGCTGAAGCGTCCCGAGGTCGCCTTCGCCCATCCGCTCGACGACGGTTCCGCTCCCGCCGTGCACCAGTCGCTCGACGCCACCGCCGACTCGCTGGGCATCGACGGTGCCGCGTGGCTGCGGCTGCTCGGACCCCTGGTCGAGGGCATCGACGACATCGTGGCCGGCGTGCTGGCCCCGCTCCGTTCGGTGCCGCGGCACCCGGCGGCGGCGGTCCGCTTCGGGTCGCGACGGCGTCCGCAGCGTCGAGGGGTTGGGCCGCCGCTTCGCCGGGGAGCCCGCCCGGGCGCTGCTGGCCGGAGCCGGCGCCCATGCCGTGCGGCCCCTCACCGCACCCGTGACAGCCGGGTTCGCGCTCCTGCTGGCCGCCGCGGCCCACGCCGTGGGTTGGCCGCTGGTGGCCGGCGGCAGCGCCGGGGTGACGGCGGCGCTCCTCGCCGAGCTCGACCGGCTGGGGGCCACGGTGGAGACCGGCCGGTGGGTGGGACGGCTCGATGAGCTGCCGTCGTCGACCGTGGTCCTCCTCGACGTGGCCCCGGTCGCACTGGCGGCCCTGGCCGGCCCGGCCCTGCCCGACGGGTACGGCCGGGCCCTCGGCCGGTTCCGCCACGGGCCCGGCGTGTGCAAGGTGGACTGGGCCCTGGCCGGCCCGGTGCCGTGGACGTCGGAGGCGTGCCGTGCCGCCGGGACCCTGCACCTCGGGGGCCCGGCGCCCGAGGTCCAGGCGGCCATGGCCGCGGTGTGGGACGGGCACCACCCCGAGCGACCGGTCTGCATCGTCGTCCAGCCCGGGGTGGTCGACCGGACCCGGGTCGACGGGCCGGGGGAGGTCCTGTGGGCCTACTGCCACGTGCCCGCCGGGTCGGACCGGGACGCCACGGCCGCCATCGAGGCCCAGGTCGAGCGCTTCGCCCCGGGATTCGGTGACCTCGTCCTCGCCCGGTCGACGGTCACCGCCGCGGGCATGGCCGCCTACGACCCCAACTACGTGGGCGGCGACATCGGGGGCGGGGCGTCAACCGTGCTCCACACCCTGTCCCGCCCGGTGGTGGCCTGGAACCCGTACCGGGTGCCCGTCGACGGGGTCTACCTCTGCTCCTCCTCGACCCCGCCCGGGGGCGGGGTGCACGGCATGTGCGGGGTCTACGCCGCCCGCACCGCGCTCCACGACCGGTTCGGAGGCCCACCGCCCTTCGCCCGGTGACCCCGACCCGCCGGCGGCGCGGCCGGTGACCGCGGCTTGCCGGCGGGGGCGGGTCGGGAGGTCCGCCTGCAGGTGCGATGATGAGCGGCCGTGGTGCCGTCCCGTTCGGGGCGGACCGGACCCGGGAGGACCGGCAGCATGGAAGGCCCCATCACCGACAGCGCCCGCGAGGCGATGCTCCTGGCCGCTCTGGGCCGGGTCGAGCCGCGCTCCTTCAAGGAGTCGCTCCAGCTCGTGTCCGACCCCCGGTTCCCGATCGCCAAACCCATCGCCAACGCACTGGCGGCCCTGCGCAAGCACCGGGACCCCAAGTCCGTGCTCGGCCGGGCCCAGTACCGGGCCGCCGTGCCCTACGCCGCCGCCGTCTACGCCGAGCCGTGCCTGGCTGCCGTCATCGAGGTCCTGGGCGACAACGCGGACGACCCCGCCCGCGAGCAGCTCGTCGAGGCCCTCGACGCCGTGTCGGGCGACTACGACGACGTCACGGTCACCGTGATGCTGGCCTCGGTGGCCGATGGAGAAATGGCGGCGTCCGACCTCTGCTTCACCCTGCTGGACACCGAGGAGCGGTTCGGCCTCACCGGCTGGCGCGCCTTCGAGCGCGCCGCACCGGCGCCGGCGCCCCCCCGGGCCGTCGAGCCGAGTGGCACCAGCGAGGAGCAGCGCGAAGCCCGTCGGTCGAAGAAGCAACGGGACGCCGAGGAGCGTCGACGCAGGGCAGAGGCCGCGGCTCGGGCTGCCCAACAGGTCCGTCAGGCGAAGAAGAGGGAGCGGGCCGCGGCGTCCGACCGGCCGGACGTGGCGGCCGCGCCGGAGGCGCCGGCGCCGGTCCTCCCCACCCTCGGGCGGCGCCGGGCCGTGCTCACCCCGCTGGAGGAGGAGGAGTTCGACCGCGACGACCCGTGGTCGGCCGGGGTCGTCCTGGCCTGGGTACCCTTCGACGCCGAGGACCCGGACCATCCGGATCTCGATGGCAAGGTGCGACCGTGCGTGGTCATCGCCGCGTCGCCGACGCACCTGCTCGTCCGGCCCGGGTACTCGGCGGGCGGTGTGAGGAGCCGGGACTGGAAGTCGCACCCCGTCCGTCACTGGCGGAGGTCGGGGTTTTCCGAGCCCACATGGATCGACGTCGACGCCGTGCGCGTGAACCGACCCGACACCGGTCCAACGGGGTACCTCGAACCCGACGATTGGAACGCACTTTGGTGATAGGGGGTGACAGATTTGTGACGGTTTGAGCAGGAAGTTCGCGCGGTCAGTGGTCAGTTAACCACATGTCCGAACCCGCCCGAAAAGTACATATATCCATGCGAGCAATTCAGATGTGGTTCAGGTACGCTGACGCTCAATCGGGTTAGTTGGGGGCCTCCTTGATGAGGGGCGAAAGTCTATGGCGGACGACCCAATCGCCGCGAAAGGGAGGCAGACATGCTACGTACGTTCGTGCTCGGAACGGGGGCGCTGGCCCTCGGTCTGGGCCTGGCCGGCGGCTCCGGGGCCGGCATCGCCGGGGCGGTGAGGACACCGGCGCAGTTGTCGGGTGCCATCACCTGCACCACGGCCGGGCTCGTCAAATTCTCGCCCAAGCTCACCAACGGCGGCTCGTCCCCCGAGGTGATCAAGCTCAAGCTCAAGCTGAGCGGCTGCAGCGGCGTGGGTGCCACCGACGGCGGTGTGACGCTGTCCGGCGGCCAACTCACCGCCACCACGTCGGGCATGCTCGAAAGCACGTGCGGGGCGGTGATCTTCGGCTCGTCGTTGCCGCCCGCCACCGGGATCATCAAGTGGAAGGGCGCCGGTGGCCCGATCGCCGAGTCGGACGTGACCGTCTCCTCGGAGGCGCTGTTCTACAACCCGAGTGCGGACACGCTGCAGGTCTTCCTCGGGTCGACATCGGTGACGTCGGGTTCGTTCGACGGTGAGAGCCTCACCACCACTACCTTCACGTCGAACAGTGACGCCCAGAAGACCACGAACCCCTGTGGGACCGCCGGGCTCGGTTCCGTGAAGTTCGGTGCCTCCGGGGGCACCGCGAACGTGGGAGCAGGAGCGTGATGCATACCAACCGACTCCATCGTCCGCTGAAGCGACTGGTGGCCGGGGCGGTGATCGTGGCATCGGCCACGACGCTCCTGGCCGGAGCGCTCGTCGTGCCCGCCGGCGCCGCGGGCAGCCCGCCGTACGCCACCAAGGTGACGGTCACGTCCAACGAGGCCAAACTCCAGACCGGCGAGGCGGCGACCTTCACCGCCAAGGTCACCTCCACCGGGCACGGTGTACCTGGTGGACAGGTCACCTTCTCCATCACCGGGGCCGACAGCTCGACGGTCGTCTGCGACACCAGTGACGTCCAGACGCTCGCCAGCGGCGTGGCCACCTGCGGCGTGGCCGCGGGTCTCCTGGCCGCCAGCGGGCCCTTCACGGTGGTGGCCCAGTACGCGGACACCGTCGACTCGAACTACCAGCCCGCGACGGGCACCAAGACCCAGGTCGTGGAGCTGGGCGACACGACCACGACGGTCACGTCGGAGACCAACCCGGCGGTGACCGGTGAGCCCCTCGCGTTCACCGCGGCGGTCGCGCCGTCCGGCGCGGCGCTTGGGTCGCCCACCGGCTCGGTCACCTTCGGGGGCGTCACGTGCGACGGGGGCACCAACGTGATCCCCCTGTCGGGCGGCCTCGCCCAGTGCTCGATCGCCGGAGGTCTGATGAGCCAGACGGGCACCTACCCCGTGACCGCCGCGTACTCGGGTGACACCAACTTCGCCGGGAGTTCGAGCATCGTCCACCAGTCGGTCAAGACCGCGGCCACCACGGTCACGCTGGTCCCCACGGCCGGCTCGTGCACGGGTGACATCTGCTCGGTGGGCGAGGGCACGTCGATCTCCTTCACGGCCACCGCCGCGCCGACGGGTACCGACGGTGGGTCGGGCACCCCGCAGGGGACGATCACCTTCGTCATCGCCAAGCCGGGATCGAACACGTCCTTCCCGTGCGACGGCGGCACCAACGTGATCGCCCTGGTCGACGGCTCGGCCAGCTGCAACATCGCCGCCGGTCTGCCGGCCGTCGTCTACTACAAGGTCTCGGCCACGCTGACGGCCGCCGGCTACCAGTCGAGCGTGGGCTCGCTCTACGAGAACGCGGCGCTGGCCTCGACCGACACCACGACCTCGGTACCGAAGAACATCGGAGCCGGCCAGACCTTCGCGGTGACCGCCGTGGTCACCCCGGCCGACTACACCGGGTCGAACACGCCCACCGGGTTCGTCAACATCCTGGTGTGCGGTAACAACTCGGACGGCAACGACGGCTGCCAGGGCGGTGCCGCCCCGGTGGGCCCGGGTGGCGTGGCCGCTCTCACCATCGGCGGGGGCGAGTACCCCGGCGAATACTCGTACCAGGCCGTCTACACGGGTGACTCGAACTTCTACTCGAGCACGGCGAGGTCCAAGTTCATCTTCATCGGCAAGTCGCCCACCGACGTCTCGCTGAGCGAGCCCGGTGGCTTCTACTCGACGGACGGTTCGGCCGTGGGCATCACGGCCACGGTGGTGGCCACCAACGGCGCCGCCGGATCGACACTCGTCGGGCCTCCGACCGGCAACGTCACCTTCACCATCACCGATCCCAACGGGAACGCGGTGACCTGCCAGGGCGGCAACGTGGTCCCCCTGCCGATCGCCCCGGAAGAGACCGAGGGCTCGGTGACGTGTCTGCTGCCGCCGGGAACGCTCACCGATCTGACACCACCGGCGACCGACTACACCATCCAGGTGAACTACAGCGGTGACTCGGACTACACGTCCTCCAACGGCCGTGCCGTCCAGGTCGTGGTGCCCGCCGCCGTCTGAGCGGTCGACGACCGAACGCGCCACCGGGGGCGCACCCAGGGACCAGGGTCCCGGGGTGCGCCCCCGTGCCGTCCCCGTCGGCTCATACCGTCGTCGGCTTGCGGCCGCGCCGCCGGGCGACGAACCACGCGGCACCGAAGCACCCGACCACGACCACGAGGGCCACGAAGGGGAACGCGTCGTACGGCGAGGGCTGGCCCGGTGTGCACAGGGTCACGAAGGGGACGACCAGGGCCGCCACCCCGAGTACGGGTAGGACCACGTGCCGCACCGCGGAGAACCGGTCGCGGTGGTGGCGCCAGGCGTAGAGCGGCAACGACACCATGGTGAGGACGTACACGAACAGGATCACGATGGTGCCGAGCGTCGAGCACTCGGCGTACAGCCCGACGGGGTCCATGGAGCCGGTGCCGACGCCCACCGCGTGGACAAGTGCCCAGACGGCGATGACGCCCAGCCCGATCCCGACGAACGCGGCCAGGGCCCGGGCCGGGGTCCGGGTGGACGGCCGGATCACCCCGAGCCAGCGGGGGAGCTTGCCCGTGCGACCGGCGTCGTAGAGCATGCGCGACTGCGAGTTGGTGCCGGAGACCAGCGTGGCGAGCACGGAGACGATGCCGGCCACCCAGGCGATCAGGGCGAACGGCCCGAGCGCCCGGTCGGCCACCGTCAGGAACGGGATCGAGGACCGGCCGATCGACGACACGTCGTACCCGAAGCCGGTGACCGTGGCGTAGGCGAACAGGAGGAAGAGCACGGTGGCGATGGCGATCGACGCCATGAGGGCCCGGGGGATCGTCGTGCGGGGCTCGCGGCACTCCTCGGCCAGGGACGGTCCGTTCTCCCAGCCGATGAACATGTAGAGGGCGAGGGGGAAGCCGGCCGACAGGCCGCCCAGGCCGCCGGTGACCTCCGACCACCGGAAGGGTGCCGCCGACAGGGTGGCCCGGTGGTCGACCAGGATGACCACGCAGGCCACCACCATGATGACCACCTGGAGGACCACCGCTCCGCCGACCACGGCGGTGGACAGCCGGATGCCCCGGATCATGAGGGCCAGGGCGGCCAGGGCGATGACCGCGGTCAGCGGGCCCCAGGCGAGGTCGGCGATCCCGTAGTGGGCCAGCGTGATGGCGATGAAGCCACCGGACATGGTGATGACCCCGGCCATGGCGATCGTGTATCCCACCGCCACGAGACCGGCCGTGGCGATCCCGGCCACGGGGCCGAGGCCATGTTCGACGAACTCGATGAAGCTGCCGGCCGAGGGTTCGCTGCGGCTGAACTCGGCGACCCCCATGGCCAGCAGGAACACGGCGACGGCGGCGGCGAGGATCGTGAGGGGGGCACCCACGCCGGCGGTCACGGCGACCACGCCGAACCCGAAGTAGAAGTCGATGCCCGGGCCGATGTTGGCCACCGTCGACGCGGTCACGTCGGCGGTGCCGAGCTGGTCCGCCCGAAGTCCCTGTCCGCCTGAGGGGGCGGTCGCGGGCGTGCTCACCGGGCCACGGCACCGGGGCGGTCCCCGAGGAGGGCTCCGGTGCGCCTGCTCTCCACCGGGCCGCCCACCGCCGCATTGTCCTACCGTTGGCCGCCCGGGTCAACGAACCGACGGCACGCGCCGGGTCGGGCGGTCAGTCGGTGGCGTCGGCCGGTGCGGTCCGACCCGCCACGTCGCCCGCAGCGGCGACCCGGCCGTCGGCCAGGCGCGGCCGGTCCCGCAGGTTCGCGGGCAGGATGTCCGGGTCGGCGACGGCCCTCCCGATCACGTCGAGGATCTCGTCGCCGATCAGCTCGCTGCGCACCAGCAGCGCGTCCCGGAGCGCCTCCACGATGTGGCGGTGCTCCTCCAGCATGCGGGTCACCGACTGCTTGGCGTCGTCGAGGAGGGCCTCCACCTCGCACCGGCTCTGCTCGTCGGCGAGGACCTTGCCCACGATGCCGCCCCCCGGGTGCTCGATGGCCCCTACCGAGACCAGCGAGGATCCCATGCCCAGCTGCCCGACCATCTGGCAGGCGTTGAGGGTGGCGGCCTGCAGGTCGCTCGCCACACCGGTCGAGCACTCGCCGAAGAACAGCTCCTCGGCCACCATGCCGCCGAAGGCGATGTCGATCATGGTCCGCACCTCGGACCGGGTCTTGGTGAACCGCTCCTCGGTGTCGGAGTGGCTGAGCAGCCCGAGCGCATCGCGGCGCTTCACGATGGTGAGCACCTCGAGCTTGCGACCGCGCCCGACCAGCCAGGCCACCGTGGCGTGGCCGGCCTCGTGGGTGGCGATGGTGCGGCGCTCGGCCTCGGTGTACTCGACGGGCTGGGCCAGGCCGATCTCCTCGGTCATCTTGGCCTGCTGCACGTCGTTCCACGACAGGCGGTCGGCACCTCGGCGGAGGGCCCACACCAACGCCTCGTCGAGCAGGTGCTCGATCATGACGGGCGAGTAGCCCGCGGTCATGGCCGCCAGCGTGTCGCGCCGCGTCGGGTCGTCCAGCTCGGCGTCGTGGGCCTTCTTGCCCAGGTAGTAGTCGAGGATGTCGCGCCGTCCGGTCCGTCCGGGCAGCCCGAAGTAGATGGTGCGGTCGAAGCGACCCGGTCGTACCAGTGCCGGGTCGAGGTCGTCCATCCGGTTGGTCGCCCCGATGACCAGGATGTTGGCCGGCGCCGCCGTCGGCTTGCGGAGCCGCCGGTCGGCCGGCAGCCAGGCGTTGACCGCCTCGACGATCTTGCCCCGGAACCGGACGGAGCGGGGGGTCTGGTCGAACGACTGGAGCTGGATCAGCAGCTCGTTGACCACGCCGGGCACTCCCTCGCCGTGGCTGGATCCGTTGCCCCGCCGGCCGCCGATGGCGTCGAGCTCCTCGATGAAGCCGATGGCCCCGCCCTCACGGCGGGCGTGGCGCCGCAGCTCCTTGAAGTAGGAGCGGATCTTGCGGTTCGTCTGCCCGTAGAACATGGACTGGAAGGCCGAGGACGAGACGAACAGGAACGGCACGCCGGCTTCGGCGGCCATGGCCTTGGCCATGTACGTCTTGCCCGTGCCCGGAGGGCCCTCGAACAGGATGGCCTTGCGGGGGGTGCCGCCCATCTGCTCGTTGAACGTCCGGTAGGCGAGGAAGAGGTTGAGGGTCTTGGTGACCTCCTCGACGAGTCCCTCCGAGCCGCGCACGTCGTCGAAGGTCATCGTCAGCTCGTCCGGGCGGAAGAGGATGTGGGGTGACCGACCGGCGCCCAGCATCGGGACGATCATCACCATGGACAGCAGGACGATGAGGCCGATCGGCAGCATGTAGGGGGTGAGGCCCGGGGGGATCGACGGGCTGGGCAGGGGAGCGCCCGGTGCGAGCACGTCGCGCAGCACCAGGGCGGCGGCCACGAACCCCAGCAGGACGGCCAGGCGACGCAGCCGTGCCGATCGGGCCTTGGTCCGGTGGGCCCCGACGTCGGTCGTGTCCATCCGGGCCACACCGGCGCCCGACAGGGCACCCAGGGCGTCGGACCCGGCCGCGTCGTCCGGGGCGGGGATCGTCCCGACCGGTGCCACCGACCCGCCGGCTCGTGCTTCGGGTGCTGGATCCATGGCATCGCTCCCTTGTGCGGTGGGACGTCCCACGTGGCTGTCGCCAGCTGGTGACGGCTTCCTGTGGCGAACCTACGGCCGGCCCGGCGGAAAGGTCAACCGACTCCACGGAGGGTGGGCGGAACACCCAAGTTTCCCGTCAGTTACGCGAGAAACCCACGCATGGTGACGGAATCGACGATGGGAGTTGCCGTCCGGGTGCCGTCCGGTTGCCGGCAATTCCGCCGTCACCACCTGATGCGGAGCGGCCCGGGCACCACATCAGGTGCTCGGGCCGGGGTCCGCCGGAGGGCCGGTCAGGTCGAGCCGGGGAAGGCTGGGTGCGCCTAGCTGGGCACGGGGAACTCGCGCACCTCGAAGTCCGACAGGATCGTCGGGCACAGCGTCGGGTCGTCGAGGGCACACGACTCGGCGACCACGTTCGCCGAACTGCCGTAGGAGATGGCCGAGGGGACCTGGGGGAAGATGACGACGCCGGACACCGCCGTCTGGCCGCCCGATGCGGCCAGGTTGCCCAGCACCCCTGCGGGGTCGGCCACCGCGGTGACGTCCGGGGTGAGGGAGTTGGTGAGCTCCCCCGACGGCTTGCTGGTCGAGCAGCCCGCCGAGTGGGACTGCCACGACGGGATGGCGAAGTACGAGCAGACCAGGTCGATGCCGGCCGTCGAGCCCGTCGAGGCGTAGGTGGCGAAGATGCCCTCGGAACCGGGAGCCGGTGCGCCTGTGGTCGGCGGGGTCGGGTCGTTCGGCGGGTAGACGGCCAGCGTCGTCGTGCCGTAGCCGCCGATGGCTGCCGACTGGCCGATCGGCTGCGCCGGGGCCGCCGGCGAGCCGGTCGCCCCCCCGACGGCCGTCGTCGTGGTCGTCCCGTAGCCGTCGCTCGCGCCGGATGAACCGGACGCCACCAGCGCACAGGTCCACCCGGCGGGGCCGAGCAGGGTGTGGACCCCGTCGGTGTAGAAGGTCACCTTCCCGACGAGCGACGTGGGGATCGGGGCCACGAGGATGGTCGGGTCCCATCCCGAGGACGACTTGATCTGCGTACCGAATGCGGCAGGATTGACGCAGGGGACGACGGGGAAGGCGACGGCCACCTCGCCGTTCACGGGGACGGTGGTCGACGTGGCGCTTCCCGAGGTGGTCGAGGTCGAGGTCGGGGTCCCGCCGGCCGAGGCGGACGTGGACAGGAGGTTGCTCCCGCAGCCGGCCAGCACGATCAGGCCGCTCGCCGCCCCGGCCGCCAGCCACCGTGCCCTGCCCCCACTCGCGCTGTACATCATCGCCCCTGACGATAGGCCGCCACACGTGCCCGGCGGTGGGCAAAGGATACGCTGCGCATGCTGACGTTGACGTATGCGGTAACCTGAGGGCGATCGCACACCCGGCCTGGCGGGCGTCGGACCCCGATGCGCAGGGAGCACCATGGCCATCATCGAGAAGCACGCAGACTCCGGGGGCGGGAGTCGCCGCAACGGTCGGGACGGATCCCGGCGACGCCGCACCAGCCGGGAGGACCGCCTGAGCGGCGACCTGTCCACGCTCCCGCCCAACTACAAGTGGATGGCCCTGTTCATCTCCACCCTCGGGATGCTGATGGCCACCATCGACGGCTCGATCGTGCTCATCTCGCTGCCCAACATCTTCCGCGGGATCGGCATCGATCCGCTCGAGGCGGGCAACACCTTCTTCCTCCTGTGGATGATCCTCGGCTTCCTGGTGGTGACCAGCGTCCTGGTGGTGACCCTCGGTCGGCTGGGCGACATCCACGGCCGGGTGCGCATCTACAACTTCGGCTTCGCCGTCTTCACGTTCTTCTCGTTGATGCTGTCGATCACGTGGATGACGGGCCATGCGGCCGGCGTGTGGCTGATCGTCATGCGCATCTTCCAGGGGGTCGGTGCGGCCATGCTCATGGCCAACTCGGCGGCCATCCTCACCGACGTGTTCCCCGACAACAAGCGGGGCATGGCGCTCGGGGTGAACCAGGCCGCCGCGTTCAGCGGGACGTTCATCGGTCTCGTGCTCGGCGGCGTTCTGGCCCCCCTCAACTGGCGGTGGATCTTCCTGGTGTCGGTGCCCATCGGCCTCATCGGCACGATCCTGGGCTACCGCGAAGCTCCACGAGACGAGCCCCCGCCGCCCGGCCCGTATCGACTGGCCCGGCAACATCACCTTCGCCATCGGGCTCATCCTGGTCATGGTCGGCATCACCTACGGCATCGAGCCCTACGGAGGGCACGTGATGGGGTGGACCAACCCGCTGGTGCTCTGCTCGGTGGCCGTCGGCGTGGTCCTCCTGGGCGTGTTCTGCGTCGTGGAGACGCGGGTGCCCCAGCCCATGTTCCGGCTCCAGCTGTTCAAGATCCGGGCCTTCACCTCCGGTGTCCTGGCCAGCTTCCTCGCCGCCCTCAGCCGGGGCGGTCTCATGTTCATGCTGATCATCTGGCTCCAGGGGATCTGGCTGCCGCTGCACGGGTACGCCTTCACCGTGACACCGCTGTGGGCAGGCATCGCCATGCTCCCCCTCACCCTCGGGTTCCTGGTCGCCGGCCCCCTGTCGGGGGTCCTGTCGGACCGGTTGGGCCCCCGGCCGTTCGCCACCGGCGGCATGCTCGGCACGGCCGTCTGCTTCATCCTGCTCGAGCTCCTACCCGTGGACTTCCCCTACTGGCTCTTCGCGCTCCTGCTCTTCGCGACCGGGATGTGCATGGCCTCGTTCGGGTCGCCGAACCGGGCCGGGGTGATGAACAGCCTGCCGGCCGAGCACCGCGGGGCCGGCTCGGGCATGAACACCACGTTCCAGAACTCGGCGCAGGTGCTGTCGATCGGGATCTTCTTCACGCTCATGATCGTGGGCCTCACCGCCTCGCTGTCGGCCAATCTGCTGCACGGACTGGTGGTCCACGGCGTGCCTTCCGCCGTGGCCGAGCGGGTGGCCCATCTCTCGCCGGTCTCCACGCTGTTCGCCGCGTTCCTCGGCTACAACCCGGTCGAGCACCTCGTCGGCCCGCACGTGCTGGCCCAGCTGACCCCGGCCCAGCAGGCGGCACTCACCGGCCGGAGCTTCTTCCCCGGTCTGATCAGCCGGCCCTTCCAGGCCGGTCTCCACGCCGCGCTCGACTTCGCCATCCTGGCCAGCCTGCTGGCGGCGTGGGCGTCCTGGCAGCGGGGCGGCCGCTACGTCTACCACGAGGGCGACGAGGCCGATGCCGAGGGTGACCAGCAGGTCGGGGTCGCTCTCACCGCCGCCGCCGCCGCCGACGCGGCCGTCGGCGCCGACACCGAGGCCCTGCAGTGACGGCCGCTGCGGCCACGCTCGCCACCGGGGACGTCCTCCGCATCGGCGAGCTGGCCCAGCGCACCGGCGTGACGACCCGAACCCTCCGTTACTGGGAGGAGCAGGGCCTGATCCGCCCGAGCGGCCATCGCGGCGGGGGCGAGCGCCTCTACCTGCCGGCCGACATGGCCCGGGTGACCCGCATCCGCGATCTGCAGGAGCTGCTCGGGTTCTCGCTGGCCGAGGTCCGGGTCGTGCTCGACACGGCCGACGCCGACGCCCTGGACCGGCTCCGCTCGGAGTACCGGTGGGGTGCCGCCAGCCCGGCCCGGCGGAGGACCCTGCTCCTGGAGGCGGCCGAGGCCAACGACCGGCTGCTGGCCCGGCTCGACGAGACGCTGGCCCGGATCAAGGCCTTCCGGGACGAGCAGGAGGCGAAGTCCAATCGCCTCGCCGAGCTGCTGGACGAGCTCGACGCAACCACCGCACCCACCGAGGAGGAGACGACATGACCCGAGGAGACCTGACTGCCCAGACGGTCGAGATCACGGGACACGCAGGGGACACCATCGAGGCGTACGTCGCCCGTCCGCTCGACGGGCGACCGGTCGGTGGCGTGGTGGTGATCCACCACATGCCGGGCTGGGACGAGGGATCGAAGGAGATCACCCGGAAGTTCGCGGCCAACGGCTACCTGGCCGCCTGTCCCAACCTCTACAGCCGGGAGGCGCCGGGGGCGAGCCCCGACGACGCGGCGGCCGTGGCCCGGGCCAACGGGGGCGTGCCCGACGACCGTCTGGTGGGGGACGTGGCCGGGGCGCTGGCCCACCTGCGGTCGCTGGCCGGATCGAACGGCAAGGTGGCCACGATCGGCTACTGCTCGGGCGGGCGCCAGTCGCTGCTGGCCGCCTGCAGCCTCGACCTCGATGCCGCCGTCGACTGCTACGGGGCCTTCGCGCTGACGTCCCCGCCCGACGAGTTCCCCTTGCAGGTGTCGCCGCTGGGCGACCGGATCGAGAGCCTCTCGTGCCCGCTCCTCGGGCTCTTCGGTGCCGACGACCAGTATCCGGGGTCCGAGGAGGTGGCCGAGCTCGAGCGCAGGCTGGTGGCCGCCGGCAAGGACGTGGAGTTCCACTCCTACGAGGGGGCGGGCCACGCCTTCTTCAACACCGACCGACCGAGCTACCGGGCCGAGGCCGCCCAGGACGGGTGGGAGCGGATCTGGGCCTTCTTCGGCCGGCACCTGTCGGCCTGACCACCCAATCCGAGACGAGGGAAGGACCCATCATGTGCACCTACCGGACGACGACCCTGCCCGTCGAGGGCAGCGGCAAGGGGGGCGAGGGGTGGTTCCCGGTGACCGACGCGTCGGTCTACTTCGACCACCCGGTCCACGCCCCGGCCGACCACACGCTCAACGTGGACCTGCGCAATCCCGACCGGGGTGCGTCGGCCCGCGTGGCCGTCGAACTGGACCCGCGTCGGCCCGGGCACTGGCCCTGGCCATCCTGGACATGCTCGACTCGGCGCCGCCCGGGCTCATCCCCTCGTAGGGGGCACGGGGCGGGTGTTCCCCGCTACTGGCCGCTCGACTCCGGAGGGGGCGGTGGTGGCGGGGGAGGCGGCGGCGGGGGTGCGGAACCGACCGGCGGAGGCGGCGGGCGGAGGTGCCGGGTAGGCCGTCCCGGGCTGGGGCGCGGGCGGGTAACCGGCGCCGGGCGGAGGCGGCGGCGGTGCGTAGCCACCCTGCTGGGGATAGCCCGCCGGCGCCGGCGGATAGCCCGCCTGGGTGGGGTATCCCGGTTCCGCGCCGAAGCTGCCGGCCAGCGCGGCCGGTCCCTGCGGACCGCGGTAGGTGCTCTTGCCGAGCCACAGGATGAACCAGAAGATGACGGGCACGATCGGGATCGGCAGGAAGACGAGCCCGACGGTGAAGCCGGCCCCGTGGCCGAAGCTCTTCGAGACGTCGTGGATCACGATGATGGCGACGATGAAGAGGGCGAGCCAACCCACGTAGGGGATCAGGTAGAGCAGGAGGAACCATCCCCACGACTTGGGCCGTCCGGCCACCCGGAGCAGGACGATCCACTGGTAGATCGGGATGAACGCGGCCCAGGCCGGCTGGCCCTGAGGCGCGGCCTTCTTGTAGGTGCCCCACACCGGTAGGTAGAACACGATGTAGAAGAGGAGCGAGTAGAGGAGGAAGCCCCCGCCGCCGTGGCGGGTGGTCGTGGCGGCGATGAGTGGGTCGCATGGCGACTCCTCCCGTGCGGGCCCCGCCATCGGGGCCGGCCCCATGCTGCCATCCGGACGCTCGCGGTGCCGGGATACCGCCCAGTGACCAGCACGCCGCCCACCGGTGCCCGCGGTCGGGGTCGCACCCCCTGAGTAAGGTCGCCTCCCGTGGACGACACCCCTCGGGCCAGCGGGCTCCGCATCTACTCGTCCGATGGCGCGGAGGCCCTGGTGGGCAGGTTGGCCGACGTGGTGACGGCCGATCCGCTCGACCCGATGGAGCCCGAGTGGCTGGCCGTCCCCTCCGACGGCATGCGGCGCTGGGTCACCCTCGAACTCGCCCGCCGGCTCGGCGCGAGCGGCCCCGGCGAGGGCGACGGGGTGGCGGCCAACATCCACCGCGCCTATCCGGGGACACTGCGCAGCCTGGTCCTCGAGGCGGCGTCGGCTGCGGCCGGGGGCCCGCTCCCGGGGGCCGATCCCTGGCAGATCGACCGGATGGTCTGGCCGCTGCTGGCCGTCCTCGACGACCTCGCCGGGCGGGACGACCTGCCCGAGTTCACCGCGCTGCCCGACGGGGCGTCGCGCTTCACCAGGGTCCGCGCCGTCGCCGACCTCTTCGACCGCTACCACCTCCACCGACCCGAGATGGTCCGGGCCTGGGCCGACCCCACCGGTCCCGACGGGGGCCTGGTCGACGGATCGCTCGAGCCGTTGTCGCCGCACGCCCGGTGGCAGCCGCGGCTCTGGCGCCTGCTGCGTGCCGAGATCGGCACGCCCAGCCCCGCGGAGCGGATGCCGGAGGTCCTGGACATGGTCGGGGCCGGCGCCCTCGAACTCGACCTTCCGGGACGGCTGCTCCTCTTCGGCTTCACCTCCCTGCCCGCCCGCGACTTCCTCCCGCTCGTCGACGCGGTGGCCCGGGAGCGGGAGGTGCACCTGTTCCTGTTGGAGCCCCACCGGTTCGACCTCGCCGCCCTGCGGGGGACGTGGCCCCGACCGCAGGGCACCCGACCACGCCTCCGGTCCGAGGACCCGACGGGTAACTCGGTCCGCCAGCCGCTCCTCCGCTCGTGGGGCCGGCTGCCCCGTGAGTCGGCGGTGCTCCTGGCCGACGGCATCGTCCCGCAGACGGAGCGGCTCACCTGGGTGCCGTCATCGGGACCGACCCCGACCACACTGCTGCACCGGCTCCAGACGGACATCCGCGAGGATGCGGAAGCCGTCCCCGGGCCGTTCGATCCGGACGACCGCTCGGTGCAGTTCCATGCGTGCTTCGGTCCCATGCGCCAGGTGCAGGTCGCCCGCGACGCCATCCTCCATCTCCTGGACGACCCGGCGACCGGGATCGACGAGGAGGACGTCCTCGTCGTCTGTCCCGACCTGGAGAGGTTCGCACCCCTCGTCGAGGCCGTGTTCGGGGCACCGGGTGGTGGACCGGTCGCCGGGGCCCCGTCACTGCGCTACCGGATCGCCGACCGGTCGATCCGTTCGGCCAATCCCGTGCTCGGGGCGACCGTCGCGCTCGTTGGACCTGCTCGCCGGGCGGTTCGAGATCTCCCGGGTGCTCGACTTCCTCTCGCTCGCGCCGGTACGGCGCCCGGTTCGGGTTCGACGAGTCGGACCTGGCCGTCCTCGCCGAGTGGGCCGTCGGGACCCGGGTGCGTTGGGGACTGGATCCGGCGCACCGGTCCGGGTTCGGCGTGCCGACCGACATCGTGGGCAACACCTGGCAGGCGGCCCTCGACCGGCTCCTGATCGGGTCGTCCGTGACCGGGGGGGAGCTCGACCTGGCCATCGGCGGGGTGGCCCCCTTCGGAGTCGACAGCGGTGACACCGATCTCCTCGGCTCGTTCGCGTTCGTCCTCGGTCGGCTGGCCGGGCTGGCCGGCCACACGTCCGGACCCGACCGCACCGTCACCGGCTGGCTCGCGGCCGTCCGCCGGGCGTGCGGCGACCTCTTCGCCGCGCCCGACCGGGCCGGGTGGCAGTTCGAGGCGCTCGACCGCGTGCTCGCCGAGGTGGTGGAGACGGCGGTGTCGTCGCGGCGCGGCTCCGCGGTGGCACTCGACCTGGTCGACGTCCGCCGGCTCCTCGAGGACCGCCTTGACCGGGAGCCCGGCCGGCCCGACTTCTTCCGGGGCGGGGTGACGGTCACCTCGACGGCGTCGCTGCGATGGGTGCCGTTCCGGGTGGTGTGCGTGCTCGGGCTCGACCAGGACGCCGCGGGGTCGTCCGCGCCCGATGCCGCCGACCTGGCCGCCGCCGCCCCCCAGATCGGCGATCCCGACCCGAGATCGGAGTCTCGCCAGCGCCTCCTGGAGGCCGTCCTGGCGGCGGGGGACCATCTGCTCGTCGTCCGCGACGGGCGCGACGTCCGGTCGAACCACGTCGTGCCCCAGGTGGTGCCGGCCGCCGAGCTCTTCGACGCCGTCACCGCGCTGGTGCACGAGGCCGACCGGCCGGCGATGAGGGAGTCCTGGGAGGTCGCCCACCCCCGCCACCCTTTCGACGAGGCGTGCCTGGTCGAGGGCCGGCTCGTCGACGGGCTGGTATGGAGCTACTCCGGTGGCGACCTGGAGGGGGCGCGCCGCCGCCGGCTGCGGCCCGTCACCCGGACCCCGTTCCTCGACGGACCCCTCGACGTGGACGAGGAGGAGGTGTTCGAGCTGGAGGAGCTCCGGGCGTTCCTGCGCGACCCGGTGGACGCCTTCCTGCGGCGGACCCTCGAGGTGCGCCTGCCGCGGCGGGCCGACGAGGTGGACGACATCCTGCCGGTCGAGCTCGACAGCCTCGAGACGTACCGGGTCGGCCAGCAGCTCCTCGACGCCCGGTCCAGGGGGATGGACGACGACGAGTGGCGGCAGGTCGAGCGGGCGCGGGGGTCGCTGCCGCCGGGCGTGCTCGAGGAGCGGGTGTTCGCCGACCTGTCCCGGGAGGTCGACGCACTCCTCTCCGAGGCCCGGGCCCGCGGGATCGGCCCGCCGGGCGCCGGGGCGCACGAGGTCGACATCGCCCTCCCCGGGGGAGCCCGCATCGTCGGCACGGTGCCCCTGGCCCTGGAGGACCCGACACCGGGTCCCGGTCGCACCGTGTTCGCCCGGCCGAGGCAGGCCCATCGTCTGGAGGCCTGGCTCGACCTGATGGCCCTGGCCGCGTCGGACCCCGGGACGGACTGGCGGGCCGTCGTGGTGACGCGCCCGAAGAGCGGAACCAGGGCGCTGAAGCCGGTGGACCTGGTGACGTCCGCCCCGCCGGCGGAACGGCGGGAGGCCGCCCTCGGGGCCCTGTCGGTCGTGGTCGAGCTGTACCGGCGCGGCAGGCGCGAACCGCTCCCGCTCTTCGCCGAGTACTCGGCCGCGGTCCACGAGGGCAAGGGACGGGGCGAGGCGTGGAGGTCGTTCCAGGGACGGGGCGACGGCACGCGTCCGGCCGTCCGGTTGGTGTTCGGCGATGTCGACGAGGACGAGATCTCGCGCCTGGAGCACGTCGAGGGCGATCCGGGTGACGGGCCCGGTCGGGTCGAACGGTACGCCGGCCACCTGTGGGGCACGGTCCGGGCGACGGCGGAGGAGCGGCCGTGACCGACCACGTGTTCGACATCCTCGACCGGCTGCCGGAGGGGCAGGTGGTCATCGAAGCCAGCGCCGGGACGGGCAAGACCTACACCCTGGCCTCGTTGGCCACCCGGTTCCTGGCCGAGCGGGACATCGCGCCGTCGGAACTGTTGATCGTGACGTTCACCAGGGCGGCCACCGCGGAGCTGCGATCGCGCATCCGTGGGCAGCTGGTGGCGTCGGGGTCGGCCCTGGCGGAGGGGGCGGCCGTCGACGACGACGACCGGCTCTCGTCGTTCCTGGCCATGGAGGACGTCCCGGCGCGGCGGGCCCGGCTCGACCGGGCGGTGGCCGACTTCGACAGCGCGGTCATCTCGACCATCCACAGCTTCGCCGGCCAGGTGCGGAGCACCCTCGGGATGACCACGGCGATCGACCCCGACGCCCGTCTCACGTCGGACGTGGCCAAGCTCGTGCGCCACGCGTGTGCGGACGCGCTGGCCGCCGTGTCGACCGGTGGCGTCCCGGCCGACGAGCTCCCCGGGCTGTCCGAGCTGGTCACGGCCACCGAGAAGTACGTGGGCGGACCCGACCTCGTCCTCGAGCCGCAGCCCGGGTGCCCCGGGGCCACGCCGAACCAGACGCGCCTCTACGAGCTCGTGCTCGCCTCCCGGGCCAATCTCGCAGCCCTCCTCCGGGACTCCGGGACGATGGGCTTCGACGACGTCCTGACCCAGCTGCGCAGCGTGCTCGTCGAGGACACGTCCGCCGCCGTGATCGACGCGCTGCGCAGCCGGTTCAAGGTGGTCCTGATCGACGAGTTCCAGGACACCGACCGCGTCCAGTGGGAGATCTTCTCGACCCTCTTCGGCGAGCAGGCGCCGAACAGCACCCTGGTCCTGGTCGGTGACCCGAAGCAGGCGATCTACCGGTTCCGCGGCGCCGACGTCTCGGTCTACCTCGATGCGGTGGCGTCCACGCCCCCCGGCAACCGGTTCACCCTCGGGACGAACTGGCGTTCGGACGGGGCCGCCATCGACGCCATGCACGCACTGCTCGACGGGGTGACGTTCGGGGCCGAGGCCATCGCCTACTCCGAGGTCGGTCCGTCCCCCGCGCACGCCGCCGTGCGCATGACCGGCGCCGGTGGGGTGGAGCTCTCCGGCCTGTCGATCCGCCTGGCCACCGGGCCGGCCGTTCCCGGATCGGGCGCCACGGCGTCCGTTCCGCGGACCGCCCGGCTCGTCGAACAGGACCTCGTCGCCCACGTGCGGGACCTCCTCGACACGGCCTCGATCCCCCACGACGGGGACGTGACGACCGAGTCCCGCCGCCTGCGCCCTTCGGACGTCGCCGTCCTCGTGAGCTCGGGTGAGCACGCCCGGTCCGTCCAGGCGGCGCTCCGCCGTGAGGGTGTCCCGGCCGTCGTCGCCGGTTCGGGCAGCGTCCTGTCGTCCTGGGCGGCGGAACAGGTGCGGCTGCTCCTGTCGGCCATGGAGCGCCCCTCGGACGTCGGCCGGGTGCGGGCCCACGCGCTGTCCTGGTTCAGCCCGTGGACGGCACGCGAGGTCGCCACCGCGTCCGACGAGGACCTCGCCGCGCTGCAGGAGCAGCTGGCCGCCTGGTCGGCGGAGCTCGCCTCGCGTCCGGTGGCCGAGGTGCTGGCCTCGATCTGGGCCCGGACGGGGGTCGTCTCCCGCGTGCTCGGCGAGTACGACGGCGACCGGAACGTGACCGACCTCGACCATCTCGCCGAGCTCCTCCACAACAGCTCACCCCAGGGGATGGCGGGTGTGGCCGGCCTGCTCGCCGTGCTCGACAACCCTCCGGAGTCCGAGGCCGATCTCGAGGTGGATGCCGACCTGGTGGCCCGGCGGATCGAGTCGGAGGCCCAGGCCGTGCAGATCATGACCGTCTGGAAGGCCAAAGGACTGCAGTTCCCGGTCGTCTGCCTCCCCATGCTGTGGCGCTACGAGGCGAAGGTGACCGACGTCGTGTACTCCGATCCGACCGACGGCACGCGACGGATGGATCTGGCGAGGGGGAAGGACTGGCCGGATCCGACGACGGCGGAGGCGAGGAGGGAGCTCGCCCGGGACGAGATCGCCTGGGAGCAGTTCCGGGTGCTCTACGTCGCCCTGACGCGGGCGCAGCACTACACGGCGGTCTGGTGGGGGAACACGCCACGCGGCGGCAGGAAGGCGCTGACCCGCCTGCTGTTCTCGCGCCACCACTCCGACGGGCGGCTCGACCGCGACGTCTTCACGAGCCCGGAGTGCCCGGTCCCCCCGGACGACCGCGTCGAGGACGCCCTGCGCGGCCTGGAGCGCAGCTCCCGCGGCACGATCCGGGTGGCACCCGTCATCCGGCCCGTCCCCGCGGTCCCGACCTGGTCGGCGACCGGGGAGATGGTGCCGGAGGAGGACCTCCGGATCAGCACCTTCTCCCGTCAGCTCGACCGGTCGGTGCACCGCTGGTCGTTCAGCTCGATCACCGCCGGGCCCGACGCCGGGTGGATCGACCCGTTCGACGCGTCGGGGTCCGACCGTGGGGCGGCGGACGAGGAGGGGGCCGAGCCGCCCGGCGGGTCCGGGCCGGTCGACGGGTCCGTCCCCGATCCCGGTGTGGGGCACCTGGCCGGCCTGCGGGCCGGCACCGAGTTCGGCACCTTCGTCCACGGTGTGCTCGAGCGCGTGGACTTCGCCGCGGAGGACCTCGACGCCGACCTGAGGGCGGCCGCCCTCGAGCAGGTGGCCGGGTCGGGATTCGACCTCGACACCCTGGCGCGGGACGGCACGGACGGCCTCCCCCTGCTCGTGGCCGGGCTCCGCGACGCGATCGGGACACCGCTCGGGCCGCTCTTCGGGCCCGCCCGACTGGGCGATCTCCGACGCACCGACAGGCTCGACGAGCTGGGCTTCGACATGCGGCTCGGCGAGTCCGGCCGCCATCCCGCGGTCGGGGACATCGGGCGGATCGTCCTCCGCCACCTGCCGGATGCCCACGTGCTCGCGCCGTGGGCCCGGGCCCTCGCAGCCGGCCCGGTCGACGTCCGCCTGGCCGGGTACCTCACGGGCTCGATCGACCTGGTGGCCCGGGTGGGGGTCGGAGGGGGTCGGCCCGGGTTCGTGGTGGCCGACTACAAGACGAACCGGCTCACGCCCCGGGGACGGGCACCCGCCACCACCGACTACGACATCACCCACATGACGGACGCCATGGTCGAGCACCACTACCCCCTCCAGGCCCTGCTCTACGGTGTCGCCCTCCACCGCTACCTGCGGTCGAGGAGGCGCCCCGGTGCCGCGCCGGCCGTCGTGCTCGGCGCCGCCTACCTCTTCGTCCGCGGCATGACCGGCGCCGGTGTCGCCCGGGACGGGGACCAGCCCCACGGGGTGTTCACCTGGGAGTTCGACCCCGCCATGCTCGAGACGCTGAGCGCGCTCCTCGACGGACGGGTGGTCTAGCCGTGTCGTCGGGACGTCACCGCTGCCCGCCCGAGGGGTGGGACACCAGTGCCACTGAGCGGTTGCTCCGACCGTGGACCGACGCCGGGGTGCTCGAACGCTACGAGATCGAGCTCGTCGGCTCGATCAGGCGCCGGTCGTCCGGGCCGGTGTCCGACGACGTCCTCCTGGCCCTGGCCCTCACCGCCCGGGCGGTCCGGCTCGGCCACGTCTGCCTCGACCTCGACGCGGTCCGCTCCCAGCTCGGTGCGGCGCAGGACGACGGCGGAGCGATCGAGGGGCTCGACCTGCCCGAGCCCGCGGCATGGCGGGCGGAGCTCGCGGACGCGGCGATCGTGGAGGTGGACCCGCCCATGTCGCCCGGGACGTCGGCGGGTGAGCAGCTCCGACCGTTGGTGCTCGACGCCGGGCGGCTCTACCTGCAGCGCTACTGGCGGTTCGAGGTCGACGTCACGAGGGAGTTGCGCGATCGGGCCGGCCGCTTCGGCCCGACCGACGACCGAGCGGTGGAGGCGGCCCTGTCCGCCGTGTTCGCCGGGACCCCGGACGACGGTGACGGTTCGCCGGACCTGCAGCTCGTCGCCGCCCGCCGAGCGCTCACGAACCCGGTCTCGGTGATCGCCGGGGGCCCGGGCACGGGCAAGACCCATACCGTCGCCCGGATCCTGGCCGCCGCCCACCTGCTCGCCGCGTCGCGCGGTGAGGTCTTCCGCACCGCCCTCGCCGCCCCGACCGGCAAGGCCGCCGGACGACTGGCCGAGGCCGTGGAGCACCAGGTCCGCGTCCTCGCGGCCGACGGGCGGATCGGTGCCGGGCCCGCAGGGGCACTGGCCGAGATCGCACCGACCACCATCCACACGCTCCTCGGCTACGGCTCGAGGACGTCGTTCCGGCACCATCGGGACAACCCCCTCCGCCACGACCTGGTGGTGGTCGACGAGACCTCGATGGTGTCGCTGCCGCTGCTCGCCCGCCTGCTCGACGCCGTGCGTCCCGACGCCCGGCTGGTGCTCGTCGGCGACCCGTTCCAGCTCGCCAGCATCGAAGCCGGAACGGTGATGGGTGACATGGTCGGGCCCCGGGACCCGGCGGGGGAGCCGGCCGACGCACCCCTGGCCGGCCGGGTCACCGAGCTCCGGCGGGGCCACCGCTTCGACGAGGGCTCGCAGACCGCCGCGCTCGCTCTCGCCGTCCGGGACGGGGATGCCGAGCGGGTCCTGGACCTCCTGTCCTCCGGCGGGTCCGAGGTCCACTGGGTCCGACCCGACGATGCCGGCGCCATGACCGCGATCAGGGACGAGGTGGTGGCCGCCGCCACCGGGGTGGTGGCGGGCGCACTGGTCGACGACGGCAGGGCGGCCCTGTCCGCCGCCACCCGGATCAAGGTGCTCGCCGCCGTCCGTCGCGGCCCGCTGGGCCTCTTCGAGTGGAACGACCTGATCGACGCGTCGGTCCAGGCCGCGATCCCACTGGCCCAGCGGGGCGGGCGGCCGCGGGTCGGCACGCCGGTGATGGTGACCCGCAACGACCGGGTGAACGACCTGGCCAACGGCGACGTGGGCGTGGTCGTCCAGTCCCCCGACGGACGATGGGTCGTGATGGGTGGCTCGGTGGAGCCGCGCCGGCTCGCTCCGGCCCGGCTGGGGGAGTGGGAACCCTGGTGGGCGATGACGATCCACAAGAGCCAGGGCTCCGAATTCCCCCACGCGGTCGTGTCGCTGCCCACGGCGGACTCGCCGATCCTCACCCGCGAGCTGCTCTACACGGCCGTCACCCGGGCGAAGCCCGAGGTCACCGTGGTGGGGACGGAGGAGACGATCCGCCTGGCCGTCGGCCGACCCGTGGCCCGGGCCTCGGGCCTGCGCGATCGGCTGTGGCCGGGAGTCTGAGGGTCAGCCCTTGCGCCGCAGTGCGTAGTAGGCCTTCACCGAGGTGTCGGTGGCGGGCAGGCCGTCGTCGTCGACCTCCTCCAGCAGTACGAACCGGTCGGCCACGAGCTCACGCACCCGGTCGAGCGGCAGGGCCAGTTCGCCGATGCGCTCGTGGTGGAGCTCGTAGCGGGAGTCGGTGACCTTCTCGAAGATCCGGACGTCCCAGTCGGTGACCCCCAGTCCGGCCGGCTCCAGGGCGAAGGACACGTCGATGACGGCCGTGCCCCCGTCGAAGTCGTAGACCCACGGCGCCTCCTCGCCGAGCCGGTGGAGTTCGCCCACCGTGTTGACGTCGAACACGAAGAGCCCGTCGTCGGTCAGGTGGTGGTGGACGCAGTCGAACAGCGTGACCCACGAGTCCACGTCGAGCAGGTGGTTGACCGAGTCGAAGACGCAGGCCACCACGTCGAAGCGCCGGCCGAGCCGGAAGTCCGCCATGTCCCCCTCGAGGAGCTGTGCGCCGGGCACCTTGGCGGCGGCGATGGCCAGCATCTCGGGTGACCGGTCCAGTCCGGTCAGCCGGGCCCCGGTCTCCAGTCGGGCGAGGATCGAACCGGTGCCGCACCCGAGCTCCAGCACCGTCTCCGCGTCGGGCCGGTAGCGGTCGATGGCGGCGTTGACCCGGTCGGCGCGTGGGGCGGGGTCGTCCATGACGGCGTCGTAGAAGGCGGCGAAGCGTCCGTAGGCGACCATGGTCCACCGTGCCACACGGGACGGGCGCGACGCGGTCGTACGCCTGGCACACCCGCCGGGGACGAGGGAAGTTGCGTGCGACCCCCGTCCCGCGGTCCCTGTCGCTCCATCGGCCCGTACTCCGAAGACGCCCGACGGCTAGGTTCCGAGGCATGGAACCCCTCGACGCCATGACCGCCGCTTCCGACTCGTTCGTCGCCGTGCTCGACCAGGTCCGGCCCGACCAGCTCAGGCTCCCGACGCCGTGCGACGAGTGGAGTGTGATCGACCTGCTCGGCCATCTGGTGGTCGGCGACGAGATGGCCGTCGCCCTGCTCGACGGGGCCAGTGCCGACGACGCCCGGGCCTTCTGGGGTCAGGAGTTCGGTGACGACGTGGTCGATCGCTGCCGGGAGTCGATCGACGCGCAACTCGCCCGGATGCGGGCCGTCGACGACTGGTCTGCCGAGGTGCACCATGTCATCGGCGACGTGCCCGCGTCACAGCTCCTCCAGATGCGGACCGGCGACCTGGCGCTGCACGCCTGGGACCTGGCCACCGCCATCGGTGTCGAGGCCACCATCCCCGAGGCTCTGGCGGCGCAGGTCTACGAGGGCCTGGCACCCATGGCCGGGGTCATCGGCACCATCGGCATCTTCGGATCCGGTCCCTCGGGTGCGGTGGGCGAGGACGCCCCGGTCACCGCGCGCCTGCTCGACCTGACCGGCCGACGCCCCTGAGTCCTCCGGGATCGTGACCCCACGTCGGGCGGTGCCCGCCGGTTCGGGTGGGGGACGAGGGCGGGAGGGTCCGTGACCGCACTCCCCACGCGGTCGGCGCGACTCCGCTACTTCGGTCCGTGGTAGCGGCCGTTCCATCTGAAGACGAGCGCCAGGTGACCGTCCTCCAGCATCTGGACCTCGTCGGTGCGCAGGTACTGGTGCTGCTGACCATCGCTCATGACCACACGGAGCTGGTGGGTCTCGGCGTCGACGGCCTGACGCCTCCCGTCCATCGGCCCGCCGTCCAGGACGGCTTCTTGCTGAAGATCGCTCGTCGGACCGAGGGCCACCCCGGGATCATCACACCGTCGGATCCGGACCTCAACGCCCCTCCCCGCTACGAGGGCGTGGCCGGTGGTCCCCCGGATGCGTCGTCCTCCTGGCCTGGAGGCTGCAGTGCGGCAAGAGCCGAGCTGGCAGTTCTGAGCGTGTCCAGGGTTGGGGCACCGGGCGCCGTCACGGCGGCCTTTGCCGCCTTGACCAGCGTCACCTGCGCTCGAAGCACCGAGGCGGAAAGCTCCTCCACGATGGGATTCCGGCTGGTCTCCCCGATGACCGAGCCCTTGGGGGAGAACCCGAAGACCGCCGACCCGACGACGCTGTCTTCGTAGGCGTCGCTCGCCGCCGTCTGCTGGTCCAGCGCCTCCAACGCAGAAAGGAGTGCCTTCCGGAACACTTCGGTCGGATGATCCAGATATGCGTCTGCCGCATCCTGGACGAAAGCGATGTCGTATTCCAGATGAATCTCGACGTCGACCTCTTGGTCCGGTGGTGCTGCCCCGTCGTCGTGATGTCCAAAATGCAAGGTGTCCTCCGATCGCCGGCGACGCGGCCTGCCTCGACTGTCGACGACGATAGCGACCGGATACCTCCCGGGTGTGCCGGTCCGCGGGATCGGGTGAACGCACCATCATCCGCTCCATGTCCCAGCTGGGGGATACGTCCGGCACCAGCTGTTGCAGATGACTCCCCATTTGGAGTCTGTGGTGAGGTTCGGTCGGGTTACTCTCTGCCATGCGACCGAACCGATTGTCCCTATTCGCTGCGATCGTCGTGCTCTTCGGCGGTGTCATCGTCGGGGCCCCAATGGCCGGCGCCGCGGGTGCGACGGGACACCCTCTCGTGGCGCATGTCGGCGTCCCTGACCAAGTCCGACCGGGCGTCACCTCACCGGTCACGCCCATCTCGTCGGGCTATCTCGAGGTGACGGACGACACCGGCGCCACCACGCTCACTCCCGGCACCGTGTCCCAGCCGACGTTCGCCGCCACCGACAGCGATCTCGTCATCCAACTGGCGGCCCCCTCGTTTCCCGGACAGATTCCCGGTCCGCCGATGACCGTGAACATCTTCACGGGTGCCACCGGGGTGCCGCTCAAGGTGGGCCAGACCTACGGATCCGGCAGCAGCGGCAGTGTCACGGTGACGAACACCAACAACTGCGGCAGTGGTGCCGTGGGCGACACGGCTGCGGCGATCATCGACCAGCTGAACACCGTCGGCGACGAGGTGACGAGCGCCGCCGTCCGGTTCACCTGCATTGCGGGGGCGGGTCCCTACCTGGCGCTCTACGGGGCGCTCGCCTACAACGCCGTTCCCTCCACCCCCCACGGTGGTTACTACACCTACGAGGCCGACGGAGCGATCACGGGCTTCGGCAACGACTCGTACCTCTCGTACCTGGGTGACCTGTCGGTGACCACGCTCAACCGGCCCGTCGTGGGCATGGCCCAGACCTCCGACGGCGGCGGGTACTGGCTGGTGGCGTCCGACGGCGGCATCTTCGCCTACGGCGACGCCGGGTTCTACGGATCGGCCGGGAACCTCACGCTCAACCAGCCGATCGTGGGCATGGCGGCCACACCCGACGGCAAGGGGTACTGGCTGGTGGCGGCCGACGGCGGCATCTTCGCCTACGGCGACGCCACGTTCTACGGCTCGACCGGGAACCTCACGCTCAACCAGCCGATCGTGGGCATGGCGGCCACGCATGACGGCAAGGGGTACTGGCTGGTGGCGGCCGACGGCGGCATCTTCGCCTACGGCGACGCCACGTTCTACGGCTCGACCGGCAGCATCCACCTCAACAAGCCGGTGGTCGGCATGACGTCGACGCTCGACGGGAAGGGGTACTGGCTGGTGGCGACCGACGGCGGCGTCTTCTCCTATGGCGATGCGACGTTCCACGGCTCGACCGGCAACATCGCGCTCGCCCAACCCGTCGTCGGGATGGCGATCGACGCCGACGGTTCCGGCTACTGGATGACCGCTGCGGACGGTGGGATCTTCGCCTTCGACGCCCCCTACTACGGAAGCCTGCCCGGCCTGGGTGCGTCGGTCACGGACGTGGCCGGGATCTCGACCCTGCCGGGCATCTCGATCTGATGGACCCGGCATCAGGGGCCCGTCGACGCGGACCCCCGCACCACCGGTAGGCGGGGCGTGGGGATCCGTTCAGACCACCCAGCCGCCGTCACGCATGACGGTGCGCCCGGCCAGGTCCTCGCCCTCCCGCCACACCTGGATGCGATCCGGCCCGAACACCAGGTAGACGTAGTCGCCGGCGGACCGGGGGTCCCAGCCCGCCTGGGTGGCGTACCCGTCGGCCAGCCGCTGGGGCGCCCCGGCGGCGGGTACGGCCTCGACCAGGACGGCATCGACCATGACGACATCGCGGGATTCGCCCAGGGCGAGGCGGGCCCGCCGGTTGGCGGTCACATTGGAGACGGTGCGCGACCCCGGCCCGGTGGCGAGTACGACCTGGCTGCCGTTCCACGTGTGGGTCACCGGTACGAGGTGGACGGCACCGCTGGGTGAGGCGGACGCCACCCACACATTGGCCTCGACCGCCCCCAGTCTCGCCAGGGCGTCGGCCTTGCGCTCCTCGGGCGAACGGGCCGCCATAGCTACAGCATGGCACCACCGGGCCTCGTCCGCCACGGACGGCAGGTGGCCGAAGGCTCACCCCTGCGGCCGGCTCCTGGCCCTTCTGACGGTTGGTTGCCGTTGCATCCTGAGCCGGATCAGGGCACGCGTCCCGATGGTGACCGTGCCGATCTGATGGGCGCCCTCGTGCCGTCGAGGTTTGCTGCAACGCTGCCATTCGCCCGAGACGAACATCTCCCAGCGACACCTCTGGTCCGCTACTCGGTGTTCCGGCATCCTGCTTCATACCCGACCGTGTGCCGGCTCGGCAAGGCGGCCCGGGGGAACGGCTCCCCGGGCCCTGCCGGAGCGGTCGGCGTCCAGGCCGACCCGGAGGAGACCTCGGTGGGCCGCGAACGGGGGGCACGCCGCCGCCCGTCGGTGCTCCGGACGGGCACGAGCGGGACGGCCGAAGCTCGGATACCCTCGGGTCCGTGCCCACACGTGGGTCGGCGCTCGGGGCCACCGAGGTCCATGACATCTGGTCGGAGCAGGTCGGCGACACCTTCCGGATCTTCGTCGGCGTGTGCGGCAGCCGGCCCGAGGCCACCATCCTCGTCAGCGACGGAAACGGGCTGTTCGGTCTGGTCGTGGACACCGTCCGACTGATGCAGATACCGGCCCTGCTGCCCCCGGTGCTCGTCGTCGGCATCGGCTATCCGGGCGCGGACACCGTCGCCGACACGATCGACATCAGGGTTCGGGACCTCACTCCCACCCATTGGGCGGCCTATCCCGACTCCGGGGGCGCCGAGAGGTTCCTCGCCTTCACCCGCGAGACGTTGTTCGACTGGCTCGCACGTCGTTTCCCGTCCGCCCTGGCCACCACCGTGTACTTCGGGCACTCCCTGGGCGGGCTGTTCGGGGCCCACGCTCTCCTGGGTGCGGAGCCATCGTTCGGCCACTTCATCATCAGCAGTCCCTCTCTCTTCTGGGACCACTACGCCATCTTCGACACCGAGCGCCAGCGAGCGGAGTCGGAACGGGACCTTCCGACGCGAGCGTTCTTCGGCATCGGCTCGCTCGAGACCGACGAAGGGCGCCGCATCGAGGGCGAACGCCTCCCACCGGGTCATCCACGCAAGCCGCCGGCGACCCACCTCGACATGGTGGACGACCTGCGCCGGTTCACCGACGCGCTGAGCTCCCGGCGGTATCCGCACCTCGACATGGGCATCGCCGTCTACCCCGACGAGTTCCACGCGACCGTGCCGGCCACCGTGCTCACCCATGGCCTCCGTCACTTCTTCGGCCACGCCTGAGCAGTGGATGCTCGCCCGGGCGCTCAGCTGGCGGTGTCGAGGTCCCGCAGCTGATCCCACGCCAGCGGCAGGCGATGGACCCGGGGCGCGGCGAAAGGGCCGGACGGTAGGCTTCGCCGACGTGGACCCCGTGGTGAGGGCACTGACCGATCAGCAGGCCGAGACGGCCGCCCTCCTGGACGGAGTCACGGACGCGGAGGCGGAGCGGGCGACGCGGTGCGTCGGGTGGTCGGTGTCCGATGTCCTCCTCCACCTCGCCCAGTCGGACGAGATGGCGATTGCCAGCCTCACCGTCGGCTTCGGCTCCGCCGCCCTGGACAACACCAGCGGGTGGGGAGGTGGCACCACCGTCGACGAGAGCGTGGCCGCGATGGTCGAGGGCGAGCGGGGCGCTCCCTTCGCGGACGTGGTGACCCGGTGGAGGCTGGCCGCCGCCGGCACGGCCGCGATCCTCGGCGAGATGGATCTGTCGACCCGGGTCCGCTGGGTCGCCGGGTACCTCTCGGCCCGGACGTTCGCGGCGACCCGCCTCTCCGAGACGTGGATCCACACCGAGGACATCGCCGACTCGCTCGGGGTCGAGCTCGTGCCCAGCGACCGGTTGCAGTTCATCGCCCGGTTGGCATGGCGGACCCTGCCCTACGCCTTCTCGTCGTCCGGTCGCACCATGTCCGGACCCGTGGCCCTCCGCCTCGTCGGACCGTCCGGCGAACGATGGGAGTTCGTACCCGACGAACCCGCGGTGACGACCATCGAGGGATCCGCTGTCGAACTCTGCGCGGTCGCCGCGAGGCGGATCGACCCGGCCGCCACCACGCTGGTCGGAGAGGGTCCGGACGTCGCCGACGTCCTGGCCCTGCTGCGGACCTACGCCTAGCCCGCGGGCCCGGTGGCGCCCGGGACGGGCCGAACTCAGGCCGGTGCCGTCGCCGCCACCCCGGGACCGTGGTCGGCCGCTTCGGCCTGGCTCACCCAGGTCTCGTACATCTCGGCGTACCGGCCACCCCGCTCCACCAGCTCGGTGTGGCTGCCGATCTCGATGATCCGCCCCTCGTCGACCACGGCGATCCGGTCGGCCCGCATGGCCGTCGACAGGCGGTGGGCGATCAGGATGGCCGTCCTGTTCTCGAGCAGCACGTCGAGGGCCGTCTCGATCTTCGTCTCCGACTGGAGGTCGAGGTTGGAGGTCGCCTCGTCGAGCACGAGGACCCGGGGGCGGGCCAGGAAGGCCCGGGCCAGGGCGATCAGCTGGCGCTCGCCCGACGACAGGGTCTGGCCCCGCTCGTGGACCACGGTGTCCAGTCCCTGGGGCATCCGGTCGATCACGTCGCCGAGCCCGACCCGCTCCACGGCCTCGCGGATCTCGGCGTCGCCGGCCTCGGGCCGGGCGAAGGCGATGTTGTCGCCGATCGTCCCGGCGAAGAGGAAGGGCTCCTGGGGAACCACGCCGAGCTGGCTGCGCAGCGACCGCATGGTCACGTCGCGCAGGTCGTGGCCGTCGATCGTCACCCGGCCCTCGGTCGGGTCGTAGAAGCGGGTGACCAGCTTGGCCATGGTCGACTTGCCGGCCCCCGTCGGGCCGACGAAGGCCACTGTCTCCCCCGGGGCGATGGCCAGGTCGACGTCCTCCAGCACCGGCCGGCCCGGCAGGTACTCGAAGGACACGTGCTCGAACCCGATGGCCCCCTCGATGGGCGGCAGGGCGACGGCGTCGGGGGCCTCGGGCACCTCGGGCTCGGTGTCGCACAGGTCGCGCAGCTTGTTCACCGAGGCCTGGCCCTGCTGGAACGTGTTGTACTGCTGGACCAGCAGCTGGATGGGCTGGAAGAACCGGTTCAGGTAGAGGAAGAACGCGACCAGGGCGCCCACGGTGAGGGTGTGGTGGGCCACCATGGTGCCGCCGATGGCCAGCATGGCGGCCTGGCCGAGGAAGCCCAGCATCTGGGTGCCCGGCCCGTAGACGGCGTTCACGTGGGCGGTGTAGTTGTTGGCGTCCCGGTAGTCGCCGACCACGTTGCGGTGGTGGATGACGTTGTGGCGCTGGCGGTTGTGGGCCGTCACGATCCGGACCCCGTGCAGGCTCTCGGACAGGTCGGCCAGCACGTTGGCGATCCCGTCGCGCACCGCGTCGTAGCCGCGCTCGGAGGCCCGCTTGAACCAGAGCGAGGCGATGACCAGCGACGGCACGATCAGCACCACCGTGATGAAGGCCAGCAGCACGTTGGTGGCGAAGAGGATCACGGTGATGACCACCATCGTCAGCGCCTGGATGGCCAGCTGCGACAACCCGTCCTGGAGGAGTTGCTGGAGGTTCTCGATGTCGCTGGTCATCCGGCTCATGACCACGCCGGCCTTCTCCTCGGTGAAGAACCCGAGCGAGAGACGCTGGAGGTGGGCGAAGACCTTGACCCGCAGGTCGTTCATGACCCAGGCGGCCAGCCGGCCGGTGGCCTGGACCTGGAAGCGCTGGGCCGTCGCGGTGACGGCGATGAACACCAGGTAGAGCGCGGCCATCGTGACCACGACGCCGAAGTCGAGATGACCCTTCGACATGCCGTTGTTGATGGCGTACTCGGTGAGCGTGGGTCCGACCTGGCCGGCCACGGCGATGACGACCACCAGGAAGCCGGCCAGGACCAGCATCCCCCGGTACTTGGTGAGCAGGCTCCACAGCGTGAGCCGCTTCAGCTCGGTCTCGTCGGCGTTCTGCTCGAAGGTGAGGGTCGGCGTCTCGTACTCCGGCTCCGAGGCCACGAGGCGGTCGACGCCGGACTGCAGCTCCGAGGGGATGCCGGCGAAGGGCAGGCCCGGGGCCGCGGGCCTGCCGAAGCCGCCCGGCAGCGCCGAACCCGCCGCCTCCCATGCCTCCGCCCCACGTCATCGGGAACCTCCGCGCACGGCGTCGAGGATCGCCCCGAACGCAGCTCCGTCCGGTGGGGGGCCGTCGTCCTCGTGGTCTCCCCGCTCGTCCTCGGCCTCGAACTCGGCCGCCTGGGCCAGCACCTCGGCATAGAGGGGGGTGGTGGCCAGCAGCTCGGCGTGCGTGCCGTCGGCCACGACCTTGTGCTGGTCGAGCAGGACCACGCGGTCGGCCAGCGAGATGGTCGAGAGCCGGTGGGCGATGATCAGGGTCGTCCGGCCCTCCATCTTGTCCCGCAGGCCGGCGTGGATGGTCTGCTCGACCTGGACGTCGATGGCGCTGGTGGCGTCGTCGAGCACCATGACCGGCGGGTTGACGAGGAGGGTGCGGGCGATGGCGATGCGCTGGCGCTGCCCGCCCGACAGCGTGTAGCCGCGCTCGCCGACCACGGTGTCGTAGCCGTCGCCCAGGTGGGAGATGAACTCGTCGGCACCGGCCGCCGTGGCCGCCGCCACCACCTCGGCACGCGTCGCCGACGGGCGGCCGTAGGCGATGTTGTCGTGGACGGACATCGAGAAGAGGAACGGCTCGTCGAGGACGACCCCCACGTTGGCCCGCAGGCTGGCCAGGGTGACGTCCCGCACGTCGTGGCCGTCGAGCTCCACGGATCCGTGCTTCACGTCGTAGAAGCGGGTCAGCAGCCGGGCCACGGTCGACTTGCCGGAGCCGGTGCGGCCCACGATGGCCACGGTCTGACCCGGGGGGACGTGCAGGTCGAAGTCGGCCAGCACCAGCTGCTCGGCGTCCTCGTCGTAGGCGAAGTCGACGTGCCGGAACCGGACGTCGCCCGTGGGGTCGACGAGGTCGGCGGCGCCCGGGGCGTCGGTGATGGTGGGCTGCTCGTCCAGGATCTCGTAGATGCGCTCGGCCGAGGCGGCGGCCCGCTGGCCCATCATGATGAGCATCCCGAGCATCATGAACGGTGCCTGGAGCATGAGCAGGTAGAGGTTGAAGGTCAGGATGGAGCTGACCCCGATGTCCCCGTGGATGACCATGTAGCCACCGAAGAGGAGCACCAGGGCCAGACCGACCTGGGGCAGGTTCTGCACCATGGGGGTGAACCGGGCCCGCAGGTCGGCGTCCTTGATGTAGCTCCACTGGAGCTTGTCGGCCGCCCCGGCCAGCGATCGCAGCTGGTGCTGCTCGGCGGCGAAGGACTTGACCACCCGGACACCGTTCACGTTCTCGTCGACGATGGTGGCCACGTCGGCCAGGCGGGCCTGGATGATCCACGACACCGGGAACATCGACTTCCGCATCCGCACCCCGGTCCAGTAGACGAGGGGCATGGTGGCCATGGCGACGAGGGCCAGGGGGACGTTGATGTAGAGCATCACGGCGAAGGCGATGACGGCCATCGAGCACTGGACCAGGATCAGCGGGGCGAAGGTCATGTACATCTGGACCGAGCGGATGTCCGAGTTCGCCCGCGAGATGAGCTGGCCCGACTGCACCCGGTCGTAGAAGGAGAACGACATCCTGGTGAGGTGCTCGTAGATGATGTTCCGCAGGTCGTACTCGATGTCGTAGGCCGTCTCGTAGAGGAACAGCCGGGCGATGTAGCCGAGGACGCCCCCGACGAGCCCCAGGCCGACGACGATCCAGACGTACCGGCTGAGTGGCACCGTGTGCTCCAGGATGGAGTTGTTGATGGCCTGGCCGAGCAGGAGGGGGATGGAGACCTGCAGGATCAGCCCGACGAACGAGAGCGACAACGAGGTCACGAAGACGCGCCGGTGGGCGCGCATGATGGGCAGGGCGCGGCGCAGCCAGCTGAGCGAGGTGTCGGGGTCGATGCCGGCCGGCGGCGCCTCGTTGCGGGCCTCCTCGGCGATGGGGACGAACTCGGTACCCGACTCGGGCGGCCCCGACGGACGGGGGCGGAGGGTGAGGGTCCTCATCGGCCCCACCGGGCCCGCGAGTAGGCCTTGAACGCGGTGCGCCAGGCGGCCAGGCCGGTGAAGGCGGCCTCGGTGGCCTCGGCGTCGTCCATGACGTCGGTCACGCCCCGCAGCCGGGCGTCGACGGCGGTGTCGGCGTCCTCCAGGATCCGGTGGCCCGCCGCGGTCAGCACGTGATCGACCCGGCGGCGGTCGCCCTCCACGGCGCAGCGCTCGACCAGGCCCCTGGCCACCAGGCCGTCGACCACGGCGGTGATGGTGGGCGGCCGGACGGCGAGCCGCTCGGCCAGGTGGGAGGAGGCGGCCGAGGACTCGTCGAGGAGGATGAGGATCCGGTACTGCGGGACCGACAGGTCGACGGTGCCGAGTCCGATCTCGACCTGCTTGGCCAGCCACGCGGCGGTCCGGCCGAGGGAGCGCCGGTCATCACCGACCACGACGGCAGAGGGGGTTGGTTCGGTGGTCACATAGTTAGACTATCGAATGAGCGCCCGGGACCGCGCCGACCGGGCCCGGACACGCCCGGGCAACAGCTGATGCGGATGGCGCGCCGACCACGGACCTGACCATGGCTCCGGCACGCGTGGCGGCGGTACCCTGGGGGCCAGCGAGGAGGAGCGCCATGGACGAGGGACCGCAGGGGACGGGCGCACGTGACCACGTGCCGCCGGCACGGACGGCCGACGGCGACGGGGACGTGCCGCCGGTCACCCCGGCCCTGATCGCCCCGCAGGCCCCGGCCGCCGCAGCTCGGCGCAGGGTCGGCCTGGTCGCCGCGGCCGCCGTGGTGCTGGTCGTGGCCGTGGTCGGCATCGTGGCGGGCACGACGTCCGGGTCCCGCACGGGACCGGGCTCGACCCGGGCCGCGGGCGGCGCGCCGAACGCGGCGGTGCTCGACGCCATCGACTCCACGCTCGGGGCGAAGACCGCCGACCTCCGCCTGACGGTCGCCATCGACGTGCCGGGCGAGGGCCAGATCACCGCGTCGGGTGACGGCCAGGTCGACTTCTCCACCGACGCCAGCCAGGTGACGGTGGCCTACCAGGGCCTGCCGTCCCTGGGCACCCTGCAGATGACCGAGGTCTACGCCGGCGGGAGCGCGTACCTGTCGATCCCGCAGATCTCCGCCGCCCTTCCCGGCAGGTCGTGGATCTCGGTGCCGGTCGGTGCCACGTCGGTCGCGCCCGGCAGCTCCGACCCGGCCGCCATGTTCCAGATCCTGCGCAGCCAGGGCGACCAGGTGACGCCCCTCGGGGCGAGCGACGTCGACGGCGTCCCCGTCGACGGCTACCACGTGGTGATCACCGAGGCCGGCCTGCAGCGCAGGCTGGCCGCGTCCGACCTGCCCGCCGGGGTGGCCCAGGCCACCGAGTCCGAGGTGGGCCCGGGAGGCGTGACCTTGGACGTCTACGTCGACTCCTCCACGGGGCTGCTGACCCGGATGGTCATCGGTCTCCACCTGACCCTGGACGGCCGCTCGGTCACGGGCACGGTCACTGAGGACACCTCGGACTACGGCGTCCCGGTGTCGATCACGGCACCGCCGGCCGACCAGGTGGCGTCGCTCCAGCAGTTCGAGCAGGCGGCCGCGGGCGCCGTGGGGAACCCGTCGCCCAGCTGACCCGCCGGTCGGGATCCACCCACCCGACCCTCAGCCCAGCCCGTCCTCCACCCGGACGGTGACCCCCTCGGCGGCCGAGCGACGCACGGCGTCGAGCACGGCGACATCGCGCACCCCGTCGACGAAGGTGGCGGCCACCGGACCCGGCGGATCGGGCCGCCCCTCGATGCGGCACCGCAGCACCTCGGCCAGGCGGGTGTACGGCGCCAGGTCCATCCCGTGGGAGATCATCCGTTCGTAGGCGGTGGTCACCAGGCCGTCGGGTAGGGGAGGCGCGACACCCGTCGGCAGGTAGTCGGGAACGGGCAGGGTGCGGGTGCCGTGGCGGTCGGCCACCAGGACGGTCGACCCGACGCCCTCGATCCACGCCGTGCCCGACGAACCGACCACCCGGGTCACGATGATCGGCGGGCCCCAGTCCGAAGAGGTGCTCTGGAGCACGCCGACCGCGCCGGACCGCATGCGGAAGTGCACGACGAACGCGTCGTCGGCCGACATCTCCCGGTCGACCACCCGGGGGAGGGAGGCGCTGACGGTGTCGAACTCGCCGAGGGTGCAGCGCACCTGGTCGATGATCTGGGACCCGTGGGCCGCCATCCAGCCGCCGCCCTGGTCGGCGTCGGCCCACCACTCCGGGACCTCGGCGCCCGCATCGGCCAGGAGGGGCACGTGGAGCAGCACGGTGGCCATCCTGGGCTCGCCGACGGCGCCGCCCTGCACGGCTTCGGCCAACAGGGCCTGGCCCGCGTCCCATCGGAACTCGCACCCGAGCAGGTGGACGATGCCGGCGTCCTGGGCCGCGGACAGCACGGCCCGTCCCTCGGCCGCGTCGCGGGCGAACGGCTTCTCGCACAGCACGTGCTTCCCGGCGGCGATGGCGGCGAGCGCGATGGCGGCGTGCGTGTGGGGCGGCGTGGCGACGGTCACGGCGTCCACCCCGCCCAGCGACAGGGCCTCGTCCACCGAGGTCAGGGCCCGGGGGATGTCGAACAGCGCGGCCCGTGCCGCCGTCCGGCCCGGGTCGCGGCCGACCAGGGCCACCACGTCGAAGCCGGCGGCCCGCAGGGCCCGCACGTGGGTGACGCAACCGAACCCGGTTCCGACCACGACCACCCCGCTCACCGGGCCGACTCCAGCACCGCTCGCGTCGTGCGGCCCGCGGCCCGAGCGGCCCCACTCGGCCCCCGTCCGTGCAGCTCGTCGCTGAACACCTCGACCCCGAGCGGCGCCGTGGTGCCGGTGGCGGCCAGCACCCGGACCAGCCCGACCAGGTCGAACCCCCCGTCGCCGGGCAGCAGCCGGTGGTGGAGGGTGGCATCGACGAGGTCGGCCTCGGCCTCCCGGGGGCCGTCGCTCAGCTGGATGCCGAGGATCAGGTCGCCGGGTACCTCCGCCAGCTCGTCGAGCACGACACCGGAGCGGACCAGGTGCCACGCGTCGATGCACAGTCCGCCGTTCGGCGCCCCGGCACCCCGCACGATGGCGAGGGCGGTGGCCAGGTCGGGGATCCTCGACCAGGCCAGCCACTCGAGGTGCACGAGGAGCCCCCGCTCGGCCGAGCGCGCGCACAGCCCGGCGAACGCCTCGGCCGCCTCGTCGACCGACCACGACCCACCGAGGACGTCGACGGCGTTGATGGACCGGGCCCCCACGGCCTCGGCCATGGACAGCAGCTCGTCCTCGCCGAACGCGAAGACCTCCTCGGTGTCGTACTCGGGACCGATGTGGACGTCGGCCGCCCCGGGCGGCCACCACCAGGCCGGGTCGACCTCGGCGACGGACAGGCCGTGGTCGGCCAGCATGGACCGCAGATCGGCGTCGCTCCACCCCTCGCGCCGGGCGGCCGCGATGTCGCGCCCCCACAGCGACGCGGCGGCGAAGCCGGCGTCGGCGGTCACCGCCAGTCGCTCGGCGAAGGGCAGGCCGCGCGGCAGCGTGCCGGCGCACAGCACCAGGTCGTCAGGTCCCATGGGCGGTCGGCCTCCTCGTCGACGGTGCCGTGCGGCGCCTGCGGGCACGGTAGCGGGCCGGCGGGTGGCCGGCACGGGGCGATGCCGGCGGTCCCCCCGCTGCGGCGTCAGGCACCGCGGCCGGTGCGGGCCGGGTGGCCATCGAAGAACCCGAGCATGAGGCGGGTGGCGCTGACGGACTCGGTGGTCGGCCCGAACGTGGCCGCGGGCAGCACGATCGGCGACCCGGGCCAGGTGTGGCCGCCCCCGAGGACCGTGTAGAGCTCGACGGCGCTCCCGCCGGCACAGCCGGTCCATGCCCGCCGGACGATCCCCGTGGCCGGGGCGGTCACGGCCGCCCGCGGCCGGCACCGGTCGAGCCGGGCCCATGCCCTGAGGTTCTGGACCGCCCCCACCACCGGGACACCGGGCACCGAGCGGCCCGTCGCACCGGAGGCGTAGGGGACGATCGGGTCGGCCGTACCGTGGAAGGCGATGACGGGTACCGGTCCCACGCAGGGACGCAACAGGTACTCGGCGGCGACGAGTCCCACGGCGGCGATGCGGTCGGCCGGGTCGCAGGCCACGATGGTGGCGAACTCCGACCCCAGCGAGATGCCCGCCGCGTAGATCCGGGTGCGGTCCACGCAGTAGCGCGACCCGAGGTCGGATTCGAGGGCCGCCACCAGGCGCTGGTCGGCGGTCGGCGCCCCCGGTGCGGCCAGGTCCCAGTTGCCGCCCAGCGCATCCGGCGTCGCCACCAGGTAGCCCTCGGCCCCGCCGATGGCGGGCAGCCCCGAGTAGGCGGACTGCTGTTCGGCGTCCGAGCCGCTGCCGTGGAAGTCGAGGACGAGGGGGGTGGGACGGTCCGGCCGGTACGAGGCGGGCACGGCCAGCCGGTAGGTGCGGAACGTGCCGTCGACGTCGATGGACCGGGTCACGTCGCCGAAGGCGGCGGCCGTGGTCGGCCCGGGGTCCGGGGCCCGGCCGCACCCGGCCCCGAGGGCGACCGTCGGCACCGCGGCGGCGGTCGGCGATCCCGGCGAGCCGCAGCCGGCCAGGCCGGCCCCGCCCAGGACGAGCACGGCCACCAGCGCGGCCCGGAAGCCGCCGGCCCTCCCTATGAGTAGATGCTCGCGGTGCCCATGTTGAGGCCGTCGGCCGTGCGCGAGCGGTGCACGGCCTGGATCTCGGTGAACTCGGACAGGCCCCACGGCCCGTTCTCGACGCCCACGCCGCTCCACTTGAAACCGCCGAACGGCTGGGCCGGGCCCAGGGCCAGGTGGGTGTTGATCCACGCCGTGCCGCACTCGAGCTGCCCGGCCACGTCCGCCGCCCGGTCGGCGTCGGTGCCCCACACCGAGCCCGAGAGCCCGAAGTGGGTGGCGTTTGCCCGCTCGACGACCTCGTCGACGTTGCGGTAGGGAATTACGGGCAGGGCCGGGCCGAACTGCTCCTCGTCCACGATCCGGGTGCCGTCACTGATGTCGGTGAGGATCGTGGGCTCGAAGAAGTAGCCGCCGCCGTCGCGGGCGGCCCCGCCGGTGGTCGCCGTCGCCCCGTGGGACAGGGCGTCGGCCACCAGCTCCTTCACCCGCTCGAACTGCGGGGCGTTGTTGATCGGGCCCAGCTTGGTGCCGGGCACGGTGCCGTCGCCGACCTGGACGGCCGCCGCCGCCTCGGTCAGCCCCTCGAGCACGTCGGCGTACAGCGTCTCGGGGACGTAGACCCGCTTGATGGCCGAGCAGACCTGGCCGTTGTTGTTGAACGCGGCGGCGAAGATGGCCCGGCTGACCTTCGCCGGGTCGGCGTCGTCGAGCACGATGGCCGGGTCGTTGCCGCCCAGCTCCAGGGTGACCCGCTTGAGGTCGGGGGCGGCCGACATGGCCACCTTCTTGCCCGTCTCGATCGACCCGGTGAAGCTCACCTTGCGGGGTACCGGGTGGCTGGTCATCCAGGCACCGAGCTCGTCGCCGCCGCTGACGACGTTGAGGACGCCCGGCGGCACCACGTCACGCAGCAGCTCGACGGCCTTCAGCGTCGAGAGGGGCGTGAACGGGGAGGGCTTGAGCACGAGGGTGTTGCCGGCCATGAGCGCCGGGGCGATCTTCCAGAAGCCGAGCAGCACCGGGAAGTTCCACGGCGTGATGGCGGCCACCACCCCGAGCGGCCGGCGGACCACCTCGACGTAGGCCTCGGCGTCGTCCTGGATCACCTGTGCCGGCGTCTCGAGGTTGGCGAAGTACTGGCACCACATGCCGGACGCGAAGATCTCCACGGCTGCCTGGTCGAGGGGCTTGCCCTGTTCGGCGGTCAGGATCGGCGACAACTCCTCGGCCGACGCGAACAGCACGTCGGCGACGCGCAGCAGTGTCTCGCGGCGGGCGTCGGCATCCAGCTTCCAGTCGCGTTGGGCCTTGGCGGCCGAGTCGAAGGCCGCGTCCAGCTGGTCACGGGTGCACTCCGGTGCGTGGGCGAAGACCTCGCCGTTGGCCGGGTTCACCACTCCGAACGAGTCGGCGGCGGGAACGGTGTCCCCGCCGATGGTCATGACGAAGTCGGGCATGGTGGTCCCCCTGGGTGCGATCGTCCTGCGCGGCGAACTTACACCTGCGTCCCCGAACTGTCCCCGGGCCGCGGGTGCGGCGGCCGTCAACACCTGTGGAGCCGGACGGGGTCGGCTCGCACCTCAGACGGGGACGGGCTCCTCCTCGCCGGCCGGCGGCGGCGACACCTCGCGCCGCGTCGGCGGGGCGTCGGGGTCGACGGTCACGTGGGGCAGCCAGTCCAACCACTTCGGGAACCACCAGTTGGACTTGCCGAGGAGGATCATCACCGACGGCACGACGGCCATGCGGATGATCACGGCGTCGACGAGGATCCCGCCGGCCAGGCCCAGCCCGAACTCCTTGATGACGCGGATGCCACCGAGGATGAAGGCGCCGAAGACCAGGATCATGATCAGGGCCGCCGCCGTGATGGTCTTGCCCGTGGCGGCCAGGCCGTTGCGCACCGCGGTGCGGTTGTCGCCGCACTTGAAGTACTCCTCCTGGATCCGGGTGATGAGGAACACCTCGTAGTCCATCGACAGGCCGAAGAGGATGGCGAACAGCATCACCGGCAGGAAGGCCTCGATGGGCCCCGTCTGGTCCACCTGGAACACCGTCCCCAGCCAGCCCCACTGGAAGACCGCCACCAGGATGCCGAAGGCGGCGCCGATGGACAGCAGGTTCATGCAGGCGGCGGTCAGGGGGATGACGATGCTCCGGAACACGATGGCCAGGAGCAGGAAGGACAGCAGCACCACCAGTCCGATGAACAGCGGCAGCTTCGACGACAGCACCTTGGCGAAGTCGGCGTAGATCGCCGTCGTGCCGCCGACGTACACGGTCAACCCCGTACCGGTCGTCACCTCGGGGATGGTCGACTGCCGGAGGTGATTGATGAGGTTCGTGGTGGCCGTCGCCTGGGGGGAGGTCGTCGGGTAGACGTTGATGAGCGCGACCTGCTCGCCGTCATGCGCCGGGAGGGTGACCGCGGGCACCACGGTGGCGACACCGGGCTGCTTGGCCACGGCGGCGGCCAGCTGGTCGAGCGTCTGCGTGTCGACCGCGCCCTTCTGCTCGGCCACCAGCTGCAGCGGGCCGTTGAACCCGGGGCCGAAGCCGGCCGACAGGAGGTCGTAGGCCTGGCGGGTCGTCGTGTAGGTCGGGTCGTTCCCCTGGTCGGAGGTACCGAGGCGGAGCGAGAAGAACGGCATGGCCACGAGGACCACCACGATCAGCGCCACCACGGCGGGCACGATCGGCTGGCGCTGGATGAAGTCCGCCCACCGGGACCAGAATCCCTTGGTGCCGGCACCCACGATGCGGGGCCCGTTGGCGGCCAGGTCCCGCTTCTGCTTGCGGCTGAGCACGCGGGGCCCGATGAAGCCGAGCAGGGCGGGGAGCAGGGTCAGCGCGGCGATCATGGTGAACAACACACCGATGGCGGCGGCGATGGCCAGGCCGTAGAGGAAGGACACGCCCAGGGCGAACATCCCGAGCAGGGCGATGCAGACGATGATGCCGGCGAACAGCACGGCCCGGCCCGACGTGTTGACGGCGGTGACGATGGAGGACTCGACGTCGTTGCCGGCCAGCAGGCCCTGGCGGTGCCGGGTCACGATGAACAGCGCGTAGTCGACGCCGACGCCGAGGCCGATCAGCAGGACCAGCTCGGTCGAGAACACGGGCATCTTGAGCACGTGGCTCAGCAGCCCGATCATCCCGATCGCCGTGCCGAGCGAGGCCAGCGCGGACAGCAGGGGCAGGGCCATGGCGAAGACCGAGCCGAAGACGAGCAGTAGGACGACGGCGGCCAGGATGACTCCGAGTCCGGTGCCGCCGAAGGACTGACGGTCGGCCGACTCGGCGATCTGCCCGGACACGGCCACCTGGAGGTGGGGACCCTGGGCGGTGAGGGCGGCGTTGACGAAGTTCTTCGCCTCGGCCGTGTCGACGTTCTGGCCCTGGACGTCGAAGGTGACGTTGACGAACCCGGTCTGCTGGTCGGCGCTGACCTGGTGGGGTCCGGGCAGGACGGCGACGGTCTGGCCGGCCTGCGCGCCCGGGAGCACGGACGGGGTCTGGGCGTAGGGCGACTGCAGCACGGTCACGTGCGGGGTCTTGGCCACCTTGGTCAGCATCGTGGTGATGCTGGCCTCCACCTGCGGGTCGGTGACCGGCGTCCCGTCGGTGGTGTGGAAGACGATGCGCTCCTGGTCACCGGCCTGCTTCGGCGCGGCCGCCTGGAGCAGCTGGAGCGCCTCGGTGGACTCGGTGTGGGGCAGGGAGAAATTGTTGGAGTACGCGGTGCCCACCCCCTGGGACAGCAGGGTCATTCCGACCAGTGCCGCGACCCACAGCAGGACGACGACGAGGCGGTGGCGAACGCACCAGGTGGCGAGGGACTTCATGGGAAGGTGGGCTCCTGTTCGGCGGGGGCGGGGGGATGATGTCTCCGTCGGCCGCCCGGGGGCGGGGCGGGGGTCGCACGCCTCGAGGCGGCGAGCCTTCCGATGGGTATCACCCTATTGTCGCCCATCGCAGACCCGACCTCGAACACCTGCGGGGGACACACCTGTACCCGCGGGGCAAGATGATGGCATGGACACCGACGCACGCCTGGTCGCCCTCGAGGGGTCGTTCAACTTCCGGGACCTCGGCGGGTACCCGTCCGGCGACGGCCGGACCGTCCGGTGGGGACGGTTGTACCGGAGCGACGCCCTCCACGAGCTGACCCCCGCCGACGTGGTCCGGCTGCGGGAGCTCGGGCTGCGCACCGTCGTCGACCTCCGGACCGAACGCGAGCTGGCCCGCTCCGGCCGGGGTCCCCTCGAGCCCGAGGACGTGGCCTTCCACCACCTGGCCGTGGTCAAGGAGGGGGTGGCCGGTGACGGGGCCACGGCCGGGGCGGAACCGGGCGAGTCGGTGGCCGCCCCGGCCCCGGCGGGGGACGACCTGGCCGAGCGCTACCTCTGGTACCTGGACGTCGGGGGGGACGCCATCGCCCGGGCCCTGTCCCTGCTGGGCTCGGGCGAGCACTATCCGCTGGTGTTCCACTGCGCGGCGGGCAAGGACCGGACCGGGGTCCTGGCCGCCGTGGTGCTCGCCATCGCCGGGGTCGACCGCCAGGTCATCGTGGCCGACTACGTGATCACCGCCGAGCGGATCCGGCTGATCCTGGACCGGTGGCGGGCCGAGCCGGGGTTCGCCGAGCGCATGGCCAAGGTGCCGGCCTCGCGCTTCAGCGTGGAGGCCTCCACCATGAAGGGCTTCCTCGACGGCCTGGACTCCCGCTACGGCGGGGCCCGGGCCTGGGCGGTCGGGGCCGGCGTGCCCGCGGGCACCCTGGACCGCATGGTCGACCTGCTCCTCGAGGCTCCGGCCTGAGCGGGCCCGGTCGCGGGGGACGCCCCGCCGGGGAGGGCCCGTCATAGGATGGGGAGATGGTCGCCTCGATCCTCGAATCGCTGGCGCTCGGCGTGGTCGTGTTCGCCGGGCTGGTCCTGCTGGCCGTCGTCACCGGCGGGTTCCTGCTGTGGCGGTACGGGCGCCGCAGGCTGCGGGCGTTCCGCTCCCACGGGGCGGTGGTCGGCGCCACGACCCTGTGGGGCATGGCCGCCTCCAACCGCTGGAACCGGTCGGCGACGGGCCTGACCGAGGCCGAGGTCCGCCAGTGGCCGGCCGCCCGGGTGGCCAAGGAGATGTGGCGGACGGTCGACCGGGCCACCACCGCCGTCCGGGCCGCCGACGACCTGGGCGGCCCGACGGCCGAACTCCCGTCCCTGTGCCGCCGGCTCCAGGCCGCCGCCATCGACATCGACCGGGTCCTGCGGGTGGACGCCACGGCCCCGGTTCCCGACCCGGTCGTGGCCCAGGTGCTCGACATCGTCCGGGCGGCCGGCGACGTGCAGCGGGCGGCCGTGGCCTCGGCCGGTGAGGTCAACGCCCAGCGCCTGCACGACCTCACCGAGGACGCCGGCCACGAGCTGTCGCTCCTCGACGCCGGTCTGGCCTCGATGCGGAATTCGGGCCGGCCCGGACTGCAGCCCTGACCTCCACGGTCCGCGCCCCGGGGCGCGGTGCCTAGAGCTCGGCGGTGACGGCGTCGGCCAGTACGCCGAGTCCGTCGTCGAGCAGTTCCGGGGTGATGACGAGTGGGGGCAGCAGCCGGATCACGTTGCCGTAGCTGCCACACGACAGGGTGACGACGCCCTGCCGGTGGCAGGCGGCCACGATCCGCTTGGCCGCCTCGGCGTCCGGCTCGAGGGTGCCGGGCCGCACGAGTTCCATGGCCAGCATGGCCCCGCGGCCCCGGATGTCGCCGATGCCGGGATGGTCGGCCTGCATGGCCCGGAACCGCCCGGTCACCGTGGTCTCGATGCGGCGGGCCGCCCCGGCCAGGTCCTGGTCGACGATGGTCCGGATGGAGGCGAGGGCGGACGCACAGGCGACGGGATTCCCCCCGTAGGTGCCGCCCAGGCCCCCGACGTGCACGGCGTCCATGAGCTCGGCGCGTCCGGTCACGGCCGCGAGCGGCATGCCGCCGGCCATGGCCTTGGCCGTCGTGATGAGGTCGGGGACGACGCCCTCGTCCTCGCAGGCGAACCAGTCGCCGGTACGGCAGAAGCCGGTCTGGATCTCGTCGGCCACGAACAGCACGTCGTGGGCCCGGCACCAGTCGGCGACGGCGGGCAGGAAGCCGGGGGCCGGCACGATGAAGCCGCCCTCGCCCTGGACGGGCTCGATCACCACGCAGGCGGCGTTGTCCACGCCGACCTGGCGCTCCATCTGCTCGATGGCCCGGGCGGCCGCCTCCTCGCCGGTCATGCCCGCAGGGTCGCGGAACGGGTAGGACATGGCCACCCGGTAGATCTCGGGGGCGAAGGGGCCGAAGCGGTTGCGGTAGGGCATGTTCTTGGCCGTCAGCGCCATGGTGAGGTTCGTCCGACCGTGGTAGGCGTGGTCGAAGACCACGACCCCGTCCCGTCCCGTCACGTGCCGGGCGATCTTGACGGCGTTCTCGACGGCCTCGGCGCCCGAGTTGAACAGCGCCGAGCGCTTCTCGTGGTCGCCCGGGGTGCGGGCGTTGAGCTCCTCGCAGACGGCCACGTACTCCTCGTAGGGGCTCACCATGAAGCAGGTGTGGGAGAACCTGGCTACCTGCTCCTGGACGGCGGCGACGACCTCCGGCACGGCGTGGCCGATGCTGGCCACCGCGATGCCCGAGCCGAGGTCGATCAACGAGTTGCCGTCGACGTCGACGAGGATGGCACCCTCGCCACGGTCGATGTAGAGGGGGAACACCGAGCTGACCCCGGGAGCGACGGCCGCCGTCCGGCGGGTGTCGAGCTCCTTCGAGCGGGGACCGGGCAGCTCGGTGACGACTCGACGTGATTGGTTGATCCGGGGCTGATTCACGACGGTAAGCGTACCGGAATGGCCCCTTGGCGCGCCGTGCCGCAGCCCGGTTCCGGAGCGGTCAGGACTGGGCCAGGCGGATCACGGCGAAGGTGGCGCCGGTCGGGTCGGCCAGGACGGCGAAGCGGCCGGGCGGGATGTCCGAGGGGGGCACGACGACCTGCGCGCCGCCGTCCCTGGCCCGGGTCACCGTGGCGTCGCAGTCCGCGGTGCCGAAGTACGCCAGCCAGTAGGACGGCACCTCGGCGGGGACCTCCTCGGGCATCGGCATCATGCCCCCGACCGGGAACCCGTCGAGCTGCCACTCGGTGTACTCGCCGTGGCCCATCTGGGCGGTGGCGGCCCCCCAGCCGAAGACGGCGGAGTAGAAGTCGGCGGCGGCCGGGGTGTTCCGGCTCGACAGTTCGTTCCAGGTGAGGGCGCCGGGTTCGTTGACCAGGCCGGCGCCCTGATGGGCGCGGGCCTGCCAGACCGCACAGGCCGCCCCGGTGGGGTCGGCGAAGACCACCATCCGGCCGACGTCGAGGACGTCCATGGGTGGGACGAACACCGTCCCGCCCGCCTGCGTGATCCGGTCCGCCGCGGCGTCGGCGTCGTCCACCGACACGTACGTCAACCACGCCGGGGGCTGGCCCGGCACCATGATCGGGCCGACCCCGGCCACGGGGACGCCGTCGAGCTGGAACGTCCGGTACCCGCCCGCTTCGGGAGCCAGTTCGGGCGCGTCCCAGCCGAACAGCCCGCCGTAGAACGCCACGGACGCGTCGACGTCGGGCGAGGCGAGATCGACCCAGGACGGGGTGCCGGCTGCGTAGGACTCCACTCTGGCCACGGTGGGCTCCTTCCGGTCGGGTGCCGTCCGTTCTGGAGCGGCCCGGCACGGGTGTGCACCCACTCTCGCACGTCCCGCCGGGAGGCGCCCGTGGCCGTCAGATCCCGAAGTTCCAGCCCTCGTCCTGCTCGAACCGGTGGAGGATGTTCTTGGCCATGAGGATCTTGTGGACCTCGTCGGGCCCGTCGGCGATGCGCAGGACCCGTGCCGTGAGGTACATGCCCCCGAGCGGCAGGTCGTTGCTGACCCCGGCCCCGCCCCAGACCTGGATGGCCCGGTCGACCACCCGGTGGAAGGCGGCGGGCACGAAGACCTTGATGGCGCTGATGGCCGTGCGCACGTCCGGCGACCCGGTGGCCACCTTCCGGGCGGCGTCGATGGTCATGAGGCGGGCCGACTGGACGTCCATGTAGGACTCGGCGATGAAGCCCTGGACGAACTGCTTGTCCTTCAACAGGCCGCCGTGGACCTCGCGGGTGAGGGACCGCTCCACCATCAGGTCGAAGGCCCGCCACATCTGGCCCACCGAGTTCATGCAGTGGTACACCCGCCCGGCCCCCAGCCTGTCCTCCGCGGCCTGGTGGCCCTGGCCGACCGGCCCGAGGGTGTTCGCGACCGGGACCCGCACGTCCTCGTAGCGGATCTCGCAGTGGTCGGAGGTGGGGTGACCGAAGATGCCGATGCCGCGGACGATGTGGACGCCCCGGGTGGCCGCCGGCACGATGATCTGGGTCATCCGCCCCGGTTCGCCGAGCTCGCCCGTCGGGTCGACGGCCCGGCACATGACGATGAAGAAGTCGGCGTCGATCCCGTTGGAGGTGAACCACTTGTGGCCGTTGATGACCCAGTCGTCGCCGTCGCGCACCGCCTCGGTGGCGATCGAGCGGGGATCCGAACCGGCGTGGTCGGGTTCGGTCATGGAGAAGCCCGACTCCATCTCGCCCTCGATCAGCGGGAGCAGCCACGCTCGCTTCTGCTCCTCGGTCCCGTACTTGAGGAGCACGCTGGCGTTGCCGGAGTTCGGCGCGGCGATCCCGAACAGGGCGGCGGCCCCGGTCGCGTACGAGAGGATCTCGTACATGTAGGCGAGCCCGAGGAAGTCCAGTCCCATCCCGCCGTACTCCCGTGGGAGGTGGGGTGCCCACAGGCCCGCCTCGTTGACCCTGGCCTTGATCTCCTCGCGCAGCTCGATGCTCCGGCGCCGCGCCCGTTCCCGTTCGACGCCGTCGAGCTCGGCGGACCGGCGGGACGACCACAGGGTCTCCTCGTTGGGGAGGATCTCGGCGTTGATGAACGCGGCCGTCCGCAGCCGTACGTCGTCGACGGCGGGGTCGAGGCCGGGGATCGGCGTCACGTTGATCGGCACGGATGGCTCCTGCGATGGTCGTCGGGATGGTCCGCTCCCATCATCACCGAGGCCATCGTCGCTGGAACGGGCCGAAAGTCCCGATAATGGGCCGTGGCCCGCAGTGGGCGATACTGTGCGCGCCATGCCTCCGGCCCAGTTCACCTTTTCGCCGCTGACCCTCGACCGGCACACCCTCAACGAGGCGGCGGTACTGGGTTCGCGCAGCTTCTACGACGATCCGTTCTTCGTCCACCTGTCGTCGGAGCCGATGCTGCGGGCCCGGGGCCTCGCCCTGTACATGCGCAGTCACCTGGCCGCCCTGGGGGATTCGGCGGTGGTGACGGGTGCCCGCGACCGGGCCGGCACGCTGACCGGCATCTGCGTGTGGCAGCGGCCCGGGACCTACCCGCTGCCCGTGACCGCCCAGGCCGCCGAGATGGCCGGGGCGCTCCGGGCCCTGATCCCGCGCCCGCCGGCGGTGCTGAAAGGGCTCCGGTACACGATGGCCATGGAGAAGGCCCGCCCCCGTGCCGAGCACTGGTACCTGTGCCTGCTGGCCGCCGACCCCATGGCGTGGCGGCGGGGCATCGGCACGGCGTTGATGGAGCCGAGCCTCGACGCCCTCGACGCCGACGGGCTGCCCTGCTACCTCGAGACCCAGAAGGAGGACAACATCGCCTACTACCGCCGCTTCGGGTTCGAGGAGACGGCCCGGCTCACGCCGAGCCGCGGTGGCCCGGCCCTGTTCACCATGACGCGGCCGGCCCGTTGAGCCCGACCGGTCAGGTGGCCGGCGCGGTCAGGTCGTAGATCGTCACGCCGTCGACCGTGCGGGCCGTGAAGTGGGAGCTGACCCACGACGAGATGGCCGAGGCGTCCGAGGTCGTCGAGTTGCCCCGGCCGGGGGACCCACCCCCGAACCCGCCCCCACCGCTGATGTAGTAGTGGATCTTGCCCTGGGCCACGTACGTCTCGAACTGGGCCAGGGTCGGCGCCGGGTCGGTGCCGTTGAAGCCTCCGATGGCCATGACCGGGTCGTCGGTGGCCAACTGGTAGCCGGCGGCCGAGTCCGCCCCGGTGGTGGCGGCCACCCACGAATAGTGCGACGCGCCGGACTCGAGCAGGGCGACCAGCTGCTTGCCGGGTGTCGAGGAGTTGAGCAGTCCGCCGGCGGCGCCGCCGCCGCCGAACCCGCCGGCGAACCGGTGGAGGATGCTCCCGGGGATGGAGCCGCCGCCGGGACCGCCGGGGCCGCCGAACCCGCCGAAGCCGCCGGCCGGCCCCGCGCCCGCTCCGGGGAACCCACCGCCACCGGCGAAGCGGCCGCCGCCGAACCCGCCCCGACCGGCGAACCCGCCGTGACCGCCGGGCCCGCCGCCACCGCCGGGCCCGAACCCGCCGCCCTGGATGGCGGGACCGGCCGAGGGGATGGATCCGGAGTGGGGGGTCGAGGCCGTGTCGACGGCGTAAGCCGCTGGTCCGGCCACGATGGCGGCGATGCCGAGGCCGGCGATGCCGGCGGCCAGCACGCCGCGTGCCCGGGGGGATGCGGCGATGCCGATCGCGGCCAGGATCCCGGCGGCCAGGATGGCCCAGCGCAGTGCCGGGTACCACTGCGGGCTCCAGCCCAGCAGGACGAACGCCCAGGCCACCGAGGCCAGGATGGCCAGGCACAGGGCGATGCGCGGGACCAGCTCGACCCGTCGCTTCCACAGGAAGGTGCCGCCCATGCCGACCAGGGCCCCGATCGCCGGGGCGAGGGCCACCGAGTAGTACGGATGGATGATGCCCTGGGCGTAGCTGAAGACGAGAGCGGTGAGCACGAGCCATCCGCCGAAGAGCAGGAAGCCGCTGCGGGTGCGGTCGGTGCGTGGCGCCCGGCGGGTCATCCAGAGTGCGGCCACCAGGCCGATGAGGACGCCGGGGATGAGCCACGAGATCTGTCCGCCGAACGTCCGGAGGAAGAGGCGGTCCCACCCGGTCGGGCCCCACATCGAGCCCGGGGTGGTGCCGCCGCCCACGCTGCCGGTCTCGTTGCCGCTGATCCGGCCGAGGCCGTTGTAGCCGAAGATCAGGTTGAGGATGTTGTCGTCGGTGGAGCCGCCGACGTAGGGGCGGTCCGCCTTCGGGGTCAGCTCGACGGCGGCGACCCACCATCCGGACGACACCACGACGGCGATGCCGCAGTAGATCAGCTGGACGATGCGCCTGCCCAGCTTGGGCGGGCCGGCCAGCAGGTAGACCAGGGCCAGCACGGGCAGCAGGATGAAGGCCTGCAGCATCTTGGTGATGAAGCCGAAGCCGACGAGCGCCCCGGCGAGGACCAGCCACCGCGTCCGGCCGGCCTCGAGGGCGCGGATGGTGGCGTACGCCGCACACGTCATCACGAGGGCGAGGAGTGCGTCCGGATTGTTGAAGCGGAACATCAGCGCGGCCACGGGCGTCACGGCCAGGACGGCCCCGGCCAGCAGACCGGCCGCAGGCGAGAACCAGCGCCGTACGCAGAGGTAGAGGACGCCCACGGTGGCGACGCCCTCGAGGGCCTGGGGGACGAGCAGGCTCCACGAGTTGAGGCCGAAGACGCGGGCCGACAGCTCCATGACCCACAGCGAGGCCGGGGGCTTGTCCACGGTGATGAAGTTGGACGAGTCGAACGAGCCGAAGAAGAAGGCTTTCCAGCTCTTGGTGCCGGCCTCGACGGCGGCCGCGTAGAAGCTGTTGGCCCATCCGCTGGCGCCGAGGCCCCACAGGTAGAGGACGGCGGTGCCGACCAGCAGTACGAGCAGCGCCGGTCGGACCCAGGCCGGATCCTCGGGTCGCCCCCGGATCAGGCGGCGACCGGGGCCGGGCCGGGGCGTGCCACCGGCCGGATCGTCCGCGGTGGGGACCGGGGCCGGGTCGACGTCCGTGTCCGGACGTTCGGCGGTGTACACGTCCCATCCCGGGAGGTCGACCACCGCGGTCGGGGTCCCGGGCGGCACGGCGTCGTCGCCGGTGGTCTGTACGTCGGTCATCGCGAGGACCTCGAGGGGGTGCGGCCGATGCTGACCGGGGTGGTCGGGGGGGAGGGGTGGGAGGTCGGGACCGCCGAGGCGGGCCCGCCCGGCCCGGCGGTCGTTCCGAGCTTGGAACCGAAGCGGGGCCGGAAGACCCAGGTCCGCAGGATCGTGAAGCGGAAGGCGGCGGCGGCCAGGTTGGCCACGGTCACGGCCGCGAGCTCCGGGGCGAGGGCGTCGAACCCGAGGGCCCGGGTGGCGGCCAGGGCCGCGGTCGTGAAGCCCAGGCTGACCCCGAGGAGGGCGGTGGAGACGCCCAGGCGCTGCATGCGGTCGAGGCCGTGGCGGACGCTGCCGGCCATCCCCCGGTGGGCCGCGGTGTTGCCGAGCCCGCAGGCCACGATGGCCACGGCGTTGGCCGCGTAGGCGCCCGCCCAGGGCTCCAGGAGTGCGAACAGGGCGACGTAGGCCAGGGTGCTGACGAGGCCGACCCCGGCGAACCTGATGAGCTCGTCGGCGAAGACCTCGTCCCCGGCCGGGGTGGAGCCGTCCCCGGTGGCCGGGGCCGGCACGGTCACCGGTCGGGCCGTCGGAGCGGCGTGAGCGAAGGCGCGGGCAGCGTGCGCCGCGCCCGGGACACCCGTCGTCGGGCGGACGGGGCCATCAGCCGGGCCACGCCGCACAGGTCGAGCCAGGCGGTGCGGGCCACGGCCACCCGCGAGTCGAGGTCGTCGACCCAGTCGACGGGCACCTCGTGGATGCGCAGGCCGAGGCGTTGGGCGGTGACCAGGAGCTCGGTGTCGAAGAACCACGCCTCGTCCTCGACGAGCGGGAGCACGGCCGCGGCGGCCTCGCGGCGCAGGGCCTTGAACCCGCACTGGGCGTCGCTGCAGTGCACCCCCAGGGCGGTGCGCAGCAGGAGGTTGTAGGTCCGCGAGATGATCTCGCGTCGGGCGCCCCGCACCACTTGGGCCCCGGGCGCCAGGCGGGTGCCGATGGCCACGTCGCTGTGGCCGGTCAGGAGCGGGGCGACCAGCGGCAGCAGCGCCTCGAGCCCGGTGGCCAGGTCGACGTCCATGTAGGCCACCACGGGGGCACGGCTGGCCGTCCAGGCGGATCGCAGCGCCCGTCCCCGACCCTTCCGGTCGAGGTGGAGCGCCTGGACTCCGGGCAGGCTCGAGGCGAGCCCGCTGGCGATCGACCAGGTGTCGTCGGTGCTGGCGTTGTCGACCACGGTGATCACGGTGGGCAGGGGAAAGGAGCGGTCGAGGAACGTCCGCAGCGACGTGACGCTGGCCGCCAGCTGCCGCGCCTCGTTGTAGACGGGCACGACGATCTCGAGCTGGGGCACCGTCCCGTCGGTGCCGCCGTCTGTCGAAGGGGGATTCGAAAGGCTCATGGCGACACTCTCGTCACCGGTCGTGCACTCACCGTTGGAGCCACCTGTGGGTTCTCTGTGAAATCCGCCGGGCCCCGACGGGGCGTCCGGTCAGGCGGGACCACGGGCTCCGTCCGGCGGTGCCGGTCCGTCGGTGAGGGCGGGGTGACCGGGCCCGGACGCCGGGGGCGGACCGGCCTGCGGGGCGGCGGGCAGCCGCACCACGAACGCGGTGCCCTGCCCGGGCGCACTGGTGGCCGAGACCGTCCCACCGTGGGCGGCCACGATGGCCGACACGATCGACAGGCCCAGGCCGGCCCCGCCGTGCAGGCGCGAGCGGCTGGGGTCGGAACGGTAGAAGCGCTCGAAGACGTGGGCCACCTGGTCGGGGGTCATGCCCGGGCCGTCGTCGGCCACCACCACGACCGCACCCGGGCCGTCGGGTTCCACCGAGACGCGGGTGGTCGTCCCCTCCGGGGTGTGGGAGCGGACGTTGCCGAGGAGGTTGTCGATGACCTGGCGGAGGCTGCGGGCGTCCCCGGACACCTCGATGGGTCGGGGCGCGCTGAACGTCACCGGCCAGGCCGGCCCGACGGTGCGCGCCGTCTGGACGGCCTCGGCGCACAGCGCCACGAGGTCGACCGGGTGGGGCTCCAACGGGCTGCCCTCGTCCAGGCGGGCCAACAGCAGCAGGTCGGCCACCAGGTGCTCCATCCGCCCGGTCTCGGACAGGATGCCGCCCATGAGGCGCTCGAGGTCCTCCTTCTGCTCCGAGGCCCCCCGCCCGAACAGCTGGGCGTAGGCGCTGATGGCGGCGATCGGTGTGCGCAGCTCGTGGGAGGCGTCACCCACGAAGCGCCGGAGCCGGGCGTCGGACTCGCGCAGGCGCTCCTCGGAGGCCACCCGCATCCGGAAGGCCGACTCGATCCGGCTGAGCATCACGTTGAGGGTGCGGGCCAGGCGGCCGACCTCGGTCGTGTCGTTCTCGCCGGGACGCGCTCGGTCAGGTTGCCCTCGGCGATGGACTCGGCCGCCGTCTCCATGTCGCGCAGGGGCCGCAACCCGACACGCACCAGCCAGAAGCCGCCGAGCAGCGCGACCACGACGGCGGCGCCGGTCACGACGAGCTCCACGATCAACAGATGGTGCAGGGTGCTGTCGGTGTCGCCGAGCGGTTGGGCCACGACCAGTACGTCCCCGTTCGAGAGGAGGGAGGCCAGCACCCGGAACTCCGGTCCTGCGGCCTCGGTGGAGGCGGCGTCGAAGTAGGCGACCTGCGTGCCGTTGGCGTCGGTCTGGAACGGAGGCAGGGTCGAGGGGATGGACGGTGAGTACCCGACATCGTCGACGTAGACGGGGCAGTCCAGCGCCGGTGAGCTTGCCGGTCGCGGTGCGCACCTGGACGGCCAGGCTCTGGACGGCGTTGGAGGCGTCGCCCCCGTCACCGCCCACCGGTGTTCCACCGCCTCCGGCTGTCGGGCCGCCGCCGACGGCGCCGAACGGCCCGCCGGGGCCGGCGCACGAGACGGGACGTCCTTCTTCGATGGCGTGCTCGTAGGCGACCCGGGCGCCGGCCAGCTGCTGGTCGACGCGCTGGTTGAGGAAGGACTCGAGCTGCGAGTACGTGACCACGTCGACCACGGCGAGGGCCACGATGGCGATGATGCCGATGGCGATCAGCAGCCGCGAGCGCAGCGACATGCTCAGACCTGTGCCGGTTCGCGCAGCGCGTAGCCCACCAGCCGCACGGTGTGGATGACCGGGGGCCCGGCCACCTCCAGCTTCTTGCGGAGGTAGCTGACGTAGGTCTCGACGACGTTGCCGTCGCCCCCGAAGTCGTAGTGCCAGACGTGGTCGAGGATCTGGGCCTTGGACAGCACGTGCCGTGGGTTGAGCAGGAAGAAGCGCAGGAGGTTGAACTCGGTGGCGGTCAGGGGGATGACCTGGCCGGCCCGGGTGACCTCGTGGGCGTTCTCGTCCATCTCGATGTCGGCGAACCGCAGGATGCCGGTGTCCTGGGGCTCGGACCCGAAGCGGCGCAGGATGGCGTGCACCCTGGCCACCACCTCGGCCAGGGCGAACGGCTTGGTCACGTAGTCGTCGCCGCCGATGGTCAGGCCCGCCACCTTGTCGTCGACCGCGTCGCGGGCGGTGAGGAAGAGGACGGGGACGCGGATGCCGTCCTGGCGGAGTCGGCGGGTGACCTCGAGCCCGTCGAGGTCGGGGAGCATGACGTCGAGCACGATCAGGTCGGGCGGGTCCTCCTGGGCCGACGACAGCGCCTGGCGGCCGTTGACCGCCTGGGTCACCTCGAAGCCCTCGTACCGGAGGGACGTGGCCACGGCGTCGATGATCGACGGCTCGTCGTCCACGACGAGGATGCGCTGGCTACGGGCGTTCTCCACGGGGTCTCCTCGAGCGGTCGGGCACCGGTCGGGCGCCTGTCGGTGTCGGTTATGTCCGGGCAAGCATCGCACGGTCGGCTGGAGCGCCGGTGTGCGCTGGCTGTGAGTCCGCTGTGAGGAATTGTACGCGCTGTGGACGGGCGACGGACCGCGGTGGAGGTCCGGGCGTGGATTCACAGGAGACGCACAGCTGAGGTCAAGGGGGCCTTGCGGGTGGTCCGGTGGGATGTCGCAACGAACCCGATCCGAGGATCCCGACCACCGCGGATCCCCCGACCACGAAGGGTGCTGCCATGGTCCCTCCGCTCCGTTCCCGCCCGTCACAGGCCGCCGCCGCGTCCCGCGACGCCGCCTTCGTCCGGATCAGGCGCGCCACGCTGGCCATGGGTCTGACCGCCACCGTCGCCGCCGCCGGCATCGGCGTCACGGTGGCCGGGGCCTCCGGTCACCGGTCGCCGACCACCACCACCTCGACCACGGGATCGGGCGCGGGCGGGACGCCGACCTCGACCGCCCCGACGGGCGAGGCCGGCTCGGCGACGTCCACCACGACGCCGGCGGTCACCATGTCACCGGCGGCCTCGACCACCTCGGGGCAGTCGTGAGCGCCGCCACCTGCGGACGGACCGCACCGGTCGTGCGCACCATGCAGGCCATCGGTACCTCCGCCTCCGTGGTCGTCGAGGACCCGGCCGCCGCCGACCGGGCCCTCGATCTGCTGGCCGACGACCTCGCCGCCCTCGACGCCGCCTGCAGCCGGTTCCGGCCCGACTCGGAGCTCCGCCGGCTCGAGCGGCGCGGCGGCCGGGCCACCCGGGTCAGCCCCCTCCTGTTCGCGGCGCTCGCCTCCGCCTGCGAGGTGGCCGTCCGCACGGCCGGCATCGTCGACCCCACGATCGGCTCGGCCATCGTGGCCCTCGGCTACGACCGCGACCTGGCGGAGCTGGACGGCACCGCCGCTCCGGCGGACGCCACCCCGGGCCCGGCGCCGGGGTGGTGGCGCATCGCCCTCGACCCGGCCGAGGGGACCGTGGCGCTGCCCGAGGGCGTCCACATCGACCTGGGTGCCACGGGCAAGGCCTTCGGCGCCGACCGCTCCGCCCGGCGGATCGCCGCCACGCTCGACTGCGGCGTGTTGGTCAACCTCGGCGGCGACGTGGCCGTCGGCGGTCCCGCCCCCGACGAGGGGTGGGGGGTGGCCATCGCCTCACGGTGCACGACCGCGCCCGAGCGGGCCGACGACGTCGTCGCCCTGTGGAGCGGGGGCCTGGCCACGTCGGGCACCACGGCCCGTACCTGGGTCCGGGACGGGCGGACGCTGCACCACATCATCGACCCCTGGACGGGCGAGGTGGCGCCCTCCACCTGGGCCCTGGCCACGGCGTTCGGCGCCACCTGCGTCGAGGCCAACGGCTGGACCACGGCGGCGGTGGTGTGGGGCGAGGACGCCCCCGCCAACCTGTCCCGGCACGGCGTGACGGCCCGCCTGGTCCGTCCGGACGGCCGGGTGGAGCTGGTCGGCCCCTGGCCGACGACCGGGTCCGCGGCGGGGGTGGCGTGATGGTCGCCGTCGCCTCCACCTCGATGTCCGAGGCCCTGTGGTACGTGATCCGGGCCACCGGCATCGTCGCCCTGGTCCTGCTGACGGTGACCACCGTCCTCGGCCTGGCGACCGCGGCCCGTGTCCGTACCCGGCGCTGGCCGGCCTTCGCCCAGGTCGAGCTCCACAAGCGGGCCACGCTCCTGGCTCTGGTCTTCCTCGGCTTCCACGTGCTCGGTGCCGTGCTCGACACCTACGTCCACGTCGGGCTGGTGTCGGTCGTGGTGCCGTTCACCTCGTCGTACCGGCCGCTGTGGACGGGGCTCGGCGCCGTGGCCCTCGACCTGCTGGCCGCGGTGGCCGTCACGAGCGCCCTGCGCCGGCGGATCGCCCCCGACCTGTGGCGCCGCCTGCACTGGCTGGCCTACGGATGCTGGCCGTTCGCCATGGTCCACGCCCTGGGCACGGGGACCGACGCCGGCCAGCTCTGGATGGACGGGATCGCCGTCGCCTGCACGCTGGCCGTGGCTGTGGCGCTGGCCTGGCGCATCGTCGAGCAGCGGTCGGCGTCGTCGGTCGCCGACCGTCTGGGGGCGACGACCCGGGCCGTGCCGGCGCGGCACCGCCCCGGCCCGTCCGGGTCGGGTGAGGGCGTCCGCCGCTCCGGCGGGGCCGCGGACCGCCGGGGGGCGGACGGGACCACGCGCCCGGCACCGACCGCCACCCGCCTGCTGGAACGGGACCCCCGATGACGGCCTCCACCCTCCCTCGCGTCGAACGACTCCTGCGCGCCGGCCCGGGTGGCGGTGCGGACCCGGGCCTGGCCGCGCACGTGGCCCACCACGGTCCGCTCGTCGTCCCGGACCGACCCGACCCGGCCTGGTCCGCGGCCCTCCTCGCCGACGTGGCGGCGTCCGGCCTCACGGGACGGGGCGGCGGCGGCTTCCCGGCCGCCGCCAAGTGGGACACCGTGCGGCGCTCGGGCCGCCGGCCCGTGGTGGTGGTAAACGCCATGGAGGGCGAGCCGGCCAGCGCCAAGGACCGGGCCCTGCTGACCTGGTCGCCCCACCTCGTGCTGGACGGCGCCGAGCTGGCCGCGGGCCTGGTGGGAGCCCGCTCGGTGGTGGTGTGCGTGGCCGACGACCGTACCGCGCCCGCCCGCGCCGTGGAGCTGGCGATCGCCGAGCGGGCCGGCCGTCCCGGGGCGCCCGAGCTGTCGGTCCTCCGACCGCCGGCCCGGTACGTGACGGGGGAGGAGTCGGCCCTGGCCCGCTGGATCGCCAGCGGCGACGCCCGTCCGGTGCTGCGCGTCGACAAGTCCGTGCCGCTGCGGGCCGGGCGCCGCACCGTGCTCGTCCACAATGCCGAGACGCTGGCCCAGGTGGCCCTGGTGGCCCGGCACGGGGCGGCCTGGTTCCGCTCGCTCGGCACCGACGAGGCGCCGGGGACGACGCTCGTGACCGTGTCGGGTGCCGTGCGCACCCCCGGGGTGGTCGAGGTCGAGCTCGGAACGCCGGTGACCGACGTGGTGCGGCCGTGCGGTCCGACCGGACCGGCCGGCGGGCTGCTGGTCGGCGGGTACGGCGGTGCGTGGCTGGCGCCGGACCTGGCCGCCACCCCGCTCGCCCCGGCCCCCCTGGCCCGGGCCGGGGCCACGCTCGGGGCGGGCATCGTCGTGGTCCTGCCCGCCACGTCCTGCGGCATCGCCGAGACCGCCCGCATCGCCCGCTGGATGGCCGGGCAGAGCGCGGGACAGTGCGGGCCGTGCGTTTTCGGACTGCCGGCCCTGGCCGACGACCTCGAACGGCTGGCCGCCGGTCGGGCCGACACCGCGGTGATCGGCCGGATCGACGAACGGGCCCGTGCGGTGACCGGACGGGGGGCGTGCCGCCATCCCGACGGCGTGGCCCGCCTGGTGCGGAGCGCCCTGGCCGTGTTCGACGCCGACGCCGCCGCCCACGCCGCCGGCCGCCCGTGCGACGGCCGCCACGCCCCGAGCGTGCTGCCGTTCCCCGGGGTCGGCGCGGTTGCCGCGGAGGCGTCGTGAGCACCCGCGTGGCCGTGTCCTTCCGGGTACGGGTCGACCCGGTGGCCTGTGACGCGTACGGCTACTGCGCCGAGCTGCTTCCCGAACGGGTCAGCCTCGACGAGTGGGGCTACCCGGTGGTGGACGGCGAGCCGCTCGACGCCGACCTGGTCGACCTGGCCACCCGGGCCGCGGCCGAGTGCCCCCGGCGGGCCTTCCTGGTGGAGCGGACCCGCCGGGTCGGGTGACCCCGCGTCCCCGACCGGCCGGGCTCAGCGGCAGACGGTCCCGTGGGGCGGCAGCCCACCGCCGGACAGGTACCGGGTCACCGCGGCCTGCATGCACGTGTCGGAAGAGCCGCTGAGGAGCCAGGTGTGGCCCCAGCCCTGCCACGTCAACAGACTCGACCGCGGGAACAGCGCCGCCAGGTGACGGGCCCCGACCAGCGGGGTGTTGGGATCGCCGGTGTTGCCGATCACCAGGACCGGCGGGGCGTCGACCGGGTGGGTGTCCGAGACGGGCTGGCGACCGTCGGGCCACGTCACGCAGCCGCCGAGGTTGTACGTGACGGCGTAGCCGCCGATCAGCGGCCACCGGGCGGCCAGCGACCGGGCCAGGTTCCCGGCGGCCACCGGGTCGGTGTGGTCGACGGTGTCGTTGCAGGTGATGGCCCACTGGGCGTCGACCAGCGGGGAGCCGTCGAGGTCGAGCACGAACTCGAGGGCGAGGGAGCGCAGCAGGTCGCCGTTCCCCTCCGACGCCGACACCAGGGCCTGCTCGTAGGTGGGCGTGAACCCGGTGACACTGAGGTCCAGCAGGGTGGCCGTGTCGAGATCGCCGACCGTGACCGGCACGTCGTCGCCTCCCCCCGGGGCCGGCAGGGGGTGGGCTGCCATCGACGCCGAGAGCTTCGTGAAGAAGGCGGTGGGGTCGGAACCGAGCGGACAGCCGGGGGTGGCGGCACAGGTGTCGAGCAGGTGGGCGAGCGACGCCTCGGCGGCCGGCGCCTCCTCGGTGGCCTGGGTGGCCAGGCTGGCGTCGATGTCGACCGCGCCGTCGAGGACCATCTCCCGGACGTGGTGGGGGAAGAGCTGGGCGTAGACGGTGCCGAGGACCGTCCCGTAGGAGAGCCCGTAGAAGCTGATGGTGGGCACCCCCAGGGCCTGGCGGATCCGGTCCATGTCACGGGCCGTGTTCACGGTGTCGACGGCCGCCGTCAGCGCGGGCTCGCCGGTGGCGCAGGCCCGCTCCAGGCCGGCGAACACGGACGAGCCCGGGAGCGGCTGCCCGGCGGCGCGCGGCACCGGGACCGCGGCGGTCACCGCGGCGGGGTCGGTGCCGCACTGCAGGGGGTCGCTCGCCCCGGTGCCGCGGGGGTCGAAGGCGACCACGTCGGTGTCGGCCCGGACCTCGGCCGGCAGCAGGGGGAGGATCACGGGCAGGATCTCGTTCCCGCTCTCGCCCGGGCCGCCCGGGTTGACGAGCATGGTGCCGTCCGAGGCCGTGCCGCTGGAGGCCGGCGCCCGCGAGACGGCGATGGCCAGGGTGCCCTCCGCCGGGTGCTGGTAGTCGAGGGGCACGTCCACGGTCCCGCACTGGTACGCGGGCTGGGAGGGGCAGGTGCTCCACGCGATCGGTGCCGGCGGGGCGATCGGTGCCGGCGGGGCGATCGGTGCCGGCGGGGCGATCGGTGCCGGCGGGGCGAGGGGCGCCGTGGTGGCCGCCGGTGCCGCCGACGGGGTGGACGAGCAGCCGGCCAGGGTCAGGACCGTCGCCACGGCGAGCAGTCCGGGGGCCCGGCGGCGGAGGCGCATGGGCGCAGAACGTACCAGTGTCACCGGGTGCAGCGGAGGGCCTGGCGCGGCGTAGGCCAGCGGCGAAGCCCGCCAACGCCTAGTGTGGTCGGTACATAGGCCCTATCACGCGGGTCCATGTAGGTAGGGCTTCGAAGTGGATCCCCGCGTTTTCGTGCGTGAATTTCAAGGAGACTCAGTTATGGGTGTAGGTGCAGTCAAGTGGTTCAACGCCGAGAAGGGCTTCGGATTCATTACGCCTGACGGCGGCGGGGATGACCTGTTCGTCCATCAGTCCGAGATCCAGATGGAGGGCTTCCGCGACCTCGCGGAGGGCCAGCGTGTGGAGTTCGAGACCAAGCAGGGCCAGAAGGGCCTCCAGGCGAGCCAGGTCCGCAAGATCTGAGTTCCACTCTGTCGGGCGCTGCCCCGGCGCCCTCCCGGTCCGCCGGGCAGGTGTCGGGCCGGTGCCCCCAGAGAGTCTGCACACCGGGGGCCTCGGCCCCCGGTGTGGCAATTCAGGCGGAGGGCGTGCCCACGACGAGTTCGTAGAGCTCGACCGTGTTGCCGGCGGGGTCGGCCAGGAAGGTCTGGCGCCCCGGCCCCACCGCCACCGGTTCGGCGACGGCCACGCCCCGGCCGCGCAGTTCGGCCACCGCCGCGTCGAGGTCGTCGACCCGGACGGCGAAGTGCTGGCCGAGCACGGCCGGCGGAGCCGCTTCGAGCAGGTGCACCTGGCTGGCGCCGAGGTCGATCCAGGCGCCGCCGAAGCCGAAGTCGGGCCGGTCGTCGCGGAGTGTCCCGCCGAGCACCCCCGTGTAGAAGGCCACCGCGGCCGCGACATCGGAGACGTTGACCGAGACGTGGTGGACGGCGAGCGGGCGCATGCCCCGAGTCTGCCCCCTCGGAGGATGCCGTGTCACCCGGGCCGGCGCGGACCCATCGCCCGCTCGTCTACGTGAGCGGCGCGCCCGGGCCCGGCCGGCGGCGGGGTCACCGACCACTGGTGACGGCACCGGGCCCCGGTCGTGAGACCGGGGCCCGGATCGGTGCGAAGCGTCCTGCTGCTGTGAGGGGCAGGGGAGGCGTCAGTCGGTCACCAGCTCGAGCAACCGTCCTGGTCGGGCGGGTAGGCCTGGATCCGCTCGGCGACCATGATCTGCTCGTCGGGCGTGGCCTCGGCCGCCTCCGGCGCGTACTGGAGGCCGCCGTAGCTGTCCCAGTTCGACCGCGTGATGCCGAGGCCGCCGCTGAAGCGCGGCCCGTCGGCCTGCCAGTCGCCGCCCTCCTCGCACGTGGCGACGTGGTCCCATTCGGCCCGCTGGGTCGGGGTGACGGTGTCGACGGGCCCGGGGGCCGGCGGCGGCGGTGGCGGTGGCGGAACGACGGCCACCACCTGCTTGGTCCCGACCCTGTGGCCGACGAGCAGTGCCGTGGCCAGGTGCAGGTTCGGCAGCGTGGTGGTGGTCGTGGTGGAAGCCGACGCCGCGGTACCTGCCGACGACCTCACGTACGAGGTCAGCCGGTCGGTCCGGCCGTCCGGGGTGGTGGTCGCCGCACGGTGCGGTGACCGGATCGAAGCCCGAGCGGGCTGCACGGTGGCAGCCTGGGTCAGGAGTATGACGGTGATGAGAGCGATCGGGATGATCGCCACGAGTGCAATGCGGGTCCGCATGGCACCTCCCTTCGTAGGGCGCACGGGGCGCCTTCCTCTGATTGGTGTTGGCGGGCAACGGCCATCGCATACGGTCCCCGGACGACGAGCGGGCAGGCTCCTTCGTCCTGGCGTGATGCCTCAGGGTGTGCGGCCGGTGTTGTTATGCCCAGGATTGCGTCGTGGGGACATCACTCGTTTCTCTATGGATCGCCAGGACCTTTGTCTTCTTCCGCCACCCTGCCTCTGGGGTGTGACAATGAGCGATCGAATACGGTGTCGATCCCTCCCGTAGCGCCGGTCCAGGACATGTGCGATGCCGTCGGCCGGGCGGTGGTCACGTGATGCAACCGCGGTGGCAGGAGTGCGTTCTGAAGAGTATAGCGATGTCGGAGCCGCTGAGGGTCCCGGCGAACAACAGGTCGTTGAACAGGGAAGTTGACTTGAGGTTCCGGCCGGCGCCGAGTGTCGCGGGCGATAATCCGAGCCCGGATATCGATGTGGTTTTTTGCCCAATTCGGCCGAATCTCACCTGTGGAAATCGCGCCGTACATTTCTCTGTTATCCACAGGGAGGGCAGACCGCAATTCCGGCCCTCGCGCTCGGTGATGGCGACTATCGTACGAACCGATACTCGCAGGTAGACAAGGGCAAATGCGTCGGGGGTCAGCTCCTCAAAGTTGAGGAGCTGACCCCCTCACGATTGATCGTCACCACGCAGCGTGGGAAGGAGGGGACCGAACGTGCGCTCCCGGAGGCACCCGGTCCACACCCCGGCCCCGTAGGCGGCATCGTCGGCCACCGACACGGCCACCCAGCGGGGAAGGTCCAGGTCAGGGCGGCACCGCACCCAGTCGACGACCGGTGGGACGAGCACCAGGGCCACGGCTGCCCGCCGGCCCCGCCGGCCGGTCGCCGCCAGGGCCACCAGTCCGGGCCACGCCAGCATGGTGGCCGCCCGGCCGAGACCCACGATCGTCCAGCCGGCCCCACCCGCGCCCCAGCGCCATGCCCGGCCGGCCGGGATCCCGAGGCGGCCCACCTTCCGGGCCAGGGGCACCGCCGTGGTGGCCACGGCTGCCGCGGCCAGGACGGGCCGGCCGGCCAGGATGGCCAGGGCGCCGGCCAGCGGTCGCGGGCGCAGCTCGACCGGGGCGAGCAGGCCCGGGTGCCGGGCGGCGAGGGGAGCGGCCGACGTGCCGTAGCGGACGCGGCGGGCGAGCAGGTCCCGCCACCGCTCCGGCTCGCGGTGGTGGACGGTCACCTCCGGCACGTAGCGCACCCGCCAGCCGGCCTCGACGAGCCGCCACACCAGGTCGACGTCCTCGCCCACCCTCAGGCCGGGGTCGAACCCGCCCACCGACTCGAGCGCGGCCCGGCGCACGACCAGCGCGGCCGTGGGCACGTAGCGCACGACCCGGCGGGGCCCGACCTCACCTTCCCGGGGCCCGAGATCGAGCGGGGAGTGGGCGTCGGCGAACCGGTCGATGGCCCGTCGCCGGCCGTCCCCGGGTGGTACCGGGCGCACCCGGGGGGCGGCGGCCGCGATCTCCGGGTCGGCGAAGAGCCACGTGAGCCCGTCGAGCCAGCCGTCCGTCACCGTGCAGTCGGAGTCGACGTAGGCCACCAGGCCGGTGGTGACCACGTCGGTGGCCGTGGTGCGGGCCGGCCCGGGACCGCCGTTGACGTCCCGCCGGACGAGTCGCGCCCCGTGGGATCGGCACGCCCCGGCCACGGCCTCCGGGTCGCGGGACGCGTCGTCCACCACCACCACGGGGTGGTCCCGCCCGAGCGAGGCGAGGCAGCGCTCGAGCGCCCCGACTCGGTCCCGCACCGGCACCACGACGGTCACGTCGGGGCCGGGCCCACCGGGGGTCGTGGCCGGCGGGCGGGGGTGGGCCATGCCGGCGGCGACCAGGCGCCCGGCCAGCTCCCGGGTGGCGTCGTCGGGTGTCCCCCCGGCGACCAGGTCGTCGAGGGCGCGGGTCCCCGCAGGGGTGAGCGTGACCACCCTCCCGGGCTGCCCCCCGGCCAGCACCGTGCCCCGGCGGGCCCGCACGAGGGAGGGGTCGAGGGCCAGGCCGAACCCGTCGGGGAGCCCCGCCATCAGCCCCCGGTCACAGGGCCAGCCCGCCGTCCACGGCCAGGACGGCGCCGGTCACGGCCCCGCGGCCGGCGCCGGCCAGCCACACCAGGGACTCGGCCACCTCGACCGGTGACAGCAGGCGCCCGATGGGCTGCTGGGTGGCGAACGACCCGGCGCCTTCGAGATCGTAGAGGCGGGCGCTCTCGGCCAGCATGGCCGTGTCCGTCGAGCCCGGACAGACGGCGTTCGCGGTGATCCCGGTGCCGCCCAGCTCGGCGGCGAGCCCCCGCACCAGGCCAGCGACGCCGGCCTTGGCCGCGCCGTAGGCGGCCAGCTTGGGCAGGCCGGTGGTGGCCGCGGCCGAGGCCACGGCCAGGTACCGCCCCTCGCGGGGCGCCGGCCGCCGCAGCAGGGCCGGGATCCCGACCCGGGCGGCGACGATCGGACCCAGCAGGTCGATGTCGAGAACGGCGGACAGCTGGTCGGCGGGCATCTCCCACAGCGGGACCCCGCCGGCGATCACGCCGGCCACCGCCACCACGGCGTCGAGCCCACCGAAGCGCTCCTCGGCCAGGTCCACGGCGGCGCCGAGTGCCGCCTCGTCGGTGGTGTCGGCCTCCCGGGCCACCACCCGACCTGCCGGTGGACCGGGCAGCGCGGTGGCGCGGTGCACGACGTCGTCCAGTTGGGCCCGGGTGCCGAGCGGGTAGGGGACCCGGGGGTCGTCGGCGCAGCGGTCGACCGCCACCACCGACCAACCGGCCGCGGCCAGACCGAGGACGGTAGCCGCCCCGATGCCCCGGGCCGCCCCGGTGACCAGGGCGACGCGGTCGGGACCCCGCCGGTCCCCGGTGGGCTGGCTGTGGTTCATGGTGCGGCCTCCCGCTCGACGGGTCGGCGGCGGACGCCGGCGACCACGGTGGCCAGGTCGGCTGCCGCCGCCCGGATCAGCTCGCGCCCCTCGTCGGCCCCGGCGCCGGCCGGGTCGCCGAGCACCCCGTTGGCGCTGACCGCACGTACACCCCCGGAGCGCAGCAGGGGCATCAGGACGTCGGCCGTGCGCCGGTCACCGGCTCCGGCCCGGTCGAGTCGCACCCGCTGGGGCGCGATGGCCAGCATCAGGGACGTCTCGGTCCGGCCGGCGTGCAGGTCCCCCGGCCAGCGCGGCCACCAGGCGGTGACCGGTCGGCCCTCGGCCACCAACCGGCCGACGGCCCGGCCGAGGGGTCCGGCGTTGCCGCCGTGGGTGCAGGCCAGCACCACGTGCCCGAACGTGGTGGCGGCCGACCGGACCAGCTCGACCAGGAGGGATTCGGTGGCCTGCTGGCCGACCGACAGGGTGCCGGCGAACCCGTCGTGTTCGCCGCTCGAGCCGTAGGCCACGGCGGGGGCCACGACCACGAGAGGATCCAGGGCGGCGGCGGCCTCGACGACGGCCACGGCGATGTCGGTGTCGGTGGTGACGGGGAGGTGGGGGCCGTGCTGCTCGGTCGCCCCGACCGGGACGACGAGCACGGCACCGGCGGCGGCCAGGCCGTCGACGGCGGGCCAGGCGGCGTCGGCCAGCCGGGTCACGGGGCGGCGTCCGCGGGGCCGTCGGGTCGGAGGTCGAGGTAGCCGTGGCGGGCGAGGAAGGCGAGCAGGACGTCCGCCGCCGCGGCGGCGTCGACGGGGTGGACCACGGTCGGCGGGTCGTGGGCCACCAGTGCGCCGGTCAGCTCCAGCAGCCGCAGCCGGGGGTCGTCGCCACCGGGGGCGGGCAGCACGTGGGTGCGCGGCGAGTACGGCCGGGTCGGGCCGAGGTGGAGTGCCCCGGCGCCGGTGCCCCCGGCCGGCGCCGCCTCGTGCGGGTGGTCGACCGGGGTGGGCACGCCGTCCACGGCCAGCGCCCCGGCGAGCGACGCCCGGCGCAGGCGCACGCCGGCCGCCTCCACCGAGCACACGGCGGGCAGGCCCACCCGCAGGCGCTCCCGCCACCCGCCGTCGAGCCGCCGCTCGACCGACAGCACGCCCGGTCCCGGCGCGTCGACGGCCACCAGGCCGAGGGCCTGGGCGGCATCCAGCTCATGGGCCACATAGGCGGGCAGCGCGCCGGTGCCGCGGTCGGCCGACCGGTCGCCGCACAGCACGAGGTCGGGGCGGCCGAAGGGCTCGACGGCGGCGAGCAGGGCGCGGGCCAGGGCGCGCTCGTCGTCGGCCAGTTCGCCGACGTAGCGGTGGGCGTCGCCCTCGTCGGGCGCGGGAACCCGGACGACGGCCACCCCGAGGGCGGCCACCTCGCGCAGCACGGGCTCGACGGATCGGGGACCGACGCAGACCGCCACCACCCGGCCGTCCCACGCCGACGCCACCCGGAGGGCGTGCTCGAGCGCGGCGGCGTCGGCCGGTGACAGGCCCACGCCCCATCGGTCCCGGCTGACGGTGCCGTCGAGCGGGTCCACCCCGGGGCGGAGGTCGACGATGCGGAGGCAGGCCACCACCAGCGGGCCGTCGCCCCCGTCGGGGCCGGCGACGGTGGGGTCCGGGGTCACGGTCGGTGCGGTCATCCGTGGTGGAAGACGACGCCGTGGCCGCCGTCAGGGTAGGTCCAGGTGAGCGCGCCCTCGGAGTTGCAGACCATGTAGCAGGTCCCGCACTCGAAGCACTCCTCGTAATTGAAGAGGATGCCGCCGTCGGCGGTCGGCGCGAACAGGTTGGCCGGGCAGGCGGTGACGCAGGCCTTGGTGGTGCACGACCGGCAGATGTCAGGGTCGACGACGATGTGGGCCCGGGCGCCGACGCGGAAGTCGACGGTGGCCATGCGCTCCGCGAAGGAGATGCCGGTCCAGCGGCCGCGGTGCGGCGGGGGCGTGCTCATCCGAAGATCCTGAGGCCCCGCAGGGTGTCGCCGGCCAGCTGGCGCAGGCTCACCCCGTGACGGGCCGCGGCCGCCCGGGTGACCTTCAGCCCGCCGGCCTTGGGCGTCGGGTTGGTCACGGTGAACATCCCTTCGGCCAGGTCGCACAGCAGGCCGGGGTAGCGCTGCTGGACCCGGTCGGAGAGCACGAGCGACGGCGCCTTGCGCAGCCGCTTGTGGTCGGCCAGGACGAACTGGGACTCGAGGTCGGCCCGGTAGGAGGCGAGGCCCAGGGCCGAGCAGTCCCCGGCCGACAGCGCCCGGTCGGCCGCCCGGCCGGCGGCGTGTCCCGACCCGATGGCGAAGTTCACGCCTTCGAGCCACAGGCCGGCGGCCAGCGTCATGGCGCCGGCGTCGCCGGCGATCAGCAGCCCGTCGGCGGCCAGCGGCGGCATCGTGTCGTAGCCGCCCTCGGGGATGAGGTGGGCCGCGTACTCGCGCAGCGTGGACCCCCGCAGCAACGGGGCGATGGTCGGGTGGGCCTTCAGGTCGGCCACCAGCTCTTCGGGGCGCACGCCGGAGTCGGCCAGCTGGGGAAGCGAGAGCACGACGCCGATGCTGACCGACCCGGCATTGGTGTACAGGAACCCGCCACCGGGGATGTCCCGGGTGCAGCCCAGGATCTCCATGTCCACACCCTCGTGGTCCTGCACCGAGAACCGTTCGTTGATCGCGCCGGGTGGGAGGTCGAGGACCTCCTTGACCCCGAGCGTGTGGTGGGAGGCCTCGGCCCGGGGCAACAGGCCCGCCTCCTTGGCCAGGAACGAGTTGACCCCGTCACAGGCGATCACGACCGGGGCGTGGAGCTCGGCCCCGTCGCGGTCGGTGCGGACGCCCACCACCCGGCCGGCCCCGTCCCGCACCAGCCCGGTGGCCACCGTGGAGGTGAGCAGGCGGGCCCCCGCCGCGGTGGCCTTGCCGGCCAACCACGCGTCGAAGTGTGAGCGCAGCGTCGTCATCCCGTTGTAGGGGGCCTCGCCCCAGGCGTCGGTGCGGAAGTCGACGGACAGCGACTGGGTGCCGGTCATCATGACCGTCGACCGGCGCACCACCCAGCGCTCGACCGGCACCTCCTCCCACCACTGCGGCACGATGCGGTCGAGGACCCGGCCGTAGACGACGCCGCCGTAGACGTTCTTCGATCCCGGGAAGGGCCCCCGCTCGACCAGCACCACCGACCGCCCGGCCCGGGCCAGGGCCAGGGCGGCCGCCGACCCCGCCGGACCGGCCCCCACGACGACGGCGTCGAACGTGGCCACCTCAGGCATCGCCCACCCCCGCCATGGCGCCGGGGCCCGCCTCCACATCCAGGCGGTGGGCGAGCTCGACCAGCAGCGCCCGGGCGTCGCAGACCAGACCCAGGTCGGCCATGGCCGTCATCGGGCACGACGGGTCGGTGTTGACGCTCACCACGTGGCGGGGAGCGCCCAGGCCGCCGGTGTGCTGGGCGGCGCCCGACACCCCGAGCGCCACGTACAGGTCCGGGTCGACGGTCACCCCGGTGGTGCCGATCTGGCGCTCGTAGCCGGTCCACCCGGCATCGGTGGCCACCCGGGTCGCCCCGGCCGAGCCACCGAGGGCGGCGGCCACGGTCGCGAGCAGTCCGAACACGCCGGTGGCCTCCCGGTCGTCGAGGCCGGCCACGAGACCCGCACCCCCGGCCACCACCCGGGTGGCGTCGGCCAGGTCCATGGTGTGGAGGTCGGGCTCGAGCAGGGCGACCAGTTCGGGGTCGCCCGGACCATGGTCCGCCGGGAGGGCGAGCGCCAGCTCCTCGACCAGTGCGCCCGGCGACGCGCCGGGGGCGCCGTGCCCCGGGGGCCGCCCGCCCACGGCCAGGGTCACGACCGCGGGGCCGACCACCTCCACGGGTACCAGGACCCGGTCGTCCACGCGCGTGGCGGTGGCCCGCACCCCGGGCGCGCCGACGTCCGTCGTCCCGGCCGCGATGGCCCGGGCCAGCAGCGGCCGGTCGGTGGCGGCGGCCAGCCGGGGCGCCAGGTCGCGCCCGTCGGGCGAGGCGGGCAGGACGACGAGGGTCGCCGGGGCGACGACCGGGGCCAGGGCGCGGGCCAGGGCGGCCGGGCGGAACCCCGGGCCGGTGTCGGCCCACTGCGCCCGGACCACCCCGGGCAGGGCGCGTGCCGCCGCCTCGGCGCCGTCGCCGATCACGACCACGTGACCACCGGCCTCGGCCACCGCCTCGGCGGCGCCCACCGGCAGGCGCCCGTCACGGGCCACCACCACGGCCACCGCGGCGGTCCCGGCGGCGCTCACAGGGCCACCGCCACACGGTGACCCTCGATCACCGCGGCGTGGGCCCGGCGCGGGGCCAGGCAGTCCCCGACGCGGTGGACCTCGAAGGGGGCGCCGTCGAGCGCCCGCCACAGGTCGTCCTCGGGCTGCTGGTGCACGGCGCAGACGACCCAGTCGCACCGGCGCACCTGGTCGGCGCCGGTGGGGTGGTGCTGCAGCTGCAGGGCGATCGGCGGTCCGTCGTCGTCGGCCCGGGACACGTCCATCGGGACCAGGTCGACGCTCTGGACGATGCCCAGCGCGTGGGCCTTCACGTTCCACGTCTCGAGGTCGAGGGTGATGCCCAGGTCCTGGCCGACGACCATGCCGTTGGTGGCGATCTCGACCTCGCAGCCCCGGTCGGCCAGCAGCTCGGCCACGGAGGTGGCCTGGTGGAAGCCCAGCTCGTCGACGACGACGACCCGGCCCGACGGGTGGGCCCGTCCCTCCAGCACGTCCCGCACGTCGACGACCCGTTCCTCGTCGCCGGCCCACCACGGGCGCGCCGGCCGGGCCCCGGTGGCCAGGATGACGGCGTCGGGCGCCTCGGCCCGGACCGCCGCGGCCGTGGCCTCGGTGCCGGTGCGGAGCTCGACGCCCTCGCGCCGGGCGGCCACGACGAGGTTGCGGGCGATATCGAAGAACTCGGCCCGGCTCGGCACGGTGGCGGCCACGTGCGCCTGGCCGCCGAGCCGGTCGTGGCGCTCGAAGAGGACGACGTGGTGACCACGCTCGGCCGCCGTGACCGCAGCCTGGAGGCCCCCGGGACCGCCGCCCACCACGACCACCCGTCGCCTCCGGCGGGGCCGCGGGACGATGGCCGCCTCGCGTCCGGTGCGGGGGTTCTCGATGCAGCCGAGCCAGCGGTTGAGCCCCATCCGGCCCACGCACTCCTGGTTGCACGACAGGCAGGTGCGGATGTCGGTGCCGTGCCCGGAGCGGGCCTTGGCGGCGAAGTCCGGGTCGGCGATCTGGCCCCGCACCACGCCGACGAGGTCGCACACGCCGTCGGCCAGGGCCCGGTCGGCCTGCAACGGGTCCTTGAACCGCCCGACCCCCACCACCGGGAGGTCGACGGCGGCCCGGATGGCGCTGGGGATGAACAGGGCGTACCCGGGCGGGACCTGCATGCTGGCCTCGATCATGTAGAGCGTGGCCGTGGCCACCCCGATCGAGGTGTTGATGTAGTCGACCTGCCCGGAGGCCTCGACCATGCGGGCCACGGCCACCGCGTCCTCGATCCCGGTGCCGCCCTCGATCAGCTCGTCCCCGCAGATGCGGACACCGAGGGCCCGGTCGACCCCGATCGTGGAGCGCACGGCGTCGACGATCTCGAGGAGCAGCCGGGCCCGGTTGGCCAGCGACCCGCCGTAGGCGTCGGTTCGGCGGTTGGTGGCCGGGGACAGGAAGCCCCGCACGATCGACGAGTGCGAGCACTGGAGCTCGATCCCGTCGAACCCGCCGGCCGTGCAGTGGGCGGCGACGGTCGCGTAGCCGTCCACGATGGCGGCGATCTCGTGGGCCTCGACCGCCTTCGGTACCTCGCGGAAGAGCGGGTCGGGGACGGGGCTCGGTGCCCAGACGGGGAGTCGCGAGTACATCGAGGAGGCTTGGCCGCCGTTGTGGTTGATCTGGGCCAGGATCGGTGTGCCGTGGGCGTGGACCGCGTCGGTGATGCGACGGTAGCCGTCGACCACCTCGGGGTGGAAGCCGTGGATGAGCTTCTCGTAGGGCCAGTCGGTCGGATGGGTCGAGTGCTCCTCGGTGACGATGAGTCCCGCCCCGCCCGCGGCTCGGGCCGCGTAGTAGGCGGCGTGCTGCTCGGTCGGCAGGCCGTCGGTGGCGTAGTTGGTGAGGTGGGCCGAGAAGACGATCCGGTTGTCCACCGTCACCGGGCCGATGCGCAGCGGGCTGAACAGGTGCCGGTAGCGGCCGCCGGCACTCACGACGCGCTCACCGGGCCGATGCCCCGGCGTCGACCGTCATGGTCAGGCCCGTCACGTAGCGGGCGTCGTCGGAGGCCAGGAACACGACGGCGTCGGACACGTCGTCGGAGCGGACCAGGTCGACCGGCAGCGAATTGAGGAACAGGGCGCCGATGCCGTGGTCCTCGCCGATGCGCTCGGTCAGGCCACCCATGGCGTTGAGCATGGGGGTGTCGACCCCGGTGGGGTGGAGGGAGTTGACCCGGATGTGTCGCGAGGCCAGCTCGTTGGCCAGACTGCGCATGATGCCCACCACTCCGTGCTTGGAGGCCACGTAGGCGGTCAGGTAGGGCTGGCCCTTGAGCCCGGCCGTGGAGCTGACCAGGATCATGGAACCGCCACCCGCCTCGAGGAGGTGGGGGAGCGCGGCGGTGCACGTGTTCCACACGCCCGTCAGGTTGACGCCGACGACCGTGTCCCACTGGGCCGGTGCCACCTCGTCCCACCGTCGGACCGCGCACACGCCGGCGTTGGCCACGACCACGTCGAGGCGGCCGAGTTCGGCCACCCCCTCGGCCACCGCGGCCGCCATGCCGTCGGCGTCGCGCACGTCGACCGACGCCGTGGTGATCCGGCCACCGAGCTCGGCGACCAACCGGGCGGTGGTGGCCAGATCCGCGGGGGCGGCGGTCTCGTAGTCCAGCGACTCCACCTGGGCGCAGACGTCGAGGGCGATCACGTCGGCACCCTCGGCGGCCAGCCGGACGGCGTGGTTCCGGCCCTGGCCGCGGGCGGCGCCCGTCACCAGGGCCACCCGGCCGGCCAGCCGTCCGGTGGTGCGGTCGATCGTGGTCACGGTGTTGCTCCTGTCGTTGCCGGGATCCGTCCGGCCGGTGCCGGACCGTCGAGCTCGATGGCGAGGCGCCGGCCCTCGAGGACGGCCTCGAGCACGGTGCGCGGGGCGACGCAGTCGCCGGCCCGCCGCGTCCCGGGACGCTCGAGGTAGAGGTCCTCGTCGGGCAGGCGGTGGCCGCAGTCGACGACCACGCCGGCCGCCACCGTCCGGGTGGCACCCGTCCAGGTGTCCTCGAGGTGGGCCCGACCGTCAGCCAGCCGGCGCACCAGGGCCCGCAGCTCCCGCCGGACCCCGGCCCGCTGGAGGCGGGTGTTGGCGTCGGCCAGGTCACCGGTCAGTGACAGCAGCGTGCCGGCGATGGGGTCGGGCGTCACCAGGGCCACGTCCCGCCCCGACGCGGCGAGCCACTCGGCCACCCCCACCCCCACCGGGCCGCCCACCGTGTCGTGGACCACCACGGTCCCGTCGGGGAGCGCGTCCGGACCATCGGCCAGTGCCCCGGCGGCGTCGACCACGGGTACCGAGCCGTCACCGGGCACCGCGTACGGGGTGGGACGACCACCGGTGGCCAGGATCACCGCAGTGCCCCCGGCCCGGGCGGCGTCGAGGCCGTCGGCCGTCACCTCGACGCCGGTGTCGATGGCCACGCCGAGCCGGGCGCACTCGCCCGCCAGCCAGTCGGTCAGGCCGGCCAGGCGCTCGCGGCCCGGGCCGACGGCCGCGGCCCGCAGGGCACCCCCGGGCTGTGCCGTCCGCTCGGCCACCCGCACCCGGTGACCCCGGAGGGCGGCCACGCGCGCGCATTCGAGGCCGGCCGGCCCGGCCCCCACGACCAGCACATCGACGGTCGGTCCGGGGTCACCGCCCGGTGGTGCCTCGGGGTCGACGTCGACCGTCTCGTGTCCCGAGCGGGGCTCGCCGATGCAGCTGACCAGCGGGTTCCGGTTGTCGCGCACCCGGCAGGCCTGGTTGCACAGGATGCAGGGGCGTACGGTGCCCGGCGCCCCGGACCGGACCTTGGCCACCAGCCGGGGGTCGGCGATGAGGGCCCGGGTCATCTCGACCAGGTCGGCCGTGCCGTCGCCCAACGCGGCGGCGGCCATGGCCGGATCGACGACGCTGCCCTGGAGGACGACGGGCACCCGGCCGGCGGCGGCCCGGCGCATCGTCGCACACAGCGCCAGGTTGAACCCGGCCGGGGTGTGGGCGTCGGGCCGGTAGGCGGTGACCGAGTACGGGCCGCCGCGCACCACGGTCAGGAGGTCGATCTCCCCGGCCAGGGCGGCGACCTGGTCGGCCGCCTGCTCCGGGGTCACGCCGGCCCACGGGGCCAGCTCGTCGCACGAGAGCCGCAGGGCGACGAGGCGGTCGGGCCCGACGGCGTCCCGTACCGCGGCCAGCACCTTACCCGTGAGCAGCAGCCGGTCCTCGCCGCAGGCGTCGTCGCGCTGGTTGGTCAGCCCGGAGTGGAACTGGCGCAGCACGGACACCGGTCCGGCGTCCACCTCCACCCCGTCGAGCCCGGCGTCGACGGCCGCACCGGCCGAGGTGGCGAACCCTTCGATCAGGGCGTCGAGCTCGGGCCGGCCCATGGCCATCGGCAGCTCCCGGCTGACCACGTCGGCGACCGGGGACGGGGCCCACAGGACGGACTGCGAGAAGGCGCTCGATCCCTGGCCTCCCGCGTGCCCGAGTCCGGCGAGCACGAGGGTGCCGTGCGGCCGGCAGGCGTCGGCCACGGCCGCCCAGCCGGGTGGGCAGGCCGAGGCCAGCGGGGCGCGCTCGTAGGGCCAGTCCGAGGGGTGCACCGAGGCGGTCTCGGTCACGATGACGCCGGCACCGCCGGCGGCGCGGGCCGCGTAGTAGGCGACGTGGCGGGCACCGATGGCCCGCCCCTGGCCGAGGTTCGTCTCATGGGGGCCGAACACCACCCGCGACGGTGCGGTGGCCCCGCCGAGGACGATCGGACCGGTGAGGTCGGTCACCGGTGCGCCGGGCCGGGTCCGGGCGCGAACCCGGCCAGCGGGTGTTCGTCACAGCTGCGGTCCGGCCGGCGTTCCGGGGTGACCACCGAGGGACGCGACGCCCGCACGGTCACCGGAACCTTGCGGGGACGGGCCGAGTGGTCGGGGGAGGGACGGGGTGCCTCGGCGCCGGACCGGGCATCGAGCGCGTGCTCGCCGTGCCCGAGGACGCACTCGGGGTCGGGTCCGTCCAGCGGGAGGCCGGTGAAGAACTTGGCCGCCATGCACCCGCCCCGGCAGGCGTCGTAGTGACCGCAGGAGCTACAGGCGCCGGCGCTCTGGGGCTCGCGCAGCTCGCGGAACAGCTCGGACTCCCGCCACACCGAGGTGAACCCCCCGGGGTCGCGGACGTTGCCGGCCAGGAACTCGTCGTGGATGGCGAACGGGCAGGCGTAGACGTCGCCCACCGGGTCCACCAGGCAGACCACCCGGCCCGCGCCGCACAGGTTGAGGCCGGGCAGGGCGTCGCCGTAGCCGGCCAGATGGAAGAAGGAGTCGCCGGTCAGCACCTCCTCGCCCCGGAGGACGAGCCAGTCGTAGAGCTGACGCTGCTGGTCGGCCGTCGGGTGCAGTTCGTCCCACACGTCGGCGCCGCGGCCGGACGGACGGAGCCGGGTGAGCCGGAGCTGGGCCCCGTAGTGGTCGGCGATGGCCTTGAAGGCGTCGAGCTGGCCCGCATTGTGGCGGGTGACGACCACCGAGAGCTTGAAGCCGGCGAAGCCGGCGGCGCGCAGTCGCTCCATGGCCGTCACCGCGGTGGCGAAGGAGCCTTCGCCCCGCACGGCGTCGTTGACGTCGGCGGTGGCCCCGTCGAGCGAGATCTGGACGTCGACGTAGTCGCTGGCCGCCAGGCGGGCGGCCACCTGCTCGGTGATCCGCGATCCGTTGGTCGAGAACTTCACGCCCACGTGGTGCGCGGTGGCGTAGTCGACGAGCTCCCAGAAGTCGGACCGGATGGTCGGTTCGCCACCCCCGATGTTGACGTAGAAGATCTGCATCCGCTCGAACTCGTCGATGAGGGCCCGGCACTCCGCGGTCGAGAGCTCACGGGGGTCGCGCCGGCCCGAGCTGGACAGGCAGTGGACGCAGGCCAGGTTGCAGGCGTAGGTGAGCTCCCAGGTCAGGCAGATGGGGGCGTCGAGGCCCTGCTCGAACCGGTCGACCAGTCGTGTCCCCGGCCGGGGGGCGAGGGCGGTCACGCCACGCGCTCGCAGATCATGCCCGAGTCGGCCAGGGTGGCCAGCGCCCGCTCGTAGGTGCCCAGCTCCTCGGGGGCCACACCGGCGGCCCGGCAGGCCTCGAGGCCCGAGGGTTGGTCGGCCAGTGATTCGACGACGGCCAGCAGCGTGCGGCTCTTCAGGAACGACAGCCGTCGGGTCCCGAAGTGGTAGGCCAGGGCGCCGAACGACTCGGGTCGCAGCGCCACCTGGGGGTGGAGCGCGTAGGGCCGCGAGGGGTCGAATGGCGCGCCGGTCGGCGGCGGGGTGACGGGAGGCATGTCGGGTCGGTTCCGGGGCGTCGGGGGGTGCGGGCGTCGACCTAGTAGACGCCGCACATCCCGTCGATGGAGACGTCCTCGACGAGCAGGTCGCTCTCGACCAGAGCCTCGGCGGGCGGGCCGGCGGTCGTCGGGGCCTCCTCGGCGGGGCCGGCGGTGGTGCTCTCCTCGTTCGTCGTGACGGTCATGGATCCTCCGGTGATCGGCCGGCGCAGGGCCGGGGCGGGTCGGTGGGTGCAATTTAGTGCACCGGATGCCAAAATGGAAGCGTGACGACCGGGCGGGGCCGATGACGACGGGGGACGGGGCGACGCGGGGCCGTCCGGCGGCCACGACCCGCCGGGACGTGGCCCGCGCCGCGCTCGACCTCTTCGCCCGCCGGGGGTACGACGAGACGACCGTAGACGACATCGCCGCCGCGGTGGGGATCTCGCGCCGCACGTTCTTCCGCTACTACGAGTCCAAGCCCGACGTCGTGTGGGGGGAGTTCGACATCGAGCTCGTCCGCCTGCGCGACAGTCTGACCGAGGCCCCGGCCGACGACCCCCTGATGGACGTCCTGCGGCGGTCGGTCATGGCCACCAACCGCTTCGGGGCCGGCGAGCTCGACGAGCTGCGGATCCGGATGGTGCTCATCGGCACGGTCCCGGACCTGGTGGCGCACTCCGCCGTCCGCTACGAGGAGTGGTGCGACGTGGTGGCCGCCTTCGCCGCGTCGCGCCTCGGCGGTTCGCCCGGGGACCTCGGCCCCCAGACGGTGGCCCGGGCGGCGCTGGGTGCGGCCATGGCCGCGTTCGCCTGCTGGGCCCGCGGCGAGGGGGGCGACCTCGTGGCCGAGGTGGACCGGGCGTTCCGGCTCCTGGCCACGGGCTTCGCCGGCTAGGACCGGGGTCGACAGGTCGACGGGACCGACCGGGCGGCGCGATGCTGGTCCCTCGACGAACGGCGCCGCGGGGTGCCGTCGAAGGGGAGGACCACATGAAGATCCGTGCCGCCGTCTGTTCCGGGCTCCACGAGCCCTGGAAGACCGAGGAGATCGAGATCGACGCTCCGCACGCCCACGAGGTGACGGTCGAGATGGCCTTCGCCGGGATGTGCCACTCCGACGAGCACCTCCGCAGTGGGGACATCAGCGTCGACCCCGACGTCCTGGCGGTCTTCGGCGTGGACTCCCTCTTCCCGTGCATCGGCGGCCACGAGGGCGCCGGCGTCGTGGTCGAAGTGGGCGAGGGCGTCGAGACGGTGGCGGTGGGGGACCACGTGGCTGCCGCGTTCATGCCGGCCTGCGGCACCTGCTTCTGGTGCGCCTCGGGACGCCAGCACTTGTGCGACCTGGGCATGTTCACCCTCGCCGGCCCGATGATGGGGGACATGACCTGGCGGCACCACCTGGGGGAGGCCAACCTCAACCGGATGACCCAGCTCGGGACCTTCGCCGACCACATGGTGGTCAACGAGGCGTCGTTGGTGAAGATCGACCCGACCGCCTCGCTCAAGGCCGCGGCACTCATCAGCTGCGGGATCTCCACCGGGTTCGGCTCGGCCGTCGACCGGGCGAAGGTGCGGCCGGGCGAGACCGTCGTCGTCGTCGGCTGCGGGGGCGTCGGCTCCGGGGCGCTGCAGGGCGCCCGCCTGGCCGGCGCCCGTCAGATCGTCGCCGTGGACCCGGTGCCCTTCAAGCTCGAGAAGGCCACGAAGATCGGCGCCACCCACACGGCCGCCTCGATGCTCGAGGCCAACCTGATGCTGCCCGACCTCACCGAGGGTCGCATGGCCGACGTCGTCATCCTCACCCCGGGTGTGCTGACCGGGGACCTCGTGGCACCGGCCATGGCCCTGGCCTCCAAGGACGGCCGGGTGGTCACCACGGCCATCGCCCCGTTCAACCAGAACCAGGTCGACCTCAACCTGTTCAACTTCGCCATGTTCAACCAGGCGCTGCTGGGCACGGTCTTCGGCTCGGTGAGCCCGCGGGTCCAGATCCCCAACCTGCTCCGGCTCTACGAGGCCGGCATGCTGGAGATCGACGACCTGATCACCCGGGAGTACTCGCTCGACCAGGTCCAGGACGGCTACGACGACCTGGCCGCCGGCACCAACATCCGGGGCATCGTCAGCTTCGACGTCTGAGCCCCCTCGGGGCACGGTACTCGCCCGGCGGGCGGTGCCGCCCGGGCGGATCAGCGCGGCGCACCTGGCCCGCGCCGACCCGCCCGGTCGCCCGCATCAGCTGTAGGTGTAGCGGTCGCCGGCGCCGGTGGCCGACGTCCCCTCGGGCGTGGTGACGGTCACGTCGACCGGGCCCGCGGCCCCGGGCGGGGCCTCGACGGTGATCTCGGTCCCCTTGGCGTTGGCCTTGAAGCTCGCGGCGGCCACCGTCCCGAAGGAGACCGAGGTCGCCCCGCTCAGGCCCGAGCCCACGATGGTGACCTTGGTGCCGCCCGAGGCCGGTCCCGAGGTCACCGACAGCGAGCTGACGGTGGGCGGGGAGTACGTGAACTGGTCCGAGGGGCCGGTGAGCGTGGGACCGGCCGCCGTGGTCACCACGACGTCGACGGTGCCCGCCCCATGGGCCGGCGCCAGGACGGTGACCTTCGTCCCCTTGGCGTTGGCCTTGACGCCGGTGGCGGGGACGCCACCGAAGTCCACCGAACTCGGTGCGACGAGCCCGGTGCCCACGATGGTGACCTTGGTGCCGCCCGAGGCCGGTCCCGAGGTCACCGACAGCGAGCTGACGGTGGGCGGGGAGTACGTGAACTGGTCCGAGGGGCCGGTCAGCGTGGGACCGGCCGCCGTGGTCACCACGACGTCGACGGTGCCCGCCCCATGGGCCGGCGCCAGGACGGTGACCTTCGTCCCCTTGGCGTTGGCCTTGACGCCGGTGGCGGGGACGCCACCGAAGTCCACCGAACTCGGTGCCACGAGCCCGGTGCCCACGATGGTGACCTTGGTGCCGCCCGAGGCGGGCCCGGTGGCGGGACCGACCGAGGTGATCACCGGGCCCACCACCGTCCAGGTGAAGGTGGACTGACCGGAGAAGCCGGATCCGTCGGTCGCCGTGACGGTGACCGACGCCACTCCGGAGCGGGTCGGGGTGCCGGTGATGGTGCCGGTGGTCGGGGCGATGGAGAGCCCCGCCGGAAGTCCCGTGGCCGAGAACGTGAGGGTGGCGGTGGGCGACGAGTCGGTCGCCGCGACGGGGAGCGCTGTCACCGCCGTCCCCACGTGGGCCGTCTGGTCACCCGGCGAGGCGACGGTCACGGTGTCGGTCACCGTCCAGGTGAAGGAGACCGATCCCGAGTAGCCGGCACCGTCGGTGGCCGTCAGGGTGACCGAGGAGGTGCCCGCCGTCGCCGGCGCGCCGCTGATGGTGCCCGACGACGGGTCGATGGACAGGCCGGCCGGGAGCCCGGTGGCCGACCAGGTGAGCGTCGCACCGGACGCCGAGTCGGTGGCCGAGGAGGCCAGCGGCGCGATGGCCGCACCCGAGACGTCGTCCTGGGCGCTCGGGTTGGCCACCGAGACGGTGTCGGTCACCGTCCAGGTGAAGGTGGCCGAGCTGGACGAGCCCGAGTCGTCGGTGGCCGTGATGGTCACCGACGAGGTGCCCCCGGAGGCCGGAGTGCCCGTGATGGTGCCCGACGACGGGTCGATGGACAGGCCGGCCGGGAGCCCGGTGGCCGACCAGGTGAGCGTCGCACCGGACGCCGAGTCGGCGGCCGAGGAGGCCAGCGGCGCGATGGCCGTGCCCGAGACGTCGGACTGGTCGCCCGGCGAGGTGACGGTCAGGGTGTTGGTGATCGACCACGAGAAGGTGGCCGACCCGGAGTAGCCCGAGCCGTCGGTGGCCGTCAGGGTGACCGAGGACGTGCCCGCCACCGTCGGGGTGCCCGTGATGGTGCCCGACGACGGGTCGATGGACAGGCCGGCCGGGAGCCCGGTGGCCGACCAGGTGAAGGTCTGGCCCGACCCGCTGTCGGTGGCCGAGGAGGCCAGCGGCGCGATGGCCGCACCCGAGACGTCGGACTGGTCGCCCGGCGACGCGACGGTCAGGGAGTCGGTCACTGTCCAGGTGAAGGTGACCGAGCCGGAGTAGCCCGAGCCGTCGGTGGCTGTGACGGCGACCGAGGACGTGCCCCCGGAGGTCGGCGTGCCCGTGATGGTGCCCGACGACGGATCGATGGACAGGCCGGCCGGGAGTCCGGTGGCCGACCAGGTGAGGGTCTGGCCCGATCCGCTGTCGGTGGCCGAGGAGACCACCGGCGTGATGGCGGTGCCGGAGGCGTCGGTCTGGTCACCCGGCGAGGCGACGGTCACGGTGTCGGTCACCGTCCAGGTGAAGGAGACCGATCCCGAGTAGCCGGCACCGTCGGTGGCCGTCAGGGTGACCGAGGAGGTGCCCGCCGTCGCCGGCGCGCCGCTGATGGTGCCCGATGACGGGTCGATGGACAGTCCGTCGGGCAGTCCGGTGGCCGACCAGGTCAGCGTGGCACCGGACGCCGAGTCGGTGGCCGAGGAGGCCAGCGGCGCGATGGCCGCACCCGAGACGTCGTCCTGGGCGCTCGGGTTGGCCACCGAGACGGTGTCGGTCACCGTCCAGGTGAAGGTGGCCGAGCTGGACGAGCCCGAGTCGTCGGTGGCCGTGATGGTCACCGACAAGGTGCCCCCGGAGGCCGGAGTGCCCGTGATGGTGCCCGACGACGGGTCGATGGACAGGCCGGCCGGGAGCCCGGTGGCCGACCAGGTGAGCGTCGCACCGGACGCCGAGTCGGCGGCCGAGGAGGCCAGCGGCGCGATGGCCGTGCCCGAGACGTCGGACTGGTCGCCCGGCGAGGTGACGGTCAGGGTGTTGGTGATCGACCACGAGAAGGTGGCCGACCCGGAGTAGCCCGAGCCGTCGGTGGCCGTCAGGGTGACCGAGGACGTGCCCGCCACCGTCGGGGTGCCCGTGATGGTGCCCGACGACGGGTCGATGGACAGGCCGGCCGGGAGCCCGGTGGCCGACCAGGTCAGCGTCGCACCGGACGCCGAGTCGGCGGCCGAGGAGGCCAGCGGTGTGATGGTCGTGCCGGAGGGCGAGGTCTGGTCACCCGGGTCGGTCACCGCCACGGTGTCCGTCACCGTCCAGGTGAACGTGGCCGAGCCCGAGTATCCGGCGCCGTCGGTGGCCGTGAGCGTCACCGAGGACGTCCCGGCCGTGGTCGGCGTGCCCGAGACCACCCCGGTCGTCGGATCGATCGACAGGCCGGAGGGCAGGCCCGTGGCCGCGAAGGTCAGGACGGAGGCCGACGACGAATCGGACGCCGACGAGGCGAGCGGGGTGATGGCCGCGCCGGAGACGTCGGACTGGGTGCCCGGATTCGCCACGGACACGGTGTTTGCCACCGTCCACGTGAACGTCGTGGAGCCCGAGTACCCGGCGGCATCGGTGGCCGTCACCACAGGTGCGTAGGCGCCTCCGGTGGTCGGCGTGCCCGAGATGGCGCCCGACGACGGGTCGATGGACAGGCCGGTCGGGAGCCCGGAGGCCGACCAGGTGAAGGTCTCACCGGTCCCGGAGTCGGTGGCCGAGGAGCCGAGCGGCGTGATGGCCGTGCCCGACGTGTCCAGCTGCGTTCCGGGGTCGGCAACGCTCACGACGTCGGTGACGGTCCAGGAGAACGAGGACGACCCGGCGAAGCCGGAACCGTCGGTGGCGACAACGGTCACCGACGACGTTCCCCCGGCGGTCGGCGTGCCCGTGATGGTGCCCGACGACGGGTCGATGGACAGGCCGGTCGGGAGCCCGGTGGCCGACCAGGTGAAGGTCTCACCGGTCCCGGAGTCGGTCGCCGAGTCGCCCAGCGGGGCGATGGCGGATCCGGACACGTCCGACTGGGCACCCAGTCCGGCGACGCTCACGGTATTGGTGACGGTCCAGGTGAACGACGTCGCACCCGACTGGCCCGAGCCGTCGGTGGCCGTCAGCGTCACCGAGGAGGTGCCGGCCGTGGTCGGCGTGCCGGTGATGGTCCCGGTCGAGGAGTTGATCGAGAGCCCGGCGGGCAGGCCGGTGGCCGACCAGGTGAGGGTGGCCCCGGACTGGGAGTCGGTGGCCGAGGCGGCCAGGCCGCTGATGGCGGTCCCGGACACGGCCGACTGGTTGCCGGGATTGGCGACGGCCACCGTGTTGGAGATGGTCCAGGTGAACGTCGTGGAACCGGAGAAGCCGGATCCGTCGGTGGCCTCGAGGGTCACCGAGGACGTGCCGGCCGTGGTCGGCGTGCCGGTGATGGTCCCGGTCGAGGAGTTGATCGAGAGCCCGGCGGGCAGGCCGGTGGCCGACCAGGTGAGGGTGGCCCCGGACCCCGAGTCGGTGGCCGAGTTCGTGACCGCGCTGATGGCCGAGCCGGTGGACGAGGACTGGTTGCCCGGATTGGCGACGGCCACCGTGTTGGAGGTGGTCCAGGTGAACGAGGCCGTGCCCGAGGAGCCCGACCCGTCGGTGGCCTTGATCGTCACCGAGGACGTGCCGGCCGTGGTCGGCGTGCCGGTGATGGTCCCGGTCGAGGAGTTGATCGACAGCCCGGCGGGCAGGCCGGTGGCCGACCAGGTGAGGGTGGCCCCGGACTGGGAGTCGGTGGCCGAGTTCGTGACCGCGCTGATGGCCGAGCCGGTGATCGACGACTGGCTGCCCGGGTTGGCGACCGACACCGTGTTGGAAGTGGTCCAGGTGAACGAGGCCGTGCCCGAGTAGCCCGACCCGTCGGTGGCCTTGATCGTCACCGAGGAGGTGCCGGCCGTGGTCGGCGTGCCGGTGATCGTTCCGGTGGAGGAGTTGATCGAGAGCCCGGCGGGCAGGCCGGTGGCCGACCAGGTGAGGGTGGCCCCGGACTGGGAGTCGGTGGCCGAGGCGGCCAGGCCGCTGATGGCCGAGCCGGTGGTCGACGACTGGCTGCCCGGGTTGGCGACCGCCACCGTGTTGGAGACGTTCCAGGTGAACGAGGTCGAGGCCGACAGGGCTTCGGAGTCGGTGGCCGTGACGGTCACCGAGCAGGCGCACGCCGCGGTCGGTGTGCCGGTGACGGCCCCGGACGAGGGGTTGATCGACAGCCCGGCGGGCAGGCCGGAGGCCGCGAAGGTGACCGAGTTGCCGCCCGTGGTGTCGTGGGGTGCGGCGATGGTCAGCGAGGAGACGGCCGAGCCCGAGACGTTCGACTGGGTCCCCGGGTTGGTGACCGAGAGCTGGTCGACGTTCCAGGTCAGGGTGATGGAGCCGGCCGTGCCGGCACCGCTCGTGCCGCCGCCCGCCGAGCCGGCCGCGTAGGTGACGCTGGTGTCGTAGGGGGACTTGGCGACCGAGCCACCGCCCCCGCCACCGCCGGCACTGTCGTTGCCCGTGGTGCAGTAGTCCTGGGACCCGTTGCCCCCGCCCCCGCCGGCGCCGGCACCGCCGCCACCGGCCGACGTGGTCCCCTCGTTGCCGCCGTTGTGGGCCGAGCTCGCCGACCCGGCGGCCGGGGTGCCCCCGGCCGTCCCGCCGCTGCCGCCGCCCTGGCTGTCGCCGCTGGTGCCACCGCCGGCACCGGCGCTGCTGGCGCCGCTCCCGCCCGACTCACCGGCACCTCCGGTCCCGCCGGCGCTCGAGTTCCCGTCACAGCCGTGGGAGCCGCCGCCGCCGCCACCGCCACCGCCGACGGCGACCAGCGTGCCGCTGGAGCCCGTCCCGAGGAACAGCCCCGTGGCGCCGCCCCCGGCGCCACCCGACGCCGCCCCCTGGACCGAGGCCGACTCGGACGACGACTGGCCGCCGTTGCCCCCGGCCTCGTAGCCGGAGCCGCCGGTCGATCCGCCGGCCGTGCAGCTGGAGAGCGAGGAGTTGCAGTTGTTGCCGCCACCGCCACCGCCACCGAGCTGGACGGCGACCTCACCGGTCGTGTGGGTGAGGGCGAACGTGCCGCTCACCTTGCCGCCGGCCCCGCCCGACGACGACGAGTTGTTCGAACCGCCGCCGCCACCGCCGCCACCGCTCAGGGTCACGGTCGCCGACACCGTGCCCGCCGGCGGGGTGGCCGTCACGAAGCCCGTGGTGTTCGGCGTGGAGCTCCACGAGGCGGCCACCGCCGTGGTCGTGGCCGAGGCCACGCCGGGGGTGGCGGCCACCAGGGCCACCGTGCTCAGCATGCCGGCCACCAGGGACGCGGCGAGGGCACAGCCTGTCGACCGGCGCAGGCGAAGGCCCCGGTCGGTCTCGGAATTGTTCGGTCGAGCCATCGGGCCCCTCCTCATGTGCGCGGCGCCCTGCGGGCGTCCGGTGGTGGCGGTGGTACTGCACGGCCGCCCGGGGGCGGCCGTTCTCCTACGAGAAGATGTACTGGTCGGCGCTGGATGTGGGGCTCGTTCCCCCCGGCGTGGTGACGGTCACGTCGACCTGGCCCGCCGGCTCGGCAGGGCTGTAGGTGGTGATCTTCGTGCCCGCCTTGTTGACGGTGAAGCTGGTGGCATCGACGCTGCCGAAGTGCACCGCGGTGGTGCCCTGGAAGTCGGTCCCGGTGATGACCACCTTGGTCCCCCCGGTGATCAGCGTGGAGTGACGGCTGAGCGCGGTCACGACCGGGCCGAGGAAGGTGTACTGGGCCCCCGTGGACGGCAGGGACGGTCCTTGCGGGGTCGTGACGATGACGTCGACCGTGCCGGCCGCCTCGACCGGGGTGTAGGCCGTGATCTTGGTGCCGCCCTTGTTGACGGTGAAGCTGGCGGCCGGAACCGAGCCGAACGTCACGGAGCTGACCTCGGTGAAGTCGGTCCCGGCGATGATCACCTTCTCGCCGCCCGCGCCGGGCCCACTGACCTTGGTGACCGAGCTCACCGCAGCGCCCACGGTGGTCCACGTGAAGCCGGTGGACGCCTGGAATCCGGCACTGTCGGTGACGGTGACGGTCACGCCGTAGATGCCCGAGTGGAGGGTGGCGCCGGAGATCGTCCCGGTGGTGGGGGAGACGGACAGGCCGGGCGGGAGGCCGGTGGCGGACCAGGTCAGGCCGGCCACACTCGAGGTGTCCGTGGCCGACTCCGTCACCGGGATGATCGAGATCCCGACGCGGCTGGTCTGGTCACCGGGACCGGTGACCGTCACGGTGTCGCCCACCGACCAGGTGAACGTGGCCGAGTCGCTCGACAGGGCGCCGTCGGTGGCGGTGACCGTCACCGGGTAGGTCCCCCCGATGGCGGGGGTGCCGGAGATGACGCCGGTCGTCGGGTCGATGGAGAGGCCGGACGGCAGGCCCGTGGCGGCGTAGGTCAGCGTGGCCGTGGACGACGAGTCGGTGGCGGTGACGTCGACCGGCGTGACGGCCGTGCCCGAGGCTCCCGACTGGTTCCCCGGGTTGACCACCGTCACCGTGTTGGTAACGGTCCAGGAGAACGACGTGGTGCCACTGAACCCGGCCCCGTCGGAGGCCGTGACGGTCACCGCATAGCTCCCGGCGGTCGTCGGTGCGCCCGAGACCGTGCCGGTGGACGGGTCGATCGAGACACCGGGTGGGAGCCCCGTCGCCCCGAAGGCGAGGATGGCCGTCGACGACGAGTCGTCGGCGCCGACCGTGAACGGAGTGATCGTGGCACCGGAGACGCCCGACTGGGCTCCCGGGTTGGCGACGGTCACCATGTTGGTCACGGTCCAGGAGAATGAGACCTCCGCCGAGAAGCCCGAGTTGTCGGTAGCGGTGATCGTCACCTCGTAGGTCCCGGCCGTGGTCGGCGCGCCCGAGATCGTGCCTGCCGACGGGTCGACGGTCAGTCCAGGTGGCAGCGTTCCCGAGTCGGTGAACGACAGCACGGCGTCCGTCACCGAGTCAGAGGTGGGAACGGCCAGGGGGGCGATCGCGGCTCCCGAGGTCGACGACTGGTCGCCGGGGTCTGTCATCGTGAGCGTGTTGGTCACTGTCCAGGAGAAGCTGATCGTCGCCGAGAACCCGGAGCCGTCGCCGGCCGTGACGGACACCGCGTAGGTGCTGGCCACGGTCGGCGTCCCGCTGATCGTCCCCGTCGACGAGTCGATCGAGAGCCCGGGGGGCAGATCGGTGGCCGAGTAGACGACGGTGGCCGTCGACGACGTGTCGGTGGCGGCCAACCCGAGGGGTGCGATGGGCGTCCCGGAGACGTCGGACTGGGATCCGGTCGCCGGCAGGGCCACGACGTTGGTGACGGTCCAGGTGAACGAGGCGCTGGCCGAGTACCCCGAGCCGTCGGTGGCCGTCACGGTGACGGCGGGGGTGCCGGCCGTGGTCGGCGTGCCGGTGATGGTCCCGGTCGAAGAGTTGATCGAGAGCCCGGCGGGCAGGCCGGTGGCCGAGTAGGTCAGCGTGGTCGTCGACGAGGTGTCACTCGCGCCGGCGGCGACGGTGGTGATGGGCGTGCCCGACACGTCGGACTGGTTGCCCGGATTGGTGACGGCCACCGTGTTGGAGGTGGTCCAGGTGAACGCCGTGGAACCGGAGAAGCCGGATCCGTCGGCGGCCTTGATCGTCACCGAGGAGGTGCCGGCCGTGGTCGGCGTGCCGGTGATGGTCCCGGTCGAAGAGTTGATCGAGAGCCCGGCGGGCAGGCCGGTGGCCGACCAGGTGAGGGTGGCCCCGGACTGGGAGTCGGTGGCCGAGTTCGTGACCGCGCTGATGGCCGAGCCGGTGATCGACGACTGGCTGCCCGGGTTGGCGACCGACACCGTGTTGGAAGTGGTCCAGGTGAACGAGGCCGTGCCCGAGTAGCCCGACCCGTCGGTGGCCTTGATCGTCACCGAGGAGGTGCCGGCCGTGGTCGGCGTGCCGGTGATGGTTCCGGTGGAGGAGTTGATCGAGAGCCCGGCGGGCAGGCCGGTGGCCGACCAGGTGAGGGTGGCCCCGGACTGGGAGTCGGTGGCCGAGGCGGCCAGGCCGCTGATGGCCGAGCCGGTGGTCGACGACTGGCTGCCCGGGTTGGCGACCGACACCGTGTTGGTCACGTTCCAGGTGAACGAGGTCGAGGCCGACAGGGCTTCGGAGTCGGTGGCCGTGACGGTCACCGAGCAGGCGCACGCCGCGGTCGGTGTGCCGGTGACGGCCCCGGACGAGGGGTTGATCGACAGCCCGGCGGGCAGGCCGGAGGCCGCGAAGGTGACCGAGTTGCCGCCCGTGGTGTCGTGGGGTGCGGCGATGGTCAGCGAGGAGACGGCCGAGCCCGAGACGTTCGACTGGTTCCCCGGGTTGGTGACCGAGAGCTGGTCGACGTTCCAGGTCAGGGTGATGGAGCCGGCCGTGCCGGCACCGCTCGTGCCGCCGCCCGCCGAGCCGGCCGCGTAGGTGACGCTGGTGTCGTAGGGGGACTTGGCGACCGAGCCACCGCCCCCGCCACCGCCGGCACTGTCGTTGCCCGTGGTGCAGTAGTCCTGGGACCCGTTGCCCCCGCCCCCGCCGGCGCCGGCACCGCCGCCACCGGCCGACGTGGTCCCCTCGTTGCCGCCGTTGTGGGCCGAGCTCGCCGACCCGGCGGCCGGGGTGCCCCCGGCCGTCCCGCCGCTGCCGCCGCCCTGGCTGTCGCCGCTGGTGCCACCGCCGGCACCGGCGCTGCTGGCGCCGCTCCCGCCCGACTCACCGGCACCTCCGGTCCCGCCGGCGCTCGAGTTCCCGTCACAGCCGTGGGAGCCGCCGCCGCCGCCACCGCCACCGCCGACGGCGACCAGCGTGCCGCTGGAGCCCGTCCCGAGGAACAGCCCCGTGGCGCCGCCCCCGGCGCCACCCGACGCCGCCCCCTGGACCGAGGCCGACTCGGACGACGACTGGCCGCCGTTGCCCCCGGCCTCGTAGCCGGAGCCGCCGGTCGATCCGCCGGCCGTGCAGCTGGAGAGCGAGGAGTTGCAGTTGTTGCCGCCACCGCCACCGCCACCGAGCTGGACGGCGACCTCACCTGTCGTGTGGGTGAGGGCGAACGTGCCGCTCACCTTGCCGCCGGCCCCGCCCGACGACGACGAGTTGTTCGAACCGCCGCCGCCACCACCGCCACCGCTCAGGGTCACGGTCGCCGACACCGTGCCCGCCGGCGGGGTGGCCGTCACGAAGCCCGTGGTGTTCGGCGTGGAGCTCCACGAGGCGGCCACCGCCGTGGTCGTGGCCGAGGCCACGCCGGGGGTGGCGGCCACCAGGGCCACCGTGCTCAGCATGCCGGCCACCAGGGACGCGGCGAGGGCACCGGCGATGCCGGAGTGGGTGGCACTCCGTCGGGTGCGGTGCGTGGCGGGAGTGTGGTCCATGTCGGAAACCTCATTCATCTCGGTCGCCCGGTGAGGGCGGCGGTTTGGCGGTATGGCGTGGTGGCACGGTCGGATGTCGGGTGGAAGGTGGGATCGGTTGCGGGTGAAGGCGTCAGCCGTAGGTGAAGTGGTCGGCGGTCACGATCGGTGACGTGGCTCCGGGAGTGGTCACGGTGATGTCGACCGTGCCGCCCGTTCCCGCCGGGGCGTCCACCTTGATCGACGTGCCCCTGCCGTTCACGGTGAAGGACGAGGCGTGGGTCGTACCGAAGGAGACCGCGGTGGCCCCCTTCAGGAAGGTCCCGACGATCGTGACCTTCGTGCCGCCGGCAGCCGGGCCGGAGTCCGGCGAGACGGAGGTGACGGACGGGCCCTCGTAGGTGTAGAGGTCGTCTGCCGTCGCCGCGCTGATGCCACCCGGTGTGGTGACGGTCACGGTGACGCCCCCTGGGGCATTGGCGGGGACCACCACGGTGATGAGCGTCCCGGCCTTGTTGGCCTTGAGCCCGGTGGCCGGCGTCGAGCCGAAGGTGACCGACGTGGCCCCGCTCAGCCCGGTGCCGTGGATCTTGAGCTTGGCGCCACCCACGGTGGGCCCGGCGGTCGCCGACAGCGAGGTGATCACGGGACCGAGGTAGGTGAACCGGTCGGCCGACGACGTCGAACTCGTGTCACCCCGGGCGGTCACCGTCACGTCCACCGTGCCGGTGAGATGGGTCGGACTGGTGACGGTCACCTGCGTACCGGCTCCGTTGACACTCTTGATGGTGGCCGGTGTCGTTCCGAAGTCCACCGCGGTGGCGTCCTGGAAGTTGGTGCCGGCGACCTTCACGACGGTTCCTCCGACGCCGGGACCCGAACTGGGCGACAGGCCGGTGACGACCGGTCCGACATTGGTGACCGTCCACGTGAACGACGTCGAGCCGGACTGCTTCGGCATGGCGTTGTCCGTGGCGGTGACGGTCACCGGGTAGGTGCCCGCTGGGTTCGGGGTGCCGGACATGACGCCGGATGCCTGGTCGATGCCGACCCCCGGAGGCAGGCCGGTGGCCGTCCACGAGAGGGTCACCGGCGGGGAGACCTGCGAGTCGGTCGCCGTCGGGCTCACCGCCGCCGCCGCCGTGTTGGCGCCCGTCGACTGGTCGGCGATGGGGGAGATGGTGACGATGTTGGTGATCCGCCACTCGAAGTGGGCGGTGCCGCTGAACCCGGCCGAGTCAGTCGCCGTCACCCCCACGAGGAAGTAGTCGCCTGCCGTGGTCGGAGTTCCGGTGATCGCTCCCGTCGAACCGTCGATCGTGAGGCCGGGGGGCAGGTTCGTGGCCGACCACCCCGTGATCGTCGCCGTCGACGAGGTGTCGTGGTCGGTCAGCGTCAGCGGCGTGATCGGTGAGCCCGTGGGTGACGTCGGCGCTGGCGGCACTCCCACAGAGACGATGTTGGTCACGGTCCATGTGAAGGTCGAGGTTGCGCTGAAGCCGGCGCTGTCCGTCGCCGTGATGGTCACCGCATAGGTACCCGCAGTGGTCGGCGTGCCCGAGATGGTCCCGCTCGTCGTGTCGACGGTGAGACCGGGGGGCAGCGTCCCGCCGTCGGTGTACCCGATCGTGGCCGTCGAGGAGGTGTCCGTGGCCGATGCGGGCACCGGCACGATCGCGGATCCCGAGACGCTCGTCTGGCTGCTGATGGGGGGAGTCGACACGACGTTGGAGATCGTCCAGGTGAAGGAGGCGGTCGCCGAGTACCCGGCATCGTCGGTGGCCGTCAGGTCGACCGCGAAGGTCCCCGCGGTCGTCGGGGTGCCGCTGACGGTGCCCGACGTCGGATCGACCGACAGGCCCGGCGGCAGCGTCCCCCCGTCGGACCACACGACGGTCGCCGCGGCCGAGGTGTCGGTGGCGCTCGCCGAGACCGGGGTGATCGCCGTGCCCGACACCGAGGACTGGTTACCGGGCCCGGTGGCCGTCACCACGTCGGTCACCACCCAGTTGAAGGTGTCGGTCGCCGAGTACCCGGCATCGTCGGTGGCCGTGATCGTCACCGGGAAGGTCCCACCCGTCGTCGGGGTGCCGGTGACGGATCCGCTGGCGGGGTCCACCGAGAGCCCGGGCGGCAGGGTGCCGCCGTCCGAATAGGACAGCGTCGCGGTGGGGGACGAGTCGGTGGCCGAGACGTCCAGCGCGCCGATCGGTGACCCGGAGACATCGGTCTGGTCCGCGGTGGTTGCGCTGGTGACGACGTTGGCGATCGTCCAGGTGAAGGTCACCGAGGCCGTTGCCCCGGATCCGTCGGCCACCGTGAGGGTGACGCTGTCGGCTCCTCCGGTGGTGGGTGTACCGGAGATCACTCCGGTGGCACCGTCGAGGGTCAGCCCGGCCGGCAGGGTGCCGCCGTCGGAGAACGCCGGCGTGGCCGTCGACGAGGTATCGCTGGCCGACAGGGTCACCGGGGCGATGGCCGTCCCCGACTCGTCGGTCTGATCGCCGGGATTGGCCAGGGCCAGCGAGTCCGAGATGGTCCAGGCGAACGAGGCGCTGCCCGAGTAGCCGGCGCCGTCGGCGGCCGTGACGGTCACCGCCGAGCTGCCGGCCGTGGTCGGGGTGCCGGTGATCGCCCCCGTCGAGGGGTCGATCGACAGGCCGTCGGGCAGGCCGGTGGCCGACCAGGTGAGGGTGGCCGTCGACGAGGAGTCCGTACCGGCCACGTCGACCGGAGTGATGGCCGAGCCCGACAGGTCCGACTGGTCACCCGGACTCGTCACCGACACGGCGTTGGTGATGGTCCAGGCGAACGAGGCGCTGCCCGAGTAGCCGGCGTCGTCGCTGGCCGTGACGGTCACCGCCGAGCTGCCGGCCGTGGTCGGGGTACCAGTGATCGCTCCCGTCGAGGGGTCGATCGACAGGCCGTCGGGCAGGCCGGTGGCCGACCAGGTGAGGGTGGCCGTCGACGAGGAGTCCGTACCGGCCACGTCGACCGGCGTGACGGCCGAGCCCGACAGGTCCGACTGGTCACCCGGGCTCGTCACCGACACGGCGTTGGTGACGGTCCAGGCGAACGAGGCGCTGCCCGAGTAGCCGGCGTCGTCGCTGGCCGTGAGGGTCACCGCCGAGGTACCGGCCGTGGTCGGGGATCCCGAGACCACGCCCGTCGAGGCGTCGATCGACAGGCCGTCGGGCAGGCCGGTGGCCGACCAGGTGAGGGTGGCCGTCGGCGAGGAGTCCGTGGCCACGGCGTCGACCGGCGTGATGGCCGGGCCCGACTGGTCGCTCATCGCCCCGGGGTTGGCGACCGACAGGGTATTGGTCACCGTCCAGGCGAACGAGGCGCTGCCCGAGTAGCCGGCGCCGTCGGCGGCCGTGACGGTCACCGCCGAGCTGCCGGCCGTGGTCGGGGTGCCGGTGATCGCCCCCGTCGAGGGGTCGATCGACAGGCCGTCGGGCAGGCCGGTGGCCGACCAGGTGAGGGTGGCCGTCGACGAGGAGTCCGTACCGGCCACGTCGACCGGAGTGATGGCCGAGCCCGACAGGTCCGACTGGTCACCCGGACTCGTCACCGACACGGCGTTGGTGATGGTCCAGGCGAACGAGGCGCTGCTCGAGTAGCCGGCGTCATCGGCGGCCGTGACGGTCACCGACGAGGTGCCGGCCGTGGCCGGGGTGCCGGAGATCGCTCCCGTCGAGGGGTCGATCGACAGGCCGTCGGGCAGGCCGGCGGCCGACCAGGTGAGAGTGGCCGTCGACGAGGAGTCGGTTCCGGCCACGTCGACCGGCGTGATGGCCGAGCCCGACAGGTCCGACTGGTCACCCGGACTCGTCACCGACACGGCGTTGGTGATGGTCCAGGCGAACGACGAGGCACCGGACGAACCCGCCTCGTCGGTCGCGGTGATCGTCACGGCGCACGAGCAGGCGGACCTCGGCGTGCCCGAGATGGTGCCCGCCGAGGTGTCGATCGAGAGTCCGGCAGGAAGTCCCGTCGCCGACCACGTGATGGTGGCACCCGATGCGGAGTCCGTGGCGGAGCTCGTGACCGGCGTGATGGCCGAGCCCGACTGGTCCGACTGGTCACCGGGACCCGTGACGACCACGTCGTCCCCGACGGTCCAGGCGAACGAGGCGGTGCCCGAGTAGCCGGCGTCGTCGGTGGCCGTGACGGTGACCGACGAGGTGCCCGCCGTCGTCGGGGTGCCGGTGATCGCCCCCGACGAGGCGTCGATCGACAGGCCGTCGGGCAGGCCGGTGGCCGACCAGGTGAGGGTGGCCGCCGACGAGGAGTCCGTACCGGCCACGTCGACCGGAGCGATGGCCGAGCCGGTGGTGGAGGACTGCGCACCCGGATCGGTGACGCTCACCGCGTTGGTGACCGTCCAGTCGAAGGTCTGGGACCCGGTGGAGCCGGACGAGTCCGTGGCGGTCACCGTCACGGCGTAGTCGCCGGCGGTGGTGGGTGTTCCCGTGACGGTGCCCGACGACGGGTCGATGGACAGGCCGGGCGGAAGGCTCGTGGCCGACCAGGAAGCGATCGTCGCGGTCGAGGAGCTGTCGGTGGCCGAGTCGGCGAGCGGCGTGATGGCCGTGCCCGACAGGTTCGACTGGTTCCCCGGGTTGGTCGCCGACACCGTGTTGGTGATGGTCCACGTGAACGAGGTGGAGCCGGACGCCCCGGACCCGTCCGTGGCGGTCACCGTCACGGCGTAGTCACCGGCGGTGGTGGGCGTACCCGTGATGGTGCCCGACGAGGGGTCGATCGACAGTCCGTTAGGCAGTCCGGTAGCCGACCAGGTCACCGTGCCCGTCGAGGAGCTGTCGGTGGCCGAGTCGGCGAGGGGCGTGATGGCCGTGCCCGACAGGTTCGACTGGTTCCCCGGGTTGGTCGCCGACACCGTGTTGGTGATGGTCCACGTGAACGAGGTGGAGCCGGACGCCTCGGACCCGTCGGTGGCGGTGATGGTCACGGCGTAGTCACCGGCCGTGGTGGGCGTACCCGTGATGGTGCCCGACGAGGGGTCGATCGACAGTCCGGCGGGCAGCCCGGTGGCCGACCAGGTCACCGTGCCCGTCGAGGAGCTGTCGGTGGCCGAGTCGGCGAGGGGCGTGATGGCCGTGCCCGACAGGTTCGACTGGTTCCCCGGGTTGGTCGCCGACACCGTGTTGGTGATGGTCCACGTGAACGAGGTGGAGCCGGACGCCCCGGACCCGTCGGTGGCGGTGATCGTGACCGAGCAGGCGCACGCCGTGGTGGGCGTGCCCGTGATGGCACCGCTCATGACGTTGACGGTCAGGCCCACTGGCAGCCCCGTCGCGCTGAACGCCAGGGTGGCCGCTGAGGACGAATCCGTGGCTCCGACATCCAGTTGGGTGACGGGTGCTCCCGAAACGTCGGACTGGCTCCCGGGGTTCGTGACCAAGATGGAGTTGGTGACCGTCCACGAGAACGACGTGGACCCGGAGTACCCGGCACCGTCAGTGGCCGTGACCGTGACGGACGACGCTCCGGCGGTCGTCGGTGTTCCGGTGATCGTGCCGGTCGACGCATTGATGGACAGCCCGTTGGGAAGTCCTGTGGCACCCCAGGTGAACGTCTCGCCGGACTGGGAGTCGGTGGCCGAGTTCGCCAACGCGGTGACGGCCGATCCGGAGGTGGAGGATTGGGCACCCTGCCCGGCCACGGTCACGGTGTTGGCGATCGACCACGAGAACGTGGCCGATCCCGAGAATCCGGCTCCGTCGGTGGCGGTCGCGGTCACTGACGACGTGCCTCCGACCGTCGGTGTCCCGGTCACCGCTCCGGTGGACGGGTTGATCGAGAGCCCGGAAGGCAGCCCGGTGGCCGACCAGGTGAGGGTGGCGCCGGACTGGCTGTCGGAAGCCGAGAGGGTGAGCGTCGAACCGGCGGTACCGGACGTGCCGGTCTGGGTTCCCGGGTTCGTGACGGTCACCGTGTCGGTGATCGCCCAGGTGAAGGTCGCCGTCCCGGACTGGTCGGCCGGGTCGGTGGCCGTCACGGTGACCGTGAAGGTGCCGGCTGCGGTCGGCGTGCCCGTGATCGTGCCGGTCGATGCGTTGATCGACAGCCCGGCGGGCAGGCCCGTGGCCGACCACGTGTAGGACGACACGCCGGACTGGGAGTCGGTGGCCGAATCCGATACCGCCGAGATGGCCGATCCCGTCACGTCGGACTGGCTGCCGGGATTGGTGACCGAGACGGTGTTGGCGACGGCCCAGGTGAACGTCGTGGAACCGGAGAAACCGCCCCCGTCGGTGGCCTTGAGCGTCACTGTGGAGGTGCCGGCCGTGGTCGGCGTGCCGGTGATGGTCCCGGTCGAGGAGTTGATCGAGAGCCCGGCGGGCAGGCCGGTGGCCGACCAGGTGAGGGTGGCCCCGGACTGGGAGTCGGTGGCCGAGGCGGCCAGGCCGCTGATGGCGGTCCCGGACACGGCCGACTGGTTGCCGGGATTGGCGACGGCCACCGTGTTGGAGATGGTCCAGGTGAACGTCGTGGAACCGGAGAAGCCGGATCCGTCGGTGGCCTCGAGGGTCACCGAGGACGTGCCGGCCGTGGTCGGCGTGCCGGTGATGGTCCCGGTCGAGGAGTTGATCGAGAGCCCGGCGGGCAGGCCGGTGGCCGACCAGGTGAGGGTGGCCCCGGACCCCGAGTCGGTGGCCGAGTTCGTGACCGCGCTGATGGCCGAGCCGGTGGACGAGGACTGGTTGCCCGGATTGGCGACGGCCACCGTGTTGGAGGTGGTCCAGGTGAACGAGGCCGTGCCCGAGGAGCCCGACCCGTCGGTGGCCTTGATCGTCACCGAGGACGTGCCGGCCGTGGTCGGCGTGCCGGTGATGGTCCCGGTCGAGGAGTTGATCGACAGCCCGGCGGGCAGGCCGGTGGCCGACCAGGTGAGGGTGGCCCCGGACTGGGAGTCGGTGGCCGAGTTCGTGACCGCGCTGATGGCCGAGCCGGTGATCGACGACTGGCTGCCCGGGTTGGCGACCGACACCGTGTTGGAAGTGGTCCAGGTGAACGAGGCCGTGCCCGAGTAGCCCGACCCGTCGGTGGCCTTGATCGTCACCGAGGAGGTGCCGGCCGTGGTCGGCGTGCCGGTGATCGTTCCGGTGGAGGAGTTGATCGAGAGCCCGGCGGGCAGGCCGGTGGCCGACCAGGTGAGGGTGGCCCCGGACTGGGAGTCGGTGGCCGAGGCGGCCAGGCCGCTGATGGCCGAGCCGGTGGTCGACGACTGGCTGCCCGGGTTGGCGACCGCCACCGTGTTGGAGACGTTCCAGGTGAACGAGGTCGAGGCCGACAGGGCTTCGGAGTCGGTGGCCGTGACGGTCACCGAGCAGGCGCACGCCGCGGTCGGTGTGCCGGTGACGGCCCCGGACGAGGGGTTGATCGACAGCCCGGCGGGCAGGCCGGAGGCCGCGAAGGTGACCGAGTTGCCGCCCGTGGTGTCGTGGGGTGCGGCGATGGTCAGCGAGGAGACGGCCGAGCCCGAGACGTTCGACTGGGTCCCCGGGTTGGTGACCGAGAGCTGGTCGACGTTCCAGGTCAGGGTGATGGAGCCGGCCGTGCCGGCACCGCTCGTGCCGCCGCCCGCCGAGCCGGCCGCGTAGGTGACGCTGGTGTCGTAGGGGGACTTGGCGACCGAGCCACCGCCCCCGCCACCGCCGGCACTGTCGTTGCCCGTGGTGCAGTAGTCCTGGGACCCGTTGCCCCCGCCCCCGCCGGCGCCGGCACCGCCGCCACCGGCCGACGTGGTCCCCTCGTTGCCGCCGTTGTGGGCCGAGCTCGCCGACCCGGCGGCCGGGGTGCCCCCGGCCGTCCCGCCGCTGCCGCCGCCCTGGCTGTCGCCGCTGGTGCCACCGCCGGCACCGGCGCTGCTGGCGCCGCTCCCGCCCGACTCACCGGCACCTCCGGTCCCGCCGGCGCTCGAGTTCCCGTCACAGCCGTGGGAGCCGCCGCCGCCGCCACCGCCACCGCCGACGGCGACCAGCGTGCCGCTGGAGCCCGTCCCGAGGAACAGCCCCGTGGCGCCGCCCCCGGCGCCACCCGACGCCGCCCCCTGGACCGAGGCCGACTCGGACGACGACTGGCCGCCGTTGCCCCCGGCCTCGTAGCCGGAGCCGCCGGTCGATCCGCCGGCCGTGCAGCTGGAGAGCGAGGAGTTGCAGTTGTTGCCGCCACCGCCACCGCCACCGAGCTGGACGGCGACCTCACCTGTCGTGTGGGTGAGGGCGAACGTGCCGCTCACCTTGCCGCCGGCCCCGCCCGACGACGACGAGTTGTTCGAACCGCCGCCGCCACCACCGCCACCGCTCAGGGTCACGGTCGCCGACACCGTGCCCGCCGGCGGGGTGGCCGTCACGAAGCCCGTGGTGTTCGGCGTGGAGCTCCACGAGGCGGCCACCGCCGTGGTCGTGGCCGAGGCCACGCCGGGGGTGGCGGTGATGGCCGCAGCGACGGCGATCACGCTCAGCATCCCGGCGACCACCGAGGTCGCGAGGCCGCTGGCGGTCAGCCGGAAGAGCCGGCCATGGTGCCGCTCGATGTGATCTGCGCGGCCGCCGGGCACTCGGCCCCGGTTCGACCCTGGTGTGGAACCACGCGAATCTGACGTGGATGTGTGCATCGTGTGCTCTCCCCCCGACTTCGGTCGCCAAGGGAGAACCGTCCGACGGTCGACCTCCGTGCGTACACAGATGCCCCCCGTGTCGTCCCCCCGGACGCTGTTGGGAAGATAGGCCGACGGAACCGGGACGGCAACACGTACTACGTACCGTGGTGGCGTGGCTACCTGCCGCGATATGCGTTTCAGGACGTGCGTGGTCCCCCAAATGAGGTTGCGCCCAGTCCTGACGTGGCTCCGAATGCAATAGGGCCGAATTGATACATGTGTGTCTCGTCGTAGGCCGCCGGAATCCGCAGGCCGAATAGTTGCGGACATCGTGCAGGTGATTTACGGTTCAGAGGCGCCGCGATTCCGCGACACGTCGGGGGACCTCGGGGGGAGCTCGGCTGTTCCGTGAGTTAGGGAGGGTCATCCCAGTGGGATCGATTCGTGGTCTGTCCGGTTCTCTGGTGCGGTTCGTCGCGCTGGGCCTCGTTGCACTGATTTCGATGGCGACGGTGTCCGTCGTCGGCGCCGCACCATCAGTGGCCGCCGGGGGACCGGTGATCGCCAACGGATTCGCCGGGTACGACCCGGGGTCGACCTCGCCCCCCACCCAGTTCGACGCGCTGACCCTCGTGAGTGGCGGCGCCTCCTCGGTCAACACGTCGTCGCTGACCATCGTCACCCAGCCGACGAGCGGTACCGCGACGGCGGCTCCCACCGCGACCAACGGGATCATCACCTACACGCCGGCATCGGGCACCACCGGCGACCAGACCCTCACCTTCGCCTACTGCGCCCCGGGTGACACCTATCCGAGCGCTGGCAACTGCACGACCGCGACCCTCACCTTCGGGCCGTCGGTGGGCGAGTACCTGGGAGCCGAGGTGGATGGCATCGAGGGCGTCATCGAGCAGCTGCAGACCTCGATCAGCCTGCCGACGACCGCCGTCCAGGGATCGACCGTGACCGCGTCGATCGCCCCGGTGCCGACCACCGTCCCGGCGTCGGAGGACGGCTTCTCGGTGTCGGGCGCCGCCCAGTTCTCGGTGATCCTCCCCGTGCCGAAGGGCTTCACCTACGTTCCCGGCAGCGTCTCGACCGCCGGTGGCGACGCCACCACCTCGGGCAATTTCAAGGCGACGTACTGCACCGCACCGGTGGCCGACGCCTGCACGGCCCAGATCGACAGCGGCAACTACAAGACGGTCTACCCCTACATCGAGACGTACCTGAATCCCAGCACGACCGTCGCCGGTGGGGACAACGTGACGCTTCCGACGGTCACCGCGCAGTTCACGGCCAGTGGGGCAGTGGGCACGGTGGCGTCCCTGGACTACACCGAGTTCGTGCTGACCACCACCGTTTCCGAAGTGGGTGCGGTCACGTTCGACGGATACCCGTCATGCTCGGCCTGTGCCTCGGGCGACACCCCGCTGTACCAGGCACCGAGCCCACTGGCCTCGACCACGATCGCCTCGACGGCGTCGAACACGGTGTCGGTCACCGGCATCAGCCCGTCCACCGGCCCGCCCTCAGGGGGCACCAGCGTCACGGTCACGGGAACTGATCTGGCCGGCGCCACCGCGGTCGACTTCGGGTCGACTCCCGGCATCGTCACGGCCGACAGCGCCACGTCGCTGACGGCCGTGTCGCCCGCGGGCACGGGTACCGTCGACGTGACGGTGACCACGCCGAACGGCACCAGCGCCACATCGCCGGCCGACCAGTTCACGTACACCGACGTGCAGCCGCCGCCGTCGGTCACCGGCATCAGCCCGGCCACCGGACCGGTGGGTGGCGGCACCAGCGTGACCGTCACCGGAACCGGCCTGTCCGGTGCCACGGCGGTCGACTTCGGGTCGAGTCCCGGCACGATCACGGCCGACAGCTCGACCTCGGTCACGGCCACGTCGCCCGCCGGCACCGGCACGGTCGACGTCACGGTGACGACCCCCACGGGCATCAGCACCCCGGTTGCGGCGGACCAGTTCTCGTTCGGGAGCGAAGTGCTGACCAAGCTCTCCTCGTGGACCGACCCGCAGGCCTGCGGGATCGCGGCGACCGCGGCGGTCCCGGCCCAGGCCTCCGAGGTCGTGGCCTCGCTGGTCGGCGGATCGGGAGGCGGCGGGGGCGGCGCGGCCGGCAGCGACTCGGGAGGACCCGGCGCGCCGGGATCGACCGTGCAGGGGACCTATCCGGTCGCACCGGGGTCCTCGCTGACCGCCACGTCGGGATGCACGGGAGCCACCGCTCCCCATGGTTCGGGGGTCGTGAGCACCGGCGGGGCCGGGGGGGCGGGCTTCTCCAACGGCGGCAACGGTGGCAACGGCTACTACTGTGCCGGCATCGGTGCCGACGGTGCCTGTATCGGCACCGGGGGCGCTGACGGCAGCGGCGGCGGCGGCGGCGGCTCCAGCGCCGTCTGCTCCGGCACGTCGTGCCAGGTGGGAGACACACCGCTCGTCGTAGCCGGCGGTGGTGGTGCCGGCGGTGAGTCGATGTGCGCCGGCTCCGGCGGCGGCGGCGGCGGCTCCGGCGGAGCGGGCTCGTCCACCGCATCGACGGACGGCACGGGTGCCGGTCCGAGCGGGGCCGGCGGAGGACAGGGCGCTACGAGCGGCGATGTCGGCGGTGCCGGTGGTGTCAACGACTCGACGGGCAGTCCGAGCGGTACTCCGGGAGGTCCGGGGTCGAACTCGGTGTCGCTCGGTGACTCCGCAGGCAACGGCGGCGGCGGCGGCGGGTACGTGGGAGGCCTCGGGAGCACCGCGACCGCCGGTGTCGACTGCGGTGCCGGCGGCGGCGGCGGTGGTGGGTCCTCGTGGTCCTCCAACGGCTCGAACCCGACGTTCGGCACGTCCTCGGCCGGCGGTTCGGTGACGCTCACCTTCTACGGCTTCGTGGGCACGGCCCCGGCTGTCACCACCCAGCCCGCGGCTACCACCGTGGTGTCGGGCCAGACGGCCACGTTCACCGTGGCCGGCACCGGCAACCCGTCCCCGCAGGTCCAGTGGGAGGTCTCGTCCGACGGAGGCACGACGTTCACGCCGATCAGCGGTGCGAACTCCACCACCCTGTCGGTGGTCACGACGGCCTCCGACGACCAGAACCAGTACGAGGCCGTGCTGACCAACTCGATCGGCTCGTCGACGTCCGCCCCCGCCACCCTCTCGGTGCAGACCGTCCCGGTGGTGACCACGGATCCCTCCGATGCGCTGGTCGACCTGGGTCAGTCGGCATCGTTCACCGCCGCGGCCACGGGTAACCCGGCACCGACGGTCCAGTGGCAGGAGTCGACCGACGGTGGGACGACCTTCGCGGACATCCCGGGGGCGATCTCGGGTACGTACACGTTGACCACGGCCTCGGGCGATTCGGGTGACCAGTTCCAGGCCGTGTTCACCAATGCCGCCGGAACGGCGACGTCCACGCCGGCCACGCTGACGCTCGACACGCTCCCCGTGGTCGGTACCAACCCCACGGCCGTGACGGTGATCACCGGCCATTCGGCGTCCTTCACGGCTGCAGCCACCGGCAATCCGGCTCCGACGGTCCAGTGGCAGGTCTCCGTCGGAGGCGGGGCGTTCGCGAACATCTCGGGCGCCACCAGCGCCACGTACTCGCTCGTGACCAGTCTCACCGAGAGCGGCGACCAGTACCGCGCCGCCTTCACCAACCCGGTCGGGACCGTGTACTCGTCCGCAGCCACGCTGACCGTCAACCCGGTCCCGCCGCTGTCGATCACGACCACCACGCTGCCGTCGGGCACGGTCTATTCCAAGACCGACAAGGTGAAGTACTCGGCCACCTTGAGTGCGAACAGCGGGAACCCGCCCTACACGTGGACGGTGATCTCGGGAAGCCTGCCCAACGGGCTGAAGCTGTCGAAGTCCAAGGGCACCATCTCGGGGAAGGCCACCTACGCCGGGACGTTCACCTTCACGGTCGAGGTCCTCGACCACAAGGGCCCGGCCCCGCTGCACCTGCAGCAGAGCGCCACCCAGCAGTTCACGATCGTCATCAATCCCTGACCGGTCGGCACACCGCCCGCCACCCGCGCCCGCCACGGCTGCCTCCAGGGGCCGACGGCCGGCCGGGGAGGCGGGCGTGGCCGGCCGCCGTCGGCCCGGGCCTGAGCAGTGCCATCCGGTGGTGGCCCGAGCGGTCGCCCCCGCCACCGGGACGTTGAGCGAGCGTGCCCTCGCCCGTCGTAGCCGCTGGGCTCGTGCGATCCTCACCATGGCCAGCCAGCGCCTCGGCCGGCCGGCGAGAGACCTAACCGGTCGGGTCGGGCTCCAGCCACTTCGTCTCCGGGCACGTCTCGGACGGACACCGCCAGCGGCGACGCTTGAGGATGAACCGGGACGGCACCCCCATCACGGGCAGATCGACCTTCTCCTCGGACTTGATCGAGAGCAGCTCGGCCTTGGCACCACAACGTGGGCAGGAAGCCTCGTCGTCTTTCGTCTCGAGCTCGAAGCGGATCGCGTCGGGCGACACCTCGACCCCGAGGATGCGCACGTCGGGCATCCCTACGACAAGCTCGAGCATCTTCATCGGGTCGCGTTCCATGGGCCCACCAAGTCTGGCCCACGACCGAACCGGAGGCCGTCAGCTCCCCGTCACCGCCCCCCCGGGGAATCCGAAGAGCCGGATTGATTGCGGATGCGGCGGCTCTCAGGAAACTCCTATGAGAGCTTTGTAGATTCGCGCCCGCCATGGTGTCGGGGAGCTTCATTCGTCAGCGTGTCGCTCCGTTCGACCCGATCGAGATCCCGAGCCCGCAGCCGGACGGATCGGGGCCCCCTGGATCTCCGCCGCCAGCCACTGCGCCCCGCTCCGTCACCCGAAGGGGTTGGCTCCTCGCAGTACCCGGAGCAGCCCTGCTGCTGGCGTGGATGTATGCGCTGACGGTGCATGCGAACAGCGCCGCCGTCAATTTCGGACGGTGCCACGGTGGTTCTGCAGGGCCAGGCCGTCGCGTCGGGCAACGTGCTGCTCCACGGCTGGATCCTGTCCCTCGACTCATGGTGGACCCTCGACGTGGCGTTGTACGGGATGGCCACTGCGGTAGTCGGCGTTCGCGGCGACTTGCTCCTCGCCGGGCCGGCTCTGATCGCCGGGCTGGTCGTGATCGTCGGGGCGGTCATCGCCCGCCGCGGGCGACGCGGCGCAGCCGCAGCTGCCGGAATGGTCACCGTCGCCGCGGTCCTGGCCCTGCCTACCCACACGCTGGCCTCCTACCTGATGTGCGGGCCCATCCACGTCAGCACGGCGCTGTATGCCCTGGTCGCCTTCCTGGGACTGAGGCGAAACCGCTTCGGATGGGGCTGGCTCATGGCCGTACTCCTGCTTGCCGCCGGGATGCTCGGCGATCTCCAGATGGTGTCGTACGGAGTCGTACCGGCGCTGGTGGCCGGCCTTGTGGCCATGGCACGCCGTCGTTCGATCCGGGCCGGCAGCGGGGCCGTTTCCGCCGCCGCCTGCTCGGTGGCTCTGGCGTTGACGGTGCGGGCACTGGTGGTGGCTCTGGGCGGCTTCACCCTCGGCGCGACCAACAGGATGGCCTCGGCGCAGCAGTTGTTCGACAACGTGGCGCATCTGGCACCCGTGTTGGGTCAGCTCCTCGGACTGGGCAATTCCATCAATGGATCCGGCGGGGTCCCGGTCGCACTCCAGTCGGTGCACATCGTCATCGCCGGACTGCTCACTGCGACCTTGGTCGCCGGTGTCGTCCGACTCCTCCGCGGAGTGTGGCACGGCACGGTCACACCCGATCCACCCGGACCGACGAGCGGCAGTGAGCCCGAGCCGTGGAGGCTCGACGATCTTCTGGTGGTGGCCACCTTCGGCTCGACGCTCAACTTCCTCGTCCTCGCTGCGAGCACCACCGGCTACCTGCGGTACCTCACGGCATCGGTGATCTTCGGTGCCGTGCTGGCCGGCCGATACGTCACCCTCTGGTGGTCGTCCGACCATCCTCCCGTCCAGCGTCGGACAGCTGCCGCTGTCGGTGGCGTCGCCGTGGCCTGCTTCCTGGCGGCGAGCGGCGTGCAGCTCAGCCAACCGGCGCCGAGCTCACCGGCGGTCCGCCTGGCGGCGTTCCTCGAATCCCACGGGCTGACCTCCGGCGTGGGTGACTTCTGGGCCGCATCGCTCACCACCGTGGAGAGCGGTGACGCTGTCTCCATCCGGCCCGTGGTCCCGGGCCCCGACACCGTGCTCGAGGCGTACAACAAGGGCGACGACCCCGGCTGGTTCGCCGGCCACTCGTTCCAGTTCGCGGTATATCCGGACACCACCGCAGCCTCCAGCCCCACCCAGGTGTCGTTGCGCACCGCCAGTGCGACCTGGGGTCGTCCGTCGACGACGTACGACGTCGCCGGTTACGTCGTCCTCGTGTGGCCCCATCCCGTCACCGTGACCACGTACGAGCCGCGCATCTGATTCCCCCCGGCACCCGGTGCGGTCGACCCGGTGATCTGGTCCGTGGCGACGGCACGACGCCCTGAACGGGGATTCGGTCGGGCGTCGCCTGTCGATCGGGGCGCTGCCGCCCCCGACGTCAGTGCCTCCGGTGGTGGACGACCACGACGGGGACGTCGTAGGTGAAGTCGTCCCGGCCGCTCGTCACCGCCGTGCCGCCCGGGGTCACGACCGTGATCTGGACCGTTCCGACCGAACCGGCCGGCGCGACCGCCGTCAGGGCCGTGCCGTCGTGGCCGACCGAGAAGTCCGAGCTCTCGACGCCGCCGAAGTCCACCGAGGTGGCACCGGCCAGGCCGGTGCCGGCGATCTTCACCCGGGTGCCACCTCCGGTCGACCCGACGTCCTGGGCGACGTAGGTGATGTTGGGGGCGATGTAGGTGAACTGGTCGGTGGGCGTCGGCGAACTCGTGCCGCCGATGGCGGTGACCGTCACATCCACGGTGCCGGCCTCTTGAGGCGGGGCGAAGGCGACGATCTTGGTCCCGTTCCGGTTGACGGTGATCCCGCCGGCGGGAACGGAGCCGAAGTGGACCGCGGTGGCGTCGAGGAAGTTCTTGCCGGTGATGATGACGCGGATACCGCCCGCCCCCTGGCTGATGATCGGGACGACCTGGACGATACGCGGCGCCATGTTCCCGACGTCCCAGGTGAAGGACGTGGAGCCGTAGGTCGGCGGATGGGCGTTGTCCTTGGCCGAGATCGTCACCTGGTAGGTGCCGGCGAGGCTCGGCGTGCCCTGGATGAGGCCCGACGAGCGCGAGATCGTGATGCCCGGCGGCAGGTCGACGGCCGACCACGCGATGATCGGGAAGGGCGAGACCTGCGAGTCGGCGGCCGTCGGTGCGATCGGGATGATGGGCGTGCCGGTGTCGGACGACTGGTCGGGGATGGGCGCCACCGTCAGCGGGTTGAAGCTCGTCAGGTTGACACTGGACAGCCCGCTGTTGTCCACCGCAGTGGTCTTCACGAGGACCGCCGCCATGATGGCGACGAGGACGCCGAGGGCGTACAGAACGGTCCGCGGACCGCGACCACCCCTCCGATTGCGCTTCATCCCGTTGGTCATGTCAGGCGGCTCCGCCGTGAGCATACCGACAGCGCGAGCGGACGATGGGGGACACCCCGCGACGCGTGGCCACGTCGATCGCGTGCCACCCCTTCCGCAAGGACCTGCCCATGGCCCCCCTCCCTTTCCTCATCGCCCGCCAGAGCCGAGGGTGCGCCTCCGGGATCCGATCCCATCGCCGTTCCCCTCGTGCCCCTCCGGATCGCACTTTCGGCGACATGAGCAACTTAAGGCATCCGGGAGGGGATGACAACCTGGGTGACGCTCCGTGGTCGGCCCACTACGTACGCGGTTCACCAGGGCTTTCTCCTCCGTCTCCCCGGGTTGCGGGGGACCTAGGGTGGGCCCGTGGAGGAGGACCCGCCCACCGGCCCACCAGCGGCGTCCGGACCCGTCGGCGCACCGGCGGACCACGCCTCCGGGGTGGTCCGCTACGTGGCCGACGCGGTGGTCCCCTGCGACGGTCCGACGACCGTCCTGCGCCCCGGCGCGGTCGAGGTCGTGGGCGACTCGGTGACCCGCGTCGGACGGCCGGGCGACCTGCGATCCGCGGACCCACGGGAGGGACCGCCGGTGCGCGAGGTGCGGGTCGAGGGTGCCCTTCTCCCCGGGTTCGTCAACACGCACTGCCACTCGCCCATGACCCTGTTTCGGGGGACCGGCGAGAATCTCCCACTGCTGCGTTGGCTCGAGGAGGTGCTGTGGCCGCGGGAAGCCCACCTCGACGCCGAGGACGTCTACTGGGGCATGACGCTGGCCGCCGCCGAGCTGCTCGCCTTCGGGGTCACCACGACGTGCGAGATGTACTTCCACGAGGACGCCACCGCGGACGCCGTCGTGGCCGCCGGGTCCCGGGCGGTGATCACACCGGGCGTGCTGCAGCTGCCCGGCACGGACGGCGGCGCCGAGTGGTGGCTGGCCTGCCTGGAGCGGTTCTCCGCGTTCCACGACCGGCGGGACGGCGACGCCGGGCGCATCGAGGCCGGATTCGCAGCCCACGCCGCGTACACCGTGCCCCTGCCCGGGTTGGTGGCCACCGCCGCCACCGCCCGGGAGCGGGGCGCGCTGTTCCACCTCCACCTGGCCGAGACGGAGGGCGAGGGGGACGCCTTCTCCGCTGCACACGGTGGCTCGGTACCCGAGGTGCTGGCCGCGGCCGGCGTGCTCGACGGCCGGGTCCTGGCCGCCCACAGCATCTGGCTGTCGCCGGCCGACCTCGACCTCTACGTCGCCCACGATGTGGCGGTGGCCCACTGCCCACAGTCCAACGCCAAGCTCGCCTCGGGGATCGCGCCCGTCACGGCCCTCCTCGCCCGGGGCGTACGGGTCGGGCTCGGCACCGACGGACCGGCCTCGAACAACGACCTCGACCTGTGGGAGGAGATGCGCCTGGCGGCCATGCTGGCCCGCCTGCGCGAGGGCGATGCCGGCGCCCTTCCCGCCGCCGGGGCGCTCGACCTCGCCACCCGGGGCGCCGGCCGGGCCCTCGATCGCCCGGATCTCGGGGTCCTGTCCCCGGGGGCCAAAGCCGACATGGTCGCCGTCTCCCTCGACGACCCCGCCTTCGTCCCCCTGCTCGACGACGCCATGCTCGTCGAGCACCTGGTGTGGTCGGCGTCGAGCCGGCTGGTCACCGACGTGTGGGTGGGCGGGGAGCCGGTGGTCGTCGGCCGGGAGCTCCGGACCGTGGACGTCGACCGGGCCCGCGACGAAGTCGGCCGCCGGGCGGCGCGCCTGGCCGATGCGGTGGCCTAGCCCCTGGCCGCCCCGGCCAACCCGTCGGCGTAGGCCGCCAGCGAGTCGGCGAACCGCTGCATCATGCGGGGCAGCACGGCGTCCAGGACCGGTCCCGAACCGGGCAGCTTCGGGTCGAACGAGCCGGTCCAGTCGATGCGGGTACCGGCGCCCTCCGGCGTGAGCGTCACGTCCGCCAGGTAGTTGCGCACCGGGAAGCCGCTGAGGATCCGGTAGCCGAGGTGGCGGGGAGGGTCCCAGGTCACGACCTCCTCGCGCGAGCCGACCCCGAAGCGGCTGAAACGGCGCACGGCGCCCACGCCGTCCGGGGCCGGGACGCCCTCGCGCTCGAGGTCGGAGCGCGTGAGGAAGGACCAGTCGCGCCAGCGCCGGGCCTCGCCCAGGAGGGGCCAGACGACCTCGACCGGGGCGGCGGTCGAGGCCCCCACCCGGTAGTGGCGGCCGCCGGCCGGCACGGTGGGCGGCGTGGCGCCCGTCACGCCTCCACGTGGGACTTCAGGGCCTCGAGCGACTGCTGGTAGATGGTCTGCATGAGGTCGGCCATCTCGTCGGGGACGGCGTCCACCTCCCAGGTGACGTGACTGCCGGTGCCGGCCGGGCTCACGGTGATGGTCGCCTCGTGGGACTCGACGGGCACGCCGTCGACGATGGAGTAGGTGATGGCCCGAGCGGACTCGTCGCGGGCGACGAGCTTCTCGGTGATGGTCATGCCCATGGTGTCGAGGATCCGGTTGTCGCCCTCCAGGCGGCACGACTCCATGCCCGGCATCCACCCGGCGATGCCGCCGAAGTCGCCGACCAGTGCCCAGACGGCCTCGGGGGAACCCTCCACGTCGATCTCTGCAGTGCGCTCAGCCATGGTGCTCCTTAGGTTCTGGTCCGGTGTCGGAAGGTGGCGGTGCCCTCCCCGGCCCGTGGGGCCGGGGGTGGACCGATGGTAGGCGCGCTCGCCCCGGGGCTCCACCGCTAGCGTCGCAGCCATGACCGCCGCCACGGCCGATGCCGCACCCGCCCTGTTCGTCCCGGACGGTGACGATCTGGTACCCACCGACCTCGCCCGTGGGCCGTGGTCGCCGGAGTCGCTGCACGGAGGACCGGTCGCCGCCCTGGTGACCCGGGCCACCGAACGGGCGGTCCCTGACGACGACGGGCTGCGGGTGGTCCGCCTCACCCTGGAGCTCATCCGGCCGGTCGGCACGGCGCCGCTCAGGGTCACCGGGCGGATCTCCCGGCCGGGGCGGAAGGTCCAGGTCGTCGACACGGTGGTCACCCAGTCCGGCTCGGAGGTGGCCTGGGGTCGTGCCGTGCGCATCCGTGTCGACCCTGAGGTCGGTCCGCTCGAGCCCTCCGTGCCCGAGGATGCCGCTCCGGCCCCGCCGTCGGCGGGGGAGGACGTGCCCTCCACGATCAGCGGCCACCGGGGCTTCCACAACGGCGGCGTGGACATCCGCTGGGTGGCGGGCCGGATCGACCGGCCCGGGCCGGCCACCGCGTGGTTCCGACTGCGGGTCCCGGTGGTCGCCGGCGAGGAGCCGACGCCGGCGCAGCGGGCCATGGGCGTGGCCGACTTCGGCAACGGCGTCGCCTCGGAGCTGGACTTCGGGTCCCACCTGTTCATCAATCCCGACCTCACCGCGTACCTGCACCGGGACCCCGAGGGCGAGTGGATCTGCCTCGACGCCCGCACGCGGTTCGGTCCACCGGGCACCGGCATGGCCGAGTCGGCACTGTGGGACGGGCGCGGCCGGATCGGCCGTGCCGTCCAGAGCCTCTACGTGGAGCGCAGCCGGTGAATTTCCGCGGCTATCCGGAAGGCTCACCGTCCATCGCCGACCTGCTGATGGCGCGGGCGACCGACGACCACCCGGCGATCGTCATGGACGACCGGTCGTGGTCGTGGGCCGAGGTCGTGGCCGAGGGCGCGGCCCGTGCCGACCTCCTCCGCGGCCTGGGCGACGTGGAGCCTCCACACGTCGGGGTGCTGCTCGGGAACGAACCGGAGTACCTGTTCTGGCTGACCGCCGCCGCGCTGACCGGTGCGGTGGTGGTGGGGATCAACCCCACCCGCCGCGGCGAGGCCCTGGCGGGGGACCTCCGCCGGACCGACTGCCGGATCCTGGTGACCGACACCGAGGGAGCCGCACTGCTGGAGGGTCTCGACACCGGCGTACCGCCCGACCGGGTGCTCCGGGTGGACGCGGCGGACTACGGGGAGCGGGTGGCCGCCCGAGCCGACATCGACGCCGCCGCCGTCGTGGACAGGTGGCGGCCCCAGCCGGGCGATCTCTTCCTGCTCCTGTTCACGTCGGGGACGACGGGCGCCCCCAAGGCCGTCCGGTGCACCCAGGGCCGTCTGGCGGCGATCTCCCAGCTGTCGGCCGCGGGCTACGGCTACGAGCGGGACGACGTCGCCTACTGCGCCATGCCACTCTTCCACGGCAACGCCCTGATGGTGCTCTGGGGCCCGAGCCTGGTCGTCGGGGCGACGGTCGCCCTGGCCCGCCGGTTCAGCGCCTCGGGGTTCCTGCCCGACGTGCAGCGCTACGGGGCCACCACCTTCACCTACGTGGGCAAGGCCCTGGCCTACGTGCTGGCCACGCCCCCGACGGACGGCGACGCCACGTGCACCCTGCGGCGGGGTTTCGGAACCGAGGCGTCGGTGACCGATCACGCCGCCTTCCAGGAGCGCTTCGGCTGCGCCCTGTCCGAGGGCTACGGGTCGAGCGAGGGCGGTGTGGCCATCATGCGGGTCCCGGGGACCCCGACGGGCTCGCTGGGTCTGCCGGCCGAGGACGTGGTGGTGGCGGACCCGGCCACCGGACGTGAGTGCCCGCGGGCCGTCCTCGACGCCTCGGGTGCACTGGTCAACGGGGCCGAGGCGGTCGGTGAGATCGTCAACCGCTCGGGCGCCGGCCGGTTCGAGGGCTACTACAACGACCCCGAGTCCACCGCCGATCGCCTGCGCGACGGCTGGTACTGGACCGGCGACCTGGCCTACCGGGACGCCGACGGCTGGTTCTGGTTCGCCGGCCGGGGCGGCGACTGGCTGCGCGTCGACTCGGAGAACCTCACGGCCGGTCCCATCGAGCGGGTCCTGGTCCGCTATCCGGATGCGGTCGCCGTGGCCGTCTACGGCGTGCCCGATCCCCGCACCGGTGACCAGGTCATGGCCGCCCTCGAACCCCTGCCCGGCCACCGGTTCGACCCCGACGCGTTCGGGGCGTTCCTGGCCGCCCAGGGCGACCTCGGCACCAAGTGGGTGCCGACCTTCCTGCGGGTCACCGCGGCCCTGCCCCAGACGGCGAACGGCAAGGTGACGAAGTCGTCCCTCCGGTCCGAGGGATGGTGGCGGTGTGACGACACCCTCTACCGCCGCCGCCCGGGCGCGGCGGGCGCGCCGCCGGTCTACGACCGCATGGGGCCGGAGGACGTGTCCGCGTTGCGTGCCGAACTGGCGGCCCACGGCCGGCTCGGCCTGCTCGGCGGGTGAGCGGCCCCGGCGACACCGGTGCCGCCACGGCGGCGGTCGACCCGGTGGCGCCGGGATGGCTCGAGCGCTCCGACCTCCGACTGCAGCGGCACCGCCCGACCGCCCTGGTGGCCGCGGTGCTGGCCAAGTGGTACGAGGACGGGGCCGGGAGGTTGGCCAACCTGCTGGCCTACTCGGCCTTCCTGGCCGTCTTTCCGCTGCTGTTGATCCTGCTCACCCTGGTGGAGCTCCTCCTGGTCGGCCACACGTCGGCGCAGCGGGACGTGATCGACGCCGCGCTCCGCCAGTTCCCCGAGATCGGCGACGAGCTGCGGTCCAACATCAACGGCCTGAGCGGTCGCAGCACCCTCTTCCTGGTGGTGGCCCTCGCCTGGCTCGTCTACGGCTGCCTGCGCCTCAGCAGGAACGCCCAGATCCTCATGGCCACGGTCTGGTCGGTGCCGCGCCAGGCGCTCCCCACCTTCGGGCGCTGGCTGCCCCGGGCGCTGGCCTTCCTGGTCGTGGTGGGGGTGGGCTTCGTCGCCGGCGGCGCCCTCTCCGGCATCGGCACCTTCGGGGGTCTCGGACCCGCTTCGAGCCTGGTGGGCTTCCTGGGCTCCCTGGCCGTGAACGTGGCCATGTTCTGGGCCGGGTTCACGGTCCTGCTGTCGGCGGACCAGCGCGGTCGCTCGATGTGGCGGGGGGCGCTGGTCGCCGGGTTGGGCTGGACGGTGCTCCAGTTCGCCGACACGCTGCTCGTCAACCACGAGCTCCGGCACTACCGCACGCTGTACGGGACGTTCGCCACCGTCATCGTGCTGGTCTGGTGGATCGGCCTCGGCACGATGGTGACCGCCTTCGCCGCCGAGTTCGACGTGGTCGTCCAGCGGAAGCTGTGGCCCCGGTCGTTGCGCGGGACCGCGACGGGCGGGCCCGGAGCGGTGGCGGGGGACGGAACGGGGTCTCAGCCCTCGACGGCCAGCGGAGCCGCCGGCTGATCGGCCCGCCCGGTGGGCTCGGTGGCACCGACGGCGCGGGGTGCGGGGATGATCAGGCCGAGCAGGCCGCCGGCCAGGACGATCACCGACGCGATCAGGAAGGCCCGTGCGTAGCCCGCCGTCATGGCCACGGCCACGGCATCGCCCCCCTGGTGGTGGACGGCTGCGGGGTGGCTGAGGAGCGCGGCCGTGCGGGACGCGGCGAGCGTGGTCAGGGCGGCGAGCCCCACCGAGGCGCCGATCTGGCGGCTGCAGTTCACGAGGCCCGAGGCCAGGCCCGCCTCCTCGTGGGGGACGCCGCCGGTGGCCAGCAGGGCGATGGGGGTGAAGGCGAGCCCCATCCCGAAGGTGGCGAGGATCCCACCGCCGCAGGCACCGGTCCAGTAGGTGTCACCGGCCTGGATGAAGGAGAGCCAGAACAGGCCGGCGGCCCCGATCAGAGCGCCCAGCATCAGCACGTTGCGGGGCCCGAGCCGTGGTGCCACCCGGCCGCTCAGGGTGGCACCGGCGGCGATGGCCGCCGTCTGGGGAAGGAAGGTGAGGCCGGTCACCACCGGGCTGTAGCCCAGCACCTGCTGGAGATAGAGGGAGAGGAAGAACCACATCGCGAACATGCCCGCGCCGAAGCAGAACATCACCAGGTTGGCCCCGGTCACGGACCGCACCCGGAAGAGGCGCAGGGGCACCAGGGGGTGGGACGCGACCCGGGCCTCGATGAGGACGAAGGCGCCGAGCAGGGCGGCCGACCCGGCCAGTGCCACCAGGGTGGACGTCGAGGTCCACGACACGACGTCGGTGTGGGAGATGGCGTAGACGAGCAGGAACAGGGCGCCGGTGACGGACGCGGCGCCGGCCACGTCGAGGCGGCTGCGGGGCCCCTCGGCGCGGGACTCGTGGAGGGTGATCCGGGCCACGACGAACAGGACGATCCCGATGGGGACGTTGACGAACAGGATCCACCGCCACGACAGGTACTGGGTGAGGATCCCGCCGAAGAGAGCGCCGGCGGCGCCGCCCCCGGCGGCCACCGCGCTCCACACGCCGAAGGCCCTGGCCCGGGCCTTCTGCTCCCGGAAGGTGACGGTCAGGATGGTCAGGGTGGCCGGCGACAGCACGGCGGCGCCGACCCCCTGGAGGGATCGGGCGGCGATGAGCGTGGCCTGGTTCGTGGCGAAGCCGCCGAGCAGGCTCGCCGCGGTGAACAGGCCCAGGCCCACGAGGAAGATGCGTCGGCGACCGAACAAGTCCGCCAGCCGGCCGCCGAGCAGCAGCAGGCCGCCGAAGGTCAGGGCGTAGGCCGTCACCACCCACTGCAGGCCGGTGGCGCTGAAGCCCAGGCTGTGCTGGATGGCGGGCAGGGCGACGTTGACGATCGACACGTCCAGGATGACCATGAACTGGGCCAGGCAGACCACGATCAGGACCGCGCCGTCCGATGCCCGGGGCCGTCGGCGCGGCCTGACCATGGGCGCGTCGTCCGAGGAGCGCGGAGGAATCGGACATGGTTCGAGAGTAGGGGGACGGGCCGGATCGTCGGACGCGCAACCCCGCTGCGTCGGCGGTGTTCAGCGGGCGAGTCGCTCCTCGAGCCGCCGGCGGGCGGCCGGCCACTCGTCCGCCGTCATCGAGAAGACGGCGGAGTCCCGCACCGACCCGTCCGGTGCCGGCCGGTCGATGCGCAGGACGCCGTCGAGGGTGCACCCGAGCCGGGCGATGGCCGCACGCGACCGCTGGTTACGGGAGTCGGTCTGGAGGCGCACCGCCCGCACGCCCCACACCTCGAAGGCGTGGGTCAGCATCAGCAGCTTGGCCTCGGTGTTGACCGACGTCCGCTGGGCGTCGGGTCCCAGCCAGGTGTGGCCGATGCTGGCCCGGTCCCGCACCCGGGGGGCGGTGCCGGCATCCGCCGGCCCGTCGGGGTCCCAGTCCCAGGGCTCGAGCTCGTAGAACCGGGTGGACCCGACCACCCGGTCCTGGGCGATCGAGTAGGTGGCGAAGGGGACCTGGTCGCCGGTCGCGGCATGGTCCAGAGCGCGCTCGACGTAGTCCGCCATGTCCCCCCGGTCGGCGGGGACCCGGGTGTACCCGAAGCTGGACCGGTCCCCGGTGGCCGCGGCGAGCAGACCGTCCACGTGGTCGGGGGAGATCGGGACGAGGCGGACGTGGCGACCCTCGAGGGCGAACGGCTCGAACATGGCTCCAGTATCGCGAAGGGGACGGACCGGCGATCCCGGCGGCAGTCCGCCGGCGGGTCACACCCCCCGTAGTATCTGTCGGCACGCCGACCAGCCCGGCGACATGTCGCCGTCCCGCCAGCAGAAGGAAGCCCCCGTGTTCCGCCCGGTCCCCTCCGAAGCCGATTTCACCGCCCTCGAGGACGAGGAGCTCGCCCGGTGGGCCGCGCAGCGGATCTTCGAGCGGTCGGTGGAGCTGCGCGCCGGCGCCGAACCCTGGGTGTTCTACGAGGGTCCGCCCACGGCCAACGGCCGTCCCGGCCTGCACCACGTCTGGGCCCGCGTCTACAAGGACCTCTTCTGCCGCTACCGCACCATGCGGGGCTACGCGGTCCCCCGCAAGGCCGGATGGGACACCCACGGGCTGCCCGTCGAGGTCGAGGTGGAGAAGCAGCTGGGCATCACCGCCAAGCGGCAGATCGAGGACGAGGTCGGGATCACCGAGTTCACCCGGCTCTGCAAGGAGTCGGTGCGTAACTACGTGGGGGAGTGGAAGACCCTCACCGAGCGGATCGGCTACTGGATCGACTTCGACGACGCCTACTGGACCTTCACGCCCGACTACGTCGAGTCGGTCTGGGCCAATCTGAAGAGCCTCTGGGACCAGGAGTTGCTCTACGAGGACATCAAGGTCGTCCCCTACTGCCCCCGGTGCGGCACCGCCCTGAGCAGCCACGAGCTCGGCCAACCCGACGTCTACCGCGAGGTCGAGGACGAGTCGGCCTACGTCCGGTTCCCCCTGACCGACGAGGGGGAGGCCGCCACCGCGCTGCGCACCGCGCTCGGCCGCACCACCCTGGACGGCCTCGACCTCGTGGCGTGGACCACCACCCCCTGGACCCTGCTCTCCAACACCGGGGCGGCGGTGGGGCCCGGGCTCGACTATGCCGTGGTGGGCGACGTCGTGGTGGCCGCGGCGCTGGTGGACCAGGTCTTCGGCGAGGGCACGCCGGTGGATGCCACCGTCCCCGGCTCGGCCCTGGTCGGGCTGCACTACCGCCGCCCCTTCGACGACCTCGTCCCCGCGCCGTCCGATGCCGGACTGGTGGGCTGGCGCGTGGTGGCCGGCGACTTCGTGGAGGCGGACGAGGGGACGGGCATCGTGCACCTGGCCCCCGCCTTCGGCGAGGTCGACCGCCAGGCGGGCCGGGAGGGCGGGCTGCCCACCCTCAACCCGGTGGGCCCCGATGGCCGCTTCACCGACGACGTCCCGTGGCTGGCCGGACAGGCCGTGCGCGACGTCAACGGGACGGTCGACGACCGACTCGAGGCGGCCGGGCTCCTGTTCCGCCGCCATCCCTACCGCCACCCCTACCCGCACTGCTGGCGGTGCGGGACCGCGCTCATCTACTGGGGCAAGCCGAGCTGGTACATCCGGACCTCGGAGCGCAAGGCCGACCTGGTGGCGCAGAACCAGACCATCGGGTGGCACCCCGAGCACATCCGTGACGGTCGCATGGGGGAGTGGCTGTCGAACAACGTCGACTGGGCGCTCTCCCGCGATCGCTTCTGGGGCACGCCGCTCCCCGTGTGGCGGTGCGACGAGGGCCATACCCGCTGCGTCGGCTCGCTGACCGAGCTGTCGGAGCTGTCGGGCACCGACGTGACCGGCGTCGACCCCCACCGGCCGGCCATCGACGAGGTCACCGTGCCGTGCCCCGAGTGCGACGCCGGAACGATGCGCCGGGTCGAGCCGGTGATCGACGCCTGGTTCGACTCGGGGTCGATGCCGACCGCCCAGTGGGGCTACCCGGGGGCACCGGGATCGGCCGACTCGTTCGTGTTCCCCGCCGACTTCATCTGCGAGGCCATCGACCAGACCCGCGGCTGGTTCTACTCGCTGCTGGCCGTGAACACCCTGGTCCGGGGGGCCACCCCCTACCGCAACGTGCTCTGCCTCGGCCACATCGTGGACGCCGACGGGCGCAAGATGTCCAAGAGCGTCGGCAATGTCATCGACCCCTGGGAGATCCTCTCGACCCGGGGTGCCGACCCCCTCCGTTGGTGGATGTTCTCGCAGGGGTCCCCGTGGACCCCGACCCGGGTCAGCTTCGAGGTCATCGACGCCTCCATGCGCGACGCCCTGCTCACGCTGTGGAACACCTGGTCCTTCTTCACCACCTACGCGACCCTCAACGGGTTCGACCCGGCCGACCCGTCCGTGCCGGCGCCGGCCGACCGCTCGATGCTGGACCGCTGGATGCTGTCGCGGCTGCACGACACGGTGGCCCGCACCACCGTGTCGCTCGACGGCTACGAGCCCTTCCCGGCGGCCACGGCCATCGCCGAGCTCATCGACGACACCTCCAACTGGTACGTGCGGCGCAGCCGACGGCGGTTCTGGCGCACCGACCCGGGCGCCGACCCGGCCGACTCGCTGGGCGCCCAGGCCACGCTCCACGACGTCCTGGTCACCCTGGCCCGCCTCCTGGCCCCGATGACGCCGTTCCTGGCCGACCGCATGTGGCGCGACCTGACCGGTGCCGCCGAGTCGGACTCGGTGCACCTCGCCGACTGGCCGGAGGCCGAGACCGACCTGGTCGACGCCGGGCTGGAGGAGGGGATGGCGCTGGCCCGCCGGCTCTCCTCCCTCGGTCGCGCCGCCCGCTCCGAGGCCGGCGTCAAGGTGCGCCAGCCCCTGGCCCGCGCCCTCGTCTACCTGCCTCCAGGTAGTGCGGTCCTCCCGCCGGGGGTGGTGGAGGACGAGCTCAACGTCGACCGGGTGGAAGCCACCGACGAGCTGGGCGACGTGCTGGCCTACGAGCTCGTCCCCAACTTCAAGCTGCTCGGGCCGCGGATCGGCAAGCGGGTCCAGGACCTGCGGGCGGCCATGGCCGGCGTCGACGGGGCGGGCGCCGCCGCCGACCTCGCCGAGGGCCGGCCGGTGACGGTCGAGCTGGCCGACGGTCCCCTCGAGCTGAGCGCCGAGGAGGTCGAGCTGCGGGTGCGGGCCCAGCCCGGCTTCGCCGTCTCGCGGGACGGCGCCGAGGTGCTGGCCCTCGACCTGGCCCTCGACGACGACCTGCGGCTCCGGGGCCTCGCCCGGGAGGTCATCCGCCACGTCCAGGACCTCCGCAAGGAAACCGGGCTCGAGGTGTCCGACACGATCGTGCTCCACGTCGACGGGATCGACGACCTGGCGCCGCTGTTCGACGTGATCGCCCGCGAGGTCCTCGCCGTGCGCATCGAGGTCGGCCCGCCCGGTGGAGCGGGACCGGGCACCGTCGTCACGCTCGACGACGGCGAGTCGTCGCGCCGGGTGACGTTCTGGATCGTCCGGGCATGACGCGGGAGCTGCGGTGAGCGATCCAGCGGGCAGCAGGGGCGAGCCGTGCGTTCTGGCCGTCGACCTGGGCACCGGTGGCCCCAAGGTGGCCGTGGTGTCGTCGTCGGGACGGATGGTGTCCCACGCCACCGAGCCCGTCACCCTCCACCTGTCGGAGGGCGGCGGTGCCGAGCAGGATCCCGAGGAGTGGTGGTCGGCCATCCGGCGGGCCGCGGCGCGGGCCCTGGGTGGCGCCGGCGTCGACCCGTCCGATCTGGTGGGTGTGGGGTGCACGGCCCAGTGGTCGGGCACCGTGGCCGTCGACGCCGACGGCGCGGCCCTGATGCGGGCCGTCATCTGGATGGACTCGCGGGGCAACGCCGAGATCCGCCGGGTGGCCGGAGGGTCGGTCAACGTGCTCGGCTACGACCCCCGCAAGCTGCTGCGCTGGGTCCAGGTGACCGGCGGCGCGCCGGGGTTGTCGGGCAAGGACCCGGTCTCCCACATCCTCTTCATCCGCCAGGCCTTCCCCGACGTCTACGCCCGCACGGCCACCTTCCTCGAGCCGGTCGACTACCTGAACCTGCGGCTGACCGGCCGGACCTCGGCGTCCTTCGACTCGATCGCCGCCCACTGGGTGACCGACAACCGGGACATCGACGCCGTGGCCTACGACGACCGGCTCCTCGAGTGGACCGGGCTCGACCGGGGCCGTCTGCCCGACCTCGTACCGCCCGGCTCGATCGTCGGTGAGGTCACCGATGCGGCCGCCGCCGACCTCGGGATACCGGCCGGCCTGCCCGTCGTGACCGGGTCGGGAGACGTGCACTCCGCGGTGTTCGGATCGGGTGCCGTGGCCGACTTCGCCGCCCACCTCTACATCGGCACGTCCTCGTGGATCTCGGGCCACGTGCCCTTCAAGAAGACGGCACCGACCTCCAACGTGGCCTCCATCCCGGCGGCCCTGGCCGGGCGGTACCTCATCGCCGACGAGCACGAGACGGCCGGTGCCTGCCTGACGTTCCTGCGGGACAACCTCGGCCTCGCCCCGGACTTCGAGACGATGAACGCCATGGTCGAGCGGGTCCCCGCCGGCAGCGGCCGCGTGCTGTTCACACCGTGGCTGAACGGCGAGCGCTCACCGGTCGACGACCACACGGTGCGGGGCGGGTTCCACAACCTGTCGTTGTCGACGACGTCCGACCAGATGGTCCGGGCCGTCTTCGAGGGTGTGGCCCTCAACTCGCGCTGGCTGCTCGAGGCGGTGGAGAAGTTCGCCGGGCGGCGCCTCGACTCGCTGGCCTTCGTGGGCGGTGGCGCCAATTCGGACGCCTGGTCCCAGATCCACGCCGACGTGCTCGGCCGCCAGATCCGCCAGGTCGCCGATCCGGTCCTGGCCAACGCCCGGGGGGCGGCGCTGCTGACCCTGCACGCGCTCGGACGGGTGGCCCTCGCCGACATCCCGCCGATGGTCGAGGTCCGCCGTACCTACGAGCCCCGTGCGGCCCATGCCGACGAGTACGACCTGCTGTTCGGGGAGTTCGTCACCCTGTACAAGCAGACCAAGGGCATCTTCAAGCGGCTGAACCGCTTCTGAGCCGCTGCCGGCCCCGTCGCCGGCCGGCCCGTCAGGGGGCCGGGGCCCAGGGCTCGGGGGCGTCGACCGCCGCCGGGGCCGGGGCCGACCGCACGGGACGCGGCACCGGGCCGTCGACCCCGGTGCCCACGAACAACAGGTCGAAGGCCAGGGTGTGCAGGGCGCTGGTGGACGTGGTCCACCCTGCCCGGCGGTCGATGGCCTTGCCCAGCGAGGGGAAGAACTGGCGGAACGTCCGACCCGGGAACTTCAGGACGTGGAGCAGCAGCGAGACGTAGTAGGCGGCCAGGTAGCCGAGGGTCTCGAACGTGCCGCCGAACACCTCCACGGTCCCGTCGACGAAGGAGGTCTCGCACAGCGCCTGGAGCCCCTGGGCGGTAAAGCGCCAGAAGTCGTGGTGGTCGTGGCGGGGCACGGCGGAGGGCACGGACACGAGCACGGTCCCCCCGGGCTTGAGCACCCGGCCGAGCTCGCGCACGACAGCCGGCGGGTCGGGCACGTGCTCGAGCATCTCGAGGGCGATGAGCATGTCCACCGAGTTGTCGGCCAGGGGCAGCCGGGAGGCGTCGGACGCGAAGTCGACGGTGTCCAGCACCCGCAGGTCGGTGGCCAGGTACCGGGCCGGGCTGTCCCCCTCGAAGCGACGCACCAGGGCGCATCCCACGTTCACCACCAGCGCGTCGGCGGGCAGGGCGGCCAGGCGCGCCTTGACGAGTTCGTCCCGGCGGACGATGGCGTCGTGCTTGCCGTACTCGCGGAACGGGGACGCGACCCGTGCCAGGGCACCCTTCGTCTGTGTCGGCACCGCACACCCCCCGTTCCCGGACCCGGCCGCGCCGGTCCGGCGCGGGAGAGTCACCGATGGTACCCGGTCATCCGGAGGCGTCGGGAGGGCCCCACGCCGTGGCGGGATCGTCGGGGTGGGCCCGCCCGGGATCGTCGACGACCCAGGCGACGTGGTGCTCGACGGCCGCCAGGACCGCGGCCGCCGCCCGGTCGGCTCCCTGGGTGGGATGGCGACGCAGGTGCCCGAGGGCCTCCCGGACCACGAAGCCGAGGAGGAGGGTCCAGACCACCGCGTCGGTGGCGATGGCGTGCTCGGGGGGCACCCCGGCATCGCTCAGCGCATCGGCCACCGTCAGCCGGAGCTCCCGAAGGCCCTCGGCGTCCGGGTACTCGAGCGCGAGGGGGAACGTCCGCCGGTGGCTGTGGGCGGCGAAGCGCAGGGCGAGGAACACCGACCGGAGCCGGTCCTGCCAGGGCTGGTGGTCGGTGGCCGGATCAGGAGCCTCGTCGAGCAGGTGACCGACCATCCGGGCGAGGAGGTCGTCGCGGTCGCGGACGTGGTGGTAGAGGGACATCGGGGCCACGCCGACCTCGGCGGCGACACCGCGCATGGTGACCGACGTGGGCCCGCTCCGGTCGGCGATGCGGAGGGCCGCGGCGAGGATCTGTGCACGGTCGGTCTGGAAGGGGTGTGGCAGGAGGACTCCGATGGACGTGGACGAGCGAAGCCGTACGGTGTACCGGTTCGTACCGTGTACGGCATCGGTCGAATTCTCGTCCGGTAATGCTCTCCCCGCGACCTGGCCGGCGACCCGGCCCGGCACCTTGCCGGGAAGCCCTCAGCGCTCCCGGGCCCGATTGGCCGCGCTGACCACCGCGGCCAGCGAGGCGTCGAGGATGCTCGAGTCCATGCCCACGCCCCACCACGTCGTGCCGTCGTCGCCCTCGGCCTCCACGTAGGCGACGGCCGACGCGCCGCTGCCCGAGGTGAGTGCGTGCTCGCTGTAGTCCTTCACCTCGAAGGCCACGCCGAGGTCGGCCCGCAGGGCGCCGACCAGGGCGTCGATCGGGCCGTTGCCCTCGCCCATCACGGTGCGGGGCTCGCCGTCGACGAGCAGCTGGGCGGTCACGGTGGTCCGCCCGCTCCCCGTGGTCATCTCGCTGCCGAGCAGCCGCACGCCGGCCTCGTCGGGCAGGTACGTCGCGGAGAAGACGTCCCACATCTCGCCGGGCTGGATCACGGTGCCGGAGTCCTCGGTGACCTCCTGGACCCGCTTGGAGAACTCGATCTGGAGCCGGCGGGGGAGGTCGAGCCCGTGCTCGGTGTCCATGATGTAGGCCACACCGCCCTTGCCCGACTGGCTGTTGACCTGGATGATCGCCTCGTAGGTGCGGCCGGTGTGGCTCGGGTCGATGGGGAGGTAGGGCACCTCCCAGTGCTCGTAGGCCTCGCCGATGGCCTCGAAGCCCTTCTTGATGGCGTCCTGGTGGGAGCCGGAGAAGGCCGTGTAGACGAGGTCGCCGGCGTACGGGTGGCGCGGGTGGACCGGCATGCGGGTGGCGAATTCGGCCACCCGGCGCACCTTGTCGATGTCGCCGAAGTCGAGCGCCGGGTCGACCCCCTGGGAGAAGAGGTTCATGGCCAGGGTGACGATGTCGACGTTGCCGGTGCGCTCGCCGTTCCCGAACAGGGTCCCCTCGACCCGGTCGGCGCCGGCCAGGACGGCCAGCTCGGCGGCGGCCACGGCCGTGCCCCGGTCGTTGTGGGGATGCAGGCTGAGGACGATCGAGTCGCGGTCCGAGACGGTGCGTCCGAACCACTCGATGACGTCGGCGTAGACGTGGGGCCCGTACATCTCGACGGTGTTGGGCAGGTTGATGATGATCGGCCGTTCCGGGGTGGGCTGGATGACGTCCATCACCGCCTCGCAGATCTCCACGGCGAACTCCGGCTCCGTCCCCGTGAAGCTCTCGGGCGAGTACTCGTAGCGGACGTCGGTGTCGGGCAGGGTCGACTCGAACTTCTTGCAGAGGCGGGCAGCGTTGGTGGCGATGTCGACGATGCCCTGGCGGTCGAGACCGAACACGACGCGGCGCTGCAGCGTGGAGGTCGAGTTGTAGAAGTGCACGATGGCCCGCCGCGCCCCCCGCAGCGACTCGAAGGTCCGCTCGATGAGCTCCTCGCGGCACTGGACCAGCACCTGGATGGTGACGTCGTCGGGGATCAGGCCCCCGTCGATGATCTCGCGCTGGAAGTCGTAGTCGGTCTGGGAGGCCGAGGGGAAGCCGACCTCGATCTCCTTGAAGCCGATCTCGACCAGGGTCTGGAACAGCTTCAGCTTGCGTTCCGTGTCCATGGGGTCGACCAGGGCCTGGTTGCCGTCGCGCAGGTCCACGCTGGCCCACTGCGGGGCCACGTCGGTCCGTCGGTCCGGCCACGTCCGGTCGTGGAGCACCAGGGGCACGTAGGGCCGGTAGAGGTGGAACGGCATGGGGGAGACGTCGCAGGGCATGGCGAGCCGGCGGCCGCGGCGGTCGGCGTCGGCGTCGGTGCTGGAGTGGTCGTGGTCGCTCATCGGGATGCTCCCTGGGTCATCGGGTACTGCCGGGGTCGTGCCCGGGGCCTGCCCCGTGCCTGGGGCGGCGGTCGCACACCTCGTCCGGCCAACAAAAAACCCCCTGGCCGGAGGCACAGGAGGTTGCGGGCGAACGCGATGTGGCGTTCGCCGTCAGGTAAGGAGGAGGACCGGGGTGGTGTGGGTCATGCGCCATCCATGCTGCCAGCGCCACGACCGACCGTCAAGGACGGTGGGGGCCCGCACCACGCGGCGACCGGCGAGGGTCCGCCGATCGCCGGACTGCTAGATGCGCTCGAAGTTGCGGGCCAGCTCCCAGTCGGTGACGACCGAGTTGGCCTTCGCCCACTCCTGGCGGGCGGTGTTGACCAGGTGCTGGTGGACGTCGGGCCCGAACGCCTCGGCGGCCACCTCGCTCGACTCGAGGCTGGCGATGGCCTCGGGCAGGGTGGTCGGGATCCGGGGCACGTCGGGGGCCCGGTAGGCGTTGCCGGTGAAGGCCGGGGCGAGCTCGACGCCGTGGTCGATGCCCCACAGTCCGCCGGCGATGGCGGCGGCCAGGGCGATGTACGGGTTGACGTCCGCGCCCGGTATCCGGCTCTCGACCCGCCGCCCGGCGCCGTGGCCGACGGCCCGGAAGCCGCACGTGCGGTTGTCCTCGCCCCAGACCACGGCCGTCGGCGCCCACGAGTCGGGTACGTAGCGTCGGTAGGAGTTCACGTAGGGGGCGAAGCACCAGGCCAGCTGGTCGGCGGCGTGGAGCTGGCCGGCGATCCACTGCGACCCGACGGCCGAGAACCCCGAGGGCGCGTCCTCGCCGTCGGCGGGGGCCATCAGCGGGGCACCGGTGGCGGCGTCCCACAGGCTGGTGTGGATGTGGCAGGAGGACCCGGCCGTGTCCATCGACCACTTGGCCATGAAGGTGGCGGCCCGGCCGTACTCGCCGGCGATCTCCTTCACGCCGTTCTTGAAGACCAGGTGGCGGTCGGCCACCTCGAGGGCCGTGCCGTAGGTGATGTTGATCTCGTGCTGGCCGATGCCGGCCTCGCCCTTGGAGAACTCGATGGGGATGCCCGCCTCGAGCATCTCGTTGCGGATGCGGGCGATGATGTACTCCTCCCGCGACGTCTGGAGGAGCTGGTAGTCCTCGATCGAGGTGGCGTGGGGCACGAGGTCCCGCCAGCGCTTGTCGGCGGCCTCGGTGAACGAGTCGAGGAACAGGTAGAACTCGAGCTCGGTGGCGCACTTGACCGCGTAGCCCCGCTCGGCGGCCCGGTCGATCTGGCGGCGGAGGATGCGGCGGGGGGAGACCTCGACCGGCTCGCCCTCCATGGTGAGCAGGTCGCACAGGACGAGCACGCTGCCCGGCAGCCAGGGGATGGTCCGCACCGTCTGGGGATCGATGACGGCGTTGAGGTCGCCGTAGCCCGTCTCCCAGTTGGCGAACTCGTAGCCCGGGAGCGGGTCCATGTCGACGTCGCAGGCCAGCAGGTAGTCGCAGGCCTCGATGCCGTGCTCGGCGACGTGCTCGAGGAAGAAGGTGCCCGTGACCCGCTTGCCGACCGGCCGCCCCTGCAGGTCCGGGAAGGCCACGACGACGGTGTGCACGTCGCCGGAGCGGATCATGTGGGGCAGGGTCTCGAGGGTCAGCATCCCTGCACAATGGCCCACTCCGGCTCGGACCGTCCACTGTCCACCGGCGGCGCGGACGGTGCCCGCCGGGCGTGCCGCCGAGGGACGATCGCCGGATGGGATACTGGCGCCATGACGCCTCCCGGAGCACGCCCGCTGATCGGGGTGACCACCTACCGCCAGGAGACGAGGTGGTGGTCGTGGGACCGTGACGCGGCCCTCGTGCCCGGTGCCTACCTCGACATGGTGGTGGCCGGCCGGCGGCTGGCCGGTGCTGCTGCCCCCGCTCGCCGAGGGGGCCGCCGGACGACCCCGACCGGAGCGGTGGCCGCCGTGGCCGGACCGCTGGTCGACGCCGTCGACGGCCTCGTGGTCATCGGCGGGGGCGACGTCTCGGCCGAGCGCTACGGCGCCGAGCCCGACCCGCGCAACGGGGGGATGAACGGCGTACCGCGACGAGCTCGAGCTCGGACTCCTCGAGGCCGCGCTCGAGCGCGACCTCCCCGTGCTGGCCATCTGCCGCGGGCTCCAGGTGCTCAACGTGCTGCTCGGGGGGACCCTCGTCCAACAGCTGCCCGACCTGCTGGGCTCGACCCGCCACCAGCCGGCCCCGGGGCCTTCGGCGAGGTGACGGTGCGCACCGAGCCGTCGACCATCGTCCGGCGCCTGCTCGGCGACGAGACGGTGGTGCAGTGCAGCCACCACCAGGCCGTCGACGCCCTGGGGGAGTCGCTCCTGGTGTCGGCCCGCAGCGACGACGGCGTGATCGAGGCCGTCGAGGTGCTCGGGCGCACCTTCGCCGTGGGGGTGCAGTGGCATCCCGAGGAGCACGGCGACGTCCGCCTCTTCGCCGGCCTGGTCGAGGCCGCCCGGGCCGCCCGGGCCGTGCAGGCCGCCGGACCGGGCGCTACGGAGGCCCGCGGCTCGTCGGGCCGGGACCACCCGTGGCACCATCGTCCCCCTCCGACCGACAAGGAGTTCCCATGTCCGACGTGACCCACGTCGTCAACCCGACCACCGAGCAGGTCATCGCCGACGTCCCCGTCAACGGGGTCGAGGCGACCGACGAGGCGGTGGCCCGTGCCCGGGCCGCGCTGCCCGGGTGGCAGGCCATCGCCCCGGCCGACCGGGCCCGGCTGATGCGCCGCTTCGCCGCCGCGGTCGAGGACCACCACGAGGAGCTCGCCCAGCTCGAGACGGCCAACGTGGGCAAACCGATCGGCGAGAGCCGCGACGAGGTCGGCATGGTGGCCGAGGTCCTCTACTTCTACGCGGGCGCGGTCGACAAGCACCGCGGCGCCACCGTGCCGGTGGCCGGCGGCGTGGACATGACCTTCCACGAGCCACTGGGCGTGGTGGGCGCGATCATCCCGTGGAACTTCCCCGTCGCCATCACGTCGTGGAAGGTGGGTCCGGCCCTCGCCACCGGCAACACCATCGTCGTCAAGCCGGCCGAGATCACGCCGCTGACCGCGGTGCGGCTGGCCGAGCTCGGCCTCGAGGCCGGCCTGCCCGAGGGGGTGCTCCAGGTGGTCACGGGCAAGGGCTCGGTGGTGGGCACCCGCCTGGCCGAGCACCCGGACGTGGCCAAGGTGGCCTTCACCGGGTCGACCGAGGTCGGCAGCGAGGTGATGACCCGGGCCTCGGGGACCATCAAGCGGGTCACCCTGGAGCTCGGCGGCAAGTCGGCCTCCGTCGGTCTTCGCCGACGCCGACCTGGCCAAGGCCGCGGCCAGCGCCCCCGGCGGTGTGTTCGCCAACGCCGGCCAGGACTGCTGCGCACGCAGCCGCATCCTGGTCGAGCGCTCGGTCATGGACGAGTTCCTGGACCTGCTGGCCGATGCCGTGCTGGCCTGGACGGTGGGCGACCCGACCGACGAGACCGTCAGGATGGGCCCGCTCGTGACCGACGCCCACCGCCGGGTGGTGGCGGGCTTCCTGGACGAGGGGATGGGGGCCCCGGGCGGGCCGGTGCCGACCCGCACCGCCGGGGCGGTGCCCGACGGTCCGGGCTTCTGGTTTCCCGCCGACGGTGGTGGCCCCGGCCGACCCGGGCTGGCGCATGGCCCGGGAGGAGATCTTCGGACCCATCGTCGCCGTCATCCCCTTCGCCGACGAGGAGGAGGCCGTCCGCCTGGCCAACGACACCCCCTACGGGCTGTCGGGGTCGATCTGGACGCGGGACAGCGCCCGGTCGCTGCGCATGGCCCGCGCCGTGCAGGCCGGCAACCTGTCGGTCAACTCCAACAGCTCGGTGCGGGTCCAGACCAGCTTCGGGGGCATGAAGCAGTCGGGCTTCGGACGCGAGCTCGGCCTCGAGGCCCTCGCCTCCTACAGCGAGGTCAAGAACGTCTTCGTCTCGACGCGTCGACTGAGCACGATGGACCGGTCGCGGCGTCGACGGCGATGCCGGCACGGCACCGGTCGCGGTGGTCACCGGGCGCGGCCCGCGGCCTCGGGGCGGGGCTCGCCGCCCACTTCGCCTGCCGGGGCCTCCGCCTCGGGCTGTGCGCGCGGACGGTGCCGGAGGCCCCGACCGGGCGCCGACGCGGTGACGGCGGCTGTCGACGTGGCCGACGCCGCGGCGGTGGACCGCGTTCGCCGAGCCGAGGTCGTGGACCGGTTCGGGCGCATCGACCTGTGGGTCAACAACGCCGGCGTGCTCGAGCCGGTCGGACCGCTGGCCACGGCCGACCCGGCCGCCCTCGAGCGCCACGTGGCCACCAACGTGCTCGGCGTGCATGCACGGGTCAGCGCCGCCTTCGCCCGGCACGTCCGCGGCCGCCCGGGCGGCGGGTCGCTGGTCAACATGTCGTCGGGGGCGGCCACGACGCCCTACCGGGGCTGGGCCGCCTACTGCGCCTCGAAGGCCGCGGTCGAGATGCTGACCGGGGTGGTCGGGCTGGAGGAGGCCGATGCCGGGCTGCGTGGCCTACGCGGTGGCGCCCGGGGTGGTGGACACCGACATGCAGGCCCTCATCCGGGCCACCCCGGAGGACCGGTTCCCCGACGTGGCGAGGTTCCACCGGATCCACGACGACGCGCGTTCGCGACCCCGGGGTGGGTGGCGGCGTGCATCCTCGAACGGTGCCTCGACCCGGTCACCCGGTGGCTGCCCGGAGCCGGGAGGGCGCGGTGCGTTCCGGGTCCGGCCGGACCCCTGCCGGGCAGCCGGGCGGAGTACGGGGACCGCGGCGCCGGTGGCCTCAGCCGGCGCTGTCGCGGTAGTAGTAGTCCTGGCCGAGGTCGTCGAGCAGGCCGGGGCCGGTGGGCTCCCAGTCGAGGAGCGTGCGGGTGCGGCGCTCGAGCCGGGCTGTCCAGGCTGAGGAAGTGGCCCAGCGACAGGAAGTGCTCGGCGTCTCGACGGGGCTCGACCGGGAGGCCCAGGTGGCGCTCCGATGGCCTCGGCGATGGCGCGGACGGTACGCCCTCCTCGGCCACGCGCGTGCAGGGTCGACCCGGCCGGGGCCTGCTCGACGGCCAGGCGGAACAGGCGGGCGGCGTCCGAGCGGTGGACGGCGGGCCAGCGGTTGGTGCCGTCGCCGAGGTAGCCGGACACGCCGGTGGCCCGGGCGAGGGCGACGATGTGGGCCATGAAGCCGTTGTCGCCGTCACCGTGGACGGTGGGCGGCAGGCGCAGGACGGACGAGCGGACGCCCCGGGACGCCAGGGCGACGCGTCGGCAGCGCGGTGGCGTGGCGCATCGCGGGCCGCTCGGCAGGTCCGGTCGGGCCTCGTCGGGCCCACCGTCCTCCTCGGTGGCCAGCTGCCCGGGGGAGAGCCCGAGGCAGCCCGAGGCGATGACGAACGGCTTGTCGGACCCGGCCAGGGCGTCGCCGAACGCGTCGACGGCGGCGCGGTCGGCGGTGGCGGCCGCCTCGAAGTCCCCCGAGAAGGCGAGCTCGTGCTTGAAGGCCAGGTGGATGACGCCGTCCGAATCGGCGGCGGCCCGGGCGAGGACGTCGAGGTCGTCGAGCGTGCCGGCCGGGCCTCGGCGCCGGCGGCGGTCAGGGCGGCGGCGGACGCGTCGGAGCGGGCGAGGCCGACGACCTGATGGCCGGCGCCGAGCAGCTCGGGGACGACGGCGGAGCCGATCCAGCCGGATGCTCCGGTGACGAAGATGCGCATGGGAAGTACCTCCTGGGTGTTGATCGGCCGACGGCGGTGTGTCGAGACGGATGTCAGTGACTGTCATCACCGAGCAGCCATGTCAGCGACTGACATCACGGCCGGTACGATTGTCGTATGGGACGTTGGGAGCCGGACAGCCGAGGGAGGCTCCTCGAGGCCGCGTTCGAAGCTCTACGGCGAGCAGGGGTTCGACGAGACCACGGTGGCCGAGATCGCCGAGCGGGCCGGGCTGACCGAGCGCACCTTCTTCCGGTACTTCGCCGACAAGCGGGAGGTCCTGTTCTGGGGCGCGGGCCTGCTCCAGGAGCGGGTGGTGGCGGCCGTCGTGGCGGCGCCCGACGGCGCCGCCCCCATCGACGCGGTGGCCGCCGGGCTGGAGGCGGCCGGTGCCATGCTCCAGGAGGGCCGGGGCTTCGCCCGCCGGCGCCAGGCCATCATCGACTCG
>CAWHKZ010000007.1:0-312770 GCA_963830165.1 uncultured Acidimicrobiaceae bacterium
CGGGCCCCCCACCGCAGACTCCTCCCCATCCCACCGCAACCCGCCATGCAGTGATGGTAAGCCTGCCCCCCTTCGGAGGCAATGGCTTATTTCGCATCAGTTGATGCGGCGGTTTTAGGGCAGCGTCACGATGCATGATTGATGTCAGAACTGCACCACGTGATCGACCGATATCCCGCCAACGGTCGTCGCCTACTTCGTGGGTGCGGACGCCTCCTACTCGGCCCAAATCCACGCCTGGAGGATCGGGTGCATTTCCACCCGGTCGTGAACCACTCGAGGTACCGGGTCGACCACGGACAGTCAGCACAACGTCCGGTCGGCGTCAGGTCCGGCTAGTGGGCGCGGCAGGCCACCCGGGCGTCCGAGGGAGTGCCGGCGAAGGTGCCGCCCCGGACGCCGCCGACCTCGACGGACTCGGGTATGGCGCCCACCGCTCCTTGCGGGGCACCCATGTCCGTGGTCGACGTACCCACCACCGACCCCGAGCGGAGCACACGAACCGTGCACGAGAACGTCCCGGACGCCGCGTAGACGGTGAAGTCGACGCGTTCCGACGGCAGGGCCCCCGCCTCGGCCGTCGACGGGAGGACACCGGCGGCCACCGATGTGACGTGGACCGTGAGCGACGCCGGTACCCCGGTCGAGGCCTGCGACGAGGGGGTACCCGACCCGCAACCGAGCAGCGTCATCCCACCGACCAGGACGCCCGCCAGGGCCGCCAACCTCGTCCTCATGCCGACATGGTAGATGAGCGTCGGCCGGCCGTCGCTGCCACTGTCGGGCGCCGTCGACCCGCGCACGTGACGACCGCGCCAGCGAGACATCGGTCGGGCACCGGCCCGCCCCGGCGGGTCCGGCGTGGTCGGTGCTCCGCGTCCGGGCGGCGCGATCCCGGGGGGCGACGACCACGGGAAACGATCGGTGGCACTGGTATGCTCCGGCCGTGTTATGTATGTGGCACCTCGGCGGAAGGTGGTCCTGTGATGAGTTCGCTCCCCACCACATCCGGCACACACCTGCGGGAACCGCTGATCGCCCGCCCGCTCATCGTGTTGGGCGTGCCCCGGTCGGGGACCACGATGGTCTTCCAGGCGTTGTCGACCCACCCCGACGTCTGGAGTCTCTACCGCGAGAGCCAGGCCGTCATCGGCAGGTTCTTCCCGACGGAGATGACACCGGGGAGCCCGGTGCTCGTCTGCGCCGGCGACGTCGACGACGTCACGGCCGCCGCGATCCGACGCGCCTTCTACGAGTCGGTGGGCAACGCCGAGGCGGCGCACGGTGCCGTGGGCCGGCGCATCCCCCTCATCGCCCGGCAGCGCCTGAGCCGGATCCTGACCCGGTCGGGCGCCGGCCGGAAGGTCCCGCCCATCCGCGTGTGGTCGAGAAGACGCCCGACAACTGCTTCCGGATCCGGATGCTGCTCCGGGTCTTCCCCGACGCCCAGTTCGTGTACGTGGTGCGGGACCCACGGGGGTCGATCGCCTCGATGTACCGGGGGTGGACCGAGGAGTCGCGGTTCCAGCGTTTCGAACTACCTCCGGGGTTCGCCATCGTGGGGTACGCGGGCACGCACTGGTCCTTCGGTCTCCCTCCCGGGTGGGAGGACCTCGACGGATCCACGGTCATGGAGATCTGCGCCCATCAGTGGCGCCTGTACAACGAGTACTGCGGTCGCGATCTCCCGACGGACCCCGGTCGGGTGTTCACCGTCCGCTACGAGGACGTCGTCGCCGACCCGGGACCGGTGCTCGCCGCCCTGGCCGGTTGGGCGCAACTCGATCCCGGTCCGCTCGACCGCTACACCCGGAAGCTGCCGGTGGTGAACACCTGGTCGAGGCCGAGTCCCGACAAGTGGCGGAAGGTCGAGGGCGGGCTCGCCGGGGTGCTCCCGCTGGTGGCGGCCGAGTCCCGGCGGCTCGGCTACCCGGTCGCCTGAGCGGCGGCGGCCCGAGCGATGGCCACGTCGACCCCGTGCTGTTCATCGGGGGAGAGGGCCGATCGGGATCGACGGTGCTGGAGCGGCTCGTCGGCGCGCAGCCGGACACGTGTGCCGTGGGCGAACTGAAGAACCTCTTCGAGCGTGGCGTGGGGGCGGGGGAGCTGTGCGGGTGCGGCCGCGGCGTCCGCGAGTGCGACGTCTGGTCCGAGGTCGGCCAACGCCTGGCCGGCGGCTGGGACACCACCGCCGGCCGTGAGCTCGTCGCCTTCTTCACGCGGGTCAACCAGCGGCGGCACCTGCCGGTGATCCTCGCCGGGCGGGGGGCCCTGGTGGCCCGGGCCCGCTCGGTGCTGGCCGATCTGTACCCCATCGTCGCCGAGGTGTCGGGCTCGTCGCTCGTCGTCGACTCGTCCAAGCACCCGGCGTGGGCCTACCTGCTGGCCGGCACCGAGGGCATCGACCTCCGGGTGGTGCACCTCGTCCGGTGTCCGTCGGCCGTCGTCCACTCGTGGAGCAGCCCGGTCCGGCGCCCCCACACGGGGACCGGGGCCGGGACCGGGGACGCGGTCATGGCTGCCCAGTCGCCGGTCGAGGTGTGCATCCGGTGGGACGTGTTCAACCTGCTCTTCCGCCACCTGGCCCGGCGGGGGATCGCCACCGAGGTGATCCGGTACGAGGACTACGTCGACGATCTCGACGGGACCCTGCGGACGTGCATGGCGCTGAGCGGACGTCCCTACCGGCCGGCGCCGGGTCTGGCCGACGGGCACGGGATCGCCGGCAACCCGTCGAGGTTCGCGCCCGGAGGCGTCCGGATCGAGCGGGACGACCGGTGGCTGGACCAGATGAGTGCGTCCCGGCACCTCCTGGTGTCCGGCCTCACCTGGCCGACGAGACTGACGTACGGCTACCGGGCCGACCGCGCCGCCCCCATCGGGCCGATCCCGGGCCGGCGGCGCGTGGCCGCCCGGTCGCTTCCCCGGAGCTGAGCGCTCAGTCCGTCTGCCCTCAGGCCGTCTGCCCTCAGGCCGTCTGCCCTCCGACCGTCTGGAGGTCCCGGAGCGTGGCGTAGGCCACCACCGCGGCCACCGCGAATCCCGCGCCCCGGACGGCGAGCCAGGGTCCGTGCACCGGGATCCGGCCGGACAGCAGGACGACGGCCTCCGCCACCGCCAGCGATCCCCAGAGCCGGAGGCCCGGGCGGGGCAGGGGGAGCACCGGCCGGCTCAGGACGGCCATACCGACGGCCAGGACGACGTAGCTGACGGTCGTGGCCAGGGCCGACCCGTTGATGCCGAGGTGCGGCACCAGGGCCAGGTTCATCGCCACGTTCACCCCGGCGGCGACGATGGTGACGACGGCCACGACGGCCGACCGGCCGTCGGCCAGCAGCACCCGCGAGTGCACGAACGCCGCACAGACCGGGATCGTCGATGCGACGACCAGCACGATGACCGGCAGGAGCTGCTCGGTCCGGAAGCTCCTGGGCGCCCAGATCCGCAGCAGGATCGGGCCGGCCAGGGCGATGCCGACGGTGACGGGGACGAGGAGCCGGTACAGACCGTCGCGGCTGGCGGCCAGCACCTCGGCCCTGGTGTGGCGGTCGTGGATGGCGAAGATGCGGGGGAGCCAGGCGAGGTTGAGGAAGGTGAGGAGGCTGACCCCGACGGCCCCGAGCGTGTAGGCGACCTGGTACCGGCCGGTGGCACCCGGCCCGAGGTCCCGCAGGATGATGAACCGGTCGGACGCCGACAGGACGAACGTCGAGAGCTGGAGCGGGACGATGGGCAGCGAGAACCGCAGGGTCGCACCGACCGTCCGGACGTCCCACAGGCCGCGCCAGTGGGGGGTGACGGTCGACAGGGCCAGCAGGACGGCCACCGCCTGGGTCACGAGCGCGCACCACAGGACGTCGGTCGCCAGGTGGAGGTGGACGTACGCGACCAGCGTCCCGATCCCGATCCCGACGATCGCCTGCAGCAGGCACACCACCGTGAACACGAGCAGGCGTTCGTGGCACCGCAGGACGGCGAGGCAGATCCAGGTGATGGCGAACAGTCCGGACCAGACGACCGTCAGTCGGGTGGACAGGGGGAAGGGCCCGAACCCGAGGACGGGACTCCACCGTGGCCCGGTCAGGTAGACGACGGCGGTGACCAGCGACACCAGCACGAGGGACGCGGCCAGGAGGTTGCGGCTCCTGCGCTCGCCGTCGGTCTGGCTGTACAGGCGCTGGATGCCGATGTTGAGGCCCAGGTTGGAGGCGTAGTAGAGCACGTAGAGGAGCGCCAGGTCGGCGGCGAAGATCCCGTACTGGTGGAGTCCCAGGACCCGGGTCATGAGCGGCGTGACGATGACCCCGGACAGCAGCTGCAGCGACGAGGCGAGCATGTAGAGCGAGTCCCGCCGGAACATCGCCCCGACCATCGCCCCCACACCCACACCCGCACCCGCACCCGCCCCCACACCCGCACCCGCACCCGCCCCCGATTCCGGGTCGGCAGGCCTCGCGGGGTCGGGCGGCACCGTACCGGCGGTTCCGTCGCCGACTGCCGTCGAGGTCGGCTCGATCGCGGGGATGTCCCGAGGACGGGGGGGTTCCACCACCTACGATCATGCCGCCTGACGTGCGTCGCGTGGGGGGAACCGCCCGGCCCGCCGCTCCCTCGGGCCCGTCCGCACCGGTCCCGGTGACGAGGGCCCGGTGCCCGACGGCCGGCGGATCGTCGGAACTGCGGCAGGCGGCCGGCGGTAGAATGGCCGGGATGTCGACCTCACCGAACCAGATGACCGACGCCACCACCACCGACCGTCCCACCGGCACCTTCACCGTCAAGCGCGGGCTGGCCGAGATGCTCCGCGGCGGCGTGATCATGGACGTGGTGGACGCCGAGCAGGCCAAGGTGGCCGAGGACGCCGGTGCGGTGGCCGTCATGGCCCTCGAGCGGGTGCCCGCCGACATCCGGCGCGACGGCGGCGTGGCCCGGATGAGCGACCCGGCGCTGATCGAGGGCATCAAGGCCGCGGTGACCGTCCCGGTCATGGCCAAGGCCCGCATCGGGCACTTCGCCGAGGCCCAGGTGCTGGCCGCGCTGGGCGTCGACTTCGTCGACGAGAGCGAGGTGCTGACCCCGGCCGACGAGGCCCACCACATCGACAAGTGGAACTTCGAGGTGCCCTTCGTGTGCGGCGCCACCAACCTGGGCGAGGCGCTGCGCCGGATCTCGGAGGGTGCGGCCATGATCCGCTCCAAGGGCGAGGCCGGCACCGGCAACATCGTCGAGGCCGTGCGCCACCTGCGGGCCATCCTCGGCGACATCCGCAAGGTGACCGAGGCGGACTCGGCCGAGCTCTACGGCTGGGCCAAGGAGCTGGCCGCCCCCATCGGGCTGGTCCAGGAGATCGCCACCACCGGGCGCCTGCCCGTGCCGCTGTTCTGCGCCGGTGGCATCGCCACCCCGGCGGACGCCTCGCTCGTGATGCAGCTCGGCGCCGAGGCCGTCTTCGTGGGCTCGGGCATCTTCAAGAGCTCGAACCCGTCGCGCCATGGCCCGGGCCGTGGTCGAGGCCACCGCCCACTACACCGACGCCGATCTGGTGGCCAAGGTGTCGACCGGACTGGGCGACGCCATGGCGGGCCAGGAGATCGGCACCCTCGGCGTGCACCTGGCCGACCGTGGCTGGTAGTCCGGGACGCCCGCCGGCGCGACCAGGCCCGGCGCGGGTGACGATCGGGATCCTCGCCCTCCAGGGTGACGTGCGCGAGCACGCCGCGGCCTTCGCCGAGCTCGGCGAGCCGGTCCGGCGAGGTGCGGCGCCCGCGCGACCTCGACGGGCTGCGCGGACTGGTCGTGCCCGGGCGGCGAGTCGACCACGCTGTCGCTGCTGCTCGGCTCGTCGGGCCTGGCCGGCCCGCTGGCCGGGGCGCTCGCCGCCGGCCTGCCGGTGTTCGGCACCTGCGCCGGGATGATCCTGCTGGCCGACGACGGTGCTCGACGGGCGGGGACGACCAGCGTCAACTTCGGGGTGATCGACCTCGACCATCCGCCGGAACGGCTACGGGCGCCAGGCGCCTCGTTCGAAGCCGAGGTCGACGGTGGCCGGCCTGGGGGACGAGCCGCTGCCCGCCGTGTTCATCCGGGCCCCGGTGGTCGAGGCGGCCGGTCCCGGGGTCGAGGTCCTGGCTACGCTGCCGGACGGTGCCGGGGGCGCGCCCGGGCGGCCGGTGGTGTGCCGCCAGGGACCGGTCGCTGGTGGCGGCGTTCCATCCCGAGCTGACCGCGGACCGTAGGCTGCACCGGCTGTTCGTGGAGATGACGAAAGAGGAGAGGCGCTAGGGCATGTCGGGACACTCCAAGTGGGCGACCACCAAGCACCAGAAGGGCGCGAAGGACGCCGCCCGGGCCAAGGTGTTCGCCAAGCTCATCCGCCAGATCGAGGTGGCGGCCCGCGAGGGCGGCAGCGACATGACGGCCAACGCCAGCCTGCGCACCATGTACACCAAGGCGCGTGACGCGTCGGTGCCGATCGACACCATCGAACGGGCCATCAAGCGCGGGCTCGGGCGAGCTCGAGGGCGTGCGCTACGAGTCGATCTCCTACGAGGGCTACGCACCCGACGGCGTGGCGGTCATCGTCGAGTGCCTGTCCGACAACCGCAACCGCACCGGCGCCGAGATCCGCAACCTGTTCTCCAAGAACGGCGGCGCCATGGCCGAGCCCGGCGCGGTCAGCTGGCAGTTCGAGCGCAAGGGCGTCGTCGCCGTGCCCCGGTCGCGAGGACGAGGAGCGCATGCTCGAGGTGGCCATGGAGGCCGGCGGCGAGGACCTGGCCGACGAGGACGAGCGGTGGCTGGTCACGAGCGAGCCGGCCGACCTGATGGCCGTGCGCACCGCCCTGGAGGAGGCCGGTCTCGAGCCGGGCGCCGGCCGAGCTGACGATGGTCCCGACCTCGACCGTCGAGGTCGGCCAGCGAGGCCGAGGCCAAGCGGGTCCTGCGCCTCATCGAGGCGCTCGACGACCACGACGACGTCCAGAACGTCTACGCCAACTTCGACATCCCCGACGAGATCATGGCGGCCTACGAGGGCTGACCCGTGCGCCGCCGGGCGGGGATCACCCCACCCGCCGGGACCGCGGGCTACCATCGAACGCATGTTCGTCCTCGGGATCGACCCCGGACTGTCGCGCTGCGGCTACGGCGTGGTGACCCGGCGCGACGGACCGCTGGCCGCGGTGGCCGGCGGGGTGATCTCGTCGCCCCCACCGATGCCCCTGCCCGACCGCCTGCGCACGCTGTCCGACGAGCTGCGGGCGCTGGTGGCCGAGTACCGCCCCGACGCCGTGGTCGTCGAGCGGGTCTTCTTCCAGGTCAACGCCCGCACGGCCATGGCCACCGGCCAGGCCGCCGGGGTGGCCCTGGTGGCGGCGGCCGAGGCCGGGCTGCGAGGTCGCCCAGTACACCTCGAACGAGGTCAAGCAGGCCGTGGTCGGGCTACGGCGCGGCCACCAAGGACCAGGTCCAGCGCATGGTGGCCCACGGTGCTCGGCCTGGACGAGCCGCCCCGGCCCCCCGACGTGGCCGACGCCCTGGCCCTGGCCGCCTGCCACCTCACCGCCCAGCCGCTGCGGCGGGCGGTGGCCGCCGCCGCCGCGGCGCGCACGACGGGGTCGACCGGTGATCGGGTCGCTGCGGGGCACGCTGCTCGACCGGCCGGCCACCGGCGAGGTCATCGTCGAGGTCGGCGGCGTGGGCTACCGGGCGTCGGTGCCGACCTCGACGCTGGCCGGGCTCGGCCCGGTCGGGAGCGACGTCTTCCTGCACGTCCACACCCACGTCCGCGAGGACGCCATCGTGCTCTACGGCTTCGCCCACGCCGACGAGCGCCGGTGCTTCGAGGCGCTGCTCGGTGCCCACGGCGTCGGGCCGTCGCTGGCCCTCGCCATCCTGTCGGCGCTGTCGCCGGCGGCCCTGTCGACCGCGGTGCTCGAGGACGACCTGGCCACGCTGTGCCTGGTGCCCGGCGTGGGCAAGAAGACGGCCGCCCGCCTCCTGCTCGAGCTGAAGGCCCGGCTCGACCTCCCGTCGCTGGACGGCGGACCGGCACCCGCCGGCACCACCGGGTCGAGCGCCGGGGCGAGGCGCGGGCCGCGCTGGTCGAACTGGGCTACGCCCCCGACGAGATCGCCGGGGCCCTCGAGGCCGTCGACGGTGACGCCCCGGTCGAGGAGCTCGTGCGGGCGTGCCCTGCGCGTGCTGGCGCGCCAGCGGTGACCCCCGAGGCCCGCAAGGAGGTGCTCGGCCCGGCGCCGTGGACGCCGGGGTCGAGCGCGAGCCCGCCCGCCCGGTCGATCCCGAGGCCGCACCGGCCGAGGAGGCCGACGAGGTCGGGCTGCGACCGCGCACGCTCGCCGAGTTCGTCGGCCAGGGCCAGCTCACCGAGCACCTGCGGATCGTCATCGAGGCGGCGCGTCAAGCGGGACCAGCCCGCCGACCACCTGCTCTTCGCCGGGCCGCCGGGGCTGGGCAAGACGTCGCTGGCGGGCATCGTGGCCGCCGAACTGGGCGTCGGGCTGCGGATCACCTCGGGACCGGTCCTGGTGCGGGCCGGCGACCTGGCCGCCCTGCTGACCGACCTCCAGGAGGGCGACGTCCTCTTCATCGACGAGATCCACCGCATGCACCGGGCGGTCGAGGAGATCCTCTATCCGGCCATGGAGGACTTCCAGCTCGACATCCTCATCGGCAAGGGACCCGACGGCCCGCAGCATCCGGCTCGACCTGCCCCGGTTCACCCTGGTCGGCGCCACCACGCGGACCGGGTCTGGTGGCCGGTCCGCTGCGCGACCGCTTCGGCTTCGTCGGCCGTCTCGACCTCTACGACCCGACGGAGCTCGAGGCCATCGTGCTCCGGTCGGCCGGGATCCTCGGGCGTGCCCATCGACCCCGAGGGGGCTCGTCGCATCGCCGAGCGCTCGCGGGGACGCCCCGCATCGCCAACCGGCTGCTGCGCCGGGTGCGCGACTTCGTGGAGGTGCGGGCCGAGGGGGCGATCACGTCGGCGGCGGCCGTGGCCGGCCTCGATGTGTTCGGGGTCGACGAGCTCGGCCTCGACAAGGTCGACCGGGCCATCCTCGACGTCCTGTGTACGCGCTTCCCGGGCCGGCCGGTCGGCCTCACCACGCTGGCCCAGTGCATCGGCGAGGAGCCGGACACCATCGAGGACGCCTACGAGCCGTACCTCCTGCAGCAGGGCCTGCTGCAGCGCACCGCGCGCGGCCGGATGGCCGGACCGCGGGCGTGGGCCCACCTCGGCCTGTCCCCGACCGAGGCGACCCTGCTCTGAGCGCAGCGGTGCCCGACGGCCGGTCGCCGCGCCGTCTGCCACGATGGGGGCGTGTCGACCGCCACCCCGATGGACGCCTACGACTACGGGCTCCCGCCGGCGGCCATCGCCCAGGAGCCGGTGGAGCCCCGCAGTGCGGCCCGGCTGCTCGTCGGACCCGGCGTCGTCGAGGGACCGGCCCCGGAGCGGGCCACGATGGCCGACCTGCCCGGACTGCTCCGTCCCGGCGACGTCCTGGTGGTGAACGACACACGGGTGCTCCCTGCCCGCCTGGCGCTGGCCAAGTCGACCGGTGGCCGGGCCGAGGTGCTGCTGGTCGAGCCCTGCGCCGACGGGAGCGACGAGTGGGTGGCGCTGGTGCGGCCCGGCCGACGGCTGCCCCCGGGGACACCGCTGGTCGAGCCCGGTGGCACGGTCCCGGTGGTGGTGGTGGGGGAGGAGCTCGACGAGGATCCCGAGGGCCCGGGCACCCGGCGGGTGCGTCTCGTCGACCCGGACGTGGTGGCCCGGGTCGGCGCCATGCCGCTGCCGCCCTACATCGAGCACGATCTGTCCGACCCCGAGCGCTACCAGACCGTGTACTCGGCCGATCGGGACCTGTCCGACCGCTCGGCGGCCGCACCGACGGCCGGGCTCCACTTCACCGCCGAACTCCTGGCGGCCTGCGCGGCGGCGGGCGCCCGGTCGCCCGGGTCGACCTCGCCATCGGGCTCGACACGTTCCGGCCGGTGACCGTGGCCACGGCCGAGGAGCACGTGATCCACACCGAGCGGTACGCGGTGCCGGAGGCGACGGCGGCGGCCTGCGCCGATGCCGGGCGGGTGGTGGCCGTGGGGACCACCGCGGTCCGGGCCCTCGAGTCGGCCGCCGCCACCGGGGCCCTCGCCGGCCGGACCGACCTCTACATCCACGGGGACTTCCGCTTCCAGGTGGTCGACGTGCTGGTGACGAACTTCCACCTGCCCCGCTCGACCCTGCTGCTCCTGGTCGAGGCCTTCTGCGGGCCGGGGTGGCGCGACCTGTACGCCAGCGGCGCTGGCCGACGGCTACCGCTTCCTCTCCTTCGGCGACGCCATGGTGGTCGGTCGGTCGGGTCCGAAGGGCCGGCCGGCGTGGCGGGTCGGGGCCGACCGGTGAACCCGCTGGTGGTCGACGTCACGGCCCGCGACGGAGCGGCCCGGTGCGGTCGGGTGGTGACCCCCCGGGGCTCCTACCGGACGCCGGCCTTCATGCCGGTGGGGACGCGGGGCGCGGTCAAGGGGCTCGACGCCGCCGACCTCGAGGCGCTGGGGGCCGAGATCGTGCTGGCCAACACATACCACCTCATGCTGCGTCCCGGGGCGGACGCGGTGGCCGCCCTCGGCGGCCTGCACCGCTTCACGGGGTGGCACGGCCACACCCTCACCGACTCGGGCGGCTTCCAGGTGCACTCGCTGCGGCCCCGGGTCGACGACGACGGGGTCACCTTCGCCTCGGTCTACGACGGTGCGCCCACCCGGCTCACCCCGGAGCGGGCCGTCGAGGTCCAGGGGCTGCTCGGTGCCGACATCCAGATGGTGCTCGACGTCTGCGCGTCGCTGCCCGCCTCCCGGGAGGAGCTGCGCCTGGCCGTGGACCGCACGGCCACCTGGGCGGCGCGGGCGCGGGCCCACCACGACCGGGTCGGGGCCCGGCCCGAGGGCCAGGCCCTGTTCGGGATCGTCCAGGGTGGCACCGACCGGCAGCTGCGCGTCGAGAGCGCCCGGCGCACGGTGGCGCTGGAGTTCGACGGCTACGGCATCGGGGGCCTGTCGGTGGGGGAGCCCCGGCACGAGATGCTCGAGACGCTGGCCGCCACGGTGCCCCAACTGCCGGCCGACCGCCCCCGCTACCTGATGGGGGTGGGGGACCCGGTGGGCATGCTCGAGGCGGTGGCTCTCGGCGTCGACCAGTTCGACTGCGTGGCGCCGACCCGGGCAGGCCCGCCACGGCACGATCTGGACCACGTCGGGTCGCCTCAACCTGCGCAACGCCGTTCACGCCACCGACGAACGGCCGCTCGACCCGGACTGTGCCGGTGCCCGACCTGCGCCCGGTGGTCGCGTGGCTACCTGCGCCACCTCTGACCGTGGGGGAGCCGACCGCCTGGCGCCTGTGCAGCATCCACAACCTGACCTATCGTGCTCGGGCTCATGGACCAGGCCCGGGCCGCCATCGCCGACGGGACCCTGCGGGCCCTGGTCCCGCACGCGGACCGCCTGGGACCGCTGGGCGCCGCGTGCCGGCGGGGCCGGGCGGCGGTCCGACCCGAGGAGCGCGCTGGGCTACAGTCGGTGCGCTGTGACCACCCCCATCCCCCTCCTCCACCCCAGATGACGGCCGCCCCTCGCGCCCCTCGTGGCGCGCGCCGCCACGAAGTCCTCGTCAGCGGCAGTCGTCGATCATCCTCATCCTCGTCCTCATCGGGGCGGCGTTCTACTTCCTCATCTACCGGCCCCAGCAGCAAGCGAAGGCCGCCCGGGCCCGTCCAACGCCTACGAGGTCGGCGACGAGGTCGTGACCGCGGGTGGCATCGTCGGACGGGTGCTCGACATCGACGGACGACCGGGTGACGCTCGAGACCAGCGTCGGTGCCTCCTTCGTGGTGCTCCGCCCCTACATCCTGCGCAAGCTCGAGCCGGTCGAACCCCCGACCGACGTGGTCGACGGTGGCGACGACGAGCACGACACGACGCCGAGAGGACCCGAGGCCACCCCTCGGGCCCGCCGGAGGACGCCGGCAGCACGCCCATGGACCGGGCCCACGACCCCAACGCACCGACCACCCCGCCGCCCGCCGAGGACGGCGACGACACCGACCCCCGGGGCCCGACGGCCCCCCGACCGTCTGAGACGATGAAGGACAAGCGACCTCTCTGGATCAGTCTGCTGGCCGTCGTGGCCGTCGCCGTCATTGCGCTGACGGCGACGCTGGCGGCCGGTTGGTCGCCCAAGCTCGGCCTCGACCTCGCCGGCGGCCTGTCGGTCGTCTACGAGACCCACACCCCGGTCACCAACGCCGAGCTCGACACCATCGTCACCATCCTCAACGAGCGGGTCGGTAGCGGCTCGAGCGGTGCCACGGTGTCCAGCCAGGGAACCTCCAGGTGCCCTGACGGCACGCAGACCTGCGCGCTGATCGGCGCCTCGATCCCGGGCCAGAAGAACACCCAGCAGATCCTGCAACAGCTGGGTAAGACGGCCCAGCTCTTCTTCCGGCCGGCGCTCTGCTACGCCCCGGCCTACGCGGTGGCCAAGGGTGCGACCGCGTCGACCGGCCCCCTCCCGACCTGCTCCTCGACGACGGCGCTCACCAAGGCCAACCTCGACGTGGTGCCCGACTCGAGTTCCACCAACGGCTACACCTCGAACGAGAACATCTCTGCCGACACGCAGTTCACCACCTATCCGTCCACCTCTCCCTACGACGACAGCAAGAACGCCACCGTCCTGCTCCCCGGCCTGCCGGGCCAGGGGACCGGGCGCTACGTGCTCGGCCCGGCCGGGCTGACCGGCGCCCAGATCAAGTCGGCCAGCGCCCAGCTCAACAGCGGCCAGTGGTCGGTGAACCTGAACCTGACCAGTCAGGGCGCGACCGAGTGGGACACCCTGGCCCAGCAGCAGTTCCACGCCATCATCGGCATCGACCTCGACGGCCAGGTGATCTCGGCCCCGATCACCCAGCCGACCCAGTCGAGCTTCACCTCCTTCGACGGCCAGGTGCAGATCTCGGGCAGCTTCACCGAGAACCAGGCCAAGGCCCTGGCCACCGAGCTCAACTACGGCGCACTGCCGGTCCGGCTCGACCAGCAGACGGTCCAGACGGTGTCGCCGTCGCTCGGCAAGTCGTCGCTGCAGGCCGGCCTCATCTCGGGCCTCATCGGCCTGCTGGCCTGGTCATGATCTACACCGTCTTCTACTACCGGGTGCTCGGCCTGGTGGTGGTCTCCGGTCTGGCCATCACCGGCGCGCTGCTGTGGTCGATCATCGCCTGGATGGGCCAGGCCTTCAACACCACCATCGACCTCGCCGGCGTCATCGGTCTCATCGTGTCGATCGGTATCACCGTCGACTCCTACATCGTCTACTTCGAGCGATTGAAGGACGAGACCCGATCGGGACGCACCGTCCGCACCAGCGTCGACCGGGGCTTCAAGAGCGCCTTCCGCACCGTGCTGGCCGCCGACTTCGTGTCCCTGCTCGGCGCCCTGGTGCTCTACAAGTTCTCGATCGGGCCCGTCCAGGGCTTCGCCCTCTTCCTGGGCCTCTCGACCGTTCTGGACGTGATCGTCACCTACTTCTTCACCCGACCGTTCGTGATCCTGCTCGGGCGTAGCCGGAGCGCCACCGAGGCCAAGGGGATGGGCGTGGCCACCGGCCTCGGTGTGGGCTCGGGGGCACAGGCATGAGCAAGGACACGACCGTGGACGACCAGGGCCGTCCCGAGGAGGGTCCGGCCGAGGAGCTCGAGGAGGAGTTCGAGGAGGAGCTGGCGCAACGCGGCCGTGCTCGAGGAGGCCGAGGAGCGGGGCGAGAAGCGCCCCAACGTCTTCCTCCGCCTGTACCGGGGCCAGACGTCCTTCGACTTCATCGGCAACCGCCGTTGGTGGTTCGGCATCTCCGCCATCATCATCCTGGTGGGCATCCTGTCGCTGTCCACGAGGGGCCTCAACGAGGGGATCGACTTCAAGGGCGGTCAGTTCCTGGCTGGTCTCGTCCCAGACGCTGACGGTGGCCCAGGCCACCTCGGCGGCCAAGTCGGCCGGGGTGACCTCGCCGACCGTCGTGCAGCTCACCAACCAGCTGAACGGCCAGAAGCAGATCCAGGTCACGGCCGACCTGACCACGGGGACCGCCGGCCGAGGAGCAGGCCAGCCTCCTGAAGGTGCAGGCCGCCCTGGCCGACGCCGCCCACGTCGGGTCTCAACGACGTGAGCCTCAACCAGGTGGGCGCCACCTGGGGGTCGAACGTGACCAACAAGGCCATCGAGGCCCTGGTGATCTTCTTCGTCCTCGTGACCGCGTACATCTCGATACGGTTCGAGTTCAAGATGGCGGTGGCGGCGATCGTGGCCGTGTTCCACGACATCCTCGTCGTGGTCGGGCTCTACTCGCTCTTCCAATTCCAGGTCACCCCGGACACGGTGGTGGCCATCCTGACCGTGCTGGGCTACTCGTTGTACGACACCGTCGTGGTGTTCGACCGGATCCGCGACAATTCCCAGGGCCTCGGCGCGTCCGGGCGCATCACCTACTCCGAGATGGTCAACCTCTCGATGAACCAGACCCTGGCGCGGTCGATCAACACCTCGCTGGTCGCCATCATCCCGGTCCTGTCGGTGCTGCTGATCGGCTCGCTGTTCCTGGGTGCCACGTCGCTGCAGAGCTTCGGGGTGGCCCTGGTGATCGGCCTGACCAGCGGGGCCTACTCGTCGATCTTCATCGCCTCGCCCCTCCTCGCCCTGATGAAGGAGCGCGAGCCCCGCTACGTGACCATCCGTCAGCGCCTCGACGCCCGGGGTGAGCGGCGGCCGGTGCTGACCCCGGCCATGGCCGCGGCCATGGCCGGCTCCTCGGGCGGCGGACGCGGCCAGTCCAAGGCCCGCACGACCTCCGGGGTGATCCGTCCCGGTGCCGGCTCGAAGAAGGCCACCACCACGACCGCGGCCGTCGACACCGTGGTGGCCGCCGACGCGGCCGCCACCTCCGGCGCCGGATCCGCCTCGCGGGCGTCGCAGGGCTCGACCCGACCGGCCGGGAACCGCCCGCCCCCCGCCCCCGCAAGGGCAAGGGGAAGGGCGGCAAGAAGCGCTGAGCCCGACCGCTCCCCGTCCCGGCCCCCGCCGGGGCTGCGTCAACGCCGGTGAGGCGTCGCGTCCAGGTACCCTGTAGGCATGGCCCTGGCCACCCCTGTCCCCGCGGAGGGGCCCACCGAAGCAGTCGACGACAGCCTGGTCGGTTCGTCGCTGCCCGCGGCCGAGGCCGGGCTGCTGGCCCCCGTGCTGGCCTCGTTCCTGCGGCGCCACCCGGGCGACGACACCTCGATGATCGTCCGGGCCGCCGAGACGGCCACCGTGGCCCACGCCGGCCAGCTGCGGCGCTCCGGCGAGCCCTACGTCACCCACCCCATCGCCGTGGCCGGGATCGTCGCCGACCTGGGCCTCGACGCCCAGACGGTGGCCGCCGCCCTGCTGCACGACGCGGTGGAGGACACCGGGGTGACCACCGAGATCATCGACCGCGACTTCGGACCGGCCGTCGCCCTGATCGTCGAGGGCGTCACCAAGCTCGACCGGCTGCAGTTCGACTCCAAGGAGGCCCAGCAGGCGGCCACCGTGCGCAAGATGCTCGTGGCCATGGCCGACGACTGGCGGGTCCTGATCATCAAGCTCGCCGACCGTCTCCACAACATGCGGACCCTCTCGGTCATGCCCGAGTGGAAGCAGCGCCGCACCGCCCAGGAGACCCTCGACATCTACGCGCCCCTGGCCCACCGCCTGGGCATCCAGGGCGTCAAGTGGCAGCTCGAGGACCTGGCCTTCGCCACCCTCCACCCCAAGCGCTACGCCGAGATCGAGCAGATGGTGGCCAGCCGTGCCCCCCTCCGCGACGAGTTCCTGGCCCGGGTGCTGGTGGCCGTCCGCGAGCGCCTGGTGGCGTCCGGGGTGAACGCCGAGGTGACCGGGCGCCCGAAGCATCTGTGGAGCATCTACGAGAAGATGGTCGTGCGGGGCAAGGAGTTCGACGAGCTCTACGACCTGGTGGGCATCCGGGTCATCGTCGAGTCGGAGAAGGACTGCTGGGCCGCCCTGGGCTCGATCCACGCCATCTGGCCACCGGTGCAGGGCCGGTTCAAGGACTACATCAACTCGCCCAAGTTCAACCTGTACCAGTCCCTCCACACCACGGTGATCGGCCTCGACGGCAAGCCCATCGAGGTACAGGTCCGGACCCACGAGATGCACCGGCGGGCCGAGTACGGGATCGCCGCCCACTGGGGCTACAAGGAGGGCGGCACGCGGGGTGACGCCTCGCACGGCCCGCGGGCCGACACCGGCGGGACGACGACCAAGGCGAAGCGGTCCAAGGACGGCAAGGCCAAGTCGGAGAAGAAGTCGCCGGGCATGACCCCGGCCCAGCGGGCCGAGATGGTCGAGCGCGACCGTCGGGCCGAGCGCCTGGCCCTGGCCAAGGAGACGTCGTCCACCACGGCCGAGATCGAGTGGATGCAGCGCATCGTCGACTTCCAGAACGAGACGACGGACCCCATCGAGTTCCTCGAGGCGCTGAAGCTCGACCTCGAGGAGGACGAGGTCTACGTCTTCACCCCCAAGGGCAAGGTCATCGCCCTGACGGCCAACGCCACCCCGGTCGACTTCGCCTACAGCATCCACACCGAGGTGGGCCACAAGTGCATCGGGGCCAAGGTCAACGGCCGGCTGGTCCCGCTCGACACCCGGCTCAACTCGGCCGACACCGTCGAGATCTTCACCTCCAAGGCCGAGACGGCCGGTCCGTCGCGGGACTGGCTGCACATGGTGGCCTCGTCGCGGGCCCGCTCCAAGATCCGCCAGTGGTTCTCGAGGGAACGCCGCGAGGACGCCATCGAGCTCGGCCGCGACGAGTTGATCAAGGAGTTGCGCCGCGAGGGCCTGCCGGTCCAGAAGATCGCGTCCGACAACACGCTCGGCACCCTGGCCGAGTCGATGAACTACGGCGACGTCGAGTCGCTCTACGCGGCCATCGGCGACAATCGCATCAGTGCCCGGGCCGTGACCCAGCGGATCCTGCGCGACCTGCGGGGCGGCGTCTACGAGGAGCAGCTGCCGGTCACGGCCCGCCAGCAGCCGCTGGCCTCCCGCCCCGGGCGGGCCAACTCGGCCGGGGTCTACGTCGAGGGCCTCGACGACATGATGGTCCGGCTGTCGCGCTGCTGCACCCCGGTGCCGGGTGACGAGATCATCGGCTTCGTGACCCGGGGGCGGGGCGTGTCGGTGCACCGGGCCGACTGTGCCAACGCCGCCTCCCTGGCCAGCCGGTCCCGTGAGCGCCTCATCGAGGTCGAGTGGGACCACCGCTCCTCGAGCGTCTTCGTGGCCACCATCGAGGTCGTGGCCATCGACCGCTCCCGCCTGCTCGCCGACGTGACCAAGGTGGTGTCCGAGCACCACCTCAACATCGTGAGCGCCAACACGCAGACCGACGCCGACCGGATCAGCCGGATGCGCTTCGACGTCGAGCTGGCCGACCCGGCCCACCTCGAGTCCGTCCTCAACCTGATCCGCCACCTGGACGCCGTGTACGACGTGTACCGGATCCTGCCCGGGAAGAAGGACTGACCACCGTGCCCGACAAGTCCCAGATCGCGCGCGCCCCGAAGGGCACCCACGACGTGCTGTGGCCCGAGTCGACGCGGTGGGAGGCCCTGCTGGCCCTGTTCGCCGGCCACGCCGAGCGGGCGGGCTACGGCCTGGCCCACACACCGATCTTCGAGGACGTCCGTGTCTTCCGGAGGGGCACCGGCGAGGGCAGCGACGTGGTGGGCAAGGAGATGTACGAGTTCGAGGACAAGGGAGGCCGGGCGCTGGCGCTGCGTCCCGAGGGCACCGCCCCGCTGGTGCGGGCCTGGGTCCAGCACCGCCCGCCGCTGCCGTGGAAGGCCTGGTACGCCACGCCGGCGTTCCGCTACGAGGCGCCCCAGGCGGGGCGCTTCCGCCAGCACCACCAAGTGGGCGTGGAGGCCCTGGGGACCGCCGACCCCGATCTCGACGTCGAGGTCGTCGCCCTCGCCGACGGGTTCTACCGCTCCCTCGGGCTCGCCACCTTCGGCCTGCGGGTCAACTCCATGGGCGACGACGCCTGCCGCCCCGCGTACCTGGAGCTGCTGTCGGCCTATCTGGTCGACCGCGTCGACGAGCTGTGCCCCGAGCACCGGGGCCGGGCCGTCGAGCACCCACTGCGGGTGCTGGACTGCAAGCGCGACGCCTGCCTGGCCGCCACGGCGGGGGCCCCGACGCTGGCCGACCACCTGTGCGAGCCCTGCCGCCTGCACCTCACCCGCGTCCTGTCCGGGCTCGACGCCCTCGGCGTGGCCTACAAGGTGGACCACCGCCTGGTGCGAGGCTTCGACTACTACACCCGCACCACCTTCGAGTTCTCCTCCGACGCCCTGGGACCGTCGCAGAACGGCATCGGCGGCGGTGGCCGCTACGACGGCATGGTCGAGATGCTGGGTGGTCCGCCCACGCCGGGCATCGGGTTCGGGCTGGGCATCGAGCGGATCCTGCTGGCCTGCGACGCCGAGGGGGTCTTCCCCGTGGACCCGACCCCGCTCGACGCGTTCGTGGTCGACACGACCGGGGGGACGGCGGCCCGGGACCTCACGGCCGCCCTCCGCGGCGCCGGCCTGTCGGCCGACCGCGCCTTCGACGACCGGTCGATGAAGGCCCAGTTCAAGGCGGCCGACAGGTCCGGGGCCCGCTGGGTCCTGGTCGTGGGTCCGGACGAGGCGGCCTCGGGTACGGTGTCACTCCGGCCCCTGCGGGGCGACGGTGACCAGCGGACCGTGCCGGTGGACGACGTGGTCGACGCCGTGCGTGCCGCCATCCGCGGTGCCGGGCCCGCCGATCCCGCCCGGTGACGGCGGCGACCACGACCTCCGGCCCCGACGGGGCCCCACGAAAGGACCCAGCGTGACCGTTCCCCCCGAGCACCATCCGTCGAGCGGGGCCACCTCCATGCGTACCGACTTGTGCGGCACGCTGCGGGCCGACGACGTGGGACGACGGGTCACGGTGTGCGGCTGGGTGGCCAAGCGCCGCGAGCACGGCGAGCACCTGGCCTTCATCGACGTGCGCGACCACACCGGCATCGTCCAGTGCGTGATCCCAGGCACGGTGGACGTCCGTTCCGAGTACGTGGTCGCCGTCGAGGGCGTGGTCCGCCGGCGCCCCGGGGGCACCGACAACCCCGAGCTCCCGACCGGGGAGGTGGAGCTGGGCGAGTGCGCCGTCACCCTGCTCAATGCGGCCGAGCCGCCGCCGTTCGCCGTGGACGACCGGGTCGAGGTCGACGAGGTGATCCGGCTCAGGCACCGCTTCGTGGACCTGCGTCGGCCGACCATGCAGGCCAACCTGCGGCTCCGCGCCACGGTGAACCGCGCCCTGCGGACCGCCATGGACCGCCAGGGGTTCGTCGAGGTCGAGACGCCGCTGCTGTGGGCGCCCACACCCGAGGGGGCCCGGGAGTTCGTCGTGCCCAGCCGGCTCCACCACGGGTCGTGCTACGTCCTGCCCCAGAGCCCACAGCTGGCCAAGCAGCTGCTGATGGTGGCCGGGGTCGACCGGTACTACCAGGTGGCCCACTGCATGCGCGACGAGGACCTGCGGGCCGACCGGCAGTTCGAGTTCTCCCAGCTGGACATCGAGGCCTCGTTCGTCGACCAGGGGGACGTCCTAGGGTTCGTGTCCGAGGCCGTCCTCGACGCGGCCGAGGCGGTCACGGGGGAGCGGCCGGGCGAGGTGCCCACCATGACGTGGGCCGAGGCCATCGACCGCTACGGCAGCGACAAGCCCGACCTCCGGTTCGGAATGGAGCTCGTCGATCTGACCGCCGTCTTCGCCGGGACCGGGTTCCGGGCCTTCGACGCCCCCTGCGTCAAGGCCATCGTGGTCGAGGGCGGGGCCGCCACCAGCCGGTCGCGGCTCGACACGCTGACCGACCGGGCCAAGGCACTGGGTGCCAAGGGCCTGGCGTGGTTCAAGGTGGTGGAGGGCGAGGCGGGTGGCACCGACGTCGACTCGCCGGTGGCCAAGTTCCTCTCCGACGACGAGAAGGCCGGCCTGGTCTCGGTCGCCGGGGCGGCGGTGGGCGACCTGGTGCTGACCGTGGCCGACGAGTACCGCCTGACCTGCAGCGTGCTCGGGGCGCTCCGCCTCGAGCTGGGTGGCCGGCCGGTGTCCGAGGGCCCCTACCGCTACGTCTGGGTGGTGGACTTCCCGCTGTTCGACGGCGTCGACGAGGCCGGCAACCCGGTGGCCGCCCATCACCCGTTCACCATGCCCCACCCCGAGGACCTCGATCGCCTGGAGAGCGATCCGGCGTCGGTGCGCAGCCAGGCCTACGACCTCGTGCTGAACGGCTGGGAGCTCGGTTCGGGCAGCGTCCGTGTGCACCGGGCGGACATCCAGAGCCGCATCTTCGCCGTCCTCGGGATCGACGAGGACGAGGCGGCGTCCCGCTTCGGCTTCCTGCTCGGCGCGTTCCGCTTCGGGGCCCCGCCCCACGCCGGGTTCGCCGTCGGGCTCGACCGGTTGGTGGCCATCTTCGCCGGCGAGGACAACATCCGCGAAGTCATTGCCTTCCCGAAGACCCAGTCGGGCTGGGATCCGATGACCGATGCCCCGAAGCCGCTTGCCCCGGGTGCGCTGCGCGATCTGGGGCTGCAGCCGATCCCGACGCTGGACTGAGGGAGCGGTGGCGGGCGAGGACCTCTTCTCCGGCGCCGCCGCCGACCGCCTGGCGACCCGCGCCCCGCTGGCCGCGCGGCTGCGGCCGCGGACACTCGACGACATCGTCGGCCAGCGCCACCTGATCGGTCCGGGGGCCCCGCTGCGGGCGCTCATCGAGTCGGACCGGCTCACCTCGGCGATCCTGTGGGGGCCGCCGGGTACGGGCAAGACGACGCTGGCCACCGTCGTGGCGAGCGCCACGGCCAAACGGTTCGTGCCCCTGTCGGCGGTCACGGCCGGGGTGAAGGACGTCCGCGAGGTGGTCGACGGGGCCCGGCGACTGCTCGGCGAACAGGGGCGGGGAACGATCCTCTTCCTCGACGAGGTGCACCGGTTCAACCGGGCCCAGCAGGACGCCCTGCTGCCCTCGGTGGAAGAAGGCCTGCTGGTGCTCATCGGGGCCACCACGGAGAACCCGTTCTTCGAGGTCAACGCCCCCCTCCTGTCGCGATCGACGCTCTGGCGGCTCGAGCCGCTGGACGACGACGACCTGGCCGAGGTGGTGGCCCGCGGGCTGGCCGCCGAGGACGCCGCGGCCGAGCCGGAGGCGGTCGCCGCCCTCGTGGGCCTGGCCGACGGCGACGCCCGGGCCGTGCTCACGACGCTGGAGGTGGCCCTGGCCCTGGCCGGTGGCCGGCCCGTGACCGTGGAGGACGTCGAGCGGGCCCGCCACACCCGGCTCCAGCACTATGGCGAGGACGACCACTACGACCAGGTCAGCGCCCTGATCAAGTCGATCCGGGGTTCGGACCCCGACGCCGGCCTCTACTGGCTGGCCCGGATGCTCGAGTCGGGGGAGGACGCCCGGTTCATCGCCCGGCGCCTCGTCATCCTGGCCTCCGAGGACGTGGGGGAGGCCGACCCGCTGGCCCTGGTCGTGGCCGACGCCGCGGCCCGCGCCGTCGAGTTCGTGGGGCTGCCCGAGGCCCAGCTCACGCTGGCCCAGGCCGTCGTCCACCTGGCCTGCGCACCCAAATCGAACCGGGTGACGGTGGCGCTCGGACGGGCCACCCGGGACGTGCGCCAGGCGCCCCGCGGCGACGTCCCGACCCACCTGCGCGACGCCCACTACCGCAGCGCCGCCTCCATCGGCCACGGCGAGGGCTACGCCTACCCCCACGACCACCCCGGCGCCCACGTCGACCAGGAGTACCGACCGGCGGGGGTGGCCGGCAACGTCTACTACGAGCCGAGCGACCGCGGCCACGAGGCGGTGGTGGCCGAGCGCCTGCGCCGCTGGCGGCACGAGGACGTCGACGGCTCGCCGGATGAGGCGCCCGGCGATGACCGGCCCGACGGCTCGCCGGATGAGGCGCCCGGCGGCGGACGCCCGGTCGGTGGGGCCTGAACGCCCGCGCCGCCGGCAGGTCGTGGCTGGGACAGACTGTGGCGGTGAGTAGGACCGCGCGGCACCCGGCGGCGCCCCTCCGGCGCGCGCTCGTCGGCTGCGCCGCGACCGTCCTCGTCGCTTCCGGGGTCTGGGCGGCCGCGCCCGCGGCCACCGCGGCCACCGCGCCCGCCGCGGCGGCGCCGGTGCGCCTCGGCGGATCCGTGTTCACGGTGCCGGACGGCGCGACCCTCCTGGGACCCGCCGCCACCGCCGCCCGCCTGACCGTCGACGTGGCCCTGCACCCACGGGACCCCGCCGCACTCAGCGCCTTCGTGGCGGCGGTCTCCACCCCGGGGAGCCCCCGGTACCACGACTACCTGCCCGCCGGCCGGCTCGATGCCACGTTCGGGCCGACGGCGGCCACGGTGGCGGCCACCCGCCGGTGGCTGGCCTCGACCGGGCTCGCCGTGGGGCCGACCTCGCCCGACGGCCTGCTCGTCCCGGTGACGGGGACGACGGCCCAGGTGGAGGGCGCCTTCGACGACCCGCTGGTGGAGGCCCGCCTGCCCTCCGGCCGGCGGGCCCGGGTGGCCACTCGGGACCCCCTGGTGCCGGCGGCCCTGGCCCCGGCCCTGGCCGGGGTGATCGGCCTGGGCAACCAGTCGGCCCCCGCGCCGCAACTCGTCCGCGCTGCCCACCTGGCGACGGTGCCCGGCGGATCGGCCTCCTCGCCGGACGGGTCACCGGGACCCCAGGCCTGTAGCGACATCTCGGAGTTCACCGACGCGTGGACGGCCACCGGCCTGGCGTCCGCCTACGGGTTGTCGACGCTGTACGGGAACGACCGGGTGGGCGCCGGCCAGACCGTGGGGATCTACGAGCTGGAGCCGTTCACGCCGTCGGACATCGCCGCCTACCAGGCGTGCTACGGCACGAGCGTCCCGGTCAGCACGGTACCGGTCGACGGGGGGGCCACCGGTGTCCAGAGCGGTGAGGCCGCCCTCGACATCGAGGTGGTGGCGGGGCTCGCCCCCGGCGCGTCGATCCGTGTGTACTCGGGACCCGACAACAACGGCGACGGTCCCATCGACACCTACGCGGCCATGGTGGACCAGGACGCGGCCAAGGTGCTGACCACCAGCTGGGGCCAGTGCGAGTCGCTGATGGACCCGGGGGACCAGGAGACGGAGTCCGACCTGTTCGCCATGGCCGCGGCCCAGGGTCAGAGCGTGTTCGCCGCCTCGGGCGACTCGGGTTCCAGCGACTGCTTCTCCAGCCAGACGCCCTCCTTGACCCAGCTGGCGGTCGACGACCCGGCCGACCAGCCGGACGTGACCGGGGTCGGCGGCACCTCGCTGGTCCCGGTGAGCGGCGCCGCACCCGTCGAGACGGCGTGGAGCCCCGACCCGGGCGCCAGCGGCGGGGGCAACTCGGTGGACTTCGTGGCGCCGTACTGGCAGCAGGTGCCGGCCGCCCGGTCGGCCGACACCAGCTACGGCTGCGGGACGCCCCCCGACGACGACCAGCAGTGTCGCGAGGTTCCCGACGTGGCCGCCTCCGCCGACCCCGAGCACGGCGACATCGTCTACTGGAGCGGCGGTTGGTGGACCTTCGGGGGCACCAGCCAGGCCGCGCCGCTGTGGGCCGCCCTCGTCGCCGACACCGACCAGGGCTGCGCCACGTCGGCCGGCCTGCTCGGGCCCGTCCTCTACGCCAGCGGCTCGGCCGACGCGTTCAACGACATCACCTCGGGCACCAACGCCGATGTTCGGGGGCACGGAGTTCACGGCCGGATCCGGCTACGACCTGGTGACCGGGTGGGGGAGCCCCCGGGCCGCCAGCCTGCTCGGACTTCTCTCGGGCGCCGCGGCGGGCTGTCCGGCGGTCACCGGACTGAGCCCGTCGTCGGGGTACGCGTCGGGCGGAACCACCGTGACCATCTCGGGTTCCGGATTCGGCACCGGCACGCCGACCGTCGACTTCGGCGGGGTGGCCGCGCAGGTCACGGCCTCGACCCCGACCTCGATCACCGTGCGCACCCCGGACGTGACCTACGGGACCACGTCCGGGGTCACGGTCACGACGACGGGCCCGGCGGCCGGCACCAGCGCCGCCGTGCCCGTCGGCGCGGTACACCTTCGTGTCCCCGACGGTGACCGCCGTGCTGCCCGACAAGGGCCCGACCGCCGGTGGGGTCCGGGTGACGGTGGAGGGCACCGGCTTCACCGGGAGCTGCCAGGTGACCGCCGGCACGGCCTCGCCGCCGTCCGAGATCACGTCGGACACGTCCCTGACCACCGTGGTCCCCCCGGGCCCGTCCGGCGGTGGCAGCGTCTCGATCGCGGTGACGTGCGCGTCGGGCACCAGCCCCGGGGGTCCGGCGACGCTCTACCGGTACTCGTTGCCGGGGTACCTGCTGGCGGCCTCCGACGGTGGTGTGTTCACGTACGGGGCGGCCTCCTTCCACGGTTCGGCCGGCGGCCTGGCCCTGGTGGATCCCGTCGTCGGCACGGCCATGGCCCCCGGTGACGATGGCTACTGGCTGGTCGCCTCCGACGGCGGGGTGTTCGCCTACGGCGACGCCGGGTTCTACGGCTCCACCGGCGACCAGGTGCTCAACGACCCGATCGTGGGCATGGCCGCCACCCCCGACGGCCGGGGCTACTGGCTGGTCGCCTCCGACGGCGGGGTGTTCGCCTTCGGCGACGCCGGGTTCTACGGCTCCACCGGCGACCTGGTGCTCAACGACCCGATCGTGGGCATGGCCGCTACCCCCGACGGCCGGGGCTACTGGCTGGTCGCCTCCGACGGCGGGGTGTTCGCCTTCGGCGACGCCGGGTTCTACGGCTCCACCGGCGACCTGACCCTGCACCGGCCCGGTCGTCGGCATGGCCGCCACCCCCGACGGCGGGGCTACTGGCTGGTCGCCTCCGACGGCGGCATCTTCGCCTACGGCGACGCCTCCTTCCACGGCTCGACCGGAGGGCTCACCCTCAACCGCCCGGTCGTGGGCATGGCCGTCGACCTGACCGGAGGGGGCTACTGGCTGGTCGCCTCCGACGGCGGCATCTTCGCCTTCGGCGACGCCGGCTTCTACGGCTCGGCGGGTGGCGTCGGCCCTGGACCGGCCGGTGGTCGCCATGGCCTCGACCTGAGCGCGGCGGGCCGTCGCCCCCCCGGTGGGGGCACGCCCTCTACACTGAGGCGATCATGAGCTCCGGACAGATCGCCGTCCTGGTGGCCAGCGCCGCCTGCGCCCTCGCCGTGGTCGGACTGCTTGTGGCCATCGCCTCCCTGCGCCGCGAGGTGGCCCGGGTCGGGGCGCTGGCCGACGAGCTGAAGCGCCAGACCGTCCCCTTGCTCACCGACGCCCACCGGGTGGTGGGCCAGGCCGCCACCGAGATGGAGCGGGTCGGGCGCCGTCCTCGACACCACCGAGTCGGTGCACGCCACCGTCGACTCCGCCTCCCGGCTCGCCTACCGGGCCTTCGCCAACCCCGTGGTCAAGGTGCTAGCGGTCCGGGCCGGTGCCGCGTCGGGCATCCGGCGGCTGGCCTCCGTCGAGGACGCGTCGGTGTCCCGCCGCAACGGTGCGGCGGCCGTGCGGGACCGGAGCCGGTAGCGGTGCCCCGTCGAACCCTCTGGCTGGTCACCGGCGTGGTGGCCGGTGCCGCGTCGTCGCTGTACGCCGAGCGCAAGCTGCGGCGCACCCTGGAGGTGGCCCAGGCCCGGCTGCAGCCCGACGCCCTGGTCGTCGAAGTCGGGCGGACGGCCCGCCAGGCCGCGTCCACCACCGGCGAACGGCGTGCGCGACGCCGTGGCCACGGCCCGCGCCGAGCGGCGCCGCCGTGAGCTGGAGCTGTGGTCCGAACTGGCGGCGAGTCCCGCGGCGACGGGACGCCCGGCGCGGGGGCCGACCCGACCCCCGGGAGCGGCTGGCGCACCCGTCCCGGCCCACACCTCCACGAGGCGCGGTCGGCGGGCTGCCCGGAGACTCGCCTTCCCACCTCGGCAACTAGGATTTCCGGTCGTGACCCCCGCCACGGCGCCCGACGCCGATCATCTGCGCGACGCCTTCACCCGCTTCTTCGTCGAGCGCGGGCACACGGCCGTGCCGTCGGCGAGCCTCATCCCCCACGACCCCACCGTGCTGTTCACCATCGCCGGCATGGTGCCCTTCAAGCCCTTCTTCCTGGGTGACGAGGTGCCGCCGTGGCCCCGGGCCACCTCGGTGCAGAAGTGCTTCCGCACCGTCGACATCGACATCGTCGGCACCACGCTCCGCCACTGCACGTTCTTCGAGATGCTGGGCAACTTCAGCTTCGGCGACTACTTCAAGTCCGAAGCCATCCCCTTCGCCTGGGAGCTCGTCACCGAAGTCCTCGGGCATCGACGCCGACCGCCTGTGGGTGACCGTCTACGAGACCGACGACGAGGCCGAGGCCATCTGGCGGGATGCCGTGGGCGTGCGGCCGGAACGCATCCAGCGCCTGGGCGACGACAACTTCTGGAAGATGGGCGACACCGGACCGTGCGGGCCGAGCAGTCGAGATCTTCATCGACAAGGGCCACCGGTACGGGGGCGACGGCGGCCCGGCGTTCGGCGGACCGGAGCGCTTCGTCGAGATCTGGAACCTCGTGTTCATGCAGTACAACCGCAACGCGGACGGGGTGACCGAGCCCCTGCCGCGTCCCAGCATCGACACCGGTGCCGGACTCGAGCGCATCCTCCCGCTGATCCAGGGGGTCGACTCGCTCTACGACACCGACCTCTACGTGCCCCTGCTCGACACGGCCCAGTCGATCACCGGGTCCACCTACGGCCGCGACGAGCGGACCGACGTCGGCCTGCGCATCATGGCGGACCACGGACGGGCCATGGCCATGCTGGTGGCCGACGGGGTGCTCCCCTCCAACGAGGGCCGGGGCTACGTGCTGCGCCGCATCATCCGCCGGGCGGTCCGGCGCGCCCGCCAGCTCGGCGTGGAGGTCGCCTGCACCGAGCGGCTGGTCGACACCGCGGTCGGCGTCCTGGGCGCCGCCCACCCCGGACTGGCCGAGCAGCACCAGCTGATCGTCGACGTGGTGGGGCGCGAGGAGGAGGGCTTCCTGCGCACACTGGCCACCGGCTCGACCATCCTCGAGGAGGTGCTGGCCACGGGCGTGGCCACCGTCCCGGGCGATGTCGCCTTCCGGCTCCACGACACGTACGGCTTCCCCGTCGAGCTCACCGTCGAGATCGCCGCCGAGGCCGGGTTGTCGGTCGACCTCGAGGGATTCGAACGGGCCATGGAGGGCCAGCGCAGCCAGGCCCGTGCCGCGGCGCGCGCCGGTCGGGCCACGGCCGGCGACGAGGCGTACCGGTCGGTGCTCGACACCGAGGGGCGCACCGTCTTCGTCGGCCAGGCACCCGAGGGCTACTCGGCCCCGGCCCGGGTGGTCGCCGTGCTGGTCGACGAGGATCCCGACCACGCGGGTCAGGTGGAGATCTTCCTCGACCGCACCCCCTTCTATGCCGAGGGCGGCGGCCAGATGGGCGACATCGGCACCATCGTCACCGAGACGGGCACCGCCCTGGTCTACGACACCGTGTCGGCCCTCCCCGGCCTGACGTCGCACCGGGCCACGGTCACCGGCGAGGTCTTCGCCGGCCAGGACGCGCTGGCCACCATCGACGGTCCCCGCCGCGATTCGCTGCGCCGGAACCACACCGGCACCCACCTCCTCCACGCCGCCCTGCGCTCGGTGCTCGGCGACCAGGTGCGCCAGCAGGGCTCGCTGGTCGCCCCCGACCGCCTGCGCTTCGACTTCAGCCACCACGGCGCCGTCTCCCCCGGGGAGCTGGTCGAGGTGACCGCGCTGGCCAACGCCGACGTCCTGACCGACGCCCCGGTGATCGTCGAGGAGCGCTCCAAGACCGAGGCCGAGGCCATGGGTGCGCTGGCCTTCTTCGGCGACAAGTACGGCGAGCGCGTCCGGGTGGTGCGGGCCGGGCCCCACTCGGTGGAGCTGTGCGGCGGGACCCACGTCGGGCGCACTCGGCATGATCGGCCCCATCTCCGTGATCTCGGAGGCCTCCATCGGCTCCAACACCCGCCGCATCGAGGCCGTGACCGGGGTCGGCGCGCTCGGGCGCATGGCCGAGCGGGAGCAGCTGCTGGCCGAGGCGGCGACGCTGCTGCGGACCGAGCCCGAGCACGTCGGCGAGGCCATCGAGCGCCTCCTGGAGCGCCAGAAGGCCGCCGAGAAGTCGCTCGAGCAGGTCCGTTCCCGGGAGCTCCTGGCCGAGGCCGGCGCCCTGGTCGCCTCGGCCGTGGACGGCGCCGTGGTGGCCCGGCGGGACGGTCTCGTCCCGGATCAGCTGCGGGACCTGGCCCAGGCCGTGCGCACCCAGGGGGGCCTCAAGGTGGTCGTGCTCGGCGGCAGCCCCGACGGTGAGAAGGCCTCTCTGGCCGTGGCCGCCGAGGGCACCGACGCCCACGCCGGCGACCTGGTCAAGCAGATCGCCCCCCTGCTCGGCGGAGGTGGGGGAGGTAGGCCGGAGCTGGCCGTGGCCGGCGGCAAGGACCCTTCCGGCATCGACCGGGCCCTCGACGAGGCCCGCCGTCTCACGTCGGGTGCCTGACCACCGGTGACGTCGGACGCCACGACCCGCCCGGGGCGGGCCGTCGGGGTCGACCTCGGCGCCCGGCGGATCGGGATCGCCGTCAGCGACTCGGCCGGGACCCTGGCCACCCCCCGCGGCACGCTGCAGCGCAGCGGCGACCGGGGGCGCGACCGGCGGGCCTTGGCCGACCTGGTGATCGAGGAGGAGGCGGTGGTCGTGGTGGTCGGCCACCCCCTGTCGCTGGACGGCACCCGGGGGCCGGCCGCCCGGGCCGCCGAGGAGGAGGCCGAGGCCCTGGCCGCCGTGCTCGCGGAACGGGGCGTCCGGGTCGAGCTGTTCGACGAGCGCCTGACCACGGTGACGGCCCACCAGGCGCTCACCGCGGGCGGGACCCGCGGGCGGGACCAACGGGCGGTGGTGGACCAGACGGCCGCCGCCGTCATGCTCACGGCCTGGCTGGACTCGCGGAGGGACCGGTGACCGGCCCCGCTGGCGAGGGAGGATCCGTGGGGCCCGACGAGCTCCCCGGGGGTGCCGGAGGCGACCCCGCTCCGCCGGCCGACGGCGCCGTGCCCTACGAGGTCGCCCCCGACGGCAGTGTCCCTGGCGGCGGTGTCCGGGGCGGCGGTGTCCCCGGCGGCCCACCCAGCCACCGGCGCCCGACCCGGGCGGGCCGCGTCCGCCACCCGTGGCGGCTCGTCGCCGTCGTGGTCATCCTGGCGGGCGTGGTGCTGCTCGTCGGCGGGTACGCCTGGGTGCAGCACGAGGCGGACCCCTCGGGCCCGCCCGGACCGCAGGTGCTGCTCACCATCCCGGCCGGCGCCGGGGTGAGCTCGACCGCGTCGCTGCTCGAGTCGAAGGGGGTGATCGGGAGTGCGTTCGCCTTCCGGGTGTGGAGCCAGTTCAACAGCGTCCCGGGCGTCCAGGCCGGCTCGTACGCGTTCGACGGGAACTCCTCGTTCGACGCCGTGCGCAACGTCCTGGTGGGCGGCCCGAACGTGTTCCCCCTGGTCATTCCCCCAGGCTTTACCGTCGCCGAGCTGGCCGACCGGGTGGGGCAGCTGCCCGGCCACGATGCCCGCTCCTTCCTCCGCGTGGCCACGAGCGGTGTGGTGCGGTCTCCCTGGCAGCCGGCCGGGGTGACGAGCCTCGAGGGCCTGCTGGCCCCGGGCACGTACACCGTCGTGCCCGGCGAGACCGACGAGGAGCTCCTCCGGCACATGGTGGACCGCTTCGACGTCCAGGCCACGAAGGTGGGGCTCGCCGCCGGGGCGGCCAGGCTCGGCTACACCCCGTACCAGGTCGTGATCGTGGCCTCCATCGTCGAGAAGGAGGGTGTCCTGGCGAAGAACGTGGGACCGGTGGCCCGGGTGGTCTACAACCGGCTGGCCGCGGACATGCCCCTCCAGATGAACTCGACCATCCTGTATGCCCTGGGCCAGGACGGGGGCACGGTGACCGCGGCCGACCTCGCCCTGCCCAGCCCCTACAACACGTACCTGCACGCCGGCCTGCCCCCCACGCCGACCTGCTTCCCGTCGGTCGAGTCCCTCCAGGCGGCCCTCGACCCGCCGGCCGGCAGCTGGCTCTACTTCGTGGTGGTGCAGCAGGACGGCACCGAGGCGTTCTCGGACACCTACGCCGGCCAGCTGGCCAACGAGGCCCTGGCGGACCAGCGCGGGCTGGGCTGATCGGTGGAGACTGGGGGGATGACGGCACCCGACGCGGAGACGGCCGCCACCGGGCTGTCGGCGGCCACCCGGGTGGTCGGGGTCATGGGCTACCCGGTGGCCCACTCGCTGTCGCCCCGGCTGCACAACGCGGCCTTCGCCCACCTCGGCCTCGACTGGGTCTCGGTGGGCTTCCCCGTGCCGCCCGGGCAGGCGGCGACGGCCCTGGCCGGCGCACGGGCCCTCGGACTGTGCGGCCTCTCGGTCACCATGCCCCACAAGGAGGACGTGGCCCGCGCCCTGCCCTCGACCACGCCGGTCGCGGCCCGGCTCGGGGCCGTCAACTGCGTGGCCGACGACGCCGGCTCGTGGCTGGGCGACAACACCGACGGGGCCGGGCTGCTGGCCGCCCTGGCCCGCGGGGGTGGCTTCACCCCGGAGGGCGCCCGCTGCCTGGTGGTGGGTGCCGGTGGGGCGGCCCGGGCCGTGGTCGCCGCGCTCGGCGACCACGGTGCGGCCGAAGTGGTCGTCGTCAACCGGACGTCCGCCCGGGCGGCCGTCGCGGCCGAGCTGGCCGGCCCGTCGGGCCGGGTGGGCACCGCCGACGAGGCGGCCGGCTGCGACCTGGTGGTCAACGCCACACCCGCAGGCATGGCCGACGTGGCCGGCGCCGCCGTGGCCTGGCCGGTCGATCCGGCCCTCCTGCGCCCGGGGCAGCTCGTGGTCGACCTCGTCTACCACCCGCCGCGGACCCCGTGGCTGGAGGCGGCGGCCGCCCGGGGGGCCCGCACGGCCAACGGCCTCGGCATGCTCGTCCACCAGGCCGCCCTGCAGATCGAGCGGTGGACCGGGCACGAGGCCCCGGTGGACGCCATGTGGGCGTCGGTGGACCAGCGGGGCGACCACGGCCCCCGGTGAGCCCGGCCCTTCCGGGACGCCACTGGCGCCCCCGGGTGGGGCTGTAGCCTTGGCGGCCGGAGCCCCCCTGTGACCTATACGACCGACACACTCGCGACACGCTCCCGTCACGTCACCGCCAGGATCGACCCGATCCTGCTGATCACGACGGCGATCCTCGCCGTCACCGGGATCGTCATGATCTACTCGGCCACGCAGCGGCAAGCTGGCGCTCGCCGGGGTGGATCCGCGCTACTACCTGAAGCGCCAGCTGCTGTTCTTCGTGATCTCGCTCGTGGCGCTGGGGGCCATGTCCGTCTTCGACTACCGGAAGTGGGAGCAGCTCGCCACCATCCTCTACGTCGGGATCGTGGTCGCGCTCCTGGCCGTGCTGTCCCCGGTCGGCTCGCAGGCGCTCGGTTCCCAGCGGTGGTTCGCGCTCGGGACCGCTCCAGCTGCAGCCGTCCGAGTTCGCCACCCTGGTGCTGATCATCGCCATCGCCACCTACTGTGCCGCGAAGACCCGAGGGTCTCGAGTTCCGGGACCTGGTACGGATGGTGCTGATGGCGGCGGTGCCGATCGTGCTCATCATCAAGCAGCCCGACCTCGGGACGGCCATCGTGTGCTCGGTCATCCTCCTGGTCATGCTGGCCGTCGCCGGCATGCCCGGCCGCTACCTGGTGCTGCTGGTGGTCTGCGCCGCCATCGTGGTGGTGGCCGCCTACGACCTCGGCCTGGTGAAGCACTACCAGATCCAGCGCCTCGACCAGCTTCATCGCCCCCAACAGCGTGAGCCAGGACGTGACGTACAACGTCAACGAGGCCAAGACGGCCATCGCCAACGGCGGGATCTTCGGCCAGGGCCTGTTCAAGGGGGCCCAGACCAACCTGGCCTACGTGCCCGAGCAGCAGACGGACTTCATCTTCTCGGCGGTGGGGGAGCAGCTCGGCTTCGTCGGCGCCGGGGTCCTGGTCGTCCTCTACGGCATCCTCGGCCTGGCGGATCCTGCGGATGGCCCAGATGGCGAAGGACGCCTTCGGGCGGTTGCTGTGCTCGGGGATCTTCGCGCTGTTGATGTTCTCGGTGTTCGAGAACATCGGCATGAACATGGGGATCATGCCGGTGGCCGGCATCCCCCTGCCGTTCCTCTCCTACGGCGGGTCGGCCATGATCGGGTTCATGGCCGCCATCGGCATCGTCACCAGCGTCAACTACCGGAGTACCCGGTGACCGGGCCCGAGCCGACGGGCGCGGTCGGCGACCGTGTCAGCGACGGCGTCGTCGGCACCGTCACCGCCGAGGCCGCCGCGTCCGCGGGCGGGTCCGCGGAGCCCGGCGAACCCGCGTCCACCCGACCGGAGGTGGGCGGGCCCACACCACCCGTCGCAGCCGAGCTCGCGGCCCCGTCCGAGCCCGCGGCCCCGTCCGAGCCCGCGGCTCCGTCCGAGCCCACCCCGGAGGCGCCGGCGGCCGAATTCCCCGACTACCGGATGGCCATCGTGTCGTCGGTCACCCTCGACCTGCCCAGCCAGCACCCCCAGGTCTGCCTGCGCGAGCTCGAATCGCCCCGGCGCCAGCTCACCTTCGCGGTGGGCATGCCCGACGCCGTCGCCCTCTCCCACGTCCAGCGGCGCATCCCCACGCCCCGCCCGCTGACCCACGAGCTCATGAGCGAGGTGCTCCAGCGCTTCGACGTCGACCTGGTGGCCGTGCGCATCGTGGGCCGCCTGGGCACCGTGCTCTTCGCCGAGCTCGACCTGCGGGGCCGCACCGGCCGCTCGGTCCACTGCGTGCCGTCCGACCGACGCGCTGATCCTCGCCCTCCACCAGCCGGTCCAGGTGCCCATCCTGATCGACGCCCGCCTGCTCGAGGGTGCCGGCGACGTGCCCCCGCCCGGTACCGCCTGAGCCGTCCGGGCTAGCTGCCGGTCAGCAGCCTCCGGCGTCGCTCCAGGTCCTCGTCGTACTTCGCCTGTTCGGCGGCGTCGGCCGCCGCCGTCCCCTCGTCCGAGATGCGCATGAGCAGGCCCACCAGCACGTAGTTGGCCATGAGGGCCGAGCCGCCGTAGGAGATGAAGGGGAGGGTGATGCCGGTGAGCGGGAGCAGCCGCACGATCCCGCCGATGATGAAGAAGGCCTGGAAGCCGATGATCAGGGTGAGGCCCGTGGCCACCAGCTTGGCGAACTCCGAGCGGGCCGACTGGGCGATCCGCAGGCCCGCTCCGGCCAGCAGCATGAAGGCGACCACGACCATGGTGGCGCCCAGGAGGCCCATCTCCTCGCCGATCACGGCGAAGATGAAGTCGGTGTTCGAGTTGGAGACCTCGTAGGCCGCCTGGCCGAGCCCGAGGCCGGTGCCGCCGATCCCGCCGCTGCCGAGGGCGTACCAGGACTGGACCAGCTGTGCGCCGCTGCCGTTGGCCAGACGCCACGGGTCGAGCCAGTCCTCGACCCGGATGTGCGTCTGGGCGAAGTACTTTCCCGAGACGTAGGCCCCGGCGGCGAACAGCACGAGGCCGAACACGAGGTACCCGGTCCGACCCGTGGTGACCCACAGCAGGCCGATGAACAGGGCGAACAGCAGGGCCGAGAACCCGATGTCGTGCTCGGCGCTCATGACGAGGATGGCGAACCCCCAGGCCAGGACGATGGGGACGAGCGGCCGGGGGTCGAGGACCAGGCGGTTGCCCAGGCGGGCGGTCGGGATGGTGAGCAGCTCCCGCTTGTCGGCGAAGTACGAGGCGAAGAAGATGCAGAGGACGATCTTGCCGATCTCCACCGGCTGGAACTCGAAGGAGCCGATCTGGATCCACAGGCGGGCACCCTGGATGTTGCGGCCGAGGCCGGGGACGAGCGGGCAGGAGCAGCAGGATGACTCCGGCGGCCAGCAGCAGGTAGCGGTAGCGGTCGAGGTCGCGGGACCTGCGCACGACCGCCAGCGTCAGGATGTACAGGGCCACCCCCCCGGCCGTCCAGGCCGCCTGGAGCGGGCGCGTAGTACGGGTAGCTCGGATGGCAGGTCGAGGTGTGGCACAGGGCCAGGTCGATCCGGCTGATCATCACGTACCCCAGCCCGTTGAGCAGGAACACCAGGGGCATGACCACCGCGTTGGCGTCGGGCACGAAGATCCGGTTGGCCAGGTGCGTGACCCCACCCAGGGCCAGGATGCAGAGCAGCAGGGGCGCCAGGTCGGTGGGCACCTTCGAGGTGTTGCCCAGGACCATCAGCACGTAGGCGGCCACGATGATGACCCCGGCCGCCACCATCAGGCCCAGCTCGGTGCGGCGACGCGCCTTGACCCCTCGGCGGGCGCGTTTGGTCATCGGGGAACGCAGGGTGAGCGGCACTGGGGCGAGCCTATCGGCGGCCGCGGCGTGTGCGGGGGAGCCGGGACGGGCTCCCGGGTCGCTCCGGCCCCGGCCGACCACCGGGGTTACCATGAGGCGACGATGATCCTCCCGAGCCCCCGATCCAGCCGCCCAGGGGCGCAGCCGTGACGGAATCGACGGCGGCGGTGGGCGCCCGGGTCGGGCGCGTCCCCGTGGTCGGGGCCCCCGAGGTTCCCGAGCCGGTTCCCGGGACGGGCGACCCGCACCGGGAGGACGGCCCCCGGGGCACGGCCGGTCTCGGGCCGGACGCCCGCAGACCGGGTCCCCGACAGCGTCCCCCTGCGCCAGTCGACCGAGCGGTTCGCCAACCGCGAGCTGTCCTGGCTCGAGTTCGCCAACCGCCTGCTCGACCTGGCCGACGACGAACGCCAGCCCCTCCTCGAGCGGGTCAAGTTCCTGGCCATCTTCACCGAGGGCCTCGACGAGTTCTTCCAGGTCCGGGTGGCGGGCCTCGAGGACCAGGTGGCCGCCGGCCTGCGGACCCGGTCGCCGGACGGCCTCGGCCCCGCCGAGCAGCTGGCCGCCATCGCGGCGCGGGTCACCGAGCTCGTGGCCCGCCAGAGCGCCATCTTCGCCCGTGGTGTGGAACCCCTGCTGCGACGGGCCGGCCTCCTGATCGCCGACTGGCACACCCTCGACGAGGACGACCGGGAGGACCTCGACGACGTGTTCGCCCGGGCCATCTTCCCGGTGCTGACGCCACTGGCCGTCGACCCCGGCCATCCGTTCCCCTACATCTCCAACCTGAGCCTCAACCTGGTGCTGCGGGTGGTCGATCCGGTCACCGACGAGCAGCGGATCGCCCGGGTCAAGGTGCCGCCCCTGCTGCCCCGCTTCGTGGCCCTGCCCGACGGGACCCGGTTCGTGCCCGTGGAGCAGCTGATCGCCGCCCACCTCGACACCCTCTTCCCGTCGATGCGGGTGGTCGAGCACCACGTGTTCCGGGTGACGAGGAACGCCGACCTGTCGGTCGACGAGGACGACGCCCAGGACCTCCTGGCCGCCGTCGAGCTCGAGCTCCACCGGCGGCGGTTCGGCCAGGCGGTCCGGCTCGAGGTCGCCTCGGGCATCTCGACCGATCTGCTCGACATGCTCGTGACCGAGGTGGACGTGCCCGAGGACAACGTGTTCCTGTCCGACGTCCCGCTCGACCTGGGGGGCCTGCGGAGCCTGTCCGGCCTCGACCGCCCCGAGCTCGCCCCCGAACCGTGGACGCCGCTGGTGCCGCCGCAACTGGCCGGGTCACGCGACCTGTTCGACGTCCTGGGCGAGGGCGACGTGCTGCTGCACCACCCCTACGAGTCGTTCGCCGCATCGGTCGAGGCCTTCGTCGAGCGGGCCGCCGCCGACCCCGACGTGCTGGCCATCCGCCAGACGCTGTACCGGACCGGGACCGACAGCCCGATCGTGGCCGCCCTGATCCGCGCCTCGCAGTCGGGCAAGGAGGTGACCGCGGTGGTCGAGCTCCAGGCTCGCTTCGACGAGCGGGCCAACATCGCCTGGGCCCGGGCGCTCGAGGAGGCGGGGGTGCAGGTCGTCTACGGACTGGCCCGGCTGAAGACCCACTCGAAGATGTCCCTGGTGATCCGCCGTGAGGGCGACGCCACCCGCCGCTACTGCCACGTGGGCAGCGGCAACTACAACTCGGTGACCGCCCTCACCTACGAGGACGTCGGCCTGCTGACCGCCGACCCCGACATCGGTGCCGACGTGGCCGAGGTGTTCAACCTGCTGACCGGGTCCGGCAGCGAGCTCCACCTGCGCCGGCTGATCGTCTCGCCGGTCACCACCCGCGACGAGGTCATCGCGGCCGTCGACGCCGAGGGCCGCGCCGGGCCGGCCGGCCGGATCGTGATCAAGACCAACGGCCTGACCGATCCCGACATCATCGACGCGCTGTACCGGGCCTCGTCGCAGGGATGCCCCGTCGATCTCGTCGTCCGGGGCCGCTGCAGCATCCGGCCCGGAGTGCCCGGCCTGTCGGAGCACATCCGGGTCCGCTCGATCGTCGGGCGGTTCCTCGAGCACTCGCGGCTCTTCCGCTTCGGCGGCGACCACGGCAGGCCGCTGCGGATCTGGTTCGGGTCGCCGGACATGATGGAACGCAATCTCGACCGTCGGGTCGAGGCGGTGGTGCCGGTCGTCGACCCGGCCATCCAGACGAGGCTGGTGGCCATCCTGGAGGACGCCCTGCGGGACGAGGCCAACTCGTGGGTGCTGGCGGCCGACGGGTCGTGGTCGCGCACGGCCTCCGGTCCGGAGGCCGACGGGGTCGGGTTCAGCCTGCAGGATCGCTGTCGAGCGCTCGCGCTCGCAGCACTACGCCGGCGCCTGGAGGCGGACCAGGTCGTCCCGACGCTCCGGTCGGCGGAGCCGGCGCCTGCTCCGCCGCCGACGGCTCCGGGACCTGCTCGACCGGCTGCCCCGACGTCGGCTCGTTGGTGGCGGCGCCTGATCGGCCGGTCCGGGCGAACGCCATAGCGAGGCCCTCGGTGGCGCGGGTCCGCACGTGCACGATCCGCCGCTTCACGCGGATCCGGACCGAGCGGTGCTCGAGCTCGAGGGAGGCGTAGGCCAGTCCACCGAAGGGGATGGGCAGCCAGAAGTTGACCGCCCGGTAGGCGAGCACGGCCGACAGCGCCTGACCGTCCGTCAGCCCCGAGCCGGCCAGCATCGAGACCAGGACGAACTCGACCACGCCCAGGCCGCCGGGGGTGATGGGGATGGCGGCCAGGATGTTGGCCAGGCCGTAGGCGGTCAGCAGGTCGACGGGTGAGATCACGTGGGCGAAGGCGGCCACGAACACCCACAGCGAGGCGGCGTCGAGCAGCCAGTTGGCCGTCGCCCAGCCCACCGCCCGGGCGAGCAGCGGCTTGTCCTCCATCAGCACGGCGAACCGGCGGGCCAGCCGCTCGACCAGCGAGGTGAACCGGTCGGCGTCGAGGAAGCGGATGCGGGCGGCCACCGCGTGGATGATCCGGCTGGCCCGTTCCTGGCCCCGGGTGAGCAGGTAGAAGAGCCCGCCGAAGGCGCCGAGCAGGACGACCCCGACGGCCGCGGCCACGACCAGCAGGATGGAGGCCGAGGTCGAGCCGTGGCCGTCGACGCCCGGGGCCCGGAACCCGTGGGTCACCAGGAAGGCGACGAGCGAGCACCAGAACAGGCCGTTCAGGACGACGGCGGAGCCGATGCCCTGGGTGCCGAGGGCGAACCCGGTGTCGGCCCCGGACACGCCGGACTGGGTCAGCAGCCGGTAGCCGAGGGCCGTCCCCGGTGCGGTGCCGCCGGGGCTCACGTGGCTGAGGGCGAGCGTCGACAGGTTGATCCGGAAGAGCCGGCGCCGGGAGGGGCCGCCGTGGGGGAGCACGGAGTGGGTGAGCTGGGTATAGGCCACCAGGGCGGCCAGTTCGAGCAGCACGCCGAGCACCAGGTAGGCCATGTTGATGTGGGCCAGGGCACTGATCTGGTTGCGGTGCCTGGCCAGCAGCGGGATGGCCACGTAGAACACGAAGAGGAAGACGAGTACCGTCCCGACGCTGAGCCGGACCTGGCGGCGCACGAACGGCCCACGGTGCCACCACCGGCCGCGCCGGCTCACCCCCTCCGGCGCATCTGCCGTCTCGGCCACCATCGTCACCATGTTGACACGGGGCGAACCCCCGGACCTGCCATGCTGAGGATGTGGCGGTACCGAGCGACCAGACCGAGGACGTCCCGGGGCAGCCTCCGACGATCGTCAGCGAGAGCACCGTCGAGCGCAAGGACCGGGAGGTCGGACCCGATGCGCCCCGGCGCGAGCGGATGTTCGCCGCCGCCTCGGCCCGAGGGGTCCCCCTGCGGACGATCCTGACCGTCGACGCGGTCGTGATCGCCACCTGGGTGCTGTACCGGCTCATCGGGCGCCTGCGCGAGGTGATCCTGTGGATCCTCATCGCCGCGTTCATCGCCCTCGTGCTCAACCCGGCGGTGGCCGCCCTCGAACGCCACCGGTTCCGCCGGGGCGCGGCGGTGGGCGTCGTGCTGGCCGCCGCCGTCGTCCTCTTCGGCGGGCTGCTGGGCCTGTTCGGCTACCCGCTGGTCAACTCACTCACCCACGTGGCCGAGCGCCTGCCGACCATGGTCAGCCAGGTCCAGCGGGGCCACGGCTGGTTGGCCCACACGTTGAAGCGGTTCGGTCTGCTCCGCTGGGTCCAGACGAACGCCCCCCGACTCCGGCAGCTGGCCGACAACCTGGGCAAGCCCGCCCTGTCGGTGGGCACGAACCTGGGCAAGGCCGTGTTCTCGACCATCATCGCCCTGACCACCATCGCCTTCCTGGCGCTGTTCATGCTGCTCGAGGCCCCCCGGCTGCGCGCCAGCCTGCTGTCCAACCTGAACCCGCGCCTGCGTGTCACGGTCTCGGAGATCTCGGCCACGGTGTCCCGGTCGGTGACCTCGTACGTGCTCGGCACGCTGGCCCTGGGGTTGCTGTTCGGCGTGGTGATCCTGGTCACCATGCTCATCCTGGGCGTGCCCTTCGCCCTGCTCCTCGGCCTGTGGGTGGCCCTGGTGGCCATGATCCCGCTGGTCGGGGGGCTCATCGCCGCCGTGCCCACCGTGGCCCTGGCCCTGCTCCACTCACCGACGGCCGGGGTGGTGGCGCTCGCCGTCTTCGTCGGGTTCCAGCTGATCGAGAACCACTTCCTCTATCCCGTGATCATGAGCCGGACGGTGCGCATGAATCCGTTGTGGGTCCTGCTGTCCGTCCTGATCGGCGCCAACCTGGGCGGCATCTTCGGCTCCAGCCTGGGCGCCCTGACCGGGGCTCTGGTGGCCATCCCGGTCGGCGGGTCCATCCAGGTGATCTTCCGCGAGGTGTGGGAGCGCACCCGGGCCACCGACGAGGCATCCGACCCGGCTGCGGCCCCCTCGCCCCTGACCGTGTCCGACGCCGCCGGGAGCGTGCCTCCACCGGGCACCTGACCGGCCCGAGACCCTCGGAGCTGAGCCGGTCCCGTAAGCTACGGCGATGGATGTCCTGGTGGTCCTGCCGACCTACAACGAGTCCGAGAACATCGACCACGTGCTGCGGCGGATCCGGGCGGCACTGCCTGCGGCCACCGTGCTCGTCGTCGACGACGGGAGCCCCGACGGGACGGCCGACATGGCCGAGATCCTGGGCAAGGAGCTCGGCCAGATCGAGATCCTGCGCCGGGGCGGCAAGTCCGGACTGGGCAGCGCCTACCGCGCCGGGTTCCGGTGGGGCCTCGACCACGACTACGACGCCTGCATCGAGATGGACGCCGACCTCTCCCACGAGCCCGAGGCACTGCCCTCGCTGGTGGAGCCCCTGGCCGGCGGCCACGAACTGGTCATCGGGTCCCGGTACATCCCCGGTGGGGAGATCCCCAACTGGGCGTGGCACCGCCGCCTGCTCTCCCGGGGCGGCAACCTCTACGCCTCCGCCCTGCTCGGGCTCGGTGTCGCCGACGCCACCGCCGGCTTCCGGGCCTACGCGGCGTCGCTGCTGGAGCGGCTCGACCTCGACGCCGTGCGGGCCGAGGGCTACGGCTTCCAGATCGAGATGACCTACGCAGTCGAGGAAGGCGGGGGCGTCGATCCTCGAGGTCCCGATCCGCTTCGTGGACCGCGTCGAGGGGGAGTCCAAGATGTCGGCGTTCATCGTGGTGGAGGCGCTGGCCCTGGTCACCCTGTGGGGCGTCGAGCGCCTGTTCGGACCGCGGGGCGCAACCGGCAGGTGGCGCACTCCTGATGCCATCGCCGTGAACACCCCGGTGCGCGTCCTCGTCGTCGACGACGAGCCCTACATCACCGACGTCGTCTCCTCGGCACTGGTCTTCGAGGGATTCGCCACCGAGGAGGCGGCCACGGTGGCCGAGGCCCTCGCCCACGCCCGCTCGGGCACCTTCGACTGCATCGTGCTCGACGCCATGCTCCCCGACGGCGACGGCTTCGACGTGTGCCGGACGTTGCGGGGCGAGGCCATCGACACCCCGGTGCTGTTCCTGACCGCGCGCGATGCCGGGGCCGACAAGCTCGCCGGGCTGGCCGTCGGTGACGACTACGTGACGAAGCCGTTCAGCATCGACGAGCTGGTGGCCCGTATCCGGGCCGTGCTGCGCCGCGCCGGCACGGTGGGCGACCCCGGGCGGCTGTGCATCGCCGACCTGGTGGTCGACCGGACGGAGCGGACGGTGTGGCGGGCCGGCGAGCAGCTCGATCTCACGGCCACCGAGTTCAACCTGCTCGCCTTCCTGGCCGCCAACCAGCGCCGGGTGCTCTCGCGCAGCCACATCCTCGACGAGGTGTGGGCCGAGGGCTACGAGGGCGAGTCGAACATCGTCGAGACGTACATCTCCTACCTCCGCAAGAAGGTCGACCGCTTCGACCCGCCGCTCATCCACACCGTCCGCGGGGTCGGCTACACGTTGCGGGAGCCCCGGCCGTGACCCTGCGCCGCCGGCTCGTGGCCACCATGGTGGTGGTGGTGGCCATGGGGCTGATCGCCGTGGACCTGGTCGCGCTGGCCTCGCTGCGCTCCTTCCTCGTCGGCCGCGTCGACAGCCAGCTGACGGTGGCCACCCACCAGGTCGCCGGCCTCGTGGCCCGCGACCAGAACCGGCATGAGCCGGTGACCGAGGGGCAGATCCAGGGCCGGATCAGTCCCGACGTCTACGTGGAGCTGCTCGATCCCCGGGGGGTGCCCATCGTGGTCCGCCCGTCGGGGACCCGGCTCGAGGCCGATCCGGCACCGCGGCTGCCCGACAAGCTCCCGGTCCGCCCACTGGCCGCCGACTACGACTATGAGCCGTCGACCTACCGTCCCTCGGCGGCCGCCGTCACCGTCGGGTCGGAGGTGGAGGGGGCCGGGCGGCACGTTCGCGCCGGTCCCCAGTACCGGATGATGGCCACCTCGCTGCCGGGCAGCACCCTGGTGGTGGCCACCCGGCTCGACTCGGTGTCGGCGACGCTGTCGTCGCTGCGGGCCATCCTGGCGGGCCTGACCCTGGGCCTGCTGGGCCTGCTCGTCCTCGTCATCACGATCATCGTGCGCCGGGGCCTGCGCCCGCTCGAGGACATGTCACGGGAGGCGGACGCCATCGCCGCAGGCGATCTGACCCGGCGGGTCCACCCCGACGACGGCACCACCGAGATCTCGCGGCTGGGACGGGCGCTCAACGGGATGCTGGCCCAGATCGAGACGGCGTTCTCGCTACGCGCCGGGTCCGAGGAGCGACTGCGCAGCTTCCTGGCCGACGCCTCCCACGAGCTGCGCACGCCGCTGACCTCGATCCAGGGCTACGCCGAGCTGCTGCGCAAGGACGCCCTGCCCGATCCCGCGGCCCGGGAGCGGGCGCTGGCCCGCATCGAACAGGAGGCGGCCCGGATGGGCCGGCTGGTCGGTGACCTGGCCGTGCTGGCCCGCGAGGGCGAGGGTCCCGAGCCCGAGCGCACCCGCGTCGACCTGGCCGAGGTGGTGGCCGAAGTGGTGTCCGACGCCCGGATGATCGACCGGACGCGGGGGATCTCCGTCCAGCGCTCGGGCGAGGTGCCGGTCCAGGCCGATCACGGCCGTCTCGAGCAGATGGTCCACAACCTGGTGGGCAACGCGCTCGCCCACACCCCGGCGGGCACCCCGATCGAGGTCCGGGTCACGGCCGAGGACGGCCGGGCCGTCCTGGTGGTCCAGGACCACGGTCCGGGCATGGACCCCGAGCAGGCCGAGCGCGCCTTCGACCGCTTCTACCGGGGGACGTCGGCCGGCCGGGGCCAGGGATCGGGCCTGGGCCTGTTCATCGTGGCCAGCCTGGCCCGGTCCTTCGGCGGGGACGTCTCCGTGGACTCGACCCCGGGCTCGGGCTGCGCGTTCGTCGTGGCCCTGCCGCTCGACGCCGGCTCCGACGACCGGGCGCCGGACGGAGGACCCCCGGCGCGGGCCCCCGGGGCGGAGGGACGCGAGCCGCGGCACAGCACCGCCGCGGACGACCAGGCGTCCGACGCGGCGACGAGCCGCGGGTGAGCGGAGCCGACGACGCGACGATCGACCGGGGGAGCGGGCCGACGGTGGTCCTGCTGCACGGCCAGCCGGGGTCGGGCGCGTCGTGGGGCCCGGTGACCGACCGGCTGTCCGACCGGTTCCGGGTGCTCGCCCCCGACCGCCCGGGGTACGGAGGGAACACCGGGGAGGCCACCGGCATGTCCGGGAACGCCGCGTTCGTGGCCGGACTGATCGATGCGGCGGGGGCGGGCCCGTCACCGTCGTCGCCCACAGCTGGTCGGGAGGCGTCGCCGTGCTGCTGGCCGACCGGCGTCCCGACCTGGTCGGGGGTCTGGTGCTCATCGGCGCGGCCTGCACCCCGGACAGCATCGACGAGCTCGACCGGCTGCTCGTCCTCCCCGTCGTGGGCGGGGCGCTGACCGTCGCCGGGCTGGTGGCCCTGGGCGAGGTGCTCCCCAGGGTCCGTGGTGTGGCGTCCCGCCTGCCCGGGCGCATCGGGGATCCGTTGCGGGTGACCCTGCCCGACCGGGGCGTGCTGGGGGGCGGGCGGGGCGCGCTCGGTCGTCACCGCCGGACCTTCATGGCCGAGCAGCGGGCCCTGTTGGAGGAGCTGCCCGACGTCGTCGACGCCCTCGGGCGCATCCGGGTGCCGACGGTGGTGGTCGTCGGCGAGTGGGACGTGGTGGTGCGGCCCTCGGCCGGGCGCACGCTGGCCTCCGCCGTCGAGGGCGCCGAGCTCGTGGAGGTCCCCCGGGCCGGGCACTTCGTGGCCCGGGACGCGCCCGACGTGGTCGCCGGCGTCGTCGCCCGCTACGGCCGGGGATCGCCGGTCAGCCGCTGAGCGCGGCGGGTGGCGCCGAGGTGTCGAAGGGGACGCCGGGGGCCAGTGCGTCGAAGACGGCGGTGAACTTGAGATCGGTCTCGCGGCGCTCGACGTCGGGCCGGGAACCCCGGACGATCCCGACCCCGGCCGTCAGGCTGACGGTCGCCCCCGACACCGTCATGGCCCGGATGCCCACCACCCAGCGCCCGTCGCCGGCTCCGTCCATCCACCCGACGGCCCCGGCATAGGGGCCGCGCGAGTCCTGCTCGAGCCGGTCGATGAGGTCGAGGGCGGCGGCCCGGGGCACGCCACCGACGGCCGGCGTCGGGTGGAGGAGGGCCACGAGGGCCAGCACCGACGGCACGCGGTGCCCGTGGTCGGGGCGGAGCGTGCCCTCGATGGTCGTGCCCAGATGGGTGATGTTGCGCAGGTGCACGAGCTCGGGCCCGACGGGTACGTCGAGCTCGTCGGTCCACGGGGCCAGCGCGTCGCGGATGGCGTTCACCACCAGGCGGTGCTCCTCGGTGTCCTTGGCCGACTCCAGGAGCTCGGGCGGCAGCGGGCTGGCGGACCCGTGGTCGCGGTCGGTGGTGCCGGCGAGCGGGCGGCAGCGGACGCGGGTCCCGACCCGTTCGACGAGCAGCTCGGGGCTGGCCCCGACGAACTGCCCGTCGGGCGTGGGGACCGAGAAGAGGGTGCAGCTGGGCTCGAGCGAGGCCCAGCGGCGCAGCAGGGCGGCGATGTCGGGGGACCGGGAGGCCGTCACGTCGACCCGGCGGGCGAGGACCACCTTGTCCACCTCGTGACGTCCGATGGCGGCCACGGCCCGGGACACGCGCGCCTCGAAGTCGGCGTCGCTGCCCCGGGGCCGGATCCGCCACGTCGTGGGGCCGGTGGCGGCCGCGCCCGGCCCCGACCGGTCGGCCAGGCGGGCCCGCAGGCGGGACGGGTCGTCGCCGTCCGCCCGCCCGTCGGGGCCGGCCACGACGGTGGCCCACTCGGACCCGTCGGGCTCCCGGCAGTAGAGGACCTCCGGCACCACCAGCGCCGCCGGGCCGGACCGGTCGAAGGGTAGGGCGCCGAGGGCGAGGACGGGCCGGAGCGGTGTGGTGCCGGGGGCCAGGTGGTCGTCGCACGTGAGCGCGGCCAGTCGGGTCGACGCCGCGGCGACGGCCCCGGCGTCGTCGAGCCCCCCGGCCAGCTCCAGGCGGAAGGCACATCCCAGCCCGACCAGCAGGCGGCCTCCCTCGGCCAGCAGGATCCCGTCGTCGTCGCCGGCCAGGTCCCAGGGGTCGATGGCGTCACCGGCGGGCAGGGCCACCCGGCGGGCCGCGGGCGGCGGGCCGTCCGTGCCGGTCGGCACGGTCCCGGGCCGGCGGCGGGTGCCGCTGGCGGGGCCGGGGGTCACGGCCGTCCCACCCGGGTCGCCGTGACGAGCTGGCTCAGCCCCCCCGACAGGGCGCGCCGGTTGACGGACGAGAACCCGGCCTCGGTGAGCATCGTCCGCAGCTCCGGGGTGGAGGGCAGGTAGGCCGTCGACCGGGGCAGGTACCGGTAGGCCGACCGGTCCGAGAGCAGCCCGCCGATGAGGGGCACGACCCGGCGGAACCAGATGCGGTGACCGAGGCGGAGCAGGCCGGCGTCGGGCTCGGACACCTCGAGCAGGCTGATGCGGCCGCCCGGGCGGACGATGCGGCCGAACTCGGCGAAGACGCCGGCCAGGTCGGTGAAGTTGCGCAACGCGTAGCCGCAGGTGATCCCGTCGACGGCGGCCGCGGCCACCGGCAGGTCGGCACCGTTGGCCTGGGCCAGGGGCAGCCCGGTGCCGTTGGCGGCCAGCATGCCCCACGACAGGTCCATGCCGAACGACCGGTAGCCGCCGGCCCGGAGCAGCTTGAGGAAGTCGCCCGTGCCGCAGGCGAGGTCGAGCACGGTCGAGCCGGACGGGAGCCCGAGGGCCCGCAGCGACTGCTTGCGCCAGCGGACGTCGAGGCCGAAGGTCATCGTGCGGTTGACCAGGTCGTAGCGGGGGGCGATGGCGTCGAACATCGACCGCACGAGTGCGGTCTTGGCCGGCCCGGTGGGCAGGTCGGCCTCGCGGGCCCGGGCCGCGGTCTCGAGGGAGATGCCGGCCGACCCCGGGGTCGTGCCGGTCACCGTCCCGCGCTCCCGGCGGCGTCGACCGGCCGGCCCGGCCCGCCGTCGGCCCTGATCCGGTCCCAGACGGCCTCGCGCTCCTCCTCGGTACCCTCCCGCTCGACGTGGTCGAGGGCCACCCGGACGAGGGTGCGGGTGAAGTGGTGACCGACCAGCGTGTTGACCGCCTCCAGGAGCTCCGCGTAGGCCTGCACCAGGTGATCGGCCGCGGCATCGCCGGACGGGTCGCCGGCCGGGGCGACCGCCTGGTGCAGCGCGTCGGGCCGGGCGCCGGTGCGCAGCGGCTCGCGCACGTGACGGGCGAACATCTCGACGGCCTGGCGGGCCGTGGCCTCGGTGGCCTCGTTGTGGCGCCGGGCCAGGTCGAGCACGTCGGTCAGGGGGATGCCCCACTCGAGCAGGCGGAGGCCGGCCCGTGAGGCGGCCACGTCCTCCTCGGTGTAGCGCTCCTGGCCGGCCACCCGGGTGGGGATCAGCAGATCCTCGGCCTCCAGGGCCTTCAGCAGGGCGAGCGGCACGCCGGTGGCGCCGGCCAGCTCGGTCAGGGTGTACGAGGGAGCGGCGCCGGCCGCACCGGTCCCGGGGTCGGGGGGCCGCGCCTCGACCGCCGTCCCGGAGCCGGCGGGCTCGAGGCCCGAGAGCTGGACGAGGAGGGCCTCGTCGGCCGCATCCAGCTCGCCGGAGACCAGCCGGGCGATGGTGGCCAGGGTGAAGCCCCGCTGCTGCAGGGAGCGGATGCGGGTCAGGCGCTCGAGGTGTCCGTCGCCGTACCAGGCGATGCGCCCCTCGCGGCGCGGTGGGGCCAGCAGGCCCTTGCTCTGGTAGTAGCGCACCGTGTCCACCGACACGTCGGCCTGGGCCGACAGCTGCTCCACCCGCATCTCCATGCACCCACTCTAGGAGTGTTCGCTCACATTGTCGGAGCGCGTGCACCCAAGATGGCGCCGACCCGCGTGGCCGGCTCCGTCGAGGACCCGGGCCCGACGGTCAGGCGTAGTAGCGGTAGACCACCTGGGCGACGCAGTTGGGCTTGGTCCCGCCCTCGGTCTCGATCGTGGTGTCGAGGACGACCTGGACGCCCCCGGCCACGTCCTCGACCTCGGCCACGGTGACGCCCAGCCGGATCCGGCCGCCCACCATCACCGGCGACGGGAAGCGCACCTTGTTGCAGCCGTAGTTGACGCCCATCGAGATGCCCTCGACGGTCGAGCATCCCGGTGAGCAGCACCGGGACCAGGGCCAGGGTCAGGTAGCCGTGGGCGATGGGGCCGCCGAACGGCCCGGCCTTGGCCGCCTCGGGGTCCACGTGGATCCACTGGTGGTCGCCGGTCGCGTCGGCGAAGAGGTTGACCTGCGCCTGGTCGACGGTGTGCCACTCGGAGTACCCGAGGTGCTGTCCGACGAGGTCCTTGAACGCTTCGATGCCCTGCACGGTGGTTGCCATGGCCCGACTGTAGGGGAGGCCCCCCGGGGCCCACCACCCGGCCGGCCGGCTGGTGTGAGGGTGGCCTACGGTCGTCGTGCAGTGCGTCCTCACCAGGGGCGGGTCGCTACCATCGTTGCCGTGGACGGCGAGCACCATCACCGCGACATCAATGCCGGCGGCGCCCGGGCCGCCGTCTTCGGCATCAGCGACGGCCTGGTGTCCAACGTGTCGCTCATCCTCGGCATGGCCGGGGCGAACGCCTCGGCCGGCTCGGTCCGCCTGGCCGGCATCGCCGGGCTCGTCGGCGGTGCCTTCTCGATGGCCTCGGGGGAGTACGTCTCGATGCGGGCCCAGTCCGAGCTGATGCAGCGCGAGCTCGACGTCGAACGTCGGGCCATCCTCACCGATCCCGAGCACGAACGCCGCGAGCTGGCCGCCCTCTACCGCAGCCGGGGGGTCGAGGCGGACATGGCCGACGAGCTGTCGGTCAAGATGATGCGCGACCCGGACCTCGCCCTCGAGACCCACGCCCGCGAGGAGCTCGGTTACACCCCGGGCGACACCGGTCGGCCGTTGGAGGCCGCGCTGTCGTCCTTCGTGATGTTCGCCATCGGCGCCTTCATCCCCCTCGTGCCCTGGCTGGTGACGGGCGGCGACCGGGCCATCTGGTGGTCGGTGGCGCTGGGGGCCGTGGCCTCGCTGGCCGTCGGCGCGGCCCTCTCGGTCTTCACCGGCCGGTGGTGGCTGTGGTCGGCCGGCCGGCAGCTGCTCATCTCGGGGGCGGCCGCCGGTGTGACCTACAGCATCGGCTACCTCATCGGGGTCCACTGACCGGTTCCGGTCGGGCCGGCCCCTCGCGTACGTAGGCCCGGTCGACGTGGTGGGTGGTGAGCCCCATCGACCGGTAGAGCGAGACGGCGGCGGTGTTGGCGGCATCCACGTAGAGCATCCCGTGGGTCAGACCGGCACCGGCCAGCCAGGCGAAGCCGTCCTCGGTCAGGGCCCGGCCCCAGCCCCGCCCGTGGAAGTCCGGGTCGACCCCGATCACGTAGATCTCGCCCAGGGGCGGATGGGTGGAGCGGTGGACCTTGGTCCAGCACGAACCCGCGATCCGCCCGTCGACCTCGAGCACGCGGAAGCCCGAAGGGTCGAACCACGGCTCCCGCTCCCGCTCCCGCAGGGTGTCGAGGTCCCAGTGACCCTGCTCGGGATGGTCGGCGAACGCCCGGTTGTTCTGGACCAGCCAGGCCTGCTCGTCGACGCCCGTCCGGAACGCCCGGGTGGGCGGCGCCGGGGCGTGGCGTCCCCCGGGGCGGGGGAGGGGCAGCCCGCAGCGCATCTGGAGGAGGTCCCGCTCGAGCCGGAAGCCGCGCGCCGCGGCACGGGCCCCGTCGGCCCCACCGGCCGGGGAGACCCACCACCGCAGCGATCCGGCGCCGGCGTCGCCGGCCGCGGCGATCGCCCGATCGGCCAGCCGGTCGACCAGGACCGGATCGTCGTCGGTCGTCACGACCTCGAGGGCGGGCGGGCGGTCGCCGGCGTCGTCGTCGACCTGGGCCCAGCCGACCAGGGTCCCGTCCTCGGCCCGTCGGGCGGCCACGGCGACGAGAAACGTGTCCGCGCCGCGGACCGCCGCCTCCAGCGCCCGCAGCCGGCTCTCGCTCAGCCCGGGCACCCCGCGCTGCTCCTCGTGGCGGGCGACGAGGCCACGCACCTCGGCCGGCAACGGTGCCTCGAACGATGCCACCACGTCCAGCACCAGCGCCTCCACGGGCAAGAACCTACCGGTATCCTCCGCCCATGGGCCGACCCCGCACACCCGCCGGCCGCGCACGCGTGGTGAACGGGCGGCTCGCCGACCGGTTCCCGGGCACGGCGGCCGATCTGTGCGCCCTGGACCACGGGGACGCCTTCCAACTGCTGGTGGCGACCATCCTGTCGGCCCAGTGCACCGACGAGCGGGTCAACAAGACGACGCCGGCGTTGTTCGCCCGGTTCCCCGACGCCGCGTCGCTGGCCGCCGCGCCGGTCGAGGAGGTCGAGGCACTGATCCGCCCGACCGGCTTCTTCCGGGCGAAGACCCGCAGCCTCCTGGGCATGGCCACCGCCGTGGTCGAGCGGTTCGGCGGCGAGGTGCCGACGCGGATGGCGGACCTCGTGACGCTGCCCGGCGTCGGGCGCAAGACGGCCAACGTGCTCCGCAGCGTGGCCTTCGACCTCCCGGGCCTGCCCGTCGACACCCACGTCCAGCGCCTGGCCGGGCGGCTCGGACTCACCACGGCCACCGATCCGGTCAAGGTCGAGCACGCCCTGAACCCCATGGTGCCGGCCGCACAACGGGGGGCGTTCAGCCTGCGGCTGATCCTCCACGGCCGTGCCACGTGCCGGGCCCGGTCGCCCCGCTGCACGGAGTGCCTGCTGTCTGACATCTGCCCCTCCGCCTGCCTGGGCGCAATTCCGGGGCCGAGGACGTCCCGCTGAGCGGGCCGTCGGGTGACAGGTGTTTACACCGGCGCCGGCGGTCCCGGGTTAACACCTGTTGTCAAACATTGTCACTTCGTTCGTCGATCGGTCATCCGACGGCGGAAATCACAGGAAATACGGCGAAAGACCACGTAATCATCGGTAGGAGCCACCGAGTCGGAATTTCTCGTGCCGGGGTGACTGGCGTAGCTCACGGATATGTGATGAGATGACTTCCGAACCAGTTCCCGCCAACTGGTTCCACAGAGTAGGGATCGGGATCCGCCGCCCGACCTGCTCGCGCGAAGGCACCCTCCGGGGTGCCTTCGCCGCGTCCGGGGACAGGTCGGGCCGATCCGGCCCCGCCTGGACGCATTTCCGTCCCGGAGGGGCCCCTGGAGACAGGCCGACGCCACCCGAGGGCTCGATGGGCCCACGCACCACGGCTCGACGGGCCGACCGGACGGGTCAGCGGCGCTGCAGGGTCAGCGCCAGTCGGGCGAGCCGGCGATTGGCACTGGCCAGCGACCGTTCGATGGCGAACAGCTCGCGGGAGGACTCCTCGTCCTTCGCGGCATCGGCCGCCTCGGCGTGGACCGTCACGCGACGGGTCAGCTCGTCGAGGGCGGTGGCGAGCGAGGACAGTTCAGCGGACGTGGCGGCCATGGTCCGATCATGGCATCCCGGACCGGTGGTGCCCACCGGGGTCCCGGTGGGCGTCCGGTAGCATCGACGGGCCATGGCCCTGCGACGACTCGACCTCCGCGGCTTCGACGGCGACCGTCGTGCGCTCACCGACCTGCTGCCGCGACCGGTGGACGAGCAGGACCGCTCGTCCGATGCCGTGGCCGCCATCCTGGCCGACGTCCGGGCCGACGGCGACGAGGCGCTGCGCCGGCTCACCGCCACCTTCGACAAGGTCGACCTCGAGGCGCTGCGGGTGGGCGACGACGAGATCGCCGCCGCGCTGGCCCGGATCCCGGCCGGACTCCAGGAGGCGCTCGACGTCGCCCACGACCGCATCCTGGCGTACCACGCCCACGAGGCGACCGACGCACCCGAGGACTTCACCAACGCCGGGGTCACCGTGCGCCACCTCGTCCGACCGGTGGCCCGGGCCGGGTGCTACGCGCCCGGTGGTCGGGCCCGGTATCCCTCGACCGTCCTCATGTGCGCCGTCCCGGCCCAGGTGGCCGGCGTGTCCGAGATCGTCCTGTGCGTTCCACCGGGTCCCGGCGGCCGGGTCGACGACGCCACCCTGGCCGCCGCCGCCGTGGCCGGGGTGACCGAGGTCTACGCGGTGGGCGGCGCCCAGGCCATCGCGGCCATGGCCTACGGGACCGAGAGCATCGCCGCCGTGGACGTCATCGTCGGTCCGGGCAACCGCTTCGTGGCCGAGGCCAAGCGGCAGGTGTCCGGCGTGGTCGGGGTGGCCTCGGCGTTCGCCGGGCCGTCGGAGGTGGTCGTCATCGCCGGCCCCGACACCCCCTCGGAGCTGGCCGCCATCGACCTGGTGGTGCAGGCCGAGCACGGCCCCGACGGCCTGGCCTGGCTGATCACGTGGTCCGAGGAGCTCGTCGAACGGGTGGACGCCGCCGTGGACCGGATCGTGGCCGCCTCGCCCCGCAGGGCCGATCTCGAGGCCACGCTCGGATCGGGGGGCTACGCGGTCCTCGTCGACGGCCCGAAGAAGGCCTGTGCGGTGGCCAACGTGGTGGCCCCCGAGCACCTGGAGATCCTCCTCGACGACGCCGAGTCGCTGCTGCCCCACATCGAATCGGCGGGCGCCGTGTTCCTCGGCGTCAACGCGCCGGCCAGTCTCGGCGACTACGTGGCCGGGCCCAACCACGTGCTCCCGACCAACCGGACGGCCAGGTTCGCCAGCGCCCTGCGGGTCGACGACTTCCGCAAGCACATCCACGCGGTCAGCCTGGACGACGGGGCCGTGCGTGCCCTAGCCCCGCACCTCGAGACCCTGGCCGAGACGGAGGGTCTGCCGGCCCACGCCCAGTCGGTGCGACTCCGATGGCCGGGCTAGCCGGGGGCCGGCTGCCCCGGGTGCGGCCGGACCTGACCGGGCTCGAGGGCTACCACTCGGCCCAGGTGGACGTGGACGTCCGCCTCAACACCAACGAGTCGCCGATGCCCCCGCCGGAGGCGTGGCGCCGCGACCTGGCCGACGCCATCGGCTCGATCGACTTCAACCGCTACCCCGACCGGGAGGCCACCGCACTGCGCCGGGCGCTGGCCGAGAGCCACGGGGTCGGCGTCGACGAGGTGTTCTGCGCCAACGGCTCGAACGAGGTCCTCCAGTCGCTGCTCCTGGCCTACGGCGGCGTCGGCCGCACGGTGGCCCTGTTCGAGCCCACGTACACGCTGCACCGGCACATCGCCACCGTCACCGGTACGGCCGTGGCCGCGGGGCCCCGGCGCGACGACTTCACCCTCGACCTCGACGCGGTGGCCGCCGTGGTGGGCCGGTCCGACCCCGTGGTCACGTTCCTCTGCTCGCCCAACAACCCGACGGGCCGGGCCGACACTCCCGACGAGGTGCGGGCGGTGGCGGGGCTCGTGCCGGGCCTGCTGGTGGTCGACGAGGCCTACGGACAGTTCGCCCCGTCGTCGGCGCTGGCGCTCCGGGCCGCCGATCCGGAGGGCATGCGCCACGTCGTGGTCGTGCGCACCTTCTCCAAGACCTGGTCGATGGCCGGCGCCCGGCTCGGCTATCTGGTGGCCGACCCCGAGGTGGTGGCCGCCTGCGAACTGGTGGTTCTGCCGTACCACCTGGACGCGGTCACCCAGGCGGCCGGCCGCCTGGCGCTGCGCTACGTCGGCGAGATGGAGCGGCGGGTGGCGATGGTGGCCGAGGAGCGGGGCCGGATCGCCGCGGCCTTCGCCGACCTGCCCGTCGAGACGTGGCCGTCGGACGCCAACTTCCTGCTGTTCCGCCCCGAGGACAAGGCGGCCCGCCAGGTGTGGTCGGATCTCGTCGACGCGTCGGTGCTCGTGCGAGACTGTTCCTCGTGGCCGGGCCTCACCGGGTGCCTGCGGGTGACGGTGGGGCTCCCCGAGGAGAACGACCGGTTCCTGGCCGCCCTGACCGAAAGCCTGCGATGAGCACCCCCGACCCCCCACCGCCCCGCCGCGCCGCCCGGGTGTCCCGGGCCACCAAGGAGACGTCGATCGAGGTCTCGGTCGACCTCGACGGCACGGGTGCGACCGAGGTGTCGACCGGCCTGCCCTTCTTCGACCACATGCTCGCCCAGCTCGGCAGGCACGGCGGGTTCGACCTGGTGGTCGGCGCCACCGGCGACCTCGACGTCGACGCCCACCACACCGTCGAGGATGTCGGCATCGCCCTGGGCGGCGTGTTCGCCGAGGCCCTCGGGGACAAGGCCGGCGTGCGGCGCTTCGCCTCCATCTCGCTGCCCCTCGACGAGGCCCTGGTCGACGTGGCGCTCGACCTGTCGGGCCGGCCCTACCTGGCCTACGGCATCGAGTTCGTCCCGGACACTCCCGGGCTCGGCACGCCACCCTTCGACCCCCAGCTGGCCGAGGAGTTCTGGCGGGCCTTCGTGACGGCCGCGGCGGTCACCCTCCACGTGCGCCTCGTCACCGGTCGCAACACCCACCACATCGTCGAGGCCTCGTTCAAGGCGGTGGCCCGGGCGCTGAAGGACGCGGTCCGCGTCGAGGGCGGGGGCATCCCGTCCACCAAGGGCACCCTGTGACCCGCCGCACGGCCCCGTGATCGCCGTCCTCGACTACGGCATCGGCAACCTGCGCTCGGCCGAGAAGGCCCTCCAGCGGGTCGGGGCCGACGCCGCGCCTGGTGGACGACCCCGACGCGGCCGGCACGGCGGACGGCGTGGTGCTGCCCGGGGTGGGCGCCTTCGGGCGGTGCGCCGAGGCCCTGGAGCGGACCGGGCTCGGCGCCGCCGCCGCCGGCGCCGTGGCCCGCGGCGTGCCCTTCCTCGGGATCTGCGTCGGGTTCCAGCTCCTCTACGAGGGGTCGGAGGAGGATCCGTCCGCCACCGGCCTCGGCATCCTGCCCGGCACCGTGCGCCGGCTGCCCGTCGGGGTGAAGCACCCCCAGATGCAGTGGAACACGTTGCGCGTCGGGCCGCTCGGACCTGCTGGCCGGGGTGCCCGATCCGGCGTGGGTCTACTTCGTCCACTCCTACGCCCCCGAGCGGACGGAGGACACCACGTCCACGTGCGAGTACGGCGGCGAGGTGGTGGCCACGGCCGAGCGGGGCCGGGTCTGGGGCACGCAGTTCCACCCCGAGAAGTCCGGGGCCGTGGGCCTGGGCATCCTGGCCAACTTCGTGGCCGCGGTGGAGGCGACCGGCCTGATGGACCTGTACCCGGCCATCGACATCCGAGACGGCGGGGCGGTGCGCCTGACCCAGGGCGACTTCGACCGCCAGAGCGAGTACGGCGACCCCGTCGCCCTGGCCACCCGGTTCGCCGCCGCGGGTGCGCCGTGGTTGCACGTCGTCGACCTCGACGCTGCCCGCACCGGCCGTCCGGTCAACCGGTCCGTGGTCATGGCCGTCGCCCGGTCGGTCGACGTGCCCGTCGAGAGCGGCGGGGGTGTCCGGTCGATGGCCGACGTGACCGAGCTGCTGGACGGCAGGGGTGGCCCGGGTCGTGCTCGGCACCGCGGCGGCCCTCGACGACCCGGGACTCGTTCGCCGGGCCACGGCGGCCTATCCCGGGCGGGTGGCGCTCGGTCTCGACTACCGGCGGATGCCGGACGGGCGCGACGAGGTGGCCGTCCGCGGCTGGAAGGAGAGCTCGGGCCGGACGGTGCGCGAGCTGCTCGACGACATGGCCGGGGCCGGTCTGGCCGCGGTCGTCGTGACCTCGATCGAGCGCGACGGCATGCTGGGCGGGCCCGACGTCGCCGGCCTCGTGGCGGTCCTGTCCTCGACCGACGTCCCGGTCATCGCCTCGGGCGGCGTCGGCTCGGTGGACGACATCGTCACCCTGGCCGCGCTCGGGGCCGCGGCGCCCGACGGCGGGACCCGACGGCTGTCGGGGGCCATCACCGGCAAGGCACTGGTCGACGGGCGGCTGACCGTGGAGGAGGGGGTGGCGGCGTGCGCACCGTCCGGGTGATCCCCTGCCTCGACGTCGACGCCGGCCGGGTGGTCAAGGGCGTGCGCTTCACCGACCTCTTCGACGCCGGCGACCCGGTGGAGCTGGCCGCCCGCTACGACGCCCAGGGCGCGGACGAACTCGTCTTCCTCGACATCACCGCCTCGTCGGACGACCGCGCCACCATGATCGACGTCGTCGCCCGCACGGCCGAGCAGGTCTTCATCCCCTTCACCGTGGGCGGGGGAGTGCGCGCCGTGGAGGACGCCCGCCGGCTCCTGCGGGCCGGGGCGGACAAGGTCGGGGTCGAACTCGGCCGCCGTCGATCGCCCGGACCTCGTCACCGAGCTGGCCGGCGAGTTCGGCAGCCAGTGCGTGGTGGTGGCCATCGACGCCCGGCGCCGTCCGGACGACCCGGGCGCCGCGTCGTGGGAGGTCTTCACCCACGGCGGCCGCACGGCGACCGGGATCGACGCCGTGGCCTGGGCCGAGCGGTGCGCCGGGCTCGGCGCCGGCGAGCTGCTGCGTGACCTCGATGGACCGCGACGGGACCCGGGACGGCTTCGACCTCGAGCTCACCCGGACGATCGCCGGGCGCTGCCCGGTGCCCCTCGTCGCCTCCGGCGGGGTGGGGGAGCTGGACCACCTCGTCGACGGGCGCGCGTCGAGGGCGCGGCCGACGCGGTGCTCGCCGCCTCGATCTTCCACCTGGGCGAGTTCACGGTGGCCGAGGCCAAGGCCCACCTGGCCGCGGCGGGCGTGGCCGTCCGGCCCGCCTGAGTGTTCCGGTCCCTGGTCGGGCCGCCGCTCCGGCCCACCGACCACGTCCGGGGGCCGACGGGGCTGCGGTAGCCTGCGGGCGTGGCAACCACTACCTCGGAGGCCCCCGACGTGGGGGTGGACGGCGACGACGCTCCGCTGGCCATCAACGTGCTGGCCGACCGCGTCCTCGTGCAGGTGGGCCAGTCCGAGGGCGAGCGGCGGTCCCGGGCCGGCATCCTGATCCCGGCCACGGCCCAGGTGTCGCGGCGCCTGACCTGGGCGCGGGCGGTGGCGATCGGACCCCACGTACGGTCGGTCAAGGTCGGCGACAACGTCCTGTTCAACCCCGAGGACCGCTTCGAGGTCGAGGTCCAGGGCGAGGAGTACGTGATCCTCCGCGAGCGGGACGTCCACGCCGTGGCCGCCACCCGCTTCGACGGCGGGACCGGCCTCTACCTCTGACCCGAGCCGCACCGAGCAACGACCAGATCCCCACCACCAGGAAGCCCCCCGTGACCACCCCCTCCCCGTCCCCCAGCTACACCGCCGACCCCGTGCCCCACACCGCCGAGGAGCTCGAGGCGGTCACCTACAACGCCGACGGGCTGGTCGGCGCCATCGTGCAGGATGCGACGGACGGCACCGTGCTGATGTTCGCCTGGATGAACGCCGAGTCGCTGGCCCGCACCCTGGAGACGGGCCGGACGTGGTTCTGGAGCCGGAGCCGCCAGGAGTACTGGTGCAAGGGGGAGACCTCGGGTGACCGCCAGTACGTCCGCAGTGTCCGCTACGACTGCGACGGCGACGCGCTGCTCGTCACCGTCGACCAGGAAGGCGCCGGGGCCTGCCACACCGGCCACCGCAGCTGCTTCTACCGCGCCTTCGGCGACGGGGCCGACGCCGGACCCACCGGTCCGTGACCGACCCGACCGGCCCCGGCGTCGAGGGCTTCCGGGCGCTCGCCCGCGCCCACCGCATCGTGCCGGTGTGGCGGGAGCTGGTGGCCGACACCGTGACCCCCGTCGGTGCCTTCCTCTCCGTGGTCGGGACCGGCGACACCCCGGGCTTCCTGCTCGAGTCGGTGGAAGGCGGCGAGCGCTGGGGCCGGTACTCCTTCGTCGGGCCGGAACCCGCTGGCCACCGTGGTGGCCCAGGGCCACGAGGTCACCACGCGGGGAGCGGTGGACCTCGACGCCCTGGTCGGCGGCGGGGTCACGGGGCACCACGGGGTACTGGCCGCCCTGGAGGCGATCCTCGACGTCGTCGACTCGCCCGACCTGCCCGACCTCCCCCCCTGCACGGCGGCCTGGTCGGCTACCTCGGCTACGACGTCGTGCGGGAGGTCGAGCACCTGCCCGACATCCCGGCCGACGACCTCGGCCAGCCCGACGCCGTGCTCTGCGTCATCGGCCAGCTGGCCGCCTTCGACCACTGGCGCCAGCGCGTGGTCCTCATCGACAACGTCGTCGTGGACCCGACCTGGAGCGAGTACGAGCTGGACGCCGCCCACGCCGCGGCCAACGACCGCCTGGACGACCTGGCCGCCGACTGCGTCCGTCCGACGGCCGAGCCCCCGCGGCTCCTGCCCCCCCGCCGGGCACCGCTCGCCGACGTGTCGCGCACCATGTCCGACGGGCTCTACCAGGACGCCGTCCTGGCCGCCAAGGAGCACGTGCTGGCCGGCGACGTCTTCCAGGTGGTGCTGTCCCAGCGCTTCGATCTCGACGAGCTGGGTGCGGACCCCTTCGACGTGTACCGGGTGCTGCGCCTCGTCAACCCGAGCCCGTATCTCTACTTCCTCCGCTTCCCCGAGGTGACGGTGGTCGGGGCCTCGCCCGAGCCCATGGTGCGCCTGCGGGAGGGCACGGTCATCTCCCGACCCATCGCCGGGTCCCGACCCCGGGGCGCCACCCCGGAGGAGGACGCCCGCCTCGAGGGCGAGCTGGTGGAGGACCCGAAGGAGGTGGCCGAGCACGTGATGCTCATCGACCTGGCCCGCAACGACGTCGGCCGCGTGGTGAGCTTCGGCACCGAGGTGGTGGACGAGGTGATGGTCGTCGAGCGCTACAGCCACATCATGCACCTGACCTCCCAGGTGTCCGGGAGCCTGGCCCCCGGACGGGGTCCGGTCGACGTGCTGCGGGCGACGCTGCCGGCGGGCACGCTGTCGGGCGCGCCGAAGGTGCGGGCCATGCAGATCATCGACGACCTCGAGCCGACCAAGCGCGGCGTCTACGGCGGGGTGGTCGGCTACCTCGACTTCAGCGGCAACCTGGACACGGCCATCGCCATCCGGACCATGACGGTCGACCCCCGACGGCCGGGCCTCGGTGCAGGCCGGTGCGGGCATCGTGGCCGACAGCGACCCCGCCACCGAGAACGCCGAGTGCGCCCACAAGGCGGCCGCCCTGCTGTCGGCGGTGGCCATGGCCCGCTCCGCCGTGGTGCGGCAGTGACGTCCGGACCGGACGTGACCGGCGGCGCGGACGCCCCGACGCCGGGGCGGGGGCCCGCGCCCTCGACGGCGGCGTGGCGGCACGGGTGGTGCGCCGCGACGTGGTGACCGTCACCGGGCCCGAGGCCGCGACGTACCTGCAGGGCCAGTGCAGCCAGGACCTGGAGGGCCTGGCCGTCGGCCACGGCACCGAGGCCCTCCTGCTCAGCCCACAGGGCAAGATCGACGCCTTCGTGCGGGTCTCCCGGACGGCTGACGACGCCTTCGTGCTCGACTGCGACGCCGGCTCCGGCGACGGGGCGCGGTCCCGGCTGGAGCGGTTCCGGCTCCGCACCCGGGTCGAGATCGCCACGCCTGAGTGGGCCTGCCTGTCGCTGCGCGGGCCGCATGCCGCGACCGCCGCCGTGCCCGGTGCCCCGGCGCTGGTCCTGTCCGTCGACTGGCCGGGCTGGGCCGGGCTCGACCTGCTCGGACCGGCCCCGGACGGCGACCCCGAGCTCGGATCCTGGCTGCCCGTGGGAGCGCTGCGCTGCCCGGAGGATCCCTGGGAGGCCGCCCGCATCGAGGCCGGCGTGCCGGTGGGCGGACGCGAGATCACGGCCTCGACGATCGCGGCCGAGGTCGGACTGGTCGACCGCACCGTGTCCTTCACCAAGGGCTGCTTCACCGGCCAGGAGCTCGTGGCCCGTCTCGACGCCCGCGGCTCGAACGTGGCCCGCCACCTCCGGGGCGTCGTCGTGGCCGACGGCGCCCGCCCTCCCGTCGGCGCCACGGTGTGGACGACCGACGGGGAGCACGAGGTCGGGACGCTGACCTCGGTGGCCCACTCGTCACACCTCGGCGCCACGGTGGCCCTCGCCACCCTCCACCGCCGGGTGGCGCCGGGCGACGGGGTGGACCTCCGCTGGCCCGGGGGTGGGGCGGCCGCCGACGTGCGCACCCTGCCGCTGACGGGGGCCTGAGCGTCACCCCGGGGTGCCCCGGACGCGCTACGTTGCCCCCTCAGGCCGGACGCACGCGGTGGGGAGCCGCCGGAGCCGTCCGGACCGGGGGAGAGGACATGACGACCAACGCACAGCCGGATCCCGACGCCGCGAGCGGCGCGGTGGAGATGGAGACCGAACGACTCACCACGTCCACGCGGGACCCCGGCCGGATGAGGGTCCAGTTCGAGCGCTGGCTGCAGGCCACCCTGCCGGCGGGCAGCGGCGCCCGGGTGGTGGACTTCTCCAGTCCCGAGAGCAACGGGATGTCGTCCGAGACGCTGCTGGTCGACGCGGCGTGGACCGAGGACGGCGCCGAGTCGTCCCACCGTCTCGTGGCGCCGCGTCGAGCCGCCGGCCACCGACTACCCGGTCTTCACCACGTACGACCTGGACATGCAGTTCCGGGTGATGCGCCTGGTGGCGGACCGGACCGACGTCCCCGTGCCGGCCACCCACTGGTTCGAGCCCGACCCGTCGGTGCTCGGTGGGGCGTTCTTCGTCATGGACCGGGTCGACGGGGTCGTCCCGCCCGACGTCCTGCCCTACACGTTCGGCGACAACTGGGTGTTCGACGGCACCGAGCAGGCCCGCCGGACCATCCAGGAGTCAGCGGTGCGGGCCATGGCCGGCATCCACTCGATCACCCCGGCCGAGCACGACCTGTCGTTCCTGGAGTTCGACCGCCCCGGTGCCACGGCGCTCGAGCGGAACCTCGGCCACTGGAGGGACTACCTCGAGTGGGTGGTCGGGGACAACCGGTCGCCCCTGCTCGACGACTGCTTCGCCTGGCTGGCCGACAACCTGCCCGCCGACGGGAGCGGCGACGCGCTGTCCTGGGGCGACGGCCGGATCGGCAACATGATGTTCCGCGACAACGAGGTCGTGGCCGTCCTCGACTGGGAGATGGCGGCCGTGGCGCCACCCGAGGTCGACCTCGGGTGGATGTGCTACCTCCACCTGTTCTTCCAGGACCTGACCGCCGACCTGGGCGCCCCCGGACTGCCGGACATGTTCCGCCCGGCCGACGTGCGGGCGTCCTACGCGGCCGTCACCGGTCGCCAGCCGGCGGACCTGCGGTGGTACATCGCCTATGCGGCCATGCGCCACGGCGCGATCATGCGCCGGGTGACCGAGCGGTCGGTCCACTTCGGCGAGGCCGCCGCGCCGGACGACATCGACGACCTGATCATGCACCGGGCCACGTTGGCCGGGATGCTCGACGGCTCCTACTGGGAGGGCGTCGCCCTCTGAGCGGCCCTCCGGGCGGTGGGACCCCCGTCGCGGAACCGTGGCCGGGACGGAGGCGGGGGAGGCCTGCCCGGTCATCATCCGGTCACCCGCCGATCCGGTCACCCGACGATCCGGTCACCCGACGATCCGGTCACCCGACGATCCGGTCACCCGCCATGGGATGGAGGACCGCTCCCGGGCGCGAGGTGTGCGACCGTGGATCGCACACCGTTCGACCGGTCGATGTCCCGGAGTCACCCCGTCGTGACCTGCGACGACCCTCCAACCCTCGACCTCACGTCGAGCATCACGCTCCAGTAGAGGTTGACGGTTTCAGGGGGGTGGCGTGCGGTCGCCGCCCGGGTGGTGCCCCTGGTGCCGGTGGACCGGAAGGTGCCTCGGAGGCCTCGGGGAACGGAGCACGACCACCATGCGGGTACCCGGGGCCCGTTCGTCGCCGATGGGGGACTCGGCGTGGACGGAGCCGCCCATGGCCGTGGCCAGCTCCGCCACGATGGCCAGCCCCAGTCCCGATCCCCGGTGGCGCCCCGTGTCGCGGTCGGTGGTGACGTGGCGGTCGAACACCCGGGTGAGCTGATCGCCGCCGATGCCGGGCCCGTCGTCGTCGACCCACAGGACCGCACCGTCCGATCCTCCGGCCAGGCCCACCACGATCCGCCGGGAGGCGAAGGTCCAGGCGTTCTCGACCAGGTTGGCCAGGATCTGGCCCAGGCGGTCGCCGTCGGCCAGCACGGGGCACGGCCGCTCCGAGCCGGCGGCGAGGGCGATGTCGATGCCGAGGTCGGCGGCCCGGTGCTGGAACCCGCCGACGACCTGGCGCACGACCTCGGAGGCGTCGACCGTGCCGACGTCGAGGGTGAACCGGTCGGCGCGCAGACGGGCCAGGTCGAGCAGGTCCTCGACGAGACGCTCGAGGCGCTGGGCCTCGGCGCTGATCACGACCGCGGCGCCGACCGGGTCGTCGGTGGCACCGTCGAGCACGGCGTCGGCGTAGCCCCGGATCGACGTGAGGGGGGTGCGCAGCTCGTGGGAGACGGACAGCAGGAACTGGCGCTCCTGGTCGCGGGCCCGGGCCAGGTTGGCGCCCATGGCGTTGATCGAGTCGGCCAGCTGGGCGAATTCGGGGTCCTCGTGGTCCCGGACCGGTACCCGGGCGTCGAGGTCACCCGAGGCGATGCGCCCGGTGGCGGCGACGGCGGCCACCACCGGGCGGCTGAACCGGCGGGCCAGGGCCGCGGCCACCAGGGCGGCCACGATCACGCCGATGAGCCCGATCAGCCCGAAGTAGCGGATGCCATTGACCGGACTGTGGACCTGGCGGGTGACGACGACCACCGGGGTGCCGTGCGTCGTGGCCTGGAGCGGCGTGGGTACGGCCGAGTACGCGAGGAGCGACGAGGTGTAGCCGGTCACCTGTTTGCCGGCCAGCAGGGCCCCGGGGTCGAGCTCGGCCGGGGTCAGGCCCGACTGCAGTGGCTCCTCGATGGTCCTGTCGCGGGTGATCAGGACGAACTGCACCGAGGCGAAGTCGCCGGCGCTGGTGATCACGGCGAGCTCCCGGTGGAACGTGATCCTGGTGAGGTCGGCCCGGTCGGCGAACGTGGTCGAGACGGCCCGGGCCTCGCCGGCCAGTTCCTGGGTGGCCGTGGAGAGGGTGGCGCGCCGGATGAGCACGTAGCTGCTGATGCTGGTCACCGCCACGGTCACGACGACCAGGGCGATGATGGCGACGGTGAGCCGGCGCCTCACCGGGGTGCCGGACCGTGGAGGCGCGTCATCCGAGGCGGTAGCCGACGCCCCACACGGTGGCGAGCGGCAGGTCGGGACCGAGCTTCTTGCGGAGCTGGCGGACGTGGACGTCGACGGTGCGGTCGTCGCCGTACCAGTCCTCGCCCCAGACACCGTCGAGCAGCTGCCGGCGGGACATCGCCAGCCCGGTGTTGTCGACGAGGAAGGCCAGCAGGTCGAACTCCCGGGTGGCCAGGGGGACGACCTCGCTCCCGACCACGGCCTCGCGCCGGCCGGTGTCGACCGAGACCGCCCCGAAGGCGACCACCGCAGGCGGCCCCGTGCCGACGGGCACCGCCGTCCGCCGCAGGATGGCGTGCACCCGGGCCACCAGCTCGCGGGCGCTGAAGGGCTTGGTGACGTAGTCGTCCGCCCCGAGCTCGAGGCCGAGGACGCGGTCGACCTCGTCGTCCCGGGCGCTCAGGATCAGCACGGCCACCGGCGGCACGGACCCGACCAGGCGGCGGCAGACGTCGAGACCGTCGAGCTCGCCGGGAAGCCCCAGGTCGACGACGACCAGGCGGGGCGATTCGCGGTCGACGGCGGCCAGACCCCGCTCGGCGTCGCCGGCCTGCACGACGCGGAAGCCGTCCCGGCGCAGGTACATGGCCACCAGGTCACTGATGTGGGGGTCGTCCTCGATCACCACCACGCTGACCTCCGGGCGCACCATCCGACCAGCCTGCCATCGACGACGGCTGCACGGCGAAATCGTTAGGGAAGTGTGAGGCGGCGGGCGGCGCCACCACCGGAGGCAGGTGGTGCGCCGGTAGGCTGGCCGGGCATGCCGGCCTACCTCGACTCGATCCTTGCCGCCCACCGCGCCGCCGCCGCCGCCGACCGGCGCGACCCGGATGCGACCCTCGAGGCCGCCCGGGACCATCTCGACGCGGCCGTCACGGCGGGCGGCCCGTCGGCCCCCCGGGACTTCACCGCGGCACTGAGCCGGGGCCGGGCGGACCGGGGCATGGCCGTCATCTCCGAGATCAAGCGCCGCTCGCCGTCCAAGGGTGACCTCGACCCGGGCCTCGACCCCGCCGTGGTGGCCGCCGACTACGAGGCCGGCGGGGCGTCGTGCCTGTCGGTGCTGACCGACGAAGCGTTCTTCGGTGGCAGCCCGGCGGATCTCGTGGCCGCCCGGGCGGCGAGCGCGCTGCCCGTGCTGCGCAAGGACTTCACCGTGTCGCCGCTCGACGTGTGCGACGCCCGTACCATGGGGGCCGACGCCGTGCTCCTGATCGTGGCCGCCCTCGACGACGCCGAGCTCACCGGTCTGGTGGAGTTGGCCCGTACCCTCCACCTGGCCCCGCTGGTGGAGGTGCACGACGAGCCGGAGCTCGAGCGGGCGCTCGCCGCCGGCGCCGACCTCGTCGGCGTCAACCAGCGGGACCTGCGGACCTTCGAGGTCGACCGCGAGCGGGCCCTGCGGATGGGGGAGCGCATGCCCGACGGCGTGGTGGCGGTGGCCGAGTCGGGCATCCGGGACGCCCACGACGTGGCCCGCCTGGCGGACGTCGGGTACACGGCCGTGCTGGTGGGGGAGACGCTCGTCCGCTCGGCCGACCGCACCTCGGCCGTCGACGCCCTGCTCGGCGCCGGCACGTGAGCACCGTGCCGGGCGACGACGTCGACCTGTTCGTCAAGATCTGCGGCATCACCTCCGAAGCCGACGCGCTGCTGGCGGTGGGCATGGGCGCCTCGGCGGTGGGCTTCGTGTTCGCCCCCTCGCCCCGCCAGATGGCGCCGGCGGCCGTGGCCGACATCGTGAAGCGCCTGCCCCACGAGACCGTGACCGTCGGCGTCTTCCGCGACGAGTCGCCCCGGCGGGTGGTGGAGATCGCCGCCCAGATCGGCCTGCGGGCCGTGCAGCTGCACGGCTTCGAGTCGGCCGAGGACACCAGGTGGGTGGCCGACCGGGTGCACTGGACGATCAAGGCCTTCCCGGCCGGCCACCGCAACATCGAGCGGTTCGCCGAGTACGGTGCCCGCACCCTCCTGGTGGACGGGCCCAACCCCGGCTCGGGCGAGCTCTTCGACTGGCGGCTGGCCGAGGGTGTCGTCGACCCGGGCCGGCTGATCGTCTCGGGGGGACTCCGACCGGACAACGTGGCCGGCGCGGTGGCCCACCTGCGCCCGTGGGGGGTGGACGTGTCGAGCGGGGTGGAGTCGTCGCCGGGCGTGAAGGACCCCGGCCGGATGCGCGACTTCGTGCTGGCCGCCCGGGAGGCCGACCGCCAGGCGGCGACCGGGCACGCCGCCGCACTCCCCGAGGAACCCGACGCGGGTGCCACCCGCCTGTCCACGGACCTGTTCGACTGGCAGGACGACACGTGACCGGCCGGCACGGCCCGCTAGGGCCACGTGGCCTCCGCACTCCACCCCGGGCCTGCACCCACGACCGACGACCCGACCCACACCGAACGGCAGACGATGACCACTGACACGACCACCGGAACCATCATGGGCGACCCGGGACCGACCGGGCGATTCGGCGACTTCGGGGGACGCTACGTTCCCGAGTCGCTGGTGCCCGCCTGCATCGAACTCGAGGCGGCCTTCCGCTCGGCCTGGGCCGACCCCGGGTTCCGGGCCGAGCTCGACGGGATCCTGCGCGGCTACGGCGGCCGGCCGACCCCGGTGACCGAGTGCGGGCGCCTGTCCGAGCAGCTCGGGGTCCGGGTGCTGCTCAAGCGCGAGGACCTCGCCCACACCGGGTCCCACAAGCTGAACAACGTGGTCGGCCAGGCCCTGCTGGCCCGGCGCATGGGCAAGCACACGCTCATCGCCGAGACGGGGGCGGGCCAGCACGGCGTGGCCACGGCCACCGCCGCGGCACTCTTCGGCATGGCGTGCACCGTCTACATGGGGGAGGTCGACACCCGGCGCCAGGAGCTCAACGTGTTCCGGATGGAGCTGCTGGGTGCCACGGTGGTGCCGGTCACGAGCGGGAGCCGCACGCTCAAGGACGCGGTCAACGAGGCCATGCGGGCCTGGGTGGGCGCGGTGGCCGACACCCACTACTGCCTCGGTTCGGTGATGGGCCCCCACCCGTACCCGTGGATGGTGCGGGAGTTCCAGCGGGTCATCGGCGACGAGGCCCGGGAGCAGTGCCGCACCCTGCTCGACGGAGCCGACCCCGATCTGGTGGTGGCCTGTGCCGGCGGGGGCTCCAACGCGGCCGGCATCTTCGCCGGGTTCGCCGACGCCACGTCCGCGGGCCTGGTGGCCGTCGAGGCGGCGGGCGGGGCGGCGCTCACCACGGGGATCCCCGGGGTGCTCCACGGCATGCGCAGCGCCCTCATCCAGGACGAGGCGGGCCAGATCCTCGAGGCCGAGTCGATCTCGGCCGGACTCGACTATCCCGGGATCGGGCCCGAGCACGCCCACCTGGCCGACCTCGGCCGGGCCCGGTACGTGGCCGCCGGGGACGACGAGGTGCTGGAGGCGTTCCAGCTCCTGGCCCGCACCGAGGGCATCCTGCCGGCCCTCGAGTCGGCCCACGCCCTGGCCTGGGTGGTGGGAGCCGCGGTCGACGGGCCAGATCCAGGCCGGCTCCACGGTGCTGGTCAACCTGTCCGGCCGCGGCGACAAGGACGTCGCCCAGGTGCGCGACATCCTGCGGGGGCGGGCATGATCCCGACGGCCTCCACCAGCAGCCCCGGGACCCTGGAGGCCAGCCCTGCGGTCCAGTCGCGACGCCGGGCGCAAACTGCTCGTCCCCTACATCACGGGCGGGCTCGACGACGAGTGGCTGCTGGTGCTCGAGGCGCTGGCCGGAGCCGGGGCCGATGCCATCGAGGTCGGGCATCCCCTTCTCCGATCCGATGATCGACGGCCCCGTCATCCAGGAGTCGTCGCTGCGGGCGCTCGAACGGGGCACCACCCCCGAGGGGGTGCTCGCCGACCTGAGCCGGGTGGACGTCGGGGTACCGCTCGTCGTCATGACGTACTACAACCTGATCTACCGGGCCGGGCACGAACGGATCGCCGGAGCGATGCACGACTCCGGGGTGCGCGGCGCGATCATCCCCGACCTGCCCCTCGAGGAGGTCGGGCCCTGGGCCCGGGCCGTCGACGCCGAGGACGTGGCCACCGTGCTGCTGGTCGCGCCGTCGACGCCAGACGACCGCATCGCCGCCATCTGCGCCCGGTCGCGCGGCTTCGTCTACGCCGTCGGCCGGATGGGGGTGACCGGCGAACAGGCCGTGCTGGCCGACTCGGCCCGCGAGGTGGCCACCCGCATCGCGGCCCACACCGACCTGCCCGTCTGCGTCGGCATCGGGGTGTCGACCCCGGACCAGGCCGCCACCGTGTGCGAGGTGGCCGACGGTGTGGTGGTCGGTTCGGCGCTGGTGCGCCGCCTTATGGAGGGCGCCGGGCCCGACGGCGCGGCCGAGTTCGTGGGCTCGCTGCGGCACGCCCTCGACGCCGGCTGACCCGGTCCGTCAGTTCCGCAGGGCCACCACGGTCCGGCAGGCCATGGGGAGGCGGAGGACGCCATCCACGGCCAGGCCCTCGGCCACCTCCCGCGCGGTCCCGGACACCCGGTCGCGAGTGGCCGGGTCGGTGGTGAGGGCTCCCGAGTAGGTGCCGAGCAGGCCGACGACCTGGTCCGGCGTACGCTCCCAGGTCCAGTGGAGGACCTCGGTGACCGGCGCCGCGAACAGGCCGGCGGGCAGCTCGACGACCCGCCGGGAGGGGTCGGTGGCCCGTCCCCCGGCCAGCTCCTGGCGCAGCTCGCGCAGCCATCCGACCGAGCGGTAGTCGACGCTGTTCCAGAAGACGGCGAGTCGCCCGCCGGACCGCAGCACCCGGGCGAACTCCGCCGCCGCCCGGTCCTGGTCGAACCAGTGCCAGGCCGAGGAGACGGTGACGAGGTCGACCGACGACGACTCGACGGGGAGCGCCTCCGCCCGCCCGGCCACCACGGAGACCCCGGGTGACCGGGCCGCCAGCACGTCGGCCATGCGGGTGTCCGGCTCGACGGCGGTCACGTGGGCGCCGAGGCCGGCGAGGAAGCGGGTCACCAGGCCCGTGCCGGCGGCCACGTCGACGGCGACCGCCCCGTCGACGGGCCCGAGGCTGCGGGCCAGCTCGGCCGGGGGAGCCGGGCGGTAGGTGTCGTAGGCGTCGGCCGCCGCGCCGAAGCTGGAGGCCCGAACCGTGTCGGGAGGTGGGATGGCCATGCCTCCGAGGCTAGGGGGCGATGGTGGTGAGCCGGCCGCGGGACACCGGCCGGCCGGAGCGTCGGCGCGGCCGGGCGGTCACGTCGAAATTCCCGCCACGTCGTCAAGGTCGTTGCCGTCGGCGGGCAGGCTCCCGTCATAGGGGGCGTCACCGAAGCCGAAGATGCCGCCGTCGCCGGCCACCAGCCAGTAGCCACCGCCCGACGGGGTGGCGGCCATGCCCACGATCGGCTCGTTCAAGGTCGTGCCACCGGTCGAGCCGTGGAAGGCGGCGTCACCGTAGGCGAAGATCCCGCCGTCGGCGGCCACGAACCAGTACCCCCTGCCGTCGGGCGTCGGGGTCATGCCCACGACCGGCTGGTCGAGGTGGATGTTCCCGGTGGACCCGTAGAAGGGGGCGTCCCCGAAGGCGAAGACGCCGCCGTCGGCGGCCACCAGCCAGTACCCCCTACCGTCGGGCGCGGCGGCCATGCCGACGATCGGCTGGTTGAGATGTGTCCCGCCCATGGATCCGTAGAAGCCGGCGTCCCCGAAGGCGAAGACGCCGCCGTCGGCGGCCACCAGCCAGTACCCCCTGCCGTCGGGCGTGGCGGCCATGCCGACGATCGGCTGGTTGAGCGGTGTCCCGCCCATGGATCCGTAGAAGCCGGCGTCGCCGTAGGCGAAGATGCCGCCGTCGGAGGCGACCATCCAGTACCCGGCTGCGTCGGTCGTCTGGGCCATGCCGACGATCGGCGCGTCGAGCGGGAACGCCGAGAGGTCGCCGAGGTAGTTGAGGTAGCTGTCGTTGCCGAACGGGGTCAGGGCGCCGTCGGACTGGTAGGTGTAGTAGCCCTGGTGCGGCGTGGTCGGTACGGCGTCGTAGGCGGTGACCGAGTAGAGGAACGGGACCGAGCTCAGCAGGTCGACGCACAGCACCTGCACCGCCGCCGAGGTGATCACGCCTGCGACCTCGGTGAACTGGTCGACCTCGGCGATCGCGAACTCGGCGTAGCCGAAGCTCACGCAGCCCCCGCCGCTGAAGGCGACGTCCACCGATCCGGTGAAGCCGGTCCCGTAGACCTGGCCGGCGGTGATGGGCTGCGAAGGGGACCCGGTCGAGATCTCCACACTCACGGAATCCGGTCCGACGCCGGGGATGTCCACCGACGACTGGAGGTCCATCTCGCTGCCGGTGCCGGTGGAGTCGTTCGGCGCCTGGACGGCGCTCGGCGCGTAGGCGAGGTTTCCGGAGTCGTCGAGGACCTCCACGTAACCGTTGGTCAGGGGCGGCACCTGCGACGTGACGTGCCCTGCGTCGAAGGACCGGGACGGACCCGAGGACGGGTGCAGGTCGTGCACCGGCCAACCCGTCGCGCCGGCCGGTGCCGACGCCACCGTGATCGTGGCGGCCACGGCCACGAGGGTGAGCAGGAGCGTAGGCACATGTCGTCGCATGGCCGGACAGTACTTCCGGTGGCCGGGCCGGGCGCCATCCGAACCGCTACACCTGGTGCGGACGCGCTCCGTCCTTCGGCGGTCGGACCAGCCGGTACAGGGCCCGGACCACCGGGACCCGCTGACGCGGATGCTCGTGGGCCTCGAGGCGCCTGGCGATGAGCTCGCGGCGTTCCTGGAGGTCCCGGAAGGTGATGGCCTCGGTCTCCTCGGTGAAGCCCATGGCGGCCCGGTAGCCGTCGAGGTCGATGGTGTCGGCGGTGACCTCGAAGCCGACCTCGCGGGCGATGCGCTCGCCGTGGCGCTCGGTGAAGTACGTCACGACGGCCAGGATCTCGCCGAGGATGTCGACGTCGGGCGCCATGGCGGCCATGGCGCCGTTGAGGAACAGCATGTTCTTCACGAACAGCATGAGCTCCTTCGGCAGCCGGGCGCCGTAGGCGAGGAGGGCCTTGGTCACCTCGCGCAACTCGGCCACCATCTCCTCGGCGGTCAGGGTGGTCGGGTCGATGGGCGGCCGGTCGAGGTTGAGGTCCCGGATGACGGCCTCGATGTCGGAGTCGGCGGGCAGGGCGCCGAGGTCGCGGAGCGCCTCGACCTGGACGGTCACGTTGTTCGTGGTGGCCCCCATCTGTAGGCGCAGGAACGCCTGGCGCTGCTTCTCGTTCAACCGCGCCGGTGATCCCGAAGTCGAGCAGGGCCACCGTGCCGTCCGATTGGACGAGCAGGTTCCCCCCGTGGAGGTCGCCGTGGAAGACGCCGTAGAGGAGGGCGCCCTCGAGGAAGGCGATGAGGCTGGAGCGCAGCACGGCGGCCGTGTCGATCCCGGCCGCCCGCATACCCTCGGCGTCGCTCCACGGGAAGCCGTGCAGGTGCTCCATCACCAGTACCCGGCGGGTGACGAGCTCGGGGTGGGGCCGGGGCACGACGATGGTGCGCTGGCCGGTCCCGGCGAACACCTCGGCGATGTCCAGCATGTTCTGGGCCTCGAGGCGGAAGTCGAGCTCCTCCACGATGGTCTCGGCGAACAGCTCGACCAGGGCCGGAGGGTTGGTGAGGGCGGCCACCGGGATGCGCCCCACCAGGAACGGGGCGATCCAGGCCATGGCGGCGATGTCGAGGCGGACCAGCGGGGCCACCCGGCTGCGCTGGACCTTCACCACCACCCGCTCGCCGGTGCGCAGGGTCGCCGAGTGCACCTGGGCGATGGAGGCCGAGGCGATGGGGGAGCTGTCGAAGGAGGTGAAGACCTCGGCCAGGGGCCGGCCGAGGTCCTCCTCGACCGTGCGCCGGACCACGGCGAACGGCTCGGGCGGCACCCGGTCGCGCAGGAGCCGGAACTCGTCCACCAGCTCCTCGGGGAAGATCCCCTCGCCCGACGAGATGATCTGCCCGAACTTGATGTAGGTGGGTCCGAGGTGCTCGAAGGCGGGACGCAGCCGGCGTGACAGGCCGGCCCGCGACTCCGGCGTGCCCCGCTCCCTCGTGCCCCACAGGGCGAGGGGCACCCCGAGCCGCCACGCCACGGTCACCACCCGGCCCAGCGACGGCAGGTGCTGGGGGTGGACGAGCGTCCGGGCCAGATCGGCGGCCCGGCGGCGGAGGGTGTCGACGTCGGGCTCGCCCGCACCGCCGGCCCGCCACGGCATGGCGTCGGGCTCGATCGAGCCACGGCGCGGCCGGGGTGAAGGCGCCGAGGACCAGGTCCGCGGGGCCGTCAGGAGCGGTCGGGTCGGTGGGCATGGGGTCGATCATGGGACCCCCACGCTAGGTGGGCGCGGACCCGCCCCGGGCGCAGGGCCGCACGGCGCGGCCGGCTCAGGCCGGGGAGATGACCAGGCAGCCGTTGTGGCCACCGAACCCGAACGAGTTCGAGAGGACCGGGCCCGGCTCCCACGGCCGGGCCGCCGCCCGCCACCACGTCGAGGTGGATCTCGGGATCGGGCTCCTCGTAGCCCAGCGTCGGGGGGATGCTCCGGCGGTCGATGGTCAGCACGCAGGCCACCGCCTCGATGGCGCCGCTCGCCCCCAGTCCGTGGCCGGTGGCGCCCTTGATCGACGTCACCGGCGGCGAGTCGGGTCCGAAGACCTTGCCGATGGCATCCGACTCCGCCTGGTCGTTGAGCGGCGTGGAGGTCCCGTGGGCATTGATGTGGCGCACGCCGGACGGTCCGAGGCCGGCGTCCTCCATGGCGAGCTGCATGCAGTCCGCGGCGCCGGCGCCGCCGGGGGCGGGAGCGGTGACGTGGTGGGCGTCGGCCGTGCTGGCCGCGCCGGCCAGCTCGCCGTAGATCCGGGCACCGCGGGCCACGGCCCGGTCCCAGTCCTCGAGCACCAGCGCGCCGGCCCCCTCGGTCATCACGAAGCCGTCGCGCCGGGCGTCGAAGGGCATCGAGCGACCGGTGGTCGACAGCGCCGTCATGTTGGCGAAGGCGGCGATGCCCACGTTGGTCATGCCGGCCTCGGCCGCCCCGCCGATGGCCACGTCGCACCGGCCGGACGCCACGAGGTGCGCGGCGTGGGCGATGGAGTGCGCCCCGGCGGCGCACGCGGTGATGACCGTCTCGGAGGGCCCGTGCCAGCCGAGTCGCATCGACACGGCGGCGGCGCCGGCATTCGACATCATCATCGGGACGAGGCGGGGGGACACCCGGCGGGCGCCCTTCTCGCCGTAGACGAGGATCTGGGTCTCGAGCGTCTGGAGGCCACCCACGCCGGTGCCCATGATCACCCCGGAGCGGCCCGGGTCCGCGTCGAGCTCGCCGGCGTCGGCCAGGGCCATGTCGGCTACGGCCACGCTGAACTGCGCGAAGCGGTCCATGGTGCGGGCCTCCTTGGAGGAGAACCACTGTTCGGGGTCGAAGTCGTGGACGCGCCGCTCGCCCTCGGGAGCGGGACCGTGGAGGCCGCCCCAGAATGCGTCGGGGCCGCTACCCACCGACGAGATCACCCCGATGCCGGTGATCGCCACCCGCCGTCCGGTGATCGGCCCGTCCGGGCCGCGGCCCAGCAGCATCAGAGCTTGGCGGTGATCAGGTCGTAGGCCTGGCCGATGGTCTCGATGCCCTCGAGCTCGGACTCGTCGACCGAGACGTCGAACGTCTCCTCCAGGGCCATGACCAGCTCGACGAGATCCAGCGAATCGGCGTCGAGGTCCTCCGCGAAGCGGGCGTCCCGGGTGATCTTGTCCTCGGGAACCTGCAGCACCTCCACGGCGCATCCCTTGAACTTCTCGAACGTCTCGTCGTTGCTCACAACGTCTCCTTGCTCTCTACGTCGGTCCTACTCGGTCGCGACGATCGCGCCCGCACTCGGTGCTCCGGGGTCACAGACCCATCGCCAGCCCGCCGTCGACCGGCAGGACGGCGCCGGTCATGTAGCCGGCACCGTCGGAGGCGACGAACCCGACCACCTCGGCGATCTCATCGGGCCGCGCCACCCGCCCCAGGGGGACCTGACCGGCGAATTCGGAACGTCGTGCCTCGTCGAGTTCGGCCAGCATATTCGTTTCGACGAGCCCCGGAGCCACGACGTTGACGGTGATCCCCCGGCTGCCCACCTCCCGGGCCACGGCCCGGGCCATGCCCACCAGCCCGGCCTTGGACGCCGCGTAGTTGGCCTGGCCGGCCGAGCCGACGAAGGCCCCGATGGAGGAGATCATGATCACCCGGCCCCGGCGCAGCCGGAGCATCTTGGCCAGCGCCCGCTTCGTGACCCGGAACACCGCCGTCAGGTTCGTGTCGATCACCTCGGACCAGGCGTCCTCGCTCATGCGGAGCACCAGGGTGTCCCGGGTGATGCCGGCATTGGCCACCAGTACCTCGACGGGACCCCACGCCTCCTCGATGGCGGCGAAGGCGGCCTCGACCTGGTCGGGCTCGGTCACGTCGCAGGTCAGGGACAGGAACCGGTCGGGTCCCCTGGCCAGGTCGTGCTCGGGCGCACCGGTGCGGGAGGTGACCGCCACCCGGTCGCCCCGGGCCAGGAACCACTCGGCGCAGGCCAGGCCGATCCCGCGGGAGCCGCCGGTGACCAGCACCACCCGGCCGCCGTCGGTCGGGGCGGCCTCACCCGCCACGGGGACCCCCGTCGACGGACGATCCGGTCACGATCCGGCCGCCTTGGTACGGATCCAGGCCACGGGCTGGCCCTCGACGACCCGCTCGCCCCGCACGGCCAGCCACCGGACCAGGATCCCGTCGAAGGGGGTGCGCACCTCGACCAGGCCGACGGTGCCCACCTGGTCGCCGACGGCCAGGAGCGAGCCGGGTTCGACCCCGGCGCCGCTGCCGGGCGCGGCGGTGGCCTCGGCCAGTGCCGTGCTCTCCAGGGCGGCGAGGTGGGCGGCGGGCTCGAAGACCCCCGGGGCCGGGCTCACCACCACCCGCTCCGAGGTGTAGAGGTGTTCGCCCTGGCCGTCCGGACCCGATGCCACCCACTCGTCGCCACCGGACAGCGTGTCCATCAACTTGTCGAGGTCGTCGGGGACGGCGACCGGTACGCCCCGTACGTCGGGCGTGGCTCTACGCACCATTCCTGTCAAGACGCCTCCCGGGCCGAGCTCGATGATGAGGGTGGCGCCCCGTCCGCTCAGGACCTCGAGCGAGTGGCGCCAACGGACGGGACTGCACAGCTGGGCCGACAGCAGCCCGGGCCACTCGGTCGGGGTCGGTGTGGACCCGGGCGTCGACGTTGGCCACCACGGGTACCTCGGGGGCGTGGAACGTGACCTCGGCGAGCCGCTCCCGCAGCCGGGTGCGGGCGGGCAGCATCATCGGCGTGTGGAAGGCCCCGGACACGGGGATGGGCAGGACCTTGCGGGCACCGAGCTCCTTGGCATGGACGGTGGCGAGGGCGATCCCCTCCTCGGTCCCGGCGATCACGACCTGACCTGGGGCGTTGTAGTTGGCCACCCATACGTCGGCCTCGGCGCGCTGGCAGGCGGCCTCGGCGTCGTCGTCGGCGATGCCGATCAGCGCCGCCATGGTGCCCGGCCGGGCGTCGGCGGCCTCCTGCATGGCGTCGCCGCGCTCGATGACCAGCGACGTGCCGTCGGCCAGCGACAGCGCGCCGGAGGCGACCAGGGCGGTGTACTCGCCCAGGCTGTGGCCGGCGCAGGCGCCCGGGGTGATGCCGAGCCGCTCGACGGCGTCGAGGACCACCAGGCTCATGACGAAGGTGGCGAGCTGGGCGTTGGCGGTGCGGGTGAGCTCCTCCATCGGGGCGTCGAGCAGGAGGGCCGTCAGGTCCCGCCCGGCGATCTCGGAGGCCTCACCGGCCACTTCCCACGAGGGGTGGTCCACCCAGGCCTGGCCCATGCCGGACCGCTGGGAACCCTGTCCCGGGAAGGTAAAGGCCAGCACCCACAAGCTCCTCTCGCATCAGGTCGGCACTCTGCGCGACCTGTGGACGGACCAGTGTGTCACGGGAGGGGCGCGAGCCGGTGGCTTACCAGGGGTCGCACGGCCGGCCCGGGGCCCCGGCGGGCCCGGCCGGACGTCTACTCTCGGGCCATGGACGGCGCCGACGGCACCCCCGAGAAGCCACCCCAGGGCTGGTTCGTCGACCCCTTCGGAGCCCACGACGCCCGCTGGTTCTCGCAGGGGACGCCCACCGCACTCGTGCGCGACGGCCGGACGGAGTCCCAGGACCGGCCACCGGACCAGCCCTTCGACCTGCCCCTCGTGCCCGCCCGGGCGGCCCCGGCGACGGGGCCGGTGACGCCTCCCTCCGACGACGTGCGCCGGGCGGGAGAGCAGGCCCGGGACGACCTGGTTCCCGGCAGCCAGCTCGACTTCTTCGGCAATCCCTCCGATCTGGACGTCGGGGTCACACCGGCGATGGCCCAGGCCGGACAGGGCGGCGCGGTGTTCTCCATCCCACTGCGGACCCCGCCACCGACTCCCCGCCGCCTCGTGGCCTACCGGTGGGTCGCTCTCGGCCTGGCCGCCGGGTGGACGCTCCTGTTGACGGGGCTGCTGCTGTCGGCCACCACCACCTCCCGCACGGGCAGTGCCGGACGCGCCACGTCCCGCAGCCTGTACGCCTCCGATCCCGTCGGGGTCGCCCTGTTCGTAGCGCTGCTCGTCGGATGCTGCGTGCTCACCGGGGTGGGGCTCTGGCGCCGGATCCGGTCCGGGAGCGAGTCGGCAGGCCGGTGGGGCTACATGGCGGCCGGCGTCCTCCTCGTGGTCGGCGTGCTGTCGCTGGCCAGCATCGGCCTGGCCCTCGTCATCCTCGCCTTCGCCCTCGCCGTCGTGGCGCGCCCGATCCGCCGGACGCGCCCGATACCCGGCGATCGCCTGGTGCCGCCTCCGCCGCACTGAGACCGGTCCGGCCGGCCAGCGGCGACGGAGGTCGCGCGGCTCGGCGTCCGACGGGCACCGGGAGTACCCGTACGCTGGGATAACGGTGCCGGGGCGGCCGGACATCTCCATGAACGAGCCGGTAAACTCGGTTGCGTGGCACTCCACCACGCCGAGCGGAGCGGGATCGGCTTGCGAGAGTCGTCTGCCAGCACGGGGGACGGCGGGAGCGAGCGAGTGCGGGAGCTGGCGGCCGCGGTGGCGGCACTGGCCTCCGTGGGGTCCGGAACAGATGTGGCGGCCGGGTGCCCCCCCGGCGATCTGCCGGTCAGCTGCTTCCTCGACTCCGGCGGTCGCGTCGTCCCCGCCGGCTCCGCCCCACCGGAGCCCGACCCGCTCGACCGCTGGGCAGGAGTCTCCGTCCGGAGGTAGGTCATGAACAGTGCGGGATCGGGAGGACCGACGGCGTCGCCGGACACCGACGGACGCGGCCCGCCCGCCCGATCGCCACTGTCGGAATCCGCACGGGCCACTGCGTTCGCCACCGGCAGGGCGCCCGTCGACCGCGTGGCGGCCCTGCGCGCCGGCTCGGTGCCGGTCCCCCGGAAATTCATCCAGCTGGTCATCGTGGTCTTCGCCGTCCTCGGCGTCGGTGGCGTCGTGGGCGAGAAGCTCATCGGCAATGCCGGGGTCGGATCCCTCATCTCGGCGCCGCCCACCACGCTGGCCGGCATCGGGGGAACCACGACGGGCACCGGACCGAGTCTGGGATTCGGACCGCCGTCGACCGACGATCCCGTGCCGTCCGCGTCCCCCACTGCTCCCGCCATGGCCGCCGTCGGTGCGTCTCCGGACGCAGTCATCGGTCTGACCCACCTCGCCGGGTCACCGGCCCCGGCGGTGTCGCTGCGGAGCCAGGGCGGGGCACCGTGGTCGTTGGCCGATGCCCGGGGGAAGGTGGTCGTGCTCACGTTCCTCAACGCGGAGTGCGACGACATCTGCCCGGTGCTCGGCAGGGAGATCGTGGAAGCCGACCACCTGCTCGGCGCCCGGAGCACCGATGTCGAGTTCGCCGTGGTCAACACCGATCCCCTGGAGACATCGCTCGCGCCGACGCCTCCAGCTCTGACCCAGACCGGCCTGTCCGGCCTGGCCAACGTCACGTACCTCACCGGGTCACTCACCGCCCTCGACACCGTGTGGACCCGCTACGGGGTCACCGTCGCCCTCGACAGCACCGATCGCGTGGTCACGCACAACGACGTGATGGACTTCATCGGCCCCGGCGGGGCGCTCGACCTCGGCGCGACCCCCTTCGCCAACGAGAGCACCCTCGGCATCTACAGCCTGCAACCCGCCGTGATCGACACCTTTGCCAGAGGTGTCGCCTCCGCGGCTGCCGGCCTAGTCAAGGGGGGGCGATGAGCGACGACGGCTCCGACCTGCCCGAACCCGAAGATCCCTTCACCATCGGCGCCATCATCGCCCAGACCCCGGAACGGCCGGTCTGGTACAAGCGGACCTGGGTGCTCGCCGCCGCCGCCGTGGCGGTCGTCGTGATCGCCTCCGTCGCCGTCGACCTGCCGGCGCACACCACCGTGGCGGCCGACACCGCCGACCAGACGAGTCTCATGCAGCAGATCAACGGGGACGTCGACGGCTGCTCCTACGGCGTGAAGGAGACCTTCACCATCTACCAGGACCTGAAGGACGGCTCGCTCACCAGCTCCGACCGGGCCGAGGCTCCGTCGATGATGCGCGACGACCAGACGGCCTGCTCGTTCACCAGCAGCGAGATCTACGACCTGTCCAACATCGAGGGCACCGGCACCCCGGCCGGGAAGGACATCGGGGAGGAGGTCTCGGTCGTGACCCTCTGGGCGACGTCCGACGCCCTCGCCGCCATCGAGGACATCCAGAACCTCGACACCGATCCGGGCGACCGGGCCGCCCTCAGGAACCTCTCGATCCAGGAGGTCGCCCTGGCCAAGGACCGGGCGACGGCTGACGGTCTCGTGACGGCGGCCGACAGGATCCTGAAGGCCGACCTGCCGAGTCCCGACCTGCCCAACCTGCCCCGGCTGCCGGGAACGGGCTGAGGCCGTCGGCAGGCCCGGACCCCCGGACCGCATCGACCCCCGGACCCGGGTGGTGGGACTACGGGGTTGGACGGCCGGGGCCGAAGGCGCGGCCCCGGACCCTCTCCAGGCGCACCAGGTTGTGGAACTCCTCGTCCGGGTTCTCCTCGGACTGCAGCCAGCGCACCAGGTTCCAGTAGACGACCGGGACGAAGGCGCATGCGGACACGAACCACATCACCCCGGTGGTGAGCTGCTGGTCGGCCGAGAGACTGAGCCCGGCCCCGGCATGGTGGGGGTATCCCGCGTAGAACGACCCGTGCGAGAGACCCACCAGGTAGGCGAGGATCCACACGATCCACATGGTGCAGGCGGCCACCGCCACCCGGCTCGGCCGGGGCAGTCTCGGCGTGAGGGGAGGCGACTCCACCACCTCGAGCCAGAGGCCGACACCCGCCGCCGCCAGGGTGAGCGCCTCGACGGCGGCCAGGCCCGGGTCGCGCCGCAGCGCGTCGACGGTCAGCGGCGTCCGCCACAGGACGACCACGGCCAGGTAGACGAAGGCGAACCCCGCGGTGCGGAGGACCTCCGGATGGCACCGTCGACACACTGCCCACCGATCGACCGGTCCGGCAGCCACGGACGGAGGGACCGCGTGGCCGTCCTCGTCGGCGGCTTGAGGCCTCGCCGAGGCCAGACCCGCCCACGCCCACGGGGCCCCGAGCACGGCCAGCGCCGGGATCACGATGGCGAAGCACGAGAACTGCAGGGCCTCGACGAACTCGTAGCGGCGGGCCTCAGCGGCGAGCGGCGGGGCGAGCCAGGCCACGAGCAGCAGCCCGGCCACCACCAGCAGGAACCCCACCGCGGCGCGCTCCACCTCGCCCGTGCGTGTCCGGGACCGATCTGGCTCGGTCCCGGGTGTCACGGCCGGTTCGCACGGCGTTGGTAGAAACCCCAGAGGATGACCGCGAACAGGGTGCCCAACGGGATGGCGACGGTCAGGACCTGGGGTCCGATGAAGATATCGGTCGCGATGCTCATGGTGGGACCAACCTCATAGTCGCTCTACCTCGATGCTATTCGGGTGTCCGGGTGGTGGGTACGTCAGGCCTCAGATCAGGTAGAAGAACACCCAGAACAACGTGCTGATGAAGAGGATGAAGCCGAAGTAGTAGGTGCAGGCGTCCACGTTGGCCCGGAAGAGCTGGGCCGCCGGGTCCGCCGCGGTGGACAGGGACCCACCATTGGACGGGCGGTGACGGAGCCGGATGCACAGTGCCAGATCGGTCTCGAGCCAGTAGGCACCGCTCAGCAGCATCATGGTGTTCAACACCGCCCAGCCGATGAAGCAGGACGCGTAGCCACTCGACCCGGGGAAGAAGGGCAGCTGGGTGAGCTGCCAGATCTGGAGGGCGACGGCGAACAGCATGCCGCCGACGGCGACCCACCCGCTCACCTCCCAGTCGAGTATGGTCCCCGCTCGCATGCGCGCCTGCCCGTACATGGTGAGCAGCACCGAGGCCAGGACGACGGCGTAGATGGTCCAGCCGAGCCCGGTCGGGGCGGTGATCCTGTCCGGACGCCACAGCAACCCCGAATTGCTCGACCTCAGGTAGAAGTAGGCGAACGCCAGGGAGGCGAAGAGGAAGGCCATGACGCCGATCATCAGTCGGCCACCGGTCCAGAACGAGGCGACCTCGGCGCGGACTTCGAACTCCCGTTCCTCGGCATTCTCGGTGTAGAGCGCATCCGGAGGGGCCACGGGCGGCGGCGCGTCGGAGGTCTCGGTCACCGCGTCGTCTCCGCTCGTGGGGATGCTCATCGGTCCGGCGGACGGGGATCGTCACCCGCGTCCCTCGAAGCCACGGCACCGGATTTCGCCAGCTCTCCCTCCCCGAAGTCGGCGACGGGGGGAGCATCCTCCTCGCTGTAGTGGTACGGGTCGCTGAGGACGACGGGAATGTGCTCGAAGTTGTAGTACGGCACCGGGGTGGGCGTCTGCCACTCGAGTCCCAGCGAGTTCCACGGATTCTGCGGCGCCGGCTTCGGTTCGATGAAGATCGACCACACGAAGTTGGCGATGAAGATGAGGAACGAGGCACCCAGTAGGAATGCGCTCACCGACGCGAAGTCGTTGAGCGCCTGCAGGCCCTGGGCGTACTCGAAGACCCGTCGGGGCTGGCCGAGCAGGCCGATGAAGAACATCGGGAAGAACGTCATGTTGAAGAAGACGAACATCGTCCAGAAGTGGATGAGGCCCAGCTTCTTGTTCATCGTCTTCCCGGTCATCTTGGGGAGCCAGAAGTAGAGGCCGCCGAAGAAGGCGAAGATGATGCCACCCATGATCGTGTAGTGGAAGTGGGCCAGCACGAAGAAGCTCCCGTGCACGGTGACGTTGACCGGGACATCGGAGAGGAAGACGCCGGTCACCCCCCCGATCAGGAAGTTGAAGAACACCGCCAGGCAGAAGAGCATCGGTACCTCGAACCTGATCTTCGCCTTGTACAGCGACCCGAGCCCCACCAGGAAGATGAAGCCGGTCGGGATCGAGATCAGCTCGGTCGTCAACATGAACAGGGGGCGCATGTCCGGATTGATCCCGCTCTGGAACAGATGGTGCTGCCAGACGAAGAACGACAGGAGCGCCACACCGACCATCCCGGCCGCCGCCACCTTGTAGGCGAAGAGCGGTTTCCGGGTGAAGACCGGGATGAGCTCCGCGACGATGCCGAATCCCGGCAACGCCATGATGTACACCTCGGGATGGCCGAAGAACCAGAAGAGGTTCTGCCAGAGGAACGAACTCCCGCCGTGCTCGTTGACGTAGAACGCGGTCTGCGCCGTCTGGTCGAGGAGCCCGAAGAGCCCTGCTGCGAACAGCACCGGGGTGGCGAGGGTCAACAGGGAGCAGGTGGCGAGGATCGACCACACGAAGATCGGCACGCGGCTCCAGGTCATGCCCGGCGCCCGATAGGTGATGATGGTCACGGCCAGGTTGAAGCCGGCCGCGATCATGCCCATGGCGATCACGGCGAAGCCGATGAGGTAGGAGAGCATGCCCACGCCGGCCTGGGTCTGCAGGGGGGCGTAGCCGGTCCACCCGGTGGGAAAGCCCCCGTAGAACAGGGCCGAGAGGATGACCAGGTAGCCGGCGGTGAAGATCCAGAAGCTGAAGGCCTCGACGCGGGGGAACGCGGTGCGCCGGGCACCGATCATGAGCGGGATCAGCCAGTTGCCGAGCGGACCGACGACGACCGAGGTGGCCATCATCATCATCATCGTGCCGTGCTGGCTGACGATCGCGATGTAGGTCCCGGGTCCGAAGATGTGGCTGGTCGGGGACAGCAGCTCGGTGCGGATGGCCATGGCCAGCAGGCCCCCGGTGAAGAAGAAGACGAGGACGCCGATGGTGTACTGGAGCCCCACCACCTTGTGGTCGGGCGTGTACCGGAGGTATCTGGACCAACTGGTCGACTCGTATTCGGGCGGCGCCGGGGTGCCGACCAGCTTGGCCAGGGGGTAGTTGAGGGCACCGATCCCGAGCAGCCAGCCGACCACGCCGAGCAGCAGGCCACCGGCGACGGCGACCGTGTTCTCACCGCTGTTGGCGACGACCGGATAGCCACTGGCCACGACGTTGCCCAACCAGTGACCGAGCAGGTACCCGAGCACCGCACCGATGACGGCGGTGCCGAGGTGCTGGCTCAGCCACCCCGGTCGGGCGGTGATCCCCTCGAGTCCGGCCGGTCTCGGTGGCGTGACGTCCGGGGTGACGACCTCGACTTCTCGTTCGGCGGAAAGCGTCATGGCTCGTTCATCACCCCGTTGAGGTTGGCTTCCCAGGTCGGTGGGCTCCCTTGGGAACCGCCCCGTAGACCTCGGAACTGCTGTAGGGATCGACGTTGTCGGGGTAGTACGCGCCGTCGGCCCCGTTGGCGTCGGGGACGTAGGTCAGCGCGTACGGCGGCAGGTTGGCGGTGTTCGCCGCGTTGGCCTTCTCGGTCGCCCGCGCCCAGGCGTAGAAGGAGGCCTTGGAGACCACGCTGCCGTAGTCGAACATCGCACCGTGCCAGAGTCCGCACAGTTCGTTGCACCGTACGGTGACGCTGCCGGTCTGCCGGGTGGTGGTGTAGGCGACGTTGTTCAGCTGCGGGTTGGCGTCGGCCTTGATGCTCAGCTGGTAGGCCCAGAAGCTGTGGATCACGTCGAGTGAGGTGACGTTGAATTCGATGGTCGTGTTGTTGGGCAGGACCAGGTCCGAGGTCTCGAATCCACCGAACGTGGGATAGCGGTAGGTGAACTTCCACTGCTGGGCGATGACCTGCACGGGGAGGATGGACGCCGACGTCGGCGTCCAGATCGGATTGGGACCTTCCCCTCCTCCTGAACCGGCATTGGTGATCAGCTCGACGGTCCCGAAGATGAAGAGGCCGAACACGAGCACGGTGGTGCTGACGATCCAGCCCACCTGCACCCCGAGGGAGGCACGGGCCTGGGGACCTCCCACCGATTCGGGGACCCCCTTGCGGGTCGACCTCCACATGATGATGGCGTAGGCCATGTAGGTCCACACGGCGAAGACGACGGGCAGGGCGACGAGGAACAGGATGTTGAAGTCGAACTGGTTCTCCTGGGCCGCGGACGTCATGGCCCCGGGCGGGACGTGGGGTGCGAGCAGGAACCAGTAGAGCAGGTCGCCCACGACGGACAGCACCGCGGCGATGGCGACGATGCGCCAGATGTGGCGGGGCTCCCCGTGGCCGTGGCCGTGGCCGTGCGCGTGTCCGGTCGTCGGTTCGCCCGGTCCGGTAGCCGGCTGATCGGCGCCGGCGGCGCTCCCGACGGTCACGAGACGACGTCCAGGAATCCGCCCATGTACCCGACCGTGCTCATCGGCCCTCCGTTGCCGAACAGGAAGCCCAGCCCGCAGGGGATGAAGCACTGCCAGGGGTAGTTGCCCGGCCCCGGCGTCATGAAAGAGGCCTTGATGATGGTCACCGCCGACTGGGGGGACTTGCAGGGTGCCTGGCTGCAGACGTTGGTGGCGTTCACCGGGACGCCGATCAGCGGGACGCTGATCCCCAGGGTCGGGATCGAGAAGGTGTGGCCGACTCCGTTGCCGGTATTCGAGTTGTAGACGCTGTAGGTCTTGCCGTTGTAGGTGGCGGTTCCGCCGATGGTGCCCTGCACCATCCCCCACTGCTGGTTGCGCAGGGGGCCGCCCGAGTCGAACTGCTCGACGGTCAGATTGATCCGGCGGTGGGCCGGCAACTTCCAGATCGTCGAGTGGATCCACTGACCCTGCGGGTCGAGGACCAGGTACGACACCCACGTGGGATGGTTGCCGAACCCGTAGCCGATCGACGCCACCGTCTGCACGGTGAGGTTGACGGGTGCGCCGGCCGCCTGTGCCGAGGTGAAGTCCACGGTCGGCGGCCCCGTGAGCAGGAAGCCCAACACCGCCCACACCACCAGTCCGACCGCCGCCACGAACAGCCCAATGACGACAGAAACTCTTGCGTCAAATGACATCGCGTACTCCCCACGCCGCCGCGAGCCCCTTGGAGCCCTCGGGACTCTGCCACTCCCGCTAGTGGAAAGATTCTCTGGGGACGGATCGTTTAGTGACCTCCGAATCCACAGAGAATCCGAACCGTGAAATTCACGTTATGCCGACCCGTTAGAGACGTCAAGGGGGCTTTCATGGCCCGTCGACGGTCCGGGCCCGCACGGTCAGCCGACGTCGGACGTCCCGGATCGCGCGGCCCGGAAGTCCGCCGCGTCCACCATCGGACCGCGGTGCGACAGGCGCTCGAGCACGTTGGACAGTGACCCTTCCTGGTCGATGGCCCGCTTGATGATCACGATCAGGGCGGGCACCGCCCAGAAGTCACCGCAGACCCACAGGATGGCGGCACCGATCTGCTGGTCGGCGAAGGGGGACAGGGCGACGCCCGGGACGTGCGTGTACACCGGGTACCAACTGGTGGCGGTGAAGATGCTCATCGCCATGGCCAGCACGAACATGACGACGTTGGTGCCGACGACCGCCCCGGCCTGCCAGATCGGTCCGGCCCGGGGCCGGAAGGGGTGCGACGGGATGATCTGGAGCCAGAAGAGCACGCCGGTGACGACGAAGCTCCCGTGCAGCAGCCAGACGTGCACCGATCGGCTGTCCTGGCCCAGGTCGAACAGGGCGGGCACGTGCCACGCCACCATCACCACGTTGAACGAGAGCAGCGCGAACCACGGTCCGGTCACCACCCGCCCCATCGGGCGGAGCGCCCGCGACCAGGGGCCGAGCATCACGAAGCGGCCGACCCTGCGACGGACCGCGACCGGGGCGGCGAAGAGCAGCGGAATCCATGGCGCGCCGGCGACGATGAGGATGGGACCGTAGAACGCGAGGAGCAGGTGCTCGCCCATGTGCACGAAGAAGTAGTCGTCGGCCCAGTGGTCGATCGGCGAGTCGACGGCGAGCAGGAGCACGGCGAGTCCCCCGTAGAAGGCCAGGGAGTGCAGGCGCCGTCGGCGGGTCCGCTGCCTCCCGGACCGCCTCCGCAGTCGGGCGAGCCCGATCTCGTGGGCGACGACGAGGACGGCCACCACCACGGCGAACGGGTCGAACGACCAGTGCTGGGTGATGTAGTCCATCGCCGCCTCCTCAGCCCCGGTCGGACATCGGACGAACCGAGGCTAGCGCCGGCCGCCGATCCCGAGCCGGGGGATCCGTTCCGGCGATCACGGCTGGGCGAGCCGTTGCACCTGGCCCGAGAGCAGGGCCGAGAACGAGGACTCGGTCGCCGCCGTGCCGTCGCCCGGATCGGCATCGAGGACCACCCGGGTACGGCCCGTCCTGTCGATGACGTAGACGATGTCGTTGTGGGCGATCATCGCACCCGCGGGACTCACCGCCGACTGCGCCCCGTAGTGGTCCCAGACGGATTCGAGCTGGTCGAGGGGCCCGGTGAGGAAGATCCAGTTGGGCAGACGGTCGAGCCCCTCCTGGGCGTCGAAGGCGGACGTGAAGGTCGTGGCGTCGTAGAGGGGGTTGATGTCCACGGCCACCAGGTCGACTCCGGCCGCTCCGGCGCCCAGCATCCGGTCGGCCACCCGGAGCTCCTGCGCGATGAGGGGGCAGTCGGTGGTGCACACGGGGTCGAGGAACGTGAGCACCACGACGTGCCCGCCGAGCGATCGCAACGAGACGGTGCGACCGGACTGATCGGTGAGGGTGAACGGCGGCGCCGGCAGGTCGACCACGTTCGGGGTGCCGTCGGCGGCCTCCGTCACGATGGCGTCGGCGGTGGGATTCACGGCGGCCAGGGCCATCGGGGCCGCCCCCAGCAGCACGACCCCCACGGCACCGAGGGCGGCCAGGAGCCGCCCGAGGTAGGACGGCGCGAGCCGGTCGAGCGGCCCGGCCGATGGGGCCGACGGTGCTCCGGCGACGTCCCCGGCCGCCGCCACCGCCGGGGGTCCGGCCACGGCCGGCAGCCTCACCACGGCGAGGTAGCCGGCGGTGAACACCACGGCCAGGGGAATCATCGAGTTCGGGTCGGTGCCCGCGCCGCCGAGGAAGCCGACGTCCTGCACGAGTACCCAGTTCGTCAGGCACAGCCCGACACCGACGATCACGCTGGGCCGGAGCAGTCGCCGGTCGCCGCTGACGAAGCCCACCCCGATGCCGATCAGCAGCACGACCACCACGGCGTTGACCGCCCAGCCGTGGGCGGCGTCGAAGGAGGCGAACGAGCGCACCAACGAGGCCGGCACGGAGGGTTGGGGGACCCGCGCCATCCGCTGGAGAACGGCCGTCAGGGTCCCCCCACCTCCGCCCGAGCCCGCCTGGCCCGACCAGAACCCCCGGCCCGGCCACGCCTGGAGGACGCCCATCCCGATGAAGAACACGCCGACGACCCGGAGCAGCCCCTTGCCCAACCGGGCCGTCTCCCACCGGGAGTCCGGCAGGGCGACCAGCACACCGGCCACCACATAGAGGAGCGCCGCCCCGGGGGTGCCGAACAGCCAGCTGCTTCCGGGGGCGAAGATCCCCCCGAACGCCTCACCGAAGACCCAGACGACCAGTCCCCATCCCGCACTCACCGCGCCGGCCGACCGGGACCAGTAGCCGCGCGGTGCGACCAGGAGGAAGACCCCGATACCGATCTCGATCCACATGGTGGCGGCCGCGGCGGTGACCGGGTGATCCGACCAGATCGTGGCTCCCGAGCTGACCAGGTGCCGCACCCATCCGGGGGAGGAGGTGGCCGAGGGGATGAGGACTCCGCCCGGGAGGCTCGCCGGAATCGACCCCTGGACCATGAGCAGGCCGTCGAACACCCAGAGGATCCCGAAGGCGAGCCGGAGGCAGCGGCGGCCCACCGGCTCGGGATAGGGCCATCGTGGTGGCGCGGCCTCGTCCGACGTGCCGGCTGCGACCATCCGGCGGTACCTGATCGTCCGGATCACGTTCCACGAGAGGGCCAGGACCACGACGAGGAGTACGACGACCAGGACCTGGTGGCGCAGGGTCGAACGGTAGACACCCGTGACCAGGGGGTTGTCGGTGAGCGTCACCGCCCCTCTCCCTCTCACGGCCGCACCGACCGTGGCGGGAGCCGGCTCCTCGTGGGCCGGGGTGGGGACGGCCGGCCGCCCGGGCCGGCCGGTTCGCGGGGTCGATCGCTACGCTCCACCCACATAGCCCTCCTGGCGTCCCCGAACCGCTGTCGGGCGACACGACTCCCGGCCCGTGGCGCCGGGTTCGGGTCAGGTCGAGGACTCCGATCCTGGATGGCCCTGGCGGGCCTCCGCTTCGGTTGCCGCCAACTTCCGCTGCTCCTGCTGCCACGCCCGCAGCATCCCCACGTGCTCGGGAGCGACGACCGCCGGCTCGGGCGGGCTCCCCTTCCGACCCTTCCGTTGATGGAGCAGGCTCCACCACATGTAACAGGCGAAGACGGCGAACAGCGGCCACTCGAACACGTAGGCCCAACTCAGCTCGTTGCCGCCCAGGGCACGCCTCACCTCGAAGACGAACGCACCGGCGCAGAGGATCAACCCGCCGGCCAGAGTCAGGTGCAGTTTGACCGCCTCCGAACCGGTGAGCCGCGTGCCAACTGGATCCTGTGGCGGATCGGGCGAACCCACGGCGACAGCGTACCGGCACACCCGCGCCGCCCGGTCGGCCGGCGGGAGCCGGCCCGTCGCCGACCACGATGTGCCCGGACGCCGCGCCGCCACTGCGCCTCCGCCCCGGCCCGAGCGTCCGGGCTCCCCCCGTACGTGACCTCCCCGGTCACTACCATGGGGGACGGCGGCAGGCGTGGGGGCCCGGCGCGGCCGCGGCGATGGACGGGGTCCGCTGCCGGTGGGATCGGCCCTTCGCCGGCGGCAGTCACCTCTTCGGCATGGAGGTCAGCACGATGGCGATCGTCAGCCTCCCCGACAGGGCCAGGAGAGTCGCCCGCATCGACCTCTCGGACCGTCACGCGCTGCCGTCCCCGGCCCGCCTGGCCGCGGCGGCCGTCCTGGCCGTGGGCGCCTCGCTCGCTGCCGACGCGCTGCTCGTGTCCGTCGGCACGTGGCTGTTCCCCTCGACGAGCGGGTACACACACTTCCGCTTCCCGGACTACGCGACCCTCACCGTCATCGGGGTGCTGATCGCCTGTGCGGCCTGGCCGGTGGTCGTCAGGGTCTCGTCCGCTCCCCGCTGGCTGTTCCTCCGGCTCGCGGTGGTGGTCACCCTCGTCCTCTGGCTGCCCGATCTGTACCTGCTGGCGCGCCACCAGCCGGTTCGTGCCGTGGCGGTGCTGATGGCCATGCACCTCGCGATCGCCGTGGTCACCTACAACCTCCTCGTCCGGATGGCGCCGGCGGGACGCGCCACCGTGTCCGATGCGGGGCGCCGGCCCTCGGCTGCCGGTCCCGGGGAGCCGGTCGTGCCGGTCGGCCCACCCGGGATCCCGGGGAGCCACCTCGGGCTCCCGACCGCCCGGTCGGCGTGGGTGCTGGTCCTGCTCGTCGCCGTCGAGTTCGTGCTGGGGATCGCGGCGCTCGTCGTGGTGCCCACGGGGCGGCCCAGCGGCTGGCTGCCGGACGACGGAACGGTGCTCTATCTCGTGCACGCCGGCCTGGGCCTCGTCCTGACGCTCGCGGCGATGATGTTCCTCCTGCGCGTCCACGGGTCGACGCGCATCTACGGCCTGAGCGCCTGGATCGGCGCGGTCGGTGTCGCCGTCGCCGGGATCGGCGGCGTGCTGGCCGCCGTGCACCCGCTGCGCCTGGTCGGCCTGGCGTGCATGTTCGTGGGACCGGTGGCCGCCGGCTTCGGCTACCTGCTGCCGGCCTTCGAGAGGCTGTCGGAAGGCGAGACGCCACCCGGTGGTCCGATGCCCGGGAAGTGACGCAGCCGCGCACTGTTCCAGACGACGAACGACGAGGAGAGCGCCATGGCCGCGCCGGCGATCAGCGGGTTGAGGAGCCCGCACGCGGCGAGGGGGATCGCCGCCACGTTGTAGCAGAAGGCCCAGGCCAGGTTGCCCCGGATCGTGGTGAGCGTGCGCCGGGCGAGTCCGATGGCGGTGGCCACCACCCGCAGGTCGTCACGCATGATGATCAGGTCGGCGGCGTTCATGGCCACGTCGGTGCCCGACCCCATGGCCAGTCCGAGGTCCGCGTGGACCAGTGCGGGGCTGTCGTTGACCCCGTCGCCCACCATGGCGACCGAACGACCCTCGGACTGGAGGCGTCGGATCACCTCGACCTTGTCCTCCGGCCGCGCCTCCACGACGATGTCGTCGATGCCGACCGAACCGGCGACGGCGCGGGCCGCCGCGTCGGTGTCGCCGGTCAGGAGCACGCAGTGCAGCCCGAGGGCCCGGAGCTCGCAGAGCGCGTCCCGGGCACTGGGTCGCACCTCGTCGGCCACCGCCAGGGCTCCGATGACGACCCCGTCGCGACCCACGAACACGGTCGTGCGCCCCTGTGACTCCCACTGCGCACATCGATCGGTCAGCGACGGGTCGATCGCCGCCGCCGGGACCCCGAGGAGGTCGAGCCTCCCGACGGCGATCCGGTGCCCGTCCACGACGCCCCGCGCTCCGAGTCCGGGCACGGCGACGAACTCGTCGATCCGGGGGAGCGCACCGAGTTCCTCCCGTGCCACGGCGGCGATGGCCCGGGCCACCACGTGCTCCGACGCTACCTCCAGCGCCCCCGCACACCGCATCAGGTCGCGGCGGGACACGCCGGGGGCGCCGAGTACACCGGTGACCGCCATGCGGCCCTCGGTGACGGTCCCCGTCTTGTCGAGCACGACGGTGTCGACGTGGTGGGAGGCCTCGAGCGCCCGGTAGCCCTTGAAGAAGATCCCGAGGCTGGCGCCCCGGCCGGAGGCGACGAGCATCGCCATCGGCGTCGCCAGGCCGAGTGCGCACGGGCAGGCGATGATGAGGACGGACAGGGCGGCGTTGAACGCCTGGTCCGTGGTGCCCCCCACCAGCAGCCACGCGGCGAGGGTGACCAGCGAGATGGCGATCACGGTGGGGACGAACACGGCGGCGATCCGGTCGGCCAGCCGCTGCACTCCCGCCTTCTCGTTCTGGGCGTCCTCGACGAGCCGCATCATCTGGGCGAGCTGCGTGTCGCGCCCGACCCTCGTGGCCCGGACGACCAGGCGGCCCCCGGCGGAGATCGTGCCGCCGATGACCGTGTCGCCGGGGCCCACCGCGACGGGCACCGCCTCCCCGGTCATCATGCTGCGGTCGATCTCGGACCGACCGTCCTCGACGGCGCCGTCGGTGCCCACGGTCTCACCGGGGCGCACCACGAAGCGGTCGCCCACCTCCAGGTCGCCGACCGGGATCCGTCGTTCGAGGCCCAGGAAGTCGATCGCGGTCACTTCCTTCGCCCCCACGGCCGCCAGCGAACGCAGCGCACCGCCGGTCCGGCGGCGTGACCAGGCTTCGAAGAACCGACCGGCCAGCAGGAACGTGGTGACCCCGGCGGCGACGTCCAGGTAGATCGCGCTTCCTCCCCGGTGGAAGACGACGGAGATGCCCGGCCGGGCCACGGCACCCGGCGCCTCCCAGAACATGGCGTGGATCGACCAGCCGGTGGCCGACAGGATGCCCAGCGAGACGAGGGTGTCCATGGTCGCGGCACCGTGCCGGAGGGATCGGAGGGCGGCCCGGTAGAACGGCCATGCAGCCCACGTCAGTACCGGCAGGGCCAGCAGGATCAGCAGCCACTGCCAGTGGGGGAACCGGGTGACGGGCACGAGCGAGAAGATGATCGAGAGGTCGCAGAGCGGCATGAACAGGAGTGCGGACACGAGGAGGCGCCATCCCAGGGAGCGCACCCGCCGGTCGTCCTCGACGGAAGGGTCCGCCGGCAGACCGTGGTGGACGGAGGTGGCCGAATAGCCGGCCGATTCGATCTCCCCGATCAGATCGTCGACGGTCGCATCCGACCGGACCAGGACCCGGGCGCGCTCGGATGCGTAGTTGACGCTCGCCTCGACCCCGTCGAGACCGTTGAGGCGGCGTTGGATCAGCGCCGCGCAGGCACCGCAGGTCATCCCGTCGATGGCCAGCGAGAACTCCCTCGTCGCCGGGGTCGGAACCCCGACGTCCGCCGCAGGGCCGTCGATCGGCAGCTGCGAATCCCTCGTGCTCATCCTCGCCGCCAGCGACGCGAGCAACTCCGGCCCGTCATGGGACGATCCTACGCGCCGGGTCGGAGTCGGGACCGGCCCGCCCCGCCGGTCCGCCGGCGGCCGGGATCCCGGCGGCGGGGCCAGCCGGGGAACGGCCCCGACAACGGGAAGACGCCCCGAACCGGAGGTTCGGGGCGTCTTCTGCGTCGTGACGGACGACACGGTGCCCGGGGCGGGAGTCGAACCCGCACACCCTTTCGGATAGTGGATTTTGAGTCCACCGCGTCTGCCGTTCCGCCACCCGGGCCGGTGCGGTGCCGGTGCTGACGCTACCCGCGGCGGACCGGGCGTCCGCGCAACCCGGCGGCCCGTCGACCGTAGGCTCAGCCCATGGACGAGCCCGCCGCACTGTCACCCGGGCCGGGTTCGGCGGCGTGGCGGGGTCTCGGCTCGGCGGGCGGCCTCCGGCTGACCGCCGCCGAGCTCCTGCGGGTGGAGCTGCCCTTCCGTCGCCCGGTGGTCACGTCGGCGGGGACGCACCGTCGCCGCCCCCTGGTCCTCGTCCACCTGGTCTGCCTCGACGAGGACGGAACGGTGGTCGACGGGTGGGGGGAGTGCGCCGCCCTGGCCGACACCACCTACGACGCCGAGGACGCGGACGCGGCCTGGGCGACCCTCGCCACCGACCTGCTTCCCGCCGTGGTCGGGGACGCCCGACGGCGCGGCAGCCTCGTCGCCGTGGGTGGACTGCCCGAGACCGCGGATCCGTCCGGGCGGCCGCTGGCCTGGTCGGCGCTCGAGATGGCGGTCGGCGACGCCTGGCTCCGGTGGGCCGGCCGATCGCTCGCCGGCCTGCTCGGGGTCGGGGGCGCCCGGGTCGCGCCCGGAGCCGTCCTCGGCCTCCCGACCACGACCGAGGGACTGCGTGCGGACCTCGACCGCCTCGGGACGAGGGATACGCGCGGGCCAAGGTGAAGCTGGCCCCCGGCGTGGAGACCCTGCTCACCACCGCGCTGGCCGGCAGGCGGGGACAGGCCGTCCGTCCAGGTGGACGCCAACGGCGCCTACGGGCCCGCGACCGTCGCCGGACTGCACGCCCTCGACGGGCTCGGGCTGCTCTGCATCGAGCAGCCCCTCGGCCGCGACGACCTGGCCGGGCACCGCGCCTGGCCGCCCGCTCGACCACCCCGGTCTGCCTCGACGGAGTCGCTCGACTCGCCGGCCCGGGTGGCCGAGGCGGTGTACCTGGGGAGCCTGCTCGGTGGTGTGCGTCAAGCCGGCCCGCCTCGGGGGAATCGGCGCCGCCCTCGACGTCGTCGACTGGTGCCGGCGCCGGCGGTGCCCTGGTGGATGGGCGGGATGTTCGAGTCGGGCTTCGCCCGCCGGGTGCACGGCACCCTGGCCGCCCTGCCCGGTCCCGTCTCCCCGGCGACCTGGCTCCACCCTCGACCTACCTGGCCGGGGACCTGGTCGGACCGTGACGGCCGCCGGAGCGACCCGGACTCGGGCCACCTCGAGCTGGCCGTCCCGAGGGGCCGGGGGTGGGCCCGGCCCCCGACGGACTCGGGGCGGTCCTGGTCCGGAGGTCCCCGGTGGCGGTCGCCGACACCTGAAGGGGCGCACCGCCCTGGGGGAAACGGCATTCCTCGGATTTCCTGTGGGACGCGGCGGTCGGCATGCGTAGAATTGCCCTCCCATGCACCGGACCATCATCGAACGACGCCTGAGCGACGCCCACCAGCGGCTGGTCCGCGCCCGCGGCGAGCTCGCCGTCCTCGACGAGCAGCTCGTGGTGGTCAACGAGATCGCCGACGACACCCGACTGCGGGCACTCGTGGCCGAGACGCCGGTGGCCGCCAAGGAGCACGACGAGGCCAGCCGGCAGGCATCGGCCATGCTGCGCACCCGTCAGGCCCTGGTCGAGCAGATCGCCGATCTGGAGCGGCGGCAGGACGATCTGCTCGAGCGGCTCGTGGTCGGACCCGGTTGAGGTCCGCCGTCGGGCAGTATGTGGGGCGGGCCGCCGGCGGTCCGAGCCCAGCCGTGACCGGCGGTCGACCCACCGTGGGCGACGCTCGCACCCCGGTGCAACAATCCCGACCCAGGCAGGAGCACCCTACCCGTGGCAAGGAGCGAAGACATCATGACCAGGCGTGTGGTCATCGCCGAGGACGAGGCGATCATCCGGCTGGATCTCAAGGAGATCCTGCTCGACGAGGGCTACGACGTGGTGGGGGAGACGGGACGTGGCGACGAGGCCGTCGAACTCGTCCGCACCCACCGGCCGGACCTGGTGATCCTCGACGTGAAGATGCCCGGCGCCGACGGCCTCCAGGCGGCCCGGGACATCCGCGACCTCGACATCAAGGTGGCCGTGCTGATCCTGACCGCCTTCAGCCAGCGCAACCTGATCGACGAGGCCCGTGACGCCGGCGTGGCCGCCTACCTCGTCAAGCCCTTCCAGCGCATCGAGCTCATCCCCGCCATCGACCAGGCCGTGGCCCGGTGCGAGCAGGAGTGGGCCATCGACGCCGACGCCCGCCAGGCGGTCGACGACGGGATCGTCGGCCAGCAGGCGATGGCCGAGGACAAGCTCGAGACCCGCCGCCTCGTCGACGGGGCCAAGGGCGTGCTCATGGAGCGCCACGGCATGTCCGAGTCGGATGCCTTCAGCTTCGTCCAGAAGACGGCCATGGGCAGCCGCACCCGCATGGTCGACGTGGCCCGACAGGTACTCGAAGGGACGCTCGAGCCCTAGGCCGGAGCAGACCACCCGCCATGCCCACCGCCACGACGCCCACCACCTCGGCCCCGGCCGGAGCGCGGCCCCTGCATCCTGCTCGACGGGATGTCCCTGGCCTTCCGGGCCTACTTCGCCCTGCCGGACACGCTGAAGACGAGTGCCGGGGTCACCACCAACGCCGTGCACGGATTCACCTCGATGGTCCTGAACCTGGTGCGGGACCACCATCCGGTGGGCCTGGCCGTGGCCTTCGACCTGCCCGGTGGCACGTTCCGGGACGAGATCGTCGACGACTACAAGGGCGGCCGGGACGAGACGCCGGCCGACCTGCCGCCCCAGTTCGAGATGATCCGCGAGGTGCTGGAGTCCCTGGCCATCCCGGTGCGTCGGCCGAGGGCTTCGAGGCCGACGACGTGCTGGCCACGCTGGCCTCCGAGGCCCGCGACCGGGGCCACCCGGTCATCATCGTGACCGGCGACCGCGACTCGTACCAGCTGGTCGAGGACCCCTACATCCGGGTCCTCTACAACCGGCGCGGGGTCAGCGACTACGCCCTGTACGACGAGGCCGGCATCGAGGAGCGACCGGGGTCCGCCCGCACGAAGTACCCGCTGCTGGCCGCCTTGCGGGGTGACCCGTCGGACAACCTGCCCGGCGTGCCCGGGGTGGGGGAGAAGACGGCGGCCAAGCTGATCAACGAGTACGGCGACCTCGACACCCTCTACGCCCACCTCGACGCGCTGTCGCCCAAACTGCGCCAGAACCTGGCCGAGCACGCCGACCGGGTCCGGGTCAACGCCGAGGTGATCCCGCTCGTCCGCGACGTCCGCTCGACGTCCACGTCGACGACCTCGTGCTGGGCGGCTGGGACCACGAGGCGGCCCGCCAGGCCTTCGCCGCGCTCGAGATGAAGGGGGCCTGGACCCGCTTCGACTCGGCCCTGCGGCGACGGCCTGTTCGGCTCGCCGGCCGGCGGAGGTGCCGCCGGTTCCGCTGCCGGTGGCGGTGCGACGCAGGTCGAGGTCCCGGCCGGCGCCGAGGAGGGTCCGCCGTGGCTGGCCGACCCCGGCGTGCGCCGTGCCCGCCGACGTCGACCAGGCCTGCGCCGACCTCGAGGCCCTGTTCGCCACCGCCCGGGCCGGCACCGGCAACGTCGCCGCTCGCCCCGCTGTGGGAGGGCGATGCCGGACGCTCGCCGCTCCTGGCCCTGGCCCTGGTGGCCGAGGCGGCCGACGGCGGTCCGGCCGCCACGCCGGCCGTCTACCTCGGACCCCACGCCGGCGGTCACCTGCGTCGGCCGAGCGGCGGGTGCTGGCCGCTCCTGGCCGCACGGTTTCGGGCCTGACGGGGTGGGGGTCGTGGCCCACGACGCCAAGGAGCTGATGCGCACCTTGCTGCCCGCTCGGCGTGGACATCACCGGGCTGGTGACGACACGGCGGTGGCGGCCTACCTGCTCGACCCGTCCGAGGACCACTACCGCCTCTCCGACCTGGCGCCCCGCCTGCTCGGGGTGTCCGTCGATGACGGGACCGGAGCGAAGGGCCAGGGTGCCTTTCTGCTGGAGGAGGCGACCGACACCGCATCCGACGCCCCCGTCGGGCTCGACCACGCGGGGCTGCGCCTGGTGCGCCTGGCCGCCGTGCTGGCCCGGATGCGGGCCCCGCTGCAGGCCGCGCTCGACGAGATCGGCGAGCAGCAGCTGTTCGTCGACATGGAGCGCCCGCTGGTGCGGGTGCTCGCCCGCATGGAGGTCGTGGGCATCCCGGTCGACCGCGAGGTGCTGCGGTCGATCAGCTGTCGAGCTCACCGCCGAATGCGCAGTCCCTCGAGGCCACCATGCACGAACTGGCCGGGGACGCCGTTCAACGTCAACTCGGTCAAGCAGCTGCGCACCGTGCTCTACGAGCGACCTCGGCCTGCACCCCGGGCCGGAAGACCAAGACCGGCTACTCGACCGACGCCCGGACGCTCGAGTCGCTGCGGGGCCAGCACCCCATCATCGAGGTCCTGCTCCGCTACCGCGAGGTCGAGAAGCTGCGGTCGACCTACGGCGAGTCCCTGGCCGCCGAGGTGGCGGCCGACGGCCGGATCCACGCCACCTTCCGCCAGACGGTGGCCCGGACGGGTCGCCTGTCGTCGGACCGTCCCAACCTCCACAACATCCCGGTGCGGACCGACGAGGGCCGTCGGTTCCGCGAGGCGTTCGTCCCCTCGGAGGGCCGACGCCTGCTGGTCGCCGACTACGACCAGGTCGAGCTGCGGGCCATCGCCCACCTGTCGGGCGACCCGGGACTCACCGCCGCCTTCGCGGCGGGCGAGGACATCCACCGCACCGTGGCCGCCCGGGTGTTCGGGGTCGAGCGCGACGCGGTCACCCACGAACAGCGGTCGACGGCCAAGATGGTCTCCTACGGCCTGGCCTACGGCATGGAGGCCTACGGCCTGGCCCAGCGCCTGGCCGTCCCGGTGGAGGAGGCCAAGGGGATCCTCGACGCCTTCTTCGACGGCGTTCCCCTCGGTCCACGACTACATGGACCGGGCCGTGGCCGAGGCCCGGACCAACGGGTACACGGTGACCTCGTTCGGCCGACGCCGTCCCCTGCCCGACCTCCTCTCCTCCAACCACCAGGTGCGCCAGGGGGCCGAGCGCCAGGCCATGAACGCCGGGATCCAGGGGCTGGCCGCCGACCTGTTCAAGGTGGCCCTCATCCGGCTCGACTCCGGCCTGGAGGAGGGCGGCTACCGCTCCGACCTGGTCCTCCAGGTCCACGACGAGGTCCTGGTCGACGTCGACCCGGGCGAGGAGGACGGCCGTCGAGCGGCTCACCGAGACGGCTCTGACCGGCGCCGCCGAGCTCGACGTGCCGCTCAAGGTGGCCATGGCCTGGGGCTCCTCGTGGGCCGAGGCCAAGGGCTGAGCCGGGCCCGACGCCCACCGCGGTCCTGACCTGCGACTCCTCCCGGCGCGTGGGGTAGGATGGATCCCTGCCACAACGGTTGTGGCACGTGTCTTGCCCGTTCCCGTGGCCGGTCGACCGGCCCCCGGGTGCGCACCTGTCCGGAAAGCGAGCTACCTACCTGATGTCCGACACCCACGTCGTGCCCACCGGCACCGATCTGCTGTCCCCCGAGGCCATGGGCCACTTCGACGAGAACGGGGTGTACATCCCCCGTTCGATCACCGAGGACGACCTCGGTGGCGGTTCCCTCGAAGATGCCATGGCCGGCACCATCGTCGAGTTCGAGGACGGTGATCTCGTCGAGGGCACCGTCGTCAAGATCGACCGGGACGAGGTCCTGCTCGACATCGGCTTCAAGTCCGAGGGCGTGATCCCGGTCCGGGAGCTGTCCATCCGCAACGACGTCGACCCTTCCGAGATCGTCACCCTCGGCGAGGCCGTCGAGGCCCTCGTGCTCCAGAAGGAGGACAAGGAGGGCCGCCTGATCCTCTCGAAGAAGCGGGCCCAGTACGAGCGGGCCTGGGGCACCATCGAGAAGCTCAAGGAGGCCGACGAGGTCGTCACCGGCCCGGTCATCGAGGTCGTCAAGGGCGGGCTCATCGTCGACATCGGACTGCGTGGCTTCCTGCCGGCGTCGCTGGTCGAGCTGCGCCGTGTGCGCGAGCTGCAGCCCTACGTGGGCCGCACCATCGAGGCCAAGATCATCGAGCTCGACCGCAACCGCAACAACGTGGTGCTGTCGCGCCGGGCCTGGCTGGAGGAGACCCAGAAGGAGCAGCGGGGCGAGTTCCTCGTCAACCTCAAGCCGGGCGAGCGTCGCCGCGGCGTGGTGTCCTCGGTCGTCAACTTCGGTGCCTTCGTGGACCTCGGCGGCATGGACGGACTCGTCCACGTGTCCGAGCTCTCCTGGAAGCACGTCGACCACCCGTCCTCGGTCGTGTCGGTCGGTGACGAGATCGACGTCGAGGTCCTGGACGTCGACCTGTCCAAGGAGCGCATCAGCCTCTCGCTGAAGGCCACCCAGACCGACCCGTGGCAGGAGTTCGCCAACTCCCACCAGGTGGGCGAGCTGGTCTACGGCCGGATCACCAAGCTGGTGCCCTTCGGCGCATTCGTCCAGGTGGGCGACGGCATCGAGGGCCTGGTGCACATCTCGGAGATGGCCGGCCACCACGTCGACCTGCCCGAGCAGGTCGTCACCCCCGGCGAGGAGCTGTGGGTCAAGATCATCGACATCGACCTCCAGCGCCGCCGCATCAGCCTGTCGATCAAGCAGGCCGCCGAAGGTGGCGAGGTGTCCGAGGAGTACCGCGAGGCCTTCGGCGAGCACGCCTACGACGAAGAGGGCAACTACGTGGGCCCGGTCTTCGCTGAGACGGAGTTCACGCCGGAGACCGAGGCGCAGGCGGCCTGGGCCGACTACGTGGCCGAGCACGGGCCGACCGAGGGCGGTGAGCCCGTCGAGGGCGCACCGGTCGCTCCCGCAGCGTCCGAGGGCGCACCGGTCGACGCTGCACCGGTCGAGGCCGCACCCGCCGAGGCAGCTCCGGTCGAGGCCGCACCCGTGGCCGCTGCACCGGTCGACGCTGCACCGGTCGAGGCCGCACCGGTCGAGGCCGGGGCTGCACCCACCGAAGGGTCCGAGCCTCCGTCCGAGGCCTGATCACGGGCGGGCCCTAGCCCGCACCGCACGACACGTACCGACGATCGGCCCCTTGCGGGCCGATCGTCGTGTCCGAGCGCCCTCCGGGGGCGGGACTCAGGCGGTGGGGGAGTCGACCGCCGCCTGCGTCGGCGCCGCCGCCTGGCCGGCCGCCGCGCCCACCGGGAAGTGGCAGGCCACCTGGTGCCCGGGGGCGATCTCCCGCAGTGGCGGCTCCTCGGCCGCGCACCGGTCCTGGGCGTAGGGGCAGCGGGTCCGGAACCGGCAGCCCGAGGGCGGATTCAGCGGAGACGGCAACTCGCCGGTGAGGGCCCTGTGACTCGACACGTGGTCCGGGTCCGGCTCGGGGATCGACGCCAGCAGCGCCTCGGTGTACGGGTGGGCGGCGCTGCGGTAGAGCTCGTCGGACCCGGCCACCTCGACCAGCTTGCCCAGGTACATCACGGCCACCCGGTCGCTCACGTTCTTCACCACGGCGAGGTCGTGGGCGATGAAGACCATGGTCAGCTCGAACTGCTGCTTGAGGTCGGCCAGCAGGTTGAGGATCTGGGCCTGGACCGACACGTCGAGGGCGGACACCGGCTCGTCGCAGATCAGCAGGTCGGGCTCGGCCATCAGCGCCCGGGCGATGCTGATGCGCTGGCACTGACCGCCCGAGAACTCGCCGGGCAGCCGGTCGCTGGCGGCGTCGGGGTCGATGCCCACCGCCTCCAGCATGGCGCGCACCTTTTCGGCCCGTTCCGGCTTGGTGCCCCGCTTCCAGATCGTGAGGGGCTCGGCCACGATGTCCTTGATCCGACGTCGCGGGTTCAACGACGAGATCGGGTCCTGGAAGATCATCTGGATCTTGGTCCGCAGCCGGCGGAGCTGCTTTCCCTTGAGCCCGTTCATCTCCCGGCCCCGGTAGAGGATCGACCCGGACGTGGCCGGCTGCACCTGGACCAGCGTGCGCCCGGTGGTCGACTTGCCGCAGCCGGACTCGCCGACCAGACCGAGCGTCTCACCTCGGCGGACCTGGAAGGTCACCCCGGACACGGCCTGGACCCGCTGGCGGCCGCTCTTGAACTCGACGACGAGGTCGGTCACGTCGAGCACGATCTCGCCCTCCTGGAGGGCCTCAGGGGTGATGGCGGTGTCGGTCACGCTGCCCACCTCCTCGGCCGACCCCGAACCGTTCGTCGTGGGCGACAACGACACGGGCACGGCGGGCGCGGTCGAGACGCCGTCGACCAGGGGATACCAGCAGGCGAAGAGATGGTCCTCCGAGCCGACGGTACGGAGCGGCGGCTCGGTCTCGCGGCACTTGTCCTGGGCATACTGGCAGCGGGGCGCGAACCGGCACCCCTGCGGCGGGTTGATCAGGTCCGGCGGACGGCCGCCGATGGCGTTGAGCCGCACGCCACTCGGGTCGGCGAGGCGGGGGATCGACTCCATCAGCGCCTGCGTGTAGGGCATCTTCGTGTCGGTGAAGAGCGTGTGGGTCGGCGCCCGCTCCACGATCCGGCCGGCGTACATCACGATGATGTCGTCGGCCCGGCTGGCCACCACGCCGAGGTCGTGGGTCACGAGGATGACCGCCATGTGCCGCTCCCGTTGCAGTTCGGCCAGGAGGTCGAGGATCTGGGCCTGCACGGTCACGTCGAGACCGGTGGTGGGCTCGTCGGCCAGCACCAGGCGGGGGGCGCAGGCCAGGGCGATGGCGATCATCACGCGCTGCCGCATGCCGCCCGACAGCTGGAACGGATACCACCGCACCCGCTGCTCGGGCGAGGGGATCCCGACGGAGCGCAGCAGCTCGACGGCCGTGGACCGGGCCTCCTTCCTGTCCATGTCGAGGTGCAGCCGGAGCGACTCGCCGATCTGGTCGCCGATCCGCTTGACCGGATTGAGCGCCGTCATCGGGTCCTGGAAGATCATCGAGAGCTCGGCACCCCACACCTCGTGCAGCGATGCGTCGTCCATGGCCGTGAGGTCGTGTCCGGCGAAGTGCACGGTGCCGCTCCGGATCACGTCGCGCGGCGGGAGCAGGCCCATGATCGAACGGGACAGGACGGTCTTGCCCGAGCCGGACTCGCCCACGATCCCGAGGGTCTTGCCTTCCTCGACCTGGAACGAGACGCCGTCGACGGCGCGCACGGTGCCCCGCGGCGTCCGGAACGAGGTGTGGAGGTCCTCGACGGCCAGCAGCGGACCCTCCTGGGTCCCGGCGTCCTTGAACTCGAGCGTGCGACGGGTCGTGCGCCGGCCGGCCATCAGAGCAGCCCCTCGCGGATGTCGAACCGTTGGCGCAGCCGGTCGCCGATGAGGTTGATCGACCACAGCAGCAGGAACATGGCCAGGGCCGGCCACAGCATGATCCACGGGTCGGTGCTGAGGGCGCCGTTGGAGGTGCCCTCGTTGATCAGGTTGCCCCACGACGGTGTCGGCAGGGCCACCGACAGGCCGAGGAAGGCCAGGGTCCCCTCGATGACGATCAGACCGGCCACCGTGATGAGGCTGAAGGTGACGGCCACGGGGATCACGTTGGGGAGGATCTCGCGCAGCACGATGCGGGTGTCGCTGGCCCCCATGGTCTTGGCCGCGACCACGAAGTCGCGTTGGGCGAACGAGAGGCTCGAGGCGCGGATCACCCGGTACATGAGGGGGATGGTGGCGATTCCCAGGATGATGGTGATGTGGAAGAGCGAGGCTCCCCAGAAGGTCACGATGGCGATCACGGCCACGATGGCGGGAAAGGCCAGGATGATGAAGGAGACGGCGTTGAGGGCGACGTCGAGGCGCCCGCCCCGGTAGCCCGACACCAGCCCCGCCGTGCCTCCGATGATGATCCCGATGGCCACGCCGCAGAACCCGACGATGAGCGAGACCCTGGCCCCGAAGACCAGGCGGGCCAGCAGGTCCCGGCCGAGGTCGTCGGTACCCAGCCAGTGTGCGGTACTCGGCCCCTGGTTGAGGGCCGTGTAGTGCTGGAAGTTCGGGTTCTGGAGCGGCAGCACGTTGGCGAGGATGGCCGACAGCAGCACGACGCCGACGAAGCAGACGGCGAACCAGAACAGGAAGCCGAAGGGCTTCTTCTTCAGGATGTCGTCCCGCTCGGTGGTGGCCTCGGTGGCCATGATCGCCTCGTCGGTGGCCGCCGTCCCCGGGAGGGGGTTCTCCAGCAGCCGGGCCGAGGACCCGGTGTCGAGCAGCTCTCTGTCGTCAGGCATGGGTCACTCCCGCACCACTCTCGGGTCGACGATGGTGAAGATGAAGTCGATGATGAACTGGATCACCACGAAGGCGATGGCCACGACCAGCGAGATCCCCTGGACCACGAGGTAGTCGCGCTGCTCGACGGCCTGCACCAGGGCGTACCCGATGCCCGGCAGGGCGAACAGCAGCTCGACCACGAACGTCCCGGCGATCAGGCTGCCGATGTTGATGCCGGCCACGGCCAGCAGCGAGAAGCTGGACGGACGGAAGGCGTGACGCCACATGATCCGTCGGTTGGACAGGCCCTTGGACCGGGCCATGGTGATGAAGTCCTGCTGGAGCGTGCTGATCAGGTCGGACCGCAGGACGCGGAAGTACACGGCGATCGACCCGGCGGTGATGGCCAGCGACGGCAGGATCATCTCGTGGAGGTTGGTGAGGGGGGCCTGGGTGAACGGCGTGTAGCCGGTGGCCGGGAACCACCCGAGTCCCACGGCGAAGACGGCCACCAGCAGCGGCGCCACCACGAAGGGCGGCAGGGCGAGGAGGCCGAAGGTGGCGGTGGTCGAGATGTTGTCCGCCGAGCGGTTGGGCTTGCGGGACACCACCAGGGCGAGCGGGATGGCGACGGCGAAGGCGATGATCTGGCTGAGGAGGATCAGCTCGATGGAGACCGGGGCGCCGGTGGCGAGGATGTGGGTGACCGACTCGTGGTCGAGGTACGAGGTGCCCAGGTTGCCGTGGAAGGCGGCGTTGAGCCACACGATGTACTGGTGCCACAGCGGCAGGTTGAGGCCGAGCTGCTTCAGCAGGATGGCCCGGTTGGCCGCGGTGTCGTTCGGGCCGAGGATGACCTCCGTCGGGTCGCCGGGCAGCAGGTGCACCAGCAGGAACACCAGCACGGAGATGACGAAGGACACCACCAGCAGCTGGAGGAACCGTCTGAAGAGGTACTTGCCCATCGGAGTCGTGACGCCTCGTCTACCTGGCCGTCAGCTCGACAGCCAGATCGCCGTCGGGCTGAAGATGCCTTCGTCGAATCCCCATGCCGGCTGCCCGCTGGGCAGTGTCGGGTTGGCGAAGTTCTGGACCCGGTCGGAGGCCACCTCCGAGAAGATGTACTGGAGCAGCCAGAGGTAGGGGAGGTCCACGGCCAGCCGTTCGTTGACCGCCTGATAGGCCTGGACCCGGGTGGCCTGGTCGGTGGTGTGCCGTCCGAGCAGCATGTTCTGCTCGATGACGGGGTCCGCATTGCGCGGGAAGTTGAGCGCGATGCCCCCGATCGGGGCGACCGTGGTCGTGCTCCACCACACGTAGTTCTCGTCCGGGTCGATGGCCCCGAACTGGTAGGAGGTGGCCGCCTGGAACTTCCCGGCGATGAAATTGTCGATGAGGTCGGCCTGCTCGATCTGGCTGACGGTGACGTCGACGCCGATCTCCTGCCACATCTGCTGGACGATCTGGACCAGCTGGGCCTCGAGGGGATCGGTGATGGTGACCAGGGTGAGGGAAGGCGTGCCGTGCTGGGCCTTGTACTGGGACACGAGCTGCTTGGCCCCGGCGGGGTCGTACGTCGGGAAGGAGGTCTTCGCGTAGTACTCCGTTCCGGGGAGGAACAGGCCGTCCACGGGCTGGGCGAAGCCGCCGCCGAAGACCTTCTGGATGGTGGCCTGATCGAGGCCCTTGGCCAGCGCCTGGCGCAGGGTCACGTCGTTGGTGGGCGCCACGGCGCAGTTGAGCATGATGAACGCCATCGTCGGCTCGCCCTTGATGTTGTGGTACGAGTCGACGATCTGGTACGTGCTCTCGCCCTTGAACCGGTTGATGGTGTTGGGATCGGTGGACCCGATCATGTCGACGCCGTTCGTCCTCAGCGTGGCCTCGCGCTGGGTGGTGTCGGGGATGGGCTGCAGCGTGATCTGGTCGAGGTAGGGCAGGCCCGACCGCCAGTAGTTCGGGTTGCGGGTGCCGATGAAGTGGTCGTTCGGGATCCACTCCTGGTAGACGAACGGCCCCGTCCCGACCGGGGTGGGATTGGCCGCCCCGGACGTGGCCTGGTCGATCATCGACTGGGCGACGACGTAGCCGACCTGGGTGGTGAGGCCCGTGGCGAACCCGGGGTTGGGTGCCTGCAGTGTGTAGACGACGGTGGTCGGGTCCTGGGCCACCACCGAGGAGACCTGGGTGAGCGCCTGGCCCGTGAGGAGCGAGGCCCGCAGGGCGTTGTAGTTGCTGACCACGACCGCGGCCGTCAGGTCCGAGCCGTCGTGGAATTTGATGTTGGGCCGCAGCGTCATCGTCCACGTGGTGTAGGTGGCGTCCGGGGTGAAGGACGCGCACAGGTAGGGCTGGACGGACCCGTCGGCGGCGACGGCCATCAGCGGGTCGTAGAGGCAGTTGGCGTAGATGTAGCCGTTGGTGTCCCAGTGGTTCGTGGGCGGGTAGAAGCCGTCGATCTCGGCCATGAGCCCGATGGTCAGGGAGCCGCCCTTGACCGGCGTGCCGACTCCTACACCGGGCGTCGTGGAGGACGAGGAGTCCGCGGTCGACGACGAACTGCTGCCCGACGAGGAGCACCCGGCGAGCGCAGTACCCGCCGCTCCGGCCAGGACGACGGCACCGCCGACGGCCGCTCCCCGGGCCATGAAGGTGCGTCGACTGATCTCGTTCTCTTCGCTCACGACAACTCCCCCTAGCCTTCTCCCGGGCGCCTGTCGGCGTCCGGGTGCTGCCCGCCGGAATCGAAGCTCCCCTCCGGCGGACTGCGGAACTGCCCGCCCTGACTCTGCCACAGGCCGAGCGGACCGTGGGCGCACAGTAGTGCCCACATCGTGGGCAGTCCATGCACCGGAGGCCCATTTGCAGGGGGATCCCAGGGGGGTCGGGCGCGCTGGGTACCATGCCAGCCATGGATGCAGCGCCCCTCGGACCCGCAGCGTCCGTCGACGCGTCCCCCGAGGGCGCGACGGACGAGCGACCGAGCGGCCCACAGCGAGCGGTGGCCGGCCCCGTCCGTCCGGCCCCGTCCGATCCCGCCGTGGCCGTCGCCGATCCCGCCGTGGCCGCCGCCGATCCCGAGGGGCCGGCGTACTCGAGCGTCCTGCGCACGGCGCTGGCGGTGGGCACCGTGCTCGCCCTCGTGGCCGCCCTGGTGCTCCGCTTCTGGACCTCGTCGGACCTGTGGCTCGACGAGGCGCTCACCGTCAACATCTCCAAGCTGCCCATCCACGAGATCCCGTCGTACCTGCGCCGGGACGGCGCGCCGCCGCTGTTCTACTTCCTCCTCCATTTCTGGATGGGCGTCTTCGGCTCCTCGGACCTGGCCGTGCGGGCCCTACCGGGGTGTTCGGCGTCGCCACCGTCCCCCTCGTCTGGCTGGCCGGGCGCCGCCTGGGCGGACGCACCGCGGCGTGGGCGGCGATGCTGCTCGTGGCGTCCTCGCCGTTCGCCGTCCGCTACGACACCGAGACGCGGATGTACTCGCTGGTCGCCCTGCTCACCGTGTGCGGCTTCCTGGCCGTCGACCGGGCGCTCCGGTCGCCGCGGGCGGGCAACCTGATCGCCGTGGCCGCGGTGACCGGCCTCCTCCTCTACTCCCACTACTGGGCGATCTACCTGCTGGCCACCACGTTCCTGTGGCTGGCCTACCAGGCCTGGCGGGGGCGACCCGAGTGGCGGCGGGGCGCACGGGCGGCGTTGGTGGCGGTGGTGATCGGCTCCCTCACCTTCCTGCCGTGGGTGCCGACCTTCCTCTTCCAGTCCCAGCACACCGGGACGCCCTGGTCGACGCCGGCCAACTTCGCGGCCATGGTGAGCTCCATCTCGTCGTTCGCCGGGGGGAGCACCGAACCAGGGCCGGGCCCTGGCGCTCGTCTACTTCGCGCTGGTCGGCCTCGGCCTGTTCGGTCTGGCCACCGACCGCCTGCACATCGATCTCGACATCCGCACCCGGCCCACGGGGCGCCCCCTGGCCGTCATCATCTGCGGCACCCTGGCCGCCGCCATCCTCGGCGGCCTGGTCTCGAGCAGCGCCTTCGACCCGCGCTACGCCTCGGTGGTGTTCGTCCCGCTGGTCCTCATGGTGGCGCTCGGCCTCACCACCTTCCGCGACCGGCACATCCGGGTCGGCATCCTGGCCATGGCCGTGGTCCTCGGGATCGCCGCGTCGGTGCCCAACGTGACCACCAACCGGACCCAGGCCGGCCAGGTGGCCGCAGCCATCGCCGCCACGGGCAAGCCGGGCGACGTGGTCGCCTACTGCCCGGACCAGCTCGGCCCGGCCGTGAACCGCCTCCTGCCCACCGGCCGCTACCAGCAGATCACGTTCCCCCGGGAGACGGGTCCCACGTACGTGAACTGGGTCGACTACGCCGACGCCGTCCGGGCCGCCTCCCCGCTGGCCTTCGCCGAGAAGGTCGAGGCCATGGCGGCCGGGGGCCATCAGGTCTTCGTGGTCTGGGCGCCGGGCTACCAGTCCTACGGCGTCAAGTGCGAGGGCATCATCCAGACGCTCCAGGGCGATCCCGCCTACCACGCCACCGACCTGGTGGTGGGCAACGACGTGACCTTCTACCAGCCGATGTGGCTGGTCCGGCTGACGCCGAACGGGTCCTGACCGGGGTGTCCGGGGGCGTCCCCGTGGCGACGGCCGATCCGTCCGCCGGGGGGCTGCGGGCGGGACCGCGCCGACATCTGGCGCTCGTCGGCCGGGCCGTCGCCCGGGTCCTGCCCGCCTGGATCGTGGCCCGGGTGCTGGTGGCCCTGGCCCTGGTCGTGGCCCATCTCGGCGTGCACTCGCTCCGCCCGGGCAACCCGACCGCACTCCAGCGGGTGCACCAGGGCCTGTTGTCATGGGACGCGGGCTGGTACCTGGCCATCGCCACGCACGGCTACGCGGCCGCCGGCCGCCAGTCGCTCCGCTTCTTCCCCCTCTTCCCGCTGCTCGGTCGATGGCTCGGCCGTCTCCCCGGGGTGGGTACCGGCACCGCCCTGATCGTCGTGGCCAACGTGGCCTCGCTGCTGGCCCTGGCCGCCCTGCTGCTGCTGGTGCGCCACGACCTCGGCGACGCCGACCTGGCCCGCCGGTCGGTCTGGCTGCTCGCCCTCGCCCCCTCGGCGTACGCGATGGTGCTGGCCTACTCGGACGCCCTCCTCCTGCTGTGCTCGCTCGTCACCTTCCTCGGCATCCGCACCGGACGATGGTGGTGGGCGGCCGCAGCCGGACTGGCCGCCGGGGCCGACCGCCCGCTCGGCGTCCTGCTCGTCGTGCCCGTGGCCGTCGAGCTCTGGTCACGGCGGGACACCCTCTCGGGCGCCGGGCGACGGGTGGCCGGGCTGGCCGCCCTGGTGGCGCCGGCGGTCGGCGCCGGGGCGTTCCTCGTCTGGGTCGACCACCGCTTCGGCAACGCCTGGCTGCCCCTGACCGTGCAGCAGCAGGGTGGCCACCGCGGCCAGCTGGCCGTGCCGTTCGACGCCATGGGCCACGACGTCGCCTCCGCCCTGCACGGCCACCACCTGGGCAGCGCCGCCCACATCCCCTGGGTGCTCCTGTGCGTGGCGCTCGCCGTCCTGGCCTGGCGCCGGTTGCCCCGGTCCTACGCGCTCTTCGCCACCGTGGTGCTCGTCGTGTCCCTGAGCAGCACCAACCTCGACTCGTTCGAGCGCTACGCCCTGGGGGCGTTCCCCCTGGTGGTGGCCGCGTCGACCACCACGTCACGGCGCCCCGTCGAGCTCGTCGTCCTGGTGGTGTCCGCCGCCGCCATGACCGGCTACGCGCTGCTGGCCTTCCTCGGGATCGTCGTCCCCTAGCCACGGGAATCGCCCGGACCGGGCCTCCGCCGGGCGCCCCGGGAGAGCAACTATCCTCCCTCCGCAGGGGGCAGCCGATACCCGACGGCCACACCGGGCCGCTCGGGACCCGTGGAGGCGGGACGTCGGCCGACAGCCCGCCGTACCGGGGTGGAACTCCCGGTTCAACTCGACCGCCGACCGGCGAGCCGCTGGCGCCGGCCACCGCAACCAGCAGAAACGGATCGCACCGCATGGCAACGCCCCAGACCCCTGTGACTGCAGCCGACGCCCCTAGGGCGGATCGGGCGGGCGACCCGGTGGTCGTCATCGGCGGGGGACCGGCCGGTCTGACCGCCGCCTACCGGCTGGCCCGGGCCGGCGACCCGGTGGTGGTCGTCGAGCAGGACGCCGTCCTCGGCGGCATCAGTCGCACGGTGGAGCGCGACGGGTGGCGGTTCGACATCGGCGGCCACCGCTTCTTCACCAAGGTGGTCCCCGTCGAGGAGTTCTGGCACGAGATCCTCCCCGACGAGGACTTCCTGCTCCGGCCGCGGATGAGCCGGATCTTCTACGGCGGCAAGTACTACGACTACCCGATCAAGCTGGCCAACGCCCTGTCCAACCTCGGCCTGGTCGAGGCGGTGCGCTGCGGACTGTCCTTCCTGTGGGTCCGGGTGCGGCCGCCGAAGGACCTCTCCACGCTCGAGGGCTACATCGTCTCCAACTACGGGTGGCGGCTGTACCAGCACTTCTTCAAGACCTACAACGAGAAGGTGTGGGGTGTGTCGGCCTCGGAGCTGTCGGCCGACTGGGGCGCCCAGCGCATCAAGGGGATGTCGCTGTGGGATGCCGTGTGGGAGCCGATCCGGTCCTCCTTCGGGCGGCGGCGCGACAAGTCCAAGCAGGTCACCAGCCTCATCGAGGAGTTCCAGTACCCGAAGTACGGGCCCGGGATGATGTGGGAGCGGTGCGCCGAGCAGGTGGTCGACCTCGGGGGCGAGGTCCGGATGCACACCTCGGCCACCACGGTGCACGTGGAGGACGGTCGCGCCGCGGCCGTGTCCGTCGACCACGCCGGCACGGCCGAGCGGATGGACGTGAGCCACGTGATCAGTTCGATGCCCTTGACCGCGCTGGCCCGGGCCGTCGACCCGCCGGTGCCGGACGAGGTCCTGCGGGCCGCCGACGACCTCCACTACCGCGACTTCCTGACCGTGGCCCTCGTCGTGCCCGCCGACCGCGGCTTCCCCGACAACTGGATCTACATCCACTCGCCCGACGTCAAGGTCGGGCGCATCCAGAACTTCGGGTCGTGGTCACCGTTCCTCGTGAAGGACGGACGCACCTGCCTCGGGATGGAGTACTTCGTGTTCGAGGGCGACGAGCTGTGGAACCTGCCGGACGACGACCTCGTGGCCCTGGGCACCAAGGAGCTGGCCGCCATCGGCCTGGTCGAGTCCTCCGACGTCGAGGCCGGCTACGTGGTGCGGATGCCGAAGGCCTACCCCGTCTACGACGACACCTACCGCGACAACGTCGACGTGATCCGGCGCTGGTTCGACGAGCACGCCCCGAACGTCCACCCGGTGGGCCGCAACGGCATGCACAAGTACAACAACCAGGACCACTCGATGTACACGGCCATGCTGACCGTCGAGAACATCCACGGCGCGCACCACGACATCTGGTCGGTGAACGTCGAGGAGGAGTACCACGAGACGGCCGACGGTCGGGCCGGTGGAGCCTCGGGATCCACCGGGCGCGACGCGCCGGTCCTGCCCCGGCGTGCCGGCTGAGCGGGACGGGGGCCGGTGGTCGACGGGGGGGCCGAGTCGCCGGGCGGTGGCCCGGACGACGGTGAGCCCGGTCTGGACGTGATCCTGGAGGAGGTCGAGACGGTCGTCGACCCCATCGGGGAGGCGGCGGCCTTCGGCCCGGCGGTGGGCATCGCCGTGGCCGGTGGCCCGATGATCCAGCTGCCGGCCGACGAGGCGGCACCCAGCCTGGTCGGGGCGGACAACACGGTGAAGGGCGGCCTGCTCCAGGCCGGCCCGGTGGCCATCGCCGGCATGCTGGTCAACGTGGCCGCCGCCCTGGTCGTGGTGGCGGTCGCCCGCCTGGTGTCGTCCCAGGCCTACGGCGAGATCGCCCAGCTGCTCGGTCTCTTCTTCATCCTGTCGATGCCCGGGTCGGCGGTCCTGGTCGGCGTGGTCCGCCGCGTCACCGGTCTGCAGACCACCGGGCAGAGCCGCCTGGTGCGGCGCTGGGTCGGTCGGGTCCACCGGATCTGCCTGGTGGCCATCGGCATCGAGCTCGTCCTCGTCCTCGCCCTGCAGGGGTGGATCGCCCACCAGCTCCGGCTGCCCAACGGCCAGGGCGTGGTGCTGATCCTGATGGCCGCCGGTGTGTGGATCCTGCTGAGCGTCGACCGCGGCCTCCTCCAGGCCCACCGCAGCTACCGCCCGCTGGCCGCCAACCTGCTGGTCGAGGGCGGGGTGCGGACCGGCCTCGTCGTCGTCCTGGTGGTCGGCGGCTTCGGCGTGGCCGGCTACGCGCTGGGCGTCTTCGTGAGCGAGGTCGTGGCCACCGTCCACGCCCACTGGCTCGCCGGCAGGGCGTGGACGGACCCCGGCACCCAGCCGGTGGCCCGCGACGCCGCGGCCGGAACCGCGGTCGTGCCCACCACGTCGCCCGAGCAGGTGCTGGCTCGCCGCAAGCTCCTGGCCGACGTGTCGGCGGCGTTCGTCGGCCTCGCCCTCCTGGGCCTCCTGCAGAACGTGGACGTGATCCTGCTCGGCCGGCTCGACCACGCCAACGTCGGTCCCTATGCGGCGATCTCGGTGGCCTCCAAGGCTCTGGTGTTCGGCGCGCTGGCCCTCGGGGCCTACCTGCTGCCGGAGGCCACCATCCGCTGGAACGAGGGGGGCCACGCCATCCGCCAGCTGGGGGTGACGCTGCTGTTCCTGGCCGTGCCGGCCGGGCTGCTGCTCGCCATCGCGGTGTTCGTGCCCCGCCAGTTCCTCACCCTGGTGTTCTCGGCCAAGCTGGCAAGCGCGGCACCGGCGTTCGCGCCGCTGGTGCTCGCCATGCTCTGCCTCTCGTTCACCGTGCTGGTCACCAACTACCTGTTCGGCACCGGCTCGCGTTGGATCGTGCTGCTGCTGGCCGCCGGCTCCGCCCTGGCCGCGGTGCTGGTCACCCGGGCCGACGGGCACACCTCGGCGACCGCGTGGGCCGACCTGATCGTGCAGTCCGCGCTCGCCTTCGCCATGGGCGTCGCCTTCCTGGTCATCCACCTGCGGCATCGCGGCCAGGAGTGGACCCGCCGCCTGGGGTGGCAGCGGGTGGCCGCCCGCCGCTGAGCAGCCACTTCGGGCCCCGGGGGGGCCTTCCGGGGTCCGGTAGACTGCCGCGGTGCCGTACCCGGGGGGAGTGCAGTGGGACGGAAGCCGGTGAACCCGTCGCTGCCCCTGCCGCGGGCGGCCGCCGGTCACGGTGACGCCTCGGTCACGCCCATCGGCGTCACCCAGGACCACCGGTCGGAGGGTGCGGAGCGGGCCATCGCCGCCGACCACCCCTCGGTGCGGGCGGCGCGCCCCACCGGGCCGGTCCAGCTGATGGCGAGCATGCCCCTCGAGGAGATCGCCGAGCGCGCCGGCCTGAAGCGCATCGACGTGTTGGCCTGGCGCGACTTCGACGACCCGGAGGCGGGCGGCAGCGAGCTCCACGCCCACCGCATCATGTCCGCCTGGTCCGAGGCCGGCCTCGACGTGTCCATGACCACCTCGTCGGTCCCCGGTGGCCGCCGCGTGGTCCGCCGGGACGGTTACCGGGTGATCCGCCGGGCGGGACGGTACTCGGTCTTCCCCCGCTCCATCCTGTCGGGCGCCGTGGGCCGCATCGGCACCGGCGACGGCGTGGTCGAGATCTGGAACGGCATGCCGTTCTTCAGCCCGGCCTGGTCCCGCAGCCCCCAGATCACCTTCCTCCACCACGTCCACGCCGAGATGTGGAAGCTGGTGCTGCCCCGGGGCCTGGCCGAGGCCGGCCACCTGCTCGAGCACCGCATCGCCCCTCCCTTCTACCGGCGCAGCCGGATCGTGACGCTGTCGCAGTCGTCCAAGGACGAGATCGTGGAGCGGCTGCACCTCCCGGCCGACCGCATCGCGGTCACCCCGCCGGGCGTCGAGCCCCGCTTCACGCCGGGCGGCGAGCGCTCGGCCACGCCGCTCGTGGTGGCCGTGGGTCGCCTGGTGCCGGTCAAGCGCTTCCACCTCCTCGTCGAGGCGCTCGTGCGCCTGAAGGCCGGCCATCCCGACCTGCGGGCCGTGATCGCCGGCGAGGGCTACGAGCGGCCCGCACTGGAGGCGCTGGTGGCGTCCCACCGGGCGGGGGACTGGATCGGGCTGCCCGGCTTCGTCGACGACGAGGCGCTGGTCGACCTCTACCGGTCGGCCTGGGTGGTGGCCTCCTCGTCGCTCCGCGAGGGCTGGGGCATGACGGTGACGGAGGCCGGGGCGTGCGGGACGCCGGCCGTGGCCACCCGCATCGGCGGCCACGAGGACGCCGTGGTCGACGGCCGTTCGGGCCTGCTGGTGGACTCGACCGACGGGCTCACCTCCTCCCTCGACGCCGTGCTGCGCGACGAGGTCCTGCGCATGCGCCTCGGGCACGGCGCCCTGGACCACGCCGGCCGGTTCACGTGGGACGCCACCGCCCGGGGCACCCTCGCCGCCCTGGGCGCCGAGGCGCTCTCCCGGACCGACTGACCGGGCCGCCGGCGGCGGTCGCCGGCCGTGGTCGACCCTCAGGCCGTGGAGGTCCCCGGCCCGTCCGCGTCGGCGGCCAGCTGACCGCCCGCCTCCGCCTCCCCCTCCGGCCCCGTGACGCCGCCGGCCGCCCTCCGGTCGAGGCGCCGCTTCCGGGCCCGCAGGGCGACATCGACCGCCCCGTCGGCACCCAGGAAGACCACCCCGGCCCACGCCCACTGGCTGGCCACCGCGAACGACTGCGGCCAGGCCCCGTTGTCCGGGGCGACGATCTGGCTCTGGTGGACGGCCACGTAGATCCCGGCGCCGGCCACGCAGGCCACGGCGGCCAGGGCGAGCACGAAGCGCAGCCGGGGCACCAACAGGACCACCAGGGTGGCCACGGCGACGCCCAGCCCCGCCCGGGGCGTGGCGATGGCCGCCGCCACCCCGCCGGCCACCACCGCCGTGACCACCGACACGAGGACGGACGCACGCGGTCCCTCGGCACCGAAGGGCAGCTGGATCCTGGGGCGCTCGTCGAGGGCCAGGGACGCGGCGGCGGCCGCGTCGAGCGACGCCGCCGACCCGTCGTCACCGCCCACCGCGTGGACGTGGGCGTGCCGGCGGCGCCGGCGCCGCCGCGGCCACAGGGCCAGGACCAGGCACGCCACGATGGTCACGGCCGAGATGATCAGGGCCCAGTCGACGGTCTTCTGGGGGGTCCACACCAGGGTCACGGCCAGCTGGCCGTCGTGGACGTAGGGGGCGACGGCCGCCGGGTCGATGCGCCAGCCGTTGGCGAAGGCGTCGATGAGGACCGGTGTGCCGAGTCCGGGGCCCCCGTCGACCGTCGCCGTCCAGCCCTTGTTGATCGACTCGCCCAGGATCAGGTCGAACGGGGTGGACCCGGGTGCCGTGGGGACGTCCTTCATGGTCACGTGCACGGTCGTGGACGTCTGGGAGTCGACGACCGCGGTGGGCGACGGGGCCACCGACGGGGCGGCCAGGGTCGTCGGGTCGGCCAGCGGCATCGGCCCGCCACCGGGGGCCGAGTCGAGGGCCAGCTGGTCGACGTCGTAGGCGGCCACCTGGCCGAGCGCGGACCGCAGGGTGTGGCTGCCGGGACCGATGTGGAGACCGCCGGCGTCCGGACCGCACAGCGAGATCGTCAGTGGCTGACGGTCGAGGGCCGCGGCCGTGGTGCCGGTCACCTGGACCCAGATCGGGGCGCCGTCGAGGCTGAGCAGGTCCCCCCGGCACGAGGTCGGCACGTCGGTCGGGAGCGGGGCGGCCGACGGGGCCCCGGGGATGCCCACCTCGGCGACGCCGATGGGCATGGCGATGGGGGTCTGCGAGTAGTAGTTGAGCGTGTTCTCGATCCGGACCGTGTCGAAGGTCAGGCGCACGCTGGTGCCGTGGAGCGTGGTCGGGAGGTCGACGGGGACGTCGACCACCGAGCCGGCCACCGGGCTGTCGGCCAGTGGGGGGAGGGGGACGGTGACGGACCCGCTGTCGGCCGTGACCGTGACCGAGGTCGGCACCGAGTGCTCGCCGTCGGCGACGATCTGGAGCTGGAGGCTGTCGAAGGTGACCGGGTCCTTGAAGTGGTACTGCAGCCACTCGCCGGCCTGGTGGGACGCCCCGAAGCCCGGCTCCCAGATGGTGGACGGGTTGTCGTCCAGGGTGGCCATGGCGTTGGCCCGCAGGTCGTTGGGGAGCCGGCCCTCGGAGTAGGCCACCGTGCCCGTGTAGTCCGATCCGGGTCGCCCGACCACCCGGTCGATCTCGTCGTCGGGTATCAGCGGCGAGACCCGGGCCTGGCCGGTCAGCGAGAAGGTGCGGGCCGTGGGGAGCCAGAACGTCCGCTGCAACGACGTCTCCACGTCCGACCGGGGCGGCACCCCCGAGGCCCGCAGCCGGGTCATGACCAGGACCAGCCGGTCGTCGATCGACGACGCTCCCGCGGCCCGCAGCAGGTCCTGGGGCATCGACACGGTCTCGTCCACCGTCACCCCCGGGATGCCCACTTCGGCGAATCCGGTCGAGCTGCGCGACCCGACCGGCGACGACGGGTCGTCGACCGTCACCCCGGTGATGGTCACCCGCAACGTGGTGAAGGTCCGGGACGGGAAGCTCACGACCTCGCCGGCCGCCGTCCGCGAGGCCGGCGACAGCGGGATCGACACCGGGTGACCGCCGTCGAAGGTGAGGGTGATCCGCGTGATGTGCCGGTCGGGGTCACCCGTCTGGGGCTGGACCAGGAGGAGCTTGTCCTCGGTGCGGGGCCGGTCGAGCACGACCTGCCACCACTGGCCGATCTGGCCGACGAACGAGTTGGTCAACCACGCCGTCTGGGTGTTGCCGTCGAGGGCGGCCGCCGGCCGGTCCTCGGGCAGGTACGTGATGGACGACCCGTAGGAGGAGGCGGTGACCGACGAGACGCCGGCCAGCACGGTGGTCGTCTGGGCGTCGGCGGGCGCGTCGGGGAAGAGGTCGAGGGGCGCGTCGCTCGGGTCGGTGGTGTCGGGGCCCTGGGCCGCCGTCTCCGTGTAGCCGGTGTTCTCGTTGAGGGAGTTCCAGCGGTAGCCCTGCTTGCGATTGGTGTCGGTCACCACCAGGGTCGCCGGGGCCGACAGGGTCTGGTGCTCCAGGGTGTGGTCGGTGTCGAGGGTGCCGGCGTAGAGGATCGTCGGGTTGCCGGTCAGGAGGCCGACCGAGGCCGCGCCCACGACGCCGCTGGCGTCGCCGTCCACCACGAGGGGGTCGGCCGTCGACTCGGTCCGGACGATGGGCCGCGGGTCGGACACCGTGTAGGAGACGAGCGGGGCCGTCCAGCCGTCGTTGGCCGGCAGGGCCAGGCTGCCTTCGTCGAAGTGGGGGAGCAGCGGCACGTTCGGCCGGGGGGTGCCGTAGGACACCGGGTCGCTGAGGCCGGGCGGCGTGGTGGCCAGCTCGGCGGCCAGCGTCTGGGGATTCGGCGTGTCGTAGTGCTCGTAGGCCTGGTCGTACTGCACCAGGATGTCTCCGGCATCCATCAGCGACGCCATGGGCGCCATGGCGTCCCAGTTCATGACGCCGTTCTGCAGCGGGCCGTCGACCGCCTCCAGGACGTCGGCGGTGGGCATCGAACCCATGATCTGCTGCTCGTGGGTGATGTACGGCCGGGTCATGAGCCCCGGGTAGACGGTGTCGATGGTGTCGCCCCAGCGCTGGGCGCCGAAGTCGTTGCCGGGCAGGCCGTAGACCCGCGTGCCCGGATGGGTCTTGTCCAGTGCCGCGGCGGCGGCCCGCGTGTAGGCCGGAGGCACGGCGGGCTGGGTGTACCCGTCGGCGATGATCTGGCCGGTCCACAGCGGGGACGAGGCCCCGGCCACGGCCACCACCACGCCGGCCCCGATGACCAGGCCGGCGGCCCGGAACCGCAGGTAGAGGGCGCTCACCCCAGCCCCCAGGAAGACGGCCAGGCTCAGGAGGACGACGGGGGAGGCGCGGTCGGTCGAGCGCAGGGCCAGGCCGGCCGTGGTGTCGACCATGAACGCCTTGATGACCGAGCCGACGCCCGAGGGGTCGCTGTACGGGTTGGGTCCCACGGCCAGGACCATGCCGACCACGGCGATGAAGATGAAGTAGCTGCGGTAGCGCCACCGGGCCACGAGCGCGGCCACGAAGGCGAGCACCGGCACGCTGAAGCTCCACAGGATGAGGGCGATGTTCTGCGTGTACTCGACCGACGTCTGGGTCCACGGGCCCACCCGGTCGGTGCCGTAGAAGTACCAGTAGCCGAGGCCCCGCAGGATCTCCGAGGCCAGCGAGGCCGCACTGGTGGCGGGGACGGTCTCGGTGTACTTGAGGACGTTGACCCCGTAGGCCGCCTCGACCTGCAGGCCGACAGCCCACCACAGCGACGCCAGGATCGTGAGGCCGCCCACCTTCCAGGCCACCCCCCAGGCCCGGCGCCAGGTCGCGTCCCGGGTGACCAGGACGGCGTAGGGGAGCCACAGGGCCGGGGCGATGCCCACGTAGAGGATGGAGCTGGCGTTGATGCCGCTGACCAGGGCCACCACCAGGGCGAACAGGGCCGGGTAGCGCCAGCCGCCCTTGCGGAGGGCCAGGATGACGAAGGCCAGCATCCACGACAGGCCCGACCACGGCATGAGGATGACCGAGATGCGGCCCGAGTACTGCAGGACGTAGGGGGTGAACATGTAGGCCAGGGCGGTCACGTACCGGCCGGGACCGGACAGCCCGAGCACCCGGCAGAGGTACATGGCCCCGGCCCCCGCGGCGTAGAGCAGGCACCCCATCCAGATGCGCTGGGCGACCCACAGCGGGACGTGCAGCTCGGCCATGGCCCAGTAGAAGGGCCCCATGGGGAGCAGGTAGCCGATGTTCTGGTGGGTGACGGTGCCGAGGCCGACGCTCGGGTCCCACAGGGACACCGCCTGCGCGGACGTACCGGCCGGGGTCGAGGTACAGGTACGTCTTGGTGTCGTCGGTGACGACCCCGGGCTGGGCGGCCAGCATCGGCACGAAGGCGACGACGGCCAGCACCACATAGTCGACCCAGGCCCGCAGCGCGCTGGGCGACCGCAGGCGGGCATAGAGGGAGCCCGTTCGACCGGTGGACCGGTCCGTGGGCCCGACAGGGGAGGGTTCTGGCACCGGCACGAGTGGTCGGTAGTGTAAACAACCGCAGCGTCGGCACAGCAGCACCCGGCGCCAGGACGAGGACGGGGAGCCAGATGGACCAGGTCGCACGGCAACACGGGGTGTCCGGGCAGGGCCCGATGAGCCCGGCACAGGTACCCGCCGGGTCGGCGGCCACCGCCGACCGCAAGGGCCGGCAGCTGACGGGCGAGCGCCCCCAGGAGGGGGTCACCCCCGACTCGCTCCTGGCCCTGCACGCCGCCGGCTACCGGACGGTCATCGAGCGCCTCGGGCGCGGCGCCGTCCTGGACGTGGGGTGCGGCCAGGGTTTCGAGTCGGCCCGCTTCCTCGCCCCCGGTCGCCGGGTGGTCGGGGCCGACTACAGCGCCGAGGCCGTCGACCTGGCCAAGCGGACCTACGGTCCCTCCGGGCTCGAGACGGCCCAGATGAACGCCCTGGCCCTGGGGTTCGCCGGGGGGAGCTTCGACTGGGCCTGCTCCTCCCACCTGATCGAGCACTTCGACGACCCCGAGGGTCACGTGGCCGAGCTGGCCCGGGTGCTGCGCGCCGACGGCACGGCCTTCTTCCTGACCCCGAACGCCCCGGCGGACTTCGAGAACCCGTTCCACATCCACCTGTTCGAGCCGCCCGAGCTGCGGGCCCTGCTCTCGAAGTACTTCCACGACGTGACCGTCCAGGGCCTCGACCCCGTGCCCCACGTGAAGGCCGACTTCACCGCCCGGCGGGTCAAGGCCGAGAAGGTCCTCCGCCTCGACTTCCTCGACCTGCGCCACAAGATCCCGCGCTCGTGGTACATCGCCACCTACACCCGGGCCCTGCCCATCGCCTACAAGGTCATCGCCCGGGGCGACTCCGGCGGGGCCACCGGCATCACGGCCGACGACTTCTCGGTCACCGACGACCTCGACACCACGACCATGGTGCTGTTCGCCACCGCGTCGCGGCCCCGACGGTCGTCGTGAGCGGCACGGGGACGGGCCGGTGCTGACCGTCGGCCTGACCGGCAACATCGGCGCGGGCAAGTCGACGGTGGCCGAGCTGCTGGTGGCCCACGGGGCCCACCTCGTCGACGCCGACAAGGTCGCCCGGCAGGTGGTGGAACCCGGTGCCACGGCCTACCAACCGCTGATCGACCGGTTCGGCCCCGGCATCCTGGACGCCGACGGCCGGATCGACCGGCCCGGGCTGGCCGCGGTGGCCTTCGCCGACCCGTCCGACCTGGCCGACCTCAACGCCATCGTCCACCCGGCCGTGGGGCTTGCCATGATCGAGGGCAAGGACGCCTGGCAGGGGACCGACGACATCGTGGTCATGGACATCCCCCTGCTCAAGCCGGTCCACAAGGAGATGTTGGCCCTCGACGCCGTGGTGGTCGTCGACGCCTCGCCCGAGGTCCGCAGGCAGCGCCTGGTCGGGCAGCGGGGGATGACCGAGGAGGACGTGGCGGCCCGGATGGCCGCCCAGCCGACCCGCGAGGAGCGCCTGGAGGGCGCGGACTTCGTCATCGACAACTCCGGCGACACCGTACAGCTCACCCGTGAGGTCGATCGCGTCTGGGCCGAGCTCGAGCGCCTGCCCCATCGGGCCCCGGAGGCCGCCGCGCCCGACGCCGCCGGCTGACCGGCCCCGGAGGGGCTGTAACACCCGGCCGGTACCATCCAGGGCGTGCCACCCTTCGAGGTCGTCTCGCCCTTCCGTCCCGCCGGGGACCAGCCCCAGGCCATCGCCGGGCTGGTCGAGGGCCTGGAGCGTGGCGACCGGTACCAGACGCTCCTCGGCATCACCGGCTCGGGCAAGACGGCCACCATCGCCTGGACCATCGAGGCGGTCCAGCGGCCCACGCTGATCATCGAGCCCAACAAGTCCCTGGCCGCCCAGCTGGCCGCCGAGCTCAAGGAGTTCTTCCCCCGCAACCGGGTGGAGTACTTCGTCTCGTACTACGACTACTACCAACCCGAGGCCTACGTCCCCTCGTCGGACACCTACATCGAGAAGGACTCGTCCATCAACGACGAGATCGACCGCCTCCGGCACGCCTCCACGTCGTCGCTCCTGCTCCGGCCCGACACCATCGTGGTCGCCTCCGTCTCCTGCATCTACGGGCTGGGGTCGCCCGAGGAGTACCGCCAGCGCATCGTGGCCCTCAACCGGGGCGAGGAGTACGAGCAGCGGGCCCTCCTGCGTCGCCTGGTGGAGCTCCAGTACTCGCGCAACGACGTGGCGCTCACCCGTGGGCAGTTCCGGGTCCACGGCGACACCGTGGAGATCCATCCGGCCTACGAGCAGCGGGCGGTCCGGGTCGAGTTCTTCGGCGACACGGTCGAGCGCATCCGGCCCTTCGACGTGCTGACCGGCGAGATCGGTGACGACGTCGAGGACCTGGTCGTCTTCGCCAACACCCACTACGGCACCGGCGACGAGCGCATGCGCCGGGCCATCCTCGGCATCGAGGACGAGCTGCGGGTCCGGCTCAACGAGCTCCAGGACGCCGGCAAGCTCCTCGAGGCCCAGCGCCTCCGGATGCGCACCGAGTACGACCTCGAGATGCTCGCCGAGACGGGGGTCTGCTCGGGCGTGGAGAACTACAGCCGGCACCTCGACGGGCGGGCCCCGGGCGAGCCGCCCTTCACGCTGCTCGACTTCTTCCCCAAGGACTATCTGGTCGTCCTCGACGAGAGCCACGTCGCCGTCCCCCAGCTCCGGGGCCAGTTCGCCGGAGACCGGTCCCGCAAGGAGACGCTGGTCGACCACGGGTTCCGGCTGCCGTCGGCGGTGGACAACCGCCCGCTACGCTTCGAGGAGTTCATCGAGCGGGTGGGCCAGGTCGTCCTCCTGTCGGCCACCCCGGGGCCGTGGGAGCTCGAGCACAGCGCCAACGTCGTCGAGCAGGTCATCCGGCCCACCGGCCTCGTCGACCCCGAGGTCGACATCGTGCCCACCACCGGCCAGATCGACGACCTGCGCCAGCGCATCGACGCCACGGTGGCCGCCGGCTACCGGGTGCTCGTGACCACCCTCACCAAGAAGATGGCCGAGGACCTCACCGACTACCTGGCCGAACAGGGCGTCCGGGTCCAGTACCTGCACTCCGACGTCGACACCATGGCCCGCATCGAGTTGCTGCGCGAACTTCGCCTCGGGGTCTTCGACGTGCTGGTCGGCATCAACCTCCTGCGGGAGGGCCTGGACCTGCCCGAGGTGGCCCTGGTGGCCATCCTCGACGCCGACAAGGAGGGCTTCCTCCGCTCCGCCTCGTCACTCATCCAGACCATGGGCCGGGCCGCCCGCAACGTCGACGGCCGGGTCGTCATGTACGCCGACACGGTGACCGACTCGATGACGGCGGCCATCGGCGAGACCCAGCGCCGGCGGGCCCGCCAGATCGCCTACAACCAGGCCCACGGCATCGACCCCGAAGTCGATCACCAAGTCGGTCACCGACATCCTCGAGCGGGTGCGGGGCGACACCTTCACCGCCGAGGGCCGCGATGGCCGGGCTCGACCGCCGTGGCCGGTCCCCGACGCCAGAAGGGTGCCGGGGCGAGCGGACCGGCGTCGACCCCCGGGCCGTGGCCGCCGAGATGGCCCACGCCCTCGGGCCCGACGCCGACGAGCTGTCCAGCCTCATCCACCGCCTCGACGCCGAGATGGTCAAGGCCGCCGAGGAGCTCCGCTTCGAGGAGGCCGCCCTGATCCGGGACGAGGTGGCCGAGCTGCGGGCGCTGCTGACCCGCGACCCGGTCGACGGCAGCCCCGTGCTGCCGGGGTCCACCGCCGACGTCGAGGCCCCGGCCCCGGCCTGACCCCGGCGAGCCCCGAGCCCCGCACCGGTATCCTCACCCCATGGCCGATCGTCTCGTGGTGCGCGGCGCGCGGAGCACAACCTCCAGGACGTCTCCCTGGACCTGCCGCGCGACCGCCTCATCGTGTTCACCGGCCTGTCGGGTTCGGGCAAGTCCTCGCTGGCCTTCGACACCATCTACGCCGAGGGCCAGCGCCGCTACGTGGAGTCCCTGAGCGCCTACGCCCGGCAGTTCCTGGGTCAGATGGACAAGCCCGACGTGGACTTCATCGAGGGGCTGTCGCCTGCCATCTCCATCGACCAGAAGTCGGCGTCACGCAACCCACGGTCGACGGTGGGCACCGTCACCGAGGTCTACGACTACCTGCGCCTGCTGTACGCACGGATCGGCAAGCCCCACTGCCCGGCGTGCGGCCGGCCGGTGGCCCGCCAGAGCCCCCAGCAGATCGTGGACCGCATCCTGGCCATGGAGGACGGCACCCGCTTCCTCGTGCTCGCCCCCGTGGTGCGGGGACGCAAGGGCGAGTACAGCGCCCTCCTCGACGACCTGGCCAAGCAGGGGTTCGCCCGGGTGCGGGTCGACGGGACGACCCTCGAGCTGTCCGAGCGGGAGGGCCTCGAGCTGGCCCGCTACGAGAACCACACCATCGAGGTGGTGGTCGACCGGCTGATCCGGCGCGACGACATCCGCCGCCGGCTGACCGAGTCCCTCGAGACGGCCCTGAGCCTGGCCGAGGGCGTGGCCGAGATCGTCGTGGTCGACGCCGACGGGACCGAGCAGGAGGCCATCACCTTCAGCCAGCACCTGGCCTGCACCCACTGCGGGATCAGCTTCGAGGACCCGTCGCCCCGCAACTTCTCCTTCAACTCGCCCTACGGGGCCTGTCCGGCCTGCACCGGGCTCGGCACCAAGTTCGAGGTCGACCCCGAGCTGGTCGTGCCCGACCCGTCGAAATCGCTGGCGGACGGGGCCCTCGCGCCGTGGGCCGGCGCCCGCAGCCAGTACTTCGACCGGATGCTGTGGGCCGTCGCCGACCTCGGCGGGTTCTCCGTCGACACCCCGTGGGAGGACCTCTCCAAGGGGGACCGCCGGCTCGTCCTCTACGGCGCCGGGCGACGAGCAGGTCCACCTCAAGTACCGCAACCGCTACGGGCGGCAGCGCTCGTTCCACTCAACCTACGAGGGGATCGTCAACTGGCTCGAGCGCCGCCACACCGAGGCCGACTCGGACTTCCTGCGCGACAACCTCGAGGGCTACCTGCGCGAAGTGCCGTGCCCCGTGTGCAAGGGCAGCCGCCTGAAGCCCGAGTCGCTGGCCGTGACCGTGGGCGGCCACAACATCTTCGCCCTGTGCTCGCTGCCGATCGGCCGGGCCGTCGAGGTGGTGGGCTCGCTCGACCTGTCCGACCGGGACCACATGATCGCCGACCGGGTGTTCCGCGAGGTGCAGGAGCGCATGCAGTTCCTGCTCGACGTGGGGCTCGACTACCTGACCCTGGCCCGCTCGGCCGCCACCCTGTCGGGGGGCGAGGCCCAGCGGATCCGCCTGGCCAGCCAGATCGGCAGCGGGCTGGTCGGGGTGCTCTACGTCCTGGACGAGCCGTCCATCGGGCTGCACCAACGCGACAACCAGCGGCTCATCGGCACGCTCGAGCGCCTGCGCGACCTCGGCAACACGGTCATCGTGGTCGAGCACGACGAGGAGACCATCTCGGTGGCCGACCACGTCGTCGACGTCGGCCCGGGGGCCGGTGAGCACGGCGGCCGGATCGTCCACTCGGGGCCGGTCGCCGGGCCCGACGGGCATCCTGTCCAACCCGACTCGCTCACCGGCCAGTACCTGTCGGGGGCCAAGTAGCATCCCCGTGCCCCAGTTCCGCAGGCCGGGCAACGGGCGATCACCTGGTCGTCCACGGCGCCCGGGAGCACAACCTGAAGGACGTGACCGTCGAGTTCCCCCTCGGCCAGCTGGTGGCCGTCACCGGCGTGTCCGGCTCGGGCAAGTCCACCCTGGTCAACGACATCCTGCTGCGCTCATTGGCCAAGCAGGTCCACCGGGCGAAGAGCCTGCCCGGACTGCACCGCACCATCACCGGCGTCGAGCACATCGACAAGGTCGTCGACGTCGACCAGGCGCCGATCGGCCGGACGCCGCGGTCGAACCCGGCCACCTACACCGGGGTCTTCGACCACATCCGCAAGCTGTTCAGCCAGACCAACGAGGCCAAGGTGCGCGGCTACCTGCCCGGCCGGTTCTCCTTCAACGTGAAGGGCGGGCGGTGCGAGGCGTGCTCGGGCGACGGCACCCTCCGCATCGAGATGCACTTCCTGCCCGACATCTACGTGCCCTGCGAGGTGTGCCACGGCGCCCGCTACAACCGCGACACGCTCGAGGTCACGTTCCGGGGCAAGACGATCGCCGACGTGCTGGACCTGTCGTGCGAGGAGGCCCTGGCGTTCTTTGCCGCACCAGCCGCCCATCGCCCGGCACCTCCAGACCCTGGTCGACGTGGGCCTCGGCTACATCCGGCTCGGGCAGTCGGCGCCGACCCTGTCGGGTGGCGAGGCCCAGCGGGTCAAGCTGGCCGCCGAGCTCAGCCGCCGGTCGACCGGAACCACCCTCTACGTGCTCGACGAGCCGACCACCGGGCTCCACTTCGACGACGTGCGCAAGCTGCTCGACGTCCTCAACCGGCTCGTCGACCAGGGCAACACCGTCATCGTGATCGAGCACAACCTCGACGTGATCAAGAGCGCCGACTGGATCATCGACATGGGCCCCGAGGGCGGCGACCGGGGCGGCACGGTGGTGGCCGAGGGCACGCCCGAGCAGGTGGCGGCCGTCGAGGCCAGCTACACCGGTGCCGTGCTGGCTCCGATCCTCGGGGTCCTGCCCGGGATCGCCGCGCCCGTGGTCCCGGCCGCGTCGAACGGGAAGGGCGGCGCGACCAACGGCAAGGGCGGCACGACCGACGGCAAGGGCGGCGCGACCGACGGGACGGCCCGCTCGACCAACGGTGCGACCCGGAGGCCAAGGCCCCGGCCGCGGCCAAGGCGACGCGGACGGCCAAGGCGACGAAGAAGGCCGCCTCCAGGCAGCCGGCGAAGCCGGCGGCCACCAAGAAGGCGGCCCCGGCCGCGGCCGTGGTGAAGAAGCGGCCGGCCACGAAGGCCGCGGCCCGCAAGGCGACGACCGGGTCCTGACCGGCGCGGCCCGCCGGACCCGGCGGTCAGACGGTGGCCAGCATGCGCTCCAGGGCCACCCGGGCCCAGGTGGCGGTGTCCTCGTCGACCACGATCCGGTTGCGCACCTCGCCCCCGACCAGGCCCTCGAGCACCCAGGCCAGGTGGGCGGCGTCGATGCGGAACATGGTCGAGCACGGGCACACGAGCGGGTCGAGGGAGACCACCGTCTTGTCCGGGGTCTCGTCGTCGAGCCGCTTGACCAGGTGGATCTCGGTCCCGACGCCGATGACCGACCCGGCCGGGGCCTCGGCCACGGCCCGGATGATGAAGTCGGTGGAGCCGACCAGGTCGGACGCCTCGACCACGTCGTGGGCGCACTCGGGGTGGGCGATCACGATGCCGTCGGGGTGCTCGGCCCGGAAGGCGTCGATGTGGGACGGGCGGAACCGCTGGTGCACCGAGCAGTGGCCCTTCCACAGCAGGAGGGTGGCCGACTTGAGGGTGCCGTCGTCGAGGCCGCCCGAGGCCAGGCGCGGATTCCACACGGCCATGTCGTCGGCCCGGTAGCCGAGGTCGAAGCCCGTGTTCCGGCCCAGGTGCTGATCGGGAAAGAACAGCACCTGGTCGCCCCGGGTCCGGCCCGTCCCGTCGTCGCCGAGCGCCCAGGTCAGCACGGCCCGGGCGTTGGACGAGGTGCAGACCACGCCGCCGTTGCGGCCGACGAAGGCCTTGAGGGCGGCCGAGGAGTTCATGTACGTGACGGGCACGACCCGGTCGATGTCGGTGACCGCGGCCAGGGTCTCCCACGCCTCCTCGACGGCGTCGATGTCGGCCATGTCGGCCATCGAGCAGCCGGCGTTGAGGTCGGGCAGCAGCACCTGCTGGTGGTCACCGGTCAGGATGTCGGCCGACTCGGCCATGAAGTGGACGCCGCAGAAGACGACGAACTCCGCCTCGGTCTGGTCGGCGGCGATACGCGGACAGCCCGAAGGAGTCGCCGCGGGCGTCGGCCCAGGCCATCACCTCGTCCCGCTGGTAGTGGTGGCCCAGGATGAAGACCCGGGACCCGAGCGCCGCCTTGGCGGCGCGGATCCGTTCGGCCAACTCCTCGGGACCGGCCGACGTATAGGCGTCGGGTAGTGCGTTCTGTAGGCGGAGCATGTGGTGTGACCTCCTCGGGGAGGCGCTCCGGTCAGTGGCCGGCGGGGACAGCCTGGTCGCCCATCCGCGGGGATGTCGGCCCCGGAGCGGTAGATGTTCGCCGGAAACCAGGCCGGCGTCCCGCCAGTGTATTGCCTCTGACCTGGTATCGCGCACCGGGAGGGTGACAGGGTGGACCCGGCCCGGTCCGCCGGCACGGCACACTGGTGGCGTGGCCACCCGTCCCCTCCCCGGTACCGTCCCCGACGAGCCCGGCTCCTACCAGTTCGTCGACCGCCACGGCCGCGTGCTGTACGTGGGAAAGGCGAAGTCGCTCCGGTCCCGGGTCAACTCGTACTTCCAGGACCCGCTCAACCTGGCCCCCCGCACCGCCCAGATGGTGGCGGCGGCCGACCACGTCGAGTGGATGGTCGTCGGCACCGAGGCCGAGGCCCTGCTGCTCGAGCACAACCTGATCCAGCAGTACCAGCCCCGCTTCAACGTCCGGCTGAAGGACGACAAGAGCTATCCGTGGCTGGCCCTCACCGTGAGCGACGAGTGGCCGAGGCCCGCCGTGGTCCGCGGCCGCAAGCGCAGCGGGGTCCGCTACTTCGGCCCCTACCCCAACGTCGGGGCGATCCGGGGCACGCTCGACCTGCTCCTCCGCTCGTTCCCGGTGCGGACGTGCTCGGACACCAAGTTCCGGAACCACGAGCGACTGGGCCGGCCCTGCCTGCTGTTCCACATCGAGCGGTGCTCGGGACCGTGCGTGGGGGCGGTGACGAAGGAGGAGTACGACACCATGGTGGCCGACCTGGCCACGTTCCTGGCGGGTGACACCGGGCCGCTGGAGCGGGAGCTGGCGACGGCCATGCGGGAGGCCTCGGTCGCCCTCGACTTCGAGCGGGCCGGGATCCTGCGGGACAAGCTCGAGGCGGTCCGGACCGCCGACGCCGTGCGCCAGATGGCCCTCGACCGCCCCGAGGACCTGGACGTGCTCGGCCTGTCCGAGGACGAGCTGGAGGCGGCCGTGCAGATCTTCCACGTGCGGGCGGGCCGGGTGGTCGGCCGTTCCGCCCTGTTCGTCGACAAGGTCGAGGATCTCACCCCCGACGAGCTGGTGGCCCGGCTCCTCGTCGACGTCTACGCCGAGGCCGCGTCCGGGGTCCCGCGCCAGATCCTGGTCCCCACCATGCCGGCCGACCTCGACGCCGTCTCGGAGTACCTGGCCGAGCGCCGCGGCGGCCCGGTGACCGTCAGGGTGCCGCTCCGGGGGCCGAAGGCGGACCTGCTCGAGACCGTCCGGCACAACGCCGGCGAGGCCTTCGTGCGCCACCGGCTGCAGCGCACCTCGGACCACAACAGCCGGGCCCGGGCCCTCGAGGCGCTCCAGCGCGAGCTGCACCTACCCGACGCCCCGCTGCGGATCGAGTGCTACGACATGAGCCACCTGCAGGGCACCGACTACGTCGGCTCGATGGTGGTCTTCGAGGACGGACTGCCCAAGAAGAGCGACTACCGCCACTTCAAGGTGGCCACGGTGGCCGGCAACGACGACTACGCGGCCATGGAGGAGGTGCTGACCCGCCGCCTCACCGCCCTGCTCGACGAGGAGCGACCGCCCGCCGGTGGTGACGGCGCCGGGGGCGGGCCCGCCCCGGCCCGGCGCCGCTTCGCCTACCCGCCCCAGCTGCTGCTCATCGACGGCGGCCTCGGCCAGCTGCACGTCGCCACCCGGGTGCTGGACCGCCTGGGACTGAGCGGGCGGATCCCGGTGGCCTCCCTGGCCAAGAGCTTCGAGGAGGTCTACCTGCCGGACTCCTCGGTCCCGGTCCGCCTGCCCCGCCAGTCCGAGGCCCTCTACCTCCTGCAACGCCTGCGGGACGAGGCCCACCGGTTCGCCATCTCGTACCACCGGACGCTGCGGGGCAAGCGCATGACGGTCGGCGCCCTCGACGGGGTGAAGGGACTCGGGCCGAAGCGCCGCACCCGTCTGGTGGACCAGTTCGGCGGGCTGGGGGAGCTGCGCAAGGCCACCCGGGACGAGTTGATGGGCCTATCGTGGTTGCCGGCGGACGTGGGCTCCGCCGTCTACGAACGGCTGCACACGCCGATGGCGCCTGACCGATGACCGACAGGTGAGCGAGGAACGATGAGCGAGTACCTGGTGGTGACCGGCATGTCCGGCGCGGGTCGGTCGACGGCCGGCGCCACGCTGGAGGACCTGGGCTGGTTCGTGATCGACAACATGCCTTCGGCCCTCATCGCCAAGGTGTCCGAGCTGGTCGACGGGACGGGCTCGGAGATGGAGCGGGTCGCTTTCGTGGTCGGCCGGGGCGGGGGCGATCTCGACGACGTCCTGCCGGCCGTGGACGCCCTGATGGGGGCCCAGAACCGGGTCCGGATCCTCTACCTCGACGCCGCCGACGACGTCCTGATCCGCCGCTTCGAGGGGACGCGGCGCCGCCATCCGCAGGCGGCACGGGGGGTGGTCGACTCGATCGCCGACGAGCGGGAGCTGCTGGCCGGCCTGCGCGACCGGGCCGACCTCGTCATCGACACCGGCGAGCTCAACACCAACCAGCTCCGCACCCGCCTGATCGAGGTGTTCGGCTCCGAGGAGCAGAGCGGCGCCATGCAGACCTCGGTGGTGTCGTTCGGCTTCAAGCACGGAGTGCCCCTCGACGTCGACCTCATGTTCGACTGCCGCTTCCTGCCCAACCCGTACTGGGACGAGTCGCTCCGCTCCCACAGCGGCCTCGAGCCCGAGGTGCGGGCCTACGTGCTCGACCGGGCCGAGACCGTGGCCTTCCTGGACAAGCTGGAGGATCTGCTGGCCATGCTCATCCCCGCCTACATGAAGGAGGGGAAGTCGTACCTGACGGTGGCCATGGGCTGCACCGGCGGCCGCCACCGCTCGGTGGTCCTGGCCGAGGAGCTGTCCCGGCGGCTGGGCGACCTGGAGTTCCCGACCACCGTCTTCCACCGCGACGTGGACCGGTGAGCCCGGTGACGGGAGACACGGGGGTGCCGGAGGGACCGAGGGTCGTCGCCATCGGGGGCGGCCACGGGCTGGCAGCCACCCTGCGGGCCGTCCGGACGTACACCGACCGGATCACGGCGATCGTGGCCGTGGCCGACGACGGGGGCTCGTCGGGGCGCCTGCGCGAGCTGCTGCAGATCATCCCTCCCGGCGATCTGCGCAAGTGCCTGATCGCCCTGGCCGAACCGGGGTCCCCCCTGGCCACCGCCTTCGACTACCGCTTCGGCGAGGAGGAGCTGGCCGGACACGCCCTGGGCAACCTGCTGCTGGCGGGGCTGATGGACGCCTCGGGCGACCCCGTCGCCGCCCTCGACGAGGCCTGCCGCCTGCTCGGCGTGCGTGGCCGGGTGCTCCCCGCGTCGACCGAGCCCGTGGTGCTGAAGGCCGTCGCCGAGGGTGGCGAGGTGACCGGACAGGTGGCCGTGAACGGCACAGACCGCATCCTGCGGGTGTCGCTCGTGCCGTCCGACCCGCCGGCCCCGGCGGCCGCCCTCGAGGCCCTGGACGAGGCCGACCAGATCATCCTCGGGCCCGGGTCGCTGTTCACCAGCGTGCTGGCCGCAGTGGTCGTGCCCCAGGTCAGGGACCGGGTCAACGCCTCGACGGCCCAGCGGATCTACCTCTGCAACCTCCGTCCCCAGGACACCGAGACGTCCGGCTACGACGTCGCCGCGCACGTCTCCGCCCTGCTCGCCCACGGTGTCGAGGTCGACCGGGTGGTGTGCGACTCGGCCGCCATCGAGGTGGGGGAGCCCGCCGTCCCGGTGATCGACGTGCCCCTCGCCCGGCCCAACGGGTTGGCCCACGACCCGGTCAAACTGGCGCAAACCCTCTCCGATCTGCTCGGATGACGCCCCAGAGCCCCCGGATGCCGTAGCGTGGACATGCTTCGATTATCGGAGGGGCGACAGGGCGGCACGCCGTGAGTCGAACGGCAGGCCGGGCCGGTGGAGACGACGCGATGAAGGATGAGGCACCAGCACCATGACCGTACGGATCGGCATCAATGGCTTCGGGCGCATCGGGCGCAACTACCTGCGGGCCGCCCGCCTCCTCGGAGCGGACGTGGAGGTGGTCGCCGTCAACGACCTCACGTCGCCCGAGACCCTGGCGCACCTCCTCAAGTACGACTCCACCCACGGGCGGCTCGGCGCCGACGTGACCGTGGGCAACTCGAAGCTCACCCTGGACGGGTCGACCATCGTGGTCCTGGCCGAGCGTGACCCGAAGGCCCTGCCGTGGTCCGACCTCGGCGTCGACGTGGTGATCGAGTCGACCGGCCGGTTCACCTCGAAGGACGCGGCAAGCACCCACCTCGACGCCGGTGCCAAGCGGGTCATCATCTCCGCCCCGGGCAAAGGGGTCGACGCCACCTTCGTGGTCGGGGTCAACGACGACCAGTTCGACCCGGCGAAGGACTTCGTGGTGTCGAACGCCTCGTGTACCACCAACTGCTTCGTGCCCATGGTGAAGGTCCTCGACGACGCCTTCGGCGTCGAGTCCGGGCTGATGACCACGGTCCACGCCTTCACGAACGACCAGAACCTGCTCGACCTGCCCCACAAGGACCTGCGCCGGGCCCGGGCCGCCACGATCAACATCGTCCCCGCCTCGTCGGGCGCCGCCCGGGCCACCAGCCTGGTGCTCCAGTCGATGAAGGGCCGTCTCGACGGCGGCGCCCTGCGGGTGCCGGTGGCCGACGGCTCGATCACCGACTTCACCGCCGTCATCCCCGGCGAGGTGACCGTCGACCAGGTCAACGGCGCCTTCCGGGCCGCCGCCACCACCGGGCCGCTCGCCCCGGTCCTCGAGTACACCGAGGACCCGATCGTCTCCACCGACATCGTCGGCAGCCCCGCCTCGTGCACCTTCGACTCGGGACTGACCATGGTGATGCCGTCCGCGTCGGGGATCACCCTCGTCAAGGTATTCGGCTGGTACGACAACGAGTGGGGCTACGCCAACCGGCTCGTAGACCTGTCGCTGGTCGTAGGGGCCTGAGGCGGCCGGGGGCGGAGTGCACGGGGACCGAGGGGAGACGGTGGGATGAACGCAACCGGTGAGAATCCACTGCTGCAGGGGCTGCCGCTGCTGGGCGACCTGCCCGACCTCGACGGGGCGAGCGTCCTCGTCCGGGTCGACTTCAACGTCCCGCTCCGGCCGTGCTCCGAAGGTCCCTCCGTCGTCACCGACGACTTCCGCATCCGGGCCGCGCTGCCCACCATCGAGTACCTGGGTGCCCGTGGAGCCCGTGTGACGGCCTGCACGCACCTCGGGCGCCCCGAGGGCGCCCCGGACCCCCGGTGGGAGCTGGGCCCGGTCCGCGAGGAGCTGGCCCGCCTGGCCCCGCAGGTCGAACTGCTCGAGAACCTCCGCTTCGACCCGGGCGAGACGGCCAACGACCCGGCGTTCGTGGAGAAGCTGGTCAACCACCACGATGCCTACGTCAACGACGCCTTCGGGGTCTGCCACCGCCGGCACGCCTCGGTCGTCGGCCCCCCGACCTACCTGCCGAGCGCCGCCGGCCTCCTGCTGGAGCGGGAGATCGACGCCCTGGGCCGCCTGCTCGGCCAGCCCGACCGGCCCTTCGTGGCCGTGGTCGGCGGGGCCAAGGTGGCCGACAAGCTCGGCGTGCTGGAGGCGCTGCTGCACCACGTCGACGTCCTCGTGGTCGGCGGGGGCATGGCCTTCACCTTCCTGGCCGCCCAGGGCCACGACATCGGCGGCTCGCTGGTCGACCGCGACCGGCTCGACGACTGCAAGGCCCTGCTCGACGCGGGCACGCCGATCCACCTGCCGACCGACATCGTCGCCCTCGAGCCGGGGGCCGACTTCGGCTGCGACTGCCGCGAGGGCGAGGTGCGCACCGTGGGGGCCGACGTGCCCGACGGCTGGCAGGGGCTGGACATCGGGCCCGAGACGATCGCCTCCTACGCGCAGACCATCGCCGGGGCCGGCACGGTGCTGTGGAACGGCCCGATGGGCGTGTTCGAGGACGCACGGTTCTCGGCCGGGACGGGCGGCGTCGCCGCCGCCGTCGCCGCCTGCCCGGGCTACACGGTGGTCGGTGGGGGAGACAGCGCCGCGGCCGTCGACGAGCTGGGCCTGTCCGACCGCATCGACTTCATCTCGACCGGCGGGGGAGCCTCCCTCGAGCTGCTCGAGTTCGGGGACCTGCCGGGCCTGGCCGCCCTACGCGGCGCGCCCAACGCCCCCGGACACGCCGCCCGGTGAGCGCCGCCGCCCCCGGGCGCCGGCCTCTGGTCAGTGGCAACTGGAAGATGCACCTCGACCACCTCGAGGCCATCCACGTCAGCCGCGACCTCGGCCTGCGCCTGCAGCCCGCCGACGTCGGCCCCGTCGACGTCTCGATCCACCCCCCGTTCACCGACATCCGCTCGGTCCAGTCCGTGCTGGAGGGGGAGGGGATCCCCGTCGCCCTCGGCGCCCAGAACTGCGCCGTCGAGGACGCCGGTGCCTTCACCGGGGAGGTCAGTCCGGTGATGCTGGCCAAACTCCACGTCGACTACGTCGTCGTCGGCCACTCGGAACGCCGGGCCCTCTTCGGCGAGACCGACGCCGTGGTCGCCGCCAAGCTCAAGGCCGTGCTGCGCAACGGGATGACCCCGGTGTGCTGCGTGGGGGAGACCATCGACGAGCGGGACGTGGGGCTCACCCAGGAGCGCCTGTCGAGCCAGGTGGGCGCCGCCCTGTCCGGAGTGCCCGCCGAGGCGGTGGCGGGCATGGTGATCGCCTACGAGCCCGTGTGGGCCATCGGGGCGGGGCAGGCGGCCACTCCGGAGGACGCCCAGGACGCCTGTGCGTGGATCCGGGGCGTCGTGGCGACCCAGGTGGGGGAGGACGAGGCCACCCGGGTGCGGATCCAGTACGGGGGGTCGGTCAAGGCCGACAACACCGGCGAGCTCATGTCCTGCCCCGACGTCGACGGACTGCTGGTGGGCGGGGCCAGCCTGGACGCCGCGGAATTCGTCGAGATCGTCCGGGCCGCCGCCCGGGCCGGTCGCTGAGTTTGGTAGCGTCTGCGATGGTCCCGATCCCGAGGAGAGGCTTCCCGTGCTGACCGCCGTCATCGTCGTGCTCCAGATCCTCTGCTGCCTCGCGCTGATCTTCCTGATCCTCATGCATTCCGGCAAGGGGGGCGGGCTGTCCGACATGTTCGGCGGTTCGGTCGGGTCGGCGGCCGCCGGGTCCACCGTGGTGGAGAAGAACCTGGACCGGATCACGGTCACCGTGGCGGTGATCTTCGCCTTCACCAACATCATCCTCCTCCTGCGCCTGCAGTGAGCGATCCCGGCGCCGGTCCAGTCGAGCGCCGGTCCCGGATGTCGTCACTCTGGCGGGAGCGTCGCGCCCGGTGGACCCTGCCGCTGGTGATCATCGTGATCATCGCCGGTGTGGCCGTCGTCGACCATCTGGGCAACCGGCAGATCAGCGAGGTCGACCAGCCGGTGATCCCGCCGCCGGTGGCCGCCACGGGCGGCTCGTCGGTCGTCCACCTGCCCGGTCCGTGGGCCGGTTTCAACCCCAATACCCCGGCCGGTGCCGCCTCCACCACTCCCACGTTGCTGTCGGCCGTCCTGCCCAGCGCCTACATCATGAGCCCGGACCTCGTGCCCGAGGTCAACACGGACCTGCTGGAGAGCGTGGAGGCCACCTCCACCTCGCCGCTCACCATCCAGTACGTGATCAATCCCAAGGCGGTGTGGTCGGACGGCGTGCCGGTCACCGCCGACGACTTCATCTACGCCTGGCAGTCCCAGAAGGGGGACGGCACCGACATCGACGGCCAGCCCGACCAGGTGGCATCCACCCTGGGCTACCGCGACGTGGCCTCGGTGACCGGCAGCAACGACGGCCGCACGGTGACGGTGGTGTTCGCCCAGCCCTATGCGGACTGGCGGATCATGTTCAACCACATGGTGCCGGCCCACATCGCCCGCAAGGTCGGGTGGAACACCGGCTTCGACACGTTCAACCCGCCGGACGACCTGTCGGCGGGGCCGCTGCTGCTCAAGTCGGTGTCGGCCTCGGGCACGGCGGTGCTGGTGCGGAACCCGTCGTGGTGGGGGACGCCGTCGGTGCTGTCCTCGGTGACCGTGTCCGACGACCAGACCGACGACGACTGGATCGATCCCCTGGCCACGTCCAACACCGCGGTGTCCCAGCCCGGAGCGTTCACGCTCGCCTCGCTCGCCTCGCTCGGCTCGCTGCCCAACGACGAGAGCTCGATCCACCCGTCACTCTCGTTCCTATCCCTCGAGTTCGACGTGAAATCGACCGTGGGGTCCCATGTGGCCGCCCGGCAGGCCATCGCACACGCCATCGACCGCACCGAGCTCCTGGGGATGCTCTTCGGGACCATCGACCCGGCGCTGACGGTCAGCCAGGACCACCTTGCCGTGCCCGGGCAGACGTCGTACGCGGTGTCGACGGCCGCGGGGGAGTACACCACCGTCGACCTGGGATCGACCGACATGCTGTTGCGCTCCCTCGGCTACACCCGGACGGACGGTGGGGACTACCTGGATGCCTCGGGCCACCCCTTCACGGTGCGGATGGCCGTGGAGCAGGGAGATCCCTGGATCAACCAGGCGGCCACCGGGATCGAGGACCAGTTGCGGGCGGCCGGCATCACCGTCGTGGCCTTCCCCGTCGACGGGACGGTGGGGCTGACCGCGGCGGCGGCCACCGACTCCTACGACATGGCCCTGGTCACCCGGACGTCGTCGGCGTACCCGTCGGCCACCGTGGGCTGGTATTCCGACGGGATGGGCAAGCTGGGCGTGAACGACCAGCAGGACTGGAGCCGGTTCGACGACCCCCAGGTCGACCAGCTGTTCCTCCAGGCCTCGGAGCAGCTCAATCCGGTGACCGGTTCGGCGAACTACGCCCAGATCGACGACCAGCTGTGGGACCAGATGGTGGCCCTGCCCCTGTTCGGCGAGCCCGCACTCGTGGCCAACGGCGTCCAGGTGGCCAATGCCACCTACAACCCGTCGACGGACGGCATCCTGTGGAACGTGGCCAAGTGGACGAGGCTGGAGCCGGCCCCCACGACGGCCCCCACGACGACCCACACCTGACCCGCCCCTCTCCTGAGCTGGGCGGATCGGCGCACCCCCGCGGCCGCGCTACCATGCCCTTCGCCCCGATGACCGCATCGGAGCCACTTCGTCGGAGTGGCGGAATAGGCAGACGCGCTAGCTTGAGGGGCTAGTGCCCGAAAGGGCGTGGGGGTTCAAGTCCCCCCTCCGACACCAACCAGTGGGTGGAATCCTGCCCCCCGGGGTCTCGCGCCCGCGATGTAACCGAACCCTCTGAGCACCCTCTCGGCGACCCCGGACAGCTGGCGCACGCCCTTCGCCGGGGCCACATCGTGGCGGCCAACCCTGAGGCCATCCCGCGGGACGAGATTACCGTGGAGGACGTCCTCTCCCGGTGGGTCACCCTCCGCACCGGTGCCCCGGTCCTCTACTACCGGCCGCAGAGGCGCAGCGACGACGCCGGCGTCGTCCACCTTGAGCCACACCCACTCACCCGCAAGCGCTTCGAGACCCTGTGGAACCGGCTCAAGCGCGAGCTGCCGTGGCTCGAGGAGATGCAGGGGCGCCCCCACGACCTCCGCAAGACCCCCCCCACGACCTCCGAAAGACCATCGGCACCTTCATCGAGCGGGCCTTCGGCCACGCCGTGGCTGTACACGATGGCCGGGCCGGAGGCCATCGAGGAGGCCCACCGCTGGCTGGTGGGGGAAGCAAGGCGGCGGCGAGCTGAGCGATGATCCCAGGGAGGACGGGTCCTGTGGGCGCGCCTCCCTGGGGGTCGCCGAAAGTTGCGGTGCTGGGACTCGGCTCCGCCTTGCGACGCTTGCATCCTGGGCGGAGGGGAGTACACTGCTGTTGCAGATTGCAACAACAAGGGGGTACCCCGGTGGCCACCACCGCAGCAACCAGGATCGACGATGAGGTCTTCGAATCGGCTCGGATCGTCGGCGAGGCCATGAACCGCAGTGCGTCCCAGCAGGTCACCCACTGGGCACGGATTGGGCGAGAACTCGAGGCGTCGGCCAGCGTCTCGGCCCGCAGGATCGCCTCGGTGCTCGCAGGGCGCACTTCTTACGACGACGTGGACGCTGAGTCCCAGGCGGTTGTGCGCGCCGAGTGGAGCGAGCGCATCGACTCCCGGATCGCAGAGCTGGACCTCGTCCAGGTCTTCACGGCCCAGGGGCGCCCCTACGTCGAGCTCGACGAGGACGGCGCCGTCGTGACTCGCGGTACATGAGCCTCCGTGCGTCGTCGGCCACGAACACCCCCCGCGCAGCACCGTGGCTGATCCCGTCCTCCACCTCATCGTCGGTCCGAACGGCGCCGGAAAGTCGAGCCTGTTCGGTCTCGTCCTCGAACCCATCACGGATCTGCCCTTCGTAAACGCTGATCTGATCGCGGCGGAACGCTGGCCGAACGAGGCCGAAGCGCGCGCCTACGAGGCTGCTGGGATCGCGGCGGCCACCCGCGCCCAGCTGATCGCCGAGCGGCGCTCGTTCGCGGCCGAGACGGTGTTCTCCCACCCCTCCAAGCTCGAGCTGCTCAACGCAGCGCGCACTGCCGGCTACGTGATCACCCTGCACGTCGTGGCGGTCAGCGAGGACCTGGCCGTGGCGCGGGTCGCGAACCGGGTTGATGTCGGTGGCCATTCGGTTCCTGAGGAGAAGGTCCGTGAACGATTCGCCCGGCTTTGGCCGCTGGTCGTCCAGGCGATCGCCCTCGTCGATGAGGCGCTCGTCTATGACAACTCTGGCGCAACCCAGCCCTTTCGCGTCGTCGCCCGCTTCCGGCTGGGACGTCTCGTCAGCACACCGGCCTGGCCGCCGTGGGCGCCTGCAGAGCTCGTCGCATTCAAAAGCTAGGTTCGGCTGCAAGGAGAGGTGGATGGATGGTTCGGCGGCAACGGTCGACTCTCCTTCGAGGCCGTAGCTCCAGACGCGATTGAGAATCTGGTTCCAGCTAACCCCGCCTCTTCACGCCGCCATTTGAGCTGACCCGTCCGCGTCCGCGGAAACGCCCTTCCAGTAGGGGAAACTGTTGTTGTCGAGACAGCAGCAATCCCCAACAGAAGGGCACTTCCAAAGTGAACGGTAACAGCACTCGTCGCGTCGTGGTGGAACCCGGTGGGACGGGTGTGGTGGCCCACGTCGGGCTGCACGCTCTTGGGTCCTTTGCTGACCGATTGGGGCTCGGTGATGCACTGTCTTCCCGGATCCCGTGGAGTGGCGCTGGCGTTCCCCTCCACGACCGGGGCAAGGTGCTCGTCCAGGCGGCCCTCATGCTGGCCGGTGGTGGTGAGAGCTGTCTCGACATCGAGCACCTGCGCATCGGGGGTGACCTCTTCGGCTCGGTGCCGTCGGACACGACGGTTGCCCGCACGTTCCACGAGATCACGGCGTCGACTCGTTCCGGGATCGCCGAAGCGATGGCGGAGATCCGAGCCGAGGTGTGGTCTCGCTCGTCGACGACGGGGACCGACCCCGTCCTCTTGGACATCGACGCCTCCCTGGTCGAGATCCACTCGGAGCACAAGGAGCAGACCGCACCGACCTTCAAGGGCGGCTTCGGCTTCCATCCGCTGTTCTGCTTTGCGGACGCGACGGGTGAGACGCTGTCGGCACTGCTGCGCCCGGGAAACGCCGGTGCCAACACCGTCGCTGATCACATCACCGTGCTCGACGACGCCATCGCCCAGTTGCCGGCCCTTATCGCGGCGGGCCACCACGAAGGTGACCACTCCGACCTCGTGCAGCGCGACGTCATCATGCGGGCCGACTCGGCCGGGTGCACCGAGGACTTCCTTGCGGCCTGCCGTGCCCGCAACGTGGGGTTCTACGTGTCTGCCCGGAGGAACGCCCAGGTCACCGCCGCCATCTTCGACGCCATCGGGATCGAAGAGGTGTGGCTTCCCGCCCTCGCCCAGGACGGCGAGTTGAAGGAGGGAGCAGCGGTGGCCGAGCTGACCAGCCTGATCGACGGAGCCAAGTTCCCCTCCCGAACCCGGCTGATCATCCGACGTGAACCCCTCCACCCCGGGGCCCAGCGCAGCCTGTTCCCGAGTCTCGACTACCGCTACTGGGGGTTCTACACCGACCAGGACGGCGACCCGAGAGCGCTGGATGCCACCATGCGGGCCCACGCCCACGTCGAGTCCCACATCCAGCGATTGAAGGACTCGGGCCTGTGCCGGTTCCCCTTCGCCGGCTTCGAGGCCAACACCACCTGGCTGATGACCGTCGCCCTGGCCGCCGACCTCGTGCGGTGGTTCCAGCTGCTGTGCTTCGACGGATCCTGGACCGACGCCCGACCCAAGGCACTCCGCTGGGGGATCTTCCACGCTCCGGGACGGCTCGTGCACCGGGCACGCCAGAGCGTCGTGCGGATCATCGACGGCTGGCCGACCACCCAGGTGCTCCTCGATGCCTACCAACGCATCGCCCTCATCACCTGACCGACGCCGCGCACCCCCGTCACGCGGGACCAGGTTGACGACGCGCGCCTCGACCCATGTCTCTGGTCACTTGCGACCCCGCCAGATGGCCAAATGGACAGCGGTGTCGCTTCCACGGAGCCGCAATGACCGGCCCACACGTTCACCCCATCGGAATGACGGCATCAGGTCACCGACGAATGGCGGCGTGAAGAGGGAGGGCTAGTGCTCTGACCGCCATCCTTGCCAGGGGGGCGTCTACCGCCTGAGTCTTGGGCTTGCGCAGAATTCCTGCATGGCTTCAGCCTCGTTCAATCGTCAGTAGAGACCTGGTCGTGCACCACCTGCACGCGACCGAGCAACTCCATCAGATCCTTGACCTGGATGTCCTCTAGCGCGCGGACCGCCTCCTTGATCTCGCGAGACAGCGCGGCGTCAATGCGACCGGTGACGAGGCAATCAAATTTCTCGACTGCGTCTTCCCACGAAAACGGATGAGAAGCGAGGCCCGGGTAGTCCTGCACCTCATGCTCATACGTCGTCCCGTCCTGCAGACGAACAATGATCTTCGCCGGCATCTTCCGCGGGTACTCCCTCGTGTACTCGTGGTTCGGCTTGATCGAGATCTTCTTCAGGAGGCTCTGCACGTCGGATCGCATGATGCGATCCGACACAAACTGCTCGGGCATGACGTTGCCATCAAGCACGGCTACCGACAGCAGATACGCAAGACTGTGATCAGCCTGCTCCTTGGTCTCCACCACTCCGTCCAGTCCGTACAGACCGCCGCCGGTGAAGTCATAGGCGATCCGGGTGACATCCGCCTCGATCGAAGCCACCTTGCCGGGATCGAACGAATCTCGCTTGGCCAGTTCGATCATGCAGTGGATGGCCGATTGCGTGTGAATCTGCGCGTTGTATTTCTTGATCGAACTCTCGACAACCCCTTCGTAGCCTTCGTCTTCCCAATCGATGTGCACCTGCATGCGCAGCAGATGGTCGATGCCGTTCGGTCCCTCGAGAACATCCAATGGACCCTGGATGCCGCGATGGGCGAGAAACAGCGTGTTCATTGCGCCAAGCGCCGATTGCGCCGAGGCAAGACCCTTCCACTGCGTCAGTGGCTTGGCTCGGATGACGGCGAACGACGCATCGCTGCTGGCCGCCATTGCGATGGCGTTGCTGATCTGCTGTTCGGTGAAGCCAAGCAGTCGGCCTGCTGCGGCGCTGTGCGAGAAGGCGAGCTGCGCAGTGTGGTCGAAACCGGCCGTCATGAAGTTTCCGTGGTCGACGAACTGCGACTGCACGGTGTAGGCCAACGCCACGCCCAGCAGCAGATCGCGCCCGCTCCCGCCCGCGTAGTCGGCAGCCGTCAGCGCCACGCCGAAGTTGTCTGCTGTGTGGCAGGTCTCGGTCGGGGCTAGGAAATTGTCCATGAAGTCGACATAGCGCACGAGGGCGGTGTGCCAGAACGCCGCGTACACCGGATTTGCGTTGCCACCCCCGATCAACGCACACGGCCCGGTCCCTCCGAATTCCGTGACTTGCTGTCGGCAGGCTTGGACGGGGGCCGCCCCAAGGGCGGCGATGCAGCACCCGAGCGAGTCGAGGATGTGGATCGGTAGCTGTGTGCGCGACGCGGGCGAGAGATCCTCGAAGGCGGCATGAGCGGCATACCTGGCCAGGTGCTGCACCTGCGTCAGTGACGGCGTGCCCACTTCTGCGGCTGCTCCTTTGACCGCCTGGCCACCTGCCTGTGCCTGCATGGTCGACTGTCTCATGTTGGGTGTGATCCCTTCTCCTCGTCTCCGCCGGGGGTGGATGAAGGGTTTGCCGTCACCCTCGGCGCGTCGGATACCCACGGCTGGTCACCTGGCGAACCATTCGAGGTCAGGAGCGCGAGTTCGGCCCAATTCGCGTCCGGCGAGCGCAGCGGGAGTGCGGGTGGAAGTTCATCGACAGTCGTCTGTGTGGCGAGGGCCAGTGCACCGATCTGACGCACAATGTCGGTGGCGGAGTCCGCAGTCTGGGCGATTTTGGCCAATCTCGCCATGAGTTCGGGCATGTCGACATCTACCGCGATCTCGGCGGATGTCTTACTCAGTTGCGCGGCGTAGAGGGTGTCGAGCGCCGTGCCGCTGGTGATCTGCGCGGCCACGGTGGCTCCCGCGTGCCTATGAGAGGTGGCGTTGTCTTTGCCGGCGGGTACGTGGCCGGGGTCGCATGGGAGTTCGGGGTGTTGCGCGGCCTTATGGATGTGAACGCCGACCTTCTCGCCCAGGTGATTGCAGCGGATGTGCTGGTGGGTACAGAGGGTCCGGAAGTGGCTCTCCGAGTAGGGGTTGTCGTTACTCACGTGGGGTCGGCTGTGGGACTTGGTGACGCCCAGGTCGGCCAACAAGTGGGCGACCGGCTTGGCGATCATCGGTGACCCCCGGTCGGAGTGGATGGTCAGCTCGCCCGCACCGATGCCCTGCTTCTCGATGGTCTCGGCCATCAGGGCCTCGGCCAGGCTGGCCCGCTCGGCTCGGGCCAGCATCCACCCGGGCACGTAGCGGCTGTAGATGTCGATGATCGTGTACAGGTAGTAGTAGGTCCACTTGGCTGGTCCGTGCAGCTTGGTGATGTCCCACGAGTAGATCTCGTTGGGCCGGGTGGCCACCAACTCGGGCTTCATCCGGGCCGGATGGGTGGCATGGCGTCGTCGGTCGCCGACTTCGTCGTGCTCGCGCAGGATCCGGTACATGGTGGGCACCGACGCCAGGTAGACGCCTTCGTCGAGGAGCTTGGCATAGACCGTCGCCGGCGCCTCGTCGACGTGGTCGGGGCTGTTCAGAACCGTGCGGATCTCCTTGCGCTCGACGTCGGTCAGCGCCCGGGGCTGGGGTGTCGCCACCCGTTCGGGGCGGGGCGGTGCCGGGCTCTTGCGATGCCGGCGGTAGTGGCGGGCCCGGCTCTCACCGAGGGCGTGACACGCGGCCCGAACCCCGACCACGGGGGTCAGTTCGTCGATGGCCTCGTCGATCACCTGGTCTCGCCTCTCTCGTCCTGCCGCGCTGTCGGTGGCGAGCTCCTCCAACAACGCCGAGAGTTTTCCCTGGACCTCGATGACCTTGCGGGCCTTGCCCAGCTCGGACTCGAGCCGCTCCGTCCGTTGCTTGAGTCGGGCGATCTCCTTGTCCCGGGGATCGGCGGACTGGCGACCGGCCGGTCGGGCCAGCGCCTCCTCGGCTCCCCGGTCGCGCTGGCGGCGCCACTCGGTGAGGAGCGACGAGTAGAGACCCTCCCGACGGAGGAGCGCTCCCTTCTCGGCCTTCCCGAGGGTGTCGTACTCGGCGAGGATCCTCGCCTTGTAGGCGGCGGGGAACCGCCGTGGTCCTCGGGCCCGTTCGGGGACCTCGGGGTCCGGGTCAGTGGTGTCGTCCATCCCACCAGCATGATGGCGCGTGTCGTCAAGGTGGTTGATTGTCGTGGTCATTTCGGGGCTCGTTTCCCCGCCCTCAGTTCAATGAATCAGCAGCTCGATCTGCCTCACTGAAGGTTGACACAGAGGGCCGCCGCCATCTTCGACGCCATCGGGATCGAAGAGGTGTGGCTTCCCGCCCTCGCCCAGGACGGCGAGTTGAAGGAGGGAGCAGCGGTGGCCGAGCTGACCAGCCTGATCGACGGAGCCAAGTTCCCCTCCCGAACCCGGCTGATCATCCGACGTGAACCCCTCCACCCCGGGGCCCAGCGCAGCCTGTTCCCGAGTCTCGACTACCGCTACTGGGGGTTCTACACCGACCAGGACGGCGACCCGAGAGCGCTGGATGCCACCATGCGGGCCCACGCCCACGTCGAGTCCCACATCCAGCGATTGAAGGACTCGGGCCTGTGCCGGTTCCCCTTCGCCGGCTTCGAGGCCAACACCACCTGGCTGATGACCGTCGCCCTGGCCGCCGACCTCGTGCGGTGGTTCCAGCTGCTGTGCTTCGACGGATCCTGGACCGACGCCCGACCCAAGGCACTCCGCTGGGGGATCTTCCACGCTCCGGGACGGCTCGTGCACCGGGCACGCCAGAGCGTCGTGCGGATCATCGACGGCTGGCCGACCACCCAGGTGCTCCTCGATGCCTACCAACGCATCGCCCTCATCACCTGACCGACGCCGCGCACCCCCGTCACGCGGGACCAGGTTGACGACGCGCGCCTCGACCCATGTCTCTGGTCACTTGCGACCCCGCCAGATGGCCAAATGGACAGCGGTGTCGCTTCCACGGAGCCGCAATGGCCGGCCCACACGTTCACCCCATCGGAATGACGGCATCAGGCCACCGGCGAATGGCGGCGTGAAGAGGGAGGGCTAAATGCCAGCCCCTCGTACTCCATGAGGTAGTTGAGCTGTCGGTACTCGGCTGCCGGTACTCGGCTGTCGGTACTCCGTGGGCGACAAACTGATGACCGATCCGGAGTTGGGGCGACGCGTGCACCCTCGTCGAGTTCGATCTCTTCGGCCCGAAGCACGGAGGAGCGCTGGCACGTTCCAACCCGGCGGAGCATGATCCCAACGCAGAGGTCGAATTCCTCCACACTGGAGGGCTTGGCGAGGTAGTCGTCCGCTCCCATGCTGAATCCGGCCAAGCGGTCTTCCTGGCTCGTCCGCTCCGTCACCGCCTGTCACCGCGATCGCCGACCGGGGGTTCGCCGTTGCTGGGTGAGACGGTGCGACGGACGTGAGCCGGTGTCGCGGCGTCGCCGGCCGTGTGCCCGCCGGGGTGCCCGGAGTGGCTGATCACGGGCCGTCGGTAGAGTCAGGACGCTACCGACCGAGAGGAGACACCATGGCGCCGAATCGCTGTGGGAATCCTCCCACTGCGGAGGGTCGGAGTCCCCCCTCCGACACCAACGATCTGCCGTCGCTTTCCGACGGGCTCAGTGGTGACCGCCCTCGGTCCCAGGCGACGCTACCGGCGCTCAGGCCGCCGGAGCCTCCGGTACCACGGTCGACCGTCACCTGAGGTTCGCAGCAGGGTGTACGTGACCATGTAGATCACCGCCAGTACCACGCCGAAGGCACACCACCAGAACAGCATCGCGGACTCCTCGTTGCGATAGATCTCCATTGCATCGTGGCATCTCCGGCCGGTCCCGCGTCGGCGCCACCGCGAGTCACCCGACGCCGTCCAAGGGGAACGGCGTACCTCTATCGATGTGCGGACCCGACAATTGACGAGCCGCTCTCCCTGCCGGGCCACTGCTACCGGCGATGGTCATGGATAAATGCGAGCGGCCGCCGCCATTTCGCTTGCAACCAGGGGTAGGTTTGTGTGAGCCCCGGTGACGGGGTACGGGGGATGGGGATTGGGGGCGCTGTTTGATCAACGGTCCCGGGCCGCCCCTGCTGACCCTGACAGCCGGCAGTGTGGGGAGCGACCGTGGACGACATCCGACGCAGAGCAGTCATGACCCGACGATCGCGAGTGGCGGTGGGGCTGGCCGTCGTGGTGGCCCTGGTTGCGTCCGGCCTCGGGATCGTGCTGTCCGGCCCGTCGGCACAAGCCAGCACGCAGCGGATCGACGGTCAACCGGTGTCCACCATTACCTTGAACATGCCACATGCGTACAAGCCGGTGTTCGCCAAGGGCAGCACCGACGACTACCACTGCATCCTGCTGAATCCCCACGTCACCAAGAACTCCTACATCGTGGCGTCGGAGTTCCACCCTGGCTCGGGTCCCGCCAGCGTCGAGGTGCACCACGCCATCCTCTTCCTCGTGCCGCCCGACGAAGTCGCAACGGCTGAATCGATCAACCCGGGGGACAAGGGCTGGAGCTGTTTCGGCGAGTCCCCCCTCGACGGGAACAGCTTGGCCGGGCTGGGCGAATTTCCGTGGCTCAGCGCGTGGGCCCCTGGCGCCGGAATGGACAATGAGCCCCTGACGACCGGGACCCCACTGCCGGCCGGAAGCATGGTCATCATGCAGGTCCACTTCAACGGCCTGGTCGGGGACAAGCCGGACAAGCCGTGGCTGCAGCTGAAAACGGTGCCGGCCGCCGCGCATCTGCGCCCGGAGAGCCAGACCATCGACATCGCGCCACCCGACTACGGCTGCCCCTCCGGGGTCACCGGTCCATTGTGCAGCCGACCGGCGGCCATGGCCTACCTGGCCCAGCGGTTCGGAGAGAGTGCCGTGACCTTCGACAACCTCATCGAGAGCGTCTGCGGGCGCAATCCGGTCGACCCACCGACCAGCGACACGACCCAGTGCACCTGGCCGGTCTACCAATCCGGGTATGTCGTCCGGCTCGCCGCGCACATGCATCTGACCGGAGTCAGTATGCGCATCATCCTCAATCCGGGGACGCCAACCCAGAAGACCCTCCTCGACGTGCCCGACTTCAACTTCCACTACCAGCGGGGCTACGACCTGGCCCACTGGGTCAAGGTCGTCCCGGGCGACAACATCGAGGTGAGCTGCACCTACAACCCCGAGCTCCGCGAGCAACTACCCCAGCTACGCAAGCTTCCCCCTCGGTATGTGGTGTGGGGCGACGGTTCCTCCGATGAGATGTGCCTCGGTCTCATCTCCACGGTGCCCGTCGATCCGGACGCCCCCACCAACTGGACCGGCCACGGCAACGCATATGGCCACAGCGGCCACCACACCCCGCCCGCCGGATCTTCCTCCGCGACGTTGTCGGCGGCAGACCGGTCGAACTGAACCCCCGCGAGAAGGACTGCCCATGTTCCTGCGCACCATCGTCGAGCCGACCGAGGCTGCCGTAGGTCGACTCTCCCGAAGCCGGGGAGAGCGGCACCGGACCGGCCTGTTGATCGCCGCGGTCCTGATCGCCCTCGGCCCCGGATTGGCCGCGTGCAGCAGCAACTCGTCCAGCCCGACCACGACGATATCGTCGACGACCACCACGACCGCGGCGTCGAGCACCACCACGACCGGTTTGGCAGCCGTACCCGCACCCACCTCGGGGACCGCGCCCCTCTACGAGGTCAAGACCGGCACCGTGCCCGGTCTCGGCACGGTCCTCGTGGCCGGCAACGGCTTCACCCTCTACCTCTTCGTCCCGGACAAGCAGTCCGGGGTGTCGACCTGCTACGGCGCGTGCGCTTCGGCGTGGCCTCCGCTTCTCCTCACCGGTACCGATGCCCCCGTCTACGGTCCCGGGGTGGAACCCGGGCTCCTGGGCAGCACCAAGCGTACCGACGGCACACTGCAGGTCACCTACAACGGGTGGCCCCTGTACCTCTGGCAAGGGGACTCGGTACCGGGTCAGGCCACCGGCCAGGGCATCAACAGCACCGGCGGGTTGTGGTACGTGCTCAGCCCTGCCGGCAAGGAGATAACGGCAAAGGCCACCTGATCGGCGCATCGGAACTGGGTGGGGAAGCCGGAGTGACGGAGGTGCTCTGGTCGCGGCCGACGGCGGGGTCTTCGCGTTCAACGGCCCGCTCCGATCTCTCTCGAGCACCATTGGATCTGTCGTAACGGTCGGACTCGTAGCATGGTGGCGTGCCTTTTACCCGGGAGTCCGTGATTGCCGCCTGGCTCGACGTGGTGGATGCCTGCGCGAACGTACGTGAGGCAATGAGCAGCGTCGAGCGTTCGATCCTCGGAGGGGTCGAATCCCTCAGATTGGGGGCGGACGTTCTCGAGGCACTGTCCGCCACCGGGGTCAAGGAACGCAGGGAGGACCTCGACGAGACCTGGCGCCTCCTGGCGATCACCAGGCATCGGTTCCGCGTGCTGCTGGTGGCCCACTGCCTCGCCAATGACATGGACCCACGAGAGATATCTCGGGTCTGGGGCATCGATCGCGAGGATGTGGACACTCTCGTCCACGAGGCTCGGGATCTCGAGGCGAACTACAACTGACCAGCCGGCGTGGCATCAGCCGTGTGGGACATCGCCGGCAGGTCGATTTGCTCATTACCGGATCGGTCGCCTTGCCCGTTGGGATCACGAACTTGTCCGGATGACAGGAGACAGTGTTCATGTTAAAACCTGGATGGTCGGCTCGCTACGGTGCCTGACGATCGGGGGAGATCTTGCGTGCTCATGTGCCCGGCGTGACTACGGCCAAACGGGCCCTGATGGCGACCATTATTTGCGTCGGGGTGACATGGGGCAGCCTCGCATTGGCTGTGCCGGCCGGAGCCACCAAGGTCAAGCCCCCCAAGCCATTGGTCGCCCTTACCGCTTCTCCGACAACCGTCACCACATTCGGCGGGGTGGTCACCGTTGACGCGACAGTGCAGAACGCCACGACCTGCTCGCTGTCCGTGAACCCGAGTGTCACGGGGGCGTTGTCCGTGATTGCCTGTTCGGGCGGGATCGTTAAGGCGTCCCTAGTGTTTCCCCGGTATTTCCCGGCCAAGAAGCCGGTCAAGTACAAGGTGACTCTCACCGCCAAGGGTGGAGGTGGGGTCGCGAGGGCGAAAGAGCTGCTCAGCGTTATTCCGGGCGCCGGAGGTGTCGCCCCTCCGCTCACCGGAGTGGCGCAGGTGGTCTCGGGATCCACCCCGTGCGCTCTCCTCACATCGGGTGGAGTGGACTGCTGGGGGCTCGGGAGCGAGGGCGAACTCGGAAACGGCACCTTTCTCAGCAACGACACCGGCAGCCCGACCCCGGTCCAGGTCGTCGGGGTCGGAGGAACAGGGCTCCTCTCTGGCGTCATCTCCCTGGTGGCATCCAACTGGGCCGTTGGGCCGAATACGATCTGCGCTCTCCTCGATTCGGGCGGGGTCGACTGCTGGGGGGAAGACGACCAAGGCCAGCTCGGGAACGACTCGATCACGAGCAGCGCTGCGCCGGTCCAGGTCGTCGGGGTCGGAGGAACAGGCCTTCTCACCGGAGTGACCTCCCTCGCGGCCACACAGTTCGGCACGTTCTGCGCCGTCCTCGGGTCAGGCGGGGTGGATTGCTGGGGTGATGGCCGGTTTTACGGCGACCTCGGGAACGGGTCGACTTCCGCACCGTATGTCACCGATCCGGGCTACAGCACCGCACCGGTCCAGGTCGTCGACATCGACGACACCGGCACCCTCTCCGGGGTGTCCTCCCTCGTCGCCGGTGACGACACGATCTGTGCTCTCCTGACCACCGGTGGGGTGGATTGCTGGGGAGAAGGCGGTGAGGGCGAACTCGGAAATGGCATCATCTACGGCAGCAGCGGCATGTACGGCAGTGCGACCCCGGTCCAGGTCGTCGGGGTCGGAGGAACAGGGATACTCGACGGTGCGGGCTCGCTCGTCACCGCTGGCAATCCGGAGACGTTCTGCGCCCTCCTCTCCTCCGGCGGGGTCGACTGTTGGGGGGAAGGCGACTACGGCCAGATCGGGAGCGGATCTCCCCGGAACAGCGCAACGCCGATGTCGGTCGTCGGCGTCGGCACTACCGGCACCCTCTCCGGTGTCGTGGCCCTCACCGGTTCCGTCGACGGCACGATCTGCGCACTCCTTGCTTCGGGCGGGGTGGACTGCTGGGGCAACGACTTCAATGGCGCCCTCGGGAACGGCCTGCCCCCGTCGGCGAGCGCTTCGCCGGTCCAGGTGGTCGGTGTCGGGGGAACCGGATCGCTCGCAGGGGTTGCCTCCGTGGCTGCCCCCGGCGGCTTCGCAATATCGGCTGTTGACAACACGTTCTGCGCCCTCCTCACCTCCGGCGGGGTGGACTGTTGGGGGTCCGGCACGGAAGGCGAGCTTGGAAACGGTGGTTCGGACTCCTCCGCACCGGTCCAGGTGACCGGACTCACCGGGACGGGGGTGACGTCTCTGGCCGCATCTGCGACGGGCACGATCTGTGCCCTCATGACCTCCGGTGAGGCGGACTGCTGGGGATACGGCGACGAGGGTGAGCTCGGCAACGGTGGGTTCGGGAGCCTCGTCCCGGTCCAGGTGGAGAACGTGGGGTCCTAGCCCAGACAGGCGGTCGGTGCACCCGCCGCAGAGCGCGGGCTCGCCGGTGCGACTCGCACCGATCGGGGACGGAGCTCAGCCTCCAACAGCCGCTCCGTTTCCGGGCGCCACTGGCAGATCGCCCGCCGATACTGCGTTCCGTCACCGGATTGCAATGGACCGCCGCCTGAGCCTCGCCTAAATTCGGCTGGCGCGAGATCACGAAGGACCACGCGGTAGAGGCGGCGCTCCGGCACTGGCGCACGGTTTCGAGTCGGATGGGCGGTGATCGCGATGATTCGCGAGGCGGAGTTCGAGGGCGCATCCAATGGCGGCGGGCGTGACCTGCCACGACCAGGTCGGCGAACCAACTCCGTTCGATCGCGTCGCGTCGCTCCACGGTCCACTGCGCGTCCGAGCCCGACGGTTCATCGTTTGGGCGATGGACCGTTACGTGATCTGGCCGTGGTCTGCATAGTGGGACCGCGTCCATCTGCTGCACGGCGACGCAGAGAGGGGCACCGGTAGTCGAGTCACCTTGAACGGACGTGAGGGCTGCACGCATGGGTCGACAGAAGCAGGCATTGCAGACCGTACGGCCCTGTGCCGGGGCGCGGGACAGAGAGCTGCGGCTCCTGCGCGCACCGAATGGTCGGCCGTCGAGACCCCTCGACGTGGCCACCGCCAACGCCCGGACCTTGGATGGTGGCCATGGCGACGTCGACGGCTCCCACCGCTCCCTGGTGCGATCCATCGAGAGGGAGTTGACGAATCCTCGACCCGACGAGCGCTCGGTGGTGGCAGCCCTCCACTGCCTGGAGCAGCTCTGCAGCATGGGTGGACGACCGGAGCTGTGGGATGCGTATCGCACGGTGCTATCGCACCTTCCGCCGCCGCTTCCGATCACGCTGAACCTGACGAGTTCGCTGGTCGCGGATCCCTGTCACGCGTCACCCGAGGTGCTGAGGTGCCTCGATTCGACGATCACCAGTCTCGATGAGCAGACGGACCCCATGCACGCAGTGTGGGTAGCCGTCGCGAGCACAGGCGTGGACCGACTGCCCGACTGTCGCCGGGTGCTGTGGCACCTTCTCCGCGATCGGCCCGCTACCGGTTCATCCGCCCTGATCATCACCGCGCTGACGTTGCTTGCGACGGACTATCTCCTCACTGGACGGTGGGACGAAGCCGACCGGCTCTCGGACGAGGGCGTCCACCTCTGTGATCGGACCGGATACGACGCGTTGGGTTGGTACGTACGCCAGATCAAGGCACAGCTTGCGGCACTCCGAGGCGACGAGAAGACCGCGCACCGGATGACCGACGAGATCATGCGTTGGGCGGTGCCGCGCCGGGTCGGAGCCTGCCGGGCATTTCGGAGCCTGGTCCTGCACGAGACAGCCCTCGGGCGTGGCGATTTCGAGACGGCCTACCAGTGTGCGATCAGCATCACCCCGACCGGCCACCTCCCGACCCGTGTCCCGTATGCCGGCTATGCGCTCCTCGGTCATGTCGAAGCTTCGGTACGGAGCGGCCATCGGAGGGAGGCGGCCGCTCACGTCCGGTCCATGGAGCGGGCCCACCTCCAGTCGGTGTCGTCGAGACTCGCCCTGGTCGTCGCCGGAGCGCAGGCGATGGTGGCGGCAGCCCCGTGCGCGACGGAGCTGTACGAGCGAGCCGTCCTCCTCCGTGGCGCCGATCAGTGGCCCTTCGAGCTGGCGCGGGTGGAGTTGGCCTTCGGTGAGCATCTCCGGCGGAGCCGCGCCATCACCCAGGCGAGAGCCCACCTGAGCTCGGCGCTGACGACGTTCGACGCGCTCGAAGCCAAGCCCTGGTCAGAGCGCGCCATTGCCGAGTTACGGGCCACCGGGGCCGCCAGACGACCGGCTGATCCGGATCGGGGACAGACGCTGACCGCCCAGGAGTTCCAAGTCGCCTCCCTTGCCGCGCGGGGCCTCACCAACAAGGAGATCGGCGAGCGGCTCTACATTTCGCCCAGGACGGTAGGAGCACACCTCTACCGCATGTTCCCGAAGCTCGGCATCACCACTCGGGCGGCACTGCGGGACGCACTCACCTCTCGTGGGCACGACCACCGGGGATAGGACTCCCCGGCGGACGCCAACCTATGGTCGCCTCAGATCCCTGTTCGCTCCGTACGGACGGGGGCCGGATCGGGCACGTGCGGCATCAACGCATTCTCGGGAATCCGACCGAGTCGGCCCGCCTCGAAGTCCTCGAGTGCCTGGCCGATCTCGGCCCGGGAATTCATCACGAACGGGCCGTAGTGCTCCACATGCTCGCCTATGGGCTCTCCGCCAAGAAGGAGCACCTCCAGGTTCGCCGAGCTCGAGTCGAGCCGATCGGCAGCCCGGAGCAGCACCCGGTCGCCCGGGCCGAAGACGGCGAGCTGGCCGGTCCCGATCGGTCGGGCGTCGGGTCCGACCACGCCAGTTCCGGCGAGCACGTAGGCCAGCGCGTTGAACTGCGGGCGCCACGGCAACTCGAGCATCGCCCCGGGGGCCAACGAGGCGTGCGCGAGGGCGATCGGGGTGTGGGTCGAGCCCGGCCCGGCGACTCCGTCGATGTCTCCTGCGATCACCCGCACGAGGGCGCCGGCGTCGGGCGACGTGGCGAGTCCCACGTCGTTCGCTTCGAGTGGCTGATAGGCCGGGGGGATCCACTTCATCCTGGCCGGGAGATTCACCCACAGTTGGATTCCGTGGAACAGACCACCCGATTCCACGAGCTCCGCAGGTGGCGTCTCGATGTGGAGAATGCCCGATCCAGCCGTCATCCACTGGGTGGCGCCGTCCGTGATCAGCCCGCCCCCGCCCTTCGAATCCTGATGTGCGAACGTGCCGTCGATCATGTAGGTCACGGTTTCGAATCCACGGTGCGGATGCCACGGTGTGCCCTTCGGTTCACCGGGGGCGTACTCGACCTCTCCCATCTGGTCCATGTGGACGAACGGATCGAGTGCGGTGAGGCTGATCCCGGCGAACGCTCTTCGGACGGGAAACCCCTCGCCCTCGAACCCCTTCGGCGCCGTCGAGACGGCGACCACCGGTCGCGGTTCGCTGTCGCCCTTCGTGGGCCCGCCGATCCTGGCGAGACTCGACCAGTCGGGAACGTTGACTGCTGGCATGATCGCCTCCTCTCGGACCACCTGGTGCGAGCCTGCCGCAGGTAGGCGGACGGCCGCAACCACCCAATCATCGTCAGGTCGGCCGGGCGCCGTCATCGGTCATATGACTGATCGGGTGCAGGCCCGACACGGTGGCCAGCCTCGGATCCCACCGAGCACGGTGCCGAACCCGTGTTCGTCATCCCGTGATCGCAACCTGGCCGAGGGTCAAATGACTGATGACCGGGCGCTCAGATCCGAACAGCATGAACGGCGGAGAGCGCATCCCTGTGTGACCGCCGGGCGCGAGCCCTCCCGTTACCAGGTGTTGCGCCTCGCCTGCCGAGGCCCGATTGCGACAAGGAGTGACTCATGCCCTACGTGAAGGTCGGTTCAGAGAACACCATGCCCATCGAGCTCTACTACGAGGACCATGGTTCGGGGAGCCCCGTGGTCCTCATCCACGGGTTCCCCCTCAGTGGCCGTGCCTGGGAGCGTCAGGAACGGGCGCTCCTCGCGGCCGGTCATCGAGTGATCACGTACGACCGGAGGGGGTTCGGCAAGTCGAGCCAGCCCACGGTCGGCTACGACTACGACACCTTCGCCGCCGACCTCGCCGCGCTCGTGAACTTCCTCGACCTGCGCGACGTCGACATGGCGGGTCACTCGATGGGCGGAGGCGAGGTCGCCCGCTACCTCGGGGCCTACGGGAGCGACCGGGTGCGCAAGGCCGCCATCGTGTCGGGCGTACCGCCGTATCTGCTCAAGACACCGGAGACGCCCGCCGGGGTCCCCCAGGAGGTCTTCGACGAGATCGAGAGCGGGCTGAGGGCCGACCGCCTGGCCTACTTCACCGAATGGAACAAGAACTTCTACAACCTCGACGAGAACCTCGGGAGCCGGATCAGCAAGGAAGCGGTCCGCGACTCGTGGGACACCGCCGTCAGCGCCTCGCCGGCCGGGACGATTGCCTGTGTTGCCACATGGCACACGGATTTCCGGTCGGACCTTCCCAAGATCGACATCCCGGTGCTCGTGATGCACGGGACCGCCGATCGCATCCTGCCCATCGACGCGTGCGGTCCGCTGACCCATCAGGCAATCAGCGGCAGCGAATACGTCGCGGTCGAGGGCGCGCCGCACGGCCTGTGCTGGACGCACGCCGACGAGGTGAACACCGAGCTGGTGAGGTTCTTCAAGTAGGAGCAAGGTCGACCGTGGCCTCGCGGTGACGGACTCCCTCCCGATGCCCAGCATCGGCACATTTGCCGGACCCGGAGCAATGGGTGGCGGGACCTACTGCTCAACGGGTCCGGCGACGGAAAGGTAGCGAGCCAATCTGTGAATGTGCTGAGAGCACACCCGACCGGACAGCTCACTTGATGGAGGGTGGTGGACAGGAACATCCATGACATCAGGTCCGTAGTCCAGGCCCAGGATCCAGTGACGGACGGCCGGCGGGCAGTAGATTACGGCGCCGATGGAGGGATGTTGGTGGTTCTCGGCTCGAGGGGCATCGAGTGTTGGTCCACCAGAGGACCGGACCACCGTGGCCTAGGGTGGTTGAATGGCGACTCAGCAGGAAGAGGCGATCACCAACCTCGAGGCGTTGATCGAATCTGGTCAGCGCTGCGCGGACCAACTCGATCGCACGTTGCGGGCGTACCGGACGGTGCTCGACCGGCTGCAGGAAGGATCGAGCGTCGGTGAGGCTCTGGCCGCGGGAGATGTCGCGGAGACCCGACGGGCCATCACCACGGCGATGGAGGAGTTCGAAACGGCGCGGCGTGCCTCACGGATCTCCTTGATGCGAGCCGAAATCGCCAGCGGAGTGCCTGCCAAGACCGTGAGCGAGACATGGGGGGTCTCCCGGCAACTGGTCTCCCGATACATCCACGGGCTGGAGGACTGAGGCTGTCAGAACCCCGACTGCCACCCGGCGGCCTGCGAGGCGGCGATAACTGGTCGACCGTCATCCACCTGAGGTCCTGACAGCCGCGTCACTCGGGGAAGGGCCCGACACCCACCTCACGAACCGAGGACTCCAGCTCCGCCTTGATGTCGTCCATGTCGTCCGCGTCGCCCGAGTCCTCCGCCCAGAACTCGTCGAACGTATAGGGGTCGTTGTGGTAGGCGGTGGCCTCGGTGACCTTCTCGTTGTGGATCTCGAACTCGACGGCCACGATCACGTCCAACGACCTACCTCGCCTGGTGGCGGTCTCCCGTTGGAAGACCACCGCACGCTCGGGCTCACCGAGCACGTCCAGAACCTCGATCCTGAACGTGCCGTCGGTCCCTTCCCTCAGCTGGCGGAGGAAGCCGAGCACCTCTTCCGGACCCTTGTAGTCACCGGCGACCGCGCTGCGCCCAGGTTCATGCCACACCACGTCGTCGGCCATGACCACCCTCAGCAGATCCAGGTCACCCGACTCGAAATCCCGATAGGTCCGTCGGACCAACGACTCGTATCCGCTCACCAGCATCACGCCCCAGTCCGTCCGCAGGTTCCTTCCGCCATCTTGGACCCGGCCGGCCACGGTGCCAAGAGGGACGCCTCACCTTGTAACGCGAGTGGAAGGCTCCGGTGCGACCCGGGATTGCCGAGCGCACCCACGCGACGGTCGGCAAACAGCCCCGGAACGAACCCCGCGAGCCCGGGGCTACCCTTGTGACATGCGCCCTCTCCGGTGGATCGTCGGTACCTCACTCGTCAGCCTGGGCGGCGCCCTGTTCGTCACCCGCCGCAAGTTGGACGAGGAGCGGCAGGCGCACCGCGAGACGGTCCTCGCACTCGAGACCATCAACCAGGTGTCGACGCCCCGCAACGACTCCTAGGCGGAGCTCCGAGGTTCGGCCGAGCACCCGCTCTACTCACCTTCGGGAAAGTCTGCCGACCTGCTCTCCTCGGCCCATGTCTCGGCTTCGGCGGCTCGTTCCCGGGACGACCGCTCGGCCGACGCCACCGCACCGGCTCCGAGCAACAGACGCAGCGGAGGCTCGTCGAGATCGACCACGTCGAGGATGATGCGGGCAGCCCGCGCCGGATCCCCACGCCAGGTGTCGACGGTCGACTCCCGGAACCTGTTCATGGCACCGACCGTCTCCTCGTAGTCCGCCCCCACCGGCGCCGTGTGCATCGACGAGCCACCCCAGTCCGTCCGGAATCCTCCCGGCTCGACGATCGTCACCTTGATGCCGAGCGGTGTGACCTCGGCGTTCAGTACCTCGGAGAACCCCTCCACCGCGAACTTTGCCGTCTGATAGGCGCCCATGCCGGGCGTGCCCCCCACGCGGCCGCCTATCGAGGAGAACTGGAGGAAGTGACCCGAGCGCTGCCGATGGAAGTGAGGCAGCGCTGCCTTGGTGACGTTGACCACGCCGAAGAGATTCGTCTCGATCTGACGACGGAAGCTGTCTTCTGACATCTCCTCGATGGCGGCACTGTCGGCGTAGCCCGCGTTGTTGACCACGATGTCGAACGACTCGAACGATCCGACCGCTGATCCGACGACCTCGTTGACCGCGGCCGGATCCGTGACGTCCAGTGCAAGGGCCACGGCCCGGCCGTCGTGTGCTGCCACGAGGTCCTCGAGCTGGTCGGGCTTCCGGGCGGTGGCGATCACCCGATCCCCGCGTGCCAGTGCCGCCTCGGCGATCTCCCGTCCGAACCCTCTCGAGCTTCCGGTGATGAACCAGGTCTTCGGCATCCCGCGTCCTCCCTTCGAACCTCCACACGGTCCTCTGGAGTTCTACCGGGTTCGGGTACGGGACGTGTCGTGCATCCGTCGTGGGGCACCCCCACGGTTTCCCTCCGCACGACGACCGTTCCTACGGCCCCGGCGGCCGGCGGTGGGTGCGGATCTCAGCCGTGGTGCGCGTTCCGGCGCGGGCCCGTCCGCGCCAGCAGGTCGAGGTGGGCCACGAGGGCGGCATCGCGTCTGCGCCAGCAGGCCGGCCAGGCGCTCCATCGTGTCGCGACGGTGGACCGTGCCGGACCTGACCGCCCCGGCGAACTCATCGTGGTGCTCGATGTTCCGCTCGAGGTACTCGAGCAGCGAACTGCGCAGTCTCAGGTGAACCTGATCCTCGTCGGTGGCCATGATCGTCATCAGGGTGCTCATGGTCACAATCTCCCATCGGGGAGGATCAGCCGACAGGGTCGGAGGTCGTGGGCCGACAGGGTCGAAGGTCCCGGAAGGGCTTGTCACGTGCCGCGTGCCCCGCGTCCACCCGGGGGTCCGAGGGGGGCCCGCCCTCCGCCACTCAGTCCCGGTAGATGACCAGGTAGCCCCCGACGAAGAAGAGTCCCAGTCCGACCACCGTCCAGAGGTAGATCAGGATCGAGGAGATGCCACCGGCGACGATGGCCTCGAGCAGCAGGATCAGGCCCGATGCGGCCAGTATCCACGCCCCCCGCCGCCTCGACCGGTGCCGGCGGCTGGTCGGAAGTGGGGTGCCGTCGGGTGCGAGCCCGGACAGGCCGTCGACCGGCTTGCCGTCCAGGAGGTCGAGGGCGATGTGCTCCAGGCCGAGCTGACGGGCCACGGCCAGTCCGAGTTCGGGCTGGTCGCCGAGCATGCTGCGGAGCCGGCGGACCACGGCACGGCCCCGGGGGGACCCCGCCCGGTGATCCTCCTCGGCCCCGGACCGCAGCTGTTCCACGGCATCGACCACGAGGCCGGGATCCTCCCGCTCGAGCTGCCGGGAGACCTCGTCCAGCGACTCGCTGCCCATCAACGGACGGGGACGACCGGCGACACGGGGGAGGGGAGGGGGCATCCGGACCGCATGCCCAGACACTACCGGGCCCCATCTGCCTCCAGGCCTCGCGTCGCCGGACGAGCGCCGGATGGACATCGGCGCGACAATTTGCGGTGTGTCCCCGACGACGGGGTCACCGACGAAGCACCGAGAGAGGCGGAATCTCATGGCGAAATACCTGATGAGTTGGAAGACGCGCAGCGGCGGATCGGCCGCGCAGAACCACGACGACGGGAAGTCGATCCTGGCCGCGTTCGCCAAGTGGCAGACGCCGGCCGACCAGAAATGGTCGGAGTTCCTGAGCCGGGTGGACGGCGACGGCGGCTTCGCGGTCATCGAGACGGACAATCAGGCCGGCCTACTGGACGGCGTCTCCAAGTTCGTGACGTGGCTCGAGTTCACCATCGTTCCCGTGGTCGACATCATGGACGGGGTGGCGGTGCTGGCGGCGGGCGCGGAGTTCCGAGAGTCGGTGTGACGCTCGTCGGCTAGCCGGTACGCCCACGGCGGACTCCTCGCCCCACCCGGGCGGGGCGGTCGGGGCGTCAACCGTGTAGGAGCTTCCACATCCAGTCGGGAGGGGCCACGGCCCCGTCACGGGCCACCGGCACCACCACCGACTGGGCACCGAGGACGAACCGGACGCTTCCACCTGGTCGCGCACAGTACCCGGTGTGCGGCGCGGCAGGGGAGCGAGCCGCACCCCGATGTGCTGGCCGGGAAGGGCGAACAGCGTCGCCCTGGCCGTGGCGACGGCCGGAACCGTCCGGTCCGACCCCGCCCAGTCGACGCTCGCCGTCGCCATCACCTGCCCGGGCGCGCGCCAGGGTCACCGCGGTGACCTCCCGCTCGGCCGCATAGAGCAACCGCTCGACGATGGGACCCGTGTACAGCAGCGGGTACTCGGCCTCCAGCGGGTTGTAGGGCACCGTCGTCGTGGTGGTCGTGGATGCCCTGGTCGTCGTGGTGGTCGTGGCGGGGGCGCCGGGGGCGGACGGAGGGGCGGGGGCGGGAGGGAGAGGGACGTGCTGGCCGAGGGCGGCGGCCAGGACCAGGACCGACTGCCCGTCGATGGAACGGTCGCTCGCCAGGACCATGCAGCCCGAGGCCTGGCTGGTGTAGCCGGATTTGACGCCGATGATCCCATCGGTCCCGATCAGGGTCACGACGTTGGTGATCACCCCGGCCAGGGGGACGGTGGCGGTGGGTTCGTCGACCAGGGCGGCGAAGGTGGGGATGGCCATGCCCGCCGCGGCAATCCGCAGCATGTCGCTCACGGTGGAGACCGACTGGGGTTGGTACCCGCTGGAGTCGACGAAGTCGGTGCGGAAGGCCCGGAGCGAGACGGCCAGCGCGTTCATCTTGGCCACGAACGCCGACTGGCTGCCCGAATCCCAGTCGGCCAGGGTGTAGGCCGCATCGTTGGCCGAGGCCACCAGGAGCGCCTGGAGCAGCTGCAGCTCGGTGATCGACTCGCCCACCTGGAGCGGGATGGTGGTTTCATCGTTGTCCAGGTCGACGCCGAACTGGGCGGCATCATCGGCGTCGACGGGGACCAGGGGGCCGCTCGCGCCGGGCGGGATCGGGTGGTCCCGCAGGATGACCACGGCGGTGGCCATCTTGGCCAGGGACGCCACGGGCACCGGGGTCTCGGGGCCCGACTGTGCGGCGTAACCGAGCGCGGGTATGGCCACCGCAGCCTGGCCGCCGGGTGGCCACGGAGGCGTGCGGGCGGTCCCGGGCACGACCTCCGAGTGCCGCACCGTGGTGATGTCCGGCAGGCCCACGGGCTGCGTGGCCCGCTCCACGCCCACCACGGTGACCAGGACGGCGACGACCACGAGCACGACGGCCAGCACCAGTTTCGTCCTGCGCCGGTGGCGGAGGCGCCGCAGGTGCTGCGGCCGGATCGGGCCATCGGGTGCCTCGGCCTCGTCGCCGGCCGCCGCGGCCGTGCCCGGGGCGACCTCGCCGGGTGCGTGGGGGACCGACGGAGTGGTCGACGGCTGCTCGGAGGTCGACGTCACGCCGGGTCGGCGCTCCCATGGTCCGAGGTGCAGCTCTTCATCCGTTCCCCCGTCTCCGGAGCCTCCAGCCCCCAGTGGGCCCTCACCGGCTCGTTCCCGGGCCTGCGGTGCCCCGGGCTCCCGATGCTAAACGAGCCGTCAGACCGGTTCGGAACGCTCGCCACCGAGGCCGGGGGGGGATGGGGACGTTCCCGCCGGATCACCTTCCTGGGCCGGTCGTCCGGCCCGGGTCAGGCTGGCGCGGGGCCCGTCAACCGAGCGGCACGGCCCAGTTGAGGAGCGTGCCGCCGTCCTCCCTCGGGGCGATCTCGAAGGTGCCGTGGAGCTTCTCGGCCCGGCGGCGCATGTTGGTGAGCCCGAATCCCCCGGCCTGGCCCTCCGCCGTGAACCCGACACCGTCGTCGAGCACCGTCAGGCGGCACCAGCCGTCCTCGGCCGAAACCTGGATGGACGCCCTGCTCGCCCCCGCATGGCGTTCGATGTTGGTCACCGCTTCGCGCAGCGTCGGCACGAGCTGGTCGAGGATCGTGCGGTCGACCTGGCTGTCCACCGCCCCGGCGAACGTGAGCACCAGGGGGAACGCGACGGTGTCGCGCAGCCCGTCCACGAGCTCGAGGATGACCGACCGCGAGGTCTCGCGGTCGTCGACGAGGGACAGGCCGTAGATCGTGGTCCGGATCTGCCGGATCGTCTCGTCGATGTCGTTGATGGCCCCGACGATGCGGCGCTCCTTGGAGGGCGAGAGCTCACTCGAGGCCACGCCCTGCAGCGTCAGGCCGACACCGAACAGGCGCTGGATGATCGAGTCGTGCAGGTCGCGGGCCAGCCGGTCGCGGTCGGCGTACACGGCGGTGTGGGCGACCTGCTCGTGGAGGCGCGCGTTGTCGATGGCGAGCCCGGCGGCGATGGCCAGGGCGCCGACGAGGGCCTCGTCGTCCTCGGTGAACTCCGACCATCCGATCTTGTCGGTGAGGTAGAGGTTCCCGAAGACCGCGTCCCGCACCCGGATGGGCACGCCGAGGAACGACCGCATCGGCGGGTGGTGGGCCGGGAATCCGTACCGTTCGGGGTGCGCGTCGATGTTGGCGATGCGGATCGGCTCGGGATGGGTGATCAGGAGCCCGAGCACCCCCTTGCCGCTCGGGCGGTCACCGATCAGGCCTTCCGCCTCGTCGTCGAGCCCCGCGGTGAGGAACTCCGACAGCGCGGTGCCCTCCTCGTCGAGGACGCCGATGGCCCCGAAGCGGGCGTTGGTCATGGCCCGGGCCTCGTCCAGCACGTGGCGGAGCGCGTCGGACAGGTCGAGGTCGGCCTCGAGGAGGAGGGTGGCCTCGAGGACGCGGTCTCAGCTTGGCCGGGTCGTCGATCGAGTGGTAGGGCAACGTGGCGGGCCGCCTTTGGTCGTCGGGTGGACCGAGCATGACCGACGGACTAGATGTTTTCCAGTGTCAACAGGTGCTGCACCTTTCGATACAGGTGTATTTCGCCGAGATCGCACTATAGATAGGCGAGGTGTACCGCGGCTTCGGGCGTATGCACCCGGAAGGTGGCACTCTCCTCGAGGTACAGGTCGACCGAGGTGGCGTCGCTCGCCCGGTAGCCGATGGCGAAGTCCTGGCCGACCGTGAGCTCGAAGTCCCCACCCCGCTGGCTGAGCACCACGGCGCCGTCGACCGCCGGGGCCCAGACCACCGGACCGCCCAGGATCTCGCTCAGGTGCTGGAAGACGGAGTAGCCGCCGTGCTCGGTCGTCTCGGTGACGCCGGTGTAGCACCGCGCCCCGAGGGCGATGGCATAGGGGCCGGCGATGTCCGCCGCCCGCAGCGCGGCGACGGCCCTGGCCACGTGCAGGGGGTACTCCGAGTAGTCGTCGCTGATGGCCACCTTCTCGTGCGGTGACGTCGGGATGACGCCGGCCACACCCGCTCCCGGGTAGCCGTGGAAGACGAGCTGGTCCTCGGCGAGCGCCGCGGCGCGACCGGCGGCGATGACGGCGTCGAGATCGAGGTCGTTGGCCCCCCGGTCGGCATCGGCCAGCTCGGCCCGGTCGAGCGTGAACGGCGACCGGAGCTCGACCAACGGGGCGACGCGCCGCACGGCGGCCTCGATCCCGGCGAGCGCACCACTGTCGAGCGGCTCGGTCCGGCCGACATCGACGGCCGAGCTGTCCCATCCGAGCGGTCCGTCGAAGTCGACCACGCGGCGGGCGGCCAGGTAGTGCTTGACCGAGCGGGTCGCCTCCTCCTCGATCTGGGCCCACGCGTCGTCGGTGACGGGAGCGAGCTCCCGCATCAGGTGGTTCATGGGACGGGCCTGCTTTCGTCTCGTAGGGAGCCGATGCCGAGCGTACCGTCGGGCACCTCGGCCCCGGCCAGCGGATTGGGGGTCGGAGGGGCGATCCGCGACAGCGTGTTCCTGTCGATGTGGGAGAACGGCTCGTCGCGGTCGGGGATGACGAGCACGCCCTCCTCTTCGTAGCTCCACGTGCCGTCGGGATGGATCGAGATGTGCATCCGGTAGCTGAGGGTGCGGAAGTTGGCGTCGAGGAACGGGTTGGACAGGATCCCGTAGACCTCGGAGCCGACGGCGGCCCGCACCTCGAACTCGGTGGCGTCGGGCTCGGCCGTGCCCCCGGCCAGGAGGACCTGGCCCCGGGGGATGCCGAGGGTCAGCGTGACGGTAGTGGTGGCCGGTTCCCACAGCCAGTACCCGACCTGGTCGTGGAAGGTCTCGACCTCGCCGGGCTTGACGATGTGGGTGTGGTACCGCAGCCCGAAGAACAGTTGGGGACCGTTGGTCTGGCGGTCGATGGGCTGCAGCTCGAAGCGCTCGACGAAGGCGTCGCGCCCGGTGCCGGCGGCCACCGGGTGCTCGTCGGCGCCCGAGGCGCTCTGCCAGACGCCGGCCATCGGTGCCAGCGGCCCGAGGTTGGCCAAGGTGTCCGGGTCACCGTCCGGCTCCGTGTAGATGTCCGTGCCGTAGACGGCGTCGACCGCGGCCCGGTCGGTCTCGTCGCCTGCCGTCTCGTCGGATGCCATCGTGCTGGTTCCCTCCGTCCACCCGGTTGCGAGCGAATCCTATCGGGGCGCGATCGCCCGTCGGCGGGCCGTGGGTGCCGGCGGCAGGGTGGTGGCCACGAGGTGGCGTGCAACCCCGGCGGACCGTGCAGACCCCACGGGACGCCCGACGTCGCCGTGACCGGCTGACCGATCGACCGGCTGACCGGCTGACCGATCGGGCGCGGCGCCGTCACTCGTAGATCATCACCCCGCGGATGTTGCGCCCCTCGAGCATGTCGGCGTAGCCGTCGTTCACCCCGTCGAGCGAGTACGTCCGGGTCACCATGTTGTCGAGATCGAGCTGCCCCTGCTCGTAGAGCCGGAGCAGGTGGGGGATGTCGTAGCGGATGTTGGCCGAGCCGAACACCGTCCCGACGAGCTGCTTCTCGAACAGGGTGAGCCATGTCAGCGACAGGTTGACCGTGGTCTCGGCCATGGGGTGGATGTTGGTGACGACGACCCGGCCCCGCTTGGCCGTGAGCTGCATCACGCTCTCGATCAGGGTGCCGTCACCGACCCCCATGGTCATGATGACCTTGTCGGCGTTCTTGCCCCACGTCACCTCGTTGACCAGTGGGGTGGCCTCCTCGATGCTGGCGGCGACGTGGGTGGCACCGAACTTGAGGGCCTCGTCCCGCTTGAAGGCGACGGGGTCCACGGCGAAGATCCGCTCCGCCCCGGCCAGCTTCGCCCCCTGGATGGCCGAGATGCCGAGGCCGCCGATGCCGATGACGACCACGTCGTCGCCCGGCTTGACCTCGGCGGTGTACACCGCCGAGCCCCATCCGGTCGTGACCCCGCAGCCGATGAGGCAGGCCTTGTCGAGCGGGTAGTGGGGAAGGATCTTCACGCACGACGCCTGGTTCACGACGGTGTGGTGGGCGAAGGTGCCGAGGCACACGGCGGTGGTGAGGTCGATGCCGCTGAGCGAGTGATGGCGGTGGGTACCGTCGTACTGGGTACCCATCATGAGTGTGGCTCCGACGTCGCAGAGGTTCGAGTGGCCGCGGGCGCACGAGGGGCACTTGCCGCAGGCCGGGATGAACCCGAACACCACATGGTCGCCGGGGGAGAGGTCGGTGACGCCCGGACCCACCTCCTCGACCACGCCGGCGCCCTCGTGGCCGCCGATGATGGGGTAGATACCCCCGAGGTCGCCCGTGCGGAAGTGCTCGTCACTGTGGCACATGCCCGACGCCGCCAGCTTGACCAGCACCTCACCGGCCTTCGGTGGGTCGAGCTCGATGGTCTCGATCTTCCAATCCTCGTTCTGCCCCCAGAGGACAGCTGCCTGGGTCTCCATGGTCGGTCCCTCCTCGTCCGGGCCCGTGCCCGACTTCCGTTCCCGCCGATCGTGGCACACCTGGTGGGTGCGCGCCCCACACCCCCCACCACGTCGGCAGCGGACCGCGCCGGTTGCGGTCGTGGTGCAGCCGGGGAGCAGCTCCGCTGCCACCGGCCATCCGTGCGTCCCGGAGGGGCACTAGTGCTCAAGCGCACCGACGTTCGGGTCGATGACCAGGGAACGGCGGCGGATGCACCTCCCCTTGCAACCGGCGTCGGCCTGCCCGTACGCGGGCCCGGCGACGTCGGTGACGAGGTCGCCGGGACCTGTCCGACCCGGAGAGGAGGACCACGATGACGACCTCAGCCGGGCTGGTGGCCGAGGGCGAGCGTTCCGACGACGGGCTCGATCTCCTCACGGTGCAGCGGATGGACGATCCGGTGCCGCGGGACCCGCCGCCGGACCGACGGCCCCACCGGGTGATCCAGGCCGCGGTGCTGGCCGTCCCGGTCGTCCTCCTGGCCCTACTGGCCTGGACCCACCGGTCGATGTACTACGACGGCTACATCTACCTCCACGTCGTGGCGAACATCCTGGCCGGGCATGGTCCCGTGTTCAACCAGGGACAGCGGGTGGAGGCCTTCACCAGTCCCGTCTGGACCGCCATCCTCGCCGCAGCCGCCGCCGCCACCCCGTTCCGACTCACCGACCTGGCCGTCGACCTCGGCGCGCTCCTGACGGTGGCCGGACTGCTCCTGACCGTCGCCGGCTCGGTCCGCCTGGTGCGCCGCGCCGCGCCCGAGGCCTTCCTCCTGCCGCTCGGCGCGGCGGTCTTCGTGGCCGTGCCCGCCGTGTGGGCGCTCGCCACCCTCGGCCTCGAGACCGGCCTCGTCTTCTTCTGGACCCGGCGCGTGCCTCTGCATCCTGGTCCGGTGGTCGGACGGCGACGACCACCGCCCACCGGCCTGGTGGCTCGTCGTCCTCGGCCTCGGGCCGCTCGTCCGGCCCGAACTGGCCGCCGACAGTGCGATCTTCATCGGCACGCTGCTCCTCGTCGACCACGCCGGCGCGTCGTGGCGCGACCGGACGCGGATCGTGGCCTGGGCGGTGGTGCTGCCGCTCGCCTACGAGGTCTTCCGCATGGGCTACTACGGCATGCTCGTGGCCAACACGGCGGTGGCCAAGGAGGCCGCCCTGCCCCGGGTGGCGCGCGGGTGGAGCTACTTCACCGACTTCGCCGGGACGTACTGGCTGATCGTGCCCGCGCTGTGCCTGGGCTTCGGTGCCTACCCGCCGCTGGCCGCGGCCCTGCGCCGCACCCTCGGCCACCGGCGGAACCTCGCCGCGCTGTTCGCCCTGCCCGCGGCCGGCGTTCTCAACGCCGCCTACATCGTGGTGATGGGGGGCGACTACATCCACGGCCGCCTCCTGGTGGCACCGTTGCTGGCCGTGTGCGCCCCGGTCGCGGTGGTGCCGGTCGGGCGGAGGTACGTGGTCTCGCTGCTCGTCGTCCCCTGGGCCCTGCTGTGCGGGTTCACCATGCGCTCGAACGACGGGTCGCCCTTCTCCGCATCGAACATCGTCAGTGTCGGCGCCTCCGGCAGCATCTGGTCGAGCGGGTCGGACTGGGTCACCGAAGCCCCGTTCTCGGACCCGACGACCCTGGCCGGTGCCTGGGTGCAGTTCGACGTGGGCGGGCCGCCGGTGCGGGTGACCGGGCCCCTGGCGCCCGGGCTCACCACGCCGGTGGTGGCCACGGCCCAGATCGGTGAGGCGCCCTACCTGCTCGGCACCCACGTCCAGATCCTCGACCTGCTCGGCCTGGCCGACCCGCTGAGCGCCCACCTCCTGTTGGAACGCGAGGGCCAGTTCACGGGTCACGAGAAGCCGCTGCCCACCCCGTGGGTCCTCGCCCTCCTGACCGCCCCGGGCAGTTCGACCGCCCAGCTCGGCCGCCTCCAGTCCGGCCGGCCGACGGACTACACCGCACTCATCCCGCCGGTGACGGGCCGGGCCCTCGACGTCGAGACGGCCTGGGCCCGGGCCGACCTGGCCTGCCCCGCCATCGCCGACGTCGAATTCGCGCCGGACCGGCCGCTCACCGTGTCCCGCTTCGTCTCCGACATGTTCCACGCCGCCGGCAACACCACCGTCCGCATCCCGGCCGATCCCGAGACGGCGTACCACGACCTCTGCGGGGTGGGCACCCCGGCCTCGGTGCGCGCCGCCGAGGCGGGGGGCTGAGCCGCCCGGCCCGGGCGTCTGCATCCCACGCCGTCCGGGGGCGCCCCGCTACCGTTGACCCCGGTGGTCCTGCGACGAGAGGAGCTGGGGATGACGACGGCGTCTGATGTGGTGGTGGTGCAGGGTGGAGTGCCGAGCAAGGTGGTGTGGCAGGTCGAGCTCCTGGTGGGTGTGATCACCCTCGGGCTCGGTCTGGCGCTGGCCTTCCATCCGTCGACCTCCTTGAGCGTGGTGTGCGTCATCATCGGCGCGCTGCTGATCCTGGGCGGGATCTTCCACTTCATCCGCTCGCTCGACCACGACGAGCAGCACCGGGCCTGGGTGGCGATCGCCGGACTGCTCGAGGTGGTCATCGGGGTCGTGATGATCCGGCACCTCGACCTGACCAAGGCGGCCATCGGGCTGCTGATCGGCATCGTCTGGATCGTCCAGGGCGTCGTCGCCCTGCTCGGCGGGATCATGGGCGGCGCCCGGGGCGTGCGGGGCTGGGCCATCGCCTTCGGGCTGATCAGCCTCGTCGCCGGAATCGTCGTGGTGGCGGTGCCCGAGACATCCATCAACGCCCTGGCCACGTTGCTCGGCATCTGGTTCATCGTGATGGGCGTGTTCGAGATCGCCGGGGGCTTCGTCCTCCGGTCCCAGATCAAGAAGGCCGTCGGCTGATCGCACCCCGGCGCCCTCCGGGTCGCCGGATCCACCGACATCGGCGGGGCCTGTGCGCCCGCACCTCCGCCGCACGCCAGAGCACACCCGCTGGACAGCCCGGCGCGGCTATGGCAGCGTCCTCGCCCACGGCGGCACGGTGACCGCCGGATGAAGGGGGACCCGGACGTGGGCGACGAGACGCTCGAGCAGGAGCTGCAGGCGCTGATCGGCAGACCGGTCGGCCGGGGTGGTCCGTCGGTGGCCCCCGACCCCGTGAACCAACCCATGATCCGCCACTGGGCCGCCGCCTTCGCCGACGCGAACCCGGTCTACGTGGATCCGGACGCCGCCGCCCGCTCCCGGTTCGGCCGGATCGTGGCGCCACCGCTCATGCTCCAGACATGGACGATGCCGACCCCGACCCTGGCCGGGATCGCCGAGCGGGGTGGCTCCCCGGTCGAGATCGAGGGGGAGACCGCACTGTCGGTGCTCGACCGCGCCGGCTACCGGGCCACGCTGGCCACCAATTCCGAGTTCGAGATCGTGCGCTACCTCCGCCTCGGCGAGGTGGTCTCCTCCGAGACGGTCTTCGAGTCGATCTCCGAGGAGAAGCAGACCCGGATGGGACGCGGCCGGTTCGTGACGTGGGTGACCACCTACACCGTCGAGCCCGACGAGGTCGTCGGCCGACAGACGTTCCGCATCCTGAAGTTCGATCCGTCCGGGGCCCCGGCATGAGCCCCGTCCGCTTCGCCGACGTGTCGGTCGGGGACCGGCTCCCGAGCATGGAGATCCCGCTCACCGCGACCCTCGTCGCCGGCGGCGCCATCGCCACCCGAGACTTCATGCCCGTCCACCACGACCGCGACTATGCGGCCCTCCAGGGTGCCCCCGACATCTTCATGAACATCCTGTCCGACACCGGCTACTGCTCCCGGTTCCTGACCGACTGGGGCGGACCGGACACCATGGTGCGGCGTCTGGCCATCCGGCTCGGGGTGCCGGCCTTCCCGGGGTACACACTCGTCTACACGGGCGAGGTCACCGGGGTGACGACCGACGGTGACGACGGCATGGTGGAGGTCGCCTTCCGGGCCGTCACCGGTCTCGGGGACCACGTCTCGGGCACCGCCACCGTGTCGCTCCCGATCGACCGGTGACGTACGGGACCCCCGGGCACGGCGACCACCCCGGCATCGGGCAGACTGACCTGATGACCGACTGGCCCGCCGTGTCCAACCGCAACGCCCGCTCGGTGCAGACCACCGTGGGGTGGATCTTCTGGGACCCGGGTGCGGTGGCCCGCTATCAGGCGGCCGGGCTCCCCGAGGGTCTCGCCGGTCCACTCGGCTACATCGCCTCCCGCTGCGCCCCGCTGGCGCCGGTGGGGCCGGCGGCGGTGACCGCCGCCTTCGGATCGATCAGCCCCCTCGGCATCGCCGCCGTGTTCGACCTCCTCGACGCCGACGGCTTCACCGCCATGTGGCGGGCCCGGGACGAGGCCGTCCTCGAGGGGCTCGCCTCCCACGCACCCGCGCTCCTGGACACCCTCGCCGAGTTCGGTCCCGGGCTGTGGACGGTGGTCGACGCCCTGCCCGTGGTCGGGCGGGTGTTCTTCGCCGCCCACCTCCGCATGCCGCGCCCGGCGGACCCGGCGCTGTCCGGCTGGCACGCCGTCAACTGCCTGCGGGAGTGGCGGGGGGACACCCACTGGGCAGTGGTGGTGGCCGCCGGGCTCACCCATCCCGAGGCGTCGGTCCTCCACAATGCCTGGCTCGACTACGAGGACGACTGGTTGGCGCTGTCCCGGGGCACCGCACCCGGGGACATCGAGGCCGGGTGGCGCGGGCTGGCGGCGAAGGGCCTGGCCGCCGGCCGGGTGGTCACGCCCGACGGCATCGCCCTACGCCAGCGGATCGAGGACGACACCGACCGCCTCACCACGCTGCCCTGGGAGCTCCTGGGCGAGGACCGGTCCGTCGAGTTCGCCGAACGGTTCGAGCCCCCGAGCGAGGCGCTGCTGCGCAGGGTGGACGAGACGGCGGGGCCCAACTACCAACCCGCGTCACGGGTGCGGGTGCCCCGGTGACCGGCGAGCAGCAGTCACGCCGGGCCATCGTGACCGGGGCCACCCGGGGGATCGGCAGGGCCACCGCCGTGGCCCTGGCCGCATCGGGGTGGGACGTCGCCGTCACCGGCCGGACCGCGCACCGCGGCGAGGGCCGGGACGACTCCGACACCGGCGGGGGCCGGCCGCTCCCGGGCAGCCTGGAGGAGACCGGCGAGGGGATCCGCGCCGAGGGCCGGAGGTCACTCGAGCTGGTGGCCGACCTGCACGACCACGACGCGCTGCGCGCCGCCGTCGATCGCGTCGTCGCCGAGTGGGGCGGGGTGGACCTGTTGGTCAACAACGCCGTGGACACGGCTCCGGGCAGCATGGTCCCGATCCTGGAGGTGGCCGTGGCCCAGCTCGAGGCGAAGCTCGCCGCCAACGCCGTCGGGCCCTTCGTCCTCATCCAGTCGGTGCTCCCCGGGATGCTCGCCGCCGGCGGGGGCACCATCGTCAACGTGACCTCCCACACCGCCACGTCCGACCCGCCGGGGCCCGTCGGACAGGGAGGCTGGGGGGTGGCCTACGCCTCCTCCAAGGCGGCGTCCCACCGCTTCGCGCCGCTCCTGGCCGTCGAGCTCGGCGACCGCGGCATCCGGGCGTACAACCTCGACCCCGGCTACGTCGAGACGGAGCGCCAGTTGGTCAACGCCGCCGCCCTCGGCCTGGTCGGGCACTACTCCGGCGCGCCACCCTCGGTCCCGGCCGCCGCCATCGCCTGGATGGTGGACCACCCCGACGAACTCGAGAACGGGCAGACCGTCCGCGGTCTCAAGCTCGCCCTCACCGAGGGCCTGCACCCGGACTGGCGCGACGGGTGACCGCCGCCGGGGCACCGGCCGTCACCGTCTACTGGCGCCCGGGCTGCCCCTACTGCGGACTGTTGCGGCGCGGGCTGAGGCGGGCCGGTCTGCCCACGGTCGAGGTCGACATCTGGTCCGACCCGCAGGGCGCCGCCTTCGTACGCGACCACGCCCGGGGCAACGAGACCGTGCCCACCGTCGACATCGCGGGGACCGTGCTCGTGAATCCGTCGGCCGCCAGGGTGGTGGAGCTCGCCCAGGGTGCGGGCATCGCCGCCGGGCGGCCGACCCGTCCCTGGTCCCGCCGCCGGAGCTGACCGCTCGACGGCCGGCCGGCAGGCCGGCAGGCCCGGCCTCCCTCACAGGACGGCTTCGCTCGGAACGTCGAAGAACTCCTGGTACGAGCGGCTCCGGTCGCGCAGCTCGCCGGGGTCGAGACCGGTGTCGGCGAAGCTGTACCGGCTGCCGCCCCCACCGCCGTCTCCGGGATGGGTGTCGAGGAACCGGCGCATGCGACCTTCGGTGTCGGACGTCAGCTCGAGGTCGAGCGCGTCGTAGACGGTGCCGATGGTGGCGAACGGGTCGGCCATGAACCCCGTGAACTGCACGTCCACCACCTGACCGGCCGGGAGCGTGCCGTCGGCGCGTGCCGCCATCGAGCGCTCGAGACCCACCAGGATGTCGTCGACGTAGTCGGCGGCCGCGTCGCGGACCGTGCCCTGGTCGCTCGCCATCCTGCGCAGCAGGGCCACCAGGGCACTGAGTGACGCGATGACCCGGACCGGGTCGCGGTGGGTCTGGATCACGACGGCGTCGGGGTACTCGGCCATGAGGGCCCCGAGGCTCCACAGATGGCACGGCGACTTGAGCAGCCAGCGTTCGCCGGCGTGCCGGCTCTGGAGATGCTGGAGGTAGCTGCGGTGCCAGGCATAGGCCGGAGCCATGTCGGCCTCGTACAGGAGCCAGTGGCTGTAGTCGGGCACGTGGTACTGCGTCGGGAAGATCATCGACCGGAAGGTCCCACCCGTCATCCGCACGCACTCCTGAGCCAGTCGGGCCCCGAGCGGGTGGAAGTCGGTGAACCCGGGGATGAGGAGGTCGGCCATGCCGGCGACGGTGTCGGCCTCCTCGATCCGCGGGTCCGAGTCGCAGGTGTCCCGCTCCGGCGGCGGCACCGGTTGGTCGACCTCCCACGTCAGCGGGGCCCGATTGGCCGGGTCCTGAGCCAGCAGGTCGTAGAGGATGGTGGTGCCCGTGCGGGGCTGGCCCACGATGACCACGGGGCGGGTGACCGCTCCGTCGGCCACCTCGGGATGCCCGCGTCGCCACTCGAGGATCCGCAGCCGGTTGGTCAGGTATCCCACCAGTTCGGTCTCGACGATGGTGCGCCCGACGTCGTTGAGGCGGGCGGGACCGTCGAGGTCGGCGAGCAACCGGCCGAGGCCGTCCTGCCAGCTGTCCTCGCCGAAGTCGTCGCACCCGGCCGCGGAGCATGCCGCGTCGACGAGGGCGTCGACACCGAAGGCGGGTGGGGCCGCGGTCATGCCCGGTCGACCGGCAGGACGGCGGTGCGGACCTCGGGTGCGGTGGGGTTGTCCAGCCACCGCACGCACACGAAGCCCCGGTGGCGACCACCCGTGTCGAGCCACTCGCTCCTCCCGGCCGCGGCCGAGGGGGGAGGCGACGCCGACACCACGATGCGCACCAGGCCGTCGGCGCCGGGGGACAGGGCCGCGCACGTCACCGAGCTGTGGCGGCGCCGCGCATCGATGCACTCGTGCCAGATGTTCTCGACGGAGACGTTCCAGTACCGGGTGGCCGGCGGCGCGAACTCGATGGTCAGCGCCTCGTCGTCGGCCAGCCGGAAGGTGCCCAGCACGTAGAGGTTGTCGGGGGTCGTGTTCTCCCCACCCAACGCCTCGGCGGTCACGGTGAGCAGCTCGTTCGGTCGCTCCACGGCCTCGGGCAGGACACTGTGGTGGAGGGTCGCCAGCTTCGCGATCGTCCAGGCCCAGGCCGTCATCTGCTCGGCGACGGTCTCATCGGTGGGGAGCGGGGGACACCCGGGGGATCGAGCGGGGCGATGGCCAGGTCGGCCATGACCTCGGCCGAACGGTCGGCGACGTACTGGCGCACCACGACGGCCGACGCGTCCTCGGGCACCGGCACCCAGGCGGCCCCGTCGAGCTCGGCCGCGTCGGGCTCGAGCGTGGCCAGCACCAACGCGAACCGGCCATCGGCGTCGAGGGCCAGGTCGGTGTCCGACACGTAGGCCGCCATGCGCCGCGGGGTGAGGCCCCGACCGGCCAGCACCTGGAAGCCGAGGTACGTCACCGAGTTCCGCGTGCCGGTGATGCGATACGGGCGGGCGCCGTCGATCATGGCCAGCTGGTAGTCGCCGTCCGGGTTGGGGCCGCCGACCATCCGTGCCCACGAGTTCATGGGGAAGAACCAGGGAGCGGCGGGGTCCACGTCGAAGGAGATCTCGGCGGCCAACGCCGTGATCCGGGCGAGGGCGCGGTAGCCCTCCACGAGTTCGAGTTCGGTCTCGGACTCGGTCCCCACCATGGTGGCCATGTCGTCGAGCATCGAGCGCAGGAGTCCCCACGCCTCCTCCGTCGCCTGACCGCGTGCCGTGCGTGTGCCGCTCATCGGCACTCCCTTCCGTCGCCCACCACACCCTAGGCACCTACCGGCGCCGGAGGTCAGGCGTCGGTCACGACGTAGCGGGTGGCCGGCGTGCCCGGAGGATTGGTGACGCCGGGCACGGCGTCGGGATTGCGCACGCAGACCTCCCCCTCCAGCCCGTCCGGGTCGCGGAAGAAGACGCTCAGCACGGGACCGAAGTCGGTCACGAACGAGTCGGCCGCCCCCGGGCGATAGCCGGTCGCGGATCGTCTCGAAGGCCGCGACGTCGGCCGCCTGGAGGGCGAAGTGGTCGAGACGACCCCGGCCGAACATCGGCACCTGCCGATCGGCCTCCGTGTTGCCCTCGATCTGGAAGACGTTCAGCTCCGCCCGGTCGCCGACCTTGATGATGGACAGCCAGACGGCGTCGTTGCCGTCGACCTCGGGGGCGTTGCGCACCACTTCGGCCTCGAACACGTCCTCGTAGAAGGCGTGGAGTCGCTGGGCATCGTTGGTCAGGGTGGCGACATGGTTGAAACCGGCAGTCAGCATGCGGCCCTCCAGGGGGTCCGGCGGGGGTGTGGCAATCGGTTCCAGCGTAGGGCCGAGGCCGCCCGGCCGTAGGCTCCGAGGTGGTCTGGCAGACTGCGTGCATGCCCGCCGCACCGGTGTCCGACCTGCCCTTCGCGACCGCACCGACTTCGAGGACGCCGACCGGGGCTTCCTCGGGCGCACTCGACCCGGGCGTCGTCACCGACGCCTCCGGACGGGTGGTGTGGGACAACGACGCCTACGCGTTCCTGCAGGGCGAGTGCCCCGACACGGCCCACCCGAGCCTGTGGCGCCAGGGCCAGCTGGTGTCCCGCCAGGGCCTCTACGAGGTGTGCGAGGGCATCTACCAGGTCCGGGGACTGGACCTGTCGAACATGACCCTGGTCGAGGGGGACAGCGGGGTGATCGTCATCGACCCGTTGATCTCGTCCGAGACGGCCGCCGCGGCCCTCGCCCTGTACCGCACCCACCGCGGTCAGCGGCCCGTGACCGGGATCATCTACACCCACGCCCACGTCGACCACTTCGGCGGGGTCCACGGCGTCCTCGAGGGCGACGTGCCCGATCCTGGCCCCGGACGGCTTCATGGAGTCAGCCGTGTCGGAGAACGTCTACGCCGGCATCGCCATGGGGCGCCGGTCGGTGTACATGTACGGGGCCGCCCTCGAGAAGGGCCCCGCCGGACAGATCGGCTGCGGTCTGGGCATGACCAACTCGACCGGGACCATCGGCCTGATCGCGCCGACGGTCGACATCACCCGGACCGGTCAGGAGGAGGTGCTGGACGGCGTGAGGATCGTCTTCCAGGTCACCCCGGGCACCGAATGCCCCGCCGAGATGAACTTCTCGTTCCCCGACCGCCGGGCCTTGTGCATGGCCGAGAACGCCACCCGCAACCTCCACAACCTCGTGACCCTGCGCGGGCGCGGTGGTGCGCGACGCCCGGGTATGGGCGGCCTACCTCGACGAGGCCATCGGGCTGTTCGCCGCCGACACCGACGTGGCCTTCGCCTCCCACCACTGGCCGACCTGGGGCGGCGACCGGGTGGCCGGGTACCTGTCGCTCCAGCGCGACCTGTACGCCTACCTGCACGACCAGACGCTCCGGCTGGTCAACACGGGACTCAACGGGGCCGAGGCGGCCGAGGTCCTGGCCATGCCGCCCGCCCTCGAGCAGGCGTGGCACACCCACGGCTACTACGGGTCGGTCAGCCACAACGTGAAGGCCATCTACCAGCGCTACCTCGGATGGTTCGACGGCAACCCGGCCCGGCTGTGGCCGCACCCCCCGGTCGAGGCCTCGACCCGGTACGTCGAGTGCATGGGCGGCGCCGACACGGTGGTGGCCAAGGCCGACGCCTACGCCGAGGCGGGTGACCTCCGGTTCGCCGCCGAACTGCTCGACCGGGTGGTGTTCGCCGAACCCGACCATCCCACGGCCAAGGAACGGCTGGCCGGGGTCTACGAGCGGCTGGCCCACGGCTCGGAGAACGGCACCTGGCGGAATTTCTACCTCATGGGCGCCCACGAGCTGCGCCACGGGATCGGCGACACGGCACCGGGCGTCGGCTCGCCCGAGCTGCTGTCGGCCCTGACCGTCGGCCAGCTGTTCGACGCCGTCGCCATCCGCGTCGACGGCCCGCGGGCGTGGGACGAGGTCCTGACCGTCGACTGGGCCTTCACCGACCTGGGCGAGACCCATCGGGTGACGTTGCGCAACGGGGTCCTGACCCACCGCCGGGTGACGGGGCCCGACGGGACCGCCGACCTGGTCCTGGGCCTCACCCGGCCCCAGATGCTCGGCGTGCTGCTCGGGGGCAACCTCGAGGGGGTCGACGTGGACGGCGATCCGGGCGCCATCGCCCGGGTGGCCGGTCTGCTCGAGTTCCCCGACCGCAACTTCCCGATCGTGACCCCCTGAGAGAGGACCGGTCCGGCCTCGGGCCGCCCGCGTGATGGCCCAGTGGATCAGGTCTACCCAGTGGGCCAGGTCCGCTCAGTGGATCAGGTCTACTCAGTGGATCAGGTCGACTCAGCGGATCAGGTCGACGATGTCCACGACGAGCAGTGCGAACACCATGGTGCCGACCACGGCGTAGAGCGCCGAGAACATCCACTTCTGGTGGTGGTCGGCCAGCCAGAACCGCCGGATGCCCAGTACGTCGAACGTGAGGGCCAGTACCCCGACGGGGATCGAGATGATCGGCCCGACACCCTTGGCCAGACCCAGCACGGGCAGCAGGATCGGCAGCACGATGTAGCTGAGCAGGCACCGTGTGGCCGACAGCAGGATCGAGGCGCCGAAGATCCGGTGGGTCGACGACTCGGGGAGCGCTTTTGCCTCCTCGGGCACCCGCAGCAGATGACGCATGGCCTGGTCGGCCCGGGACCGCCCGCCGGTGGAGGTCGGGGCGTCGGCGGCGGTGACGGTCTGGTCCACGACCCGAGTGTAGACCGGCCCGGGTGACGATCTACCGCCGGAGGCAGCAGGTATCGTTCCCGCCCATGGGAGCGCGGGGATGAGCGACGGCCGGACGGCCGGGGCAGCGGTCGACGGTGGGGACGCGTCCCGTGCGACGAGCATGTGGAAGGTGCGCGGTGCCGACGGCGCCGTCACCGCCGGCTGGTACCTGCTGCCGCTGCGCCTGTTCCTCGGTGTGACCTTCCTGTTCGCCGGGCTCCAGAAGCTCGCCAATCCGGACTTCTTCCGGGCCACCAGCCCGATCTCGATCCACGCCCAGCTGGTCGGCGCCAGCCACACCAGCCCCATCGGCAGCCTGCTCGGGCACCTGGTCGGGTCGGCGTCGGGGATCGGCGCGCTGATCGCCGTGGCCGAGGTGGCCGTCGGTGTCGGCGCCCTGCTCGGACTGCTCACCCGGATCGCCGCCATCGGGGGGATGCTGGTCTCGATCAGCCTCTTCCTCGCCATCTCGTTCCACTCCCGCCCGTACTTCACCGGCTCGGACATCGTCTTCGTCTTCGCCTGGACCCCGCTCGTCCTCGGAGGGGCCGCCGGTGCACCCGCCCTCGACACATGGTGGGCCCGGCGCCGGGCCGCGGCCGGGAAGGCCGTGGTGGCGGAGGAGGCGCCCGCGAAGGCGTCATCACCCGCGGCGCCATGGTGGGGCTCGTGGCCGCCGGCAGCGCGGTGCTCATCGGCGTGGTGACCGGCATCGGACGGGCCCTCGCCCCGGCGTCCGCCGCCTCGCCGGCGTCCGGCAACACGCTCAACGCCAGCGCACCCACGACGTCGACCAGCCCGCCCTCGACGGTGGCGGGCAGCGGGCCCACCACGACCACCGCACCACTGCCCAAGGGCACCTCCATCGGGCCGGCCTCGCAGGTCCCCGTCGGCGGCTCGGCCGCCTTCAACGACCCGTCGACCGGCTACCCGTCGCTCGTCATCCAGCAGCGGGCGGACGACTTCAAGGCCTTCGACGCCATCTGCCCCCACGCCGGGTGCACCGTCGCCTACCAGGCGTCGGCCAAGATCATCGCCTGCCCGTGCCACGGCTCGGAGTTCGACCCGGCCAACGGCGACGTCATCCAGGGACCGGCCACGACCGGCCTGACCCCCATCAAGGTCATCCTGGGGTCCAACGGCGACCTCTACGTCGTCTAGGGGATACCCGGCCGGCACCGACCGGATCCACTAGCATGCGGGCGTTGTCGTCTCCCGGCGGCGTCCCACTCCGATGACCGCAGCCACTGCCCAGACCCCAGGCTCTGCAGGACCACTGTCCTCAGTCGGCGGGGCGCGTACCGACTGGGTGTCGGCCATCCCGTTCTTCCTCGTCCACCTGGCCCCGTTGGCCGCCTTCTTCGTGACCGTCACGTGGCAGGACTGGGTGCTCTGCGGCGTCCTGTACGTGACCCGTATGTTCTGCATCACCGCCGGCTACCACCGGTACTTCTCCCACCGCAGCTACAAGATGGGCCGGGTGGCCCAGTTCGTGATGGCCTTCGGCGGCACCACCGCCGTGCAGAAGGGCCCGCTGTGGTGGGCCGGCCACCACCGCACGCACCACCGGTTCACCGACCTCGACGGTGACGTGCACTCGCCACGGGACGGCTTCTGGTGGAGCCACGTCGGGTGGATCCTGTCGACGCAGTACAAGGCCGCCGACCTCGACGGCATCAAGGACTTCGCCGCCTTCCCCGAGTTGCGCTGGCTGGAACGGCACAACTGGATCGGCCCGTGGTCGCTGGCCGTCGCGTCGTTCCTGCTCTTCGGATGGGGCGGGCTGCTGATCGGGTTCTTCCTCTCGACCGTCCTGCTGTGGCACGGCACGTTCCTCGTGAACTCGATGACCCACATCATGGGTCGCCGCCGGTACGCCACGCCCGACACCAGTCGCAACTCCCTCGTCATCGCCCTGATCACCGGTGGTGAGGGATGGCACAACAACCACCACTACCTGCCGGCCTCGGTGCGGCAGGGCTTCCGCTGGTGGGAGTTCGACCCGACCTGGTACCTGCTGAAGGGCCTGGCCGCCCTGCACGTCGTCTCCGACCTGCGGAACCCGCCGTCCCGTCTCCTCGACCAGGCCCGGGTGCGCGACGGCGCCTTCGACATCGGCATGTTCCGCTCCTACTGGGAGCGGGCGGCCAAGGTCACCGGTGAACGCATCGCCGACCTGAGCGCCCGCCCGGTGCCCCCGTCGCCGGAGGCGGCCGTGGTGGTGCCGACGGACGCGGCCGCCCCGGCACCGGCGACCCCGGCGCGCGGACGACCAGCTGTCCGCACTGGCCGGGCTGATCACCCGGGCCCTCGAGTCCGCCGATCAGTTGGCCGCGGTGACCCGCCGCCGGAAGGGGACCAAGGTGGGGACGGATCCCGACCCCACCGAGCCCGCCCCCGAATGATCCCGGTACCCGCGTCGGTAGCCGACGCCCGGGTGTGGATCGTGGACCTCGACGGCGTGCTGTGGCTGACCGGGGAGCCCATCGGTGACGTCGCCTCGGCCGTCGGCGCCCTCCGCCGGGGGGGCCGACGCGTGGTCTTCGCCACCAACAACTCGGCTCCCACCACCGGAGAGCTCCTCGCCCGGCTGGACCGCATCGGCATCGGGGCGACGGCCGACGACCTGATCACGTCCGCCCGGGTGGCCGCCTCGCTGCTCGAGCCGGGCTCCCGGGCGCACGTCCTGGCCGAGGGCGGGCTGGTCGAGGCGCTCGTCGCACGCGGCGTCGAGGTCGCCGACTCCGGCCGCCGGGACGTCGCCGTCGTCGGCTGGAGTCGCACCTTCGACTTCGCCGCGCTGGCCGCCGCGTCGACCGTCGGCCCGCGAGACGGGCCGGCTCATCGCCACCAACGCCGACCCCACCCACCCGACGCCCGAGGGGCTGATGCCGGGGTCGGGGGCACTGCTGGCCGCGGTGGCCACTGCCTCGGGGGTGGAGCCCGTCGTGGCCGGCAAGCCCAACCCGCCGATGGTCGCCTACCTCCGCGACCGCGTGCTGGCGAGCGACGGTGGCGTCCCGGCCGTGATGGTGGGGGACCAGCCCGGCACCGACGGCAGGCTGGCCGACCGGCTCGGGCATCCCCTTCGTGCTGGTCGACTCGGGGGTCGACCCCGCCGGGTACGCCGGTCGACGTCTGCCCGGTGGCCCTGCGGGCGCCGGACTTCGTCTCGGTGGTCGGCTCGCTGGGTTGCCCCTGATGTACCTTTTTGCTAGCAAAGTGCTTGCTATCTGCTAACATTCCAGGTAGACTGCGTCCATGGCCTCCAACGAATCCGTTCAGCGCTACATCGACGCCGGCATCGCCTTCACCAACATGACCCGTAAGAAGGCGGAGGAGCTCGTGTCCGAGCTCGTGAAGAACGGCGACATCCAGACCGACGAGGCCAAGGCCCGGGTCGACGAGCTGCTCGAGCGGGGGCGCCAGGGCACCGAGGTCATCGTGTCGACCGTCCGCTCCGAGGTGTCGCGCCAGCTCGGGGCCGTCGGCATCACCAACCTCGAGGATCTGGCCACCCAGGTCGCCTCGCTGCTGGGCCGGTCCACCGCCAAGGCCCCGGCCAAGAAGGCCCCGGCCAAGAAGGCCGCCGCCAAGAAGACGGCCGCCAAGAAGGCCCCGGCCAAGAAGGCCGCCGCCAAGAAGACGGCCACCACCAAGGCGGCGGCGAAGAAGGCCCCGGCCAAGAAGGCCGCCGCCAAGAAGGTGGTCGCCCACCGACCCGACCGGAGCCACACCGGCCTCCGGCGGCGACGCACCGGGAACGGCCGGCTGACGCCTCCCGCCCGCCAGCGCCTCGACCGGGCGCTGGTCGCCCGCAAGCTCGCCGACAGCCGTCCGCAGGCCGTCGAGCTGATCGCCCGGGGTGTCGTCCTCGTCTCGGGCTCCATCGCCGACAAGCCGGCCCGGCTGGTGTCGCCGGCCGAACCCGTCGAGCTCCTCGGCGACCCCCCGCGCTTCGTGAGCCGCGGCGGCGAGAAGCTGCGCGCCGCCCTCGACCGCTTCGCCCTCGACCCGGCCGGGCCGCCGCGCCCTCGACGCCGGCGCGTCGACCGGGGGCTTCACCGACTGCCTGCTGCAGGCCGGCGCGGCCCACGTGGTCGCCGTCGACGTCGGTCACGGCCAACTCCACCCCAGGCTGCGCGCACCATCCCGACGTCGACGAACCTCGAACGGCTCGACATCCGCCAGGTCACGCTGGACACGCGTCGGCGGCGTCCCGGTCGACCTGGTGGTGGCCGACCTGTCGTTCATCTCGGCCACCCGGGCCGTGCCCGTCCTGGTCGGCGACGTCGCCGTGGCCGGCGCTCCGGTGGTCGTCCTGGTCAAGCCCCAGTTCGAGGCGGGGCGGGTCGAGGCCTCCCGGGGCCGGGGGGTCATCCGTGACCCCGTCGTCCATCGCCGGACCCTCGGCGAGGTGGCAACCGCGCTTGACGGCGCCGGAGCAGTCATCATGGGGGCCATGCCGTCGCCCATCACCGGACACTCCGGCAACGTCGAGTTCCTCCTCCACGCCCGCACGCCCGGTCGGTGGCGGTGCGCCGGGCCGCCGCCGATGTCGGACGCGCTGCTCGATGCCGCCGTCGCCGAGGCCCACGGCGACCGCGGCGCGGGGGCTGAGCGGTGGCCCGCATCGCCTTCGCCGTCCATCCCGACCGCCCGGAGGCGGACGTGCTCGCCGACAGCGCCGTGGCCTGGCTCGCCGAGCGGGGCCACGGCACGGTGCGCGGCGACATCGGCCGGCGGCCCCCTCGACCTCGACGGGGTCGACCTCGTGGTCAGCCTCGGTGGCGACGGCACGCTGCTGCGGGCGGTCGACAGCGCCCTCGACGCTTCGGTGCCGGTCCTCGGGGTCAACCTGGGCCTGCTCGGCTACCTGACCGAGGTCGAGCCGTCCGGACTGGAGGAGGCCCTCGGGCGCTTCCTCGACGGCCGGTACGAGGTCGAGGAGCGGATGACCCTCTCGGTCACCGTGCGCGATCCCGACGGATCGGTCGTGGACGAACGGTGCGCCCTCAACGAGGCCACCGTCGAGAAGACCGTGCCCGGCCACACCGTGCGGGTGGCCGCCTCGATCGACGGCCTGCCCTTCGTGACCTATGCCGCGGACGGGCTGGTGACGTCCACGCCCACCGGGTCCACGGCCTACAACCTGTCGGCGCGGGGCCCGCTGCTCTCGCCCAGGCTGCGCGCCCTGGTCCTCACCCCGGTATCGCCCCACATGCTCTTCGACCGGCCCCTGGTCCTCGACGCCGGCCAGCAGATCCGCCTCGAGGTCCTCGGCCCCCGGCCCGCCGTCCTCGTCGTCGATGGCATCACCGCGGCCACCCTCGAGCCGGGATCGGCCGTCGACTACCGCGAGGGGGACCGGCCGGCCCGACTCGTGACCTTCGGCGAACGGCACTTCCACGCCATCCTGCGGGCGAAGTTCCACCTGGCCGACCGGTAGGGATCCCGATGGGTCGCCTGCTGGTGGAGCTCCACGTCCGCGATCTCGGGCGTCATCGACGACGTCACCGTCGCCTTCGGGCCGGGCATGACGGCCCTGACGGGGGAGACCGGTGCCGGCAAGACACTGCTGGTCGGGGCCCTCAGCCTGCTCCTCGGCGGTCGGGCGGACCCGGCCGTGGTGCGGGCCGGTGCCGTCGAGGCACTCGTCGAAGGGCGCTTCGCCCGGGCTGACGGAGGCGACGAGGTCACCCTGGCCCGGACGGTGGTCCGGGAGGGCCGGTCCCGCGCCTGGGTGGACGGCCGGATGGTCCCGCTGGCCGCGCTGGCCGACGCCGCCGCCGGCCTGCTCGAGCTCCACGGCCAGCACCAGCACCGGACCCTGGTCGTCCCCGACGCCCAGCGCCGCGCCCTCGACGCCTTCGGCGCGGTCGACACCGGACCGATGGACGCCGCCCGGGCCCGCCTGGCCGCCCTGCTGCCGCGAGGCCGAGGGCCTCGGGGGCGACGCCCGCCAGCGGGCCCGCGAGGTGGAGGTGCTCGCCTTCCAGGTCGACGAAGTCGACGCCGCCAGGGTCACCGACCCGGGGGAGGAGGGGCTGCTGGAGTCCGAGGAGGAGCGCCTGGCCGAGGCGTCGGCCCACCGGGCCGCGGCCGCCGCCGCCCTCGTCGCCCTGACCGGGGCCGACGGCGGTCCGGGCGCCCCCGGCGCCGAGGACCGGCTGGGGGAGGCCTCCGGCGCGCTCGCCGGGAGGGCGCCGCTCGAGCCGCTCGACCGGCGCGTCCGCGGCATCATGGCCGACGTGGCCGACGTGGCCACCGAACTGCGCGACGTGGTGGAGGGGTGGGAGGACGACCCGGTCCGTCTCGACGAGGTGCGGTCCCGGCGCCGGCTGCTGCACGAGCTGAAGCGCAAGTACGGGGACAGCCTCGACGAGGTCGCTCGCCTTCGCCGCCGAGGGTCGGGACCGCCTGGAGCGCACTGCGGGGTGCCGAGGCCCGGGCCGGCGCACTCGACGCCGAGATCGCCCGGGCGAGGAGCGACGTGGCCGACGCCGAGGCGCCGGTGGCCCGGGCCCGGCGCGTCGCCGCCCCGCTGCTGGCCTCCGAGATCGAGACGACCCTCCACGACCTGGCCATGCCCTCGGCCCGCTTCGCCATCCAGGTCGGCGGTGACGCCAGTGGCGACCACGTCGTCTTCGAGCTGGCCGCCAACCCCGGTGAGCCGGCCCAGCCACTGGCCAAGGCGGCCTCGGGGGGCGAGCTGTCGCGCACCATGCTGGCCGTGCGACTCGCCCTCACCGACGCCCCCGGGGTGCTGGTCTTCGACGAGGTCGACGCCGGGGTGGGGGGCCGGGCGGCCACCGCGGTGGGCACCGCGCTGGCCGGCCTCGGCCACCACGCCCAGGTTCTGGTGGTCACCCATCTGGCCCAGGTGGCGGCCCAGGCCGACCACCAGGTCGAGGTGCGCAAGGTCCAGGAGGGGGGTCGCACGCGCTCCGAGGTCACCGCCCTCGACGGCCCGGGCCGGGTGATCGAGATCAGCCGGATGCTGTCGGGCAGCCCCGACTCCGACGCCGCCCGCCGACACGCCCGCGAGCTGCTGGGTGACCGGGCCCGCGGGCGCCGTGACGGTCGGGCCGCGCCCAGTGGCGGTGCGGGGTCCGCACGTCCGCCGGCGCGCCTTCCGGTAGCCTCTGCGGGTGCCCGATGGTGATGGCCTCAACGTGAGCGGTCGACAGACCAAGTACATCTTCTTCACCGGGGGAGTGTCCTCGTCGCTCGGCAAAGGCCTCACCGCCTCGTCGCTCGGACGGCTCCTCAAGTGCCGCGGCCTGAAGGTCACGATGTGCAAGCTCGACCCGTACATCAACGTCGACCCGGGCACGATGAACCCGTTCGAGCACGGCGAGGTGTTCGTGACCGAGGACGGTGGGGAGACCGACCTCGACCTCGGACACTACGAGCGCTTCATCGACGAGAACCTCCACAAGGGTTCGAACGCCACCACCGGCCGCATCTACTCGTCGGTCATCGCCAAGGAGCGCCGGGGCGACTACCTGGGCAAGACCGTCCAGGTCATCCCCCACATCACCGACGAGATCAAGAACCACATCCACAAGCTCGGCCAGACCGGCGTGGACGTGGTCATCGTGGAGATCGGCGGCACGGTCGGCGACATCGAGATCCTTCCCTTCATCGAGGCCATCCGGCAGTTCCGGCGCGACGTGGGCCGGGCCAACGTGGCCTACGTGCACCTCACCCTCGTGCCCTACCTGCGACCGTCGGGCGAGCAGAAGACCAAGCCCACCCAGCACTCCGTCACCGACCTGCGCAGCCAGGGCATCCAGCCCGACGTGATCGTGTGCCGCTCGGACCGGATGATCTCCGAGGACCTGAAGCGGAAGATCTCGCTGCTCTGCGACGTGCCCATCGAGGCCGTCGTGTCCTGCATCGACGCCGACAACATCTACCAGATCCCCCTCGTGCTCCACGAAGAGGGCCTCGACAGCTACCTGCTCGAGATCCTCGAGATCGACGTGGCCGACCATCCCATCGACCTGTCGCGTTGGGAGCACCTCGTGGCCCAGGTGGCCGCCGCCGTGCGACCCGTCCGGATCGGCATCATCGGCAAGTACGTGGACCTTCCCGACGCCTACCTGTCGGTGGTCGAGTCGCTGCGCCACGCCGGCTTCCACCACGGGGCCAGGGTCGAGATCGAATGGGTCCAGGCCGCCACCGTGCCGGACCTGCTCGAGCGCGACGGGCTGCGCTCCTTCGACGGTCTGGTGATCCCCGGCGGGTTCGGCGAACGGGGCGTGGAGGGCAAGATCGCCGCCGCCCGCTACGCCCGCGAGCACGACCTGCCCCTGCTCGGCCTCTGCCTCGGACTCCAGGTCATGATCATCGAGATCGCCCGGTCGCTGGCCGGCCTGGAGGGGGCCAACTCCCGGGAGTTCGAGGCCACCACCCGCCACCCGGTGGTCGACCTCATGGACGACCAGGTCGACGTGGCCGACAAGGGCGGCACCATGCGGCTCGGCAGCTACGACGCCCGCCTGCTGCCCGGGTCCCAGGTGGCCCGGGCCTACGGCGACGTGGTCGTGTCGGAGCGCCACCGCCACCGCTACGAGGTCAACCCCCGCTACCGCGAGCACCTCGAGAAGGCCGGACTGCGTCTGCTCGGGGCTGTCGCCCGACGGCCGCCTGGTCGAGTTCATCGAGCTGCCCGGCCACCCGTACTGGGTCGGCACCCAGGCCCATCCCGAGTTCAAGAGCCGGCCCGACCAGCCCCATCCGCTGTTCCGGGACCTGGTGGGGGCCGCCCTGTCGCGGGCCGAGGGCCGCGACCCCCACCTGATCGACATCGGTGCCGTCGGCTGAGGCCGGGGGCACGCGGGGCTCCGGCCTACCCACCTTCACGCCGACCGGTGAGGAGACCGTGCACCGCGGCTGGTTCATCCGGGTCCAGCGGGCCACCTTCCTCGACCCCGACGGCAGGCCCTTCGACGCGCGACATCGTCCGCCACCCCGGGGCGGTGGCCGTCGTGGCCGTCACCGAGCGGTCCACGGTGGTGCTCGTGCACCAGTACCGGCCGGCCGTCGACCGGTGGCTGCTCGAGGTTCCGGCCGGCACCTGCGACGTCGACGGCGAGCCCCCCGAGGAGACGGCGCGTCGGGAGCTGGCCGAGGAGGTCGGCCTGGCCGCCGACCGGCTCGAGCTGCTGACCCGCACCGCCATCACGCCCGGGTTCTGCGACGAGTACACGAACGTCTACCTGGCCACCGGGCTCCACGACGTGCCCTCGGACCGCCAGGGGGCCGAGGAGCGGTTCATGGAGGTCGCCGAGGTGCCCCTCGACCGGTTCGACGCCATGGTCGACGACGGCTCGGTCGTCGACGCCACGACCATCCTCGGGGTGGGCCTGGCCGTGCGCCGGCTGGGCGGACGCGGCTGAGGCCCCGTGCCCGGGGCCCTGTCGATCGACGCCGAGGAGTACCTGTCCTGGCTGGCCGTGGAGAAGGGCCGGTCGCGCAACACGCTGGCCGCCTACCGCCACGACCTCGCCGGCTTCGAGGCCTGGGCGGCCACCGACGGCCTGCCCGTCCGGTCCGCCGGGCCCGGCGACCTCGAGCGCTACCTGTCCGTCCTGCGGGCCGAGGGCCGCAACCCGGCGTCGCTGGCCCGGGCCACGACCGCCCTGCGGGGCCTGTACCGGTTCCTGGTGGGGGAGGGGACCATCGCCGCCGACCCCACGGCCGACGTGCGCTCGCCCAAGCTGCCCCGGCGCCTGCCCAAGGCCCTCGACGAGGACCAGGTCCTCCGCCTGCTCGAGTCGGTCGACGGGGTCGCCCCGGTCGACCTGCGGGACCGGGCCCTGCTCGAGCTCCTCTACGGCACGGGGGCCCGCATCAGCGAGGTCGTGGGCCTGTCGCTCCTCGACCTGACCGGCGACGACGGGATGCTGCGGGTCTTCGGCAAGGGGGCCAAGGAGCGGCTGGTGCCGGTGGGACGGCCGGCCCGCGAGGCGCTCGACCGCTGGCTGGGGCCGGCCGGCCGGCCCCGCCTGACCCCGGCCCGCTTCGCCCGGCGGGGCGACGCCGAGGCCGTCTTCCTCAACGTCCGCGGCGCCCGGCTGTCACGGCAGGCCGCGTGGGCCGCCGTCCAGGGCCGTGCCGAGCGGGTCGGACTCGGCGACGTGGTCAGCCCCCACGTGCTGCGTCACTCGTGCGCCAGCCACATGCTGGCCCACGGCGCCGACATCCGGGTCGTCCAGGAGGTCCTCGGACACGTGTCCATCGCCACCACCCAGCTGTACACCCGCCTCAGCCAGGACCATCTGCGCGCCTCGTACCAGCGGGCCCATCCGCGGGCCGGTGGGGTCGGGGACGGGTAAGATTGCCAGGATGCCGAGCGATGCCCCTACCGACGCCCCAGCCACGGACTACCGCAACCTGCTCGAACTGGAGCAGGCGCAGCTCGATGCGGAACTGTCGGAGCTCGGTTTCGACCATGGTCGCACCGGGCTCGAGTACGACGCCAATTTCGCCGACACCAGCCAGGTGACGGCCGAACGGGGCGAGGCCGAGGCGCTCGCCGGCCAGCTCAAGGAGAAGCTGGAAGACATCCACGCGGCCATCATCCGCCTCGACGAAGGCACCTACGGCCTGTGCGAGGTGTGCGGCGTGGCCATCAACCCGGCCCGGCTCGAGGCCATGCCCGCCACGCGGTTCTGCATCAACCACGCCAACCGGTCCTGACCGGGAGCGGAGGGTGACCCCCTGGGCATCCGGGGGATCCGGACGGAGCCGCCGCCGAGGCGTGCCCATCGACAACAGGACGCTCGTCATCGTCGCGGTCGCGCTGGTCCTGATCGCGCTCATCGTGCGTTCGCACCGGATCTCCAGCGCGCAGGTCATCTACTTCTGCGTGCTGATCCCGTCGATCATCATCCACGAGATCAGCCACGGGGCGGTGGCCCTGGCCTTCGGCGACAGGACGGCCAAGCGGGCCGGGCGCCTCAACCTCAACCCGCTCCGCCACGTCGACCCGGTCGGCACCCTGCTCGTCCCGGCCGTGCTGACCCTGTCCGGGGTCGGCGCCTACGGCTGGGCCAAGCCGGTACCGGTCAATCCGGCCAACCTGCGCAGCCCCCGCAACCACGTGGTGCTCGTGTCCCTCGCCGGCCCCTTCACCAACTTCGTGCTGGCCGCCCTGATGGGGGTGTGCTTCGTCGCCGTGGGCGGCCGCACCGCCCTCTACCAGGTCCTCCTCCTCACCCAGCTGAGCCTCGTCGAGCAGATCTTCTACTACGCCGGGCTCGCCAACATCATCCTGGGCGTGTTCAACCTGATCCCGTGCCCGCCGCTCGACGGCGCCGCCATCCTGGAGCGGCTGCTACCGGTCGCGCTACCTGCCCGGCTACTGGAACCTGCAGCCGTTCCTCATGTTCCTGCCCTTCCTCCTCATCCTGATCTTCCACGGGCTCTGGACCGACCTCATCACCCACATCGAGTCCTGGTGGCTGTCGCGGCTGGCGTGACGAGCCCGACCGGACGACCGACCCCCGACGTGCGGACCAGGTTCCGGTCCCGCCGCGCCCTGTCAAATCCGGGGCCGCGGGCTAGCGTTCATCCAGCCGTCACCTCCGGCGGCCGATGACCATGGCGGAGCCGACCCGAGGGAGCGGGACAGAAGTGGACACCAGCGCTACGACGACGCGGGCGAGGTCGACCGTCGGACCTCTGCCGGTGTGGATCGCCATCGGCGTGCTCGGCGCGGTGGGGATGGTCCTGTCCGGCAGTGGGATCGGCTCGATCCCCCAACCCGCGTCCGACGCCTGGTGGTTCACCGTCCCCGTGGGCACCGGGATCGGTGCCCATCTGGCCTTCTACGCCTCGGTGGCCGTGCTGGTGGCCGGCTGGGCCGGCGTCGGGGCCCACGCCTACCGGGGCCGCCTCTCGGTGCCGACGGCCTGGCTGATCCTCGGGCTGTGGGGCCTGCCGTTCTTCCTCGGCGCACCGCTGTTCAGCCGGGACCTCTACAGCTACGTGGCCCAGGGCCAGCTCGCCCGGATCGGGTTCAACCCGTACGTCGTCGCCCCCTCGGCCCTCGGGCCCGGCAACCTGCTGTCCTCGATCGCCTCCGTGTGGCGCAACACCGCCTCCCCCTACGGGCCGCTGTTCGTGTCGATCAGCCGGCTCGGCGCCTCGGTGGGCGGGACCTCGCTGGTCAGCCAGATCCTCGTGTTCCGGGCCCTCGAGCTCGTCGGCATCGCCCTCCTCATGGTCTCCCTCCCGCGTCTGGCCCGCCGACTGGGCAACGATCCGGGGATCGCACTGTGGCTGGGCGTGCTCAGCCCGCTGGCGCTGTTCAGCTTCGTCTCCTCGGGCCACAACGACGCCCTGATGGTCGGGCTCATGCTGGCCGGGATCACCCTCGGCACCGCCGGGCGGCTGCGGTGGGGCGTGGCGCTGTGCGCGCTGGCCGCCACCATCAAGCTGCCGGCCGCGGCCGGCATCGTCTTCCTGGTCGCCGACCAGTGCACCCGCCTCGACCGCAGCGGGCGCATCCGGGTCATCGCCGAATCGGCGGCCATCACCGTGCTCGTGGTCGTGGCCGTCACCTTCGGGGCCGGGCTCGGATGGACCTGGCTCGGGCCCACCGCCCTGCACGTACCCACCGAGCTGAAGGTGCTCATCACCCCGCTCGTCTCCGTGGGGTCGTTCGCCGGTGGGGTGCTCCACGCCCTCGGCCTCCCGGTGGGCGTCGGCACCGGGATCACCGTCGTCCAGGGACTCGGCATGCTGGCCGCCGTGAGCGGCATCCTGTGGATGGTCTTCCACACCCGCGGTCGCGACGCCGTCCGCCTGTGCGGCCTGGCCCTCGTGCTCTTCGTGGCGCTGAGCCCCACCCTGTGGCCGTGGTACCTGACGTGGGGCGTCGTCATCCTGGCCGCGACCTCGGCCCAGCGCTCGAAGGCGGTGGCCGTGGTGGCCGGCGTGGGCATGCTGGTGGTCGGGGCCGGGGGCACACCGCTGCTCAACGGCGGTGACTTCTGGGTGGTCGGGCCGTTGCTCGTCGGCGCCGCCGCCTGGTTCGTGGCCTCGGGGACGTGGCGGACGACGCTCGGGGGGCAGATCGGTGCAGCCTGAGGCCGGCGCCGAGCCGATGACCGCCCCCGACCCGGCCGAGGTGGTGCCCGACGCCCCGGTGGTCGAGGGGGCGGACGCCCCGGTGGTCGAGGGGGCGGACGCCCCGGTGGTCGAGGTGCCCGACGCCTCGGTGGTCGAGGTGCCCGACGCCTCGGTGGTCGAGGAGGCGACGGCCGTGGTCGAGGAGGCGACCGGCGTCGTCGAAGGCGCCTACCCCGGGGCGGGGACGGCGCCGCGGTCGGACCGCCCGCATCGGTGGGTGCCCTGGACGGCGCTCGTCGTCTACGCGATCTGCCGTGCCCTGTCGGTGGGGGCGGTGGCGGTGGCCAACCTCTTCACCCACAACAGCCTGCTCTACGACCTCGACATCTGGGACGGGGCCTGGTTCCTGCAGATCGTCCGCCACGGCTACCCGGCCCACCTGCCGATGGCCCACGGCCACGTCACCGCCAACACCACCGCCTTCTTCCCGCTGTTCCCCCTCGCCGTCCGGGCCCTCGACGTCACCGGCCTGCCGGCGGGCTGGTCGGCCCTGGTGGTCAGCGCCGTCACCGGCGCGACCGCCGTCTACGGCGTGGGCCTGCTGGCCCGCCACCTCCGCGGTGACGGGGCGGGATCCCGGGCCGCCCTCCTCTTCGCCCTCTTCCCGGGGACGTTCGCCTTCAGCCTGGGCTACTCCGAGGGCATCGCCATCACCTGCGTGTCCCTCGGCCTCCTGGCCCTGCTCCGGCGCCGGTGGTGGCTGGCCGGGATCCTCGGCGCCGTGGCCACCGGCGCCTCACCGGTGGCCCTGGCCTTCGTGGTGAGCTGCGCCTGGTGCGCCGGGCGGTCCGTCGTGAAGGAGCGCGACTACCGGGCCCTGGTGGCCCCCCTGCTCGCCCCGGTCGGCTTCGTCGCATTCATGGTCTACCTCCGCGTCCACACCGGCGTGCTCGAGGCCTGGCGGCTGACCGAGCGCGGCGGCTGGAAGAGCTTCCCGTCGCTGGTCTACCCGTTCCGGATCCTCGGCACATTCCTGCGGGACCCGGTGGCCCCCACGCTGACCGGCCAGATCCTGTTCTTCTGCACCGTGGCCGCCGTGGTGGGGATCGTGCTCATGGTGCGCGAGCACCAGCCCGCCCCCGTCCTCCTCTACGGGGTGTGTGCCGTGGCCTCCGCCGCCATCTCCCAGCCGGTCGGCCTGCGGCCCCGGTTCCTGATGCTGGCCTTCCCCATGATCATCGCCCTCGGCACCCGCTACGAGGGCCGCACCCACCGATGGCTGGTCGCCGTCTCGGCCGTGCTGCTCCTCGGCTTCACCGCCCTGGAGCTGGGCTCCCGGGCGGTCTTCCCGTGATCGTCGACACCCCGCTGGACCCGTCCGCCGGGGACCAGGTGGACCCCACCGCCGACGCACAGGCGGTGATGGCGGCGGCAGCGGAGTCCGGCCACAGCCGCACCCTCGAGCTCGTCCAGCAGTGCGCGTGGACGCTGGTGTGGTTGGCCGTGCTCGACGTCGCGCTCGACTACTGGGGCTCGTGGTCGTCGGGGGCGTGGGCCGCGGTAGTCGCCCCCGTCATGGTGCTGGTCGCCCTGGTCGGCGCCGTCCTGGTCTGGACGGGTCGCCACCCGGTGTCGGCCGGCCTGCAGCGGTTCGGCCTGGCCGCCGGCGTGGTGGCGGTGGCCGTCTCGCAGGGGACCGGCATCCACAGCCGGCACTTCTACTCGACCGACTCCGCCGCCTTCAACCAGGTCGCCACCCGGCTGTTCCTCGACGGGCACGACCCGTACACGTCGTCGATGGCCGCCGCCACCAGGCTGCTCCACCCCGCCTACCTGTACTGGACCTACCAGGTGAACGGGGCCCACACCCTCGGCGTCTCGTACCCGGCCGGGTCCTTCCTGCTCCAGGCCCCGGTGATGGCCCTCGGCCTCACCCACATGGTCACCGACTGGGTGGACCTGGCCGCCTGGCTGGTCACCGCCGTCCTCGTGTTCTTCATGGTGCCCGCCGTCCTGCGGTGGGTGGCGCCGCTGCTCCTGCTGGCCGGGGTGTTCGTCGGCCCGTTCGCCAGCGGCGGCACCGACGCCCTGTTCGTGCCGTTCCTCGTGGTGGCGGTGTGGCGCTGGGACCGATGGCCGCACCGGGCCACGGCGTGGCTGCCCGCCTGGGCCGGTCCGGTCTGCCTCGGCGTGGCGTGCTCGATCAAGCAGACGCCGTGGTTCTGCGTGCCCTTCCTCCTGGTGGGGGTGGCCTGCGAGGCCCGCCGGGCCGACCGGCACGCCCGGTGGGGCGGCGTGGCCACGGCGCTCCACTACGGGGCGGTGGTGGCCGGCACCTTCCTCCTGGTGAACCTGCCCTTCCTGGTCTGGTCGCCCACGGCCTGGCTGCGGGGCTCGTTCCTGCCCGTGGTCGATCCCCTGGTGGCCGACGGCCAGGGGGTCGTGACCCTGGCCCTCCACGGGCTGACCGGCGGGGTGGTGATGCCGTGGCTGTCGGTCGCCGCCGGCCTGGCCCTGGTCGCCCTCGTGGTGGCCTTCGCCCTGTGGGAGGCCCGCCTGAAGCGGGCCTGGCTGTTCCTCGTCCCCCTGGTGCTCTTCCTGCCCGACCGGAGCCTGGCCAACTACCTGACCGACTTCGTGCCCGCCGCACTGATCGCCGCCGTCACCGTGAGCACGGCACGGGCCCGCTCGCCCGGCTGGGCCGACCGCCGGCCGTGGCCCTCACGCCTGGTCGTCGCCGTGCCCGCACTGTGCGCCGCGGCCCTGGTGGGCCTGGCCCTGACGTCGGCCCCGCTGGTGGTGACCGTCGACGCGGTGGGCGTGGGTGGGGTGGCCACCGTCGACGGCGGCCTGTTCTTCCGGCACGTCGACGTGAGCGTGCACAACACGTCCGGGTCGAAGCTCGACCCGCTGTTCATGGTCTCTTCGGGCGGGGGCCACCCGGAGGGCTTCTGGGACGCCGACGTGCTGCGGGGTGAGTACCCGATGGCCCCGGGCGGCACCACCGAGTTCGAGCTCCGCCCGCCCCACTACACGTCCACCCCCGGACGGGGGCAGTGGTGGCTTGTGGCCGCGTACACCACCTCGCCCGACGCCCTGTCTACGTCACCGTTACAGCAGTGGCGACTGGGTGTCCTGCAGCACTGATCGACCCGTCGCGGCGCCACCGCCGGCCGGCCAGCAGCACGGCCACGCCGACCAGGAAGGCGACCGAGAGCAGGAAGAAGGAGTTGCCGGCCAGCAGGGTCCAGCCGTGCTCGTGCAGCTCGCTGGTGCCCGCCGTGGGCACGTGCTCGAGTGGGGCCCACCACAGCACCACGGCCGAGGCCAGCGCCCACGCCCAGCCCCCGGCCGGCCGGTCGGGGGCGAGGGCCAGCCAGAGCACGATGGGCACGGCCCAGACCATGTGGTGGTCCCAGGTGATGGGTGACACGACCATGCCCGTGGTGGCGGCCACCAGGATCCCGAGGAAGGGCGAGGCGTCCCGCCACGCCCAGCGGGCCAGCGCGATGCCGGCCACCAGCACCACCAACCCGACGCCGTCGACCACCGTGGTCGGGACCACGCGATGGTCCAGCCGGTCGACGGCGCCCTGGAAGCTCTGGTTGAGGTAGAAGTACGGATTGCCGACCCGGGAGGAGTCGTTGACGTACCGGGTCCAGTAGTCCCACGAGGTCGACGGGTCGAGCACGCCGGCGAGCAGTGAGCAGCCGACGAAGGTGGCCAGGGCCGTCCAGGCGGCCCGCACCTGACGGGTCACGAACAGGTAGGGCACGAAGACGAGGGGGATCAGCTTGACGGCGGCTGCCACCCCGATCAGCACCCCCCGGGGCAGGGTGCGTCCCCGGAACGTGACCTCGGTGGTGAGGTCCACCAGGACGAGGAGGCAGAGCACCAGGTTGACCTGGCCGAAGTAGAAGGTCAGGCGCACCGGGTCGAACAGGTACGACGGTCCGAGCAGCACCGCGGCCCAGAGCAGCACGCGGGTGCGGTCCAGGTCGGGGCGCACGGCCCGCAGCGACACGGCGAGGATGCCGTAGAGGCTGGCCACGTTGACCGCCGCCCACACCAGCTGTCCCGCCTGCTGGGACAGCAGGGCCAGCGGCGCGAAGGCCAGGGCCGCCACCGGCGGGTAGGTGAAGGGCAGGTACGGCGAGTAGGGGAGCCCCACGTCGTAGAGCCGGCCGTCGACCAGGTGGTGGGCGCCGAGCACGTAGACGGCGAAGTCGAGCTGTGTCCGGTCCCAGGTGGTGTGCCACACCATGGTCAGGAGCCACACCGCCGAGGCCACGGCGGCCAGGCCCAGGACGGCGGTCCCCGCACCGGGCCGGCGGCGGTCGGTGCCGGTCCCTAGGGTGTCCACAGCGGCCCGCCCATGGCCATCATGCCGAGTGCGGCCATGCAGAGGGCGGACAGCCCGAGCACGACCTCGAACCACAGGGGCGGCAGCTTGGCCCCCACCACCCCGATCAGGGGGAAGCCCCGCAGCAGCAATCGGGGTGTCACCCCGATGACCGGGGACAGGGCCCCGAAGAACAGGACGGCGGCCACGTACCCGACCCAGGTGGCGGGCGGCCGGGCCCGGAAGAAGATCACCAGGAGGACCACCGCCACCAGGACCGACACCGCCTTGACGGCGTAGTCCGGGTCGGCGAAGAAGTGCGTGAACAGGTGGTCGAACGCACCGGGGATCCCCCCGAAGTAGGTGCCGCCCTGCCAGCCGGCCCGCTGGGCCTTGAAGTACTCGAGCGGTGAGCCGGTGTGGGCCCACAGGTAGCCGAAGAACGAGAGGATCCCGAGGGGGGCGAGCGCCGGGGCCCACAGCGAGCGCCACTCGCGCCGGTCCCGGACGGCGAAGTACGCGGCCACCGCGCAGGGCACGATGGCGGCCGTGGCCACCGGGTCGGCCGTGGTGGCGAGTGCCGCGCAGATTCCCGACAGCACCCAGCGCCGCCGGCGCAGGGCCATCAGCAGGCAGGCGACCAGCAGGATCGTGGCCCCCTCGGAGTACACGAGGCTGAGCACGAGGGCCCCGGGGGAGAAGAACACGAGGGCCGTGCCCCGGTCGGCGCCGGTCGGGCCGAAGACGTCGCGCAGCAACCACCACACGGCCACGGCCGCGGCCAGGCCGAGCACGAAGGTGGTGATCAGGCCCGACACGGAGAACCCGAAGCGGGTGATCTCGTGGGTGATCCGGACGAGCACGGGCAGCAGCGGGAAGAACCCGAGGTTGGACTGGGCCGGGTTGCCGGAGCCCGGTGGGATCTGGTGCACGTAGCCGCCCTGGGCGATCGACAGGTACCAGCGGCTGTCCCACACGGTGAGGCTGGACACCAGCGACTGGTGCCTGTCCGAGGAGGTGGCGCTGGCCACGAGCAGCATGCCCACCCGCGACGCCAGGTAGATCAGCGCCGGCGCGCAGCGACAGCCGGACGAACCGGCGCGCCCGCGACTCGTCGACCGGCTCGGGGACGGCGACCGGCGTCGGTTCGGCTTCCCCCGGGGCGGGGGTGGTTCCTTCCGCCACGACGGGCGGCGCGCCGTTCATGCGGGACCGAGGAGCCCGACCGCCTCCGCCGCCCGGTCATACGTGGCGGCCGCCACCTCGGTGGCCTTGGCCGCGCCCCGCGCCAGCAACGCCGGCACGGCGCCCGGGTCGGCGGCGAGCTCCGCCCGGCGCTCCCGGACCGGGCGGAGCAGTTCGACCAGCGCCTCGGCCGTGTCGGCCTTCAGGTCGCCGTAGCGCTCGTAGCCCTCGGCCACCTCCTTCGGGCTCCGGTCCGTGGCCGCCCCCAGCAGTTCGAGCAGGTTGGAGACGCCGGGCTTGCCCTCGGGGTCGTAGCGGACCTCGCCGTCGGTGTCGGTCACCGCCTTCTTCACCTTCCGGGTGATCTCGGCCGGCTCGTCGAACATCAGCAGCGTCCCGAGCGGCGAGTTGACCGACTTCGACATCTTGCGATCGGGGTGCTGCAGGTCCATCACCCGGGCCCCGGCCGACGGGATGGCGGCCTCGGGCACCACCAGCGTGTCGCCGAAGCGGTGGTTGAACCGGATGGCCAGGTCCCGGGCCAGCTCCAGGTGCTGGCGCTGGTCGTCGCCCACCGGGACCCGCTCGGCGTCGTACAGGACGATGTCGGCGGCCATCAGCACGGGATAGGTGAAGATCCCGACGCCCACCGACTCCTGGCCCGCGCTCTTCTCCTTGAACTGGGTCATGCGCTGCAGTTCGCCCATGGTGGCCGAGCACTCGAGCAGCCAGGTCATCTGGGTGTGCTGGACGACGTGGCTCTGGACGAACAGGGTGCACTGCTCGGGATCGAGCCCGGCGGCCAGCAGGTCGAGGGCCGTGTCGTGGGTGCGGGCCCGCAGCTCGGCCGGCTCGATGTCCAGGGTCAGGGCGTGCAGGTCCACCACGCAGTAGAGGGCATCGTGTGTGCCCTGGTCGGCGACCCAATTGCGGATCGCCCCCAGGTAATTCCCGAGGTGGAGGTCGCCGCTGGGCTGGATTCCGGAAAGCACACGTGCCATGGGGGAACCATCGTACGCCCTGGCCAGGGGGGTCCGGTGGTCCCCCCGGGGGCGGACAACACCGGTGCACGGTACCGCCCGCCGCGCCCGGTAACGTCGGGACCCGTGAGCGCCACCGTATCGACACCCGTGTACCAGGGTCCCGTGGACGTCCTCCTGCAGCTGGTCAACAGCCACCAGGTGGACATCTTCGACGTGCCGCTGGCCGAGGTCGTCGACGCCTTCGTGGCCGAGGTGGCCTCGTGGGAGGTCGTCGACCTGCAGGTGCTGTCCGAATTCCTGGTGGTGGCCGCCGTCCTCATCGAACTCAAGTCCCGACGCCTGCTGCCGGGCAGCGCCGACGTCGAGCCCGACGAGGAGCTCGTGGGCTGGGAGGAGCGCGACCTGCTGTTGGCCCGGCTCCTCGAGTGCCAGGCCTACGCCGCGGCCGCCGACGGGTTCGCCCTGCTGATCGAGCAGGCCGCCCGCTCGCTGCCCCGCACCGCCGGCCTCGACCCCGACCTCGTCGTCCAGGCTCCCGACCTGCTGGAGGGCGTCACCCCCGACCTGGTGGCGGCGGCGTTCATGCGGGCCACCGCCGAGCGCCCGGCGCCGGTCGTCGACCTGTACCACGTCACCGTGGACGCGGTCACGGTGGCCGACGCCGTGGCCGAGCTGGCCCAGCGCCTGCCCCGGGCAGGACGGGCCTCGTTCCGGCAGCTGACCGGCCACCTCACCTCGCGGATCGAGATCATCGTGCGCTTCCTGGCCCTGCTCGAGCTGTGCAAGCAGGGCCGTGTCTCCCTCGACCAGGGCTACACCTTCGGGGACCTGGCCGTCGAGTGGGTGGCCGGTGCCCCCGAGTACGTGTCCGCCGGCGTCGGCCCCACCGACGAGTACGAGGGCTGACCGGTGCCCCTGTCGCCCGAGGCGCGGGCCGTCGAGGCCGTCCTGATCGTGGCCGTCGAGCCCGTCCCACCCGGCCTGCTGGCCGAGCTGCTCGAGGTGCCCGTCGAGCGCATCGACCCGATCTGCGACGAGCTGATCGAGTCCTGCCGGGAGGGGGAGCGGGGCTTCGAGGTCGTGCGCATCGCCGGGGGACTGCGCATCCAGACCCGTCCCGAACTCGCCCCCTACGTCGAGCGCTTCGCCAACGTGGGGGTGTCCTCGCGACTGTCGGCCGCCGCCCTCGAGACGCTGGCCATCGTGGCCTACAAGCAGCCAGTCAGCCGGGCCCAGGTGGCCGCCCTGCGGGGCGTCAACGTGGACGGGGTCGTCCGCCTGCTCGAGCACCGGGGGTACATCACGCCGGTCGGGCGGGCCACCGGACCGGGCCAGGCCGTCCTCTACGCCACTACCGACGCCTTCCTGGAGCGCCTGGGCCTCGACCGGCTGGACCAACTGCCCCCGGTGGAGGACCTGCTGCCCGGACCCGAGGCCCTGGCCGAGCTCGAGGAGCAGATGCGCCCGGTCACCGATGCCTGAGGGCGGCCCGGACGACGACGGCATCGAGGTGGACCAGGTGGGCGGCGGGGCGGGGAGCGCCCTCCACACCGGCGAGCGGCTGCAGAAGGTGCTGGCCCGCACCGGGGTCGGTTCGCGCCGGGTCTGCGAGGACCTCATCGTCGGACGGACGGGTCACCGTCAACGGCGAGGTGCCCGTGCTCGGACGGCGGGTCGACCCCGAGGTCGACGTCATCGAGCTCGACGGCGTGCCCCTGCCGGTCCGACCCGGACTCGTCCACTACCTGGTGAACAAGCCCGCCGGCGTGGTCTCCACGGCCGAGGACACCCACGGCCGGCCGACGGTGGTGGAGCTGGTCCCGGCCGAGCCCCGGGCCTTCCCGGTCGGACGGCTCGACATGGACTCCGAGGGCCTGATCATCGTGACCAACGACGGTGAGCTGACCCACCGCCTCACCCACCCCTCCTACGGCGTGCCCAAGGAGTACCTGGTCCAGGTCGAAGGCGAACCGTCGCCGGGGTCCGTGCGGGCCCTGCGCGAAGGGGTCGAGCTGGAGGACGGGACGACGGCGCCGGCCCGGGTGGCCGTGGTGGCCCCGAACCTCCTACGCATGGTCATCCACGAGGGGCGCAACCGCCAGATCCGCCGGATGGGCGACGCCGTGGGCCATCCCGTGGTGCGCCTGGTGCGGACCCGGATCGGTCCGCTGGCCGACCCGTCGCTGACCCCCGGCTCCTACCGGCCGCTCACCTTCGACGAGGTCCGGGGGCTGGCCGCCGCGGCCGTGCCCGCCGACGACATCGCCGACGCCGATCGACGCCTCGGCGGGCCCGGGGCTGACCCCGTCCCGCCCCCTGGCTAACATGCCAGCCTGATGCCAGCCACCTTCCGCGCCGTCCGCGGCGCCACCACCGTCGACGAGGACACGCCCGAGGCCGTCACCACCCGGGTGGTGGCCCTGCTGACCCGCATCATGGAGCGGAACGACCTGGTGGAGGACGACATCGTGTCGATCCTCTTCACCGCCACCGAGGACATCGTGTCGATCTTCCCGGCGACCGCGGCGCGGACCATGGGGCTCGGCGCCGTACCACTGATCTGCGCCCGGGAGCTCAGCCATCGTGGGCTCGGCCCCGCGCTGCATCCGGGTCATGCTCCACGTCACCACCGAACGCGCCAGGGACGACATCCACCACGTCTACCTCGAGGGCGCCCAGGGGCTCCGTGACGACCTCCCCGACTGAGGGGGCGGCACCCCGCGCCAGCGCCCCCGGCCGGGCCATGGTCATCGGCACCGGCCTCATCGGCGGATCGGTCGGCATGGCGCTGCGGGCCCAGGGCTGGCACGTGACCGGCACCGACGCCACACCGGGCACCGCGGCGCGGGCCGTCGAGCTCGGCGCCCTCGACGTCGAGGGGGAGGACCGCAGCGCCGACCTGGTCGTCGTGGCCACCCCCGTCCACGTCGCGGCCGACGTCATCGCCGGCATCCTGTCGTCGCCCGACTGGAACGGCGACGCCGTGGTCACCGACGTGGGCGGCGTGAAGGGACCGCTGGTGGCGGCCGTCGACCGGCCCCGCTTCGTCGGCGGCCATCCGATGGCCGGCAGCGAGCAGGTCGGGATCGAGGGCGCCTCGGGCGAGCTGTTCGTCGGGGCCACGTGGGTGCTCACCCCGACACCCACCACCGATCCCGCCGCCTACGCCCGGGTGCGCGCCGTGCTGGCCGAGTTCGGCGCCAACGTCATCGCCCTCGACCCGGTCGAGCACGACACCCTGGTGGCGGTGGTGTCCCACGTCCCCCACCTGACCGCGGCCACCCTGATGGCGCTCGCCTCCGACCTTGGCGAGCAGCACGGGGCCCTGCTGCAGCTGGCCGCCGGCGGGTTCCGCGACATGACCCGCATCGCCGCCGGACAGCCGACCATCTGGCCGGGCATCTGCGACGACAACGCCGCCGCCATCGTGGCCACCCTCGACCTGCTCATCGACTCCCTCGGGGCCATGCGCCGACGCGTGGCCGAGCGGGACCACCCCTCCCTCATCGACGTGCTCCAGCGCGCCGCCACCGCCCGGCGGGCCATGAGCGCCCGCGCCCCCGGCCCGAGGAGCAGGTGGAGGTGCGCATCCCGGTGCAGGACCGGCCCGGCGTCCTCGCCGAGGTCCTGGTGCTGGCTACCGAGCTCGGGATCAACGTCTTCGACCTCGAGATCGCCCACTCGGTGGAGGGCGACCGCGGCGTCCTGGTCCTGGTCATCGACGCCGCCAGTGCCCCGGCCTTCGCCGCGGCCCTCGCCGCCCGGGGCCACCGCTCCAGCATCACGCCGATGGGGCCGCCGCCGTGACCGGCACGGCGCCCGAGACCCTCGAGGTGCCCGGCGGCCGACCGCTGTCGGGCAGCGTCGCCGTGCCCGGCGACAAGTCCATCTCCCACCGGGCCCTGCTGCTGTCGGCCCTCGCCGAGGGGACCTCCACGGTGACCGGGCTGTCCCGGGGCGACGACGTCGTCCGGACCCGGGCCGCCGTGGTCGCCCTCGGGGCCGAAGTGGCCGAGGAGGGCGACCGGGTGACGGTCACCGGGGGCCGCTCCCGCCTGTCGGCGCCGGCCACCGAGATCGACCTCGGCAACTCGGGCACGGGGATGCGGCTGCTGGCCGGCCTGGTGGCCACGGTGCCCGGGACCACCCGGATCACCGGCGACGCCTCGCTGCGCTCCCGGCCCATGGACCGGGTGGCGGAGCCCCTCGCCCTCATGGGGGCCGGCGTGGCGGGGGAGGGGAGCCGCTGCCTGCCCCCGCTGGTCGTGACCGGCGGCCCGCTCCGGGGCATCGACTACACCCCGCCCATGGCCAGTGCCCAGGTCAAGAGCGCGGTGCTGCTGGCCGGTCTCGACGCCGAGGGGGAGACGGTCGTACGCGAGCCCGTCGCCACCCGGGCCCACACCGAGGAGATGCTGGCCGAGGCCGGTGCCGACGTGACCGTCGAACCGTGGGGACAGGGGCGCGTGGTGCGGCTCCGTCGCAGCCCGCTGCGGCCCCGGTCGTGGGAGGTCCCCGGCGACCCGTCCCAGGCCGCCTTCTGGGTGGTGGCCGCCACCGTCGTGCCCCACAGTGCGCTGACCGTCGAACAGCTCCACCTCGGGCCCGAACGGATCGGCTTCCTGCACGTGCTCATCCGCATGGGGGCCGACGTCACCCTGCACGACGTCGGGGGCGATGTCGGCTCGGTCACCGCCGCCCACTCCGCACTGGTCGGGACGATGGTCGAGGCCGCGGAGATCCCCTCCCTCGACGAGGTGCCGATCCTGGCCGTGGCCGCCATGGTGGCCGAGGGTCCCACCCGCTTCGTCGACGTGGGCGAACTGCGGGTCAAGGAGTCCGACCGACTCGAGGGGACGGCCTCGCTCGTGCGGGCCTTCGGCGGGTCGGCCCGGGTGGAGGGTGACGACCTGGTGGTCGCCGGCGCCACGGTGCCGTCGCCCGGGCGGGTGGACGCCCGGGGGGACCACCGCATCGCCATGGCCGCCGCCGTGGCCGCCGCGGCCTGCCCGCCGGGTGCCCGCTCGGCCATCGCCGGGTGGGAGTCCGTGGCCACCAGCTATCCGGGCTTTGCCGCCACCCTCGACCACCTGGCCGGGGGCGACCGGTGAGCGGGCCGGTGACCATCGCCATCGACGGCCCGGCCGGGTCGGGCAAGTCGACCCTGTCGCGGGCGCTGGCCGCCCGGCTGGGCGTGGAGCGGCTCGACACCGGTGCCATGTACCGCTCGGTGGCCTGGGCCGTGCTCCGGGCCGGGATCGACCCGACCGACCACGCCGCGGTGGCCGGGGTGGCCCGGGGGCTCGCCCTCGAGGTGGGGGAGCGAGTGGTGGCGGACGGGACCGACGTGACCGAGGCCATCCGGGGGCCCGAGGTCAGCGCCGCGGTGTCGGCCGTGGCCGCCAATCCGGCCGTCCGGTCCGTGATGGTCGAGCGGCAGCGGGCCTGGGTGGCCGACCACGGCGGGGGCGTCGTGGAGGGCCGCGACATCGGCTCGGTGGTCCTGCCCGACGCCGACCTCAAGCTGTACCTGACCGCCTCGCCCGGGGTCCGGGCGGCCCGGCGGTCCGAGGAGGGCGCCGAGGCGGTGGCCCGGCGGGACAGACTGGACAGCACGCGGGCGGCCTCGCCGCTCGAGGTGCCCGACGGCGCCCGGGTCATCGACACCGGCGCCCTCGGGGTGGACGAGATCGTGGACGAGGTGATGGCGTGGCTGTGAGCACCGACGGGACGGACGGCACCGACGGCGGGATGCCCGAGGGGCCCGGGGACGTACCGCTCGACCTCGACGTGCCGCGTCGACACCAGCTTCACCCCGATCTACCGGCTCCTGCGGGTCCTCGTGCACTGGATCAACCGGCTGTGCTTCCGGACCACGGTGCACCCGAAGGGCGTGGTGCCGGCCGAGGGTCCGGTGATCATCGCCCCCGTGCACCGCTCGTTCATCGACTTCTTCGTGGCCTCGGAGGTCACCGACCGCAAGCTCCACTACATGGCCAAGGACAGCCTCTGGACGAACCCGCTGCTGGCCCGGATCCTGCCGCCCCTCGGCGCCTTCCCCGTGCACCGGGAGTCGGCCGACCGCGAGGCCATGCGCCGGGCCCAGCAGGTGCTGGAGGCCGGCGAGGTGCTGATCCTCTTCCCCGAGGGCGAGCGGCGCAGCGGCCCGGTCATCGCCGACCTGCACGAGGGGGTGGCGTTCCTGGCCGCCCGCACGGGGGCGACCGTCGTGCCCGTGGGGATCGGCGGCTCGGCGTCGGTCATGCCCAAGGGCACCAGGGTCCCCCGGCCCCGCCACATCCACCTCGAGGTGGGCACGCCGCTGCCGCCGCCCGAGCGCAGCGGCAGCGGGCGGGTGCCCCGCAGCCGCATCCACCTGCTGACCGAGGAGCTCACCGCGGCCCTGCAGGTCCTCTACGACAGCACCGTGGAGGAGACCGGTAGGTACTGACGGCGTCGCCGCCGACCCGGGGTACCGTGGGCCATGCAGCTCGACCCCCGCTACGACGGCCCCACCGTCCTGCGCTTCGACCCGCCACCCGCCGACCCGTCGGTCCCGCTGCTCCGGCAGCGCCGGCGCCTGGTCGACACCCTGGCCGGCCTCGACGCCGGGCAGTGGCTCGCCCCGTCGAGGTGCGCCGCCTGGTCGTGTCGCGACGTCGTCTGCCACCTGGTCACGGTCAACCAGTTCTGGACCGCCTCGATCGCCGCCGGGCGGGCCGGCTCGCCCACCCGCTTCCTCACCGGCTTCGACCCGGTGGCGACGCCCGCCCAACTGGTGGAGGCGGCGCCCGCGCTCACGACGGGGGAGCTGCTGGACGCGCTCGCCTCCACCACCGAGGCCCTGGCCGGGTCCCTCGCCGGCATCGACGCCGCCGGTTGGGCCCGGCCCGCCGAGACGCCCCCCGGCCACGTGGCCATCGCCGGACTCGCCCTCCACGCCCTGTGGGACGCCTGGGTCCACGAGCGCGACATCTGCCTGCCCCTCGGTATCGGCACGGTCGAGGAGCCCGACGAGGTGGCCGGGAGCCTGCGCTACGTCGCCGGCCTCGGGCCGGCCGTGCTGGCCGCCTCCGGCTCGACCCGCACCGGCTGCTTCGGTGTCGAGGCCCGCGGTCCCGAGACGTCGCTGGTGGTCGACGTCGGCGTCCAGGTCGAGGTGCGCGACGGGCCCGTGCCCGGGGGGCTCCCGACCGTGCGGGGCGGAGCCGTCGAGCTCGTGGACTCGTTCAGCCTCCGCACCCCTCCGCCGACCCTGCCCGGCGACGACTCCTGGATGGTGGACGGCATGAGCGTCCTCTTCGACCAGGCGGGCTGACCACGGGGCGCCCCGGCCCCACCCGGGTCAGGCCGGTCGGGCCACCACCCCGGCCGGGTGGCCGACCGCCCGCTGGTAGCGGATCTGGCGCTCCACGACGGCCAGGTAGAAGGCCATGGCGAAGGCCAGGCTGGTGAACAGGCTCATGACGAAGAAGATCCACGGGACGCGCAGCTCGCGCCGCCGGCCGTCGACGATGGTCCACAGCGGCAGGAGGACCACGTTGACGATCGTGTAGTCCTGGGCGGCCGAGTCGGCGGCCCAGGACGAGAACAGGGCCCGGGTGTAGGCCCAGTAGCTGGCCCCGCTGCCGGCCTGGTGGGTGTACCGCACGTTGCAGTACCAGCCGATCACGAGCGAGACGACGCCCGCCGCATAGTAGACGGCCTCGAGCGCCGACGGCCTCCCGACGGTGCCCCCGGTGAAGAGGTGCCGGTTGGCGACCACGGCCCACGCCGAGCTGAGGATGCCGAGCAGGCCGAACACGGCGAGCTGGATGGTCATGGTCCGCTGATGGTCATGGTCCGCTCCGATCTCCCGTCGCACGGGGACGTCACGGCATCCTACGGACGGTCCCGGCCCGACGCCGGGAGGCGCCTCAGCGGCGGGTGCGGTTGCCCAGGGTCACCCGCGCCCAGGTGGTGAGGATCACCTTGGCGTAGCTGAACCCGAAGACCAGGTTCCCGCCCTTCTTGGACGTGCCCGAGGCCCGCGGGTGCCACATCGTGGGCTGCTCGGTGATCCGCCAGCCCCGGCTGGAGGCGGTGATGACCACCTCGGCCGTCTGGTACTGGTCCTGGACCAGGTGGGGGGCGATGTCGTCGAGCACCTCGACCCGGAAGGCCCGGTAGCCGTTGGACGAGTCCGTCAGGTGCTGCTTGGCGATGGCGTTGATCGTGCCGGCGTACAGCCGCACTCCGGCGCGGCGGAACCGGTCGGTCGTCTGGTCGGTGCCCAGGCGGCGGGAGGCGATCACGAAGTCGGCGGTGTCGCCGATCAACGGATCGAGCATGGTGGCCATCTCACCGGGGTCGTTCTGACCGTCGGCGTCCAGGGTCACGACGTAGCGGGCCCCGTGGGCCGAGGCCAGCGCGTAGCCCAGCCGCAGGGCGGCCCCCTGGCCCAGGTTGACCGGCAGCACGCAGGTGAACACCCCGGCGGCGTCGAGGGCCACCTGGGCCGTGCCGTCCGAGCCGCCGTCCACCACCACCAGGGTCGAGACCTCGAGGCCGTCGACGAGCGTCGGCATGGCCTTCAGCACGTCGCCGATGTTGTCCTCCTCGTTGTAGGCGGCGATCAGCGCCACCACGGGACCGAAGCGGACGTCGGGGTACCGCAGGGCGAAGTCCGCCCGGGCCTGGTCGACCACGTAGGCGACCAGCTTGGCCGAGCGCCGGGCCGCACGGCTGTCCGGCAAGGTGAGCCAGCGGTGGCGCTGGGTGGCCATCAGAGGGAGTGGGGCGAGGCGAACACGGCCCGGACCTTCGGCTCGAAGTGGGCGAGCGGCTCGGTGGGGTAGTCCGGGTCGAAGCTGGTCTGGTCCCACTCGTCGGCGAAGCGCTCGGCCAGGTCGTACCAGGGCATCTCCCGGTAGTTGTCGCGCAGGTCCGGGTCCATGTCGAAGTGGTGGAAGTAGTGCCGGCCCTGGAAGTCCTGGTGGTACAGGATGGCCTCGGTGACCTCGGCGCGGACGTAGGGGCGGAGGATCTCGGCGGCGATCCGGGGGTGGTTGGGCACCGAGACGGCCTTGCCGATGTCGTGGCAGAGCGATGCCACCACGACCTCGTCGTCGGCACCGGCCCGCTCGGCCCGCGTCGCCGTCTGCAGCGAGTGGGTCAGCTGGTCGACGGCGAACCCGTCCACCACGTCGGTCAGCGACTCGAGCATGGCGAGCACCCGGTCCGCCACCCGACCCTGGTTGGCCATGGTCGCGGCGCCGATCACCCCCCACTGCTCGGCAGTGGACGTGTCCATGCTGGTGAAGGAAGAACTCATGGTTCCATTGTCGCGCCAAACCCGCCGCCGCGACACCTAGTTGAGCGGGGCGATCCGCTCCAGCACGTCGGCCGCCGCTATGGCCCGGTCGTCGCCCAGCACCCGGTCGGCCGTCCCCTCCGCCCCGGGTGCGCCGTTCAGCAGCCCGAGGGCCGCCTCGAGGCCCCGCAGGAGGTCGCGCAGCTCCGGCGGGGGAGGGAAGTACTCCCCTTCGAGGGTGACCGCCGAGCTCTCCACGCCGTGGACCGGGGCCAGTCGGGCCACGACGGCCTGGACCAGGACCTCGGGGGCGGAGGCCCCTGCCGTCACCCCGACGGTGCCCGACAGGTCGTCCGGCAGCTCCGAGGCGTCGTTGACCAGCACGACCCGCGGGCAGCCGAAGGCCGTCGCCACCTTGGTCAGGGCGACGGTATTGGAGGAGTTCTCCGAGCCGATCACGACGACGGCGTCGCACCGGCCCGCCAACGCCTTGAGGGCGGCCTGGCGGTTGGTGGTGGCGAAGCACAGGTCGCTCCGGTTGGGCATCCACAGGTCCGGGAACCGGGCCCGGGCCCGGTCCACGATGCCCGCCCACTCGTCGTGGCTGAGGGTGGTCTGGGCCAGCAGCGCCACCATCGGATCGGCGGAGGGGTCCAGATCGTCGAGCGCGTCGACGTCCTCGACCCGCTCGAGCAGACGCACGGCCTCGGGGGCCACGGCCATGGTGCCGACCGCCTCCTCGTGCCCGTGGTGACCCACGTAGAGGACGGTGTAGCCCTTGCGGGCCCGCACCTTGAGCTCGTGGTGGACCTTCGTCACCAGCGGGCACACGGCGTCGACGACGACCCGGCGGTCGTCGCGGGCCTCGTCCACCACCTCGGGGGCCGAGCCGTGGGCCGAGAGCATGAGCGGCGCCCCGGGCGGCACCTCGGACACGTCGTCCACGAACACCACGCCCTGGGCCACGAACCAGTCGACGACGTGCCGGTTGTGCACGATCTCGTGGTAGCAGTAGACGGGCGGCTCGAACACGCGCACCATCCAGGCCAACGCCTTGATGGCCTTCTCCACCCCGGCACAGAAGCCGCGGGGCTCGGCCAGGATCACACGGTCGACGGGCACCTCCCCAGGCTACCGGGGGAGGCTGCCCGCTCCGGTGGCGGGGTGCAGGCGGAACGTCAGGTGGGAACGGGTAGCCTGGTGGCCATGTCGGCGCCCCGGGTGACGACGGCGCCCAAGGTCGTCGCCGTCACCGCAACGTCTCCGGCCGCGCTGTCCGGACTGCAGTCCGGTGATGAGCTCCTCTCGCTCAACGGCCGCTCGCCCCGTGACGTCATCGAGTACAGCCTCCTGGTGGACGAGCCCGAACTGGACCTCGTCGTGCGCCGTCGCGGGGTGGCGGACCCCTTCGCCGTCGCCGTGCGCAAGGAACCGGGCGAGCCACTCGGCATCGAGGTCTCCTCGGCCGTCTTCGACCGGGTCCGCACCTGCGACAACCACTGCGAGTTCTGCTTCATCCACCAGCTGCCCAAAGGCATGCGCCGCAGCCTGTCGATGAAGGACGACGACTACCGGCTGTCGTTCCTCTACGGGAACTTCACCACGCTCACCCGCTTCACCGAGATGGACCTCGAGCGGGTGCTCACCGAGCGCCTCAGCCCGCTGTTCGTCTCCATCCACGCCACCGACCCCGACGTGCGGGCCGGACTGCTGCGCAACCGACGGGGCGCCACCAGCCTGCGCTGGCTCGGCGCACTGCTCGACGGCGGCATCGAGGTCCACGGGCAGATCGTGGTGTGCCCCGGCCGCAACGACGGTGCCGTGCTCGAGGACACCCTGGCCGGAGTGCTCGACCGCTATCCGGGCCTGGCCACCGTGGCCTGCGTGCCGCTCGGGGTCAGCACCTTCTCCCACGAGGACGCCATGCGCCCCCACACCACCGCCGAGGCGGCGGCGGTGTGCGACCTCGTCGAGCGGTGGCAGGCCACCTTCCTGGCGGCCATCGGCCGTCGCATGGTCTACGCCGCCGACGAGTACTACCTGATGGCCGAGCGCCCGTTCCCGTCAGCCGCCACCTACGAGGGCTTCCCCCAGCACGAGAACGGACTGGGCATGGCCCGGGCCTTCGAGGCCGCCTTCGGGGGCGACGAGCACGCCGCCCTCGGCGTCCGCCCCGGCTTCTTCGCCGCCGTCGACGGTGCGCCGGCCGCCGGCTACCGGGCACCCCGCCGGGCGACGGCCGGCGGCACGGGGGAGACGGGGGACACGGCCGCACCGACCGGGGGAAGGGACGCCGCGGCACCCGTGGCCATCCTCACCGGTGAGTACGGTGCCAGGGTGCTCGCTCCCCTCATCGACTCCCTCGGCCGGGACGACATCCGTCTCGTCCCCGTCCGCAACGACTTCTTCGGGGGCAACATCGGGGTGTCCGGTCTGCTGACCGGCACCGACCTGACCACCGTCCTCGCCGACCAGCCCGAGGGGCACCGCTACCTGCTGCCCGACTCCTGCCTGTCCGAGGGCCGCTTCCTCGACGACCTGACCGTGTCGGACCTGCCCCGGCCCGTCGAGGTGGTCCCGACCGACGGCCTCTCGCTGCGCCGTGCCCTCGACGGACCGCCGGCCGAGCCGTGCGGTTCCGCCCCCGCCCGGGTGCCCGTCAGCCTCGGAGCCTCCCGGTGAGCCCCGCCCGGGTCGAGGCCAGTCCCCGCACGCTGCCGCTCGTGGTGGTGGCCGGACGGCCCAACGTCGGCAAGTCGACCCTGGTCAACCGCATCGTCGGCCGCAGGGCCGCGGTGGTGGAGGAGCGTCCCGGCGTGACCCGGGACCGCAAGGAGCTCGAGGCCGAATGGTGCGGCCACCGTTTCACGATCGTCGACACCGGCGGTTGGCTGTCGTCCGACGACCCGCTCGACGCCCAGGTGAGTGCCCAGTCGGAGCGGGCCATCGCCGAGGCCGACGTGATCCTCTTCGTGGTCGACGTCACGGTGGGCCTGACCGACCAGGACCTCGACGTAGCCCGCGTCCTGAAGAAGGCGGGCCGCCCCGTCCGGGTGGTGGTCAACAAGGTCGACTCGGACCAGCGCGAGGCCGACGTGTGGGATGCGCTCTCGCTCGGCCTCGGCGACCCGTGGGCGGTCAGCGCGCTGCACGGCCGCGGTACCGGCGACCTGCTGGACGACGTGGTCGCCCTCCTGCCCGAGGCCGGGTCCGCCGCCCCGTCCGACACGCCGTCCGACACCCCCGCCGTCGACGATGACGGCCTGGTCGACCTGGTGGCGGCCAGCGTGGACACCGGCGGGTCGACCATCCCCCGGGTCGCCCTGGTGGGCCGGCCCAACGTCGGCAAGTCGACCCTGTTCAACCGCCTGGTGGGCGACGAGCGCTCGATCACCCACGACGCCCCGGGCACCACCCGCGACGCCGTGGACACGATCGTCGAGACCCCCGAGGGCACGGTGTGCTTCATCGACACGGCCGGCATGCGCCGCAAGTCGCGCACCGAGCGGGGGACCGAGTACTTCTCGGTGCTGCGGGCCCTCGACGCCCTCGACCGGGCCGACATCGCCCTGCTGGTGATCGACGCCACCGCCGGCATCACCCACCAGGACCAGCGCCTGGCCGAGCGCATCGGGGCCTCGGGCTGCCCGGTGGTGGTGGTGCTCAACAAGTGGGAGCTCGTCGCCACCGAGGACCGGGTGGGGATCCTGGCCGACGTCGGCGACCGGCTGGCCTTCCTCGGCGAGGCGCCGGTGCTCAAGATCAGCGCCCTGTCCGGCCTCGGGGTGCACCACATCCTCCCGGCGGTGGCCGCCGCCGAGGAGGCGTACCACTCGCGGATCCCGACGGCCGAGCTCAACCGGGCGCTCAAGTCGATCCAGGTGGCCCACCCACCCGTCGGCGCCCGCATCCAGTACGGCGTCCAGGGGGCGAACGACCCGCCCACCTTCACGCTCTTCACCAACGGACGGCTCCAGCCGACCTACCTCCGCTACGTGGAGCGCGGCCTGCGGGAGCGCTTCGACCTCGGTCCGACCCCGATCAAGATCCGGGTCCGGGCCAAAGGGGCCAACGGGGGTGGGGGTCGGAAGCGGTGAGGCGGTCTGTCGGACCCGTCCCGACCGGAGGGGCGGCCCGTGCCCTGGTGTGACCGGTGCGACCAGCAGCTCGAGGAGGAGGACCTGACCGAGGACGGCCACTGCCCGGCCTGCGGGTCCGAGCCCCTCGAGCACCGGACGTCGCCGTGGTGGTTCAAGTTCCTGGCCGCGGCCACCGTGATCTACCTCGGCTACCGGGCGTTCCAGGGCGTGACCTGGGTCGTCCACCACGTCTGAACCCACCCGGGAACGGTGGTCGGCGCCGCTCCCGGACCGGCCACGCCTTCCCGCTGGTGAACGGGACGTGTCCATCCGGTGACAGTCGGCCCCCGGATGGGCTAGGTTCGAGGCGACCCTGGATCGCAGGGTCATCGAACCAGGGGGGGATTCACTTGCTTCGTCATACATTGCTCCGTCTCGCGCTCGCCGGCACGGTCACGGCCGGCGTCGTGGGCGTCGGCCTCGTCGCCGCACCCGGTGTGTCGGGCGCCAAGACGTCCAAGCCCATCTACATCTCCATGGGCGACTCCTACTCGGTCGGGTACCAGAACCCGACGCTCGGCAACACGAAGGGCTTCACCGGGTACGTCGCCGCCAAGGAGCACGACCAGCTCGAGAACTTCGGCTGCGGGGGCGCGACCACCGCGTCGCTGTTCGCCCAGGTCGGCTGCCCCACGGCCGCATCGGCCGCCACCGACGCCGTGGCCTACCCGACCACCGACCAGGTGGATGCCGTCCTCTACTACATCAACGAGGCCGCCAACTACGGCAAGGTGGGCCTCGTGACCGTCTCCATCGGCGGCAACGACGTGACCGCCTGTGCCCTGCAGGCGGACCCGATCCCCTGCGTGGCCGCGGCCGCCACGACGATCCAGACCAACGTCACGACGCTCGTGAGTGAGCTCGACACGGCGCTCACCGCCAACGGTGACACCGCGGCCAAGATCGTCGGCATCACCTACCCGGACGTGATCCTGGGCAACGACGTGGCCCCGGTGGGCTCGACCAACCCGGTCCTGGCGGCCGAGTCGGTGCTCGCCTTCGACGACCTGATCAACCCGACCCTCGACACCGCCTACACGTCGGTGGCCCGGGGTGCGTTCGTCGACGTGACCGATGCCCCCTACGGCCTGGCCACGGCGGGTGACGACACCGGATCCTTCGACATCTCGACGGGTGCGTACACCGGCCCGACGACCAAGCTCAAGGGGTTCGGCAAGGACGTGCCGGTGCCGGTCGCCGAGGTGTGCGACATCACCTGGTACTGCGGCGCCGCCACCTTCGGCGACATCCACGCCAACAACAAGGGCTACCACCTCATCGGCAGCCTCATCGTGGCCAAGCTCGCTTCGCTCTGAGCCACTCCGTACCACCAGCAGGACGCACGACACCCCCCGCTCCGGCGGGGGGTGTCGTGCGTCCGGGGTCGACCCGGTGGGCGGGACGGTCATGGCCGGATTCGTGGGATACGTGTCATTGACGCCATAGCGGCCCGGGCGCACCATGGAGAGCATGGAGTCCAGGAGCGTCCTCATCGTCACCTATCCCGGGGTGCAGTCACTCGACGTCACCGGGCCCTTCGAGGTCTTCGCCGGGGCCCGGCGGGCCGCCACCGCCCGGGGCTTCGACGCCGGCTATGACGTCCGGATCGGCGCCCTCTCGCCCGGCCCCGTCGTCACCAGCAGCGGGCTGACCCTCACCGCCGGCCCCCTGCCCGGGCCCCGGTCGCGGATCGACACCCTGCTGCTGGCCGGCGGCGACGGCGTGGACGAGGCCCGGCGCAGCCCGGCGCTGGTCGGATGGTTGCGTCGTACCGCTCCACGGGCCCGCCGGGTGGCCACGGTGTGCTCGGGTGCGCTGCTCGCCGCCGAGGCCGGGCTGCTCGACGGCCGGAAGGCCACGACCCACTGGGCCCGGGCCGAGGAGCTGGCCAGCCACTACCCGGCCGTCGAGGTCGACGCCGATCCGATCTACCTGCGCGACGGCGACATCTGGACCAGCGCCGGCGTGACGGCCGGCATCGACCTGGCCCTGGCCCTGGTGGAGGCGGACCTCGGCACCGAGGTGGCCCAGCTGATCGCCCGGTGGCTCGTGATGTTCCTGCACCGGCCGGGCGGACAGTCCCAGTTCGCCACCCCGGTGTGGACCCGCCGGGCCGACCGCTCCCCGGTCCGGGCCGCCCAGGACCGTGTCGAGGCGTCGCCGGGCGACGACCACCGGGTGGCCACCCTGGCCGGATCGGCCGCCATGTCCGAGCGCCACTTCGCCCGCGTGTTCACCGCCGAGGTGGGGGAGACCCCGAGCCGGTACGTCGAACGGGTGCGCACCGAGGCGGCCCGGCGCGACCTCGAGACCACCGGGGACACGCTCGACGTGATCGCCGCCCGATGCGGCTTCGGCACCGCCGAGACCCTGCGCCGGGCCTTCCACCGCCAGCTCCGCACCAGCCCCGACGGCTACCGACGACGGTTCGCCGCCCCCCGCAGCGAAAGGACTCCAGCATGACGCAGCACCCCACGTCGTCCACGACCACGGTCGCCATCCCGCTGTTCGACCGGTTCACCGCGCTCGACGCCATCGGCCCCTACGAGGTACTGCAACGGGTGCCCGGCATCGACGTCGTCTTCGTCGGCCACGAGCTGGGCGAGGTGCGCAGCGACAACGGCATGCTCGGCATCGTCCGCGACGCCACCTTCGAAGAGGTTCCGTCCCCCGAGGTGCTGGTCTTCCCCGGCGGCGTGGGCACCCGTGCGGTCGAGACCGACGCCCGCGTGCTCGACTGGGTCCGCAGCGTGCACGCCACATCGCGGTGGACCACCTCGGTGTGCACCGGATCGCTGGTCCTGGCGGCAGCCGGCCTGCTCGCCGGGATGACCGCCACCACCCACTGGGCGACCTACGGCGAACTGGCCCGGTTCGACGTGATCCCGGTGGCCGACCGGGTGGTGGAGCACCTCGACGAGCGCATCGTGACGGCGGCGGGCGTGTCGAGCGGCATCGACATGGCGCTCCGCCTGATCGAGCTGCTGGTGGACACGACGGCCGCCCGGGCCGCCCAGCTGATGATCGAGTACGACCCGGCGCCCCACGTCGACTCGGGCTCGGTGGCCAAGGCGTCGGAGGCCACCATGGCCCGGGTGGTCGAGTACGCCTCGTCGGGCCGGTCGTAGGGCACCGTCGAAAAGCGTCGACCGCGCCGGTCGCTCAGCCGGGCCAGTCCGGGTCGGGCTCGGCGTAGAAGTCGACCAGGGCGTTCATGCCGATGGCCAGGAGGCTCCATTCGACGTCGGCCCCATCCGACGGACGGACCTGGACGAGCTGGCGGACGACCTCGGGCTCGACCAACATCCGCAACAGCACCCCCTCGGCGAGGGCCGAGAGCGTGACGGCGGCGTCGTGCAGTGCCAGGCCGGGGCGGATCCGCCATCCGCAGGCGGCCAGGCCGGCCTCGTAGAGCAGCTCGTACTGGGCGCTGAGCCGGCGGCTGGACACCTTGAACTGATCGACCAGCGTCGACTCGGACCCGGCCAGGCCGTTGGCCGTGATGTAGGTCCCGAGGGCCATCTGGATGGCCGCTTCCGACCCGGATGCGGCCTCGAGGAAGGCGCCGCAGGTCACCCGGACCAGCTCGGCCAGCGACTCGCGACGGGTCGCCGGCGTGCTCACGTCGACGCGCTCGATGGCCTCGCTGAGTGCCTGTGAGCTCAGGTCCACCTCGACGGCGGCTTGGGCGTCCAGGATCGACTGGACGACTTCGAGCTGGAACTCCTCCTGGTTGTCCCAGATCCTGCGGATGACCGACGCGTTCGTCACCCGGATGCCCTGCGTCGACTCGACGTGGGCCAGGACACGCTTGAACGTCAGGTGCTCGGCCCCCGTGCCCAGGCCCTCGGAGAGGAGGACCTCGCAGCCGGCGGCCAGCACGAGGTCGTGGAGCTCCTCGCGGGTCCTCCGGGGCTTGGCGCCACCGGACGTGTCCCGCTGCCCCTCGCTGTAGTCGGGAAGTGACGACATCCGACCGGAGGTTACCGGGTTAACACCTGTTGACTGGTCATACCCCGAGCAGCGTAGTCCGGCACCGCGGCGGCGATGGTCGACCTATGGGCCTCAGGGTCGAGCGGGTCCGTGGGCCGTGGACCGCCGGGGGAGAGAAGCCGGGTGCTGTAGTCTGTCGGTCTGCCGTGCCGGGGTAGCCCGTGACGGCGGACCACCGCGGGCTGTGGCGCAGCTTGGTTAGCGCGCTTGACTGGGGGTCAAGAGGTCCCGGGTTCAAATCCCGGCAGCCCGACCACGGAGGTGCAGGTCAGGGCCGGTTACCGTCATTACGGGACCGGCCCTGATTCGTCTTTGTCAACCACTTGTCAACGGAACGTTTGAGCATGCCAACGGAGAGGTTCAATGGCAGGCAACGGAGAACTGGCGGAGGTGCGCTTCGACCGCCTGGTCGATTCACTCCGGGTGCAGTTCGCTGAGAGTGGAGCATGCGTGGCGCAGGCCGCCGAGGTCCACGACACCAAGCAGTGGCGTCGAGCAGCGCGGCTGGCCGCACACCGCCTCGGGTTGTTCGTGGCGACCGGGCACTTCGGACCCGCCGACGAGCTTGTCTGGGCGAAGACCTACGACCGTCCGACGACCGACGCTGACCGTCGGGAGGCGATGATCATCATCGAGCACGCCGTCTTCGCAACCGCCTCGATGGAGGGCCTACCGGGGGCCGAGTAGGGACGCCGACAGCGCCGCAGTGGCCTCCTCGGCCATCCCCGGCAAGGTGTGGGCGTAGATGCTCAATGTGATGGTGGGCGACGCATGGCCCAGCAACTCCTGCACGATTTTCACCGGCACTCCGGCGGCCAGCATCAGCGACGCTGCGGTGTGACGACAGTCGTGCAGGCGAAGGCGCGGAAGCCCGCTCTCATGTGGATCTCACCGGCTATCTCCAGGCGCATCCAAGAACGTTCGATACCTAATGCGCCGTGCCGACCGTCTTGACCGTGACATCACCCAGGAACGTGTGGCCAGTGATCCGGACAAGGTGGTCGGCATCCGTCGAGTCGACATCGTCGGCGCTGCTGTTTAGGTGGTCGTTATCTGCTCGACCTGACAGCTCGACCCGGGTGCCCGGTCTAACCAGCACATCGACATCGCGACCGATCGCGAATGCCTCGATGTCCACTACCGAGGGGAGTCCTTTGGAGTTCGTTAAGTCGATGGTCACGTCCCCGAGTAGTGCGAGCGCTCCAAGTTCCTCTTCAACATCCCATGTTTGGGCCCGTTTTCCCTTGTGGAACCAGCCGCCCTCGAAGATGGGCTCGAATCCGAGCAACCAACGGTGCCGAGACTGCGGTTGTCGATCCGCTGTCTTGGGGGAGAGATCGGGGGCGGGCATGTTGGAAGTCTCCTCCCTCACCGGACCCTTCCGTAGAGGCGAAGGACCATCGCCAGGTCGGCCTGCCCCTGATCGCCGGGTCGAGGTCGTTCGTGCCTGGGAAAGCAGCGGGCGACTCTCTGTCCGTGGCGAGTCCGTCCAATCCCTTTCTGCACCTGATTCACCTACAAGGCATGGAACGCGATTCCATCGGCGATGGCCGAGTCACGGAGATTGGGCCCGATGTCGCTTGTCGACACTGCAATACCCGCATCGAGCCGATGTGCCGCGGCGAGGGCTTCGACCATGGCGGCGGACATGCCTCGCCCTTCAATCCGGTGACGGTGTTGGAGGAGTGCCATCGTCCATGACAGCTCCCGCATCGGGAGAACCTCGATCTCGTCGGGCAATGCGACGACCTGTGCGCGAAAGCGGTCCTGAATATCAGGCGGCAGTCCGGCAACCGGTCCCGAGAGCGTGCCGGCCACCTCGGGATCGGCAAGGGAGGAGAAGAGCCGAAAGAGCCACAGTCCAGTGGTCGCTATGCCGTCGGGGGCAAGACCTCCCAAGTCCGACGTCCTCTCGCCCGTCAGGACGTCACGGAGCAAGTGGTCATCGACGACGACGGATGCCACCTACGAGGTCGCCAGATCGGGATCGTCGAGTTCGCTGACGAACTGGCGATGCTGTTCAGCCGTCAGGGCGTTGGCGAGGAGCTCTTGACGGCCGCCGGGGGGTAGCAGGATCACGGCGTCACCCAAGTCGACCACGGTGACTCGACCACCGTTGTCCAACCCCCACCGATGCCTCACGGCCGCAGGCACAGACATCTGTCCACTGGTCGAGACGAGAAATTCGGCTGACGTCGCCATGCGCGACCCCCGTTCACTTGGTGAAACAGAATCATACCAAGTATCCCCGTACCGGGGTTACACGGGTGATCGTCAGAATTCCGCATCGGCGCCCGGCGAGTGTCCCAACCCCGCGCGATCCCGCGCCAGGACGGAGAACACCGGACACGGAAACTGCTGGACAGAAGTGGGAAGAAGCATTCCGGCCTTGAACAGGACTTTTCTTCGAATTAGCTGGCCGGAGCCACGGAGGCGAAATTGCCCGGATCCGCCTGGGAGTCAAGGGTCCCGGGTGCAAATCCCGGCAGCCCGACCACGGAGGTGCAGGTCCGGCCCCGGGGGAGCGCCCCGGGTCTGACCTCCGGAACGATGATCCCCGCGCAATCCCGCGGTGTCTGGTCGCTCCCCGAGGATCAATCGATTGATCCTCGGGCTACAACCCATCCGACGGGATGCCCGGTCACGCTCGAGATCACGCCGAACTCGGCGGTGACGCAGGTGGAGCTCCTCGCCCACATCGAGCTGGCGGACGTGCCCCGAAGGTGAACGAACGCTGCCCGCCTGTCTGTTCGAGGCGACGTGGACATCAACGAGTCACATCTTCCCGAGAAATGGGGATTTCTCGGGAATGTTCCGACCTCATCCGAAGGGTGGTGGCCACAATCAGGTGGATCCAGACTCGGACCGGCGGTCTACCCAAAGCTCGTAGCCGAGGAGCTCGAACAGTTCCTGGTTGAAGGGTTCAAAGTGCGTGCGCAAGCGAGCCAGTGTCGATTCGTCAATGTCGTCGTGCCGCTCGAAGTGATTCAAATGGGGAAAAGGATGTCCGAGGTCAGGCAGACCCAGCCAATCCAGTACACCCCTGGCAATGTCTTCGTCAGACCCGATCCGCTCACTCTCGACAACCAGCACCCGCTCGCGTCCAACTGCATTGAACCACCGCCGGAGCTGCGGAGCATATTCACCTCGAGCGACATAGGAATATGCCATGTGCTGAAGGCTCACACCACCGCGTCTCAGTCGCTCCACTTCCCGATCGGCTATCTCCGCCTCCCTGCCCAAGGCCTCGTCGAGTGTCTGCCCTCGGGGTGCCCCGAGGCGATGACGCAGAACGTGATGGGAGATCGCGCGCTCCACCGGATCCCGCAGCAGTGCAATGAACCGTGCGTCAGGCAGGTCACGAGCCACCCGTTCCGGGGCCAAGGGATGCAGCAGGAGATAGGGACTCGATTCGCCGCTGACTACTCCCTGACCCTTCCGAGGGAAATGAGCCCGATACCACTGCAAGCTCTTGTCATAATTATTGTCGAAATAATGTATCTCCTTCTTCCACGAAGGGGCGACATCGTCGCGAGATGTCAACCATCGGTATAGAGATGTGGTGCCACCACGCTGCGCCCCAATAATTACGAATGACGGCAGTAACCGATCGGTTGCATTTGCACATCGGGCCTTAAACGCAATTCGCCTCCCAACATTGGGCACGAACTGACGGAGGTGTCGGCCAAGACTGTTCTCCCGTTGAGCGAATTCGGCGTCGGATGCGCCCCGTGATTGCATATGCGGTCCTTCGACATTCGGCCCGAAAGAGCAAATGCGCGCGTCAGCGCTCGGCCCCTCCTGCAGCACCCAGCTGGTGCGCCCCGGGAAGATCGCCGAGTCGATCCGGAGCGTCCGTGGGACCGTATTCTCCAGTTGTTATGGGAATTAGATCCGAGTGTTAGGGAAATTGGTCGTCCGGCAAGCCAGAGGAAGCGGCGTGTGATCTGCAGCAGGGTCCCGCAACATGGCCGACCCGGGGCAGCAGTTGCGGGTCGGCACGCCGGGTGGTGGGGCGATCGTGCGGTGACTGGGTGTGATCACCTGAACAGGCCCCACCGTGACCATCCGTTTTGGCCCCATGTGGCTCGCAGCGAGGTTGGGGTCCACCGATCGTTCGACGGTGGGCTGGAGCCTGGGACACATGCGTACGAGGTCGAAGGTGGAACTGTTCGAGGAGATCCGCAAAGCCAGTGCCGCAGCGGACAGCCCGTCCATCCGTGAGCTGTCGCGCCGGTTCGGCGTGCACCGGCGGATGGTGCGCCAGGCACTGACCTCGGCGGTGCCGCCGCCGAGGAAGTCGGTGGCCCGACCGTCACCGACACTCGGTCCCTGGAAGCCCATCATCGACGGCTGGCTGGCCGCCGATGCGCAGATGCCCAAGAAGCAGCGCCACACGGCCCGTCGGGTGTTCCAGCGCCTGGTTGAGGAACACGACGCCGAGGTGAGCGAGTCGACCGTCCGGCGCTACGTGGGGTCGGTGAAGAAGCACCAGGCCCTGGCCCTGCCCGAGGTCTGTGTGCCCCAGCACCACCCCCTCGGCGAAGAGGCCGAGGTCGACTTCGGCCAGGTCAGCTTCTTCCTCGACGGCGAGCCGGTCGAGGGCTGGATGTTCGTGATGCGCCTGTCGGCCAGCGGCAAGGGCTTCCATCGCATCTACGTGAACCAGGCCCAAGAGGTGTTCCTCGACGGGCACGTGGCCGCTTTCGCCCACTTCGGCGGGGTGCCCAGGCGCATCCGCTACGACAACCTGAAGCCGGCCGTGGTTCGGGTGATGCAGGGGCGGGGTCGGATCGAGACCGACCGGTTCATCGCCATGCGCAGCCACTACGGCTTCGAGTCCTTCTTCTGCCTGCCCGGCGTCAAGGGCGCCCATGAGAAGGGAGGCGTGGAAGGCGAGGTCGGACGGTTCCGCCGGCGTCACCTCGTCCCGGTCCCCGACGTCGTCTCGATGGAGGTGCTGAACGGCTTGGTGGCCAGAGGCGACGAGCGGGACGACCTCCGCCACATCGAGTCCCGGCGCCTGACCGTGGCCCAGCACTTCACGGCCGAGCAGCCCCAGTTGCTGGCTCTGCCGGACGAGCCCTTCGAGGTGGAGCTCCACCTCACCTGCCGGGTCGACACCAAGGCCCGGGTCTGTGTCCGCCAGTCCTTCTACTCCGTCCCCGTGCGCTTCGCCGGCCGCCGGATCGACGTGCGCCTCGGGGCCGACGTCGTCGTGGCCATGGACGGCAGCAACGTCGTCGCCCGCCATCCCCGGGCCCTGGGCAAAGGGGCCCAGGTGCTGGAACTCGACCACTACCTGGAGGTCCTCCACATCAAGCCCGGGGCTCTGGCCGGGGCCAGTGCGCTGGTGGCGGCCCGGAAAGCCGGCGCCTTCACCCCGGTCCACCAACGCTTCTGGGACGGGGCGAGGAAGCGGCTCGGGGACCAGGAGGGCACCCGGGCCCTCATCGGCGTGCTGTTGCTCCACCGCACCATGGACGCAGCCGCCGTCATATCCGGCATGGAGCGGGTGCTCGTCACGGGCACGTTCGATCCCGAAGTGGTGGCCGTCGAGGCGAGGCGCAGCCTGGCCCGCCCGGACACCGTCGAGGTCGTGCGCCCGGGACTCGCCGCCTTCGACCGACCGGCGCCGGGCATCGCCCACTACGACGACCTGCTGGGGGTGGGGTGATGGCGAAGATGACCGACACCGCGGCCGAGGCCGCCATCGGGGCGGCCACCCGGGAGCTCCACCTGCCCACGGTGCGCACCGAGTGCGTGCGCCTGGCCGAGGTGGCGGAACGGAGCCACGCCACCTACCTCGGCTACCTGGCCGAGATGCTGTCCGCCGAGGTCGACGACCGGAGCGAACGGCGCAGGCTGCGACGGGTCCACGAAGCGAAGTTCCCCCGGACCAAGCGCCTGGGCGACTTCGACCTGTCGGCCGCCCCGTCGATCAACGCCGCCACCATCGCCATGCTGGCCTCCGGCGCCTACCTGGAGACCGGGGATCCGGTGGTGTTCCTCGGCGACAGCGGCACCGGCAAGAGCCACCTGCTCATCGGCCTCGGCATGGCCGCCTGCGAACTGGGCAAGGCCGTCCGCTACGTGACCTGTGCGGCCCTCGTGAACGAACTGGTCGAGGCGGCCGACGAGCGCCGGCTCTCCCGCCTGGTCGCCCGCTATGGGCGCCTTGACCTGTTGTGCCTGGACGAGCTCGGCTACGTGCAGCTCGACGCCCGCGGGGCGGAGCTGATGTTCCAGATCCTCACCGAGCGGGAGGAGAAGGCGTCGGTCGCCACCGCCTCCAACCTGCCGTTCTCGGAGTGGGGTCAGGTGATCGGGGACCCGAGGCTGGTGGCGGCCATCGTCGACCGGCTCACCTTCAACGCCCACATCATCGAGACCGGCACCGAGAGTTTCCGGCTGCGCTCAACGAAGGCCAGACGGGGGACCCGGCCGAAGGGCTGATCAGCGCACCTTCTGGCAGAGGGCGTTGGCTCCGGCCAGGTCGAACTCGGTGGGGTCGAAGGGGCCACCGATCCACTCGAGGTAGTCCTCGTGCTCCTCATGGTCGGGGTCACCGACCGCCTCGAGGAAGTGGCCATAGCCCGGGACGCCGCCGACGTCGTCCGGTGGGCAGGCGTTCTCGCCGTCCACCACGACGGCGTACTTAAGGCCGAAATACGACCAGGTCAGCTCCTCGACCACGACGTCGTGCTCCCAGCTGTCCCCGAAGTCGTAGTCGAACACGAAGCGCTTCTCGTCCCGCAGCGCCTGGAGCACGGTGACCGTCTTCTCATCGATCTCGCCCTCCGGCCACTCGTCGAAGTGCATCCCATAGTGCTTGTCCCCGACCTGGAACGCATGCAGGTGGGTGTCGTTCCAGCCCATGGCGGCGATCAGCATGTAGGCCAACTTCGCCATCCGGACCGATCCGGGCACGAGCACCCGGCGCCAAATCACGGGGTCGACGTCACGCAGCTGGATGCGCAGTCGGAAGACGCTCTGCCCTGGGGGCTGGGGACTGTTCGATGCCACGCCACGACACTATGCGAGCCCGGCGTGCGCTCCCGAGGCCAAGGTGGGGCCAAATCAGATGATCACAGTGGGGCCACTTTGAGTTGACATTCCCAGGTGACCGACTTGGTGGACCGGCACGCCTCCAGCCGACCGGGCGACCGGGCTTCGTCACCCTCACGGATCGGTTGAGTCGGAGCGGCCGCCGCCCGGCAGCCCGACCACGAAGGTGCAGGTCAGGGCCGGGGGAGCACCCCGGGGCCTGACTTTCCGAACGTCCCTCTCCGCGCCATCCACTTCGGGGACCGAGTCCGTCGGGCGGACTCGCCGTCCGCAACGATGGGCGACCCTTCGACCGCCGAACCATCCACCGCCACATCGTCGGCGCGACCATCCCGTCGAACACGACCAGAGCGAGCGGATGGCGCTCTTCACAACGCCCGTCGAGAACGTCGACGGCGCGGTCAGTCGACTGGGGTTAGATGGTCACCCGTGCAACCGCACCTTCGGGTTGGCAGGGCTCAGTTCGGCGTGGCTGCGATCCCGACCACGGGAGCGTCGATGTACTTGCCGCCCATCGACCCCTCGAAAGGAGCACCGCCAAAGGCGAAGATGCCACCGTCGGCAGCCACCAACCAGTACCCGGAACCGTCGGGATCCGCCGCGATTGCGCTGACAGGTTCGTTCAGGGTGCGTCCCCCCATCGATCCGTGGAACGTGGCGTCACCGAAGGCAAAGACGCCGCCGTCGGCTCCCACGAGCCAGTAGCCCTTGCCGTCCGGAGTGGCGGCGATCCCGACGATGGGGAGGTTGAGCTGTCTTCCCCCCATCGACCCGTAGAACCCTGCGTCACCGAAGGCAAAGACGCCGCCGTCGGCTCCCACGAGCCAGTAGCCCTTGCCGTCCGGAGTGGCGGCGATCCCGACGATTTGGTTCGCCAAATGCAGGTCGGCGACCCCACCCACGGGAGTCGCGTCACCGCAGCCCAGGACGCCGCCATTTTGGCTCACGAGGAAAAAGCCGCGGCCGCTGGGTGTTGCCGCGATGCCGGTCCAACCGACCTCGGCCCCGTTGAGACTCGTGCAGCCCAGCTGGCCGGGTACGGCGGCAGAACCGAATCCTGCAGGAAGCGAGGAGAAGTTGGCGATCCAGTAGCCCGAATCTCCCTCCGACCCCGCGATGCCGACACAGTTGTCGCGGGAGACGACCCCGTCGGCATTGGCAAGTGACTCTGCACTGACGTTGATGCCGGGTCCGAACGCGAAGGCGCACAGCCCCGGCGAACCAGCTCCGGGTGCGCCAGAACCCTCGAAGGGTGCGTTGAACGCGAAGACACCTCCGTCGGCTCCCACCAGCCAGTACCCGGGTGTCGGGGTGCTGCGGGGGACCGGACTGGCCGCTCCGGTCGGCACACAACCCACCAGGGACGCCACGACCATCACGAATCCCAGCGCCAAGCCTCTTGCAAGTGCCATCGCTCGGCACCTCCTGCTCGATCACTGGAGGCTATCGCCGATCCCTGGGAGAGCGTCGGGGCGATCTCCCACCGAAAATCTGCGGTGCTACGGGAGCCCCTTCCCTCCAAGCGGATCCAGCCGGACGCTCTGCGGGGCTTCAGCTACCAGTGACGGCATCTCCTTGGCCCATTCAGCGATGACAGGACTGCTTCGAGCTTCGTCCCACTCGAATTCGCTCGACCACACCTCGGTGAGAAAGACCGCGTCATCTTCCACGGGCGATCGACTGACGATCATCAATTCGCAGGCCGGATTCTCTCGCTGGATCTCAACCGATTCGAGAAACTTTCGGGCCAGCCGATCTGCATTCCCGGTGGTGGCCACCAGTTTCGTGTGCTGTGCAAAGCGACCCACGTGCAGCTCCCTCGCCAGGACAGTGACCTCACACCGCGGCGGCGGCCCGAGAGGCCGAGTGTAAGTCCAGATCGCAGCGAGGGTCGAGGGACCAGCGTGTCCCACAACCCTGGTCATACGGGTGATGCCAGCTGAGCGATTCGTCAGTTGGACCTGCCCGCCACCCCTGCGCCGACCGGTGCTGAGCTCGGCCCACGGTATCGCTGGCCGTCCGACCCGACGGACGAGCGAGGTGAGACAACTCTCCAGCTCATCGGAAGCTCGACCAGCGCGGTGGCCGTGGACGTCGGTACAGAACCTGATCGGTCCTCGATCAGGACAGTCCCTCGATGATCTCGATGACCTCATCGGGGCGGTAGCCCTGCGCCCGGCAGTACTCGACAAGGTCACGGATGCGCTCGACCACGGCGCTGCGCTCGGGTGTCCCGGCGACCGTGATCCCCCTGCCACGTCGAACATCGAGCAGGCCCTCGTCCCGCAGGATCCGGAGGGCACGCAGCACCGTGTTCTTGTTGACCCCGAGGACTGCCGCCAGGTCCTTCGCCAGCGGTAGGCGTTCACCCGGCCCCGCCTCACCGTCAGCGATGGCCCGCCGGATGTCGGCAGCGACCTGGTCGTGAAGCGCCATCGCCTCGGAACGGTCGATCTTGACAGGAAACATAGTGCTAGTGATAGTAGTTCTATGTCTGTTGGATTGCTAGATCCACCGACGACGGACGCCGACGATCCGAGCGGTGATTCCGTCGACGCGGCGGCCACCAATCTCATCGAGGAAGCCCGACGGCGACGGCGACGCCGGGTCGTGCTCAGCACCACGATCGCGTTTCTGGCCCTCATCCTGGTGGTGGCACTCCTGGTCGCCGGAGGAGCGGGGCAGTGGTTCGGAGGACCGCCTACTCACTCGGGCAGCAACGGGCCGGCGGGAGGCATCACGACGCATCAACCGTTACCGACGGGGCGTGGTCTGACTCCTCGGGGCCAACGCATCTGCGGGCAGACATCCGTCGTCCTTCCCCCACGGACCACAGCGACCGGCGCTTCGTTGCTCCCGTGCTACGAGGTCCCGAAACTACCCGGCGACCTGAAGACGGCTCCCTCGCCGTAATCTCGACCCGTTCCGAGGCGATGCCTCCGCCCTTCTCATCCAGCGGTTGCTGCCGACCTCGCGGATAGAACAACCTGCCATCGTGCGCAGACCGGGCGGTCATCTGGCCCTCGGGCTAGGGTGCTGCGGTGCGGACCGGTCGTGTGGCGATCCTGATTGCTGGTGTGGTTCTCTTGGCGACCACCCTGCTGGCCGTCGGCGCGGCAACCGCCGCCCCTTCGATGCCAGCTGGATCGGTCCACGTCTCGACCATCTGGCTCAAGATGGCGCACGCCTACACGCCCGACGCGGCGGCCGGTACCACGGACGACTACCACTGCACGTTGCTGAACCCGCACGTCACCACCAATTCCTACGTCATCTCCAGCCAATTCTTCCCCGGAAGTCACGAAGACCACCACGCTGCCCTGTACCTCGTGCCACCGTCGCTCAGTGCAACGGCCGAACGGGACAACCAGGTCGGAAAGGGCTGGTCATGCTTCGGCGAAGGGGCACTGCCCAACACCCCGCTCGCCGACCTCGCCGCGGTCCCGCTTCTCAGCGTCTGGGCCCCGGGTCACGGGGCCGACGACCTGCCCAAAGGTACGGGGATCGTCCTTCCGGCCGGGAGCCTGGTGATCATGCAGGTTCACTACAACCTGTTGGTCGGCGACAAGCCGGTGGTGAACTCGCTGGTGCTCCATACCGTGCCCGCCTCGGCCCACCTCCTGCCGCTTCATCTCGATCTGATGCAGGCCCCGCCGAACATCCCCTGTGCGTCGGGCGTGACCGGTCCGCTGTGCAACCGCAGCGCTGCGTTGGCCAACCTGGGGCAACGGTTCGGCCCGAGCGTCGTCGACGAGGTGACCGGAATCGAGCTGATCTGTGGGGAGAACCCAGCCGATCCACCGGTCGGCGACTCGGCGTCGTGTACCTCGTCCGTCGGCAAGAGCGGCTACATCGACAGGGTCCAGGCCCACATGCACCTCTTGGGTGTGTCCTTCACGATGGTCCTCAACCCGGGAACCCCCGAGGCGAAGACCATCCTCGATGTCCCGCACTACAACTTCGACTACCAGCGGTCCTACAACTTGGCCACGCCCGTCCCGGTCACCGCGGGGGAGCCGATACAGATCAACTGCCGGTACAACCCGACGTTGGCCCAGGAACTGCCCCTCCTGCGCAAGGCGCCGCCCCACTTCGTGACCTGGGGCGACGGATCGTCGGACGAAATGTGTCTCGGACTCGCGTGGACCTCCGCCTCCCTCCCGAACCCACACGACCCCGTGTAGCAGTCGTCGCAGGCGGAGGAAGAGGGCCGGTACCGGGTGCCCTCTGAGCGTCACATGGGCCTACGGACCCCTGGGCAGTGCAAGGACGACGGAGTCAGCCTTGGACGAGCGGCTTGTCGAATAACAGAAGCTCCTCCTCGTCGGGAGCCTGAAAGATCGCGGCCCACTTCTCGAAATGGGCCCGGGTCATGGGCGAGGCGGTCCACTCGCCCGCCGAGGTGCGACGATCCGCCCGCTCGATCAACTCTTCCAGAGGCGCATCGAGGTAGTGCAGTTCGACCCCCACCCCCAACGCCCGCGCCCCGAGGCGCTTCTCGTCTCGTTCAACTCGGGCCCAGTGGCCCCACTCCAAGATCACGCTCTGACCGTGGGCGAGAAGTTCCCGGGTGAGAGCCCACAACTGCCGTTCGAGACGGATTCGAAACTCGTCGTCCCACACGTCGGCTCCCAGTTGAGTCACCCAACCGTCCTTGTCCAGCCGGATGGCGGGGAGCTCGGTCGCGAGCTCACGAGCGAGAGTCGATTTTCCCGAAGCGGGGAGCCCGCAGATCAGCACGAGCCGGGTGCGGGTCCCAGCGACAGGATCCTCGGTCCGGTCAGAGGCCACCGGGAAATGCTACGGGAATCCGTGCCTGCCCCGATTTCCGCATCGATGGATCGATGCCCGGTGACCCACTGCGGCACGAGCAGGGCGGCGGCCCGAGTGGGGCAGTAGATTCGTCGCGACAGGAGTGTCACGCTGATCTCGATGTCCATGGCCAGATTTCAGTCCCCGCTTTTGGCCACGAGAAGTCCCCACCCCTCAGGGCAGATGTTCAGTTCTTGGCCAGCGTAGATCGACCTCCGTTCTGACGTGCTTCCTTCATCCGGAATGACTCCCCGTCGGTGACCACGATCACGCTGTGATGCAGCAGTCGGTCGAGCAGGCTGACCGCTGTGGTGTGTTCGGGGAGGAACTTGCCCCACTCCTCGAACGGCCAGTGGGAGCCGATGCCCAGCGACCGGCGTTCGTAGGCAGCGGCCACCAGTCGGAAGAACAGCTCGGCGCCGGTCGTGTCCATCGGAGCGAATCCGATTTCGTCGATGAGGATCAAGTCGGCCTTCAGGATCTGGGCGATCACCTTGCCCACCGAGTTGTCGGCGAGCGCCCGGTAGAGGGTCTCGACCAGCTCGGTGGCAGTGAAGTAGCGGACGCGATTCCCCTCCACGACAGCTTGGTGGCCGAGGGCCACCAACAGGTGGCTTTTGCCGGTCCCGGCGGGTCCGACCAGACAGAGGTTCTCTGTGGCCCGGACCCACTCGAGCCCCGCCAGGTAGTCGAACGTCGGACGGGGCACCGAGGAAGCGGCCACGTCGAATTCCTCGAGCGTCTTGGTCACCGGGAATGCAGCCACCTTCATCCGGGCCCGGGCGTTGGAGAGATCGCGGGAGGTGATCTCGGCTTCGACGAACACGCGGAGCAGCTCCTCGGGCTTCCACCGCTGGGTCTTGGCAGTGACCAACAGTTCAGGCGCCAGAGTGCGCATGGCCGAGAGCCGCAGACGGCGCAGACCGGCCTCGATGTCGGCGGCCAGCGGTGGTGGCGTTGTGGTCATGATGGACCCCCGATGGCGTAGTCCGACAGCGAGCGCACCGGCACGATCGGCAACTCGACGATGAGGGCCTCACCGGGTCGGGTGGGCCGGGGCACACCGGCACCGGAGTGGAGGATGGAGACCACATCGGCCGACCGGAATCGGCCGAAGGCGACCGCCCGCTCGAGTGCGGCGAGCACCGGTTCCCTCCCGTGGATGGTCTCGAGTTGAGAGAGCTCGTCGATGTCACGGGCAAGCCCGGTCATCCCCTGGGCGGCCGCTCCCTTGATGAAGGCGTCAGCCACCGGTCCGAGGGCGCAGAAGTTCTTCTCGGCCGCGCTCTTGGGTCGGACGGCACGCTGGGGTGCGGGTCGCGCACCGCCGTAGTGGTCGTCGTCAATGGAGGTCTCACCAGGGGAAACGACCAGGTGTTCGGCGACGATCTCGCCCAAGAACACCACCTGGATCACTCCGTCTTTGACCCGGAGGCTGACTTCACGGCCAATGTGCTCGTTCGGCACCGAGTAGCGGGCCGAGCCGAACCGGACACAGCTCAACTTGTCCACCTTGCGGGTGACGATCTTGCCGATTGCGGCCCGCAGGGACGGCAGGTCACTGAACAGCTCTCGCTCGGTTGCCAGTCGCTCGGCGGGGACGGCGTAGATCTCGGTGTGGACCGCAGCGTTCACTTCTGCGCACCAGGCGATCCCCTTGGCGTTGGCTTCTGCCAGGTCGGCGACCGACAGTGCTTCGGGGATCATCAGGTCGGACTTCACGTAGCCGACCAGGTTCTCCACTAACCCCTTGGACTCGGGGTCGGCACCCTCGCAGAAGTCGGGCCGGAACCCGTAGTGGGTGGCGAAGCGCACGTAGGCCGGAGTGGGGATCACGAGGCCAGCGACCGTGCCGCCCTTCAGGCATCCCATGCGGTCGGTGAGTGCCTTGTTCGGCACACCGCCGATCCGTTCGAAGCACTCGGCCAGGGCCTCCATGGTGGCCTCGGCTCCGAGGTTGTCGGTGAACCAGACGAAGCGGAACCGGCTCCAGGCGACGACCCCGCAGAAGACGAACAACGGGCCGATCTCTCCCCAGTCGAAGACCACCGTGTCACCCGGGGCCCACACCCCTGGCCGTCTCCCGCGGTGGTTCTTCGACTTCCATTTGCTCTTCGCCTCGGCCACCAGCCGGCGGAAGTTGCGGGCTGAGCCTTTGTAGCCGGCGGCCACCGCCACCGGTAGTAGTCGCTTGGCCGTGATCCGGCCCTTGGTGCGCGCAACCGTCTCGGCGACGACGTCGGCCACCCCGTCGTAGTTATGGCGGACCTCGCCGGGGACGGGTCCGGCATCGGCACGCTTCGCCGCTTCGACCGAACGCTTCACGGTCTTCGGCGTAGTCCCGCAGATCTCGGCTGCGGCCCGGTAGGAGCCGACCTCTCGGTAGGCGGCATGCATGTCCATGTGTTCCCTCACTGATTTCATAGAGCTGTCCCTTGGTCCGGTGCGGATGTTGGCTGCAACCGCAACCGTCACCGGCCAAGGGGCGACTCAGGTGGATACGTCAGTGAGGGGTGGGGACTTCTCGTGGCCACAGGCGGGGACTTTCGTGGCCACCAGTGGGGACCTCAGATGGCCATAACCGGGGACTTTCTCGTGGCCACGGACATCTCGACCCGGGGAGGGACGGCCATGGGTTCAGCTGCTTGGCTTGCCCGGCGCTCCCGGTTCGGGGCCGTGCGCAGTCCGTCCGGTCGACGATCACGTTGCGCGGTCTCCGCCGTCGCTGCGGTCCTCGTCTTGGCGGTGTCTCGGCCGGCACGATCGTCCCGCAACCGCCACCCGCCGGCGTGGCCTCGGCCACATCGGACTGGTCGGTGCTCCCCGGACCGTCCCCATCGGCGAACTTCACACTCCGAGACACGTCCTGCACCAGCTCGACCAACTGCACCTCCGTCGGGTATTCAGGTACGGGCGGCGTTACCGGCCTGATCGAATCGTGGAACGGAACGACCTGGTCGGTGGAGGTCGGCCCCCACCGGTGCCCGGCTCCGACGGCAACGAACTCGATGGGGTGGCCTGCCCGTCGGCAACGGACTGCGTGGCCGTCGGCTTCGCCTTGGTCCCGGTACCGGACGACGAGACCGACGAGACCGTGATCGAGACCTGGGATGGCAGCACCTGGTCCGTTGTCCCGAGTCCCGATCCTGGCTACTCGAACAGCCTGAGCAGCGTGTCGTGTACGTCGACGACCGATTGCACGGCAGCCGGGACCTCGTCGCCCGAGTCCGGACAGCCCTCGCAGACGCTTGTCGAGTCGTGGAACGGAGTGGCTTGGTGTCGATCGTGGTCTCACCCGCCTGATCGAGCCGTCACCTCGCCCGCCGCGTACCCGGCGGAAGTCGGCCGCACCCTGCGGGTGCTGCCGACGCGGCCTCCCCGCCGTATGAAGCTACCGTGGCCTCCGCTGACATCCGGGACCGGCTGTGGTAGGCGATCGGGTGGAGTACACCGTGACGCCGAGCCGAACCAAAGGGGAATTTCGTGGATGATCCGACTGTGACCGTGGCACCGAGCTGCTTCACCTCCGACGTGCTGGAGGGACAGGTGGCGGTGGTCACCGGGGGCGCCACCGGCATCGGCAAGGAGATCTGCCGGGTGCTCGGTGCCCATGGTGCCCGCATCACCATGGTCAGCCGCAAGCAGGACGTCCTCGAAGCCTCCGTCGACGAGCTGGCGGCCGAGGGGATCGACGCGTCGTTCGGCGTGTGCGACGTCCGCGACGCGGACGCGGTGCGTTCGGTCGTCGACCGGGTGGTCGCCGACCGGGGCCGGCTCGACATCGTGGTCAACAACGCAGCGGGCAACTTTCCGGCGCCGATGTCGAAGATCTCGCCCAACGGCTTCAAGGCCATCGTCGACATCGATCTGCTGGGTACCTACAACGTGACCCGGGCCGCGTTCGACGCCTGGCTCCGCGACCACGGGGGATCCCTGGTGAACATCAGTGCACCCTTCGAGCAGCGGGGCGTCATCTTCCAGGCCCACGTCGCCGCGGCCAAGTCGGGCGTCGACTCGCTCACCCGAACGTGTGCCGTCGAGTGGGGCCCGTACGGCATACGGGCCAACGCCATCGCCCCGGGATCGATGAGCGGCACCGAGGGTGTCCGCCGGTTTTCCGAGGCCGTCCCCGCGAGTACCGACCGGCCGACCAATCCGCTGGGCATCCACGGTCACGGTTCGGACGTCGCCTATCTGGCTCTGTTCCTGTGCAGTCCGGTGGCCCGGTTCGTGACCGGACAGGTCATCGCCGTCGACGGCGCCGGATCCACGGACATGCTGCGGATGCAGGTGGGGCAGATCTGATCCGGCTCAGGGCAGGATGCCCCCCGGTCGGGGCCGGTGGGGGGCGGCGTCCCGTCCTCCGGCCAGGCTCAGGCCGGCGAGCAGGGCGTTGCGGAGCTGGCGGGGGTCGATCACCTCGTCGTAGGAGAGGCGGGCTCCGGCCCGGATCGATGCCTGGGCCTGTTCGGCGGCCACGCGGGCCCGCTCGTCGGCGTCCCCGATGGCGCTGGCGGACGAACCTGCCGGGAGCGCACCGAGGGTGACCGACGGGAAGGCCAGGGAGATGGTCTGGCCGTCGAACGGATTCATGGCCATGACCGAGGAACCGAATCCGAAGGCCTTGCGCACGGTGACGTGCAGCTTCGGCACCCGCAGCCGATGCTGCACGGCGAAGAGCCGGGCGGCGTGGCGGAGGATGCCCTGGCGCTCGGCCGAGGTCCCGGCCAGGACCCCGGGATTGTCGGCCAGGAAGACGCACGGCAGGCCGAACGAGTCGGCCACGTCGAGGAAGTGCGCCGCCTTGTCGGCCGCGTCGCAGTCGATGGTGCCGGCCAGCACACTCGGGTCGTTGGCCACGACGGCGACGCTGTGCCCCCCGATGTGGGCGAGCGCGGTCACGATCGACCGTCCGAACCCGGGCTGTACGTCGAGCAGCTCGCCACCGTCGACCACCTCGGCCAGGACCGGTCGGATCGGGTAGGGCTGACGGGGGTCCGGCGGGATGAGCCCGAGGATGTCGGCGTCACGCCGGCCCCGGTCCGGCCCCTCCCGTCGGGGCGGGGGTTCCCACGCGTTGAGTGGGAAGTGGGCGAGGTAGCGGCGCGCCAGCTCGATCGCTTCGACGTCGTCGGCCACCACGTTGTGCACCACCCCGCCCGAGTCGACCGCCACCGGCGGGCCGCCGAGCACCTCCTTGGTGACGTCCTCTCCGGTGGCCGACCGGACCAGGGGCGGCCCGGCGGCGAAGATCGACGCCGTCTCCGTCATCGCCACGAAGTCGCACAGCGGGGCGGTGAGGGCGCCGTGGCCGGCCGAGGCCCCGAGCACCAGGCTGACCAGCGGAACCACCCCCGACAGCTCGGCCAGGCCCATCAGGTCGCCGGGCCGGCGCCCGCCGGCGGAGTCGGTCACCCGGTGTCCGGCGCCCTCGAGCATCATGACCAGCGGGACCCGCTCCTGGGCCGCGAGCTGGCACAGGCGGTACCGCTTGTCGGAGGCGCCGCTGCCGATCGACCCGCCCAGCACGGTCACGTCCTCGGCCCCGGCCAGCGCCGGGCGACCGCCGATGCGGCCCGAGCCGGTGACCAGGGCATCGCCGGGGACGGACGGCTCCTCGGTGGATCCGACCAGGGTCCCGATCTCGAAGAAGGTGCCGGGATCGAACAGGGAGCTCAGGCGTTCTCGGGCGGTGAGCCGGCCCCGTTCGTGCTGGCGGACGAGTCGGGCCTCGCCTCCCATCGCGTAGGCGTCGGCCTTGCGACGGGCGATCTCGTCCAGGGCGGGTCCCCACCCGTGCAGCTCGTCGTCCATGACCACTCCTCTCGATCCGCACCTGTCGATCCGGCCGCCACCCGGTTTCGGTGCGCACGTATGATTGCCCATCCGCCGGCGTCGAGCTGACATGGAACTCGGGTGGGCAGGTTCCCGGTGGTCGGCGGGGGACCGTGATCCGGACCCGGGGGGGGCATCACCCCCCGTCGGAACGGGTTTTCATGGCGCCGGGATGCCATGGCGCCGGGATGTCAGCGCGCAAGATCCCGTCCCGGCTCGAACTTCCCGACAACCCGGCCACGGAGGTGCAGTAGTGGTCCGCTGTCCGCTGTGCGGTGTCCGCTGTGCGCGGCGACCTCCGCCGCCCCGGTCACCCGGGAACCGACCACGGGCGAGCCGCGGCGCCGGCGTTCAGCGGCGGTCCGTCGAGCTTGCTGCGACCACGGCCTCGTCGCGCTCGTTCGGTTCGTCGAGGCCGTCGGTCCGGAGCCACAGTTCGATCGCCAACGCCATCGGCTCGAACGTCGAGCGGCGGTGTCGTCCGCTCGATTCCTTCCGTCTCGTCGTCATCGTTCCCCCTTGCCACTTCCACCCGTCGGCCAGCGGTAGTCACAAAACGGTAAACCCGCCCTGCCCGGATAGCGCGGATCCCGGACCGATCGGCGAACGACTGGCTCCCCGGATCAGACCTCGTCCCGATACCTCGCCACCAGCTGCCGGGAGATCCCGAGGCGCTGTCCGAGCTCCCTGGCCGACATCCCCTCGGACAGCGCGAGGCGGATCATGTTCCCCCGTCCGACCCGTCGCGCCGCGTTCGTCTGCTCGATGGCCTCCGTCAGCTGTGGGATCACCCCCTCGGCGCCCTCGCGAGCCAGGATCGACCTCATGGACCCGCCCTGCTCCATGAGGTCGAGAGCGGTACGGAGCTCCTCCTGCATGTGCCGGCACGACTCGATCAGGTGCTCCAGCTGCAGGATCTCCTGCAGTGCACCGATGGTCACCGCCTGCCTCGAGTCGTCTCGTGCGCTCACGGCACACCGCGTTCCTCGTCCGACGGACATACCGGCGGAGTGGGGGAGCCAAGCCGCCCGGCGTGGTCCCCGGCCCCGCATCCTCGGGGCTGACGGCTGGACCGTCAAGACCGCACCGCTAGGGCGCCGCCAGTGCGCCCTGCACCGAGTCGTGCAGGGAGCGAACGATCGTGGACGAGGAGCCGGACACCCGCACCGGCCCAGCGACTGGCTGGCGGGCTTCGGGCCGGCACCCGAGGGGATCCATGCATGGAACCTACCAGTCACACCCTTGTGTGCACTGGTGTTTCGAGGACGACCCGCCGCGGTCCGCCCCCGGTCGCGACACGACCCCGGGGGGAGTCCGGGGCCGGGTCGGGGGGCAGTGGGGGGCGAAGGCCGCCGGTGGCCTGCCCAGTCACCGGCGCGTCTTCGCTCCTACCCGTCCTGCCCCTTGTTCTTGAAGAGAGGTTGCGCCCGATCCACAAGAACCGACCCAGTTCTACCAACCGCCCCGCGAACGGGACGTCACGGTTGGGCGAAGCCTGGGCGAACGTTGGGTGTCCTCCAGGTGACCGCACGCACAGCCCGACGGTCGCCGGCCGCCGGCACGGTCCAGCAGAGCCCCGGAGGCCCGACCTCCGCTACTCTTCGACAGCACCCCGGGCTGCCGGGGCGGAAAGGGAATCCATGATCATCTGGGCAGTCATGGCCATTGTCCTGGTCGTCATCGTGGCCGGCGGCTTCGTCGGCCGTAGCCGGCGCAACGCCACGCGGGAGCAGAACGTCCGCAACGCCAGCCACGCGACCTCCCACCACGGCAAGGGTGCCCACCACTCGCGGGGCGCGGCAGGGGCCACTGAGCCGGGCGGCGCCGAGCTCAGGTCGGCCGCAGGACCAGCAGTTCCTGGACGTTGTCGAACAGGATCTGCCGCCGGTCGACAGCATCGAACTCCTTGAGTTCCCGCACGTAGTCGATCGGCTCGGGCAACGCCTCGATGTGGGGCCAGTCGGACCCGAAGATCACCCGGTCCGCGCCCATGCAGTCGGCCACGACGTTGACGTCGTCCTCCCAGAACGGGTTGATCCACACGTGGCGCCGGAAGGTCTCGACCGGGTCGTCCTTCCAGTATCCCGGCATCTTGTTGGCCGTCGAGCGGACCTTGGCGATGAGGTCGGGCAGGAACTGGGCGCCGTTCTCGACCGAGGCCAGGCGCAGGTTCGGGAACCGCGCGAACAGGTTCTCGAAGACGGCCGACAGGAGATAGTCCCGGATGGCCTGCTCGATGGCGAAGGACTTGATCGATGGCCGCCACCCGCCGCTGAACGTGGCGGCGAACCCGTCGACGGCGTAGCCGTTGGAGGAGATGCCGCTGTCGGCGGCGTGGACCACGACGGTGATGCCGGAGTCGTTGGCCAGCTGCCAGAAGCCGTCGAACATCGGGTCGAAGGGCGAGCGGCGGCCGAGCGCCGTGGTCGGGGCGGCCGGGCGCATGACGACCGTGCGGGCCCCGTGCTCGAGCGACCAGGTGAGCTCGTCGACAGCGAAGCCCGGATCGGCCAGCGTGATGTACGGGGCGGCGAAGATCCGGTCCTCGTAGTTGGCACCCCAGTCCTCGACCAGCCAGCGGTTGAACGCCCGGAACAGGTGACACACGGCCTCGGGGTCGTGGGCCAGCGGCTCCTCGTAGATCATGCCGAGGGTGGGGAAGAGCAGGCAGCCGGCGAGCCCCTGCTCGTCGAGCGTCGCCGCCCGGGCGACCGGGTCGCGGTAGGCGGGACGGATGGCCTCGCGCCGGGACAGGAACTCCATCGGGTTGCGATTGTCCGGGTTCCCCCGGAAGTAGTCGTACATCGCCCCGGGCATGGCGATGGGGTTGAATGTCGGGTTGGTCACGGCGCGGCTCACCCGGCCACCGATCACGTGGTAGCGCCGTCCGTTGATCTCGCACCACTCGATGACCCGCGCCCCGAGTGTCGGGTCGAGGTGCCGGGTGAAGGCGTCCTCGGCCTCGTAGTAGTGGTTGTCGGCATCGAACACCGGATGTCCGAGCGCGGTGGCGTCACTCATGGGGGTCTCCTCGTTGCGTGTCCCGGCGGCGGCCCCACCTTATGCCGGGCGCCGGTCGCCGGCCGCTGACGGGGGTGCCGGGGTGCCCTACAGTCCGAGGATGCCGATCTACCGACTGGGCGACGTGGCGCCCGACATCCATCCCGAGGCCTTCGTCCACCCCGACGCGGTGGTCATCGGCGACGTGACCATCGGGTCCGAGGCGACGGTGTGGCCCGGCGCGGTGCTGCGCGGCGACTTCGGGCACATCGGGATCGGCGACCGCTCGTCGGTACAGGACGGGACCGTGATCCACGCCGGGCCGAACTTCCCGACCATCGTCGGCGCCGGGTGCGTCATCGGCCACCTGGCCCATCTCGAGGGCTGCACCATGGAGGACGGCTCCCTCGTCGGCTCGGGATCGGTTGTCCTCCACTGGGCACTCATCCGCACCGGAGCCACGGTGGGGGCGAACGCGGTGGTGCCCAACCGCATGGAGGTACCTGCCGGGGCGCTCGCCCTGGGTGTGCCGGCCACGATCCGGCCGGACGCGTCGAATCCGGAGCTCATCCGCTTCTCGGCCGACGAGTACGTCGCCAACGGTCGCCGTTACCGGGAGATGCTGGTCCGCCTGGACTGACCGCGGGCGGCCCGGACCCTGCCCACCGAACGGTAGGAGAGGAGGGCCAGGGCGGACCCGAACGAGAACGCCGACGCCAGCGAGGCGATGCTGCCAACCGAGGCCACCGACGCGATCGACCCGGCCGACGCGATCGACGCGATCGATCCCGCCGAGCCGATCGAGAGGATCGAGCCTGACGAGTTGACGCACAGGATCGAGCCCGACGAGTTGATCGACCACAGCGATCCCCGGCCGGCGCGTCCCGGTTCGGACGGCGACGTCGGGTCGGTCGGTGGCCGTCTCACGGCGAGGGGGTGACGATCGGATGGCCGGCGGGGGAGAGGACGTACCAGAGCCCGCCGGCGTTGGTGAGGGCCTGCCCGGTGGCCTTGCCGGGGGCACGGTCCGGCGGCCAAAGGTAGAGCGGCCAGCCGTTGTAGGTGATCTGGGTGGTGCCGTCGGTCCTCGCCGACGTCCCGAGCAGGGTCGGGTCGATGCCCGGGCCGGCCACCGGCGCGGTCCGGCCGGGAGGCAGGATCAGGGGCGGCCACTGCACCGAACAGATGCCGTAGCAACGCGACGGCCGGCCCCGGACGTCGGTGGCGTACATGTAGATGGTCAGCCCCTGGCCGTCCACCAGCACCGTCCCGAGGCCGGCGACGGTCCCGGTGGTCACCTCGTACTCGGGTCCCGACCGCAGCACCGGCGTCGACGTGGAGAACGGCGAGCTGACCGAGGTCCCGTTGCTGCACGCCGCGACCAGGACGGCCGTCACCACCACGACGCCGACGGCGACGGCGCGGGCGCGGTGCATCACGCGTCGTCCCGGTCGAGGAAGGTGACCAGCGCGGGAGAGGGATAGGGGCCGACCCCGGGTCGCCAGCCGGCCGCCAGCTTGCGGTCGGCGATGCCGTCCTCGGCCCAGATGTGACACGAGTCACGCGCCCACGGGCTGCCGCTGCCGCCCGCCGCGGCGAGCAGGTCCTCGGACTCGCCCCGGGCCACGGACTGCAGGCGACGCGACGTCACGGCCTGGATGACCACCGGGCCGAGCGAACGGGCCAGGTGCTCGAGGTGCGTGCAGCCCCGTGGGCCGCCGAAGCGCGACTGGACCTCCCGGGTGTAGCCACGGGCGACGCTGAGACCGACCAGGCCGTCGAAGGCCGACTCGATCGCAGGGCACTCGGTATGGGGGAAGGCGAACATCTCCGCCGTGGCTCCGGTGATCGTCAGGTCGGCGGAACGGATCCGGACCCGGAGCTCCATGTCGTGAACCGTGGCCACCGCGCTGCCGTCCTCGGCCCACGGGCGCGAATCGGTCAGCCGGCCCAACACGACCAGGTCGTCGTCGACCACGAAGGCCCGGTAGTCGATGGCCCGACGGTGGATCGGGACGGCGTCGTCGTCCGGCCGGGGGACCACCGTCACCATCGGGAGGCTCGGTCGGGCAACGGTGGTGTACGCACCGCCCGATCATGGCCCGGGCCGGGGCGGCCGCCAAATCACGGGCGACCGGCCCACGTCACACGCACGTAATTACGAGCGTGTGATACCGTTAAAGCCCAGGTTGACCGTGAGGTCGAGGTCACCGTGAACCTTTGATCGAGGTGGAGGATCCATGGCCCGTCGCCCAATCCAGACAACGGCACCGGCGGGCCGGGCCGGTGGCGCGGCCATCGGTCCGGCCGACGGCTTCCGGGGCCCGCAGGTGTGCTCCATCGTCGGCATCACCTACCGTCAACTCGACTACTGGGCCCGCACCGATCTGCTGCGGCCCTCCATCACCGACGCCACCGGCTCGGGCAGCCAGCGCCGCTACTCGTACGGCGACGTGCTCGAGCTCAAAGTGATCAAGCGCCTGCTCGACGCCGGCCTCAAATTGCAGCAGGCCCGCCAGGCCGTCGAGTGCCTGCGCGGGGACCTCGGTGTCGACCTCGCCTCGGCGCAGCTCGTGCTGGCCGACAGCCGGTCGATCCTGGCGACCTCGGACGGCGAGTTGGTGGACCTCCTCGCCGGCGGCCAGGGCGTGTTCAACGTGCTGCCCCTCTCCGGGGTGGTGTCCGAACTCGAGGCCGCCATCGTCGAGCTCACCGCAGCCGAGGGTGGAGCCGACACCGGGGCCACCACACCCGACAGTCGGCACCCGGCGGCCGCCTATCTGGCGGCGGGTGGGTCCTCGCCCCGATGAGTCACGGTCCCGGGTCGGCCGGGGCACCGACCCCACGCCCCGGCGTCCGCTTCGCCCACGAGTCGGAGCAGCGCTTCGCCCGCATCCTCGACTTCTACGGTGTCGAGTGGGAGTACGAGCCGGTCGAGTTCGTCCTCGACTGGGGTCCCGACCGACGCCCCTCCTCCGCCTTCCGGCCCGACTTCTGGCTGCCCCGCCCCGGCCTCTTCGTGGAGATGACCACGCTCAACCAGCGCCTGGTGACCAAGAAGAACGGCAAGGTGCGGCGCATGGCCCAGCTGTACCCGGATGTGCGCGTGACCCTGCTGTACCAGCGCGACACCCTGGCCCTCCTGGCCAAGTACGGCCTGGCCGGGGACAGCGGCGGGCAGGGCTCCGTGGCCCGCTCCGCCTGACCACCACCGGCGGTAGCCTGCTCGGGTGACACCCGCCCCCGAGCCGACGGAGACCCTCAAGCACACCGCCCTGGTCGACGTCCACCGCGCCTCGGGGGCGAAGCTGGTGGGCTTCGGCGGGTGGGAGATGCCCCTCGCCTACGGCGACGGCACCATCGCCGAGCACCGGGCCTGCCGACACGACGCGGTGGTGTTCGACGTCAGCCACCTCGGCACCGTCCGGGTGTCCGGGCCGGACGCCTTCGACCGCCTCCAGGCGGCGTTGACCAACGACCTTCGCAAGGTCGGCCCGGGCCGGGCCCAGTACACCCACCTGCTCGACGAGGCGGACGCGTCGGTCGTCGACGACATCATCGTGTGGTGGGTCGACGACGAGGTCTTCGACGTCATGCCCAACGCCTCCAACACCGACCGGGTCGTTGACGCCATCGGGGGCGAGGACACCACCGCCCGGCGCGCCGTGATCGCCGTCCAGGGTCCCCATGCCCGGCGCCGGGCTGCCGATGTGGTGCCCGAGGCCGCCGAGGTGCCCCGGTTCGGGGTACACCGCTTCGACTGGAAGGGGACCCCCTGCGTGGCCGCCGGCACCGGCTACACCGGTGAGGACGGATTCGAGGTCGCCGTGCCGGTCGACGCCGCCGCCGCGCTGTGGGAGGCGGTCGTGGCCACGGGCGTGACCCCCGCCGGACTGGGGGCGCGGGACACCCTGCGCCTCGAGGCGGCCCTGCCCCTCCACGGCCACGAGCTCGGGCCCGGCATCACGCCGCTCCAGGCCGGTCTCGGCTGGGTGGTCGGGTGGGACAAGGAGGCCTTCCGCGGGCGGGAGGCGCTGGCCGCCGAGCGCGATCGGGGCGTCGGCCGCCGGTTGGTCGGCCTGTCCACCGACGGCCGCCAGCCTCCCCGCGAGGGGTCGACCGTGGGCGACGGCGGCACGACCGTCGGCGCGGTCACGAGCGGCAACTTCTCGCCCATGCTGGAGCACGGCATCGCCCTGGCGTTCGTCGACTCGGCGGTCGGTGCGGAGCCGGGCCGGGTCCTCGAGCTCGAGCAGCGGGGCAAGGTGCGCCCGGCGACCGTCGTGGCCACGCCGTTCGTCCGTGCCGGGCAGTGGGCCGACCCCGAATGACCACATGGCCGGTCGGTCGGCCGCTGGTCTACCGTTCTCCGACCGGACACAGGCGCTAAGGAGCACGTTGGGTACCTACATCCCCCACACCGAGGAGGAGATCGCGGGCATGCTCGCGTTCCTCGGACTGTCGAGCGTCGACGAGCTGTTCTCCGCCGTGCCCGAGGCCGTCAAGCTCCAGCGGACGCTCGAGCTGGCCGACGGGGTGGGGGAGCCCGACGTGGTCGCCCGCATGGAGGGGTACGCCGACCGCAACCGGGCCCGCACGGACCGCCTCGTGTGCTTCGCCGGGGGTGGCGCCTACGACCACGAGATCCCGCCGGTGACCCAGGCCCTCGCCGGTCGCTCCGAGTTCGTCACCTCCTACACGCCGTACCAGCCCGAGGTGGCCCAGGGCGTCCTGCAGGCCGTCTTCGAGTTCCAGACGATGGTGGCCCGCATCGCCGGCCTGCCGGTGTCCAACGCCTCCCTCTACGACGGTGGCAGTGCGGCCGTCGAAGCCGTCAACCTGGGCACGGCGGCCACCAGCCGCCAGACCGTGTGGGTGTCCGAGGGGATCCACCCGCACTGGCGCCAGATGCTCGAGACCTTCGCGGTGGGTACCGGGCACCACATCCGCACCGTGCCGCTGGCCAACGGCGTCACGGCCTGGCCCGACGGACCGGTGGGTGACGACGAGCCGCCCGGGGTGGTCCTGGTCGGCTACCCGAACTACCTCGGCTGCCTGGAGGACCTGGCCGCCGTCCGGGGCCTGTGCGACCGCACCGGGGCCCTCATGGTCGTCGGCGCCGACCCGCTGGCCGCCGGGCTGCTTCGCTCGGCCGGAGACTTCGGGGCCGACGTGATGGTGGGGGAGGGCCAGGCCTTCGGTACCGCCCTCAGCTTCGGCGGCCCCTACCTCGGACTCTTCGCCTGCAGCTCGGCCCACCTCCGCCGCCTGCCCGGTCGGCTGGTCGGCGAGACGGTGGACGTCGAGGACCGCGTGGCCTACGTCACCACCCTGCGGGCCCGCGAGCAGGACATCCGCCGCGAAAAGGCGACCTCCAACGTGTGCACCAACCAGACCCTCATGGCGGTGACGGCCGCCATCCAGCTCGGCTGGCTCGGCACGTCGGGACTGGTCGAGGTGGCCACACGCTGTGCCCGGGCCACCCGCTACGCCCGGGACGCCGTGCTGGGCGTGGAGGGGGTGACCCCGTGGGCCGACGCTCCCGTCCTCCGCGAGTTCGCCGTCCGACTGCCCCGACCGGCCGACGTGGTGATCGAGCGCATGGCCGACGCCGGCTTCCTGGCCGGCATCTCGCTCGACGGCGCGGTGGCCGACGGTGGGCACGGTCTGCTCATCGCCGCCACCGAACGTCGGACGGCCGCCCAGATCGACGCCTACGCGGCGGCCCTGGCCAAGGCGGTGGCGTGATGCCCGGGGAGCCGACGACGACCCGGCCCTCCCGGGGGCCCCGGGCGGCAAGGCCTCCTCGGCCCCGCTGCTCGGGCGGGACGCCGAGCCCACCCTGTTCGAGCTGTCCCATCCGGGTCGGCGCTCCTGGTCGTTCCGGACCACCGGCATCCCCGAGGTACCGGTCGACGAGCTCGTGCCCGAGGCCCACCGCCGCGACGCACCCGTCGACGTGGCCGAGGTGTCCGAGCGGGACCTCGTGGCCCACTTCACCCGGCTCTCGCACCGGCAGTTCTCCGTCGACCTCGGCGCCTACCCGCTCGGCTCGTGCACGATGAAGTACAACCCGAAGGTCTGCGACACGGTGGCCGGACTGCCCGGCCTGGCCGGCGTGCACCCGGCCGCCCCGGCGTCGATGACCCAGGGATGGCTCGGCCTGATGGTCGAGCTCGAGGAGACGCTGTGCGAGGTGACCGGCATGGCCGCCGCCACCCTCCAGCCGGCAGCCGGCGCCGCCGGCGAGCTCACCGGGCTGCTGCTCATGCGGGCCTGGCACGCGCCCAGGGGCGCGACCGCGCACAAGGTGATCATCCCGGACTCGGCCCACGGGACCAACCCCGCCTCGGTGACCCTCGGCGGCTACGAGGTCGTCACCGTGCCGAGTGACGACCGGGGCTGCGTCGACATGGCCGCCCTGCGGTCGGTGCTCGACGAGGACGTGGCCGGCATCATGCTGACCAACCCCAACACCCTCGGGCTGTTCGAGGAGGACATCGCCGAGATCGCCGCGGCCGTGCACGAGGTGGGCGGGCTGCTCTACTACGACGGCGCCAACCTCAACGCCATCCTCGGTGTCGTCCGCCCGGGCGACATGGGCTTCGACATCGTCCACATGAACCTGCACAAGACGTTCGCCACCCCCCACGGAGGCGGCGGTCCGGGTGCGGGGCCGGTGGCGGTGTCCGAGCGGCTCGTCCCCTTCCTGCCCGGCCCCCGACCGGTGCGCGCGTCCGACGCGGGCCCCGATGGGGGCTTCACGTGGGCGACGCCCGAGCACAGCATCGGCCGGGTGCACACCTGGCACGGCAACACCCTGGTGCTGGCGCGGGCCCTGGCCTACATCCTGGTCAACGGGGGTGACGGCCTGAAGCTCATCGCCCAGGTGGCGGTGCTCAACGCCAACTGGATCCGCCGGCGCCTCCACGACGCCTACGACGTGCCCTTCGACCGGCCCTGCATGCACGAGGTGGTGCTGTCGGCCCGTACGCTCAAGTCCGAGTACGGCGTACGTGCCCTCGACGTGGCCAAGCGCCTGCTCGAGGAAGGGTTCCACGCCCCGACCGTCTACTTCCCCCTCATCGTGGACGAGGCCCTCATGATCGAGCCGACCGAGACCGAGAGCCCCCAGACCCTCGAGGCCCTCGCCGTCGCGCTCGAGCGGATCGCCGCCGAGGCGGCCGAGCTCGGTCCCGCGGCCATGGCCGCCCACCCGCTGGTGACACCGGTGCGCAGGGTCGACGAGGCGCGGGCCGCCCGCCAGCTGGTGCCCACCTTCGACGCGAGGACCTGAACGGGGGACCGGTGGACGGGACCTTCACGACCCGCTTCGTGGGGCCCTACCTGAAGGCCCACCGATGGGTCTACGAGCACTCGGACGGCCGGGTCGGCAAGCACTCGAACCGGGTTCCCGCCCTGCTGCTCACCACCACCGGCCGGAAGTCCGGGGCGGCCCGCACCATCGGATTGACCTACTGCACCGACCGCGGTGACCTGATCGTCGTGGCCTCCAACGGGGGCAGCGACCACCCGCCGGCCTGGCTGCTCAACATCCGGGCCGAGCCCCGGGTGAGGGTCCGGGTCGGTCGCCGGGTGCTCGGCGCCTCCGCCCGGGAGGCCACCCCCGGGGAGCAGGCCCAGCTGTGGCCGAAGGTGAACCGGACCAACCGGGGGATGTCCCGCCTCCTCCACCCCGGCGTCCAGGGGCGCTATGACGTCTACCAACGCCACACCACCCGGCTGATCCCGGTCGTGATCATCCACCCGGACCGTGACGGTCCGCCTGGCTGACCGTCCCCTGCGATGTCGTACCGTCGCCCCGGGTGCGCCCCGGGGCCGTGTCACTCGAGCAGGTCGGGCTGCTCGCGGACGATCCGGTCGAACAGGGGCTGGAAGCTGAACCACCCGGCCAGGTGACTGCCGACCTGGCTGCTGGTCAGCCGGGCCATCTCGGGGTCGATGAGGACCGGCGTGCCGGCCGCCTCGGCCAGCAGCTGGGCCTGGCACGAGCGCTCCATGGTGATGAACCACCAGGCGGCCTCGTCGACCGAGTGACCGACGGTCAGGAGCCCGTGGTTGCGCAGGATGGCCGCCTTGTTGTCACCGAGGGCATGGGCGATGCGCTTGCCCTCCTCGACGTCGACGACCACGCCGGTGTAGTCGTCGAACACGGCATGGTCGCCGAAGAAGGCGCACACGTCCTGGGTGATGGGGTCGAGGGTGCGGCCGAGCGACGACCACGACTTGCCGTAGACGGAGTGGGCATGGGCCGCGGCCACCACGTCGGGCCGGGCGGCATGGACCTGGGAGTGGATGGCGAAGGCGGCCACGTTGACCGGACGGTCGCCTTCGACGACCTCGCCCTGGTGGTTGACGAGGATCAGGTCGGACGTGCGGATGTGACCGAAGTGCATGCCGAACGGGTTGACCCAGAAGTGGTCGGCCCGCTCGGGGTCGCGGGCGGTGATGTGTCCCGCCACCCCCTCGTCGAAGCCGAACTTGGAGAAGAGGCGGAAGGCGGCGGCCAGGCGCTGCTTGCGGTGGAGCCGTTCCTCGGCCGGGTCGTCGAACGACATCTCGGGTGGTAGCGACTTGATTTCCGGCACGGCGACCTCCTCGACCCCGGCCCGGAGCTGGGTACCGGACCTCCGTGAGATCCTACGCCCGGGACCCCGTCCGGCTGGTTGGCGGACCGTGGGCCGTCGGCGACCCGGTCCGGCCGATCCGGTCGGCGCCACGCTGGGTGGGGATCCGACCACGCGGCCCACTCGTTCGGGTGCAGTATGCCCCGCCGCCTTTCCGACGGAGGGAGTGGCCCGTACCATGGGACCCTCCGCTGGACGCCATACCCGCGGGGCTGGGGGGTCGCACGCCGTCGTACGCCGTCGAGGCGCGCGGGTGCGGCACCGACTGCCGGGACACACCACGGGCCCGTAGCCCGGAAACGAGGACACGATGCACAGTCGGACGCCATCGACGAGGACGACTCGCTTCCGCGCGCTGATCGCCACCGGGATCGTGGTGGTCTCCGCGCTCGGGGCGGGCGGCATCGCCTCGGTGACCGCCAGCCCGGCAGGCGCGGCCAGCACCGTGACCTACCAGACCAGCATCACCCAGCCCGGCCCGTTGGCCGGCACGTTCTCGCAGACCACCGCCGGTGACGGCTGGGCCGTGGCCCTGACCAGCACCCAGGTCTTCAACGTGTCCCACCACCAGTCCACCCTGATCATCGCCTGTCACAACCAGGACAACGCGTCGCAGTGCTGGCCGACCGCCACCAAGACCGTCACCGACGGCACCACCAACTTCGCCACGTCCCCCGGTGCCGGCCTCTACCTCGACCAGTCCACCGGCAAGCTGTACACGTTCGTCACCGACCTCACCACCAGCACCGCCGGTGTGGTCTGCATCGACACCACCCAGCCGGCCACCGCCACCGGTGCCCAGCTGTTCTGCGGCTTCACGCCGCTGTCGGGGGTCGGCGACGCGCCGACGTACTTCGGCGAGTACGGGACCTATTCGGGCATCACCGCGCCGGCCCAGGTCGGGACGGACTGGTACGCCCTCAACGAAGCGCCCCTGACCACCGTGGGCGCGGGCACCAACGGCACCGAGAACACCCTGATGTGCTTCAGCCTCGCCACCTTCAGCGCCTGCCCCGACCAGCCCTTCACCGTCCCGCTCGGCGGCATCACCCTGACCGGGTTCGAGTACTCGTCGCCGATCGCCGCCATCGGCACCCAGGTCGTCATCCCGGCGCCGGGCACGCTCGACTCGAATCCGGTGACCGAGCTGGGCTGCTTCAACACGGTGACGAACTCGACCTGCGCGGGCACGTGGCCGCTGCAGGTGGCCGGGAGCGCCGGCGCCCCGTTCCCGTTCCTGAACGGCGCGGGCACCCCGATCGGTCTGTGCATCCCCATCAGCGGCGACCCCTGCTACTCGTTGACCGGGTCCGTGATCAGCACCCCGGCGCACATGCCCACCGCCATCGGAGCCAACGACGTGCTCAACGGCCCGGCGGTGGTCGACGCATCGCTCGACCGGATCTACGTCCCCAACTGGGACACCAACTCGGTCGACTGCTTCGACTTCACCACCGACCAGACCTGCACCAACTTCCCCAAACCGTTCACCAACCTCTACGACCTGTACACGGTGAACACCGACCCGTACCGCACCAACTGCCTGTGGGTGAACTCCGATCACGGCTCCGGGCAGATCCAGGACTTCAACGCCATCAGCGGGACCACGTGCGCACCCGGCCCGATCCGCGTGTCGGCCAGCGCGGCGGTCGCCACCACCAATCCGACGTGCACCCCGCAGTCCTACGTCAGCATCCAGGTGACGAGTCCGGCCCACAGCACGTACACCTCCGGCGAGATCCAGTTCGCCAACGCCGAGGGCACCGTCCAGCCGATCGCCCCGGTGGCCCTCAACTCCTTCGGCATCGCCAACCTGCAGGACACCAACTTCGCCAGCGACCCGGAACCCCAGTTCGTCATCACCCTCAACGGGCTGACGTCGTCACCGGCCACGGTGGCCATCAAACTGTCGTGGAAGGCCACCTACGCGCACCGCCTGCTACTCGGACGGGCAGACCGTGTCGAGCACGCCCGGCTACTGGCTCGGTGACCAGAACGCCACGGTGTTCAACTACGGCAACGCCAGCTTCTACGGGCCGTTCGCGCCGATCAACCCGACCCACCCCGTAGTGGGCATCGCCTCGCTCGGGAACCGGTCGGGCTACTGGGAGGTGGCCTCCGACGGGGGCATCTTCGCCTTCGGCTACGCCGGCTTCTACGGCTCGATGGGCGGCTCCCACCTGAACGAGCCCATCGTGGGCATGGCCCCCACGCCCACCGGCGACGGCTACTGGGAGGTGGCCTCCGACGGGGGCATCTTCTCCTTCGGTGACGCCAAGTTCTACGGTTCGGCCGGGAACCTCCACCTCAACAAACCGATCGTGGGCATGGCCCCGACCCCGGACGGCGGGGGGTACTGGCTCGTGGCCTCGGACGGCGGCGTCTTCTCCTACGGCGACGCCACCTTCTACGGATCGACCGGGAACCTCACACCTGAACAAGCCCATCGTCGGCATGGCCGCCGACCCCAGCGGGGGCGGCTACTGGATGGTTGCGTCCGACGGCGGGATCTTCGCCTACGGCAACGCCAACTTCTACGGTTCCACCGGGAGCATCAAGCTGAACAAGCCAATCGTCGGCATGGCATCCACCTACGACGGCGATGGCTACTGGATGGTGGCGTCCGACGGCGGGATCTTCGCCTACGGCGACGCCGGATTCGCCGGTTCGGCCGGGTCGATCCCGCTCAGCCAACCCATCGTGGGCATGACCTCCTAGTCGGGCGCCGCCCGGGACTCCGGGCGCTCCTGCGGAGCCGCGGACCGGACCCGCAGGACGGTGTCGACACGCTCCGGCACCGGTGGGTGAGGTCGGGCAATTTCCCGCGGGGTTGCGATGACCAGTTGCTCCGCGTGAAAACCAGATCTGCAACCATGGTTCCCGTCGCGCCGACCAGGGGGGAATATCCACATGACGCGGACCGGCTCACCACAATCACGACAGGAGCCACCACTGCCGCGGGACGGTCACACCCCCGTGGGACACGACAACGGCTCGGCCCAGGGGCCGGACCCGTGTGAGCTCGACCGGCTCCGGCGTCAGGCCGCCGTGGCTCTGGCCAGGAACGTGGTGGCGCTCCAGGACCTCCAGGCCGAGCTCGCACGCCATGCCGACGTGTCCGAGACGATGATCGGCACGCTGTCCGACAGCGACTCGCTGCTCGACACGTTCGAGGCCGTCAAGAGCCACGAGGTCCGGCCGGCGCTGACCAACGCCATCCGGAATTTCGAGCGGACCCGGCACCGGGCGCGTATCCGGCTCACCGCGGTGGCCTTCGCCGAAGGGGCGTCCGACGAGGACGTGCGCAAGATCTGGAGCATCAGCCGGGAGATGATCCGCCGGGCCAAGCGCGAGCTGGCCGAGCTCGTGGACGAGCCGGAGGAGCCCTTGTCCGCGGAGGCGTGAGCCCCGGAACCGGGTCGGCGGAGTTCTCTCCGGCTGACAAGAAACCACATATGTGTCTCTGTAAGACTGGCTGGATGGCTCCCGACGCACCAGGACCCGACGACGGCACCACGCTGACACCGCTGACCATCGCCGCGAACCTGTTCGCCAGCGCCGAGGTCCTGCTCGTGACGTCGGAAGGGACCCTCGAGGAGCGCCTGTACACGGCCTATTCGGAGCTCGCCCTCGCGGCGACGCCGTTTGCACCGGACCTGCCGGACCCCGTCGGCATGGCCATCTCGGACCTCCACGCCTCGCTGACCGGCAGCTACGAGTTCGGCGGACCGGACCAGCGGGAGGTCCTGCGGGTCTCCCTCGCCATGAAGTCGAAGGCAGAACTACAGCGGGCGGCCATCGCCGTCTGCACCATCACCGACTATCTGCAGGACGCGCTGAGGGACGAACGTCAGGGCCACCGGGCAACCCGCTCGACGTGCAGCCACTGCGGCTCGACCAGCATCTGCAACCACACCTGATCCGCGCCCTCCCCACCACCGGCCGGCCCGGCCGGGGACGGTGGGGGAGCGGGGCTCAGCTGGCGATGCCCGCCGCCTCGCCCTCGCCGAACTCTCCCCCGAGGCTTCCGTAGAACGGTGCGTCGCCGTAGGCGAAGATGCCGCCGTCGGCGGCCGCCAACCAGTACCCGTGGCCGTCCTGGGTGGTGTCCATGCCCACCACGGGCTCGTTGAGCGGAATGGAACCGGTGGACCCGTAGAACCCGGCGTTGCCGAAGGCGAAGATCCCGCCGTCGGACGCCACCATCCAGTAGCCCTTGCCGTCGGCGGTCGAGGCCATGCCCACGACGGGCTGGTTGAGTGGCGTGCCGCCCATCGAGCCGTAGAACCCGGCGTCGAAGGCGAAGATCCCGCCGTCGGCGGCCACCATCCAGTAGCCACCGTCGGGCGAGCCGGTCATGCCCACGATCGGCTGATCGAGCGGGGTGCCACCCATCGACCCGTGGAAGGCTGCGTCGCCGTAGGCGAAGACGCCGCCGTCGGCGGCCACCAGCCAGTAGCCCTTGCCGTCGGCCGTCGAGGCCATGCCCACGATGGGCTGGTTGAGCGAAGATCCGCCCATCGAGCCGTAGAACCCGGCGTCGCCGTAGGCGAAGACACCGCCGTCAGCCGCCGCCAGCCAGTACCCGCCGCCATCGGGAGTGGAGGCCATGCCCACGATGGGCGCGTTGAGGTTCGTGGCGATCAGTGATCCGAGGTAGTTCAGATAGTTGTCGTTGCCGAACCCGGTGATGGTCCCGTCGCTCCCGAACGTGTAGTAGCCCTGCCGGGGGGTGGTGGGCACGACGTCGTAGGCGATGGCGCCATCGACCGCCTCGTCGGGGGAGATGCACTCGAACTGCACGGCGTAGGCGGTGGCAGCGCCGGTGAGGGTGCGCGAGCTGGTTGACCGTCACGGCCGCGTCGCCTGAATCGCCTGCGCTCACGCAGCCGCCGCCGGGCCACGACACCTGCACGCTGATGGAGTTCTGCTGCGAGGTGTACTGCTCACCCAGCGTGAACGTCTGTCCCACCGGGAGGGCGACCTCGACCTGATAGGTCCCCCGGACCCCCTCATCGTCCCGGACACCACATTGGTGGCGGTGGTGGCGCTCGAACCCGTCGGCCCCGAATCCATGGTCACGACGGGCGCCACCGGATACGGCACCAGCCCGAAGTCCTCGTAGGAGAAGGGAACCGAGGCAATCCAGCCGTGGCTCAGCGGAGCGACCGCGGAGGTGTGGAGTGCCACACTCGCCGGCGTCGGAGCCCCTGGGGCAACCGAAGCAGCTCCGGCCATACCCGCCCCAACAGGTCCAATCAATAGCCCGCAGGTCACTCCGGCCATTGCGAGTATTCCGAGCTTCCGATTCATGGAGTGAACGTAGGGGCTGCGTCGATCGAGCGCAAACTCCGTGCGCGGTCGGGGCAACAGCTGTTGCCGGGTGCGGCGGCCGTCACGCCCGACCACGACCGCCGACGGACCGGTCGTCCCGGAGCGCCTGAGGGGCGACCGCCGTCCCGTCGCCACCTTCGCCGATGAGCGTCACCGCGGTGTGCGCCCTCCCCCCCGACCCTTGCCGCGGCTGTGACCGGGCGGTGTTGTCGCTGATCACCGGAAACTCCCCAGAGATGATCACTGAAATTCCCCACCTGTGAGCCCGGGGTGGACCCGAAGGTCCACCAACCGAGGTGAGGCCCCTTCGAAGCTGGCGGTTCCTATGCCATCCAGCTCGAAGTGACCCCCTCCATGCTCACACGAGGAGAAGACGTGGAAGCTCACGCACTTGAGAACGCGGGGCTGGTCGATCTCGGCCATCGCCCGCCACCTGGGACCGTGACCGCAAGACGGTCCGCTCCTACCTGAACGGCGAGCGGGTGCCCGGCACCCGGTGTCGTCCCGACGTCCCCGACCCGTTGGCCGACTACGGAAGTACCTCGTCGTCCGGTTCGCCGACGACCGTCGCGTCTGGGGCACCGCATCCTGTTCGAGGAGGTCACCCGGCTCGGGCTACCGGAGAGCTACCCGACGTTCGTGCGCCAGATCCGGACACGTGGTCTGCGGCCGCACTGCGAGGCGTGGGCCGGCGTGAAGGGCCGGGACACCATCGAGATCGACCACCCACCCGTGTCCATGGCCAGATTTCAGTCCCCGCTTTTGGCCACGAGAAGTCCCCACCCCTCAGGGCAGATGTTCAGTTCTTGGCCAGCGTAGATCGACCTCCGTTCTGACGTGCTTCCTTCATCCGGAATGACTCCCCGTCGGTGACCACGATCACGCTGTGATGCAGCAGTCGGTCGAGCAGGCTGACCGCTGTGGTGTGTTCGGGGAGGAACTTGCCCCACTCCTCGAACGGCCAGTGGGAGCCGATGCCCAGCGACCGGCGTTCGTAGGCAGCGGCCACCAGTCGGAAGAACAGCTCGGCGCCGGTCGTGTCCATCGGAGCGAATCCGATTTCGTCGATGAGGATCAAGTCGGCCTTCAGGATCTGGGCGATCACCTTGCCCACCGAGTTGTCGGCGAGCGCCCGGTAGAGGGTCTCGACCAGCTCGGTGGCAGTGAAGTAGCGGACGCGATTCCCCTCCACGACAGCTTGGTGGCCGAGGGCCACCAACAGGTGGCTTTTGCCGGTCCCGGCGGGTCCGACCAGACAGAGGTTCTCTGTGGCCCGGACCCACTCGAGCCCCGCCAGGTAGTCGAACGTCGGACGGGGCACCGAGGAAGCGGCCACGTCGAATTCCTCGAGCGTCTTGGTCACCGGGAATGCAGCCACCTTCATCCGGGCCCGGGCGTTGGAGAGATCGCGGGAGGTGATCTCGGCTTCGACGAACACGCGGAGCAGCTCCTCGGGCTTCCACCGCTGGGTCTTGGCAGTGACCAACAGTTCAGGCGCCAGAGTGCGCATGGCCGAGAGCCGCAGACGGCGCAGACCGGCCTCGATGTCGGCGGCCAGCGGTGGTGGCGTTGTGGTCATGATGGACCCCCGATGGCGTAGTCCGACAGCGAGCGCACCGGCACGCTCGGCAGCTCGACGATGAGGGCCTCACCGGGTCGGGTGGGCCGGGGCACACCGGCACCGGAGTGGAGGATGGAGACCACATCGGCCGACCGGAATCGGCCGAAGGCGACCGCCCGCTCGAGTGCGGCGAGCACCGGTTCCCTCCCGTGGATGGTCTCGAGTTGAGAGAGCTCGTCGATGTCACGGGCAAGCCCGGTCATCCCCTGGGCGGCCGCTCCCTTGATGAAGGCGTCAGCCACCGGTCCGAGGGCGCAGAAGTTCTTCTCGGCCGCGCTCTTGGGTCGGACGGCACGCTGGGGTGCGGGTCGCGCACCGCCGTAGTGGTCGTCGTCAATGGAGGTCTCACCAGGGGAAACGACCAGGTGTTCGGCGACGATCTCGCCCAAGAACACCACCTGGATCACTCCGTCTTTGACCCGGAGGCTGACTTCACGGCCAATGTGCTCGTTCGGCACCGAGTAGCGGGCCGAGCCGAACCGGACACAGCTCAACTTGTCCACCTTGCGGGTGACGATCTTGCCGATTGCGGCCCGCAGGGACGGCAGGTCACTGAACAGCTCTCGCTCGGTTGCCAGTCGCTCGGCGGGGACGGCGTAGATCTCGGTGTGGACCGCAGCGTTCACTTCTGCGCACCAGGCGATCCCCTTGGCGTTGGCTTCTGCCAGGTCGGCGACCGACAGTGCTTCGGGGATCATCAGGTCGGACTTCACGTAGCCGACCAGGTTCTCCACTAACCCCTTGGACTCGGGGTCGGCACCCTCGCAGAAGTCGGGCCGGAACCCGTAGTGGGTGGCGAAGCGCACGTAGGCCGGAGTGGGGATCACGAGGCCAGCGACCGTGCCGCCCTTCAGGCATCCCATGCGGTCGGTGAGTGCCTTGTTCGGCACACCGCCGATCCGTTCGAAGCACTCGGCCAGGGCCTCCATGGTGGCCTCGGCTCCGAGGTTGTCGGTGAACCAGACGAAGCGGAACCGGCTCCAGGCGACGACCCCGCAGAAGACGAACAACGGGCCGATCTCTCCCCAGTCGAAGACCACCGTGTCACCCGGGGCCCACACCCCTGGCCGTCTCCCGCGGTGGTTCTTCGACTTCCATTTGCTCTTCGCCTCGGCCACCAGCCGGCGGAAGTTGCGGGCTGAGCCTTTGTAGCCGGCGGCCACCGCCACCGGTAGTAGTCGCTTGGCCGTGATCCGGCCCTTGGTGCGCGCAACCGTCTCGGCGACGACGTCGGCCACCCCGTCGTAGTTATGGCGGACCTCGCCGGGGACGGGTCCGGCATCGGCACGCTTCGCCGCTTCGACCGAACGCTTCACGGTCTTCGGCGTAGTCCCGCAGATCTCGGCTGCGGCCCGGTAGGAGCCGACCTCTCGGTAGGCGGCATGCATGTCCATGTGTTCCCTCACTGATTTCATAGAGCTGTCCCTTGGTCCGGTGCGGATGTTGGCTGCAACCGCAACCGTCACCGGCCAAGGGGCGACTCAGGTGGATACGTCAGTGAGGGGTGGGGACTTCTCGTGGCCACAGGCGGGGACTTTCGTGGCCACCAGTGGGGACCTCAGATGGCCATAACCGGGGACTTTCTCGTGGCCACGGACACACCCGGCGAGGAGATCCAGTGGGACTGGTTCGAGCGTCGTCGCGCCCCCTGGGGTGGCACCGCCTACGTGCTTCTCGGCACCCTGCCCCACTCGAGCCGGACCCGGGGGGTGCTGGCCGAGTCGATGGACCAGGCCCACCTGATCGAGACCATGGACGGCGTGCTGCGCCGGCTGGGCGGGACGCCTTCCCCAGACGCGAAAGAACCCCCGGTTCGCGCCGGGGGTTCTTTCGCTAGCGTCTGTGCGGATCAGTGACCCACGCAGGTCTCCGGAGAATAGGAACTGGAGTTCGTACCGCCAGAGCAGACGGTGTTACTGAACACGGTGGAAGAAGTGATCTTGACTCCAGCCACCGTGGCTCCCGCCAAGGTGGCATTCGAAAGATTCACCTGATCCAGATTGGCATTCGTCAGAACGGCGTTCGTCAGATTGGCCCCCGTCATGTCAGACGCGTAGAAACTGACACCGGTGAGATTCGCACCCGACAGGTTTGCGTTCGTGAAATTGTCACTTTCCCAGAAGTTGGTCTGATTCAGTGGAGGCACAAGGCAGTCACTGGCCGGGCAACTCAGGTCCGCTCCGGCCAAGTTTGCATCGGTCAGGTTGGCGCCACACACCGGCGTGCTCTCTAGATTGGCGCCTGACAGGTCTGCTCCCACGAGGTTTGCATCGCAGATATCCAAATCGGACAGATCCGCGTTGGCCAGAGACGCACCAGCCAGATCGGCTCCCGGACCGACGAGGTACCCGTCAACGATCGTCCAGGCCACTGAGTGCCCAAGGGGATCGATGATTCCTGACGGAAGGGTGGGGTAACTCGGCAGTGATCCGGAGAAGTAACAGGTGTTTACAGCACAATCGGCGACGACCGATGGACTGAGGAACGTGGTGAATGGCCTGGATAGTCCGGCACACGCGCCCACCGCCTCGCGCATCAGGCGTCAGGTAGGAACTCGCTTCCCCATTAGCGGCGATGAACTGTGCGGGCGTGTAGGACTCGCAGGCAGGCACGGTGGTCGCGATTCCACCGGAGACGACTCCCGTCAACGTGTCCGTTGCCATGTTGAGCCCGGCGAGATTGGTGTTGGTGAGAACGGCGTTGGTGTAGTTGTTGCCACCTCCGTATGTGGCCGTAGTCAGATCTTCTCCGGTGAGATTGGCTCCGGTGAAGTCCATGTTCGTGAAGTTCGCACCCATGATGTTCGCCCCAACGAGGTTGGCTCCGACCAGCGTTACGTAGGAACCGGTGAGGTTCTGGCGGGAAATGTTGGCGTCCTGGAGGTTGGCGCGCGTCAGGTCGGTGCCGTTGGCGAAGTAGCCGATGGTCGAGAGACTCAGGTCACATCCGGACAGGTTGGCGTAGGGCACCAGATTGGAACAGTTGTTGGCGTCGGTGCCGATGAACGTGCCGGACGCCTTCGCAGCCTTGCTCGTCCCAATCGCATTGGTAGCGGTAACCGATACCTTGTACTTGTTCTTTGCCTTTCCGACCGGATTGACGATCCCCGTGATCTCGCACGTCAGAGCACTGGAGGACGTGCAGGTCTCGGTCGCCTGTCCAGCCGCTGCGGCGGTCACCGTGTAGTCAGTGATTGAAGCCCCCCCATCAGTGGCTGGGACCCCCCACGACACAGTGAAGGCCGTGTTGGAGGGCACCACCGTGACGGCGGTCGGCTTACCTGGAATCTTCGGCCCGTGCGTGACAGCTCCGGCCACTCCTGCCACTCCGACTAGACCGATGGTCAATCCGGCCGCCATTCCCACTGTGAGCGCGCTTCGTGAAGCGAACCTTCGAAACATGTGTAGCCACCCTGCTTTCGTGAGGCATCATCGGAGAAAAGTTGAGTCCACCAGAGTGGTGTACGAGGGGTTGCCCGACCTGAGGGTCCCCCCGACATGACGACCACCGCATCAATCTTCAAGTTCCGTCCAAAGAACACGAAGGAGAAGATGCGGTGGAAGTCACCAACACGATGGGCGCGGCAGCGCTCGTGCGCAAGTACCTGGAGTCCGATGCCGGCAGCGAGCTACTGGCCGAGATGGTGAAGATGGCAGCCGAGCTGCTGATGGACGCCGAGGTCGACGTGGCCTGCAACGCCGGCTACGGCGAGCGCACCGAGGACCGGGTGAACAGCCGGAACGGCCACCGGGAGCGGCGCTGGGACACCCGGGCCGGCACGATCAACCTGGAGATCCCCAAGCTCCGGAAGGGCAGTTACCTGCCGAGCCTGCTCGAGCCCCGCCGGCGGGCCGAACAGGCCCTGGTCTCCGTGGTCTGCCAGGCCTACGTCGAGGGCGTCTCGACCCGGCGGGTCGACGACCTGGTCCGGTCGATGGGCATCGACGGGATGTCCAAGTCCCAGGTCTCCGAGTTGGCCAAGCACCTCGACGGCAAGGTAGCCGAGTTCCGCAACCGGCCCCTCGATGCCGGGCCCTACACCTACGTCTGGCTGGACGCCCTGTTCCACAAGGTCCGCGAGGGCGGGCGGGTGGTGAGCGTGGCCACGGTCATCGCCACCGGGGTCAACGCCGACGGCCACCGCGAGGTGCTCGGCGTCGACGTGTGCACGACCGAGGACGGGGCCGGTTGGATGGCCTTCCTGCGGGGCCTGGTGGCCCGGGGGCTGTCGGGGGTGGCCCTGGTGGTCTCCGATGCCCACGAGGGCCTGAAGAACGCCATCGCCTCGGTGCTGCCCGGGGCCTGCTGGCAGCGGTGTCGGACCCACGCCATGCGGAACCTGTTGACCCGGGTGCCCAAGGCCACCCAGGCCATGGTGGCCACCCTGGTGCGGACGGTCTTCGCCCAGTCCGACGCCACCCAGGTGCGGGCCCAGTTCGCCCGGGTGGTCGATCAACTGGAGGGCCAGTTCCCGGCGGCCGCCGAGTTCCTCTGCGACGCCGAGGCCGACCTGCTGGCCTTCGCCACCTTCCCGGTCGAGCACTGGCGCCAGATCTGGTCCAACAACACCCAGGAACGGCTCAACAAGGAGCTCCGCCGACGCACCGACGTGGTCGGGATCTTCCCGAACCGGGCCGCCCTCATCCGCCTCGCCGGCGCCGTGCTCGCCGAGCAGCACGACGAGTGGGCGGTCGCCCGGCGCTACATGTCGGCCGAGTCGCTCACCAAGGCCCGCATGCACCTGATCACCGGTGAGGTGGCCGGACCCGAGGAGGTGACCACTGCCCAACTCGATGTAGCCAGTTAGCCAATCAACACGATTGGTGCGGTGGTCGTCGTACACCACTCGCCCGGACTTGACCCGGAGAAATGCCACCCAGCGGATGTGGAGCAGTGAGTTGCGCCGCCAAGCCCCCCTGTACCGGTTTTGGTACTGCCGATTGCATAACACGCAACACATGTTTTTCCTAGCACCGTCATCTGAAGCATCACGGAGCGTGGCCGCCTTCAAGTTCGCGGTCTGATTCGGTTACTAAGAGTGCTGATCCTGCCATCTGCAGTCGCAGCATTCTGCGAGGCGCCTAACACGACGCCTCCGTTACTGCTAACCCTCATCATCCGCTGAGATCGTCGTCCAGCGAGGGCCGCGTCCCGCCGAGTGGTGGGGATTGAGCATGCAATCCTCGGCGACGATCGCCCACGTCGATGCCCAGGATCTCCCGGTGCCCGGAAGCGGACACCCCGGTGGCGATGACCACGGCCTTGGAGGTCACCTGGGGTGCTCTCGGACGTGGAGGTAGGTGGCGTCCAAGTACACGTAGGGGAAGGCCACGTGGTCGAGTCGCCGCTCCCGGAACGAGGCCACGACCTCGTCCAGCTCGGCACAGATCCGTGAGACCTCGGAGCGGCTGATACCCGAACTCACTCCGAGGGCCGCCACCAGTTCGTCGACGGCCCGGGTGGAGACCCCGTGCACGTAGGCCTCCATCACCACGGCGTAGAGCGCCTGGTCGATCCTCCGTCGTGGCTCCAGGATCGAGGGGAAGAAGCTGCCTTTGCGCAGCTTCGGGATGGCGAGCTCCACGTCGCACGCCTTGGTCGACAGCACCCGGGCCCGGTGGCCGTTGCGCTCGGTGGTGCGGGACTCGGTGCGCTCGTAGCGCTCAGCGCCGATGTGGGCGCTCAGTTCGGACTCGATCAGCTCCTGGGCCACCAGGGTGACCGCTTCGCGGACGAGGTCGAGACCTTCGCCGGTTCGGAATGCATCGAGCAGTTCGGTCAGTACAGACTGATCCAGCGCCATCGGTGGTGATCTCCTTCAGTGGGTTCGGCTAGGAACACACCGAGGATCACGCCGATGGCCCCCCAAGTGGGGGACCCCCGGCTCACCTCAAAGCCCACCACTCAGGGGGACGCACACGCCCCGACGCCCCGATCGCATCCGTCGTTCAGAGCCCGGACAACCAGCTGACGCAGCTGCGAGTCCACGAGCGCCCGGGCCCGGGCCAATGCGCGCACATCGTCCAGCGCATTCATTGCGATTCGAACCAATCCGACTCGCGCCCGTCTTCACGTTCAGCCCGCGAGAGGCGGGGAGGGGAAGGCGCTCTGCACCAGCGATTCCGTGGGCCCTGGCAACACGTTTGACCACCACGGCGGCCCCCAAGGCGGTCGCCGTTCGCCTCAGACCGAACAGACCCAGCTCATTCAGAAGATCCGAATAGAACCGATCGAGCGCGTCAGCAACGCCCACCGAGGCATCAGTTTCGGCCATCGAGGCCCCCATTGGTACGGCGAGCGGAACTACCCGTTGCCCACTCGGGTCACCTCGTTCATCTTCCGACACACGTTCGCTGTCTCGGAATGAACCCGGAGCTTCAGGGTAACCCGGGGGACTCCCAGCGGCCAGCGCCCCGCCGTCCTCCGCCCCATCCTGGGACGACATAACGTGTGACCTGACATAATATACATTATCGGCGGTTGAGGGTAAGGCTGCCCTTCCCAGGGCCAGCAGATCGTCCGCTGACGCTTGGGGTCCCGCGGCTCCCAGGGCCAGCGGATCGTCCGCTGATGCTCGGGGTCCCGCGGCATCCGACTGGACCACCGGCCGGCTCGTCGGCCCCTGCGGGTGGGCCGGACAACGGCGTCCTCGTCGACCGGACCGGCGACGTCCTCACCTGTCGTCCTCACCCCGTAGCGCCCGATGCCGTCGCTATGGAAGGCGGCGATTCTCCGTCCGATCAGCCAAATGAGGTGCGGTTCTTGGTACCCGCCCTGTCGGCTGATTACATCACGGTGACGTTATGTGGCGATGTAGCGGGCCCTCGGACGGTCGCCGGGGCACACGGTGTCAGTCGTCGCTCTGGGCGCCTTCGAAACCAGCGACGCATCCCTTGATCCACTGGGTGGAGTTCTCACCCGCCGGCACGCCGCCGAAGTTCGGCGGACGGGCAGCCGCCGTCCGGCAGGCCTGCTCGGGGCTCGCACCCGTTCCGTCGGCGGAATACACCGTCCCGCCGGACGAGAAGCCGTTCTTGTACGACTGCGGCTCACCCGCGATGGACGTGAACATCGCGATGCTGATGGAGACGACCACCAGGACGAGTACGCCGACGGCACCCCAGACGATGGCCCGGCGACCGTTGGTGGACCCCCAGGCCCGGCTGATCCAGTGGGAGAACCCGTGTTGCTGCGGAATCCCGGCTGCCTGGTCCGGCTCCAGTCGTGTGTCCCCGTCCATCCTCTCCCCCTCAGGTGGTGCCGACGTGCGGAAGAAGCATGGCACGGCGGGTGCACCCGGGCGCGGTCGGGACCCGACCGGGCGTGGAGGACGGGCGCCCCAGTGCGCCATCCGGCGTACAGATCCGCACGGGGGTTGCCGATACCACACTCATGGACGACGACTCACGCACCCGAATCCACGAGGCCTGCCGGGCACTGACCATCGTCGGTGTCGTCTTCATCGCGTCCGGCCTCGCCCTGTTCGGCGTCGGTATCACCCACGTCAGCAACAACGGCAGCGAGCCCCTGCGAGTGCTCACCCTCTCGACGACGTCCGGGATCCTCACCGTGCTGACCGGCTTCGCCATCGTCACGGCCTCGACCGTGGCCCGCGAGATCGGACGCGCCATCATCCAGGTGACCGAAGAGCCTCGAGCGGCCTCGCAGGTCGCCCCGGAGGGTGACGCGTAGACCGCGGTAGGCCGACGGTGCCGTCACGCACGCGTCCGTCCCCGGCGGCGCCTCACTCCGGAGGCGACCACTCCGGGTCGATCTCCAGGAACTGGATGCCCAGGCCCTCGAGCGCGATCCCGAGCAGGGTCCACTCCTGGAGCTCGCCGTCAGGACCGGTCGGTCGCTCCACCACCTGGGGCTCCTCGCGACTGGCCTGGCGGAGGGAGTAGCCGGCGGCCAACGCCCCGGTCGACTCGGTCAACTGGCGGAGCGTGAGCGGCGCCTTCACCCGCAGTCCGAGCTGGGACATCACCGACAGGAACATCTGGTCCCACGCCTCGCCGGTCTCCTCCAGGCCGGCGGCGAGGGCACTCCGGAGCCTGGCGTCCGACTTGTCGGCCGGATTGGTGATCGTCACCACCCAGACACCCACCCACAGCTCCCAGTTCCGGGTCCCCACCCGGGAGTCGATGGCCACCGTGCCGGCCAGTCGGGCGATCTCGACCAGTGCCCGCCAGCGCGCCTCGGGCGTGCTGACGTCGAAGGTCAGGAGCAACGGTTCCATCAGCTTGCGGGCGGCGGCCAGCTGACCCGCCTCGTTCGCCCCGGCCACCACCCTGGCCATGACCTCGGACTGGAACTCGGCCTGGTCCTCCCACACCCGGCGGATGAGCGACGCGTTGGTCACGCGGATTCCGGTATCGGTCTCCACCCGGTCGAGGACCCGCTTGAACGTGAGGTCGCTCCCGGTCCGCAGGCCCTCTTCACCGAGTATGGCCATCCCGGCCTCCACCACCAACTCGCGGAGCTCCTCCCGCGAGCGCCTCTTGGGCGGTTCGGACCGCGGTGGCACGAAGGGAGTAGAGCAGTTGGCGTCCCGAGGGTCAAAGGCGACCACCCCTGGTGATCACGCCCCCTGGACCCCGGGCTCCCGGTGCCCCGGGAGCGGCCGGGGGGTCCGGCGCCGTCCGCTACCCGATTGCGGCGATCCCCGCCCGCGAGATCCGGAACCCCCTTCCGTCGACCGTGCAGGTCATCCCCAGGGTGGCCGATACGCAGAGGAACGGTCCGAGCGCCACGCTCCGCCCGTAGGTGAGCGTCAACCCGGCGGTGGTCGTGGTGGGGAGACACGACCTGCCCGTGCACGTCGTCGTCACCCCGGTCGCCGACACGCTGGCCGCCTCGGGCGGAACCGAGGTGGCGCAGCGCGCCTCGCCGACCGGGACGCCCGGGTCGGCATAGGTGAGGGTGCAGTGGATGCTGGAGGTGGGCGAGCGGAACTGGCCCCCGCCTGCGGGCAGCACCGTCGGAGGGACCGTCGTCGTGGTGATGAGCGGAACGGTCGTGGTGGTCGCGGCACTCGTGGTGGTCGTGACCAATGCCGCAGGGGTGACGGTGGTGCTGGTCCGGGCGGACGCGATCGGGGTCCGGCTGGCCGCCGACGGAGCAGATCCGCACGCTGCCGCACCCATCGCCACCACAGCGATCGCCATCAGCACGGAGGCACCGCCGCCGGACCGCCGCCGGGTCCCGGCCGCGGTCGGGTTCATCGGCTCACTCCTGATCGACCGAACGCGACCGCAGCACAGCGCGGCGTTGGACCGGGTCGAAGGCGGCGGGCTTCGTCGAATCGACGAAGTCCACCAGGACCTCGACGAAGCGGTCGGGGACCTCGGCGTGCGGGAAGTGGCCGACACCTTCGAAGACGACGAGCCGGCTGTGGGGCATGGCCGCCTGGGCCTGGAAGGCGTGCGACACCGGGATGATGCGGTCGTCGGCACCCCAGACGATCAGCGTGGGCAAGCCTCCCGCCAGGTACAGGCGACCCAGTGCGCTGACCGACTGACCGCCGACGTCGATGACCGACCGCATGGTGCGCAGGAAGGCCTGCCGGTGGTCGGATTCCGTCAGCGATCGGTAGGAGCGCCACATCTCGCTCACCCGCGGCTGGCGGAACCCGTGGCTGCCCAGGAACCGCAGGACCGAGTCGCCCCACTCCCCCGCCAACGGTGGGAACAGCACCGGCATGAGGAAGTCCACCCCCGGCAACGACAGCAGCCGGAGCATCCAGCTCACTTCGCGACCCAGTCCTCCGGCATCCACCAGCACGAGCCGCTCGCACAGCTCGGGGTACTGGTAGGCGAACTGCAGCGCCACTCCCCCGCCGAAGGACTGGCCCACGATCGTGGCGCGCTCGACTCCGATGATGTGGAGCAGGTCCCGGACGGTACTGGCATGGCCGCCGAGCGAGTAGTCGCCGGACGGACGGTCCGAGGCACCGTGGCCGAGGAAGTCCGGCGCCACCACGGTGAACCGCTCCGCCAGCAGGCGCATGGCCGGCAGCCACGTGTCCGAACTTCCGGCGATCCCGTGGAGCAGGACGAGCACCGGACCGGAGCCGGCCTGCCGGTACGCCATGCGGGCACCGTGCAGCACGATGTACTGCACCCGGCAGGGGTCGTCGCGCTCGGCTTCCTCCGTCATACCGCGAGTGTGGTGGCGGACGACGTCCGCGACCAGGGCCGGAGTGCCCTGCTTGCCGATGGTCCGGAGGCGCCCTCCACCGCATGCCGATCGGTCGCCCGGGCTCAGCCGGCGGGTGATTGCGGGACGGTCGCCCCGTAGGCCACGTTGAATGCCGACAGGGCGGCGTCCGGCCTGCCGGGTGTGGACACCTGGACGCTCTTCTGGATCATCACCCCGGCGTCGGCCGTGTAGCTGAGGCCCGCACCGGCGAACGTCGGCGTGCCGCCGGCGGCGACCGAGGTGAGGATGCCGGCGTTGTCGAAGTCACCCGTGCCCGCCGACGGCGCCGTCGTGAAGTGGGCCAGCGTGGCGATCGAGTTGCCGACCTCGGGAGCCTCCTGGATCCATTCGGCCGAGGTTCCGGGACCGTCGTAGGCCTGCGAGGTGGTGAACGACCAGGCCCTGGTGGTATCGGACAGGCTGATGTCCCACAGGTGCTCGGTCACCTTGCTCGTACCCGAGGTGACCGCGGTGGTGGCCGACGTCTCCCAGATCGATGCCTTCATGCGGTCGCCGGGGGCGACCGGGTGGGTCGTCGTGGAGATCTCCGTCTCCGCGGCGGGCAGGATCTCCCACCAGGCGTCGTAGTGGGCCGAGCCGCTGTAGTAGTCCTGCTCGGTGCCGGTCTGGATGAGGTCCGAGTTGGAGAAGCCGTCCACGCCGATCCACGTCGACGCATAGGTGGCCGAGGCCGTCGCCGCTACGGCCGGCACGGTCCAGGTGCTCGTGACCCCGGTGTACGTTCCGCTCTCGGCGTAGCCCGACCAGTTGGAGGCCGACCACGTGGCATGGACCGAGGCGGGTGCGGTGACCACCAGTCGGGGACGGTTGGCGATGACCGGGGCGGTGGCCCGCCCCGTCGCAGCCGCGACCGGCACGCTAAGACCCGCTCCGATCACGGCGCAACAGGCCAGTCTCACGGCGCAACAGGCCAGTGCGGCGGCCCGCATGGTCAGCGTCATCCCTGCTCCTCGTCCCTCGTCCACGCTCCCGGTCCCCTGCGGGGCGGAGTCCCTCCGGATCGATGGTCCCATCGCCTCCCGACCCCCGGCAACGGATCGCGCCAACGATCACCACCGTGCACCCGTACGGCAACCGGGAGGGCGGGCCGGGGGCTCAGCGGTCACACGTGACGGCGTTGCGTGACGGCGTTGCCCCAACTGATTGAGTGCACAACTACCACCGCTACACTGGACGTGCCGGGTCCGTCGAGTAGGGATCCGCCGCCCAGCTCCGGACCCGGCACTTACCGGGCCCGGGCGGGTGCCAGTGGGTGCCACGGCACCCAACTCACCACCCGGAGCTTCCCGGGCGTGTCTGGCAGACTCCCCGCATGGGAGATCCGGGCCCACCGGCACCGACAGGCCGGCGCCGGGCCGGGGAGCCCGTCACCGGCGCCCACGCCACCCCCGGGGTGCGACCCCGCACCCCCCGGTGGGTCTACGGGGTCCTCGTCCTCGTGCTGGCCGCCTCCGCGGTGCTCACCGGCTGGCGGGCCGGCTCGAGCCTGGAGCTCTACTACGCCGCCAGCGTGCGCAGCATGGCCTCGAGCTGGCACGACCTGGCCTTCGCCGCGTTCGACCCGCGCGGCACGGTCAGCCTCGACAAGCTGCCCGGTGCCTTCTGGGTCCAGGCCCTGGCGGTCCGGCTGTTCGGGCTCCATCCCTGGGTCCTGGCCGCGCCCCAGGTGGTCGAAGGGCTGGCCAGCGTGCTGCTGCTCTTCCTCACCGTCCGCCGGCTGCGGGGCCCGAGGACCGCGCTCCTGGCCGCCGGAATGCTGGCCGTCGCTCCGGCGTCCACCGCCCTCGACCGAGGCAACATCTCGGACTCCCTGCTGGTGCTGTGCCTGCTGGCCGCCGCCCGCCTCCTCGTGGCGGCCGTCGAACGGCCCACGGCCCTGCGGATGGTCTGGGTCGGGGTGGTCGTGGGACTGGCCTTCCAGGCCAAGATGGTCGAGGCGTGGCTCATCTTCCCGGTCCTCGGCCTGACCTACCTCGTCTGCGCCCCGGCGGTCCTGCTCCGTCGGATCCTCCACCTGGCCGTCCTGGCCGTGGTCGGGGTAGCGGTCTCGCTCAGCTGGATGGCGGCGATCAGCCTGGTACCCACCCACGACCGTCCCTACGTCGACGGGAGCATGCACGACTCGGTGTTCGAACAGGTCTTCGACTACAACGGCGTCGGGCGGGTCGGCCAGCCCTCCCCCAACCAGGAACTCGCCCGCACACTCGGCCTGCCCTTCCTCGACACCCCGGGGCCCGCGGCCGGGCCCGTCCGCCTGGTGTCGGGCTCCTACGGCGAGGACGCCGGATGGCTCCTGCCGGCCGCCGTCCTGTCCGCCGTCGCCACCCTCCTGTGGTGCCGTCGGCGGCGGCGCACCGACCCGTTCGTCGTGGCCACCGTCCTGTTCGCATCGTGGCTTGTGGTCTTCGGGGTCTTCCTGTCCGTCACCACCAGCTTCAACCCCTACTACCTCGCCGTGCTCGACCCGGCGGTGGCCGCACTGGTGGCGACCGCGCTGGGCGCCGCGTGGCGTGCACGCGACCAGGTCGTCGGTCGCGGACTGGCCGTGGGCCTCGTCGTGGTCACCGCGTGCTTACCGCCGTCCGCCTCCTGGGACGGGCCGGCGGTGCCGTCCCCTCCGGCCTGGAGGCGGCGGTGGTGGCCCTCGGCGTGGTGGCCCTCGGCGGGATCCTCGTGGTCCATCTCCGGACCGGCGCGTCGACGACCGTCGAGTCGGTGGCCGTCGGGCTCGTGGTGGCCTCCCTCGTCCTGGTGCCCGTCACGGCCTCGGTGTGGATCACCGCCAATGCCCTCGGACCGTTCGACACCCCCTTCCAGCCGGCCGCGGTGACCGCGTTCACCAAGGCCTTCTTCAGTCCCACCCGCAACGTCGTGGGCCTGGCCACGATCACCGCGGCGAGGTCCGGGGCACCGGATCTGTTCAGCGCCCAGACCTCGGCCCTGGCCGCGCCGTACATCTTCGCCACCGGCGACGAGGTCCTGCCCATCGGTGGCTACACCGGGACCATTCCGGAGCCGACGGTCGACGCCATCCGCCGGCTGGTGGCGACCGGGGCCTTCCATCTGGTGCTGGCCGGCCCGTCGGACACCGACCCGCGTATCGCCTGGATCGCCCGGCACTGCCGGGACCTCGGCCGGCCCAGCGGCGCCGGTGTCGTCCCCGGCGCCAGTCCCGTGCTGGCGTACTACTGCACGCCCAGGGACGCCGCCGGCTGACCCGGGGCCTGGAGCGGTCCGGCGGGCGGCAACAGTGGTTGCGACGTGGGTGTCGGTGTGGGCGTCGCGGGTGTTCGACGTCGACCGGGGCCACTGCTCGGTCATCTCCCTCGTCGAGGACGTGACCGACGCGGTCACCGCCCGCCGGGAGCTCGCCGACCGGGCCATGAGCGACCCCCTCACCGGCCTCGGCAATCGCACCGCCCTCAACTCGTGGCTCGCCCGGATGCTCGAGCGGGCCCGGCTGTCGTCCCACCACGTGGCCGTCCTCTTCATCGACCTCGACGAGTTCAAGCAGGTCAACGATCAGTTCGGTCACGCCGTGGGTGACGAACTGCTCCGCGTGGTGGCCGATCGGCTGCGGGTGGCGGTGCGCCCCGGCGACCTCGTGGCCCGCTGGGGTGGCGACGAGTTCATCGTGGTGGCATCGGTGTGCACCCCGGCCGAGTCGTCGGCCATCACCGACCGGCTCATGGTGTCCATGCGCCAGCCCGTCGAGGCCGGAGGCCGCCCGATCACCCTCTCCTGCAGCGTCGGGGTGGCCGTCTCGTCCGCCGCCACCGACGACGCGTCCGACCTGCTGTCGCGGGCCGACGAGGCCATGTTCCGGGCCAAGCGCACCGGTGGCGACCAGGCGCTCCCCCCGCTCCTCGCGGGGTCGCAAGCCCCCTAGCGGACGATCGGCGACATGGGCGGTTCCGGAGCGGCTAGACCAAGGCCATGACCGAGCGCGTCCCCAGGCAGCAACCGGGCCACCACCGGCGTCGGATCTACACCGTCATCGGGGGTGCGGTCCTGTTGACCATCGGGCTGCTCGTCACCGTGTTGGGCGTCCCCGCCCAGTCCTCGGGGGCCGCCACCGCCGACGGCGCGCCGGTCACGACCATCACCATGAACAGCCCGACGGCGTACACACCGCACGCGCCGGCCGGCGGGACCGACGACTACCACTGCACCCTCGTCAACCCGCACCTGACGCACAACGCGTTCATCGTGTCGAGCGACTTCACCCCGGGCACCGGGGCGGCCACCAAGGAGGTGCACCACGAGATCACCTTCCTGGTGCCGCCGTCGGTGGCGCCCCAGGTCGAGGCCCTCAACGTGTCGGACAAGGGCTGGACGTGCTTCGGCGAGTCGCCGCTTCCGACCACCAGCATCGCCTCGCTGATCGCCACGCCCTGGCTCAGCGCCTGGGCCCCCGGCCACGGCGAGGACATCCTGCCGGCCACCACCGGCACGCCGATGCCCGCCAACAGCCTCGTCATCATGCAGGTGCACTACAACCTCCTCGAGGGCGACCGGCCGGTCAAGGTGGGCGTCAGGCTCAACACCGTGCCGGCGTCGACCCACCTGCGGCCGTTGACCCTCACTCCCTACCCCGCCCCCATCAACATGCCGTGCCCGGCAGACGAGGCGGACAACCTGGCCGCCTATCCGCTGTGCTCGCGCCCCGCCTCGCTCGACTACCTCGCCCAGCGGTTCGGCACGGGCGCCGTCGTCTTCCAGAACGCCCTCGAGTACCTCTGCGGGGAGAACATCCAGAATCCGCCCGAGGGCGACTCGGTCACGTGCACCCAGCGGATCCGCGCCTCCGGCTACATCGTGCGCACCACGGCCCACATGCACCTGCTCGGCCGCAGCATGACCATGGTCGTGAACCCGGGGACGCCACAGGCCACGACGATCCTCGACGTGCCCAATTACGACTTCAACTACCAACGCTCCTACGACCTGAAGAAGTGGGTCAAGGTCTCGCCGGGCGACACGGTGCAGATCACCTGCACCTACGATCCGACCCTGGCCCAGGAGCTGCCGGCCCTGCGCAAGGCACCGCCCCACTTCGTCACCTGGGGTGACGGGTCCTCCGACGAAATGTGCCTGGGCCTCATCCAGACCGTCCCGCTCAACCCGCACGCCACGGTCGACTGGGCCGCCATCGGCTCCGGCCACCACCACGACGGCAAGAACGCGCGCGCCGACCTCACCAGCCGGTCCCGCCCCGCCACCTCGGCGACCCCGACCACCGGCACCTGAGCACCGCGGCCCGACGACGGCTCCTACCGTCGGGACCCGCCGGCGGTCACGCGGCTGCGGTGTCTGCACGGTCTGCGACGTCCGCCGTGGTCGGACCGGCGGAGCGCGGGCGCCACGGTGACGCCGCCGCTCGCGTCGCCGCACGCCGGGGGCCGGTGACGCCCAGCAGGGCGAGCGAGCAGAGCGCCAGGAGGGGTCCGGTGTTGGGATCCGTGGCCGAGCCGCTGGCCAGCTGACCGAAGGCCTCCCCCACCACCCAGACCCCCAGTGCGGCGGCGGCACCCGCCCAGGCGGCCGCCCGACGCTGCCGTGGTGACCCGAGGCCCGCCACGCCGATGGCCGCCGGGACCACCACCAGCAGCACTACGGAGGCACCACCGATGTGGCCCACCCCCGAGGTCGCCCAGCGGTCGATGCGACCGAGCCAGCCGGGCACCTGGCCGACGTTGGCCTCGAGCTGGCTCCGCACGGCCGACACCGACCGGTTGACCGGCAGCAGGACGAGGACCGCGGCATCCAGCCAGATGGCGGCCCAGGCGAGCGGGAACCATGACGCCACCGCCTCCCGCGGGGAACGGCCCAGCTCCGTGTGGGCAGCGGTCGGCCGGGCGGCCAGCGCGAGCACGGCGTAGAGGACGGCGGCACCCGGCCCACCGGTGAGCGGGGACGCCGTTCCCCCCGCCAGGCCGCCGAGGCTCTCGCCGAGGAACCAGATACCCAGTGCCCACACCACCGAGCAGGCCACCGCGGCGCGGGCGGTGCGCCGCCACAGGAAGCCGACGCCCAGGGCGAGCTGGACGACGGCGAAGAGCGCGTCCCACGGCGCCGGATGGGCGGCGATGACCACCGCCGCGTGGCGCACCGGCCACGACACCCACACGGGTTGGCCGGCCGCCGCCGGGGCGATGACGCGGGTGGCGAACTTCCGGGTGAACATGTACGGCTGCAACTGCAGAACGCCGTCGAGCAGCCAGAGGACACCGAGACCGAGCTGCACATGTCGTCGGGTGACGCGCGCTCCGACGGCCGCGGGAGACGGTGCCGGCTCGTCCCCCGCCTCTCGTGGGCCCGCCTCGGCCGTTCCGCTCTCGACACGATCGTTCGTCGTCGTCGTCATCGCCGTCCTCCCGTCTGCTCGGGACCCGCGGCCCCTCGTTCCTTCGGTGCGGCACCGGAAGGGGATGCCGGCAGTCCGGGACACCCCGTCGGTGCGCCACGCATGCTCGGCGCCGCCTCGGCGGCACTCGAGCTCGGAGGATGTCCGTCGTCACCTCATCCGCACGCGGGACGTCACCGAAGAACCATCCGTCCGACACCATCCGACCGCTTCGTCCGGGTGGCTGCCGTGACACCGCGGGACGCGAACCTCGTATCCCCCGTGTTCATGCGGAGCGTCGGTGACGTCCGCCAGGAAAGGGTGATCAACAGTGACTGTCCATTCACGCACACAGCGACCGAGGAGGGTGGTACTGCTGCTCGGTTCGCTGGTCCTCCTGCTCACGATGGCGGGTGGCCTGACCGGAGGGGCGGCGTCCGCGTCGGCCACCGGTCCGACGCCGCCGGTGGTGCACGACGTCCCCGCGGGTGGCTCCGGCACCACCATCGACCCGCTGCAGTACAACTGCGGCAACGACGCGCCGACCTGCGGTCAGGTCGGCGAGTCCTACGGCTACTACGGCGGGACGAACGTGGACCTGCTGTACTCCGAGAACTACTACTGCGACACCGCGGTCCCGTCGCACGCCGCCACCGGGTGCGAGGTCGGCTCGGGCCCGTCGTCCCCCGACCCCACGGCACCGTCCCCCGACGGCACCTCGATCGGCAACACGACCCACGACGACACGCTCTACATTCCCGTGCCCCTGTTCGCCGATCCGCCACCGACGCAGTGCACGGCCACGGCCACGTGCGTCGACCATCCCCCGACCATCGACCTCTCGGCCATCGCCGGGGCGCTCCCGGGTGATCCGTCGCCCTCGAGCCTGTACAACGTGCCGATCCCGGCCCACGACCACGTGGTGGGCACCCGCAACGACGGGCTGCCCGAGTGGTGGAACGTCCAGGTGATCGCCACGACCGATCCGGCCACCTTCGCCACGCTGAGGAGCGTGTCGGCCATCGACGCGGCCGTCGCCTCGGCCAAGGCCGTTTCCGTGCCCACCAACGCGTTCCTGTTCTTCCAGGTCCTGCCGGGGACGGTGCCCGCCGCCCAGGCGGCGGACCTGTCGGCCGACGCGCCCCCCGGCGCTCCGGTCGCCACCGCACCCGCCGCCCCGCCGGCGAGCCAGGTCGAGCCCGGCACGGTGATCGACGATCTCCGCAACGACTGCGGGGCCACCGCACCCGACTGCGAGAACATCGGCATCAGCCACGACTGGATCGACGGCCAGGACGTCGACGCCCTCTACACGGAGCCGTTCTACTGCGGCACCACGGCGACGACCGTCCACTCGGGCACCGGCTGTGAGGCGGGCGCCGACCCGACCTCGGTGCCGCCGGGTGTGTCCGACCCGACGCCACCGACGCCCACGGTGACCAACAGCCAGATCGACCCCCTCTACATCCCGGTGCCGCTGTACGCCAGCCCACCCGTCGACTACACGCAGTGTCCGGGCGTGATCACCTGCATCGACCATCCGGCCACCATCGACCTGTCGCTGCTGGCCCCGACCCTGGGTGTGACGGACGCCGCGTCGCTCGACAACGTGCCGCTGCCCTCCCACGACCACCTGCTGACCACCCGCAACGGCGACCAACCCGAGTGGTGGAACGTCATCGTGATCCCGGTGACCTCGGCCAAGGGCCTGGCCACCGTGGAGCGGGCCAAGGACTACGCCTCGGTCAGGGCCATGGAGGACGTGGCCGGGAGCGGCATCGGCGTCCCCGGCGCCCCCGAGGTGCCCACCAACGCCTACCTGTGGTTCCAGACGTTGCCCGGGGCCGGCCCGGCCACGCCCGGCCCGGTGTCGTCCGCCTGCGTGAACCACCTGCCGAGCGGCACGGTGGTGGGCGGTGCCGCCCTCGACGACGGCACCGGCTACTACGAGGTCGACCGGGCCGGTGACGTCGCCAACTTCGGAGCCGCCACCTGCTACGGCTCGCTGACCGGTGAGCACCTCGACGCGCCCGTCGTCGGCATGGCCGTCGACCGGGCGACCGGTGGCTACTGGCTGGTGGCCGCCGACGGCGGGGTGTTCGCCTTCGACGCTCCGTTCCTGGGATCGGCGGCGAGCCACCACCTCGACGCCCCCGTGGTCGGCATCTCGGCCACGCTCGACGGGACGGGCTACCGGCTCGTGGCTGCCGACGGCGGGGTCTTCGCCTACGGCGCCGCCTCGTTCGACGGCTCGACCGGGGGCAGGCACCTCGACGCGCCGATCGTGGCCATCGGGCTCGACCGGGAGACCGGGGGCTACTGGCTGGCGGCCTCCGATGGTGGCGTCTTCTCCTTCGGCGCCCCCTTCGAGGGGTCGGCCGTCGGTCTCCGGATCGCCGCTCCGGTGGCGGGCATCATGCCGCTGTCCGACGGCGGCGGCTACCGGCTGGTGTCCACCGACGGTGGGGTCTTCTCCTTCGACGCCCCCTACTACGGCTCGGCCGCCGGTCTCCGGACCGCCCCCATGGTCGGAGGATTCGACGACAACTCCTACGACGGCTACTGGCTGGTGGCCGCCGACGGGGGCGTCTTCACCTACAGCCCGCCCGACGAGGGCATGCCCTTCTTCGGATCGGCAGCCTGACCCGGGGCGGCAGGCCCGGCCGGAGGGGCGATCCGATCCACCACCGTACGGGAGGGAGGCCTCACGGCCTCCCTCCCGGCGCGCCCGGTGTCAGTCGCTGCCGAGGCCCCCGAGGACGGCGGCCACCTCGGCGGCGATCTGGTCCGACGGCGGCAGGCCGGGAACGTCGCCCAGTCCGGTGGGGTTCTGTCCTTCGGCGATGGTGCGCCAGCGCAGTTCGGCCACCTCCACGAAGTCGGGGTGGGGAAAGACCCAGAAGCGCTCCTCGGTGATGGCTCGGGCCACCACGTCGGCCACGTTGGCCGGCGGCAGTCCCTCGGCGATGGCCCGGCGGACGTGGTCGCCCATGACGCCGAAGCCGGCGCTCTGGGGTGGCGCCTCGCCCAGTCGGTCCGGCCAGTTGCGCTCGGCGTCCATGATCCCGGTCCGCACCCATCCTGGGCAGAGCACGCTGACCCCGACAGCCAGACCCATCGTCCCGAGGATGGTGTACAGGTCCTCGGTCAGGGCGACGACGGCGTGCTTGGTGGCGTCGTAGGACGGCGTGAGCCCGGGCAGGAGCCCGGCGATCGACGCCGTGTTCACGATGTGGCCCTCGCCCTCGGCGACGAGGTGGGGCAGGAAGGCCCGCACCCCGTGGACCACCCCCCACAGGTTCACGCCAACCACCCACTCCCAGGCCGACAGCGGGCCGAACCAGGGATCGGCCTGAGTGGCCACTCCGGCGTTGTTGCAGACCACGTGGACCCGGTCGAAGCGGTCGAGTGCGGCCGCGGCCAGGGCCTGGACCGACGCCTCCACGCTCACGTCGGTGGGAACCACCAGGGTCTCGACCCCGAGGGCTCCCACGCCGCGGCCGCTCCGGCCAACCCCTCCTCGTCGACGTCGGCCAGCACGACGTGCATGCCCGACCACGCGAAGCGCTCGGCCAGGGCCAGTCCGATCCCGCCCGCCGCCCCCGTCACCACGGCGATCTTCCCCGGTGCCAGTTCCATCGATGCTCCTCCGGTCCGCCCGCGCTCATTTCGCCCGGCAGGGCCAGCCTACCGGGGGGTGGACGGCCCCGATGGGGGTGCGCATCGACCCATCTGTAGCCCGCGCACAGCCGGCATCGTTGCCTCACGTAGGAATCCGCGCCCGGACAGCGGTCCGACTCCTCCTGATCCATGGAGCTTTCGATGGGTCCACGGCGTGCTGTCACCGGCCAAGACCGGACCGCCGCCACGGGTCGTCGACCGGGCCTTCAACGAGCGCCGCTAGGCGCGGGTCTTACGTGAGACAACGAATCACCGATGGCGCGGGGTTTGCCATGGGGCGACAGGGAGTGGACGGCAGTCAGGCCGGTGCGGTGCCCTCCCGTTCGTCCACCCAGGCCAACAGGGCATCGAGTCCGACGAAACTGATGTCGCGGTCCTGGACGGGGAGGTAGGCCACGATGGCGCCGTCCACCACGCTGACCGACACCACGGGCTCGCCCCCGGGGTCGAGGCACCACGACGGCAGCCCACCGGGCGTGGTCGACGGCTCGTAGCGCCATCCGCCCCGTGCGCCCAGGGCCGCGCCGACGCGGTCGAACAGCTCGTCATCGACCGACATGGGTACCCTCCCGGTTCGTGGCCGCCCAGTCTCGCACCCCGACCGGCCCGGTCAGCTGCGCACCGGTTCGACGACGGTGCCGACCAGGTCACCGGCGGCGTCCATCAGATGCTCGTAGGCGCGCCGGTAGTCGTCGTCACCACGGGACTCGGTGAGGTCGGCCCGCACGTCGTCGACCGCCGCCTCGAGGCGGTAGAGGCGGTCGTGCAGCCGGGCCAGGTCGGACAGCGACACGATGCACTGGTCTTCGGGCACATGGAGCTCGTCGGCCCGGCGCCGGGCCTCGTAGGCCCGTTGGCGGTGGGACGGACTGCAGAACCGGCGGGGGCGGCCCGCGCCCCGGCGCACCGGCAGCGGGCGGTGGCACCACCAGCAGCGCACGTCCTCCACGACGGTCGTCATGCCCCGACGGTACGCCGGGCGACCGGCCGGGTGGGTGACCCGGACGCCGTCAGGCGCGGTCGAGGCGGACCACCGGGATGACCCGGTCGGTCTTCTCCTGGTACTCGGCGAAGTTGGGGAAGGCGGCGGACTGGGCTGCGTAGACCTCGTCGCGTGGCGCCCCCTCGAGCACCACCGCGGTGGCCGGAACGGTGTCGGTGCCGAGCTCGATGGTCACCCGGGGGTGGGCCACCAGGTTGTGGAACCAGTCGGGGTGGGTGGGCGCTCCCGCCTTGGATGCGAACACGTAGAGGTCGTCACCGTCGATCCGGGCGACGACCGGGGTCACCCGCTCCGTCCCGGACCTCGCACCGATGGTGTGCAGCACCACCAGCGTCGCCCCCTCGAAGGGACCGCCGACGACACCGTCGTTGGCCCGGAACTCAGCGATGATCGTGCTGTTGAAGTCGTCCATCTCGGGCATCGGGACCCCGCCTCCGTACGCGCGCCGCCGGGTGCGGCATCTCCGACAGCCTAGGATCCCCGACCGAGGAACCCGCTCCACCGGCGAGGGACGCACCCACGGTCCGGTCCCCCGCCCTCCGGGCTCCGGGCTCCGGGCGGCGTGCGGCGTGCGGCGGCCACAGGGCCGAACCCTGCGCGACCAACCCGGGTACGCCCTCCCGATATCCTCGTCGTGGAGCACACCATGGACGACGAACCCGACGACCTCTTCTTCGAGGACCGCTACGACGACGAAGGCGTCTACTTCCGTACCTGTGGCAGGTGCGGCGCCCGGACCTCAGCCTCGCTGGTCCGAGTCGGCCTGCCTCGAGGAGGCCCGCCGCTACGGCTGGCGTCGGGTGGCCGCCTCCGACCGGCCCGGGGCCCGGCGCATGGACCTGTGCGGCGTTGCGCCGACGACGCCGGGATCGGCCCGCCGCATGGCCCGCTTCGGCTGGTGAGGGCCGGTCGACCGTCGGGTCTCAGGCGTCGAGGGGAGCACCCGGCCGGCCAGGGGATCGGCGCGGTCGACCCCCCGCTTCTTGCGCCCGAGCGGCGCCGGCGTGCCGAGGTTGACCCAGCCGAGCAGCGACTCCTCGTCGGTCGAGACCGAACAGCGCCGCGCAGCGGCGCCGTGCCGAGCACCGCGGCGCTCTTCCAGACGGCGCCGTAGCCGAGACCCGTGGCGGCCAGCACGACGGCGTACCCCGTGCACGACGCCGAGGCCACCTGCTCCCACACCTCGACGTTGCTCGACGGGTCGGGCGAGGCGATCAGCATCACCGAGCACGGCGCCGCGTAGGCCTTGTTGCGCATCTTGGCCACCACCGCGTCGGGCAGGTCCGGTGCCGCGTGGCCTCGGTGCAGCCCGGCCACCAGTGCCTCGGCGAAGCGGTCCCGCCCGGCTCCGGTGCAGACGGCGAAGCGCCAGGGGCGCAGGTCGCCGTGGTCGGGCACCGTGGTGGCCGTGGCCAGGATCCGGTCGAGGTCGGCGGGTGAGGGGGACCGGCCGTCGCGGTCGGGCTCGGGGCGCACGGCGGAGAGCCGGGCCACCCAGGCCGGGTCGGGCCGGCGGCACGACCGAGCCGGTGGCCCCCTGTGCGTCCACGTCCACTGCCACCACCGTCACCTCCGCGAAGAACGTGTGTCGCCGGACAGCGTAGGGCTGTCCAGGCCTCCGCACCGACGCCCCGCCGACCGCGGGCGTGAGCAGGGCAAACCGACGGCGCCGTTCGTGCGGGGGTGGCTTCGGCAGTAGCCTGTCGCCCGGTATGGGCCATCGCATCGAAGTCGAACTCACCAGTCAGTCGGACGACTCCACATGGACGTGGCGTGCCGCGGGGGCCAAGCTGCCCCGCGGCACCGTCGACGCCGGACTGGTCCCCGCAGGCAGCACGGTCGGGACCGTGCTGCGGGCCGAGGTGGAGACCACCCTGGACGGCACCACCGTCACCGCCCTGCTCGCCCCGAAGGGCAAGGCCGTGCCCAAGCCCGTCGAGCGCATCGAGATCCTCGGCACGCCCCAGAAGGGCCCCGACGTCAACGTGGTGCTGGCCGGCAAGGGGAAGCGCCGCCGGGACGACGACGGCGACGACGCGACGGGCTCGCGTCGCCCGTCCGGCCGGGGCCCCCGCACCGAGGGCGGCTGCCCCGCCCGGGGCGACGGGAGGCGGCCGCGGACGCACGGAGCGCACCGGCGGCGGCCGCGAGGGTGGCGGTGGCCGGCGGACGGCGAGGCGGCGCGCCGCCCGTCGCACCGGACCGGCCCGTCCCGGTGGGCGCGAGGGCCGGGCGCGAGCGCGGCGACCGGCGGCCGGCCACGTCCACCGTCTTCCGCAACGCGGCGCTGGCCGAACTCCGACCCGAGCAGATCCCGGTGGCCGAGCAGCTGATCAAGGGCGGGATCCCGTCGGTCCGCCAGGCCATCCAGGAGCAGAACGCCCGGGCCCGGGCCGAGGGCCGCCCCGAGGTGACCGAGGGCCCGCTGATGGCCATGGCCGAGCAGCTCGTCCCGTCATCAACCTGGCCACCTGGAAGGACCGGGCCTCCGTGGCCCGCACCGCCGGCAAGGACACCCCGCTCCGCGAGCTCCGCTCCATCGTGGCCTCGGCCTCGACGGTCACCCTCGACGAGGAGGGCTCCGAGATGGTCACCGCCCTGCGGACCAGCCTCGACCGAACGGGTCACCGCCCTGCGGGAGCGCTGGGTCGAGCGGATCACCACCTCCCTCGACGAGGGCCGGGTGGTCGACGCCGTCCGCGCCTCGATCCGTCCGCCGGAGCCGTCCGCCCGCCTCTCCGCCGAGCTGGCCGTGCGCCTGGCCGACGCCGCCGGCCAGGCCATGACGGCCGAGACTCCGCCCGCCGAGTGGCTGGCCCTGCTCGAGGTGGTGGTCGAGTGCCCGGTGCGCCGGACGGTCAAGCCGGCCGGGCTGCCCGCCGGCGCCGACGAGGCGCTGCTGGCCGAGGCCCGCAAGGCCGCCGGGCTACGTGCCCGAGCTGGCCCGACTGCTCGGGATCCCGATCCCGCCGCCGCCCGGGCCCGCGTCGTCCCGTCCCGGCCCGGCCGGCCGCGGCGTCGGCGCGTCCTGAGCGGCCAGCGGGCGACGATCCTCCGCGACCACGCCCGGCGCGACGCGCCCGGATTCAGTCCAGGGGTCGGTGCATGACGAGCAGCCGGGCCTTGAACCCGGCCGACTCGAAGAAGTTCTTGGCCGTCCGGTCGCCGGGGAGGGCCGTCCCGTCGACCCCCGTGCACCCCTGCTCCGCGAACCAGGCCAGCGCCGTGTCGAGCAGCAGGTGGCCGAGACCGACCTCGCGGGCGCCCGTCCTCGACGAAGCAGACGTCGAGCACTCCCCGGCGCGCGGCCGTCGCCCCCGGCGACGCGGCAGAGGGCCACGCCGGCCACCCAGTCGTCCAGGGTGCCCACCAGGGCCGTCCGGTCGCCGCTCGACCAGATAGGCGGCCACGGCGTCGCCCGTGGCGGCCGGAGCGGTCCCACCGGCGTCGCCGGGACGGGCCAGCTCGGCACCCCGTCGGTCGACCCGGGTGGCCTCGACAGCGGCCACCAGCTCCACGAGTGCGATCGAGGTCGTCCGGCGTGGCGCCGGCGGACCTGCTCCATCGGGTCCCCGTGCGCCCGTCGCGCCACGGCCGGCTCAGGACCGCTCGTCCAGGAGCTGGTCGACCCGGCTGAGGATGGTGCGCCGCCCCCGGGTGGACGCCTCGTAGGCCCGCACGGCCACCAGCTCGGAGCGGTTGAGGCCGTCGAGGCGCTGGACCACCTGGGAGGCCGACAGGGTGTCGAACCCGGGGATGGCCAGCGTGGCCACCTCGGGCACGTGGCCGTCGACCGGGTGCGCGCCGGCGCGGCGGGTGGCTCGGCGACGGTCGGCCGGCGCGCCCCGCCGCCGTCATCGGCCGGACGGTCCGGGACCTGGGCGCACCGCGGCGGGTCGCGGTCGGGCCGGGGCGGCCGGCCGCCGTCGGCGGTGCCGGCCGGGGTGCCCCGAGTCCGTCCGGCGAACAGCCCGCCGACCGCGTCGAATTCGTCGTGCCGCCGGCCTTGACGGCGAACTGGCCGACGGCCCGGGCCGAGTGACACCTGGACGCCGAGCCGGTCGCGACCCCGCTCGGCCAGCTTGGGCAGTTCCTCGACCACCGACGACGGCGAAACCGGTCGGGCAGGAAGACGAACAGGTCGAGGAGCCGCTCGTTCAGCGGCTGCTCGTCGCTCGGCATCGTCGTCGTCAGGGCGTCGGCCATGGTCGGCTCCGCTCACACGCAGTCGCGGCAGAGCATCTTCTTCCGGTCCGCCAACTGGTTCGGGTGCTTGACGAGGAAGCACGACCGGCAGACGAACTCGCCGGGCTGCTTGGGCAGCACCCGCTCGACACCGTCGCCGGTGCGGTCCTCGGGCTCGGGCGTGTCCTCGTCGTCCTCGACCTCCTCGACGACCAGGCGCTCCTTCAGGATGGTGTCGAGGCTGGCCTCGACATCCTCGTCGTCGGGCTCCTCCTCCTCCTCGTCGTCGGTCTCCTCGCCGGCGGCCTTGGCCACGGCCTTGGCCGTGCCGGCGGGCACGTCCTCCTCGACCTCGACGTCGACCTCGATGACGGCGACGGCTCGTCGTCGTCGTCGTCGTCGATCGGCCAGCGGGTCGTCTTCGCAATCAGGTCGTCGTCGTCGGCCAGCTCATCGAGGTCTTCCTCGATGAGTTCGTCCGGTCCGTCGACTTCGTCGAGTTCTTGTGCCATCTCGGTCTTTCGGTGGTGAGTTGGCCGGGAGCATAGACGGTCCGGCCGTCCGTTCGATCGTGTCCCGGCGACGTCCGCCGGCCGGTGTGCGGTTCCTCCACGCCGCTGTTGGGTGGGGATCATGCCGGGAATCCCGTGGAGGCCCGGGTGCGTCCGGTCCCGGAACCGCCCGAGCCCTACGCCTGCCCGGCCGGTGCGGACGCCGTGGTTCGTCGAGCCCGACCGGCCGCCGCCTCGGGGCTGCCAGGCGGTAGGACCCAGGGGATCTTTGGCACCATCCCCCGCTACCTCCGGCTCGCGCCGCCGGCCTCGGGGAAGTGTTTTCTACTCGATCCCCTGGGCCTTCCTCCGCCTCTCACAGCATCCCCCCCTCGAGCCGCTCCGGCGATCGAAACGCCGGTACATGCCTCGGGGCGACTGGGACTGGGCGAACCATACGCCAAGGACACCGGTGGCTCGTCAAATGGTTTCACCCCTCTCACCTGGGCGTTCTACAAACTTCCCTGGTCAGGGGATTGCAGGATTTCCTACGCGCCGACATCGAATTCCGCGCTGCTCGGCCCGCCGTTCGGACTCGAGCCGCTCGAGGTCCTCGGCGCCGAAGTCCACGTGGACATGGCCTCGGCCAGCAGCCGGTGACCGGCCTGCTCGGCGATCAGGCGGTGCATCTCCTGGGCCACCCAGCGGTAGCTCGGGTGGCCCTGGGGACCCGACCGCAGCTCGATGCAGGTGCATGGCCTCGCGGGCGTTCATCTGCATCGTGTAGCGGATCCGGTAGGCCAGGGCCACGGCGTAGGCGGCCTGCTCGGGGAAGGTCGGGGCCAGCGCCTCGTAGAGCTCCCGGGAGCGCTCGAGGGAGGCCACGTAGCGGCTCGGTCGAGACCGGCGTCGGCCACCACCTCGGGCACGTCGTAGCCGAGCGCCGCGCCGAGCGGCTGCCACTCGATGGTCAGCATGCGGTGACGCTGCAGGTCGCGGAAGGCGCCGTAGTCGGTGACCACGTCGAAGCGGTAGTCGGTGCGCTCGAAGGCCCGGCCCGGCCGGTGCCGGCGGTTGGACCGCTCCCCCACGTAGGCCAGCAGGATCGACCGCTTCTCGTCGGCGCCGAGCCGGCGGACCCGGTCCAGCACCTCGGCCTCGGACGCGGTCGGTGCAGGGGGGCGACGATGGCCGCGACGACCTTGTCCTCGCCCTCGGGGTCGAAGTCGAGCAGCTCGACCGAGGGCTGCCCCGACGGACCGCCGACCGGGTGGTCGGCCGGGGCCACCAGATCGGGGAAGAGCTCCTCCACCACGCGGCCGGTGTCCGCTGCCGGGTGGCCACCAGGTAGTCCGACCAGACGGCCGCCCCGGTCGGCCCGGTCGACCCGCTGGAGGAACGAGGGGATCACCTTGCGGAGCTCCTCCAGCATCATGTCGGCGTAGACCCGGGCCTCGGGCAGGGGGTGGGACGCGCATCCGCACCAGCAGCATGCTCGTAGGACTGCCCGGTGCCGTAGATGCCGACGTTGGACAGCGACCCGGCCGGCAGCAGGCCGCGCAGGGCGTCGAGGCCCTTGGCCCGGACGGCCTGGCGGTGCACGATGTCGGAGTCCCCGGCCTGGCGGGGGTGGCGGGCGGCCAGCCAGACCTGGGCCTCGTCGAGCAGCTCGCCGTAGGTGTCGAACATGCGGTCCATGTCGCCCACGTAGCGGGCGCCGAGGGGCGAGTCGAGCAGGCCCGGGTCGCGGAAGTAGCGGTAGTGGCCGGTGGACAGGCGCTGGTTGTAGGCGATGTAGCGGGTCGACTGTTCGAGGTAGGCCATCAGCCGACCCCACTCGAGCACCTTGGTCAGGACGTTCGAGGCCTGCTCGCACGCCAGGTGGACGCCGCCGAGCTGAGCCACCGAGTCGTCGCCGTACTCGAAGAAGACCTTCTCGTAGAGCTGTTCGGCCCGCTTGAGGCCGACCGTCGCGTCGACCGAGGCGTCGCCGCTGATGTCCAGCTCACCGACGAACTCGTCCAGGAAGAGCCGGCGCAGGCTCTTCGGCGACCGGGAGTAGCGGGCGAACAGGGCCCCCTTGACCACCTCGGGCAGGTTGACCAGCGCGAAGACCGGCTGGTCCAGGTTGGTGACATACCGCCGCAGGATGTCGGACTCCTCGGCACTGAACGATTCCTCGGCGTAGGGGAACATGCCTGTCAGACACTAGGACGGCGACGGGCCGTCAAGCGCGGACCCCGATGCGGCCGGGTCGTCGGCCCCGACCACCCCCCGCCGCAGCAGCGCCACGGCGAGGTCGGCCGCCCCGCGGGTGGCCGGCGACCCGGCCACCTGGCCGATCTGGCGCACCAGATCGATGACCTGGCGGATGTTGCGCACGAAGTCCCCGGGGGCCACCTCGGCGTCCCGTAGGACGGTGTCGAGGGTCCCGCCCGAGGCCCAGGCGACCACGGCCCGGGCCAGCCCTCCGTCCGGGCGCCGCGTCCGGCGCAGCCCCACCCGGCGCTCGTCGGCCCGCAGCCCGCCGGCCAGGGCCTCCACCGCGGCCAGGCGCTCCGTCACCAGGGCCTGGCGGGGCCGGGGCGGGTCGTCGCCGGCCCGGCGGGCCTCGAAGGTCAGGGCCGAGGCCACGCCGGCCAGGTGGGCCGGCTCGAGGTCGTCGAGCAGCCCGGCCCGGAGGACCTCGGCCACCAGCAGGTCCGACTCGTGGTAGATCCCGGCCAGGTGCAGCCCGTCGTCGGTGAGCGCCCACCCGTCGACGAAGCCCCGGTCGTCGAGGATGCCCAGGCGCCGGTCCAGCTGGGCCACGAGCGACTCGGAACCGTCGGGGGCCTGCCACTGCCCGTAGGAGGACTCGAGCAGCCCGTGGGCCTCCTGGCGGCTCCACCGTCGGACCAGGTTGACGGCCAGGTTGTACGTCGGGTGGAAGGAGGAGACCAGGTCCGGGGGCGGGGCCACCGCGGTGCGGGCCACCAGGCCGAACGGTGTGCCGTGGTGCCACAGCACGAAGGCGTGGCCCACGGTGTCGATCCCCCGCCGCCCCGCCCGGCCGGTCAGCTGCTGGTACTCGCCCGACGTCAGCGACGAGGTGTCCGAGCCGCGGAACTTGGCGAAGCGCTCGACCACCACCGTGCGGGCCGGCATGTTGATCCCGAGCGCGAGCGTCTCGGTGGCGAACACCACCTTCAGCAGTCCCTCCGAGAAGCACCGTTCGACGGCCTGGCGGAAGGCCGGCACCAGGCCGGCGTGGTGGGGCGCCACCCCGGCCTCCAGGGCATCCGACCACGGCCCGTACCCGAGCGTGCGCAGGTCGGCGTCGCTCAACCGCTCGACCGAGGTCTCCACCAGGCGCCGGATCCGGGCCCGCTCGTCGTCGGTGGTGAGACGGACGCCGTCGCCGACCACCTGGCGGGTGGCGTCGTCGCAGGCGGCGCGCGAGAAGATGAAGGTGATGGCGGGCAGCATGCCCGCCTCGGCCAGGTACTCGACCACCTCGGTGCGCCGGGGCGCCCGGAAGCGCTGGTGGCTGGACCGCCTGCGGCGGTCGTCGAGCCGCAACCCGTCCGGGTTCGGCTTCCCGTCGCGCAGCAGCGGCAGCACCGACACGCCGTCGCGGCCCCGCTCGGCCACGCGCGTAGTGGTGGTGGAGGGTCACGGGGCGGTGGGTCTCGACCACCACCCGGGTGGTTCCCCGCACCGAGGTCAGCCAGCGGCCGAACTCACCGGCGTTGTTGACGGTGGCCGACAGGCTCACGAAGGAGACGCCGGGTGGGGTGAGGACGAGGACCTCCTCCCACACCGAGCCCCGATAGGGATCCTGGAGGTAGTGCACCTCGTCGAGCACCACCACGGCCAGGTCGTCGAGCAGCGCGGACCGGGCGAAGAGCATGTTGCGGAGCACCTCGGTGGTCATGACCACGATGGGGGCCCGCGGCTGGTGGGAGACGTCGCCGGTCAGCAGGCCCACCCGGTGGGCCCCGTAGCGCTCGGACAGCTCGGCGAACTTCTGGTTCGACAGCGCCTTGATGGGCGTGGTGTAGAAGGCCTTGCCGCCGCCGGCCAGGGCGCGCGCCACCGCGTAGTCGGCGACCAGCGTCTTGCCCGATCCGGTGGGGGCGCTGACCAGCACCGACTCGCCCCGGTCGATGGCGTCCATGGCCCGGTGCTGGAAGGGGTCGAGCCGGACCCCGAGGGCGCGCTCGAAGTCGGCCCGGGGGCCACCGTCCGGATCCTCCCCCGCCGACCCGGCGTCGACGGGCAGGGCCCGGGTCATCGGCGGATGATCTTGCCGACGATGATCGAGAGCTCGTAGAAGATGTACAGCGGGATGGCCATGGCGCACATCGAGAACGGATCCGAGCTCGGCGTGATGACCCCGGCCAGCACCACGATGCCCACGATGGCCCAGCGGCGCTGCGACGACAGTTGCCGGGGCGTGACCACGCCGGCGATCTCGAGGGCGACGAGCACCACCGGGAATTCGAAGACGACCCCGAAGCACACCATCAGCAGGATGATCAGGCTCAGGTAGCTGTTGGGATTGAGGATCTGGGTCAGCGACGGGCCCCCGATGTTGTCCAGCCACTGGAGGGCGTGGGGGAAGATCAGGAAGGCCACGGCCGCCCCCAGCGAGAACAGGCCGATGGTGGCGCAGATGAAGGGGACGGCGTACTTCTTCTCGTTCTTGTTGAGGCCGGGGGTGATGAACCGCCAGATCTCCCACAGCCACACCGGCGAGGCCAGGAAGACCCCGCCGTAGGCGGCGATCTTGACCCGCAGGGCGAGCGGGTCGAGTGGAGCGGTCACGTAGAACCCGCAGTGGGTCGGGGCCACCTCGCAGTAGGGGTGCTTCAGGAACGAGAGGATCCAGGGGTAGAGGAACCACGCGGCGACGGCGGCGACGGCGAAGGCGGCGACGGAGATGACCACCCGGCGACGGAGCTCGGTCAGGTGCTCCGTCAGGGTCATGGCGTCCGGCGCCGGCTTGTCGGTCCGGCGCTTGAGCGACAGGGCCATGGCTAGCTGTCCCCGGTGTGGGGCGTAGGCGAGGCCATGGCCGTCAATTCATCGATGGGTCGTCGGGCACCGTCGGGCCGTGGCCCCGCACCACGTGCACCGTGCCCTGCGGGTCGCTGACCGACACGCCGGGGATCGACGCCTCCTCGTCGGCCCGCACCACGCCGTTCGGGCGGTTCGTGCCGCCCGGTGGCTGCACGCCGTCGCCGGTCGGGTCCGGTGGTCGGCCCGCGGGCGACGCACGCCCGGCCGCCTCGTTGTCCGAGGCGTGGGTGTCGGCGAGCGAGTCGAGGAAGCTGATCGGCGAGCGCACGGCCTGGGTGATCTTGTCGGTCGACGGGAGATCGGGGAAGCTGCCCCGCACGTCGGTCTCGAGCCGCTCGCGCAGACGGCGGAAATCGCCCCACAGCGCACCGACCTGGCGTGCCACCTTCGGGAGCTTGTCGGGGCCGAGCACGACGACGGCGATGATGACGACGACCAGGAGCTTGGCCGGGCTCAGGAAGGGCACGCCAGAAGTGTACCGGGGGGTGGCCGGCGGGCGGCTGCGCACGTGGGCCGAGGCCCTGGTCAGGGCCGGGGACGCCCCGGCGGGCGGGCCCGGGCGGCCGGCTAGAGGCCCTTGGCCTGGCTCAGCGGCCAGACCACGGCGACGGCCCGTCCCACGATCAGGGACGCGGGGATGGGCCCGAAGAAGCGGCTGTCCTCGGAGTCCGTGCGGTTGTCGCCCATGACGTAGTACTCCCCCGCCGGGATCTTGACCGGGCCGGGCAGGTTGAACTGCGGGTGCTCGTCGTCGGGCAGCGCCCCGGTGTAGCTCTGTGGTCCCGGCGGCAGCCACGGTTCCGACAGCGGTTTGCACTTGGCGAAGTCCTGGTTGGCGCAGTCGATGTAGATGAGGCCGTTGTCGGACGAGATCGTCTCGCCGGGCAGGCCGACCACGCGCTTCACCAGGTCGGGGAAGTCCTGGTCCTCGAGGGGCGGCCGTTTGAACACGACGATGTCCCCGCGGTGCACGCCGTGGAAGTCGTAGCTGAGCTTGTTGACCATGATGCGGTCGCCGACCTGGAGGGTCGGCACCATCGAGGGGGACGGGATGTAGAAGGACTGGATGACGTACGTCCGCAGCAGCAACGTGCACACCAGCACGGCCATGAGGATCACGGCCCACTCGATCACCCAGCGGTAGGCGCTCCCCTTGCCACGATCGTCGTCCAGCGTCCCGACTTCCTCGGAGGCATCCCCGGGGGCGTCGGGAGCCATCCTGGTCGCAGCTACCGGCGAGTCCGCGGCGGCATTGGAGGCGTATGAGTCGTCGTTCGCATCACTGGGCACAGTGACCCGACGCTAGCCCAGCCGTGCGCACCGCCTGGTCGCGGCGGCCGACCTCACAGGCCGGCGATGAGCTTCTCCACCCGCTCGTCGCGGGACCGGAAGGGGTCCTTCAGCAGCACCGTTCGCTGGGCCTGGTCGTTGAGCTTGAGGTGCACCCAGTCCACCGTGAAGTCCCGCCGCTTCTCCTTGGCCCGCTTGACGAACTCGCCACGCAGGCGGGCCCGGGTCGTCTGCGGCGGGGTGGTCATCGCCTCGGCGATGTCCTCGTCGCGGCAGATGCGGTCGAGCTGGTCGTGGCGCTGGAGCCGGTAGTAGAGGCCCCGGTTGCGGTCGACGTCGTGGTACTGGAGATCGAGCAGGGCCACGGCCGGGCTGTGGAGCGGCAGCGAGTGGCGCTCGCGGTAGCCGTCGATCAGGCGGTACTTGGCCACCCAGTCGCACTCCCGGTGGAGGGACAGCGGGTCGGCCTCGAGTCCCTTCAGGCAGTGCTCCCACATCCCGAGGGCCCGGTCCTCCTGGACCGACAGGCCGTGGCGGTCCCGGAATTTGATGGCCCGCTGGAGGTACTCGCCCTGGATGTCCAGGGCGCTCATCTCCCGCCCGTTGGCCAGGCGCACCGGCCGGCGGCAGGTGATGTCGTGACTGATCTCGCGGATGGCCCGGATCGGGTTCTCGAGCGTGAGGTCGCGCATCACCGAGGACGGGTCCTCGAGCATGCGCAGCACGATCGAGGTGGCGCCGATCTTGAGGAAGGTGGCGTACTCGCTCATGTTCGAGTCGCCCACGATCACGTGGAGGCGCCGGAACTTCTCGGCGTCGGCGTGGGGCTCGTCCCGGGTGTTGATGATGGGCCGACTGCGGGTGGTGGCCGACGACACCCCCTCCCAGATGTGCTCGGCCCGCTGGCTCAGGCAGAACACCGCACCCCGGGCCGTCTGGAGCACCTTGCCGGCGCCGGCGAAGGCCTGACGGCTGACGAGGAACGGGATCAGCACCTCGGTGTAGTGCGTGAAGTCGTCCCGCCGGCTGGTCAGGTAGTTCTCGTGGCAGCCGTAGGAGTTGCCGGCCGAGTCGGTGTTGTTCTTGAAGAGGTAGATGTCGCCCCGGATGCCCTCCTCCCGCATGCGGGCCTCGGCCCCCTCGACCAGCGACGACAGGATCCACTCCCCCGCCTTGTCGTGGGCCACGAGCTCGGCGATGTCGTCACACTCGGGCGTGGCGTACTCGGGATGGCTGCCCACGTCGAGGTACAGGCGGGCACCGTTCTCCAGGAACACGTTGGACGACCGGCCCCAGCTCACCACCCGGCGGAACAGGTACCGGGCCACCTCGTCGGGGCTGAGCCGACGCTGGCCGCGCAGGGTGCAGGTGACCCCGTACTCGTTCTCCAAGCCGTAGATGCGCTTGTCCATTACCTGCACGGTACCGTGGACGTGCCCCGACGGCGCGCCAACCCGCCGGCCCGTCACCGGGGCCCGGGCGGGGACGCTCAGGCGAGCAGGGTGGCGAGCTCCTCGTCGACCAGGCGGCGGAAGGCGCGGCGGCCGTTCCCCTCGGCCAGCACGGCCACCTCCAGGTCGCCGGCCCCGAGCGTCCGGTCGGTCCCGGCCAGGGCGGCGACGGCCGAGCGCAGGGCCGCGGCCAGGGACCACTCGGCCGACCACTCCGCGTCGAGCCTGACCACGATGGCCTCGGTCTCCCCACCGAGCACGGCGAACCGGTCCTCGTCGGTGATGGTCCCCTCGTAGGCGATGTGGTACAGCTGGGGCGGCCGCAGGCCGTAGCCCAGTTCGGCGACGAGGATCTCCACCTCGAGGGGCTTCATCTCGTGGGTGAAGACCTGCCCGAGGTACTGGGCGTAGAGGTTGGCCAGGGACCGGGCCTCCACGTCCTCGCGGCTGTAGGCGTACCCCTTGGTGTCGGCGTGGCGGATGCCCGAGACGCGCAGCTGGTCGAACTCGTTGTACTTGCCCACACCGGCGAAGGCGATCCTGTCGTAGATCTCGCTGATCTTGTGCAGCGATCGCGACGGGTTGTCGGCGACGATGACGATGCCCTCGTCGTACGTCGTGGCCACCAGCGACCGCCCCCGGGCGATGCCCTTTTGGGCGTACTCGGCCCGGTCCTTCATCACCTGCTCGGGAGCGACGTAGTACGGCATGGTCATGGCTGGTGACCCTCCGTCCGCCGACGCTCGATGAGGCTGGCGAACCGCTCGGCCACCTCGTCCTCGCCCACCGGGGCGAAACCGGCGGCGCTGACCGTGGCGACCAGCGGGTAGATACCCCGGATCAGGTCCGGCCCACCCGTGGCCGAGTCCTCGTCGGCCGCCTCGTAGAGGGACTGGATGGCCAGCTCGACGGCCGCGTCGCGGGAGAGCCCGTCGCGGTAGCCGAGCTTGACGGTGGTGCGTGCGTCGCGGCCGCCCGAGCCGGTGGCGTTGTACTCGGTCTCCTCGTAGTGGCCGCCGGTCACGTCGTAGGTGAAGATGCGGCCGGTCTGGCGGGCGAGGTCGAATCCGGCGAACAGCGGGACCACGGCGAGGCCCTGCATGGCCATGGGCAGGTGCTCGCGCACCATCTGGCCGAGCTGGTTGGCCTTCCCCTCGAGGCTGAGGACGACACCCTCCACCTTCTCGTAGTGCTCGAGCTGCGTCTGGAACAGGCGGACCATCTCGACGGCCGGGCCGGCGGCGCCGGCGATGGCCACCGCCGAGTAGCGGTCGGCCGGGAAGACCTTCTCCATCGCCCGGTGGGCGATGGTGTGCCCCTCGGTGGCCCGGCGGTCGCCCGCCATCACCACCCCCTCGGCGTAGCGCAGGGCCACCACCGTGGTGCCGTGGCGGATGCCCTCGTAAGGAGCGGGGGCGGTCCCGTTGATCAGGGGGTGGGTCGGGACCCGCAGCCGACGGATGAGGCCGGCGAAGTCCGGGCCGGGATCCTCGGTGGTCGTGAAGAGGGGCAGCGACACGTGGTTACTCCCCGCCCTTCTGCACGTAGTTGCGCACGAACTCCTCGGCGTTGTCCTCCAGGACCTCGTCGATCTCGTCGAGCAGGTCGTCCAGTTCCGCCTTCAGCTTCTCGCCCGCGGCCGACGTGGCCGGGACCTCCTCGACGGCCTCGTCCGTGCGCTCGGTCGCCTGCTTCTTCTTCAGCTCTCGTTCTGCCATCACTCCGCTCCTCCTTCCCGCTCGCTACTCAGCTGCTCAGTCGGTCGACCAGCTCCGCCGGACTCGCGCACCCGTCCAGTAGTGCTTCGACATGTTCCGCCGTTCCCTTCAGTGGATCCATCATAGGTACGCGCCGGAGGGGGTCCGATCCGAGGTCGAAGACCAACGAATCCCAGTTGGCGGTGGCCACCGAGGCGGGCCAACGCTTGAGGCACTCGCCCCGGAACCAGGCCCGGGTCGTCCTCGGCGGGTCGGTGACGGCGGCGGCCACGGCGTCGGCGGACACCAGCTTCTCGGTGTCGAGCCGGGCGAAGAGGGACCGGGCCGGCCGCAGGTCGTGGTACTGCAGGTCGACCGCGGCCATGCGGGGATCGCTCCATGCGCAGCCGTGGCGCTCCCGGTAGGCCTCGAGCAGCTGCAGCTTGGCGACCCAGTCGACCTGGCGGGCCAGCGAGGCGGGGTCGGCCTCGAGGCCGTGCAGCACGTGCTCCCACCGGTCGATGACCGCCGACCCCACCGCCTCGGGCCCGAGGCAGTCGAGCCCGCGGTCGTCGGCGTACTTGCGGGCCTGCGAGTAGAGCTCCCACTGGATGTCGAGTGCGGTGGCCGTGGACCCGTCGGCCAGCAGCAGCGGCTGGGTGAAGGTCCGGTCCACGGCGACGGCGTGGATGGCCCGCACCGGGTCGGCCAGGGCCAGCGGCCGGCTGGTCGACACGTCGTCCTCGATCATGGCCAGCACGAGCGACGTCGTCCCGAGCTTGAGGAACGTGGCCACCTCGGCCAGGTTGGCGTCGCCGACGATCACGTGGAGGCGCCGGTAGCGGTGCGGGTCGGCATGGGGTTCGTCGCGGGTGTTCACGATGGGCCGCTTGAGCGTCGTCTCCAGGCCCACCTGCTCCTCGAAGAACTCGGCCCGCTGCGACAGCTGGAAGTCGACGGTCCCGCTCTCGTGGAAGGACGTCTCGCTCCCGACCTTGCCGGCACCGCAGAAGAGCTGGCGGGTGACGAAGTGGGGCGTGATGCCGGCCACGATGCGGCTGAACGGGGTCTCGCGGTCCATCAGGTAATTCTCGTGGCAGCCGTACGAGTTGCCCTTGCCGTCCGAGTTGTTCTTGTAGACCACGAGCCGGGAGCCGTCGTGGGAAGAGGCGTCGGCCGCCTCCATCGACCGCACCACGATGGCCTCGCCGGCCCGGTCGTAGGTCAGCGCCTCGAGGGCGTTGGAGCACTCCGGGGACGAGAATTCGGGGTGGGCGTGGTCGACGTAGTAGCGGGCCCCGTTGGTGAGGACGGTGTTGACCAGGTGGGTCTCCACCAGCGGGGGCATCGACCCCTCCTTGGCCGCACCGCGGGCGTCGTTGCCGGGGGCCTCGTCCTCGAAGTCCCAGCCGATCTGCTGGCGGGCCACCTGATGGGCGTAGGCGTTGATGAGCACGGACGAGGCGGCGATCGGGTTCGGATCGCCGTTGACCACCTGGATGCCGTATTCGGTCTCGATGCCGCAGACCTTGGGAATGGCCATGCGGGCGACCCTACCCTCGGCACGGGTGCCACGGGCAGCCGCGGCCGGGGGCCGGTCTCCTCAGAGGTACTGGCCCGTCCCCACCCGTTCGATGGAGCGGCCGCCGGTGGTCGCGTCGTGGTCGCTGATCAGGGTCCGGATGTAGACGATCCGCTCGCCCTTCTTGCCCGAGATCTTGGCCCAGTCGTCCGGGTTGGTGGTGTTCGGGAGGTCCTCGTTCTCCTTGTACTCCTGGCGGATCGAGTCGAGGAGGTCCTGGGTGCGGATGCCCCGTCCCTCGTTGGCGATGGCCCGCTTGATGGCCAGCTTCTTGGCCCGACGGACGATGTTCTCGATCATGGCCCCGGAGCTGAAGTCCCGGTAGTAGAGGATCTCCTTGTCGCCGTTCTGGTACGTGACCTCCAGGAACCGGTTCTCCTCGTCGTCCCGGTACATCTCGGCGACGGTGGACTCGATCATCGCCTGGGTGGCCTTGCCCGGGTCGCCCCCACCGAGGGTGCGGACCTCGTCCGCGTCGAGCGGCAGGTCCGGGGTCAGGTACCGGGAGAAGATCTGGGTGGCCGCCGTCTCGTTCGGGCGCTCGATGCGGATCTTCACGTCGAGGCGGCCGGGTCGCAGGATGGCCGGGTCGATCAGGTCCTCGCGGTTCGACGCCCCGATGACGATGACGTCCTTCAGCGTCTCCACCCCGTCGATCTCGGCGAGGAGCTGGGGCACGATGGTCGACTCCATGTCCGAGCTGATGCCCGTGCCGCGGGTGCGGAACAGCGAGTCCATCTCGTCGAAGAAGACGATGACCGGCACGCCCTCCTCCGACTTCTCCCGCGCCCGCTGGAACACGAGGCGGATCTGGCGCTCCGTCTCCCCCACGTACTTGTTGAGCAACTCGGGGCCCTTGATGTTGAGGAAGTAGCTGCGGGTGTTGGTGTTGCCCGTGACCTCGGCGACCTTCTTGGCCAGCGAGTTCGCCACCGCCTTGGCGATGAGCGTCTTGCCGCACCCCGGGGGCCCGTACAGCAGGATGCCCTTCGGGGCCGGCAGCCGGTGCTCGGTGTACAGCTCGCGGTACAGGTACGGGAGTTCGACGGCGTCGGTGATCGCCTCGATCTGGTCGTCGAGCCCGCCCACGTCGGCGTAGGTGACGTCGGGGACCTCCTCGAGCACCAGCTCCTCGACCTCGGGCCGGTCGAGCTTCTCGATCAGCAGTCCCGTCCGGCTCTCCATCAGGACCGTGTCGCCGGCGCGCAGCTTGACCCCGAGGAGCGAGTCGGCGAGGTCGGCGACCCGCTCCTCGTCGGCCCGCCCGTAGACGATGGCGCGGTTGCCGTCGTCGAGCAGCTCCTTCAGGACGACCACCTCGCCCTGCCGCTCGCCCTGGCGGGCCAGGATCACGTTGAGCGACTCGTTGAGGACGACTTCGTCGCCCCGCTTCAGGTCCGAGGACTCGATGTCCGGGTGGAGGGAGACGCGCATCTTGCGGCCGCCGGAGTACACGTCGACGGTGCCGTCGACGTTCATGCCGAGGAACGTGCCGTAGGCCGAGGGCGGCTGGGTCAGCTTCTCGACCTCGTCACGGAGGTTGGCGACGTGCTCCTTGGCCGTCTGGAGGGTGAAGGTCAGCTTCTCGTTCTGCGAGACGGCCTGGGCCAGCTGGCCCTTGGCCTCGAGGAGCTTCTCCTCCAGGGTCTGGACCCGGCGGGGGCTCTCCTGGAGCCGACGGCGGAGGACCGCCACCTCCTCCTCGGCCGTCAGGGCCCGGGCCCGCAGGATCTCCAGATCTTCCTCGTCCGCCGACCGGCGGCTGCCATCGCCATCGTCGAATTCAACCGTCGCAATCACCTCGTTCGAGCTGGGTTCCTCGCTTCCGACCCTACACCGGGCGGCCTGCGGTTCCGTCGTCCTCCCTCCCCCGGACGCCCTCCCGGCCCGGCCCACCGCCGACCGGGCCACGGGTGTCGCTCCAGCTACGGTGACCGTCTGCCGATGGCGTTCGTACAGCTACGGTGACCGTCTGCCGATGGTGCCTGCACAGCGGATAGCATGACGCGAGCAACGGGCCCGCCACCCCATGGGGGTGCGACGGGAACGACCCCGTCGGCCGCCGGGAACCCGAGGACCCGGGTCCCACGCGTTCGAGCCGAGAGACATGTAGGAGTGACATAGCTGATGAAGGTCTGGATCGACCAAGATCTCTGCACGGGAGACGGCCTCTGCGAGGAGATCGCGCCCGCGGTCTTCACTCTGCTCGACGACGGCCTCGCCTACGTCAAGGAAGGCGCCGACGTGAGGAACGAGCCCGGGGGTTCGGCCGGCATGGCCGCCGTGCCCGGTGAGCTCGAGGACGCCGTCGTCGAGGCCTCCGAGGAGTGTCCCGGCGAGTGCATCTTCATCGAGCAGAGCTGACCGGACCCGGGGGCGGCCCCACCGGGCCGGCGGCCCGCGTCACCCGCCGATGACCTCGCGCCGCGGGTCCGGCGCGAAGTAGCCGGTGGCGCGCACACCGTCGACGGAGCGGACCAGCGCGTCGAGTTCGGCGGTCACCGCCACCCCGTCGGGGATCACCAGGTCGCCCAGCACCTCACCCGACTCGGTCAGCACCGGACCGTCCTTGCCCGACCCCGACCGCAGCACCGTGGTCAGCCCGGTGCGCTCCCCGATCGCGGCCACCGTCGCGAAGATGCCGCGCGGGCGCAGCGCCAACGGCAGCGGTGCGCCGCCCAGGACGGCCACCCGCTTCGTGTCGTCGACCACGATCAGGCCGAGGTCGGCGGCGGCCAGTACGGCCCGCTCGCGCTGCATCGCCCCACCCCGTCCCTTGACGAGGGCACCCTCGGGGTCCACCTGGTCGGCCCCGTCGAAGGCCACCGCCACCCGATTCCCGGCCAGGGGCACAACGGCCAGGCCGGCCGCCGTGGCGTACCACTCCATCTCGTAGCTCGACGCGCACAGCCCGAGGTCCGGCGGGAGCCGGTCCCGCCGCTCGGCCAGGGCCAGGAGGGTGAGGAAGGACGTCGACCCCGAACCGAGGCCCACCCGGGGGGCGGCTCCCTCCGAGGTGAGCACGGCCTCGATGCGGTCCGCCGCCCTCGTCGCCAGACGGAGCTTGGCGTCGGGCGCGGTGATCTCGGTCGGCCAACGGAGGCTGGCGTAGGGCTCGACGGTGGGCACGGGACCTTGGTACCTCGGACCGGGCGGTTCCGTCTACCCGACGTCGGGATCGTCGTCCGGACGCCCGGTGCCGCCCCCGTCGTCAGCCGGGTCGTCACTCCCGTCGTCGTCGTCGGCGGCAGCCTCGCCACGCACGGGGACGGACTTCCCGGGGGGCGGCACCCAGCCGACCGGCCCGCCCGGCTTGGAGCCGAGCTCCTCGGGTCGCAGCAGCCGTGCCGTGGTGAGGAAGCCGGTGTGGCCCACCATGCGGTGGTCGGGGCGCACCGAGCGGTCCTCGATGTGCCACGTCCGGTGCAGCACCTCGAGCGTTCCCGGCATGCCGAAGTCACTCTCCTCGAGGGCGTGCCGGAACTGGGCCGTCTGGTTGATGGTCGGCAGGTAGGCGCAGACGAGGCCGCCCGAGCGCAGCGCCACCGTGGCGTGGGGCACCACCCGCCACGGCTCGGGCAGGTCGAGCACGATCCGGTCCAGTCCCCGCTCGTCGATCCCGTCGTAGACGTCACGCAGCTCCACCCGGTAGTCGGCGTCGTCTCCGACCATGGCGACCACGTTGTTGTGGGCCCGGTTGGCGAAGTCCTCGCGTAGCTCGTAGCCCACGACCGAGGCCCCGGCCCGCAGCAGGGCCATGGACAGGGCACCTGACCCGACCCCGGCCTCGAGCACCCGGACACCCGGGGCGATGTCGGCTTCCATCAGGATGGCGGCCAGGTCCTTCGGGTAGATGACCTGCGCTCCCCGGGGCATCTTCAGCACCATGTCGGACAGTGTCGGCCGGACCACCAGGAACCGGCGACCGGTGCTGCCGAAGACGGTGGCGCCCTCGTAGGCGCCGATGAGGTCGTTGTGGGCCACGATGCCGACGTGGGTGTGGAAGGTGGCGTCGGTCCGCAGGGTCAACAGGTACCTGCGCTTCTTGGCGTCGACCAGCAGGACCTTCTCGCCGGCACGCAACAGGCTCCGATCGGCGGGGTCGGGGACGGCACCGCCGCCGGCCGCGTCGGCTCCCCCTGCGGGGTCCACGGAGCTCAGGAGCTCGACGGGTCCGGGGGACCCGACCTGATGAACAGGCGCTCCCCCGGCTTCAACTTGGTCCGGTAGACGACGTCCTCGCTGCGACGGGCCCGGATCAGCATCCACAGCGCCGCACCGACCACGAACCACGCCGCGTTGTGCCCGCGCATGCCCCGGCCGATCGAACGGACCTGCAGGTAGCGGAGGATGGTCTCCACCGGATCAGATCCTCCGGACTTCGACGATGGTCGACTTGCGACGCCCCATGCGACGACCGATCAGGAACACCACGGCCACGGACACCACGACGACGGCCAGCCCGATGGCCAGGGCCTGGGACTTGGCCTCCTGGGCCTCCTCGGTGACCCCGCCGGTCAGGTCGCGCGAGCTTGGCCTCGATCTGGTCCCGGGTGATCTTCTCGTCGGCCGTGGTCATGCCTGCTCCTTGTCGGACGGGGTGTTCGGGGTCTGGCCGCGGCCCACGGCCTTGACGGCCAGGAAGGCGATGAAGACGACCACCACGATGCAGATCACGTAGGGGATCCAGGACAGGTTGCCGGTGAAGGTGGTTCCGGTCTCCCCCTGGAGGAGGCGGAGGAATCCGACGGCCAGCACCGCGAGTCCCACCGACAGCGCCACCGAACCCACGACACCGAAGACGATGTAGCGGCCCAGGCCCTTGACCGGGTCGATGGTCTCCTGCTTGATGTAGTCGACGACGAGGGCGATGACCTCCTGGCCCTCGTCGCGCAGGTCGCCCAGCCCCCTCCTGCCGTCCTTCCGGCCTGGCGCCACGTTCCTCCTCGGGTGCTCGCCCGGTGCCCGGCCCGGTGCCGGTACCACCGCCGACCCCTCCACGGCCCGCCTCGTGGCGGGACGCGGCGATCGGACTGCCCAACCTTAGCCAGGCCGGCCCCGCCCCCGGCTCACTCCCGCTCGGTGAAGAGGTAGGTGGAGCTGGCCCGGGCCACCACCCGGCCGGTGTCGTCCACCACCTCGGCCTCGGCGAACGCCACCCGGGACCCGCCCGAGACGATCTCCGCCGTGCACTCGAGCATGCCGCCCACCTTCGCCGCGGCCAGGAAGCTGGTCTTCATCTCGACGTTGGACGCGAACACCTTGCGCCCGGCCCCGCGGGCGTACGTCACTGCCGCCGAGCCCATGGCCGAGTCGGCCATGGCGCCGAGGAATCCCCCTTGGAGGATGCCGGCCGGGTTGGCGAACCGCTCGTCGGCCCGCATCCGCCACACCGTCCGGCCCGGCGCCGACTTGTCGACGCAGGTCATGCCGAGGGTCAGCTCGCAGTTGGGGGGAACCTGGATCCGGGGGTCGGCCACGCCGTGACGATACCGCCGGCGGCACGGCGGCCCACGCAGCGGCGATACTGGGCACATGGCCATCGACGCGCACGACGGTCCGGCACCGGTCCTCCTGGTCGGTGAAGCCACCGAGGACTGGACCGGGGACGCCCGCTTCCACGAATACTCGGTCGCCGCCGACCCGGTCGGCTCCGGGGCCATCCCCCCCGTGCCGGTCGAGCGCTTCTCCCCCGACGTCCATTCCGGGCCCGGCACCCGCCTCGTGCCACTCGACCTGTCGGCGGGGCTCGGCGTCCCCTACCCGGCCACCAGTCCGGCGCTGCTGGCCGCCTTCGTGGTACTCGAGCCGGACCAGTCGCTGGTGACCACGCCCGACGCCAGCAGCGAGCTCTACCACGTGATCGAGGGCGCCGGCCGCACCGAGTTCGAGCGACCGCGGGTCGCAACGGCCGGGGACCGGGCCCCGGCCGGCGGGACGGTGGCCTGGGGGGCCGGCGACTTCGTGACCCTCCCGTCCGGCTGCACGGCCCGGCACACCGCCGACCCCGGGGCCCGTGCCCTCCTCTACCGGGTGACCGACGCCCCGCTGCTCGCCTACCTCGGCGTGACGCCGGGACCGGCCCGGTTCGCCCCGACCCGCTACGACGCGGCGACCGCCCGGGCCCGCCTGGCCGAGGTCGAGTCCCATCCCGACGCCGCCTCGCGCAACCGGGTCAGCATCCTCCTCGGCAACGCCGCCCATCCGCAGACCCTCACGGTGACCCACACGCTCTGGGCGATGCTCGGCGTCCTGCCCGCCGACCGGGTCCAGCGGCCCCACCGCCACCAGAGCGTGGCCCTCGACCTCATCACCGACTGCGCACCGGGCTGCTACACGCTGGTGGGCCGCGAGGTCGACGAGCGGGGCGACATCGTCGACCCCGAACGGGTCGAGTGGGAGGGTGCCGGGGCGTTCGTCACCCCGCCCGGCCTCTGGCACAGCCACCACAACGAGTCGGGACGGCCGGCCCATCTGGTCCCCGTCCAGGACGCCGGCCTCCATACCTACCTGCGCTCGCTCGACATCCGGTTCGCCGCCACGGGCGCGTGAGCCCGGCCGCGTTCGCGAGCGCACTCTCCCGCCACCCGGTCACCAGCCAAGCCACCGGCGAGGTGGTGGGCGCCGTCCTGGAGGAGGTCGGCGAGCGGCCCGACCTCGTCGTGGTGACCGTCACCCGGTCCCATGCCGGGGCGCTCGAGGACGTGGTGGCCGTCGTCGACGCCCTGCTCCACCCGCTGGCCCTGATCGGCTGCGCCGCCGAGTCGGTGGTGGGATCGGGCACCGAGGTCGAGGAGCTTCCCGCCGTGAGCCTGTGGGCCGGCCAGGTGGGCCCGCTGCGCACGGCCACCCTGTCGGCCACCCGACACCCTGACGACTCGTGGGACGTGAGGGGCTGGCCCGGCGACGTCGGCTTCGCCCCGTCGGCCGCCATCGTGCTCGCCGACCCCTTCACCTTCCCGGCGGCCGACCTGTTCGCCCACGTGGCCGGGCGCCATCCCGGGCTGCCCGTCATCGGCGGGTACGCCTCGGGCGCCTCGGGGCCCGGGGGGACGCGCCTCGCCCTCGGCGACCGGGTCGTGTCGAGCGGCGCCGTGGCCGTCCTCCTCGGACCGGCCACCGACGTGGTCCCGGTGCTGTCCCAGGGGTGCCGGCCCTTCGGCCGGATGCTGACCGTCACCAAGGTCGAGCGCAACCTGGTGCTGGAGATCGCCGGGCGCCCGGCCATGGAGTGCATGGTGGACGAGATCGCCGAGCACCTCGGCCGCGACGACATCGCCGGCATCGAGGGCAACGGGCTCATGCTCGGGCGGTGCGTCGACGACAGCCTCCTCGACCCGGGACCGCGTGACCTCCTCTTCCGTCCGCTGCTCGGCGTCGAGCGGTCCTCCGGGGCCCTGTCGGTGGAGGACCGGGTACCCCTGGGCGACACGGTCCAGTTCGCCCTGCGCGATGCGACCACGGCGGCGGGCGACCTCGTCACCGCGCTGGCCGGCCGGCGGGCCGACGCCGCCCTGCTGTTCACCTGCAACGGACGCGGCACCCGGCTGTTCGACGTGCCCCACCACGACGCCGGCGGGCTGGCCGCCGCCCTCGGTCCGGTGCCGGTGGGCGGGCTGTTCGCAGCCGGTGAGTTCGGGCCGGTGGGCGGGTCCAACTTCGTCCACAGCTTCGCCGCCTCGGTCGCCCTGTTCCGTCTGCGTTACGGCCCGTCGCCGGATACACATCCCCTGATGCCCGGCCGGTAGGGTTTGGCCGATGGCCTCCCCTCTCCCGCTCCCGCTCTCGCCCGTCCCCAGCCCCGAGCTCGAACAGCTCGGCATCGACGTCATACGGGGCCTGGCCATCGACGCCCCGCGGGCGGCCAAGTCGGGCCATCCCGGGACGGCCATGGCGCTCGCCCCCCTGGCCCACGTGCTGTTCACCCGGGTGATGCGCCACGACCCGTCCGACCCCGACTGGCCCGACCGGGACCGGTTCGTGCTGTCCAACGGCCACGCCGCGATCCTGCTGTACTCCATGCTCTACCTGACGGGCTACGGACTCACCCTCGACGACCTGAGGCGGTTCCGCTCCTGGGGCAGCCGGACACCGGGGCACCCCGAGCTCCACCACACGCCGGGGGTGGAGCTCACCACCGGCCCCCTCGGCCAGGGCTTCGCCAACGGCGTGGGCATGGGGATCGCCGAGCGGTGGCTGCGGGCCCACTTCTCGCCGGAGCTGTGCGACCACCACACCTACGTGATCGCCGGCGACGGCTGCCTGGAGGAGGGCATCTCCCACGAGGCGGCCTCCCTGGCCGGGCACCTCCAGCTCGGTCGGCTGGTCTACGTCTACGACGACAACCACATCACCATCGACGGGCCGACCGAGCTCAGCCTCGACGACGACCCGGCCGAGCGCTTCGCGGCCTACGGCTGGGACGTCGACGTCGTCGGCGAGGCGGCCAACGACGTCGACGCCCTCGAGGCCGCCCTGCTGCGGGCCCGGGCCCAGGAGGACCGTCCGTCGCTCATCGTCCTGCGCAGCCACATCGGCTACCCGGCGCCCCACCTGACCGACTCGGCGAAGGCCCACGGCGACCCGTTCAGCGACGAGGAGGCCCGCCTCACCAAGGAGATCCTCGGCCTGCCCACCGACCAGACGTTCTGGGTGCCCGAGGACGTGGTGGAGATGTACCGCACGACCGTCCCGCGGGGCAGGCGATGTCCTCCGAGTGGGCGGCACGGCTGGCGGCCTGGGACGGCGACCGCGACCGGTGGGACGCCGCCCAGCGCGGCCACGGCATGTCCGGGTGGGAGGCGGGCCTGCCCAGCTTCACCCCGGCCGACGGCCCGATGGCGACCCGCAGGGCCATCAAGGCGTGCCTCGACGCGACGGCCGACCAGCTGCCGGGCGTGATGCCGGGCAGCGCCGACCTGACCGGCAACACCGGCATGGCCCTGGCCGGGGCCACCGCCCAGTCGGTGGGCGACCCCGGCGGCAGCCAGATCCACTACGGCATCCGCGAGCACGCCATGGGGGCGATCATGACCGGCATGGCCGCCCACGGCGGCACCATCCCGGTGGGCGGAACGTTCTTCGTGTTCTCGGACTACATGCGCGGCGCGGTCCGCGTGGCCGCCATCTCCGGGGTCCACATCATCTACTCCTGGACCCACGACTCGATCGGCCTCGGCTACGACGGTCCGACCCACCAGCCCGTGGAGCAGCTGGCCGCCCTGCGGGCCATGCCGGGCCTCCGCCTGATCCGGCCCGCCGACGCCAACGAGACGGCGCAGGCCTGGCGGATCGCCGTCGACTCCGACGGGCCGACGGCCCTGGTCCTGTCCCGCCAGGACCTCCCCGTCCTGGCCGAGACCGTCGACCGGGCCGCCACCGGGGTGCCCGCGGTGCCTACGTGCTCGCCGACCCGGGCGGCGGGCCGGCCCAGGTGGTCCTCATCGGGACGGGCAGCGAGGTGTCGCTCTGCCTGGAGGCGGCCGCCCTGCTGGCCGAGGCGGGCACCCGGGCCCGCGTGGTGTCGTTCCCCTCGTGGGAGCTCTTCGCCCTGCAGGGCGACGACTACCGCGACGAGGTCCTGCCTCCCGGCATCCCCACCCTCTCCGTCGAGGCGGCGGCCACCTTCGGGTGGGAGCGGTACGCCGATGCCTCGGTCGGCCTCGACCACTTCGGCGCCTCGGCCCCCGGCGACGTCGTGATGCGCGAGTTCGGCTTCGACCCCGTCCACGTCGCCGCCCGCGCCACCGAGTTGCTCGGCCGCACCGACTAGACCGGACACCACCGACCGAGGTGCACGGGCCGGGGCCCACCGGCCCACCTCCACCGGACCCGAGAGGACCAACGATGACCACACTGCAAGACCTCTACGACCAGCAGGGCCAGAGCCCGTGGCTCGACAACATGCGGCGGGACTGGCTCCAGGACGGCACCCTGGCCCACCTCGTCGACCAGGGCATCCGGGGGGTGACCTCCAACCCGACCATCTTCGCCAAGTCGATCAGCAGCCAGGACACCTACGACGAGCAGTTCCGGTCGCTCATCCCCACCTCGTCGGTGGAGGACGCCTACTGGGACCTGGTGATCGCCGACATCGGCCACGCCCTGACCATCCTGCACCCCCTCTTCGTCAGCTCGGGCGGGGGCGACGGCTTCGTGTCGGTGGAGGTGGCCCCGTCGCTGGCCCACGACACCGCGGGCACCACGTCGGCCGCCCGCGGCCTGCACGAGCGGATCGACCGACCCAACCTCCTGGTCAAGATCCCGGCCACCCCCGAGTGCATCCCGTCGATCCGCCAGATGATCACCGAGGGGCGCAGCATCAACGTCACCCTGATCTTCTCCCTCAGCCGGTACGCCGACGTGATCGAGGCCTACCTGTCCGGCCTCGAGGCGCTGGCCGGATCCGGTGTCGACGACCTCTCGCACGTGGCCAGCGTGGCGTCGTTCTTCGTCAGCCGGGTCGACACCGAGGTGGACAAGCGGATCGGGGCGGCCGTGGCGGCGGGCGGCGACGAGGGCCTGAAGCACCTGCGGGGCAAGGCGGCGGTCGCCCAGGCCCGCCTGGCCTACGCCCTGTTCACCGACCGCTTCTCCGGTCCCCGATGGGACGCGCTGGCCGCCCGGGGGCGCGCGTCCAGCGCCCGCTGTGGGCCTCGACGTCGACCAAGAACCCCGCCTACCCGGACTGTCTCTACGTCGACTCGCTGATCGGGCCGGACACGGTCAACACCATGCCCGACGGGACGGTGGCTGACTTCCTCGCCCACGGCACGGTGGCCCGGACGGTGGACACCGACGACGCCGGTGCCCACGAGGTCATCGACCGCCTGGCCGCCGCCGGCATCGACATGGAGGAGGTGGCCGGCGTCCTCGAGACCGAGGGCGTCGCCTCGTTCGCCGCCAGCTTCGACGATCTGATGGACTCCCTCGAGAAGAAGGCGGCCACGCTGGCCGGCACGTGACCGGGGTCGCCCCCGTCATGATCCCGCACCCGTCACCCACCCCCACCCCCACCCCCACCCCCACCGCAGAGGAGCACCCATGAAGATCGCAATGGTCGGACTCGGCAAGATGGGCGCCAACATGGCCCAGCGGCTCATCGAGCACGGTCACGAGGTGGTGGCCTTCGACCTGAACGAAGAGGCCCGCACGAGCGCCGCGGCCTTCGGGGCCAAGCCCGTCGCCACCCTGGAGGAACTGGCCACGGCCCTCGAGCCGCCCCGCGTGGCCTGGGTGATGGTGCCGGCCGGCAAGCCCACCAACGACACCATCACCACCCTGGCCGGGCTCTTCTCCCCGGGCGACGTCGTCATCGACGGCGGCAACTCCAACTACAAGGAGACCGCGCCGTTGGTCGCACACCTCGCCGACCAGGGCATCGCTCTGGTGGACGCCGGGACCTCGGGCGGCATCTGGGGCCTCACCGAGGGCTACTGCCTGATGGTGGGCGGCACCGACGAGGCCGTCGCCGTCTGCGAGCCGGCCTTCGTCTCCCTCGCCCCCGATGGCGGCTACGCCCACGTGGGTCCACCGGGGGCCGGACACTTCGTCAAGATGGTCCACAACGGGATCGAGTACGGCCTCATGCAGGCCTACGCCGAAGGCTTCGAGATCATGTCGGAGGCACCCGAGTTCGACCTCGACCTCCACGAGATCGCCGCCATCTGGCGCTACGGCTCGGTGGTCCGGTCCTGGCTGTTGGAGCTGACCGAGCGGGCCCTGCGCCCGGGTTCGGGCTTCGAGGACGTCGAGGGCGTGGTCATCGATTCGGGCGAGGGCCGGTGGACGGTCGAGGAGGCCATCGAGCGGGGGGTGGCCGCGCCGGTCATCTCCTCGGCGCTGTTCGCCCGGTTCGCCTCCCAGAAGAAGGACGCGCTGGGCCTCCGGTTGGTGGCCGCCCTGCGCAACCAGTTCGGCGGGCACGCCTTCACGACGGCCGAGGGCACCCAGGGCGGCGAGACCGCCACGCCCCGATGAGCGCCGAGAGCGGTCCCACCGCACTGTCCAAGGCCCCGCCGGTCGCCCTCGTGATCTTCGGCGCGTCCGGCGACCTCACCCACCGCAAGATCCTCCCGGCCCTCGCCCGGCTGGCCGACCGGGGCGTGCTCGACGCCGGTTTCACGCTGATCGGCGTGGCCCGCACCACGTGGACCGACAAGGAGTTCCGCGAGCAGGTCACGGCCGCCACGCCCGGGTCGGGCGACACCTGGCGCACACTGACGGAGCGGTTCACGTACATCGCCGGCGAGTACGACCACCCGGACACCTTCGCCCAGCTGAAGGCGCGCCTCGACGAGGCCGACGAGGTCGACGGCACGGCCGGCAACCGCCTCTTCTACCTGGCCACCATCCCCTCGGTGTTCGGGCTCGTGGCCAATGCCCTGACCGCCCACGGGTGCGCGGCGTCGGTACGGGAGGACTCGTTCTCGCGCATCGTGGTCGAGAAGCCCTTCGGCCGCGACCTCCAGAGCGCCCTCGAGCTCAACAAGGAGATGCACGCGGCCTTCGACGAGAGCCAGATCTACCGCATCGACCACTACATGGGGAAGGAGACGGTCCAGAACGTCCTCGCCCTGCGGTTCGCCAACGCGATCTTCGAGCCCATCTGGAACCGGCGCTACGTCGAGCAGGTGCAGGTGACCGTGGCCGAGAGCCTCGGCGTCGAGCACCGCGGCGGCTTCTACGAGACGGCCGGGGCGCTGCGCGACATCGTCCAGAACCACGTGATGCAGGTCCTCGCCCTCACGCTCATGGAGTCGCCCACCAGCACCGACGCCGACCGCATCCGGGACGAGAAGGTCAAGCTGCTCCAGGCCATCGACATCCCCACCCCCGACGAGGCCGTCGACAAGTCGGTGCGGGGCCAGTACGCGGCGGGCACCATCGACGGCGAGCCGGTCGTCGGGCTACCGCGAGGAGGAGGACGTGGCCCCCGACAGCACGACGGAGACGTACCTCGCCCTGCGGCTGCGGGTGGAGAACTGGCGCTGGGCCGGGGTGCCGATCTTCGTGCGGACCGGCAAGCGGCTGCCGGCCCGTGTCACCGAGGTGGCCCTGACCTTCCGCCAGGTGCCCTTCCTGCTCTTCGACCACCGGTCCAGCCGCGACCTGCGGCCCAACACCCTCATCCTGCGGATCCAGCCGGACGAGGGGATCAGCCTCGAGTTCGGGGCCAAGGTGCCCGGCGAGCGGTTCCACCTGCGCTCGGTGGCGATGGACTTCTCCTACGCCGAGGCGTTCGCCGGGGCCGAGGCGGCCGACGGCTACGAGCGGCTCCTGCACGACGCCATGGTGGGCGACGCCACCCTGTTCATCCGGTCCGACGAGGTCGAGCAGGCCTGGCGGATCGTCGACCCCTACCTCCAGGCGTGGTCGGAGCCGGGCGGTGGCCTCCACACCTACGCGGCGGGCACCTGGGGACCGCACATGGCCGACCTGCTGGTCGAGCGGTCGGGCGACGAGTGGCGCAACCCGGTGGTCGACCTCGAGCTGAGCGGCGGCCGACAGACCCAACTCGAGCAGTGACCGGCGGGAGGGCGTCATGAACGGCACGGTGCGTCTCGTCGACTCCGTGCCGGAGGCCTTCGCCGACCTCGTCGCCGCCGAGCTGGGCGCGGCCGGGGACGGCTACTCCCTCTTCCTCTCGGGCGGCGCCACGGCGGAGGAGTGCTACCGGGCCCTGGCCGGCCGGGCCGGGCTCCCCTGGTCCCGCGTCGACCTCTACCTGGGCGACGAGCGGTGCGTGCCGCCCGACGACCCCGACTCCAACCACCGCATGATCACCGCGATCCTGCTCGATTCGGTCGGCCCGGTGCGCGACGACCACCCGATGTACGTGTCGGGCCCGCCCGCCGACGCAGCCGCCGCCTACCAGCGCCTCGTGATGGCACTCGACCGGCCGGACCTGGTCCACCTCGGCCTCGGCCCCGACGGGCACACGGCCTCGCTCTTCCCCGGGTCGTCGGGGCTGGCCGACACCGATCCCGACCATCTGGTGGTGGCCAACACCGACCCCCACGGGGTGAACCCCCACCCCGCGGATCACCCTCACCCTGGCCGGCATCGCCCGGGCCCGGCGCACGGTGGTGACCGTGGCCGGTGAGTCCAAGCGCACCGCCCTCGCCCGCGTCGCCGCCGGCGACGACCTGCCGGCCGGCCGCCTCACCGGCACCGATCTCCTGTGGCTGGTCGACGCCGACGCCCTCGGGGACCTGGAACCCGACTCCGTCGGATGACCGACCGGCCAGGCCGAGCGTAGGGACACCTCCGGTAAGGTGACCTCCATGCCCGCCATCTCCGGTCCCACCCGGACCTCCACGCGGAGCGCCCCGCCCCGCGCCGAGCTGCTGGCCGCGCCGCTCGCCGAGCTCACCGCCCGCGCCTCGGCGGTGCGCGACGCCGCCTTCGGGACACGGATGACCTTCTCGCCCAAGGTCTTCATCCCGCTCACCATGCTGTGCCGGGACCGCTGCGGGTACTGCACCTTCGCCAAGGCCCCGGCCCGCCTCGAGTCGCCCTACCTCTCGATCGACGAGGTCCTCGACATCGCCCGGGCCGGCCGGGCGGCCGGCTGCCACGAAGCGCTCTTCACCCTGGGTGAGGGGCCCGAGGACCGCTACCCGGCCGCCGCCGGGTGGCTGGCCGACCACGGCTACGGCTCGACGGTCGCCTACCTGGCCGCCGCGTGCGCCGCCGTGATCGAGGAGACCGGGCTGCTCCCCCACGCCAACGCCGGTGCGCTCGCCCGCGACGACCTGGCCCTGCTGCGGACGGTGTCGGCCAGCCAGGGGATGATGATCGAGTCGACCAACCCCGACCTCGACGCCCACCGGTCCGCCCCCGACAAGGTGCCGGCACGCCGGCTCGCCACCCTCGGGTACGCCGGCGAGCTGGCCATACCGTTCACCACCGGGCTGCTGGTCGGGATCGGCGAGTCCCGTGAGGACCGCCTCGACACCCTGGAGGCCATCGCGGCCAGCCACGCCCGGTACGGCCACGTCCAGGAGGTGATCGTCCAGAACTTCCTGCCCAAGCCGGGGACGTCGATGCACCGCCACCCGCCGTGCCCGACCGACGAGTTCCTCTGGACCGTCGCCGCGGCCCGGCTCGTGCTGCCCGACGACGTCCACCTCCAGGCCCCGCCCAACCTCTCCGACGAACTCGGCCCGCTGGTGGCCGCCGGCATCGACGACTGGGGCGGTGTGTCGCCCGTGACCGCCGACCACGTCAACCCCGAACGGGCATGGCCGGCACTCGGCATCCTGCGGGCGGCGACGGAGGCCGCCGGCCACGTGCTCGCCCCCCGCCTGACCCTCTACCCGTCCTACGCCCTCGACCCCGGGACCTGGCTCGACCCCGCGCTGCGGTTCCCGGTGCTCGACGCCTCCGACGCCGAGGGGCTCGGGCGCGACCACCCGTGGACGTCGGGGGGGGAGATGCAGCCGCCCGAGCTGCTCCCGCCCTTCGTCGCCGGAACGTCGACCGGGCGGCCCGCGGTCGTCACCCTGGCCTCGACCGGAGGGGCCGTGGCCGAGGTCCTGGCCGGCGTGCTCGAGGGCGAGTCGGTGGGCGAGGACGAGATCGTCACGCTGTTCGGCGCCCGCGGACCCGAGGTGCGGGCCGTCGCCGGGGTGGCCGACCAGCTCCGGTACGACATCGTGGGCGACGAGGTCACCTTCGTGGCCAACCGCAACATCAACTACACCAACGTCTGCACCTTCAAGTGCAAGTTCTGCGCCTTCTCCAAGGGGCCGCTCTCCCTCAACCTGCGGGGCACCCCCTACCTGTTGGAGCTCAGCGAGATCTCCGACCGGGTGGCCGAGGCCGAGGCCATGGGGGCCACCGAGGTCTGCCTCCAGGGCGGGATCCACCCCAACTTCGACGGCGACTACTACCTCGACGTCATCCGGGCCGTGCGCGAGGCGTCGACCACCATCCACATCCACGGGTTCACCGCACTGGAGGTCACCGAGGGCGCCCGCCGTTCCGAGCTGCCACTGGCCGAGTACCTGGTGCTCCTGCGCGACGCCGGCCTGCGGACGCTGCCCGGCACGGCCGCCGAGATCCTCGACGACGAGGTGCGTGCCGTCCTCTGTCCCGACAAGATCGACACCGAGCAGTGGCTGGAGGCCCACCGGGCCGCCCACTCGGTCGGTCTCAACTCCAACGTCACCATCATGTTCGGTGCCGTCGAGCAACCGCGCTCCTGGGCCCGGCACCTGGTCCGGACCCGGGCGCTGCAGCTCGAGACGGGCGGCTTCACCGAGTTCGTCCCGCTGCCGTTCGTCCACATGGCCACGCCGCTCTACATCCAGAAGCGCTCGCGCCGCGGGCCCGACCTTCCGCGAGACGCTGCTCATGCACGCCGTCGGCCGCATCGCCTATCGGGGCGCCATCGACAACATCCAGCTGAGCTGGGTGAAGCTCGGTGTCGCGGGGGCCCGGCAGCTGCTGCGGGCCGGCGTCAACGACCTCGGCGGCACCCTCATCGACGAGAACATCTCGCGGGCCGCCGGCGCCAGCCACGGCCAGATGATGGATGCCGACGCCTTCCGGGCACTGGTCACCCCGCTCGGACGCACCCTGGCCCAGCGCACCACCCTGTACGGACGGGTCACCCACCCCGACGGGCAGGGCTCCGTGCTCGCCGGCGTCCGCTGACATGAGCGGGTCGTCCTTCGAGGAGGGGGAGCTCGAGGCCGCCATCGACGGGTCGGGGGCGGGCGTGGTGCGCCAGGACGGGACCGGCGTCGAGGAGCTGGTGGCATCGGCCCGCACCCCCACCGAGCGGCGCCTCTACCGGTCGATGCTCGACACCGTCGCCTCCCTCGCCCGGACGGGCACCGACGTCATCGACCTGAAGGTGGCCGACACCGCCTTGGCCGAGATGGCCGAGGCGTTCCGGGTGTTCCAGCCGCTGCGGCGGCGCATGAAGGTGACGATCTTCGGCTCGGCCCGCACCGAGCCCGACCATCCCGCCTACCGCCAGGCCCGCGCCCTCGCCGCGGCCATGGCCGGAGCCGGGTGGATGGTGGTGACGGGCGCCGGCCCCGGGATCATGGCCGCCGGCATGGAGGGCGCCGGGCGCGACCAGTCGGTCGGTGTCAACATCCGGCTGCCCCACGAACAGGGGGCCAACCGGTTCATCGCCCAGGACCCCAAGCTGGTCGAGATGCGCTACTTCTTCACCCGCAAGCTGATGCTCCTGAAGGAGTCCGACGGCTTCATCGTGCTGCCCGGTGGCTTCGGCACCCTCGACGAGGGCTTCGAGCTGCTGACCCTGCTCCAGACGGGCAAGGCCGAGCCGGCTCCGGTGGTGCTGCTCGACGTCCCCGGTGGGACCTTCTGGGACGGCTGGAGCCGCTTCCTGTCCGAGGAGGTCGAGCCCCGGGGTCTCGTGTCCTCCGACGACCGGGCCTTCTTCACCATCACCGACGACGTGTCGGCGGCCACCGCCGAGCTGCTCGGCTTCTACCGGAACTACCGCTCGTGCCGGTGGGTGGGTGACCTCCTGGTGCTGCGCATGTCGATCCTCCCCGACAAGACCCAGCTGGCCGACCTGAACCGTCGTTTCGCCGACATCGTGACCTCGGGCGTCATCCGCAAGGTCGACCCCCTGCCGCCCGAGCGGGCCGACGGTGACGTGCTCGACCTGCCGCGACTGGCCTTCCGCTTCGACAAGCGGCACTACGGACGGCTCCGCCAACTCATCGACGCCGTCAACGCCGTCGTCGGCGGCTAACCCGGCCCCGCCCGGCCCGGGTGGTGTCAGGTAGCCGTGCGGGGGTCCCGGCCCGGGCGTCCCGGCGGTGGTGACGACGGCCGGGTGCGGTGCCCGCGTCGCACACTCCCCCCGCCCACGGTGGCGCCGGCGGCGGCGAGGCGGGTGCGAGCACCCCGAACCGCTGGCCGAAGGCGCCGTCGGGAGGCGGGTCCTGGGACTCGACGCCCCGGTCGCGCACCAGGGCCGTCGGGATCCCCCTCGAGAACCACCGGGCCTCGTGGCGGCCGTACGGGTCGAGGCACCAGTTCTGCGCATGGATCGATGTGACACTCATGCGCCGCAGATTACCGTACGTTCACCTGCCGTTCATGTTTCTTTCACCTCCGTCACATCGGAGACACGTTGAGGACACCTTCGGGCCACCCATACGGCCCACCCCCTTCGGGGCCGCGGGCGGCCACCCGGCGTTGGGGCCACACGGCCGGGCCGACGACCGGGTGACCGACCGTCACGTCAGTACCGGCTCCTCCCCGGGTGGCACGGTCCCCGGGGGGAACCGGCCGAGCTCGGCGCCGACCGCCCTGCCGATGTTGGCCACGTGCAGGTGGATCTCGTCGAGCAGGTCGGTGGCCAGCTTGACCTGGGAGGTCAGCTCGGTGTTCTCCTGGATGAGCGTCTTGATCTCGTCGGTGTTCTTCTCGGTGTGGATGGCGATCTCCGAGGAGATGGCGTCGGCCCGCTTGGCCGCGATCAACAGGGCGGCGGCCTGGACCCCGGCCAGCATGGACAGGAACAGGTTGAGCAGGATGTACGGGTACGGGTCGAAGGGCTTCCCGTGGGCCACCTTGGCGATGACGAGCGAGTTGACCAGGGCCCACAGGATCATGGTGGCGAAGAAGCCGAACACGAAGGGCCACGAGCCCATGATGTTGCGCATCCGGTCGGCGGCCCGTTCCCCGAGCGACAGCTCGTCGCCGGACCGCACGCCGGGGTGCCGGTGCCAGTGGGTCTGCCAAGCGTCGTGGGCCATGGCCGATTGTCGCGCGGGGAGCACGGCGTGGCGGACGATCCGGACGGCGTCCGGTCCGACGGGGCCACTAGGTTGAGGGGGTCGAGGCGAGCGGAGGACGGCGATGGAACCAGGGAATCGACGGCGCACCTGGCGCCGGGTGGCGTTCGTCGTCGCCCTGGCCACCGTGACCAGCGAGGCGTTGATGCTGCGACGGCGCGGCTACGGCATCGCCGGATCGGTCGTCGTGCGCTGCCGAAGCGGCCACCACTTCACCACCCTGTGGATCCCCGGGGTCTCGTTCACCTCGCTCCGGCTCGGGTTCTGGCGCCTCCAGTACTGCCCGGTCGGGCGGCACTGGTCGCTCGTCACCCCCGTGGCGTCCGGCGAGCTCACGCCCGGCGAGCGGGCTGCCGCCGCGACGGTGCATGGCCTGCCGCTGCCGTGATCCTCGACCCCCGGCGGTCGCCCCCCGAGGGTTGGCGGGCGGTGGCGGCGCGCGGCTTCGGCCCCTTCACGACCGAGCTGACGCTGGTCGGTCGGGACGGGATCTCGGCCGTGTGGGACTCGCGCCACCACCGCAAGCGCGCCGCCTCGGCCGGCGAGTCGACCTGGTGGGCGCCGCGGGCCATCGGCTGGTGGATGGGCGTCCTGTTCGCCATCGGGTCGGCCTGCTTCGCACTGGCCGCCGTCCCGACGCTGGCCACCGCGGTCGGCGCCACCACCGACAACGCCATCTACTTCGTCGGCTCGCTCTTCTTCACGACGGCCGGGTTCCTCCAGTACGGACAGGTGGTGGGGGCCGACGGCCCAGCGCTCCACGGGCCGGGCGCCCGGCTGCGCCGTCTGGCCACCTGGTCGCCCCACCGCATCGACTGGGTGGCGGCCGGGGTCCAGAGCGTGGGCACGCTGTTCTTCAACGTGAGCACGGCGCACGCGCTCACCGTGTCGGCGACGGGCACCGCGGCCCTCAACCACGCCATCTGGCGGCCCGACGCCCTCGGGTCGATCTGCTTCCTGGTCTCGAGCTACCTGTCGTGGGCCGAGGTCTGCCACGGAGCGGCCCGCTGGCAGCCCCGGGACCTGTCGTGGTGGATCGTGGTGGGCAACCTGGTCGGGTCGGTGGCGTTCGGCGTGTCCGCCGTGGCGGCCAAGTACGTGGGTCCCGACGACGTGCGCAGCGCGGCGTGGACGACCCTCGGGACCTTCGTCGGCGGCCTGTGCTTCCTCGGGGCGTCGATCCTGCTCCTGCCCGAGCGCACCCAGGGCCGCGACCCGGCCGAGGACGTCGCCGCCGGCATGCTCACCGCCACCCCGGCTCCCGCTCACACCCCCTGAGCGCCCCCGAGGCCCCTCAGAGGTGGCGGACCAGCAGGGCGACGGCGTAGGCCAGCATCGCTACGGGGACGACGAGGAGCACGAGCCACACGGCGGTGCGCCCGCCGCGACGCCGGCCGTGGACCCGCTCGATCGGCAGCTCGCCGTCGGGCGCGGCGTCACCGGTCCCCACCCCCGTGGCTCAGTCCGACGGGTCGGACTGGACGGACGGCGAGTCGAGGAACAGCTCCCAGGGCTCGACCACCGACCACCCCGTGGACTCGTAGAGCGGTCGACCCTCCGGGGTGGCCCCGAGCAGACCCGTGGTGGCGCCGGCCCGGGTGGCCTCGAGCAGCACATGGCCGAGGAGCGACCGGCCGAAGCCCCGGCGGCCGAAGCGCTTGGGCGTCCCCATGCACCAGATGCAGACGGCGTCGCCGACGATCGAGGACAGCACCACCGACCTCGCCTCCGACCCTTCCTCGAGCAGCCAGAAGTGCAGACCGGGCACGGCCCCGCCCGCCACCGCCGTGAACCTGTCCGCCACGGACCGGTCCATGTCGTACGCCTCGGCGAGGATGGCCCCGAGGTCGCCCCGGTCGCCCGCCCCGGCCGTTCGGACCCGCGCGTCGACGGCCAGCGGGATCGCGCCGAGGTCGGCCGCCATGAGCGGCATGGACCCGACGTGGGTCCACCCGTCACCGGGGGCCGCACCGGCGGCCGACGGGGCGACCATGACCATGACGGAGAGCTCGCTGGCCCGGGTCACGCCGAGGGCCGGCCCGAGGGCCTCGGGCTCCAGCACGAGCACGATGTTGGCGTCCGGGCTCGGTGCCCCCGACAGGAAGTACCAGTAGCCGTCCTCGACCCCGCCGGAGGCGCCTGGGCCGGCCGCGGCGACGAGGGGCTGGACGCTCCGCCCCATCTGCACCCGGCGTACGGACCGCTCCGGCTCGTCCATCGGCCTGTCTCCCGTCCCCGCCCCGCCCGCGGCGGCCACGCGGTCAGACTACCGGCCCGTCACGGGCCCTCGTCGAAGCCGCCGGCCGGCGACCCGCCGAGCAGGGTCGCCGCCTTCTCGACCGCCCGCCGGGCCCGGGTGATCCGCTTCTCCTCGGCCACCAGCCCCGGGTCGGGCTCGCCGCCGGCCCGCAGCGTGTCGGCGTTCTGGCGCAACCGGTCGAGCGCGGCGTCGGCCAGGTCCTCGGCGATGGCCCCGAGGCGGCCGGCCAGCTCGTCGAGCTCCGGCATCCTCAGCGGCCCGGGGCGGTGTCGACCTCGATGACCTCGAACTCGCCGTCGGCGTGGCGGGCCCGGAGGACCTTCTTGTCGAACTTGCCCACGCTCGTCTTGGGCACCTCGTCGATGATCACCCAGCGCTCGGGCAGCCACCACCTCGACACCCGCGGCCCGAGGAATTCGAGCAGGTCGTCGGGCGAGGTGTCCGCCCCCTCCTCCAGGACCACGGCGACGAGCGGGCGCTCGCTCCACCGGTCGTCGGGCACGGCGATGACGGCCGCCTCGACCACCTGGGGGTGGGCCATGACCTCGTTCTCGAGCTCGACCGAGGAGATCCACTCGCCTCCGGACTTGATCACGTCCTTGGTGCGGTCGCTGATCTGCATGTAGCCCCGGCCGTCGAGCGACCCGATGTCGCCGGTCCGCAGCCAGCCGTCGTGGAAGCGGTCGGGCGAGGGGTCGCCGTAGTAGGAACCGGTGATCCACGGCCCCCGGACCTCGAACTCGCCGACGGACACGCCGTCGTTCGCCAGCACGCTGCCGTCCTCGGCACAGACGCGCACCTCGACGCCGGGCACGATCCGGCCCGTCTTGGCCCGCCACTCGATCTCCTCGTCCGGGCCGGCCTGGCGCGGCGGTGTGGCGAGCGCGCACAACGGGCTCGTCTCGGTCATGCCCCAGCCCTGGACCATCTCCACGCCGAGCTCGTCGCGGAACCGCTCGATCAGCTGCCGGGGCACCGCCGCGCCGCCGGCGGTGATCATCCGCAGGCTGGACATGTCCACGGGCGTGGTCTGGGTGTAGCGCAGGAGGTCGCTCCAGATGGTCGGTACCCCGGCCGAGATCGTGGGCCGGAAGCGCTCGATGATGGCCGCCAGCGGGGCGGCCTGGAGGAACTGCTGGGGCATGATCAGGTCGGCCCCGGTCATGAAGGCGCCGTAGGGGGTGCCCCAGGCGTTGGCGTGGAACATCGGCACGATGGACAGCACGCTGTCCCGCTCGCTGATCCCGAGCGAGCTGCCGGCGGTGATGGCCATGCTGTGGAGGAACGTCGAGCGGTGGCTGTAGACGACCCCCTTCGGGTTGCCGGTGGTCCCGGACGTGTAACACATGGCCGCGGCCTGGCGTTCGTCGAGCCGGGGCCAGTCGTAACCGGGCTCCTCGGCCCCCACCAGCGCCCCGTAGTCCAGGACCTCGCCCAGCGCGGAGGTGTCGCCCTCCCCCACCACCACGATGTGGCGGACGGTGGGGATCTGGTCGCGCACCCGGGCCAGCAGGCCGGCGATCGAGGCGTCGCAGAGGATCACCTGGTCCTCGGCGTGGTTGATGACGTAGGCCAGCTGCTCGGGGAAGAGCCGGAGATTGAGCGTGTGCAGCACCGCCCCCATGGCCGGCACGGCCAGGTAGGCCTCGAGGTGCGTCTGGTTGTTCCACAGGAAGGTGCCCACCCGGTCCGAGTCGCCGATGCCGAGCCGGCCGAGGGCGACGGCCAGCTGCTCGGCCCGCCGGGCCACGTCGGCGAAGCTGGCCTCGGTGGCCTCCGCCTCGGGGCCGGTGACCGTGGTCACCCGGCTCTCGCCGTAGACCTCCTGACCGTGGCGGAGGATGCCGCTGATCAGGAGTGGTCCGTCCTGCATGGTGCTGAGCATGGTGCTGCCTCCCCGCCCGCCGCCCGGGGCGGACGTCCGAGTGTACCGACCGGTGGGGCGAGGGGCGCCCTGGTCCCCCCCGGGGGCGCCCTGCGACCTCTGCCTGGTCGGCGACCTCGTCCGGGCAGCCGGAGCCACGGCCGGCCCCGTCTGCTGACCGGCCGGACGCCTGCCGATCCGGGCCTCGTGGCCGGATGCCGCGCCGATCCGGGCCTTGTGGCCGGAGGGTGGGCATGGTGGACTGGGGCGACCGGTCGGACCGCCGTCGCGGTCCGCCGACGCCTCCGGGCGTACCCTCTGAGCCCCCGCTCACCTCGACCGCCTCGTTCCCGAGGAGTCCCCGTGGGCAAGCTGGTGGGCGTCGTCGCCCTGATCATGATCCTCGTCCTGTTGGCCGTGGCCGTCCTCGCCTCGGCCGTGGGTGCCGGAGCCGGGTCGATGCCGTCGGCGGGCCCGACGGCGGGCCCCGACGGACCCTCCGGCCCGGCCCTGCCGGCCGGGTGGGCGGCCATGGAGCAGGGCGCGGCGGCCACGTGCCCCGGCCTGTCGTGGTCCGTGCTGGCCGCCATCGGCACCGTCGAGTCCGACAGTGGTCGGTCGACGGCCCCCGGGGTGGCCTCGGGGGCCAACGCCGCCGGCGCCGAGGGCCCGTTCCAGTTCGAGCCGGCCACCTTCGCCGCCTACGCCACGGTGGGCCCGGGCGGTGCCCGGCCGGCCTCCCCCTACGACCCGGTGGACGCCGCCTACACCGCGGCCGCCATGCTGTGCGCGGACGGGGGCGGCACGGCGTCGGGCCTGCGGGCGGCGATCTTCGCCTACAACCACGACCAGACCTACGTGGCCACGGTGCTCGTCCTCTCCCTCGCCTTCGCCGACGATCCCACGGTCGACACCACGGTCGTGGCTGCGCTGGACTTCGCCGCCGGGCAGCTCGGCGAGCCCTACCTGTGGGGCGGCACCGGCGACGGCGGGTTCGACTGCTCCGGGTTGTCCCAGGCCGCCTACGCCCACGCCGGGGTCCACATCCCCCGCGTGGCCCAGGACCAGTTCGACGCCGGCCCGCCCGTCGCCACGGGCACGGTGGTGCCCGGTGACCTGCTGTTCTTCGGCACCGGCCCGACCGGTGTCGACCACGTCGGCATCTACGCCGGCGACGGCCTCATGGTCGACGCCCCCCACACCGGGGCCGTGGTCCGGGTGGAGACCGCCGACTGGTCGGACCTGGTCGGGCCACCCGGCCGGGGTGACGGAGGATGGCGGGCCGACGGCCCGCCTAGGCGGATCGCCTCCGGCGAACCTCGTCGTCCATCACCAGCAGGTACGGCGCGACCAGGTCCCCGCAGTCGGACTTCTGCGCGTCGGTCAGGTCCTTCCAGCCGGTCACCGACCCACGGCACCGTTCCGCGCCACACAGGCAGACGTCGGGGAAGTGGTCGATGGTGAAGTTCCGCACGGCGTAGTCGAACGTCAGCTCCTGCCCGGCGTCGATGTGCTCGCGGGCCACGAAGTCGAAGGCCTGGGCGTCGTTCAGGCGGACACCGCAGTTCGGATCGCACGAGTGGTTGACCTTCGTGCCCAGGCCGCCGTGGCGGACCCAGCGACGGGGACCGACCTGGGTGGCGTGGAAGTCGTTCCCGTCGAGGGACCCGACCAGGCATCCGACCATCACGGTCTCGCCCGACTCGAACGATCGCGTGGTGACGACACCCTCACCCATGTCGTCCGAGGCGCAGCGCAACTCGACGCCTTCCTCGACCGGAGCGCCTCGCGCGGCCCGTGGGGCGCTCGCCACGACGGCTGGCGACGCGCCTGCGGCAGGTGGCGGGGACAGGAACGGGGACGGGGACAGACGGGTATCGAACAAACGGCCTCTTCCGGTAGATGCCCTCGGAAGGTGGTCCAGTCCCTGATGCAGGGACCCGCCGCTGACAGTTCGATTGTACGCCACCCGTCGAACTCCACACGACGCGTCGGCCTCCGATCGCCCACGGTGACCCACGACGGGGTCGGTCCGACCTCCGGGCTCCCGACCAGGAGGTCGCCCGAGTGCAGCTCAGCCCGCCGCTCGGGGCTCCCGCCACATGGTTGTCACCACCGGCCCGCCCTCGGTCAGGGCGAACGTGTCCAGGTCGACGAAGCCCACCGACCGGTACCGGTCGAGGTTGGCCGGGTTGGTGGACTCCAGGTAGGCGGGCATCCCCTCGGCGTCGACCCGGGCCAGGTTGTCGGCCAGCAGCGCCATCCCGAGCCCTTCGCCCCGCCGCTCCGGACGGGTCCCGAGGAGGCTCAGGTAGTAGTGGTCGGGACCGTCGGGCCGGGCCGCGGCGAAGCGCTCGAAGAGGAGGGTCGACCGCCAGACGTCGTCGCCGAGGAGCCCACCCATGAGCCGCCCGAGGTCGGCCTCCTGGTCGGGGGTGAACTCGGCCACCCCCGGCGGGACCCACTGGGTGGCCGCACCCGCCCCCGGGGTCGTCCAGATCCAGCCGTGGTCCACGGCCGCGTCGAGCAGCGCGGCCCAGGTGGCCCGCAACGGCCCCTGTCGCCGGGCCGGGTCGTCGAACACCCAGCTCCAGACCGGGTCGGCGTCGAAGGCGAGGGCCAGGGTGTCGGTCACCAGGGCGAGGTCGTCGGGTCGGGCGGGGCGGGCGTCCACGCCCCGCATCATGCCCGAGCCACCGGGTCCGGGTCCGCTCAGCGCAGGGCGAACTGGCCCGGCCGGAGCGGGGCCGGCAGCGCCGTCGTGCCCATGAGGTGGCGGTCCACGGCTGCGGCGGCCGACCGCCCCTCGGCGATGGCCCACACGATGAGGCTCTGGCCCCGGGTCATGTCGCCGCAGACGAAGACACCCTCGACGTTCGTCGACCAGCGGTCGTCGGCGGCCACGCTGCCCCGGGCGTCGAGCTCCAGGCCGAGGTCGGCCACCACGCCGTCGGGCTCGGCGCCGAGGAAGCCCATGGCCAGCAGCACCAGCTGGCACGGCAGCTCGAACTCGCTGCCCTGGACGGCGTCGAAGGAGGGGCGGCCGTCGTGCCCCGTGGTCAGCTCGACCTCGTGGCCCCGCAGGCCGGCGACCGCACCGGAGCCGTCGTCGACGAACTCGTCGGTGGTCACCGAGAAGATCCGCTCGCCACCTTCCTCGAGGGCCGAGGAGGTGCGCAGGATCAGCGGCCAGGTCGGCCACGGGTTGTCGTCGGGGCGACCCCCCGGAGGCTCGGGCATGATCTCGAGCTGGTGGACACTGAGGGCGCCCTGGCGGTGGGCGGTGCCCAGGCAGTCGGCCCCGGTGTCGCCGCCGCCGATGATGACCACGTGCTTGACCTGCGGCGGTCATGGGCGGTGCGTCCAGCGTCCCTCGCGGACCATGTTGGAGGGTTTCAGGTAGTCCATCGCCCGGTGGATGCCCTCCAGGTGGCGGCCCAGGCAGGTCCGGGGCAGCGTGGCCCCGCCGGCCAGTACCACGGCGTCGTAGCTGGCCACCAGGTCGGCCGCGGGGAGCACGGTGGCCCCGTCGGCCACCGCCCGGGACACCTCGGGCGAGGGGGTCCCACCGATACGCCGCACCGGAACTCGACCCCTTCGGCCTCCATCTGCTCCAGCCGACGGTCGAGCACGGCCTTTTCCATCTTGAACTCGGGGATGCCGTAGCGGAGGAGCCCGCCCGGACGTTCGGCCCGCTCGTAGACGACCACGAGTGGCCGGCCCGGCAGAGCTGCTGGGCGGCGGCCAACCCGGCCGGACCCGAACCGACCACCACCACCCGCTTGCCGGTCGACAGGGGGGGCGGAACGGCGCCACCCAGCCTTCCGCCCAGGCCCGCTCGATGATCTCGTACTCGATGCGCTCGATGGTCACCGGGTCGTCGTTGATGCCGAGCACGCACGCCCCCTCGCACGGTGCCGGACACAGCCGCCCGGTGAATTCGGGGAAGTTGTTCGTGGCGTGCAGCCGCTCGATAGCCTCCGACCAGTCGCCGCGGTAGACGAGGTCGTTCCACTCGGGGATGAGGTTGCCCAGCGGGCAGCCCTCGTGGCAGAAGGGATGCCGCAGTCCATGCAGCGCGCCCCCTGCTGGGAGGCGTCCTCGGCCGGGAACGGCTCGTAGACCTCCTTCCAGCGCGCAGGCGCACCGGCACCGGCCGGCGGGCCGGGAGCTGTCGGTTGAACTTCAGGAATCCGGTGGCGTCACCCAGGGAGGCCTCCATGACCGCCTCGTCCACCGAGCGGCCCTCGGCGATGGCCTTCTCGGTGGCCTCCAGCACCCGGCGGTAGTCCTTGGGCATGACCGTCACGAACTGCTCCGCCTCGATGGTCCAGTCGGCCAGCAGCCGGGCCGCCACCTCCGATCCGGTCTCCTGGTGGTGCAGGTGGATGCGGTCCCGCAGCCAGATCCGGTCTTCGTGGCCGAGCGGCTCGAGGTCCACCATCTCGTTGTTGTAGACCCGGGACAGGTCTCCGTGCGGGTCGTAGACGAAGGCCACCCCGCCGGACATGCCCGCGCCGAAGTTGCGACCGGTGGGGCCGAGGACCACCACCCGGCCACCGGTCATGTACTCACAGGCGTGGTCCCCCACTCCTTCGACGACGGCGATGGCGCCGGAGTTGCGGACACAGAAGCGCTCCCCCACCTGTCCCCGCAGGAACACCTCGCCGCCGGTGGCCCCGTAGAGGATGACGTTGCCGGCGATGATGTTCTCCTCGGCGGCGAACGGTGCGTCCTCGGCCGGGCGCACATGATGCGTCCGCCGGAAAGGCCCTTGCCGAGGTAGTCGTTGGTGTCGCCGAACAGCCGCATGGTCACGCCCTTGGGCACGAAGGCCCCGAAGCTCTGGCCGGCCGAACCCGCGGAAGGTGAGGTCGATGGTTCCGTCGGGAAGCCCGGCGCCGCCGTGGCGGCGGGTGATCTCGTAGCCGAGCAGGGTGCCCACCGTGCGGTCCACGTTGGTCACCGCCACCTCGGCGCCACCCGGGGTGCCGTCCTCGATGGCCGGACGGCACGCTTCGAGGAACTGGTGGTCGAGGGCCTTGTCGAGCCCGTGGTCCTGTGGCCACCGGTGGCGCACCGCGCCTCGGGGGCGTCGGGGGCCATGAGGATCGGTGCCAGGTCGAGGCCCGCCGCCTTCCAGTGGTCGATGGCCGCGGCGGCGTCGAGCAGGTCGACCCGGCCCACCGCCTCCTCGATCGAGCGCAGCCCGAGGGCGGCGAGGTACTCACGGACCTCCTCGGCGATGTACTCGAAGAACGTCTCCACGAACTCGGGCGTGCCGGTGTACCGCTCGCGCAGCACCGGGTTCTGGGTGGCGATGCCGACCGGGCAGGTGTCCAGGTGGCAGACCCGCATCATGATGCAGCCCGAGACCACCAGCGGGGCGGTGGCGAACCCGTACTCCTCGGCGCCCAGCAGTGCACCGATGACCACGTCACGGCCGGTCTTCATCTGCCCGTCGACCTGGACCACGATGCGGTCACGCAGGTCGTTGGCCATCAGGGTCTGCTGGGTCTCGGCCAGGCCCAGCTCCCAGGGGATGCCGGCGTGCTTCTGGGAGGTGAGCGGCGTGGCGCCCGTACCTCCGTCATGGCCGGAGATGAGCACCACGTCGGAGTGGGCCTTGGCCACCCCGGCGGCCACCGTGCCGACCCGACCTCGGCCACCAGCTTCACGTGGACCCGGGCGGTGGGTTGGCCGACTTCAGATCGTGGATGAGCTGGGCGATGTCCTCGATGGAGTAGATGTCGTGGTGCGGCGGGGGCGAGATGAGGCCCACGCCCGGCGTCGAGAACCGGGTCTTGGCGATCCACGGGTAGACCTTGTGCCCCGCCAGCTGGCCGCCCTCACCGGGCTTGGCCCCCTGGGCGATCTTGATCTGGATGTCATCGGCGTTGACCAGGTACTCGGAGGTCACCCCGAAGCGTCCCGAGGCCACCTGCTTGATGGCACTGCGCCGCGGTCGCCGTCGGCGTCGGGGGTGAAGCGGTCGGGGTCCTCGCCGCCCTCGCCGGTGTTGGACTTGCCGCCCAGCCGGTTCATGGCGATGGCCAGGGTCTCGTGGGCCTCGGCCGAGATCGACCCGTAGGACATGGCCCCGGTGGAGAACCGGGCCACGATGGCCGACACCGGCTCGACCTCGTCGAGGGGCACGGCGGGGGCAGCGCCGGTGCGCAGCGCATCAGGCCCCGCAGGGTGGCCAGTGCCGCCGACTGGTCGTCGACCGCCTGGGTGTACTCCTTGAAGACGCCGTACCGCTTGGACCGGGTGGCGTGCTGGAGCTTGAAGACCGTCCGCGGGTTGAAGAGGTGGATCTCCCCCTCGCGGCGCCACTGGTACTCGCCGCCGACCTCCCGCTCGCGGTGGGCCCGTTCGGTCGGGCGGTCGAGGTGGGCCAGGCGGTGGCGGTGGCCACCTCGGCGGCCAGGACGTCGAGCCCGACGCCGCCGATGCGCGACACCGTGCCGGTGAAGTACTCGTCGACCACCTCGGTGGCCAGACCCACGGCCTCGAAGACCTGGGCACCGGTGTAGGAGGCCACCGTCGAGATGCCCATCTTGGACATCACCTTGACGATGCCCTTGGAGGCCGCCTTGATGTAGTTCTTCTGCGCCTGGCGGGGGGTGACCCCGGTGAGCAGGCCCGAGGCGATCATGTCGTCGATGCTCTCGAAGGCCAGGTACGGGTTGATGGCGGCCGCGCCGAAGCCCTTCAACAGGGCCATGTGGTGGACCTCACGGGCGTCGCCCGACTCGACCACCAGGCCCACCCGGGTACGGGTCTTGGTGCGCACCAGGTGGTGGTGGACGGCGGCCACCAGCAGCAGCGACGGGATCGGTGCCAGTTCGGCCGTCGAGTTGCGGTCGGACAGGATGATGACGTCGGCACCGTTCCTCGATGGCCGCGCTGACCTGGTTGCGGACGTCTTCGATGGCGGCCCGCAGGGCCTCGCCCCCCCTGGCCGCCGAACAGGCCGTCCACCGCGAAGGCCGAGTAGCCCGGCGTGCTGCCGTCCTCGTTGACGTACAGCAGCTTGGCCAGGTCGTCGTTGTCGATGACCGGCATGGGCAGGATGATCTGTCGGCACGACTCGGCCGAAGGCTCCAACAGGTTGCCCTCGGGCCCGAGGGTCGACGACAGCGAGGTGACCAACTCCTCCCGGATGGCATCGAGCGGCGGGTTGGTCACCTGGGCAAACAGCTGGGTGAAGTAGTCGTACAACAGGCGCGACCGCGCCGACAGCACGGCGATGGCCGTGTCGGTGCCCATCGAGCCGATCGGCTCGGTGCCGTTCCTGGCCATGGGGGCCACCAGCAGGCGCATCTCCTCGTCGGTGTAGCCGAACAGTCGTCCGGCGCCCGACCACCGAGGCGTGCTGGGGGGTGAGCATGGTGCGGGGCGGCAGATCGGCGAGGTCGATCTGACCCTCCTCGAGCCAGGTTGCGTACGGGTGCTCGGCGGCCAGGGTGTCCTTGATCTCGTCGTCGTCGACGATCCGGCCGGCCTCGGTGTCGACCAGGAACATCCGGCCCGGCTGGAGCCGACCCTTGCGGACCACCTTGGACGGCGGGACCTCGAGCACGCCGACCTCGCTGGCCAGCACCACCAGGTCCTCGTCGGTCACCCAGTAGCGGGCCGGGCGCAGGCCGTTGCGGTCGAGGACGTCCCCGATGACGGTGCCGTCGGTGAAGGCGATCGACGCGCGGGACCGTCCCGACGGCTCCATCACCGCCGCGTGGAACTGGTAGAAGGAAGATTTTGGCCGGGTCCACGTGGCGGTGCCGCCTCCACGCCTCGGGGATCATCATCAGCATGGGGGGGTGGAGGTGAAGGCCTCGAGGTGGAGCAGCTCCAGGACCTCGTCGAACG